>NZ_CP139715.1:1410000-3810000 GCF_034377285.1 Thalassobaculum sp. OXR-137 | reverse complement strand
ACGAGGCCCAGATCGACGAGGCGTTCGCCAAGGCGCATCACGTCACCGAGATCGACATCATCAACAACCGCCTGATCCCCAACGCCATGGAGCCGCGCGCGGCCGTTGGCGAATACGACCGGGCGACCGACGAGTACACCCTGTTCACCACCAGCCAGAACCCGCATGTGATCCGGCTGCTGATGGGCGCCTTCGTCCTCTCGATTCCCGAGCACAAGCTGCGGGTCGTCGCCCCCGATGTGGGCGGCGGATTCGGCTCGAAGATCTACCACTACGCCGAGGAAGCGATCGTCACCTGGGCCGCACCCCGGGTCGGCCGGCCGATCAAGTGGACCTGCGACCGGTCGGACGCCTTCATCTCCGACGCCCATGGCCGCGACCACATCTCCAAAGCCAAGATGGCGATGGACAGCGAGGGCAAGTTCCTGGCGCTGAAGGTCGAGACCAAGGCGAATATGGGCGCCTATCTGTCGACCTTCGCGCCCTGCGTGCCGACCTATCTCTACGCGACGCTGCTGGCCGGCGTGTACTCGACGCCGCTGATCTACTGCAACGTGAAGGCGATCTTCACCAACACGGTACCGGTGGACGCCTATCGCGGTGCGGGACGGCCGGAAGCGACCTATCTCCTGGAACGGCTGGTGGCGAAATGCGCCCGCGAGATGGGCATGAGCCAAACCGACATCCGCCGGGCCAACTTCATCCCGGCCGACGCCTTCCCCTACCAGACGCCGGTGGCGCTGCAATACGACAGCGGCAACTACATCGCGACCCTGGATAAGGCGGAGAGCGTCCATGACGTCGCCGGGTTCGAGGCGCGGCGCAAGGAGTCCGAGGCCAAGGGCAAGCGCCGCGGCATCGGCTACTCCACCTATCTAGAAGCCTGCGGCATCGCGCCGTCCGCTGTCGTCGGCTCGCTCGGCGCCCGTGCCGGCCTCTACGAATCGGCCGAGGTCCGGGTACATCCGACAGGCTCGGTGACGGTCTTCACCGGCTCGCATAGCCACGGCCAGGGCCATGAGACCACCTTCGCCCAGCTCGTGTCCGAACGGCTCGGCCTGCCGATGTCGAATATCGAGATCAGCCACGGCGACACCAACAAGGTGCAGTTCGGCATGGGCACCTACGGCTCGCGCTCGCTGGCCGTCGGTGGCGAAGCCATCATGAAGGCGATGGACAAGGTCGTGAACAAGGCCAAGAAGATCGCCGCCCATATCCTGGAAGCCTCGGAAAGCGACATCGAGTTCAAGGACGGCGCCTTCACCGTTGCCGGCACCGACCGCTCGATGGCCTTCGGCGAGGTCGCGCTTGCCGCCTATGTCCCGCACAACTTCCCGCACGACGAGCTGGAGCCCGGGCTGGACGAAAAGGCGTTCTACGATCCGCTGAACTTCACGTTCCCCGGCGGCTGCCACATCTGCGAGGTCGAAGTCGACCCCGACACCGGCAAGGTCCGAATCGACAGGATGACGGCGGTTGACGATGTCGGCCGGGTCATCAACCCGATGATCGTGGAAGGCCAGATCCACGGCGGCCTCGCCCAGGGAATCGGCCAAGCGTTGCAGGAAGGCTGCGTCTATTCCGACGATGGTCAGCTGGTGACCGGTTCCTATATGGACTACAGCATGCCGCGCGCCGATGATCTGCCGAGCTTTTCGGCAGGCACCGAGATCACGCTGTGCGCCCATAACTCCCTGGGAGTGAAGGGCTGCGGCGAGGTCGGTGCCATCGGTTCCCCGCCGGCCGTGATCAACGCGGTGGTCGACGCGCTCTGGGATTTGGGCGTACACGACATGCCGATGCCCGCAACCCCGCAGACGGTGTGGAAGGCCATCAAAGCCGCTTCCCCCGCCGTCGCCGCCGAATAGATGACCTGACGACAAGGGTTACAGGAGACACAAGCCATGTACGATTTCGCCTATCACAAACCGTCGTCCGTCGCCGATGCGGTCGCTGCCCGCAGCGGGGCCGAGGATGGCACTTACGTGGCCGGCGGGATGACGCTGGTGCCCACGCTGAAACAGCGTCTGGCCCAGCCCTCCGACCTGGTCGATCTTGGCGGTATCGGTGACCTGAAGGGCATCACCGTTTCCGGCGACACGGTCACCATCGGCGCGATGACCACCCATGGGGCGGTCTCCGAGTCCGCCGATGTCCAGTCGGCGATCCCGGCTCTGGCCAAGCTGGCCGGCTCCATCGGCGATCCGCAGGTCCGCAACCGCGGCACCATCGGCGGATCCGTCGCCAACAACGACCCCGCGGCCGACTATCCGGCGGCCTGCCTGGCCCTCGGCGCCACGATCAAGACCGACAAGCGCGAGATCCCGGCGGACGAGTTCTTCTCGGGCCTGTTCGAGACCGCGCTCGAGGATGGCGAGATGATCGTCTCGGTCTCCTTCCCCAAGCCGGAGAAGGCGGCCTATCAGAAGTTCATCAACCCGGCCTCGCGCTATGCCCTGGTCGGCGTGTTTGTCGCCAAGACCGGCGGTGGCGTGAAGGTGGCGGTCACCGGTGCCGGCCAGGACGGCGTCTTCCGGGTGCCGGAGATGGAGAGCGCCCTGTCTTCCAGCCTCTCCGCCGACGCCCTGGACGGGATCGCGGTGGATGCCGACACCCTGAACTCCGACATCCATGCCAGTGCCGAGTACCGCTCGCACCTGATCACGGTGATGGCCAAGCGCGCGGTCGCTGCCTTGTCCTGACCGTTTCTGGGAATTTCTGAAGGCTGGGCCGGTTCTGATAGTGGAACCGGCCCTTTGCTTTGGCGTTTGTGATATCGTCAGGCGTTTGAGTTTCAGGAGTTTCCAATGGCCTTCAAATCGATCGTCCTCAGTGCCGTGCTGGCCGCTGCCCTCGCGGCCCCGGCCTTCGCCAAGAACGACAAGGCCCCCGGCAACGCCGGAAACGGCAAGCCGGCCCATGCCGGCAACCCCGGCAATCAGGGCGGCGGATCGAACAGCACGTCCGACGGCGTCGCCGCGGCTGCGGCGGCCGGCGCGGTTCTGGCCGGCATTCTGCTGAGCGATCAGGAACGGAGCACCATTACCCGCTACTTCCAGACCCATCCCCAGCCTGTGACGTCGCTGCCCCCGGGTATTGCCAAGAACTTGGCGCGCGGCAAGCCGCTGCCGCCGGGCATTGCCAAGAAGGCGGCGCCGAACGATCTGCTCCGTCAGCTCACGATCCCCCGGGGCTATACATTGGAGACCGTCGGCACCGACGTGGTCCTGATCGAGATCGGCACGCGGATTGTCGCAGACCTGCTCAAAGACGTGATCCGGAACTAATCGCACCTTGCCCCGGGCTCGCGGCCGGTCTATGTCGCACCGCAACAAAATCCACGTAACGCGATCCCGGGGACTTTCCCATGCGCATTTCCCACATTCCCATCGGCAAGAACCCGCCCCACGACGTCAACGTGCTGATCGAGGTCTCGCTCGGCTCGGATCCGGTGAAGTATGAGTTCGACGAGGACAGCGGCGCGCTGTTCGTCGACCGGTTCCTGCACACCGCTATGACATACCCGTGCAACTACGGCTTCGTGCCGCACACGCTGGCCAATGACGGCGATCCGGTGGACGTGCTGGTGGTCGGCAGCAACCCGATCATGCCGAAGGCGGTCATCAATGTGCGTCCGGTCGGCGTGCTGATCATGGAAGACCAGGAAGGCATGGACGAAAAGATCCTGGCCGTGCCGGTCGACAAGCTGCACCCGTACTACTCGGACATCGCCTCCTGGACCGACCTGCCGGCGATCCTGACCGACCAGATCAAGCACTTCTTCACCCACTACAAGGACCTCGAGGTCGGCAAGTGGGTCCGCGTCGACCGCTGGGGCGACGCCGACGAGGCGAAGAAGCTGATCACCGAAGGCATCGAGTCCGCCAAGAAGAAGGCCGGCGCCTGAGGACGGCGGTTGGATCCGCACGCCGGTTTCTGAACCGCATTCCGATTTCGGGGCCGCATTGTCGGCCCCGTTGTCGTTTCGGCTACCGGCACCGGACCGACGCGCGCTCCCCGGCTTGTCGCCCTCCCGTCCGTGGTCTAAAACCGGCCAAAAGCGTGTAATCCAGGAAGGGAGAGCCCCGCATGGCAGCGGAGCAGACAGCGGCCGAGACATCTGCGGCCTCATCACAGGCCGGACCGCTCAGCGGCATCACCGTCGTCGATCTGAGCCGCATCCTCGCGGGCCCCTACTGCACCCTGATGATGGCGGAGCTCGGCGCCCGGGTGATCAAGGTGGAGACCCCCGGCACCGGCGACGACGCCCGCCACTACGGGCCCTTCGTCAATGGCAAGTCGGCGTATTTCCAGTCGGTCAACCGCGGCAAGCAGAGCATCGCGCTGAACCTGAAGGACGACGGCGACCGCGCCACCTTCGAGAAGCTGCTGGAGAAGGCCGACGTCATCGTCGAGAACTTCCGCCCCGGTACCATGGAGAAGCTCGGCTACGGCTGGGACACGCTCCACGCCAAGTACCCCAAGCTGATCTATGCGGCGGCCTCCGGCTTCGGCCATTCCGGCCCGGAGATGACCCGTCCGGCCTATGACATGGTCGTCCAGGGAATGGGCGGCATTATGAGCATCACCGGCCATGAGGGCTCGCCGCCGACCCGCATCGGCACGTCCATCGGCGATATCGGCGCAGGCCTGTTCACCGCCATCGGCGTGATGTCGGCCCTGTTCGGCCGCGCCATGACCGGCGAGGCGCGCAAGGTCGATATCGGCATGTTCGACTGCCAGGTGGCGCTGCTGGAAAACGCCGCCATGCGCTATTTCGTGACCGGCAAGGCGCCCGGCCCGCTCGGCGCCCGGCACCCGTCGATCACGCCGTTCCAGGCCTTCAACACCGCCGACGGCCATATCATCATCGCCGCCGGCAATGACGGGCTGTTCCACAAGATGGTCGACGCCCTGGGCAAGCCGGAGTGGAAGACCGACGACCGCTACACGACCAACGACCTGCGGGCGACCCACGTCACCGAGCTCGAGACCGAGATCGAGGCGGTGCTGAAGACCCAGCCGACCGCCCACTGGATGTCCGTCATGGACGCCGCCGGCGTGCCGGCCGGACCGATCAACAATATCGGCCAGGCGGTCGAGTATCCGCAGACGGCGGCCCGCAACATGGTCGTCACCGTGGACGACCCTGTCACCGGCCCGATGAAGGTGGTCGGCAACCCGATCAAGATTTCCGGCTATCCGGACCCGACAACGCGGCTCCCGGCTCCGAATCTGGACCAAGACCGCGACGCAATTCTGAGGGAGATCGAACAATGAACCTGATGGTGAGCGATCTCGACTACGGCCAGGAGCCGTCGCTCGAGCCGAACCTGGACCCCTACGCCCTGGCCAAGGCCCTCAGCGGCCGCCACCTGATCGGCGGCAAGCTGGTGCAGGCCGCCTCGGGCAAGACCTTCGAGGTTATCTATCCGGCCACCGGCGAGATCATCGGCTTCGGTGCCGCCGGCGATGCGGAAGACGTCAACCGCGCCGTCGAGGATTCCGCCAAGGCGCAGAAGGCCTGGGGCAAGATGCGCGCCCGCGACCGTGGCAAGCTGCTCTACAAATGCGCCGAAGCGCTGGAGGAGCATGTCGAGGAGCTGGGCCGGCTGATCGCGCTGGAGACCGGCAAGGCCCTGCGCACCGAAAGCCGGGTGGAGGCCTCCATCCTGGCCGACGCCTTCCACTTCCATGCCGGCCTCGGCTCGGAGCTGAAGGGCGAGACCGTCCCGCACCATCCGGACATGCTCACCATCACGGTGCGCGAGCCGATCGGCGTGGTCGGCGCCATCATCCCGTGGAACGTGCCGCTGCTGCTGATGGCGCTGAAGATCGCCCCGGCGATGCTGGCGGGCAACGCCGTGGTCGTGAAGTCTGCCGAGGAAGCGCCGCTGACCGTGCTGCGCGTCTGCCAGATCATGAATTCGATCCTGCCGGCCGGCGTGTTCAACATGCTGTCGGGCTTCGGTCCGGAATGCGGCGCCCCGCTGGTCGAGCACAAGAAGGTCGGCAAGGTGACCTTCACCGGCTCGGTGGAGACCGGAAAGATCGTCTACAAGACCGCCGCCGAGAAGCTGATCCCGGTCACGCTGGAGCTGGGCGGCAAGTCGCCGATGATCATCATGGCCGACGCGAATATCGACAAGGCGCTGAACGGCGCCGTGGTCGGCATGCGCTTCACCCGCCAGGGCCAGTCCTGCACCGCGGCCAGCCGAATCTTCGTGCATGACAGCCTCTACGACACCTTCGTGGAGAAGCTGCGCGCCCAGGTCGACGCCATGGTCATGGGCGACCCGCTGGATGAGAAGACCGATATCGGTACCATCATCTCGCCGGAGCAGTTCAAGAAGGTGAAGGGCTATATCGACATCGGCAAATCCGAGAAGGGTGCCAAGCCGATCGAGTGCTCGGCGATGCCGACCGACGAGAAGTTCAAGGACGGCCTGTTCGTGCGTCCGGTGCTGTTCACCGAGATGACCAACGACAGCCGTCTCTCCCGCGAGGAGATCTTCGGCCCGGTCACCTGCATCATCCGCTGGACCGACCTGGACGAGGTTGTCGCCGCGGCGAACGACACCGAGTACGGGCTGGCGGCCACCCTGTGGACCAACGACCTGCATGCGGCGCTGAACGTGACCGAGAAGCTGGAGGCGGGCTTTGTCCAGGTGAACCAGAACCTGGTCGTGCAGCCGGGCCTCAGCTATGGCGGCGTGAAGAATTCCGGCCTCGGCAAGGAAGCCACCCTGGAGGCGATGCTGGAGCACTTCACCCACAAGAAGACGGTGATCTTCAACAAGACCTGATGATCGCAGGGACCGCGCAGACACAGAGCGAGAGAGCGCTATGGGCTCCAGCCTGATCCGCCGACTCGTCGTCGGCGCGGTCCTTCTCCTGATCGGCTTGAATTTTCTGGGCGCCCTGGGGCTGTTCTGGCTCCAGGGGTCCCTGCCGGAGACCGACGGCGAGATCATCGGCCTCTCCGCCCTCGCCGCCCCTGCGCTGATCGAGCGCGACGACGCCGGCACCGTCACCATCCGCGCCGCCCGCCCTGAAGATGCCAGCTTCGCGCTGGGTTATGCCCATGCCCAGGACCGGCTGTGGCAGATGGAACTGATGCGCCGCACGGGGGCCGGTCGCCTGTCGGAGATCGTCGGCGAGGCGACCCTGTCCACCGACAAGCTGCTGCGCACCCTCGGCCTGCGCCGCCTCGCCCATGCCTCCTACGAGCGGCTGTCGGAGCGCGCGAAGGCGCATGTGGACAGCTACGTTGCCGGGGTGAACGGCTATCTGGAGACCCGATCCGGGCCGCTGCCCCCGGAATTCCTTCTCGCCGGGATCGAGCCGGAGCCATGGGAACCGGCGGACAGTCTGGTCTGGGCCCGGCTGATGTCGCTGCAGCTCGCCGGGAACTGGTTCTCCGAGATCACCCGGGCGCGGATGCTGAAGGCCGGTCTGAGCACCGATCAGGTGGATCTGCTCTACGCGCCCTTCGACGGGAACGACGGGAGGCTGACCGCGCCCGACCTGTCGGCGCTCGACTTGGTCACCGACAGCCGCCTTGCCGCCTGGGGCGAGTCCCTGCCCGACATCCTGCGGCCGCGCCGTGCCTCCAACGCCTGGGCCGTAAACGGCCTGCGGTCGCCCACGGGACGGCCGGTCCTCGCCGGCGACCCGCATCTCGGATTTCAGAGCCCGAACCTCTGGTGGCTGGCGCGGGTCGAGTCGCCGGGCTATCTGCGGGTCGGCGCGTTCGTGCCGGGCGTGCCGTTCCTGGTGATCGGCCATAACGGGGCCGTCGCCTGGACCTTCACCACCACCCACTCCGATACCCAGGATCTCTTCGTCGAGCGCCTCGATCCGGCCGACCCGACCCGCTATCTGACGCCGGAGGGCTATGCCCCGTTCGAGACCCGGGTGGAGCGCTTCGGCGTCGACGGCGAGACCGTGGAACATACCGTGCGGAGCAGCCGCCACGGACCCGTGGTATCCGACGCCATGGACGACGCGGCGGCGGCCGCCGCCGACGGCACGGTTCTGGCGCTGGCGTCGGCCTCTCTCGCCACCGATGACGATACCTCCCAGGCGCTGTTCGACATGGGGACGGCGATCGACGTGGGCAGCCTGGTCCAGGCCCTGCGGATGTTCGACAGCCCGCAGCAGAACGTGCTCTTCGCCGATACCGCCGGCCGCATGGGCATGGTTTCCGCCGGTCGGGTGCCGCTGCGGCGGTCGGGCGACGGGTTCTATCCGGCTCCCGGCTGGAGCGGAACCCACGACTGGACCGGCTGGGCGCCGTTCGACGCGCTACCTCAGGTCCTGGATCCGCCGGGCGAGGCGCTGATCAATGCGAACGAGCGGGTGGTCGGCGCCGATCCGGACCTGTTCATCGCCCGCAGCTTCGACGCGCCCTACCGGGCCCGACGGATCGCCGAGATGCTGGCCGGGGGCGACCGGACGGTCGCCGGCATGGCGGCGATGCAGATGGACACCCTGTCGCTCTTCGCTCGCGATCTCCTGCCGCTGCTTGTCCCGCACCTCCCGACCTCAGAGGGAAAGGGGCTGGAGGCGCGGGCCGCCGGCCTGCTGCGCGCTTGGGACGGCACGATGGCGGCCGAACGGGTCGAACCGCTGATCTTCGCCGCCTGGGTTCGGGCACTGCACACCCGATTGTTCGCCGACGAACTGGGCACCCTGCTCTCGGACTATTCGCGCGCCCGTGCGGCGAACCTGTTGGCGATCCTGCGCGACGAGGATGCCTTCTGCGACGACACCCGCACCCCGGAGGTCCGGGAACGGTGTGGGGACGTGGTGGCCGGCGCCTATGAAGACGCGCTGACCCTGCTGGCCCGTCTGTACGGCAACAAGATCGAGGCTTGGACCTGGGGCGAGGCCCACCGCGCCTGGTTCAGCCATCCGATCTGGAGCAGGATCCCGGTGATCGGGGCCGCGCTCACCACCCGCACGCCGACCGGGGGCGGCGACTACACCGTGTCGCGCGGCAGCTTCTCGGGACCGGAGGACGATCCGTTCCGCCACCGGCACGGCGCCGGGATGCGGGTGGTCTACGACCTGACGGATCTGGACAATTCGCGCTTCGCCGCCGCTCTCGGACCGTCCGGCAATATCCTGTCGCCGATGAGTCTCAGTTGGCACGCCGCCTGGGCACGCAACGACGGCCTACGGCTGGTCGCACAGGAAGAGCCGAGCCATGAGCTCACTCTCTCTCCATAACAAACAATATCAGTAAGTTAGAATCGTAACTTCGCGCCGATCATGAACTTCTGAGAGACCTGCGGGGTCTGCTCGGCGCCGCCGGAATCCCCAGCACCGCGCACGGACGCCCGATACTCCGCACTCAGGTCGAGAGAGTTCGAGATCGACACGTCGGCGCCAAATCCGACCTGCGCCGTCGGCGTCATATCCGCGCCGGCCCCGATTTCCTGCCGCATCCGCACGGGGGCCCCATTGGGATCGAGGTAGCTCACGCCCACGCCGGCCATGAACCGCGGCGTCACGATCGTTCCGGTATGCCAGTCATAGGCGCCGGAGACGAGGAAGGTGAACCGGTCCTCCGCCTCGCCCTCCATGGTCGGGGCGGTGAAGCTCAGGGTCCGGTCGGGTTCGGCGTTGGAGAATGTGACCCCGAGCCCGACACCGCCGCCCGTGAAGGTCTGCCGGTCGTCGAAACCGCCGTTGAAATCCAACGCCCCGGGATCGTGGCGCCCGAAATCGCCGACGACGTACCAGGAGGCCGATGGCGGTTCGACCGACCCGGCCGGTAGCTGGTTCGTCGCGAGGGTCTGATCGGGGGTGAGAGTCTGCGCGGAGGCGGGCAGCGCCAGACACAGCACGGCCACAGCCGCGGCAGCTGCCGCCACCGGGAACCTATACCCATGCTGAATGCAGCTGCCAGACAAGGACGCCTCCTCGAGTCAGCAACAAAACAGGCGGGTCGCCAAACAGCGCCCGCTCCCCATTCCCCTGAAGCGTCATGTCTACCATGCCGCGGCGCACAATCCAATCGCCATATGGGCGTCGGCCCCGCTCCCTGCCCCGGTTGTCGGGGCTGGCAATCGACCGTCTCTTCGCTACCCTGCGCCGATGGACGCGCCCCTGCCCGAATGTCAGATCGTCTGGAACGACACCGGCCTCTCCGACTGGGAGGAGGTCTTCGCACGCGCGCCGCGCGCCAACCTGTTGCAATCGCCGGGATATGCCCGTGCGATCTGCCCGCCCCTGGGCCAACGACCGCGTCACGGGCGTATCCTGATCGACGGGTCCCTGGCCGGCGTGTTCCAGATCCAGGAGGCGCAGATTCTGCGGCGGGCGATTCATGCGGTGATCCTGGATCGGGGGCCTGTCTGGCTCGACGGATACGGCACGCCGGACCAGGTCGGCGCGTTCTTTCGCGCCTTCGACCGGACTTTCCCGCGCCGGATCGGGCGGAAGCGGCGACTCCTGCCGGAAGCGCCGAACACACCGGAGATGCGCGCCGCCCTGGACGCGACCCGCCTGAAGCGCCGGCCCGGCTCGACCGGCTATCAGACCGTCTGGGTCGACCTGCGCCCGGATCTGGAAACCCTGCGCGCGACGCTGAAATCCAGATGGCGCGGTGCGCTGCGCAAGGCGGAGGCGGCGGAACTCACCACCGAATGGTCCTGGAAAGGCAAATCGCTGCTCCAGGTGCTGACGGGCTACGAGCAGGACAAGGCCGAACGGGGCTATCCGGGACCGACGGTCGGCACCGTCACCGATCTCTGTCGGACGTTGCTGGGACACCGGAAGGTTCTGGTCGGTACGGCCAGCCAGGGCGACAGGCTCGTGGCCGCCGCGTTGTTTCTCTGCCACGGGAGCGGCAGCACCTATCAGGTCGGCTGGACCACCGCCGCCGGCCGTACCTTGAGCGCCAGCCATCTGCTGCTGTGGCAGGCCATGGGCGAACTGAAGGATGCCGGCCATCTCGACCTCGATCTCGGCGGGGTCAACGACGCGGACGCCAAGGGGGTGAAGAGCTTCAAGGAAGGTCTCGGCGGGGAAACCGTTGAGCTCGTGGGGCAATACGAGTGATACAAGGCCCCCAGTAGAGGATCGCAGGACCGGCAACCCGACGGCCGGACGCGCGGTCCGTCCCCTCCCCCTGCGGGAAACCGAGGCCCCATGACCCTGCCCGTTACGATCGACATGATCGACGATGCCGCCGTCCTCCTGAAGGGCGCCGTCCTGCACACCCCGACCGTCGAGGCGCAGAGCCTGGGCCAGCAGCTCGGCTGCCGCCTCAGCCTGAAGCTGGAGAACCTGCAGCACACCAGTTCCTTCAAGGTCCGCGGCTCCTTCGTCAAACTGCAGGGGCTGAGCGAGGCGGAGCGCAAGCGCGGCGTCGTCGCGATGTCGGCCGGAAACCACGCCCAGGGCGTGGCCTATCACGCCGCCCGCCTCGGGATACCCGCGACCATCGTGATGCCCGCCACCACCCCGTTCTCCAAGGTCGAACGGACCCGTGCCCACGGCGCACGCATCGTGCTTGAGGGCCGTACCGTTGCCGATTGCGTGGCCCGCACGAAGGCGCTGATCGACGAGGAAGGCCTGGTGCCGGTCCACCCGTACGACGACCCGGACATCGTCCGCGGCCAGGGTACCGTCGGCCTGGAGATCGACGCCGATTCCGGTCCGCTGGACTGCGTGGTGGTCCCGATCGGCGGCGGTGGGCTGATGGCCGGCATGGCCATCGCGCTGAAGGCCCGCCGGCCGGAGATCCAGATGATCGGCGTGCAGGTCGACAGCTTTCCGTCCATGTACGATGCGGTGAAGGGGCTGCCGAACCGGGCGGGTGGCTCCACCCTCGCGGAGGGCATCGCGGTGAAGGAGCCGGGCCTGCTGACCCGGGAAATCATCGCGCAGGTGGTCGACGAGATCGTCCTGGTTCCGGAACGGGCGATCGAGCGCGGCGTCCAGCTTCTGGTGGAACAGCAGCGCGTGGTCGCCGAGGGCGCCGGCGCCGCCGGCATCGCCGCCCTGCTCCATGCGCCCGAGCGGTTCGCCGGCCTGTCGGTCGCGACCGTCGTCTGTGGCGGCAACATCGACTCGCGGCTGCTGTCGTCGGTCCTGATGCGGGGCCTGGTCCGCGACGGGCGGCTGATCCGGATCCGCTTCGAGATCCACGACGAGCCTGGGATGCTGGCGACGGTGGCCGACACGATCGGCAAGACCGGCGGCAATATCGTCGAGGTCCTGCACCAGCGCATGTTCCAGGACACGCCGATCAAGAACGCCGATCTCGACGTGGTCGTGGAGACCCGCAACCGCGCCCATGTGGACGAGATCCTGGCGCGGTTCGTCGAACTGGGGATCTCGGCCCGGCTGCTCGGGGTCGATGCCGCGCAGGGTTAGACGGTCAGCAGAGCTTTCTGTAGGAGCCGCGCCAGTAGACCAGCGGTTCGGCGTCGTCGAGCACGGCCAGACGCTGGACCCTCCCGACCAGAATGACATGGTCGCCCCCGTCGTGCCGGGCATGGACCGTGCAGTCCAGGGCGGCCAGGGCGTCGGCCAGGATCGGCGCGCCCGTCGACCAGCCGGTGAACTCATTGGCCGAGAACCGCGCGGCCAGCGGGTCGGCGAACCGGTTGGACACGGCTTCCTGGTCGGTCCCCAGGATGTTGACGGCGAAGCAGGAGGCCGCCTCGAAGGCCGGCAGGCTTCCGGCCTCGAGATCGAGGCAGAACAGGATGAGCGGCGGATCGAGCGAGACCGACGTGAAGCTGTTGACGGTCAGTCCTACCGGATCGCCCTCCGGCGAGCGCGTGGTCACGACGGTGACTCCCGTCGCAAAGCGACCAAGCACTGCCCGGAAATCTCCGGGGGCGACATTCTCAGGACCGTTCATCGGAACCTCGGTTTGCGGGGACGCAACGCTAAATAGCGCGCCACGCGACCTGTTTCAAACCGGCGCTTGGCGAAAGGCTCGCGAACCCGGCGAAGACCGGCTATTCTGATACGTCGCATCGAGAGGGTGTGTCGGGAACCTATAGGACCGCAAGCGGAGCCGAAGATGTTCATTATCGTCGGGTGGGTCGTCGTCATAGCCTGTGTGATCGGCGGCTATATGGCCATGGGCGGCAAACTTGCCCCCCTCTGGCAGCCATTCGAGCTGGTCATTATCGGCGGCGCCGGTGTGGGCGCGTTCATCGTCGCCAACCCGAAGCACATTCTCAGCAAGGCCGGCTACGGCTTCAAATCGGCGCTCAAGGGCCCGAAATACAATAAGGACGATTATCTCGAGCTGCTTTCGCTGCTCTACGCCATTTTCAAACTGGCGAAGACCAAGGGCATGCTCGCCATCGAAGCGCATATCGAACGACCTGAAGAAAGTTCCCTGTTCCAGGCGTTCCCCAAGTTCTCCGGCGATCACCATGCGATGGAGTTCCTCTGCGACTACCTGCGCATGATGACACTGGGAACCGACAACCCGCATGAGCTTGCCGATCTCCTAGACGAGGAGCTGGAGACCCACCACGCGGAAGACGCCGCGATTCAGAGCGCCTACCAGACCATGGGCGACGGCTTCCCGGCGCTCGGGATCGTGGCCGCCGTGCTCGGCATCATCAAGACCATGGGGTCCATCACCGAGCCGCCCGAGGTTCTCGGCAAGCTGATCGGCGGCGCGTTGGTCGGAACCTTCCTCGGCATTCTTCTGGCCTACGGTTTCGTCAGCCCGATGGCGGCATCCATGGGCGCGACGTTCAACGCGAACGCCAAGTACATGGGGTGCATCCGCGCCGGCCTGCTCGCCCATGTTTCGGGCTATGCCCCGGCCGTTTCCGTCGAATTCGCGCGCAAGACGCTCCTCTCCAAGGACCGACCGTCGTTCTTCGAGGTCGAAGAAGCCGTTGCCGCACTGCCGCCGGTGTAAGTGCGGCATGTGCGACAACGCGGCCCCCGGGGTTGACGACGGCGGCTTCGGCACCGACTTTGCAAGAGCGTAGCCACTGGTCACGAATAGGGGACGCGAACGGTGGACAACCACGCCACAATCGTCATCAAGAAGGTCAAGAAAGGCGGCCATGGCGGACACCATGGCGGCGCCTGGAAAGTGGCGTATGCCGACTTCGTGACCGCGATGATGGCGTTCTTCCTGCTGCTCTGGTTGCTGAACGCGACCACAGAAGAGCAGAAGATGGGCATTTCCAACTATTTCGACCCCACGGCCATCAGCCGCTCGACCCGTTCCGGCTCCGGCGGCGTGCTCGGCGGAACCTCGATCACCGTGCCCGGCGCACTGAAATCCGCCTCCTCGCCGCCGATGATCTCGACGCCCCAGGTCGCGCGGCCGCAGGCGGAGCGGACCGAGTCCCTCGACCCCGATTCGGATGATCCGGAGAACATCGAATCCCGCCTCGGCTCCCGCGAGGACGAGGAAGGGACGATCAATCAGGAAGTGATGGAGCAGATGCTGCGCGAACGCGAGCAGCAGCAGTTCGATCAGGCCGAGGCCGCGCTCAAAGAGGCGATCGAGCAGACCCCGGAACTGTCCGAGGCCGGCGAGTCCCTGAAGATCGATGCCGTTCCAGAGGGACTGCGCATCCAGCTCATCGACCAGGAGCGGATCGCCCTGTTCCCGAACGGCAGCGCCGCCATGTACGACCAGACCCGGGCGCTGCTGGAGAAGGTGGCGGAAGTCATCAAGAAGATGCCGAACAACATCGAGATCTCCGGCCATACCGACAGTTCGCAATTCGCGCCGGGATCGACCTATACCAACTGGGAACTGTCCTCCGACCGCGCCAACGCCTCGCGTCGGGTGCTGGAGGAGAACGGCATCCCGATCAGCCGGATCGAGAAAGTGGCCGGCCGGGCCGACCGGGAGCCTCTGGTCGTAGACAACCCGGCCGATCCGACGAACCGGCGGATCAGTATCGTGCTGAAAAACCTGACCACGGAACAGGCGCAGAACCTGAACCTGCTCGATCCGTCGGTCGCCGGCACCACGCCGGGCGTCACCCTCGGCGGTACGCCGGCCCCGGGCGGCGACGATTCCGGCGCTCCTCCGGGGACCCCGCCGGCCGCCTCGACGGATACCGGCGCCCCGGCGGTGCCGGCTCGCAACGATACCGGAGCTCCGGCCCCACGGGTGGGAGGCTGATCACCCCACATGCATGACGCAACCCTCGCTCCGCCGCTGACATTCTTCCATACCCTGCCGATGCCGTGCCCCTACCTGCCCGGCCGGCTGGAACGACGCCTGGTCTGCGACCTGTCGACCCGCCGCGGCCGGCATGCCCACGACACACTCGCCCGCGCCGGTTTCCGCCGGACCCAGCACCTCGCCTACCGGCCGGCCTGCGAAGGCTGTCAGGCCTGCGTGCCGGTGCGGATCCGCGTGGCAGATTTCGACTGGACCAAGGGGCAACGGCGGGTGCTGAAGGCGAATGCCGACCTGACCGGCGAACTGGTACCGAACGAGGCCACCCGCGATCAGTTCGACCTGTTTTCGCGCTATCAGTCCGGCCGTCACGGAGATGGCGAGATGGCGCTGATGGACGAGGCCGACTACGCGGCCATGGTGGAACGCTCTCCCATCGAGTCCTCGCTGATCGAGTATCGGGATCCCCGGGGGATGCTCTGGGCGACGATTCTGATCGACCATCAGGACGATGGGCTGTCGGCGGTCTACAGCTTCTTCGAGCCTGGCGCGCCGAAGCGGGCGCTCGGCCGCTTCATGGTGCTGGACGCGGTCCGCCGCTCCGCCGCTCTCGGCCTGCCCTACGTCTATCTCGGCTACTGGATCGAGGGCTGCCGGAAGATGTCGTACAAGACGATGTACCGCCCGGTCGAACTCCTCGGCCCGGACGGCTGGCAGACCTATACGGCGCCGGCCGAAGAGTAATCATCTGAGAACAGTAATCATCTGATCGGAACTCTGACCTCGCCCTGAGCAGCCCCGTACGGGGCGTGTCGAAGGGCCGGTGCAGATCCCCCGCCCTTCGACACGCCCCGTCCCGGATCAGGTCCGGAACGGGGCTGCTCAGGGCGAGGTCAGAGAGATCGAGGATGGACCGCCTCCGTGACGCGGCCTTCTCTTACGTAAACCGCGGCGGACGCGGGAAGCCGGTCGGCGGCATCTTGCCGGAGCCGGCGCGCTTGCCGCGCCACGCGGTCAGGTCGGTCTCCGTGCGTCGGCGGCCACCCTGAAGCGACCAGGAGAGCCCCTCCTCGGCCTTGAACACCGTCACGTCGGCCAGGGTGCCGCCCGACTTGTACTTCTGCAGGATCACACCCTTGCCGCGTCCCATCTCGGGCAGATCGGCCACGTCGAAGACCAGCAGCTTGCGGTTGGTGCCGACCACGGCGACGGTATCGCCCGTGATCGGGATACACACCCGCGCCTTCGACTGCGCGTCCGTTCCCAGCACCTGCTTGCCCGACCGGGTCTGGGCCAGGACGTCGTCCGCGGGCACGATGAAGCCCCGCCCCTCGGTCGAGGCGACCAGCAGCTTCTCTCCGGCGCGGTGCGGGAAGATGGTGACGATGTCCTCGTCGTTGGCCAGGTCGATCATCAGGCGGATCGGCTCGCCGTGGCCGCGGCCGGACGGCAGCTTGTCGCCGCCGATCGTGTAGAACCGTCCGTCGGTGGCGAAGACCAGGATCTTGTCGGTGGTCTCCGCGTGGACGCGGAACCTCTCGCCGTCGCCCTCCTTGTACTTCACCTCCTGGTCGGCGCCGATATGACCGCGCAGCGCCCGGATCCATCCCTTCTCGGAGCAGATGACCGTGATCGGCTCGCGCTCCACCATGGCCTCGGTCGGAATGACCACGGCGCTGGGCGCGGTGCCGATATCGGTGCGGCGGCGGCCGAGCTCGGTCGACTTGCCGAATTCCCGGCGGATCTCGCCGATCTGCTGGCCGATCACCTTCCAGCGACGCTCCTCGTTGCCGAGCAGGTCGTTGAGGTCGTCGCGTTCGGCGGACAGCTGCTCGAACTCCTTGCGCAGCTCGATCTCCTCGAGCCTGCGCAGGGAGCGCAGACGCATGTTGAGGATCGCTTCGGCCTGGACGTCGGACAACTCGAACGTCCGCATCAACTCGGCCTTCGGCTCGTCCTCCTCGCGGATGATCCGGATCACCTCGTCCAGATTGAGGAAGGCGATCAGGTAGCCGCCCAGCACCTCCAGGCGATGAGCGATCTTGCCCAGCCGGTGGTTGGTGCGCCGGACCAGCACCTCGTGGCGGTGGTCGAGGAACGCCTTCAACGCCTCCGGCAGGCTCATCACCCGCGGGACGTTGTCCTTGTCGAGCACGTTCAGGTTCAGCGAGATCCGGCTTTCCAGATCGGTCTGGCGGAACAGGCTCTCCATCAGCACGTCTGGATCGACGTTGCGGCTCTTCGGCTCCAGCACCAGACGGATATCGGCCGCCGACTCGTCGCGGATGTCGCCGAGCAGCATCAGCTTGCGGGCCTGCAGCAGCTCCGCCATGCGCTCGACCAAGCGCGACTTCTGTACCTGGTACGGGATCTCGGTGACGACGATCTGCCAGGTGCCGTTCTTCAGCGGCTCAACCTCCCAGCGCGCCCGCACGCGGAATGACCCCCGGCCGGTGCGGTAGGATTCGATGACGGACTCGCGGGATTCGACCAGGATGCCGCCCGTCGGGAAGTCCGGGCCGGAGACCTTGTCCACCAGGGTCTCGATGCGCGCATCGGGGAACTTGATCAGGTGCTGCAGCGCGTCGCAGAGCTCGTCGACGTTGTGCGGCGGAATGGAGGTCGCCATGCCGACCGCGATGCCCTGGGCGCCGTTCGCCAGCAGGTTCGGGAACGCCGCCGGCATGACGACGGGCTCCTCGCCCTCCCCGTCATAGGTGGCGCGGAAATCGACCGTATCCTCGTCGATCCCCTCCAGCAGGCGCTGGGCGACCTCGGTCAGCCGCGCCTCGGTGTAGCGCATGGCCGCGGCGTTATCGCCGTCCACGTTGCCGAAATTGCCCTGGCCGTCCACCAGCGGGTAGCGCACGGCGAAGTCCTGGGCCAGGCGCACCATGGCGTCGTAGATCGCCGAGTCGCCGTGGGGGTGGAACTTACCCATGACGTCGCCGACCACGCGGGCCGACTTCTTGAACGCGCTGCCCGGATCGAGCTTGAGCTGACGCATGGCGAACAGCAGGCGACGATGCACCGGCTTCAGCCCGTCGCGCACGTCCGGCAGCGAGCGCGCCATGATGGTCGATAGGGCATAGGCGAGATAACGCTCGCTCAGCGCATCGGCCAGCCAGGTGTCCCGGACGGTACCCGGCTCGATCGGCGGCGGTGGCGGGGGCAGTTCAGAAGATATCGTGCTCATGCGTTGGAACCTCCACCAGATACTGTAGCGCGCTCGGCGAACCGTTCAACGAATCGCGTCCGCGCCGGCGGCGGTTGGCGGCCGTGGGTCGCAAACACATGGCGCTCAAGGAAGAATCCGGACAGGGCGAGTCCGGCGAACAGGTCGTCCGAGTCGCCGCCGCCGCGACTCCCAGGATTTCCGACAAGGAATCGGGGCAGCGTCATCAGCTTGTCGCGATACGGCTCGCCCGCCGCGAGAGACACCGCCCGGCCCGAGCGCGGGCTGACATAGGCGAGATCGTCGTTGGTCCCGGTCGCGGCACAGGTGTCCAGATCCAGCCCGTAGCCGAGGTCGGCGAGCAGGCCGATCTCCCAACGGACATAGACCGCGATCCAGGCATCGCCGAGGCTGTCGTCGGCCATGACGTCCAGCAAAGCGCAGAGCGCGTCGAACAGTCTTGGATGCGGCTCCCGCTCCGGCAGGGCGGCATCGGCGACCGCGCAAATGGCCGAGAGACCGGACAGGCGCAGGGGATCGTTCATCACGCCGGCGGCGTATCCGGTATCGAGCTCGCAGGTCCAGCTGCCCAGATGCTCGGCCAGCCGGGCGCGCCACTCGGCATTGACCCGGTTGCCCGGCTGGAACACCCCCCGAGCGCGGCCCCCGAAGGCGCCTCGGGCGAGGCCGGCATGGCGTCCGTGCTCAGCGGTCAGCAGGGTGACGATGGCCGATCCCTCCCCGTGCGGGCGGGCGGAGAGGACGATGCCGGTGTCGGTCCAGTCAATCATGGGGCCAAGGTAGGATGCCGGAGGGTTGCTGGGGAGGGCCGAAACGGCGGTAGCGGAGCGACGTCAGACGCTAACGCCGAACAGCGAGCCGACGACGGCGGTGACCCCCATGGCGAACACGCCCCAGACCACGACCCGCAGGGCCGCCCGCCCCATCGGCGCCCCGCCTGCCCGCGCGCCCAGCGCACCGAGAAGGGCCAGCGCCACCACGGTGACGATCAGGACCGTCGGGATCGTGAATCCCGCCGGCGACAGGACTGTCGCCAGAACCGGCACGGCGGCGGCGCAGGTGAATGTCAGTCCCGAGGCGAGGGCCGCCTGGATCGGATTGGCGGCATGGACCTCGGACAGGCCGAGTTCGTCGCGCACATGGGCGCCGAGGGCATCGTTCGCCGTCAGTTCCCGGGCGACCTGCAGCGCGGTTTCGCGGCTCAGGCCCTTGTGTTCGTAGATCGCCGTCAGTTCCTCGAACTCGGCCTCGGGAACCCGCTCCAGCGCCTTGCGCTCGCGTCGGATATCCGCCTTCTCCGTATCGGCCTGCGAAGAGACCGAAACGTACTCGCCGGCCGCCATCGACATCGCCCCTGCCGCCAGTCCCGCCACACCGGCGATGATGGCAGCCGTCGGCGACGGATCGGCGGCGGCGACACCGACGATCAGAGAGGAGACGGAGACGATCCCGTCATTGGCACCGAGAACCGCCGCCCGCAGCCAACCGCTCCGGGTGATGTAATGCGGGTCGTCCGGATGGGCGGAGGGTTGGGTCAAGACGGTCCTGGCTTTGAATTCTCGCAAACCCTAGCACGTCATCCTGATGCACATCAGGATCGATGCTCCGGCGTTGGTGCACCGCAGATCCTGACTTGCGTCAGCGACTGTGATCTTGGTCAAGCGACTTGCCATGGCTTTTGATCTCTGACGATGGCGTTGAGGATGGTAAGCAGCTTTCTGGCGACGGCGATGAGGGCGACCATCTTGGGCTTTCCTGCAGCGATCAGTCTGGCGTGGAAGGCCTTGAGGGTAGGGTTGTAGCGCGCGCCGACCATGGCTGCGACGAACAGGGCGGTGCGTACGCTCGCGCGTCCGCCGCCGATGAAGGCTTTGCCGCGCCAAGTTCCCGATTGGCGCGTCCACGGTGCCAGCCCCGCCAGGGAGGCGATCTGGCGCCGGTCCAGTCGGCCGAGTTCGGGCAGATCGGCGAGCAGGGTGCGGGCGGTGGCCGGACCGATGCCGGGCACGCTGCGCAGCAGATCCTCCTGTGCCTGCCAGACCGGCGAGCCGCGGACCTGGTCGTCGATCTCGCGGTCGACCTCGTTCAGTTCCTTCTCCAGGGCCGTGATCAGACGCAGGATCGAGCGCCGCACCCGCGGTTCCGTGAGGCGGCTCTGACGCTGGCGCTCGGCGGCGATCATCGACACGATCTGCCGTCGCCGGGCCACCAGATCGGCCAGCAGGCGGCCGGACGCATCGGGCAATGCGCGCGGCTCAGGCCGGGTCGCCGCCAGGAACCGGGCGATCATCTCCGCATCGATCGGATCGGTCTTCGCCCGACGTCCCAGCGCCTGGGCGAAGGCCCGGATCTGGCGCGGATTGACCACGACGACCGGCAAGCCCGCCCCGGCCAGACCCGCCGCCACCACCGTCTCGAAGCCGCCCGTCGCCTCGACCCCCACCAGCGTTGCTCCCAGCGCTCCAAGACGCTCGGCCAACGCTGCAATCCCAGCGCCGTCACGCGGCACCGCCTCACATTCGCCCGGCCCTTGCGCGCCGAGCAGGATATGAACATCCAGACGGCTCTTGGAGACGTCGATACCCACGATCACCTGGTCCATCGCTACCCTGCCTTGCCTAAACGGGCTCGCCATATGGCGGCCCCGGCGACTGTTCGGGTTCGAGGGATGAACGGTGGATGGGCAACCTTGCTGACGTTCGGGCTCGCACGCTCCAGGACGACTCGGCGTCCCATCCACCACCGCTTCCGAAACTCTACCAGAAGCGGAAGACGATAAGTTACAAGGATGACGGGGGGAGTGGATGGACATAGGAGGCAGGTTTCGGCTTGCTTGAGGAAGACCTCACACGTCCCATTCCAGGCCCCATTCG
Organism: Thalassobaculum sp. OXR-137; assembly: GCF_034377285.1. NCBI lineage: Bacteria > Pseudomonadati > Pseudomonadota > Alphaproteobacteria > Rhodospirillales > Thalassobaculaceae > Thalassobaculum > Thalassobaculum sp. OXR-137. Next base: position 3,788,792 of record NZ_CP139715.1, on the reverse strand, counting down.
CGCAGGTGCTGGCGGTCGTCCTGCCAGTTCTCGCGGACCTTCACGAACAGGAACAGGTGGACGCGGCGCTCCAGCATCTCTTCAAGTTCCGTGCGAGCCTGAGACCCGATCTCTTTGATTTTCTGACCACCTTTACCGAGCGCGATCTTCTTCTGGCTGTCGCGTTCCACGTACAGGGTCTGGTCGATCCGCACCGAGCCGTCGTCCCGTTCGGTCCACTGATCGGTTTCCACCGTGGCCGAATAGGGCAGTTCGTCATGCAGGCGCAGGAAGACCTTCTCGCGGGTGATCTCCGCCGCCATCAGGCGCATCGGCAGATCGCTGAGCTCGTCCTCGGGATAGAGCCAGGGGCCCGGCGCCATCCGCTCGGCCAGATATTTGCGCAGGTCGGCGCAGCCGCTGCCGTTCAGGGCCGAGATCATGAAGACCCGCTCGAAGTCGAAGGCCTCGCTGAACTCGGCGGCGATCGGCAGCAGCTTCTCACGCTTGATGTCGTCGACCTTGTTCAGGGCGAGCACCGCCTTGCGGCCGGCCTGTTTGAGCCCCTCGATGATCCGCATCGTGTCGTCGTCCAGGCCCTGCCGGGCGTCGGCGACCAGGACGACCACGTCGGCGTCCCCGGCGCCGGCCCAGGCGGCATGCACCATGGCCCGGTCCAGCCGGCGCTTCGGCTGGAAGATGCCCGGCGTGTCCACCAGCACGATCTGGGTGTCGCCCTCCAGGGCGATCCCGCGAATGCGGCTGCGGGTGGTCTGGACCTTGTGCGTGACGATGGAAACCTTGGCCCCCACCATCTGGTTCACCAGAGTCGACTTGCCGGCATTCGGCGCGCCGAGAAGGGCGACAAATCCGCAATGAGACTTCGGGGCGTTCATGCTCCCACCCGTTTGATCAGTTCGGCGGCTGCGGCCTGTTCGGCCAGCCGCTTGGATCGGCCGACCCCGATGGTCGGCTCCTGTCCTTCTACCACCACCTGGACCGTGAACTCGGGCGCATGCGCCGGCCCGGACTGGGTGACGGTGATATAGCGCGGCAGGGCCAGCTTGCGACCCTGGGCCCATTCCTGCAGCGTGGTCTTCGGGTCCTGGGGCGGGCGCAGGTCCAGCTCCAGCAGCCGGTTCCACTCGTTCAGGATGAAGCGCCGCGCCGCCTCCAGCCCGCCGTCCAGATAGAGTGCGCCGATGACCGCTTCCATGGCGTCGGACAGGATGGTGTCGCTGTTGCGCGACCCGGCATCGTCCTCGCCGCGCGACAGGATCAGGAACCGTCCCAGATCGATCGTACGCGCCACCTGGGCTAGGGCCTCGCGGCGGACCAGGTTCACGTGGCGCTTGGCGATCGCGCCCTCGCGCTCGTGCGGGAAGCGGTCGAGAAGCTGCTCGGCGACGACCAGCGCCAGCACCCGGTCGCCCAGGAATTCAAGGCGCTCGTAGGCATTCCAGGCCCGAGGCTCGGCGCTGGCATGGGTTACCGCACGCCGCAGAACTTCGGTATGATTGAACGCGTGTCCCAGGATCTCGGCGAGCGCCGACAGATCCGTGTCATCCGACGTCATTCGATGCCTTCCAGCAGACGTCCGTAACGAATGGCAAAGGGCCATTTCCACACTTCCCACAGCTTCGCGCTGCCGTCATGGGAGAAGAACAGGACGTCGGCCCTGCCCACCAGGTTCTGCTCGGGAATGGGTCCGACCTCCGGGAAACGGCTGTCCCGTGAATTGTCGCGGTTGTCGCCCATGGCGAAATAGTGCCCCGCCGGCACCCGGTATTCGGGGGTGTTGTCGGCGCTCATGGTGTCGCTGAGCTCCAGAATCCGGTGCTCACGGCCGTTCGGCAGGGTCTCGATGAACTGCGCGACCGGGCGGGAACCGTTCTCCGGCTGGAAATCCTCGATCTGGCGGCGCTTCACCGGCTCGCCGTTGATGTGGAGGATGCCGCCCTTTACCTGAACCCGGTCGCCCGGCAGCCCGACGATGCGCTTGATGTAGTCGGTGCTGTTGTCGCTCGGCAGCTTGAACACCACGACGTCGCCGCGCTCCGGCGGGGTGAAGAGCACCCGGCCCGGGATCAGCGGCAGCGCCAGGGGCAGCGAGTAGCGGCTGTAGCCGTAGGACGCCTTGGACACGAACAGGTAGTCGCCGACCAGCAGGGTCGGGATCATCGAGCCCGAAGGGATGTTGAACGGTTCGTAGAAGAAGGTCCGGATGCCGAGCGCGATGGCACAGGCGATTATCACGGTGCGGATCAACTCACCGTACCCGCCCGATTTTTTTGCAGCCATCGAAACCCATCCTGACAAGACCTTGGCACCCAGCGCCGCATGCGCGAGCATGGACCGGTATGCCGAATTTGACGCGCCGGGGCAAGCAATGCCCTCGGCGATTGACCCCGGCTTCGCCGGTTTACGAGCCTAGCCTTCGCCGGGCCTCAGAGCCTCGATGGAGGCCGGTGCCGCGGAGACGACCACGAAAGCCTGCGCGTATGGCGGCTCATCCGACAAAGACAGGTCGATGCGGGCGATCATTCCCTGCGGCGTGAGGGTTGCCAGCCGTTCGGCCGCCCTGCCGGAGAGCACGAAGCGCGGCTTTCCGGAGCGCGCATTCTCCACCACGAGCTCGCGCCACTGGATGCCGTCGCGCGCATCGTCGCCGAGTGCCTTCCAGACGGCCTCCTTGGCGGCGAACCGCTTGGCGTAGACCAGGGCCGGATCGGCGGCGTTCTCCGCCCGGGCGATCTCCTGGGCGGCGAAGCAGCGGTGACGGAAGCGGTCGCCGAACCGATTCAGGGCCGCTTCGATCCGGCGGGTGTCGACCAGGTCGGCGCCGATGCCGAGGATCATCCTTCGCCCCTCACCCGCGCGCGCGATCGACGGAGTTGATCACCGGCGTCGCACGCAGCGCGGCGATGATCGTGGTCAGGTGCCTGATATCGGCCACCTCCACGTCGATCAGCATCTCGAAGAAATCGACGGAGCGGTTCACGATCTTCAGGTTCATGATGTTACCGCCATTCTTGCCGATCACCGTAGACAGCGAGCCGAGGCTGCCGGGCTCATTGGCGATCACCACGTCCAGGCGCCCCACATGGGCCGACTCCGCGTCGTCGTCCCAGGCCACGTCCAGCCAGCGCTCCGGCTGGTCCTGGAACCCCTCCAGGGTTTCGCAGTCGATCGTATGGATCGTCACCCCTTTGCCCGTGGTGACGATGCCGACGATCCGCTCGCCTGGGAGCGGGTGGCAGCAGCGCGCGAAATGCATCGCCATGCCGTCGATCAGCCCGCGGATCGGCAGCGCATCCTTCTGCCGGCCCTTCTTGGCCCGGCCCCGCGCCCGGGCGATCGGGACGACGTTCTCTTCCTTCTTCGGCTCGACCACCGGCGGATGCACGGCGTGGATGACTTCCAGCGCGCTCTCCAGCCCCTCGCCGATGCCGGCATAGAGGTCTTCCACCGCCTCGGCGTGGAACCGGCCGAGCAGCGGCTCGAGCTGCTTTTCGGAGAACGGATGGCCTTCCTGGCGGAACGCCTTCTGCAGCATCGCCTTGCCGAGATCGGAGAACTGCTGGCGACGCTTCAGACGCACGAAGCGGCGGATTCGCGCCTTGGCCTTGCCGGTGACGACGATCTGTTCCCAGTTCGGCGACGGCGTGGAGGTCTTCGAGGTGACGATCTCCACCTGGTCGCCGTTGCGCAGCTGGGTCATCAGCGGCACCAGGCGGCCGTTCAGCTTGGCGCCGACGGTGCGGTCGCCGACCTCGGAATGGACGGCATAGGCGAAGTCGATCGGCACCGCCCCTTGCGGCAGGGCGATCAGGTCGCCCTTCGGGGTGAAGCAGAACACCTGATCCTGGTACATCTCCAGCTTGGTGTGCTCCAGGAACTCTTCCGGACCGGAGGCCTGCTCAAGAATGTCGAGCAGCTCGCGGATCCATCGGTACTGCTTGCCCTCGTTGATCGCGTCGCGCTGCTTGTAGTTCCAATGCGCGGCCACGCCGAGTTCGGCCACGTCGTGCATTTCGCGGGTACGGATCTGCACCTCGATGCGCTGACGGTGCGGCCCGATCACGCCGGTATGCAGCGACCGGTAGCCGTTCGGCTTCGGCGTCGAGATGTAGTCCTTGAATCGGCCCGGCACGACCGGATAGGAGCCGTGCATGGCGCCCAGGCACTGGTAGCAGTCGCCGATATTATCGACGACCAGCCGGAAGGCCATGATGTCGGACAGTTGCTCGATCCCGACTTCCTTGCGCTGCATCTTCTGCCAGATCGAATAGGGGGTCTTCATCCGGCCGGAGATATCGGCATGCACGCCGGCATCGGCCAGCTTCTCGTGCAGCTCGGCGATGATGCTCTCCACCATGTCGCCGCCCTGGCTGCGCAGGTAGTCGAGCCGGGCCTTGATCGAGGTGCGGGCGTCCGGGTTGATTTCGGCGAAGGCGAGGTCTTCGAGCTCGTCCTTGATCTCGTTGATGCCGATGCGCGCGGCGAGCGGCGCGTAGATATCCATCGTCTCGGCGGCGATCCGCCGGCGCTTGTCCGGGTTCTTTATGAAATGCAGGGTGCGCATGTTGTGCACCCGGTCCGCCAGCTTCACCAGGAGCACGCGGATGTCCTGGCTCATCGCCAGCACGAGCTTACGGAAGTTCTCGGCCTGTTTGGTGCGGTCCGACTGCAACTCGATGCGGGTCAGCTTGGTGACGCCGTCCACCAGTCGGGCGATCTCGTCGCCGAACAGGTTACGCACGTCGGCAAGGGTCGCCTCGGTATCCTCGATGACGTCGTGCAGCAGCGCGGTGATGACCGTGCCGTGGTCGAGCTTCATCTCGGTCAGAATGCCGGCGACTTCCAGAGGATGGGAGAAATACGGGTCGCCCGAGGCCCGCGTCTGCGAACCGTGCATCTTCATCGCGTAGACATACGCGCGGTCGAGCGCGGCTTCGTCCGTGGTCGGATCGTAGGCCCGTACGCGCTCGACAAGTTCGTATTGACGGATCATGGCATCAGCACCTTCGGCAGGTGCCTATGCATATAGGGACGCCGGCCCGGAAAATCCGGGCGCATGGCGGCTGGATCAACCTTCGCGGTCGAGCTCGCTGTCGTCGACATCCTCGAACTGCTGGCCACCGTCACCCTGCTCGATCTCCATACCGAGATCCTCCGCCGCGTCTTCCCCGAGAGTTTCACCCTCGGCGAGCCGGCCGTCCAGTCCGACACTGCCGGCACCGGCATCGGAGCCGATCAGGCGCTCCATGTCGTCGTCCTCGGGCTCGTCGATCTCGACATGCTTCTGCAGACCCTTGATCAGCGCCTCGTTCAGAGCCGCGATATCCACGGTCTCCTCGGCGATCTCGCGCAGGGCGATAACCGGGTTCTTGTCGTTGTCCCGGTCCACGGTGATGGTGGAGCCGGCGGAGACGTCGCGCGAGCGCTGGGCTGCGGCCATCACCAGGTCGAACCGGTTCGGGATCTTGACGATGCAGTCTTCGACGGTAACGCGGGCCATGAAAAGCCTCTCGATCGGGTGCGCACAATGATTAGGCGGAGCCGCGGAATATAGAGACCAAGCGGCGGTAAAACAAGCGCTGATCCGAGGTTATCGCCCGGAAATCAAGATCCTGACGCGCCTTCCTCGATCGCCCTGATCGACTCGCCGAGATCGGACAGCGCGCCGATCAGCGTCTCCACGGTCTCGCCGGTGACCGGATGGCGCCACTGCGGATCGAGGTCACGGATCGGCAGCAGCACGAATGCCCGCTCGGCGGCCCGGGGGTGCGGCAGGGTCGGCGCCATCGCGCCGATGCGGACCCTGCCCTCGTAGTCGATCAGATCGAGGTCGATCGGGCGTGCCTCGTTGCGGACCCGCCGGACCCGGCCGAAGGAATCCTCGATCTCGTGCATCCGGGCCAGCAGCACCTCCGGGATCAGGTCGGTCTTCACCGCGACCGCGCCGTTCACGTACCAGGGCTGGTCGGATTTCGGGACCGGCTCGGACTCGTACCACCGCGACCGGGCGACGACCCGGACGTCCGGCTCCTGATCCAGTCGGCGGACCGCCGCCTCGCAGGTGGCCAGCGGCGTGTCGAAACCGGCGGCCGGCAGGTTGGCGCCGACGGCGATGACGATCACCGTGCCCCCTCCGCCGACCGGCCCTCCGGAGCCGCTCTTCGACACCGCCTCGTCCCCGACGCGACTGACAATTTCACCATGTAATCGTTGCCTCCACGGCAGGCCTTTGGCCTGTACATCAGCCCATATTCGGACCTAGACTGCAAACAGTTCGACGCGGGGGCCTCATTCCTCAGCCGCCTGCCGAATTTTTGAGAATTCAGCGCAAGAAGAGCGCAAAAGCAATTGAAAGGATTGCATATGCTATTCCATCCCGATGAACGAATGGCGCTGTTCATAGACGGTGCCAACCTCTATTCCGCCGCCCGCTCCCTGGGTTTCGATATTGACTACAAGCGACTTCTCGATCTGTTTGCAGGTAAAGGCCGGTTGATTCGCGCCTTTTATTATACCGCATTGCTGGAAGATCAGGAGTATTCGCCGATCCGGCCGCTAGTCGACTGGCTGGATTACAACGGTTACACGCTGGTTACCAAGCCGGCCAAAGAATTCACCGACAGCGCCGGCCGCCGCAAGGTGAAGGGCAACATGGACATCGAGCTTGCGGTGGACATGATGGAAATGGTCGACCGGGTCGACCACGTGGTCCTGTTCTCCGGCGACGGCGACTTCCGCTCCCTGATCGAGGCGGTGCAGCGCAAGGGTGTGCGCGCGTCCGTCGTTTCCTCGATCCGCACCCAGCCGCCGATGATCGCCGACGAGCTGCGGCGCCAGGCCGACCAGTTCATCGAACTCGACCAGCTCGCGGCCCAGATCGAGCGGGTTCATTCCGATCGCGGTCCCCGTCGAGAGCGGCCGGCGGCGCCTGCCTCCGCCCCTGTCGAGGCGGATGACGATCTCGACGACGATTATGTCGACGACGATTACGAGGACGATGAGCCCCCCGCGGTCGTGCGTCGGACTCCGACGCCCCGCCGCGGCTGAGCCGCAGACCGTCGAGAGATCGCCTGCCGATATGCTGAGTGACCCGCCTGCCGATTGCGGTCTCTGCCCGCGTCTCGTCGCCTTCCGGCACGAGAACCGACGGCTGTACCCGGACTTCCACAACGCGCCGGTGCCGAGTTTCGGCGGCACCGATGCGCGGCTGCTGGTGGTCGGGATGGCGCCGGGCCTAAAGGGAGCGAACCGCACCGGCCGCCCGTTCACCGGCGATTACGCGGGCGACCTGCTCTACGACACCCTGCTCACGTTCGGCTTCGCCACCGGCACCTACGATAAGCGGGCGGATGACGGGCTGTCCCTGATCGACTGCCGGATCACCAACGCCGCCCGCTGCGTCCCGCCCCAGAACAAGCTGATCGGCTCCGAGACCGCGAATTGCCGGCCTTTCCTGGAGACGACCATCGGCGAGATGCCGGCGCTGAAGGTGATCCTGGTGCTCGGCTCCCTCGCCCATGGCGCGACGCTGGCGGCGCTGGGCCGACGGAAGTCCGCCTTCAAGTTCGGCCATAACGCGGTGCACGATCTGGAGGACGGCCGGCTGATGGTCGGCTCCTACCACTGCTCGCGCTACAACACGAACACCGGCCGGCTGACCGAAGAGATGTTCCACGACGTGTTCCGTCAGGTGCGGGAACTGCTGGACACGAGGTAAGGGACTCCTCCTTCCCCGCAATCACTCCCCGGATTTAGTCCGGGGCCCACCCCAAAGCCGCTTAGAACGCCTGACTTAGGGTCTAGTGACCCGTAGGCCCCGGACTAAATCCGGGGAGTGACGGTGAGAGAAGTTGGTCTTTACCGCATGATCGGAGCCGCTCGAGTCGGCATCCACTGCTGCAGCCCGCCCTCACCCCTTCTCGCGCAGAAGCCGGGCCTTCTGGCGTTCCCAGTCCCGCTTCTTCACGTCCTGGCGCTTGTCGGCCATCTTCTTGCCGCGGGCGAGGCCGATCTCCAGCTTGGCGATGCTGCGGTCGTTGAAATACAGCGACATCGGCACGATCGTGTAGCCCTCGCGCCGGATCATGCCGAGCAGCTTGTCCCGCTCCTTGCGGTGGACGAGCAGACGGCGCACCCGGCGGGGCTCGTGGTTGAACGGCTCGGCCGGCTTGTATTCCGGAATATGGGCGTTGATCAGCGCCAGGTCGCCCTTCTCGTCGCCCGCATAGGACTCGCTGATCGACGCGCGGCCCTCGCGCAGCGACTTCACCTCGGAACCGGTCAGCATGAGACCGGCCTCGAGGGTCTCCTCGATCATGTACTCGTGTCGGGCCCGCCGGTTTCGAGCAACCTCTTTGCGGGCGCCCTGCTTACCCGCCATGGCGCGCTCTCCTCAAATCCAGACGTGCGTATATAGGCAGCCCCCGCCCCGTGTCGAGGCCGGGGTCCGGGACGGCGCCCCCGGGAAGACCCCAGAAAGGCAACGGCCCGCCCGGATCGGGGCGGGCCGCTCAGGCCTCCGCAGTGCGGAAGCGATGGTCAGTTCAGCAGGCCGGCATAGCGCATCGCGCTTTCGACCTTCGCCTTGTTCTCGTCGGCGATCTCGTAGATCGGCAGGCGGGCGGTCGACTCGCAGATGCCCAGCAGGCTGGCCGCGTATTTCACCGGTCCCGGGCTGCTCTCGGCGAACAGCGCGGCATGCAGGGGCTGCAGCCGCTCGTTGATCGCGAAGGCGGTGTCCAGGTCGCGGTTCTGCCAGGCCACGTGCAGCTCGGAAAGCTGCTTGGGCGCGACATTGGCCGTGACCGAGATGCAGCCGTGCCCGCCATGGGACAGGAACGGCAGCACGGAGGCGTCCTCGCCGGTGAGCTGACAGAAATCCTCGCCCATCGCCATGCGCTGCTTGATCGGACGCACCAGATCGGCGGTCGCGTCCTTCACGCCGGTGACGTTCTTGAGCTCCTCGTAGCACCGCTTCATCGTGTCCACGGACATGTCCACGACCGAGCGGCCGGGAATATTGTAGATGATGATCGGGATATCGACGGCGTTATTGATCGCCTCGAAATGCCGGAACATGCCTTCCTGGGTCGGCTTGTTGTAATACGGCATGACGTGCAGCACCGCATCCGCACCGGCCTCGGCCGCGTGCTGGGTGAACTCCACCGCTTCCTTGGTCGAGTTGGAGCCGGCACCGGCGATGACCGGGACCCGGCCCGCCGCCTGCTCGATGCAGAGCTCGATGACCCGCTTGTGCTCCTCGTGGCTCAGCGTCGGGCTTTCCCCCGTGGTGCCGACCGGAACAAGGCCATGGGTGCCCTGCTCGATCTGCCAGTCCACGAGTTTTCGGAACGCATCCTCGTCCACCGCGCCGTTTTTGAACGGCGTGATCAAGGCAACAAGTGATCCCTTGAACAACGGCTGTCCGAATGCGTAGCCCATCGGTTCTCTCCGAGTCGGCAGTTATAGGAAGGTCGAAGGCGCGACATTACGCCCGGCCCCACCTGGGGGCAAGTGTGCCTGATAGCTAATTTCTCATGCCCGCTTGGCGGTTAGCGGTTGCAGCATTACCTTGGTCGTTCGTCGTCGGCCCCAAGCTCCCCCCACAGGCGCCGACGATCGTGCGGAGAAGTACCATGATCGTTCGCGGTCTCCCGGTCATCTTCGGCGTGGTGGCGCTGGCCTGGGCCGGTGTTGCCCCGGCTGCCGACAAGGCGCCATCGCCCGAGCTGCGCCCGTCTACGGCGACCGCCGTCGCTCCCGGCGGTGCTCCCATACCGATGGCCCGGCCAGCCGGCCTGACTGGCCTCTCGGCGTCGGACTCCGCGTGGAGGACCACCCTGTCCTTCGCGGCGTCCGGCGATTGGGACAAGGTCTCGGCGGTGCGCGGCCGGGGCCGGGACGCCGCGATGGAGGCCCTGTTCCAATGGACCCGGCTGCGCGACGGCGGCCAGCCGACAGATTTTGCCGCGATCGAGCGCTTCCTGAACGATCATCCGGGCTGGCCGGACGAATCCACCCTCGTCGCCCGGGCCGAGGAGCTGATGCCTCGCGACATCAGCCTGGCCCGCAAGCTCGACTGGTTCGCCAAGCATCCGCCGCGCTCGACCCAGGGCAAGCTCGCCCATCTCGAGGCGGTGGCACGGACCGGCGATCAGGCGACGGTGCAGGCCAAGGTGCGCCAGACCTGGCGCAGCATCGAGCTCGGCAACAAGGACGAGGCGCTGTTCCTCGCCCGCTACGGCAAGTACCTGCGGCAGATCGATCATATCGAGCGCCTGGACGACATGCTGTGGCGCGGCCATGCGGGTGCGGCCCGTCAGGCCATGGACCATGTGCCCGACGGCTGGCGGAAGCTGGCCGACGCCCGCCTGCGCCTGCGTTACAAGCAGGCCGGAGTGGACGAGGCGATCCGGCGGGTGCCCAAGGATCTCCAGGACGACCCGGGGCTGCATTACGAGCGGCTGCGCTGGCGCCGCCAGTCCGGCATGAAGGTCGGCGCGCGGGAACTGATGTTCCAGGCGCCGCCGTCCGAGGAATTCGCCGCGCTGTGGTGGCGCGAGCGGGCCTGGCATATCCGCGAGGCCTTGGACGACGGCAACCTGAAGGACGCCTACCTGCTGGCGGCCTCCCATAACCAGCGTTCGGGTGCCCCCTTCGCCGATGCCGAATGGCTTGCCGGGTGGATTGCGCTGCGGTTTCTCGATCGCCCGAAGGACGCCCTGCGCCACTTCACCCAGTTGCACGGCAATGTCTCCACCCCGATCAGCTCCGGCCGCGCCGCCTATTGGGCCGGCCGGGCGTCGGAAGCGGTCGGCGATCCGGACGGCGCGCGGGAATGGTATGCCCGCGGCGCCGCCTTCCAGACCACGTTCTACGGCCAGCTCGCCGCCGCGCGGATCGGCGCCAAGCGGATCGCCCTGCCCGCGCCCGCGGCACCGGATGCCGCCGCCCGCGCCGCCTTCGACGCCGACGACGAGGTGCAGGCGACCCGCGCCCTTCTCCGCCTGCGGATGGACCGCACCGCGCGGCTGTTCCTGCGGCACATGGCGGTGTCCAGCGACGACATCGACCGCTCGGCCCTGATCGCCGAAATGGCGGCGGAGGCCGGCGAGTTGGGCACGGCCGTGTTCACCGCCAGGCGCGCGGCGACCGGACGGATGATCCTGCCCGCCCTCGGCTACCCGGTGCTTCAGCCGACGCCGACCGAGGGGCCGGAGCCGGCCTTCGTGCACGCGATCATCCGCCAGGAGAGCAGCTTCGAGACCACCGCCATCAGCCGGGTCGGGGCGCGCGGCCTGATGCAGCTCATGCCGGCCACGGCGGAGGTCACCGCCAAGTCGATCGGGCTGGTCTACGACCTGGGCTCGTTGATCGCCCGGCCGGACTACAACGTGACCCTGGGCAGCACCTACCTGAAGCAGATGGTGAACCGCTTCGACGGCCACTACATCAAGGCGATCGCCGCCTATAACGCCGGTCCCGGCCGGGTCGCGGCCTGGGTCCGGGACCACGGCGATCCGAGCGACCCGAAGGTGGACGTCATCGACTGGATCGAGCGGATCCCGTTCTCCGAAACCCGCAATTACGTCCAGCGGGTGCTGGAGGCGCTGCATGTCTACCGCGACCGGCTCGCCAACGATCACGATCAGGCGACCGCCATCGCCGCGCTTGCTCCGAGCGCCCAGAAAGTCTGGTGCGTCTATTCCTGCGGCGTATTGTTGGACCGGCAACAGGCCGCCCTGAAGAAATAGGCGGCCGTCAGCACGGGGGAACGCCATGACCGAACGGTTCGACGGGATCGAGGCCTGCGTCTTCGATGCCTACGGAACGATGTTCGACGTCCATTCCGCCGTCGCGCGCTGCCGCGACGATTTCGGCCTGGAGGTGGAACCGGCCCAGATCATGTCAGACGTCTGGCGCACCAAGCAGCTCTCCTATTCCTGGCTGCGCAGCCTGATGGGCCCGGACCATTATGTGCCGTTCTGGCAGGTCACCGGCGACGCGCTCGACTTCGCGCTGGAGACCGCCTTTCCCGGCGGTCCGCCGACCGGCCTGCGTCAGGCGCTGATGGACAGTTACCGCACCCTGGACACCTATCCCGAGGTGGTGGGCGTGCTGCAGAGGCTGAAGGCCGCCGGCATGAAGACCGCCATCCTGTCGAACGGGTCGCCCGACATGCTGGAGAGCGTGTGCGAGAGCACCGGCTGCGCCCCGCTGCTGGACGCCGTGCTGTCGGTGGATGAGTTGGGCGTGTTCAAGCCGGACCCTCGGGTCTACCGGCTCGCTGTCGATCGCCTGGGCGTGTCGGGTCCGGCGGCAATCAGCTTCCAGTCGTCCAATGCCTGGGATGCGGCGGCAGCCTCCGCCTTCGGCTTCCGGGTGGCCTGGTGCAACCGCTTCGGCCAGGCGCGTGAGCGGCTGCCGGGATCGCCGGACATCGAGCTGAAGACATTGGAGCCCCTGCCGGCCATCGTCGGCGCCATCTGACGGAGCGCCGGATCGTGCTGTCCTGCCGGGAACGCTTCGTCACCAGCCGGTCGGGCGCGCGGCTGTTCACGGCCGATTGGGGGGACCCGCTGGATCCCCGCGTGCCGGTGCTCGGCCTGCCCGGCTATGCCCGCACCACCAAGGATTTCGCCCATATCGCCGAGCGGATCGCGCCGCGCCGGCTGGTCAGCCTCGACTATCGGGGCCGCGGCCGGTCTGATTATGCCGCGGATCCCGCCGACTACGCGCCGCCGATCATGGCCGACGACATCCGCGCGGTAATGATAGCGCTGGGGCTGCACCGGGTCGTCGTGATCGGAACGTCCTTCGGCGGACTGATGGCCATGGCCCTAGCGGTGATGGCGCCGACCGCGCTGGCGGGCGTCGTGCTGAACGACATCGGGCCGGAGATCCCGGATACCGGCGGCGACTTTTTGATCGAGGTGATGGGCCGCGAGCGCCGGCCCGCCTCGTGGGAGGCCGCGGCGGCGGAGATGAAGACGATCCTGCCGGACATGTCCTTCACCACGCAGGAGGAATGGGTCGCCTTCGCCAAGACCACCTATCGCGAGGAGCCGGACGGCAGCCTGCGCCAGGACTGGGACCCGGCGATCGTAAAACCGCTGGCCGGGGCCGAGGCCACGGAGGCGGACCTCTGGGCACTGTTCAGCGCGCTGACGGCGGTGCCGGTGCTGCTGGTGCGGGGTGGCAGGTCGATCGTCCTGTCGGCGGAGACGGCATCGGAAATGCAGCGCCGCCATCCGGCGATGGAAACCGTCCTCCTGCCGGAGATCGGTCACGCCCCCACCCTGGACGAGCCGCCGGCGCGGGAGGCGCTGGAGCGATTTCTGGGGCGGCATTGAGCGGCTGCCCTTCGACACGTCGCGCCGCTCCTGCTCAGGGCGAGGTCATACCTTAACGCAGAACCACACCCATCCTTTGACCTCGCCCTGAGCAGCCCCATAGGGGCGTGTCGAAGGGGCGCCCCTCACATCTCCAGCACGACCTTCCCCACCACCTTACGGTCGGAGATGACCGCCATGGCCTCGGCCATCCTGTCCAGCGGGAAGGTCGCCATCACGTTGGCCGACAGCTTGCCCTCGGCATGCAGGCGGAAGATCTCGGCCTGGGCCTCGGCCATGCGCTCTGGCGTGCGATCACGGTAGTCGGACCATTGCAGGCCGGTCACCGCAATGTTCTTCACCAGCAGGTAGTTCGCCTTGATCACCGGGATGCGCCCGGCCGCGAAGCCGACGACCACTATCCGACCGCACCAGGCCAGTGCCCGCATGGCCGCGTCGAACGGATCTCCCCCCAGCGGGTCGATGCAGACATCCGCGCCCGTGCCGCCGGTCGCCGCATGGACCTGATCGCGCAGCCCGTCGCGCAGGTTCTCCACCGACAGGTCGATGATGTGGTCCGCCCCAGCCTGGCGCGCCGCGTCGGCCTTGGACATGGTCGACACGCCGGCGAGCGCGGTGCCGCCCAGCGCCTTCACCAGTTGGATGGTCGCCATGCCGACGCCGCCGGTGGCGCCCAGAACCAGCACCGTCTCGCCTGGCTTGAAGCCGCCCCGGTCGAGCAGGGCGAACCAGGCGGTCTGATAGACCAGCCCCATGGCCGCCGCGTCGGCGAAGGCCATGCCGTCGGGCATCGCGAAGCACTGGTCGATCCCGGCCACGACCTCTTCGGCGAAGGCGCCGTATTCCATCTGTGCCATCACCCGGTCTCCCGGCTTCCAGCCGGTCACGCCGGCGCCGACCGCGGTGATCTCGCCGGCCAATTCCTTGCCCGGAATGAAGGGCAGCGGCGGCTTGTGCTGGTACCTGCCCTCCACCACCAGCAGGTCGGGATAGTTCACGCCGGCCGCCCGGGTGCGGATCGCCACCTGGCCCGGTCCGGGCGTCGGAGAGGGCAGCTCCCTGACCACCGCCGTCTCCGGCGCGCCGAACGCTTCCATCATCACAGCACGCATCGGCCTAGTCCCTCAGCAAGTCGTCATTGGCGTCGCCCAGGGCCGGGAACGACTGCCCGCCCTCGGGGTCGCGGTAGATCGGGGCGATGGGCGGCGGCAGCGGGATCATGGCGGTCTTGCCCGCCTGCATGGTCCCGGCGAACAGGCCGCGCTGCTGGAAATGCGGGTCTTCCGCGGCTTCGGAGATCGACTTCACCAGGGTGACGCAGGCGTCGATGCCATCGAAGGCCTCAAGCCAGTCGGCGCTGGTGCGCGAGGCGATAAGGGCACGGACCTCGGCGGTGGTGGCCGTCGGATCCTTGGAATCGTCGCGCAGGGCCGGGTCGAGGCCGATCACCTCGCAGAAATTCGCCCAGAATTTCGGCTCCAGAGGCGCGCAGGCGAGCCAGCGGCCATCGGCGCAGCGGTAGACTTGGTAGCGCGGGGTTCCGCCGGTCACCAACTCGCCGCCGGGCTTGGGATCGCCCTTGCCGGCCGCCCGCTCGCCCAGCGCCCAGTAGCCCCAGGCGAACAGATTGTCGGCCATGGCGACGTCGAGGAACGCGCCCTCGCCGGTTTTCTCCGCCTCGCGCAGGGCTAGCAGGATCGAGATCACCGCCGGCATGGTGCCGCCGCCGATATCCGCCACAAGCACCGGCGGCAGGACCGGATCGCCGCGGCTGTCGGCGCCGAGGTTCAGAACGCCGGTCTCCGACATGTAGTTCAGGTCATGGGCCGCCAGCGCCGCTTTTGGGCCGGTCTGACCGAAGCCGGTGATGGAACAGTAGACAATGGCCGGGTTCAGCGCCTTCACTGTCTCGTAGCCCAGGCCGAGCCGGTCCATGACGCCGGGCCGGAACTGTTCGACCAGCACGTCGGCATCCTTGATCAGCACCTTCACCCGCTCGACCGCTTCCGGATCCTTCAGGTCGACGGCGAGCGAGCGCTTGCCGCGGTTCAGCAGGGCGAAGTTCACGCCGCTGTCCTCGGTCACCATCGGCGGATAGGCGCGCATGTCCTCGCCGCTGCCGGGCCGTTCCAGCTTGATCACCTCCGCTCCGGCCTCGGCCAGGATCAGGGTCGCCATCGGCCCCGGCAGGAGGGTGGAAAAGTCGATCACCCGCACGCCGGCCAGCGGCTTCCGAGACTTCTGCGCCGTGCCCGGCATCAGGAAAGCCCCCGCTTCGCGCGCTTCTTCGCCACCCGCGCCCGGCGGGCCGGGGCGTAATGCTTGGTGCCGTAGACCTCGAACAGCGCCTGGGTGACGTCGTGGTGATGGTGCAGACCCGTGCGCTCCAGCAGCTCGATCGGGCCTTCCGGATAGCCGAGGCCCAGCTTGACCGTCAGGTCCATGTCGTCGGCCGTGGCCAGCCCCTCGTCCAGCTTGGCCAGCGCCTCGTTGTAGTAGGGCCGGATCAAGCGATCGAGGATGCGGCCGGCGAAGTCGAAGCATTCGGAAACCTGCAGCCCCGCCCCTTCCAGCACCATGCGCGCAGCCTCCAAGGCGGCCGGATCGGTATGGGGCTGACGCACCAGCTCGACCAGATCGGAGGGTGCGCCATCGCCGACGCGGAACCGGGCGAAGCCGACGGTATTGGAGCCCTCCTCGCCGCGGCTCTCGCCGGTGACCTCACCCAGGGTCTCGGTGTGGAGCTCGACTAGGATCGCGGTGCGCGACGGGTCCTCCTGCCAGGCGGAGATGGCGCCGGCCCCGATATAGGCGACGACCTCGCCGTCCCCGCCGGAGCCGGCGAGAAACGGATGGTCCTCGGGGAACGACCGGCTGTCGCCGGTATCGACGATCGAATAGCTCACCATGGCTCAGGCCCCGTACATCTTGTCGCTGTCATAGGTGAAGAAGCCGCGCCCCGACTTGCGGCCCAGATGGCCGGCGGCCACCATGCGGTGGAGCAGCGGCGGTGCGGCGCATCGCGGGTCGTGGGTGACGCCGTAGAACGCGTCGCAGAGCAGCACCTGGGTGTCGAGCCCGATCAGGTCGAGAAGCTCGCACGGTCCCATCTTGTAGCCGAGCCCGGCCTTGATCGCCCGATCGATATCCGCCGGCTCGGCCACGCCCGCCTCGATCAGGCGGATGACGTCGTTGTTAAACGGCACCAGGAAGTAGTTGAGGATGAAGCCCGGCGCGTCCTTGGTCTTCACCGGCTTCTGCCCCAGCGCCTCGCAGAACGCCCAGGCGGCGGCGAAGCTCGTGTCGGAGGTGTTCAGCCCCGGCGACATCTCCACCAGCTTCATGAGCTGGGCCGGCAGGCAGAAATGCATGCCCACCACCCGATCCTCCCGGCCGCAGCCCGAGGCGATCTGGGTGATCGACAGGGTGGAGGTGTTGGAAGCGAACAGGGTGTGCTCCGGGCAGACGTCGTTCAGCTTGCCGAACAGCTCCTGCTTGACAGCCAGGTTCTCGAACACCGCCTCGATGACGATGTCGCACTCGCCGAGGCCGTCCAGCGTGTCGGTGGTCTTGTAGCCGGCCAGGGCGGCGTCGACCTGTTCCTGGGTCAGCTTGCCGCGCTCTACCGACTTGGCGAGGAAGGCCTCGGTCTGGCCCCTGGCCCGGTCCAGCGCCTTGGCATTGGTGTCGTAGAGCACGGTGCGGTAGCCGGCGCGGGCCGCCACGATGGCGATCCCCGCCCCCATGGTCCCGGCGCCGCACACACCGACGGTCTGGATGGTTGTCATTGGTGAACTCCAACAATTTTCACGCCGTCATCCTGAACTCGTTTCAGGACCTCGCTTGACCAACCGCCCATGAGGTCCTGAAACGAGTTCAGGATGACGGGTCGGGGTCTGGGGTTGCCTATTCCTTCCGCGCGAAACTGCGGCCGATGAGCTGGCGGTGGATCTGGTTGGTGCCTTCCCAGATCTGGGTGATCTTGGCGTCGCGCATCAGCCGCTCGACCCGGTAGTCCTGGCAGTAGCCGTAGCCGCCATGGAGCTGCACCGCCTCGTCGGCGATCCGCATGGCGAGATCGGAGCCGCGCATCTTCAGCATCGACGCCTCGATCCCGAAATCCGTCGCGCCGCCGTCGACCATGCGGCCGACCTTCCACAGCCACGCCTCGCACATGGCGAGGTCGGTGGCGAGATCGGCCAGGGTGAACTGGATGCCCTGGAACTCGACGATCCGCTTGCCCGACTGGCGGCGGTCGTTGATGTAGTCGATCGCGTCCTCGAACGCCGCCCGGGCGATGCCGAGCGCCTGGGCCGCCACGCTGGGCCGCGACTTGTTCAGCGAGGACAGCAGGATCTGCAGCCCGTCTCCCGGCTCGCCGATGATGTTCTCGCGCGGAATCTTCATGTCCTCGAAGGACAGCGCCACCGTGGGTGCGGCCCGGTGGCCCATCTTCTCCTCCTTGCGGAGGACCTCCAGGCCCGGCGTGTCCTTGTCGACCACGAAGGCGGTGATCGACTTGCGCGGGTCGTCGATCTCGCTCCACTTGCCGAAGACCAGCAGGTGGTCGGCGACGTTGCCGTTGGAGATGAAGGTCTTCCCGCCGTTGATCACCACGCTCTCGTTGCCGTCCGGGGTGATGCGGGTCTTCATGCCGGTGGCGTCGGAGCCGGCCGTCGGCTCGGTGATGCAGAGCGAGCCGATCCCGCCGGCGGCGATGGTCGGCAGGATGCGCTGCTTCTGCGCCTCGGTGCCGAAATCCATCACCGGCTTCATGCCGTGGAAGTTGGTGGCCCAGATGATGCCGGTCGACGCACAAGCCTTGGAGATCTCCCGCACGCAGGCGAGATAGACAGTGTAGGACAGGCCGAGCCCGCCATATTCCTCCGGCACGAACATGGCGTTCATGCCGAGCGCGTTCATCTCGGCGATGTTGTCGGCCGGATAGGTGCCGTTGCGGTCGTGCTCCGCGGCACGCGGCGCGATCTTCTCGGTGGCGAGCTGGCGCACGCTGTCCAGCACCATGGCCTCGTCCTCGGGCAGGTCGAGGCTGGCGTCCAGGCGGTCGAGTACGGTGGCCATCAGCGATCCTTGAAACTCGGTTTGCGTTTCTCGACGAAGGCGGCGAGGCCCTCGTCGGCGTCCTCGGTGCGGAAGGACAGGGTGGAGAGATCCGCCTCCACCTTCAGCCCCTCATGGATCGGCAGGTCCAGGGCGCGGGTCACCGCCTCCTTGGCGAAGCTGATCGCCGGCAGGCCGTAGCGGGTCACCTCGCCCAGGAAGCCCTGTGCCTCGGCAACTGGATCGGCGGTTTCGGCCAACCTATTCACCAGACCGATCCGATGCGCCTCCTCGGCATCGACGGTGCGGCCGGTCAGGATCATCTCCAGCGCCCGCCCCTCGCCTATCAGGCGCGGCAGCCGCTGGGTTCCGCCATAGCCCGGGATCAGGCCGAGCTTGATCTCCGGCAGTCCCATCTTCGCAGTCGGCACCGCCATCCGGAAGGTGCAGGCCAGCGCCATCTCAAGCCCGCCGCCGAAGGCGAAACCGTTGATCAGGGCGAGCGACGGGATCTCCAGGGCGGCGATCTTGGCGAAGGTCGCCTGCCCGGCCTCCGCACCGCGCTTCTGGGCCATCAGGTCTCGGCCCATCAGTTCCTTGATATCGGCGCCGGCGCAGAACGCCTTCTCGCCGGCACCGGTGATCAGCAGGCCACGAGCCGCAGAGTCTCGGACCTCGTCCAGTTTCTCAGCGATATCCGATATCAGGCTGAAATTAAGCGCATTCAGCGTCTCCTGACGGTCGATGGTCAGGGTGGCGATCCCTTCGGACAGGGCCAGGGTCACGGTCATGGTGTCGTCTCCTCAGGCGTCTTCGGGCTGCTTGAACCGGCAGGGCTCGGGCGCAATCCGTCCGGACTTCGCCCATTCCGCCAGCTCGCGCTTCAGGATCTTACCGCTGGGGGTCAGCGGGAAGCTGTCCATCACCAGGAAGTATTCCGGCATGTCGTATTTCGACAGCCCCACCGCATAGAGATGATTCAGCACTGTGGCGGCATCGGGGCTCTCCCCGCTTGGCAGGATCGCCAGGGCCAGCTTCTCGCCGAGCCGTTCGTCCGGCACCGGGAAAGCCGCCGCCTTGGCGATGTTAGGATGCTTCACCGCCAGATCTTCCACCCGGGCCGGGAAGATGTTGTGGCCGCCGCGGATCACCACGTCCTTCAGCCGGCCGACGATGGACAGGTTGCCGTTGCCGTCGAGCACGCCGAGATCGCCGGACAGGAACCAGCCGTCGCGGTTGAACGAGCCCTCGGTGGCGGCCTGGTTGTCGAAATATCCCAGCATCAGGGCGGCGCCCTTGCCGCCGATCTCGCCGATGGTGCCGGGCGGCACCTCCTCGTCCCGGTTCTCCTGGGAGAAGATCCGCACCTCGTACCCCGCCCCCCCGCGTCCGCAGGTGGCGCAGATCGTCGCCTCGTCGTCCACCGGGTGGGTGTACTGGTGCGAGGAGTTCTCGGTCATGCCGTAGATGTTCTGCGGCCGCACGCCCTGGCGCACGAACCGCTCTGCCACGGCCGGCGGGATCGGCGAGCCGGCCATGTAGAACAGGTTGACCGAGCCAAGCTTCCCGATGCCGCGCCGCGCCTGTTCGGCCTGGATGTCCATGGCATGGGTGGGCACGCCCATCACGTAGGTCGCCCCGGTCTCGATCATCCAGTCGAGGCGGGACAGGCCCGGGGCGGGATCGTCGATCACCAGCTGCATGCCGGCGACCAGCCACTGGCCGACCGCGACCCAGGCGATGTGGTGGCTCAGCGGCGACAGGGTCAGCAGCACGGTGGAACTGTCGTGATGCCAGTCCTTCACCAGGTCGCGGCAGTTGGCCAACAGCGAATTGTCGGAATGCATCACCCCCTTGGGCTTGCCCGTCGTGCCGCTGGTGAAGGCGAGATAGCAGATGCTGTCCGGGTTCGGGTCGGGCTCCCGCAGGTGGCGCGGGGCGGTGCCGACCCCCGGCAGGTCGCCCTCTGCGCGGTGGGGCGGCAGGACAAAGACCCTGCGCATGGCCTCCAGCCCGCGCAGGGCGGCGATCGGGTCGTGGCGATCGGTATCGGCCCCCCAGCCGGTCTCCACCACGGCCGCCGTCGCCCCGACCCGCTGCAGCAGGCCGGCGATCTCCTCCACCGTGTAGTTGCGGTGGAGCGACGGGTTGCAGACATAGCCGTTGCGCGAGCACGCCAGGAAGGACGCGACCACTTCCACACGGTTGGAAGCCCAGAGCGCCACCCGCTCGCCGGTCACCACGCCCGCCTCGTGCAGGCTGTCGGCAATGGTGTCGACCCAGTCCTTCAACTGCCCCCAGGTCAGATGGCGGGCGGAATCCCGCACCGCTTTGGCGTCGGGCCGTGCGGCCGCGTGCTTGGCCAGCAGGGCATAGAAGGTCTCGTCATGCCACAGACCGGCCTCGTAGTAGCGCCGCGCCGTGGCCGGGTCGTGCAGGGTCAGAAGCCGGCTCATGACCGCGCCCTCAGTGGCCGAACTTGTCCGGATCGGGCGTGCGGCGCTCGCCGAAGGCCTTGGACAGCTCCTGGCTCTCCTCGGTCTTCAGGTACAGCTTCAGCAGCATGTCGTGGGAGACGCGGCCGAGACCGCCGACACCGCCATGACGCGCGAGGAAGGCGTGCTTGATGCCGGCCAGGGCCATCGGGCCGCGCTCGGAGATCGACAGTGCCCAGGCGCGGGTCTCCTCGCGCAACTTGTCGTCCGGCACCACCTTGTTGATCAGACCCCAGTCAAGCGCCTCGGCGGCGGAAAGCTTGCGGTTTGTGTACCACATCTCCTTCGCCCGCTTCTTGCCGATGGCGTCCTCCAGATACCAAGTACCGTAGCCGGCGTCGAAGCTGCCCATCATCGGGCCGACCTGGCGAAACACCGCGCTTTCCTTGGCGATGGTGAGGTCGCAGACCGTGTGCAGCACGTTGCCGCCGCCGACCGCGAAACCGTTGACCATGGCGATCACCGGCTTCTGCAGCTTGTCGATGGCGTCGTACATCTCAAGCGTCGGAAGCACGCCGGCATAGAGAGTGGTGTCCTCCATGCCGTCCTTGCGGCCGCCGATGCAGAAGAACTTCTCGCCCGCCCCTGTTAGCACCACCACGCGGGTGCGGGTCTCGCGGCGGATCGCCTCGATACAGTCGCGGATCTCGATACAGGTGACGGGGGTGAACATGTTCCCGTCTTCCGGCCGGTTGATGGTGATCCAGCCGATGGGGCCGTCTTCCTCGTACAGGATGGTCTCGAACGTCTGGGACATGCGTCTCTTCCCTTGGGATGGTGTTCTTCGAAGGGCCGGGGTCAGCTTTCGCCGAGCCAGTCGGCGCGGATGTCGGTCTCGTGGGCGCCGAGATCCGGCGGCGCGCGGCGCGGCGCGTTGGCCCGGCCGTCGATCTGTACGCCGGTGCCGACCTGGGGCGACGGGCTCTTGCCCTCCCGCGCGATCGTATAGAGGAAGCCACGCTCGTACAGATGGCGATCGGTGCAGACCTCGTCCACACGCTGGATCGGGCCGGCTGGCACCTTGTTGGCGTCGAACAGGGCGAGCCATTCGGCCCGGGGCCGGGTCTTCAGGATCGCCTGGATCTCGGCTACCAGCTCGGCGCGGACCTCGCGGCGGCCGGCATTGGTGGCGGTCGCCGGATCCTCGCCGCGCCTGGCATCGCCCACCGCCTGCCAAAACCGCCGCCAGATCGCGTCATTGCCGAGGCCGAGGGTCATCGGGTCGTCGGCGGTGTCGAACACCTGATAGATCGCGATCACACTGTCCCGCGCGCCGGAGCGGGCCGGCACCTCGCCGGAGCCCAGATAGCTGGCGATGCGCGGCACCATGAAGCGGGTCATGCTCTCCACCATGGAGACGTCGACCACGGCGCCCTGCCCCGTGCGGCCCTTGCGCACCAGGGCGGCGGCGACGGCCAGCGCCAGATCGTGCCCGGCCAGCAGGTCGGCGGCGGGGGTGCCGACCTTCTGCGGCGGGCTGTCCGGCTCGCCGGTCAGGTCCATGACGCCGGAATAGCCTTCCGCGATCAGGTCGTAACAGGGCTTGTCCTTGCGCTCGCCGGTCAGGCCGAAGCCGGTGACCGAGGCGACGATCAGCCCGGGATTGAGTTTTTGCAGGGTCGCCGGGTTGGTCTTCAGCTTCTCCTGCACCCGCGGCACCTGGTTCAGAACCACCACGTCGGCGGCGGAGACCAGCTTCTCGAACAGGGAGCGCCCGGGATCGACCGTGTAGTCGACGGCTACACTGCGCTTGTTGCGGTTCACCGACATGAACCAGAGCGAGTCGCCGTCGAGAAACGGCGGGCCCCAGGCGCGGGCGTCGTCGCCGCTGCCCGGCCGCTCGATCTTCACCACATCGGCCCCGTAATCCGCCAGCAGCAGCGTCGCGTAAGGCCCGGCGATGGACGTGGTCAGGTCGAGCACCCGCACGCCCTCGAGCAGGTCGAACGGTGCGCCGGTGGGCGCCGGCGGCAGATCGTTGAGCGGTAACTTGGTGTCGGTCATGGGCGGTTCCTCCACCTGCGGACAGCGCAACGGCCGTGCCAACCGCAGATCCGCCGGATTTCCGCATCCTAGACTCCAGAACTGTACTCGACGCGGACAAACGGATTTTCTACTGTCCGCCTCATGGACACATCTCCCAGCATCCGCCTGTTCCAGCCCGACGGCACCCTGCTCTTCGCCGACGGCCCGCGCCTGCCCGACGCCGTCGACCGCGCATTGACGGTCGCCGATCCGGACCGACGGATCTGGAGCGTGGATCTCGGCGACACGGTCTGGTCGGTGCTGTCCCGTCACACCGATAGGGGCGTCGCCCTGCACCTGGTCTGGCCGGGGGGGGGCGAGGACCCGGTGGTGGATTTCGCCGCGAGCGTCGACTTCGCCCACGAGATCCTCGCCCATTTCCTCACCAACCCCTACGAGGCGATCACCGTGGTCGATGCCGAGGGGCTGCTGCGCTGGGTCAGCCCGGTGCATGCCAAGTTCTTCGGCATGAAGCGCGGCGAAGGCCTCGGCCGCCCGGCCGAGGAGGTGATCGAAAACACGCGCCTGCCCGAGGTGGCCCGGTCGGGCCGTGCCCAGATCGGCCGGCTGCAGGAGATGAACGGTGTCGCCCGCATCGTCAGCCGCTTTCCCATCAGCCGGGACGACCGCACCGTCGGCGCCATCGGCCAGGTGATGTTCAAGGGACCGGACCAGGCGCTGGAATTCGGCCGCGAGATCGCCAAGCTGCGGGCAGAGGTCGACTACTACCGCCGCGAGCTGGAGGAGATGCGGCCGGGTCCGGCCGATCTGGAGGCGATCATCGGCGACAGCCCGCCGATCCGGAAGCTCAAGGCCGACATCGCCCGCATCGCGTCGCTCGACATTTCCGTCCTGATCCGCGGCGAGAGCGGCACCGGCAAGGAGCTGGTCGCCCGCGCGCTGCACGGCCAGTCGAACCGGGCAGCCAAGCCGCTGGTGGTGCTGAACGCCGCCGCCCTCCCCGCCACCCTCGTAGAAGCCGAACTGTTCGGCTACGAGCCCGGCTCCTTCACCGGGGCCGACAAGCGCGGCCGGTCGGGCAAGTTCGAACTGGCCGACAAGGGCACCCTGTTCCTCGACGAGATCGGCGACATGGGCATCGACATCCAGGCCAAAGTGCTGCGGGTGCTGGAGGAAGGCACTTTCGAGCGCCTTGGCGGCCACCGCTCCCGCAGCGCCGACTTCCGCCTGGTCACCGCCACCAACCGGCCGCTGGAGCGGATGATCGAGGAGGAGGATTTCCGCGCCGACCTGTATTTCCGCATCGGCGCCATCACCCTCTGGCTGCCGCCGCTGCGCGACCGGGCGGCCGACATCCCTGCCCTGGTCCGCACCTTCCTCGCCCGCACCGTGAAGCGCCACAACCTGCCAAGCCGAGGCGTGCGGGCCGATGCCATGGCGCTGCTGACCGCCCATCCCTGGCCCGGAAACGTACGCGAGCTGTTCAACACGGTGCAGAAGGCGGCGATCTTCTGCGACGGCGAGGAACTGACCCCGGCAGACCTGCCGGACTTAGTGGGAGAGGAACCGCAGGCGAACCCCGCCGCCCCGCTGGAGGCGCAACTCCGCGCGCTGGAGGAGCGGCTGATCGCCGAAGCCCTGGACCGCGCCGACGGCAACAAGAAGCGCGCCGCCGAGGCACTGGGGATCAGCCGGACCTATCTGTACAAGCGCCTCGGGGAGATGGCGGGGTAAGGGCGGCGGCGGCCCTTCGACACGCGCCCAAGGGGGCGCTGCTCAGGGAGAGGTCATCTTAGGTTCAAAAAATTGACCTCACCCTGAGCAGGACCCCGGCGTTCAGCCGGGGGACGTGTCGAAGGGTCAGCGATGCAGCGCGAACAGCATGCTGTACAGCCCGCTCTCGACCTTGCGGGCGCCGCGGTCGGCGAGGCCTTCGATGATGCCCGCTTCCACCAGCGCCGCCTCGACGAACGCGCGCTCGGTTCCCTCCACCACCGCGGTGAACGGCGCCTTGCCGTCGCGGCTGGTGCGGATCGCCTGCTCGGCGGTCTTCGCAAGGGATCGATCCATATCGGCCTGCCAGTGCTGCACCCGGGTGATGCCCTCGCTGGTGCGCAGGTCGTGCAGGGCGGTGCCGGCGAGCCAGCGGGCGATCTCCTCGGGGTCGCCGGTACCCGGATCGTAGCGCACCGTCGCGATCACCGATCCCAGCGCCTCGCCGCTGGAGAACCGCACCCGGCTGGTGGCCCGCACGAAGTTGCGGAAATTCGGCATCATCCGGGTGGTCCACTCGGTCGGATGGTCGAGCGCGTGGCGATAGGCCGGGTCGTCGAAACAGGCCATGCGGTCGACGTCGTAGACCGCCAGATAGCGGTGCTTGCCGCGGCCGATCTTGCGGTAGCGCCGGCCGTTGCGCCAGCCGGGCATGCCGACCCGCTCGGGGATGTGCTCGCGGTGGTACCACTCGCTGAACTCGGCGTCGCCCTCGGGCGCGGTGTCGCCCCAGACCGCCATCACCGCATCGGTCATGTGTCTCTCCCTCCGGATATCGCTTGTTCTTCTTGAGATCAGGCCGCGTCGATCCGCCGGGTCGGTCCCTCCGGATGATCCGGCGAGGCCGCGGGGATCACAGGCACATCGCGGGCGTCCTTGGGCCGGCGATCGGGCGGCGTCACGATGCCGCCGGAGACCACCATCTTTATCCCCTCCTCCACCGTCATCGTTAGAACGTGGCAGTCCTCGCGCGGAACGAAGAGCAGGAAGCCGGAGGTCGGGTTCGGCGTGGTCGGCAGGAACACGTTGACCACGTCGTCGGAAGTCAGATTCTGCACCTCGCCCACCGTATCGCCCGTCAGGAATCCCAGCGCCCAGATCCCCCGGCGGGGGTATTCGATCATCACCACCTGGCGGAACGCCTTGGACTGCTGCGCCAGCACCGTCTCAAGGATCTGCTTCAGCGCGCTGTGCACGTTGCGGATGACCGGCATGCGGGCCATCAGCCGCTCGGACAGGCTCACCAGCCAGCGGCCGACCAGCCCGGCGGTGAAGGCGCCGATGATCGTCAGCACGACAATGGCGACGATCACACCGAGACCCGGGATGCCGAACGGCAGATAGGTCTCCGGGTTGTAGCGGGCCGGTATCAGCGGCGTGACCCGATTATCGATAAAATCGATGATCAGCCACGCAAGATAGAGGGTTATGCCAATGGGCGCGGTGACCAGCACGCCCGCGAAGAAGTAGGTCCGAAGCCGGGAAAACATTGAGACCTTGGTATTCGGCGCCATCAGCGGCGGCCTCCTCTGCGCGGATAAGCGGATCTGCGTTTACGGTCATTTAGGGAGCCGGGCTCCCCGCTGCCAGGGCGAGCCACGAGTTCTTGTGTGCGGCGCAATATCAACAGGCAGCATAGCGCCAAGCCATTCCGCCACACAATCGCCCCCCATTCCCGGCCTGTCTCCCGTCCCTGTCGGGCGTCCCGAAACCGAATATCCCGTGGCCCTGGCCAAAATGAGGCAGGCGCGCCACAGGGGTCCGGACGCTGTCGGCTGGGCAGCGCGAAAATCATTGTCGGCAGGACAAAGTAGCCTTGGCGGGGCCGCGAAACCTCCGGCACACTTGCCTCCATGAAGACCGTTCCTTCCGCCTTCGGCACCGACCTCCGCCCGCTTTTCTGCCTCGAAGAGCGCTCCGTGCACCTCAACCACGGCTCCTACGGCGCCACGCCGCGGGCCGTGCTGGAGGCGCAGCGCGACTGGCGCGATCGGATGGAGGCGGAGCCCAGCCGATTCATGGAGTTCGAGTTCCGCCCGGCCCTGCGCGCCGCCGCCGCCAGGCTCGCTCCCTATGTCGGCACCACGGGCGACAGCCTCGCCATGGTCGAGAACCCGACACAGGCGGTGAACGCGATCCTGCGCTCCCTCGACCTGAAGCCGGGCGACCGGATCCTGATCAACGACCAGACCTACGGCGCGGTCCGCAACACCGTCCGCTTCGTGTGCACGATGACCGGGGCGGAGATCGCCGAATGGACCCTGCCCTTTCCGGCCGAGGCGCCGGAACAGGCCATCGCCGCCTTCGAGACCGCCCTCGCCGAGAGCAAGCCGCGTCTGGCGATCATCGACCATGTCACCTCGCCGACGGCCCTCGCCCTCCCGGTGGCGCCGATGACCGCCGCCGCCCGGGATGCCGGCGCGCTGGTGCTGGTCGACGGCGCCCATGCGCCGGGCATGATGGGGCTCGACATCGAGGCGCTCGGGGCCGACTGGTACACCGGCACCTGCCACAAATGGCTCTTCGCGGCCAAGGGCTGCGCCTTCCTATGGGCCGGGCCGCGGGTGATCGACAGGCTGCACCCGGCGGTGATCAGCCACGGCTATGGCGGCGGATTCCGCGAGGAGTTCGACTGGGTGGGCACCCGCGACGGGTCGGCCCAGCATTCCCTGCCGACGGCGCTGGATTTCGTCGACAAGTTCGGCATCGAGGCGATCCGCGCCCACAACCATGCCCTGGCCATGGCCGCCGGCCGCCGCCTGGCGGCCGCCTGGGGCACGGAGATGGGACAGCCGGAGAGCATGGTGGGCTCGATGGTGATGGTCCGGCTGCCCGACGGCTACGGCACCAGCTTCGACCAGGCCCGCGACCTCCGGCTGCGGCTGTTGAACGAGGACAACATCCAGGTCCGCGTGAACCCACTGGGCGGCGGTCTGTACGCCCGGGTCTCCAGCCAGATCTACAACCATATCGGCGAGATCGACATCCTGGCCGACGCGGTTCTGGCCAAGCGGCCGAATGCCTAGCGGCACGATGCCGCCGGATCGAGCCGGGTCGGGCGTACATTCGGTTGCTGCAGGTCCGTGTTGCTGAACGGGCAAGGCGCAGTGACGCCCTCTCGCGCAGAAAGAGGCGGGGTATGGAAATCACGGTCGGATTTGCAGGACGCGAAGAAGCCCTCATAGACCTGTTCGCTGCGACATTCTCCGACTCCGAAGGGCCGGAGGAAGGCGCCCTCGTCGGCGATCTCACCCGAGATCTGCTCGCACATACGCCGACGACGGATATCGACGTGTTCTGCGCGGAAGACGACGGTGCCGTGATCGGGGCAGCCGTCTTCACGCCTCTGAGCTTCGCAGACGATCCGCGAAGCGTGGTTCTGCTTTCTCCAATGGCGGTGACGGGCCGGCGTCAGCGCCGGGGCGTTGGGCAGGGCCTGATCAACCACGCCTTGGAGGCTCTGCGCGCCCGGGGGGTCGATGTCGCGATCACATATGGCGATCCGGCCTACTATGCCCGCGTCGGCTTCCAGCAAATCACCGAACAGCAGGCTCGGCCGCCGCTGCCGCTCAGTCATCCGCACGGATGGCTTGGACGCCCCCTCAGTCAGTGGGATTTCCCCAATCTTCGAGGGTCGTCCACCTGTGTATCGGCGCTTAACCGCCCGGAAATTTGGTGACGGCGTGAGTGGACCGGCAAACGAGCTTGGGATCGATCAGTTCAGCTTGTGCCTGAACTTGCGCTCGAGTTCGCGCAGGATCTCCACGCGACGCTTGCCGCCATTCGCCAGAGCCTGCTTGAACAGGCGCGACGCCTCGTTCTCCGGCTCCGGCGGCTTCTGGCCGATCTGAACCAGCGCCGCGTTCTGGGCGCGCTTGAGAACGTCCGGGTCGATCTTCTGCCGGACGGCGCGCAGGAGCTTCAGGGCTTTGTCGCGTTCGCTCATGGGACGAGTATGGCCGAATCGCCGCCCGTCCACAATCGCCAGGCGGCCCGCCGTAGGGAGAGTGCGATCTCAGAAGAACTTGGTGACGAAGGCCGCGGCCAGGGCGTTGTCTACGACTTTAGTGACGACGGCTTCCGCCCGGCCCTGGATCGGTTTGTCGTTGTACACCGCGTTGATCTCGAACCGGAAGCGCTGGCCGGAAATCACGATGTCCTTGTCATAAGGATCCAGGATGAATCCCTTGTCGTTAATCTCTCGAACATTAAAGACAAATTTATCTATTTTGACCGTCCCCTTGGATTCGGCCTTCTTCGGAGCGCTCACCGGCCGGGGCCGGACGGGCTTTTTCTTATCCTTGCTGACTTTCAGAAAGTCGAACATCGCCGGACTCCCACGCCCATGCGTTATTAACGCCATTTAACGCTGTTGCAATATACGCTGAGCAGCGGGAGGTGCAAAGCGCGTTAGACGGCTGGGATGGAGGCCGCAGTAAAGCCTGAATAAACGTCTGGGCTTTTACTCTGCGACGCAGGACCGGAACGGATGCTTCCGCCGAATGGCGGTGCCGGTCTCGAGTGGTCTGGAAAGGCGGGGAATGGTGAGCGCGACAGGGTTCGAACCTGTGACCGTCTGATTAAAAGTCAGATGCTCTACCAACTGAGCTACGCGCCCGCCAAGGGGTGGCGGGAAGCTATGCAGCGCATCCCGCCGGGTCAAGCAAAAGCCGACGTAAAAGATACATCCACGCCCCTGCCCGTCACGACGGGCGCGCGATCGAGGGGCGCATCCTCACGCCACGGCGGGGGCGAAGGCGAAGCCCCGGGCGATAACCGTTTCGCACGCCCGTACGACGTCGGGGTCATACCGGGTGCCGCTGCCCGCGCGCAACTCGTCGAGGGCGGCATCGATACCCAGGCCGGCGCGATACGGCCGGTGGCTCCACATCGCCTCGACCACATCGGCGACACCGATGATACGGGCTTCCCGGCAGATCTCGTCCGCCTTGAGCCCCTGGGGGTAACCCGATCCGTCCAGACGCTCATGGTGCTGACGGATGATGTCGGCCACCGGCCAGGGAAAATCGATCTCCCTCAGGATCTCATAGCCGTGTTCGGCGTGGGACTTCACCACGTCGAACTCGCTGGCCGTCAGACGGCCCGGCCGGGTCAGAATGTCGGTCGGTACCGCGAGCTTTCCCACATCGTGCAGCAACGCGCTGTATTCCAGCCCTTCGCACGCATCGTTCGACAACCCCATTTCGTGCGCGATCTCAAGGCTGAGAACCGCGACCCGCCTCTCGTGGCCGGCGGTATAGGGATCGCGTTTCTCCACCGCCATGGCGATCGCATCCACGGTCTGCTTCAGCACATGCTTGACCCCTTGCAGCGCGCCGCGAAGCCGCTCCTGGGCATCCTTGAGGTCGGTCATGTCGATCCCGACAACGGCGATCTCGGATACCGCACCGTTGGCGTCCAACAGCGGCGCGCCATGCCAGCGGTAGGACAGTGTGCGGCCGTCAGCGGTGACCAGCCTGACATCGGCGTTCGTCGGGCGCGCCGTGTCCTTGACCCGGCCGATCGCCGCCTTGGCGGCGGCCAGATCGTCCGGATGCGCCAGGGCGTCGACCGTCATCCCCGACAGATTGCTATGGGAATAGCCGAGCACGGCTTCGTTGGCGGCATTCCACTCCACCAGGCGTCCGTCGGTATCGAGGATCAGCAGGGGATTGGGCAACGCGTTGCTCAGGTCCCCCAGCCGCTTGCGGGTATTCTCGTGGCGCAGGCGCTCATGCCGCTCGCGCTTCTCGAGACTCGTCCAGACCAAGAAGAGGGACACACCCGTGACAGCGACGAAGGCAAATCCCTTGGTCATCTGGAGTTCGATCAGGACCTCGGGATCGCTCGATATCAAAGAGACGATCAGGTCGGAAAAGAGGATATAGAGCGTTGCGACCGCAACATAGGCAGCCGAGACCGCGGCTGCGGGGCCTTTGAGGGTGTCAAGAATGCGGGGGGAAGCGGACTCGTCGGAGTCGGTCGCAATCGCCATCGGTGCACAGCTCCTTGGTTGTCGGAGCACTTAACCATGACATGCTTAAAATTGTGTTGATCCCGACGTCTTCGCCCGCTCCCCAACCCGTTAATCAGAGGCTGATGGTTACCCGGTAAAGGGTCCGGTCTGCTTCGCCTGGCTGTCCTTGGCCGGATCGCCGTCGAACCGGTTCATCACCCGCTCCGCCACCCGGGCCGAGACGAACTCGCTGATCTCCCCGCCGAGCCGGCCGATCTCCTTCACGAAACGCGAGGAGATGAACTGGTGGCGGTCCGAGGCCATCAGGAAGGTCGTCTCGATCCGTGGGTTCAGACGGGCGTTCATGCCGGCCATCTGGAACTCGTACTCGAAGTCGGACACCGCCCGCAGCCCGCGGATGATGACGCTCGCCCCCTGGGTCTCGGCGAAGTGCATCAGCAGCGAGCCGAAGGGCTTCACCTCGATGGTGCCGATGAACCCGTCCTCGCGGTTGCGGGCCAGGATGTCGTCGATCTCGTCGCGCACCATCTCCACCCGCTCGTCCAGGCTGAACAGCGGGCCCTTGCCGGCGTTGCGCGCGACGGCAACCACCAGATGGTCGACCGTCTTGCTGGCCCGGCGGATGATGTCGATATGACCCTTGGTGATCGGGTCGAACGTGCCGGGATAAACCCCCACACGAGTCTTATGCTCGGTCATTGCGGCGCCTCTCCCCCTTCGTCCGCATCGCCCGAGGGAGCGTCGTCCCCGCTCTCCCCCGTCTCGCCGGCCGCGATCTCCTGATCGACGCCGGTCTCGGCCGTCTCGTCCTCGGCCACATCCTCCTCGCTGCTCTCACCGACCAGCGAGACGGACACGACATTCTCCTCGTCGGCCACCCGGAAGACGTAGACGCCCTGGGCCTGGCGCGAGGTCTCGCGCACATCGCCGATCGGGCAGCGGATGACCTGGCCCTTGTCGGTCACGGCCATGATCTGATCCGTCTCCGCCACCGAGAAGGAGCCGGCGACCAGGCCGTTCTTGTCGGTCAGGTCGACGTTGGCGATCCCCTGCCCGCCCCGGTTGGTCAGGCGGTAGTTGTCGATCAGGGTGCGCTTGCCGAAGCCCTTGGTGGTGACGGTGAGGATGTGCTTGCGGCGGATCTCGTCCGTCGCATCGGCCTCGCCGCCGGCCGCCCCGTCGATGTCGAAGCG
The DNA here is from genome assembly GCF_034377285.1 of Thalassobaculum sp. OXR-137. Lineage (NCBI taxonomy): Bacteria > Pseudomonadati > Pseudomonadota > Alphaproteobacteria > Rhodospirillales > Thalassobaculaceae > Thalassobaculum > Thalassobaculum sp. OXR-137. The sequence continues at coordinate 3,756,955 of NZ_CP139715.1, read as the reverse complement.
GCGCAGGATCGACATGGAGACGACCTTGTCCTCGCCGAGCAGACGGATGCCGCGCACACCCAGGGAATCGCGGCCCTGGAACACGCGCACGTCGGTGACGTGGAAGCGGATCGCCTTGCCGTCGCGGGTCGCCAGGAACACATCGTCGGCATCGGTGCAAGGCATTACGCCGATCAGACGGTCGTCCCCGTCCAGCCGCATGGCGCGCTTGCCGGCCTTGTTGATGTTGGTGAAGTCGCTGAGCGCATTGCGCCGCACCGTGCCCGCCTCGGTGGCGAACATGACGTGGAGCTGCTTCCAGCTTTCCTCGTCCGCCGGCATCGGCATGACGGTCTGGATCCACTCGCCCTCTTCGAGCGGCAGAAGATTGACCATCGGCCGGCCGCGGGACTGCGGCGTGCCTTCCGGCAGGCGGTAGGTCTTGAGCTGGTAGACTTGGCCGCGAGAGGTGAAGAACAGGATCGGCGCGTGGGAATTGGCCACGAACAGCCGGCTCACCACGTCCTCCTCGCGGGTGGCCATGCCCGAACGGCCCTTGCCGCCGCGCTTCTGCGCCCGGTAGGTGGTCAGCGGCACCCGCTTGATGTAGCCCGCATGGCTGACCGTGACGACCATGTCCTCGCGCGGGATCAGGTCCTCGATGTCGTGCTCGAACTCGTTCTCTTCGATCTCGGTCCGGCGCGGGTTCGCCCAGGATTCCTTCGACTGCAGGAACTCGCCGCGCATCACGTCCAGAAGACGCGGGCGGGAGGTCAGGATCTCCAGGAAGTCCTTGATCTTGGCGGCGATCTCCTCCGCCTCCTCGATCAGCTTGCCGCGTTCCATCCCGGTCAGGCGCTGCAGGCGCAGCTCCAGGATGGCTCGGGCCTGGATCTCCGACAGGGTATAGGTGCCGTCGTCCTGCACCTTGTGTCCCGGATCGTCGATCAGAGAGATGAAGGGGGCCACGTCGCCGGCCGGCCAGGCCCGGGCGCAAAGCCGCTCGCGCGCCTGTGCTGCGTCGGAGGACGCCCGGATCAGCTCGATCACCGGATCCAGATTGGTGATGGCGACCATCAGGCCTGCCAGGATATGCGCCCGCTCGCGCGCCTTCTTCAGCAGGAAGCGGGTGCGCCGGGTGATCACCTCCTCGCGGAACTGCACGAAGGCGTAGATCACGTCCCGCAGGTTCATCTGCTCGGGACGGCCGCCGTTCAGCGCCAGCATGTTCACGCCGAAGCTCGTCTGCAGCGGGGTGAAGCGATAGAGCTGGTTCAGCACCACCTCGGGCACCGCGTCGCGCTTCAGCTCGACGACGACGCGCACGCCGTCGCGGTCGCTCTCGTCGCGCAGGTCGGCGATCCCCTCGACCACCTTCTCGCGCACGATCTCGCCGATGCGCTCGATCATGCGGGCCTTGTTGACCTGATACGGGATCTCGGAGACGACGATCGCCATCCGGTCCTTGCGAATCTCCTCGATCACCGCGCGGCCGCGCATCACCACCGAGCCGCGGCCGGTGTGGTAGGCGTCGCGGATGCCGGCGCGGCCGAGGATCAGGCCGCCGGTCGGGAAATCCGGACCCGGGACGAAGCGCATCAGCTCGTCCACGGTGATGCCTGGATTGTCGACCATCGCCAGACAGGCGTCGATCACCTCGCCCAGGTTATGCGGCGGGATGTTGGTCGCCATGCCGACGGCGATACCGCCGGCCCCGTTCACCAGCAGGTTCGGGAACTCCGCCGGCAGGACCGCAGGCTCTTCCGTCGTCTCGTCGTAGTTCGGGACGAAGTTGACGGTTTCCTTGTCGATGTCGCGCAGCAGGCCCTCGGCCGCCTTGGCGAGGCGGGCCTCGGTGTAGCGCATGGCCGCCGCCGGATCGCCGTCCATGGAGCCGAAGTTACCCTGGCCGTCGACCAGGGGCAGGCGCATGGAGAATTCCTGCGCCATGCGGACCATGGCGTCGTAGATCGCGCTGTCGCCGTGCGGGTGATACTGGCCCATGACCGCGCCGACGATGTTGGCCGACTTGCGGTACGGACGGCTCCAGTCGTAGCCGCCCACCTTCATGGCGTAGAGGATGCGACGGTGCACCGGCTTCAGGCCATCGCGGACGTCGGGCAGCGCCCGGGCCACGATTACGCTCATGGCGTAATCGAGGTACGAGCGGCGCATTTCGTCTTCGATGGAGACAGGCGCGATGTCGTGCGGACCGGGCGTTGAGTCAGACAACCGAGGGGTTCCGATCGTAGGTTTCGACAGGGATCATGCCGGCGATGAACAGGTAGCGATCGAGATGCCAACTGATTCGTTAAATCTTAGCAAAATCGCCCATTTCCGGCAATGTTGCGGCGCCGAAATATCACGGTTCGGGCGCGCCGGATCAAGTTCCGAGTGCGCCCGGCGCCGCCGCCGCCTCGGCTCGCCCGCTCATCGCCCCCTAAGTCCCCGCAGTCAGGCGGTTATGCGGGTTCCATGCTCGCCCGGCCGGCCTCCGAGCGGACGGCCCTGTTCGGAAGCACGAAGGTGACCAGGGTGCCCTTGCCGGGGGTCGATTCGATCTCCACGGTGCCGCCATGCAGATCGATCAGGCGTTTGACGATGCTCAGGCCGAGGCCGGCGCCCTCGGAGGTCGCGGCCCCGCCGGCCGACCCGCGGGTGAACAGCTCGAAGGCCGATGCGGTATCGCTGGACGTCATGCCGCGGCCGGTGTCTCGTATCGCCACCGCCACACCGTCCGCCACCCGCGATACCTCGATCGAGATCGAGCCGCCCCTCGGGGTGTACTTGGCGGCGTTGCCAACCAGATTGAGCAGGATCTGCTCCAGCGCGTTCGGGTCGGCCCAGACGCTCAGCCCGCTGCGCGGTGCAGAGACCGAGAAGGATTTGGCGTCCAGATCCCCCTTCAGCAGCACCAGACAGGTCTCGACCGCCTCGTCCATCGAGACCATTTTGCCCTGGAATTCGTAGCGGCCGGAATCCAGACGCGCCACGTCCAGGATGCTGTCGATCAACGACCGCAGGTGATCGCCCCCGGTGTGGATTTGACGGGCGTAATCGCGATAGCGCTCGGCCGCTGCCGCGTCGGAGCCAAAAGTCTGCAGGGCGATCACCTCGGAAAAGCCGAGGATGGCATTCAGCGGGGTGCGCAGGTCGTGGCTCATCTGCGCCAGGAACTCGGTCTTCGCCCTGTTGGCCCGGTCGGCGTCGTCCCGGGCCATGCGCAAGGCCTCTGTCCGGTCTTCCAGCGCGTGGTGGGCTTCCATGAACTGGGCGAAGACGGAGCGCATGCGAAACACGATCCAGCCCAGCGACGCCATCGCCACGAACAGGATCGCCGCCATGGGCATGATGAGTTCGTGCAGGAACTTGGTGCCCGGCTTCGGGCTCCGCCAGGTGAGCCGGGCCACGGTGCTGCCGTCGAGACCGGTAAGATCGAGGACGTCGGCCACCGAACCGGCCTCGGTCAGCAGGCGGAGGCCGTCGATCCTGTAATCGGCGGCGAATGCGGCGAGCAGATCGTCATTGATCTCCCGCAGGTAGATCAGGACCGCGGGCCCACCCTTGCGTACGGGAAGCTCGGCCCTGTCCTCCCATTTCGCGACGGCGGCGGCGGCCATGAAAATCTGGTCGCCGTACCGGACGTAGGTCTCCTGGGCCACCGGGCGCATATTTGGAGACCCGGGATCGCTTCTGGCGGCGCGGACCAGGGCGACGAGTTCGGCCGGCAGTTCCAGCAGACGGCCGTCGACCGTCAACTCCTCGGCGACGGAGACCACATACGGTTCGTTCGATCCGTCGACCACGAAGGTGATGTCCACGCCCAGATTCTGCTGTGCGTAGAGCCCGACATTGTCATTGATCCAGACCGCGTCCGGGGCGAGAACGACGTGCTCGACGAAGTCGTTCCAGTACGCGTAGTCCGACGTCCAGCCGCCAAGCTCGCGACGGTTCCCGTCGATGATGCTGCGCAGGGTATGCCGCGTGGCGTCCACCGCCTGCCTGTCCTGAGCATCCGCGGCCAGCCAAGCCATCGCGAAGACGGCGCCCACGAGCCCGGCGATAAGACCGATGACAGGGAGCAGCAACCCGAAGCGCGGTGCCACAGACGCCTGCCCGTCGGTCCTCGCTTTACGGTCCATGCTTTGTCCGTAGGTTCCGAAAATCAGGCCAGACTGCGCCCGTTCTCTTGGTGACCCAGCTTACCCAAGAGGCTTGCCCCGAAGCCTTTCAATATCGTTAACATTCCAAAACTATTGGAATCAATTCGAATAGAGGCCGTCCGGCTTCCGTGCGCTGAAGGACAGGCTGAGCGGAAGCAGCGGGTCGGTGCCCTCCGGCCAGGCATGAAGACCGTCGGCCCGCTCGACCAGGCTGGGCAGCAGCGCCCAGGTGATGGTCGGATGCTCGTGCAGGAACTCGAAAGCGAGTCCGGCCGCGGCTACTGATGTGACGAGTTCCGACACCGGATGGGCCCATTCGTAGGTCCGCGTGTTCACGGTCTTGTGAGCGCTCCCGTAATCGTCCGGGTCGTCCAGTTCGGTGGGCGCGGGGTCGTGAAAATACCGATACTTGGTCTTGAACCGCCCGGCCGCCGCCTCGCAGGCGCCCTGCCCCTCGTCCCAGACATAGGCCAGGGGGTGGCAATCGGCGAAATACAGGCGACCGCCGGGTTTCAGGAAATCGGCGGCGATCCGGGCCCAGCCCGCGAGGTCCGGCAGCCAGCAGATCGTCCCCCAGCTCACGAAGACCAGATCGAAACGCTCGGGGATCAACTCGGGCGCGGCGTAGAGGTCGCCCTCCACGAAGGTGGCGGAGAGGCCGGTCTCCTGCGCCAGGGCGCGGGCCGCGCGGATCGCCTCGCCGGAAAAATCGAGCCCCGTGACCGTCGCCCCGCGCTGCGCCAGGGTCAGGGTGTCTAGCCCGAAATGGCATTGAAGGTGCAGGACGCAGAGCCCGGCCACCGGGCCGAGCTCCTCCTCCACGATCGGGTCGAGCCGGCGGTTGCCCGCGCGCAGGGCATCCACCGAATAGAAGCCGGAGGTCAGATGGGGCTGAACCAGCTCGTCCCACTTGGCGCGATTCGCGTCGCGAAACCGGTCCATGCCCCCTCCACGTGCCGATCCGGTTAGAACGGGATCTCGTCGTCCAGGTCGCTCGGCCCACCCATGGGCGGCTGGCCACCGCCGCCGCCGGAGGAACCGCCGCCATAGCCGCCGCCCGAGGAGCTGCCGCCACCCGACGAGCCGCCGCCGTAGCCGCCACCCGAAGACCCGCCGCCGTAATCGTCGCCGCGGCTGTAGTCGCCGCCGCCGCCGCCTTCGCCCCGGCCGCCAAGCAGGGTCAGCTCGCCGCGATAGCGTTGCAGCACGACTTCGGTGGAATACTTCTCCTGCCCGCTCTGGTCGGTCCATTTACGGGTCTGGAGCTGGCCCTCGATATAGACCGAGCTGCCCTTGCGCAGATACTGCTCGGCGATCCGCGCCAGGTTCTCGTTGAAGATCACCACGCGATGCCACTCGGTGCGCTCCCGCTGCTCGCCGGAGGTCCGGTCGCGCCAGCGCTCCGAGGTCGCAATCGCGAGGTTCACGATTTTCAGGCCGTCCTGGGTCGATCGCACTTCCGGATCGCGGCCCAGATTGCCGACCAGAATCACCTTGTTGACGCTGCCCGCCATGTTTCTCGCTCTCTGTTTGTTCCGAACCTCGTCCCATGATGCGGTCCATGGAACGGTTTGGGCGACAATCCCACAGCCTGCCCCGATGCGCAAAGACTGCCGTGACCAAACTGCAAACGGCGAAGAACCGCGGGAAACTGCAAATCTAGTTTCGAACTCTCGACCCGCCGCTTATCGATCCGAATTCGTAACGATCCGAGTCGCACTATCCGCTACCCCGGTCGGCGAAAGTTACCCACAGCCTTGTTACCGCGCCCCAAGGCTATACTTAGAGTGCATATTCGGACAGGTGGTCATACCGGGCCTCTGTGTACTATATTTGTTCTCCTTCCGCGACTCTCGAGGACCCGATGGCGCCCGACCCGTCTTTGCCGAAGCCGGCCACCCCTGAGCTGCGGGCGATCCGCATACGCGGTGCCCGCGAACACAACCTGCGCAACGTCGATGTCGACCTGCCGCGGGACAGCTTGGTGGTCCTGACCGGATTGAGCGGGTCCGGCAAATCCTCGCTCGCCTTCGACACGATCTATGCCGAGGGTCAGCGCCGCTACGTGGAGAGCCTGTCGGCCTATGCCCGTCAGTTCCTCGAACTGATGCAGAAGCCGGATGTGGACCTGATCGAGGGCCTGTCGCCGGCAATCTCTATCGAGCAGAAGACGACCTCGCGCAACCCGCGCTCCACGGTCGGTACGGTCACCGAGATCTACGACTATTTGCGGCTGCTGTTCGCCCGCATCGGTGTCCCCTACTCGCCCGCCACCGGCCTGCCGATCGAGAGCCAGACGGTCAGCCAGATGGTCGACCGGATCTGCGCTCTGCCCGAAGGCACACGGCTCTACCTGCTGGCCCCGACCGTGCGTGGCCGCAAGGGCGAGTACCGCAAGGAACTGGCCGAGCTGCGCCGGCGCGGTTTCCAGCGCGTGCGGGTCGACGGCGAGCTGTACGAGATCGAGGACGTGCCGGCGCTGGACAAGAAGCGCAAGCACGACATCGAGGTGGTGGTCGACCGGCTGGTGGTGCGCGAGGGCATCTCGACCCGGCTGGCGGATTCCATCGAGACCGCTCTGGAGCTGTCCGACGGCCTGCTCTTCGCCGACGACGCCGATAGCGGAGAGCGGCACACCTTCTCCGCCAAGTTCGCCTGTCCGGTCAGCGGCTTCACCATCGACGAGATCGAGCCGCGGCTGTTCTCGTTCAACAACCCGTTCGGCGCCTGCCCGACCTGCGACGGGCTCGGCAGCCAGATGTATTTCGACGAGCAGCTCGTGGTGCCGAACCCGAAGCTGAGCCTCAAGGCCGGGGCCATCGCCCCCTGGGCCGGTTCTTCTTCGAAATACTACGCCCAGTCGCTGAAGAGCCTGGCGGCGCATTTCGACATCTCCCAGGACACGCCGTTCGAGGATCTGCCGGAGGAGGCCCGCCAGGGCATTCTTTTCGGTACCGGAACGACCCCGGTGACCATGACCTTCGATGACGGGTTGCGCAGCTACAAGACCAACAAGCCGTTCGAGGGGGTGATCCCCAACATGGACCGGCGCTGGAAGGAGACCGACAGCTCCTGGGTGCGCGAGGAGCTGGGCCGCTACCAGTCCGTCGCGCCCTGCGAGGCCTGCGGCGGCCAACGCCTGAAGCCGGAGGCCCTGGCGGTGAAGATCGCCGGGCTGAACATCTCCGAGGTGACCGAGTTCTCCATCGGCACGGCCGTGACCTGGTTCACCGACCTGTCCGGCAGCCTGACGACGAAACAGGGCGAGATTGCCGAACGGATCCTGAAGGAGATCAACGAGCGGCTGGGGTTCCTGAACAATGTGGGCCTGGAATACCTTACGCTCTCGCGTTCCTCGGGCACCCTGTCCGGCGGCGAGAGCCAGCGCATCCGGCTGGCCTCGCAGATCGGCTCGGGCCTGACCGGCGTGCTCTACGTGCTGGACGAGCCGTCCATCGGCCTGCACCAGCGCGATAACGACCGGCTGCTCGCCACCCTGAAGCGGCTGCGCGACCTCGGGAATACGGTGATCGTGGTCGAGCATGACGAGGACGCGATCCGCGAGGCCGACTACGTGGTCGATATGGGCCCGGGCGCCGGGGTCCATGGCGGCACCGTCGTCGCCGCCGGCACCCCGGCCGAGGTCATGGCCAATCCGGCCAGCCTGACCGGCAAGTATCTGGCCGGCTTCGAGCAGATCGAGATCCCGGCGACCCGCCGAAAGGCGAAGAAGGGCAAGCAGATCGCCCTGACCGGGGCCACCGGCAACAACCTGAAGAACGTCACCCTGAAGATCCCGCTGGGTACCTTCACTTGCATCTCCGGTGTGTCCGGCGGCGGCAAGTCGACCCTGGTGATCGAGACGCTTTGGAAGGCGCTGGCCCGACGGCTGCACAACGCCCGCGAACACGCCGCCCCGTTCGAGCATCTGGCCGGGCTGGAGAATGTCGACAAGGTGGTCGATATCGACCAGTCGCCGATCGGCCGCACGCCGCGCTCGAACCCGGCCACCTATTCCGGCGCCTTCACCCCGATCCGCGACTGGTTCGCCGGCCTGCCCGAAGCCAAGGCCCGCGGCTACGCGCCGGGCCGCTTCTCCTTCAACGTGAAGGGCGGGCGCTGCGAGGCCTGCCAGGGCGACGGCGTCATCAAGATCGAGATGCACTTCCTGCCGGATGTGTACGTGACCTGCGACGTCTGTAAGGGCAAGCGCTACAATCGTGAGACGCTGGAAATTACTTTCCGGGACAAGTCGATATCGGACGTTCTTGACATGACGGTGGAGGAAGGCGCGGTCTTCTTCAAGGCGGTGCCCTCGATCCGCGACAAGCTGGAAACCCTGGAGCGGGTCGGCCTCGGCTACGTGAAGATCGGCCAGCAGGCGACCACCCTGTCCGGCGGCGAGGCGCAGCGGGTGAAGCTCGCCAAGGAACTGTCGCGCCGGGCGACCGGGCGGACCGTCTACATCCTGGACGAGCCGACCACGGGGCTGCATTTCGAGGATGTGCGGAAGCTGCTGGAAGTGCTGCAGGCGCTGGTCGATCAGGGCAACACGGTCATCGTGATCGAGCACAACCTGGAGGTCATCAAGACCGCCGACCACGTGGTCGATCTCGGCCCCGAAGGCGGCGACGGCGGCGGCCGTATCGTCGCCCAGGGCACGCCGGAAGACGTCGCGGCGACGGAAGGCAGCTACACCGGCTCCTACCTGAAACGCTACCTGCGCCCCACTCCGGCGAAGAAATCGGCGTAGGGGCACCTCTCTCACGGCCCCCACTCCCCGGCCCTGTGCCGTGGCCTGCGACGGGGCCTACGGCGGGACGGTACGGGCACTCTGTGCAGAATGCGCGGACGGACGGGACGGCAGAACCGTGGGCCCAGGCACAAGGCCGGGGAGTGCGTCATCCTGGCGCTCGCGGATTTGCCACGACAGCTAAGGCGCTGTCTGCGGGCCCCTCATCGCAGCGGTACCACGGTCTTCTCGGTCTGGTCCGCATTCCAGTAGGCGACCTGGCGCGCCTCGAAATCCCAGTCGCCGATGGCGACCAGATAGGCGCCGCCCACCTCCCACCGGATGTCGTAGATCATCGACACCATGGGCACCGGCATTCGACCGTAATCCGTGCCGTCCGTTCCCTCGATCCGAATGTGGCCGGCCTTGTCCCCCGACTGGCCGGGGAACCGGGGCACCATGGCGTCGAGGACGCGGTAGGTGGCGATGGCGGTATATCGGCCGTCCGGCGATGGCTCGCGCCGGTACTCGCCCTCCTGAAAGGCCAGGAAAATCACCCCGCCCATGGGCAAGGCAATAAACGCCACCGCCACAACGAGCAGCCGGCGTTTCCAACCCCATCGTGTTCCGCCCTGGCCCATGAGTCCCTGTTGCCGCTTCGCCTGTGCGCAGTATCGCATGGCCTCGCAGAACGACGACAAGCGCGGGGCAGGTTTAGGCGCCGAGAGGAAGGCACGCTCGCTCCCGCAGAAGCCGACAGTCGGTCAGATGTTGAACACCTTGCCGTGGATCGGCATGGAGGGGGCCACGCCCAGGCCCTGGACGTAGTCGAACTGGGCGCGGCGGGCGGCGGTGGCCGCGTCGAAGGTCTGGGCGCCGTAGAAATAGCGCCGCATCTTGCCCGCCTTGTTGCCGGTACTGAATGCCCTGAGGGCTTTGCTGCCCTCCACCGTGGGACTGCCGAGTTCCGCGCCGTTCACGGCGACCGCCACCAGCCCGACCCCGCCGAGCTTGTCCGCGCGCCGGAATGACAGGCTGAAATCCCCCACGAATCCAGAGAAGTACGGCGACAGGTATGTGAAGATCGTGTGCAGACGTCCCTGAGGCACATCGTCCGGCAGGTCGCGGACCATCAGCATCGCCCGCTGCTCGGCGATGCGGGGCAACAGTTTGCAGACGTCCAGATAGGCCTGCCGGAAGCCCTTGGCGGCCACCGTCTCGAAATGCACGGGGATGATGAGGAGCGCCCGCATCCGGCGCTCGGCCGCCTCGGTCAGCGCGCGGCCGGCATGGCTCAGCACCAGCCGGTCCATCGCGGCCTCCACCGCCCCCGTCCCCGACGAGCCACCGCTGCCGCGGCCGAGATCGACGTCGTCCGGCACATGCAGGTCGGCGTGGTAGCAGGAGACGAGACGCTTGCGCACATTGGCGACCGGCCAGAACCGCATCACCATGCGGTCCTTGGCCGCCTCGACCATGGCCTCTTCCGCCCGCTCCGCGTCGCGCTGGGCCTCCTCAACCGATTTCTCCAGCGCCGCCGGGCTCTTCAGCGCCTCGGTGTCCTTGCGCGGCACCTCGAAAACGACGGGTCGGACGGACACCGCCTCCATCCCCGCCCCGGCGCCGCTGAGCTTGCCGTTGACCTCCACCGCGATCCGGCGGGCGGTGGCATCGGCCTCGGCCCGCGTCGCCTTGCCGAACAGCACGACGAACTTCTCGTCGTTCATCAGCAGGAACACGTCCGACGACGTGATGTGCCGCTTGATGACGCCCTCGGTCACCAGATGCACCTTGTCCTTGATGCCTTCCCAGCGGTCGCCGAACCGCTCCTTCAACGCCTCGAATCCGAGCATCTGGACGTTGCCGGCGATCAGGGCATCGGCCGCGACCCGGTTCTCCCGCACGAAGGACAGGACTTTGGAGGTGAAATCGGCGGCATCTCTCGGGTCGAGCTTCTGCCGGTCGAAGGATTGCAGAAACCCGCTTTTCTTCGTTTCGCGAGGGATACCGCTCTCGTAGGTCTCAGACATACCTTCTCCGGTGGGGAGACCGGCCGGTTTCCGGCCGGAAGAGTGACGGTCCGGTCGATACACTACCGCAAGTTTCCATCCTATTTTAGGCGAAACCGCGATATCTCATGGGAGGCCTGCCCTTGCGCGGCCGCCGGGCGGAGGTTATCTCCCGCACAGACTGCGAGGAAATGATGTCTATTCCCTTAACGCCCACCTCCGAGCGCCCTGCTTCCGCCGTTCCCGTTCATGTCATCGGCGGCGGACTCGCCGGCAGCGAAGCCGCCTGGCAGCTCGCCCGCGCCGGCGTGCCTGTCGTGTTGCACGAGATGCGCCCCGTGCGGGGTACGGCCGCCCATCAGACCGACCATCTCGCCGAGCTGGTCTGTTCCAACTCGTTCCGCTCCGACGACCACACCGCGAACGCGGTCGGCGTGCTGCACGAGGAGATGCGGCGCTGCGGCTCGATCATCATGGCCGCCGCCGACAGCCACCAGGTCCCGGCCGGCTCCGCGCTGGCGGTCGACCGGGTCGGGTTCTCCGCCGCCGTGCAGGAACGTCTGGAGGCCGAGCCGCTGATCACCATCGAGCGCGGCGAGATCGCCGGGCTGCCGCCGAAGGAGTGGGACAGCGTCATCGTGGCCACCGGTCCCCTCACCTCCGATCCCCTGGCCGAGGCGATCCGCGAGCTGACCGGCGCCGACAGCCTGGCTTTCTTCGACGCCATCGCGCCGATCGTCCATGCCGAGAGCATCGATTTCGACACCGCCTGGTTCCAGTCGCGCTACGACAAGCCGGGCCCCGGCGGGTCCGGCGCCGACTACGTGAACTGTCCGATGGACGAGGAGCAGTACAATGCCTTCGTCCAGGCGCTGCTCGACGGCGACAAGATGGACTTCAAGGAGTGGGAGGCCAACACTCCCTATTTCGAGGGCTGCATGCCCATCGAGATCATGGCGTCCCGCGGCCCCGAGACCCTGCGCTTCGGCCCGATGAAGCCGGTCGGCCTCACCGATCCGCGCACCGGCCGCCGGCCCCACGCGGTCGTCCAGCTCCGCCAGGACAATGCGCTCGGCACGCTCTACAACATCGTCGGCTTCCAGACCAAGCTGCGCTACGGCGAGCAAAGCCGGATCTTCCGGATGATCCCGGGGCTGCAGAATGCGGAATTCGCCCGGCTGGGCGGCCTCCACCGCAACACCTTCATCCATTCCCCGAGCCTGCTCGACGACACCCTTCGGCTGAAGGCCGATCCGCGCCTCCGTTTCGCCGGTCAGATCACCGGGGTGGAAGGCTATGTCGAGAGTTCCGCCATCGGCCTGATGGCCGGCCGCTTCGCTGCGGCAGAGCGTTTGGGACGCGCACCGGACGTACCGCCGGTGACCACGGCCTTCGGCGCGCTGATCGGGCATATCACCGGCGGCGCCAATGCCGAGACCTTCCAGCCGATGAACGTGAATTTCGGCCTGTTCCCGCCGCCGGAGGAACAGATCACGGCGAACGGCAAGCGCCGCAAGCTGAAGGGCACCGACCGCCGCAAAGCGATTGCCGAACGGGCGCTGGCGGATCTCGACGCCTGGCTCGGCCGCCCGGCGGAAGCGGCGGAGTAGCGGCCTCTACCGCATCGCCTCCCCGTTCCTGGGATCAAGCCGGCGCACAGCAGTCCGCCCGGCGGTTCAGAACAATCTGAAGCGCGCTGCCCGCAGGGCGTGGCGCCAGGCGAGTGACGCCGGAATGTCGGCGAGTGCCGGATCTCGAGGGTCGCCGCCGGTGCGGGCCAGAGCCCCCAGCAGGTCCTGGGCGCGCGCGGCGAGAAGCCGAAGCGGGCGGGCGGGGCGACTGCGAAGCGCGGGAGAGGTCTCGGCATCGCTCAACCGCGCCTGCCCTCGCGCCAGGATCGGACGGCACAGGGCGCCGAGATCGACCGACGCCGGCAGATCCTTGATCCGCGACAGCGTCGTCCCGGCCGCCTCCAGCACCGACGCCGGCAGCGGCGCGCGTCCGGCCGCCAGCAATACCGGCATGGCACGGACGAGCCCAATCAGCGCCCAGGCGGTCCCCACGTTCCGGGCCATTTCCGTATCGGCCCCCAACACGCGCGCCATCGCCGCCGTTACCTCTCCCCCCGTCGCCGCGGCGTAGTCCTCCAGCGCGTCCAGATCCGCCGCCGGCTCTTCCGACAGGTCGCCCTCGCGGGCATCGACCACCCGGCGCAGATCCGACAGCAACTCGGGATGCCGCTCCGCGACCTGAGATAGCGGGAGCACCACCTCATGGGCGCGCGGGGTCCCCGCTTCGATCCCGTCGAAGGCCTCCCGCCACCATTGCAGCCGGATCAGGCCGATGGTCGGGTCGCTCACCACCTCCGCGATCTTCGCGATCTCATGATTGGCGGCGAGCACGGCGAACAGGCCGTCGCGCTGCTCCGGGGCGGCGAAGAGCGAGACCAGGTAGCGCTCGCGGTCGTGCCGGCGCACGATCTCCGCACAGGCCGCCAGGTGTGATGCCAGGGTCGCGTCGGTCATCGGGCCGAACGTCGGCCTCAGCCGCCGGATTCGGGGATGAAGTGCTTGGCCAGCGCGATGCCCTGGCCCTGGTAGTTCGACTTGATCGCCTCGCCATAGACCATGTCGGTCTGACCGTTGGCGATCCGGCGGTAGTCGAGCCAACCGACGATCTGACCGTGCTCCAGGGTGAAGGGCACGCCATAGGAGCGCACCTCCAGCACCGCCCGGCTGCCCTGGGCCTTGCCCTCGACCCAGCCGAAGCCCGGATCGAAGAACCCGGCGTAGTGCACGCGGAACTCGCCGGACTGGCTGTCGAAGGGCAGCATCTCGGCGGCGAGGTCGGGGGGAACGGCCACCTCCTCGCGGGTGGCCAGGATGTAGAACTCGTCCTTCTCCAGGATCAGCCGGCCCTGGTCCCACATCAGCGGCTCCCAGAACTCGGCGACCGGATAGGACCGCGGGCGGTCCACGTCGATCTTGCGGGCGTTCTTGCGGGCCTTGTAGCCGACGATCGCCCCCTTGCCCGCGCCCTGCAGGTCGATGGAGAACGGCACCAGCGTGTCGCGCGGCGGGATCAGGGTGTCGCCCTCGGCCACCCGGGCGAAATGACCGAGCGCGTGACGCTCGCGCACCTCCTTGGCGGAGAGCGCGCTGGCGCCGCGCTGGAAGCGGAGCTGGTTCAGCCGCGAGCCCTGGCTGACCACCACGCTGAACGACAGCGGCACGACCTCCAGGTACAGCTTGCCCTTGTAGCCCCGCTCGATCCGGTCGAAGGCGGTGCCGCCGTCGGTGATCAGGCGGGTGAGGATGTCGAGACGGCCCGTGGAGCTCTTCGGATTGGCCAGCGCCTCCACGTCGTGGGGCAGGTTCAGGCTCTCCAGCAGCTCGATGACATAGACGCAGCCGCGCTCCAGGGCGGCGCCGTTCGTCAGGTCCAGTTCCGGGCGCCCGTCGAGCTGGTCGATCTTCTCCATCACCGTGCCGCCCTGGCCCGGCAGGAAGCTTGCCCGCACGCGGTAGGCCTTGGGACCCAGGCGCAGGTCGAGACTGGCCGGCTGGATCTGGGACGGATCGACCGGGACGGCGCCCTTGATCTGGCCGTCCGCGATCATCCGCTCGATTTCCTGATACGGCAGGACGCCGGTGGTCGGCTTGGCCCATTGGCCGCGCCCGCCCTCGCCCGACGGGATCAGATCGCTCGGCGTATCGAAATTCATCACGGAAACCCTCGCTTTCCGCCCGGATGGCGGTCGGTCATCCTAGCGTCGGTGCCGGTGCGGACGAAACGCAAAGGATCCGCAAAGGATACCCCGAACGCTCCCGTCCATCGGCTGTCCGAACCGTTTGGGACACCGAGGGTTTCCGGCTTTTCCCCACTATCCACAGCCAGGAGCCCCGGGGCGGATGTGAATGGCCGACCCGCTTGGCGGTCACACAACCGGCAGCAGTGCCGCCGCGACCCGCCGGCCTTCGGCCAGGAGCAGGTTGAAGGTGCGGCAGGCGGCACCGGTGTCCATGACCTCGGCAACCGGCCCCTTGTCCCGAATATCGCGGCGCAGGGCCGGCGGCAGGAAGACCTGCTTCGTCCCGGTGCCGATCAGCAGAATGTCGAAGCGCGGCTCCGCCTCCAGGATCGGCCCGAGCGTGGCGAGGTCCAGCGCGGCCAGATTAGCCTCCGGATCCACATCCCACCCCAGGGTGTTTTCCGGCCGGACCAGGATCGGGCCGGTATGGCTCACGTCGCCGACCCGAAACCTGCCGTCGCCGTAGCCGTGGATGATCTGCACGCCCTGGGCGACCATCGGCGTGATATCGACCATGCCTAGCTCCCGTTCTTCACCGTCCGCTCATATTCCGGCAGCATGCTCTCATCGTCGGCATCGCCGTCGCCCCGCCGCAGGCCCGTGTAGAGCAGCAGCGGCACCGCGATGAAGATCGACGAATAGGTACCGACCACGATGCCCCAGATCATCGCCAGGGCAAAATCGGCCAGCACCGCGCCGCCGAAGAAGTAGATCGCAGCCAGCGCCAGCAGCGTGGTCAGGGAGGTCATGGTGGTACGCGACAGGGTGTCGTTGATCGACAGCTCAAGCAGCTCGCCCAGCGGCATGGTCTTGTAGCGCCGCAGGTTCTCGCGCACCCGGTCGTAGACCACCACGGTGTCGTTGATCGAGTAGCCGGCGATGGTGAGCACCGCGGCGACGGTCGCCAGGTTGAACTCGTGCTGGATCAGCGCGAACAGGCCGAGGGTCGAGATGATGTCGTGGCTCAGCGCGACGATGGCGCCGACTCCGAACTGCCATTCGAAGCGGAACCAGATGTAGATCAGGATCGACAGCAGCGCGAGACCGACCGCGAGGATGCCGGCCTCGATCAGCTCCTGGCCGACGGTCGGGCCGACGAACTCGGTGCGGCGGAACTCGACATCGGACGGCAGGGCGTTGCGCACCACCTCGATCGCCTTGATCTGCTCAGCTTCCTCGCCTTCTTGGCGCTGGATGCGGATCAGGACGTCCCGGTCCGACCCGAACTCCTGCAGGCTGACCTCGCCCAGACCGAGCGCGTTCAGGTCGGAACGCATCTGGGCGATGTCGGCCGGCTCACTGGTCTGGATCTCGATCAGGGTCCCGCCCTTGAAGTCGATGCCGAAATTCAGACCGATCCCGAGGACCGCGGCGATCGAGCCGACGACCAGCAGGGCGGACAGGGCAAAGGCGGCGATCCGGAACTTGACGAAAGGAACCTTGGTGTCCCGCGGGATGAGGCGGAGCGGCTTCATGTTTTCTCTCCCCTCAGATCGGCAGGCTGGTCGGGCGGCTGCGGCGCGCCCAGAGGGCGACGAACAACCGGGTGACCATGATGGCGGTGAACATCGACGTGACGATTCCGATGCCGAGCGTGACGGCGAAGCCCTTCACCGGGCCGGAGCCCAGGGCGAAGAGGAACACCGCGGCGAACAGGGTCGTCAGGTTGCTGTCGACGATGGTGGTCAGCGCGCGGCTGTAGCCGGCGTCCAACGCATTCAGCGGAGAGCGTCCGGCTCCGATCTCGTCGCGCACCCGCTCGAAGATCAGGACGTTGGCGTCGACCGCCATGCCGATGGTGAGCACGATGCCCGCGATGCCCGGCAGGGTCAGGGTCGCCTGCATCGCCGAAAGGGCGCCCATGATCAGGACGATATTCACGAACAGGGCGATGTTGGCGAAGATGCCGAACAGGCCGTAGCTCAGGATCATGAAACCGACGACGAGCACCAGGCCGATGACGGCGGCGATCTCGCCGGCGGCGATGGAATCAGCCCCGAGGCCCGGACCGACCGAGCGCTCCTCCAGCACTGTCAGCGGTGCCGGCAGAGCGCCGGCCCTCAGCAGCAGGGCCAGGTCCTGGGCTTCCTGAACGGAGAAACGGCCGCTGATCTGCGCTGATCCGCCGAGGATCGGCTCGCGGATGACCGGTGCCGAGATCACCTTGCCGTCGAGCACGATGGCGAAAGGTTTGCCCACATTCTCCGAGGTCGCGCGGCCGAACCGCTGGCCGCCGGCACTGTCGAACCGGATTGTCACGACGGGCTGGCTGTTCTGATCGAAGGACGGCTGGGCATCGACCAGGTTTTCGCCGCTGACCATCACCCGGCGCTGAATGACGATATTGCCGCCTTCCAGCATCGGCAGGGTCCGCGCCCCCGGCGGCGGGCGGTTGGTGTCGGCCCCGATGGACACCAGATGGAAGGTCAGCTTGGCGGTCTGGCCGATCAGTTCCTTGATGCGCTGCGGGTCGTCGATGCCCGGAAGCTGGATCAGGATGCGGTCGATGCCCTGGCGCTGGATAAGCGGCTCGCGGGTGCCGGTCTCGTCGACGCGGCGGCGCACGATCTCGATCGACTGCTGGACCGCATTAATCTTGATTTGCCGGATCGCGTCCTCGCCCATGGACAGAGACACGCGGTCGCCGTCGACGGTGACCGTCGCGTCCTCGTCCAGGTCTGCGGCGATGTCGCGGGCACGCTCCAGATCGGCCGTCTCGCGAACGGTGAAGGCGGCGGCCCCCTGCTCGACGCCCAGCCCCACATAACCGATCTTCGCCTCGCGCAGCGCCCGGCGGGCGCCGTCGACGATGGCCTCGAGCCGTTCCTGCACGACGACGTCGGCCTCGACCTCCAGCAGGAGATAGGACCCGCCCTGGAGGTCGAGCCCGAGGCTGATCTGCTTACCCGGCACGCCGACCGGGAGGTCGTCGCCGATACCCTTCTCCATAAGGTTCGGGGCGGCATAGGCCAGCCCCGCCAGGCAGACGAACGCAACGAGGATCGTCTTCCAGGTTTCGAACTGCATCATGGGCAGGGTCTCCGCCGGGCTCGGGCTGGATCTGTCGATACGCGGATCAGGATTTGACCGTCTCGTCCCCGTCGGTCACCGCGCTCTGGTTAGCGGCAGCCGGAGCGGCTTCGTCCTCGGCCTTGGAAGCCTTCTTCTTCGGCGGCTTGCTGACCGGCTCGCCCTTGCCGCGGACCTCGGCCAGCATGGAGCGCAGCATCTGGACGCGGACACCCTCGGCGATCTCCACCGTCAGGGTGTCGTCGTCGTCGCTGACCTTGGTCACGGTACCCATCAGGCCGCCATTTCCGACGATCCGGTCGCCGCGGCGCACGTTCGCCAGCATTTCCTTGTGCTGCTTCATCCGCTTTTGCTGCGGGCGAATCAGCAGGAAGTAGAAGACCACAAAGATCAGGACCAACGGCAGGAGCTGGATGACGAAATCGCCACCGCCGCCGCCGAGAGACTGCGCGTGAGCTGTCGAAATGAGCATGTGAAATCTCCCGCGGACCGCATCCGCTCTCGTTTATCCCGCCATATATGGGGGCGCGAAGTGGCGGGACTATACCGACGGAGGCATGAAATGCAACGGCGCGGCGGCGCCGGACCCGGTCCCCGGCCGACCGCCCCGCGATCGAAAGCATGGCTCGGCGAGATTACCAACGCCTGCGGGGGTCGATCGTCCCGCCCACACCCCTTAGCCCTCTAAAACCCCATCATTTAAGCGGAAAAGATGTGCGAGATGGCGCTTTGCTATTTTTCCCCTATGCCGGTCGTGGATTTTCCCGGAATCAAATAATTTTGAACCGGAAAATTAGGAATTTGTTCAGACAGTTACGGTAGTGATCGACATTGCGATCACACTGCCGATCTGGTTAAGAAGAATTTTACTCATATCCCCCAGATAAAGCCTCACCGCAGCATCGAGTTCGATGGAGTTACCAGCATGAGCACGACGACGACCTCCGGGACGGAGATCATCAAGGAATCGATCACCGGGACGCTCCAGGCGTCCGAGTTGCTCGTGGTCGATCCCGGGGTTGAAGACGTCGGCGCGTTGCTCGCCGGTGCAAGAGACGGGATCGAGATTCTGTATCTGAGCGCGGCCGGCGATGGCCTCGGCCAGATCGCCCGCCATCTGGCGACGAGAGAGACCGGTCTGCAGGGGCTGCATGTGCTGGCCCATGGCGAGCCGGGCGCGCTGCATCTCGCCGGCGAGCGGATCGACTCGGCGACCCTCGACGGATCCATTGCGTTGGACACGATCGCCAACGCAATGGATCCGTCGGCGGCCGTGATGATCTATGGCTGCTCGCTGGGCGCCGCGGCCGAGGGACGTCGGTTCGTCGACCACCTGTCGGCGCGGCTGGGCGTTCAGGTGGTCACCGCCACCGGCCCGGTCGGGTCGGCCGTCCTGGGAGGCGATTGGAACGCCTTCGATCACTCGTCCGTCGCCGTCGCCTTTTCGCCGGCGTCCCGGACCGCCTGGCGGGGATTGCTGGCCCAGGTCAACCTGACGCTCGCGGACGACAACCTGAATCCGGGTATCGGCGATGACGAGTTCATCGCGTCAATCTCCAACAGCTGGAACCCGAACGATTCTTTGGACGGCGGCGCCGGCAACGACACGCTGACCATTTCTGCCGCGCAGACGGTGACGTTGGGCGCAACGGCACTCGTCAATATCGAGCGGGTCAACATCACCACCGGTGTTCAGGCCATCACCACCAACGATGCCTCTGTTGCGACCGGTCTCACGCTCACCGTCGACGCGAGCGCGTCGAGTTCGAACGTGAATTGGAACGGCTCGGCCGAATCAGACGGCCACTTTGCGATCACGACGGGCGGTGGCCGCGATACGATCATTGGCGGCGCGCTGGCGGATACGATCTCGACCGGCGATGGCAACGACACGGTCTCCGGCAGAGCGGGCGACGATGTCATCTCCGGCGGCGGCGGCAACGACACGCTCTCGGGCGGCGACGGCGCTGACACCATCTACGGCGGCGCCGACAACGACTTCCTGTATGGCGCGGCCGGCGACGACTCTCTGTTCGGCGGCGACGGCAACGACGGGGTATCCGGCGGCGAAGGCGACGACACCCTCTCCGGCGGCGCCGGCAACGATACGCTGATGAGCAGTTCCGGCAACGACGTGGCCCGTGGCGGCGCCGGCAAGGACTGGATCTGGGGCCAGAAGGGTGATGACGTCCTGTCCGGCGGTGTGGGCGACGACACGATCTCGGGCGGCGACGGTGCGGACACGCTCTATGGCGGCGAGGGCAACGACACCCATTCCGGCGGCAGCGGCACGGATGTCATTCGGGGTGGCGAGGGGAGCGACCTTCTGCTCGGGATGGCGCAGGCCGACACGCTTTCGGGCGGCGCCGGTGCCGATACGATGAGCGGCGGAGCGGATGTCGACCTCCTCATCGGCGGCACCGACGCCGACGTCTTCCTCGGGAATACTTCCGAATTCAACGGCGATACGATCAGCGACTTCTCGGCTGAGGATCAGATCGTCATTAAGAGTTCGGACCTCTCGTCTCTCAACGGCACCGCGACGTCGGGCACGCTCTCCCTTGGCGGCGGGCAGGAAATCACCCTGACCGGTATCACCGCGACCACCGGCACCTTCAGCGCCACCTATGACGGGACTAACACCACCATCACCTATACCGCGGCCGCGACGTCCGGCGGATCTGGGGGCGGCGGAACCGTCGACACCTCGACCCCGAACACGGTCGTCATCACACCGGCCACGCCGACAGTGGCGACATTCACTGAAGCCGAGACCCTCAGCAACACCGGCAACACCGGCGCGACCGCTGCGCTGCTACAGAATACCGGTAACAACGGCAACGTCGTCACCGCCATCCTGCCTCGTCTGACGGCCGTGACCTCCGAGGGCCCGCAGGTCGCCCAGACCAAGAGCGCCGCCCTGGACACGCTGATCCAGTCCATCGATTCGCGCCAAGCTCCGGACGGAAGCGTCCTGACATCCCATGCCCAGACCTATCTGAACCGCCTGGGCGACAGCGCGACGTTGGATGTGCGCACCATCGTGCCGACAACAACGGACACGACCCTGGCAACGCCGATCTTCCTGACCGGCACAGGCGGGACCGGTCAGACGGAGGCGTTCGTCGTCGACATGCGCTCCCTGCCGACCGGATCCACGATCCATCTGGACAATATCGAATTCGCCTCGGTGATCGGGACGGCGACCGTCGCCGGCGGCCTGGGCAGCAACTTCCTGACCGGCGACGAGAACAACCAGCGTCTCGAGCTCGGAGCCGACAACGACACCGCCTTCGGCGGCGGCGGCATCGACGTGCTCTACGGCAACGGCGCCGACGACGTGCTGTACGGGAACCAGGCCGACGACACCATGTTCGGCGGCCAGGGCACCGACACCCTGTATGGCGGACAGGACAACGACGTGGTCAACGGCAATGCCGCGTCGGACATCCTGTACGGCAATTTCGGCAACGACACCCTGGCCGGCGGCGCCGACAATGACGGCCTGTATGGCGGCACCGGCGATGACAGCATCGTCGGCGGCGACGGCGACGATGCGCTCTACGGCGGCAAGGCCAGCACGGACGGCGCGGCCGACACTCTGTCGGGCGGTACCGGCGACGACAGCCTCTATGGCGGCGAAGGCGTCGATTATCTCTACGGTGGCGACGGGGCGGACCGGTTCGTGATCGAGCAGAACAACGGCTACGACGTCATCCTCGACTTCGACGCCGTCTCCGGCGACCAGATCCAGATCCAGGCCAACGCCAACGGCACGCAGATCGACACCTTTGCCGAACTGCTTGCCAATGCGCGGACCGTCGACGGCAACACCGAGATCAACCTCGGCGACGACTTCTACGTCCGCCTCGTCGGGGTTCAGGCCGACCAGCTACAGGAGAGCTGGTTCGGCTTCTTCTAGCCCGGCCAAAGATGGCTGCACGGCAGAGGTCCGATTGACCGTAGATGCGGGCGCCGGTAACGTCCGGCGCTCCCGCGCGCGCATGGTCGGATCTCCGGCCGCGCCCCGGTGCCTTCAGGGGCGTCGGCGCGGGCCTGTCTGGCGCCGCGATCGGTGCCGCCCTGGCCTTCACAAACCGGACCGCGACCGATGAGCCTTGATGCCGACACCCACGCCCTGCTGACCCGCATCGCCGACGCGCTGGACCGCCTCGCGCCGCCGCCGCCGGTGCCGAGCGACATCCATGCCGCCGACGGCTTCATCTGGAATGCCGAGCACGGCCGTCTCGATCCGGTCAAGAAGATCAACCGGGTCGACATGAACCTGCTCAAGGGCGTGGAGCTGCAGCGCAAGACCCTGCTGGAGAACACCCAGCGCTTCGCCAGGGGCTTCCCGGCCAACAACGCCCTGCTCTGGGGCGCCCGCGGCATGGGCAAGTCCTCCCTGGTCAAGGCGATCCATGCCGAGATCAACGCCGAGACCCCCGGCGCGCTTGCCCTGGTGGAGATGCACCGCGAGGACATGGAGAGCCTGCCGCGCCTGCTGAACGTGCTGCGCGAGGGGGACCGCCGGGCCATCGTGTTCTGCGACGACCTGTCCTTCGACCATCAGGACAACGCCTACAAGTCGCTGAAGGCGGTGCTGGACGGGGGCATCGAGGGCCGGCCGGACAACGTGCTGTTCTACGCCACCTCCAACCGGCGCCACCTGATGGCCCGCGATATGATCGAGAACGAGCGCTCCACGGCGATCAACCCGTCGGAAGCGGTCGAGGAGAAGGTCTCCCTGTCCGACCGCTTCGGGCTGTGGCTCGGCTTCCACACCTGCGACCAGGACACCTATTTCGCCATGATTGAGGGCTATGTGGCGGCCTACGACATTCCGCTGAGCGGCGACGAGCTGATCGCCCGCGCCCGCGAATGGTCGGTCACCCGCGGCTCCCGGTCAGGCCGCGTCGCCTGGCAGTTCATCCAGGACCTCGCCGGCGAATTCGGCAAGAAAGTGGCCTGACGCACCCACCCGGGGAGGGACCATGCTCGAAAGCCTGACCCTCCTGCTCGCCTGCCAGCTCGTGGGCGAGGTGATCGTGGCCTATTTCGCAATCCCGGTGCCCGGCCCGGTGGTCGGGATGGTGCTGCTGTTCCTCGGTCTCTGCGTCCGTCGGGGAGTCCCCGCCCCGCTGCAGCAGACCGCGACCGGGCTGCTGTCCAATCTCTCGCTGCTGTTCGTGCCCGCCGGCACCGGGGTTCTGCTGCATGTCGCGCTGATCCGCGACGCTTTGCTGCCGATCGGCGTGTCCCTGGTGCTGAGCACGCTGATCGCCGTCGGGGTCACCGCCCTGGCCATGGTCGGCTTCGAGAAGCTGACCGGGAACAAGGGATCGGATGCGCCATGACCGATCTCGGCGGCATCTGGGTCTATCTCTCCTCCAGCCCCCTGCTCCACCTGACGCTGACCCTGGTCGCCTATCTGATCGGCGCGCGGCTGTACCGGCGCTTCAACCTGCATCCGCTGCTGAACCCGGTGCTGATCGCCGTGCTGATCCTGGTGACCGTGCTGGTGGTCACCGATACCGACTACGCGACCTATTTCGAGGGCGCGCAATTCGTCCATTTCCTGCTCGGGCCGGCGACCGTGGCGCTCGCCATCCCGCTGTATAACCAGATCGAGCGGGTGCGGCGTTCGGTGGTGTCGCTCCTGAGTGCGCTTCTCCTCGGCTCGCTGTCGGCCGCCGGCAGTGCCGCCGCCATCGCCTGGGCGCTGGGCGCGAGCCCGCAGGTGGTCGCCTCCATCGCGCCGAAATCGGTGACCACGCCGATCGCCATGGGTATTTCTGAGAAGCTGGGCGGCCTGCCGTCCCTGACCGCCGTGCTGGTCATCCTCACCGGTGTGCTCGGCGCCACCCTGGGGCCGATCCTGCTGAACCTGCTGCGGGTCCGAGACTGGCGCGCCCGGGGGCTGGCCATCGGGGTCGGCGGCCACGGCATCGGCACCGCCCGCGCGATGCAGGTCAACGAGGTCGCCGGCGCCTTCGCCGGGCTCGCCATGGGGCTGAACGCGCTGGCGACCGCGATCCTGTTACCCCTGCTCTGGGCATGGTTGTTCTGATCCCCATATAACCGGCGACGGATATCGGGCGCTCCCGCGTTATCCGATACCTGCCGGTGGATTAAGGAGACGTCGCCATGGCGCACGCGATACAAGCGCGCCGCACCCTGCCCCTGGGCGGACGCCCCGCTCTCGCCGTTACCCTGGTGGCGCTGCTGCTGGTGCTGGCGGGCTGCGCCGGGCGCCAGGTGGCGCCGCCGGAGATCGCCTTCGGCCCCGGCGACCCGCGGGCCCTGGTCCTGGTCGGCATCAGCGCCGGACAGCGCGACGGCACCCTCACCTTCACCCGATTGGCCGACGGCAGCGACCGCTTGCTGACCTCCAGCGACCGCGAGCTGCCGATCCGCTTCAAGGTGTCGAACGACGACGCGGCGACGGTGCTGCTGGTGGCGCCGGGCCGCTACCTGATCAGCGAGGCGGCCATCGTCACCGCCCGCGGCGAGGAATACCGTCCGTCCTACCGCAGCGGCTTCGGCTATCACGACTATCGCCGCAGCCCGCACCCCTACTGGTTCCATCATGGCTGGAACGGCGGCTGGCGCACCGAGCGGGTCACCGTGACCGAAGGCGAACGCTTCCAGGTCAAGAACGGCCCGCGCGGGGTGGAAAACCAGGCCTGGATCATCACCGTGCCGGCCGGTCAGGTGACCGCGCTGGGGCATTTCGCCTTCGACTGGACCCGGTCGAGCAACCTGCTGAACGTGGAGCAGACGCCGTACAAGCCGGAGATCGTCGACCGCGCCCTGGCGGCCTATGGCGGCGTGACGGCGCCGGTGGTGGAGGCCCAGTGGAGCCTCTACGGCCCCAACCTGCCCCCGCCGCCGATGATGCACTGGTCGCGGGACTATTGAAGGGGGCGGGATCTGCTCTTCCCGCCAAGTCGCGCCCTATCACCGACTTCCTGGACCTGATCCAGGATCGTAACTGAGACGCCAGTCATAGGGTCCTGGATCAGCCCTTCGGGCCGTCCAGGAAGTCGGATGTATTGGAAATCACGCGCCCGCCAGTTCCCGGATCACCGCCCAGCCCTCTTCCACGTGGCGCTGTTCGGTGCGGGTCTGGCCGATGGACATGCGGATCACGTAGCGGCCACCCACCCGGTTCTGGGTCAGGTAGATGCGGCCGTCGTCGTTGATCCGGTGCAGCAGCGCCTCGTTCAGCTGGTCCAGCTCGGCCTCGTCGTCCACCCCGCGCGGGCGGTAACGGAAATTGATCAGCGACAGCACCGGCGGTGCCATGATCTCGAAATCTGGATCGGCCTCGACCCAGCCCGCGAACAGCCCGCCCAGGCGCACATGTTCGCGGATGATCGCCTGCAGCCCCTCCACCCCGTAGCTGCGGATTACGAACCACAGCTTCAGCGCCCGGAACCGGCGCCCCAGCGGCACGCCCCAGTCGCGGTAGTCGATGACCGCATCCGCCTCGCGGCTCTTCAGGAACTCCGGCAGGATCGAAAAGGTGCGGATCAGGGCGTCCGGATCCTTCACGTAATGGGCCGAGCAATCGAAATTCGTCAGCAGCCATTTGTGCGGGTTGAAGACCACGCTGTCGGCCAGCTCGATGCCGTCGAACATCCAGCGGTGCTCGGGACAGACCAGCGCGCTGCCGGCCCAGGCGGCGTCCACATGCAGGAAGATGCCGTGACGCCGGCACAGCTCGCCGATCGCCCGCAGCGGATCGACCGCCCCCACCCCGGTCCCGCCGACGGACGCCACCACGCAGGCCGGCCGGATCCCGGCGGCAAGATCGGCCTCGATCGCTTTTTCCAGGGCGTCCACCCGCAGGCGGAACGTCTCGTCCACCGGGATCTTGCGGAAGCCGGCGAGACCCAGGCCCGCGATCTTCACGTTCTTCTCGGTCGCCGAATGGGTCTGCTCGGAGGTGTAGACGGCCAGGGGCGGATGCGCCTTCAACCCCTCGGCGTTCACGCCCCAGCCGGTCGCCTTCTCCCGCGCGGTCAGGATGGCGGCGAGGATCGCGCTGGAGGCGCTGTCCTGGATCACCCCGGTGAAGCCCTCCGGCATGCCGACCATCTGGCGCAGCCAGTCGAGGACCTTGGTCTCCATCTCCGTCGCTGCCGGGCTGGTCTGCCACAGCATGCATTGGGCGCCGAGCGTGGCCGTCAGCATCTCGGCCAGGACCGAGGGAGGGCTGGAATTGGCCGGGAAATAAGCGAAGAAGCGCGGATGCTGCCAATGGGTGATGCCGGGCAGCACGTCGCGCTGGAAGTCGGCGAAGATCGTCTCCATCGCCTCGCCCTTCTCCGGCGGCGCGTCGGGCAGCCGGGCGGCGATCTCTCCCGGCCGGGTCTGGGCGCGGACCGGGAACTGCTCCACCCCTTCCAGAAAATCCGCCATCCAGTCGACCATGGAATGGGCGTGCCGGCGGAACTCCTCGGGCGTCATCTCAGTCGGTTTCCAGCATCGAGACCTGCGCCGGCGGCAACTGCTTGCGCGGATCGACGGGGCGCGGACCCTTGCGGATCTCGAAATGAAGCTGGGGCTGGGAGACGTTGCCTGTCTGGCCCACCGTGGCGATCACCTGGCCGCGCTGTACCTGATCGCCGCGGCCGACCAGAAGCTGGTCCGCATGGGCATAGGCGGTGGTGTAGCCGTCGTCGTGCTTGACCAGCAGCAGGTTGCCGAACCCGCGCAGCTCGTTGCCGGCATAGACCACGATGCCGTTCTCCGCCGCCCGCACTTCGGAGCCGGCCGGCGCCAGGATGTTGATCCCGTCGTTATGCAGCCCTCCCTCGCGCGGCCCGAAGCCGGAGATCACCCGGCCCTTGACCGGCCAGGTGAAACCGCGGCCGGTCTTGGCCGGCGGGGTCAGCAGGACGGCACGGGTCTCGGTCGGAGTGAGCGGACGGCTGGCGGCGACGGTCTGCGGCGCCTGGCCCGCCGGTTCGTTGCCGGCCACCATCACAGGGCGGGGCTCTGGCACCGGCTTGCCGGGGGCGGCAGTGACGGGCGCGCTCTGCCCGCCGGACCCGGCGACCGGGAAATGAAGCTGGCCGCCGCCGCTCCACGGCTTGCTGCGGTCGGTGCCGGGAGCGGGCACGTCGCTGGCGGTTACCGGCGGCTGAGGCGCGGATTTCGGCTGGCGGGCGGCGACGGTCACCTCGCTCCCGCCGCTCGGCGCGTCGGAACCGCCCGGCAGCCGCAGCCGGTCGCCCACCCTTATAGTGTAGGGCGGCCGCAGGTTGTTGGCGACCACGAGGGAGCGCATCGACATGCCGTAGCGCTCGGCGATCTCGGAGACCGTGTCGCCGGAGCGGACCACGTGAACGACGCTGGCCGGCAGGCGGATCTGGTCGCCCGGCCGCAGCAGGTACGGCGGACGCAGACCGTTGGCGTCGATGATGTCGCGCGGGCTGACGCCGTAGCGCTGGGAGATCTGGTACACCGTGTCGCCGGGCCGCACGACGATGATGCCGTTGGCCGGCACACCCGCGGACGCGGAAGCGGACTGGCGCGGTTGGTTGAGGGCGCGCGGACCCGAGCTCATGGCGCATCCGGCCAGGAGCAGAGCGGCTACCGCAATCAGAACGGCCTGCTTCACGTCACCCCCATCGGCAACCGCGGAAAGGACGAGTATCGTGACACAGCGTCCTTATGCCCTCAAATGCCGAATTATTCAATGAATTCCAATTACTCTCGGAATATTCTAACGCTCGGTCTGATGAACGGTTCCCGACTCGACACCCCTCACCCGGCGATGGAGCGAACCTCGCCCGGCACCAGCGGCACGAAGCGCACGTCGAGCAGCGGCTCCTCGACGATGCCCTCGGCGGTGCGCCGGTAGCGGATCAGCTTCTGCACGTCGGAGGACCGGCCGACCGGGATCACCAGCCGCCCGCCCTCGCCCAACTGATCCAGCAGCGCCTCGGGGACCCTGGAGGCGGCGGCGGTGACGATGATCGCCTCGAACGGCGCCTGTTCGGGCCAGCCCTTCCAGCCGTCGCCGATCCGGGTGTGGAGGTTGTGCAGCTTCATCTCGGCGAAGCGCGCCTCGGCGGTGGCCATCAGCTCCTTGTGCCGCTCCACCGTGTAGACCCGGCGGGCCACCTTGGACAGGACGGCGGCCTGGTAGCCGGAGCCGGTTCCGATCTCCAGCACCTTGGTGCGGTCGGTCAGCTCCAGGGCCTGGGTCATGAAGGCGACGACGAAGGGTTGGCTGATGGTCTGGCCCTGGGCGATCGGCAGGGCACGATCCTCCCAGGCCTGGTCGAGAAAGGCCGGATCGACGAACAGTTCCCGGGGCACGCGCTCCAGCGCGCCCAGCACCCGCGCGTCGGTGATGCCGCCGCGGCGCAGCCCCATGATCAGTCGGATCTTGCGGGCCTTGTCGTGGCTCACCCAAAGGCTCCCTTGAGCTCCTCCAGGGTCGCCCGGTCGGTCGCGTCCAGGGCGACCGGCGTCACCGAGATGGCGTTCTCGGCGACCGCGGCGATGTCGGTGCCCGGCTCGGCATCGCGGGCCTTGAGCATGGCGCCGACCCAGAAATACGGCCGGCCGCGGGGGTCGGTGCCGCGCACCACCTCGTCGCCGGTCTTCTGCCGGCCCTGCACCGTCGCCCGGATGCCGGTGACCTCGTGCGGGCCGCAGGGCGGGAAGTTGACGCTGATCACCGTGTCCGCCGGCCAGCCGCCGGCGCAGAGCCGCCGGATCAGGTCGGGGGCGTGGTTCTCGGCGGTGTCCCAGGGAACCTCGCCCTCGCGCGGGACGAACTGGCTGAGCGCGATCGCCGGAATGCCCAACATCATCCCCTCCATCGCCGCCGAGATCGTCCCGGAGTACCGCACGTCCTCGCCCAGATTATAGCCGTGATTGATCCCGGAGAGCACCAGGGTCGGCTTGCGGTCCTTCAGCACCTCGTGGACCGCCAGCAGCACGCAGTCGGTCGGCGTGCCGTCGACGGCGTAGCGCTTCTCCTCGACCTGCCGCAGCCGCAGGGGCCGCAGCAGGGTCAGGGAGTGGCCGGTGCCGCTCTGGTTGCTCTCGGGTGCCACCACCCAGACATCGTCGCTGAAGGTGCGGGCGATGCGGGTCAGCACCGCGATGCCGTCGGCCGCGTAGCCGTCGTCGTTGGTGACGAGGATGCGGGCGCCGTCGAGCTCTACCGGACGACGGGTCATGCGGCGCGCTCTATGCGGTCGCGGCCGAAATAGGGCCGCAGCACGTCGGGGATGGTCACCGAGCCGTCCTGCTCCTGATAGGTCTCCAGAATGGCGATCATGGTGCGGCCGATGGCGAGGCCGGAGCCGTTCAGCGTGTGGACGAAATCGGTCTTCTTCTCGCCCTTGGCCTTGAACCGGCCCTTCATGCGACGGGCCTGGAACGGGCCGCAGGTCGAGCAGGACGAGATCTCGCGATACTGCCCCTTGCCCTCGTCCTGCCCCGGCAGCCAGACCTCCAGGTCGTAGGTACGCCGGGCGGTGAAGCCCATGTCGCCGGTGGACAGCTTCATCACCCGATAGGCCAGACCTAGCTTCTGCAGGATGGTCTCGGCACAGTTGGTCATGCGCTCCAGCTCCTCGTCCGACTTGTCGGGATGGACGATGGAAACCAGCTCGACCTTCGTGAACTGGTGCTGGCGGATCATGCCGCGGGTGTCGCGGCCGGCGGCCCCCGCCTCGGAGCGGAAGCACGGGGTGTAGGCGGTGAAGCGCAGGGGCAGCTCCTCCTCCTCCACGATGCTGTCGGCGACCAGATTGGTCAGCGGCACTTCGGCGGTCGGGATCAGCCAGCGGCCGTCGGTGGTCTGGAACAGGTCCTCGGAGAACTTCGGAAGCTGGCCGGTGCCGAACACGGCGGCGTCGCGCACCATGTAGGGCGGGATCACCTCGGTATAGCCGAACTCGCCGGTATGGGTGTCGAGCATGAAGGACGCGATCGCCCGCTCCAGACGGGCCAGATCGCTCTTCAGCACAACGAATCGGGAGCCGGCCAGCTTGGCGCCCAGCTCGAAATCCATCATGCCGAAGCCTTCGCCCAGGGCGACATGGTCCTTCGGCTGGAAATTGAAGCTGCGCGGCTTCCCGACGGTGCGGACCAAGGCGTTGGCGCTCTCGTCCGGCCCGTCCGGCACATCGTCGGCCGGAATATTCGGCAGGGTCGCCAGCATCGTCTCGACCTCGGCGGCGAGCGTGCGCTCGGCCTCCTCGAGTTCGGCCATGCGGTCCTTGAGCTCGGCCACCTCGGCCATCAGCGCGCCGGCGTCCTCGCCGTTGCGCTTGGCCATGCCGATCTGCTTGGAGGCCTCGTTGCGCCGCTGCTGGGCGGTCTGCAGCTCGGTGGTCACGGATCGCCATTCCGCGTCCTTGGCCAGGATGGCTTCGGAGGACGGCGCCACGCCCCGTCGGGCTAGACCTTTGTCGAAGGCGGCGGCGTCGTCGCGGATGCTGCGAATATCGTGCATGACCGGCTCTGCGGGCTGATTGCGGGTCCGCCGGTTATATCGGCGGCACCGGACTCGGTCCAGAGAGCCTTGCGATTAGGGTGTCGTGCCGTCGTTCTCCGCCGCCTCGGCCTCTTCTTCGCGTTTCTTCTCGATGAACTGCGCCACGAAGATCGAAATCTCGTAGAGCAGGATGATCGGTACCGCGAGCAGCACCTGGCTGATGACGTCCGGCGGGGTGAGAATCGCCGCGGCCACGAAGGCGACGACGATGGCGTACTTGCGCTTATCCCGCAGCCCCTGGGCGCTGACGATGCCGACCTTGGCCAGCAGGATCAGCAGCACCGGCAGCTCGAACGCCACGCCGAAGGCGAAGATCAGGCGCATGACCAGGGACAGGTACTGATCGACCTTCGGCTCCAGGGTCATCGCCAGGTTACCGTCGACGCCCGAGGTCTCGAAACTGGCGAAGAACTGCCAGGCCAGCGGAATCACGATGTAGTAGACCATCGCCGCGCCGAGCAGGAAAAGCACCGGCGTGGCCACCAGAAACGGCAGGAACGCGCGGCGTTCATGCTTGTAGAGACCGGGGGCGATGAACAGCCAGATCTGCATAGACACCAGCGGGAAGGACACGCAGGCGGCGAAGAAGAAACCGACCTTGATATAGGTGAAGAACGCCTCGTGCAGGGCGGTGTAGATCAGCCGCCGGTTCTCCTGACCCGCCCACATTTCGTGCAGCGGCTCGACCAGGAATCGGAAGATCGGCTCGGCGAGATAGTAGCCGAGGAAGAAGCACACCACGAAGGCGGCGACCGCGTAGATCAGCCGGGTCCGAAGCTCGACCAGATGGTCCAGCAGCGGCATCTTGCCGCCCTCGAGTTCGGAATCGGGGTCGTTGGAGCTTTCGGCCATCGGGGTCAGCCCTGTCCGGAGGCGGCGCTGTCGGCTTTCGGCCGAGGGGATGCCGGCTCGGCGGCCGGATCAGAGGTCGGAACGGGCTTCGGCGTCGCCGCAGTCACCGATTTGGCGGCGTAGTCATCCGCCGTCTCGACCGCCGGAGCGGGGGCGGACGAGGATTTCGACATGCCGCTCTTGGCTTCGCTGTCCAGCGCCTTCAGATCGGCCTCGATCTCATCGGTATTGGCCGACTTGCGGGCCTCCTCGACGGTGCTGCGGACCGAACCGTCCGGATCGAACTGCTTTTCGAGGCTCTTGCCGACCCCCTCCTTGGAGATCGACTGCATCTCTCGGCGCACGTCCTCGAGTTCGGCCTCTCGGGCGACCTCTTCCAGGCTGTTCTGGAACTCCCGGGCCATGGAACGCGCCTTGCGCACCCACTGGCTGATCGAGCGGACAACCCGTGGCAGGTCCTTGGGACCGACCACGATCACGGTAATGATGGCGATCAGGATGAATTCCTGCCATCCAAGGTCGAACATGGCGGCCCTCGCTGCGCCCGTTTAGATCCGCGGTCGCGTCACCAGGACGCGACCGCGGCGAACGGGGATCAGCTCTTGACGGTCTGATTGGAAGTCTTGTTCACGTCCTGCTTGTCGCTGCTGTCGTCAGCGACGGACTTGTTGGCCTGCTCGGCCTCCTCGTCCTCGGACTTCATGCCCTGCTTGAAGTTCTTCAGGCCTTTGCCGAAGTCACCCATCAGGCTGGAAATCTTGCCTTTGCCGCCGAACAGCAGGAGCACGACTGCCAGAACGACGAGCCAGTGCCAGATGCTGAAGCTACCCATGAAACGCTCCCAAAATTCGAGTCGGGGATGATTCTCCGACCGTACCGGTCGATTGCGGCCAGATCATGCCCATTAATTCGGGCGGACCATACACGACCAACCCCAAGGGCGGCAACGCACTCCGGCCCGTTCCCTTAATTGGTGTCTCGGGCAGGAAACACAAAGGTCTGGGCCGGGTCGACCGAAATCACGACCCGGGCGCCCGGGCGGGGCAGAAATACCCCGGGAACCCGCGCGTGCAGGTGCAGCGCCTCGCCGATCCGCGGGCCCTCGCCGCGCAAGGTCATGTGGATCAGGCTGGTCCTGCCCAGAAGCCGCGCCTGCTCGACCTCGCCATGCGGCTCGCGGGTGAAGGAGTCGGTGAGGGTCTCGATCCGCACCCCTTCCGGCCGGATCACCACCGAGACCGGCTGACCGTCGGCGAGGCCGGGGGCCGGCAGCCGGCCGACCAGGGTGTCGACCTCCCCGTCCCGCACCTGCCCGTCGATCAGGTTCACATCGCCGAAGAAGGCGGCCACGAAGGCGTCGGCCGGGGCGCAGTACAGATCCGCGGGGCTGCCCTGCTGAACGATGCGCCCGTTGCGCATGACGGCGATCCGGTCGGCCATGAACATGGCCTCCTCGGAATCGTGAGTGACCATCAGGCAGGCGGACCCGCTGGATTTCAGGATATGCAGCACCTCGTCGCGCACCCGGTCGCGCAGCCGCGCGTCCAGGCCGGAATACGGCTCGTCCAGCAGCACGACCCGGGGTTTGGGCGCCAACGCGCGGGCCAGCGCCACCCGCTGCTGCTGGCCGCCGGAGAGCTCGTGGGGATAGGCCGACGCCATGTCGGCGAGCCCGACCATCTCCAGCACTTCCACACCGCGGGCGATCCGGTCGCCGGCGGGCCAGCCCGTGAGCCCGAAGGTCACGTTGCCCATCACGTCCAGATGCGGGAACAGGGCATAATCCTGGAACACCAGCCCGACGCCGCGCTTCTCCGGCGCCAGATTGGCTCCGTCTCCCGCCACAGTCCTGCCGTCGAGCGAGACGCGTCCCTCCTGCAGATCCTCCAGACCGGCGGCCAGGCGCAGAATCGTGGTCTTGCCGCAGCCCGACGGTCCAAGCAGGCACACCACCTCGCCCGGCGCCACGGCCACGTCCACCCCGTCGACCGCCTGCACGTCGCCATAGGCGTGGCGGATGCCGGTCATGGCGAGGGCCGGCGGAACGCGCGGCTGCGGGGCCGGATCCGGCGCGGAAGACTGAAGGGCTGTGGCGGTCATGGCAGACAGATATCCATCGGGGTGGTCGAGGGCAAGGCGCGGCGCGGTCAGGGCTGGTCGCCCTCGTCCGGATCGTTGGTGTCGGGCAGGAAGTCGAGTTGGATGTCCTCGTCCTCCTCGTCGTCGTCCTCCAGGTCCTCCTGCTGCATGGCGATGCTGGTGGCGCCCGTGCGGCGATCCAGCAGGCCGGCGGCGCGCAGTTCCTCGATCCCCGGCAACTCCTTCACCGACTCCAGGCCGAAATGGTCGAGGAAGGCGTTGGTCGTGCCCCATTGCAGCGGACGTCCCGGTGTCTCGCGGCGGCCGCGCGGCGCGATCCAGCCGGCCTCCAACAGTGTGTCGATGGTGCCCTTCGACAGCGCGACGCCGCGGATCTCCTCGATCTCCGCACGGGTGGTGGGCTGGTGATAGGCGATGATGGCCAGGGTCTCGATCGCCGCCCGCGACAGCTTGCGCCGCTGGGCCCGCTCGTGGCGCAGCATCGGGCCAAGATCGACGGCGGTACGGAACGCCCAGCGGGTTCCCGATCGGGTCAGCACCACGCCCCGGTCGGCATAGTGCTCGGCCAGATCGTTCAGCAGGTGCCTGACATTGATCTCCTCCGGCACCCGGCGGCGCAACTCGCCCTCGTCGATCGGGTCGGCGCTGGCGAACAGCAGGGCCTCCACGAATCGCAGCCAGCGGTTCCGCTCGGCCGGGTCGACCAGAAGATCGGGAAGCTCGGCCTCGTCGTCGGTCTTCGGCGCCTTGCCCATCAGGCGGAATCCTTCCGTGCGTCTGCCGAGCGCAGCCAGATCGGCCCGAAGGTCTCGTCCTGACGCAGCTCCGCCGCCCCGTCCTTCGCCAACTGCAGCCCCGCAACCAGGTGCGACGCCAGGGCAGAGCGGATCAGCAGCGACCCGCGCAGCCCGTCCGGCAGGAAGGTGAACAGCATGCGCCATTTCGGCACCCGGCCGATGAAGGCCGCCAACCGCTCCACCGCGTCCTCCACCGCATAGAGATCGGTCGCGGCGATGCGCAGGGTCTGATGCTGTTTCCGGGAATGCTGGTCGCCGTAGCCGCGCAGCAGGTCGTAAAGCGTGACGTCGTAGACGGAGCGGGACCGGGCGGCGATGTTCTCCGGCGCGCCGCGGGCGAAGACGTCGACGCCGAGCTGGGCCCGGCCCATCAACCGGCGGCCGGCATCCTGCATCGCTTCCAGGCGCTGAAGCTGGAACCGCAGGGCCTCGGCCAGGGCGGCGGGGTCCATTTCCTCGTCGTCGGACTCGTCCGGCGGCAGCAGCAGCCGCGACTTCAGATAGGCGAGCCAGGCGGCCATCACCAGATAGTCGGCGGCCAGTTCGAGGTTGAGCGTCTGGGCCTGCTGGACGAACCGCAGGTACTGTTCGGCCAGGGCCAGGATCGAGATCTGGTGCAGGTCGACCTTCTGGTCGCGCGCCAGGGTCAGCAGCACGTCGATCGGGCCTTCGAATCCGTCCAGGTTGAGGAACAGGGAGAGCTGCACCGGCTCCGGCCGGCGGTAGTCAGGCTGCGCGCTCTCGAACGGTTCGCTGGTCGCCAATGGGACGCGTCCCCTCCTCAGCTTCCGGTCTCAGTGACCGGTCAGGGTCGCGATCACCGACATCAGGAAATCCACCGGCACCCAGATCAGCACGCCGGCGATGTCGACATCATACCCCAGTTCGTGGGCGAGATACGGTAGCAGGAACAGCACGCCGATGACGATGAAGAGTCCGGCACGCTCCAGCCGTGCGACCTTCCAGGCCGCCCAGTCCGGCAGGATCGACACCAGGATCCGGCCGCCGTCCAGCGGCGGGATCGGCAGCATGTTGAACACCGCCAGGATCAGGTTCAGCAGCACCAGCCGCTCCAGCATTTCCGCCGACCACAGGGTGGCCACGTCGGGCACCAGGGGCACGAGGTGGAACGCCAGCGCGCCGAGAACCGCCAGCAGGATGTTGGACGCCGGCCCGGCCAGGGCGACCAGGGCCATGTCGCGGCGCGGGTTGCGCAGACGGGAGAAGTTCACCGGCACCGGCTTGGCATAGCCGAACAGGAACGGCGCGCTCATCAGCAGCAGGGCGAGCGGGATCAGGACCGTGCCGACGAGATCCACGTGGGCGAAGGGATTCAGCGTCACCCGGCCCATCAGCCGGGCGGTCGGATCGCCGAGCTTGGCCGCCGCCCAGCCGTGCGCCGCCTCGTGCAGGGTGATCGCCAGCAGAACCGGCAGCGCCCAGATCGACGCGCTCATCAGGAAACCGCCGATGTCGAGATCCGCCATCATCCGCGCAGATCCGCCAGCAGCGCCTCCAGCCGGGCCGCCTGCGCGTCGGCGTCAAGCGGGCGCCGGTCCGCGGCGAGCTTCGCCCGATGGGCGTCGGCCACGTCCGCCCGGCGCAGCGCGTCGCCGTCGAGCGCGCCGACCGCCTCGGCCACCGCGCGCATCTCGGTCATGTCGCCGTTGCAGTGCAGGAGCACGTCGCAGCCGGCCTCGATCGATCGCCGCGACCGGTCGCCGATGGGACCGCCGCCGCGGGCCTCCGACAGCGCACCCATGGAGATGTCGTCGGTGAACAGCAGCCCGTCGAATCCGATCTCGCCGCGGATGACGTCCTGCACCACGGCCGGCGACAGGGTCGAAGGCCGGTCCGCATCGAGTGCGGTGTAGAGCAGATGTCCGGTCATGCCGTACGGCACCCGGTCGGCGAAATGCCGGAAGGGTTCGTAGTCGACTCCGCGCAGCTCCTCGGCCGACGCCTCGATCCGGGGCAGGTCCAGATGGCTGTCGACCACCGAGCGGCCATGGCCGGGCATGTGCTTGATCACGCCGCAGACCCCTGCCCGCTCGATCCCCGCGACCATCGCCTCGCCGAGCCGGATGACCGTCTGCGGATCGTCGCCCAGCGCCCGGTCGCCGATCACCTGTTTGTCGGATTCCGGCTGGCGCACGTCGAGCATCGGCACGCAGTCCACGTCGATGCCGATCTCGTAGAGGTCGGCCGCCATCAGCTCGGCCGACAGGGCGAAGGCGTCCAGCGCTTCCTGCGGCTTCGTGGCAAAGGCATCGGTAAAGACGCCGGGGGCGAGATAGTCGCGCCAGTGCGGCGGGCGCATCCGGCGCACCCGTCCCCCCTCCTGGTCGATCAGGACCGGGGCGTGGGGATGGCTGACGCAGCCGCGCAATTCGCCCACCAGGGCGCGGACCTGTTCGCGGCTCTCGATGTTCCGGGCGAACAGGATGAAGCCGTACGGATCGACGTCCGCGAAGAACGCACGCTCCTCGTCGCTCAACGCCGTGCCGGCGCAGCCGAAGACGATCGCCCGGCTCATGCTACGGGCGGACCAGCAGGCAGGCCTGGTTCTGGGCCTTCAGGGACGCGCAGGCCTTCTCCGCCGCAGCCTCGCTCAGCATGCCGCCCTGGATCCGATGGAACACGCCCTTGCCGGCGCCGAGATCGACCGACTGGATCCGCAGTTCCAGTCCGCCCAGTACGGTCGGATAGCGCTTGGTCAGGCGGTTCCATTCGCTGCGGGCCGCGGCTTCGTCGCGGAAGGCGCCGAGCTGCACCCGGAAATTGCCGCTGGCGGCCGGTTTCGGAGCGGGAGCCGGAGTCGGCTTCGCTTCCGGCTCGGGTTTCGGTTCCGGCTTCGGCTCGGGCGCCGGCGGCGGCACGGCGGCGGCCACCTGGGTCTCTGTGGTCGCAGGCTCGGGCGCCTTGGCCGGTGGAATGTCGCCGGCCTGCGGCTGCGGGGCCGGCACCGGCTGCAGCGTGCCCGGCGTCGTGGTCTGTCCGGAGCCTTCCTGAACGGTGCTCGGGGCCGATTGCGGCGTGCGCGGCGGGATCGGCACGGTGGTCGAGGCCGCATTGCCGTCGGCCGGCGGCGGTGCGTCGGTGCCGGACGCCGTTTCGGACGCTGCCGCCCCCGGCTGTGGCGCCGGCGCGGCGGCGGGCTCGGGAGCCGGCGGTTCGGCCGGCTTCTCCGGCGGCGGCAGCAGCCGCTCGACCGAGGAATCCTCGCCCTGTCCCGGGCGCAGGGCGCCATAGACCAGCTTGTCCTGATTCGGCACGTCGAGGCCGCCCGGCTGCTCCGGACGCACCTTGATCGGCGACGGATCGGCCTGGATCAGCGGTGCGGTCGCCTCGCTGCCGGCATGCAGCCCGCGGTCATAGGCGTACCAGACCACCCCGGCGAACGCCGTGAGCGCGAAGGTCGCCAGGAACGCGCCGATCGCCCGCGAGCGGCGGGGCGGGTCGCGCAGTTCCGGCGGGGGACCGGGACGGTCGTATCCGTCCGCGTGCAGGCCGTCGCCATCCTGGCTCATTCCCTCAGCTCCTCAACCGGCGTCACGCCCATCACCCCCAGACCGGACGCGACCACCGTCGCCGTCGCCCGCACCAGGGCCATCCGGGCCAGGGTCGTATCGCAGTCGTCTTCCAGGATGAAGCGCAGCCGGGCATCTTCCCTGCCCTTGTTCCACAGGCCGTGGAACGCGGCGGCAACGTCACCGAGATAGAACGCGACGCGATGCGGCTCGTGCGCCTCCGCCGCGCTTTCCACGACGCGCGGCCAGCCCGCGAGCAGTTTGATGAGACCAATCTCGTCCGGGTCGGTCAAGGAACCCATGGAAGCCTTGGCCAGCGCGGCATCCGAGAGGGTTTCCGCGTCGAACGTCTCGCCGGCGTTGCGAATCACCGAACAGGCCCGGGCATGGGCGTACTGCACGTAGAACACAGGATTGTCCCGACTCTGCTCGCTGACCTTCTGGTAATCGAACTCCAGGGTCTGGTCGTTGCGCCGGGTCAGCATGATGAACCGCAGCACGTCCGGCCCCACGGCCTCCAGCACGTCGGCCAGGGTCACGAAGGTGCCCGCGCGCTTCGACATGCGCACCGGCTTGCCGCCGTCGAACAGGTGGACGAGCTGGCACAGCTTGACGTCCAGGTCGCCCTTGCCGCCGGTGATCGCGGTGACCGCCGCCTTCATGCGCTTCACGTAGCCGCCGTGATCCGCGCCCCAGACGTCGATCATCTCGGGGAAGCCGCGCTCCAGCTTGTCCAGGTGATAGGCGATGTCGTTGGAGAAATAGGTCCACGACCCGTCCGACTTCTTCAGCGGCCGGTCGACGTCGTCGCCGAACTGGGTCGCCTTGAACAGAAGCTGCGGCCGCGGCTCCCAATCGTCGGGGGTCTTGCCCTTCGGCGGTTCCAGCACGCCGGTGTAGACCAGCCCGTCGGCTTCCAGCTTGGCCAGGACCCGGTCGACGGCCCGGTCCTCCACCAGGGCACGCTCGGAGGAGAAGCGGTCCATGCGGATCCCGAGTGCGATCAGATCCTTCTCGATATCGGCCATCATCAGCTTGATGGCGAAGCTGCGCATCGGCTCCAGCCAGGCGTCTTCCGGCTCGGACAGCCACTTGTCGCCGTCCTGCTCGGCGATGGCCTTGCCCACGTCCTTCAGGTATTCGCCGGGGTAGTGGCCGTCCGGGATTGTCACCGTCTCGCCCAGCGCCTCGCGGTAGCGCAGGTAGGTGGAGCGGGCCAGCGTATCCACCTGGGCGCCGGCGTCGTTGATGTAATACTCGCGCGCCACCTCGAACCCGGCCTTCTCCAGCAGGGCGGCCAGGGCGTCGCCGAACACCGCACCACGGGCATGGGCGGCGTGCAGCGGGCCGGTCGGGTTGGCGGAGACGTATTCGACATTCACCTTGCGGCCGGCGCCCATGGCCGAGGAACCGTAGGCGGTGCCCGCCTCCAGCATCTTGGCGACCTGGGTCTGCCAGACCGACGGCGACAGGCGGATGTTGATGAACCCGGGGCCGGCGACCTCGACGCTGTCGACCGCGTCCAGGCCCTTCAGCGCCTCGGCAAGGGGCTCGGCGATGGCGCGCGGCTTGGCGCCGACCGGCTTCGCCAGCACCATCGCGGCATTGGTGGCGATATCGCCGTGGGAGGCGTCGCGCGGCGGCTCGGCGGTGATGCGGTCGAACGGCAGCCCCTCGGGCCAGCCCTCCTGAACAGCCATGTTCTCCAGGACAGCTTTAATCTCGTCTTTCATCCAATTGAATATGTTCATTCTATTCGCTTGCCCGGGTCGATGCATCAGTGACAGGTCATGTCGGCGCCGGCGAATTCAAGCCCCGACATCGGATTCCCTACCCGGTGTAGTGCCGTTGCGACGGGCGGAACGCAACGGATTTCGCAGTGCGGCAAGCCGCCCGCGATTCAGCCCTGCCGCGCGGACGCGCGAAGATCGGGCTTATCAGCCGCTACCTGTGGTGTAACAATAATCCCGACGCACCCCCTGCCGGCCACCGGGCGGAGATCCGGGCAAGGCCTTCAAAAAAACAATGGGGGGCCGACAGGAGGAAACATGACCGTCCTTTCGCATTCCGTTCGCATCCGCTCTTCCCTGGCCGACGCCTTCCGGCGCGACGGCTACGTCTATCCGATCCGCGCCCTGACCGAGGATGTGGCGATCAGCCTGCGGCGCACCCTCGAGGAGGCAGAGGCCGCGGCACCGGACGCCGAAGTGAAATCCATGGTCACGGGCCTGCCGCATCTGATCCTGCCGGAATTCTACGACATCGTCCGCGACCCGGCGCTGACCGGCCCGGTGTCGGAGATCATGGGTAACGATCTGCTGGTCTGGGGGTGCTCGTTCTTCATCAAGGAGCCGCAGACCAAGAGCTTCGTGTCCTGGCACCAGGATCTGACCTATTGGGGTCTCGACGACGCCGATCAGATCACCGCCTGGGTCGCGCTGTCCCCGGCGACGGTCGAGAGCGGCTGCATGCGCTTCGTGCCCGGCAGCCATCTGCAGCAGATCGTGCCGC
Source organism: Thalassobaculum sp. OXR-137 (assembly GCF_034377285.1). Classification (NCBI taxonomy): domain Bacteria; kingdom Pseudomonadati; phylum Pseudomonadota; class Alphaproteobacteria; order Rhodospirillales; family Thalassobaculaceae; genus Thalassobaculum; species Thalassobaculum sp. OXR-137. The sequence continues at coordinate 3,716,909 of NZ_CP139715.1, read as the reverse complement.
ACAAGGACACGTTCGACCCGGACAACCTGCTCACCCGCGGCCAGGAGATCGCCGTCGACGTGAACGACGAGGACGCGGTGAACATCGTCCTGCCGACCGGCAAGATGTCGCTGCATCACGGCCGCATGTTCCACGCCTCACACCCGAACCGGACGGACGACCGCCGCATCGGACTTGCCGTGCGCTACATCAAGCCGAGCATGCGGCAGAGTTCGGGAACCAAGACGATCGCCGTTCTGGCGCGGGGCGCGGACCGCTACGGCCATTTCGAGCTGGCGGGACGGCCCAAGGGCGGGTTCGCGCCGTCGGACATCGAGCGCTGCCGCGACGCATTCCGGCGGCGCGAGGGCATCCTGTACGAAGGAGCCAAGGAAAGCGGCCGGCGGAAGATGGCGTAAGGCTCATTTCCCTCTAAGAAACTTCACTCCCCGGCCTTGTGCCGGGGCAAGGTCAAGGATGCGACGGGCGCCAAAATAAACCGTTCGGCGCCCATCTGGCCTTTTGTCTCGCCCCGGCACAAGGCCGGGGAGTGTTTTATGATGAGGAGCAGGCGCTACCCGCCATTGACCCAGGGTTTCAGCGCGGCCCAGGCCATGGTGTGGAGCGGCACCGGCACGCCCCGGGCCCGTCCCAGTCGCGAGACCAGGCCGGACAGGCTCTCCGCTTCGATCCGCCGGCCGCGCGCCAGGTCGTGATACATCGACGCATACATGCCGGGCGGAAAGCTGCGGGTCAGGGCGATCGAGCGCTCCACCGTGTCAGGATTGATGGCGATCCCCTCCGCCGCCGCCAGGGCGGCCACCTCCTCCATCATGCTGCGGGCGATGCCGGAGAGTTCGGCATCGTGATAGATCTCGCCCGCCGGCTTGCGCAGCACGGAGGTCAGCGCCGCGTTGGTGGCGAGCAGGACGAACTTCTCCCACAGGGTGGCGCGGATATCGGCGGAGACGTCGGCGGCGAAGCCGGCGGCGACACAGGCCTCCGCCAGCCGGGTTGCCCGCTCCGATACCCGCCCATCCAGCTCGCCGAACACGATCCGCGACATGTCGGAGGTGTAGCGCACCACCCCCGGCTCGGCGATCAGGGCGGAGACATAGGCCGCCCCGCCCAGCACCGTGCGCGCGCCCAGCACCTGGGCCAGCCGGTCCGGCCCGTCGACGCCGTTCTGCAACGTGACCACCATGGTCTCGGGACCGACGATCGGCATCAGGGTCACCCCCGCCGTCTCGGTGTCGTAGAGCTTCACCGCGAACAGGATCACGTCGGCGGTTCCGCCGAGGGTTGCCGGATCCTCCGTCGCCGTCACCTTGGGCAGGACGATGTCGCCGCGCGAGCCCTCAAGGCGCAGCCCGTCGCGCCGCATCGCCTCCAGATGGGCCCCGCGCGCCACGAAGGCCACGTCGTGCCCCGCCTGCGCCAGATAGGCACCGAAATATCCCCCGACGCCGCCGGCGCCCATGACCACGATCCGCATCCAACCTCTCCTGACGTCACCCCAGGTGCAATAACAGCCCGGATTCCGAAGGAAAGTGAACCCGTCGTCTATCGCGGCGCGAAATTAGCGCGGTCGGCGCCGAGGCGGATGGCGCGACCCGCTACCCGAAATTGAGGAAGTCCGCCCAGACCCGGTCGAGTTTCTTCAGCGTCCGCAGGGCGTCCTGCAGCGGCTCGGCCAGTCCCTCCTCGTCGACGGCGATGCGGGCGAGCCGCTGGTCGAGTTCGCGCAGCCGGTCGGCCACATGGCGTCCGGGCGCGCCGACGCGCAGGCGCACCGCCCGGCGGTCGTGCTCGGAGCGGATCTGTTCCAGATAGCCATAATCGACCAGCTTCTTGATGTTGTAGGTCGCGGAACTGGCCTGGTAGTAGCCGCGCTGGATCAGGTCGCGCACCGGAACCTCGCCGTCGCCGATGGAGAGCAGCAGCAGGCCCTGGCTGGCGTTGATCTCCGTGACGCCCATGCCTTCCAGCGCCAGCCGCACCACGTCCAGGTGGCGGCGATGCAGCCGCTCCAGCAGCCCAGTCAGATCGGAATACAGCGCAGCGATCTCCGCCGCGTCAGGGTCACCGCCGCGCCGGGCTTCTCCGGCTTCGCCCTGGGCCTGCCCGGTTTCGCGCTGCGCGTCGGGGCGATCCGTCTCCGTGCCGGACACCTCGACCGCGCGCATGCTCGCGTCGCGCATTCGTAACCTCCTACAGGCCCGCCGTCCCTCGCAGGTAAGAAATTATTAACACTCTCGGAAATATATTACAGAATGAAAAGCGATATGTTCGATTTACCTTCGGATTATCGAAGTCGAATCGCATATCACAGACGGACTCGGGGGCGAGGCTGACGTGGGACGTTCGATCGTACTGGCTGGGATGCTGCTGATCGCCGCGATGGCGATTTCCGGTGGCCCGCGTGTTGCGGTGGCGGACGAGACCGGGCCTGCAAGCCTGCTGTCCATGGCCCAGGCGGCCGAGGCGCGGGGCGACAACCGGATGGCAATCGCGCTGTATCAGCGCGCCCAGGAGGCGTTCCCCTGGGAAAGCGCGCCGCTGACCGGCTGGGGCCTACTGGCCGCCCGGCTGGGCGCGGCGGAACAGGCCGCCACCCTTCTGACAGCGGCCCTGGATATCGACCCCGACGACATCGACGCCGCCGCCGGTCTGGCCGATGTGATGATGGACCTGCAGCGCCCGGACGAGGCGCTCGCACTCTATGCGGCCGTGCTCAGCCTCGACCCGGCCCATGCCGCCGCGCGCGACGGACAGCGCATCGCCCTGACCCTGCGCGACGGCGTGCCCGCCACAGATGCGACCCCGGCGGCCCTGTCCGGACCGTCCCTGGCGAATGCCGTCACCACCGAGACGCCCACGGCCCCAGTGGCCGATCCGGCCGCCCCGGTGCTGCTCGACACCTCCCTGCCTACGACGGCCCCTGCCGGATCGCTCTGGCGCTGAACGCAGTTCTCTCCTCGCATCCCGAAAAAGGGGTGCGACGGCCAGCGCTGGGCGGTTGGGATGATGCGGCTGGCCGTCGCGCGGGGTAGCCTGTTGGGCGCTCCCCGAGGCAGTTTCTGTCACATCCGACCGGCGGCCCCGTCGCTAGGCGGCCGATGCGGCGATGGGCGTTTCCCTCAACTCATCGTGGACAGACGGTAGCAACCGCCCCGGACGATTTCCAATAAATCCTTCTCCTGAGTTTTCCCGTCTAAACAACGGTTTTTCTTCATAAAATCCCGTCTTTTCGATTCGGACAAAAAAGGACCCGCCGAAGCGGGTCTGAGGCAGGAACTCTCGGATAGGGAAGTCACGCACGCCGGTTACCGGAAGGGCAACCGGGTCGTCTCGTCCACACGGGCGCCGGCCCGGGTGGGATCGGCAAGAAGGGCGTCGCTCAGGTCGGCGCCCCGCAGATCCGTCCCTTGCAGCACGGCATGGGACAGGTCGGCCTTGCACAGGTCCGCCCCGCGCAGATCGACACCGCGCAGGTCGGCGAACCGCAGATCGGCGCCGGCGAGGCGCGTGGCCACACTGCGGCCGGTGTCGGTGACCAGCGAGCGCAGGCTGGCGCCCGCGAGGCGGGCGTTCTGCAGCCGTGCACCGGACAGGTCGGCGCCGCGCAGGTCGGCACCATCCATGGCGGTAAAGCGCAGGTCGGCCCGGCCGAGCCGGCCGGCGGCCATGCGCACGCCGGTCAGGTCCATGCCGCAGAATACGGCACCTTCGGCGATCAGGGCGGTCAGATCGCTGCTGGCCAGCCCCTCCATCTCGCGCAGGTCCATGCCGGAGACGTCGAGCTGGGCGCCCTCGGCGCTGGACGACGCCACCCAGGTCTCGTGCCGGTCCAAAAGCAGGTCCAGAGGCGTGTCGAGGTCCTCCGCCGTGCGGCCGGCCGCCCGGTCGGTCAGGGCGCCGGTCAGGTCGGCCCCGCCCAGTTCGGTCATATTGGTGGTGATCCGCGTGAACACCGCGTCGCGCAGCACCGCCTTCTCCAGGCTGGCCCAGCTCAGATCCGCACCGTCGAGATTGGCGCCGCTCAGGTTGGCGCCGCGCAGGTTGCAGCGGATCAGCTTGGCATCCTTGAGGATCGCGTCGGACAAGTTGGCGTTGACGCAGATCGCGCCGGAAATCTTCGCCCGGGTCAGATCGGCGCCGGCCAGATCGGCCTGGTGCAGTTCGGAGACCGACGGATCGATGTCGATCCAATGCAGGTCGCGATCCGCTTCCTTGGTTTCCGCCAGATGGCTTTCGCGCAGGTCCGCATCGATCAGCGTGGCGCCGACGAGCCGGGCGCCGCGCAGGCAGACGCCGCGTAGGTCGGTCTTGATCATGCTGGCGCCGTCGAGATTGGCACCGCGCAGGTCGACGGCAAACAGCGAGGCATAGTCGAGCGTCGCGCCGACCAGCGATGCCCGCGACAGGGACGCGCCAGTGAAATCGGCATCCGTCAGATCGGCGCCGTGGAAGTCGAGCCAGGACAGGTCGAAGAACGACAGAACCGCCCGTGCGCCGCCCAGGCGACCGTTGCGGAACCGGATATGGCGCCGGATCAGCCCGTCCAGATCCTCCTGGGACAGGCGCTCCAACTCTCGACTTTGTCTCTCGGCTTTCATGTGGACAGCTCCATGCGTTCTGCAGAAAGCACCCCAGGCCAAACGGCCTTCCCTATTCAGTATCTAGAACTGAAATACCGAAATCAATTGCTATTCTTAAAGCAAAATGGGAGCCTGACGGTCGGCACGGAATCTAATTATCTGGTTGGACGTCGGATGACAGGGCTTACGCTCGCGTCGCTCTACGACACGATTCGGACGCTGGAACGGGTGATCGGGGCCTTCCCCCTGCTCATCGTCGCCACGGATCGCGCAGGCCGCATCGTGATGACGACCCAGCACACCCGCGACGTGCTCGGGCTGTCCGAGGTGGAGCTGCTGGACCGGCCCATCGCCGCGGTCATCCCTGGGATCACCTTCAAGCTCGGCGGCGATCCGGACGCGCCCGAGATCGCCATCGGCGCCACCCGTCGGCGCGCCCTGCGCCGCGACGCCACGGCCTTTACCGTCGACATTCAGGCCAGCGCCCATCGCCTCGGCGACGATATCGTCTGTGTCTTCGCCCTGCTCGACGCCACGGACCGGCTGCAGGCCGACCGGATGGCCCGGGACTCCCGTGCCCTGCTAGACGCCGTGCTGAGCGGCATGCCGGCCATGGTCAGCGCCAAGACGCCGGACGGGACCTATGAATTCGTCAACGCCTACCAGGGCGATGTGTTCGGCATCGACCCGCAGGATGCGGTCGGCCGATCGGCCGTCGACCTGCTCGGACCGGAAGCCGGCAGGCCGATCGACACCGCCGACCGGCGGATCGCCACGGGTGCAGCCATCTCCCAACTCGGTCCGGAAAAGCTGATCGACGCCGACGGACGAACGCGGACCTTCATGACCACGCGGGCGGCCATGCACGACGCCAAGGGGCGCGTGCAGCGGGTGCTTACCGTCGGCATCGACGTGACCCATGCCACCGCCGCCGAGGAGCGCCTCGAGCGGCTGTCGCTGCTGGACGAGATGACCGGCCTTCCCAATCGAGGCGCCCTCCAGCAGATCCTGAGCGCGCAGATCCGCGGCGCGAAGCGCGACGGCCGCCGGGTCGGCCTGGTACTTCTGCGGGTCGCCAACCTGGCGGATTTCGGCATCGAGTTCGGCTCGGTCGTGCGGGACAGCGTGATCCGACGGCTGGCGATCCGCCTCGGAGGGTTGGTGCCGGAGACCTGCGTCCTGTCGCGGTTCGACGATACGACATTCGCGCTGGTCGTACCCAATCCCGAGGACGCCGCCGCCTTCGAGGGCGAAGCGGCCCGGCTGGTGGCCCGTGGCGGACGGTCGCTCAACGCTGCCGGCACGACCGTTATGCCGAAGTGCCGGGCAGGCCTGGCCGTCTATCCGGATACCGGCAACGACGCCGATACGCTGTTGCAGGCGGCGGAGCACGGGCTGCGTGTCCAGTCGCGCGCGCCGGTGGCGCCGATGGCGCGCGGCAGCCGGGACATCGACAGCTTTTTCGAAGCCCGCCGGGAGGCGGCCCGGGCGCTGCGCCGGGACCTGGAACACGACCGACTGTACCTGCGCCTGCTGCCGATGCGGTCTCTCGCCGATCAGGAGCTCGCCGGCTTCCAGGCCTGCCTGTTCGACAGTCTCGGCCGCCCCTTGCTGGGCGCACCGTTCTCGGAGCGACCGCCGGATGCCGCACTGGCGGCGGCGGCCGAGGGTCTGGCAATCGACCTGTGCGAAAGACTGCTCCGGGATAGCTGCCACGTGGCTGCCGGCTGGGCGCGGAGCCCTCGGATATCCGTGCCTCTCACGCCCGACATGCTGCTTCAGCCCGATCTGGTCGACATCGTGGGCGAGGTGCTGGAGCGCAGCCGCCTGCCGGCCGGAACCCTGCAACTGACCATCGGCGAGACAGCCCTCGGCGCCGATCCTGACTCGGCAGCGGACGTGCTGGCGGCGCTCGCCGGCCTCGGGGTCGATCTGGGCCTCACCGGATTCGGGGCGGGCGGCAACCCGATGCTGGCCCTGGCGCGCCAGCCGTTCGGCCACGTGATCCTGTCCACCCGCACCCTCGGCCCGCTGGACGAGAGCGTCTCCGCCGCCATCGCCTTCGCCCAGGCGCTCGGCCGCACCGTCGGCGCCGAGGGGGTGCAGACGGCCGAGGAGCTCGCGTTTCTGCGGGACTGCGGATGCACCACGGCGTCCGGCGCGATCTTCGGCGCGCCCCTGGACCCGGCGGCGGCCGAGGCCCTGTCGGCCGGATCCGCCGATCCCGCCATCCGCCGCGCCTGACCGGCATTCTCCATCGTTCATCACGCGCCCGCTCCCCGCTAAACTCCGCCGGCAAGGCAGGGAGGACGCATGCAATCGAACAGCACCGGGCTCGACGGGTATATCGACAGCTACTACAGCCGGACACGCGATGACGGTCCGCCCTTCCCCGCGCTGGACGGCGACCTGGACGTCGAGGTCTGCGTCGTCGGCGGCGGCATGGCGGGCGTCTCCACCGCCCTGGGCCTCGCCGAGCGCGGCAAATCGGTCGCGCTGGTCGAGGCGCGGCGGATCGGCTGGGGCGCGTCCGGGCGCAACGGCGGCTTCGTCGGCGCCGGCTTCTCACGGGGTCTGAGCGCGCTGATCTCGCGGGTCGGCAAGGAACACGCCCTGCGGCTCTACAAACTGAGCGAGATGGGTGTCGCCCTTGTGCGCAAGCGGGCCGATGCCATCGCCGGCGGCGTGGCGCCGATCGTCGACGGCCGCGTCACCTGTTCCTGGTTCGACGATCCGGACGGCGTGAAGCGCGAGGCCGACTGGATGAACGAACTGGTCGGCGCGAATATCGAGGTCTGGGACCGCGCGAAGGTCCGCTCGATCTGGCGCAGCCCGCGCTACTACGAGGGGATGTGGCGGCCCAAGGGCTTTACCTTCCACTCGCTGAACTTCACCCGTGGCAACGCGCGGCTGGCGGCCAATGCCGGCGCGCGGATCTTCGAGAACACGCCGGCGACCCTGATCGAACTCGGCCGCGACCCGAAGCTGGTCCACACCGCCACCGGCACGATCCGGGCCGAGCAGGTGGTCGTCTGCTGCTCGGGCTATATCGAGGGACTGGTGCCGCGCCTGTCGGCGGCGACCCTGCCGATCGGCACCTATGTGGTGCTGACCGAGCCGGTCGGCGACCGCCTGACCGAGGTCATGGGCCTGCCCAACGGGGTCGGCGACACCCGCTTCGCCAGCGACTACTACCGGCCCCTGCCCGACACCCGGATCCTGTGGGGCGGACGGATCAGCCGCTGGACCAACCCGTCCCATCTCTCCGACATCATGATGGCCGACCTGAAGAAGGTGTATCCGCAGCTCTCCGACCTGAAGGCAGAGGTCGCCTGGCCCGGCACCATGGGCTATGCCGCCCACAAGATGCCGCAGATCGGCCGCCTGCGCCCCGGCGTGTGGTACAGCCAGGGCTATGGCGGCCACGGCATGGCGACGACCACCATGGGCGGCGAGCTGGTCGCCTCCGCCATCGCCGAGGGCGACGACCGCTGGGAGCTGTTCAAGCCTTTCGGCCTCACCCCGGTGGGCGGACCGATCGGCGCCTGGTACGCCCAGATGGTCTATTGGGGATATCAGGCCCGCGACGCTTGGCGCGAGAGCCTGGGATAGGAACGGTCATGACGCAGAACATCGCCCCGCTGGGGATCATCGGCCTCGGCACCATGGGCCGGAACCTGGCGCTGAACCTGGCCGACCACGCCGTGCCCCTGGTGGCGTGGGAGCGCGACGGCGCCCTCGCCGCCAGAGCGCGCGCCGAGCTGCCCGACGGCACCATCTGGGCCGACGACGCGGCGGATCTCGCGCGCCGGCTCGCCAGTCCGCGGGCGGTGCTGCTGATGGTGACCGCCGGTGCCGCCGTGGACGCGGTGATTGCGGCCCTGCGCCCGCATCTGGAGGCGGGAGACGTCATCGTCGACGGCGGCAACACCGACGCCGTCGACACCGCGCGGCGTCAGGAGGCACTGGCGGCGGACGGCATCCACCTGATCGGCCTCGGCGTGTCCGGCGGCGAGGAAGGCGCGCGCCGAGGGCCCGCGCTGATGGCCGGCGGCGACGCCGCAGCCTGGGACCGGGTCGCGCCGACCCTGCAGGCGGTCGCGGCCCGGGCCGCCGACGGCACGCCGTGCTGCGACCGGCTTGGCGGCGGGGCCGCCGGACATTTCGTGAAGACCGTCCATAACGGCATCGAATACGCCGTCATGCAGGCCCTGGCCGAGGCCTACGACCTGATGCGTCATGGCCTGTCGATGGACGTGGACCGGATCGGTGAGACCTTCGCCACCTGGAACCGCGGCCCGGGCGGCGGGTATCTGGTGGAGATCGCCGCCGATGTGGTGCGCACCCGCGACAGCAACGGCGCACCGCTGCTGGACAAGGTGGTCGACCGCGCCGGCCAGAAGGGCACCGGCCGCTGGGCCTCCCTTGCGGCGCTGGACCTGGGCGTGGCCGCTCCGTCGATCGCCGAAGCCGTCTTCGCCCGCGCCGTCTCCGCCGCCCGCGACGAGCGGCAGGTACTGGCGGCAAAGGCACCGGAAGCGGTGCAGATCGACCCGGCCGATCTTGAGGCCGCCTTCCGCGCCGCCACCCTGCTCTCCTTCCTCCAGGGTTTCGTCCTGATCGCCGCTGCCGATGCGCGTGACGGCTGGAAGGTGGACCCGGTGGCGGTCGCGAAGGTTTGGCGGGCCGGCTGTATCCTGCGCGCTCCGCTGCTCGACCGGCTGGCCGAAGCCTTCGCCGGTCTGGCACCCGGCACCCATCCGCTGGCCGCCCCCTCCCTGCGTGCCGAGCTGGCCGAGACCCTGCCCGGTCTGCGCAGGACGGCGGCGGCGGGCATCGGCGCCGGCTACGCCGTCCCTGCCCTCACCTCTTCCCTGTCCTGGCATGACGGGATGGTGCGCGCCCGGGTGCCGGCCGACTTCCTGCAGGGCCTGCGCGACAAGTTCGGCGCCCATACCTTCGAGCGCCTCGACGCACCCGGCAACCACCACGCGGACTGGAGCGGCTCATGAGCGCCCCCATCGTCGTCGTCATGATGGGTGTGTCCGGGGTCGGCAAGACCACCATCGGCACCCTGCTGGCCGAGCGGCTGGGCTGGGGCTATGCGGAGGGGGACAGCTACCATCCGCCGGCCAATGTAGAGAAAATGCGGGCCGGTACGCCGCTGGACGACGCCGACCGCGGTCCCTGGCTGGCCGCCATCGCCGCCGATATCGACCGCTGGCGGGCAGCGGGCACCGGCATGGTCGTGTCCTGCTCGGCTCTGAAGCGGCGTTACCGGGCGATCCTGGTCGGCGACCGCGCCGACGTGCGGCTTGTCCGGCTGGCCGGCGACGAGGCGCTGATCCGCGCCAGGATGGAGAAGCGGGTCGACCACTACATGCCGACCAGCCTGCTGACCTCCCAGATCGCAACCCTGGAGCCACCCTCCGGCGACGAGGATGCGATCACGGTGGACGTCACCCGGCCGCCTGAACAGTGCGTCGACGACATCCTGGCGGAACTGGGCGGTGCCGACGCCTCCGGCTGAAATGCCGCATAGCGGGGCGCCCCCGCGACCACATCTGAGGTAGTGGGACACCGTGTCGCGTCCCGACCCGAGAGGAGGCTGCGGTGGCAGCGAAGACAGACAGCGGGCTGAAAGTCGCGAAGGTCTTTTACGAGGCCAACGAGACCCTGTTCTCTGAAGGAGAGCCGCCGACCGGGATCTTTCTGATCGAGGAAGGCGTCGTGGAGGTCTTCCGCGCCTCGGGCGCGCGGGTAAGCACCGTCGCCCGGCTGGGTAAGGGCGATGTCGTCGGCGAGCTGGCATTGATCGAAGGCATACCCCACACCCGCAGCGTCCGTGCCGTAACTCCCGTGGCGGCCCTCAAGGTCGACCCCGGTCAGCTCGACCAGAGCCTGGCGGAAAGCCCCGCCCTGATCCGCATGATCCTCAAGCGCGTGGTCCGCAAGCTGCACCGCACCAACGACGTCGCCTTCGGGCATACGAAGCGTCCGGCCTGATCCTCATTCGGGTTCTGAGCAGCCCTGCGCGGAGCCGATGGATTTAAAACGCATACTCACCGGGAACCCGGCTTCGCTGAGCGCGTAGTCCGGCCAGGGGCTCTAACCTTAGGAACACAGCGGTGCGATCCAACCAGGGCGAAGGCCTGACCGTCTCGAAGTACTACTTCGAGCCAAACGAATGCCTGTTCGAACAAGGAGATGCCGCCACCAGTCTGTTCCTCATCGAGGACGGGACGGTCGAGGTGTATCAGATTGCCGGCGCCCGTACGGTGTCCCTGGCCCGGCTCGGTCCGGGCGAGGTCGTCGGCGAGTTGGCCGTGATCGAGGGGGCGACGCACACCCGCGGCGCCCGCGCGATCTCGCCGGTCACCGCCCTGGAGGTGGCGCCGGACCAGATCGAGGCGGTGATGGACTCCAGCCATACCCTGACGAAGCTGCTGCTGAAACACGTGGTGCGGAAGCTGGATAAGACCACGGACATCGCCTTCGGCCAGCCGCAGATCGAGCATGCGCCGCGACCCTCAAAGGGCGTCGGCGAGATCCTCGGGTAGCAGCGCCGTCCCGCCCAGCCAGCGGGCCGCCTCGCGGTGGAACCAGGCACCGGCGCAGGCCGCCTCGAAGCCCGGCAGGCCGCGCGCCAGCAACGCGCCGATTGCGCCGGCCAGCACGTCTCCGGTGCCGCCGGTCGCCAGGGTTGCCGGCGCGCCGTCGAGGATCGCGCAGCGGCCGTCCGGGGCCGCCACCGTGCTGTCGGGCCCTTTGAGCAGAACCGTGTGGCCGCAGTTGGCCGCCGCCCGACTGACCGCCGCGATCCGGCCGATCTGGCGTGGGTCCAGCTTGGCAAAGAGCCGCGAGAACTCGCCACCATGGGGCGTCAGCACCGCCGGCCCGCCACGCGGCAGGCGTCCGCCGGCGAACAGCGAGAACACGTCGGCATCCAACACCGTCGGCACGACGCAGGCCATCGCAGCCTCCACCAGCCGTCTGGCATCGGCACCCCGTCCCAGACCCGGCCCGACGACGATGGCCGCCACCTTGCGGCCCGCCACGAAGGCTTCCAGGTCGTAGGGGATCTCCTGCACGATCAGTCCTGGCGCATCGCCGGCGATCAGAGGGACAGCCTCCTCGGGCGCGCAGACCGTCACCAGCCCCGCCCCCATATGCCGGGCCGAGCGGGCGGCCAGCCGCGCCGCGCCGGGCATGGCGCCGGCCAGCACCAGCACGTGGCCGCGAGTGTATTTGTGATCGTCCGGACCCGCCGGGGTCAGCAGCCCGTCCCAAAGCCGCGGCGAGATCATCCGCGCCGCCGGCTCGGTCAGCGCCGGAGCGGCCGGGTCGATGCCGATATCGACGACCCGGATGCCGCCGCACAGCCGGCCCCCCGGATGCAGCAGGTGGCCGGGTTTCAGACAGTGAAAGGTGACCGTCAGGTCGGCCGGACAGGCCGTGCCGAGGACCTGGCCGGTATCGCCGTGCACGCCGCTGGGCACGTCGACGGCGACGACCGTCAGCCCGCCGCCCGCCGACCGCGTGGCGGCCCGGTCCAGCACCTCGGCGGCCACGCCCTCGACCGGGCGGGTCAGTCCGGCGCCGAACAGCGCGTCCACGAAGATCTCGGCCGACTCGACGCGCTCCGCCGTCAGCATTTCGATCGGGCCGTCCCAATAGGCCGCCGCTTCCGCCGCATCGCCTGTCAGCCGGTCGCGGGCGCCGAGCAGCGCGACCGTGACCTCCCAGCCATGAGCGCGCAGGTCATGGGCGATGACGAACCCGTCGCCGCCGTTGTTGCCCGGTCCGCAGGCGACCAGCACCCGGCCCGGCCGAAAGGCCCGGCGGATACGGCGCGCCGCCCCCTGCCCCGCACGGAGCATGAGGGTGAACCCGGTCGTTCTCTTTTCAATGGTGAACCGATCGCAGGCGCCCATCTGCTCGCAGGAGAGCAGAGTATCGCGCGTCGTCGGACCCGTCTCTGTCGGCCATGTCATGCCGACAGTGTAGGGAATTGGGGCGAGTGATGGGACTCGAACCCACGGCCTCCAGAGCCACAATCTGGCGCTCTAACCACCTGAGCTACACCCGCCACCGGGCGCCGAACCATCTCGGCTCGGCGGAGGCGTTTGTTATTCCAGCCCCGCCCTGGCGTCAACCTAAATGCCGAGGCCGACCTCCTTCAAATACGTTCCCAGCTTCTCCACCGCCCCGTCGAGCACCGGGTCCTGCTTGGCGAAGCAGAAACGGATGTAGTTCCGCGGCGCGCTCTGCGGGTCGAGATAGAAGGCGGAGACCGGGACGGCGGCCACCCCGGCATCGGTCACCAGCCGGCGGCAGAACCCCTCGTCCGTCTCCGCGTCGTAGAGATGGGCGGCGACGTCGACGAACAGGAAATACGTGCCCTGGCAGGTCACCGGCGCCAGGCCGATGGAGGTCAGGCCCTCGGTCAGCCGGTCGCGGCGCCGCGCCATCTCGTCGCGCAGCCCGTCGAAATACGAATCGTCCTGGTTCAGCCCGAAGGCGACCGCGCGCTGCAGGTTCGGCGCGGTGGTGAAGACCAGGAACTGGTGCGCCTTGGAGATCGGTCCCAGCAAGTGCTCCGGCGCGGTGACGTAGCCGACCTTCCAGCCGGTCAGCGAGAAGGTCTTGCCGGCCGAGCCGATCCGCACGCAGCGCTCGCGCATGCCGTCCAGGGTCATCAGCGGGATATGCGGGCGGCCGTCGAAGGCCAGATGCTCGTAGGCCTCGTCGCACAGGGCGTAGGCGTCGTACTTCTGGCAGAGATCGGCGATCGCCGTCAGTTCCTCGCGGCTGTAGACCTTCGAGGCCGGGTTCTGCGGATCGTTGACCACGATCATCTTGGTGCGGTCGCTGAACGACGCCTCCAGGGCCTCCAGGTCGAGCTTCCATTCCGGCGGGGTCAGCCGCACCGGGCGCGGAATGCCGCCGGCCCGCCGGATCATCGGCAGATAGCAGTCGTAGAGCGGCTCGATGACGACGACCTCGTCGCCGGGCTCGATCAGCGCCAGGAAGCAGGCCGCCAGCGCCTCGGTGGCGCCGGTGGAGACCATGACCTCCTTCTGCCAGTCGACATCGAGGCCGTAGAACCGCTTGTTGTGGGCGGCGACCGCCTGGCGCAGCTCGGGCACGCCCATCATCGGCGGATACTGGTTCGGCGGGTCGTACAGCGCCTTGGAGGCCTGCTCCAGCACCGGGTCCGGGCCGCGGTCGTCGGGGAAGCCCTGGCCGAGATTGATCGCCTTGTGCTCGATGGCGAGCCGCGACATCACCTCGAACACCGTGGTGCCGTAGGAGGACAGGAGCGAATTGGCGGCCTTCATCGGGCGGTCCCCCGTGCGTCAATATGGGTCGCGCGGTTTAGCACCGGGGGACGCGGGCGGCAACGGGCCCCGGAGATCCCCGCACCGCTAGCGCACCGCCGCCTCCAGATACTCCACCAGCCGGGCCTCGGCGGCGGAGAATTCGTGGCCTTTGCGCCAGACCAGGCCAATCTCCATCGGCGGCGGCGCGTCGATGATCGGGACCCATTCCAGCCGGCCGCCATCCAGCGACCAGGGGCGGAACAGCATCTTTGACAGGATCGTCACCCCCTGCCCCGTGGCGACCATGCTGCGCAGCGCCTCCAGGGACGTGGTCTCGAACAGCACCTTGGGCTCCAGGCCGGAGGCGGCCAGGTATTCGCGGGACGAGCGGTCGGCCTCGTCGATCTGGTAGAGCACGTAGGGGTACTCGATCACGTCGGCCCGGCTGACCGTGTCGCGGCTCGCCAGCGGATGGTTTGTCGCCACCCAGGCGCCGCGCGGGCTCTGGAACAGGCCGCGATGCTCCAGGTCCGGGGCGTTCGACAGGTTGGAGGTCAGCAGCAGCGCGATATCCACCGTGCCGGACAGCACCTGCCGCTCCATCTCCTCGCGCTCGCGCTCCAGAAGCTGGACCTTCACGTTGGGGAACGCCCGCTGGAACCGGGCCAGCGGCGGCACCAGGAAGTAGCCGGCCCCGGCATTGGTCACCCCCAGCTTGACCGTTCCCTCCACGTCGGTGCGGTCCGGGTGCATGTCGGCGACCGCGTCGGCGACCGCCGCCTCGATGTTGCGGGCATGGGCGATGAAGTTCTGCCCCTCGCGGGTGAGCGCCACGCCGCCGACCCGGCGCTCGAACAGGGTGACGCCGAGCTGGTTCTCCAACTCCTTCACCGACAGGGTGATGGCCGACTGGGAGATCCCCAGATTGGTGGCGGCGGCGGAGACCTTCTCGGTCTCGGCGACGGCGAGGAAGTATCGGACCTGGCGCAGGGTGATCATCGGAAGCTCCTCTCGGCCCGCCCGTCACCCCCGATCCGGGTGCGGAGCATTATTGATTTTTCTAAATTCACTTCTTTGAATTACGAATTTGTCATTGTGCGTTGCGAAGACCATCTTGGTGATCAGCAACGAACGGCACCGGTACGGAACACGCCGCGTTGCCCCAGACAGGAGACACGCCATGACCACCCAGACGATCCAGATGCGCACCATCACCGAGCAAGACATCGCGCGCGGCATCGCTGCCGGTCGCCGGATGCGCGCGCTCGCGGTTCAGTCCGCGTTCCGCAGCGCTTACGCCGCGCTGACCAAGCCGGTCGTCTCGCTCTTCACCAACACCAAATCCGCCTCCCATGGCGGAGCCCATCCGGCAGCCGTTTAGTCCCTGCTTAACGGCTACCGAAAGAGCGGCGCCGCCCCCGCCCCGGGGCGGCGCCGTACTTGTTTCGGCACCTGGATAATTCATGCTGCATCGCAACATGAGTTTTATTCGAGAGTCCGGCGATAGAGCGCGATGAGACGCTCCCAATGCCGTTCGCCGGCCTGCTTGTCGTAGCACCAGCGGCTCGGGAACGCGAAGCCGTGATGGGTGCCCGGATGCACCTCCAGCTCCCCCTTCGCCCCTGACGCGTCGAACAGCCGCTTCAGCTCGGCCACCATGTCCGGCGGCGCCAGATCGTCGGTCTCCGCACAGCTTATATAGAGCTCGCCCTTGGCCTGGCCGAGGGTGGCGTGCGGACTTTCCACCGCGTCGCTGACGATCCACGTGCCGTAGAACGAGGCCGCCGCCGCCACCCGGTCGGGATAGCGGGCCGCCGCCGCCAGGGCATACGGCCCGCTCATGCAGTAGCCGTGCACGCCGACCGGCCCCGGCCGGGCGATGCCGGCCCTGTCGATATGGTCGAACATCACCTGCACATCGGACATCACCGGCGGAATCGTCATCTTGGTGCGTATCGCCCGCATGGCGGTGTGGTCGTCGCTGCCCGCGGTCAGGACATGCGGGCCGTATTTCGTGTCGCGGCCGGCGCGGTAGTACAAATTCGGCAGCAGCACGCAGTATCCGACCGTGGCCAGCCGCCGGGCCATGTCGTACAGCTCCTCGCGGATTCCCGGCGCATCCATCAGCATCAGCACGGCCGGATACGGGTCCCCGTTTTCCCTGGCGCGTTCCGGGCGGACGATAAAGGTCTCCATCGCCCCATCGGGGGTGGTGATGTCCTCGACGACTTCGATCATGTGCGGCTGTTTCCTCTGGATGGCAGACGTGTTTCTGTTGGATTTCGCTGTCTGGCGGTTTTCCGGCCGGCAGCGTATCACTGCCGCTCCGAGCGTCGCCAGAACGCACCTGAGACACGAACGATTTCGAGGAACCGCCCGATGCCCGCCATGCTCGCTGACCGGATGTCCGTTCTCGGCACCGAGACCGCCTTTGAAGTGCTCGCCCGCGCCAACGCGCTTGCCGCCTCCGGCAAGGACATCATCAACCTCGGCATCGGCCAGCCCGATTTCAAAACGCCGGAGCATATCGTGGAGGCCGGCATCAAGGCCCTGCGCGACGGCCATCACGGCTACACGCCGGCCGCCGGCATCCCGCAGCTCCGCCAGGCGGTGGCCCGCGACCTGAACACCCGCCACGGCGTCACCGTCGATCCGGACACGGTCATGATCATGCCGGGCGGCAAGCCGACCATGTTCTTCGCCTGCCTGATCTTCGGCCAGCCCGGCACCGAGATCCTGTATCCCAACCCCGGCTTCCCGATCTACGAGAGCTCGGTGAAGTTCTCCGGCGCCAAGCCGGTGCCGTACCGGCTGTCGGAAGAGAACGGCTTCGCCTTCTCCGCCGAGGAAATGCTGGCCAAGATCACCGACAAGACCAGCCTGATCATCCTCAACTCGCCGGCCAATCCGACCGGCGGCGCGGTGCCGAAGGAGGAGATCGACAAGCTGGTGGCCGGCCTGCAGAAGTGGCCGAACGTCTATCTGCTGTCGGACGAGATCTACAGCCAGATGCTGTATGACGGCCGCGAGCATGTGAGCCTGCTGACCTATCCGGAGATCGCCGACCGGGTGATCCTGCTGGACGGCTGGTCGAAGACCTATGCCATGACCGGCTGGCGCCTCGGCTTCTCGGTCTGGCCGAAGGCGGTCTTCGGACACGCGGAGAAGCTGGCGGTGAACTGCCACAGCTGCGTCAACGCCCCGACCCAGTTCGCCGGTCTCGCGGCCCTGGACGGCCCGCAGGACGCGGTGAAGGAGATGGTGAAGGCGTTCGACGACCGCCGCCGGGTGATCGTCGGTGAGCTGAACCAGATCCCGGGCTTCCGCTGTGTGGAGCCGGGCGGCGCCTTCTACGCCTTTCCGAACATCGAGGGCACGGGCCTGGGTGCGAAGGCGCTGCAGACCCGGCTGCTCGAGGAGGCCGGTGTGGCGGTGATCGCCGGCACCAGTTTCGGCGCCTACGGAGAGGGCTATCTGCGCTTCTCCTATGCCAATTCAACCGAGAACATCCGCGAGGCGATCCGGCGCATCAAGGAGATGCTGGCGGACTGACAATCGGCAGGGCGGGGGCGTTTGCACAAGGTGCGGGCGACTGTTGACTGAGTTTTATGCGAATGGCGAAAATTCAGGCACACTATCCCGAACGCTCCCGCCGATATCCGGGCCGAAGGCTTGGAAATCAAGGCTCTAACCAAGGTGCGAGGGTTGGCACACACCGTGCTAACCACCACGTTGCCCCGCCACCCGGTGGGGCATTCGCACGCAACACCGAAGGCACGGACCCATGAAGAAGGTCGAGGCGATCATCAAACCGTTCAAACTCGACGAGGTTAAGGAAGCGCTCCATGAGATCGGGATCCAGGGGATCACGGTGACTGAGGCGAAAGGATTCGGACGGCAGAAGGGTCACACCGAGCTGTACCGCGGCGCCGAGTACGTCGTGGACTTTCTGCCCAAGGTGAAGGTGGAGATCGTGATGGAGGACGGCCAGGTCGAACGGGCGGTCGAAGCCATCCAGAGCGCGGCCCACACCGGACGGATCGGGGACGGAAAGATCTTCGTCTCGACCGTCGATGAAATTGTTCGTATTCGTACGGGCGAGACCGGCACGGACGCGATCTGACGGGCCTTCGCGGCCCGACGCGCCGGTCCAAACAGGCCGGCATATCGAGAGGGAGTGTGGCCCCCATGGCATGTCCTGGGGCGCCACGGCAACGTTAGGAAGGAAACCATGTCTGACGACGTGAAGAACGTTATGAAGATGATCGAGGAGCACGACGTTAAGTACGTCGATCTCCGCTTCACGGACCCGCGCGGCGCGGTCCAGCACGTCACCCAGCACGTGCGCACGATCGATGAGGAGAGCCTGGTCGAGGGCTTCATGTTCGACGGCTCGTCCATCGCCGGCTGGAAGGCGATCAACGAGTCCGACATGGGCCTGAAGCCGGACCTGGCCACCGCGGTCATGGATCCGTTCTTTGCGCAGCCGACTCTGGCCATCACCTGCGACATCGTCGAGCCGTCGACCGGTCAGCCGTATGAGCGCGACCCGCGCTCGACCGCCAAGGCCGCCGTCAAGTACATGGACAGCCTGGGCATCGGCGACACCGCGTTCTTCGGTCCGGAAGCCGAGTTCTTCATCTTCGACGACGTGAAGATCGAAGTCAGCATGAACAAGGGCATGTACTCGGTCGACAACGAGGAAGGCCCGTACAACTCCTCGCGCGAGTACGAGGAAGGCAACCTGGCGCACCGTCCGGGCGTCAAGGGCGGCTACTTCCCGGTCCCGCCGGTCGACAGCGGCCAGGACATCCGCTCCGAGATGCTCTCGGTGATGGACGAGATGGGCGTGAAGGTCGAGAAGCACCACCACGAGGTGGCGCCGTCCCAGCACGAGCTGGGCATGGAGTTCGGCACCCTGGTGCAGACCGCCGACCACATGCAGATCTACAAGTACGTGGTGAAGCAGGTCGCTGCCGCCTACGGCAAGACCGCGACGTTCATGCCGAAGCCGATCACCGGCGACAACGGCTCGGGCATGCACGTGCACCAGTCGATCTGGAAGGACGGCAAGCCGATGTTCGCGGGTTCGGGTTATGCCGACCTGTCCGACATGGCGCTGTATTACATCGGCGGCATCATCAAGCATGCCCGTGCGATCAACGCCTTCACGAACTCGACGACCAACAGCTACAAGCGCCTGATCCCGGGCTTCGAGGCTCCGGTGCTGCTGGCCTACTCGTCGCGTAACCGCTCGGCCTCCTGCCGTATCCCGCACGTGAACAGCCCGAAGGGCAAGCGCGTCGAGGTCCGGTTCCCGGATCCGGCCGGCAACCCGTATCTCGGCTTCGCCGCGATGCTGATGGCCGGTCTGGACGGCATCCAGAACAAGATCCATCCGGGCGACCCGATGGACAAGAACCTCTACGACCTGCCGCCGGAAGAGCTGTCGGACATCCCGACCGTCTGCGGCTCGCTGCGTGAGGCTCTGGAAAACCTGGACAAGGACCGCGCGTTCCTGACCCAGGGCGGCGTGTTCACCGACGACCAGATCGACGGCTTCATCGAGCTGAAGATGGAAGAGGTGTACCGCTTCGAGCACACCCCGCATCCGGTCGAGTTCGACATGTACTACTCGAACTGATCAGGCATCCGGCCTTCGGGCCGGGTCCCTCTTCGCGACGGGCCGTCCCTCGGGGCGGCCCGTTTGCGTTTCGGCGGGGGTAAGTGGGTCGCACCGCTCCAGCCCGTCCTCCGCTTCTCCTCCCTACCCCAAATCCGACTTCCTGGACGGCCCGATCCGGGACCCTGACCGGACGCGAGAACGCGGTCCCGGATCGCGCAAGGCGCGTCCGGGAAGTCGGTGAGGTGTTGGAGAGGAAGCATTGTCGGTGGTGCCGGCTGGGATCGCCCACCTCAACGCCCCCGCCTGTCCCCTACTCGCCTTCCTCTTCCCCGCCGGCTTCGTTCTGCTCGGTGCTGGTGGTTCCAGGCCGCTCTCTCTGCCGGCGGCCGCCGGATCCGGACGGTGGGGTATAGCGTTCCGGCCGGCTGCGGTCGCCCTTCTCCCCATCGGGGGAGTCTTCATCGCCCGGGCGCCCGTCGACACTGTCGTCCTTCTCGATATAGAGCGACCGGCTCGGGAAGGCGAAGCCCGCCCCCGCACCCTCGACCACTTCCTTGATGCGATAGGCGAAGCGCTCGCGGATCTCCAGCCACTCGCCCCAGTCGGTGGTGTTGGTGAAGCAGTAGATCAGGATCTCGATGGCGCTGTCGGAGAAGTCGTTCACCCGCACGAACAGGGTTCCCCGGTCCGGCTGCACGAACTCGTCGTTGCCGGTCAGATAGGCCTCGATCCCGTCGCGGATCTCGCGGAGTTGGTCGATGGAGGTGCGGTATTCCACCGCGATGCTCCAGTAGATCCGGCGCTGCGGCATGCGGGAGAAGTTGGTCAGCGCGTTGTCCGACAGCTTGGTGTTCGGCACATAGACCGGCGACAGGTCGAACCGGCGGATGGAGGTGGAGCGGAAGCCGATCTGCATCACCGTCCCCTCGATCACCCCGTCGACCTCGATCCAGTCGCCGTTCTCGAAGCGGCGCTCGGCCAGGATCAGAATGCCGGAGATCAGGTTCTTGAACAGGTCCTGGGCGCCCAGCGCCACGGCGACGCCGACCAGCCCGAGGCCGGCGAGCAGGCCGACCACGTTGACGCCCCAAACCTCGAGCACCGCGGTGGCGCCGAGAAACACCAGGACGACCTTCGCGGATTTCGCCAGCCAGTCTACCAGGGGTCCGCTCAGCCGCTGGCGCAGGCCGGTGCTGAGCTGCACGAAGGGATCGACCGCCCGGTACAGCGCCCAGAACAGCATCACCACCAGCAGCGAGCGCGCCAGATTGCCCATCGCCCAGCGCAGGGTGGTGTCCGGCTCCAGATACTGATGGGCGATCAGCGCGCCGATGATCGGCGGCAGCAGCCGCAACGGCGCCTTCACCGCGTTCAGCAGGCGCCGGTAATGCAACGCCCGGCCGTCATCGGCGACGGTCACCACCGTGCGGGAGATCACGCGGGCGAGGATGCTGGGAAGGATCAGGCAGACGATCAGAACCGCCATCCCGCCGGCCAGGAGCCCGATATTGACGCCGAGGATCTCGCCCTGCCAAAGCTGGGCGGTATCGTCCCACAGGGTGAGAAGACTGGATTCGAGATCGGAAAAGGTCATGGATCTGCGGGCGGCCCGGTCCGGTTTCGGTGCTCCAGCCGCCCCCTGGTCCCGGCGCCCGGTGGTCAGTCAACGCGCCGACGCGGGCAAGGTTCCGCAGCGGACGACCAGACCGGATCAGCCGATCGCCCGCTTCTTCCCCGCCTCGTCGATCGCCACGTAGGTGAAGCGTCCTTCCGTCACCAGCAGCCGCTCCTCGCGCTCCTGGAAGCCGCGGATCTTCCAGACCTCGATCGCCACCGAGATCGAGGTGGTGCCGACCCGCTCGATATGGCCGTAGCAGCAGATCACATCGCCGACGCTGACCGGGCGGATGAAGGTCATCGCCTCGATCCCCACGGTCGCCACCCGGCCGTGCGCCCGATGGGCGGCGGCGAGCCCGCCGGCGATATCCATCTGGCTCAGCACCCAGCCGCCGAAGATGTCGCCGTTCGGGTTTGTGTCGGCCGGCATGGCAATGGTACGGATCTGCATCTCGCCGCGCGGCTGGCGGCCCGACTCGGTTTCCATCAGGCTTCCCTTTTCGGTCTAAACCGCACTATATCTTGCGCTCGCCCTATGGGCGGCTACACGATAGACTACCGCGTTCTCGTCTCACTCGCACTGTCGGATCCCATGTCAGACCTGTTCGCAAGCAACGCCGCGGCCGACACATCGGGCTACTCCGCCAAGGACATCGAGGTCCTGGAGGGTCTGGAGCCGGTGCGCCGGCGGCCCGGCATGTATATCGGCGGCACCGACGAGCGCGCGCTGCACCATCTGGTTGCCGAGGTGCTGGACAACTCCATGGACGAGGCCGTGGCCGGCTTCGCCTCGCGGATCGAGATCGAGCTGACGGCCGACCAGACCGTGACCGTGCGCGACAACGGGCGCGGCATTCCGGTCGACCCGCATCCCCGCTTCCCGGAAAAGTCGGCGCTGGAGGTGATCCTCACCACCCTGCATGCCGGCGGCAAGTTCTCCGACAAGGTCTACGCGACGGCCGGCGGCCTGCACGGCGTCGGCATCTCTGTGGTCAACGCCCTGTCCGACCGGCTGGAGGTCGAGGTCGCCCGCGACAAGCGGCTCTATGCCCAGCATTTCTCCCGCGGCGTGCCCCAGGGCGCGCTGCAGACCGTGGGCGCGGCGCCGAACCGCCGCGGCACCACCGTGCGGTTCCACCCGGACGCGGAGATCTTCGGGACGACGCTGAAGTTCCGCCCCGCCACCCTGTTCAAGATGGCCCGCTCCAAGGCCTATCTGTTCAAGGGCGTGGAGATCCGCTGGAAATGCGATCCGGAGATGCTGCGCGACGGCGATACCACGCCGTCCGAAGCCAGCCTGCACTATCCGGGCGGCCTCGCCGACTTCCTCGGTAGCGCCATGGAGGGCCGCCGCACCGTGGCAACCCAGCCCTTCACCGGCGATGTGGAGGTTCCGGGCGAACAGGGCCGCGTCGAATGGGCGGTGACCTGGCCGGACGATCAGGACGACGGCTTCCTTCACGCCTATTGCAACACCATCCCCACCCCGATGGGCGGCACCCACGAGGCCGGGCTGCGCGCGGCCCTGGCGCGCGGCATCAAGGCCTATGGCGAGCTGGTCAGCAACAAGAAGGCGGCGCAGATCACCGCCGAGGACGTCATGGCCGGCGCCTGCGTCATGCTCAGCGTGTTCATCCGCGAGCCGGCCTTCCAGGGCCAGACCAAGGACAAGCTGGCCAGCCCGCACGCCACCAAGCTGGTGGACCAGGCGGTGAAGGACCATTTCGACCACTGGCTCTCCGGCGATCCGGACACCGCCAACCGCCTGCTGGAGCACCTGATCGAGCGCGCCGAGGACCGGCTGCGCCGGCGCCAGCAGAAGGAGGTCAGCCGCAAGACCGCCACCCGCAAGCTGCGGCTGCCCGGCAAGCTGGCCGACTGCTCGCGCTCCGACAACGAGGGGACCGAGATCTTCCTGGTCGAGGGCGACAGCGCCGGCGGCTCCGCCAAGCAGGCCCGCAACCGGGCGACCCAGGCGGTCCTGCCCCTGCGCGGCAAGATCCTGAACGTGGCCAGCGCTTCGGTGGAGAAGCTGCGCGCCAACCAGGAGCTCAGCGACCTGCTGCTGGCACTCGGCTGCGGCTCGGGCTCGTCCTACAAGCAGGATGCGCTGCGCTACGAGAAGGTCATCATCATGACCGACGCCGACGTGGACGGTGCCCATATCGCCTCGCTGCTGATGACCTTCTTCTACCGCGAGATGCCGCGGCTGATCGCCGACGGCCACCTGTACCTCGCCATGCCGCCGCTCTACCGGCTGGTGCAGGGCGGCAAGACGATCTATGCCCGCGACGACGCCCATCGCGAGGAACTCATGAAGACCGAGTTCAGCACGCGCGGAAAGGTCGAGATCAGCCGCTTCAAGGGTCTGGGCGAGATGCCGCCGAAGCAGCTCAAGGAGACCACCATGGACCCGACCACCCGCCAGCTCCTGCGGGTGAAGATTCCGCCGAGCGGCGGCCCGGAGCTGATGGTCGAGCCGGAGCTGGAAAGCGAGACCGTGCGCACCCGCGACATGGTCGAGACCCTGATGGGCAAGAAGGCGGAAAAGCGCTTCGACTTCATCCAGGCGAACGCGAAGTTCGTGCTTGAGGTGGATGTCTGAGGACCATCGGGCGGTCGGCGGGTCGCGAACGTTCAGCGGGAGCCGCTGGATCCTGATGCGCATCAGGATGACGGTCGGTGGGTCATAGTGTTTGATCTGACTATCTAGACCTGACTTCGGCGCGCCTCAGGCACCGCCTTCTAGGCCCCAATCCCGTCATCCTGATGCACATCAGGATCCAGCCGCGCAGTCTCGGCGCGTCGCTGCCGCAGGCTCGCCAGAACCGCCGCACCGCCGATCAGCGCCCAGTCTTCGGCGCTGAGATCCGGCCAGGGGATGGCGCTCGGCTGGCGGCGGACGGTGGAGGGGATGCTGGCCGAGGGCAAGCTGCTGCGGCCCTGCCGGGAGAGCGTCGTGCGGCCGGCGGAGATCGCCGTCTATACCGGCTCCGGAAACGCGAAACGCCCGGAAACCCGGGCGTTTCTCGATTGGCTGGCGGAGGAACTGGCGGACTAACCTGCCGTTCCTCCGGCTCCGTGACGCCTTACTCGGCGGCCGCGGACGGGCGCGGCTGCAGCGGCGGCTGCACATCGGTCGGGATCGGGCAGACATAGGGCTGCTTGGCCAGACGGTCCTGATGGTCCTTCTTGGCGCGGGCCAGCAGAACCTCGTCGCTGAACAGCATCCGGGCGACGGCGCCCATGGCCTGACCGGCGAAGGTCATGCCCTTATGGGCGGCCGGCGCCTTGCCCTGGGCGACGACCTGCCAGGAGTGGCCCGGCGTGCCGATGGCATGGGTCGCGACCCGAGCCTGCACGGTCGGAACCGCCCAGGACACGTCGGCCACGTCGGTGGAGCCCATCATGCCGTTGCCCTTGAGGTTCAGCGGAACGACGTAGTCGCACAGCGGCTCGTTCTCGCGCGGCTCCAGACCGGCGCGGCCGTAGCTGGCGGCGATGTCCTCCGCCGAAAGGGTCGCCTGGATCTGCGCGGCATAGGCCCGGTCGGCATCGTCGAACGGCACGCCGCCCAGGGTGTCGAGCGCGGTCTGCATCGCCTCTTCGAGCGGCGTGTTGCCGAGCAGGTTGGAGACCGCGGAGATCACCTGGGAGGAGACCTTGGTCTCGGTCATCAGTGCCGCACCCTCGGCGATCTTATTGACCCGCTTGATCAGGGCCATCATGCCCGGCAGATCGACGGCGCGGATAGTGTAGCGGATCTTCGCGGTACCCTGGACGACGTTCGGCGCGGTGCCGCCCACATCGAGATAGGCGTAATGGATACGGGCCGAGCTCGGCATGTGCTCGCGCATGTACTGGACGCCGATATTCATCAGCTCCGCGGCGTCGAGGGCGCTGCGGCCCAGCTCCGGGGCGGCGGCCGCATGGCTGGACCGGCCGGTGAAGGTGTAGTCGATCCGAGAATTGGCCAGGCTCTGGGCGTCGTCGACCTTGGTCATCGCGCCCGGGTGCCAGGTGATGGCGGCATCGACGCCGTCGAACGCGCCGTCGCGCACCATGAAGGCCTTGGCGGCGCCGCCTTCCTCGGCCGGGCAGCCGTAGTAGCGCACGCGGCCCGGAGTGCCGGTCTCGGCCAGCCAGTCCTTCAGCGCACAGGCGGCCAGCAGGGCGGAGGAGCCGAGCAGGTTATGACCGCAGCCATGGCCCGCACCGCCTGGGACCACCGGCTTCGGCTCGGCGATGTTGGCGACCTGGCTCAGGCCCGGCAGAGCGTCGTATTCGCCGAGGATGGCGATGATCGGACCGCCCTCGCCCGCTTCGCCCATCACCGCGGTCGGAATGCCAGCCACCTCTTCGGTCACCTTGAAGCCCTTGGCCTTCAGCAGCGCGGTGTGCTGGGCGCAGGACTCGTACTCGGCATAGAGGGTCTCGGGCATGCCCCAGACGGTGTCGGACAGTTCGATCAGGTCCGGCGTATGGGTCTCGATATGGGCGAGGATCGGCTCGACGTTCTTCATCAGGGAATCCATCAGGTTAGAGCGACCGGCGCGCAAGCGGTGGGCCGGCCGAAAGATCGGTTCTCCCCGATATACCGATCCGAAACGGCGGCCGGAAGACCGAGAAATCGACAGGCACCGTCCCGGTCCCGGCACCGATCCGCGGCGGTCAGGCCTGCAGCCAGCCGCGCAGGGCATCGCCGCATTCCTGCGGCTTCTCCAAGGCCGGCAGGTGGCCGCACGCCTCCACGATACGCAGATCGGCATGGGGGACCGCCGCCGCCATCTCCTCGCTGAGGTCGACCGGGGTGAGCTGGTCGTCGCGGCCGCACACGATCAGAGTCGGCACGGACACGCCGGACAGCAGGTCGCGGCTGTCGTCGCGGCTCAGGATCGCCTTCTGCTGGCGGATGAAGCCGTCCTTGCCGATGCGCGCGGCCATATCGAAGATCGGCCGCGTCACCGTCTCGTCCTCCAGTCGGCTCTTGTGCACCAGCATCGGCAGCAGCCGAGGTGTGACGCCCTTGAACTTCCCCTTGTCGGCCAGCTCGATCAGGCCGGTGCGCCGGCGGCGCTGGTCATCGGAATCCTGCCGTGCCGAGGTGTCGAGCAGGGCCAGCCGCTCGACCCGCCCCGGCGCCTGGCGCAGAATCTCCAGCGCCACGTAGCCGCCCATGGAGAGGCCGGCCACCGCCAGTTTCCCGTCGGTCTCGGCCAGCACCTGGGCGGCGATGTCGCGGATGTCCTCATGGGCCGTGGTGTCCGGGATCACGATCCGGTCGACCAGATCGTCCAGCATCGGGATTTGCTTGGCCCAGAGCTCCGCGTCGTTCAGCAGGCCGGGGATCAGGACAAGGGTTTCAGCGGGCACGCGCACTCCAGTGCTGGGGTTGCCGGTTGAGGTGTCGTGGACGGATGATCGGGATCTAAGGGCGTGTCCAGACGCTTACAAGCAATGCGACCGGGGGGAAACCGACAATGGCCATCGACCGCATCCGATCCGACCACTACCGCATTCCGCTGCCGGTGGTGCTGTCGGACTCCACCCATAAGGAAATCACCCATTTCGAGCTGATCGCCACCCGGATCGGGACGACCGACGGAGCGGAGGGCCTCGGCTACACCTATACCGTCGGCTACGGCGGCGGCTCGGTGCATTCGCTGCTCACCCGTGACCTGCCCGACCTCCTGATCGGCGCCGACGAGACGCGGATCGAGGCGCTGTGGAAGGAGATGTGGTGGCGGCTGCACTGGGTCGGCCGCGGCGGATCGACCGCCTTCGCCATGGCGGCGGTGGATGTGGCCCTGTGGGACATCATGGGCAAGCGGACCGGCCTGCCGCTCTGGCGCCTGCTCGGCGGGGCGGATCCGACCGTGCCGGTCTATGCCGGCGGCATCGACCTGCTCTTCACCCTCGACGCCCTGCTGGAACAGACCGCCGGCAATCTCGACGCCGGGTTCGAGGCGATGAAGATGAAGGTGGGACGAAAGAAGATCAGCGAGGATGTGGAGCGGGTCGCCGCCATGCGGGACTATCTGGGCGACGGTTTCGCGCTGATGGCCGACGCCAATATGGGCTGGGACCGGCCGCGCGCCATCGCCGCCGCCCGGGCGCTGGCGCCCTACGACCTGGTGTGGCTGGAGGAGCCGCTGGAGCCGGAGGACGTGGCCGGCTATGCCGAGGTCGCGCGGATCGGCACGCCGGTCGCCGCCGGGGAGAACTTCCACAATCTGGTGGAATTCGAGCAGCTCATCGCCGCCGGCGGGGTGCATTACGTGGAGCCGGATCTGGCCTGCCTCGGCGGCATCACCGCCTGGATGAAGGCCGCCCGCATGGCCGAGGCCGCCCACCTGCCGGTGACCTCCCACGGGGTGCACGACCTGCATGTGCATCTGATGGCCGCGGTGCCGAACGCCTCCTACCTGGAGCGCCACGGCTTCGGGCTGGAGCGGTTCATGGAGAACCCGCTGCTCATAGAAAAGGGCCGCGCCGTCGCCCCGGAACGGCCGGGACACGGCGTGACCCTGAATTTCGACGCGCTGGAGGAATACAGGGTTACCTGATCACCAGAGCGACTTTTCCTCCTGGGTGGAGACATGGGCGGCCACCACCTTCCAGCCGGCATCCGGGAACTTCACGAAGGTCTGGCTCTGCCGCCCGGTGCGCCCGTTCGGCATGCGGAATTCCAGGTTGGTGGTCGCGAAGTCGGTGCCGATGGTGGTGATCACCAGCTTCAGACGCTCCTGCTTGATGTTGATCCCGGCCGGACGGCGCACACGGTGGGCATGGATCTCGTCGAACCCGTAGCCGTTCTCATGCATGGCGTAGCGGATCGTGTGGGGCGAGTTCCAGAACGTGTTGTCCAGCACGTCCACATCCTTGGTCGCCAGCGCTGCCTCGTAGCGCTCGAAGATGTCGGTGATCTCGGCCACGACCTCGGGGAGGTTCACGCGGCGGTCGGGCTGAGGGACGTCGGTCATTCTGCGGTCTCCAAGGCTCGGGCAACGGCGATCAGGGTGGCGTCGGTGCCGGCGCCGCCGACGATCGACAGGCCGATCGGCAGACCGTCCACCTTGGCCCCTGGAATAGACACCTGCGGCCGCCCCGCCAACCCACCGAACGCGCAGAGACAGGTGATCTGCTCGCGCAGCGGGGTCTGCTGCGAGATCGTCAGGCCGGTGGGCGGGGCCGGGAACGGGGTGGTCGGCAGACACAGGATCGTGCCGGCGGGCAGCAGGGACTTCAGCCGCCCCCTAGCCTCCCGGCGCATCTGGTTGGCCCAGCCGAGCTCGGTCTCGGTGACCGCCGCGCCCTGCATCAGCCCGCGGGCGACGCCAAAGGCCATCCGCGGGTTGGTGTCGAGCCAGGGTTTGAAGGTCTCGTAGGCCTCCCGCGGCTGGATCGTGCGCTGGGCCCGGGCCCATACCGACAGGCCCTGAGGCGCGAGCAGCACGTCCTCGCGGGCGCCGATCAGCCGCGCCAGTCGGTCGACCAGGGGCGCCAGGGCCTCGGCGACCGCATCCTCGGCGAAGGCGAAGGTGTCGGTGGTGACCAGCAGCCGGTTCGGCAGCCCGGACGGGATCGCCTCGCCCAGCAGGTGGCCGGAAACCTTGGCGAAGGTCTCGGCGTCGCGGGCGAACCAGCCGGTGGTGTCGGAGGTCGGCGCCTGGGGCATCATGCCGTCGACCGGCAGGCGGCCATGGGTCGGCCGGATGCCGTAGAGACCGCAGAAGCTGGACGGGACGCGCACCGAACCGCCGGTATCGGTGCCCAGCGCGGTATCGCAGAGCCCGGCGGCCACGGCGGCGGCGGAGCCGGAGGACGAGCCGCCCGGCACCCGGCCCGGCGCATTGACGTTGACCGGCGTACCGTCGAACGCGCTCTCACCCAGGATGCCGAGGGAGACCTCATCGGTGATGGTCTTGCCGACCAGGGTGGCGCCGCCATCGAGCAGCCGCTGCACCGCCCAGGCGTTGCGGGTCGGGACGGCGCGGCCGGTCGGCCAGTCGTGGTTGCCGCCGCCAGTCGGATGGCCGGCGACGTCGAACAGATCCTTCGCGGCGAAGGTCAGGCCCTTGAGCGGACCCTCGGCCGCCCCCTCAACGCGAATATCCGTGCCGGGCACAAAGGCGCCGATCCCGTCTGCCATACCCCTGACCTCCCGTCGTGAACCGGCCTCAAACCTAGCGGATCAGATATTCATAAGACACTGTAAAAAATCTCTCCAAACTATTGAAAAAACGAATAATTCTTCCACCAGAACCTAGTGCTTGGCGCGGGGGAAGCGCAGAGGGATCGCGCTGGTGTCGACCCAGGCATGCTTGCCGTATTCGTAGACCGACCGGTTCGGCAGTGCCCCGTCCGGCTGGTCGAAGCAGCCGGTGGCCACACCGAGCCGGTCCAGCTCCGGGCCCGCCAGCCAATAGACCGTCGTGCCGCAGGACGGACAGAAGTAGTTCCGCAGGCGCTTGCCGCTGTCGGTCCCGCGTTCATAGGCCTTCGGCGTCCCGGAGATCTCCACCTGATCGAGGGTGTAGTAGTTGCCGACCCCGAACGGGGCCCCGGTGCGGCGCTGGCAATCCTTGCAATGGCACATCACCGTCGCATTCGGATCTCCGGTGATGGTCAGGACGATTTCTCCGCAGGCGCAGCGTGCGTTTGCCATCTCATCCTCCTGTCGGTTGCGGGAAGGAGACCGATGCCCCTTCCCGCCTGTCTTGGTTGGCTATCGGTAGGGTCAGCTATGGGTTCCCGGGAACATCGAGCGGAAGCTCTCGTCATCCATCTCGGTCTTGAAGGCGTGGCGTTCCTTGATCGACTCGGCTCGCTTGGCGGCGTCGGTGGCGCTGATCCGGGCGACCAGGCCGGTCACGTTCGGATACTTGGCCGCCGCTTCCTCGCCGAGCACGAACTTGGCCATGCGGCCCCAGCCCCACAGGGCCATGTCGACGATGGTGTAGGTGTCGCCGACCATCCAGGTCTTGCCCTCGAGATGGTCGTTGAGGATGCCGTAATGCCGGTTCGCCTCGAAGTCGTAGCGCTTGATCACGTACTCGATCTTCTCCGGCGCGTGGTTGGCGAAATGCACCTTCTGCCCCGAATAGGGGCCGAGGCCGGTGGCGACGAACATCAGCCAGGAAATCAGCTCGCCCCGGTTCTTGTCACCGGCCGGCGGCAGGAACTTGCCGGTCTTCTCCGCCAGATAGAGCAGGATGCCGTTGCTGTCGAAGACCCGGACATCGCCATCGACGATGACCGGCACCTTGGCGTTCGGGTTGACCGACTTGAACTCCGGGAGGTGCTGCTGGCCTTTGCGGGTGTCCACGGGAATCGCCTCGTACTCGAGGCCGGACTCCTCCAGGAACAGCGCCACCTTCATCGGGTTCGGGGCCAGGCTGTAATAGAACTTGAGCATGCGTTGCCTCCGCTGGGCACGCGGCACCGCCCCCGGCGGTCGCGCGTGCCGATAACTGACTGGACCGGCGCGAGTGTGCCGGTGCGCCGAACACTACCGCAACGCGCGCCATCGGCCACTCATCTGCCACGGTCCGGAACGAATGAAGGCCTTGAAACACGGCATCGTGATGGACCGTCCGACGCGCTCTTGCCGCGGCCCGTGCGCCTCGGCCACGATCGGCCCACAACAAGATGGGAGGAACCGGATCATGGATCTGTACGAACTGCGCACCTACAAGATCGTCGTCGGCAAGCTGCAGGAGGTCCTGAAGCTGTACGAGACCGAGGGCTGGCCGGCGCTCGACCCGCACAAGGACAAGCTGGTCGGCTATTTCGTGGGCGATGTCGGCGGGATGAACGAGCTCATCCACATCTGGAAGTACACCGACGACGCCGACCGCCGGGCCCATTGGGCGGCGGTCTACGCCAACGAGAAGTTCATGGCCTTCGCCGCCAAGCTGCGGCCCAACCTGATCAGCCAGGAGAACAAGCTGATGGTCGGGGCGCCATGGGGCCCGCGACCCTGATACCGGCCTCCCCGGTATAGAGAGCGGTTTCCTCGGTCGGGCGTACCGCCCGCTCGCCGAGGACGCTGGTCCACAGCCAGTCGATGTCCCGGTCGGCCGCTCCCCGCTGCGCCGTCAGCCGGACCGGTGGGATCTCGGACCACCGGTCGCCGTCGCGCTCGGCAACCGCGAACTGGAAGACATAGTTCGGGGTGACGCCCATGCGCAGATCCGACACCAGGACCCGGTCGTCGGCCTCCCAGACCTTGAAGAATCCCTTGGAAAAGGCGGCCACATCCGCCGCCCTGGGCAGGTCCTCGATGCAGGCCAGCAGGGCCTCGCCGCGCGGATGGGCATAGGCGGTGACCGTCTCCTGGGTGCCGAGCAGCGGGATGTAGAGGTTGAAGTACCGGTCGCCGTCGATGGCGATCACCCGCCAGAACAGGGTGTTGAAGGGCATGGGCGTGGCCCAGGTGCGCTCGGGCTCGACGCCGAGATCGGCCAGCACCAGGTCGCCGCGCTTCTGCGCTACCTGCTGGGCGATGGCGCTCCAACCGAGATAGGCGGTGGAGACGATCAGCGCGACGCTGACCACCCGCGCGATCCGCGGCGTCCAGGACCGCACGCACAGTGCCCAGACGAAGGCGACGACCAGCGGGATGGTGTAGAGCGGGTCGATGATGAACATGGAGCCCAGCCCCAATGGCTCGGGCATCACCGGCCAGAAGATCCGCGTGCCGTAGATCGTCAGCGCATCGAGCAGCGCATGGGTGGCCAGGCAGAGATAGACCGCGAGGTATGTGGCCGCCCGGTGCTCGCGCAGGCCGCCGATCACCCGCACCAGCGGCTCGGCGAAGATCGGGGTGACCAGGGCCTGGACGATCAGCGAATGGGAGGGCCCGCGGTGCTGGACGAAATCCGTCACCGGATCGCCCAGGGGAATGAAGACGTCGAGATCCGGGACCGTGCCCAGGACAGCGCCGACGATCGCGGCCTTTCGCGCGCCGGCATGGGGGCCGATCACGGCAGCGGCAACGCCGGCACCAAGGACGATCTGGGTAACGGAATCCACGGCTTTGCCCCGGTCGGTTCACATGCAACCGGGACGATATGGGCCGCGGCGGTCGGATGGCCAGCGCAACCTGACCGCCGCAGGGTCACGCCGCCTTGCGCAGCCCCTCGGCCGCGGTGGCGATGGCGTCGATGGTCAGCGCCACATCGGCCTCGGTGTGGCACAGGCCGATATAATACTTGCTCTCCGGCTTCAGGATGCCGCACTCGCGCATGGTCGCGTTGAACCGCTTCGCCATGGCGGCGTCGCCGGCGAACATGCCGCGATAGTCGTGCACGTCTCGGTCGGTGAAGACCACGTCGAACAGCGGCGGCACGCCGACCACCTTGGCGGCGACCCCGGCCCGGTCCAGGTGTTCCTCCAGGGCGGCCATGATGGTGCGGCCGGTGGCGAACATCTTGGTGTAGGCGTCGTCGCGCTTCAGGATCTCCATGGTCTTCAGGCCGGCGACCGAGGCGACCGGATTGCCGCTCAACGTGCCGACCTGGAAGGTGAAGCCCTCCTCGCCGACCTGGCTCTTGTCGAAATGGGCCATGATCTCGTCGCTGCCGGCGATGGCCGCCAGCGGATAGCCGCCGCCGATCACCTTGCCCAGCGTGCAGAGGTCCGGCGTGATGCCGTAGTACTCCTGCGCCCCGCCATAGGCGAAGCGGAAGCCGGTCACCACCTCGTCGAAGATCAGCGGCACGTTGTGCTTCGTTGTCGCCTCGCGCAGGGCCTCCAGGAAGCCCGGCTTCGGCGGCAGCAGGCGCTGGAATGGCTCGACGATCACCCCGCCCAGCTCGGAGGCGTACTCGGCGATCATCTGGACCGCCAAGTCGGTGTCGTTATAGGGGGCGACGATCACGTCGTCGCGCACGCCCTTGGGGATGCCGGCGCTGTCGGGGACCGCCTGGGGGAAGTTGGCGAGCTTCTTCGGCGCCAGGCTCATCAGCCCGAAATCGCTCATGCCGTGATAGCCGCCCTCGAACTTCAGGATCTTCTCGCGCTTGGAATGGGCGCGGGCGAGGCGCATGGCGTACATATCGGCTTCCGAGCCGGAGCTCACGAAACGGACCTTGTCGGCGCAGGGAACCGCCTGGCAGATCTCCTCGGCCAGCACGATGCCCGGCTCGCTGTCGGCGAAGAAGGTGCTGCCCAGCGGCAGCTGCGCGGTCACCGCCTCGACCACCTCCGGATGGGCATGGCCGATCACCATCGGGCCGGATCCGAGCAGGTAGTCCACGTACTCGTTGCCGCTCACATCCCAGACCCGGGAGCCCTGTCCGCGCGCGATCACGATGTCCGCAGAGAAGTTCCCGAAACCGCCTGCCGGCAGCACCGCCCGCGCCCGTTCCATGAGGTCCTTTTCTTCCTGACTCTTCGTGACGCCGCTCATGGGAGCCTCCATCGGTCTGAACTGTTGGGTTTGATCTATCATTCTCCCAACACGGGTTCGCTGCATACCCGCAAACCGCCTTTGCCCGCCCCGTCAGGCGATGGACGCGCGCATGGCTCCGCGTCCATGCTGGCGGACCGCGGCATCGGGTCCGCGGGGGGGAGCGGAACGCCGATGGAACTCTGGATACCGATCACGATCTTCGCCGCGTTCATGCAGAACGCGCGCTCGGTCCTGCAGAAGCACCTGAAGGGTCGCCTGACGACGCTGGGCGCCTCCTATGTCCGCTTCCTATATGCGATGCCCTTCGCGCTGATCTACGCCTATGCGGTCCACGACATCGGCGGATACGCGTGGCCGACGGTCCATACCGAATTTCTGATCTACTGTCTGTTGGGCGGGATCTCTCAGATCCTGTTCACCGCCGTGCTGCTCTGGCTTTTCCAGTTCCGCAACTTCGCCGTCGGGACCACGTACTCCAAGACCGAGACGGTGCAGGTCGCCCTGCTCGGCTGGCTGGTCATCGGCGACGAACTGGGCCTGGTCCCGCTAATCGCTATCGTTGTATCGGCGGTCGGCGTGATGGCGTTGTCCGTCGGCCAGACCAAGATGTCCGTCGGTCGGCTTTTCACCGGATTGATAGAAAAGCCGACCCTGATCGGCCTGCTGTGCGGCGCCCTTCTCGGCTCGTCGGTGGTGTTCTTCCGCAAGGCAGCTCTCACCCTCGACTACGACGGCTTCGTCATGGCCGCCGCCTTCACGCTCGCGGTTTCCGTGGTGATGCAGACGGTCATCATGGGCGTCTATCTGGCGATCTACGAGCGCCGGACCCTGATCGATGTTTTCGTCCATTGGAAATGGTCCCTGGCGGTCGGCGTGTGCGGCGTTCTCGGCTCCATCGGCTGGTTTACCGCCTTCACGCTGCAGAACGCCGCCTATGTCCGGGCGCTGGGCCAGATCGAACTGGTCTTCACCTTCATCGCGTCCGTGTTTATTTTCCGCGAGACCACGACCCGTGCCGAGATCCTTGGTATCGTCCTCGTCGTCGCCGGAATCATTCTGCTCGTTCTCGGTCGTTAACCGGGATTAAACCGAGCTTCTTCACAGTCCATTAAGGAGACTCGTGTTCTTGTCCATCCGGGCGGGGCAATCGGAGTCGGAGACTCGGTGCTCGAGGATGGTGTAGGAATGCGCATGACACCCGATGGTAGCAATGGTGACGGAGGCTCGCGGCTTCCCTCGCGGCTGTCTGCCGTCGAAGACAAGCTGTCCCGCGCGCTGGAAACCATAGAGGCCCAGCGCCGTCAGCTTTCCACCGTCTTCAACGCCGTCACCGACGCCATCGTCGTGGTCGACGACCGCGGTATCATCGAGACCGTCAACGATGCGGCCTGCAAGATGTTCGGCCGGCCGAGCTTCGAGCTCGTCCATCACTCGGTGAACAAGCTGATGCCGGAATCGGTCGCGATGAATCACGACCAGTACATCCGGGAAGCGCGTCCCCATTCCAAATCCGCCTTCGGCCTGCCCCGTACGCTCGCGGCGATGCATGCCAACGGCCGGCAGTTCCCCGTCTCGATCACCCTGTCGGAGATTCCCCGCTCGGTCGATGAACCCCGACGCTTCGTCGCCACCATCCGGGACATGACCCACGAGCGGGCCCGCGAGGACAGGATCCGCTTCCTCGCCTTCCACGACGAGGCCACGAAGCTGCCGAACCGGCACGGCATCGTCAGCTATCTGGAATCCTATTTCGCCGCCCCGACGCCGCCGCCGATGCTGTTCGTGCACCTGTCGCTGAACAACACCAGCCAGCTCACCGCCTGTTTCGGCATCGAGGAATTCGAGCATCTGGTCGTCGCCTTCTCCCAGCGGCTCAAGAGGGTGTTCGGCACCGCCGTTCTCATCGCCCGGGGCTTCGGCAACACCTTCCACGTGGTGATGCCGATGTCGGAGGCCGACAGCCTCCAGGCCAAACTGGTTTCCGTGGTCGCGGAGCCGATCGAGATCCAGGACGTCGCCGTGGTGGTGGACGTCTGCGCCGGCACCGTGGCGCTTCCCGACCAGGCCTCGGATCCGCGCCAGGCGATGCACCGGGCCGCGGCCACCCTCATGGAGGTCAAGGCCACGACACCGCAGCCGGGCGTCCCCCGGATGCATGAGTATCTGCCCAGCATCATCAACCAGATGAGCCGCCGTACCCGGCTCGTGCACAACATCAACCGGGCCATCGAGGACCGGGAGTTCAGCGTCTATCTTCAGCCCAAGGTCGACATCACCGACGGGAGCTGGATCGGCGCCGAAGCTCTGGCGCGGTGGACGCAGCCGGACGGCTCGATGATCTCGCCCGGGGAATTCATCCCGCTGGCCGAACAGGCCGGCCTGATCACCGCCCTGAATCGCCATATCCTGTCGCAGACGCTCCGCTCGCTGGCGGACAGCGACTGGTCGCGGTCGGCCCCGCTGTCGGTCAATATCTCCGCGCAGGACCTGAGCCGGCCGAGCTTCGCCGACGATATCGCCCGCCTCCTCGCAGAGACCGGCATCGAAGGGACTGCCCTGGAGCTGGAACTCACCGAGCGCGACATGGCCCGCGGTGACGACGTCATCCGCTCCGCCATCGACCAGCTCCGCGAGATGGGCATCGCCATCTCCATGGACGATTTCGGCACCGGGTACTCGTCGCTAGCCGCCCTGGTCGATCTGCCCGTGGACATTCTGAAGATCGACCGGCAGTTCCTGCGCCGGATCGAGGACCGGGAAAGCGACCGGCGCCTGTTGAAGACCCTGGTCACGCTGGTCCAGGACCTCGGTCGCACGATCGTCGTGGAAGGGGTGGAAACCGAAGGCCAGGCGGCGTTCCTGCGCGATCTCGGCGTGCGGATGGCCCAGGGCTTTCTCTACGCCAAACCCGCCCCGGCCATCGCCGTCCTCAACGACCCGCGGCGGCCGCGCCGCGCCGCCTAAATCGGACCCGCCGGTCAGTCCGGCGCCGGTCGGAACCCGTGACCGGTGCGCGCGCACCAGTTGGACAGGAGCGAGGCGACCGTCCGGATCGGATTTCCCGGCTCGTTATCCTCGCTGCGGATCACCGCCGACCAGGACGAGATCACGCCGTCATGGCTGATCCGCGCCGCGTTGATCCGTCCGGCGCGCACCGCCGTCTCCACCGCCCAGCCGGCAAGGACACTGGTGCCCTGTCCGGCGGCGACCAGTTCCACGATCACCTCCGGCAGTTCCACCGTCACCGAGCGGCTCTTCGCGCTGTCGCCGTTGCGCAGCATCTGGCCGACCTCGCCGTCCGTCCCGGGGGTCTTGCTGTAGCTGATCAGGTCCTCGGCGGCGAGTTCGGAGACTTCGACGTAGTCCCGGCCGGCCAGCGGGTGGCCCGGCGGCATGATGAAAAGCTGGTCGTCGTCGAACAGCGGCACGGCCGTCGCTCCGGGCCGCGCGATCTCGCCGCTCATGATCGCGAGATCCACATGCCGGTTAGACAGGCTCTGCATCGGTTCGCGGCTGGCGCCCGCCATGACCTGGATATCGATGTCGGGTGCGGCATTCTGCAGGAAACTGAGAAAACCCGGCAGCCAGTGATAGGAGCTATACGCCTCGATGGCGATGCGGACCACGTGGACCACGCCCCGGCTGGTCCGCCAGACGTCCTCCTCGGCGCGCTCCATATCCGCCAGCACCCGCTCCGCCACATGGGCCAGATGCTCCGCCGCCGGGGTCATCCGCAGGCGCTTGTGCAGCCGGGTGTAGAGCGTCACATCGAGCCGACGCTCGGCCTCGCGGATCCGGTGCGACAGCGCCGACGGCGTCAGGCCGAGCTTCTCGGCCGCCTCGGTTACCCGGCCGGTATCGGCGATCGCCTGGATCATCTGTAGATGACGAATTTCGAGTCTTGGCGCCATTTCGGAAGTGTATGCTGAACTAGTTTCATTGAAAATCTTCAAAAAGCCATCCAGCTTTCACGCATCGTCCAATCATCGCGATGAAGACAACTTCTGATCGCACAGCATTCAATCACTCTGGAAATATGGAAATTCGCATTCGTCCACCCTGCTGGTGCCGGACAGCAGGTTCGGCAGGTGGCCAGCGTTTTTCACCTTCAATCCACATACCCATCCGGTGATTGGACACGAGGGACCCGGACGCTCAGCGAAAACTTCAGCAATCCACGTTCTTTTGTTTTTCCCGTTTAACGTTTGATCAATTATCAATCCCTCGACTGCGCCCGATCGCCTCCGACTCCGCTATCCATCGCCATGAATTGAATAAATCGGAGTCGGCGCGACGGAAGGCGATCCATGACCGGCCTTCCGTTGCTTCTTAACCTCGGCCCGCGGGTTCAACTTGTCCGCCACACCGGTGACACGCAATTCTGCGTCGCCGGACGGTGGGAATTTTCGGTGACTTCGACGTTTTCGACCGACCGTTTTTCCGACACCATGGCGCCATGACGGTGCGGAGGCCGCCTGCCGCCGACTGCCGGTACCGATGGGGGATCGATGTCCACTGACCCGCTGCTGCAGCCCTACCAGCTCAGGCACCTCACCCTGCGCAACCGGCTCATGTCGACGGCGCATGAACCGTCCTATTCCGAGGACGGGATGCCGACCGAGCGCTACCGGCTGTATCACACGGAGAAGGCGAAGGGCGGCATCGCCCTGACCATGACCGCCGGGTCCGCCGTGGTCAGCGCCGACAGCCCCGCCGCCTTCGGCAATCTCTACGCCTATAAGGACGAGATCGTGCCCTGGCTGCGCGAGTTGAGCGACGCCTGCCACGAGCACGGCTCGGCCATCATGATGCAGATCACCCATCTGGGCCGGCGCACCAACTGGAACCATTCCGACTGGCTGCCGGTGCTGGCCCCCTCCCCGGTCCGCGAGCCGGCCCACCGCGCCTTCCCCAAGGAGGCCGAGGACTGGGATCTCGACCGCATCGTGACGGACTACGCCGATGCGGCGGAACGGATGCAGGCGGGCGGTCTCGACGGGATCGAGATCGAGGCCTACGGCCACTTCCTCGACGGGTTCTGGTCGCCGGCCACCAACCGACGCACCGACGAGTACAATGGGTCGCTCGACAACCGGCTGCGCTTCACCTGGCGGGTGCTGGACGCCATGCGGGAGCGGGTCGGCCCGGACTTCCTGATCGGCCTGCGCATGGTCGCCGACGAGGACTGGGACAAAGGCCTGACCCGCGAGGACGGGGTGGAGATCGCCCGACGGCTGGCGACCTGCGGCAAGGTCGATTTTCTGAATCTGATCCGCGGCCATATCGACAGCGATGCCGCGCTCTCCGACGTCATCCCGATCCAGGGCGCGCCGTCGGCCCCGCACCTGGATTTCTGCGGCGAGATCCGTGAGGAGACGAAATTCCCGATCTTCCACGCCGCCCGGATCAGCGACGTGGCCACCGCCCGCCATGCCATCGCCGAGGGCAAGCTGGACATGGTCGGCATGACCCGCCCGCACATCGCCGATCCGCATATCGCCAACAAGGTCGCCGCCGGCCGCGAGGCCGATATCCGCCCCTGCGTCGGCGCCACCTATTGTCTGGACCGGATCTACGAGGGGCACGAGGCCCTGTGCATCCACAACCCGGCGACCGGTCGGGAGCGCACCATCCCCCATGTCATCGCCCGCAGCGCCGGGCCGACGAAGAAGGTGGTGATCGTCGGCGCCGGTCCGGCCGGGCTGGAAGCGGCCAGGGTCGCCGGAGAGCGCGGCCACAACGTCATCCTGTTCGAGGCCGCCGACCGGCCGGGCGGACAGATCCGGCTGGCCGCCCGGGTGCCGCGGCGGCGCGAACTGATCGGCATCGTCGACTGGCGCGCCGAGCAATGCGCCAAGCTCGGCGTCGACATGCGCTTCAACACCTATGCCGAGGCGTCCGACGTGCTGGCGGAGAATCCCGACGTGGTGCTGGTCGCCACCGGTGGCTTGCCGAACACCGACATCGTCGAGGGCGCGGATCTGGTGGTCAGCTCCTGGGACATTCTGTCCGGCGACGTGAAGCCGGGCGAGAACGTGCTGATCTACGACGACAACGCCGCCCATCAGGGCCTGTCCGCGGGCGAGGTGATCGCCAATGGTGGCGCCCGGTTGGAGATCGTCACGCCCGAGCGGTTCTTCGCCGTCGATATCGGCGGGCTGAACCACGTGGCCTATGCCCGCGCCTTCGACCGGGCGGGCACGCGGATCACCATCAACAAGCGGGTCCTGACGGTGCGCCGCGCCGGCAACGGCCTGATCGCGCAGATCGGCTCGGACTATTCCGAGCGGGTGGAGGAGCGCGCGGTCGACCAGGTCGTGGTCGAGCACGGCACCCTGCCCCTGGACGAGGTATACGTTGCGCTGAAACCGGACAGCCGGAACGGCGGGGAGATGGACTACGCCGCCCTTATCGCCGGCCAGCCGCAGACGGTCGTGCGCAATCCGGACGGCACGTACCAGCTCTTCCGCCTCGGCGATGCCGTGGCCTCGCGCAACATCCACGCGGCGATCTACGACGCGATCCGGCTGGTGAAGGATTTCTAGCGGCGCTCAACCGCCCCTTCGACACGCCCCGTCCCGGATCAAGGCCGGGACAGGGCTGCTCAGGGCGAGGTCAAACAGTTGATTGTTTCAAAGACCTCATCCTGAGCAGCGCCGAAGGCGCGTGTCGAAGGGCCGACATTGGCCTTTCCCGCCGGATTTGTGTACCGTGTTGCGCTGCGGCGAAGATCCTTCCCGGCGTGCCCGCGCCATGGAAATCTGCGGCACGGACCCTAGGTTGAAGACAACAGCAGTAACGGAGTGCCGCATGGCCGCGACCGAAGCCGGAACCGATCCGGCGGCCGACCGAGGCGATATGAATAACGGACAGACGGATGTCGACGTCTTCGTCATCGGCGGCGGCGTGAACGGCTGCGGGATCGCCCGCGATGCCGTGGGCCGCGGCTATTCCGTCGCCCTGGCCGAGATGAACGACCTGGCGTCGGGCACCTCGTCCTGGTCCACCAAGCTGATCCATGGCGGCCTGCGTTACCTGGAACATTACGAGTTCCGCCTCGTGCGCGAGGCGCTGATCGAGCGCGAGGTGCTGTGGGGCAGCGCGCCGCACATCATCTGGCCGCTGCGTTTCGTGCTGCCGCACCACAAGGGCCTGCGCCCCGCCTGGCTGCTGCGGCTCGGACTTTTCCTCTACGACAATCTGGGCGGCCGCAAGCACCTGCCGCCGACCCGGACCGTGGATCTGACCACCGACGCTGTCGGCAAGCCGCTGAAGCCCACCTTCACCAAGGGTTTCGAGTATTCCGACTGCGCCGTGGACGATGCCCGGCTCGTCGTGCTGAACGCCCGCGATGCCGCCGACCGGGGCGTGGACATCCGCACCCGTACGGAAGTCGTCGCCCTGGAGCGCGCCGGCGATCGCTGGAAGGTCTCCCTGCGCGACACCGTCACCGGCGCCCGCTCCACAGTCACCGCCCGCGTGGTGGTCAATGCCGCCGGCCCCTGGGTCGACCGGGTGCTGACCCGCGCCGCCGGCAAGAACGACACGCACAACGTCCGTCTGGTCCAGGGCAGCCACATCGTCGTGCCGAAGCTCTACGACCACGACCGCTGCTACATCTTCCAGAACGCCGACAACCGGATCTTCTTCGCCATCCCCTACCAGCGCGACTACACGCTGATCGGAACCACCGACCGCGACTGGAAGGACGACCCGGCGGAGGTGAAGATCTCCGACGAGGAGATCGCCTATCTCTGCAAGGGTGCCAGCGACTATTTCGCTCAGGACATCTCGCCGGCCGACATCGTGTGGACCTATTCCGGTGTGCGACCGCTCTACGACGACGGCGCGTCGGAGGCCCAGGTGGCGACCCGGGACTATGTCCTCCGCACCGACGGCAAGGGTAAGGACGGGCTGCTGATCAACATTTTCGGCGGCAAGATCACCACCTACCGCAAGCTCGCCGAAGCGGTGGTTGAGAAGATCGAGGACGCCATCGGCAAACGCGGCGAGGCCTGGACCCACGGCGCCACCCTGCCCGGCGGCGACTTCCCCATCGGCGGCTTCTCCGACCTGGTCGCCGATCTGATGCGCGACTACCCCTTCCTGACCGAACCGCACACCCACCGGCTGATCCGGCAATACGGCACCCGCGCCCGCCACTTCCTGGGCGAGGCCGCCTCCCTGCAGGATCTGGGCAAGCATTTCGGCGACACGCTCTATGCGTCCGAGGTCGCCTATCTCGTCGAGAACGAATGGGCGATGAACGCGGAGGATGTGCTGTGGCGCCGCTCAAAGCTGGGCCTGAAGTTCGACCAGGCATCCGCCAAGGCGCTGGAGGACTGGATTAGCGCTCGCACCCGTCGGGCCGAAGCGGCAGAGTAAAGGCGGAGCAGACAAGGTTAACGAACCCACCGGGGGATCACCCGGCCGACCGTGCCGGGGACCAGAAAAACACGTACCGCAGGGAGGCCGAATGTCCGGCTACGTTCTCGCCATCGACCAGGGGACGACCTCGTCCCGCGCCATCGTCTTC
Source organism: Thalassobaculum sp. OXR-137 (assembly GCF_034377285.1). Classification (NCBI taxonomy): domain Bacteria; kingdom Pseudomonadati; phylum Pseudomonadota; class Alphaproteobacteria; order Rhodospirillales; family Thalassobaculaceae; genus Thalassobaculum; species Thalassobaculum sp. OXR-137. Next base: position 3,674,809 of record NZ_CP139715.1, on the reverse strand, counting down.
GACGGGCATTTCAGCATCAAGGGCGTCGGCCAGCAGGAGTTCGACCAGCACTTTCCCCGATCCGGCTGGGTCGAACACGAGGCCAAGGATCTCTGGCGCACCACCGAAGCGACCGTGCGCATCGCCCTTGCCGATGCCGGGCTCTCTGCCGGCGACATCGCCGCCATCGGCATCACCAACCAGCGCGAGACTGTGGTCCTGTGGGACCGCGAGACCGGCGAGGCCGTGCACCGGGCCATCGTCTGGCAGGACCGGCGCACGGCGGAAATGTGCTCGCGCCTGAAGGCCGACGGCCACGAGGCCATGGTCACCGAGAAGACCGGCCTGCTGCTCGACCCCTATTTCTCCGGCACCAAGCTCGCCTGGTTGCTCGACACGGTGGAGGGCGCCCGCGAGAAGGCCGAGGCCGGAAAGCTGGCCTTCGGCACCGTCGACAGCTTCCTGATCTGGCACCTGACCGGCGGCAAGCGGCACGTTACCGACGCCACCAATGCCGCGCGCACCCTGCTCTACAACATCCGCGAGGGACGCTGGGACGACGATATCCTGAAGCTGCTCGACATCCCCAAGGCGCTGCTGCCTGAGGTGCTCGACAGTGCGGCTGAGTTCGGCACCACCGAGCCGTCCCTGTTCGGCGCCGCCATCCCGATCCTGGGCGTGGCCGGGGACCAGCAGGCGGCCACCGTCGGCCAGGCCTGCTTCGAGCCGGGCATGGTGAAATCCACCTACGGCACCGGCTGCTTCGCGCTGCTCAACACCGGCGACACGCCCGTCCTCTCCAAGAACCGCCTGCTGACCACCATCGCCTACCAGCTCGACGGCAAGGTCACCTACGCGCTGGAGGGCTCGATTTTCGTCGCCGGGGCGGCGATCCAGTGGCTGCGCGACGGGCTCGGCATCATCGACCGGGCCGACCAGTCGGCGAAGATGGCCGACGAGGCCGATCCGGAGCAGTCGGTCTATCTCGTGCCGGCCTTCACCGGCCTGGGCGCGCCGCACTGGGATCCGGAAGCCCGCGGCACCATGTTCGGCCTCACCCGCGGCACCGGGCCGAAGGAGTTCGCCCGCGCCGCGCTGGACAGCGTGTGCTTCCAGACCGCGGACCTGATTGACGCCATGCACGCGGACTGGTCCGATGGCGGCGACGTGGTTCTGCGGGTGGATGGCGGCATGGTGGCCAACGACTGGATGATGCAGCGGCTGACCGACATCCTCGCCGCCCAGGTCGACCGTCCCATGGTGCTGGAGACGACCGCGCTGGGTGCGGCCTGGCTGGCCGGGCAGAAGGCCGGTGTGTGGCCCGACATGGAAGGCTTCGCCAAGCAGTGGAAGCGCGACCGGCGGTTCGAACCGGCGATGAAGGATGACGTCCGTCAGCGCCTGCTGGCCGGCTGGCGCGATGCGGTGAAACGGACGCTGACCACATGAACGACGCCCTGGCCGATATCCGGGAGATCCTCGGCGACCTGATCTCGTTTCCGACGGTCTCGGCCGAAAGCAACCTGAACCTGATCGAGCATTGCGCCGACCGGCTCTCCACGATCGGGGCCGACGTGGCGATCACCCGTGACGACACCGGCCTCAAGGCCAACCTGTTCGCCACCATCGGGCCGAAGGTCGACGGTGGCATCGTGCTGTCCGGCCACACCGACGTGGTCCCGGTCGAGGGTCAGCCCTGGACCTGCGACCCGTTCCGGGCGGAGGAGCGCGACGGCCTGATCCTCGGCCGGGGCTCCTGCGACATGAAGGGCTTCCTGGCCACCGCCCTGGCGCTCGCCCCACGGTTCGCCGCCGCCAACCTGTCGCGCCCGCTGCACCTCGCCTTCACCTATGACGAGGAGACCGGCTGCTTCGGCGCCCCGCGGCTGATTCAGGGGATCGCCGACAGCGGGCTGAAGCCGAAGATCTGCATCGTCGGCGAACCGACCGAGATGCGGATCATCGAAGGGCACAAGGGCACCTACGAATACACCACCGAGTTCACCGGGCTGGAGGGCCATGCGTCCAATCCGGATGCCGGCGTCAATGCGGTGGAGTTCGCCGCCCGGTTCATCTCCAAGCTGCTCGAGACCGGCGAGGTGATGCGCCACCGCGCACCGGCCGACAGCCGGTTCGATCCGCCGCACACCACCCTGCAATGCGGGGTGATCCATGGCGGCATCGCCCGCAACGTGATTCCGCGGCACTGCGCGCTGGAATGGGAGATGCGGCCGGTGAACCGGGCCGATGCCGACCTGGCCAAGGAGATCCTGCGCGACTATGTGGACCGGGAACTGCTGCCGCGCATGCATGCGGTGGACCTGAAGGCCAGCATCGTCACCCATACCATCGGCGAGATCGAGGGGCTGGAGCCGATGCTGGACAGCGAAGCGGTGGCGCTGGTGTCGGAACTGACCGGCGCCAATGCGGCGGAGGTGGTCGCCTTCGGCACCGAGGCCGGGCTGTACCAGGCGGCGGGCATTCACACCGTCGTCTGCGGGCCCGGCAGCATCGCCCAGGCCCATAAGCCCGACGAGTTCGTCAGCCTCGATCAGCTCCAGCAATGCGCCACGATGATCGAACGGCTGTTGCCGAAGCTGGCGGCTTAACGACGGGCGATTGCTCCCGGCATCGGGTAATTCAGACCGTTTCTAATCCCCTTCTCGTCATCCCGAACTCGTTTCGGGACCTCACTTTGCCGAACGCCCATGAGGTCCCGAAACGAGTTCGGGATGACAGGGTCGGGAGAATGTTCTCCCCCTTATGCCGCCTTCTCCAACGCCGACACCGTGAACAGCCGGCCGCCCGCCGGCACCGCGTCCTCGACCCCGGCCAGCCGCATCATGTGCCAGGCGAGCACCTGGTTGCTGGCGAGCACAGGTACGCCGATCCGGCGCTCCGCCTCCGCCAGAACCGGCGCCATGCGCAGGTTGGTGCAGGACATGAACACCCCATCGACCTGCTGCCCCGCGACCGTCTGCTCGATCGCCGCCAGCAGCGAGCGCGGGGTCATCCGGGCGACCACGCTCTCGCGGCCTTCGTCGAAGCTGGCGAAGGCGGCGATCTGCGTGCCCGAGGCCTGGAACGCCTCGCGCAGGGCGCGGGAGACGGGCTCCACATAAGGCGACAGCAGCGCGATCCGGCGCAGGCCGAGCGCTTCGAGCGCGGCCCGCGCCGCCGAGAGCGGTTCGGTCACCGCCGCTTGCGGGTAGTGCCGGTGAATGCCCGCGGCCACCCCCTCCGGTCCGATCACCGTCGCCCCCGACGTGCAGCCGTAGCCGATCACGTCGAAGGGCGCGGTCTGCGGGAACATGACGGCGGCACCCGGAATGTCCTCGCGCATCCGTGCCAGGGACTCGGCGGTGACGTCGGGCGCCATGGGGATGCGGCTGTGATAGAGCACCACCCCGTCGGTCGGCACGAAGACCCGGAACTCGTGCTCGATGGTCTCGTCGGTCTTCAGCACGATCAGGCCCAGGGTGGCCCGGGTACCGATCCCGTCATCCGTTTCGAAAGCGAGGGGCATCTTCATTCCCTTCCTGTTCTTCGTATGCGGATCTCATGACGTACTCAGTACCGGAATCTCGCGGTCGGCGCGACGGGTGAGCAGCCGCGGCGCCTCCTGCGTGATCGCCACATTCTCCTCATGCACCATCATCTTCCCCGGTGCCGTCGCCATCCCCGGCTCCAGGGTCATTACGTAGCCCGGCTCCAGCACCGTGTCGTCCCAGTCGGCGATGGACGGGAACTCTGTCAGCACCATGCCGAGCCCATGGCCGAGTCGGCCGACCGCGCCGCCAGCCGACGGATCGGCCAACGGGGCGGTGACCGCGTTCATCGCCCGGAACAGGTCGGCGCAGGTCACCCCCGCCCGTGCCGCCGCGAGCCCCGCCTCGGTCGCCAGCCACACCGCCTCGTAGGCCCGCTTCACCGGATCGGAGGGCGGGCCCACTGAGAAGTTCCGGTCGAAGTCGCAATAGTAGCCGTCGAACACCAGTCCCACATCGAGGATGAGCACGTCCCCCGCCTGCAGCCGGCGCTCCGACGGCGGCGAGATGATGTCGCCATACCCGCCAGGCCCGGCGCCGCCGACCAGGTAGTCCACATCGTCCGCCCCGGCCTGGAGGCAGGCGATCTTGAAGGCGCGGAACACCTCCACCTCGGTCATTCCCGCCCCGGCGATCTCCGGCAGCCGGTCGAAGGCATCGCAGGCGATGCGGCAGGCCTCGGCGATCTTGGCGATCTCCGCCTTCGACTTCACCTGACGCAGACGGCGCATGACCCCGCTCGCATCCTCCCAGGACAAGCCGGGCAACGCCGCCCGCAGGCGCTCCAGATCGCGCAGCGGCATGCGGAGATGGGTCTCCGGCCCCATCTGCAGCCCGACCGCACCACCCTCGCCCGCCGCCTCGCGCAGCGCGTCGGCCAGCAACGTCAAACCGTCGTCGCCGGGATGCGGCGACGACCACGTGCGGATATCCTCAATCCACGTCCGCCCCATCGCCTCCGAGCCGATGCCCGGAATGACCGCGACCGGCTTGCCCGTGGCCGGGACCACCAGGAACCAGGGCCGGGTCGGGCTCAGCCAGAACTGGGTGAGGAACCCGGTGAACCACCGGATATCCGGCTCGGTGGTCAGCAGCAGCGCGTCCAGGCCCTGCGCGTCCATCAGCGCCTGGGCGCGGGCGAGCCGGCTTTCGAACTCGGCGGCGGGAAAGCCGCGCGGCGGTCGGTCATCGGCCATGGCACATCTCGAGCAGGCTGCGGGGCGACCATCGTTTCATGGCTCCGCCCCCGGAAACAATTGAAACAGAACACCCGCCGCCCCGAGGCCGAGGGGAAACATCGCGCGCTTAGTTTGGGTATCCGACAGACAGGACTCCCCAGTCCCCCACAGGAGGTCCCCATGACCCAGCGCACCGACAACGCCTTCACCATCGCCGCCTCGGCCCTGGCCGAGCCCTATGCCGCGCTGATCGGCGTCGCCCGCCTGCTGACCTGGCCGCTGCGGTCGATCAGCCGCTCGTACCGGCTGCGGCGCACCGCGGCCGAGCTGGAAAACCTGGACGCCCGGATCCTGCGCGATATCGGCATCGAGGGCAGCAGCATCCACCGCATTGCCCGTGCCTCGGTCGACCACCCAGGCGTCGATCCCCGGCGCTCCACCACCTGGCGTTGATGCGGAGACGCGGAGCATGGCGAGACATGGCATACTGACGCGATCCCGTCCGGCAGCGTCCGGACATCCCACAGGTAAATCGCGACGCCGGCCCGCCATGATCGCCGATCCGAAGACCGACCGCGCCGCCTCGCCCGCCTCCGCGCCTGTCCGGTATGCGGAGATGGGCGAGGCGCACCGCGCGGCGCTGCTCGACTTCGCCGTCGCCCATTCCTCAATCGTCTTCTATCTGGTCGACATCGATGCCGACCGCCGCACCGTCTATATCAGCGACAATGTGGAAGCGGTGACCGGCCATCCCGCCGCCCGCTTCGTCGACGACAGCGGCTTCGGCACCACGCTGATTCATCCCGAGGATACCGCGGCGTATTTCGCCACCCTGGACGCGGTGCCGGAAAAATCCGGCGAGACCGTGATCGAGTACCGCCTGCGCGACAGCAACGGCGACTACATGTGGATCCGCGACCGCCTGCGGCGGATCGAGGGCGCGTCGTCGGGCGAACCGCGCATGCTGGTCGGCAGCATGGCCGACATCACCATCGAGAAGGAAGCGGTCGCCCGGGTGGGTCAGGCCGAGGCGATCAACCGGGTCCTGCTCGGCAACGTGCTCGACGCCATCGTCGCCACCGACGAGCAGGGGCTGATCGTCGAGTTCAACCCGGCGGCAGAGAAGATGTTCGGCTATTCCCGCGGCCGCGCCATCGGCCAGCCGATCGGCGACCTGATCGTCCCCGACGCCCACCGGGCCGGCCACGATTCCGGCATGGCGCAGTTCATGGCCAACGGCCGGATGAGCCGCCCGTCGCGCCGGATGGAGACCCAGGCCAAACGGGCCGACGGCAGCCTCTTCCCGGTCGAGATCGCCATCGCCCATGCCGAGATCGAAGGCAAGGCGATCATCATCTCCGACATCCAGGACATCTCCGAACGGCTCGCCGCCCGGGCCGAGCGACAAAAGATCGCCCAGCTCCTGCAGGACGCGATCAACAGCATGAGCGAGGGCTTCGTCATCAGCGCGCCCGACAGCACCGTGCTGTTCTGCAACGAGGCCTTCTCCGCCCCTTACGGCATGACGCCGGACGAGATGGTCGGCAGTGACCGGACACAGAACATCAAGCGGTTCTTCAGAAACGTCCGCCGCTTCGACGGCCGACTGGTCGAGGGCGACACCAACCAGATCCGCTGGATCGTCTCTCGTCTTGCGGACTTTGACGGCCACCCGATCGAAGTCGAGCTGACCAACGGCGAATGGCGCCTGATGGTCAATCACCGCACCACCGATGGCGGCTCCGTCACCATCCGGGCCGACATCACCCAACGCAAACGGGCCGAGCAGTCCCTGCGCCAGAGCGAGGCGCTGATCCGCCGAATCCTCGATGCCTGCCCCGTCCCGGTCGGCATGACCCGGGCGATCGACGGCCGGATCATCTACGAGAGCCCAGCCTCCAGGCAGATGTTCCAGCGCGATTCCATGGGCGGCACCCTGTCGGCCCGCGACTTCTTCGTCGACGCCGCCGATCGGGACCGATACCTGGACATGCTGCGCCGCGACCGGCGGGTCGATGCGTTCGAGACCTTTCTGCGCCGCTCCGACGGGCATGAGTTCTGCGCCTCGATCTCGGCGCGGCTGGTCGAGTATCAGGGCCAGGAGGTCGTGGTGTCCTCCACCTACGACCTGACCGAGCGCCGCAAGATGGAAGAGGAGATGGCCCGCCAGCGCGAGGCGCTGCATCAGTCGGAAAAGCTGAGCGCCCTGGGTGAACTACTGGCCGGGGTCAGCCACGAGCTGAACAACCCGCTCTCCGTCGTGGTCGGCCAGGCCATGCTCCTGCGCGAGACCGCCAAGGACGCCGCGATCGTCGAGCGCGCCCGCAAGATCGGCGATGCCGCCGACCGCTGCGCGCGGATCGTGAAGACCTTTCTCGCCATGGCCCGCCAGCAGCCGAGCGAGATGCGGCCGGTACGGCTGAACGACATCGTGGAAAGCGCGCTGGAGATGACCGGCTACATGCTGCGCACCCACGACGTGGATGTGAGCCTGGAGCTGAACCCGACGGTGCCGGCGATCCTGGCGGATGGTGACCAGATCAACCAGGTGCTCACCAACCTGATCGTCAACGCCCTGCACGCCATGGAGAACCAGCCGATGCCGCACCGGCTGCGGCTGGTCACCCATTACGACCGCGGCCGGCGCCAAGCGGTGCTCAAGGTCAGGGACAACGGCCGCGGCGTACCCGAGGAGATGGCCTCGCGGATCTTCGAGCCGTTCTTCACCACCAAGGATCTCGGCGAGGGCACGGGCATCGGCCTGACCATCGTGCACCGGATCGTCGATGCCCATGGCGGCTCGATCTGCCTGGACAGCACGCCGGGCAAGGGCACGACCTTCACGTTGCGCTTCCCGACGTGCGCCGCCGAGGGGAGCGAGGACGGTGCCGAGGACGATGCCGGCGACGATACCGGGCTGACGGTGCTGGTGATCGACGACGAGCCGGAGGTGGCCGAAATCATCCGCGAGTCCCTGGTCTTCGACGGTCACACGGTGGATGTCGTCACCTCCGGCCGGGCGGCGCTGGAGCGGCTGCTGTTCCGCCAGTACGACGCCATCCTGAGCGACGTCCGGATGCCCGACCTGGACGGCCCGGCCCTCTACTCCGTGATCTGCGACCGCCATCCGGAGCTGCTGTCCCGCATGGCCTTCGTCACCGGCGACACCATGAGCCCGGCGATCCGCCGCTTCCTCGACGAGGCCGGCCGGCCCTATCTGGAGAAGCCGGTGATGCCGGCGGAACTGCGCGGACTGATCGCACGGCTGGCGGAGGCCGCCTCTTGAGCGACCGGATCCACATCGCCGTCGTCGACGACGAGCGCGACATCCGCGAGACCGTCGCCGAATACCTGGAGATCAACGGCTACCGGGTCAGCAAGGCCGATGGCGGCACCGCCCTGCGCCGGCTGGTGGAGCAGTCGGAGCTGGATCTGGTCGTTCTCGACATCACCATGCCCGGCGAGGACGGGCTCAGCCTCGCCCGTCATCTGCGCGAGAAGTCGGGCGCCGGAGTGATCATGCTCACCGCCCGCGACGCGGTGGTGGAGCGGGTGGTCGGCATCGAGATGGGTGCGGACGACTACGTGACCAAGCCGTTCGACCTGCGCGAACTGCTGGCCCGGGTCAAGGCGGTGCTGCGCCGGGTGCGGCGGACCGCCGACGGGGCCGTCGATGCCAGCCAGCGCGTCCGGTTCGGCGACCACCTGCTGGATCTCGGCGCCCACAAGCTGTTCGACGGGGCCGGTGCGGAAGTGGCGATCACCGCGATGGAATTCGACCTGCTGCGCACCTTCGCCGAGCGCCCGAACCGGGTGCTCTCGCGCGAGCAGCTGCTGGATCTGGCCCATAACCGGGACAGCGACCCGTTCGACCGCTCGATCGACATCCGCATCGCCCGCCTGCGCCGCAAGATCGAACCGGATCCCAAGACCCCCAGGGTGATCAAGACCGTCCGCGGGGCGGGGTACCTGTTCGTGCCGGCGAAGGCCGCGGGGTAAACGGCGACTGCGGGTCCTGTCTCCAGCTTGCATCGTCATCCCGAACTTGTTTCGGGACCCCAAGGCGGTTGGACGGGGTGAGGTCCCGAAACAAGTTCGGGATGACGGGGTGGGGTGTGCGGGGCAAGCGGACCGATGCTGGAAAAGTACGGTGGCCGTTCCATAGCGTCGGCATGCTGCCCACGGTCTACATCGTCACCAATAAAACGCGCGGAACCTTGTATATCGGCGTGACCAGCAACCCTGCCCGCAGGATCAGCCAGCATCGACGCGGAGAAGGGTCCGCCTTCGCGTCCAAATACAAGCTGCGGCGGGTTGTCTACTACGAACATCCACCGACGATGGAGGCGGCGATCCGGCGCGAGAAGCAGCTCAAGAACTGGCATCGGGATTGGAAGATCGCCCTGATCGAACAGGGCAATCCCGAGTGGTTGGACCTCTGGCCGGGTGACTAGCGGGTCCCTGCCCCTGAGCCTTCTCCCCTTCACCCGTCATCCCGAACTTGTTTCGGGACCTCACCCCACCCAAGCACTGCAAGGTCCCGAAACGAGTTCGGGATGACGAGGGGGGAGCGGATGTGAAAAGCCCGGCCCAGGTGCCCGGGCCGGGCTTCGATGTCGTTCAGAACCGATCGGGCGGTCGGTTACACACCCAACCTCACTTCAGCGCCTCGTCGGTGATCGCGTGGGTCCAGGCACCTTCCGGCTTCTTGGAGATCACCGGGTCGGAGCCGCCGGCCAGCAGGGTGTCGACCGTGCGGGTGTAGTCGGCCTCGGCCAGCGCGCCGTTCGAGCCGGCGGTCAGCTTGGCGATCTCGCCCATCATGCGCTTCTGGTGCTTCTCGGTCTGGGCACCGCTCGCGTCGTTGTCGAGCACGATCTCGGCCGCCGCGTCCGGGTTCGCTTCCGCCCATTTCCAGCCCTTCATGGAGGCGCGCACGAAGCGGACCATCTTGTCCACGAAAGCCGGATCCTGGAGCTTGTCCTCCATCACATAGAGGCCGTCCTCGAGCGTGGCGACACCCTGCTCCTGGTACTTGAACACCACCAGTTCTTCGGCGGGAATGCCGGCGTCGATGATCTGCCAGTACTCGTTATAGGTCATGGTCGACACGCAATCGGCCTGCTTCTGCAGCAGCGGATCGACGTTGAAACCCTGCTTGAGCACCTTCACCCCCTCGGCCGAGCCGTCGGTCGGGATGCCGAGCTGGGCCATCCAGGACAGGAAGGGATACTCGTTGCCGTAGAACCACACGCCCAGGGTCTTGCCCTTGAAGTCGGCCGGCTTGGTGATGCCGGTGTCCTTGCGGCAGGTCAGCATCATGCCCGAGCTCTTGAACGGCTGGGCGATGTTGACCAGCGGCACGCCCTTCTCGCGGCTGGCGAGCGCGGACGGCATCCAGTCGATGATCACGTCGGCACCGCCGCCGGCGATCACCTGCGGCGGGGCGATGTCCGGGCCGCCCGGCTTGATGGTGACGTCGAGATTTTCCTCGTCGTAGAATCCCTTGTCCTTGGCCACGTAATAGCCGGCGAACTGGGCCTGGGTGACCCATTTCAGCTGCAGCGTCACCTCGTCCGCCGCCATGGCCTGGGAGGCGGCCAGACCCATCACTCCCAATACGGCTCCTGCAATCAGTCTGCGCATGTCTGTGCTCCCTGTTCTTGTTGACGCATCCGCGCGCCGGGCCGGTTTGGTCAGGCCCGGTTCGACGGATGCCAGAAGGTGACGGCCCGCTCCACGAGCGCGACGGCACCGAAAAACGCGGAGCCGGCCACTGCGGCCACCGCGATCTCAGCCCACACCATGTCGACATTCATGCGGCCGACTTCGGTGGAAATGCGGAACCCCATCCCGACGATGGGGGTGCCGAAGAACTCCGCCACGATGGCACCGATCAGCGCCAGGGTGGAGTTGATCTTCAGCGCGTTGAAGATGAAGGGCGCCGCCGCCGGCAGCCGCAGCTTCACCAGGGTCTGCCAATAGCCGGCCGCGTAGGTGCGCATCAGATCGCGCTCCATCCGCCCGGCCTCGGCAAGGCCGGCGACCGTGTTCACCAGCATCGGGAAGAAGGTCATGACGATGACCACCGCCGCCTTGGACGGCCAGTCGAAGCCGAACCACATGACCATGATCGGAGCGATGCCGATGATCGGCAGGGCCGAGATCAGGTTTCCGACCGGCAGCAAGCCGCGCTGCAGGAAGGGCGAGCGGTCGATGGCGATGGCGACGAGGAAGGCCGAGCCGCAGCCGAGCGCGTAGCCGATCAGCACGGCCTTCAGGAAGGTCTGCTGGAAGTCGGCCCACAGGATCGGGATCGACGCGGCGAAGCGGGCGCCGATGGCCGAGGGCGGCGGCAGCAGGACCATGGGCACATTCAGCCCCCGGGTGATCACCTCCCACAGCACCAGCAGGGTGACGCCGAACAGCACCGGCACGGCGAGTGCGGTCCAACGCCCTCCCCGCCCCGAAGCGGTCAGCCGCTCCACGAACAGCCAGGCAGAGAGCCAACCGGCCACGGCGAGGCACCAGTATCCGGCACCTCCCCGATCGATCACCGTGAGGGCCATGAGCAGCGCGATCCCGGCGGCCAGGGTCAGGCAGCCGTCCACAAGAACCGGCAGCGGAAAACGGAACCGCACGAGGCTCACCACGCAGAGCAGCGCGAAGATGGTGAGAAACGGCGTGTCGGTCAGCCCCGTCTGCGCCGACAGCGGCAGCACCAGCCCGAGCAGGCCCAGCAGCCCGATGGCCGCCGCGAGGCCGCTCTGCAGCCGGGTCATGGCCGCACCCCCATGCGCCGGGACACGTAGCTCCCGGCGAGCCCGACGATGGCGACCAGCATCGCCGCCAGGACGGCAGCGACGATCAGCGCCGACCAGATCTGCACCGTCTGGCCGTAATACGAGCCCGCCAGCAGCCGCGCGCCGAGCCCGGCGACGGCTCCGGTCGGCAGCTCGCCGACGATGGCGCCGACCAGGCTGATGGCCACGGCCACCTTCATGGAGGCGAAGAGATAGGGCATGGAATGCGGCCAGCGCAGTTTCCAGAACACCTGGGAGGTGGAGGCGCTGTAGGTGCGCATCAGGTCGAGCTGGATCGCCTCCGGCGCGCGCAGCCCCTTCACCATGCCGACGACGATAGGGAAGAAGCTGAGATAGGTGGAGATCAGCGCCTTGGGCAGCAAGCCGGACAGGCCGACCGCATTCAGCACCACGATGATCATCGGCGCGATCGCCAGGATCGGGATGGTCTGGCTGGCGATCACCCAGGGCATGACGGAACGGTCGGTCGCCCGGTTGTGGACGATGGCGACGGCCAGCACGACGCCCAGCACCGTGCCCATCGCGAAGCCGGCCAGGGTCGCCGAGAGCGTGATCCAGGCGTGGTAGACAAGACTGCGCTTGGAGGTGACCTTCTTCTCCGCCGTGGTCTGCCAGATCTCCACCGCCACCTGATGCGGCGACGGCAGGACCGGGCGCTCCTGCGCCATGGTGTCGACGACCAGATCGGCGGCGGCCCAGTCCCGCCCCTCGCGTTCGTAGACGCCCAACTGCCACGGCGTGTTCAGCCAGATTGTCGCGGCGTACCAGATGCAGACGATCGCCGCGACGACGACCAGAATGGGAAAGGTCTTGCCGCCCCCCGCCGTCATTCCGCGTCCTCGTAGGAATGACCGGCCCGCAGCCCTTCGCGCACCCGGTGGGCGATTTCCAGAAACTCGGGTGTCTCGCGGATGTCGAGCGGGCGCTCGCGCGGCAGGGTGCTCTCGATCACGTCGGTGACCCGGCCCGGCCGAGGCGACATGACGACGATCTTGGTGGAGAGGTAGACCGCCTCGGGGATCGAGTGGGTGACGAAGGCGATGGTCTTGGTGGTCCGCGCCCAGAGCTGCAGGAGCTGCTCGTTCAGGTGGTCGCGCACGATCTCGTCCAGCGCCCCGAACGGCTCGTCCATCAGCAGGATGTCGGCGTCGAAGGACAGCGCCCGGGCGATGGAGGCGCGCTGCTGCATGCCGCCGGAAAGCTGCCAGGGGAACTTGTTCTCGAAGCCGGTCAGGTTGACCAGCTCCAGGGTCCGGGCGATGCGCTCGCGCTGCTCGGCCTTGGAATAGCCCATGATCTCCAGCGGCAGCGCCACGTTGCGGGCGATGGTGCGCCAGGGATACAGACCGGCCGCCTGGAACACATAGCCGTAGGCCCGGTTCAGCCGCGCCTGCTCCGGCGAGACGCCGTTGACCGAAATGTAGCCGCCGGTCGGCTGCTCCAGGTCGGCGATCACCCGCAGCAGGGTGGTCTTGCCGCAGCCGGAGGGGCCGATGAACGAGACGAAATCGCCCTTGTCGATGGTCAGCGACACATCGCTCAGCGCCTGAACCGGTCCGTCGCCGGTCTGGAACGTCAGGTCCAGATGCTCGGCCCGGATGACCGGTACGCCGGAAGGTGCGGAAGCGCTGGGCGAGGCAAGGTTCAAGGCGACGCCCTCCTTGGCGTTCTATCGTTGCGCCGGCCGGCCATTCCGTCGGCCGGCCTGGGGACCGAAAGGCGGGATCAGACGCCGGCCGGCATCTTGGCCGGGTCGCGGATCACCTTGCGCGGCGCGGTGATCTCCTTCCAGGTCGACAGCGCCCGGTTCGGGGCCGGGTTGGCCGGCCGCTTCACGAACTCGCCGTGGCCCGGCTTCGCCTTCACCTCGCTCTCGACGATGGCCACCTCGCCGCGGGTCAGGGTGAAGCGCGGCAGGCCGGTGACCTCGATCCCCTCGAACACGTTGTAGTCGATGACCGACTGCTGGTTGCCGGCTGAGATCGTCTTCGAGCGCTTCGGGTCCCACACCACGATATCCGCGTCGGAGCCCTCGCGGATCGCGCCTTTGCGCGGGTACATGTTCAGGATCTTGGCGATGTTGGTGGAGGTGACGGCCACGAACTCGTTCATGGTCAGCCGGCCGGTATTCACCCCCCGGGTCCAGAGCACCGGCAGACGGTCTTCCAGGCCGCCGGTGCCGTTCGGGATCTTGGTGAAGTCGCCCACGCCGTAGCGCTTCTGCTCGGTGGTGAAGGCGCAATGGTCGGTGGCGACCACCTGCAGGCTGCCGGCGGCAAGACCGGCCCACAGGCCGTCCTGATGCAGCTTGGAGCGGAACGGCGGCGACATCACCCGGCGGGCGGCATGGTCCCAATCCGGGTGCTGATACTCGCTCTCGTCCAGCACCAGATGCTGGATCAGCGGCTCGCCGAAGACGCGGATGCCCTTCTGCCGGGCCCGGCGGATCGCCTCGTGGGCCTCCTCGCAGGACACATGAACGATGTAGAGCGGCACACCGGCCATGTCGGCGATCATGATGGCGCGGTTCGCCGCCTCGCCTTCCACTTCCGGCGGGCGGGAATAGGCATGCGCCTCCGGCCCGGTATTGCCCTCGGCCATCAGCTTGGCCTGGAGCTGGGCGACCACGTCGCCGTTCTCCGCATGGACCAGGGGCATGGCCCCCAGATCGGCGCAGCGCTGGAACGACGAGTACATCTCGTCGTCGTCGATCATCAGCGCGCCTTTATAGGCCATGAAGTGCTTGAAGGTGGTGATGCCGCGATCGACCACCGTTTCCATCTCCTTCCAGACCTGCTCGCCCCACCAGGTGATGGCCATGTGGAAGGAATAGTCGGCGCAGGCCTTGGACGACTTGTTGTCCCAGGCCTGCATCGCCTCCAGCAGCGACTGGCCCGGCGCCGGTAGGCAGAAGTCGACCACCATGGTGGTCCCACCAGAGAGGCCGGCGCGGGTGCCGCTCTCGAAATCGTCGGCGGAATAGGTGCCCATGAAGGGCATTTCCATATGGGTGTGGGGGTCGATGCCGCCCGGCATCACGTAGCAGCCGACCGCGTCCAGCACCTCGTCGCCGGACAGGTTCGGGCCCACGGCCGTGATCTTGCCGCCCTCCACCAGGACATCCGCCTCGAAGGTCAGATCGGCGGTGACGACGGTCCCGCCCTTGATCACCTTGCTCGCCATCTATTCCTCCTCTGCCTCGTGCGGATTTTCTTCTGTGACGTTAGCTCAGGCGACGATCTCCGCCGCTTCCACCACGGCCTGGAACAGCACGTCAGTGCCGGCCCGCGCCCAGTCCGGAGAGATCTCTTCCGCCTCGTTGTGGCTCAAGCCGTCGACGCAGGGGCACATGACCATGGCGGTCGGCGCCACCCGGTTGATCCAGCAGGCGTCGTGGCCGGCGCCGGAGACCAGATTGCGGTGGCTGTAGCCGAGCCGCTCGGCGGCCTCGCGGATCATGGTCACGCAGCCTTCGTCGAACTCGACGGGGTCGAAGCCGCCGACCTTCTCGACTTCCATGGTGAGGCCGATCTCGTCGCAGATCTTCTGCGCGCCTTCCTTCAGGCGGGTCTCCATATCCTCGATGATAGCCTTGTCGGGGGAGCGGAAATCGACGGTGAAGACGGCGCGGCCGGGAATGATGTTCCGGGAATTCGGATAGATCTCGCAATGGCCGATGGCGCCCACGGCGTGCGGCTCGTGGCTCCAGGCGATCTCATCCACCAGCTGGGTGATCCGCGCCATGCCGAGCCCCGCGTTCACCCGCATCGGCATCGGGGTGGAGCCGGTGTGGCTCTCCTTGCCGGTGATCGTGAACTGCAGCCAGGTCAGCCCCTGGCCGTGGGTGACGACGCCGATATCCTTGCCCTCGGCCTCCAGGATCGGCCCCTGCTCGATATGCAGCTCGAAGAAGGCCTTCATCTTGCGGGCGCCGACCTCCTCGTCGCCGACCCAGCCGATGCGCTTCAGCTCGTCGCCGAAGCTCTTGCCGTCTCGATCGGTGCGGGCATAGGCCCAGTCGAGCGTGTGAATGCCGGCGAACACGCCCGAGGCCATCATCGCCGGGGCGAAGCGGGTGCCCTCCTCGTTGGTCCAGTTGACCACGACGATCGGGTGCTTGGTCTTCACGCCGGCCTCGTTCAGGCTGCGCACGACCTCCAGCGCGCCGAGCACGCCGAGAACGCCGTCGTACTTGCCCCCGGTCGGTTGGGTGTCCAGGTGGCTGCCGACATAGACCGGCAGCGCGTCGGGATCGGTGCCCTCGCGCCGGAAGAACATGTTGCCGGCCTTGTCGACGCCCATGGTGCAGCCCTCGGCCTCGCACCATTTCTGGAATAGGGCGCGGCCCTCGGCGTCCTCGTCGGTAAGGGTCTGGCGGTTGTTGCCGCCGGCGATGCCGGGGCCGATCTTCGCCATCTCCATCAGGCTGTCCCACAGCCGATCGCCGTTGATCCGCAGGTTGCTCGCCGCCGACATACCGGACTCCCCCTTCCGTGCTCGGGAGTCCGCCCGCCCGCCTGGGTCCCCAACCGCTTGGGGGTTGCGGGCCGCGCGACTTCCGCCTGTAATCATATGACCTTGACCAAATGGTCAAAAACTAGGCTATCAGGCCATGGTTGCCGGTCAAGGTCATAGTTTACCCGCCGCCTGCCCGATTTTTGTGCAGAATCATGCGCCTATCGGGGATCCGGAGACACCGTCGGAGACGCATGGCCCGCGCCGCAGAGACCCGCCGCCGCACCCGCATCCAAGAAGAGAAGGAAGGCCGGATTCTGTCGTCCGCCCTGGACATCTTTGCCCAGAACGGCTTCGCCGGTGCGACCCTGGACGAGATCGCCGCCGGAGCGGGCATGTCGAAGCCCAACCTGATCTATTACTTCCCCGGCAAGGAGCAGATCTACCGCGCCGTGCTCGGCCGCACGCTGGAGACCTGGCTGGAACCGCTGATGGCCCTCGACCCGGCCGGGGAGCCGCTGGCCGAGATCCGCGGCTACATCCGCCGCAAGCTTGAGATGTCGCGCGCACGGCCACAGGAGTCGCGGCTGTTCGCCGGCGAGATCCTGGCCGGCGCACCGCTGATCCGCGACGTGCTGGAAGGCGAGTTGAAGGACCTGGTGGACGAGAAGGTGGCGGTGATCCGCGCGTGGATCGCCGACGGCAAGCTGGCGCCGCACGACCCCTATCACCTGATCTTCGCGCTCTGGGCCACGACCCAGCACTACGCCGATTTCGACACCCAGGTTCAGGCCGTGCTCGGCCGCGAAACCGACGAGTCGGCGCGCTACGCCGGCGCGGAGCGGTTCATGGAGGAGGTGATCCTGCGGGGGTTGCGGCCGGAGTGACATCCTCTTGCGCAACCCCACTTCCATGTACCGGCGAGGCTACACGAGCGTGTGTTGCAGTGACGACGATCTGACTTACTGCTCGACAGGGCGGATCGGGGATTTTCTAATATTGAGGCCCTTTTTCTTCTACCTCCGAAAGGCGGGTGCGCGTCATGTCCCTGGACCCTCCCCACGCCGTTCCGCCGACGCTCCGCGTCCTTGAGAATGTCTTGCCGCCGCAGACCATCGAGATTTTGAACGGACTCAATGCCTGGGCCCTCGGAGACCGCCCGGCGCAATCCGCGGGTCTTGCCGGTCGGAAATCGGAGAAGACGCTTCGAGACATGATCGCCGAGGGCACGATCGGCCATCCAAGGGGTCTGTTCGCGCTGTTCAAGGGCACTGAAATCGAAGCCGTCTGGCATGAGGTTTTGGGGCCGGATATCGCGTTGTGTCTCAGTTCCACGATCATGCGCGACTTCAATCCTGTGAATCGGCCGACCCCGGCACGCTGGCACTACGATGCGTTCCTGCTGGGTATGTCGACGCCGATGCTGAATACCTGGGTGCCGCTGAACGATGTCGGCGTGACCGCACCGGGCATGACGATGTGTCGGATCCCCCATTGGCCGCATGACTATTGGCAACGCGCGGTCGAGATCGCGGACGAAAACGGCATGATCCCCGCCACGCGGCAGGAAGAGGTCAAATACAGCAACGATGAAATCCTGGCGCTCGCGGAAAAGGAGCCGGAGTCCCCGATCTTCGACACGGTTCTGAATGCCGGGGACGTGATCGTCTTCGACCACCAGCACATCCACGGGACACAGCACAGCCTGGTGAACGCTGGACGTCGCAGGTCGCTCGAAATCCGGGTCGTGTCACTGAAATCCGCGCTGCACCTCAGAGATGTCGGCAACCCGCATATGTTCATTCCGTTCGAATAGGGCCCGGCGGAAGAGGACCGGACGACCCTTCGGATTGACGAGGATTCCGATGCGCTGAATATGCTGGCGCTCGTCGGCCATTGTGCACGGCTGTCGGGATGGGGATGCTGGACGCTCGGGATCGGGCCGGCGTTGACTGTTCGCCCTGCCCTCCCAGTCCCACCGCCCGGGCGACGGGCGCCGCCAAGCGAGACAGGACTCCCATGAAGACGCTGACCACCGACGCCCTCCTCGACGCCGTCAAGCAATGGGTGGAGATCGAGAGCCCGACCCAGGACGCGGCCGCCGTGAACCGGGTGGCCGACCTGGCCGAGAGCCAGCTCCGGGCGATCGGTGCCGCCATCGAGCGGGTTCCGGGGACCGACGGGTTCGCGGACATCCTGATCGGCCGGATCCCCGGCGAGACAAATGGAGAGGGCATCCTGCTTCTGGGCCACATGGACACCGTGCATCCGGTCGGCACCATGGCCGGGCCGCTGCCCTGGCGGGTCGAGGACGACCGGGTCTACGGCCCCGGCATCTACGACATGAAGGGCGGCAACGTGATGGCGCTGCAGGCCCTGACCCATCTGCACGATACCGGCCGCCGCCCGAAGCTGCCGGTCACCGTCATGTTCATCCCGGACGAGGAGATGGGCAGCCCGAGCTCGCGCGCCCGCATCGAGGCCGAGGCGCGCCGGCACCGGCTGGCGCTGGTGGTCGAGCCGTCCGGCGACGGCGGCCGCATCACCGTCGCCCGCCACGGCATCGCCCGCTACTACCTGAAGACCACTGGCGTGCCGGCCCATGCCGGCGCGTATCACTGGAAGGGCCGCAGCGCGATCCGCGAGATGGCCCATCAGGTCACCGCGGTCGAGGCGATGACCGACTACGACCGCTACATCACCCTGAACGTCGGCACGATTTCCGGCGGCACCCACGAGAACCTGGTGCCGATCGAGTGCCGCGCCTGCGTCTACGCGATGGTCGGAACGGTCGAGAGCGAGGCCGAGGTCCGCGAGAAGCTGATGGCGCTGACGCCGGTCGATCCGGACGTCCGGCTCGAGGTCACGCCCGGCCTCTTCCGCCCGCCCTACGCCAAGAGCCCCGAGATCCAGGCGCTGTACGACCATGCCTGCGCCCTGGCCCGCGAGATCGGCTTCGAGATCCCGGGCGAGCGCATCGCCGGCGGCGGCAGCGACGGCAACTTCACTGGCGCCCTCGGCCTGCCGACCCTGGACGGTCTGGGTGTGGTCGGCGACGGCCCGCACACCCACCATGAGCACCTGCTGAAATCGTGCCTGGTACCGCGCACCACGCTGCTGGCCCGGCTGTTCGAAACCCTGGACTAAGGGATTGGCGGACGCCGCTGATGCTACCGCGCGGGGTCGCGGTTCAGGACGAGCATCAGCAGCGCCAGCACCGTGGCCGCCACGCCGAGCAGCACCGGCGGCTGCACCCAGCCGTGGCCGCTCAGCCCTTCCAGCACGATCACCACAGTGGGAATGAGATAGCCATAGGCCATCACCTTGGCCGCCGGCAGGCGCAACGCCCCGTAGCGCATCAGGAAGAAGGTGATCGCCGAGGCAAAGACCGAGATGTACAGCGCCGTCACCCAGACGATCGGCGGCAGCGCCGTCCAGTCGGTGCGCAGGATCGCCGGGAAGGCGTAAATGCCGACGACCAGGAACCCGCCGAGCACGGTCCACAGGGTAAACAGCTTGCCGCTCTCCCCCCGGTTCAGGACGGTGATCAGCGGGATGTACAGGGCGTGGCATACGCAGGCGCCGAGGAAGATCAGTTCGCCCGCGCCGATATCGAAGGCGAGCATGGCGTCGACGTCGCCGCGGAACACCACCCACACCGCCCCGCTCGCCGCCAGCAGCAGGCTGCCGCCGACCAGCGGACCGATGCCCTGGCGCAGGATGACGAAGGCGAACAGCGCGGTCATCAGCGGGGTCATGGTGAAGACCGCGGCGAGGCTCACCGGATCGGTCAGCCGCAGCGCCTCGAACATCAGCACGAAATAGGAGCCGAGCAGCACGCCCAGCAGCAGGAAGCGCCAGGGTGCGGTGACCATCAGCCGCCACTCGCCCTTGCGGCCTGCGAGGATCGCGCCGGTCATGACGGCCGCCGCCAAGGCGAAGCGCAGGGCGGTCAGCGCCCCGGGATCGATATGCGGCGCGGTCAGATGCCCCAGGGTGAACGACCCGCTGATGAGCGTGGCGAACAGCAGCATCGCCGCATGGCCCTTGAGGGCTTCGAGGCGGGCGGTGGAGGTGTCAGCCATACAGAATCGATTCGATGACATTGGATTGGACGGGACGCCATCCGAGCGCCCGACGGGTGTGCGGCGCGCCCATCGTCTGGTCAAGGGCATAACCGGCCGCCCAGTCGCCCAGCTCGGACATGGCCTGCTCGACGGGACGATGGATCGGGGCCGGAGCCCGGCATCGCGCCGATACCGCTTCGGCGATCTCGCCGACCGGCACGCCGGCCTCCGCGACGCCGTGATAATCGGTGCCGGCGGCCCCGCGTTCCAGCACAAGCCGATACAGCCGGGCCAGATCGTCGCGATGGACCAGGGGCCAGCGGGTCTCGGGCGGCCCGATCACCTGCGGCGCCTTCCCGTCCCAGGCCGCCTCGAAGAACCCGCCGATCACCCCGGCGCCGTCGTCCCAGACCATCGCCGGATGCACGATCCTCACATCGAGACCCGGTTCGGCCAGAAGGCGGCTTCGGTGCTCGACCATGAAGGCGAAGGCCGGGAGCGGGTCGAAAGGCGCCCCCTCCACGGCCGTGCGGTCCCCGACGGCACCGTACAGCCAGCACCCGCCGGTATAGACCGCCGGCAGTCGTGCGCCCCGCGCCCGCGTCCATGCCGCCGACCACTCGCTCAATGCCAGCAGGAACGCCGCCTCCTGCGCCGCCATGTCCGGCCCGAAGGTCGCCGCCGTATGCACCACCGCATCGACCTCCGCCGCCGGCGGAAGCCAGGCCGGCGCGTCGTCCATCGCGCCCCGGATTGGATCGGCGCCCAGCGCGGTGATCTTGGCTTCAGCCGTTTCGCTGCGCGCCAGGGCGAAAACTTGGTGCCCAGCGGACAGCAGGTCCCGCGCAACCGCCGAGCCGATGAACCCGGAAGCGCCCGTCATCAGGATACGCATCACCCATCCGCCTGAATTGTCCTGGCACCCGAACCGGCGCCGGAGAAGAGGCATAGCGCTGCGGGATTTTTAAAACAAGTGTTCGCTTGTTAAATAAATTGCCCGTCCTTCGACACGTCGCTTCGCTCCTGCTCAGGACGAGGTCGGGTGTGTTGAGAATTGATGACCTCGCCCTGAGCAGCCCCGCAGGGGCGTGTCGAAGGGCGGGCCAAAGGCGGAAGGCTCTAAGATTTCACTTCGCGCCCTGATTCGCATCGCGATGACATCAGGAGAAATGTCCCCCCGCCTACTCCGCCCCCTACTCCGCCGCCACCGAGGACGGGTTGTTCGGATGCTGGGTCCAGTTGCCGTATTCATCCTGGACCGTCCGCCCCGTGCGCGGGTCTACGCTGCCCGCCGGCAGCTTCTCCATGGTGATGCAGCCCTCAACCGGGCAGACATTGACGCAGAGATTGCAGGCCACGCATTCGGCGTCGATCACCTCGAAATGCCGCATGCCGTCCTTCATCGCCGTGATCGCCTGGTGCGAGGTGTCCTCGCAGACGATGTGGCAGCGGCCGCACTTGATGCAGAGATCCTGGTCGATCCGCGCCTTGGCCACGTAGTTCAGGTTCAGGTACTGCCAGTCGGTCACGTTCGGCGTCGCCAGCCCGGTGAAGTCGCCGATCCGGGCATAGCCCTTGCCGTCCATCCAGCGCGACAGGCCGTCGATCATCTCCGTCACGATGCGGAAGCCATAGGTCATGGCAGCGGTGCAGACCTGCACGTTGCCGGCCCCCAGGGCCATGAACTCGGCCGCATCGCGCCAGGTGGTCACCCCGCCGATGCCGGAGATCGGCAGGCCGCCCATCTCCGCGTCGCGGGCGATCTCGGCCACCATGTTGAGGGCGATCGGCTTCACCGCCGGGCCGCAATAGCCGCCATGGCTGCCCTTGCCGTCGATGGTCGGCTCCGGCGCCATCAGGTCGAGATCGACCGAGGTGATGGAGCTGACCGTGTTGATCAGCGAGACCGCGTCGGCCCCGCCCTTCTTGGCCGCACGGGCCGGGTAGCGGATGTCGGTGATGTTCGGGGTCAGCTTCACGATCACCGGCATGCGGGTGTTCTGCTTGCACCAGCGGGTGACCATCTCGATGTATTCAGGCACCTGGCCGACGGCGGAGCCCATGCCCCGCTCCGACATGCCGTGGGGGCAGCCGAAATTCAGCTCCACCCCGTCGGCGCCGGTATCCTCCACCTGCTTCAGGATCTCGGTCCAGCAGACCTCCTCGCAGGGCACCATCAGCGACACCACCACCGCCCGGTCGGGCCAGGCGCGCTTGACCGCCTTGATCTCGTCCAGGTTGGTCTGCAGCGGCCGGTCGGTGATCAGCTCGATGTTGTTGAGGCCGAGCAGCCGGCGGTCCGCGCCCCAGACGGCGCCGTAGCGCGGGCCGTTGACGTTGACGATATGCGGGTCGAGGCCGAGGGTCTTCCACACCACGCCGCCCCAGCCGGCCTGGAAGGCGCGGACCACGTTGTACTCCTTGTCCGTGGGCGGCGCGGAGGCCAGCCAGAACGGATTCGGGGACTTGATGCCGACGAAGTCGCTGCGCAGATCTGCCATGCTCTGGTCCTCCGTCTCACGCCGTCAGGGCGCGGTGGATGCTTTCGGCGGCGTCGCGGCCCTGGGCCACGGCCGTCACGGTCAGGTCGTCGCCCGCCGCCACGCAGTCGCCGCCGGCCCAGACCCCGGCAAGGCTGGTGCGGAACTCCGCGTCGACCACCAGCCGCCCTTTGTCGATTTTTGGGCCGTCGGGCGCCTCCAGGGTCTGACCGATCGCCGTCAGCACGACGTCGGCGGCAAGGAAGAAGGTCTCGCCGGTCCCCTCAAGGCCGCTGGCGCCGGCACGGGTGTATTCGAACTCCACGCCCCGCCGGTCGCCGTCGGAGACGACACGGACCGGCCTCGCCCAATGCTTGATGGCGACACCCTTGGTCTGGGCCAGGTCCTGCTCGAAATGGCTGGCGTTCATCGATTCCTGGCCGCGGCGGTAGACGATGGTGACCTCTTCCGCCCCCAGCAGCTTGGATTGAACCGCCGCGTCGATCGCCGTCATGCCGCCGCCGATCACCACCACCCGGCGGCCGATGGCGAGCGACGACGGCTCCGGCGAGGACCGCAGCTCGGCGATGAACGCCACCGCATCCTCGACGCCCGGCAGGTCCTCGCCCGGCACGCCGAGCGCGTTCACGCCCGCCAGACCGATGCCCAGGAACACCGCGTCATAGTCCCATTTCAGCCCTTCGACGGTGATGTCGCGGCCCAGCGCCTTGCCGGTCTCCAGCGTGATGTTGCCGATGCCAAGTACGAAATCGACCTCGTCGCGGGCGAAACCGCCGGGCGTCTTGTAGGCGGCGATACCGTATTCGTTGAGGCCGCCCGGTTTCGGCCGCGCATCGAACAGGGTCACCGCATGGCCCTTCGTCGCCAGGCGGTGGGCGCAGGCGAGCCCCGCCGGGCCGGCGCCGACCACGGCGACCTTCTTGCCGGTGTTGCAGCCGCGCTCGTAGGGATGGGTGTTGGCCGCCATGAGATGGTCGGTGGCGAAGCGCTGCAGCCGGCCGATCTCCACCGGCTTGCCCTCGGCGGCCTCGCGCACGCAGGCCTCCTCGCACAGGGTTTCGGTGGGACAGACGCGGGCGCACATGCCGCCCAGGATGTTCTGGTCGAAGATCGTCATCGCCGCACCGGCCGGGTTGTCGGCGGCGATCTGGCGGATGAACATCGGGATGTCGATGGTCGTCGGGCACGCCGTCATGCAGGGTGCGTCGTAGCAGAAGTAGCACCGGTCGGCGGCCACCGCCGCCTCGTGGCGGGTGAGCGGCGGGTGGAGATCGGAGAGGTTGGCGGCAACCTGTTCGGCCGTCAGCCGACCGGCCTTGACGTCCGCTCCCTCGAAACCACGCGTCATGGCACTCTCCCTTGGTCGGACCAGGAGAAAAGCCTGCCTGCCGGTAAAAGTTTTATCAAGTGGTCAAAGTTATGGAGGATCGCCAGTGACGTTCTTTAAGGGCCTGAGCCTGGAGACGGTGGAGGTGGCCGCCGGCCCGATGCGCCTGCGCCGGGGCGGCGACGGGCCGCCGCTGCTGATGCTGCACGGCAACCCGCAGACCCATGCCATGTGGCACGCGGTGGCACCGCGTCTGGCGGAATCCTACACGGTCGTCTGTCCCGACCTGCGCGGCTATGGCGGCTCGCACAAACCGCCGGCGACCGCCGACCACGCGCCCTACTCCAAGCGGGCGATGGCCCAGGACATGGCCGACCTGATGGCCGCCCTCGGCCATGACCGGTTCCGCGTGGTCGCCCATGACCGGGGCGCGCGGGTGGCGCACCGGCTGGCGATCGACCACCCGGACCGGGTGGAGCGGATGGCGCTGCTCGACATCGTGCCGACCATCGAGCATTTCGAGCGCGCGGATATGGCCTTCGCCATGGGCTACTATCACTGGTTCTGGTTCGCCCAGCCGCATCCCTTCCCCGAGACGATCATCTCGGCGGCACCCGAGGCCTGGTTCCGCGCCCATACCAACCGCGAGCCCAAGGATGACGGGTTCTTCCACCCCGAGGCCATGGCCGATTACCTCGCCGCCGCCCGGAACCCGGAGATGATCCGCGGCATGTGCGAGGATTACCGGGCGGCCGCGACCATCGACCTGGATCACGACCGCGCGAGCCGGGAGGCCGGCGACCGCATCCGCTGTCCGCTGCTGGCGATGTGGGGCACCAAGGGCAAGATCGGCCAGTGGTACGACCCGGTGGCAATCTGGCGGCAGTATTGCGACGGTCCGGTGACCAGCCAGGCGATCGACACCGGCCACTACCTGGCAGAGGAGGATCCCGAGGCGACGCTGGCGGCGCTGGAGCCGTTCCTGGCGGGGTAAGGGGTATCTCCCTCTACTCTCCTTCTGCGTCTTCCCGGACTTGATCCGGGATCCAGAGAGGTCGCCGCTGGAGTGGATAGCCACTATCTGAGGCGTCTCAGCGAGCGGCGACCCTGGATCCCGGATCAAGTCCGGGAAGACGGGAGAGAACGAAGTACGGTGTCCCTTCCCGCTTGTGCGCATCCCGCGGAGCGGGTCTGATACCGGCAGGCATCTCCACGGTGAGCGGTTGCGATGTTCCGATATCTGCTGATCGTCCGGTTCGCGCTGATCAACGTGGTGGCTGCCGCCCTGCTCGCCGGCGCCTATCTGCAGGGCTGGCTCGATGCGGTCGTCAAGGGCGACCTGATCGAACTCTCCCTCGTGATCGTCGCGGTGTTCTCCTACGGCTTCCTGTACTGCGCCCTGCGCGTCGGTCAGACCAGCGGCGAGCTGGACGAGATCCGAACCGCCACGCCTTCCGACGGCACGCCCGCCGCCCTCTACCTGGAGAAGGCCCGCTTTAGCCACGACCGGGAGAGCCCGCGGGGCGTGCTGCGGATGCGGCTGGGGCGGCGCATCGCCACCGTGCGCCACATCGCCAACAGCCTGGTCTTCCTCGGCCTGATCGGCACGGTGATCGGCTTCATCATCGCCCTGTCCGGGGTCGATCCCAGCCGGGCCGCCGACGCCGACAACGTGGCCGACATGGTGGCCACCCTGATCTCCGGCATGTCGGTCGCGCTGAACACCACCCTGGTCGGCGCGGTGCTCTATGTCTGGCTGATCGTGAACTACCGGCTGCTGTCCAGCGCCACCGTCGACCTGCTCACCGAAACCATCGATCTCGGCGACGGCGGCTAGGGATCGGCCATGGAGGATCCGTTCGACGATTTCGAGGAGGACGGCACCGACACGGTCTTCCGCGACGTGATCATGCTCGCCCTGATCGGCTTCGTCGCCATGGTCATCATGCTGCTGCCCCATATCAGCCGCGAGAAGCAGGAGACCAAGGACGACAACGCCCCCGGCAACGTCATCGTCGAGATGCACTGGCCCTCCGATATGGAGAACGACGTCGACCTGTGGGTGAAGGCGCCGGGCGAAGGCCCGGTCGGCTTCTGGAACCAGGGCGGCGAGGTGTTCAACCTGCTGCGCGACGACCTGGGCGCCATCGGCGACGCCACCGACGAGAACTACGAGGTGAGCTACAGCCGCGGCATCCCGTCGGGCGAGTATATCGTCAACGTCCACATGTACGGCCCGCCGCCGCAGGGCCGGGCGATCCCGGTCAAGGTGGTGGTCAGCGTGAAGAAACCGCGCGAGGACACCCGCCAGATCCTGGAGACCACGGTCGAGCTGCGCCGCTACAACCAGGAGGAAACGGCGTTCCGCTTCCGCCTGTCGGCCGAGGGCGACCTGGTCGAGAACAGCGTGAGCACCCTGCGCTATCCCCTGATCACCGGCCGGTGACGGCCACCGGAGGCCCGGATGGATACACTGATCTACGTCTTCGCCGTCAGCACCGCCGTCGCCGCCTGCCTCGCCAGCCTGGCGATCTGGGCGCCGCGCCTGCCCTGGGTGCGGATCGGCGCGCTGGCGGTCGCCACGCTGCTGATCCCGATCAGCTACATCCAGTTCGTCGAGTTCCTCAGCCGGCCCAAGCCCCGCTCCATGGAATGGATGCAGCGCAATGCCGCCGCCGCCGAGGTGTTGGCGGTCAGCCTCGCCGAGGGCGAGGCGATCTACATGTGGCTGCGGCTCACCGGCGAGCGGGAGCCGCGCTACTACAAGTTCCCCTGGGACCTGCGGCTGGCCGAAAAGCTCGAGGAGGATATCGAGACCGCCATGGAGAAGCAGGGCAAGCTGGTGCTGCAGAACCCGTTCGAGAACCGGCGGCCGGGCGACTATGGCGACCTCAACGTGGAGATCGTGCCGCCCAACCTGCCCCCGACCAAGCCGCCGCCGTCGATGCCGCGGTTCCATAATCCACGCGACCTTAAGATATGAGACTTGGCGGGGTGAACGAATTAACCCTTCGAAATATCCGAAATATATAAAAGTCTCGAAATCTGGCCCCGGCTTCGTTACGATTTAGTAACGCGAACCGCCTACAAGCGGGACGCAAGGGGCATGCGCCTCCGGCGGGTTTCGTCGGGATGTCGGTGCGGCCCTGTCGGCTTTGGAGACGACACCATGGGGACGCGTACCCGCGAGGACTACCGCAGCATCACCGGCCCGGAAAAGGCCGCGATTCTGCTGATGTCGCTCGGCGAGCAGCAGGCCGCCGCCCTGTTCGGACAGATGGACGACGAGGAGATCAAGGAGATCTCCCAGGTGATGGCCGGCCTCGGCATGGTGTCCTCGAACATCGTCGAGCGGCTGTTCGTTGAGTTCGCCGAGCAGGTGTCCTCCACCGGCTCGCTGGTCGGCTCCATGGATTCGACCCAGCGTCTGCTCGCCAAGGTCCTGGGCGAGGACCGTGTCGAAGACATCATGGAGGAGATCCGCGGTCCGGCGGGTCGCACCATGTGGGACAAGCTGGCGAATGTCAGCGAACAGGTCCTGGCGAACTACCTGAAGAACGAATACCCGCAGACCGTGGCCGTGATTCTCGGCAAGATCAGCCAGATGCATGCCGCCAAGGTACTGGCCACCCTGCCCGAGAACTTCGCCATGGAAGTCGTCATGCGCATGCTGCGCATGGAGGCGGTGAATAAGGAGATCGAGAAGGACGTCGAACGCGTGCTGCGCACCGAGTTCATGTCCAACCTCGCCCGCACCAACCGCCGCGACAGCCACGAGATGATGGCCGAGATCTTCAACAGCCTGGACCGCGCCACCGAGAGCCGATTCCTGTCGGCCCTGGAGGAGCGCAACAAGGACAGCGCCGAGAAGATCCGCTCGCTGATGTTCACCTTCGAGGACCTGAACCGCCTCGACCCGGCCGGCGTGCAGACCCTGCTGCGCGCGGTGGACAAGGACAAGCTCACCATCGCGCTCAAGGGCGCGTCGGAAGAGCTGCGCGACCTGTTCTTCGGCAACATGTCCGAACGCGCCGCCAAGCTGATGCGCGAAGACATGCAGGCGCTCGGCCCCCTGCGCCTCAAGGACGTGGAAGACGCGCAGACCGCCATGGTGCAGTCGGCCAAGGACCTGGCCGACCGCGGCGAGATCGTCCTCGGCGGCTCCAGCGGCGACGACCAGCTCGTCTACTGATCGCCGACGGGCATACCGCCCGCCGCCCTCGCCATCGCCCCACGCTTCTGGCATAGTCCGCGGCCCCGTTCCCCCAGACGGATATCTCCATGGCCCGCGCGCCCGACACCGCCAAGCGCCTCGACACCCAGGTCGATGGCGCCTACAGCATCGACGTCTCCAACGTGGACGCCACCGTGCTGCTGCGCATCACGGCGATGGCCTTCCGCCACCACTGGCGCATGACCGTGGCCGTGGTCACGACCGTGCTCGGCGGGATCTTCCAGCTCATGGTGCCGCAGTATCTCGGCCAGGCCGTGGATCAGGCCCAGGGGCTGCTGCGCAATGCCGCCGCCGGGGTCTCCGACCAGGGCGCGGCGGAGGCGGCCCTGCTGACCACCGCGCTGCTGCTGCTGGGCGCCGCCGTCCTGCGCGGCGTCTTCACCATGCTGCACAACTACCAGGGCGAAGCGGTCGGCCAGCTCATCGGCTACCGGCTGCGGCTCGACTATTACCGCCAGCTCCAGCGGCTCAGCCTGTCCTGGCACGACCGGGTGCATACCGGCGACCTGATGACCCGCGGCATCCTCGATATCGAGGGCGTGCGGCTGTGGGTCGATACCGGGATCCTGCGCAGCGTGCTGCTGACCGTGCTGATCGGCGGCGGCGCGGTAGTGCTGTTCCGCAACGACCCGATCCTGGCCTGCGTCGCCCTGAGCTTCGTGCCGATCGTCGGCATCCGTGCTTCCATCGCCCGCCTGAAGCTCCGCGACACCTGGATCGCGCTGCAGGACAAGATGTCCGAACTGACCAACGTGATGGAGGAGAACCTCGGCGGCATCCGCGTGGTCCGCGCCTTCGCCGCCCAGGCGTTCGAGCTCACCCGCTACGACAAGATCTCCGCCGAGGGCCTCGCCATCGCCAGCCGCCGGGTGCGGCTGTTCGTGCTGTCCACCACCCAGATGACCTTCGTCTATTTCCTGGCGATGGGCCTGACCCTGTGGGTCGGCGGCACCAAGGTGGCGGCGGGCGAGATCACCCTGGGCCAGCTCACCGAGGCCCTGGCCTTCATGCTGATCCTGCAGATGCCGGTGCGGCAGATCGGCTGGATGATCAACTCCATCGCCCGGGCCTCGACCTGCGGCGGCCGCCTGTTCAACGTCATCGACCTGGAGCCCTCCATCGCCGACAAGCCCGGCGCCAAGGACCTGGCGCTCACCGAGGGCGTGGTCCGGTTCGAGAACGTAGATTTCAGCTATCCGACCTGGGCCAAGGACGACCGCACCCTGTCCGGCATCGACCTGGAGGCGCGGCCGGGCAAGATGATCGGCATCGTCGGCCCGCCCGGTTCGGGCAAGACGACCATCGCCCAGCTTCTCGGCCGCTACTACGACGTGACCGGCGGGCGCATCACCGTGGACGGCCAGGACATCCGCGACGTGACCCTGTCCTCCCTGCGCGAGGCCGTGGCGATCGTGCAACAGGAGCCGTTCCTGTTCACCGCCAGCATCGACCACAACGTCGCCTATGGCGACCCCTGGGCGGGGCGCTCCAGCATCGAGCGCTCGGCCCAGACGGCGCAGCTCCACAACTACATCAAGGCGCTCCCGAACGACTACCAGACCCTGGTGGGCGAGCGCGGCGTGTCGCTTTCCGGCGGCCAGCGCCAGCGGCTGTCCATCGCCCGCGCCATCCTGCCCGACGCCAAGCTGCTGGTGCTGGACGACAGCACCGCCGCCATCGACGCCGCCACCGAACGGCGCATCCGCGAGTCCCTGAAGGACTATACCAAGGAGCGCGGGGTGATCGTGATCGCCCACCGCCTCTCCTCGCTCATGCATGCCGACGAGATCGTGTTCCTGGAGGCCGGCCGCATCGTCGAACGCGGCGACCATGACAGCCTGATGGCGCACGGCGGCCGCTATGCCCAGCTCTACGAGCTCCAGGCGCGCACCGGCGCGGAACCGAAGACGGGGGCCGCGCAATGACCGCCACGCAGAACCAGCAGGACACCACCCGTCGCGACGCGGGCGAGACGGAGCGGCCGCCGCTGGCCGTGGTCGGCTCGCAGATCAGCCAGGACGAGGAACTGTTCGGCCGCGCCTTCGACCCCTGGGTGGTCAAGCGCTTCATGGCCTACCTGGCCCCCTACAAGCGCCAGCTTCTGATCGGCCTCGGCTGCGTGCTGGCCTTCACCCTCACCCAGCTCACCCTGCCGCTGCTGGTGCGGGCGACCATCGACCATGCCCTGGCGGACGGGGCGAACGACCTGTCGCTGCTGCAGACCTTCGTCATCGCCTTCCTCGGGGTGGTGGTGCTGAACTACGCCGCCAACCATTTCATGGAGACGCTGATCGGCCGGACCGCCCAGCGGCTGCTGTTCGACCTGCGCCGGGCGATGTACGCCCATCTCCAGATCGTCTCCCTCTCCTTCATGGACCGAACCGAGGTCGGCCGGCTGATGTCGCGGCTGCAGGGCGACGTCTATGCGCTGCAGGAATTCCTGGAATCCTCGATCTTCGCCATCGGCGACCTGGTGCTGCTGGTCGGCATCGTGGTGGTGCTGCTGAGCCTGGATCCGGCCCTGGGCGGGCTGACCCTGTCGGTGCTGCCGCTGCTGCTGCTGGTCCGCATCATCTGGCTGCCCCTGGCCCGCAAGGCCTTCATGCGGGCCCGCGAGGCGAGCTCGACTACCAATGCCGCACTGGCCGAGAACGTCCACGGCATCCGCGCGATCCAGGAGCTGCGCCGCGAAGCGGTGAACTTCGACCTGTTCGAGGAGAAGGCGCGCGAGAACCTGGAGGCCCACCTGGCCGCCTCGCGCTACACCAACGTCATGGTGCCGATCGTCGACACCCTGACCGGCTCGGCCATGGCCATCGTCATCCTGGTCGGCGGCTCCATGGTGCTCGACAGCACGCTGGATGTCGGCGTGATGGTCGCCTTCCTGTTCTACGTCCAGCGGTTCTTCGACCCGATCCGCTCGCTGACCCTGCAATACAGCATCATGCAGCGCGCCATGGCCGCCGGGCAGCGGATCTTCGAGGTCATGGACGTGGAGGTCGAGGTGCAGGACGCGCCCGATGCCGAGGATCCGGCCGAGATCGACGGCGCCATCGAGTTCCGCGACGTCACCTTCGGCTACGAGGCGGGCAACCCGATCCTGCGCAACATCACCTTCAAGGTGCAGCCGGGCGAGACCGTCGCCCTGGTCGGCCCGACCGGCTCCGGCAAGACGAGCACCACCGCCCTGGTGCATCGGTTCTACGATGTGTGGGAGGGTCAGGTGATGGTCGGCGGGCGCGACGTGCGCTCGGTAACCCAGGACAGCCTCGGCCGGCATATCGCCATGGTGCTGCAGGAGCCGTTCCTGTTCTCCGCCACCATCGAGGAGAACATCCGCTACGCCAAGACCGGCGCCACCCGGGCCCAGGTCGAGGACGCGGCCACCGCCGTCGGCGCGCATGAGTTCATCATGCGGCTGGAGAACGGCTACGAGACCATGCTGGACCAGCGCGGCTCGAACCTGTCGCTCGGCCAGCGCCAACTCATCAGCTTCGCCCGCGCCCTGCTGGCCGACGCCAAGATCCTGGTGCTCGACGAAGCGACCGCCAGCATCGACAGCTATACCGAGCTGGAGATTCAGCGCGCGCTGGCCCGCCTGCTGAAAGACCGCACCGCCATGGTCATCGCCCACCGGCTGGCGACCATCCGGG
Source organism: Thalassobaculum sp. OXR-137 (assembly GCF_034377285.1). Classification (NCBI taxonomy): domain Bacteria; kingdom Pseudomonadati; phylum Pseudomonadota; class Alphaproteobacteria; order Rhodospirillales; family Thalassobaculaceae; genus Thalassobaculum; species Thalassobaculum sp. OXR-137. The sequence goes on along the minus strand of NZ_CP139715.1, from coordinate 3,643,043 downwards.
GCGCCGACCGGATCATCGTGCTGGAGGGCGGCGAGATCGTCGAACAGGGCAGCCATGACGAACTCATGGCCTCGGGCGGTCTCTACGCGCGGCTGTACCGGATGAACTACGCCTCCTTCGACGACATTCCGGCCGACGAGGTCGCAAAGGCCATCGCGTCCGGCGAGCGGGAGACCTGAGCGGTTGAACCCTGGTCGTCGGCTCCACCCGCCGTTAGTCTCCTGCCAAAGAACACTGAAGGGTTGGAGACGAAGATGAAGTGGAGTGAGCGGCGCGAGCGGTTCCGCGCGGTGCTGGGCGGCAAGTCCTGTGTCTATCCGGGGTCGGTGTTCGACCCGATCTCGGCCCGGATCGCCGAGGAGGTCGGCTTCGAGATCGGCATGTTCGCCGGCTCCGTCGCCTCGATGACCGTGCTGGGCGCCCCCGACCTGATCGTGCTCACCCTCAGCGAGTTCGCCGACCAGGCCGGTCGGATCTGCCGCGCCTCCTCGATCCCCCTGATGGTCGATGCCGATCATGGCTACGGCAACGCGTTGAACGTCCAGCGCACGCTGGAGGAGCTGGAGATCGCCGGCATCTCCGGCATGAGCATCGAGGACACGTTGCTGCCCTACGCCCACCGGTCCGGCGGCAAGACCGCCCTGCTCTCGGTCGAGGAAGCCGTCGGCAAGATGAAGGCGGCGCTGGCGGGCCGGGTCGACAAATCCCTCTCCATCTTCGGGCGCACCAGCGCGTTGGCCGTCACCGGGCTGGACGACTGCATCGCGCGGGTGAAGGCCTATGACGCCGCCGGGGTCGACGCGATCTTCCTGGTCGGCGGCACCGAGAAGTCGGACCTGGAAGCGGTCGCGGCCGAGACCGATCTGCCGATCATGCTGGGCGGCCTGCCGGAAAGCCTGCGCGACGCGGACTGGCTCGCCTCGCTGGGCGTGCGGATCTGCCTGACCGGCCACCAGCCCTTCGCCGCCTCGGTGCAGGCGACCTACGACACGCTGAAGGCGCTGCGCGACGGCACCGCGCCGGCGGATCTGCAGGGCGTGGCCTCGGGCGAGCTGATGAAGCGGGTGACCCGGGACGCCGACTACGCAAGATGGACCAAGGAGTTCCTGGAAGGGTGAGACGGTGGCGGGACGCAGCGCGGCGACATACGGAGTTCTCTGCATTCTCGTCGGAGCGCTGCTCGCCCTCGCCTATGTGAATGCACCCATGCTCCAAACCCTGATCACCAAGCCGTCGATCAACGACATCACGACCGATCTGCTCGATCCGCCGAAGTTCATCTCCACGGACATACCGGCCTATCCGGCCGCCTTCGCCGACAAGCAACGCGAGGGTTATCCGGAGATCGCGCCTCTCATCCTCCCCGACGCGCCCGACGCCGTCTTCCGACGGGCGACCGACGTCGCCATCGACCTGGGCTGGCGCATCCGTCATGCCGAACCCCAGTCCGGTCGGATCGAAGCCGTCGCCACCACATCATTCCTGCGGTTCAAGGACGACGTGGTCGTCCGGCTGCGCCCGCAGGAATCCGGCACAAGGGTCGACATCCGCTCACGCTCCCGGATCGGCCGTCACGACCTCGGCACCAATGCCAGACGGATCCGGGAGTTCTTCAAGCGTCTTCAGCGATAGGAGGCCGCCATGGCCGAGAGCGACTTCGACATCCTCGACGACCGGTTCCGCACCCTGGTGAAGACCGCCGCCAATGTGGAGCGGATCTGGACCGGCGGGCGCTGGGCCGAGGGCCCCGTCTACTTCCCCGCCATGCGCTCGCTGCTGTGGAGCGACATTCCCAACGACCGGATCATGCGCTGGGACGAATGCACCGGCGAGACCGGCGTGTTCCGCGGCAATCACGGGCACTACACCAACGGCCACACGGTCGACCGCCAGGGCCGGCTGGTGAGCTGCGAGCATGGCACCCGTCGGGTCACCCGCACCGAGCATGACGGCAGCATCACCGTCCTGGCCGACAGCTACGACGGCAAGAAGCTGAACAGCCCGAACGATGTGGTCGTGCGCTCCGACGGGTCGATCTGGTTCACCGACCCGGCCTACGGCATCGACAGCGACTACGAGGGCTTCAAGGCACCGCAGGAGCAGGACGGCGACTACGTCTTCCGCCTCGATCCGGACAGCGGCGCCCTGACCGTGGTGGCCGACGACTTCCAGCGGCCCAACGGCCTGGCCTTCTCCGTCGATGAACAGACGCTCTACATCGTCGACAGCGGCTTCAGCCGGTACAAGGACGGCAACCGGCATATCCGCCAATTCGCGGTCAACGCCAATGGCAGCCTGTCCGGCGGCGAGGTGCTGATGACCTGCGAGACCGGGATCTATGACGGCTTCCGCCTGGATACCGAGGGCCGGATCTGGACCAGTGCCGGCACCGGGGTGGAGTGCTACGCCCCCGACGGCACGCTGCTGGGCCGGATCAAGACGCCGGAGCGGGTGGCGAACCTGGTGTTCGGCGGGGCCAAGCGCAACCGCATGTTCATCGCCGGGACGACGTCGATCTATTCGGTGATGCTACCGGTCACGGGGGCCAAGACCTTCTGAGCTCGTCTGCTCGGCCTCCTGCTCGATCTCGTCGCTCTCCAGCGGCTCCTGCGCGACCTCCGAGATCGAGCCGCCGGGGACGGTCGGCTGGCCGGTGACTTTGCGCTCGCGGTGCCAGACATACAGGCCCGCGCCCGCCAACAGGCAGGTGCCGGCGATGGTCCAGAAATCCGGGTAGGAGTCGAAGGCGAAGATTCCGATCAGGGTCGCCCAGATGATCGTGCTGTAGGAGAACGGCGCCAGCACAGAGGCCGAGGCCAGGCTGAAGGCGCGGATCGTCAGGTACTGGCCGGCGGCATGGCAGAAGGCGATGACCACCAGCATCGCCCACTGGGTCGCCGTCGGCATCTCCCAACTGGAAATCCCGAGCGGTGCGATCACCACCATGCCGCTGATCGTCGACCAGATCAGGATCGTCAGCGCGCCTTCCCGGCCCCTCATCGCCCGGGTGATGATCAGACCGCAGGCCCAGCAGAAGGACGACACCAGCGGGATCAGCATCTCCGGCACGAAGGCCACCGTCCCCGGCCGCAGGATCACCATGACGCCGAGGAAGCCCACGCCCACCGCCGCCCAGCGGCGCGCCCCCACCTTCTCGCCGAGAAACGGGATCGACAGCGCCGTCACGTAGAGCGGCGACACGAAGCCGATCGCCGTCGCCGTCTCCAGCGGCAGGGTCCGCATGGCATAGACGAACAGGGTCGCCGAGGCGATCAGCAGCACCCCGCGCAGGATGTGCAGGACCGGCCGCGAGGTGTGGATCGGCCGATGCTTCCAGCGGGCCACCACCACCGGTGCCAGGATCGCGGTGACCAGCAGATAGCGCAGCATGGCGATCCGCTCCGGCGGCATGCCCTGGCTGGCCAGCCCCTTGGCGACACCGTCCATCGCGGTGAACACGAACATGCCCAGCAACAGCAGGGCGATGCCGAGGGCGGGCCGGTCGGCCGGCGGTTCAAACGCTGGAGAACCCGCCATCGACGGAGTGTTCTTATCGTTCATGGACGTCGTTCCGGGGCCGCGCGCCAGCGCCCGACCGGTGGCGGGAAGCCGATGATACCCATGACTTTCACGCCAGAGAAAGTGTCGTGCGCGGATGGCACTTCACGAGCGGGGGTTTCATTGGCTAGATTATAGTTGCCAAGACAACCAATAAGGTCGGGAAACTCGACCATCGGAGGAGACACCATGTCCAGCGAAGCCACTCTCATCATCCGCGGCGGTACGATCGTCGACGGTACCGGCGGCGCCGCCTACGAGGGCGACGTGGCGCTGGCCGGCGACAAGATCCTGGCGGTCGGCGATATCGGCGGCCTCAAGGCGGCCGAGGAGATCGACGCCAAGGACAAGATCGTCACCCCCGGCTTCGTCGACATCCACACCCATTACGACGGTCAGGCGGTCTGGGACCGACACATGGCGCCGTCGGCCTGGCATGGCGTCACCACCGCGGTCATGGGCAATTGCGGCGTCGGCTTCGCCCCCTGCAAGCCGGCCGACCGCGAGAAGCTGGTCGAGCTGATGGAGGGCGTGGAGGACATCCCCGGTCCGGTCATGCACGAGGGGCTGAACTGGCAGTGGGAGACCTTCGGCGAGTATCTCGACACGCTTGACCGCCAGCCGCGCGACATCGATCTGTGCACCCTGCTCCCCCACGCCGCCCTGCGGGTCTACGTGATGGGCGAGCGGGCAATCCAGCACGAGCAGGCCAATCAGGCCGACATCGCCCGGATGCGCGAGCTGACCCGTGAGGCGATGGAAGCCGGCGCCTTCGGGTTCTCCACCTCGCGCACCATCAGCCACAAGACCCTGGCCGGCGACCTCACCCCCACCCTGCGCGCCCATGAGGACGAGCTGACGGGCATCGCCATGGGCATGAAGGAGGCGGGCTCCGGCTTCCTGGAGATCGTCTCCGACTGGAACGAGCCGAGCCCGGAGGGCGAGTTCGCCGTCCTGCGCCGCGTGGTCGAGAAGAGCGGCCGCACGGCGGTGTTCTCCCTCACCCAGCGCCACGACCGACCGGATTTCTGGCGCGACCTGATGCGCATGTCGAACGAGGCCAAGGCCGACGGCCTGTCGATCCGTCCGGTGGCAGCCCCGCGTCCGATCGGCATCCTGCTCGGTTTGGAAGGTAGCCAGAACCCGTTCTCAGGGACGAAGACCTATCGCTCCATCGCCCATCTGCCGCTGGACAAGCGGGTCGAGGCGATGCGCGACCCGGAGGTGCGGGCGAAGATCCTGGCGGACGATCCGATCAAGGAGAGCACCTTCCCCCTGATCCACCGGATCTCGTTCAACAAGATGTTCCGCCTCGGCTCCCCGGCCAATTACGAGCCGCAGCGTGACCAGTCGATCGCCGCCATCGCCGAGCGCGAGGGCCGCACCGCCCAGGAGGTCGCCTACGACGTCTTGCTGGAGCGCGACGGCAAGGCGTTCATCTACACGCCGCTGGTCAATTTCGTGAATTACGACATGTCGACGCCGGAAGCGATGCTGGCCGATCCGAACGTGATCATGGGCCTCGGCGACGGCGGCGCCCATGTGGGCTTCATCCTGGATGCCGGGTTCCCGACCTGGCTGATGAGCTACTGGGGCCGCGACCGCTCGCGCTTCCCCATGGAAGACGTGATCCGGCGCCTCACCTCCGATACCGCCGGCGCGGCCGGCCTGTCCGACCGCGGCGTGCTGAAGGCGGGCAAGAAGGCGGATGTGAACGTCATCGACTGGGATTCGGTCGGGTTTTCCGACCCCTACGTCACCTTCGACCTCCCGGCGGGCGGCAAGCGCCTCCTGCAGAAGTCTAAGGGCTACGCGGCGACCATCGCCGCTGGCGAAGTGACCTACCGGGACGGCTCGCCCACGGGCGCGCTTCCCGGCCGGGTAGTGCGGGGCCAGCGCTGACGCTGTCCCGGACGACTGAAGTGTAACCTCAGACTTCACTCCCCGGTCGCATGCGGCCGGGGAGTTTTTTATCGGCATCTCAGGGACGACGGACGGTCACAGGGACGACGGACGGTCATACGAAGAAGCCGTCGTTGACGTCCTCGGGGGCGACGCCGACAAGTTGGACAGTCGTCGTCGGGTCGACGCGCAGCACCGCGTCGCCCTCAAGCGAGCTTTCCACCGTGACGCCGGCCGAGGTCAGGCCGTCGGCGAAGCCGATGAAATCCGTGCCGGCGCTGAAGCCGTAGACCGTATCGTTGCCGTCGGCCGCACCGACCACGATGAGATCGCTGCCCTCGTTGACCTGGAGGATGTCGTCGCCGTCGCCGCCGACCAGGGTGTCGTTTCCGCCGTCGCCGAAGAGCTGGTCGTTGCCGGCGCCGCCGGAGATCGCATCGTTGCCCAGGTTGCCGAACAGGGAGTCGTCCCCGGTGCCGCCGAGCATCGTGTCGTCGTCCTGGCCGCCGAACATGGTGTCCCGGCCGCCCTCGCCGTACATCAGATCGTCGTCGACATTGCCGAACAGGATGTCGTCGCCCTCGCCGCCGAATTGGGTGTCCTGTCCGTAGCCGCCGCTGATCACCTGACCGCCCTCGCCGCCGGCGATCACCTGATCGCCGGTCAGGTCGCCCAGGGTGACGGTCGAGGCCAGAACGCCGTCGACGCGCACGGTCGTCGTGCCGTAGGTCACGAGCGCGGTGCCGTCCGCATCGGCGCTCAGAACCGCGTCGGTGTCGTCGCCGAAGCGCAGGTAGCCGTTGCCGACCTGGAAGCTGGTGATCGTGTCGTTGCCGTCGGCGCTGTCAAAGACATAAACATTCGGGCCGTTGTTGCCGGCCAGCAGGTCGTCGCCGTCGCCGCCGCTCAGGGTATCGGTGCCGTTGCCGCCGAACAGGGTGTCGTTGCCGAGACCGCCGGACAGCACGTCGATGCCGTTATTGCCGTAAATCAGATCGTCGCCGGCGCCGCCCAGGATCGTGTCCTTCGCCTGGCCGCCATAGGCGATATCGTCCCCGTCGTCGAGATAGAGGACGTCGGAACCCTGGTTGCCGTAGATCAGGTCGTTGCCGGCGCCCGCGCTGACGGTGTCGTTGCCCTGGGCCGCGAGGACGGTGTCGTCCGCGATGGTGCCGAGGATCAGGTCGGAATTGGGGTTGGCCATGTCGATCTCCCTTGATGGTCCGACGCCGTTCCGCGCGTCGCTGCATCAATGACCGGGAGAGCAGCCCCTTATTCCAGTGATTTCACAAAATAATGAATTCTTCTCAAACAAACGGCCGACGCGTCCGCCGGCCGCTGCCCGGACCTGCCTCTTGAAGGCGGTCCCGGGGTCGTATCGGAACGGATCGATCAGTTCAGAAGCTGTTCGGCGCAGGCGGACGCGACGCGGCGTTCGGCCTTGTCGGTGCCCGGCATCGTGGTCCAGCCGGAATCGTTCATGGCCTCGGTGCGCTGATAGGACGGCTTGGCGCGGATCGCCTCGATCTTGGCGGCCCGGTCGCTGTCCTGGCGCGCAAGGTCCACGCAGATCGGCAGCAATGCGGCGGTGACCTCGGCATCGGCCTGCTCGTTGGCCGCGACTTCCGCCTTGCCGGCGGTCATCCATCCGCCGGCAGTGAAGCCGACAATCGTCGCAACGATCGCACCAATCACCACACCAAAAATAACGGGCTTAATCCAACTGGGTAGGTTCATCGTAAATTCCTTATGTCGAGAGACTGTTTTATTTTGTATCTGACGGACAGAGCGGGCTTTTTCAGCCGATTTGTCAAACTATAATTTCTTTTATACATTGATATTTCTATATATATTCTATCCATCGACCTGATATTGCTCGAAAATACCGTCAATGAATTAATATTCCCTGGAGATCGATTTATCGGGCACCGGCATCGAACCCGCCGATGCCCGTGGGTGATACCCGCAAAGCTGTCACATCGCGGGGATAAGCTGTCCGGCAGAACCCTGGGGGCGACCGTGAAGCTGATCCATATCTCCGACATCCATATCCACGACGACAAGATCCTGGGCCAGGCGCCGATCGCCAATTTCACCGCCTGCCTAGCGCATGTCGAAACCCATCACCGCGACGCGGACAAGTTGGTGATCACCGGCGACCTCACCCATCACGGCCAGCGGCATTCCTATGCCCAACTGCGAGAGATCGTCATGGCCTCGCCGCTGGAGCCCCGGCTGCTGCTCGGCAATCACGACGACCGGCGGACCTTCCGCGCCGTGTTCCCCGAAGTCCCGGTGGATTCCTTCGGCTACGTCCAATACGCCGAGGACACTCCGGTCGGCCGGTTTCTGTATCTCGACACCCTCGAGGAAGGCACCCATGCGGGCCGCTACGGCCCGGACAGGCAGGAATGGCTGGCGACGGAACTGGCGCGGGCGCGGGCCGAGCAGATCGGCGTTTACGTCTTCATGCACCACCACCCATGTCCGGTGGGCGCGCGCTCGGCCGACATGATCGGCCTGATGGAAGGCGGGCCGGTGCGGGTCCTGATGGCCCAGTACCGCGATACGATCCGCCACATCTTCTTCGGGCATTGCCATTTCACGCTGTCGGGGTCGGTCTGCGGCATTCCGTTCTCGGCACCGCGCTCCACCAACCACCCCAACGCGCCGGATCTGGGGACCCGAAATGCCATCGGCGTCGGCCCGCTGGCGCCGACCTACAACGTCGTTCTCCTGGGGGTGGAGAGCACCGTGGTCCACACCGTCGATTTCCTGGCCGAACCGGATCTGGAGTGGATCCCGCTGGGCGAGGACGGTTGGATCGACGAGACAGCCGCCGCCGAATAGGTCCCTCGCCGCCGGACAGATGGCCGCTTGGGAAGGGCGCCTGCGGGGCGTAAGCTCGGCGCATGAAAAGAAACCCTCCCCTCCGCCTCGGCCTGATCGGGGCGGGCGCCATCGGCGCCCATGTGATCGAATTCGTCGCCGCCGAACTGGAGGGCCGGATCTCGATCCCAGCCGTCCTCATCCGCACGCCCCGGCCGAGCGCGGCGAACGGGCCGGACTACCTGACCGACCCCAGAGAATTCCATGCCGGTGAGTATGACGTGGTGCTGGAGGGTGCGGGCCATCAGGCGGTGCGCGATCACGTCATCCCGCTGCTCAAGCGCGGGGTCCGGGTGATCGTCACCTCCATCGGCGCCTTCACCGACGACGACCTGTACGCCCGCTGCCGCGCGGCGGCCGAAGAAGGCGGCACGTCGCTCACCCTCGCCTCGGCTGGCATCGGCGCCCTGGACATCCTCTCCGGTGCGGCTGTCGGGGGGCTGGATGCGGTGGAGATGACCGTGCGCAAGGATCCGAGCGCCTGGTACGGCACGGCGGCGCAGGACCTGTTCGATCTGGAGTCCATGACGGCGCCGACGGTGATTTTCGAAGGTTCCGCCCGCGAGGGTGCGGCGACCTATCCGCAGAACGTCAACATCTCGGCGGCGGTCGCCCTGGCCGGGATCGGGCTCGACCGCACGAAGCTGACGATCGTCGCCGACCCCACCATCGAGACCCACATCATCACCGTCACCGCCCGCGGGGCCTTCGGCTCGTTCTCCTTCACCGAGGACGTCGCCGTGGCCGAAGAGAACCGCAAGACCGGAAAGATCGTCGCCATGGCGGTGACCAAGACGGTCAAGCAGCTCGCCAGCGCGGTGCGGATCGGCGGGTGACGGTGCGGGCCGGCAAGCCCACACTTTTCCTTTCGTCATCCCGAACTCGTTTCGGGACCTCATGTGGGGTCGGCTAAGCGAGGTCCCGAAACGAGTTCGGGATGACGAAGGGGATTGGGAACAGCCCCCTACCGCCGCAGCAGATCCTCCACCGCCAGGGCGGTGCCGATCAGCCTGGCGTCCTCGTAGAACCCGCCGACGAGCTGCAGCCCCACCGGCGCGCCGGTGCCGACCGGAACCGGCAGGCTGACCGCCGGCGCCCCGGCGTAATTGGCGAGCGAGGTCAGGTCCGCCTGGTTGAGCGGCACCTGGGCATCGGCGGCGAAGGCGGTCTGCGGCACCGTCGGCAGGATCAGCGCGTCGACCTGGTCGAAGGCCGCATTGATCAGCTCGCCCGCTTCCTCGATCCGGCGGTAGGCCTTCACGTATTTCGACGCCGGCGCATCGCGGCCGTAGCTCAGCATGGCGGTCAGCGTGTCCGACAGCGCCTCCGGGTGATCGCGCCAGACATCCTCCAGCGCCACCGCGCCTTCCGCCTCGATCACCAGCAGCGCGGCGCGGCGCAGCAGCGCCAGATCGCCGAGGCCGAGCTTGATCTGCCGGATGGTCACCCCGCCGGCGCGCAGCCGGTCCATCGCCGCGTCGATCACGCCCTGCACCGCCGGCTCGATCTCGCAGGCATCCACCTCGGCCGGCCAGCCGAGCACCAGGCCCTTCAGGTCCACCGGCTCGGCCTCCACATTGGCCAGCACCGGGAGCGACAGCGCCAGGTCGAAGACCGAGCGGGCGAGCGGCCCCACATGGTCCAGCGTCCAGCACAGCGGCGTCACCCCGGCGGTCGGCAGCAGATCGAAACTCGGCTTGAAGCCGGCCACACCGCAATAGGCCGCCGGAATTCGCACGGAGCCAAGCGTATCGGTGCCCACAGCCAGCGGCACCAGTCCGGCCGCCACCGCCGCCGCCGATCCGCCGGACGACCCGCCCGGCGTGTGGCCGGGGACGGCGGGATTGTCGACCCGGCCGCGATGCGGGTTGTCGCTGGTCGCCCCCAGGGCGGCCTCGTGCATGGCGAGCTTGGCGATCGGGATCGCTCCGGCCTCGCGTAGCCGGGCGGTCACAGCCGAATCCTCGCTCGGCACCCAGGACGTGCCGAGGCCGTTGCTCGTCGGCCGTCCCGCGACGTCGATATTGTCCTTCAGGCCGACCGGAATGCCGTCGAGTTCGGACAGGGTCGCCCCCTCCCCACGCCGGGCATCGCTTTCCAGCGCGGCCGCGAGGACGCTCTCCGCATCCACGTCCCACACCGCGTTCAGGGTGGGGTTCGCGGCCTCGATCGCCTTCAGGTGGGCCGTCACCAAGTCCACGGAGGAAATCGCGCCATCGTCCAGCCCGCCCACCATTTCGGCGAGCGAGAGATCAACCAGTCCCGTCATCGGATATCGGCCATGTTCAGGTGTCCGTTCGTGTCCCCGTCCTGCCCCGCTCTCCCCCCGGGGTCAAGACCTCAGGCGGACACCAGCAGGTCGATCAGGCCGCGTGTGTCGGCCACGGTCTCCAGATCGTCCACCAGGGCGATCAGCCGCTCCGCGTTCTGCGCCGGCAGGCCGCCGCGGCCGTGGGCGATGTTCGCGCGGAACTTCGCCAGATGGGCCTCCCGGCTCATCGGCTTGGCCGGGCTGCCGTAGACCACGTCCACCGCCCGCTCCAGCCGGCGCCCGTCCTTCAGCACGATCGTCACGGTAACCGGTGAGAAGGCGTTGGGGTCCGGGTTGCCGTCGGCCTGCACCGACACCCGCGCGCCGAGATCCAGGGTGGCCGGATCGGCCAGGGCCTCGTCGGTGAAATCGGTGAGGTCCAGCGTGCCTGTCAGCAGCATCCGCGCCGCCGTGTAGGGACCGGAGAGCCGGGCATAGTTGGCCTGCATCCCCTCCTTCACCGGCCGGCCGATCAGCCGGTGGGTCAGCGGCGGCACCGAGGCTTCGACCCGCTCGACCGCGTCGACGGAAAAGCTGTGCTCGGCCAGCAGGGACGAGAGCCCGTCGAGCAGCCCATGGGTCGCCCGGCCGCTGGGGAACGGCTTATGGGCGACCTCGGTGATCCGCCAAACCGTGCCCAGCCCGCCGAGCAGCGCCTCGCGGTCGTAGGCGTCCTCCATGAGCCGCAGATAGCCGTAGGGTCCCTCCAGCGTGCCCCGGGTGCCGGGAATGCCCTGTTCGGCCATGCGCACGGCGACCACGGCGTTGCGGGCACAGAACCCGGCCTGCATGGCGAGCAGCGCCAGTCCCTCGGTATGGGCCTGCATGGTGCCGCCCGCCTGCGCGTAGTACAGGCCGAACGCGTCGAGCAGGCTCTCCCGGTCGAGCCCGGCGATGGCGCCGATGGCGGCCGTCGCCCCGAACCCGCCGGCGGTGGCCGGGCGGAAGAACTTCAGGCCCGTGGTCACCGCGTTGCCGATGGAGGTGGAGACGTCGACGCCGAGCACGATGGCTCGCAGCAGCGCCTTGCCGTCGGTCGCATGGCCCGCCACGCCCCGCGCCTCGACCTCCGCCATCAGGGCGGAGAGCAGGGTCGCCATCGGGTGCAGCACGGCGCCCTCGTGGACGCAGTCGTATTCTGAATTGTGGATCAGAAAGCCGTTCACCGCCGCGGCGGCCGGGGTCGGCAGCGTGCCGCCGAGCCCCCAGATCCGGCCGCCGGCACCGGGCACCGCGCCCTGGTAGCCGTCGATCCAGGCGTCCACGTAGGACGCGCGCGTTCCGGCCACGCCGACGCCGAGACTGTCGAGCAGATAGGTCTTTGCGGCAGTGATGGCGGCGGCCGGTATCGCCTCGAACGGCGTCGAGATCACATGATCCGCAAACCGCTCGATGGCATCCCTGACGTCTTCCGGCATCGCCGCCTCCCGCTCGATAATCGAGCAAGCAGATTATCGGGGAATGATCGCCGCGTCCCGCCGGGATCGCATCGGGCGGAGGGGGGTCAGCAACACGCCGAGTGGGACATAATCGCCTGTGACCCATCGTTACTGAAGCAATAGGTCTTCCCATCGTGAACCAAGGCGTTCCCAAAGTTCTGCACCACCTCCTCGTTCGCCCCGCCATAAACGCCCGACGCCAGGCCGTTCGAGTCCTGGCCGATTCGCACGTACGTAACCCTCACATGACAGCTATCGGTCGCGCAGGTCAGGCTTCGGGCCTCGCGGTACCGCACGTTTCTGGCAAGGGAGCTTTCAAAGGCACGGAGAAAGTCGCCGGCATTGAACAAGCGCACATCGATCTTGGAGTCGGGGTGACAGTTCTTCACCGTAACCGTGGCGCCCAAGGCGCCGCCCATCGGCAGGACAAGGGAAACAAATAGAATCCAGAATAAACGCATTATCATTGATCTCCAGTGAGGCACACATGAGGGTGCCAACAGCCACACCCTTGTGCATTGGACCGCACTTGACCAGCCAATTCGGCAATTCTGGATTGTGTTCGGCTATACCCCGCCTCCCTCTGCGGCTGTGGACGTGACCCGGCCTTCACCGGGTCACGCCAGACGTCAGGGACCGGTCACTCGCCCGCCTCGGGGTTCGGCGTAGGGATGTGGCCGTGCCCGTGACTGTGCCCAGGCGCGTGCTCGTGCTCCGGCCGGTTCTCCTTGGCCTGCTTCAGCTCGGCGACCGACTGGGTCAGGATCTGATAGGCCGAGCGCAGGAACAGGCCGGACATAAACAGGGCGACGATCACGTCGGGCCAGCCGGTACCGCTCCACCAGACCAGGCCGGCGGCAACCACGACGGCCGCGTTGCCAATGGCGTCGTTGCGCGAGCACAGCCAGACGGAGCGCACATTGGCGTCGCCGTCGCGCCAGTTGAACAGGATCGCCACGCTGGCGAGATTGGCCACCATAGCGAGAATGCCGATGCCGCTCATCACGGCGGCGTCGGGAACGCCCAGCACGAAGACCTGATAGACCGTGGTCGCGAACACGCCCACCCCCATCACCGCCAGGGACAGGCCCTTGCCGAAAGCCGCCCAGGCGCGCCAGGAGGCGGCCTTGCCGATCACCCACAGGCTCACCGCATAGGTCAGGCTGTCGGCCAGGAAGTCGAGACTGTCCGCGGTCAGGGCCATCGAGCCGGCGAACGCACCGCCGCCCAGTTCGACCACGAACATCGCCGCGTTGATCAGCACCACCGCGATCAGGGCGCGCTTGTAGGCGGCCGACATGCCGTCGAAAGCGACACCGTGGTCATGTCCACAGCATCCGGACATCAATCACCTCCAGGTTGCCCCGACGGTGACCCTCCCTGCCCGGCCTCGCAACCGTGCGCGTTAGGATATAACGGTGCGCGCGACGCCCCGGGACGCGCGCTTGCGGAACGGATGGGATTACTTGAACAGTCGGGCCGCGGTCTTCGACGAAAGGTCGACCCGGGCCAGGCAGTCGCCCAGGCGCTCCTCGCCGCGCTCGCAGTCGAGAAAGCTGTTGACCAGAACCTCGCCGATCTTATCGCATTGGATCCCGGCAAGATTGACGATCAGGACGCTCGTCTTGTTCGGACGGATCGGTGCCAGATCCATGGCGATGCGGTTCTGAATCACCCCGTCGGTGTCGAAAACCAGAACCTCCATGTTGAAGGCCGTGAAGGTCTGCTCCGCCGGGTTACGGACGACGATATAGGACCGACAGGCGTTCTCAGCCGGTTCGAGTTTGTTGAGTTCGATTCCGATTCGCGCCTCGTCGGCGCTCGCCGGCGCGGCCGCGGCGAGGCCGATCAGCACGGCGGCGGCGGAGAAAATGCGAGCGGTCATCCCCATGGCGTCCTCCATTCAAGGTGGGCAAGCGATAGCCGGAAATCGTGTCATTCTCAAGGCGTTCCGGACTCCGAAGACGGCTAGGCCGGGTCGCGATTCGCGAGTAAAAACAGATGCTACCGACCTTTTCCGCAAATGTAGGATAAATTTAATTCTTGCGCGGTTCGCCACCTGATTGAGACTCTCAGGGTAGTACTCCAGTCACTCATTGGTGCGCCCCCATGGCTCTGATCAACGGTACCGACGCCTCCGAAACCATCATCGGCACGATCGACAGCGACAGTATCCTGGGCAACGCAGGCAATGATTTCATCCAGGGCCTGAACGCCAACGACCTGCTGTATGGCAACGGCGACAGCGACACGATCCAGGGCAATGCCGGAGACGACACGCTGTTCGGCGGCCAGGACAACGACGCGCTGTCGGGCAGCCAGGGCCAGGACCTTGTCTACGGCAATGCGGGCGACGACACGGTCTTCGGTGGCGACGCGATCGACTCGCTGTATGGCGGCCAGGGCAACGACGTTCTGAGCGGCGGCGTCGGCAACGATATTATCCAGGGCAATGCCGGCAACGACACCCTCTCCGGGAACGGCAACGACGACCTCATGTACGGCGGCGCCGGTATCGACCGGATGAGCGGAGGGACGGGCAACGATACGATGTCCGGCGGCGACGACGGCGACTACATGTCCGGCGACGACGGCGACGACCTGATCTACGGAAACAAAGGGTCCGACGTGATCTTCGGCGGCGCCGGGGTCGACAGCCTGTATGGCGGGCAGGACAACGACGAGGTCTATGCCGACGCGTCCTCCAGCACCAGCACCGATGCCGATGTCCTCTACGGCAATTTCGGCAACGATACGCTGGTCGGTTCCTACGGCGACAACACGCTTTTTGGCGGGCAGGACAACGACGTGATTTCGGGATCGCGCGGCAACGACGTGCTGTACGGCAACAAGGGCGACGATGTTCTGAACGGCACCGTCTCCGGCTCCGACACGCTCGTGGCCGATGCCGACACGCTTTACGGCGGCAGCGGGCTGGACACCTTCGTCGTCGACGGCGACCAGCAGAACTATGCCGAGATCGACGTCATCGCCGATTTCGTGGTCGGCGAGTTCATCGACGTCTCCGGAGCCTTCGCCTCCGGCGTGTCCGGGTCGACCCTGTACATGCAGCTCATCGACGACGGAAACGACATGCTGCTGAAGATCGATCCCGATACAGCCGGCTCGACCTACGACTACAGCGATGCCGTGCGCCTCGTGGGTGTTCAGGATATCGGCCTGACCGATATCAATTTCATCTTTTGACGCCTGGAATGATCCCAAACTCCAGCAAGTACCGCGCATAATCGATTGAATTTAACCTTCTTACTCTCCTAAAATTACTGTGTGGGGATGAAGGGGCTTCTTTCCGAAGCCTTGAGTCGGTGGGACGACAATGTCCGATGAAGAACGGCTGAGCGATCTCGATCGCCGCAGCCTCAGAATACTTGCGCGATCCAGCAGGTCGGCCGCGTCGGCGACGCGACTCAGCGAACGCTTGGAGCGTGCGGCGGAGTCCGGTCTGCGCCACGACTACGAGAAGGCGGGGCAGACCTTCGACAGCCTTCCGGCCGAAGACCGAATGCTGATCAGCGCTAAAGCCCAGAAACAGGCCACGACAGAGCGGGAGGTCCTGCATCGGCGCAAACGCGTCTCGCGGGCGACCGAGACCGCTGCGGCCGGCGCCGACCCGCTGCCCGTCGATGCGGATGCGCCGCTTCAATGGCAACCCATTTTTGAGCCCGCCGCCGTCGCGATCGACACACCCCCGCCGCCACGCCGGCGACGCAGGCCGGCGGCACAGCCTCCCGCAGACGCGGCCCAGGACGACGGGGCCGGCACGACCTGGAAGCTGGGGGCGATCCCCGGCAACCCGAAGCTGCCGAAGGCCGGCAAGGCGCCCAAGCCCTCCGTTGTGAAGGCAGCCCCCCAGCCGGCCGACGACTGGGAGGACGAGCAGAAGGACTGGGACTGGCGCAAACTCCCGGACGATCCGGTGCTCAACGGCGGCCGCAAGAAAGCGGCGGCCGTGGATCCGGTGGAGGTGCTGCGCCGGGAGATGCTCGGCCTGGATGCCAAATACGGCAAGCGCTGACCCGTCTCGGCCCCGTCCCGCTCAATAGCTGCGCGGCAGACCCAGCACCCGCTCGGCGATGAAGCACTTGATCAGCTCCGGCGAGACCGGGGCGATCCGGGTGATCAGCACCTCCCGGAAATACCGCTCCACGTCGTATTCCGCCGCATAGCCCATCCCGCCGAGGGTCATCACCGCCCGCTCGCAGGCCCGGAACGCCGCCTCGCCGGCCAGATACTTCGCGGAATTGGCCTCGGCGCCGCAGGGCGCGCCGGAATCGTAGAGGGCCGCCGCCTTCAGCACCATCAGCCAGGCCGCTTCCAGCGCCATCCAGCACTCGGCCAGCGGATGCTGGATCGCCTGGTTCTGGCCGATCTTCCGGCCGAAGACCTCGCGTTCCTTGGCATAGGCAGTGGCGGCCTCCAGGGCCTGCCGTCCGACGCCGATGGCCTCGGCGGCGATCAGGATGCGTTCGGGGTTCAGGCCGTGCAGCAGGCAGCGGAATCCCTGCCCCTCCTCGCCGATCCGGTCCTCCGCGGGGACTTCCAGCCCGTCGATGAACAGCATGTTGGAGTCGACCGCGTGGCGACCCATCTTGTCGATCGCCCGGACTTCCACCTTGCTGCGGTCGAGCGGCGCGTAGAACAGGGTCAGCCCGTCGGTCGGCTTCGCTCCCTCCTCCATCGGGCTGGTGCGGGCGATGATCAGCACCCGGTCCGCCTCCTGGGCGGTAGAGGTCCAGATCTTGCGGCCGGTGATCCGGTAGACGTCGCCGTCTCGCTCGGCCCGGGTCTTCAGCCGGCCCGTGTCCAGGCCCGAGTCCGGCTCCGTCACGCCGAAGCAGCCCCGCTCCTCCCCCGCGATCAGCGGCGGCAAGAAACGCTGGCGCTGCTCGGGCGTGCCGAAGACGACCACCGGGTGCAGACCGAAGATGTTGATATGGATCGACGACGCAGCCGCCATCGCACCGGGCGAATGCGCCACCCGTTCCATCATCAGCGCCGCCTCGGTCACGCCCAGACCGGCGCCGCCGACCTCCTCGGGCATGGCGATGCCGAGCCAGCCGCCCTCCGCCATCGCGCCGGCGAACTCGTGCGGGAAGACGGCCGTCGCATCCTTGTCGCGCCAATAGGCGGCATCGAACCGGTCGACCACCCGGCCCACGGCGGCGACCAGCTCCTCCTGATCCGGGGTCAGCATGAAACTCACAGCGTCGGCCTCCGGTGGAACCACGGGCGGGCCTCTTCCAGCTGAGCGGCCAGGCGGAACAGCAGGTCCTCGCGGCCGAACCCGGCGCCGACATGAATGCCGATGGGCAGGCCATGGGGCGACCAGCAGAGCGGCACCGACATGGCGGGGCAGCCGGTCATGTTGAAAAACTGGGTCACGGGCATCCTCTGCCAGACATCCTCAAGAAAGCCGTCCGCCGTGCCGCAATCGGTGCGGATCTCGCCGATCTCGGCCGGCGGCTGGGCCAGGGTGGTGGAGATCAGCACGTCGTAGCCCTCGAAGAAAGCAGCGAACCGGCGGCCGAGCTGGTGAAAGGTCTGGATCGCCCCGGCATAGTCGGCGGCCGTCAGCTCGCCCGCCCGCTCGGCGAAGGCCCGGGTGATGGGCTCGACATCGTCGTCCTGCGGTGCGCGCCCGAGCTGGGCGTAGCGGGCGTCCAGGGCGAGCTTCTGGTTCGGCGCAATCGCCGCGATCATCGCCGGACCGAGGATCTCGAGTTCGACCTCCGGATGCGCCTCCTCCACCGCGTGCCCGAGCCCCTGCAGCAGGTCGACGGCGTCGAGGACGGCGGCCTTGTTCACCGGGTCGAGGGGCTGACCGCCGAGGCCGGTCACATGATAGGCGACCCGCAGGCGGCCCGGATCGGCGCCTACTTCCTGCAGATATGGCCGTTTCGGCGGCGGGCAGGCATAGGGATCGCCCGGCTCCGCCCCCTGGGTGGCGTCCAGCATGGCGGCACTGTCGCGCACGCTGCGGGAGATCACATGCTGGGAGGCGAGCCCGGCCCAGCCCTCGCCGACGAACGGTCCGAACGGATTGCGCCCCCGGGTCGGCTTCAAGCCGAACAGCCCGCAATTGGCCGCCGGAATCCGGATCGATCCGCCGCCGTCGCTGCCATGGCCCATGGGCACGATGCCGGCCGCCACCGCCGCGGCCGTCCCGCCGGAGGATCCGCCGGCCGAGCGCTTCAGGTTCCAGGGATTGCGGGTCGGCCCGAAGGCCTGGGTCTCGGTGGAGATGCTGATGCCGAATTCCGACGTGGTGGTCCGCGCGATCGGGATCGCGCCGGTCTCTTTCACCCGCGTCGTGTGGGTGAAGTCGGTCGGTGCGATGAAGCCCTTATAGAGATTCGAGCCCGCTTCCGCCGGCCAGCCCTCCTGCCAGCATCCCAGGTCCTTGAAGACGAAGGGCACGCCGGCGAAGGGCCCCTTGCCCTGGGGGCCGGCCGCCTGGGCGCGCGCCACGTCGTCGCGTCGGGCGACGATGGCGTTGATTTTCGGCTCCACCGCATCGACACGGGCCAGCGCGGCCTCGACGACCTCGGCGGCGGAGACCTTGCCGTCGCGGATCAGCGTCGCCAGGCCGAGCGCGTCCCGGTCGACATACTCCTCGAAGGACAGCATGGATCAGATCTCCGGCCGCTTGTCGGCCCAGGGTTCCGCCTGTTCCACCTGGGCGGCGAGCCGCAGCAGCAGGTCCTCCCGCCCGAACGCGGCACCCATATGGATGCCGATGGGCAGCCCGTCCGTGCTCCAGGCCAGCGGCAGGGACATGGCCGGGGTCCCGGTCATGTTGGCCAGCGGGGTGACCGGCATGTCGTCGACGAGTGCCGAGATGAAATCGTCCAGCTCGCGCTCGTCCTGGCGCAGGAAGCCCAGCGGCCGCGGCGGGTTGCGCAGCACGGTCGACAGCATGACGTCGTAACTCTCGTAGAAGGCGGCGAGCTGGCGGCCGGCCTTGTGGATCGCGGCAACGGCGGCGGCATAGTCGGCGGCCATCCGCTCGCGCCCATGCTTCGCCCAGGCCCAGGTCACCTTCTCCAGCCCCTCCCCGTCCGGGTCCCTGTCGAGCTGCCTGTAGCGTGCCGAGATGCCGACCCAAAGATTGCCGGCGATGATCACCGTCAGCGCATCCCGCAGGGCGTCGGTATCGACCTGCGGCATCGCCTCCTCCACCTCGTGGCCGAGATCGGCGAACAGCTTGGCCGCGGCCTCGGCGGCGGCCTTGTTCTCCGGGTGCAGCGGCGTGCCGTCCAGGCCGGTCAGGTGCAGGGCGACCCGCAGCTTGCCCGGGTCGCGACCGACCTCCGCCAGATACGGACCTTCGGGAGCTGGAGCGGCATAGGGATCGCCCGGCGCCGGCCCCTGGGTGGCGTCGAGCAGGGCGGCGCTGTCGCGCACGCTGCGGCTGACCACATGACCGGTCGCCAAACCTGACCAGCCCTCGCCCACCACCGGACCGGCCGGGTTGCGCGCCCGGGTCGGCTTCAGGCCGAACAGACCGCAGTTGGCCGCCGGAATGCGGATCGAACCGCCGCCGTCGGTCGCATGGGCCACGGGCACGATGCCCGCCGCCACCGCCGCCGCGGCCCCGCCGGAGGACCCGCCGGCGGAATGGTCGAGGTTCCAGGGATTGCGGGTTGGACCGTTCGCCACCGGCTCGGTGGTCCAGGAGATGCCGAGCTCCGGCGTGTTGGTGCGCCCGAAAATGACGAGCCCGGCTTCCTCCACCCGTTCGGTATAGGTGAAGTCGATCGGCCCGACGAAGTCCTTCCACAGTCGCGAGCCGTTGCCCATGCTCACCCCGGCCTGCATCGCGCCGAGATCCTTGAGCAGGAACGGCACCCCGGCCAGGGGACCCTCGGGCAGGCCGGCGGCGACCCGGCCGCGGGCGGCGCCGTCGTTGCGGGACACGATGGCGTTGATCGTCGGGTTGACCGCGTCCGCCCGCTCCAGCGCCGAGTCCAGCACGTCGCTGGCGCTGACCTCGCCCTCGCGGATCAGTTCCGCCAGGCCGAGGGCATCATGGGTCATGTACTCGGCGAATGCGGCCATGGGGATCTCCGGAAGGTGGGCGGCAAAAAGGAATGGGCGGGACTCTCGCCCCGCCCATGTTCGCCTCAGTCCCGCCGGACTTCAACCGCGTGCGGTCCCAGCGCGCCGGGGATCGGGCGTCACTCCATGGTGCCGCGGATCGGATAGCCGTCCTTGCCGAGCTTCAGGCCGCGCACCACCCAGTCGAGTTCAGGCCGCACGAAGGGGGCGTTGGCGATCTCAACGATCTGCAGCTTGCCCTCCGGCGTGGTGACGAACAGGGCCGGCTCCGGAAACGGCCGATCAGTCTCCGCATCGCTGCGCGGGGAGGAGATATAGAGGCCGAGTTCGCGCATCTGCGCCACGCTGAGGTCGTAGCCGACCGGCATGGTCAGCCCGACCTCCTTGGCGAAGGCCTCGGCCTTCTCCTTCGGGTCGCCGGAGACCGCCACCACCTCGGCGCCGAGCTCGGCGAACTCCGCCAGTTTGGCCTCGACCTTGCCGAGATAGGCCTTGCAGATCGGACAATGCAGGCCGCGATAGACAAAGATCGCCTGCCAGCCCTCGCGTTTGCCGCCCAGGACCGTCTCGCCGCCGCCGACGGCCGGCAGCCGCACCTCAGGCAGATCGCTGCCGGCCGGAAGTTTCTCGCTCATTCCATGACCCTCTCTGGATTGGGGAATCGTGCATCGATCCCTCCCTAATGCAGTGGACGGGTTCGAGGATACGCCGGCAATAAACGCTTTCGTTAAGAGACCATAAGGGATTTCGCTATATTAGGGGTTGCGCTGGGGGCCGTTTGGTAGTGAGCTTCCGGCCCTTTCGCACTTGCGAAATAACCGACACCATAGTCGAGGGATCAACTTGCTCTACTCGATGTACGAAGCGCAGCGCGCATTCATGGCGCCCATGCGTTTTCTGACCCAGGCCTCCAAGGCCATGAACGGTCACCCCCTTGCGCCTTTCTCCTACATGGCCTTTGGCAGGGCGCTCGAAGCCGGCATGGAAGTGCTGGACGGCGTCATCAAGGACCGGGGCAAGCCGGACTGGGAAATCGACTTCGCCGAGACCCCGGACGGCGACGTTCCGGTCAGCTTCGACCCGGTGATCGAGACCCCGTTCTGCAACCTGGTCCACGTGTTCCGCGACACCGAGCGCAAGGATCCCAAGGTCCTGCTCGTGGCGCCGGTCTCCGGCCACTACGCCACCCTGCTCCGCGGGACGGTGCGGGGGCTGATCAAGGAACACGACGTTTATGTCACCGACTGGAAGGACGCCCGCTCGATTCCGTTGAGCGACGGCTCGTTCCATCTGGACGACTATATCGCGCTCCTGATGGAGTTCATCCGCCACCTCGGCCCGGATGTGCACATCGTCGCCGTTTGCCAGCCGGCCCCGATCGTACTCGCGACCGTCTCGCTAATGGCGCAGATGGACGATCCGGCCCAGCCGATCTCGATGACCCTGATGGGCGGCCCGATCGACCCGCATGCGGCACCGACCATCGTCACCCAACTGGCCGATGCCCGGCCGATGAGCTGGTTCGAGACCCGCTGCATCACCCGGGTGCCGGTGTTCTATCCGGGCGCCTTCCGGCGGGTCTATCCGGGCTTCATGCAGGTCGGCGCCTTCATCGCCATGAACCCCGACCGTCACGTCTCCGCCCATATGGCCATGTTCCGCCATCTGATCGAAGGCGACGACGACTCGGCGGAATCCAAGCAGCGGTTCTATGACGAGTACCTGTCGGTGATGGACGTCCCGGCGGAATACTATCTCGAGACTGTGGAGCGGGTGTTCAAGGAGCGCCAGCTTCCGCGCGGCATCATGAAATGGCGCGGCCAGCTCGTTGAGCCGGCGGCGATCAAGAAGACCGCGATGCTGACGGTCGAGGGCGAGAAGGACGACATCTCCGCCCCCGGCCAGACCCTCGCCGCCCACGATCTGACCACCGGCATCCCGAAGAACCGGCGCCGCAATCACATCGAGAAGGCGGTCGGCCATTACGGCATCTTCAACGGCCGCAAATGGCGCACCAACATCCTGCCGGAAATCACCAAGTTCATCCGCGAGGTCTCCTGACCTACGCGCTTGCCGAGATCGCAGGCGGTCCGTGGCCGGGCCGCCTGGCGATCGCTCCCCTGCCCCGCGCGGCGGAGGAGTTCGAGGCGATCAAGGACTGGGGTACCGGACTGGTGCTGTCGCTCGTCGAGGACGAAGAGGCGGAACGCGCCGGCGCGCCGGACCTGCCCGACCGGTTCGACCGCGAGGGCATCGCGTGCCTGCGCGCGCCCATCGTGGATTACGGCAGCCCCGACGAAGCCTTCGAGACAAGCTGGGTCGACCACCGCGAGAGCGCGCTGGCCCTGCTTGAGACGGGCGGGAAGGTGCTTGTCCATTGCCGGGGCGGCCAGGGCCGCAGCGGCACCATCGCCGCCGCGCTGCTGATCGCCGGCGGCATGGTTCCGGCCGATGCCATCGCCGAAGTCAGGCGCAGCCGGCCGGCGGCCATCGAGACTGCGGGACAGGAAATCTGGCTCAACACCCGGGCGGCCATCCGTCGGGCCTGAGGGCAGAAAGGCCGTCGGAGCGCAGGCAGATCCCGCGCTCCGACGCAGTCGTCAGATCAATCGACGGCGGCGATCACGCCGATCTCGACGGTGAACACCGGGCGGGCCAGACGCGGAGATTCCACGCAGGCGCGGGCCGGCGCGCAGCCTTCCGGCACCCAGGCGTCCCACTCGGCGTTCATGGCGTCGAAATCGTCCATGGTGTTCAGCCAGATGGTGGCCGAGAGCAGCTTGCTCTTGTCGGTGCCGGCCTCGGCCAGCAGCGCGTCGATCCGGTCGAGGATGTTCTTGGTCTGCTCGCCCGCGCTGGCGCCCTGCTTGTCCTGGGCGACCTGGCCGGCCAGATAGGCGGTGCCGTTATGCACCACGACCTGGCTCATGCGCTTGGCGGTCTGAAAGCGCTGAATGCTCATCGCATCGTTCCTTCTTATCATGATCTTGGGTGACCTAGCCGCTTGCGCGCGAGGCCGTTATGGTTGGCGCGCCATCCTACCCAGGACCCATCTGTTGAGCGAGCCCCGATGGACGCCTCCGCACGTTTCCTTCCCATCCCGGCGGCCGGGAGCACCGGCCGGTGACGCCCGAGCAGATCGCCGCCCTGTCCGCGTGGATGTCCGATCGCCTGGATGCCGCGCGTGTCGAGCTGTCGGCGCCCTCGAAGATGTCCGGCGGAGCGATTCAGGAGAACTGGAAGCTCGATGCCGAGGTGACCGGCGGCGCCCATGACGGGCGCCTCGCCCTCGTGCTGCGCACGGACGCGCCGTCCGGCGTTTCGGTCAGCCATCCCCGCGCCCATGAGTTCGCCCTGCTCCAGGCCGCCTTCGCCGCCGGCGCCACCGTGCCGGAGCCCCTGGCCCTGGACGAGACCGGTACGGTGCTGGGCAAGCCGTTCTACCTGATGCGCCGGGCTGCCGGCACCGCCAACCCACGCGCCCTGTCCCGCGACACGGCACTGGACCCGCACCGCCCGGACCTGACCGCGGCGATCGGCCGGGAGCTGGCGCGGATCCACTCGATCACCCCGCCCCGACCGGACCTGGCGTTCCTGCCGCAGGACCCGCGGCCGCCGGTCGCCCGGCGCCTGGACGAGTTCCGCAGCCAGTTGGACGCCCTGCCCGAGGCTTACCCGGCGCTGGAATGGGCGATCCGCTGGCTCGAGATGAACGCGCCCGCCAGCGCGGCCACCGTGCTCGGCCATGGCGATTTCCGCTGCGGCAACATCATGGCCGACGGGGCAACGGTGACGGCGGTGCTCGACTGGGAGTTCGCCGGCTGGTCCGATCCCATGGAAGACGTGGGCTGGATTTGCGCCCGCTGCTGGCGCTTCGGCGTCGACGACCGGATCGTGGGGGGCATCGGCGACCTGGTCGATTTCCGCCGGGGTTACGAGGCCGAGGCCGGCCATTCCCTGGAGTGGGACCAGGTCGCGTTCTGGGAGGTGCTGGCGACCGTGCGCTGGGCGATCATCGCCCTGCACCAGGGCGAGCGGCACCTGTCCGGCGAGGAGATGTCGATGGAGCTGGCGCTGACCGGGCGCAAGGCGGTGGAAATGGAATTCGACGTCCTGACCCAGATCCGGGCCATCGAGACCGGCGCACTGGAGCGGCTATCATGAGCGACCGACCGAACAGGGGCGAATTGCTGGCCGCGGCGGAAGAGACCCTGCGCGACGATGTTCTGCCGTCGCTGGAGGGATCCGCGAAATACGCCGCCCTGATGGTCGCGGCGGCGATCGCCACGGTACGCCGGGAGATCGAGACCGGCGAAGCCGCGTCCCGGCGGACCCTCGACGCCTATGCGGAACTCTATGGCCAGGACAACGTCTACCGCAGCGGCGGCTACGCAGACGGACGGATCGCCGCCCTGTCGCGCGATCTGGCGCGGGAAATCCGCAGCGGCACCTATGACGGGGATATGCTGGGGCCGGTCTTCGCCGTGCTGGAAACCCAGGTGGTCGAGCGGTTGGGTCTGTCCAACCCGCGCTTCCTCACCTCGAGCGGCTACAGCCAGCCGGGTGCGGAATAGCGGCACCGCGCCGTCGCGCCCGCTCGGAAAGCAAAAGGCCCCGGTTCGCAGGGCCTTTCTCGTTCCGGGTCAGGGTGTCGCTTCGACCGGGATGGCGGCACCGTTGCCCTGCTTGGCGACGGCCGGCTTGACCGGTTCGAGTTTCGGCAGCGACTTCTTGTCGGACTCGGTCGGGAAGTGGCGGCAGTTGCCCTCGAAGAACGCGCCAGGCTCGATCGACAGACGTTCCTGTATGACGTCGGCGATCACCCGCGCGGTCTTCGCCAGGGTCACGTGACGCGCCTTGATCTGCCCGGTGACATGGCCGGCGATCACGACGGTCTCCGCCTCGATGGCGCCGCGTACCGTTGCGGTGGAGGACACGGTGAGCTTGTTGGAGATGATGTCGCCCTCGACCGTGCCGTCGACCTGAACGTCACCCTCGCTCGTCAGGTTGCCGTTGATCGTCAGATCTGAACTGATGATCGACGGCGCCGCCGGAGCCTTCGGGGCGATGCCACCGTCGGACTTACTTGGCGTTTTTTGCTTGCTGCTGAACATGAGTGCCCGCTTTCATGAACTTGGACGGGTTGATCGGCTTATCGTTGTACCGCACTTCGTAATGCACGTGCGGACCGGTGCTGCGGCCGCTGGAACCCAGCAGCGCGATGACCGTGCCAAGATCGACCTTCTGACCAACCTTCACCTTGATCTTAGCGAGATGTCCGTAGCGCGTCACCAGTCCATGTCCATGGTCGATGTCGATCACCCGGCCATAGGCCGTGCGCCGGCCGGCGAAGCTCACCACACCCGGCGCGGTTGCGGTCACCTCCTGCTTGTACGGACCGGCCATGTCGACGCCGTTATGCACCGAGCGCCGGCCGTTGATCGGATCGACCCGCGTGCCGAACGGGCTGGTAACCGTGTATTTCGTCAACGGCTTGGATAGCGGCATCGAGGCGTAGAAGCCGACGACCTGCTCCCAGCGCTCAAGCCGCTGCTCCAGCTCCACGCGCAGGGCATCGTCCTCGTCGCTCAGGGTCATGTCGGGCAGCAGGGCCTCGAACGGACCGCCCTGCCCGGTCGCGTTCTTCGGGGCCACCGGCACCACCTTCTCCAGCTTCAGCCCGGTGCGGCGGATGACGTCCTCGACCTTGGCGATCTGCCCGCGGGTCCGGTCGGAAATCTTCACCAGTTCGCGGCGGTGGGCATCGCGCTCCGTATCCAGGGTGGATTCCAGATCGGCGACCTGGGCGCGCAGGGTGTCGTTGTCGACGGCCACCGCGCTGCGTTCCAGAATCACGGTGCGCAGGTCGGTCTTCAGCGCGCGCACGTTGCTTTCGAGCAGCGTGACCTTGGCGTTGGAGGCCTCAAGCTCGTTGTGCAATCCCCACAGACGGTCGTCCAGGGCCGCCCGCTCCGCCGCGATCTCCGCCTTCTCGGCCTCGACCACCGCCAGATGCTGGCGCAGGGTCCCGATATGCGCTTCAAGCGCGTTGTTCTTGCCGGTGATCTGCCGCAGCTCGGAGCCGAACAGCTCGAGCTGGTCGTTCATCTGCTTGCGCGCCGAGGCGATGCGGTTGCGCTCCTCCTCGGAGCTGCGCAGCGCGACCTCGGTGGAGCTCAGGTCCTGCTTCAGCTCTTCGTTCTGGCTGAAGAGACCCCGCAGGTGCGCCTCCGTCTCCTTCAGGTCGCGCGTGATGCCGACGATCGAGAGCTGGTAGTCCGACACCTGGTCGAGCAGTTTCCGATAGGCCTGCCGAGAGCGGGAAATCGCATCCGCCTTCTCAGCGATCATGTCCTTCTGGTTCTGGAACCCGACGGTCGCGAATCCGACCCATCCGGCGACTCCGACCCAAACCGCAATAACACCGACCTGCAGGGCCGTGCTCACGCGTAAATAGCTGGTCTCGCCCTCGGTGCGAATAATGATCTGGCGCTCAGGCAGGAGCCGCCGGATCTTCTGCACCGTGCGGTCCGCCCATCCAACGGACTCATCGGTCATGCATTCTCCCCCGCAATCGATTGCGTGACCGGCAACCACCGGCCTGCCGTATTCCTTTCGCAGAACGCCTCTCCCGAGAGGTCGCCGAAAGGTACATTTTAGGAGTAGCCTTTAGCAAGGTCGGAAGCACATCGGCTGGCAATTGGCGCCCCGCGTGGCGGTGGCGGAGATGCAGCGGAGGCTGTGATTGGACGCTCCTCCTTCCCACGACGACCAACTCCGCGGCGTCGCCATGGCGCTGCGTCACTGGTTCGAGGTCCGCGACGTGGAGGCGGAGCAGCGTAAGCTCGGCATCCTGCCAGTTCGCTCCGGCGATCCGAAGTACGACAAGGGTCTGCGGCCGCTGGCCCTGACGACCCTGCCGCCGCAACTGGTGCGGCTGAAACCCGACGCGCCCATGGTCACGCTGCATTACATGCAGGACGTGTATGACGACGGCGAGCTGCGGGCCGATCCCTGGCGGTGGTGGTTCGCCTGGATCGCCATCGAACTGATCGCCCGCTCCGGCCCCGACCCGGACGGCAGCCGCGCCCGCCGGTTCGTCCTGGAGGACCCGTCGCTGGAGACCGTCCGGCGGCAGGCATCGCGCTGGCTCGCCGCCGCCCCGCCCCGAATCCATGCCGTTCAGGCCCGGCTTTCCGAGCTGCTCGACTATGCCCTGAACGAGGCCGATTCCGCAGGCCGCACGATCCAGGAACGGGTGCGTAGCAGCGTCGAAAACCTGGATCTCACCGTGGCCCAGGCCATGGCCGCGGAGGCCGGACGCGTCTCGGCGTCGATCAGCGGACGGCTGGCGGAACGGGCCCGCCGCGGCTGACGGAGCCCTGGCGTCGGCGCGGCGGAGACGAACCGCGAGACATCAGCCCCACGGCACCGACGACTCCTGACTCCCGGCAAACACTCGCAGCTCGAAACGCAATCAAAATAAAAAATTCGACCGTCAATCAGCTTGCCGCCATTAGGACAATGCATATACTGGCTAAACTCCGCATGTAATGAAATCAATATCCATAATGTTGGTAGGTAATTGGGACCTATGTTGAATCGTCCTCTCCTGACCGTGCACGACGCGGCATCAATGCTCCAAGTGCAGGAAGCCACCGTCCGGTCGTGGATCCGGGACAAACGCATCAGGGCGATCAAGCTCGGCAAGGAATGGCGGATCGCGCCTCAGGATCTGGAAGCCTTCCTGAACGAAAACACCAACCTCGCCAACTGACCCCGGGGGTCAGATCTTCGGCCCCGCCGCCAGTCCGCCCGGACGTCGCGGATCGCTGACGCCGCGGAACCCGTCCTGTGCCGACAGCACCGACTGGGCCGCCCCGAACGCCCGCAGTTCCTCCACCACATGGCCCATGGCGCGCAGCAGATCGAGCGTGTCGGCCGATATCCCCTCCTCCACCCAGATCCGGTCCGGCTGCCACTGGTGATGGAGTCGCGGCGCCGCCGTGGCCTCGGCCAGATTCATCCCATGGTCGACCATGTTCAGGATCACCTGCAGCACCGTCGTGATGATCCGGCTGCCGTCGGGACTGCCCAGCGCCCCGATCGCCCGTCCGTCCCCGCCCAGCAACAGGGTCGGGGTCATCGACGACAGCGGCCGCTTGCCCGGCGCCACCGCGTTGGCCTCGCCGCCGATCAGCCCGTAGGCGTTCGGCGCCCCCGGCTTGGCCGAGAAGTCGTCCATCTCGTTGTTGAGGAAGATCCCGGTTCCCTCCGCCACGATGCCGGCACCGAACCCGAAATTCAGGGTCGTCGTCATCGACACCGCCCCGCCGTGTCGGTCCATCACCGACAGGTGGGTGGTGTTGGCCCCCTCCGGCTTCGGGGTGCCCGGCTGGACGGTGTCGGAAGGGGTGGCACGGGCCAGGTCGATTCCGGCGCGCAGCTCCCCGGCGTAGTGCTTCGAGGTCAGCCATCCAAGCGGCACGTCCCAGAAATCCGGGTCGCCCAAATGGACCGCCCGGTCGGCATAGGCCCGGCGCATCGTCTCGGCCAGCCGGTGCAGGCCGGCCGCGCTGTTATGGCCGAGCGTCTTGAGGTCCCAGCCTTCCAGGATGTTCAGCATCTGCACCAGATGCGCCCCGCCGGAACTGGGCGGCGGCATCGAGGCGATGCCCACGCCCCGATAGCTGCCGAGCACCGGCGCGCGCCACGCCGTCGTATAGCCCGCCAGATCCTCCCGGGTGATCGGCCCGCCGTGCCTTTGCATCTCCGCCGCGATCAGCTCCGCGATGGCCCCCGTGTAGAAAGCGTCCGACCCCTGCTCGGAGATCTGCCGCAGGCTGGCGGCCAGATCCGGCTGGCGTAGCAGATCCCCCGGCCGCAGCGCCTCGCCGTCCGGGCCGGCAATCACCGCCATCGTCGCCGGCCAGGGGCGGAACCTGTCCATGCGCTGGTCGATGCTGCGATGGAGCGTGCGGCTGACGACGATCCCCTGCTCCGCCAGGCGGATCGCCGGCGCCATCGCCCACTCCCGCGGCCAGGTGCCGAACCGATCCAGCAGATCGAGATATCCGGCGACCGAGCCCGGCACGCCGACCGCATGGTGGGAGTAACGCGACCGCTCGCTGTCCACCGAGCCGTCGGGTTTCAGGAAGACGTCCCGATGCGCCGCCGCCGGGGCGGTCTCCCGGAAATCGAGCGCGTGGGTCGCGCGGTCCGCCGGCCGATGGACCAGGGCGAAGCCGCCGCCGCCAAGGTTCCCGGCCTGGGGCAGCGTCACCGCCAGGGCGAAGGCGACGGCCACCGCCGCGTCGACCGCGTTGCCGCCCTGTGCCAGCACCTCCACGCCGACCAGGGTGGCGGTCGCCTCCCGGCTGGCGACCATGCCGCCATCGGCCTCCACGGGAAACAGCCGGTCCGATCCGCCGAGGTCGGCCGGCACGAAGGCCCGGGCGGCGGGCGGCGTCAGAACGCCGGCCCCGATACCTCCGGCGAGCAGTCCCTTGGTGAAACGCCGCCGTGTCAGCATGGCCGGCTCTCCTCATCAGCGATGGACCGACAGGATACGTGCAGAACCGTGCCAGAAACCATGCCGCCGGAGAGCGGCATTAATTCCCTTTTACGCATTAATATCCGGTCAATTACGCCCCACCTTTTGCGAAACGGAACGAAATATCCCGATCCCGTGGAGACAGTGCCATGAACCAGATGAGCCCTTCGCAGACCCAGCCCGCCGCCACGGGCCGCGCCATCGTCGCGCCGCTCGGCTTCACCGTTCCCCAGGACGAAAAGCCGGTGTTCCACAGCTCCGCCCTGACGGGCGGCGCGCCGAAGATCTTCTTCCAGGTCGAGGAGATCCCGGTCGAGATCGCCGACATGCGTCCGATCGCCGATGACCTGGACCTCGACCGCCAGGGCTTCACCCTGCAGCGGCACGAGACGGCGGTCGACGATCTCTATGACGACGAGTCGGTGACCTCGACCTACTACGACGAGATCACGGACATCGTGAAGCGCGCGGTCGGCGCCACGCGGGTCGTGATCTTCGACCATACCCGGCGCTCCGACAGCGGTACCGGCGCCGCCAACAAGGACGGCGCCCGCGGCCCCGCCTCCCGCGTGCATGTGGACTACACCGCCACCTCCGGCCCGAAGCGCGGCAACGACGCGCTGGGGGAAGGACAGGTGGAGGAGATCCTGGCCAAGGGCGGCCGGGTGGTCCAGATCAACGTCTGGCGCCCGATCGCCGGCCCGGTGCAGCGCGCGCCGCTGGCCCTGGCCGACGCGGAATCGATCGCGCCGGACGCCCTGCTCGCCACCGACCAGGTCTTCCCCGACCGGGTCGGCGAGATCTACCAGCTCGCCCATCAGCCGGGCCAGCGCTGGTACTTCGCACCGGAGATGCAGCGCGACGAGGTGCTGCTGATCAAGGGCTGGGACACCAAGGACGGCGTGTCCAAATATACCCCGCACGGCGCCTTCCAGTTCACCGACCAGGACCCGAGTGCTCCGCCGCGTGAAAGCATCGAGGTCCGCACCTTCGCCGTGATCGAGGGCTAGGGTCGCAAGCCTCCGCCGCCCGCCCGACAGCGTGCCCGCGGGTGTCGGACAAAAAAACTTTCGGGAACGGACAGTTCCGCCGTTCCCGATGACCCTGACCGCCCCGGTCCCGCCGGACCGCCGGCAGGGAACTTCCGGGTCAATTACGCCCGGCTATGGGTCTGACGCGTCACTCGGGAGCGACCCGCAAGCCTTGCACTTCCTTTGACAGCGCCCGTGTCCCCGCCTATCAACGCGCAAACCACAACCGGGGAAACGGGCTTCCCATGAACCATCTCGACTCTCTCGAGGCGCAGAGCGTCTACATCCTGCGCGAGGCGTTCAACAAGTTCGACCGCCTGGGCATGCTCTGGTCGCTGGGCAAGGACTCCAACGTCATGCTCTGGCTGGCGAAGAAGGCGTTCTTCGGCCATGTGCCCTTCCCGGCCATGTTCTGCGACACCGGCAAGAAGTTCCCCGAGATGTACGCCTTCCAGAAGGAGTACTCGGTCAAGTGGGGCCTGAACTTCATCCGCCGCGACTGCCCGCCGATCGAGGAGATCGACCCGACCCTGCCGCCGGCCGCCCGCTCCGCCGCGCGCAAGACCGAGGCGCTGAAGCGGCTGATCGCCGAGCTCGACCTGCAGGCGGTGATCGCCGGCATCCGCCGCGACGAGGAGGCGACCCGCGCAAAGGAACGGGTGTTCAGCCCGCGCGGCGAGAACGCCGAATGGGACTTCCGCGACCAGCCGCCGGAGTTCTGGGATCAGTTCAAGACCGACTTCGCGCCGGGTACCCATATCCGCGTGCATCCGCTGCTGCATTGGACCGAGCTCGACATCTGGCTCTACATCCAGCGCGAAGGCATTCCCCTGGTGCCGCTGTATTTCGCCCGGGACGGCAAGCGTTACCGCTCGCTGGGCGACATGGACATCACCAACCCGGTGTCCAGCGACGCCGACACGGTGGAGAAGATCATCGCCGAGCTGCGCGCCACCAAGGTGGCCGAGCGCAGCGGACGGGCGATGGACCATGAGGCCGAAGACGCGTTCGAGCGCCTGCGCTCCGCGGGATACATGTAAGAGAGTCCGCCCAGATGACCTCAGCCCAGATGACCGACACCCCGATCACCGACCTCGCGCCGATGAAGCTCGTCATCGTCGGCCATGTGGACCACGGCAAGTCGACCCTGATCGGCCGCATGCTGCACGACACCGGCTCCCTGCCCGACGGCAAGATGGAAGCGGTGAAGGCCATGTCCGACCGGCGCGGGATGCCGATGGAATGGGCGTTCGTGCTCGACGCCCTGCAGGCCGAGCGCGACCAGGGCATCACCATCGACACAACCCAGATCTTCTTCAAGACCTCTGCCCGCCCCTACGTCATCATCGACGCGCCGGGCCATAAGGAGTTTCTGAAGAACATGGTCTCCGGTGCCGCCTCGGCCGATGCCGCCATCCTGGTGGTCGATGCCAAGGAAGGGGTCCAGGAGCAGACCCGCCGCCACGGCTACATCCTGCACCTGCTCGGCCTCGACAACGTCGTGGTCGCGGTCAACAAGATGGACCTGGTCGACCACGCCAAGGACCGCTTCGAGGAAGTGGCCGGCGAGGTCCACAAGTATCTCGGCGGCATGGGCATCACCCCGGCGGCGATCCTGCCGGTCTCCGCGCGCCACGGCGACGGACTGGCGAACAAGTCGCAGAACATGCCCTGGTTCAAGGGCGACACCCTGATCGCCGCCCTGGACGCCCTGACGCCGAAGCCGCTGCCGGTGGAACTGCCGCTGCGCTTCCCGGTCCAGGACGTCTACAAGTTCGACGAGCGCCGCATCCTCGCCGGCCGCATCGAGAGCGGCAAGCTGAGCGTGGGCGACACCCTGCTGTTCAGCCCGAGCAACGCCCGCGCCCAGGTCCAGTCGATCGAGGCCTGGAGCGTCGACGGCCCCGTCCTGTCCGCCTCGGCCGGCCAGTCCATCGGCATCACCCTGGACGACCAGCTCTTCGTCGAACGCGGCCATGTGGCGAGCCACGAGTCCGAGCCGCCGGTGCAGACCAACGTGTTCCGCGCCCGCATCTTCTGGCTCGGCCGCGCGCCGCTGGAAGTGGGCCGGCGCTACAAGCTGAAGCTCGCCACCCTGGAGCACCCGGTGGAGGTGCAGGCGATCGAGCGGGTGATCGACGTCTCCGACCTATCCGAGCGCCCGGCCGACCGGATCGAGCGCAACGAAGTCGGCGAGGTCGTCCTGCGCGCCCGCGCCATGCTGTCGGTGGACGAGTTCACCGCCAATCCGCGCCTCGGCCGCTTCGTGCTGATCGACGGCTACGACATGGCCGGCGGCGGCCTGGTCTCCATGGACGGGTTCCACGACCTGCGCCGGGCCAATGCCCCGACCTCGCAGAACATCACCGCGGTGGAGACCCGGGTCACCACCGACGCCCGCTGGGCCGCCAACGGCCACAAGTCCGGCGTGCTCTGGCTGACCGGCCTGTCGGGGGCGGGCAAGTCCACCCTCGCCCTCGAGCTGGAGCAGGCGCTGTTCCGCAAGGGCTGGCAGGTCTACGTGCTGGACGGCGACAACATCCGCTTCGACCTGTCCGCCGATCTCGGCTTCGCGCCGGAGGACCGGGAGGAGAACATCCGCCGGGTCGGCGAGGTGGCCGCCCTGTTCGCCCGCGCCGGCATCCTCGTGATCACCGCCTTCATCTCGCCCTACCGGTCCGACCGCGACCGGGCTCGCGCCGTCGCCCCTGACCTGTTCCACGAGGTCTTCGTGAACGCCGGACTGGCGGTCTGCGAGGAGCGCGATCCCAAGGGCCTGTACAAGAAGGCTCGGCGCGGCGAGATCGCCGAGTTCACCGGCATCTCAGCCCCCTACGAGGCGCCGGAGAACGCCGAGGTCGAGATCGACACCGGCGCCTTGTCGCTGTCCCAGTCGGTCGAGCAGCTTCTCGGCTATGTGGAAGCGAACTTCCGAACGGGAGCCGGCTGACGGGCGATGACGGTCGAGGTCGATCTGGTCGAGGGTGCCGGCGAGGCGCTCGACGGTATCCGCAAACAGGCGCTCGACTGGCTGACCGAGCATGCCGTCCTGCACGGGGTGGTCTGGAATACCCAGGAATTCGCCCTGCGCGCGGTGCGTGACGGCGCTGTGGTCGGCACCCTGATCGGCAGCACCAACCTGTCCTGGCTGCATGTCGCCCTGCTGGCGGTCGACCCGGCGGTCCGGCGCGGCGGCGTGGGCGGCGCCCTGCTGGCGCGGGCCGAGCAGCTGGCTCGGGACCGCGACTGCATCGGGATCTGGCTCGACACCTACGATTTCCAGGCGCCGAGCTTCTACCCGCGCTTCGGCTTCACCGAGATCGGCCGCATCGTCGACATGCCGCCGGGCCATAGCCGCCATTACTTCACCAAGCGGCTCTAGCGGCGGTCGGAACGGTCCGAATTTCGGCCGACTGCGCGGATGTGCGCGGTTGATACGGCGGCCCTGTATCGCCATTTTCGCCGCCGGCCGGCCCGGGTTGCGATACACTCAGCCATCCGAGGCCGCCGGGACGGAGCGTCGCGAGGGACCGTCCGTCGACCGGGATCGCAAGCGGGGCAACCCGCCAGGAGACGACCATGGATTACGAGGCCTATTTCCAGGACCAGCTTGATGCCCTGCGCGGCGAGGGTCGCTATCGGGTATTCACCGATATCGAGCGGCACAAGGGCGCCTTCCCCCGTGCCACCCGCCATCGCGAGGGTGGTACCGGCGAGGTCACCGTCTGGTGCTCTAACGACTATCTCGGCATGGGCCAGTTTCCGCCCGTCCTGCAGGCCATGCACGAGGCGCTGGACCGCTCCGGCGCGGGCGCCGGCGGCACCCGGAACATCTCCGGCACCAACCACGACCACGTGCTGCTGGAAGAAGAGCTCGCCGACCTGCACGGCAAGGAAGCCGGGCTGCTGTTCACCTCCGGCTACGTGTCGAACTGGGCGGCGCTTGGCACGCTGGCATCGCGCATGGCCGGCTGCGTGGTGCTGTCGGACGCCGACAACCACGCGTCCATGATCGAGGGCATCCGCCATTCCCGCGCCGAGAAGGTGATCTGGAACCACAACGACCCCGAGGATCTCGACCGCAAGCTGTCGGAGATCGCCCCGAACCGGCCGAAGCTGGTGGCCTTCGAGAGCGTGTATTCGATGGATGGCGACATCGCGCCGATCGCCGAGATCTGCGACGTGGCCGAGAAGCACGGCGCGATGACCTATCTCGACGAGGTGCACGCGGTGGGATTGTACGGTCCGCGCGGCGGCGGCATCTCCGAGCGCGAGGGTCTGGCGCACCGCCTGACGGTGATCGAGGGAACGCTCGGCAAGGCCTTCGGGGTGATGGGTGGCTATATCGCGGCCTCGACGGCGCTGTGCGATTTCGTGCGAAGCTTCGCCTCGGGTTTCATCTTCACCACCGCCCTGCCCCCGGCGATCGCCGCCGGCGCGCGCGCCAGCATCCGGCACCTGAAGACCAGCAATGTGGAGCGCGAGGCCCAGCGCGACCGGGTCGCCAAGGTCCGCGCCGGCCTGGACGCCGCCGGTATCCCCCACCTCGCCAATCCGAGCCATCTCGTCCCGGTGATGGTGGGCGATCCGGTGGATGCCAAGCGGATCAGCGACGAGCTGCTGGACGAGTTCGGCATCTACGTGCAGCCGATCAACTACCCCACGGTCCCGCGCGGCACCGAACGGCTGCGCATCACCCCGTCCCCGGTGCATTCGGACACGGATATCGCCCATCTGGTCGCGTCGCTGGAGACGATCTGGGCACGGTCGGGGCTGAAGCGGGCGGCATAACACATGGCGGCCCTTCGACACGCCCCGATGGGGCTGCTCAGGGCGAGGTCAGTGTTCTGGTGGGCTTAAGTTTCCTTGATTTGACCTCGCCCTGAGCAGCCCCCGCTCTTCGGCGGGGGCGTGTCGAAGGGCCGGCAGTCCCTAAGCCGCCTTCTCCAGCCCGAAGACCCGCTTCGCAAATCCCGGATAGATCTCGGCGATCTCGCCGGCGATGCGGCCGCGCATCAGGGCCAGGGTCTCCGCGTCCGGCAGCGGCGTGGTGGGCACCTCGGCCGGCACGTCGTAGTCGAAGCCGGTGTTCTCCGCGATGCTCTCGACCGTCTCGCCCGGATGCACGCTCTTCAGCACGAAGCGACGGCGCTCCTTGTCCACGTCGAACAGGCAGCGGTCGGTGATCATCGCGAAGGGGCCGCCCGGCCGGTAGACGTTCGGCTCGGAGAAGCCCGGCGCGGAGATGAAATCCACCTGTTCCACCAGCGTGCGCTTGGTGTGCTCCAGCCGGAACAGGATCACCCGCGGCACCACGTAATACAGGTAACCGGAGCCGAAGGAGCCCGGGAACCGCGCCTTGGGCAGGTCCAGATCGCCGATGGAGACCAGGTTGATGTTGGCCTTGCCGTCGATCTGGGCGCCGGAGAGGAAGAACGCGTCGATCCGCCCCTGCCCGGCGCAGTCGAACAGCTCCTTGCCGCCGTCGGAGAAGAAGTTGTGATCCTCCGATCCCAGCACCGAGACCCGGGTCGCATCGCCGGACCGCGCCCGGGCCAGCAGCGCCGCCGCCCCCGGTACCGGCGAGGACGCGCCGACCGCCACATGGCGCAGCCCGTCCAGCATGCCGGCGATGGTGTGGATCAGGATCTCTTCCAACTGCACATCGGAATCGGTCATTCCGCCGCCTCCCGGCCGGTCACGTATTCCGCCAGATAGGCGGCGAAGCCCTCTTCCGTCTTCGCCATCTCGGCATAGCGCGCGAGGTGGCCCTGATCGGCGACCAGGTCGGTGGCGGGCAAGCCCTGGGGCCAACTCCCCTCCTTCGCCTCGGCCATGGCGGTGACGTACAGGCCGGGTATGGTGCCGGCCTTGGTCGCCGGATCGGCCATCAGGTCTCCGTCGACGATCTCCTCCACCGTCACCAGCGTGTCGCGGGCGGCATGGGCCATGACCATCAGCTCGCGCCGCACGCCGATCCAGACATTGCCGTGACGGTCGGCCTTGGCCGCATGGAACACCGCGAGATCCGGGGTCAGGGCCGGGATGGCGACCACCGGATCGTTGTCGCCGAACGGGTTCTCGATGACCTTCCAGTCGTCGCGGCGGGCCAGGATGTCGGAGCCGATGAGCCCGCGCATGACCGAGAACGGCGCCCCCCGCTCGGCCGCCTGCAGCCCGGCATGGATGGCGGGGCACGTGGCGTCCTTCACGATGATGCTGCCGGCCTTCACCGCGGCGGTGAAGCGCGGGGCCAATCCGTGCTCGCCCAGGGTGACGGCGGAGGTCTCGGCCACCTTGACGCAGCCCGCGCCGATCAGCAGGTCGCCGTGATAGCCGAACACCGGCACGCCGACGAGGTGCAGGTCCTTTACCCCCCGGCGGATCACCGCCCGCCACAGGGCATTGGCGCAGCCGGAATAGTCCGGCGGCAGGGCGATCGTCGCGCCGTCCGTCACCTTGGCGGCGAGCGCGCCGAGGCTGGTCACCATTTCGGTCATCGTTTCCTCCCGATATCCCGGCCAAGTCTGCGCCGGTCGCGCGCGCCGATCAACGGCCGCGCCGGCATCAGACCGGTGCCGGCCGGCCTATTGGCCGAAGCCCTCCACCGGGGCGACGTAGCTGCGGTAGGTGGTGTTCGGCGCGTAGCCCGCGTCCACCGGCAGGGTCACGCCGGTGATGGCGGCGGCGGCGTCCGACAGCAGGAAGGCTATCGGCTCGGCGATGTTGCGCGGAGTGACCAGGATCTTCAGCGCACCGGCATCGCGGATCGCCTCGGGATCGCGGTGGCCGCTGTCGATGCGGGCCTGGATCGCCGGAGTGATGGTGTAGGTCGGGGCGACCGCGTTCACCCGGATGCCGTGGATGCCGTATTCCACCGCCAGGATCTCGGTCAGCGCCTTCACCGCCGCCTTGGAGACGTTGTAGCTGGGGATTGGCAGGGCGGTGAAGCTGTTGATCGAGGCGAGATTGACGACCGCCCCGGCCTGACGCGCCTTCATGCGGCGGCAGGCGGCGACGTTCACCGACCAGGTGCCGCGATAGTTCACGTCCATGATCCGGTCGGCTTCGGCCCGGTCCATGCGTTCGGTGGTCATGGCGTTCTGCAGGATGCCGGCGGCGTGGACGACGGCGCCGACCGCGCCGATCTCGCTCTCCACCCGGTCGAAGAAATCCTCCACCGCCGCGTCGTCGGCGACATCGAGCGCCAGCGCATGGGCGGCGGCCCCGGCGACTTTCAGCTCCTCGGCGGCCTTGGCCGCACCCTCGGCGTTCATGTCGGCGATGACGAGGGTGTCGCCCCGTTCCGCCAGCACCTCGGCACTGGCCCGGCCGATGCCGCTGGCACCGCCGGTGATGACACTGATCCGGCTCATGTTTCCTCTCCCGGGGCTGCGCCCTCTGGTGTTCTGGTTTGTGTCTGGTTGGCGGGGATCATGACAAGCGGGCGGGTGTGGCGGCAATGGGGGGAATGCGCGCCCGGTCCGCCTGACCATGCCCCGTGCTCGGGAGGGCCCTTCGACACGCCCCGGACCGGATCCGGGGTTGCTCAGGGCGAGGTCTAAGACAATGCAGTCAACACCCCGACCTCGCCCTGAGCAGCCCCATCGGGGCATGTCGAAGGGCCGGATCCGCCCCCTACTCCCGAAACTTGACGAAATCCTCGAGTGGCGCCCGGTCGGTGATCAGCGTGTTCTCCGGCCGATCCCAGTCCGCGTAGCCGAGCGACATGCCGCAGACCACGGCCTCCATCTCGTCGAGCCCCAGGCTCTCCCGGATGACCTTATGGAACGGCGCGAAGGCCGCCTGAGGGCAGGTCTCCAGCCCGTGGGAGCGGGCGACCAGCATCACGTTCTGCAGGAACATCCCGTAATCCAGCCAAGAGCCGATCTCCAGGTCCCGGTCGATGGTGAAGACCAGCCCCACCGGCGCGTCGAAGAAGGTGTAGTTGCGGCCGTGCTGCACATGCATCTTCTCAGAGTCGCCCTTGGCGATGCCGACCAGCCCGTAGAGGTCCCAGCCCACCTTGCGCCGGCGCGCCAGATACGGCTCGCGGAACTGCTTGGGGTAATAGGCCCACTCGCCCTTGTGTTCCTCGCCGCTATCGAAGGCGGTCATGATCGCCGCGGACAGATCCTCCCGTGCCTTGCCGGTCAGGACATGCACCTTCCAGGGCTGCATGTTGGTACCGGACGGGGCGCGGGCGGCGATCTGGAGGATGCGTTCGACCGTCTCGCGCGGTACCGGGTCGGGCTTGAAGCCGCGCACGGAACGGC
The DNA here is from genome assembly GCF_034377285.1 of Thalassobaculum sp. OXR-137. Lineage (NCBI taxonomy): Bacteria > Pseudomonadati > Pseudomonadota > Alphaproteobacteria > Rhodospirillales > Thalassobaculaceae > Thalassobaculum > Thalassobaculum sp. OXR-137. The sequence goes on along the minus strand of NZ_CP139715.1, from coordinate 3,604,005 downwards.
GCTGGCCGACGGCCTCTTCCACCGGGTTAAGGTCGGAAACGGGGAGCGGGATATTGGGGGCATGATCTGTCATGCAGCGACGCTAGCCAGTTCCCGCCCGATCATCCAGATCCCCAGTAGCAACAGTGCCGTGAAAAGCGCGCGGCGAAAGGCCTGCTCCGATAGCCGGCCGCGCAGCCGGCGGCCGATCTCCATGCCGAGAAAGGCGGGAATCACCCCGGCCAGGGTACCGAGTGCCGCGCCGCCGCCGATCAGACCGCGCCCGCCGAGGCCGAGCGCCAGGGCGAGCGTGGCCACCGTGAAGGTCGCCCCCATCATCTGCACCAGCCGGTCACGGCCCAGCGCCAGGGACTGCAGATACGGCACGGACGGGATCACGAAGGAGCCGGTCATGCCGGTCAGCAGCCCGGTGACGAGACCGCAGAGCGGCCCGAGCCAGCGCTCCCGCGATCCTGGCTGCGGCCAGGGCGGGGTCAGCAGGCCGAGCGCGGCATAGACCGCAATCGACGCCCCCAGCAGGATCACCAGCAGGTCGGAGGGGACCAGGGCCACCGCACCGGAGGTCGCCAGGGTGCCGAGCGCCACCGCCGCCAGAAACGGCCAGAATCGGCGCAGCATCGCCGGGGTCTCCCCGCCGGTGAGCGCCTGCTGCAGATTGGTCAGAAAGGACGGCAGCAGCATCGCCGCCATAGCCGCCGGCAGGCCGAGAATCGGGGTCAGCAGCGCCAGGCTGACCGTGGGCAGGCCGAGCCCGACCACGCCCTTCACCAGGCCGGCGAGAAACAGGACACCGACTATGGCCGCGAGATCAGCGAAATCCGTCATGGCGCGACGATAGGCACCGCCCCCGACCGGACGCTACGGTGCGGCCCGAAGCATCTCGTAATGCGGAATGCCGTCCTCGTCATACGGTCCCATGACGGCGGCGTAGCCCAGGCTCTCGTAGAACTCCTTCAGATAGGCCTGCCCGTTCAACCGGACCGCCGGGGTGCCGAACGTCGCCTCGGAGAAGCGGTGGCACTCCGCCATCAGCAGGCGGCCCACACCCCGCCCCCGGGCCGCCGGCGTCGTCAGCACCCGGCCGACCGCCGGCTCGGCATAGTACACTCCGGGCGCGAACAGCCGCGCATAGGCCAGCAGCACGCCGTCCCCCGGATGCCCGTCATAGCCCAGCAGATGCAGCGCCTTGGGATCCTTGCCGTCGATCTCCGGATAGGGACATTCCTGCTCGACCACGAAGATGTCCACCCGTGCCTTCAGAATCGCGTAGAGCTGGTCCCGGTCGAGCTGGTCCCATCGGTGCCAGCGCCAAGTGACCGGCGGCAATTCAGCCCCGCTCACGGCCGGCTCGCCTGCTGGGTGGCCATGCCGCGCCGGATATCCAGCACGGCGGTCAGCGGCACCAGGGTGAAGCCGGCGGCCTTGGCCTTCGGGATCCAGTCCTCCAGCACGGCCAGGGTGTTGTCGCGCGGATGGCCGATGGCGATCGCCGTGCCGGCCTTGCGGGCCACCTTCTCTGTCTGTTCCAGACGCATCGCCACCTCCTCCGGGCTGTCGGTATTGTCGAGGAACACGTCGCGCACCGTCGTCGGCACGCCGTAGGATGCGACGGTGGAGGCCGCCACGCTCTTCGGCGAGGTCAGGCTGTCCAGGAACAGCAGCCCCCGGTCGCGCAGTCCCTCGGCCACCAGGCGCATGCCCTCCTCGCTCTCGGTGAACAGGCTGCCCATGTGGTTGTTGATGCCGACATAGCCGGAAAACCGGGCGAGATCCCAGTCCAGCCGGCTCAGCACCTCGATGGCGCCCAGGCGCATGTCGAGCGCGTTCGGCCCCGGATCGGCATCCTCGCCATGGGGCTGCATCGGGATATGGACCAGCAGTTCGTGCCCCGCGTTGCGCGCCGCCGCGGTCTGGCTGTCCAGACCTTCGGCATAGGGCAGATAGGCCAGGGTCACCGGTGCGGGCAGCGCCACCGCCCGGTTGGAGCGGCGCACGTCGATGCCGAGATCGTCCAGCACGATGGCGATGAAGGGACCGCCGCCGGACATGTCGGCCGCCACCGCATAGCGGCGCCAGGCGGGCAGGTCTCCCTCATCGGCGGTCGGCGGCTTGGCCGGCAGGGCGGCGACCTGGGCCGGCGCGGGTGCGGGCCGCGGTGCCGCCTCTGCCTGCTTCATCGCCTCGACCGCCTTGGCCATCTTCGGCAGCGGGATGCCCGGCTCGGCCTGAACGGCAGTCTGGGTCGGCTTCTGGACCGGCACCGGCGCCTTGGTCGCGGTCTGGGCCGGAGCGGGCGTCGTCCCCTTGGGCGTGCCCAGGAGATCGCGACTCGCGCTCAGTTCGGGCAGGCTCCCGCCGCCGGCGATCCACGCGCCCACGGCGATGCCGCCGCCGAACAGGATGCCTGCGGCGACGACCGCAATCCCGGCGCGCCGCAGCATCCCGCCGCCCGTTGGGGAGGTCTGCTTCCTGCTGCGCGTGGGCTTCTTGCGCTGTGCCGCCATGCTAGCCGCTTCTCTGCCGGTCCTGGGGTTGATAAGGTAGCACGCAACGGCTAGTCCGCTACATAAACAACCGTCTCCAAGCGATTGAAATGTTTCTGCTGATCGATAATTACGACAGCTTCACCTACAACCTCTACCACTTCCTCGGGGAACTGGGAGCACGGTTCGAGGTGCGGCGGAACGACAAGATCACCGTGGACGAGATCATCGATCTCAACCCGGAGGGTATCGTCATCTCGCCCGGTCCCTGCGATCCGGACCGAGCCGGCATCTGTCTGGAACTGGTGGAACGCTGCGCGCCGAGCATCCCGATGCTGGGCGTGTGCCTGGGCCACCAGACCATGGGCCAGGCCTTCGGCGGCACGGTGACCCGGGCCCCGGTGCCGATGCATGGCAAGGTGTCGGAGGTGCATCACACCGGCACCGGTATCTTCGAGGGCCTGCCCTCGCCCTTCGAGGTGACGCGCTATCACTCGCTGGTGGTCCCGACCGAGGGCTGGCCGGATGTCTTGGAGAAGACGGCCTGGACCGAGGACGGCATCGTCATGGGGCTGAAGCACCGCGACTACCCGTGCTACGGCGTGCAGTTCCACCCGGAGAGCATCGCCTCCCAGTTCGGCCACCGGATGCTGGGCAACTTCCTGCGCCTGGCCGGCTTCAACGGCCAGCCGATCCAGCCGATCGAGGAGATCGAGGCGCGGCTGAAGAGAACCGGGACATGAGCGGCGATCTGGGGGACATGAAGACCCTGATCGCCCACGCGGCGACCGGGGCGTCCCTGAGCGAGGAACAGGCCGAGAGCGCCTTCGACATCATCATGTCGGGCAACGCCACCCCGGCCCAGGTCGGCGGCTTCCTGATGGCGCTGCGGGTGCGCGGAGAGACCGTGCCGGAAATCACCGGGGCGGCCCGGGCCATGCGGGCCAAGGCCCTGAAGGTCGAGGTTCCCGCCGATGCCATGGACAATGTCGGCACCGGCGGCGACGGGGCGAAGACCTACAACATCTCCACCGCCGCCTCCTTCGTGATCGCCGGCGCCGGCGTGCCGGTGGCCAAGCACGGCAACCGGGCCCTGTCCTCGCGTTCCGGGGCCGCCGACGTGCTGACCCATCTGGGCGTGAACACCGACTGCGACATGAAGCTGGTGAAGAAGGCAATCGACGAGGTCGGCATCTGCTTCTTCATGGCGCCGCGCCACCACAGCGCCATGCGCCACGTGGCCGGCCCCCGGGTCGAGCTCGGCACCCGTACCCTGTTCAACATCCTGGGTCCGCTGTCCAATCCGGGCATGGTGAAGACCCAGCTCGTCGGCGCCTTCTCCCGCGACTGGATCGTGCCGATGGCCGAGACCCTGGGCCAGTTGGGCTCCACCCGCGCCTGGGTCGTCCATGGCGACGGGCTGGACGAGCTGACCCTGTCCGGCCCGACCCATGTGGCCAGCCTGCAGGACGGCAAAGTGAAAACCTTCGAGGTCACGCCGGAGGATGCCGGGCTGGACCGCGCCCCGATCGACGCCGTGCGCGGCGCCGATCCGGCGCAGAACGCCGTCGCCCTGCGCGAGGTGCTGGAGGGGGCGACGGGCCCCTATCGCGATATCGTTCTGCTGAATGCCGGCGCGGCCCTGGTGGTGGCGGGCAAGGCAGCCGATATCAAGGCCGGGGCCGAGATGGCCGCCGACAGCATCGACAGCGGCAAGGCCAAGGCGAAACTGGACGCCCTGGTCGAGATGACCAACCGGGAGAGCGCCTGATGCGCGACGTTCTGGCGGAGATCTGCGAGCACAAGCGCGGCGAGATCGCCGAGCGCAAGGACCGGCGGTCGCTGGCCGAGCTGGAGGAGTTGGCGAAGGCCGCCTCCGCCCCGCGCGGCTTCGCCAAGGCGCTGACCGCCGCGTCGAAGACCGGCTACGGCCTGATCGCCGAGATCAAGAAGGCCTCGCCGTCCAAGGGGCTGATCCGCGCCGATTTCGATCCGCCCGCCCTTGCCCGCGCCTATGCCGAGGGCGGGGCGACCTGTCTCTCCGTGCTGACCGACGAGAAGTATTTCCAGGGCAAGGACGCCTATCTGGAGGCGGCGCGCGCGGCCGTCGACCTGCCGGCCCTGCGCAAGGACTTCATGCTCGATCCCTACCAGATCGTGGAGGCCCGCGCGCTGGGCGCCGACTGCATCCTGCTGATCATGGCGGCGCTGGACGACGGCCTCGCCGCCGAGTTGGAGAGTGCGGCGACCGATCTCGGCATGGACGTGCTGGTGGAGGTGCACGACGCAGAAGAGATGGCGCGGGCGCTCAAGCTGTCCTCGCCGCTGATCGGGGTGAACAACCGCAACCTGAAGACCATGACCACCGACCTCGCCACGGCGGAGAATCTTGCGTCCATGGTGCCGAAGGACCGAACCCTGATCGCGGAGAGCGGCCTGTTCACGCCGGAGGATCTCGGCCGCATGGCCCGGATCGGCGCGCGCTGCTTCCTGATCGGCGAGTCGCTGATGCGTCAAGACGACGTCACGGCCGCGACCCGCAAACTCCTGGCGGATCCCCTTCCCGCCGTCGCCTGAACCCACGGGCCCGAGAGAATGAGCGACTTCACGCATTTCGACGCCGCCGGCAAGGCGCATATGGTCGATGTCGGCGACAAGGAGGAGACCGAACGGGTCGCCACCGCCCGCGGCTCGGTCTATGCCGCCCCCGAGACCATCGCGCTGATCCGCGGCGGCGGGGTGAAGAAGGGCGACGTGCTGTCTGTCGCCCGGCTGGCCGGCATCATGGGCGCCAAGCGCACCCCGGACCTGATCCCGCTCTGCCACCCATTGGCGCTGACCTCGGTGAAGGTGGCGCTGACCATCGACGAGGCGCGCGATGCCGTCGATATCGAGGCGACCTGCAAGCTGAAGGGCCGCACCGGCGTGGAGATGGAGGCGCTGACCGCCGTGTCGGTCGCCGCGCTGACCGTCTACGACATGGCCAAGGCCGTCGATAAGGCCATGCGGATCGGCGATATCCGGCTGGTGGCCAAGTCCGGCGGCAAATCCGGAGACTACAGGGGTGAGTGACGACCTGCTGCCGGTAGCCGACGCGCTGGACCGCATCCTGTCGGCGATGACGCCGATGCCGGCGGAGATGGTGGCGCTGACCGAGGCGCTCGGCCGGGTCACCGCCGAGCCGATCACCGCGCGCCGCACCCAGCCGCCGGTGGCGGTCTCGGCTATGGACGGATACGCGGTGCGTGCTCAAGACGTCGCCAGCGTGCCGGCGACCCTGACGCGGATCGGGGCCGCCCCGGCGGGCGGATTGTTCGACGGCACGGTCGGTCCCGGGGAATGCGTGCGCATCTTTACCGGCGGCCCGGTGCCCGACGGCGCCGATGCCATCGTCATCCAGGAGGATGTGGACGCCGACAGCGAGGAGGACGGTGCCGCCGTCACCGTGCGCGAAGGCGCGGCATCCGGCACCTATATCCGCCCGGCAGGTCTCGACTTCCATGCGGGCGATCTCGGCATCGCCGCCGGACGCCGCCTGTCGGCCCGCGATATCGGCCTGGCGGCGACCATGAATGTGCCCTGGATCAGCGTGCGGCGGAAACCGCGTGTCGCGATTCTGTCCACCGGCGACGAAATCGTGCGTCCGGGCGAGTTGACCGACCCGATGCGCATCGTCTCCTCCAACGCCTATGCGCTCGCGGCGGTGGTGCGCGCCATCGGCGGCGAGCCGGTCGACCTCGGGATCGCCCCGGATGACGAGGGCGCGCTGCGGCGTCTTGCGGCCGGCGCGCGCGGGGCGGACATGCTGGTCACCACCGGCGGTGCGTCGGTCGGCCGCCACGACCTTGTGCAGAAAGCCCTGCGCGACACGGAGTTCGGCGCCGACGCGTTGGAGGTCGGCTTCTGGAAGATTGCCATGCGCCCGGGCAAGCCGCTGATCTTCGGCCGCTTCGCCGGGGTGCCGATGCTCGGATTGCCCGGGAATCCGGTGTCTACGGTGGTCTGCGCCACCGTGTTCCTGCGCCCGGCCCTGGAGACCATGCTGGGCCTGGAGACGGTCGGCGCCAAAGAGGAACAGGCGGTCCTCGCCGTCGACCTAAAGGAGAATGACAGACGTCAGGACTATGTCCGGGCGACCTGGGAAAGAGCCGAGGACGGGCGCCGCCATGTCCGCCCCTTCCCGCGCCAGGACAGCTCGATGATGTCGCGTCTCGCCGCCGCCGATTGCTTGATCGTCCGGCCGGCCAACGATCCGAGTCGCAAGGCCGGCGATACGGTGCGCGTGCTCAGCCTCGACGGCGACTTTCTGTCTATTTAGGCGAGTCGCGCCGGATACTGTCCCCCGACTTATCCACAGGCCTTGACCTGCCGGCGGATCAAAAGTAGAACATCGGTGTTTGTACCATGTTTGTTCGCCTGAGCGCCGGCCCGCTTGCCGTGCGTCGTGGCGGCGGAAAGCCGAGGGACCCGATGCTCACCCGCAAGCAGCACGAACTGCTGATGTTCATCCACAGGCGGCTGGAGGAAGGCGGGGTCTCGCCCTCGTTCGACGAGATGAAGGAGGCGTTGAGCCTCAAATCCAAGTCCGGCATCCATCGTCTGATCACGGCCCTGGAGGAGCGCGGCTTCATCCGGCGCCTGCCCCACAGGGCGCGGGCGCTGGAGGTCTTGAAGCTGCCGGAAGGCACGACGGCGGCGGTTGCCGGGACGCCGGAACCGGCGATCCGCGGGTTCTCGCCCAACGTCATTCCGGGGAACTTCCCGATGCGCAGCGGCGGGCGGGAGCGGCCGTCCGACAGCGACGGCGGGTTCGAGCTGCCGCTCTACGGCCGGATCGCCGCCGGTACCGCCATCGAAGCGATCAGCGACCCGACCAGCACGGTCTCGGTGCCGCTGTCCATGGTCGCCGGGGGGGAGCATTACGCCCTTGAGATCGCCGGGGATTCGATGATCGAGGACGGGATCTTCGACGGCGACACGGTGATCGTCCGGCGCTGCGACACGGCGGAGAACGGGGCGATCGTGGTCGCCCTGATCGACGAGCGGGAGGCCACCCTCAAGCGGCTGCGCCGGAAGGGCAATTCCGTCGCCCTGGAGCCTGCGAACGCCGCGTACAAGATCCAGATTTTCGGCCCGGATCGGGTGCGCATCCAGGGACGGCTGGTCGGCCTTATCCGGAACTACTGACGATACTGGACGCGGATCTGCCCGGGTCGGGCGGATCCGCTTTCGGTGCGCGGCAGATTGGGATGGCGGTGCGGCGGCCCGTCAGGATCCGGATTGGGCGAACAGGTTGCCCCAGTCGACGCCCTTCACTTCCTTCACGCGCTTGTCCTCGGCCCGGCGTTTCTGGCGCTCGTCCTGGGCCTTCACCATCGCGTTTGACCGGATCTGCTTGCGGTTGCTCAGGGAAATCTGGCCGAACAGGTTCGAGGCCCAGCGCTCTCGCGCGGGGTTATCTGTCGATGCAGCCTGCTTGATCGCGACATAGGCGAGGTTTTTCTTGCCGACAACTTCGGCAACGGAATCCGCAAGGATCGCGAAGGAGCATTCCCGTACCGGCATGCGCATCACCGACCCCACCAATCGATTCAAGAAAGAATATATTGGATTTAAGGGATTCTCGGACCGCAAAACAGTGAAAAGTTTTATCCCTGAGTCATCAAAACTTTAACCCAAGCTTTTCGCGCAAAGAGCCGGAATCGCGCCGGGGCTTGAGCAAATCCGTATTTTTCGACGTGTGACGTCGGACGGCGGAGCCTGATCCCAAGTGGCACCCTTCAGATCAATCGGCCGCGCTCTCTTCGCCGCCCGGCACCCAGGGCCGCTCGCCCCGCCGCGCCCGGACGGACTCCACGCGCGGGCCGTTCGGTCCCAGCCAGACGGCGTGAGCGCCGTCTCGCCGCAGGTCCGGAGCGTGCACCACAATCCGCGGGCCGTCACAGGCCGTCCGGATGCGAACCACCGCCACCAGGACGTCTGCCGCCGCGCAATCCTCCACGGCGGCCTCCTGGCTCGCGACCAGCGACAGCAGCTGCCCGCGGCGCCGCAGCGTGCAACCCAGGTCGTCGCAGGCTAGGGCAGCCCCCTCGGCCTCTTGGTCCCGGTCCCAGGCGGTGACCGTCACCGTCTCCTCCACCCCCCAGCGCCGTGCCCAGACCGAGCGGGAGAACTGGTTGCCCCGGGCGGTCGAGACCACCCAGGCCCCGCCGTCCCCCATGGCCACCGCGCTGAGCTGCCCGTCGGCTGAGATCAGGACGTCCGGCGGCGTCACACTCGCCCAGACCAGCCCGCCTGCCGCCAACGGCATAAGGCCGAACCAGCGCAGGCGGCCGCGCCAGATCGCCAGCCAGCATCCCCCCAGCGACAGCGCGGCGAGCCCCGAGACCGGCAGCGGATGCACCCCGGCGGCCGGACCGGTCCATGCCACGACGCGGTCGGCGACCGCCAGGGTGGCGTCGATCCCCAGCCCCATCACCGGCAGCACCCAGCCCTCCAGACCCAGCGGCATGGCCAGCAGTGCGACGATCCCGGCCGGCATGGTGACGAAGGCCGTCAGCGGCACCGCCAGCATGTTCGCCGGAAGGCCGCCCAGGGCGATGGCCTGGAAATGGAAGGTCACGAAGGGGGCCGTCGCCGCCGTCGCCACCAGGGAGGTCACCGCCACGCCCGCGAGATACCGGGGCCCGCCCAGCATCCATCGCCGGGCACCGCCCTCCCCCCGCCGTCCCCGCCGGCGCCAGGACTCGTGGACCGCCACGAGGGCGATCACGGCGGCGAAGGATAGCTGGAAACTGGCGCCGGTCAGCACGTCGGGCCGGATCGCGAGCACCGCGAAAGCCGCCAGCGCCACCAGCCGCAGGCTGACCGCCTCACGATCCACCAGCACCGCGGACAGGACCGCCGCCGCCATCAGGAAAGCGCGCTGGGTCGGCACCGGGGCGCCGGCCAGCACCAGGTAGGCGACGCTGCCGGTCAGCGCGACGCAGGCGGCGATTTTCTTGACCGGCCGGCGCAGGGCGACGCCGGGGATCAGACACAGGGCCAGCCGCACACCGGCGAACAGGGTGCCCGCCACCAGCCCCATATGCAGGCCGGAGATCGCCAGCAGATGGGCCAGTCCGGAATCGCGGAACGCCGCCTGGGTCGCCTCGTCCAGCCCGGCCCGTTCGCCGACGATCAGCGCGGCCGCCACCGCCCCCGCCGGCCCCGGAAGTGCGGCAGCCAGCCGGTCGGCCACGGCGGTCCGCAGCCTGCCCACGGCCAGCGTAAGGCTCCCCTCGGGCTCGGCCGACACCAGCTCGGGCTCGCCCACGGCGAATCCGACTGCTCCCAGCCCGTCGAAGAAGGCGCTGCGCTGGAAATCGAAGCCGCCGGGAACCGACGGCGGCGGCGGCGGCGTCAGCCGGGCGCGCAGGCGCACCCGGTCGCCGATGCCGGGCACCCGCTCGAGCCTGCGGCAGACGATCCGCACCCGATACGGGACCGCGCGCGCGCCGCCGGCGGCCTGAACCTCGATCAGGGTGAGGCGGACATCCCCGGGCCGCTTCTCCACCCGTTCCACGACGCCCTCGACCTGGGCCCATATCGGCGTCGTCAGCAGGACCGTCTGCGTCGCCGCCGTGCGCAGCGCCGCCGCTCCCAGCCCGAGGGTCGCGAACAGCAGAAGCAGGGCGCACCACAGCGCCGGCTCGCGCCCCCTCAGGCCCCAGGCAGCGGCGGCGACGGCCGGGGCCGGCACCAGGGCGGCGGCCAGGGGCGGCTCGGACGGCAGGGCGAAGTACAGCGCGATGCCGGCGGCGAAGGCGACCGGCAGCCAGAGCGGCCAGCGCGCCCGATCCGCTGCGAACGCCCGGCGGAACGCGCCGAGCGGGTCGCGCCGGGGAGCCGGCCGCCGAACCGCGAGGGGGCGCCCGTCCGCCCCGGCTGCGGGCGCCGCCGGCCGCTCCGGGTGGCGCCACGGTCGCGCCTCGCGCAGGCCTGTGCTAGACACCGGTCGCCCTTTCCGGCGCCGGCCGCCGGGAAGCTCCCCGTTCAACCGCTCGCGCATGTGAAAGGCTTTCCATGTCGGTCGTCACCCGCTTCGCCCCCTCGCCCACCGGGTTCCTGCATATCGGCGGTGCGCGCACGGCGCTGTTCAACTGGCTGTTCGCGCGCCACCACGGCGGGCGCTACCTGTTGCGTATCGAAGACACAGACCGCAAACGCTCCACCCCGGAAGCGGTCGAGGCGATCCTCGACGGTCTGGCCTGGCTCGGGCTCGACGGCGACGAGGCGCCGGTGTTCCAGCTCGCCCAGATCGAGCGTCACACCGCGGTCGCCCACCAGCTCCTGGAAAAGGGCGAGGCCTATCGCTGCTACTGCTCGCCGGAGGAGCTAGAGCAGATGCGCGAGACCGCCCGGGCCGAGGGCCGGCAGCCGCGCTACGACGGCACCTGGCGCGACCGCGATCCGTCCGAGGCGCCGGCCGGCGTCGATCCCGTCATCCGCATCAAGGCCCCCCAGGACGGGGAAACCACGATCGTCGACGCGGTGCAGGGTTCGGTCACCGTGCCGAACGCCCAGCTCGACGACATGATCATCCTGCGTGCCGACGGCACCCCGACCTACATGCACTCGGTGGTGGTCGACGATCACGACATGGGCATCACCCATGTGATCCGCGGCGACGACCACCTGAACAACGCGTTCCGTCAGGCGGTGATCTACCGCGCCATGGGCTGGGACGTGCCGGTCTTCGCCCATATCCCGCTGATCCACGGACCGGACGGCGCCAAGCTGTCGAAGCGCCACGGCGCGCTCGGCGTCGATGCCTATCGCGACATGGGCTACCTGCCCGAGGCGCTGAACAACTACCTCCTGCGCCTCGGCTGGGCCCATGGCGACGAGGAGATCGTGCCGCGGGACAAGGCGATCGAGCTGTTCGACCTGGGCGGCGTCGGCCGGTCGGCCTCGCGCTTCGATTTCGCCAAGCTGGAGAACCTGAACGGCCACTATATCCGCGAGGCCGACAACGACCGGCTCGCCGACCTGGTGCTGGTGCGTCTGCGCGCCGAGCCGGAGGGTCTCTCCCTGACCGAGGAGACGGAAGGCCGCATCCGTTCCGGGATGGAAGGATTGAAGGCGCGCGCCCGCACGATCAACGAACTGGCGGACAACGCGCGGTTCTACGCCGCCACCCTGCCGCTCAGCTTTGACGAAAAAGCAAACAAGCTGCTCGACGACGACGGCAGGCGTGTGTTGTCGGGGCTTGCGGAAAAGCTCCGTGGGCTTAATTCTTTCCAGGAGGGGGACGTTGAGGAGGCAGTGCGCTCTTTTGCTGAGGCTCAGGAACTGAAGCTCGGCAAAGCGGCGCAACCGTTGCGCGCCGCCCTTACTGGATCGACCACATCGCCGGGAATTTTCGAGGTCCTGGCGGTTCTTGGCAAAGATGAGTCGCTCAGGCGTATCGACGCCGTTTGCGGCACTGCACACTAGCGGATAGTATCCGCGCGCCGCTGCGCATTGATCCTGGCCAACCGGGAGCGCGGCTTCGAAACAGGGGACTAAAAGATGAGCCAGAGCAATACCGGCACGTTCACCCTCACCGATAACGCGTCCGGCGAGAGCTTCGAGCTTCCCGTGATCGCGGGCACCATGGGTCCGAGCGTGATCGACGTGCGCAAGCTGTACGCGCAGACCGGGCATTTCACCTACGACCCGGGCTTCACCTCCACCGGTTCCTGCGAGTCGGGCCTGACCTATATCGACGGCGATATCGGCCAATTGCTGCACCGCGGCTATTCGATCGAGGATCTGGCCGAGAAGTCTGACTTCATGGACGTCGCCCACCTGCTGCTCAACGGCGACCTGCCGACGCAGAAGCAGAAGGAAAAGTTCGTCCACGACGTGACGTACCACACGATGCTGCACGAGCAGCTGGCGAACTTCTACCGCGGCTTCCGGCGCGACGCTCACCCGATGGCGATCATGTGCGGCGTTGTCGGCGGCCTGTCGGCCTTCTACCACGACAGCACGGACATCCATGACGAGCACCAGCGGATGGTCGCGTCCTTCCGCCTGATCGCCAAGATGCCGACCATCGCGGCCATGGCCTACAAGTACTCGGTGGGTCAGCCGTTCAACTACCCGCGCAACGATCTCTCCTACGCCGAGAACTTCCTCTACATGACCTTCGCGGTCCCGGCCGAGGAATACGTGATCAGCCCGACCGTGGCCCGCGCCATGGACCGGATTTTCATCCTGCATGCCGACCACGAGCAGAACGCCTCCACCTCCACGGTGCGTCTGGCGGGTTCCTCCGGCGCCAATCCGTTCGCCTGCATCGCCGCCGGCGTTGCTTCGCTGTGGGGTCCCGCCCATGGCGGCGCCAACGAGGCGGTGCTGAAGATGCTCGAGGAGATCGGCCACAAGGACAACATCCCCGAGTTCATCGAGCGCGCGAAGGACAAGGACGATCCGTTCCGCCTGATGGGCTTCGGCCACCGGGTCTACAAGAACTACGACCCGCGCGCCAAGGTGATGCAGAAGTCCTGTCACGAGGTTCTGGAAGAGCTGAACCTGGACGATCCGCTGCTCGAGCTGGCCATGGAGCTGGAGAAGATCGCGCTGTCGGATCCGTATTTCGTGGAGAAGAAGCTGTTCCCGAACGTCGACTTCTATTCGGGTATCGTGCTGAAGGCGCTGGGCTTCCCGACCTCGATGTTCACCGTGCTGTTCGCCGTCGCCCGCACGGTCGGCTGGGTCGCGCAGTGGAAGGAGATGATCGAGGAACCGGGCCAGAAGATCGGCCGTCCGCGTCAGCTCTACACCGGTCCGACCGAACGCGAATACGTCCCGCTGGAGAAGCGCGGCTGAGGCTTCCCGCCTCGCCTGACCGACTGCAAAGGGCGGCCTCCAGGCCGCCCTTTCTCGTTTGAAGAGGCAGTTAACCCCGCCCTCTTTCCAACCCTCCACACTCCCCGGATTTTGTCCGGGGTCCACGCGAGGGCGTGTCTTAACCTCGAAAGGGAGCGTCCCGAATCCCGCGCAACCCAATGGTGGATCCCGGCACACGGCCGGGAAGTGATTGGAGAGAGAATGCCAGAACCGTCATCCCGGGAGACCCGGGCCAGTTCCATGGTTTGAGGTTCTAATCCGCCACCAGGGCGTCGGCCTCTTCGCGCATCACCTTCAGCACGGTGCGTGCCGCCCGCACCGACGGATCCTCGCCGTTGACCGTGAGCATCGCGCGGATCGCCTCGCTGGCGGCCCCCTGCTCGGCCCGGGCGCGGGGATCGTCGAACAGCCGCTCGATCGCCACGGTCAGCCGGTCCGCCGTGCAGTCCTCCTGCAGGAATTGCGGGATCACCCGCTTGCCCATCAGCTTGTTGGTCAGAACCACCGCCTCCGGGTCCACCAGCCGGCGGGCGATCGCCGCCGACAGGGCGTTCACCCGATAGGCCACCACCGTCGGCACCCCGGCCAGACTGAGTTCCAGGGTGACCGTCCCCGAGGCCGCCAGGGCGACCGTGCAGGCGGCGAAGGCGTCTGCCTTGTGCCGGTGCTCGGTGACGACGGTCACCGGCGCCCGCCAGTTGGCCGTCCCCGCCTTCACCGCGTCCGCCACGCCCGAGACCGTCGGCAGCACCACCCGCAGGCCCTGATAGCGCGCGGCAAGACGGTCGACCACATCGCCGAAGATCGGCAGCAGCCGTTTCACCTCGCCCGGACGGCTGCCCGGAAAAACTCCCAGCACCGGCGCGCCGGCCGGCAGGCCGTATCGGCCCTTGAAGCGCTTGCCGCTGCCGTCAGGGGCCACGGCGGCCGGATGCCCGACGAAGGTGGTCGCGAGCCCATGCGCCTCGAAATAGGGCGGCTCGAACGGATACAGCGCCAACAGGTGGTCGAGATACCGGGAGATCGCCTCCGCACGTCCGGGCCGCCAGGCCCAGACCGTCGGCGGCACCCAATGAACCAGCTTCGGTCCCTCGCCGGACTTCGTGCGCAGGGCGTGCAGGCGCTTGTTCACCCGCATGGTGAAGGCCTTGCTGTCGATGGTGACCACGGCGGCCGGCTTGCGCGCCCGGATATCGGCCACGGTCTCGCGGATCCGGCCCAGCATCTTCGGTGCCTTGGGCAGGATCTCGAAGATTCCCATCACCGCCATCTCGCTGATCGGGAACAGGCTCTGAAGGCCTTCCGCCGCCATCCGCTCGCCGCCGATGCCGGCGACCTCGACCTGCCCGCCGGTTTCGGCGCGCAGCGCGCGGATCAGCCCAGCTCCCAGCGCGTCGCCCGAGGCTTCGCCGGCAATGATGTAGACCAGAGGCACACCGGACTCGGCACCGGACTCAGCGGTCACGATTGCGCTCCCTCGAAGGACATGGCGTGAAGAAACAGGCCGGCGCCGTCGGCGGCGGCCACCGTGGCGTCCCGGTCGACGATCAGGGTTTCCAGCGCCTCCACCACGATGCCGGCGAACCCGGCGGCGGCGGCGTTGTCTACTGTGGCGGGACCGATGGTCGGCCGGTCCACGCGGTCGTTCTGGCCGGGCTTGCGGCCCTTGATCAGCACCGGCGCCGCTCCCTCGCGCCGCAGCCCGCCGGCGCGCAGGATCATGGCGTCGGTGCCTTCCACCGCCTCGACGGCCAGCACCAGCCCCTCCTGCACGGCCACGGCCTGACCGATATCGGCCCGGGCGAGCATCTTCAGGACGGCGATCCCGCGCTCCGCATCGGCAAGGGCGCGGGCATCCGGCTCGGCCCGGGTGCGGGTGCCGGCGGGCATCAGATAGCCGCCCAGCAGATCCTCGATCCCGACCACCCGCAGGCCCTCGCGCTCCATCTCCTCCACGATCAGCGACAGCAGGCCGTCATCGCCGAACACCCGGGCGCCGGCACGGGCCAGGGCGGCGGTCGAGCGCAGGTCGAGGCGCAGGGAGGACAGGGCCGGCCGCTTCATCGGTCCGGCCATCACCACCTCGCCGCAGCCGGCGGCATGCAGCGCCTGCAAAGTCTTCGACGTGGCCCCCAGACGCAGCCAGGCGTGCGGCAAGCCGTCGACGGTCGCCGGATCCGTCTGGCCCTCGAAGGCCACGATGAAGACCGGCCGGCCCTGGCCCAGCACCGTATCGGCAATCCGGCGCGGCAGCGGCCCGCCGCCGGCCAGGATTCCAAGACCACCGTTTGGATGACCAGCCATCACGCTCTCAGAGATCGTTGGCGTCTTCCGGTTGACAGATCTTGCGCGAGGAATCGGCCCGGATGAAATCGACGATCTCCATGACCGGCGCCGAGGAGGTGAACTCCGCCGCCACTTCCTCCAGGCGTTCCTGGAAGGTCCCCTCGCTGGCGAACAGCAGGCGATAGGCCTTGCGCACCTCGTGGATCTCGTCGCGGGACAGGCCCCGGCGCTTCATGCCGACGATGTTGATGCCGGACAGTCGCGCCCGGTCGCCCATGACCGAACCGAAGGGGATGACGTCGCGCTCCACGCCGGTCACGCCGCCGACCATGGCGAAGCGGCCGATGCGCGCGAACTGGTGTACCGCCGACAGGCCGCCCAGCACGGCGAAGTCCTGGACCGTGACGTGGCCGGCGAGCGTGGCGTTGTTCGCCATGATCACCTGGTTGCCGACCTGGCAGTCGTGGCCGATATGCACGCCGACCATGAACAGGCAGCCGTCGCCGATCCGGGTGACCATGCCTCCGCCCTCGGTGCCGGGGTTCATGGTCACATGCTCGCGGATGACGTTGTCGGCGCCGATCTCCAGCGTCGAGGGCTCGCCCTTGTACTTCAGGTCCTGCGGCTGCAGGCCGATGCTGGCGAAGGGAAAGATCTGGGTGCGCGGGCCGATGGTCGTGCGGCCGCCGACCACGACATGGCCGTGCAGAACGCAGCCGTCGCCCAGCGACACCTCCGGACCGACGATCGAAAAGGCTCCGATCCGGACGCCCTCGCCCAGGCGCGCGCCGGGCTCGACCACCGCCGTCGGGTGGATCTGCGTGGCCACGGCCACCTCCTCAATTGTCCAGAATCATCGCCGAGTAGGTCGCCTCGGCCACGAGGACACCGTCCACCTTGGCCTGCCCCTCGAACTTCCAGACGTTTCCGCGATTGCGCAATTTCTTCACATGCACCTCCAGACGGTCGCCGGGCACCACCGGGCGGCGGAACCGGGCGTTGTCGACCGTCATGAAGTAAACGAGCTTGCCCTCGGATTCCGGCCCCAGCGTCGCGACGACGAGGCAGCCGGCGGTCTGCGCCATGGATTCCACGATCAGAACGCCCGGCATGACCGGTCGCTGCGGGAAGTGGCCGGCGAAGAACGGCTCGTTGATGGTGACGTTCTTGATGCCGATGCAGCCGACATTCGGTTCGATCTGGACGACCTTGTCGACCAGAAGGAACGGATAGCGGTGCGGAATCAGCTCCATGACCCGCATCACGTCGATATCCGGATATCCGTTCACCGGCTCGTTCACCGCATCATTCATGACTTTCCCGCCTCACCCTCTTTGGTAGAGCCGGGAGCGGACGTCCCCTGGCCCAGCCTCTTCAATGCCGCGATCTGCCGCCGCCACTCGCGCACCGGAATGGCCGGTGCGCCGCCATAGGCGGCACCCCCGGGCAGGCTGCGGTTGACGCCGGATTTGGCCGCGACCTGAACGTCGCTGCCGATCTCCAGGTGACCGGCGACACCGGTCTGCCCGGCAAGCACGACGCGATCGCCCAACCGGGTGCTTCCGGAAATGCCCACCTGGGAAACGATGATGCAGCCGCGCCCGAGGACGACGTTGTGACCGATTTGAACTAGATTATCAATCATCGACCCCCGCCCGATCACGGTGTCGGCATTGCTGCCCCGGTCGATGGTCGTGTTGGCGCCGACCTCCACATCGTCCTCGACGATGACCCGTCCGAGCTGGGGCACCAGGAACGGCCCGTTGGCGTCCATCTCGAAGCCGAATCCGGGCTGGCCGATGCGGGCACCGGGATAGATGAAGCATCGGGCCCCGATCAGCGCGTGGGAGATGGTGGCACCGGCTCCGACCCGGGTGCCGGCGCCGATCTCCACCGCCTCGCCGATCACGGCATTCGCCTCGATCCAGGCGCCGTCGCCCAGAACCGCCCCGGCGCCGACCACGGCTCCCGGCCCGACCGACACTCCGGCCCCGAGGGTCGCCGTCGGATCGACCACCGCGGCGGGGTGCACCGCGGCCACAGGGGTCTGCTCCGGATGGAACAGGCGGGCGAGCCGTGCGTAGTTGCGGCGCGGCAGCGCGGTAATCAGAACCGCCATGCCGTCCGGCGCCTGATCGGCGAATTCGGCCGTGACCAAGCAGGCGCCCGCCCGGGAGGTTCGGAAACCTTCCGCGTAGCGCCGGTTCTCCAGGAAGGCCACATCCTGCGGGCCGCCGCCCTCGAGCGTGCCGACATCGCTGAACGGTCGATCGAGGTCTCCCCCGGCGCGCAGCTCCGCACCCGTCATCTCGACGATCTGACCCAGGGTGAAGGGTCCCGCCTCGCTATGGAACCGGCTGTCGACCATGGCTGTCGTCCCTCCTCCTGCCGTCAATCCAGCGGCGGCAGATCGACCGGAACCGTCGGTAGCCGCTGGTTGAGGCGGCGCAGCGCCTCGTCGCTGAAATCCAGAGATTTTTCCGCGATGACGATCTGTTCCTTGAACAGCACGACCTGGGCGCCGCGCTCGTCGGCGATTTCGGCAATCACCGACACCAGCACGTCGCGGACCTTGTTCATCGCGGTCGTGAAGGCCTGGTCCAGCGCCCGGCGGCGTTCCTGGACCGATTTCTGCACGCCGGTCACCCGATCTCGGAAGGCGCGGAGCCGCTGCTGGTAGACCTCGGGCGCCAGGACGGAGCGCTGCTGCTGCAGCTCCTGCTCGGCGGCCCGCAGCGCCTTCTCCTCTTCGCTCACCTGCCGCTGATAGGCCTGGCGGCGTTCGTTGATCTTCGTCTGGATCTCCTTGGCCGCGTCAGAGCTGCGCAAGGCACCCTGGACATCGACCACGGCGATTGGACTGCTTGCCGCCTGGGCGGATGCCGGTTGCGTGCCGCCGGACAGGAGCGCGAGCGCCACGACCGCGGTCACCGCCGCAAATCTGAGCGACCCGACCATCATGCTCTCCTCACCGGACACGGACAGTCCCGATGCGCGTTTCTTCCCTCAGGCCTGTGCCGTCGGCCGGGCACCATCAGAACCGCGTGCCGAAGCTCAGGCGGAAAACCTCGGGAACGTCGAAATCCTCTTTCGCCACGGCTTCGGCCGCATCGACCCGAATGGTTCCGAAGGCGGTCGTGAAGGACATACCGAGACCGATGGAGGCGCGGATCGAGGAGGCATCCGCCACGTCGGCGCCGCTCTCGTCGAGTCCCCACACGCTACCGACATCTGTGAAGAGGAAGGTCCGCACGCCCAGGTCCTGCGGCATGCCGTTCGGGAAAGCGAGCTCAATGGAGCCGACATAGTAGTTGTTGGCACCCAGCGCATCGTCCGTCGACGTATCGCGCGGGCCGACGCCGCCCCGCTCGAAGCCTCGGAACGAACTGGCGCCGATGAAGAAGCGCTCGGCGATGGACACGTCTTCGCCGAGCCCGACGATGACGCCGGCCTGGCCCAGGAACGACAGACCCCAGACCTCGTCGAACGGGTAGTAGTAGGCGCCCTTGACCCGGGTCCGGAAGAACCGCTCGTCGCCGCCGGCACCCGCCACCTCGGTGGTGAGCTGAGCCAGGTAGCCGTCGCGCGGATCCAGGCGGTTGTCGCGCTTGTCGTAGGTCAGCGTCTGGCCGACCTGGGAGACCACGCGCACGCCTTCCTGATCCTTGATGAAGCGGGACGCGTCGTCGTCCACGTCCTTAATCTCGGTCTGCTCGATCCGGTAGTTGATCTGCTGGGTCAGGTCGGGCTGCAGGGTATAGGACGCCCGCAGGACGCCGCCGAAGCGCAGCTCGTCGTAGGAGCTCTCGTCCAGCTCGCGCTCGACGCGGAACAGATCGAAGCCGGCCGCCACGTCGCGGTCGAGGAAGTACGGCTCGGTGAAGGCCACGTCGAACTCGGTCGACCGGCCCGAGGCGGTGACGCCGAAGCGCAGGTCCTGGCCGCGGCCGAGCAGGTTGCGCTCGCGGATGCCGACATCGCCGATGATCGATTCAGCCGTGGAGAAGCCGATACCGAACGAAATCTCGCCGGTCGACTGCTCTTCGACCTCCACATCGACCACCGTGCGGTCCGGGGCGCTGCCCTCGGAGTTCTTCACGTCGACATTCTTGAAGAAGCCCAGGTTCCGGACCCGCCGCTCGGAGCGCCGCAGCTTGGCGGTGTTGAAGGCGTCGCCCTCCACCAGGCTCATTTCGCGCCGGATCACCCGGTCGAGCGTCCGTACGTTGCCGTTGATGTTGATGCGCTCCACGAAGACCTTGCTGGCCTCGCCCACCTGATAGGTGATCGAGACCGTCCGGTTCTCCTGGTCGCGGTTCACCCGCGGGCGCACGTCCACGAAGGCATAGCCCAGCGTGCCGAGATAGTCGGTGATGGCATCGACCGTGTCGTCCACCAGGGTCGAATCGTAGGTCTCGCCCTCCTCCGTCGCCACGAACTGGCGCAGCGCTTCCGGGTCGACGCGCGGCAGGGAGACGTCGAAATCCGTCGGCCCGAACGTGTAGATCTCGCCCTCTTCCACCGTGAAGGTTACCACGAAGGACTCGCGGTCCGGCGCCAGCTCGGCCACCGCCGAGAGCACGCGGAAATCGGCGAAGCCACTCTCCAGGTAGTAGCGGCGCAGCAGCTCGCGGTCGTAGCTCAGCCGGTCGGGGTCGTAGGTGTCGTCGGAGGAGAGGAACCGGTAGAAGGCGTATTCCTTGGTCTGGATCACCCCGCGCAGGGTCGAATCGCTGAACTCGCGGTTGCCCAGGAAGGTGATGGTCCGCACCGGGGTCAGCTCGCCCTCGTCGATCTCGAACACCAGGTCGACACGGTTCTGGTCCTGGCGGATCACCTTCGGCTCGACGGTCACCGCGTAGCGGCCGGAGCGCTGGTAAATCTCGATGATGCGCTGGACGTCCTGCTGGACCCGGGTGCGCGAATAGACCAGACGCGGGCGGAGCTGGATTTCGCGGTCGAGCTCTTCGTCGTCGACCCGCTTGTTCCCCTCGAAGGCGATGCGGTTGATGATCGGGTTCTCGACCACGTTGATCACCAGCGTGTCGCCGTCGCGGCGCATGGTCACGTCGGCGAAGAGGCCGGTGGCATAGAGCGCCTTCAGGGAGCGGTCCAACCGGTCCGAATCGAAACTGTCGCCGGGCTGGACCAGCAAATAGGAGCGAACCGTCGCCGGGTCGATGCGTTGAGTCCCCTCAACCACCACGTCGGTGACCGTGCTCGCGCTCGGGCTGAGGAACTGCGCCTGGGCCGAGGGGGCTGCGCCGAGGGCCAAGGTCAGCGCTACCGTCGCCGCCTGGCTAAGCCGGGTCAATCGTGTGGGCAAGGTCGGTCCCCAGTGGTCAAGTCAGCACCCCGCCGGCCGGAGCCGGCACTAAATTCGTCCCGCGTCGCAGCCCGGGAGCGCGACTATAGCCTCGGCCACCGAAGTCGCAAACCGTAGATAGTCGAAGCGGTTACCCGACCAGCGAGCCCAGATAGCCGACGATATCGAACCGCATCAGGTCGTTCCAGGTCACGAACAGCATCAGCATGACGACGAGGCTCAGCCCGGCGATCGACGCCCATTCCTGCGCCCGCTCGCCCAGCGGCCGCCCGCGGATCGCCTCCAGCGCATAGAACATCAGGTGGCCGCCATCCAGGATCGGCACCGGAAACAGGTTGATCAGCCCGAGATTGATCGACAGCACGGCGGTGAACCACAGGGTCATCACCAGCCCGCTCTGGGCCACCGTCCCGGACATCTCGGCGATCCGCAGCGGTCCACCGAGTTCCTCGGTGCCGCGCACGCCGATGATCATCTCGCCGACCGCGTCCAGGGTCTGCTTCACGATCGAGAAGGTCTCGGTGGTCGCCACGAGCACCGCGTTCAGCGGGTCGAGCTTCTCGATGGTCGTCTGGTTCGACTGGATGCCGAGCCGGCCGAAGGAAATCTCGTTGCCGAAGCGGTCGGTCTCCGTGACCGGATCCGGCGTCACCGTCACCTCGCTTGTGGCGCCGTCGCGCTCGATCACCAGCAGGATCGGCTCGCCCGGCCGCTCGAAGACGATCCTGCTGAGGTCGGAGAAGCGGCTGACCTCCGCGCCGTCGGCGCTGACGATCCGGTCCTGCACCTGCAGGCCGGCGCGCTGGGCGGCGGAATTCTCCATGACCGCGTCGACCACCGCCGGCGCGTAGGGCCGCCCGGCCATCATGTAGAGGCCGGCCAGAACCAGGATGGCGAAGATGAAATTGGCGGCGGGACCGGCGGCGACGATGGCGGCGCGGGCGCCCAGGCTCTTGTGGTGGAACGACTCGCGCCGATCCTGCTCGGTGAAGCCGGTGTCGTCGGCCGCGCCGGCGCTGGCCGGATCGGCATCGCCGAACATCTTCACGTAGCCGCCGAGCGGAATGGCACAGAGCTTCCACCGGGTGCCGCTCTTGGCGTTCCAGCCGAAAAGTTCTGGTCCGAAGCCGATGGCGAAGGCCTCGACCCGCACGCCGTTGCGGCGCGCCACGAAGTAGTGGCCCCACTCGTGCACGAACACGAGCACGGTCAGAATCACAAGAAACGGCAGCGCGTAATCGGCGATGATATCGATCATTCGAACCCTGTGTCCTAACCCGTCCCGCCCCCGCAGCCCGGCCCTGACTTCACGGCGAACTTAAATCGCCGCCCCCGCATGCGCAATGGAGACGCCATCGAAACCGGCGATCACCTGCGCGGCGACCCGGCGTCCCTTGGCGTCGGCCGCAAAGACCGCCTCCAGATCGACGATGGGCTCGGTGGGGCAGCGCTGCAGCGTCTCCTCCACGACCGCGGCGATGTCGGTGAACCGGATCCGGCCGTCGACAAAGGCCGCCACCGCCGTCTCGTTGGCGGCATTGAGCACCGGTGCCGCATCGCCCTCGGCGCGCAGAGCCTCGCGGGCAAGACGCAGGGCGGGGAAGCGGTCGGTATCCGGGGCGAAGAAGCTGAGCTGGCCAATGGCGGCCAGGTCCAGGCGCTCCACCGGTGTGTCCATCCGTCGCGGCCAGGCAAGGCAATGGGCGATCGGCGTGCGCATGTCCGGCGAGCCAAGCTGCGCCAGGACCGAGCCGTCCACATAGGACACCATGGAATGGACCACGGACTGGGGATGGACCAGCACGTCGATGCGGTCCTCCGGCATGGCGAACAGGTGGTGCGCCTCGATCAGTTCCAGCCCCTTGTTCATCATCGTGGCGCTGTCGATGGAGATCTTCACCCCCATGGACCAGTTCGGATGCGCGACCGCCTGGGCCAGCGTCTTGCGGGCCATCTTCTCCCTGGAGAGGGTGCGGAACGGTCCGCCCGAGGCGGTCAGGATGATCTTCTCGATGCCGTCGCGCCGGGCGTCGTCGAAGACCTGGAAGATGGCGTTGTGCTCGCTGTCCACCGGCAGGATGCGGCAGCCGGCGCGGACCGCCTCCTCGGTGAACAGACGGCCGGCGCAAACCAGGGCTTCCTTGTTGGCCAGGGCGACGATCCCGCCGCGGCGCACCGCTTCCAGGGTCGGCGCCAGGCCGGCGGCGCCGACGATGGAGCTCATGGTCCAGTCGGCGCTACGGCGGCCGGCTTCCAGCACCGCCTCGTCGCCCGCCGCGGCTTCGATCCCGGTGCCGGACAGGGCGTCGCGCAGGGCCGGCCAGGCCGCCTCGTCGGCGATGGCGACGAAATCCGCCCCCACGGCCTTGGCCTGCTCGGCCAGCAGCGCGGCGTTCGCGCCGCCGGCGATGGCGGTCACCTTGAACCGGCCCGGGGCCCGGCTGATCAGGTCGATGGTGTTGGTACCGACCGAGCCGGTCGACCCCAGGATGCTGATCCGGCGCGGTGCGCCGTCCGTCCCCTCGCCAAGCGCCGGGTCTACCACTGCAGAACGCTCCTTCCGCTGGCCCACATGGCGAGCGCCACCACGGGCAGGACGGTCATCATGCCGTCGACCCGGTCGAGAATGCCACCGTGGCCGGGAATGAGGCTGCCGGAATCCTTGACCTTGAAGTGCCGCTTGACCGCGGATTCCAGAAGGTCGCCGGCCTGGGCGATCAGGGCGATGCCGATCGCCAGGGGCACCAGGGCCGCCCCGCGGGCGTCTTCGTGCAGCAGGGTGAAGACCCCCGCCACCATCATCGAGCCGGCCATGCCGCCGGCCAGCCCGGCCCAGGTCTTGGACGGGCTCACCTTCGGCATCAGCTTCGGCCCGCCGATGGTGCGGCCGGCCGCATAGGCGCCGATATCCGTCGCCGCCACGCTGGCGATCACATAGATCACCGTCTGCAGACCGAAATCGATATGCGAGCGCATCCACACCAGAGCCAGCGCCGGAAACACGGTCCCGATCACCGCCACGCCGAGCCAGACCGGCCCCACCACCCGAAGCTGGCGGGCGATCACCACCGCGATCGGCACGGAGATGCCGGCGCAGGCGACGGCGGCGGGAACATGAACGGTCAAGGCAATCACGAAGGACGCCAGCAGGGCGGCCATCAGCACCAGGCGCGTGCGGTGGCGGTCGGACGGGGCGGATACCAGGGCGCCCCACTCCCACGCCATGACACCGGCGATGAACAGAATGCCGACATCGAAGGCCGAGCCGCCGATCCAGATCAGCAGACCCGCGGCGGGGACGAGAACCAGCGAGGACAGCGTCCGCTTGAGCAGGTCGCCGGAGCGGGCCGCGGAAACGGGTCCGGTCTCCCCTCCGTCGTCCTTGCCGCCGCCCATGCGTCCCACCCTCTACCCGGTCGCCCGACCGTAGCGCCGGTCGCGGCGGGAGAATTCCTCCAGCGCGTCGACCAGATGCGCCCGGTCGAAATCCGGCCACAGAACATCGGTGAAGACGAGCTCGGCATAGGCGATCTGCCAGAGCAGGAAATTGGAAATCCGCCGCTCGCCGCTGGTGCGGATCAGCAGGTCCGGATCGGGAAGCCCGTCGGTGTCCAAGTTGGCCTGGACCGTCTCGTCGTCGATATCGGCCGTCGACAGGGTGCCGGCCGCGACCGCCTCGGCGATCCGGCGGACCGCATTGGTGATTTCGCCGCGGCTGCCGTAGCTCAACGCGATGTTCAGGCACAGCCCGGTATTGCCGGCGGTAAGCTGCTCGGCATTGTCGATCAGCGCCACGATATCGGCCGACAGCCGGGCGCGGTCGCCGAGCATCCGGATCCGCACGTTGTTCTTATGGAGTTCCGCCACCTCGCGCCGCAGGTAGTAGCGCAGGATGTTCATCAGCTCCGACACCTCGTCCTGCGGCCGGCTCCAGTTCTCCGAGGAGAAGCCGAACAGGGTCAGGTGACTGACGCCGAGCTGGGGTGCGCAGTCGACGACGCGGCGGACCGCCTTCACCCCTTCGCGGTGGCCGAAGGTGCGCGGCATGCCCCGGGCCCTCGCCCAGCGGCCGTTGCCGTCCATGATGATGGCAACATGCAGGGGCGCGGCCGTCTCGCCGGCGCCGATGGAGGGAGCCGCATCCACCATCTCAGACCTGCATGATATCCTTTTCCTTGGCCTCCAACGCCTCGTCGATCGCCTTGACGTGCGCGTCGGTCAGATCCTGGATCTCCTGCTCGTAGACGTGGCGGTCGTCCTGGCTCAGGTCGCCGTCCTTCTCCGCCTTCTTCAGCAGGTCCATGCCGTCGCGGCGCACGTTGCGCACCGCCACCCGGGCGTTCTCGGCATAATTCGCCGCGATGCGGCTGAGCTCCTTGCGGCGCTCCTCCGACAGATCGGGCAGCGGGATGCGGACGAGCTGGCCGTCGGATTGCGGATTCAGGCCGAGGTCGCTGTCGCGAATCGCTTTCTCCACCGCCTTGGTCATGCCGCGGTCCCAGACCTGGACCGACAGCATCCGGGGCTCCGGAACGCTAACCGTGCCGACCTGGTTGATCGGCATTCTGGCGCCGTAGGCCTCGACCATGATCGGATCCAGAAGGCTGACCGACGCCCGGCCGGTCCGCAATCCGCCGAACTCGCTTTTCAGCGAGGTGACGGCGCCGTCCATGCGGCGCTGGATATCGTCGAGATCGGGTTCCGCCATCGTCTGCTACTCCGTAATGATCGTATACCGGCCCCTGCCATGGACCACTTCGGCGAACGCACCGTTATTGTGAATGGAAAAGACCAGGATCGGAATCTCGTTCTCGCGGGCGAGAGAGATCGCCGAGGCATCCATCACCTTAAGGTCGCGCGTCAGTACGTCCATATAGCTTAACCGCTCGTAGCGGGTCGCCGTCGGGACCTTCATCGGGTCGGCATCGTAGACGCCGTCCACCTTGGTGGCCTTCAGAAGCGCGTCGCAGCCCATTTCCGATGCCCGCAGGGCGGCGGCGGTATCGGTCGTGAAGAACGGGTTGCCCGTGCCGGCGGCGAAGATCACCACCCGGCCCTTTTCCATGTGGCGCATGGCGCGCCGGCGGATATAGGGCTCGCAGACCGCCGCGATGGGCAGGGCCGACAGGACCCGGGTCTGGATCTCGCGGCGTTCCAGGGCGCTCTGCATGGCCAGCGAGTTCATCACCGTGGCCAGCATGCCCATGTAATCCCCGGTGGCCCGCTCCATGCCGGCGGCCGCCGCGGAAATGCCGCGGAAGATGTTGCCGCCGCCGATGACGAGGCAGACTTCCGTTCCGGCCTTGGAGACCGACTCGATCTCTCCGGCCACGCGATCGACCATTTCCGGGTCGATACCGTAGGAGAGGCCCCCCATGAGGGCCTCCCCCGAGATTTTCAGCAGGACGCGTTTGTAAGTGGGACCCTCGCCGCCGGTCTCGCCTCCGGCCGTTTCCCCGCTTCCGTCCTCCGCCATGCGTCTCTCCTTGCCGCTATGGCGTTGGGATTAATGGGCGAGCGTGGCGGCAACCTCGGCAGCGAAGTCGCTTTCCTCGCGCTCGATCCCCTCGCCCAGCTGCACGCGGGAGAACGCGGTCAGCTTCACCGGCGCGCCGACGGACTTGGCGGCGTTCTCGACGACCTTGGAGATGCGCGTCTCGCCGTCCACCACGAAGGTCTGCTCGAGCAGAACGACTTCCTGGTAGAACTTGCGCAGGCGGCCGTCGATCATCTTGGCGATGATCTCGTCGGTCTTGCCGCTGTCGCGGGCCTGCTCGACCAGCACCGCACGCTCACGCTCGATGGCGGCCGGATCCAGGTCGTCGGTCGACAGGCTCTGCGGCGCCGCGGCGGCCACATGCATGGCGATCTGCTTGCCCAGCTCGTTGAGCTTGTCCTTGTCGCCGGTGGACTCGAGCGCGACCAGGACGCCGATCTTGCCCAGGCCCGGCACGACCGCGTTGTGGACATACGGGACCACCACGCCGTCGGAGACCGACAGAACCTGCGCCCGGCGCAGGGACATGTTCTCGCCGATGGTCGCGATGTTGTGGGTCAGCTGCTCCTCGACGGTGCGACCGGTTCCCGGATAGGCGACGGTCTTCAGGGTCGCGATATCCTCGCCGTGCTCCAGGGCCATCTTCGTCACGGTCTCGACGAAGTTCTGGAAGGTATCGTTGCGCGCCACGAAGTCGGTCTCGGAGTTCACCTCCATCACCGCACCCTTGGTGCCGGCGACGGCGGTACCGACCAGACCCTCGGCCGCCACTCGGCCGGACTTCTTCGCCGCAGCGGCCAGGCCCTTCGTCCGGAGCCAGTCCACCGCCGCGTCCAGGTCGCCGTTGGTTTCGGTGAGCGCCTTCTTGCAGTCCATCATCCCTGCGCCGGACTTCTCGCGCAGTTCTTTCACCAGAGCAGCCGTGACAGCCATGGTTTGATCCTCGTCGCTGGTAAGGTTCCACGGCGGCGACCCGTTCGGCCGCCGCCTCGACTATGCCGTTGTCTTGCTTCCGCGCCGGACAAGCCGGGCGGTCGTCACCGGATCAGGCGCCGGCCTGCTGCTCGGCCGGTGCGGCGGCCGGGGCTTCCGCTTCGGCCGCCAGGGCCGGCTCGATCGGCGCCTCGACGCTCTCGCCCACATCGCCGCCCGAGGCCATCGCCTCGGCCTGGATGCCGCCGATGACCGCACCGGTCAGCAGCTCGGCATACAGCGCGATGGCGCGCATGGCGTCGTCGTTGCCCGGGATCGGGTAGGTCACGCCGTCCGGATCGCAGTTGCTGTCGAGGATCGCCACAACCGGGATGCCCAGGGTGTTGGCTTCCTGAATGGCCAGGGATTCCTTGTTGGTGTCGATCACCACCATGATGTCCGGCAGGCCGCCCATTTCCTTGATGCCGCCCAGCGCGCGCTCCAGCTTGTCGCGCTCGCGGGTCAGGCCCAGGGTCTCCTTCTTGGTCAGGCCGCCGACGCCAGCGTCCAGACGCTCTTCCAACTCCCGCAGGCGGCGGATCGAGTTGGAGATGGTCTTCCAGTTGGTCAGCATGCCGCCGAGCCAGCGGTGGTTCACGTAGTACTGGCCGGACTTCTTCGCCGCCTCGGCGACCATGTCGGCCGCCTGGCGCTTGGTGCCGACGAACAGCACGCGGCCGTTATTGGCGACCACGTCGCGCACGGCCTCCAGGGCGCGGTGCAGCAGTGGAACGGTCTGGCGCAGGTCCAGGATGTGGACGTTGTTGCGCACGCCGAAGATGTACGGCTCCATCTTCGGGTTCCAGCGACGGGTGTGGTGGCCGAAGTGGACACCAGCCTCGAGCAGCTGGCGCATGGTAAACGAAGGGACGGTCATGTCTTTCCTCGGGTTTTCCGGTTCAACCTCCACGAGCGATAGCCAAGACACGGTCTCGGCACCGGAGCGTGCCGTCCGATCCGGCAGAAACCGGGGTCGGGGGAACGCGTGCTCGTGTGCGGATTTAAGCGGGCGTCTCTCTACAGGCTGCAGACCGGTTTTGCAAGGACGCAGCGCGGCTCTTTTCCTGGCGGCGTCGCTTGCGGCGGGCGTCTTCCACCCCGGCTCTGCCGCCCGCGCCGAGCCTTTGGGCGACCGGATCGCCGAGGCCCTGTGCTACCCGCCCAGCGCCGAGACCCTGGACCTCACCGCCGGGGACCGCAAGCGGCTGCTCTCCGCCCCGCCGCTGGAGGGTGCCTACCGCGACATCCAGGGCAGCGAGGCCCGCGCCTGGTTCGAGGTGCTGCCCGACGGCAGCGCCCGGTGCCGCACGCCCGCCAACTCGACGATGACGGTGTATTTCTGCGCCGCCGTGAGCCTGGACGAAACCGGCCTGCGGCGGGCGCGGCGCCGGCTATGTAAATCACCGTAAATAAAGTATCTAAGGTGCCGGTTGGGGCCGGGTCGAGGGGATCGCCGGAATGCAGGAGGTGATGATCGCGCAAGCGCTCTCCGGGGAGCGCATGCAGTCGCCGATTGTGCGCGATGCCTATGCCTATTGGGCCGGCAAGCGGCGGGGCTGCCTGCTGCCCGCCCGTGCCGATATCGATCCGGTCGACATCCCCCGGCTCCTGCCCCATGTCTCGCTGGTCGAGCGCGAGGCCGCGACCGGCCGCTACCGCTATCGTCTGTTCGGCTCCGCCCTGGTGGAGATCCTGGGCCGGGAGCCGACCGGGAAATATCTGGACGAGATCTATCCGGACTTCGAGTCGAGCGAGAGCCGGCGGTATCGCGACCAGGTCTTCGAGATGGGCAAGCCGAGCCACCGGATCGGCAGGCCGTCCCTACGCTTCCCGAAGGATTTCGTCTCCGTCGAGCGGCTGTATCTCCCGCTGGCCGAGGACGGCCGGCGGGTCAACATGGTGATGGGCGTGCTGGTGTCCAGCATGGACACGCTGGACGACTGAGCGCGCCGCTCCATCGCCCAGAAGAGCCCCTACGACGGCGCAGTCCAGGTGGTGTCCGGATCCAGCGGATAGACCGGGCGCGGCAGGCCCTTCCAGTCGAAATTCGCCAGATTCGGCGAGGTCAGGCCCGGCACGTCCACCTCGATGATCCGCTCCGGCGGGAACAGGTGCTGGAAGCCCGCGCGGAAATGCCCGCGCGACTTCACCACGATCGAGCGCGCGCCGACCACGTCCAGCCCGAGTTCCTCGATGAAATCGGTGGAGAGGCACTGCTGGCGCTTGGTGATGACGATCAGGGTGATGCCGTCCAGCGCCAGGATCGCGGTGTCGCCCAGGCTGACGCTCTTGCCCTCGACCATGCCGTAGCGGCCGACGAACTCGCCGTCATGCAGGCGCACCACGCGGGCGTCCCATTCCAGCGGATCGGAATAGTTCGCGGTCTCCTCGGTATTCATTTTCGCCCGAAAGGTACCGCCCTCGCCGGCGGCTTGAGCCTGCTTCACCAGAGCCGGGTCGTAGAACACCGCGAAGACCGCGCCGTGGACGCCGGCCTCCAGGAAGGCCTTCAGGATGTAGGTGGTGTTGCCGCGTCCGCCGCCACCGGGATTGTCGGCCGGATCGGCGAAGAGGAGCGACGGCAAGACTTCGTCCGCCCCGACCGCCTTGGCCTTCGCCACCGCATCGTTCAGCGGCATCATGTTGGTCTGATAGCGCTCATGCTCGGCCCAGCCGGCCTTGGCCAGCTCGATCGCCAGCGCCTTGGCGTGGGCCGGATCGTTGCGGGTGGTCACGATCACCGTCATGCCGTTCTTCGGGGTGTCGGCGAAGGCGAAGCCGGAGACGATGGAGATGTTCATCACCCGGTCGTCCAGCTTGGTCTGGCCGAGCCGGATCAGGTCGCCATAGGGATGGCCCTCGGCGGTGAGCTGGGTGACCGACGGGGCGACCAGCGGCAGACGCACGCGATAGGCGGTCGGCTTGACCCCGGTGGTCAGCATCTCGTCCATGAGGATCGCCGCCTCGGCGCCGCGCTCGTAGATGTCCACATGCGGGTTCTCGCGGTAGCCGATCAGGATGTCCGCACTGTCCATCATCACCTCGGAGATGTTGCAGTGCAGGTCCAGGGTCGCCACCACGGCCACGTCCGGCCCGACGCAGCGCCGCACCAGGGCGAAGACCTCGCCGTCGGGATCGTGAGTATGGGTCGCAGTCGCCCCGCCATGCTCGGCGATGTAGACGCCGTCGAGCTTTCCGGCGGCTTTCAGGCCTTCCTCGAACTCGGCGAGCAGCTCGTTGAAGAAGCCCTCCTCCACCGGCCCCGCCGGCTGCGAGGCGGCATGGGTGATCGGCACCGGCTCCCAGCCGTCCGCCCCGTATTTATCGTCCATGACCGCGTAGAAGCCACGCACGCCGTTATAGAGCGGCGATGGCTCCTTGCGCGCCAGCTCGGTGATCTCCGCCCCCCGGTAATAGCCGCGCTGCTCGAAGTCCCAGCGCTTGCAGGGCGGCGCGAAGGCGTTGCTTTCCAGCGAGAATCCGAGAATGGCGATACGTTTCATGGTGGGCCCTTGGGTACGTGAGGTTTATCCCGACCTCATCACCGAAACGCCGCCAGGGCAATCCACGGAAACCGCCTAAAGATCCTTCACGTAGTCGATCCCCGGCAGTGCCTTCACCGCGCCGCGCAGGCGGCTCGACACCTGGTAAGCCTCCGGCAGCTTGATGCGGACGTCGCCGCGGGCGGTCGGGACCACCACGTGGATGCGGCCGCGGCCCCTGCCCTCGTTCTGGATCAGGCTCTTCAGCGTCTCCAGGGGCGAGGTGTCGTGCAGGAAGATCTCCAGCCCGGCGGCGGTGCGCTCCACCGCCTTGTCCAGCGGCTCCACCGAGGAGGCCAGCAGGCGCAGGTTGTCGTCCTCGATCCTCGCGTCGGCGCGGACCAGCAGCGGCTCGCCCGAATCCAGCAGATCCCGGGACGCGGCCAGCACCTCGGAGAACATGGTGACCTCGAACACGCCGGTGCGGTCGGTGAGCTGGGCGAAGGCGAAGCGGTTGCCGGACTTGGAGGTCCGGATCTGCCGGCCGACCACAATGCCGGCCAGCACCAGCCGTGTCTGTCCGCCCTTGCGCGCCGCCGCCGCCTGGGCCTCGGTGGAGGAGACCACCTCCAGCCGCGCCAGGCTCTCGGCATAGGCGTCGAGCGGATGGGCGGAGAGGTAGAAGCCGAGGGCGTCGAACTCCTCCTTCAGCCGGTCCATCTGCGGCCATTCCGGACGGCGCTTCAGTCGGATGTCCTGTTCCTGCGGAGTGCCGCCGTCGACGGCGAAGAGGCTCACCTGGTTGGACTTGCGCTCGCTCGCCGCGAGGCTGACGTGACGCACGACTGTCTCAAGGCTTTCAAATAGTTCCGCGCGGTTCTTATGAAGTTGATCGAAGGCACCGGCGCGGACCAGATTCTCCAGCAGACGTTTGTTGACCTGGGTCGGGTCGGCCCGGTCGGCGAAGTCGGACAGGCTCTTGAACGGGCCGTCCGCCTCGCGCATCTCCACCAGCGCGTCCATGGCCGAGCCGCCGACATTCTTCACGGCGGCAAGGGCATAGCGGATGCCGTAGCGGCCGTCCTCCAGCTTCTCGACCGCGAAATCGCGGCGCGACTTGTTGATGTCCGGCGGCAGGAGTTCGATCTTAAGCTTCTGCAATTCCTGACGGAACACGTTCAGCTTGTCGGTGTTCCCCATGTCATAGGTCATCGACGCGGCCAGGAACTCGACCGGGTAGTTCGCCTTCAGATAGGCGGTGTGATAGCTGACCAGGGCATAGGCGGCGGCGTGGGACTTGTTGAAGCCGTAACCGGCGAAGGCGGCGATCTGGTCGAAGATGCCGCTGGCCTGACCCTTATCCACGCCCTGCTCGACGGCGCCGTTCACGAATTTCTCGCGCTGGGCGTCCATCTCCTCCTTGATCTTCTTACCCATGGCCCGGCGCAGCAGGTCGGCGCCGCCCAGCGTGTAGCCCGAGAGCCGCTGGGCCGCCTGCTGCACCTGCTCCTGGTAAATCATGATGCCGAAGGTCTCCTTCAGCACCGGCTCCAGAACCGGGTGCATGTAGTCCGGCTGCTCCTCGCCGTGCTTGCAGGCGATGTATTTCGGGATGTTGGCCATCGGGCCCGGCCGGTACAGGGCCACGAGCGCGATGATGTCCTCGAAGCGGTCAGGGCGCAGGCGGCGCAGCACGTCGCGCATGCCCGAACTTTCCAACTGGAACACGCCGGTGCTCTCGCCCTTGGCCAGCATGGCGTAGGTCGGCCCGTCGTCGAGCGGCACCTGGGACAGGTCGATCTCGATCCCCCGCTCCTTCAGGTGATCGACGGCCCGCTGCAGCACGGTCAGCGTCTTCAGGCCCAGGAAGTCGAACTTCACCAGCCCCGCCTGCTCGACCCATTTCATGTTGAACTGGGTGACCGGCATGTCGGAGCGCGGGTCGCGGTAGAGCGGCACCAGATGGTCGAGCGGCCGGTCGCCGATCACCACGCCGGCGGCGTGGGTCGAGGAGTTTCTGTACAGCCCCTCCAGCTTGAGCGCGGTCTTGATCAGGTTGGCGACGTTTTCGTCGGCGTCGCGCTGCGCCCGCAGCTCCTGCTCGGTCTGCAGCGCCTGTTCCAGGGTGACCGGATTGGCCGGATTGTTCGGCACCAGCTTGCAGATCCGGTCGACCTGGCCGTAGGGCATTTCCAGGACCCGGCCGACGTCGCGCAGGGCGGCACGGGCCTGGAGCTTACCGAAGGTGATGATCTGGGCGACCCGGTCGCGGCCGTATTTCTCCTGCACGTAGCGGATCACCTCGTCGCGGCGGTCCTGGCAGAAGTCGATGTCGAAGTCGGGCATGGACACGCGTTCGGGGTTCAGGAAGCGCTCGAACAGCAGCCCCCAGCGCAGCGGGTCCAGATCGGTGATCAGCAGCGAATACGCGACGAGCGAGCCGGCACCCGATCCGCGGCCCGGCCCGACCGGGATGTTCTTGGCCTTCGCCCATTTGATGAAGTCCGACACGATCAGGAAGTAGCCGGGGAAGCCCATCTGCTCGATGATCCCGAGCTCCATCGCCAGCCGCTCGCGATACGGCTTCGCCGCCTCCTCGCGGGCCGCCGCGTCCATCTCGGGGGTATAGACATGCGCGGCGAGCCGGCCTTCCAGCCCCCCCTCGGCCTGGGCGCGCAGTTCCTCGGCCTCGGTGCGGCCGCCCTCGGTGTCGAAGCGCGGTAGAATCGGCGCCAGCTTCTCCGGCATCACCGCGCAGCGCCGGGCAATGACGAGAGTGTTGTCGAGCGCCTCCGGCAGGTCGGCGAACAGCTCGCGCATTTCCTCCGCCGTCTTGAAGCGGTGATGCGGGGTCACGCGCCAGCGCTTGGGATTGCCGATGGTCGTGCTCTGGGCGATGCACAGCAGCACGTCCTGGGGCTCGTGCATGCCCGGATCGGCGAAGAACACGTCGTTGGTCGCCACCAGCGGCAGATCGCGGGCATAGGCGAGGTCGATCAGCGGTCCCTCGATCCGGTTCTCGTCCTCCAGGAAGTGGCGCTGCAGCTCGATATAGAGCCGCCCCGGGAACAGGGCCTCCAGCCGCGTCAGCATGGCCTCCGCGTCGGTGCGGCGCCCCTCCAGCAGCAACCGGCCCAGGCCGCCCTTCAGGCCGCCCGTGAGGGCGATCAGGCCGTCGGTGCGCCCCTCCATGTCGTCCAGGGAGATCTGCGGCGCCTCCTCCCCCGTGCCGTCGAGGAAGGCCCGGCTGACCAGGCTCATCAGGTTGCGGTAGCCGGCCTCGTTCTGGGCGATCAGCGGGAGCTGGTCCGGCAGCACGTCGCGGCCGCCGACGACCCGCAGGCCGCGCTGTTCGGTGTCGACCGGCCGGCGGATGTTGAGCTGCACGCCGACGATCGGCTGCACCCCCTCGCCCGACGCCGTCACCGCGAATTCCAGCGCGCCGAACATGTTGCCGCTGTCGGTCATGGCGACGGCGGGCATGTTGTTCTGCTTTGCCAGCTTCACGAGCTGCTTGGCGTGAATCGCCCCTTCCGCCAGGGAATAGGCGGAATGCACACGGAGATGGACGAAATCGGCGTGGGTCATGCGGGGGCCTCCGGAGGGAACACCGATCTTCCCATACCGCCCGGCGCGGTGTCACGGCGAACGTCGAAACCGACGGCGGACGGGTCCGCCGGGATCCCGCCACCGCACAACCGGGCTCGGGAATCGCCGGAGGCCCGCAGGCCTAACCCCTTGCTGCCGCGGCGTTGTACGCTCGCTCAGTCTGTCGAGAATATAGTTAAAATACGCGCTAAATCACTATAATTGAATTGATTTTTTGACGAGTCAGGCGGCCAAGTTAAGACAGTTTTAAGTCTGTTCGGGCAAGGTACACGTCCTGACTAGGGAGGTGTTTGCCGACATGTCCGTCGCAGAGCAATTGGAACCGTCCACCACACCGAACGATATCCAGTCGGTTTTTCGCGCCCATGTCGCGTACCTGCGCGGCGAGCCGGGCGGGCGCCGCTGCATGATCAAGTCGGCGAAGCTGGACGGCCGCGACCTGGCAGGGCTCAACCTGCACCAGGCGACCCTGTTCGGCTCGACCATGACGCGGGCGTCCCTGGAGGACACGGACCTCTCCCAGGCCGACCTGTTCGCGTGCGATTTCTCCGCCGCCAACCTGCGCAATGCCTGCCTGAACAAGGCCGACCTGCGCGGCGCGAATTTCACCCTGGCCAACCTGACGGGTGCGAAACTGCGCGCGGCCGATCTGCGGCCCGGCCACATCCTGCAATGGGGCGAGGAGGTCAAGCGCAACGCCAGCCTCGCCGACGCCACGCTCGACGGCGCGGACCTGTCCGAGGCCAACATCTCCGAAGCCAATATGGCCATGGCCAGCGCCAAGGGCGCGGTGTTCCACGACGTGGTGCTGCACGCTGTCAATCTGGCGGGCGCGGATCTGTCCGGCGCGGACCTGACCGGCTGCAACCTGAAGAACGCCAACCTGACCGGAACGAACCTGGACGGCGCGGATCTGTCCGGGGCCAACCTGACCGACGCCAACCTGCGCAATGTCGACCTGTCGAAGGCGAATATCGAGACCGCGAACATGATGGGCGCGATCCACCGCGACAGTCAGCGGCCGTTGCCCGGCGAGATCGAGGTCATGCTGCGCGAGCACAGCAAGTGGATCGCCAGCAACGGCGCCATGGGCTCCCGCGCCAACTTCAAGGATTTCGATCTGGAGGAGCTGGACTTCTCGAGCTGCGACGTGCGCGGCGTCTGCTTCGACGGCGCCAATCTTCGGGGTGCCGCCTTCGTGCGATCCGAGCTTTTCCTCAGCTCGTTCCAGGGCGCCAACCTGGAGGAGACCGATTTCTCCTTCGCCCGCGCCTCGGGCACCAACTTCGCCGGCGCCGTGATGGCCGGTGCGGTCTTCATCAGCACGCGGGTGGAAGACGCCGAGATCATCGGCCCCGAGGGCATCAAGACCGGCCGCAGCCTGTTCGCACGGTTTCGGGGCGCGAAGCTGAATGGCGTCAACTTTGCCGGATGCGTGTTCGACGGCGCCGACTTCTCCGATGCCGACCTGACCGGGGCGAAACTCGAATTCGCCAAGATCAAGCGGGCCAACGGCCTCGGCTGAGCCCGCTCAGAGCGTCCGCTCGACCAGGCGCCCGTCGCGGAGTTCCACCACCCGGTCCATCTGGGCCGCCAGATCCAGGTTATGGGTGGCGATCAGCGCGGACAGGCCCGTCCCCTTCACGATGTGGGTGAGCTGGGCAAACACGTCCGCCGCCGTCTGGGGATCCAGATTTCCGGTGGGCTCGTCCGCCAGAAGAACGCGCGGCACATTGGCGATGCCGCGGACGATCGCCACCCGCTGCTGCTCGCCGCCCGACAGCCGGGCCGGACGATGGCTCGCCCGCTCGCTCAGCCCCACCATGTTCAGAAGCTGATCCGCCCGCTCCCGCGCCTCGCGCCTGGACAGGCCGGCGATCATCTGCGGGATCATGACGTTCTCGCGGGCCGAGAACTCGGGCAGCAGGTGATGGAACTGGTAGACGAAACCGATCGTGCGCTGGCGGAAGCGGGTGCGCTCGCTGTCGCCGAGCTCGGCGCAGTTGCGCCCGCCGACGATCACCTTGCCGCTGGTCGGCTGCTCCAGAAGGCCGGCGATGTGCAGCAGGGTCGACTTGCCCGCACCCGAGGGGCCGACCAGGGCGACCATCTGACCCTCGTTCAGGGTGAGATCGATGCCGCGCAGCACCCGCAGGGACTGGTCGCCCATGCCGAAGACACGGGTCACCCCTTCCAGTACCAGCGCCTTGCCGTCCTTGGACTGGGGACGAGGCGACGACGGCGGCGGCATCAGCGGCTCATTCATAGCGCAGGGCCTCGACCGGATCGACGCGGGCCGCGCGCCACGCCGGGTAGATCGTCGCGGCGAAGCTGAGGCCCAGGGCCATGGCGATCACCAGGATCACCTCGGTCGGATCCATCTTGGCCGGCACGTTGGTCAGGAAGTAGACCTCCGGCGGGAAGACCGAGGTGCCGAACAGGGCTTCCACCCAGTCCTGGATCGCTTCGATGTTCAGGATGAACACCAGCCCCAGGGCGGCGCCGACGAGGGTTCCGAGCACGCCGATGCTGGCGCCGGTCATGAAGAAGATCCGGGTGATCATGCCGCGCGACGCGCCCATGGTCCGCAGCACGGCGATGTCCCTGCCCTTGTCCTTCACCAGCATGATCATCGAGCTGATGATGTTGAAGGCGGCGACCAGGATGATCAGCGTCAGGATCAGGAACATGACGTTGCGTTCGACCTGCAACGCGTTGAAGAAGCTGCTGTTCTGCTGCTGCCAGTCGCGGAAATACACTTCCGCCGGCAGCGCCTGGACCATGTT
This sequence comes from Thalassobaculum sp. OXR-137, assembly GCF_034377285.1. Lineage (NCBI taxonomy): Bacteria > Pseudomonadati > Pseudomonadota > Alphaproteobacteria > Rhodospirillales > Thalassobaculaceae > Thalassobaculum > Thalassobaculum sp. OXR-137. The sequence continues at coordinate 3,566,686 of NZ_CP139715.1, read as the reverse complement.
CAGCCGGACCTCCTTGAGGGAATCCGGATCGACGGTGAAGATCTCCAGCGCGTTCACCGAATCGCCCTTCTGGAAGAACACCTGGGCGGCCTCTAGCGGCATGTAGACGAAGCTGTTGTCGTATTCGTACATCCCGACCTCGAACAGCGCGACGACCTGATAGGCCTTCATGCGCGGCACGCTGCCGACGACGGTGACGGCGGAGCTCGGGGAGATCAGGGTGACCCGGTCGTCGAGTCGCAGCCCCATCCGATTGGCCAGCCGGGTGCCCAACACCACCGCGTCCTTGCCCTCGAAATCATCGAGGCTCCCGGCGGTGATGTTGTCGGCGATCAGCGGCTTGGCCTTGAGGTCGCTGGGCCGCATGCCGCGCACGGCACCGCCCGAGGCGACGCCGTTGGCGGTCAGCATCGCCTGGCCTTCGACCTGGGGCGTGACGCTGAACACGCCCGGCACGGAGGCCGCCTCGACCACGAGCTGGTCGTAGTTCTCGATGGAGCCGTCCACGGCATAGATCCCGGCATGGCCGTTCAGACCCAGGATCCGGCCGATCAGCTCGGCCCGGAACCCGTTCATAACGCTCATGACGATGATCAGGGTCGCGACCCCGAGCCCGATACCGAGAAGGGAGAACCCGGCGATGACCGAGATGAATCCCTCCTGGCGGCGCGCCCGCAGATAGCGCATCGCCACCATTCGCTCGAAAGCCCCGAAAATCATGCCCGCCCTCTGTGTGAGGCGCGCACTGTCGGCGCCATATGCGGCGAGATCGTGGCGCGCGCCATGGTCTCCGGGCCTCCGCTCAGCCGGCGAACCGGTTCAGCGCGGCCTCCGGCGACATCTCCTCGCGCTCGCCCGACTTGCGGTTCTTAACCTCGACCACGCCGTTGGCGAGTCCGCGCGGCCCGACGACGATCTGCCAGGGCAGTCCGATCAGGTCCATGGTGGCCAGCTTGGCGCCCGGCCGGTCGTTGCTGTCGTCCATCAGCACCTCGACCCCGGCCTTGCCGAGCTTGGCATACAGGTCTTCGGTGGCGGCGTCGCAGGCGGCGTCGCCGACCTTCAGGTTGACCAGGCCGATGTGGAACGGTGCCACCTCTTCCGGCCAGACGATGCCGTTCTCGTCGTGGCACGCCTCGATGATGCCGCCGACCAGACGGGAGACGCCGACGCCGTAGGAGCCCATATGGACCACGGTGTCCTTGCCGTCCGGTCCCGCCACCTTGGCGCCCATCGGATCGGAATACTTGGTGCCGAAATAGAAGATGTGGCCGACCTCGATGCCGCGGGTGTTCACCAGATCCGCCGCTTCGACCGGACAGGCGGCCGCATCGTGCTTCTCGTCGGTGGCGGCATAGCGCGCCAGGCAGGCGTCGACGATCGGCTGCAGGTCTCCCTCGTAGTCGACATCGGCCGGCACCGCGTCGGTGGTCAGCCAGTCCTTATGGCAGAACACCTCGCTCTCGCCGGTCTCGGCCAGGATGATGAACTCGTGGCTCATGTCGCCGCCGATCGGGCCGCTGTCGGCCGCCATCGGGATCGCCTTCAGGCCGAGCCGGTCGAACGTGCGCAGATAGGCGACGAACTGGCGATTGTAATTGGCCTTGGCCGTCTCGAGATCCAGGTCGAAGGAATAGGCGTCCTTCATCAGGAACTCGCGGCCGCGCATCACGCCGAAACGGGGACGCACCTCATCGCGGAACTTCCACTGGATGTGATAGAGCCGGCCCGGCAGCTCCTTGTAGCTGCGCACATGGGTGCGGAAGATGTCGGTGATCTGCTCCTCGTTGGTCGGCCCGTAGAGCATGTCGCGCTCGTGCCGGTCGGTGATGCGGAGCATCTCCTTGCCGTAATCGTCGTAACGGCCGCTTTCGCGCCACAGGTCCGCTGGCTGGATGGTCGGCATGAGGACCTCGTTCCAGCCCGCGGCGTTCTGCTCCTCGCGCACGATCTGCTCGATCCGCTTCAGCACCTTGAAGCCGAGCGGGAGCCAGGAATAGATGCCGGCGCTGGACTGCTGCATCATTCCCGCCCGCAGCATGAGGCGGTGCGACACGATCTCCGCCTCGCGGGGCGTGTCCTTCATGGTCGGCAGGAAATAGCGGGACAGGCGCATCGAGTTCCTCGGCTACAACAGGTGACGCGCCGGCCGGCGCGGATCCGCGCGTCCCTGGCAACAGAGCCCAGGGCGCGATGCGGCGCACTCTAGAAAAGCGCCCAAGCCCTGTCCAAGAGAAAACCGGCCAAAGGGCTCTCGCCCGGCCGGGTCTCGGAAAGTGTCAGGCAACTGGCAGACTGGAAGAGGCCTGAACGGCCGGAAAGTCTCAGACGCCGCGCAGGCCGAAATTCAGCAGCGAGATCCAGAACCGCTCGAGATCGCGGTAGGACGTGCTGGCGACCTTAAGGTTGCCCGCCTCGACCGGCACGCCCGGCAGCGCCTTGGCATGGCGCTCGAACATGGCGTCGATCTCCTTGCACAGCGCCAGGCCCTTGTCGGACAGACGCACGCGGATCGAACGGCGGTCATGGGTGGAGCGCTCCTGCACCAGATAGCCGTTCTCGACCATCTTGCGCACGTTGTACGACACGTTGGAGCCCAGGTAGTAGCCGCGGTTCGTGAGTTCGCCGACCGTCAGCTCTTCGTCGCTGATATTGAACAGGATCAGCGCCTGAATGTTATTGATGTCCTCGACGCCGATACGATCCAGCTCGGTCTTCACCACTTCCAGAAACTGGCGGTGAAGACGTTCGATCAGCTTGATCGCATCCAAATACTCGCGGCGAAGGTCCGTCACATCATCCGTCATTGTCATCGCCATAATCCCGCCGCTACTCGCCCCTGCAACCGGTACCATCGGAGACGCGCATCCACCAACGGGTCTAGACCAACACGTCTACACACGCAACTCGTTTCAGTTAATTAGAAATCACCATCGCCCCGGATCATGTTGATGATGCCCGAGAAATCGACATCGGCGTTGCCCCGGTCGACAAAGTCCCGGAACAATTGCAGGGCTTCCGCACCGAGCGGAGTCTGGGCATGCACCTGCTCGGCCGCGTCCTGAGACAGGCCCAGATCCTTGAGCATCATCGCCGCCGAGAACCCCGGCTTGAAGCCACGGTTGGACGCCGCGGTCTCGACGAGGCCCGGCACCGGACAGTAGGTGGTCATGGCCCAGCTCTGACCGGAGGATTTGGCGCTGATGGCGAACAGCTTGGCGGTGTCCAAGCCCAGCTTTTCCGCCATTGCGAAGGCCTCGCACTGGCCGATCATGTTGATCGCCAGCATCATGTTGTTGCAGACCTTGGCGGCCTGGCCGGTGCCGCTGTCGCCGGTCAGCACGATGGTCTTGCCCATCGCCTCAAGGATCGGCTTGGCCCGCTCGAACGCCGCTTCGGATCCGCCGACCATGAAGGTCAGGGTCCCGGCCTCGGCCCCGGTCGTGCCGCCGGAGACCGGCGCGTCGATCATCTCCAGCCCCTTTTCGGCGGCCTGCCCGGCGACCTCGCGGGCGGTCGCCACATCGATCGTCGAGCAATCGATAAGCAGCGTCCCCTCCGCTACCTTTGCGAGAATCGACTCGCCGTAGACGGCCTTCACCTGGGGGCCGGCGGGGAGCATCGTGACGACCACCTCCACCGACTCGGCACATTCCGCCGCCGAACCCGCGATCTCTCCGCCCGAGTCCTTGAGGGCGTTCATCTGATCCGATGACAGATCGAAGCCGCGCACCGCGTGCCCCGCCTTGACCAGATTGATGGCCATGGGCAGGCCCATGTTGCCGAGCCCGATGAAACCGATCGTCGCCATGTCGTCCCTCCCAAGGACCCAAGTGTTCTTGTCGCTACTGCGTGCCGGCCATGCTCAAGGCTCCCCGGCGCGCGGTCAAGCCAGGGACCAGTCCCCTTGCGCGGGCGCTTTGAAATGCGCCGCCACGATGTCGTCTCCGACCTCCGCCAGGGTGGCCGGCTGCCATTTCGGATCGTGGTCCTTGTCGACCAGCACCGATCGGATGCCCTCGTAATAATCGTGCCCGGCCATGCAGGCCTGGGACAGCCGGTATTCCAGCAGCAGCACGTCGGCGAGGTTCGAGGCCTCCCGGCCGCGGCGCATCAGTTCCAGGCTGATCTTCAGGCTGGTCGGCGACTTGTGCAGCAGGCTGTCGCGGGTCTCGATGGCGAAGTCGGATCCGTCCGCCGACAGGGCGTCGATGATCTCCTCGACGGAGTTCGGCTTGAAGCACGCGTCGATCAGCGCCCGGTGCGGCGCCAGCGGGTCCTCGCCGGCCGGCTCCGACAGCCGCTCCAGCACGTCGTTCACCGCGGTACGGCCCTGGGCGCCGATGGCCAGGGCGGAGGCGAGTTGGGCCTCGAACCCTTCCAGGCGGCTCGACGGAACGTAGTGCGTGGCGATGCCCAGCGCGCAGGCGCCGGCAGCATCCAGACGCGCCCCGGTCAGCGCCAGATAGGTTCCGGTCTCGCCCGGCAGGCGCGGCAGGAACCAGCCGCCGCCCACATCCGGGAACAGGCCGATCGCCGTCTCCGGCATGGCGAACATCAGCCGCTCGGTGGCGATGCGGTGCGAGCCGTGGATCGACACCCCGACGCCGCCGCCCATGGTCACGCCGTCCAGCAGCGCCACGAAGGGCTTTGAGAAGGCGTGGATCTGGTGGTTCAGCCGGTACTCGTCGAAGAAGAACCACTTGGAGAGTTCCGACGGCTCGCCGCCGTTGTCTTCCTTCACCGACCGCCACACCGCGCGGACGTCGCCGCCGGCGCAGAACGCCTTCTCGCCCTCGCCCTTGATCACCACGGCGCCGATGGCGTCGTCATGCTCCCAGTCCTCGAGCTTGGCCGCCATCTCCTTGACCATGCCATGGGTCAGGGCGTTCAGCGCCTTGGGACGGGTCATCTCGACGGTCGCGAGGCCGCCATCGGTGGAAAACTTGATCTCGTCGCTCACGTCCGTCTCCGGCAGGGGTCAGATATGGGTGGTCTCAATTGGCCAGCAGCTTGCGGGCGATGATGACCCGCATGATCTCGTTGGTCCCTTCCAGGATCCGATGCACGCGCAGGTCCCGCAGCAGCCGCTCGATCGGGTAGTCCTTCAGGTACCCGTAACCGCCATGAAGCTGCAATGCCTCGTCGACGATGCGGTAGCCGATATCGGTGGCGAAGCGCTTGGCCATGGCGGCGTGCTGGGTGGCCTCGGGAGATTTCGCGTCGAGACTCGCCGCGGCCCGGTGCACCATCAGCCGGGCGGCCTCCAGCTCGGTCGCCATGTCGGCGAGGCGGAACTGGGTCGCCTGGAAGTCGGCGATCGCCTGGCCGAAGGCCTTGCGGTCCTTCACGTAAGCCAGGGAAGCGTCCAGCGCCGCCCGCGCGCCGCCCAGCGAACAGGCGGCGATGTTGATTCGCCCGCCGTCCAGTCCGGCCATGGCGATGCGGAACCCCTGCCCCTCGGCCCCGACCAGATTCTCCGCCGGCACCTTGCAGTCGTCGAAATTGACCATGGCGGTCGGCTGGCTGTTCCAGCCGAGCTTCTTCTCGTTCTCGCCGAACGAAAGTCCCGGCGTGTCCTTCTCCACCAGAATGCAGGAGATGCCCTTGGGTCCCTCCTCGCCGGTACGGCACATCACGGCATAGACGTCGCTGGTGCCGCCGCCGGAGATGAAGGCCTTGCCGCCGTTCAGCACGTAGTGGGAATTGCCGACCTTCTCCGCCCGGGTCTTCAGCGCCGCCGCGTCGGACCCGGCCCCCGGCTCGGTCAGGCAGTAGCTGGCGATCTGCTCCATGGACGCGAGCTTCGGCAAGAAGCGCTGGCGGATCTCATCGCTGCCGTAGCTGTCGACCATCCAGGCGACCATGTTGTGGATCGACAGGAATGCCGCGGTGGACACGCAGCCGGCCGACAGTTCCTCGAAGGCGATCGCCGCGTCGAGCCGGCCGAGCCCCGAGCCGCCGACATCGTCGCGCACATAGATCGCGCCGAGGCCCAACTCCGCCAGTTCCTTCAGCACATCGACCGGGAAATGGGCCTTTTCGTCCCATTCGGCCGCGTTCGGCGCCAGCCGCTCGGCGGCAAAGGAGCGGGCCATATCCTGGATCGCGCGCTGCTCTTCGCTGAGTTGGAAGTCCATCTGAGTCCCTCCTGCGGGGTTGCGCCGGGGTTGTTTCCGAGCGGCTGTCGGGCCGGGCATGCGGTGCGTGGCTTACCGACCGGGGCGGCGCGGGATATTCTGAACCGCGCCGCGGCAAGTCAACGGTGCCCCAAGGTCAACCGGGCGTCGGCGCCGTTGCATCGCTAGATGGGACGCTTACACTCAGGCGCAACAACAAGACGAACGAGGACGCCATGCCCTTCAACGGCCGCCCCAAGACCCTGATCGCGCCGTCCACCGGCTATCCGACCACCCGCCTGCGCCGGCCGCGCCAGGCCGACTGGTCGCGCCGGATGGTGGCGGAGAACGCGCTGAGTGTGAACGACCTGATCTGGCCGGTCTTCGTCCATGCCGGCGACCAACCGCGGATTCCCGTGGAGAGCATGCCGGGCGTGATGCGCTATTCCGTGTCGGAGCTGGCCGAGGTGGCACGCGAGGCGGCCGATCTCGGCATCCCGGTCATGGGCGTGTTCCCCTATGTGGAAGGCGAGCTGAAGGACGCCCAGGGCAGCTACGCCGTGGCCGACAACAACGTGGTCTGCCAGGCGGTCGAGGCGGTGAAGAACGCCGTGCCGACCCTCGGCGTGATGTGCGACGCCGCCCTCGACCCGTTCACCAGCCACGGCCATGACGGGCTGCTGGAGGACGGCTCCATCCTGAACGACGAGACGGTGGAGATCCTGGTCCGCCAGTCGGTGCTGCAGGCCAGTGCCGGCTGCGACATCATCTCGCCGTCGGACATGATGGACGGCCGGGTCGGCGCGATCCGCAAGGGGCTCGACGAGGCCGGGTTCCAGAACGTGCTGATCATGTCCTACGCGGCGAAGTACGCCTCGGGCTTCTACGCGCCGTTCCGCGCGGCGGTGGGGTCGGCCTCGACCCTGGGCTCGGCGTCGAAATCGACCTACCAGATGGATCCGGCCAATTCCGACGAGGCCCTGCGCGAGGTGGCGCTGGACATCGCCGAGGGTGCGGACATGGTGATGGTGAAGCCGGGCATGCCCTATCTCGACATCGTGCGCCGGGTGAAGGACACGTTCGGGGTGCCGACCTACGCCTATCAGGTATCGGGAGAGTATTCGATGATCATGGCCGCGGCCGAGCGCGGCTGGATCGACGGCGAGCGGGCGATGATGGAGAGCCTGATGGGCTTCAAGCGCGCCGGCGCCGACGGGATTCTCACCTACTTCGCCGTCGAGGCGGCCAAGCGGCTGAAATAGGGGGGAGCGCTCTCCCCCTTTCCTCCCTCACCTCACTCCCCGGCCTTGTGCCGGGGCAAGGTGTCAGCAGGCGTGGTTCAGGGGAGAAACCTTCGACGCCCGTCCGGTCCCCCGCCTCGCCCCGGCACAAGGCCGGGGAGTGTTCTTGTGTTAGGTTCAGAGACCCGCAAGAAACCGCACGGCCTCCGCATCCGACCAGACGCCCTGCTGCCCGTGGAAGCCCACATGGCCGCCGTGGCGGGTCAGGGTGGCGTGCACCGCGGGGCAGCGCTCCCAATCCACCGCGCGATACATCTCCGGCGGGATCCACGGATCGTCCAGGGCGTGGATCACCCGGGTCGGCACTGCGATCCGCGCCAGGAAGCCGCTCGCCGAATTCCGCGCGTAATAGTCCGCCGCATCGGCGAACCCGTTGCGCGGCGCGGTGAACGCGTCGTCGAAGGCGATCACCGACCGAACCGCCGCCAGCCGCGCCCGATCGCTCTGCGCCAGCCCGCCCGGGACCGCCGCCATCTCCGCCCGCATCGCGGCCAGCAGATGGCGGTGATAGACGGTGTTGCGGCGCGCGGTGAAATGCCGGGCCGTGGCCGCCAAGTCGATCGGCGCGGAGATCGCCACCGCGCCCCGCACCCGCTTCCCGGCTCCGAACTCCGCCACGGCCTTGAGCAGCATGTTCGCGCCCAGGGACCAGCCGACCAGGGTCACCCCCTCCGCCGCGATGCCGTCCGGCCCCTGGAGCCGGTCGATCACCGCCGCAAGGTCGGCGCTGCGGCCGGAATGGTACTGCTGACGGCAGAGCGGCCGGCTCGTGCCGGCGCCGCGCAGGTTGAGGCGCAGGGTGACGAACCCCGCCTCCAGGAAAGACCGCGCCGAGCGCCGCACATAGGTGCTCTCCGCCGAACCGGTGAGACCGTGGATCAGCACCACCAGAGGCAGCCCGTCCACCGGACGTGCCGGCCGGTCGAGAACTCCGGTCAGGGTATCGCCGGTCCCGTCCGGCATCTCGAAGCGCTGCGCCTCGGTATGCGCCGCCGGTACCGGCTCGCTACCGCCGACGATCACATCCCGCAGGGTCTGAAGATCCCCACCGATCCAGGGAAAACGCTGGCGGAACGGCTGGACGCCGATCTCAACCGGCATCGGCGAGGTCGTCCTCCTCGTCTTTCTCGTCGAACGAGCGCAGCCAGTCGTGGACGACCTTGATCTGCTCCTCGGTCATCAGCGACGGCGCATGGCCGACGCCGGGAAACTCCACGACCTCGGCCTTTGGGCCGGACCGCGTCATCCGCTCGGCGGTCTCGCGGGTCAGGATCTCGGAGTGCTCGCCGCGCAGCACCAGGGTCGGGCAGCGCACGTTGTCCCAGATGTCCCAAAGCTTCACGTCGGGCATGTCCTCGGTGAACACGTCGCCGATGGCCGGATCGTAATGCAGCGCGTAGGTGCCGTTCTCCTGGCGGATCGCAGAATGCAGGGTCAGGTCGGACCAGGCGAGGTCGTCGGGGATCCCGAAATCCGCATAGACCTCCTTGAAGTAGGCGGCCGCCTCCTGGAGGTTCTTGAAGCGTGGGTCCTCGCCCACATGGGTGCCCAGCCGGCTCAGCGCCTCGCCGGAGATCACCGGCCCCACATCGTTGAGGATCAGCCGGCGGATCGGCGACTCCTCGCGGGCGGCCAGCATCATGCCGATGATCCCGCCCATGGAGGTGCCGATGAAGTCGCATTCCTCCAGGCCGCGATACTGGAAGAACGCATCCATGTGCTTCAGGTAGGTGGTGTAGTTGTACTCGGTCTTGTCGGCCAGCCAGCCGGATCGGCCACGGCCGGCGATGTCGACCTCGACCACCCGGTAATCCTTGGCCATGGCGATGGCCAGCCGGTCGAAGTCCCGGCCGTTGCGGGTCAGACCGTGGACGCAGACCACCACACGCTCGCGCGAGCGCTCGCCGAAATCCTGGAATGCGAGCCAGACCGTGCCGTTGTGGTCGGTGAAGGGAAAGCTGCCAGCGCTAGGACGCATGGTCGGAAACCCAATAGACTTTAAGATCGTTAGGCAGTGTCCGGCGGTTCGTCGCCGAGTTCAACCTGCGCGTCGGCGAAGAAGCCGTTAAATCGTGTCGCAAGGGCCGCTCCATAGGCTCCGATCTGACCAACCTCGATCCAATCGCCCTCCGCCACGTCCGCCGGTAGCCGGAACGGGGTGGGCAGAAGGTCGTTGCCGTCGCAGGTCGGACCGAAGATCGTGAAGTCCTGCATCGGCGCATCGCTGGGCCCGCCGTTGATACCGTCCGGCCGGATCAGTCGTGCCGGTAAACGCACCCGCGACCAGTACGGTTCCGACAGATTGCCGTAGACGCCGTCGTTCAGATAGAGCCGGTCGCCCTTGCGCAGATGCACCTGGCACAGCATCGAGCAGCCGTCGGCCACCAGCGCGCGGCCGGGCTCGCACAGCAGGGCGACATCCTCGTCGATCCCCGCCTCGCGTCGTCCCTCGACGATCTCGGTGACGAAATCCTCCAGCGGCGGCACCGGCTGGCCGGCATAGGCGACGGGAAAACCGCCGCCCACGTCGATCTCGCGCACATCCGCCTTGGTGCCGCGCCATACCTCGGCGATGACGGCGAAGGCGGTGCGGAAGGCGCGCGGGTTCAGGCATTGCGAGCCGATATGGAAGGCGATGCCGGCCTGCAGCCCCTCCTCCGCCACCCGGTCGAGGATCTCCACCGCCTCGGCCTGGGTGGCGCCGAACTTGATCGACAGCTCGAACGCCGCCCCGCCACCGGGGGTGGCGACGCGCACGAAGATCTTCAGGTCGCGGCGCCGGGCGACCTGCAGCACCTTCTCCAGCTCGGCCATGGAATCGACGCAGTAGGTCGACACATCGTAGACCCGGTCGGCGGCCAGGATGGCGGCACGGCTCTTCACCGGGTGCATGAACAGGGCGTCGGCATCGGGCAGCCGCTCCCGCACCGCGGCGATCTCGGTCAGGGAGGCGGTGTCGAAGGCGGTCACCCCGGCCTCGGCCAGCCAGCCGAGCACACGCGGCTCGATATTGCACTTCACCGCGTAGACGACCTTGCCCGGAAAGGTCGCCACAAAATGCCGGGCGACGGCCCGGACCTTGTGCGGCCGGAAGCAATAGACCGGATAGCTCGGCCGCAGGGCGGCGGCCAGGGCGGTCGCATCGCTGAAGCGGCGGCGGCTGCGGGCCTCCGGTGCGGGTGTGTCGGCCATGATCGGCTCCTGTTGCGTCATCTTGCCCGCCACACAAACCGATAAGACTATCGATCAGCATACACGAACTTGGGATTCCTTCAGGGACATCGTCCCCAACATGAAACCGATGGGCGGCTGAAACGTTCCCTTGTCAGCTTTCACCCAATCAGGAGCATCCACGATGTCTCAAGCGAGTCAATCGGCCCAAGCCGCTAAGGCGTCCGAAGCAAATGTCGAGGAGCAGCTCCGCGTGCTGCGAGAGGACCTCAAAGGGCTGACCGACGCCGTCTCCTCCCTTGCCACCCACGGCTCCGCGGCCGTGCGGGACGGCGTACGCCAGAAGGCGTACGAGACCGCCGACCGCGCCCGCGCCGCCGCCGGCGAGGTCCGCGACCAGGCCGAGGAAGCCCACGAGAAGGTCAACGGCGTGATCGTCGCCAACCCGACCACCTCCGTTCTGGCGGCCTTCGGCGTCGGCATGCTGCTCGGCATGTGGTCGCGCCGCTAGGCGGTTCCCGATGCTCTCCGGGCTCACAGCCATCGCCCGCGCCGAAGCCGCTCTGGCTTTTCGGCGCGGGCTCATCGCGTTTGCGGGCACGACTCTGCTGCTGGGAGCCGCCGGTCTCGGCCTCTCGGCGGCGGTGATCGAAACCGCCAACCATGTCGGTCTGGCGGCGTCTCTGGGGATCTGGGCCGCGGTGACGTTTATCGTCGCCGTGGGCGTGCTGATGATCGCCACCAGCCGGCGACGCTACGTCCACCCGACCGCGACCGGCACGGCGTGGCGGAACGTGGCGGGCACACCCCCGCCGACCGGTGCGGGCCCCGTCCCGGGCTCCGCCTCCTCCGCTGCCGTACAGGACGCCTATCGTCTGGGCGAGCAGCTCGGCAGCTCGGTATCGCCGCTGCTGCTGATCGGCGGTCTGGTCGCCATCGGCATCCTCACCGGCCGACGCCGCTAGAGATCGGTCGCTCCCCGGACCACGGGCCGCCACCACGTCTCGACCCCGATATCTGACAGAAACGCCCCCCGGTCACTGCGTGGCCGGGGGTTCTTTCGTTGGGTCGCCTCGAACGAGGTTACGGTTCCGCACGGACCGGACGCTTTCCCGTACAGAATTCTTCCCGTCGGGGGAGCGGCGGCGAGAGTTCTTCTCCCACCACCGCTCACCCCCTGCCGGATCAGTCGTCGACCTCGTCGGAGTTCAGGTCCTCCTCGACCTCCTCGGTCTCGCGCCAGCGGCGCAGGGCCGACAGCACGATGACAGCGGACGGCACCGCCAGCACGCCGCCGATCGTTCCCCACATCCAGGCGCCGAACAGGACCGCCAGGATGATCACGACCGGGCTGGTGTAGAATCGGCTGCTCATGACCATGGGAATGACGACGTTCTCCTCCACCGCATTGACGGCGAAGACGATCGCCGGCGGCAGGAAGCACATCTGCAGCGTGTCGAAGGTGGCCAGGCCGCCGACGAAGGACATCACGGCGATCAGGAACGGGCCGATGAACGGCACGAAGTTGGCCACGGCGATGGCGCCGCCCCATGTGGCCGGCGCGGGCATGCCGATGGCCCAGAAACTCAGCGCGGTCACCAGGCCCACGCCCGAGGAGATGGCGATCTGGATGAGAAAATAGCTGCCCACGTTGCGCCGGATTTCCCGGGCGATCTGGGCCATCCGATAGCGTTCCTTGTAGGTGGCGAAGAAGGCGATGCCGCTGCGCAGCAGCCAGCGCCGCTCGCGCAGGAAGAAGAACGAGACGATCGCGGTGGTCAGGATCTGGATGACGGCGAACGGCGCGCCGCCGAGAACCTGACTGAGATAACTGCCGTCGGTATCGACCACGATTCTCTGCTGGTCGCCATTGGACAGATGCGCGGCCTCGCCGACCTTTTCCGTCGCCTTCTTCACCTCGTCGATCGTGTTGCTGATCGGGAACAGCTTGCGTTCCGCCTGCTCCGCCAGATCGGCAAGCCTGTCCTGCCAGTTATCGGCGGCCGGGATCAGGATCCACAGCGCCGCCGCCACCACGCCGGCGGCGAGCACCATGGAGATCAGAGCGGCGAACCCCCGGCCCAGGCCCACGCTGCGCTCCAGGAAGCGGGTGATCGGGCTCAGCGCGATGGCAAGCACCGCACTGCCCAGGACAGGTGCCAGAAACGGCTCGGCCTCGCGGAAGAAGAAGACGGTGGCCACAGCGGCCAGCAGCCACAGCGGCACGAGCAGGCGGCGGTCTCCCACGACCGAACTGATCGCATGACCGAAATGTTCCTGAACAGCCTTCGGGGTGGGCGGGTTGGTATCTGGCAATGGCGGCTCCAATGTCCTGTCGGACGGGTGAGCCAACGGGCGCCCTCCGAGTGAATGATCGATCAGGGCGCCCCAAGCCGCTAGCATGCGGCCTGGACCCCGCCCATGAGAGGCAACGCAAAATGACGATGACGGTTCTCCTAGCCCTCCATATTGTTGCCGCGACCGTCTGGGTCGGCGGTATGTTCTTCGCCTACGTGGTCTTGCGACCGGCGGTCGGCGGCATCGAGCCGGCACCCGAACGCCCCCGGCTCTGGCGCCGGGTGTTCGACCGGTTCTTCCTGTTCGTGTCGATCAGCGTGCTCACCCTGCTGGCGACGGGATACGCGATGCTGTTTGTCGTCCTGGGCGGGTTCGCCAATGCCGGCATCCACATTCACATCATGAACGGTGTCGGCCTCCTGATGATGCTGATGTACGGCCATCTGCGCTTCGCCGTCTGGCCGAAGTTCCGCAACGCGGTCGATGCCGGCGATTTCGAGCAGGCCGGAACGCGGCTCGTCCTGATCCGCAAGATCGTCCACGTGAACCTTGGCCTTGGCATGATCACCATGATCGTGGCCGCGACGGGGCGGTACTGGCCGTAAGATATCCACTCTCCGGGACCACAACTGCGGTCTCGGAGCGCTTCTGCACCAGCTGTTCGAAAAAACAGATCGTTTTTCGAATCCGTTCTATAATCCGACCATGGATCGGATGAACTATCACCATCTCAGGTACTTCCACGAAGTCGCGACGGTCGGAAACCTGACCCAGGCGGCGAGCCGTCTGAACGTGTCCCAATCGGCTCTGTCGACCCAGATCCGCCAGTTGGAGGAACGGCTGGGCCATCCGCTGTTCGAGCGGGTCGGCCGTCGGCTGGTCCTCACGGAGGCCGGCGGCATCGCCCTCGACCACGCCAGCCGGATCTTCCAGGCGGGCGACGAACTCGTCGCCGCCCTCGAGCAGCGCGACGGTGCCGTGCGTCCCCTGCGCCTGGGCGCCCAATCGACGCTGTCGCGCAACTTCCAGCTCCGCTTCCTGCGCCCGATCGTCGCCGCGGGCGAGATCGACCTGATCCTGTCCTCCGGCAACAACGCGGCGCTGCTGGAGGCCCTGCAGGCCCTGGCGCTGGATATCGTGCTGACAACCCAGGCCCCGCCGGCGGACCGGTTCGCCGATCTCGTGGCCCATCGGATCGCCGGACAGCCGGTCGGCCTGTACGCCGTGCCCGGACGGCTGCAGCATGCCAGCCTGAGGGACGTCCTGGCGCGGGAACCGATGATCCTGCCGACCGAAAGCTCGGTGCGGACCGGATTCGACAGTCTCGTCTCCCGCCTCGCGGTGACGCCGAGGATCGCCGCCGAGGTGGACGACATGGCGATGGTCCGCCTGCTCGCCCGCGAGGGCGTCGGCGTCGCCGCGGCCCCCGCCGTGGTGCTGGCAGACGAGATCGAGCAGGGCATCGTGCGCCCTGCGCCCTTCCCGCTCGACATCACCGAGAGCTTCTACGCGATCGTTGCCCGGCGCAGCTTTCCCCACCCGTCGATCGCCCCGCTGCTCGCCGCGACCGAGGCCGGCGGGAAGCTGGCCGAGACCGGCGGCAGCGATTGAGTCGGGCCGCCGCCCCTGGCAGAGGGCGGGTCCAAATGCTATGTCCGTACCCATGCGGCGGCGAGCCGACCCTCACTCCCACTTCCCATGGATTGCCCGATGGCCCTAGAGCAGCCGAAATCCGTTGATGCCACCCTCGAGCTTCTGGGCGCCGGCAGATATGTCGCCGACCGGTCGCTCGCCACGGCTCTGCACCTGGCGCTGAGCCTGGGCCGGCCGCTGTTCCTGGAGGGCGAGGCCGGCGTCGGCAAGACCGAGATCGCCAAGGTGCTGAGCGAGACCCTCGGGCGAAAGCTGATTCGCCTGCAGTGCTACGAAGGCCTCGACGTCTCCTCCGCCGTCTACGAATGGAACTACGCCCGCCAGATGGTGGAGATCCGCCTGGCCGAGGCCGCCGGCGGTGCGGACCGCGATGCCCTGGCCAAGGACATCTTCGACGAGCGCTTCCTGATCAAGCGTCCGATCCTCCAGGCCCTGGAGGAAGACGAAGCCGGCGCGCCGGTCCTACTGATCGACGAGCTGGACCGCACCGACGAGCCGTTCGAGGCCTTCCTGCTGGAGGTGCTGTCCGACTTCCAGGTGACGATCCCCGAACTCGGCCCGCAGGTCGCCAAGACCCCGCCGATCGTGATCATCACCTCCAACCGGACCCGCGAGATCCACGACGCGCTGAAGCGCCGCTGCTTCTACTACTGGGTCGACTATCCCTCGGCCGCCCGCGAGCTGGAGATCCTCAAGGTGAAGGCGCCGGGCGCGCCGGAAGACCTGTCCAAGCAGGTCGTCGCCTTCGTCCACGAGCTGCGCAAGCTCGACCTGTTCAAGGTGCCGGGCGTGGCCGAGACCATCGACTGGGTGCATGCGCTGGTGCAGCTCGACCATCTGGCGCTGAGCCCGGAGGCGATCGAGAACTCCCTGGGCGTCCTGCTGAAGTACCAGGACGACATCGCCAAGATCCAGGGTCACGAAGCGACCCGCATCCTGAACCAGATCAAGGCCGAGCTGGCGGGTGCGGCGGCGGTCGCGTAAGGGGCCGGACATGCCCGACGATCTGAGCCCGCCCGACTATTCCCTCCCCGATGCCGGGGCCGAGGGCGGCGGCAAGCTGATCCAGAACATCATGCATTTCGGCCGCACCCTGCGCGCGGCCGGCCTGCCCGTGGGACCCGGCAAGGTGCTGGACGCGGTCGAGGCGGTGCGCGTGGCCGGCATCACCAACCGGCGCGACTTCTACTGGACCCTGCACGCGGTCTTCGTGAACCGCCGCGACCAGCGCGAGATCTTCGACCAGGCGTTCCACGTGTTCTGGCGCAATCCGCGCCTGCTGGAGCGCATGCTGCAGATGATCCTGCCCGAGTTCCGCGGCGATGCCGACGAGGACAAGGAGAAGGGCCAGGAGATGAACCGGCGCCTGGCCGAGGCGCTGAAATCCGAGAACCCCGGCAATGCGGACCCGCAGGAGCCGGAGGAAGAGGAGATCGAGCTCGACGCGGCGATGACCTGGTCGGACCGGGAACTGCTGCGCGAGATGGATTTCGAGAAGATGACGGCGGAGGAAATCCTGCGCGCCAAGCAGGTGATCCGCGACATGCGCCTGCCCATCGCCGAGATCAAGACCCGCCGTTTCCGCCCCTCCCCGCACGGCCTGCGCCTCGACCTGCGCCGCACCATGTCGGCAACCATGCGCTCGGGCGGCGACGAGATCGCCCTGCAGCGCCGCAAGCAGCGCACACGCCGGCCGCCGCTGGTGGTGCTGTGCGACATCTCCGGCTCCATGAGCCGCTACTCGCGGATGCTGCTGCATTTCATGCACGCCATCACCAACGACCGCGACCGGGTGCACACCTTCCTGTTCGGCACACGGCTGACCAACGTCACCCGCTACCTGAAGCACACGGATGTGGACGAGGCGCTGGTCCAGGTCGGCGACGTGGTCAACGACTGGTCCGGCGGTACCCGCATCGGCCACTGCCTGCACGAGTTCAACCGGTTCTGGGGCCGCCGGGTGCTGACCCAGGGCGCCATTGTCGTGCTGATCACCGACGGGCTCGACCGGGAGGTCGGCGCCGGACTGGCCGGGGAAATGGACCGACTCCATAAGTCGTGCAGACGGCTGATTTGGCTCAATCCCTTGTTGCGCTACGACGGTTTCGCCCCCAAATCTCAGGGTGTGCGGGCTATCCTTCCCCATGTCGACGACTTCCGGCCGGTGCATTCTCTCGATAGCCTGGAGCAACTGGCGGAAGCCATCGGCCGGCCGTCCCTGCGCCGGCGCGAGGGGATGGACGACTGGCTCGCCAACCTGCGCCGGGTCGAAGAAGAGGTTCGACAGTCTCAATCTCACTAGATCCGGGCGCATCTGACCGTGGAGGGCGTGGAGCCATGACCGATCCGACACCGTTCGCCAGCATCGACGACGTATTGGGCACCGCCGAAGGGTGGCTGTCCGAAGGCCGCAAGGTGGCGCTCGCCACCGTGGTGAAGACCTGGGGCAGCTCGCCCCGACCCGTGGGCTCGCGCCTGGTGATCGACGGCGACGGCGCCATGGTCGGCTCCGTCTCCGGCGGCTGCATCGAGGGCGCGGTCATCAAGGAGGCCTTCGAGATTATGGAAGGCGGCGATGCGCGGCTGATGGATTTCGGCGTCAGCGACGAGCAGGCCTGGGATGTGGGCCTCGCCTGCGGCGGCAACGTCCAGGTCTGGGTCGAGCGGATGGAGGCCTGAGCCATGCGCGCCGACATATTCTCCAAGCTGCAGACCGCCCGCCGCTCGAAGACCCCGGTGACCCTGGTCGACGGCCTCGACGGCAAGACCCAGGCCCTGGTCTATGCCGACAAGGTGGACGGCGATCTGCCGGACGCCGTCGTGAAGGAAGCCCGCGACCGGCTGCGCGACAACAAGAGCGGCGTGGCAGAGCTGGGCAATACCCGCTGGTTCTTCGACTGCCACAACCCGCCGCTGCGGCTGATCGTCGTCGGTGCGGTGCATATCACCCAGACCCTGGTGCCGATGGCCTCTATTGCCGGCTACGAGGTCATCGTGGTCGATCCGCGCGCCAGCTTCGCCACGGCGGAACGCTTTCCCGGCGTCACCCTGATGGACGACTGGCCTGACGAGGCGATGGAAGCCCTGAAGCCGGACAACCGCACGGCCATCGTGACGCTGACCCACGACCCGAAGCTGGACGACCCGGCCCTAGAGGTCGCACTCAAGTCGGACGCCTTTTACATCACCTGTCTGGGCTCCCGACGTACCCATGCCAAGCGGGTCGAGCGGCTGAAGGAGATGGGATTCGACAACGCCACCATCGGCCGGATCCACGCCCCCGCCGGGCTGGATATCGGCGCCGTCTCGCCGGCCGAGATCGCCATCTCGGTGCTGGCCGAGCTGACCGCCGTGCTGCACGCCAAGCCGATCGTGGCGGCCGCCGCCTGACCTCGGCGCTTTTGGAGAGCATCGACCGTGATATTCGGTGACACCCCGCTGGAGCAGGCCGAGGGGGCCGTGCTGGCCCATTCCCGCCGCCTGGAGAAGCGCAGCCTGAAGAAAGGCCGCGTGCTCGACGCCGACGACGTCGCCCTGCTGCGCGAGGCCGGCTTCACCAGCGTGATCGCCGCCCGGCTGGAAGACGGCGACGTGGCCGAGGATGCCGCCGCCGACCGGCTGGTTGCCGCCCTGGCCGGCGAGGGCACGACCGTCAGCGCCGCCTTCACCGGCCGCGCCAATCTCTATGCCAAGACCGCCGGCGTCGTGCTCTACGACCCGGTGCGGCTCGAAGCCTTCAACCTGGTGGACGAGGCGATCACCCTGGCCCTGGTGCCGCCCTATCAGGCGGTGGAGGAAGGCCAGATGATCGGCACCCTGAAGATCATCTCCTTCGCCGTCGCCGGCGACCGGGTGCTGCTGACCGAGGAGATCGGCCGCCGCGACCAGCCGATGGTCCGTCTGAAGCCCTACGAGTCGACGCCGGTGGGGCTGGTGCAGTCCCGCCTGCCCGGCACCAAGGAGAGCGTGCTCGACAGCACCATGGAGGTCACCCGGGCGCGGCTGCACGGCATGGCCAGCGAGATCTGCCACGAGGTGCGCTGCGACCACGCCACCGAGGCCCTGGCCAAGGCGATCGACGAGACGATGAACAAGGGCGCCCGGCTGGTCCTGGTCTCCGGCGCCTCCGCCGTGGTCGACCGGCGCGATGTGGTCCCCGCCGCCATCGAGCAGGCCGGCGGGATCGTCGAGCATTTCGGCATGCCGGTGGATCCAGGCAACCTGATGCTGATCGGCCGGATCGGCGACGTGCCTGTGGTCGGCCTGCCCGGCTGCGCCCGCTCGCCCAAGCTGAACGGCTTCGACTGGGTGCTGCAGCGGCTGATCGCCGACGTGCCCGTGGGCCGGGCCGAGATCGGCCGGATGGGGGTCGGCGGTTTGCTGAAGGACATTCCGACCCGGCCGATGCCGCGCTCGCGCCGGCGCTCCAGCAGCGGCGAGGGCGACACCGCGACGGCGCGGGCGCCGAAGATCGCCGCCATCGTGCTCGCCGCCGGCCAGTCCCGGCGGATGGGGGCGGAGAACAAGCTGCTGGCCGAGTTGGACGGCAAGCCCCTGGTGCGTCACGTGGCCGAGGCGGTCGCCGGGTCCAAGGCGGCGTCGATGACCGTGGTGCTGGGCCACGAGGCCGACACGGTGCGGGCGTGCCTTGCCGACCTGAAGCCGTCCTACGCCTACAACCCGGATTATGCCGAGGGGCTGTCCACCTCCATGAAGACCGGTCTCAACGCGGTCGGCGAGGATCTGGACGGGGTCATCATCTGCCTCGGCGACATGCCGATGGTCAGCACCGCCATCATCGACCGGATGATCGCCGCCTTCGACCCGGTGGAGGGCCGTGCCATCGTCGTGCCGACCCGGCGCGGCAAGCGCGGCAATCCGGTGTTGTTCGCCAAGCGGTTCTTCGAGGAGATGGCCCGGGTGTCCGGCGATGTCGGCGCACGCCACCTGATCGGCAATCACGAGGACCTGATGGTGGAGATCGAGGTCGACGACGAGTCGGTGCTGACCGATATCGACACGCCGGAAGCGCTGGCGAAGGCCCGGGGAACGACCGGAGAGGCCGGGGAATGAGCGACGCGCTGTATCAGGACGAGATCGTCGCCCTGGCCCGGTCCGGCCGCGCCCTGCCCCGGCTGGAGGCGCCGACCGTCACCGCCCGGGTCGACAACCCGGTCTGCGGCGACCGCATCACGGTGGACCTGACCCTGGAGGGCGGCACGGTGACGGCCGTCGGCGCCAAGGTGCAGGGCTGCGCCCTGTGCCAGGCGTCGATTGCGATGATCGCCGACAACGTAATCGGCCAGGATGCCGGCGCCCTGCCCGACGTGGCCAAGGCGGTGGAGGCCTATCTGGCCGGCGGATCGGAAACCCTTCCCTGGACGGCGCTCTCGGCCTTCTCTCCGGTGCGGGCGGCAAAGTCGCGCTGGGAATGCGTGATGCTCCCCTTCCGCGCGGCGAACAAAGCGCTGGCGGAGAAGGGTTGAGCGGGGTTCGCTTCCGTTTTCTCCTCCTACCCCCAACCGACGTCCTGGACGGCCCGCAGGGTCGATCCAGGATCGTGTTCGGGCGCCCTTCATAGGGTCCTGGATCGTCCCTGCGGGCCGTCCAGGAAGTCGGATATTTTTTAGAGAAAGCTAAACCCGTCCGGGCCTTAACCCAGGATATCCAGCGTGGACTCGAACAGCTCGTCGGCGGTCCTGATCGTGGCCAGGTTCGCCTCGAACTGCTTCTGCGCGGCGATCTGGTCGACCACCTCGTTCTCCAGGGAGACGTTCGGCCGGTTCACCAGGCCCTCGCCATCGGCGTCCGGCGCGTCCGGATCGTAGCGCTGGACCGAGGTCGGATCGACGAGCTGCTGGGTCGAGCGCACGCCGCCGGTGGTCGTCGTGCTGTCCACGCTCCGCTGCGGACGGAACAGCGGGTTGCCCGCCGCATCCACGGATGCGGTGGAGCCGTTCGGCGCCGAAACGCTCTCCAGATTCGCGACATTGGCCGCCGAATTGTCGAACCGCCGGGTTGCCGCCGTGGCACCGCTGAGCGCGCTGTAGATGCCGTTGGTGATCGCCATGTCCGTATCCTACCAGCCGGAAGCCTGTCACGCTACCGTACCGGCGGTTTAGATCGGGTTAACGCCGGCACCGGAGCCCGGTCGGAAAGATCGTCAGACCCGGTGCGGCCCGCTATCATGGCGCCAGCCTTCTCCCTCCCACGGCACGCGGAGCGCCGGACACATGCCCCTGGCGAGGATCTTCCTCATCCTTCTGGCGGTTCTCGCCGCCCTGCCCGCCCTCGGCGCGCGCGAGGCGCAGGCCCAGCGCATCCAGTGGTACGTGGAGGTGATCGAGGACCCGCTCGCCACCCGGCCGATCCTGGAGGCGCGGATCCTGACCCGCGACGGCTACCGTTTCAAGCTGATGCGGATGAAGGACAACTCGATCTGGGGACAGTTCTCCCTGCCGCGCTCGTCCCAGGCGCAGCTCACCCCCGACCACCTGCCGACCTACCGTATCGACGAGAACGATCCGATCGACCTGGAAGAGCTGAAGGCGCTGGAGGTGAGCAGCGAGCCGACCCTGTACCGAGTGGGCGGACGGGACGTGCAGTTCATCATCTGGGGCGATGCACGCGAGGGCTTCATTCCGCCGGTCCTGCGCCAGATGATGCTGGGCGAGACCATCCACGTGACCTACTTCACCCTGCTCGGCGAGCGCCAGACGGCGGAGCTGACCCTGAACCGCGCGAACCAGGCGATCGCCCAGTTCCTGCGGGTCCGGGCGCTCAATCCGGAGAAGGATTCCGTCGAGGACCAGACCGAGAGCTTCTCACTGATCGCCCGGCGGTTCTCCGAGCTGTGCGACGACCTGCGGTTCAGCGGGACCGAGACCGACTACACCGCCTGCCGCAATACGTTCTACACCTGCTCCGAGGCGCCGGAGCAGACGGCGGACAGCTTCAAGGAGTGTCTGGGTTTCGATCCCACGATGCTGGAACCCCGGGATCCGGCAGCGACGGAAGAAGCCGAGAAGAAGACGCAGTAGCGTCTCCGATCGGCGTTCGTTCTCTCCCCCACTCCCCTTCTCTCCCCATTACCGACTTCCTGGACGGTCCCGAAGGGCCGATCCAGGACCCTGGGACGGGCGCCCGAACACGATCCTGGATCGGCCCTTCGGGACCGTCCAGGAAGTCGGATGGGGGGAAGGGAGAAAAAAGGACGCGCCTGTCCGTCAGACCGAGATGGAGACGAGCTGCGGGGCCGGAGTGCGGTTGTCGAACCCGGTGGAGGCCCGGCTGACCAGCCCCGCGAGATCGTAGGGTGAGGATTGACGCGGCCCCACGGGCGCGTCGTCGTCCCCGTCCGTGCCGCCAGAGAATCCGAAAGCCGGAGTGGTGTCGCCCTGCGACGACGGTCCCGACGCGGCGCCCAGACCCTGGGTCTGGCCCGACTGTTCCGAGGCAACGCCGTCCGCGCCCTCGGCGGCAGCCGCGCCACCGACGTCCGGCGTGGCGTCGACGGTCCGGCTTTCCGTCGCCGGCTCGGCCGTCCCCTCCTCGCCCTCTCCGGTCTGCTCGGCGCGGCGCTCGGCGGAGATCTCAGCCTGGGCCTGGCGTTCCAGGGCCGAGGCCGCGGAGGCGACCGACTTGTCCTGCCCCGAGGGGTCGGCCGGCGCCAGGGCGGCGGCGCGAATCTGCCGGGCCTTCTGCAGGGTCGCTTCCGGGTCGCCCTTCACCGGCGAGGTGTCGATGGAGACGGAACCTCCGACCGCATACTGCCGGCCGTCCGGCCCGCGCTGATAGGTGTAGGTCGGCGACCCTGCATGTGCGCCGCCGGCCGCCGCATGCGCCGCCTCGTGCCGGCGCACTTCCTGGTCGCGCTGCTGAAGCTCGCGGACGACCTTCTGCTCTTCCTCGGAAAGCTGGTTGGCGCCGGCCGCATCCTGTCCGGCGGAGGACTGCGCGGCGATCTCGGCCGCCTGGGCCGGACTGTCGGCGCTGGCCGCGGTCGCGGTCTGCGACTGCTGGTCGGCCTGCAGCCCGAAGGCAACCGCCAGGGTGAACGGTCCGCCGCCGATCAGCGGCCGGCCAGGTCGCAGCGGTTCGGCGCGGCCGTCGGCGCCCTGCGCACCGGAAGGGCCGGCGCTGGATCCGGCGATGCGCGCGCCGGTCGTCCCCCGTCCCGGGTCGGTGCCCTGACCGGTCCCGCCCGTCACCCGCGCGGAATCGTCATCGCGCGACCGCGAACCGATGCCCGAAGGCGGTCCGAGGGGCGGCAAGTTCCCGGTTCCGATGGGGGTAAGAGGGGCGGTCGAGGTCATTCTGACCAGGCACTCCACAGTTTACGGCCGACCTTCGCGGCCTGACTTACTCCGAATTTGACCCACTCTCCCACGGAACTCATAGCACGACGGGGCGGAAGATGCGAGAACACCGTTCCTCGCGCCCAGCTCCGGCGACTTCCCATCCTGCACGGCTGCATGACCGCTCTCAGATACATCGCCCCGCCGATCTTCGTGCTGCTGTGGAGTTCCGCCTTCGTCGGCGCCAAGTTCGGCCTGCCCCATGCGGAGCCGATGACGTTTCTGGCGATCCGATTCGCCTTCGTCACCCTGCTGTTCGTGCTGATCGCCCGGGCTCTGTCGGCCCCCTGGCCGTCGAGCTGGCGCCAGACCGGGCATATCGCGGTGGTCGGTGCGCTGGTCCAGGGCGTCTATCTCGGCGGCGTGTTCGTGGCGATCCATCGCGGCGTGCCGGCGGGCCTCGCCTCGCTGATCGTCGGGCTGCAGCCGATCCTGACCGCCGTGCTGGCCGGCCGCCTGCTGGGCGAGCGGACCTCCGCGCGGCAATGGGTCGGGCTCGCCCTGGGCCTCGCCGGCGTCGCCATGGTGCTGGAGGAGCGGCTGCACGCGGCGCATATCGACCCGATCGGCTTGGCGACCTGCATCGCCGGCCTGATCGCGATCAGCGTCGGCACCCTCCATCAGAAGCGCTACGCCAGCACCATGCACGTGGCATCGGGCAGCGCCATCCAGAACCTGACGGCGGCCGGGCTCACCATCCTCGGCGCCCTGGCCTTCGAGACGATGGAGGTGGAGTGGGTCCCCTCCTTCACCCTGTCGCTGGCCTGGCTGAGCGTGGTGGTGTCGATCGGCGCCTTCTCCCTGCTCATGGTGATGATCCGCCTGGGCGAGGCGGTGAAGGTGGTCAGCCTGTTCTACATGGTGCCGCCCACCACCGCCGTGCTCGCCTGGCTCGCCTTCGACGAACGGATCGGTCTGCTGGGGGCCGCCGGCATCGCCGTGACCGCCATCGGCGTCGCCCTGGTGGTGCGGCCGGCGGCACGGACTGATCCGACCAAGAGCACTGGTCGAACCTGAAATCGGCGTTAAGTTAGGCGTCCACCCTCGCCCAAAAGGCATCATGTCAGACAAACCGCTTCCCCCGCCGATCTGGATCCTGATCGTGGCGACCGCCACGGGTCCGCTCGCGCTGAACATCTTCGTGCCCTCGATGCCGGGTCTGGTGGACGTGTTCCAGACCGACTACGCGATGGTGCAGCTGGCGCTGACCTCCTACCTGGTGGCGGTCGGCGTGGCGCAGCTCGTCTACGGTCCGATCTCCGACCGGTTCGGCCGGCGTCCGGCGCTGCTCGGCGGATTGATGGTCTATGCCGTCGCCAATATCGCCTGCATGTTCGCCTGGTCGATCGAGAGCCTGATCCTCGCCCGGGTGCTGCAGGCCATCGGCGGCTGCGCCGGGATGGTGCTGGGGCGCGCCATCGTGCGCGACGTGTACGACCGCGACCGGGCGGCCAGCGCCATCGCCATCATCACCATGGCCATGGCCGTCGCACCGGCCATGGGCCCCGCCATCGGCGGCCTCATCGATGCCCAGTTCGGCTGGCAGGCGACCTTCGTGGTGCCGCTGATCGTCGGGCTGGTGGTGTTCTGCGGCGCCTGGTTCCGGCTGAACGAAACCAATGTACGGCCGATCCCGAGCATCGACGTGACCGCCATGCTGCGGAACTACGGCAGCCTGCTGCGCTCGCGCGCCTATATCGGCTACGCAGCCAACACCGCCATGTCCGTCGGTGCCTTCTTCTCCTTCATCGCCGGCGCGCCCTACGTGATGATCGAGGTGCTGCACCAGGGGCCCGAGGTCTACGGCTTCTATTTCGTGCTGATCTCGATCGGCTACATGACGGGCAATTTCCTGGCGAGCCGCCTGTCGAGCAAGCTCGGCGTCGACCGGATGATCCCGCTGGGCGTGGGTGTATCGCTGGTCGGCTCGGTGACCGGCTTCGCCCTGATGATGATGGGGCTGGTGACCCCGATGGTGGTGTTCCTGCCCATGTGCGTGGTCGCCATCGGCAACGGGCTGAGCCAGCCGAACGGCATCTCCGGCGCGGTCAGCGTGAACCCGTCCATCGCCGGAGCGGCCTCCGGGCTGATGGGCTTCGGCCAGATGGTGATCGGCGCCTGCTTCACCGTCGCGGTGGGCTACTTCCAGAGCGACCACGACCATGCGGCCATGTCGACCATGATCCTGTTCGCAACGGTGTGCTCGTTGCTGTTCTTCATCCTGGCCCGCACGGCGCCGCGCAAGGAATGACGGCGGCGCCACCCGACGATCTGGAGGCCCTGGCGGCGCATATCGCGGCCCGGCTGACGGCGGCGGCGGAGACCCGCCGGGGCGCTTGGCGCACGCCGGTGCTGGCGACGTCGACGCCCCATGGGCCGAGCGCCCGGGTGGTGGTCGTCCGCTCGGTCGAGGCCGCGCGGCGGCGGCTGGAGATCTACACCGACGCCCGCTCCGCCAAGCCCGGCGAGATCGCCGCGGATCCCCGGGTGGCGCTGACCTTCTGGGACGACGCGGCCGCCGAGCAGCTCCGCATGACGGGCAGCGCCGGGGCGGTCGAGGATGCGGGCGCGGTCGCGGCGCGCTGGCGCGCGATCGGCCCGTCGGGGCAGGCGCTCTACGGCGGGGATCCGGAGCGGTTAGTGGTGCTGGAGATGCGCTGGGACGCCTGGGACTGGCTGTGGATCGGCGCCGAGCCGCACCGGCGGGCGCGATTCACCTGGGCACCGGACGGGACCCACCGCGCGGATTGGGTCGATCCCTGAATAGGATGCCGGAACACTCTCTCCTTTCCGACTTCCCGGATCGTCCTCCGGACCCGATCCGGAGGACGATCCGGGACCCTGTGATCGACGCTGGTGCACGGTCCTGGATCGCCCCCGGCCAGCGGCCGCGGGCGTCCAGGAAGTCGGTAAATATTCCGAGCCCCCCTACCCGGCCGCGTCGGACAGTTTCGCCAGGCGGAAGGCCCGTTGGCCTTTGACCGCCCGGTGGTTCGGCATGACCAGGATGCAGTCGTCATAGGGCGTGACGATCTCCTCGCCGCCATCCACGGCAACGACCGTGCCCGCCTTGGCGAACCGCTCCAGCCCCTTGAAGTACTCGGCGAAGAAGAAGTCGTCGGTGCGGATCGCATAGCCGTGAGTCACGTCGGCCATGGTCACCTGGGTGACCGGCGCGGTGCGGCGGTGCGCGGCGAGGGTCTCGGCGTCGATCATGTCGAGGGCGTGCAGGTATTCCAGCGCCGTGTCGATCGCCACGTCGGCGCTCGATGCCGCCCAGTGCTGGCCGCACTCGACCAGGCAGGCGATCCGGTCGGAGGCCGGGTCGTTGAACGGCGCGTATTCGATCAGCCGCAGCCCGTCCACATGGCCGGAGCCGCAGGCGATCATCGCCGGATAGCCGATCTCGCGGGTGAAGCGGCGCTCCTTCTCCAGCCCGTGGATCAGCATGATCGGATCGGAATAGGTGCCCATGGAATGGATGTCGAGCAGCCGCTCGACCCGGTCGTAGAGCGGCCGCAGCTCGCGGGCCCGGCGCAGTTCGACCGAGCTGTCCGGACCGTTCAGGCGCTCCTGGGTCCAGACCCGGTTCATGTCCTCGTCGACGAAGCGGGTCTTGGCCGGCTCCGCGGGATCGAAGCGCAGATAGGCCTCGGGATTGACGAAGGCGACGGTGAGCTTGCCGCGGGTCGGCCGGATGTCCTGCTTCATGAGGTAATCCAGCGCGATCGCCCCGCACAGCTCGTTGCCGTGGATGACCGCGTTGATCATCGCGTCGGGACCCGGCTTACCGGAGTCGAAGGTATGGACGTAGTCGATGCCGGTATTGCCGTTCCGGTGGGCGGAAATATCGGGAGCCTCCAGCTCCACCGGATAGGCGTTCGTCGCGGACATAGGGGCCTCCTGGGATTGGGGCGCCAGTCTGCGTCGGCCCGCCGGGCCAGGTAAACACCGATAATACCGGCTCAGAAAACGAAGATGTCCAGGCTGTTCAGGGAGGTCGCCGAATAGTTCGACAGGGTCACCGTGTTGCCGGCACCAAGGTCGATCACCACGTCGGCGCCGATCTGACTGGCCCGGGCGATCACATCAGCGGCCGACCCGATGCCGCTGCCGTTGACGTTCGACTGCACGGCCACGTAATCGACCAGATAGGTGAAGTCCGTGATCGTGTCGTTGCCGCTGTTGCCGGTGAAATAGAACCGGTCGTAGCCGTCGCCGCCGGACAGTACGTCGTTGCCGATATTGCCGTAGATCGTATCGTTGCCGTCATTGCCGAAGATCGAATCGTTGTCCTGACCGCCGAAGATCTTGTCGGCGCCGGCCCCGCCGACCAGAAAATCGCCGCCGTGGTTGCCGTAGATCATGTCGGCGCCCTGGCCGCCGGAGATCGTGTCCGATCCCTCGCGATAGGCCAGCGTGGTGCCCGAGCCGTAGGTCTGGGTCGCGCCGCCGTTCTGGCCGCCGTAGATCGTGTCGTCGCCGTCGCCGGCCAGCACCAGGTCGGTGCCGATATTGCCATAGAGCAGGTCGCTGCCGGCGCCGCCGCTGAGCGTGTCCTCGCCGTTGCCGGCCATCACACCGTCATTGCCCGCACCGAGCAGGAACAGATCGCTGCCGCCGTTGCCGATGAAGTAGTTGATGCCCGAATCGCCGGTAAAGGTCTCCGCCCCGTCACCGCCCCAGGTGACGTTGCCGATCGAGCCGGCGGAACTGGTGCCGTACAGGTAGCGCACGGCTATCACGTCGAGCCAGCCAAGGTTGGAGGCGTAGGTGGCCGTGCCGTCGTAATAGGACATCACCGTCGTATCGGTGTTGTCGATCGATCCCGGCAGGAACGGTCCCTCCGAGCCGGCGCTGTAATTGCCGGGATGCTTCAGCCCCAGGGCATGGCCGACCTCGTGCAGCATGGTGAGATAGCCATAGCTGCCGGCCGTGGGGTTGAGGTTGTAGGAGAAGTTGTTGGCGATCAGCACGTCGCCGCCGATCTCGTTGGTGGACGGGTAATAGGCGTAGCCGGACGACCCGGACTGGCTGTTCGCGCCGAACCGGATCTGGCCGCCGGCGCCGGCGTCGGAGACCTCCACGAAGGAGATGTTCGCCACTGCCGACCACGCTGCCAGCGCACTGCGCGCGGCGGTCTCCATGGCGGCGTTGAACACGGAGAAGGTCGGATCCGATCCGTGATAGCTCGGCAGGCTGGTCATGAAGGAGTAGGTCACCGTGGTGCCGACCCCCATCATGCCGATGCCCCATTTGCTGGAGGTTCCGACGACGACGGCGTCCAGGTTGCCGTCGCCGGAGCTTTCCGCCGTTCCGAGCGTCTGCCGGCCGTCGGTGGACAGCGCCGCGCCCTCCATCGACGCGGCGGCGCTGCCACTGCTGTGGCCGAAACATCCGCAGGAACCGCAGGAACAGGCGGCCGGGATCTGGGAAGGCGCATAGGCGTTCATGGATTACTCCGTTTTTCCTGTCCGGCCGTGGCCGACGGCAGGTGCAGACAGCCGCCACGGTGCAATGACCCGCTCGGCAAGCTCCGCCCTGAGCGCTTCTCCGACTATCTCGGGAGCGGTTACCAAACCCTTAGCCGGGACCAGTACCGGCGGCGCGCCGAACAGCTGACCGTCGGTCATGTCCTTGCGCAGAAGGTCGATGTCGATGGCGAGCAGCGGGCCGTTCGGCCCCTCCATCGGATAGCCGTTGACCAGAACCGTGATCGCGGCGGGATCCGACAGGCCTCCGGTGCCGAGCTCGATCTCCCGCCCCGCGAGCCCGCTGAGCACGTCCCGCGCGACCGTGCACAGGGCCGTCCGCTGATCGGCGTCGAGCGGCCGGCCGCAGAACAGCACCAGGCGGTCGACCCCGCTGAAGAACGGCTGCGGAGACAGGGCCAGAGCCTCGGGACACGCCGCGAGCAGCGTGGATGCGACGGCCGCTATCGAAAGGGACAGCAATGGCCGTTTTTTGGCCGGCCATCGAGCCGTGTCTGTCATCGCCTCGACCCCATCGTCGCGCCGCCCGCCGATCGCCCATGCCATCGTCAGAGCATAATAATACTCTAGGGTAAGGTGCCTTTGAGGGAAATACGGATGATCTGTGAGACTTTGCACAATCGCCATCGACGGCGGCCGGAAACTCGGCGCCGGATCGGCTGAACGGAGATTGTGCTTGGAAAGCCTTTGGCGACCCCTACGGGATTCGAACCCGTGTTGCCGCCGTGAGAGGGCGGTGTCCTAGGCCTCTAGACGAAGGGGTCGCAGAGGAGAGCGGGTTGATATCAATCCGCCGACAGCTTTGCAAGCGCGTTCGCAACCCTGGTCGAAAAATCGGCGGCTGCGAAGCGCCTGTAGAATGGCGACCCCTACGGGATTCGAACCCGTGTCGCCGCCGTGAAAGGGCGGTGTCCTAGGCCTCTAGACGAAGGGGTCATCCGAGGAGGGTGGAGATACAGGCCCCCGATCCTGAAATCAAGCCCGAACCGCACCGAGGGGACACTCCTTTTCGCCGCCGGCCGAAATGGCAAATCGTCAATCGCTACCGCCTGTTGGGAACCCGCCCGGAACAGCGCCGTTGCTGGCTGGCGTGGGGCGCGGGCCTGTCCCCCGCTCCACGCACCAGTGACGTCCCTTCCCACCCCCCGAGGGAGACACCCCATGTCCATGAAGACCCTTGAAGACCTGTTCAAGCACTTCCTGCGTGACATGTATTACGCCGAGAAGCAGGTCCTGAAGACGCTGCCGAAGATGGCCCGCAAGGCCGGTTCCGACGACCTGCGCGCCGCCTTCGAGGACCACCGCGAGGAAACCGAGGAGCAGATCGAGAATCTGGAGAAGATCTTCGAGATGCTCGACCTGAAGCCGCGCGGCGTCACCTGCGACGCCATTCTGGGCATTCTCGACGAAGGCAAGGAGATCATGGAGGAGGCCGAAGAGCCCCAGGCCCGCGATGCGGGCATGATCGCCGGCGCCCAGGCGGTCGAGCATTACGAGATCAACCGCTACGGCACCATGATCGCCTGGGCCAAGCAGTTGGGCATGGCCGACGCCGCGGCGCTGCTCAAGGCCAATCTCGACCAGGAGACCGCCGCCGACAAGAAGCTGACTACACTCGCGGTCGGCAACCTGAACCGGAAGGCCGCCTGATCCCGTTTCGGGTCAGGCCCGTTCCCAATAAACGGGCCGCCGGAAACCGGCGGCCCGCACGGTCGAGATGTCTGCTCAGGTGATCGCGATCGGCGAGCCGGCCGAGCCCGTGGCGCCTTTCACCGGCATCGGCGCGAAGACATAAACGAACCGGTATTTTCCGTCGGCGATCAGCTCGTCGAAGAACAGGTTCTCGTGGTTGAAGATGCCGTTCTTGGTGATCAGTTCGGCATGCACCGGGAAGGCGAGGTTCGGATCGGGGTTCGGAACGACCTCGGTCGGCCAGGTATCGGCGCCGGTGATGGCGATCTCCTTGCCGATGAGCCAGCGCGCGACTTCCAGGCCGATGCCCGGGCAGCCTGAATTGAAGCGGTCGTTGTTCTTCATCCACAGCGAGCCCCAGCCCGTGTTGAAGAACACCGCGTCGCCCGACTTGATGTCCGCCTCCGACATGCCCTGCTTGGACAGCGCACCCTGCACGTCGGCCATGGTGATCTCGTACCCGGCATCCTTCATTTCTCCGAGGGAGCCGTGCACGTCGATCAGATGGGCCGGGGTGAAGAATGGCTTCACGTTCTCCACGCCCAGCTTGCCGAGCCCGTAGGACCCGCTGACGATGCTGCCGTCGAAGCCGTTGTAGTATTTCTGGTCCTTCTTGTTCGCGGCGTCGCCGGTCACCAGACCGATATGGCCGAGCCCGTCGAACTGGGTGCCCACCTGCCCGATCTCGGTCGCCAGGAACTCGTCGTTGTAGATCAGGTTGTTGCCGCCGAACGGGCCGCCGGTCGGCGCGCCGGGAATGCGCACCGCGAAGACCCGGGCACCGAACATCGGCATGCCCGCCTCGTAGGTCCGGCCGATCTTGTAGACCTTGCCGTCCTTGATCTTGGAGGCGGCCTCCAGGGTCTTTTCCGGGGTCATCCAGTTCGACGCGCCGGCCTGATCCTCGGCCCCCCAGCGCGACGGCCACCAAGGCTCGGTCGACGGCGTCTGCGCCTGGGCGAGCTGGTCGGAGCCGCCGCTGCCGACGAACGCCGCGCCGCCGGCCGCGGCACCGATCGCGGCGGTCTTCATGAAGTCCCGTCTGCTCGGCGACTGCGGATCCGTCCCGTCGCCCGCCTCGAACTTGCTCTTGCGCATCCCCGTCTCCTCCCGAATGAACCGGTGTTCTTGTTTCCGTTGACGGCCCTGCCTTCGGCCATAGGTAGAATGGTGACGACCAGTGCGACAAAGTGTCAAGCTGGGGTGATCACAAGAGCGGCTCAAGCCGCCTCCGGATCAACGACTCGGCTTGGGAGGGCCTTCCTCAAAATGTCTCTGTTCGAACTGGACAGGTCTGCCGACAGGATTCCCGTCTCCGTCCTGACGGGATTCCTGGGGAGCGGCAAGACCACCCTGCTGAACGCGCTGCTCCAGGACCCGGCGCTCGCAGATACCGCGGTCATCGTGAACGAATTCGGCGAGGTCGGCCTCGATCACCTGCTCATGGAGTCGGTGGACGGCGAGATGACCGTGATGGCGTCGGGCTGCATCTGCTGCACCATCCGCTCCGACCTGGAGACCACCCTGCGGGATCTGCTGGCCCGCGCCCGGGCCGGCACCGTGCCCCGGTTCCGCCGGGTCGTGGTCGAGACAACCGGCCTGGCGGATCCGGCACCCATCGTGCAGATGCTGCTGAACAATCCGCTGGTGTCCGGCTTCTTCCGGCTGGACGCCGTGGTCACCACCGTCGACGCGATCCACGGCACCGCACAGCTCGACGCCCAGCCCGAGGCGGTGAAGCAGGTGGCCATGGCCGACCGGCTGATCGTGACCAAGACCGACCTCGCCGCGCCGGAGACGGCGAAGGCGCTGGAGCGCCGGCTGGCCGCCCTCAATCCGACGGCCGCCCGGATCCGCGCGGTCAGCGGCGCGGTGGAAGCCGCCCGGCTGTTCGATGCCGGATGGTTCGACCCGCTCACCAAGACGCCCGACGTGCAGCGCTGGCTGCGCGACGAGGCGCTGGCTGCGGACGGGGCCCATGGCGATCATCACCACCATCACGACACCAACCGGCATGACGGCGGCATCGTCGCCTTCGCCCTCACCTTCTCCGAACCGCTCACTTGGAGCCGGGTCAACCTGTGGCTGGCCGCCCTGCGCGAGCAGCACGGCGACCGGCTGCTGCGGGTGAAGGGGATTCTGAACCTGGACGACGAAACGACGCCGGTGGTGATCCACGGGGTGCATCACGTGTTCCACTCCCCTGCCCGGCTGGCCGACTGGCCCGACGGGGACCGGCGCTCGCGCATCGTCTTCATCACCCGCGGGCTCAACGAGGCGACGGTGCGCAGCTTCTGGGAGGATGTGTCGGCGGCGGCGTGAGAGGTACCCCAAGCTTCACCACCAAAATCGACTTCCTGGACGCCTCCGGATCTCGATCCGGGGGCGGTCCAGGACCCTGTGCCCGGCGACGGAGCACAGACCTGGATCACCTCGGGCTGCGGCCGCGGCGCCAGGAAGTCGGATTGAGAAAGGCTCAGTAGGCCGGCGCGGCGTCGTCGATGACGAGCTGGACGTTGTCACCGCCGCGGAAATCGTCGAGCCGCAGATGGCCGGCCACATGGATCGGCAACTGCCCGGCCTGCAGAAGGCCGGGGCCGAGATCGCCGGTCATGGCGCGGAAGGCGATCGCGTTCACCCGGCCGCCGTCGCCGCCCGACAGGGTGCACCGCACGTGGTTCTCGCCGACCACGCCGCTGGACACCACCTTCGCCCCCGACAGCACGAAGCGCGGCTCGGAATTGCCGGTGCCGAACGGGCCGACGCGGGAGACCGAGCGCACCAGATCCGCCGTCGCCCCCCGCGGCGACAGCGCCCCGTCGACCGACAGCTCCGCCACCAGGGGCATGCCCGCCAGCGCCGCGCTGACCCGCTCCGACAGGAAGGCGCGGAAAGCGTCGATCCGGTCGGCGGCGACGGTAAAGCCGGCCGCCATGGCATGGCCCCCGCCCTTCTCCAGCACCCCGGCCTGATGGGCGGCGATGACGGCAGCGCCCAGGTCGACCCCCGGCACCGAGCGGCCGGACCCCTTGCCGACTCCCGCCTCGTCCACCCCGACGACGCAGGCCGGACGGTTGAACCGGTCCTTCAGGCGGCTGGCGACGATGCCGACCACCCCCGGATGCCAGCCCTGTCCCGAGACCACCAACACCGGCGCGTCGCCGGCGGCCTCCGCCTGGGCGATGGCACTGTCCAGCACCTCGGCCTCGATGGCCCGGCGCTCGTCGTTGTAGCGGTCGAGCTCGCCGGCGATCTGCCGCGCCTCGGCAGGGTCGTCGGTGGAGAGCAGTCGGGCGCCGAGATCGGCCCGGCCGACCCGGCCACCGGCATTGATCCGCGGCCCCAGAACGAAGCCCAGATGATAGGGATCGGGCTTGCGGTCGAGCCCGGCCACATCGGCCAGCGCCGCCAGGCCGACCGTCGACCGCCCGGCCATGACCTTCAACCCTTGGGCGATGAAGGCCCGGTTCAATCCGGTGAGCGGGACCACGTCGCAGACGGTGCCGAGCGCGGTGAGGTCGAGGATCCCCCGCAGGTCCGGCTCCGCCTTCCCGGCGAACCAGCCCCTGGCCCGCAGCGTCCGGTTGACGGCGACCAGGGTGACGAAGGTCACGCCGCAGGCTGCCAGATGGCCGAAGCCCGGCTCTTCGTCCAGGCGGTTCGGATTGACCACGGCGACGGCGGCCGGCAAGTCCGGCTCGGCGATATGGTGGTCGACGACGATGACGTCGATCCCGGCGGCCCTGGCCTGCCCCAGGGTCTCGATCGCCAGGATCCCGCAGTCGAGGCACACCACCACGCCGGCACCCTGGGCGACCAGCCCCTGGATCGCCGGCAGGTTCGGACCGTAGCCCTCGTCGATGCGGTCGGGGATGTGCAGGACGACGCGGGCGCCCGCCGCCTGGAAATACCGGGCCATGCTGGCCGCCGACGTGGCGCCGTCCACGTCGTAATCGGCGAACAGGCCGATGGTCTGGCCGGACATGACCGCATGGGCCAGCCGCTCGGCGGCGGCATCCATGTCGCGGAAGCGGCTGGGATCGGGCAGTTCGGCGCGCAGGGTCGGCTCCAGGAACCGCTCCACCGCATCCAGGTCGATGCCGCGCTGGGCCATGATGCGGCCGACGATCTCCGGCACGGCGAAGCGCTGGGAGATGGCCAGGCCGAGCCGGTCCACCTCCACACCGCTGCCGCCGCGCAGCGTCCAGCGCCGCGCGGTCATCGATCGTTCTATGCCGAGGAACGCGGCGGCTTGCGGCACGCGTCCTG
Source organism: Thalassobaculum sp. OXR-137 (assembly GCF_034377285.1). Classification (NCBI taxonomy): domain Bacteria; kingdom Pseudomonadati; phylum Pseudomonadota; class Alphaproteobacteria; order Rhodospirillales; family Thalassobaculaceae; genus Thalassobaculum; species Thalassobaculum sp. OXR-137. The sequence continues at coordinate 3,532,334 of NZ_CP139715.1, read as the reverse complement.
CCCCCTGTTCCGGTTGGCGCCCTGCCCCGGTCGAGCCGTCAGTCGACCGACGGCTTGCGGGTGAAGTCGTGGGTCGCTTCCACCGTGCGCACCGTGCCGGTCTTCGACCGCATGATGATCGAGTGGGTGGTGGCACCGCCGGCATAGCGGCGCACGCCGCGCAGCATGGCGCCGTTGGTCACGCCGGTGGCCGCGAACATGACGTCGCCGCCGGCCAGGCCCATGATGTCGTACTTCTTGTCGAGATCGGTGATGCCCCAGCGCTTGGCGCGGCCCTTCTCGTCGTCGTTGCGGAACAGCAGACGGCCCTGGATCTGGCCGCCGATGCAGCGCAGGGCCGCGGCCGCCAGCACGCCTTCCGGCGCGCCGCCCGAGCCCATGTAGATGTCGACGCCGCTGGTCGGCTGCGAGGTGGCGATGACGCCGGACACGTCGCCGTCGGAGATCAGCATGATCCGGGCGCCGGCATCGCGCACCTGGGCGATCAGGTCGGCGTGACGCGGACGGTCGAGGATGCAGGCGACGATGTCGGCGACGTCGACACCCTTCTCCTTGGCCAGGTTCTTCAGGTTCTCCTCGACGCTGTTGTCCAGGTCGACGATGCCCTGGGGCAGACCGCCGCCGACGGCGATCTTGTCCATGTAGACGTCCGGCGCGTTCAGGAAGCCGCCTTCCGACGCCAGCGCGATCACGGCGAGCGCGTTCTGGCCGCCCTTGGCGGTGATGGTGGTGCCTTCCAGCGGATCGAGCGCGATGTCGATCTTGGTGCCGCCGCGGCCGACCTTCTCGCCGATATAGAGCATCGGCGCCTCGTCGCGCTCACCCTCGCCGATGACGACGGTGCCGTCGATCTCGAGGTTGTTCAGCGCGGTGCGCATGGCGTCGACCGCTGCCTGATCGGCCATCTTCTCGTCGCCCCGGCCCATGAGCCGGGAGGCCGCCAGCGCCGCCGCCTCGGTGACCCGCACGGCCTCCAGGGCGAGGTTGCGGTCCATGGTGAAGACTTCGGCGGTGTCAGACATTCTTTTTTCTCCCGGTATTTCCTGGCTGCGCCCGGCCGGAAACGTCCGTCGGTGCGCGATCAATCCCGTTGCGCCGGGTTCTTAACCGATCCGGGGCGGGTTCGCGAGTGCCTTATGGGCCGTCACAGGTCGACGATGCGGATCATCGCCGGCGGTTCCTGCACCGCGTCGAGCCTGGCGATCTCCGCCAGGGCCTTGCGCATGGCGGCCTCATCCACCTCGTGGGTGGTCAGCGCCACCGGCACCTTCTCCAGCGGATCGCGGCCGCGCTGGACCATCGATTCCAGGGAGATGTTCTGGTCGCGCATGATCGCCGTCACATCCGCCAGCACGCCGGGCCGGTCGATCACCATCAGCCGCACGTAGTAGCCGCCGCGCATTGATTCCCACGGCGCTTCCCGGTTGGCGGTCAGGTCGTCGGCCGGCACGCCGAACACCGGCGCGCCGCGGCCCGAGGCGATGTCGACGATATCGCCGATCACCGCCGACGCGGTCGGCCCGGCGCCGGCACCCCGGCCGTAATGCAGGGTGGTGCCGACGGCGTCGCCCTCGGCCACGACGGCGTTGAACACACCTTCCACTTGGGCGATCGGCGCCGCCTTGGCCACCATGCAGGGATGCACCCGCTGGCGGATGCCTTCCGGCGTGCGCTCGGCGATGCCCAGCAGCTTGATGCGGTAGCCGAACTCCTCGGCATAGGCGATGTCGAGCGCGGAGATCGAGCGGATGCCTTCGGTATGGACGGCGTCGAAATCGACCGCGTGGCCGAAGGCGAGCGCCGACAGCAGCGACAGCTTGTGGGCGGCGTCGATGCCGTCCACGTCGAAGGTCGGGTCGGCCTCGGCGTAGCCCAGCTCCTGGGCCTCGGCGAGCACGTCGTCGAACGCCCGGCCGCTCTCGCGCATGGCCGTCAGGATGTAGTTGCAGGTCCCGTTGAGGATGCCGTAGACGCGGCTGACCTCGTTGACCACCAGCCCCTCGCGCAGGGCGCGGATGATCGGGATGCCGCCGGCCACCGCCGCCTCGTAAGCCAGGGTCACGCCAGCCGTCTCCGCCTTGCGGGCGAGGTCGGAGCCGTGATGGGCGAGCAGCGCCTTGTTCGCCGTGACCACCGACTTGCCCGCCGCCATGGCGGTTTCCACGAGGGTCTTGGCCACTCCGTCGGAGCCGCCGATCAGCTCGCAGACCACGTCCACGTCGTCGCGGGTCGCCAGCGCCAGGGGATCGTCGGCCCAGGCGATGCCGGACAGGTCCAGCCCCCGGTCCTTGTCCTTGCTGCGGGCGGAGACCGCCACCACCTCGACCGGCCGGCCGGCATGGGACGCGATCACGTCCCGCCGCTTCGCCAGCAGGCGCACCGTCTCCGCGCCAACCGTTCCCAATCCCGCAACGGCCACCCGCAGCGCCTCGCCCATCTTCTCACCCATCAGATTAGATAATGTCTACAGCGTATTGATATTGCTGGATTGATTTGCTCAGTACTGGAACAGGATCTCGGCCCGGCGGTTGCCCGCCTCGCCCGAGGGCATGCTCTCGTAATACAGCGGCTGGCTGGCGCTCATCGCCTCCACCAGCACCCGCTCCCGCGGGACGCCGGCGGCGATCAGGGCGTCGGCCACGGTCTGTGCCCGGTCCATGGATTCCTGGAAGTTCACCAGCTCGTGGGACGCCAGCGCCATCTCCGCGGTCCGCGACGAGGCATGGCCGATCACCCGGATGAAGGCGTCCGTCTCCTGCGCAGCGGACGCGATCGAGCGGACCATGTCCAGGTCGTCGGCGTTCAGCGCCGCCGAGCCATGAGCGAAGTTCACGGTGCCCACGAGATAGGCCGGACCGGTGAAACCCATCTGATACTGGTCGAGCGCCGGACCGTCGACGATCACCGAGGGCGACTGGTCGACGGCGCTATCGGCCGTCGGCATGGGCGCCGACGGCGGCGCCGAAGCCTGCTGCTGATAGCTGGGAGCCGAGGGGACGGGCGACGGAGCCGTCGGCGCGGTCGCCGAGGGTGCTGCAGCCGACGTCGTTGCAGCCGACGGGGCGGACGCGACAGGGGCCGGCGCCTCGCCCGGCCGGCGGACGGTCTCGTGGGCGATGTCGCCGTCGGCGGTCCGATGCACGGTGCGGGTCTCGATCAGGGTCCGGGTGATCTCCGGCCCGTCCTCGGACTTGGCACTCGGCGGCGGCGTCACCCGGGCGGTGGGCTGGTTGCCGGCGGAATCGAGGCTGCGCCCGGTCGCGGCGGGCGCCGGCGTGCCGGTCGCCTCGGCGCGGGTGCCGGCACCGGACGCGGTGGCGGCCATGCGCGGCTCGGCGGCAAGCGCCCGGGTCGGCGCGCTCTGGTTCTCGACGACCGTGGACTGGATGTCGCTCACCCGGCCGGAGGTGGCCGGCGTCACGCTCTTGGAGTCCGGGGCCGGCCGGCGCGGCCAGAGGCCCGAATTCTCGCCGCTGGCAGGAGCCGGAGCGGGTTCGGGCGCGCGGGTGGCCGGTGCCGCCGGGGCCGGAACCGGCGCGGGCGTGGCGACGGTCGGCGCTGCGGGCGGCGGCGTGCTCTTCATGACCGCCGCCTGGTTCGGCGCCGGCGCGGTGTCGGGCGCCCTGACCGTCGGGCTCGGCGGCGGCGAGGCCGGCAGGGACGCGGTCTGCTGACCGGAACCGCTGCGGGATGTCGGCGGCGCGGCCGGGGCCGAGACGTCGGTACTGTCGGTGTAGCGGGCGCTGTCGCGGTCGGCGACCAGACCCTGCTGGATCGCCGCACGCTCCTCCGCCGTCGTGGTGGGGGTCGGACGCTGCGGCACGCTGGCGAGGTTCGGGAACGGCTTGTCGGCGCTGGACGCATCGGCGGGGGCCGAGGCCTGCGGCTCGTCGTCGGACAACCAGCCGCCCACGGTGTCGGTGGTGCCCTCGTACCACTCCACCGGGTTCAGCGCGTCCGGCACCGACGAACACCCGGACAGCGCCAGGGCGGCGGCCAGGCCGATGAGCGGCGACGCCGGAAGCCGACGCCGTGTCGCGCCGCGCGTCCCCACGAATCCGGAACCGATCTTTTTCGTGGTTTCGACCATGCTTCTCTCCCCCATCGCTGCCGCCGACCCTCGTTTCAGGCCGGCGGAGTTTACGTGGCCTAGCGTCTCAACACCAGCACTGCAAGGGCCTAGAACCACAGGCGTTTCCCAGGCCCGATCCGATGGATCCCCCGTAAGGCCGACCCGCTCCCCATGCCCGCGGAGAGGTTTAATCCCATTCGCCACGTCGGGATAGGGGGCGGCTTGCCAGCAATACCGGTCCGACGCCCGGGCTTCGCATTGGCCACAGCCCCACCGTTTCTGGTAAAAGTCGCAGTGAGCGCCCCCGCTTTCCGACGACCGGAACGAAAGCAGTCTCCATGACCGACAGCAGCGACAAGAAGATCTCGGCCCCCGATCCGGTCGAGATTTCCCAGGCCATGACCCATATCGCCGAGCGCAGCCAGCGGCTGGTGATGGAGTTCCTGGAGCATCAGGATCCCAACGCCCTGGGCCTCTCCGATCCGCTGAACATCGGCAAGGCGTTCACGGACATGACGTCGAAAATGATGGCCGACCCGGCGAAGATCATGAAGGCGCAGATGGATCTGTGGCAGTCCTATATGGCGCTGTGGCAGACCACCACCTCGCGCATGCTCGGCGGCACCGCCGGGCCCGTGATCGATGCCAACGGCGACCGCCGGTTCAAGGACGCCGCCTGGAACGAGAACGTCGTCTTCGACTACATCAAGCAGAGCTACCTGCTGACCGCCGAATGGATGCAGCGCACGGTCCACGAGGTCGAGGGGCTGGACGACAAGACCCGGCGCAAGGTCGATTTTTACACCAAGCAGTTCGCCGACGCCGTCGCCCCCTCGAACTTCGTGATGACCAATCCCGAGGTGCTGCGCGAGACCATCGAAAGCGGCGGCGAGAACCTGCTGAAGGGCCTGGAGAACCTGCTCGAGGATCTGGAGCGGGGCAAGGGCAAGCTGTCGATCAAGATGGTTGACGAGGACGCCTTCAAGGTCGGCGAGAACGTCGCCACCACCCCGGGCAAGGTGGTGTTCCAGAACGACCTGATGCAGCTCATCCAGTACAGCCCGACGACCGAGACGGTGCACCGACGGCCGCTGCTGATCGTGCCGCCGTGGATCAACAAGTTCTACATCCTGGACCTGCGCGAGAAGAACTCGTTCATCAAATGGGCGGTCGGCCAGGGCATCACCGTGTTCGTGGTCTCCTGGGTGAACCCGGATGCCCACCTCGCGGCCAAGACCTTCGAGGATTACATGCTGGAGGGCCCGTTGGCGGCCCTGGACGCCATCGAGAAGGCGACAGGCGAGCGTGAGGTCAACGCCATCGGCTACTGCATCGGCGGCACGCTGATGGCCAGCACGCTGGCCTACATGACCGCCAAGAAGGACGACCGGATCAAATCCATCACCTTCTTCACCACCATGGTGGACTTCACCGAAGCCGGCGAGCTGTCGGTCTTCATCGACGAGGAGCAGCTCGGCGCCCTGGAAGACCGGATGAACAAGGACGGCTATCTCGACGGCCGGGCCATGGCGACGACCTTCAACATGCTGCGGGCCAACGACCTGATCTGGTCCTTCGTGGTCAACAACTACCTGATGGGCAAGGAGCCCTTCCCGTTCGACCTGCTGTACTGGAACTCCGACAGCACCCGCATGCCGGCGGCGATGCACAGCTTCTACCTGCGCCGGATGTATCAGGAGAACAAGCTGGTCGAACCGGGCGGCATCACGCTCTGCGGCGTGCCGATCGACCTCACCACGGTCAAGCTGCCGACCTTCATGCTGTCCACCCGCGAGGACCATATCGCGCCGTGGAAATCGACCTATGCGGCGACCCAGCTCTACAAGGGACCGGTCAAGTTCGTGCTCGCCATGTCGGGGCATATCGCCGGGGTCGTGAACCCGCCCACGGACAAGCCGAAATACGGCTACTGGACCAAGACCGGCCGGGCGCCGAAGGATCCGGAGAAGTGGCTGGCCGGCGCCACCGCCCATGAAGGCTCCTGGTGGCCGGAATGGAAGGCCTGGCTGGACAAGCATGGCGGCGGCCAAGTGCCCGCTCGGGTGCCCGGCGACGGCAAGCTGAAGGCGCTGGAAGACGCGCCGGGCAGCTATGTCGCGGTGAAGGCCGGGGACTGATCCGGCCGCGATGACGACGACGCAGATCTTCGCCCGCCGGGCGCGGCTGGAGCATGGCTGGGCCGCGAACGCGACCCTGCGCGTCGAGAACGGTCGGATATCGCAGATCGTCCGCGACAGCGCGCCGGCGGCCGAGGCGCGACGGGTCGACACCCTGCTCCCGGCCCTGGGCAACCTGCACAGCCACGCCTTCCAGCGCGCCATGGCCGGGATGACCGAGCGGCGGCGGGCGGGCCAGGACAGTTTCTGGACCTGGCGGACCCTCATGTACGCCTTCCTGGAGCGCATCACGCCGGAGCAGGTCGAGGTGATCGCCGCCCAGGTCTATCTGGAGATGCTGGAGGCGGGATACGCGAGCGTCGGGGAGTTCCACTACCTGCATCACCAGCCAGACGGCACGCCCTTCGCCGATCTGGCGGAAATGAGCGGCCGGATCGCGGCGGCGGCGGACCGGACCGGGATCGGCCTGACCCTGCTGCCGGTGCTGTACACCTATGGCGCCGCCGGACAGCAGCCGGTGGCCGGCGGCCAGCGCCGCTTCGCCAACGATCCGGAGCGCTATGCCCGGCTGGTGGAGGCGGCGAAAGCGGCGACCGTCCCCCTGCCCGCCGATACGGTGGTGGGCATCGCCCCGCACTCCTTGCGCGCCACGGCCCCGGACGAGCTTGCCGCCACGGTGGCCACCCATCCGGACGGCCCGGTGCATATCCACATCGCCGAGCAGACGGCGGAGATCGACCAGATCGAAGGCTGGCTGGGGTCCCGGCCGGTCGCCTGGCTGCTGGACAACCAGCCGGTCGACAGCCGCTGGTGCCTGATCCACGCCACCCACATGATTCCGGAAGAGACGGAAGGTGCCGCGCGCTCCGGCGCGGTGGCCGGCCTGTGTCCGATCACCGAGGCCAATCTGGGCGACGGCATTTTCGACGGGCCGCGCTATCTGGCGGCGGGCGGGGCCTTCGGCGTCGGCTCCGACAGCAACGTCCGCATCGCGCTGGGCGAGGAACTGCGGATGCTGGAATACTCCCAGCGGCTGCGCGACCGAGCCCGCAACGTGCTCGTCCCAGGAGAGGGATCGGTCGGCGAGACCCTGTATCTCGGGGCGGCGACTGGCGGAGCGACGGCGCTCGGCCGCGACGCCGGATCGATCCGCGAGGGCGCGCTGGCGGATCTGGTGGCGATCGACACGTCGGACCCGACCCTCTGCACCCTCACCGACGGGCAGCTGCTCGACGGTCTCTGCTTCGCCGCCGGCGACAGGGTGGTCACCGATGTCTGGTCGGCCGGCCGGCACGTGGTCAGCGGCGGCCGGCATCCCAGGCGCGACGAGATCCGCGCCGCCTACGCCCGGGCAGTGTCCGACCTGCTCACCGGGTGACCGAGACCGGCTGCAAATCCTCGTCCAGCGGGAAGATCGGCCGTCGCACGGTCTCGAAGTTCAGCATCGAATAGTCCGAGGTGCAGACCCCGACCCCGGCGCATTCCACCGTCTCGGCGGCGAGGTCGCGGAAGCCGGCGCGCCAGTGGATGCGGCTCTTCAGCATCAGATACTTCTTCGCCGTGGGATCGATGCCCAGCGAGGTGAAGGCGGCGGTGTCGTTCGGCTCCTGCTGGGTCGAGGTGACGACGATCTCCACCTTCCCGGTGTCGAGCACCACGGTCGGTCCCATCGAATTCATCACGCCCCGGCTCATCGGCCCGACATTGCGGAACCGGCCGTCGGAGATCAGCTTCACCCGGCCGCTCACCTCCAGCGGCTCGCCGGTGCGGCCGATGGAGGGCATGTCGGTCTTGCCGCCGAGCGACACCGTCACCTCGTTGCCGATACCGGCGGCGATCATCGTCTCCACCGCGGCCGGATCGCAGATTGCGAAGGCGGCCACGTCCTCCAGCCCCGCGTCCAGGATGCCCTTCAGCACCGCCATTGTGTCCATCGACCCGCCGGAGGCCGCGTTGTCGTAGTGGTCCAGCAGCACGATCGGCCCGTCGGCCTTCAGCTCCTGCGCCCGCTTGAGCGACTCCTCCAGCGGCTCGATCTCGTAGACGAAGGCCCGGCGCTCCTTCCAGGCGAGGTCGAGCAACTCGTCGACCATGCGCTGGGCTGCTTCCGGATCGTTGTCCGTCACAACCACCGCGCTGACCCCGGCCAGCCGGATATCGGCGTGCGGGAAGCCGGTGAAGAAGCTGGCGCAGAGCGCACCCTGGCCTTCCATCTTCTGCGCCAGTTCCTGGATCTGCTTGTTCGGGAAGTCGTGGGTGCCCTGGCGCATCACGTGGGGCAGCATCGGCCGGTTGCCCCAGGCCATGGTCGGCTTCGCCGCCCCGCGCAGCATGGCCAGGATCGGCAGCGCGGTGCGCCGGCCGGTCTCGTAGATGTCCACATGCGGATAGGTCTGGTAGCCGGCGACCACGTCGGCATTCTCGACGATGGCCGGATACATGTTGGTGTGCATGTCCAGGGTGACGCCGATGGGCGTGTCCGGCGCCAGCTCGCGCACCCGGGCGACCAGCGGCCCCTCCCCGTCCTCGAGGCTCTCGGTGACCATGGCGCCGTGCAGGTGCAGCAGGATCGCGTCCGGCTTCTCGGCGCCGACGGCGGCGCAGATCTTGTCGGTCATGTAGTCGTAGGCGGCATCCTCGACCGGCCCGCTCGGCCAGGCCCCGGCGGCCAGCGCCAGCACGAAGTCGAGCCCTTCGGCCTCGCACAGCTCGATATAGGCGCCCAGCGCCGAGCCGGTGCCCTTGAACGCCTTCACCGCGTCCGCCCCCTCCAGCGGCAATCCCGTGCTGCTGCCCCGGCAGAAGCGGCTCAACGGGGTGGGCACCGTGGAGAAGGTGTTGGTCTCGTGCTGCATCATGGCCATCAGGATCTTCATCGCCGCCTCCTCCGCGCGTTCGGTTACGGGAAGCCTAGCGTGCGCAGGGATCGGGGAGCCAGATGGCGAATGCGGAGCGCGCCCTACAGCGGCCAGAACAGCAGCAGCGCGCCCGCCACCATAAGCCCGGCCCGCAGCGCGTAGTGTCGCGGGGCGATCACCGCGAAGGACACCGCCGTCAGGCCGAGGCCGATCTTCACCGCCGCCAGGATCGCCCAGACCGGGTCGGTCGCCAGGGCGATCAGGTCCGGATTGGCGATCATCGCCAGCGGGATCAGGTACAGCCCGATGCCCAGCGCCATGGCGTGGCCGGCGACCTTCAGCCAGTTCTCCTCCACCATGCCGGCGGCGATGAACACCGCACCGCAGACCGGCGGGGTGATGGTGCTGAGCAGGGCGAACCAGAACACGAACAGATGCGCCTGCAGCGGTGTGAGGCCGAGCTCGGTCAGGGCCGGTCCCGCCACCGAGACGCAGATCACATAGGCAGCCGTCGTCGGCACCTCCATGCCCAGGACCAGACAGGCGAGTGCAGTCAGGATCAGCGCCGGCCACAGGGCGCCGCCGGAGCCGGACAGGATCAGCGAGGTGATCTTCACCCCCAGCCCGGTGATGCCGAGCACGCCGATGATGATCGACGCGCACAGGATGATGGAGGCGATGGTGGCGATCTGCTTGCCCGCCCCCATGCAGGTCTGCTCGATCCGGTCGACGGTGCGGCGCCAGTCGAAACTCAGCCTGCCGTCCACCAGCAGGAGCAGCGCGCCGGCCAGGATCGCCAGGCAGGCGGCGTATTGCGGCGTGTAGCCGGCGCCGAACATGCCCCAGAGCAGGACGGTGAACGGCACCAGGAAGAAGGCCGAGGTGATCAGCACGTCGCGGGTCGCCGGGCGCGCGTCGGCGGCCAGGCCGCGCAGATCGTGCCGCAGAGAGAAGCCGTCGATCCCGACCCAGACGGCGACGAAATACAGGATCGCCGGCAGCAGGGCGGCGGCCATGATCGAGGTGTAGGGCGTGCCGGTCAGCTCGACCATCACGAAGGCCCCCGCCCCCATCAGCGGCGGCATGATCTGCCCGCCGGAAGACGCCACGGCTTCCACTGCCGCCGCCAGCGAGCGCGGATACCCGAGCTTCAGCATGGTCGGCAGGGTGATCGCGCCGGTGGAGGCGACATTGGCGGAGGCCGATCCGGAGATCGAGCCGAACAGCGCCGACGAGATGACCGAGACCTTGGCGGCACCGGCCCGCAGCCGGCCGGCCGCGGCGGCGGCCACGTTCATGAACCCCTGCCCCGCCTCGCCGGCGTTCAGCACCGCGCCGAAGATCACGAAGATGGCGACGATGTTCACCGACACGGCGGTCAGGCTGCCCCACAACCCGCCCTCGGCGATGGTGAGCGTGCCCAGGAAACTGTTCAGCGGCGTGCCCGGATGGCCGAACTCGCCGGGGATATGCTCGCCGAACAGGCCGTAGAGCAGCGCCAGGGACGCCACCAGCGGCAGCGGCCAGCCGATGGACCGCCGGGCCATTTCCAGCACCACCACGAGCAGCGTGACGGCGACGGCGAACTGGAAATCGCCGTCGAGGAATCCGTACTGGTCCGACAGGGCGTCGGCATTCACCGCCAGCCAGAGGCAGGCCGCCAGCCCCGCCGCGCCCAGCACCACGCCGCTGACCCGCTCCGCCCGGGTGCGGGCGACGAACAGCATCGCCCACGGCAGCGCCAGCGCCATGTGCAGCGGCCGGCTGACCAGGTTCGGCACCAGACCGGAGAAGATCAGCCAGAGGTGAAACGCGATCGAGGCGGCGCCGAGGGCGCTCCAGATCAGGCGGGCGGTGGGGGTCATACGGTGTCTCGAATACGAAACCGGCCCGAACGGGGATCGTTCGGGCCGGTCGGATCAGGAGGGACGGATCACATCTGCGCGTCGGTCAGCGCGAAGCCCTTCTCCTTGTAGAACTTCACAGCACCCGGGTGGATCTTGCCGGCGATATTGGCCATCAGATCCTGGTTCACGCCGTTCCACCAGGCCGCGTCCTTGCCCATCTTCTCCTTCTGCTCCCAGAAGGTCTTGGTGAGCTGGTAGGCGGTCTCGTCGTCCATGTCGGTCGTGGTATAGGCGACCACCGGCAGCGAGGTGGTGACGATGTCGCTGTCCTGGCCGGCATAGGTGCCCGCCGGAATCACCAGCTTGGAGCGCTTGGTCTGGGCGATCTGGTCGTCGGTCAGCGACAGCACGGTCACGCCGGTGCCGGCAGCGGCCTCGATCACGTTCGGCGCCGGGTAGGAACCGGCGGTCACGAAGCCGTCGATCTGTCCGTTCTTCAGCGCCGGCACGGCGTTGGACAGCTCGACGTCGGCGAGCGTCACCTTGCCTTCCAGGCCGAACAGCTTCAGGTACTTCTCGCCTTCGGTGGCGCCGAAGGAGCCCTTACCCAGCAGGATGGTCTTGCCGGCTAGGTCCTCCAGGCTCGACACGCCGGCATCGGCGCGCATGACGAAATGCATGGTGAGCGACGGGATCGGGAACAGGGCGCGGATCTCGTCGAAGCGCGGGTTGCCCTTGCCCTCGAACATCGCCTTGCCGCCCTGGGCCAGGCCGACCAGGGCCGGCGGGGTGGTGAAGACGTAGTTGCCCTTGCGGCCCATGACCTCCATCACGTTCTGGACGGAGCCCTGGCTCTCCTCGACGGTGACGATGACGGCGCCGTCGGTCCCGGCCTTCATGGCCTCGGCGATCTGCACGCCCATCTGGTAGTAGGACGAGCTGGACTTGGCGGATTTATAGGTCACGCGGGTCTCGGCCGAGGCGGCGGTGGCCGACACGGCGAGAACGAGGCCGGCCACGGCCAGCGATTTCACGAACTTCATGGCGTTCTCCCGAACTGACGAAGGCGACCGGCATTCTGGGCCGACCGATTGGTATCGGAAGTCCTACACGAGGCGTGCGGCGGCGAAAAGCTGTCAGGAGCGAGCGCCTGGCAACGCTTCGGGCCGGGCCGAACCGATGCCGCCTCCTTCCCTGTAGGGTCCCTGGCTCACAGAGAGAGGACGGCCCCCGATGGGAAAGACTGAGATGGAGCCTGCTGCATTGACCTTCGCCGATCTGACGACGGGCTGCGCGGTCGCGATCGAGATCGTCGCCAAGGACGGCGAGGAGGAGGCCGTCGGCCAGGCGCTGGAGGCCCTGATTGCCCCGTCCATGGCGGAACCGGGTATGAAGCTCTTCCTACCGTGCCGGTCGCCGACCGACCCGAAGAGCTTCTTCATCTTCGAGCTGTATCAGGATGAGACCGGCCGGGCGGCGCACGAGGCGACCACCCATTTCGCGGCCTTCGTCGAGACGACCCTGCCGCGCATCGCGGCCCGCAGGCTGGTCCCGTACATGCCCTTCATCACGTCCGGGGCCTAGGGGAAGTCGCCTATCACAAATGCGGCCCACCCCCGCGCCTTGAGAGACACGGGGGTGGGTCCTGATCCTTAGTCTATTCGGCTCCTCAGGCGGAGCGGGCCATCCCGCGGATTTCTCCGACGACCGCTTCCACCGTGGTGCGCAGGGTGGACGACAGCCGGTCGAGCTCGCCGCCCAGGGCCGAGACCTCCTCGGTCGCTTCGGCGCCGCGACGGGAGCCCTCGGCCACCTCGCGCAGTTTCCGGCCGACCTCCTGGGACGCGCCGGCGACCTGCTGGACGCTGCCGGCGATCTCGCCGAGGGCGGCGTTCTGCTCCTCGACGGCGCTGGCGATCGACGTCGCGGTCTCGCGCACCCGGCCGATGATTTCGTTGATGCGGGAGATCGCGGTGACGGTCTCGCGGATCATCGCCTGGTTGTTGGCGATCTGGCCGGAGATCTCCTCGGTGGCCTTGGCGGTCTGGGTCGCCAGGCTCTTCACTTCCGAGGCGACAACGGCAAAACCCTTGCCGGCATCGCCGGCCCGGGCCGCCTCGATCGTGGCGTTGAGGGCCAGCAGGTTGGTCTGCTCGGCAATCTCGGTGATCAGGCCGACGACCTGGCCGATCTTGTCGGCGGAGTCCGACAGCCGCGCCACCTGCTCCGCCGCCGCCGAGGCGGTCTCGCCGGCCTCGCCGACCACTTCGGTCGACATCGTCACCTGACGGCTGATCTCGGCCGCCGTGGAGCTCATCTCGTCGGAAGCGGCCGCCACCGACTGCATGTTGGCGGAGGTCTGCTCGGTTGCCGCCGCCACGTCCTGGCTCATGGTCCGTGCGTTGTCGGTCACCCCACGCAGGGTGGAGATCCGGCCGGTCATGCCGCTCACGCCCTTGCCCAGATCCTGAACGATGACGGAGACCTTGGCGTCCAGTCCGTCGGCCAGCTCGGCCAGCAGGGTCGCCCGCTTGGTCACGGCCTCCCGCTCCATTTCGGCCTGGCGGCGCTCGGCCGCGTCCTTCTGGATAGCGTTCTCGCGGAACACCTCGACCGTGCGGGCCATGGCGCCGATCTCGTCGCGGCGATCGGTGCCCGGCACCTCGACCTTGAGGTCGCCGCCGGCCAGCGCCGTCATCGACCGGCCGAGGCCACCGATGGCGCGGCGCAGATCGACCACGGTGAAGCCGGTGAGCAGCAGGGCGACGGCGAGCACCGCGGCGCTGACGAGACCGAGTTGGATCGCCTGCTCGATAAAGGCGGCGTTCAGGTCGTCGGCATAGGCGCCGGAGCCGAAGAACATGTCGCCGCGCGGGAACCCTACGGCATAGCTCAGCTTCAGCACGTCGCCGTCTACCCCAGGCTTCGGCCAATAATACTCGACCACCGCGTCGCCATCGGCCCGGATGCTGTCGATCATCTCCTTGATGATGTGCGTGCCGTTCTTGTCCTTCACGCCCATGAGCGACTTGCCTTCGATGCCCGGATTGATCGGGTGGATCAGGCCGATGCCGTCCATCGAATAGGCGAACAGGTAGTCCTCGCCGTTGAAGCGCACGCCGCTGATGAAGCCACGCAGCAACGCGAAGGCCTCATCCTCGGTGATCTCGCCCGCATCCGCTTTCGCATAGACGCTTTCGGCAAAGGATTTTGTTGAGTCGACCACCGCCTTGACCATCTCGATACGGTCCTGACGGAGCTGCTGATAGCTGTTGTAGAGGGACATGGCGGACAGGCCGAGCACGGCCAGCGCCGTCACACCGGCGAGCGCGGTGAGCTTGGCCGCGACGGATAGACGCGACAGAAAACGGGTCATCGAGAAGGTCTCCAGCAAGGAAGGTTTTGCTGGAACGTAATGAATGCACCGTAAACAAAGAGTAAAAACGGTTTATTTTCAGTATTTTATCTAAATTTTTAACCAATTTCTGCCGGACGGCCGGTCACTCCGAGGCGCATCAGGTCGAGCACATGGTGCAACGTCTCGGCGACATGCAGGCACTTCTCGTGCATCTCCTCGGTCGGATCGAGCAGGTCCGGCACCATGACCGTCATCATCCCCGCCGCATGGGCCGCACGCACGCCGTTATGGGAATCCTCCAGCGCCAGGCAGTCGGTCGGATCGATGCCGAGCCGGGCGGCCGCGGTAAGGAACGGATCGGGATTGGGCTTCGGGCGCGGGTAGTCCCCCTTGGTCACGATGGCGTCGAACCGCTCCTCCATGCCGCGCGGCCCGAGATAGCGGGTCACCGCCTCCCGGGGCGAGGATGTGGCGATCGCCCGGGGAATGCGCATCTCGTCCAGATGGTCGAGCAGTTCCGCCACCCCCGCCTTCAGAATGGTGCTCACATCCAGGGAGTCGTGAAACCGCAGCCAGCAGGCGTCGAACATGCCCTGGGCGTCGAAATCGGGGCCGAAATGGGCCTTCAAAGCAGCCAGGGCGGAGGCATTCGGCACGCCGATAAGCTGCTGGAAGACCGGCATCGGGACCTCGTGCCCGCGCTCGGCGGCAACGGCGAAGAACACGTCGCGGAAGCCGGTCTCGGTATCGACCAGCAGGCCGTCCATGTCGAACACGACGGCGCGAATCTCTCGGGGAAAAGCCATGCCCTCGTGTAGCGGGATTCCCCCGTCCGCGAAAGCGGGTTTGCGCCCTGGGTCATCCCCAATCACCGGCTTTCCGGACCTGGGAACGAACATCCCACTTTCTCAGCCGCGCACGAGCGCCCAATGAATTGCCCCAATTTTGGGCAGCCTTTTGTGCATTGCAAAAATATGAAGCACGAATAAGTAGATTTTTTGTACGGCCATTACGCCAAACCATATGAAATACCTCACTAATTCTTCCGATCTCGACACCCGTCACAGTGGCACAGCTCTTGCGCTTGTTCCCCGTTGTCGCGGGCGTCTGCCCGCCCAAAGAGGGGCTTCATCGATGAAAATGACGAAGATGTTGAGGGGATCGGCGCTCGGGCTGGCAGCCGGTCTGCTGCTGTCCACGGCCGTTCAGGCGCAGGAAACGATCAAGGTCGGCATTCTGCACTCGCTGTCGGGCACCATGGCGATCAGCGAGACCACGCTGAAGGACGCCATGCTGATGCTGATCGAGCAGCAGAACGCCAAGGGCGGTCTTCTGGGCAAGAAGCTCGAGCCTGTGGTGGTGGATCCGGCGTCCGACTGGCCGCTGTTCGCCGAGAAGGCCCGCGAGCTGATCACCGGCTCCAAGGTCGCCGCCGTGTTCGGCTGCTGGACCTCGGTGTCGCGCAAGTCCGTGCTGCCGGTGTTCGAGGAGCTGAACAGCATCCTGTTCTATCCGGTGCAGTACGAGGGCGAGGAGAGCCAGCGCAACGTGTTCTACACCGGTGCGGCGCCGAACCAGCAGGCGATCCCGGCCGTCGACTACCTGGCGCAGACCGAGGGCGTGGAGCGCTGGGTGCTCGCCGGCACCGACTACGTCTATCCGCGCACGACCAACAAGATCCTCGAGACCTACCTGCTCGACAAGGGCGTGAAGCCCGAGGACATCATGATCAACTACACGCCGTTCGGTCATTCCGACTGGCAGACCATCGTCGCCGAGATCAAGGCGTTCGGGTCGGCCGGCAAGAAGACCGCGGTGGTGTCGACGATCAACGGCGACGCCAACGTGCCGTTCTACAAGGAACTGGCCAACCAGGGCATCAAGGCCGAGGACATCCCGGTCGTGGCCTTCTCGGTCGGCGAAGAGGAACTGGCCGGCATCGACACCGGCCCGCTGGTCGGTCACCTGGCCGCGTGGAACTACTTCATGTCCGCCGCGACCCCGGAGAACGACGAGTTCATCGCCGCCTGGCACAAGTTCATCGGCGACGAGAAGCGGGTGACCAACGACCCGATGGAGGCCCATTACATCGGCTTCAACATGTGGATCAAGGCGGTCGAGAAGGCCGGCACCACCGACGCGGATGCGGTCATCGACAGCATCGTCGGTGTGGCCGTGCCGAACCTGACCGGCGGCTACTCGGCGATGATGCCGAACCACCACATCACCAAGCCGGTGCTGATCGGCGAGATCCAGGCCGACGGCCAGTTCGAGACCGTCTTCGAGACCCCGGGTCTGGTGGTCGGCGATGCGTGGTCCGACTTCCTGCCGGACTCCAAGCCGCTGATCTCCGATTGGCGCAAGCCGATGAGCTGCGGCAACTTCAACACCACCACCGGCAAGTGCGGCGGCAAGGGCAATTGACCCTGCCCTCATGACACCGGGAGCTCCGCCGAACCCTCGGCGGGGCTCCTCCCGGCCCTCCCCGCCTCAGCCAAGCGAGTACCCCGCGAGATGGCACGCCCTCTCCTTCTGATCCTGCAGCGGATCGCGCTTGTGCTTGTCCTGGCGACCGCCGCCATCGGCGCGCCAGCACAAGCCCAATCCGGATCCCCCCAGGACGTCTCGATCCGCGATCTGGTCTCCCGGCTCGCCGGTGCCGATTTCGACGAGACCGAGCGCGTGGTGGCCGACCTGGCCGCCACCGGCGACGCCAAGCTCGCTCCCCTGCTGGAAGCGCTGGGCAACGGCGATCTGTATTTCCGCCCCGCCGACAAGGCGGTGTTCATCGCCACCCGCGGCGGCTCCGGCTACCTGCTGACCGACCCGCTGACCGGCACCTCGGCCGGCGAGGTCGGACGGCGCGAGGTCACCAAGATCCGGGTGAACAACAGCCTGCGCCGGGCCGTGCGCGCCGCCATCGGCACCCTCACCCTGCGCAGCCCCGACGCCTCCATCCGCATCTCCGCCGCCCAGTCGGTGCTCAAGAGCCGCGATCCCGAAGCGATCGAACCGCTGACCGACGCCATCGCCGCCGAGCAGAACGACAGCGTGCGCACCGTCATGGAACGCGCCCGCGCCGCCGCCATACTGAACAGCGATGCTCCCGACGCGGTCAAGATCGAGGCGGTGCAGACCATCGCCAAGAAAAGCGACCAGGAAGCCCGATCCATCCTGCTGTCCGCCTCCAACGGCGCCAGCGAGGCGCTCGGCTCCGCCATCGCCGACGCGGTGCGCAAGGTCGAAGCCGACCTCGCCCTGTGGTCTGCCGCGCAGAATGTTTGGTACGGGCTGTCGCTCGGCTCGGTGCTGCTGCTGGCCGCCATCGGGCTCGCCATCACCTTCGGCGTGATGGGCGTCATCAACATGGCCCATGGCGAGATGGTCATGATCGGCGCCTACGTGACCTTCGTGGTGCAGGAGATCATCCGCAACCACGCCCCCTACCTGTTCGACGTCTCCCTGCTGATCGCCCTGCCGGTGGCCTTCGCCATCGCCGGAGCGGTGGGCATGGCGATCGAGCGCGGCATCATCCGCTTCCTCTACGGCCGGCCGCTGGAGACCCTGCTGGCCACCTGGGGCCTGTCACTGATCCTGCAGCAGGTGGTGCGCAGCCTGTTCGGCCCGACCAATCAGGAGGTCGGCGCGCCGAGCTGGATGAGCGGCGCCTTCGAGCTGGGCGGCCTGACCCTCACCTACGGCCGGGTCTGGATCATCGTCTTCGCGCTGGCGGTCTTCGCCGTCCTGGTGCTGGTGCTGCGCCACACCTCCTTCGGGCTGCAGATGCGCGCCGTCACCCAGAACCGGCGCATGGCCAGCTCCATGGGTATCCGCACCAACTGGACCGACGCCCTTACCTTCGGCCTCGGCTCCGGCATCGCCGGGGTGGCGGGCGTGGCGCTGTCGCAGATCGACAACGTGAGCCCGAACCTGGGCCAGTCCTACATCATCGACAGCTTCCTGGTGGTGGTGTTCGGCGGGGTCGGCAATCTCTGGGGCACCCTGGTGGGCGCCCTCTCGTTGGGTGTGCTGAACAAGTTCCTGGAGCCCTATGCCGGCGCGGTGCTCGGCAAGATCCTGGTGCTGGTGTTCATCATCCTGTTCATCCAGAAGCGCCCGCGCGGGTTGTTCGCGCTCAAGGGCCGGGCGGTGGAATCATGATAACCGGCCGTTTCCTGCGCCTGACCGGCACGTCCGGGCTGATCCTGCTGGTCTGCCTGCTGACCGCGGCGATCTACGTGCCGGTCGCCAACCTGTTCATCGAGCCCGGCTCGCCGTTCCATGTGAACACCGCCTCAGTGGTGGTGTTCGGCAAGTATCTCTGCTTCGCCATGCTGGCCCTGTCGATCGATCTGGTCTGGGGGTATTGCGGGATCCTGTCACTCGGCCACGGCGCGTTCTTCGCGCTCGGCGGCTACGCCATGGGCATGCATCTGATGCGCGAGATCGGGCCGCGCGGCGTCTACGGCAACCCGATCCTGCCGGATTTCATGGTGTTCCTGAACTGGGAGTCCCTGCCCTGGTTCTGGCACGGCTTCGACATGTTCTGGTTCGCCATGGTGATGGTGCTGCTGGTGCCGGGGCTGCTGGCCTTCGTCTTCGGCTTCCTCGCGTTCCGCTCACGGGTGACCGGCGTCTATCTCTCGATCATCACCCAGGCCATGACCTTCGCCCTGATGCTCGCCTTCTTCCGCAACGAGATGGGCTTCGGCGGCAATAACGGGCTGACCGACTTCAAGGACGTGCTCGGCTTCGACCTGCAGGCCGACAGCACCCGCATCGGGCTCTACCTGCTCTCCATCGCCGCCCTGGCGGTCATGCTCCTGATCTGCCGGGCCATCGTCCTGTCGCGGCTGGGCAAGGTTCTGATCGCCGTGCGCGACGCCGAGAGCCGCACCCGCTTCATCGGCTACCGGGTGGAGCACTACAAGCTGTTCGTCTTTACCGTCTCGGCGATGATGGCCGGGGTGGCCGGCGCCCTCTACGTGCCCCAGGTCGGCATCATCAACCCGGGCGAATTCGCCCCGGCTAACTCCATCGAGGCCGTCATCTGGGTCGCCGTCGGCGGCCGCGGCACCCTGGTGGGCGCCGTGATCGGAGGCATCGGCGTCAACCTCGCCAAGAGCTACTTCACCGGCGCCCTGCCCGAGATCTGGCTGTTCGCGCTGGGCGGTCTGTTCGTGGTCGTCACCCTGTTCATGCCGAAGGGCATCCTCGGCCTGATCTCTCAGTGGCGCCGTCGTCAGCCTCCGCCCGAACCCGCGGCCGAGACCGGTCCAACCACCTCCACCGGGGCGGAGGAACGGGCATGAACACGCTGCACAAGGAACTGACCCGCACCGTCCTGTATCTCGACGGGATCAGCGTGTCCTTCGACGGGTTCAAGGCGCTGAACGACCTGTCCTTCGTGGTCGAGCCGGGCGAGATGCGGGCCATCATCGGCCCGAACGGCGCCGGCAAGACCACCATGATGGACGTGATCACTGGCAAGACCCGCCCGGATGTCGGCACCGCCCTGTTCGCCGGCCATCACGACCTCACCAAGCTGGACGAGGCCGACATCGCCCAGCTCGGCATCGGCCGCAAGTTCCAGCGCCCGACCGTGTTCGAGAGCCACACGGTGAGGGACAACATCGTGCTGGCGCTGGCCGGCAAGCGCAGCGTGTTCGACACCCTGTTCGCCCGCGCCACCGAGGAGGAGGCCGACAAGATCGACCGGGTGCTCGACACCATCCGCCTCGCCGACCGCGCCGGGATGATGGCCGCCGACCTCAGCCACGGGCAGAAGCAGTGGCTGGAGATCGGCATGCTGCTGGCCCAGGACCCGTCCCTCCTGCTGGTGGACGAGCCGGTCGCCGGCATGACCGATGCGGAGACGGTGCAGACCGCGACCCTGCTGAAGGAAATCGCCAGGGACCACTCTGTGGTGGTGGTCGAGCACGACATGAGCTTCGTGCAGGATCTGGGCGTGATGGTCACCGTGCTGCACGAGGGCTCGGTCCTGGCGGAAGGCTCGCTCGACCATGTGAGCGCCGACGAGCGCGTCATCGACGTCTATCTCGGCCGGTGAGGAACGCATCATGCTGACGATCAAGGACCTCACCCTGCATTACGGCGCCGCCCAGATCCTCTGGGGCATCGACCTGCAGGCGGAAATCGGCAAGGTGACCTGCGTGCTCGGCCGCAACGGCGTGGGCAAGACCAGCCTGCTGCGCGGCATCGTCGGGCATCATCCGGTGAGCGGCGGCACCCTGGCCTGGGACGCCACCGACCTGACCGCCCTGCCGTCCTTCGAACGGGCGCGGTCCGGCATCGCCTATGTGCCCCAGGGCCGCGAGATCTTCCCGCTGCTGACGGTGAAGGAGAACCTGCACACGGGCTACGCCTGCCTGCCCTCCTCCGAGCGCAAGGTGCCGGACGAGATCTTCGAGCTGTTCCCGGTGCTGAAGTCCATGCTGGACCGGCGCGGCGGCGACCTGTCCGGCGGCCAGCAGCAGCAGCTCGCCATCGCCCGGGCGCTGGTGACGAAGCCGAAGCTGCTGATCCTCGACGAGCCGACCGAGGGCATCCAGCCGTCGATCATCAAGGATATCGGCCGGGCCATCGAAATCCTGCGCGACCGGGGCGAAATGGCGATCCTGCTGGTCGAGCAGTATCTCGACTTCGCCAAGGCGCTGGCCGACACAGTGCTGGTGATGAGCCGCGGCCGGGTGGTGTTCCACGGCCGCCCCGACGGTCCGGACAGCGGCGAGATCGACCGGCTGATGGGGCTGACATAGGGCGGGACGGATTTGTAGCGCGCCTCTCTCACCCGCCAGAAAAATCATTTCCCGGACCTGTTCCGGGATCCACGGTTCCGTCTCCCCAGCGCCCTGCGATTTTGCCGGCCGGTCACAGACCCTCTACCCTCCCGCCATGCTGCACCGACTGAAACACTGGGCCCGGCGGATCAAGCGGGATGCCGTCACCCTGTACCTCGCCGCCCGCGATCCGTGCACGCCCTGGTACGCCAAGGCGCTCGCCGCCGTGGTGGTGGCCTATGCCCTGTCGCCAATCGACCTGATCCCGGATTTCATTCCGGTGCTGGGCTATCTCGACGACATCGTGATCGTCCCGCTCGGACTGCTGCTCGTCCTGCGGATGATCCCGCCCGAGGTGATCGAGGAGTGCCGAGCCCGCGCGGAGGACATGACGGAGCGACCGACCAGCCGGACGGCAGCCGTGGTGGTGGTGCTGATCTGGGTGGCGCTGGCGATCTGGGCGGGCTGGGCGGTCTATGGCGCCTATGCGGTGACGGCGGGGGCTTAGGAGCGGCCTCTTCAGCCTCCCAATGAGACACTTCCCGGCCTTGTGCCGGGATCCACCGCTCCGCCGGCACGGGCGCCGGAGAGAGATATCCTCTTTCACGCCTCGCTCACCGGTAGGCCCCGGCACAAGACCGGGGAGTGAGTGGGAGCGAGAATGGAGGGCAGCTCGCCCCCTACCCTTTCCCCTCGCCCAACGACACAAGCCGTTCCAGCAGCGAGTCCCGCGTGACCATGCCAACGGTCTCGTCCCCGTCGCGGACCAGCACTGGGTTTGGATCGCGCAGGATGCACCCCATGACGTCCTCGATTTCGGCGTCGCGGTCGACGGTCACCTCGGAGACCGCCCCCGAGACCGGCACCATCACGTCTCCCGCGGTCAGCACGCCGAGCGGATTCATGTTGTGCACGAACTCCGCCACGTAATCATTTGCGGGATTTGAATAAATATCCCGCGGCGTTCCGCATTGGACGATCCGCCCGCCGTCCATGATGGCGATCCGATCGCCCAGCTTGAACGCCTCGTCCAGGTCGTGGCTGACGAAGACGATCGTGCGCTGCAGACTCTTCTGCAGGTCGAGCAACTCGTTCTGCAGGTGGGTGCGGATCAGCGGGTCCAGGGCTGAGAACGGCTCGTCCATCAGCAGGATCGGCGCCTTGGTCGCGAAGGCCCGGGCGAGGCCGACCCGCTGCTGCATGCCGCCGGACAGCTCGGCCACCTTGCGGTCGGCCCAGTCGGACAGGCCCACCAGCGCCAGCTGCTCGGTCACCTGCTCTGCCCGCTCAGCGGCACCCATGCCGGCCAGCTCCAGGCCGAGGCCCACATTCTCGGCCACGCTGCGCCAGGGCAGCAGGCCGAACTGCTGGAACACCATGGCGACCCGCTGCTGCCGCAGCCGGCGCAGGGTCGCCGGATCGGCCTCGGAGATGTTCACCATCCCGTCGCCGTCATTGACCATCACGCAGCCGCGGGTCACCGGGTTCAACGCGTTCACCGCCCGCAGCAGGGTCGACTTGCCGGAGCCGGACAGGCCCATCAGCACCAGGATCTCGCCCTCGGCCACGGTCAGGGAGCAGTCGTGCACGCCGAGGACCTGGCCGGTCTCGGCCTGGATCTCGCCGCGCGTCTGGCCGGCATCCATCAGCGGCAGCGCGGTCTGCGGCGTGTCGCCGAAGACGATGGAGACGTTCCGGAATTCGACGGCGGTGCTCTCTCCGGTATTCATTCCCCCGCTCATTCTTTCGTCACCCGAAGCATCCGGTCGAGCATGATGGCGACCACCACGATGATGAAGCCGCTCTCGAAGCCGAGCGCGGTGTTGACCTGGTTCAGCGCCCGGACCACCGGCACGCCGAGCCCGTCGGCCCCCACCAGGGCGGCGATCACGACCATGGACAGGGACAGCATGATGGTCTGGTTCAGCCCGGCCATGATCTGCGGGAAGGCGTAGGGCAGTTCCACCTTCCACAGCTTCTGCGACGGCGTGGCGCCGAACGCCTCCGCCGCCTCCAGCAGGTGGGTCGGGGTCGAGACCACGCCGAGATGGGTCAGCCGGATCGGGGCCGGCAGCACGAAGATCACCGTGGCGATCAGCCCCGGGACCATGCCGATGCCGAAGAACACGATGGCCGGGATCAGGTAGACGAAGGTCGGCAGGGTCTGCATCAGGTCGAGCACCGGCCGCAGCACCCGGTAGAGGCGCGGACGGTGGGCGACGGCGATGCCGATCGGCACCCCGATGCCCATGCACACCACGCAGGCCGACAGGACCAGGGTCAGAGACTCCGTGGTCTCCTCCCAATAGCCCTGGTTCAGGATGAACAGGAAGCCGAGCACGATGAAGGCGGCGGTCTTCCAGTTGCGCTGCAGCGCGTAGGTCAGCCCGGCGAAGATCGCGATGATCACCAGCGGGTGCGGCCCCTGCAGCACCGTCAGGATCGCGTCGATCATCCATTCGAGCGCGTCCGACAGGGTCCAGAAGAACCAGCCGCCGTTGGTCTGCAGCCAGTCGAACAGCTCCCCCGCCGTCCGGCCGACCGGGATCTTGGTCTCGGTCAACCACTCCATGTCCTACCCCCGCCCGTTGGAGCGGGAGGGGCGCGGTGCCCCTCCCCCATACCCGCTGTCGCTCAGAGCCCGAGCGCCGATTTCACCGCCGCCTTGGCGTCGCCGCCATCCTTGGTGGTCACGCCGTCGAGCCAGCCCATGACCACATCCGGATTGGCCTTCATCCAGGCGGTCGCCGCCTTGTCGGGCGCGGTGCCGTCATCCAGGATCGCGCCCATGATCTCGTTCTCCATGGCGAGCGAGAACTTCAGGTTCTTCAGCAGCGCGCCGACATTCTTGCACTCGTCCACATAGCCGGCGCGGGTATTGGTGTAGACGGTCGCCCCGCCCAGATCCGGGCCGAAATAGTCGTCGCCGCCGGTCAGGTAGGTCAGGTCGAAATTGGCGTTCATCGGGTGCGGCTCCCAGCCGAGGAAGACCACCGGCTCGCCGCGCTGATCGGCCCGCTTCACCTGGGCCAGCATGCCCTGCTCGGAGCTCTCCTTGACGTCGAAGCCCTTCAGGCCGAAGGCGTCCTTCTCGATCATGTCGAGGATCAGGCGGTTGCCGTCATTGCCCGGCTCGATGCCGTAGATCGTCTCGTCCAGGGCGTCGGCATGCTTGGCGATGTCGGCGAAGCTCTTGATGCCGAGCTTGGCGCCGGCGGCGTTGGTCGCCAGGGTGTATTTCGCCCCTTCCAGGTTCTCGCGCACGGTGTCGACGGTGCCCTTCTCGCGATACGGCGCGATGTCCCCTTCCATGGTCGGCATCCAATTGCCGAGGAACACGTCGATATCGCCCTGGGCCATGGAGGTGTACGTCACCGGCACGGACAGGACCTTGATGTCGGTCTCGTAGCCCAGCGCCTGCAGCACCTCGGTGGTGGCGGCGGTGGTGGCGGTGATGTCGGTCCAGCCCACATCGGAGAAGGTGACGGTCTCGCAGCTCGCGTAAGCGGTGCCGGCGGAAAGGCTCAACGCCAGGGCAAGCGCGGCGGTTCTGGTTTTCATCGCGAAAACTCTCCCGTTTCTGTTCGATGGCTTGGATCGCCCGCCGGTTGCGGACGATCATGGCGCCTATCACAGCACAGATCCGGGAGAGGTCAACCGAAGCGCCTGAACGGCCGTTCAGCGGGGCGCCTCAGTCCTGCGCGTCCAACTGCCGGTAGCGGACCAGGGCGGCCTGGGCGAGACGGCCGAGCGAACTCACCAACGGCATCGGCTCGATCTCCATCTTCGGCAGGCCGAGCGCGTCGTCCGGCTTGCCCTGGGTCCAGTCGGCCAGCTCCTTGCCCATGGCCACGCCCAGCGCCATGCCGCGGCCGTTATAGGCGATCGGCGTGATGGCGCCCGGCCCAATCGAATGCACCCGCGGCAGCCGGTTCGGCGTCATGGCGATGCGGCCGTTCCAGACATATTCCAGCCGCCGGTCACGTACCTGCGGGAAGGCATTGCCGATCCGCTCGGCGATCCAGGGGCGGATGCGGGCATCCATGTTCAGCGGCAGGGCCAGGGTCGCACCGGTGACCAGCCGCCCCGCCCGGTCCTTGCGGAACGGATAGAGGTCGCGGCGGGTGTCCGAGGAGGAGATGTCGCTGGGGATCACGCTGGCGGCGATGTCCGACGGCATCGGATGGGTGGAGACCTGGTAGTTGATGATCCGCACCAGGGTCTTGGCCAGCGCCGGGATCAGCGCGCCGGTATAGGCGTTGGTGGCGATCACCAGCCGGTCGGCGGTCACCTGCCCCTGCGGCGTGGTCACCCGCCATTCCGTGCCCTCGCGGGTGACGGTCAGCGCCGGCGAGCCGGTGAACACCTTGGCCCCCTGCGCCATCGCCGCCTTGGCGAGGCCCTGGGCCAGGGCCAGCGGGTTCACATGGCCGCCCGAATGCATGAACAGCGCGCCGTGATAGATGTCGGTGCCGAGCTTGTCCGCGATCTGGCCGGCATCGAGCAGGTCGGACCGCGCCTGGCGCCGGGTCCATTCGCCGTAGCGCTTCTCCAGCAGCTTCATGCGCGAGGCCCGGTGCGCCGGCTGGGCCCAGCCGTTCTGCACCGCATCGCAGTCGATGGCGTATTTTCGGATCAAATCGAAGGTCAGGGACGCGCTGTCCCGCAGGAAGGCGACCATCCGCTCGCCCGCATCGGCGCCGAACTTCGCCACCAGCGCGTCGGGATCGCCGGCGGCCAAGGTCGGGATGATGTGCCCGCTGTTGCGCCCGGAGCCTCCGAAGCCGGCCCGGGCCGCCTCCAGCACCACCGCGGAGATGCCGCGCTCGGCCATGTGCAACGCCGCCGACAGGCCGGTGACGCCGCCGCCGACGATGACCACATCGGCCTTCACCGAGTCCCGCAGTTCCGAGGTCTGCGGCGGTGGCGGAGCGGTGGCCGCCCACAGGGACGGCGCGTGGGCGGGCAGGCTCTTCGATGTGGAGTCCGACACTATTCCCCCGGCTGCGGCCTCGGTTGCGCGGTCGGGCCGCCGCCGTCGGTGCGCCTGTCGAACATCTCGATCACCCGCCCGACGACGCCACGCGGCATGTAGATGATGAACAGCACCAGCATCGCCCCGTAGATCATGACGTCCAGGCCGTGGACGTCATGGCCCACAGTCTGACGCAGCCCTTCGGTCAGGAGCAACGTGATAACCGCACCGACGGTGGGGCCGAGCTGCACGAACATGCCGCCGGCGATGGCCGCGAACACGATCTGCAGCGAGATCGCGATGCCCGAGGTGGTCTCCGGGTTGATGTAGAGCTGGTACTGGCCGTAGACCGCGCCGCCCACCGCCGTCATCGCCGCCGAGATCATGGTGACGATGAGCTTGGTGCGGGTGACGTGAACGCCGACCGAGGCGGCCGCGTCCTCCTCCTGGCTGATCGCCTCCATGGCGTACCGGATCATCGAGCGGTCCACCATGCGCCAGACCAGCAGGCCGATCACCCAGACCGCGACGACGATGTAGAACCAGGTCACCTTGTCGGAGAACTGCATGGCGATGAACGAATTCGGCGTATCCGCCGAGATCACGCTGTTCGGGGTGACGCCAAGCGAGCCGCCGGTGTAGTCGCGCAGGGCCACGATCAGCAGCCGCGCCACCTCCGACAGGGCCAGGGTGACCAGGGCGAAATAGTGCCCGGTGATGCGGAAGCGGAAGCACGGGAAGCCGATCATGAAGCCGACCGCGGCCGAGACCACGACGGCGACCGGAATGCCGATCCAGGGGGTGATGCCGGCATGGTTCCACAGCATGGTCACCCCGTAGGCGCCGATGCCCATGAAGGCGCCGTGGCCGAGCGACACAAGCCCGAACCGGCCCATCACCGACCAGCCGGTATAGATGAAACCCCAGAGCAGGATCGAGATGGCGATGTGCAGGACGTAGTCGCTGAAGCCCAGCGTCGGGATGCTGAGGATGGCGAGGAATCCGACCGCCTTGATGATCATGGGAATGTTCATGCCCGCCCCCTCAGTTCTTCGATCCGAGAATGCCCTGCGGGCGGATGAACATCATGACGATGAAGAAGGCGAAGGCGATCACGTAGCCCCACTCGATCTCGGCATAGAAGCCTCCCAGCGCGATGAACTCGGCAAAGATGAAGGCGGCGATGAACCCGCCGATCATGTTGCCGAGCCCGCCCATGACGCAGACCATGAAGGTGATCGGCCCGAAGGTCAGCCCGATCGCCGGGTGGATGTCGTAGAGCAGCACCAGCAGGCACGCCCCGAGCCCGGCGAGCCCGCCGCCCAAGGCCGAGGTCACCAGATAGATCTTGCCCGGGCTCACCCCCATCAGCGGCATTACGTCCCGATCCTGGCTGATCGCCCGGATCGCGGTGCCGAGATAGGTGCGTTTCAGGAACAGCCAGAGGCCGACCACCGCCACCAGACTGATCACGAAGGCCAGCAGGCGGGTGATCGGGATATACATGTCCCCGGCCTCGATGCTGCCGAAGGTGACGCCCAGGTTGCGGAACTCGACGGAGAAGGCGAGCGTGGCGAAGCCCTGCAGGAAAAACAGCACGCCGCCGGTCACCAGAAGCTGGTTGATCGGTTCGGTATGCAGGATCGGCCGGATGATGAAGTGGTGCAGGATCGCCCCCAGCAGCGCCACCACCAGGATCCCGGCGATCATCGCCAGCGGCAGCGGCACGCCGTAATCGCTGTACAGGAAGTAGATCGTGTACATGCCGAGCATGATCAGCTCGGCGTAGCAGATCCACACCACGTCGATGACGCCGAAGATGATGTTGAGCCCGAGGGACAGCAGGGCCAGGACACCGCCGAACAGCAGGCCCTGGATGACGGTCTCCCAGAAGAACGGGTCGGTGAGCGGGAAATCCACGGCGCTTCTCCTTCAGAGACCGATATAGGCGCGGCGGACATCGTCGTTTTCCAGGAGGTCCTGGGACGATCCGCTCATCTTGATCTGGCCGACCTCGAGCAGGTAGGCGCGGTCCACGACCTTCAGAACCTGCTGGATGTTCTGCTCGACGATCAGCACGGTGTAGCCCTCCTGCCGGATGCGCCGGACCAGGTCGAACACCTGCTGCACGATCACCGGCGCCAGACCGGCCGACGGCTCGTCCAGCAGCAGCAGCTTCGGTCCCGACATCAGCCCGCGGCCGATGGCGCACATCTGCTGCTCGCCGCCGGACATGGTCCCGGCGAGCTGGTGCCGCCGCTCCTTCATGCGCGGGAACAGCTCGTAGACATAGGCGAGCCGGTCCTCGAAATGCGATCGGGCCGACGCGATGAAGCCGCCCATCTTCAGGTTCTCCTCGACCGTCAGCCGGGGGAACAGGCGCCGGTGTTCCGGCACATGGGCGATGCCCATCTCGATGATCCGGTGCGCCGGCACATCGTTCAGCGACACCCCCTCCATGGCGATCTCGCCGCCGTTCAGGTCGATGACCTTGGAGATCACCCGCAGCAGCGAGGTCTTGCCCGCGCCATTGGGGCCGATCACCGCCACCGCCTCGCCGGCCCGGACCTCCAGACTGACGTCGAACAGCGCCTGGAAAGTGCCGTAACCGGCGGAAACGTTCTTCAATTCAAGCATACGCCGTCCCCCGTCACGCGCCGACTGTCTCGCCGGTCGCCTGCCCGGCGACCTGCGTCTGCACGGCTTCCGCATCGGAGCCGAGATAGACCTCGACCACCTTGGGATCGTGCGCCACCTCGTGCGGCAGTCCGGCGGCGATGATCTCGCCATGGTCCAGCACGATGCAGCGGTCCACGACGCGCATCAGCACGCCCATGATGTGTTCCACCCAGATGATGGTGATGCCCCGCTGCTCGCGGATATGGCTGAGCATGTCCGCGGCCTGCTCCATCTCCTTCTCGTCGAGGCCGCCCAGGCTCTCGTCGGCGAGGAGAAGGCGCGGTTGGGTGGCCAGCGCCCGGGCCAACTCGAGCTTCTTCAAGCCCGCTGCCCCCAGCCCGTCGACCCGGGCGCGGCCGTCCACCGGGAGCTGCGTGAGTTCCAGCGCGTCCTCGGCCCGGCGCCACGCCTCCTCGCGGGAGATCGAGCCGTCGGAGCCGAAATACGCGGCGAGCGCCACGTTCTCCAGGATCGTCAGTTTCCGGAAGGGGCGCGGGATCTGGTAGGTGCGCCCCACCCCCTTGTGACAGACCTGGGTGGGGGCGAGACCCGTGATGTCCCGCCCCTCCAGGGTGATGGTGCCGGCGGTCGGCGGAAGCGCCCCGGCGATCAGGTTGAAGGTGGTGCTCTTGCCCGAGCCGTTCGGTCCGATCAGGCCGAGGATCTCCCCCTCGCCCAGATCGAACGCGACCTCGTTGACGGCGGTGAAGCCGCCGAACTTCTTGGTCAGGCCGCGGACCTGCAACATCTCTCCCATCGCCGAACCTCTTGTGCTGACGTGACCGGTATCTGAACGCTTAAGTCTGCGTCAGCGCGCGTAGGTGTGGCCGTCCGGGAGCGGAAGCACCGGATCCATGGTCTGGATCGGGGTCGGCCAGACGATCTTCGTCGCGCCGTCCACGTACTGCATGACCACCGGCGAGGAGCGCTCGTTCTGGCCGGCCATCTGATGGCCCGGCGGGTTGAACTTCACGCCATAGCCCTGGACCGTGCCGCCCACCGGGATGTCGGTGTCGAGCGCGGCCTTGCGCAGGGCTTCCGGATCGTACCCGCCATACTGCTTGATGGCGCGCGGCAGCACGTCGCTGAAGAAGATCCAGGCCTGGTTGAAGCCCATGGAGGTGTGCGGCGGCACTTCGGTGGCGCCGGTCTTCTCCTTGTAGCGCTTCACCATCTCGGCCGTCAGATCGCCGAGGCCGGGGGCCAGGGTCTTCGGGTCGAGAAGCTGTGCGGCCACCGGATCCGTGTTGTAGATGTAGTTGGCGTCCTCGCCGAAGGCCTCGGTCAGCTTGTCGATCTGGCCGTAGCCGGCGCCGTGGCCGATCAGCGCCTTCCACTTCAGGCCCTGCTCCTTGGCCTGACGCAGGAACAGCGTGATGTCCGGGTTGTATCCGGTGTGCAGGATGACGTCGGCCCGGGCCCGGCGCAGCTTGGTGATCAGGCTGGACAGGTCGGGGGCGGTGGCGGAGTAGCCCTCCTTCAGGGTCACGTCCATGCCGTAGCCCTTGCAGGTCTCCTCGTTGCCCGACGCGACGCCGGACCCATAGGGGCCGTCCTCATAGATGATCGCGACCTTGAGGTCCGACGGCTTCATGCCGAGCTTCTTCTCGGCGTACTCGTTCAGGAAGGTGCAGGACGCCCAGCCGAACTGGTCGGAGTGGACCTGGCCTCGGAACACGTATTTCAGGTTCTTGTCCTTGAACACCGCCGACGACACGCAGACGTTCGCCCACATGAACTTCTGCTGCGCGTCGACCTTCTGGGCCATCGGCACGCAATGCGCCGAGGAGAACACGCCCATGATCAGGTCGACCTTCTCCTGGTCGAGCAGACGGGTGGCTTCGTTGATCGCGACCTCGGCCTTGGACTGGGCGTCCGCCACGATGGTCTCGATCTTGTGGCCCTCAACGCCCCCCTGTTCGTTGATGAGCTCCACGGCGATCTCGTTGCCGACGGCGGCGGCCGTCGACCCGCCGGCCGCGAACGGCCCGGTGAAGTCGTAGATCACGCCGATCCGGATCGGATCGGCCGCCTGTGCCGTCGCCGGCATCAGGGAGAGGATCGGGAGGGCGAGTGCGGCCGCGCCAAGCGCGGACATCGCCGCCCGACGGGCGACCTTGGTTGAATTCATGACGTTTCCTCCGGCTCTTATGAGCATGCACGTCCGGTGAGCCCGGATCGCTGATTGGACGCCAAGTGTCGAAACGGCGGCTGTTGAGAGTCAAGATGGTAAACCGGCGTCAATCACCCGGTTTGCATGCGCAGCCGTTCGCGGAGTGCACGCGCGTCTCCGCGACCACCCTTTCCAAGCTGGCAATTCCAAGCGGCGGCCGCATGGTCTAGGAAGGAGCCTCGTTCAACAGGGAGGAACACAATGACCGACATTCCGGGGACCGACATTCCGGCGACGATGACGGCGATCGAGATCGAAGGCGCGGGCGGTCCGCCCGAGGTGCTGAAGCCGACCACCCGCGACGTGCCCGCCCCCCAGGCCGGCGAGGTTCTCGTGAAGGTCGCCTATGCCGGCGTGAACCGGCCGGACTGCATCCAGCGTTCGGGCGGCTATCCGCCGCCGCCGGGTGCCTCCGACATTCCGGGCCTGGAAATCGCCGGCGAGGTGGTGTCGATCGCTCCGGACGTGACCCGCTGGAAGGTGGGCGACAAGGTCTGCGCCCTGGTGCCGGGCGGCGGCTATGCCGAGTACTGCACGGCGGCCTCGGATACCTGCTCGCCGATCCCCGAGGGCTATTCCCTGGAGGAGGCCGCGGCGATCCCGGAGAACTACTACACGGTCTGGACCAACGTGTTCGAGCGCGGCCGCCTGCAGAAGGGCGAGACCATCCTCATTCACGGCGGCTCGTCCGGAATCGGCACGACGGCGATCCAGCTCGCCCATCATTTCGGCGCGACGGTCTACGCCACCGCCGGCTCGGCCGAGAAGTGCAAGGTCTGCACCGATCTGGGCGCCGACCAGGCGATCAACTACCGCGAGGAGGATTTCCAGGCGGTGATGAAGGAGGCCGGCGGCGCCGACGTGATCCTCGACATGGTCGGCGGGCCGTACATCCAGAAGAACGTGGACAGCCTGAAGCTGGAGGGCCGGCTGGTGCAGATCGCCTTCCTGCAGCCGCCCCAGGTCGACGGCTTCAACTTCCTGAAGGTGATGACCAACCGGCTGACGATCACCGGCTCGACCCTGCGGCCGCGCACGGTGGCCCAGAAGGCGGCGATCGCCCGTCAGCTCGAAGAGAAGGTCTGGCCGCTGCTGGCCGCCCGCACGGTGAAGCCGATCATGTACAAGACCTTCCCGCTGAAGCAGGCGGCCGAGGCGCATGCGCTGATGGAATCGAGCCAGCATATCGGCAAGATCATGCTGAAGGCATAACGGGGGAGATGGCCATGGCCGAAGAGGTAACGCTGGAGCAGCTCAGGGCGGCGGTGAACATGCGGGCCTCCGCCTATGGCCACATCTTCGACGTGCTCAAGGAGAAATTCGGCGCCGAGGAGGCGGTCGAACTCCTCGGCGAGGCGACCCGCCGGCTGGGCACCGACATGGGCGCGCATTTCACGGCGTACGGGCCGGCCGATACGGTCGGCCTGTGCGACGCCTTCCTGGGCGGTATCCCCGGCCGCGACGCGATGTTCGCGCCCGAGGTGATCGAACGCAGCGACGCGCGGATCGAGATCCAGTTCCACCGGTGTCCGCTGAAGGATTTCTGGGTCGCCGACGGGCGGTCGGAAGAGGATGTGGAACGGCTCTGCCGGGCGGCGGGCCGGATCGATAGCGGCCTGTTCGAGACCGCCGGCTTCGTCTTCAAAGGCCGCACCTGGCAGCCGGGCCAGGACGGCTGCTGCCGCCTGATCGTGGAGCCGGGGACGGAGGGGTGAGAGTTCGGCCCGCTGGAGCGTTCGAGACAGTCCGCCGACGCTCCAGCACGCTGCCGCCGAGGTGCCGGATCAAGCCCGGGATGACGACTTTGCGGGCTGGGAACTTACCCTTCTCCTCTCACACTCCCCGGATTTATTCCGGGGCGAGCGGCAAGGAGTGAGCGGAAAGAGTCGCTCAAGGCCGTCCTTGGAAGCGATCCCAGGCGTGGCCCCGGAATAAATCCGGGGAGTGATCAGAGGTAAGGGGAGAGGAAGCCCCCCTACCGCTGCGGCACCAGGTCGAACAGGGTGTCCGCCCCCAAACCATACCGCGCGCTGGAGAAGCGGCGGGCCTCGTCCATCGTCTCCACCTCGTCCAGCAGAAAACCCTGGCGGCCGGAGCCCAGGATGATCGGCGCCACCATCACATGCAGCCGGTCGAGACACCCGGCCCGCAGGAAATGCGACAGGGTCGCCGCCCCGCCCTCGACCAGCACCACGTCATGGCCGATGGCCGACAGGCTGTCGAGCACACCGCAGGGATCGACGATGCCGCTCTCGTCCGGCTCGCAGGGCAGGTCGACACCGGTCACCATGGTCGGCGCCTCGTCGTCGGTGAACAGCTTGCGGTCCTGCGGCACGCTGCCGTTGCCGGACAGCACCACCCGGGTCGGGTTCTCGCCGGCGCAGCGCCGAACGGTCAGCGACGGATCGTCCGCCCGCAGGGTCCCCGACCCGATGATCACCACATCGACCAGCGCCCGCAGCCGATGCAGGTGGTCGAGCGCCTCCGGTCCGTTGACGTAATGGGAATGGCCGCGTGCCGTGGCGATGCGGCCATCCAGGGTCTGGCCGCTCTGGGCGATCGCCACCCGGCCACGCGCCGCCGCCTCCACCAGGTCGAGCAGCGCCGGCGCGCCGGGAATGTCGGAGCCCTCCTCGCGCATCCGGCCGATCTCGGCGATCAGCGGCCGGGCGTCGCCCTCCAGCCGCCGGACCTGCCGGGCATGCAGCATGGTCTCGCGGATCGTCTCCCAGGTAATGCTCACGCCAGTCCCCCGAACCCTGCCAGATCGTCCAGTACCGCCGCGAGCCGGCCGGCCATCGCGTCGATGATGCGGTGGCCCAGCTCCGCCGAGGCGGCCGCCGCGTTGCCGGTCACCCCGGCCGGGTTGAGGTCCTGGGCCATCCAGCCGAGACCCGTCGCCCCCTCCCCCTCCAGCGCGGCGAAGCCCTTTTCCCACGCCTGGGCGCTGGAGGCAAAGTCGGCCGCCGCCGCCTGTCGCACCAGCTCGGGCGCCGTGGCGAGCATCATGGAGGTCTCCAGCATGCCGCCATGCAGGCCGTAACGTTCCTCGTCGGGGCCGAGCTCGACCGCATCGCCCAGCAGCCGGAAGGTCGTCGCCCGCACCACCGTCATGCCATGGGCGACCCGCAACCGCGTGGCGACCACGTCGACCAGCCCGGTCTGGCCGCCATGACCGTTCAGGATCACCAGCTTGCGCAGCCCCGCGCGGGCGACCGAGGCGCCGATGGCGGTCCAGGCGGCGATCACCGTCTCCGCCTCCAGGGACAGGGTGCCGGGAAAGGCCAGATGCTCCGGGCTGAGACCGACGCGCTGGGTCGGCAGGCGCAGCACGGTGGCGACCGTCGACCCTTTCGCGCGCGCGGCGGCAACCACCGCGTCGGTCAGGATCGCGTCGGTGCCGAGCGGCAGGTGCGGGCCATGCTGCTCCACCGCCGCCACCGGCAGCAACGCTACCGCATGCTCCGGCACGCCGCCGGCCAGGTCGGCGGTGGTCAGATGTTCCCAGTCGATCCAGGTCGGGGTCTGAAGGTCCATCCCCAGAACCAACGCCAGCGGGACGCCGGCGTCAACTCTCCGGCTTCAGCGGCACGGGGACCCGGTTGGCCAGCGCCGGCGCCACGGGGCCGCCGGACGGCAGGATCTCCACGATGTCCTGCTCCACCGGCGCCAGGGCGGCGGCGATTTCCGCCGGGGTGTCGAACTCCTCCGGCACCGCGCAGAGCCGCCAGCGCTGCAGCGCCCGGCCGAGGCGCGGCGCCGCCGAGCCGACGGCGAAGGGAACGGCGAGCAGCCAGGCGAGCACGATGGGTGCGGCCCAAGGCAGCATCGACGGAGCATGGAGCGCCAGACCCGTCGCCATGGCGAGACCGATCAGGGTCTGCGGCCACAGGGTCGACAGCGCCTGGCCCCAGCGCACCTCGCGCGGGTCGCGCATCTGGGCGTTCCAGGTGATCCGCCGGCCGATCTTCAGCCCGCCGATGAAGATGGTCTGGGCCACCGCCACCACCGGGGCGACCAACATGCCGAACACCAGTTCGACCATCGCGCCGGCCAGGATGCGCATCCCGCCGCCGTAGAGCCGCCGCTTGGCAGCCGACAGCAGGATGTCGAGCACGCCCATGATCTTCGGCGCGAAGGTGATGGTCATCATGGTGGCGAACAGGGCGACGCCCTCACCCCACTGCACCGCCGACCACAGGGCCTCAGAAAAGGCCACGTCGCTGGCCGGAGCGAAGCCGCCGGCGAACAAGCGGGTCATACCCAGCGCGATGAAGCCGAGCCACATGGGCGCGGACAGGTACATCAGGATGGCGAGCGCGAGCTGCACCCGGCCGAGCGGCCGCCAGACCGGCCAGCCGATCAGCTTGAAATACTGCAGGTTGCCCTGGCACCAGCGCAGGTCGCGCTTGATGAAGTCGAGCAGGCTCGGCGGGTTCTCCTCGTAGGAGCCGCCTTCCACCGGCAGCACCCGCACCTCGTAGCCGGCCGCGCGCATCAGCGCCGCCTCGACCTGGTCGTGGCTGAGGATCTCGCCGCCCAGCGGCGGGGTGCCCG
Organism: Thalassobaculum sp. OXR-137; assembly: GCF_034377285.1. Taxonomy (NCBI): domain Bacteria; kingdom Pseudomonadati; phylum Pseudomonadota; class Alphaproteobacteria; order Rhodospirillales; family Thalassobaculaceae; genus Thalassobaculum; species Thalassobaculum sp. OXR-137. The sequence goes on along the minus strand of NZ_CP139715.1, from coordinate 3,496,877 downwards.
GCAGGCGCGGCAGATGGCAATGGGCGCGGAACGGCGCCAGCCGAAGGATCGCGTTGTGACCCCAATAGGGTCCGCTGTCGGCCTGCCACCAGGCGCTGCCGGTGGTGTAGGCGCGCATGCCGTGGCGCATGCCGAACTGGAAGATCCGGGCGAAGGCGCTGGAGGACGGCAGCCCGACCGCCAGGGTCTGCAGGATGCCGAGCGACGGGTTGCGCTGCATCAGCCGGACCAGCCGCAGAATCGCCTCGCCGGTCATCAGGCTGTCGGCGTCGAGCACGATCATATGCTCGAACCGGTCGCCCCAGGTGGCGCAGAATTCCTCGATATTGCCGACCTTCTGGCGGGTGTTGTCGGTGCGCCGGCGATAGTGGATGCGGGCCGGCCGGGCCGAGACCGCCTGCCAGGCGGCGAAGCGGCGCTCCTCCTCGGCGGCGATGGCGGGATCGGTGGTGTCGGACAGCAGGAATATCTCGAAGGCCTCGTCCTGGCCGGTGCGGGTCAGCGAGGTCTCGACCACGCGCAGGTGACGGAACACCCGGCCCGGATCCTCGTTGAACACCGGCATGACGATGGCGGTCGGCGCGGTGACGGCGGAGGTGTCGTCCTCCAGCCCGTCCAGCGGCAGGACCGACGACAGCCAGTCCCGGCGCAGATGGATCAGCGCGACGCCGATCACCGCGTTCCATAGACCGATGATCACCCAGGGCAGCGTGCCGGCGTATAGCGCCAGCATGGCGACGTCCAGACCGTCGATGCCGTCGGCACCGAGCAGCCGGGTCATCCAGGCGAACAGTCCCAGGGAGGTGACGGCGACCAGCGCCATAAACACCGCGCGCCTGCGGGCCACCGCCCGCACCTGCCGGTTGACGGGCCGCTGCTGCGCGGCCACGCCGAAGTCACTCACCGTCATTCCGACCTTCCGAACCGAGAGGGTATCCGTGTCTCACATCGAGCCGGCGTCATCGCCGGGATTGCGCCGCACAATATGTGACGACGGCGCTGCCGTTCCATAGGCATGAGCGGCCGCTGACTTAATCGTGAGGTCGGACGACCCGGCGGCGTTCACGAACCCGTGGGCCAGCCATTACGGGGGTTTGATTGGTCTTGATCCGGCCAAACCCCTATTTCTTATCCAGACCGATCCCGCCGTTCCCCGAGGGACCTCAGATGAGCCTTCCCGGCCGCACCCCGCGCGACCCCCGCCTGGACTTCTTCCGCGGCATCGCGATGCTGATCATCTTCATCGCGCATGTACCGGAAAACCTGTGGGCGAACTACATTCCGGCGCGGTTCGGGTGGTCGGACGCGACCGAGATGTTCGTGTTCTGCTCCGGCTTCGCGGCGGCGCTGGCTTTCGGCTCGACCTTCACCAAGGCGAACTTCGCCTACGGCACGATGCGGATCGGCTATCGGGTCTGGCAGATCTACGTCGCCCATATCGCGATGTTCATCTTCATCGCCACCCTGGTCCTGGCGATGACCGCCTGGCTGGACGGCGGGACGGACTATGTCGCCCAGCTCAATCTCCACTGGTTCTTCGACAATCCGGGACAGGCGCTGCTCGGGCTGTTCACCCTGACCTATGTGCCGAACTATTTCGACATCCTGCCAATGTATATCGGCGCGCTGGTCCTGGTGCCGGCGGTCATGGCGCTCGCCCGCGTCCATCCCTGGGCGGCGATGGGGTTCGTGGCGGCGGTCTACGCCAGCGTGCACATCTTCGGGCTGTCGCTGCCGGGCCATCCCGAGGATGCCTCGGTGCGCTGGTTCTTCGACCCGCTGGCTTGGCAGCTTCTGTTCTTCACCGGCTTCGCCTTCGCGCTCGGCTGGATCCCGGCCCCGCGGATCTCGCGCCCCTGGGTGATCGCCGCGGCCGCCTTCGTGCTGCTCTCCGCCCCGGCGGCGAACTGGGAGATCGCCAAGGATTTCGAGGTCCTGCGCTGGGTACGCGAGGTGATCTGGGACCTGCAGGAGAAGACCGATTTCGGCCTGCTGCGCTACGTCCACTTCCTGGCGCTCGCCTATCTCGCCATCGCCATCGTCAATCCGCGGATCGAGCTGCTGCGCGGCGACTGGGCCAAGCCCATCGTCACCGTTGGCCAGAACTCCCTGGCGGTGTTCCTGCTCTCCATGGGTCTGTCGCGGGTGGCGGGCATGGTGCTGGACCAGATCGGCCGCGCGCCGCCGGCCGTCGCCCTGGTCAATGTCGCCGGCCTGGCGATCATCGTCGGGTTCGCCTATTGGTGCACGATGCTGAAGAAACAGCCCTGGCGGAAACTGGCCGCCGACCACGACGCGCGGGCGGCACAGGCGGCACCGGCGCGCCGTCCGCGGCCGGAGGTTCAGGCGCCGGCGGCGAACCGGACCTATACCGCGCCCGCCGAGTGAGCCGAAATCTTCCTCTCCTGGTGGCGGCGCTGGCCTGGCTCCTGGCCGTGGCGCCGGCCGCCGCCGGCACGCTCGACCGCCACGCGATCCCGAGCCCGATCCTCGGCCAGTCCATCGATGTCCGGGTCTATCGACCGGCGAATGCGGCCGGGCCGCTGCCGGTGGTCTATCTGCTGCACGGCTATGGCGGCGGGGCGGAGGATTGGACCGGCGGCGGGGACGCGCAGGCCACCGCCGAGGCGGTCTTCGCCGCACCGGACGCGGTGCCGATGCTGCTGGTCATGCCGGGGGTCGGCAATTCCTGGTATGTGGAGTCGGAAAAATACGGGGCGTGGAGCAGCGCCCTGGTGCAGGACCTGATCCCGGCCATCGACCGGCTCTACGAGACCCGGACCGACCGGTCCCAGCGCTTCGTTGCCGGACTGTCCATGGGCGGGTACGGCGCGCTTCGTCTGGCGACGCACTACCCGGCGCTGTTCCGGGCCGCGGCCGCCTTCAGCCCGGCGGTGTTCGAGGACGTGGCGTCAGCCGCCGACTTCCCCGAGTTCCAGCTCCGGTTCTTCGCCGACGCCTTCGGCGAGCCCTTCGAAGCCGCCCGCTTCAATCGGGCCAACGTCTTCGCGCCGCTGAAGGCGATCCCGCCGGAGCTGGCGGTCGATTTCTACATCATGACCGGCGACCATGACGCTCTGGGTCTCTGGGACGGCGCGCTGAAGTTCTTCAGGGCCGCCCGCGGTGCCGGTCATGCGGTGGAACTGCGGGTGCGCGACGGCGACCACGAGTGGCGCCTGTGGCGCGAGGAACTGGCGCCGGCTCTGCACTGGTTCGCCGGTCTCTCCCGGAGCGCCGATCGCCGCTGACGCCGATCGAACGTCCCTCAGAGGTTTCCCAGCAGGTCCAGTTCCTGGGCGTCCTCCAGCGACCAGTCGTCGCCGATGGCATCCAGCATCTCGTCCATGTCGGCTGACAGGATGGCCGCTTCCGCAAGATCGGTCGGAGCAAGGCCGTAATCGTCGGAAAACTTCGGCACGTGACGCATCTTTCCATCCTCCGTTGCGAGGGCGACACCGCCCTCAATTACTGAGAAGCAATCCTTGTGCCAGGAACGCCGGTCGGGCCGGTGGGTTCCCGGGTTAGTTAACGATCTTCCACTGGCCGTTCGGACGGCGGCAGGCGGTGCCGACCATGGTGGTGGTCTCGCCGTTCACGTAGCTCTGGCCGGTGTAGTCGCGGCAGTACTCGTTGCCGCCGACCGCGAAGCTGTCCTGGGCGGTGAAGGCGAAATGCTGGCCGTATTCCGGGCTGATCCAGGACACGGTCTGTCCGTTGCGGGCCGTCTCCAGCGCATACTGGGCGCAGGCCGCGTCGGCCGGCACGACCCGGTCGATATAGGACTCGTTGGCCAGCACGCCGATCAGCACGCCGCCGGCGGTCGCCGACATGTTGCGGGCTCCCTGGCCCACCGGCGTGTTGGCGAGATCGCCATTGGCCGAGCCGAGAATCTGGCCGACCAGCGGCGCGTTGTTGTCGAGCAACGGGCGGTTACAGGTCAGGCTCGCCTGATCGGCGGACGGAACCAGCACGGCCGACGGCGGAACATAGGCAACCGTCTCCTGCTGCTGGGCCTGCCAGCGATAGGTCGGGGAAGGAAGCAGCGGATCGGCCGCGGCGGTCTGGGCCATCGCCAGGGACAGAACGGTCGCAAAAGAAGCGCCGGTGAGCGTCGTCTTGGTGGTCATGGACATAGCCGTCTCCCTCGTCACGCTTGGGTGTCACACTGTTCAGCGCGGCGCGGAGGAAGAGACCTGCGTGGGTCGGGTGGGTTCCGTGCCGCCACACCACTGATGTGAGGAGCCGGCTGTGATATGGCTGTGACCGGCCGGGGGTAAATGCGGGCCCGGCGGGGGCGAAAGGGGGGCGGAATGCGCTCGACCACCATGATTCAGATCGTCGGGTGTCACGCCGAGGGCGAGGTCGGCGACGTCATCACCGGCGGCGTGGCACCGCCGCCCGGCGACACCCTGTGGGAGCAGTCGCGCTTCATCGCCGCCGACGAGACATTGCGCAACCTGGTGCTGAACGAGCCGCGCGGCGGCGTCTTCCGCCATGTGAACCTGCTGGTCCCGCCCAAGGATCCGCGCGCCGCCATGGGCTTCATCATCATGGAGCCGGCCGACACCCCGCCGATGTCCGGCTCCAACAGCCTGTGCGTCGCCACCGTGCTGCTGGAGACCGGCATCCTGCCCATGTCCGAGCCGGAAACGGTGATAACTCTGGAGGCGCCGGGCGGGCTGGTGCAGGCGACCGCGACCTGCCGCGACGGCAAGGTGGAGCGGGTGCGGATGCGCAACCTGCCCTCCTTCGCCGACAAGCTGGATGCCGCCCTGGAGGTGGAGGGCGTCGGCACGCTGACCGTCGACACCGCCTTCGGCGGCGACAGTTTCGTCATCGTGTCGGCCGAGGCGCTCGGCTTCGCCCTCACCCCGGACGAGGCGCGGGACATCGCCGTACTGGGCACGAAGATCATCGCGGCCGCCGACGAGCAGCTCGGATTCGCCCATCCCGACCTGCCGGACTGGCGTCACTTCTCCTTCTGCCAGGTCGCCGCCGCCCCGCGCCCGGACGGCGACGGTCTGATCGGCCGCAACGCGGTGGCGATCCGGCCGGGCAAGATCGACCGCTCGCCCTGCGGCACCGGCTGCTCCGCCCGCATGGCGGTGCTGTATGCCAGGGGCCAACTCGCGGTGGGACAGCGCTTCACCGGGACCTCGTTGATCGACAGCCGGTTCGACTGCCGCATCGAGGCGGTGGAGGAACGGGCTGGCCGGACCTGGATCACCCCGAGCCTCGAGGGGCGCGCCTGGCTCACCGATACGCGCCAGATCCTGCTCGATCCGACCGACCCCTGGCAGGCCGGCTACCGGCTCAGCGATACCTGGCCGGGCGCGAAAGGTTGATCCGGCGTCGTTTCTTGCTACCTCTAAACGGCACCTCCCGCCCGGCGTGTGGCTGCCCTCACACCTGCGACCCAAAGCTAGACACACGGTAGGCATGTCCGATTCCAATGAGGTTGTGTCCCTGATCGACGCGGTCATGGTCGAAGGCGAGACCTGCGCCACCATCGCCCGTGCCGACCGGGCGGCGCTGATGGTCGACGGCGAGGAGTATTTCGGCGCCCTGCGCAACGCCATGCTCCAGGCCAGACGCACCATCGTCATGGTCGGCTGGGATCTCGACAGCCAGATGGACCTGGCCCCGCAGCTTCACGACGGCTCGGGCGAGGATCCGGATGGCGTGCCGACGAAGCTGAAGCCGCTGCTGGAGTTCCTGACCGGACGCAACCCGGAGCTGGAGGTCTGGCTGCTGCTCTGGGACTTCACCCCGCTCTTCGTGCGCGACCGCGAGGCGTTGCCGATGGTCAATCTGGGGCTGACCACCTCGGCGCGCATCCATGTGCACCTGGACGACGCCCTGCCGTTCGGCGCCTGCCATCACCAGAAGCTGGTGGTGATCGACGACGCGTTGGGCTTCTGCGGCGGGCTGGACGTCACCCGCGAGCGCTGGGACACCAGCGAACACATCCCCGACGATCCCCGCCGCGTCTCGCCCAAGGGCGGGCTCTACACCCCGTTCCACGACACCCACATGGCGGTGACCGGCCCGGCGGCCCGCGCGCTCGGCGATCTGACCGCGCGCCGCTGGAAGGCCGTCGATCCGGACGGCATCCACCGGGTGGAGACGCCGGAGCCGATCTGGCCCGAGGGGCTGGAGCCGCATTTCACCGATATCGACGTGGCGCTCTCCCTCACCGAGCCGTCGCTGAACGACAGCCCGGCGCTGCGGCAGATCGAGACCCTGTACTGCCGGGCGATCCTGCAGGCCGAGGAGCTGGTCTTCATCGAGAACCAGTTCCTCACCGCCCCGAAGATCGCCGAGGCACTGACCCGCCGCCTGCAGGAACGGCCGGACCTGGAAGCGGTGATCGTGACCCCCGCCGTGCAGAACACCTGGCTGGAGACCAAGTCCATGGGCGGCGGCCGGCGCATGTTCCGCGCCCAGCTCGAGGAAGCGGGTGTGCTCGACCGGGTGACCCTGGTCGCCCCGGTGACCCGCGCCCAGGACGGCAAGCGCGCCTCGGTCATGGTCCATTCCAAGCTGATGATCGTCGACGACCGGTTCCTCACCGTCGGATCGGCCAACCTGAACCGCCGCTCCATGCGCTTCGACACCGAGGCCAACCTGCACCTGATCGGCGACACCGGGGAGCGCCGCGCGGTGATCGCCGGCCTGCGCCACCGGCTGCTGGGCGAGCATCTGGGGATGGAGCCGGCGGTCCTGGCGGAGCGCGCGGCCGACGCCAAGAGCCTGGGCGACCTGCTGCGCGCCGAGGCCGAGCGGTTCCGCGCCGGTACCGGCAAGGACCGCAGCCTGCTGCCGATCAAGGAGCCGGCGGCGTTCGAGCTCGATCCGGCGACCTCGGTGCTGCTGGACGTGGCCGACCCGGAGAGCCAGCTCAAGTCGGACGTGCTCGGCTTCCTCAACGTGGACTCGGTGCCCGCCTTCAGGCCGCGGCTGCAGAAGCTGGTGCTCGGCGTCACCATTCTCTGTCTGATCGTGCTGGCGGCCGTGTGGACCATGACCCCGCTGGCCGAGTTCGCCAATGTCGACCGGCTCGGCCCGCTGTTCGAGCGTCTGACCGGAAGCGTCTGGACGCCGCTGCTGGTCGCCGCCGTCTACGCCGTCGCCAGCCTGACCATGTTCCCGATCACCCTGCTGCTGGTGCTGACCGCGATCAGCTTCGAGCCGGTGGTGGCGATGCTCTACGCGGTGTTCGGCACCACCCTGGGGGCGATCCTGACCTACGGGCTCGGCCGCTGGGGCGGGCGCCGGCTGGTCCACCGGCTGATGGGGCACCGGCTCAAGGCGCTGTCCGGCAAGGTCGGCCGCCAGGGCATCGTCGCGGTGCTCGCCCTGCGCATGACGCCGATCGCGCCGTTCACCCTGATCAACATCCTGGCCGGCGCCACCCATATCCGCCCCTGGGACTTCGTGATCGGCACCGCGCTCGGCCTGCTGCCCAGCGTCATCGCCCTGACGGCGGTGGGCGAGAGCCTGTGGCAGCTCATCGCCGAGCCGACCGTCGCCAAGGTGGCGATCCTGATCGGCGTCGTGCTCGGCTGGCTCGCCCTCAGCATCGCCCTGCAGCGGCTGGTGAACGCCTTCCACTCCGACGATTCAGACGACGACTAGCCTGCCGATGCCCCTCACCGTCGCGACCTACAACATCCACGACGCGGTCGGCACGGACGGGATCCGGGACATCGACCGGGTCGCCCGGACCATCGCCGAGATCGGCGCCGGGATCGTCGCCCTGCAGGAGGTTTCCGGCCCGGGCGACGGCGGCACCGGCCGTCCCGACCATTTCGCCGCCCTCGCCGCCGCCTTCGACGGCCATGCGGTGGAAGGTCCGGCCCTGCAGGACGGCGACCGGCGCTACGGCAACATGCTGCTGTCGCGCTGGCCGGTCTCCGACTGGGTGGTCGCCGATCTCGCCCATCCCGAACGGGAACCGCGCAACGCGATCATGGCGACGGTCGCAACGCCCGACGGCCCGCTGCGGGTGGTGGCCAGCCATTTCGGCCTGGACCGCCGCGAGCGCCGGGCCCAGGCCGAGCTGATCGCCGCCCTGGCGGCCCAGGAAGGCGACCTGCCGACGGTCATCCTCGGCGACTTCAACGACTGGCTGCCGTTCTCGCCGGTGGTGCGGCTGCTGAGCCGCTCGCTCGGCCGGCATATCGGCGCGGTCCGGCGAATCCCGACCTTCCCCAGCCGCCTGCCGCTGCTGGCGCTGGACCGCATTCTGGTGAACGAGCGGGCGCGGCTGTGCCGGGTGTGGGTCCCCGCCACCCCGCTGGCCCGCACCGCCTCCGACCACCGCCCGCTGGTGGCGGAGGTGGAGATCGCCGCCGCGCAGACCTGATCGCGCGCCCTCACCCGATCCCGGCGACCACCGTCTCGGTGGACAGGACCTTGCCATAGGACATGGCGAGCGGGGCCATGATCGCCGCGTGCACGTCGGCGGCGGCCACGGTCCGCCCGTCGAAGACCTGGTCCTTGGCGCCACAGGCATCCGACGCCACGGTCACCGCATAGCCGAAATCGGCCGCCGCCCGCGCCCCGGCATCGATGCACATCTGGCTCATGGCGCCGCAGATCACGACATCGGTTACGCCCGCCGCATCCAAGGTCTCCTTAAGCGCCGTATCGCGGAAGCTGTTGGCCTTGTGCTTGACGATCACCGGCTCGCCGTCCGCCGGCGCGACGGAGGGATGGATCTCCGCACCCGGCGTGCCGGCGACGAAGAACGGCGCGGAGGCCGATTGCATCTCGTGGCGGACATGGACGACCGGCAGGCCGGCCTCCCGGAACCGGGCGAGCAGCAGGGCGGCGTTGGCCGCGACGGCGTCCATCTCGGCCACCGGCCAGCGGCCGTCGGCGAAATAGTCGTTCTGGATATCGATCAGGATTAGAGCGGTCTTGGACATGGAGGTCTCCTTTCAACGCCGGAAAGCCTGCCGGAGCACCGGCCCCGATAGAATTGGCGAAAAAGACATTCTCTATGCCATATTCGCCAAACCATGAGCGCCGACCCCGCCATCCGCATCGCTATCGTCGCCTATCCCGGCGCCCAGGAAGCGGCGGTTCTCGGCCTGGCCGACCTGTTCACGGTCGCCAACCAATACGTCCGGCAGGCCGGACGCCGGCCGTTCTCCGTCGACCGGCTCGAAGCCGACGGTCTCGACGCGTCCGCCCCACCCGACTCCGTCATTCTCCCGCCCAACCTCAGCGGCAAACGCGGCGCCGACGCTCCGCAGATGCACGCCTGGCTGCGCGACTGCCGGGCGGCCGGAACGGTCGTCTGCTCGGCCTGCGCCGGTGCGTTCTGGCTCGGCCATGCCGGGTTGCTGGAGGGGCGCGCGGCGACCACCCACTGGGCCCTGGAGGGGGAGTTCCGGGCGGCCTTCCCCGGGGTCGAGCTGCTGCCGGATCAGCTCCTCGTGGACGGCCATGACATCGTCACCGCCGGCGGGGTGATGGCCTGGATCGATCTCGGCCTGCACCTGGTGCAGCGCTGGCTCGGCCCGGAGATCATGTCGGCGACGGCGCGGCATCTGCTGGTCGACCCGGCGGGCCGCGAGCAGCGCAACTACCGTACCTTCCGCCCGGTCCTGTCCCATGGCGACGCGCCGGTGCTGGCGGTCCAGCACTGGCTGGAGGCGCGGGTCCGGGAGGATCTGACCGTCGGCGATATGGCGGCACAGGCGGGGCTCACCGGCCGCACCTTCCTGCGCCGGTTCCGCAGCGCCACCGGCCTGGCGCCGCTCGCCTATCTGCAGAACCTGCGGATCGAGAAGGCGCGGGGTCTGCTGGAGCGCACACGGCTGCCGGTGGACGAGATCGCCTGGCAGGTCGGGTATGCGGATGTGTCGGCCTTCACCCGCCTGTTCCGAACCCTGACCGGCCTGCCGCCCGGCACCTACCGGCGGCGGTTCCGGACGGAGACAGGTGTCTGACTCACCCCATCCCGTCATCCCGAATTCGTTTCGGGACCTTATGGGCGGTGGGCAAAGGTAAGGTCCCGAAACGAGTTCGGGATGACGGGGTGGGTCGGTCCGGAAGCTAAACCCGCTCCAGCCGCACGTGCGGCTCCGGCGGCAGGGTCACCGTGATCGCATCCCCGGGCCGGATCTCGCCGCCTGCAAGCACGATCCCCATGACCCCGGCCTTCAGGATCGGGCTGCCGTCTTCCGCCCGGTCCAGCACAGCCTTCAGCAGGCCGCTCTGGAACTTCTCGATCTGACTGCACGGGTTGCGCAGGCCGGTGATCTCCACCTCCGCCTCGGCCCCGATCCGCAGCACGGTGCCGCGCGGCAGGGACAGCAGGTCGAGGCCTCGGGTCGTCACGTTCTCGCCCATCGCCCCCGGCGCCACGTCGAAGCCCTTGGCCACCAGCTCGTCATGCAGCTCGCCCGGGATCAGATGCACCTGGCGCAGGTTCGGCTGGGTCGGATCGGCCCGCACCCGCGAGCGGTGCTTCACCGTCACCCCGCGGTGGGCATCGCCCTCCACCCCCTCGCCTGCAATCAGCCGGATCGCGTCCAGGGTCTGTTTGGAAAACCGGTGGCGGCGGTCGGCGGCCACATGGGTGACGGTCGCGGAGAGATCATGGGTCATGGATTTCCTGTCGCATGGCCCGGACACCTCGACAAGCCGCCGAGAAGTCCACAAGATCGCCGGGTTGTCTAAGCGCCCCCCTCTCCAACCTTCCCGGAGCCGTCCCCATGCGCCTGCTCGTTGCCATGATGAAGCACGAGACGAACACCTTCTCCCCCGTGGTCACCGACCTGGACCGGTTCATGGCCTGGGGCGGGTATGTCGGCGAGGAGGCGTACAAGGCCTATAAGGGTACCGGCATGCCGTTCGGCGCCTATCTCGACATCGCCGAGGCCGCCGGCCACGAGGTGGTGACACCGGTGGCCGCCGAGGCCATGCCGTCCGGTCCGGTCAAGGCCGAAGCCTACGATTTCCTCACCGGCAAGATTCTGGACGCGGTGCGCGAGGGCGTGGACGCCTGCCTGCTCGACCTGCACGGCGCCATGGTGGCCGAGACCACCGACGATGGCGAAGGCACCCTGCTGGAGAACATCCGCAAGATCGCGCCGGGCATTCCGATCGCGGTGACCTACGACCTGCACACCAACCTGACCCAGAAGATGGTCGACAACTGCACCTGCCTGATCGGCTACAAGACCTATCCGCACATCGACATGGTCGAGGTCGGCAGCCAGATCGCCCATGTGCTCATGCGCACCATCGCCGGCGAGGTGACACCGGTCATGGCCTGGGGTCAGCCCGCCCTGCTCGCCCAGACCCTGCGGATGGGCCATGACGACGAGCCGATGAAGACCCTGCTGGCGCTGGCCCGCGAGGCCGAGGAGGATCCCAAGGTGCTGGCCGCCACCGTGTTCGGCGGCTTCCCGCTGGCCGATTTCCAGGATGCCGGCTCCAGCGTCGTCGTCGTCACCGACGGCGACCAGGCGCTCGCCGACAAGTGGCGCGACCGGCTGGTGAAGGAGATGTGGCAGCGGCGCGAGGAGTTCGTCTACCAGCACGAGCCGCTGGTGGACGCCGTCGCCCGCGCCAAGGAATTCGACACCCTGAAGACCGACGGCGGGCCGACCCTGCTGCTCGACCATGCCGACAATACCGGCTCCGGCGGCACCCAGGACGTCATGACCGTGATCGAAGAGGTGCTGAACCAGGGGCTGGAGGATGTGGCGGTCGCCGCCGTCTACGATCCCGAGGCGGTGAAGCAGATGCAGAAGGTCGGCATCGGCGCCAAGGTGACCCTGAAGCTCGGCGGCAAGACCGACATGCCGTCGATCGGCTTGAAGGGCCGGCCGCTGGAGGTGACCGGGACGGTGAAGACCCTGACCGACGGCCGCTGGACCGTGCGCGGACCGATGTATACCGGCGTGCAGGTCTCCATGGGCCACAGCGCCGTGCTCGACACCGGCAAGGTGGAGATCGTCGTCACCTCCAACCACCACGAACCCTGGGACGTGGGGGTGTTCACCTCGGTCGGCATCCAGCCGCAGCACAAGCGCTACCTGCTGCTGAAGTCGCGGATCCACTACCGGGCGGGCTTCGGGAACCTCGGCAAGGCGACGATCACCCTCGACGGCGAGGGCGTGACCACCTCGGACAACTCGATCCTGGACTTCAAGAAGGTCCGCCGCCCGATCTACCCGCTCGACCGGGTCAACGAGCCCTGAGGGAACCACGACCGGCCCTTCGACCCGCCCCGGCGGGGCCGCTCAGGGCGGGGTCCTTTAATACCTCAACCAATGACCGTCATCCCGGACGCCCCCGGACCTAATCCGGGGGCGTCCGGGACCTCGCTTCTGAGGCTTGGGCCAGGTCCCGGCCGACCTCCGGGTCGAGCCCGGAGATCGCCGGGATGACGGTTATTGGTAGAGGTTTTAAAGGGCCTCACCCCGAGCAGTCCGGACCTTGGTCCGGGACAGGGCATGTCGACGGGTCGCCCGCCTACGCCCCAAGCAGGGTCCCCTTGATGGTGCGCGAGTGGCCGCGGAACTCCGCCACCACGCGGCCGGTCTGGTCGGCGACGGTGACGTCGTAGATCCCGCTGCGGCCGGCCACTGCCCGTTCCACCGCAGTCGCGGTCAGCCGGTCGCCGGCGGCGGCCGGGGCCAGGTAGGTGATGCTGCAGTGCTGGGCCACGCTGCGCTGGTTGCTGCCGTTGCAGGCATAGGCGAAGGCGGAATCCGCCAGGGCGAAGATGAAGCCGCCATGGGCGGTGCCGTGGCCGTTGGTCATCTCCTCGCGCACCGTCATCGACATCACCGCCTCGCCCGGGCCCACCCGGTCCAGCGCGATGCCCATCTCCCGCGAGGCGCGATCGTCGGCCCACAGCGCAGCGGCGCAGGCCTCGGCCAGCTCCTGGGGTGGCGTGTCGTCGGTGATGTCCATGTGTGCTCTCTCCCGGGCCGTCGCTGCCCGGATGATGAGCGCTGGGCGGGGGAAGGTGAAGAGGCAAGCGTGGCGACGCGGCGGCCCTTCGACACGCCCCGGCGCAACGCCGGGGCTGCTCAGGGCGAGGTCACCCAAATTACAGAGAGGTCACCAAAATTACAGATACGACCGCGCCCTGAGCAGCGGTGGTCCCGGAGTTATCCGGGGCCGGCGCGTGTCGAAGGGCCGGAAGACAGGACGCGACGCGTGCTACTCCTGCACGTTGGGGAAGCCCTCGATCGGGCCCAGGCCCTTGGTGTCGCGGGCGACCACCGGCGGGGAGGCCATGTAGACCGCCACCAGCCGCGCGACGGCGACCAGGCTGTCGATATGCACCCGCTCCCAGCCGTGGCTGCCGTCCAGGCCGAAGGCGATCAGCGCGGTGCGAATGTCGTTGCCGGCCTCGATCGCCGAGGCGGCATCGCAGCGGTAATGCTTGAAGACGTCGCGGCTGTGCTCGATCCCGTGCCGCTCCGCCAGACCGATCAGCCCGTGGGACAGGTGATAGTCGAACGGCCCGGTCATATCGCCCATGGCGATGGTCACGCCGTATTCCGACGAGTTCTGGCCCGGCGCCACGGTGGCGTTGTCTACCGACAGCAGCTCCGAGACGTCGCCATGGAGGATCGACGACGCGCCGGAGCCGGTCTCCTCGGAGATGGTGAACAGGAAGTGGCAGTCCACCGGCAGCGGTAGCTCCTCGGCCAGCACCGCCTCCAGCGCGGCGAACATGGCGGCGACCCCGGCCTTGTCGTCCAGATGGCGGCTGTTGATGAAGCCGGCCGCCGTGACCTCCGGCTGCGGGTCGACCGACACCATGTCGCCCACATTGAACCGTGCGCCGACCAGGTCGCCATAGGAGGACACCCGCTCGTCCAGCCGGATCTCCAGGTTCTCCCAGTCCGAGGGCTGGGTGTCGATCTGGGTGTCGTAGGTGTGGCCCGAGGCCTTCAGCGGCAGGATCGTGCCGCGGCGCGGCCCCACATCGGTGAAGACCGTGACCCGCGCGCCCTCGGCGAAGCGGGCGGCCCAGGTGCCGACCGGGCGCACCGACAAGCGGCCGTTCTCCTTCAGCGCGGTGACCTGGGCGCCGAGGGTGTCCAGGTGCGAGACCACCGCCCGGTCCGGGCTGTAGACCTTGCCCGGCAGGTTCACGCGGATCGCGCCGCGCCGGGTGATCTCGTAGGAGACGCCCAGATCCTTCAGCAGACCGCAGACATGATGCACGATCGTGTCCGTATAGCCGGTCGGGCTCGGGATGCCCTGAAGCTCGAGCAGCAGTTCGATGATCCGCTCGCCGTCGATCCGCCGCATGACGCGGGATATCGGATCGGGGGTCTCGACGCTGCGAAGATGGCCATGGTCAGCCGGTGGCATTGCGGGGTTCCTTCATTTCGAGAAATCGGTCGGTGGTCTGCGGGAACAGCAGATCGACGAACGCCTCCGCCGTGGGCTGGGGCTCGTGATTGGCCAGACCCGGCCGCTCGTTCGCTTCGATGATCACGTAGTCCTCGCCGGAGACGTCGGGTACCAGCAGGTCGAAGCCGACAACCGGGATGTCGAGGATGCGCGCACCCTCCTCCGCCACCTCGCGCAGATGCGGGTTGAGCTGGTCGGTGACGTCGTGGATCGTGCCGCCGGTATGCAGGTTGGCGGTCTTGCGCACGGCCAGCGACGTGCCCTTGGGCAGGATCACGTCGAAATCGTACCCGGCCGCCTTCACGCAGCGCTCGGTCTCTGAATCCACCGGGATCCGGCTCTCGCCGCCGGTGGCCGAGGCGCGACGCCGGCTCTGCCGGTCGATCAGGCTGCGCACGTCGCTGACCCCGTCGCCGACGACGGTGGCCGGAATCCGAACGGCGGCGGCGATCACCTTGAAGCCGATGACGATGATGCGCAGGTCGGCGCCCTCGCAGAACTCCTCCAGCAGCACGCGGTCGCAGACGATCTCCGCATCCTCGATGGCGCGGACCATGTCGACCGGATCGCTGATGTCGACCGAGATGCCCCGCCCCTGCTCGCCGCGCGCCGGCTTCACGACGATGCGGCCGTATTTCCGCAGGAAGGCGCGGGCGTCGGTCTCGTCGTCGACCTCGTGCTGGGCCGGGACCCGCAAGCCGTGGCGTGCCAGCAGCCGGTGGGTCAGCGCCTTGTCGTCGCAGCGGCTGAGCGCCACCGCGCTGGTCAGCTCCGACAGGGATTCCCGGCAGGACACCCGGCGCCCGCCATGGGACAGGGCGAACAGGCCGCCCTCCGCATCCTCGATCTCGACGGTTACGCCGCGGCGCCGGGCCTCGTTGATCAGGATCCGGGCATAGGGGTTCAGCTTCGCCTCGGGCATCGGCGCGCTGTAGAGCTTCTCGTTGATCGGGTTCTTGTACTTCAGGCTGAACAGCGGAATGCGCTGAAAGCCCAGCTTCTCGTAGAGCTTAATCGCCGGGGCGTTGTCATGCATGACCGACAGGTCGATATGTGCGAGACCCCGGGTCTGGAACGTCTCGATCAGATGGCGCAACAGCACCTCGCCGACACCTGGCAGCGGCGCCTGGGGATCAACCGCCAGGCACCACAGACTGGAGCCGCCCTCCGGATCGTCGTAGACCCGCTCATGGTCGACACCTGTGATGGTGCCGACGACCTGATCGGTCGTCTCATCGACCGCCACCAGATGGACGATCCGCCGCGAGCCGCGGTGGGCGAGCAGGAAATCCCGCCCCACCGGCACCATGCCGACCTTGGCATAGATCCGGTTCACCGCCTCCGCATCGGCCGCAGAGCGCAGGCGGCGGACATAGACGCCCACCAGCCGGTCGGTGCGCGGGCGGTAATGCTCGAACTCCAGCCGGAAGGTGTGCGACGGGTCGAGGAAGAAGGCCTCCGGCGCCTGGGCCAGGACCACATGCGGATTGTTGACGTTTATGGTGATGTCGCGCTCGTCCGGCGCTTCCTGCCGCATGACATCGGCCAGCCCTTCGGCGGTCTCGAACGTCTCCGCGAAGATGAGCCGGCCCCAGCCGACATTCACCACCGCATTCGGCTGTCCCCGATCCTGCGGCGGCCCGTCGCCCGGAAGGCGCGGCCAGCCCCGACGCGAACGGCCGCGCGCCCGGGCGCGGCGCTGCTTGAATTCACGCTGTGCGCGGTCCTTCATCCCGATCATTCCTCCGGGTCTTCTAAAGTCCGTTGGCCTGCAGCCACGCTTCCAGAAGCGTGACCTGCCAAAGCTTGGAGCCGCCGAGCGGGGTGATCTGGTCCTCGGGACGCTCCAGCAACTGGTCAACGTAGCCCCGGTCGAACAGTTCCCGCTCCCGCGCCTTGCGGCTGTCCAGCACGCCGCGCACATAGTCCAGCGTGTCGCCCTGGATGTACTTGAGCGCCGGCACCGGGAAATAGCCCTTCGGCCGGTCGATCACCTCCGACGGGACGATCTTGCGGGCCGCCTCCTTCAGGATGTGCTTGCCGCCATGGCCGGCCTTCAGCTCCGGCGGGACCTTGGCGGCCAATTCGACCAACTCGTGGTCGAGGAACGGCACGCGCGCCTCCAGGCTCCAGGCCATGGTCATATTGTCGACGCGCTTCACCGGGTCGTCCACCAGCATCACCGTGGTGTCGAGGCGCAGCGCCTTGTCGACCGCGCTGGACGCGCCCGGCTTGTCGAACATCTCCTCGATGAACTGGCCGGCATGGTCGCCGTTGCGGTAGCGCGGATGGACGGCCTCCAGGAACTCCTCATGGGTGCGGTCGCGGAACAGCCGCGCGTAGTCGGCGGCACCGGTCCCCTTCTCCATCAGCGGCGGATACCAGTGATAGCCGCCGAACACCTCGTCCGCGCCCTGGCCGGACTGGACCACCTTCACGTTCTTGGCGACCTCCTGGGACAGCAGGTAGAAGCCGATGCAGTCGTGGCTGACCATCGGCTCCGACATGGCGGCGATGCAGCCCGGCAGGCTCGGCAGCAGCCGCTCGCGGCTGTTCACCTGGATCTTGTGGTGGCGGGTGCCGAACTTCTCGGCGATCACGTCGGAATAGCGGAACTCGTCGCCCTGCTCGTTGCCGACGGTCTCGAAACCGACGCTGAACGTGTCGAGATTGCCGCCGGTCTGCTCGGCCACCAGGGCGGTGATCATCGAGCTGTCGACGCCGCCGGACAGCAGCACGCCAACCGGCACGTCGGCGACCAGCCGGCGCTGCACCGCCACGCGCAGGGCGTCGAGCACCCGGTCGCGCCACTCGTCCTCGGAGACGCGGGCCTCGTCGTCCGGGGTGCCGTAGACCGGCTCCCAGTAGCGGCGCTGGGTCTGCTTGCCGTCGGCGGTGACCGTCATCGTGGTCGCCGGCGGCAGCTTGCGAACGCCCGACACGATCGTGTAGGGCGACGGCACCACGGCGTGGAAGTTCATGTAGTGGTTCAGCGCCACCGGATCGATCTCGGTATCGACCCCGCCGGCCGCCAGAACGGCCTGCATGTTGGAGGCGAAACGCAGGCCGCCCTCGATCGGCGCGATATACATCGGCTTGATGCCCAGCCGGTCGCGCGCCAGGGTCAGGGTGCGCTCGCCGCGGTCCCAGATGGCGAAGGCGAACATGCCGTGGAACCGCTCCACGCAGGCCTCGCCCCAGGCGTGGAACGCCTTCAGGATCACCTCGGTATCGCCGTCGCTGTAGAACTTGTAGCCCTTGGCTTCCAGCTCCGGGCGCAGTTCCTTGTAGTTGTAGATCGCGCCGTTGAACACGATCGTCAGCCCCAGGGCCGGGTCGTGCATGGGCTGCTGCGCGCGGTCGGACAGGTCGATGATCGACAGTCGCCGGTGCGCCAGTCCGATACCGCTCTGAACGTAGGTGCCTTGAGCATCAGGTCCGCGGGCCGCCATGGCATCGGCCATGGAGGACAGACCATCGAACGTAACAAAGCCTCCGTCGAACTTTAGCTCGCCGGCTAAACCGCACATAAGCGCCTCTCTATAATGTCGCGTTTCCGACAAGATGACGTTTGGAAAATAAATTTCAAGGGTAGGGTCTTTGGGTAGACGGGGACCACCCACGTCCTATATCGAAGGGAACCGATAAAATTTTTGCGCGTATCCGACGGTGTCCAGCGACGCCGATGAGCGGAGCGCTAACCATTTGGGGAAGGCATCATGGTCCACATGAAGATCGCACGTACCCTGGCGAGTCTGGCGTTGGGCGCCGGCGCGGTTTTCGGCGCGCAACTGGCCGCCGCACCGGGCGCCTCCGCCCAGGCGCTGTCGATTTCCTGCGGCGCCATCGGCGTCGAGCTGGAGCTCTGCAAGTCCGGGGTGGACGCCTGGTCCAAGGACAGGGGTGTGGAGGTGGAGATCGTCTCCACCCCGAATTCCTCCACCGAGCGTCTGGCGCTGTATCAGCAGATCCTGGCCGCCCAGGGCGACGATATCGACATCCTGCAGGTCGACGTGGTCTGGCCCGGCGTGCTCGCCCCGCATCTGGTGGACCTGAGTTCCGTGAACGCGGATGCCGGCAAGGGCCATTTCGAGGCGCTGATCGAGAACAACACGGTCGACGGCAAGCTGCTCGCCCTGCCCTGGTGGACCGATGCGGGCGTGCTCTACTACCGCGCCGATCTTCTGGAAAAACACGGTTTCGAGCCGCCCACCACCTGGGCGCAGATGACCGAGGCCGCCAAGACGATCATGGAGAAGGAGCGCGCGGCGGGCGACGACGACCTCTGGGGCTATGTCTGGCAGGGCAAGTCCTACGAAGGCCTGACCTGCGACGCGCTGGAATGGGTCGACAGCTTCGGCGGCGGCGCCATCGTCGATGCCGAGGGCGAGGTCACGATCAACAATCCCAACGCCGTCGCGGCGCTGGAGACCGCCGCCGCCTGGGTCGGGGACATAACGCCCCAGGGCGTGCTGAACTACGACGAAGAAGCCTCGCGCGGCGTGTTCCAGTCGGGCAACGCGGTGTTCATGCGCAACTGGCCCTATGCCTGGGCGCTGGCCCAGGGCGACGACAGCCCGATCAAGGGCAAGGTCGGCGTGGTCGCCCTGCCCAAGGGCGGCGAGGACGGCGGCCATACCGGTACGCTCGGCGGCTGGAACCTGGCGGTATCCAAGTATTCCAAGAACCCGGAGCTGGCGGTCGATCTCGCCATGTTCCTGACCAGCCAGGCCCAGCAGAAGCAGCGGGCGATCTCGTCGTCCTACAACCCGACCTATCCCGATCTGTACGAGGACGAGGAGGTGCTGGCCGCCAACCCGTTCTTCGGGACGCTGGAGGAAACCTTCACCAATGCCGTGGCCCGGCCCTCGGCCATCGTCGGCGACAAGTACAACCGGGTGTCGTCGCAGTTCTGGTCGGCGGTCCACGGCGTGCTCTCGGGCGAGCAGGAGGCCGGTCCGGCCCTGGCCGAGCTGGAGCACGGCCTGAACCGGCTCAGCCGGCGCGGCCGCTGGTAACGACGGCTCCGGCGGCGTGATGGCAGAAGCGAAGACCTCCTCGCACCGCAGGCGCCGGGTGCGCACGGCCTGGCTGTTCCTGTCGCCCATGTTGGCGGGATTGCTGGTGGTGGCGATCTGGCCGCTGGCGCGCACCGTGTTCTACGCCTTCACCGACGCCTCGCTCTCCGCCCCCGGCGACTACGCCTTCCTCGGCTTCGAGAATTTCGCGGTCGAGGACGGCGGCTACTGGTACGGGCTGCTTACCGATCCGCTGTGGTGGAACGCGGTCTGGAACACCCTGATCTTCGCGGCCGGATCGGTCGCCATCGAGGTGGTGCTGGGGGTGATCCTCGCCCTGGTGATGAATGCCGAGTTCCCCGGCCGCGCCCTGTTCCGCGCCGCCGTGCTGATCCCCTGGGCGATCCCCACGGTGGTCTCCGCCAAGATGTGGGCATGGATGCTGCACGACCAGTTCGGCGTGGTGAACCACACGCTGATGACGCTCGGCCTCATCTCTACGCCGATCGCCTGGCTGGCCGACCCCGATCTCACCATGCTGTCGGTCATCCTGGTGGACGCCTGGAAGACCACGCCCTTCGTGGCTCTGCTGGTCCTGGCGGCGCTGCAGATGCTGCCCAAGGACTGCTACGAGGCCGCCCGGGTCGACGGGGTGCATCCGCTGAAGGTGTTCTTCGGCGTCACCCTGCCGCTGATCCGCCCGGCCCTGACCGTGGCGATCATCTTCCGCCTGCTGGACGCGCTGCGGGTGTTCGACGTGGTCTACATCATGACCGGCAACGCCGAGTCGACCATGACCATGTCGGTCTATGCCCGCCAGCAGCTCGTGGATTTCCAGGATGTGGGCTACGGCTCCGCCGCCTCGACCCTGCTGTTCATGGTCATCGCCTTCATGACCGCGCTGTACCTGACGGCCATGCGGGCCGATGTGATGAAGGAGGGCCGCTGATGGCCCGCCGCCGAACCTCGCTCGCCACGAAGATCGGCTTCTGGCTGCTGCTGGCGGTGCTGCTGGTAATCCTGCTGTTCCCGTTCTACTACGCGGTCATCACCTCGTTTAAGTCCGGCTCGTCCATCTTCGAGGTCGACTACCTACCGGCTGAGCTGTCCGTCGGCAACTACACCTCGATCTTCGCCGAGCAGCCGTTCGGCCGGAACATCCTCAACTCGCTGATCGTCTCGGTCGCGGTGGTCGCGATCTCGCTGTTCCTGGGACTGACCGCCGCGCTGGCGCTCGGCCGGTTCCGCTTCAAGGGCCGGCGGATGATGCTGCTGGCGGTGCTCAGCGTGTCCATGTTCCCGCAGGTCGCCGTGCTGTCCGGCATGTTCGAGCTGATCCGGGTGCTCGGCCTGTTCAACAATGCGGGCGGGCTGATCCTGTCCTATCTGATCTTCACCCTGCCCTTCACCGTCTGGGTGCTGACCAGCTTCATCCGCGACCTGCCGGCGGAGGTCGAGGAAGCGGCGATCATGGACGGGGCCAAACCCTGGACCCTGCTGACCCGGATCTTCCTGCCGATGATGTGGCCGGCCATGGTCACCACCGGCCTGCTCGCCTTCATCGTCGCCTGGAACGAGTTCCTGTTCGCCCTCACCTTCACGCTCAGCAACGACCAGCGCACCGTGCCGGTCGCGATCGCGCTGATCACCGGCGGCAGCGAGTTCGAGGTGCCCTGGGGCCGGATCATGGCCGCCTCCGTCATCGTCACCGTGCCGCTGATCGCACTGGTGCTGATCTTCCAGCGCCGCATCGTGTCCGGTCTCACCGCCGGCGCCGTGAAAGGATAAGCCATGGCAACCGTCACCCTGAGCGGCCTGCGCAAGAGCTTCGGCGATACCGAAGTGATCAAGGGCATCGACCTGGAGATCGAGGACGGCAAGTTCTGCGTGCTGGTCGGCCCGTCCGGCTGCGGCAAGTCCACCCTGCTGCGGATGATCGCCGGGCTGGAGGACATCGACGCGGGCGAGCTTTCCATCGGCGGCGAGGTAATGAACGACATCGCGCCGGCCGAGCGCGTCGTGTCCATGGTGTTCCAGAGCTACGCGCTCTACCCGCACATGACGGTCTATCAGAACATGAGCTTCGGGCTGAAGCTGGCCAAGACCGCCGACGATACGGTCGAGGAGCGGGTCCGCAACGCGGCGGAGATCCTGCAGATCACCGATCTGCTCGACCGCAAGCCGAAGGCGCTCTCCGGCGGCCAGCGCCAGCGCGTCGCGATCGGCCGGGCCATCGTGCGCGATCCGAAGGTCTTCCTGTTCGACGAGCCGCTGTCCAACTTGGACGCCGCCCTGCGGGTGCAGATGCGCCTGGAGATCAGCCGCCTGCACCGCCGCCTCGGCACGACCATGATCCACGTCACCCACGATCAGGTGGAGGCGATGACGCTGGCGGATCAGATCGTGGTCCTGAATCAGGGTGTGGTCGCCCAGGCCGGCACCCCGCGGGATCTGTACGACCGGCCCGCCAACACCTTCGTCGCGGGCTTCATCGGCTCTCCCGCCATGAACCTGCTGGACGCGCGGGTCGAGGGCGGATCGGTCGTGCTGGAGTGCACGGAGGCGCGGATCGACGGCGTCGAGGCGGCGCAGCGAACGGACGGCCCGGTGACGCTGGGCTTCCGGCCGGAGCATGTGGAGCTGCGCGAGGACGGCGACGGCCTGCCCTTCGAAGTGGAAGTGATGGAGGACCTGGGCGACACCTGCGTCCTGCACGGGGTGCTCGCCGGTGGCCCGCAGGCGACGGTCCGCGTGCCGGCCGAGGTGGCCCTGCCCTCGCGGGGTGACAGACTCAGCGTGATGCCGGGAGACGGCCGCTGTCACCTTTTCGAGCGCGAGAGCGGGGAGAGGATTTAGCGCGAGCGCCGGCCCTTCGACACGTCCCCCGGCGTGATGCCGGGGTCCTGCTCAGGGCGAGGTCAAGCAGCAACCATCGTCCCGAATTCGGTTCGGGATCTCCTCGGCCGCATTCGACAGCCCGAAGGTCCCGAAACGAGTTCGGGACGACAGGTATTGTGTTGATGACCTCGCCCTGAGCAGCCCCCTGTCCCGGATTTAATCCGGGATTGATCCAGGGGGCGTGTCGAAGGGCCTCCATCACAGCGTCCATCACTCCCCGGATTTAGTCCGGGGCGATCGGATGGAGCCGTGCCGGGCCTGCCAGGGTTCGCGCATCTGACGTCTCACCCCGGAATGAATCCGGGGAGTGAAGAGAGCGGGAGGCGGGAGAGCGGGCCACCGGATTCTCCCCTCATTCGTCATCCCGAACTTGTTTCGGGATGACGGAGAAGAGGGATTTAGAGAGCAGCCCCTTAAGGCCGAACCGCGCGCTCCAGCACCGCCACGAAGAACCCGTCGGTGCCCTCGCGATGGGGAGACAGCGTCAGATAAGGCCCGGTCGCCGGGCACGGTGCCTCGCCGATCGTCTGCGCCCACACGCCCGCCACCGGGAGCACCGAGAACCGGTCGCTCTCCGCCAGGAAGCCCTCCACCACGTCCTCGTTCTCCGCCCGCAGGACGGAGCAGGTCACGTAGATCACCCGGCCGCCCGGCTTCACCAGGCTCGCGGCGCGCTCCAGGATCGACCGCTGGGTCTTGGTCAGCTCCGCCAGGTCCTGCTCGCCGTAGCGCCACTTGGCGTCCGGGTTGCGCCGCCAGGTGCCCGTCCCGGAGCACGGCGCGTCGACCAGCACCCGGTCGGCCTTGCCGGCCATCCGCTTCACCGACTTGTCGCCCTCGGCCAGGACCTTGCGCTCGGCATTGTGGATGCCCGCCCGGCGCAGCCGCACCGCCGCCCGGTCGAGCCGGCCCTTGGAGACGTCGAACAGCACCAGCCGGCCCTTGTTCTCCATCCCCGCCGCCAGCGCCAGGGCCTTGCCCCCGGCCCCGGCGCAGTAATCGACAACCAGCATCCCCGGCCCGGCGCCGACCAGCAGGGCCGCGAGCTGGGAGCCCTCGTCCTGCACCTCGATCGCGCCCGACTTGAACGTCGCCATGGCGTCCACCGGGCGGCGACGATCGAGCCGCAGCCCGAACGGCGACAGCGCCGTCGGCACCGCCGGCACCTGCTCGGATGCCAGCGCGGCGATCACCGCCTCGCGGCTCATCCCGGCCAAGGGGTTCACCCGCAGATCGAACGGCGCCTCATGGCCGAGCGCCCCCACGGCGGGGCCGACCTCGGCGCCGAAGCGCGCCTCCATATGCGGCCAGAGCCAGTTCGGACATTCGGCGTGCACCGCATCCGGCATCTCGGGGCTGTCGAGATCGCCGCCGACGATCTTGCGCAGCGCCTCGCTCTCGGACTTCGCCAGAGTGCCCGGTGCATGGCGCGAGCCGTCGAACATCTCGGCGATGCCGGCGACGTCCTGGCGGTCGTGCAGCACCAGATCCGCCAGTACCCGTCCCCGGGCGTCCCGGCCGATGCCCTTGCCCGCCTTCTTGATCCACCAGTCCAGCCGGGCGCGGCGTCGGAAGATGCCCCAGACCCGGGCGGCGATGGCCGAGCGGTCGCCGCCGCCGATGAACCGCCGGTCGCGGACATAGCGGTCCAGCACGCGGTCGGCAGGGCGATCGGTTGCGTCGATCGCTTCGAGAATCTCGATTGCTGCCGCCAGGCGGCCCGCGGGTTTCATGGCGCTACGCTTTCCGGCCTACATGCCCGGCCGGTAGTTCGGCGCCTCGCGGGTGATGGTGACGTCGTGCACATGGCTCTCCCGCAGGCCGGCGTTGGAGATCCGCAGGAACTTGGCGTTGGCCTGCATGTCCTGGATCGAAGCGCTGCCGGTATAGCCCATGGCCGCCCGCAGGCCGCCGACGAGCTGGTGGACCACGGCGCCGACCGGGCCCTTGTAGGGCACCTGACCCTCGATGCCTTCCGGCACCAGCTTCAGGGTGTCGCTGACCTCCTCCTGGAAATAGCGGTCGGCCGAACCGCGGGCCATCGCCCCCATGGAGCCCATGCCGCGATACGCCTTATAGGAGCGGCCCTGGTACAGGTAGACCTCGCCCGGGCTCTCGTCGGTGCCGGCCAGCAGCGAGCCGATCATGGCGCAGTCGGCGCCGGCGGCGATCGCCTTGGCCAGGTCGCCGGAATACTTGATGCCGCCATCGGCGATGCAGGGCACGCCCGCCTCGCGGCAGACCTTGGAGGCGTCGACGATGGCGGTGAGCTGCGGCACGCCGACGCCGGCGACCATGCGGGTGGTGCAGATCGAGCCCGGGCCGATGCCGACCTTCACCGCGTCGGCACCGGCGTCGATCAGCGCCTGCGCACCCTCGGCGGTGGCGACGTTGCCGGCGATGATCTGGGTGTAATTGGCCCGCTTGCGGATCTCCTGCACCGCGCCCAGCACGCCCTCGCTATGGCCGTGGGCGGTGTCGATCACCACGATGTCCACCCCGGCATCGATCAGCGCCTCGGCCCGGGCGATGCCCTCGGTGCCGACACCGGTCGCCGCCGCGACGCGCAGGCGGCCCTTGTCGTCCTTGGCGGCGTTCGGGTGGTTGTGCGCCTTCTCCATGTCCTTGACGGTGATCAGGCCGATGCAGCGCTTGTCGCCGTCGACCACCAGCAGCTTCTCGATGCGGTGCTTGTGCAGCAGCGCCCGCGCCTCGCCCGGCCGCACGTCGTCGCCGACGGTGATCAGGCGCTTGGTCATGAGCTCCTTGATCGGCTGGCTCTCGTCGGTGGCGAAGCGCACGTCGCGGTGGGTCAGGATGCCGACCAGCTTGCCGGTGCGGGTCTGCACCACCGGCACGCCGTTGATGCCGTGCCGCTTCATCAGGTCGAGCGCCTCGGCCAGGGTGGCCTCCGGGTGGATGGTCACCGGGTTGATGACCATGCCGGCCTCGAACTTCTTGACCGCCCGGACCTCGTTGGCCTGGGCTTCGATGTCGAGATTCTTGTGCACCACGCCGATGCCGCCGGCCTGGGCCATGGCGATGGCCAGCCTGTGCTCGGTCACGGTATCCATCGCGCTGGAGAGCAGCGGGATGCCGAGTTCGATGGTGCGGGTGACCCGGGTTCGGGTGTCGACCTTTGCCGGAAGGACATTCGAGCGGGCGGGTTCGAGAAGTACGTCGTCGAAAGTCAGCGCGTCGCGGATGTCCATGGTGCCTCCGGTTGGTCGGTGGCGGCGCAATATACACTGCGGCACTCACATGCCAAGCGGCATAATCCGGGCGGGCGGAATGGACGCACCCCCCGCCTCCCCGGCAGGGCGCGGAGCCGCCTCAACCCTCCTCGGAGGCCTCTCCGTCGGGTGCCGCATCCGGGTCGCCGTGGCCCTTCGGCCGGCCGCGGAAGCCGGTGGCGATGACATAGGTCTCCGCCGACTCGGATCGGCTCGACGGCGGCTTGAAGTGGCGCACGGTCCGGAACGCCTGGCGCATCGGGTTCAGCAGATCGCGCTCGCTGCCGCCCAGGAACACCTTGGCGACGAACACCCCGTCGGGTGCCAGGACCTCGAAGGCGAAGTCGAGCGCCAGCTCGGCCAGCATGACGATACGGATATGGTCGGTCTTCTTATGGCCGGTCGACGAGGCCGCCATGTCGGACAGCACCACGTCCACCGGACCGCCCAGCGTCGCCTTCAGCAGGTCGGGCGCCGACGCCTCGGTGAAATCGGCCAGCAGCAGTTCGGCCCCGGCGATCGGGTCCAGCGGCAGGATGTCGAGCCCGACCACCTGGCCCCGTTGCGGCGCGCCCACCCGCTGCACGGCGATCTGGGTCCAGCCGCCGGGGGCGCAGCCCAGGTCGACCACCCGCTGACCCTTTTTCAGGAGTTTGAAGCGGTCGTCGATCTCGATCAGCTTGAACGCGGCGCGCGACCGGTAGCCCAGACGCTTGGACTCGGCCACATAGGGGTCGTTCAGCTGGCGCTGCAGCCAGCGCTGGGACGACGGCGTGCGCCCGCGGGCGGT
The DNA here is from genome assembly GCF_034377285.1 of Thalassobaculum sp. OXR-137. NCBI lineage: Bacteria > Pseudomonadati > Pseudomonadota > Alphaproteobacteria > Rhodospirillales > Thalassobaculaceae > Thalassobaculum > Thalassobaculum sp. OXR-137. Next base: position 3,470,535 of record NZ_CP139715.1, on the reverse strand, counting down.
GCGCAGCTTGACCGTGGCCTGACGGCTGCCGGATCCCCGGCGGTCGCCGCCTCCCGAACTCTTGTTCGCCATGTTCCGTCGCCGCTCCCTGCAAGCCTGCGGGGGTCAGGACGCCCCCGCGATCAGTCCGAACAGGATGCCCTCGCGCACCCCCCGATCGGCAACCCTCATCCGCGTCACCGGCCATTGGCGGCAGATCGCCTCCAGGATGGCGCATCCGGCCACCACCAGATCGGCACGCTCGCGGCCGATGCAGGGATGGGCGGCGCGCCCCTCGAAACTCTGGTCCGCCAGCCGCCGGCCGATGGCCAGGGTGTCTGCCACATTCAGGAACAGCCCGTCCACCCGGTCGCGCACGTAGCGCGGCAGGTTCAGATGCACCCCGGCCAGGGTCGTCACGGTGCCGGAGGTGCCGACCACCTGGACCCGGCCCGCCTCCACCTCCGCGGCGATGGCATGTTCGCGCTCATAGGCGCGCAGCCAGATCGCCACGTCCTCGATCATCCGTTCGTAGACGCCGGGCCCGTAGCGGTCGCCGCCATAGGTCTCCGCCAGGGTCACCACGCCGATCGGGATCGAGGTCACCGCCGCCGGCTCGACGCCGAGCCGTCCGCGCGACCAGGCGAGTTCCGTCGAGCCGCCGCCGATATCGAAGACCAGGGAGCCCGGCACCCGCGGATCGAGCAGCGGCGCGCAGCCGGCCAGCGCGAGGCCGGCCTCCTCCGTGGTGGAGATCACCTCCAGGGCGATGCCGGTCTCCTGCTCCACCCGGCGCAGGAATTCCGGCCCGTTGCGGGCCCGCCGGCAGGCCTCGGTGGCGACCGCCCGGAACCGGGTGACCCGGCGCCGGCGGATCTTCGCGCCGCACACCTTCAGCGCCTCCAGCGTGCGTTCGATGGCCCCGTCCGCCAGCTGTCCGGAGGCCCCCACGCCCTCGCCCAGTCGGACGATCCGCGAGAACGCGTCGATCACCCGGAAGCCGCCGCGATCGGTGGGCCGCGCCACCAGGAGACGGCAATTGTTGGTGCCGAGGTCCAGGGCGGCGAGGATGTCGCCTCCCTTGGCGATCCCGTGGGCGTTCCCCGATCCGCTGCGCCCCGCGTAGCCCGAAGCGGCGCCCTCGCTCCGCCCCTGTGCATTGCCGGGTCGGTCGGCCAGCCCGTCGACCGGACCGGCGTCGATGCGGGTCTCCGAGCCTGGCGACGCGCCGTTTTCCCCGCCTGCGGTCCGTTCCCGGCCGATGCCGTCGGCGGCGCCGTCCGCGCATGCGTTCTGTCGGCGCGTGGCCGGCCCTGTGGTGCCGTCGCCGATCCCGTCCCGTAAAGCTGCACCCGTCGCCCGGTCGTCCCACGACCGCTGCAGCGAATCACGCGGGCGGGAACGGCCGGCACGATGCGTACCGGTCTCCATTCCCTGACGTCCTTCCCTGTTCGTCGCGCCGGTGTTGTGTGCCCCGGGCGCTTTGTTCCCCGCCAGTCTAGCCGCCCGCCCCCTCCGCCACCAGCCTTACGGCAGGCCGCCGGCGACGGCCGGCATTCGGGCGCCGATCAGGCGCCCTGCGGATGGCGCGAAACCGGCGGCAAACGGCGGATGACGAGGCGTTTCAAAATCTGCGCTTCAAGGGTTTGCATCCTGGGCCCGGGCTGTGTTAGAAGCGCCGCTCACCGCGAGGGAGCGCCTTGGTCCACGGACACGAGGCAATCCCGGTCCTGCTGGGGGATCGTCTAGCGGTAGGACTACGGACTCTGACTCCGTCAACCCTGGTTCGAATCCAGGTCCCCCAGCCATTCTTCCTCTGACAGGTCGGTCTCTGTGTAACGTCTTCGGGCGAGCGGGGAATTGCGCCCTCGTTTCCGTCAGTTACGGTAACGGGCAAAGTTTAACCGTAAGTCGGAGACCGTCGAGGTGACGGTTTCCAGGCGGCCAGAACCCAAAAGTCTCTCGTCGCCATTTTCGGGGTTACGATTGTATTTTAGATAAATATCGCTGCTGCGTGCAAAGCGTCCAGGGACGGCCGGCGACTAGCTCACGAACCCGAGCATAACCTTCTGCTCGGCCCAGGAGTTTGGAAGAGCTGCACACTGAAGCAGCCGCTTTGACGTTAGGGACTCAGACTGCTCTCCCCGAACGACCGCTTCTGCGATCACAGGCGCGAGGAACGCAAACCGAACGACAGCAGAGAAGTATGGCCGGCTGACCCCTTATCGGTCAGCCATGGCCTGGATCGATTCCAATTCGCCATCGAGAAGCATCGCGCGATACCGACAGGCCCGTTGGAGCAACCGTATAAGAACCGGATCTTGGACAGAGATGTCCACCGCTGCCCTCGCCACTCGTATCCGCCCTCGACCACCAGGACATCGTGGGTCTCACCACCCCAAGCGCGAACAAGGCGCGAGCCGGGCTTCACGATGAGGAAGGGTCTTCGTTCGGGCGCACCTCCTGACGTATCTGCCGAGCTGGCGGTTGGTTGCGATACAGGCGTTTCCACTCTGCTCGCAACGCGGAGACCTCCATGCCCGTTAGGGCATGAAGGCGCTCGCTCAGGTCATCCCGGTTCATCGTCAAGCCGCCCCTCCGGCGACCCGGTAAACCCTACGGTCGTCAATCGTCGTTAGCTTGGCGTCGATCCCCCGCTGCCGGAGACGGGTCAGGGCTGCTCGGACTGTGTGAGGCTGCCATCCGGTTGTCTCGGTCAACTCGCCGATCGTGGCGCCCCGAGGTGTTGAGACCGCGGTCGCGATCGCCCCCAGCTTACCGGCAATCGGCTTTTCCGAAGCCGCGCGGATGGACGCCGCACTCACCGACGGCTCGAGCGCGGAGGGCTTATTGGACTTCGGGATCGACGTCCGACGTTTGCGCGTTTTGGTCGCCGGAGACGGTGTCGTCATTTCACCGGCGATCGCAACGCTGGCATCGGAAACAGCGTCGATGAGGGTGGTGACAGCGTTCTTCGTCTTGCGGGGCATGTTGGGTCCTCCAAATAGGCGTCACGCGGATCGCGACGCTCCCACCACCGCAAGCCCGGAGTTTCACCGAGCTTCAGCGATCAGGCGGGCTGGAGGCCCCTGGTCCTGTCAGAACACAGCAATGCTTGCCACGCTAAGACAGTCCAGTTCGATCTTCGCGGACCCCAGCGAATGACCATAAAGTCAGTCATCATCCCCGCTGGGCGCTGGAAGCTCAGGTCGCAATTGGTTGATTCTGGGTAGCCTGGCGAGGAAGTCTGCTCATGTCCGGCGTCGACCCAAAGCGGACATTGGCGATCTACGAGTCGCAGGCCCCATAGCGGACGTTAGGCTTCCGTTGAGTAGTGCCCCAAACTCCGCCGAAAATTCTTTCTCCGTATTGCAACTGATGCCATTGATCACCCTTACGGCTGTTTCGTCGAAGAACTATGTGATCTTCATCCAATTGGTTCTCCAATGAGAATAGCAGGATATTTCCCATTCGGACGCGATCGCCTGAAGACCGACCCAGGGGGATGGCTAGTAGCGCTCTGCAATACAGGAGGAGACGTCGAACAGCGTTGATGTTATTGCATGGCTATAATACGACTCTGATAATAGAGATTCGAGATGAATGTTCCGCATCAGTTTATATTTATGGAACGACCTTTCTATGGGCCCAACCTCGCCGTATCTGGAGTGATTGGCTTGGCCCCTGATACATCTTTGCTTGGTCACCTTAAACCGGTGTGCGTACGGAGCAGGTTGCCCAACTTCGTTGAAAACCTAATATTTACTCTGCCAGAGCCAGCACGTCGCGGCGACGTTGAACAGAATTTTTTCATCCACAGTACGTTCTTTATTATGACTGAAGATATATTGAATTTCTTCATTGAACTGGCGAACTGCAGCCTCGACATTCAGAAAGTGACCACTCTTCGCTACGATGGGACGCGCACGCACAGCACTTACTATGCAATTTGCCCAACGACAGTAGTAGATTGCATAGACCCAGACCGATCTCTATTTGGCCGATTTCATCCAGATATAAGCAAGAAAGAACCATTTTCCGAGGGAATTACTCAATATACTCTTGACCCCATATTATCTGAAGAATTTTCGAACTCTAGCAACAATACATACATTTCATATCCAAGATTATATCAAGGCGTCAGCACAGTACACATCCTCGATGAAAAAATTCCTCGGGACACACAAATATTTCAACCAAAACATTGGCCCGGAGTAATTATAGCAACAAAAGCGTTCGCGAATAAATTAGAATCAATATGTAAAGGCGGAACTCCAGGGTGCTATTTTTGGGCGCTAGACCTAGAGGATTTAAATAAATCGCACGCGCAATATTTACATGATTTTCGATAACGGTTGTGTCGTTCGACCCATAGCGGACGCTCGCCCTTACTGGCGCCCCGCCTCAAAGCGGTCATAGGAATGGCGTTCGCACTGAGAGGAATCTGACTCATTCTTGGAAGAGATTGCGGGGCTCAGGTCACCCAGCTTGTCGCGGGTGATCGCGCCCGGCACCCGGATCGCTAGGCCCGGCCCCGGGAACGGGTGGCGGCTGGCGTCGTCGTGCGACTTGATGGTCACCGACGGACCGCCGGCGAACGACACGCTCTCGATCACGTCCGAGTACCGGATGCCCTCGGCGCGCGGCTCCTGCGCCGCAAAGGCCCCGGCCTCGGTCCGCTTCGACGCCTCTCAGCCCGGATGGAGCCCCGGCGCCTCCTGCCCCGTGCGCGCCACGTAATCCGTATACCCGCCGCCGAACTGATGCACGCCCTCGGGCGTCAGTTCCAGCACCCGGTTCGACAGCGCCGCCAGGAAATGGCGATCGTGGCTGACGAACAGCATGGTGCCCTCGAATTCCGACAATGCCGCGACCAGCATGTCCTTGGTCGCCATGTCCAGGTGGTTCGTCGGCTCGTCCAGCACCAGGAAGTTAGGCGGGTCGAACAGCATCATCGCCATCACGAGGCGCGCCTTCTCGCCGCCGGAGAGCACCCGGCAGGTCTTCTCGACATCGTCGCCGGAGAAGCCGAAGCAACCGGCGAGCGTGCGCAGCGCCCCCTGCCCCGCCAGCGGAAACGCCGTCTCCAGCGTCTCGAAGATCGTGTCGTCGCCGTCCAGCAGGTCCATGGAGTGCTGCGCGAAATAGCCCAGGCGAACGCTGGCGCCGAGCGCCACGCTGCCCCGGTCCGGGGCGATCTCGCCCGCCGCCATCTTCAGCAGCGTCGACTTGCCCGCGCCGTTCGCGCCCAGCACGCACCACCGTTCCTTGCGCCGCACCTGGAAATCCAGTCCGGCATAGATCGGCTGGCTGCCATAGCCCTTGTGCACGTCCCTGAAGCTGGCCACGTCGTCGCCGGAGCGCGGGGGCACGCGGAAATCGAACTGCACGGACTGGCGGCGCCGGGGCGGTTCCACCCGTTCGATCTTGTCCAGCTTCTTCACCCGGCTCTGCACTTGCGCTGCATGCGAGGCCCGCGCCTTGAAGCGCTCGATGAACTTGATCTCCTTGGCCAGCATCGCCTGCTGGCGCTCGAACTGCGCCTGGCGCTGCTTCTCGTTCAGCGCGCGCTGCTGGTCGTAGAAATCGTAGTTGCCGGAATAGGTGGTAAGCGTGCCGCCGTCGATCTCCACGATCTTGCCGACGATGCGGTTCATGAACGCGCGGTCGTGCGAGGTCATCAGCAGTGCGCCGTCGTAGGCCTTCAGGAAGGCTTCCAGCCAGATCAGGCTCTCCAGGTCCAGATGGTTGCTCGGCTCGTCCAACAGCATCCCGTCGGGCCGCATGAGCAGGATGCGGGCGAGTGCCACGCGCATCTTCCAACCGCCCGAGAGCAGGCCGACATCGCCGTCCATGCGCTCCTGGCTGAAGCTCGGCCCGGCCAGCACCTCGCGCGCGCGGGCGTCCAGCGCATAGCCGTCCAGCTCCTGGAACCGGGTCTGCACCTCGCCATAGCGCTCGACGATCGCGTCCATTTCGCCGGCCCGGTCGGGATCGACCATCGCGGCCTCCAGCGCGGCCATCTCGGCCGACAGCGCGCTGACCGGGCCGACGCCGTCCATCACCGCGGCGACGGCGCTCTGGCCCGCCATCTCGCCGACATCCTGGCTGAAATAGCCGATGGTCATGCCGGTCTCGACCGTCACCTGACCGTCGTCCGGCTTCTCCTCGCCGGCGATCATGCGGAACAGCGTGGTCTTGCCTGCGCCGTTCGGCCCGACCAGCCCGACCTTCTCCCCCTTCTGCAGGCCCATCGAGGCGGCGACGAACAGGATCCGATGGCCGTTCTGCTTGACGATATTGTCGAGACGAATCATGAGGCCTGCGCTGCAAAGAGTGGGTGCCGGGGCGGGGTTATAGACGGCGGGCCGCCCGCGCGTCGTCGCAAATTTGCCGTGCCAGGGCAAAGCGGGTGCGGTCTGGCGAGTGCCTTCAGCCGGTCGAACCGTCAGAAGACCGCATCGGACTGATCGCGAGACGGTTCAAGGTCGCACAACAGGACGACGAGATCCGCCATGGCAAAGTAGGAGGCAGGCTGGCTGGAGGCGACCCAAAGCGGTATCTCAACTCCGTTGCACTCTGAGCGGTCACTTGAGCTCGATCGGAAGACTTCAAATCCAAATCCAAATCAAAACTAACGGCTAAAGGAGGACATCACGGAGAGCGGGCGAGATCCGGCGTATCCCACCGTGACAGCACCGATCATCCATTGATGAGCCGCTGCTTGAAGGTCGTTAATCAGCGACACTGTTAAATTATTTTAGCTCGAATCCCATGTTTCGGGGAATTTTGGAGATTATCGTCCGTCGTCACTCGGATTTCGAAACTCAACGTCTTCTGCTGAAACACTCTAAAACTATGTTTTTCCAGGGATACTTCATCGAGAACCCAAACCGTCCGAATGATTATTTCGAGACAATTTGAAATCACAGATTTTTCAAATGCAAGCCCACAGAAGCTCGGGCACCATCGCTCTCGGTGGAGGAGTCCAATCAGCCGGCCGCGGCCATCCGCGGCGGTCGGTGATCCTGTAGGGAACACGCGATCATGGACACTCCAGCCGCTCGTTCCGGCCGACAGACGGCCAGGGGCCTTCGCCCGAGTGGAGACAACCATCCCGCGCCGACCCGGTTGCGGGACGTGGCGGCGGAGACCACGGTCGGTGCGGTCGTCGTCATCGACGACCGGGTGCCGGAATCCGAGGCGATCCTCGCGGCTCTGACAGTCCCGGCGCGGGTCGTGCGGGTTCCCGCCAAGGCCGACGGTCTGGACCTGATCCAGGCGGCGGCGCAGGCCGCGCCGGGCCGGCGGCTCGTGGTGATCTGCCACGGCCGGCCGGGCGCACTTTTCCTGGGGAGCCGCCTGCTGACCGCCCGCACGCTCTCCGTGCGTCGGGACACGCTGGCGGCGATCGGGGCGGCGCTGGCCGGCGCGGCGATCGAGCTCTACGCCTGTTCGGTGGCCGAAGGGGAGACCGGCCGGGCCTTCGTGGCGGCGCTGGACGCCGCGACCGGCAGCCCGGTGGCGGCGGCGCGCGGCCCGGTCGGCGGCGCCGTCCTCGGCGGGTTCTGGACGCTCGACCATGGCCGCCCGGCGACCAAACCCCAAGTTCATCCCCAGGCGCTCGACGCCGCCGCGCTGGCCGCCCTGCCGGTGCTTCTCGCGACCATCAACTGGAACGTCGGCACGGGCGACTGGAACACCGCCGGCAGCTGGAACCCGGTGGCCGTGCCGGGCAGCGCGGATGTCGCCATCATCGACAACGGCGGCACCGCGCAGCTCACGGGGGCCGCCCCGAATACGGGTAACATCATCGTCGGCGATTCCGGCACGGGGACGCTGCAGGTGACGGGCGGCGGCTCCGTGACGAGTTCCGGCAGGCTGGGGATCGGCGTCGACGCCGGCAGCTCGGGGACCGTGCTGGTGGACGGCGCGGGCTCCTCCATGACCTTCCAATCATCCGCGGGGAACAACCTCGTGTCGTCCAGCGGCACCGGATCGCTGACCATCTCGAACGGCGCCACCGCCACCTTCTCGGACAACATAATTGTCGGCAACTCGGCCACGGGCAACGGGACGCTGACCGTCTCCGGCGGCGGCCGGCTCATCAACTCCGCAAACCTAGCGCTCGGGTCGTTGGCGAGCACCGGGACGCTGAATATCGGCAGCGGCGGTGCCGCCGGCATCGTCAACGTGGGCCAGATAGTCGGCCAGTCTGGCACGGCCACCGTCAACTTCAACCACACCGATACCGGCCACGTCTTCAGCAGCGACGGCACCGGCAGCGGCACGGCGGTTGCCATCACCGGCACCACGGCGGTGAACCAGACCGGCACCGGCACCACCATCCTGATCGCCACCAACACCTATACCGGCGGCACGACGCTCAGCGCCGGCACCCTGCAGGTCGGCAATGGCGGCACGGCGGGCTCGATCACCGGCAACGTCACCAACAACGCCACGCTGGCCTTCAACCGCTCCGACGCGATGACCTTCTCCGGCGTGGTCTCCGGCACCGGCAACCTGACCAAGGCCGGGGCCGGCACCCTGACCCTGTCCGGGACCAACACCTACAGCGGCACCACAACGGTCACCGGCGGCACCGTCTCGGTCGCCGGCGACGGCAATCTCGGCGCGGGGGCGGTCACCCTGAACGGCGGCGGCCTGGCGGTGACCGGCTCCACCACCATCGACAACGCGGTCGCGGTCGGCTCGGGCAACGGCAGCCTCGCCCTGTCGGCCGACGCGACCTTCTCCGGGGTGATCTCCGGCACCGGCGGGCTGACCAAGACCGGGACCGGCGTGCTGACACTCTCCGGCACCAACACCCATACCGGCACCACCACGATCAGTGCCGGAACCGTGCGGCTCGCGAACGGCAACGCCATCGCCGACACCGCCACCGTCAACGTGGCGGCCGGCGCCACCCTCGACCTGAACGGCACCAACGAGACCATCGGCACCCTGACCGGGTCCGGTACCGTGACCCTGGGGGCCGCGTCCCTCACCCTGACCAACGCGGCGGCCAGCAGCTTCACCGGCACCCTGACAGGGACCGGCACCTTCACCGTCGCCTCCGGCGTCACCCTGCGCGGCACCGGCACCTACTCCACCCCGGTGGAGGTACAGAACGGCGCCACCATCGCCCCCGGCAACAGTCCGGGCACGATCGCCACCGGCAACCTGACCCTGGCGTCGGGCTCGACGGCCTCCATGGAGATCGACGGCACCACCGCCGGCACCGGCTACGACCAGATCAGCGTCACCGGGACGGTCACCATCAACGGCGCCACGCTCACCACCACCTTCGGCTACACCTCGTCCACCGGGCACAGCTACGTGCTGATCGCCAATGACGGGGCCGACGCGGTGACCGGCACATTCAGCGGCCTGGCCGAGGCGGCCACCTTCACCAGTGGGACGCGCCAATACCGGATCAGCTATGCCAGCGGCGACGGTAACGACGTCACCCTGACCGATATCGGCGCCGCGCCGTCCGGCGGCGGCGGGAGCAGTGGCGGCGGGGGCAGCGGCGCCGCCGCCCAGGCGTCATCCGGCAACGACACGCTCACCGGCAGCGCGCTGTCCGAGACGCTCTCCGGCGGCGCCGGCGACGACGTGCTCCGCGGCGCGGCCGGGCTCGACCTGCTCTACGGCAATACCGGCGCCGATACCCTGTCGGGCGGGGCAGACGGCGACACCCTGTACGGCGGCCAGGGCGCCGACCTGCTCTACGGCAACCAGGCCGACGATGGGCTGTTCGGCAACAACGGTGTCGACATCCTGTTCGGCGGTCAGGGCGACGACGTGCTCTACGGCAACCTCGACGCCGACCGGCTCATCGGCAATATCGGCGCCGACACGCTCTATGGCGGCCAGGGCGCCGATACCCTGTCCGGCGGTGCCGGGGATGACTGGCTGGCCGGCGGGCTCGGCGCCGACCGGCTGGTCTTCGAGGCGGCCGGCGGCGCGGACACGGTGAGCGGCTTCTCGGCGGCCGAGGGCGATGTGATCCAGATCGCCGCCGGGCTCAACGGCACCGCCATCGCCAGCGCCGCCGACCTGCTCAGCCGGCTCTCCGCCGACGCGTCGGGCAACACCCTGATCGACCTGGGCGCCGGCAACACCGTCACCCTGATCGGCGCCGACCCCTCCGCCGCCACCGCCGACTGGTTCCTCGTCGGTTGACACGCCGATCAAAACCTTCGCAGGGCATTCCGTGGCAAACCGCTTTGTCAGAGCCCTATGAGGCGTCCGACCCATAGCGGGGTTCGAAGTCATTGATCTGCCAACCCCAAAGCGGTCGTACGTGCCAGACTCACCTCCAAGTCGGAGCAATTTTCCAGCATTCAGCCAAAAAATCAGGCCTTACTCTTGCGTTATGACGCCGCGCACCGTCCGGGAGCGGATCACCAGGATCACCACCAGAAGGGCCGCGGCCAGACAGCCGAGCGAAACCGGGTTGGTCACGAAGACCGTCAGCGACCCTTCCGACGCGGTCAGGGCCTGGCGGACCGCCTCCTCGAAGGGCGGGGTGATGATGAAGGAGATCAGCAGCGGCGTGACGGGGATCTTCGCCCGGTTGAACAGGAAGCCGAGCACGCCGGCCAGCAGCATCACGATCACGTCGATGAAGTTGTTGCGCACCACGTAGCTGCCGGCCACGCAGGTCAGCGAGACCAGCGGCAGCAGATAGACCTTGGGCAGGCGCAGCACCAGGGAGAGCGGCCGCGTCGCCACCAGGCCGATCAGCAGCATCAGCAGGGTCGACATGCAGAGCACGATGTAGATCGTGTACACTACGTCCGGGTTGGTGACGAACAGCAGCGGCCCCGGCGTCACCCCCAGCATCACCATGGCGCCCAGCAGGATCGCCGTCACCGCGTCGCCCGGAATGCCGAGCGCCAGGGTCGGAATGAAGGTGGCCCCGCCGACCGCGTTGTTGGAACTTTCCGGCGCCGCGATGCCGCGGATGTCGCCCTCGCCGAACCGCCCGGACTTGCCGGCCGCCCGCTTGGAATCCGCATAGGCCAGGAAGGCGGCGATGGTGGAGCCGATGCCCGGCAGCAACCCGATGAACGAGCCGATCAGCGAGCCCCGCACCATCGGCATGGCGATCTGCCGGATATCGGCCAGGCGGATGCGGTTCTTCTCGCGATCCTCGCCGCCGACCTCGATGCGCTGGACGTCCTGCTTGAAGCCGCCGACCGCCTGCTCGATGACCTCGGCGAGCGCGAACAGGCCGACCAGCAGCGGAATATAGGTCAGTCCGTCCAGCAGCTCGGTCATGCCGTAGGTGAAGCGCGGGGTTCCGATCATCGGGTCGCTGCCCACCGTGGCCAGCACCATGCCCACCGCGGCCGAGAACAGGCCCTTGGTCATCGACGGGCCGGAGATCGTGCCGATGATGGTGAAGGTGAAGAGCAGGATCGACGCCATCTCGACCGGGCCGAAGCGCAACGCGAAATTCGCCAGGACCGGTGCCACGGTGATCAGCAGCACGATGCTGAACACCGAGCCGAAGGTGGAGGCGATGAGGGAGATGCGCAGCGCCTTGGTCGCCATGCCCGCCCGCGCCATCGGGAAGCCGTCGAATACCGTGGCCGCCGAGGCCGGGGTGCCCGGGGCGCTGAGCAGGATCGCCGACACGCTGCCGCCATAGACCCCGGCGCCGTACAGGCTGACCAGCATGGCCAGCGCGATCTCCGTCGGCATGAAGATGGCGATCGGCACCGCCAGGGCCACGGCGATGCTGACCGTCAGCCCCGGAATGGCGCCGATGATCATGCCCGCGACGACGCAGCACACCAGGGTCAGGAGGACCGCCGGCTGCATCTGGGCGGCCAGGGCGTTCAGCAGGATGTCCATGTCGTCCTCATCGCGTGCGGTCTGTCAGGAGGCGGCGTGCCGGGGGCCGGCCAGGGCCGGCACCCCGACCGAGGCGGCGGCCTGCGCCAATTCGTCGAGCACGTTCGCCGCCAGAGCGATGCCGTCGGCCAATGCCGCGGCGGCCTGCGCCGCTTCCGGCTCGCCGGGCAGCCGGATGGCGGACACCCCCTCGGCCAGCGGGCTGTCGCGCATCTCGGCGATGAGCCTGTCCATGCGCGCCGGAAAGGCGCCGCCGCCGGGAAGCGACTGCGGGGCGATGACCAGGAAGAAATGGCCGACATCCTGCGGTGTCTCGAAGTCGGAATAGAGGTTGCCGAGGCTGCCGGCAAAGCGCCCGCCGGACAGCACCCCGGACAGGATCTCCACCATCAGGGCAAGCCCGGAACCCTTGGCACCGGCCATCGGCAGCACCACCCCCTTCTCCGCCGTGGCGGCGTCGGTCGTCGGCCGGCCGTCGCTGTCCAGCGCCCAGCCGGCTGGGACCTGTTCTCCCCGTTTCGCCGCCTCCACGATCTTGCCGCGCGCGACCACGGAGGTGGCCATGTCCAGCAGGATCGCCGGCGCCCCCTCCCCGCCGCCCGCGGGTGCGCCGAAGGAGATCGGGTTGGTGCCGATCACCGCCCCCCGTCCGCCATGCACCGCCATGGAGGGCGGCGCGTTGGTCAGCGCGACCGCGAGACAGCCATTCGCCAGCGCCCGCTCCACATAGTAGGAGCCGGAGCCGTTGTGATTGCTATGGGCGACCGCGGCGACGCAGACGCCCTGCTCCCGCGCGGTCTCGATGGCGGCGTCCACCGCCCGCAGGCTGACCACCGGCCCGGGACCGTTGTCGCCGTCGACGGCGAGCAGCCCGGGGGCGGGTCTACAGATGGCGATGGAAGGCCGGGCCTTCACCGCCCCGCGGCGGATCCGTTCCAGATAGATCGGAATGCGCGTCAGCCCGTGCGAGGCATGGCCGCGCAGGTCGGCATGGATCAGCACGTCGGTGACCGTGGCCGCGTCCTCGGGGCTGAGGCCGCCGGCGGCGAAGACCTGTTCGGAGAACGCCCGTACCCGGGCGACCGGGAAGCGGGAGGCGCTCATCGCCGGGCCCCTGCGGCGGCACCGTTCAGCCGATCGTACAGCAGGCCCAGCGCGGCGCTGTCCAGCCCGCCCATGCCGTCAGCGCACAGCGCCTGCATCATCTGCTGGGCGAGGGTCGTGGCGGGCTGCGCCAGCCCGGAATGCCGCCCGACCGAGCAGGCGATCCCCAGATCCTTGTTCATCAGTTCGGCACGGAACCCGCCCTCGAGAGCACCGTCGAGGTAGCGCAGGGCATGGGCCTCCAGCACCCCGCTGCGGGCGGCACCGCTGGACAGGACCTCGCGCATCTGCCGGGGATCGACCCCGGCGGCGCGGACCAGGGCGATCGCCTCGCACACCCCCATGAGGTTCACCGCCACCATGAGCTGGTTGGCGGCCTTCACCGCCTGGCCGGAGCCGAGCGGTCCGAGATGATGGATGTGCCGGCCCATGGCCTCCAGAACCGGCCGCGCCCGCTCGATATCGGCGCTCTCGCCGCCGGTCATGATCGTCAGCGTACCCTCGGCGGCCCCCTTCGCACCGCCGCTGACCGGCGCGTCGACGATGCGCGCTCCGACCGCCGCCAGAACGGGAGCGAGGTCGCGGGCCTCGGCCGGGGCGATCGTGCTGCAATCGATCAGCAGCCCGTCGGTCCAGGGCCCGGCGGCGAGACCGTCAGGCCCCTCGACGACGCTGCGCAAGGCCGAGGCGTCCGGCAGACAGGTGACGACGATCTTGGCCAGACCCGCCAGGGCACGCGGATGTTCGCAGATCGTGGCGCCGGCGGCGCGGAACGCTCCGGCCGTGTCGGCGCGACGCACCACCGCGGCAAGCTCGAAGCCGGCCTTCAGGACGTTGCGGGCCATCCCGCCGCCCATCACTCCAAGGCCGATGAAGCCAATCGTTTCAGGCATCGCGTTGCTTTCTGAGGGTGCCGTCGCCGCCCTGGGACGACCGGGAAGCGGGCGGCTAGTTGAGGAAGGGTGCCGTGGGCAGGGGAACCATCAGGACCTTGCGCAGCAGCAGGTCGATGCCGACCGGCGCAGCGACGGCGATCGCCGCCGAGAGCACCGGGCGACCGGCGCGGAAGCAGGCGAAGGTCGCCGCCAGGAACAGGATCGCGGCGATCATGAACCCGATCTCGCGCAGGCCGAGGACGAAGGCCACGAGCAGCGCCATGAACAGCAGCGCGCGGCCCGGACCGGTCCTGTCCTCCGCCGGCCCGCTCCCGCCAGCGCCGGGCGCCACCGTCAGCATCACGCTGAACAGCAGCATCAGGGCGCCGGAGAAGTAGGGCACGAAGGTCGGGCCGACCGTGTAGAACTGGGCCCCGCCGCCGGTGAAGCGGTTCTCCTCCACTCCCGGTACCATCACCGCGAGGAAGACGGCGGAGGCGAGGCAGCCGACGATGCCGGCGATGCGGGTCCCGTTCATGGTCCTGGCCTCAGCTTCCCAGAGCCGCCGCGATCGAGGCGGACATGGACTGCATGGCCTTCTCGAAATCGGCGCCGTTCAGGTAGCCCGGGACGATCTTCGCCCGGCCGGCCAGGCTGGCGAAGGTCTCGCTCTCCATCGCCTTCTTGAAGCGCTCGTGCAGGTAGGCAACCACCTCGTCCGGCGTCGCCGCCGGCGCGACCAGGCCCTTCATGTTCTCCAGGTTCACGTTGTAGCCGAGCTCGCTCAGCGACTTCACGTCCGGGAGCTGTGCCGCCCGGTCGGAGGTGGTGGCCAGCGCGTTGACGTTGCCCGCCTCGCTCTGGGTCTGGGCATCGGCCGGGGTGAGGATCGTCATGTCCACATGGCCGCCCAGCAGGGCCGCCAGCGCCGGCGCGCCACCCTTGTAGGGGACGTGGGTCATCTTGATGCCCGCGTCCTTCTCCAGGACGAGGAAGGAGGAATGCAGAATACTGGCGGGGCCCGACGACCCGTAGGTCAGGGTGCCCGGCGCGATTTTCGCCTGCTCGACCACCTTGTCGATGCTGTCGAGACCGCTGCCCTTCTTGGTGACGATGACCATGTGCTCGCGGTTGACCCGGATGACGCCGCGGAACTGGTCGAGCTTGTAGTTGGTCTTCAGGTGGTTCGGCACCGAGGTGCTCTCGCTCCCGCCGGCGACCAGCAGGGTGTAGCCGTCGGGCTCCGCATTGGCGACCAGTTCGGCCGCGAGCGTGCCGGATGCGCCGGGGCGGTTCACCACCACCAGCGGCACCGGGAAGAATTCCTGGGCGGCCGACGCGATCAGCCGCGCGGTGGCGTCGGTGCCGCCGCCGGGGGCGAAGCCGACGACGATCTGGATCGGCCGTTCGGGCGTCCACTCGGCCTGGGCCGGGACGGCCAGGGCGACGGCCATCACCGCGGCACTGGCTGCCATGATCATTGTCTTGATACGCATCGATTTTCCTCCCTTGTATCACCGTCGCTCTTGGTGGCGCGGCGTCGTGAAGCGGCCGATCGGTGTCGCCGCGTGTGGACGGAGGAAATCGCCCCCGTCGAGAGCTCTGATCCGCGCGTCTGCTCCGGTCCCGGCCACCGCGCGCCGTTAGTCGGTGAAGCCGTTGGCGCGCAGGGTCGCGTCGACCCAGCTCCGGTCCCAGGTGCCGGCCTCGATATCCTTCAGAATGGCGGCCTCCTTGGCCTGCTGGGCCTGGGCGGCGGCGAGCAGCGCCTGTGCGCCGTCGGCCGGAATGGCCAGCACCCCGTCCATGTCGCCGACGACGATGTCGCCGGGATTGACCACCATGCCGCCGACCGAAATCGGCACGTTGATCTCGCCCGGACCGTCCTTGTACGGCCCGCGATGGGACACGCCGGCGGCGTAGACCGGAAAGCTGCCGGCCGACAGGGCGTCGAGGTCGCGCGCCGCACCGTCGACCACCATGCCGACCACGCCCCGGCTGCGGGCGTAGGACACCAGGAGTTCGCCGATGATCGCGTTGGTCAGGTCGCCACCGGCATCGACCACGATCACGTCCCCCTCGCGGGCCAGGTCGGCCGCCTTGTGGACCATCAGGTTGTCGCCGGGCCGGGCGCGCACGGTCAGCGCGTTGCCGGCCATGCCGCCGGATCGGTGCAGCGGCCGCAGACCGGCACCGCCGGCGAACATGCGGCCCATGTTGTCGCTGATGATCGCGGTCGGAATGCGCGAGAACGCGTCGACGAGGGTGCGGTCTGCCCGCCCGCAGTCGCGGACGATGCGGTAGCCCAACTTCATGAGGTCCTCCCAGGGACAAGGCGGTGTTCTTATCGTTGGGGAAACGCTAGGAGGTTGCCGGGCTATAGGTCCAATATATAATTTGACCTCTTATGATATCGAAATTGATATTATTGGTGGCGGGATTTGAAGGGACAGGGCGATGACGACCGTGCGGCTGCTCCGGGATTTCGTCGCCGTGGCCACCGACCTGCATTTCACCCGCGCGGCGGAACGGTTGCGGGTCCCCCAACCTGCGCTGAGCCGTAACATCCGGTTGTTGGAGGAGCAGTTGGAGGTGCGGCTGCTCGAGCGCACCCAGCGCAGCGTGAAGCTGACCACCGCAGGGCGCCTCTATCTGGATCGGGCTCTGCGGATCCTGGAGGAACTGGACCGCGCCGGGGTCGACGCGCGCCGGGCCAGCCTCGGCCATGCCGGGCGACTCAGCATCGGGTTCATCCACTCCTCGACCTACAGCGTGACCCCGATCATCCTGCAGCATTACCGCGCGCGGTATCCGGACGTAGAGCTGGTACTGAACGAGTTCACGATCTGGGACCAGATCCCGGCGCTGATCGACAACGTGATCGACGTGGGCATCCTGCGCCCGCCGGTGGACGACCCGCGGCTGGACACGATGGTGGTCCGCGACGAACGGTTCCTGATCGTGGTGCCGGTGCATCATCGGTTGTCCGGGGCCGGGTCGGCCTCGGTGCGGGATCTGCGGGCCGACGACTGGGTGTTCTTCTCGCAGCAGCGCAGCCCGTTGTTCCACTCCCGCATCACCGCCATGTGCGAGCGGGTCGGGTTCGCGCCGCGGGTCAAGCAGTATGCCACGCAGATCCACACGGTTCTCGGCCTGGTGCGCGCCGGGATCGGCATCGCCGTCATCCCCTCGGTGGCGCGCAATCTGATGATCCCGGATGTGGATTTCCTGGAGATCGAGGAACAGCCGGCGCCGGTTCAGGTGGCGCTGGCCTGGCGCCGCGACGATCAGTCCCAAATCGTACAGGCCTTCCGCGAGATCATTGCAGACCTCATCACCGGAGCACTGACACAAGAAAACTAGCGTCTGGTTGCGACGCTCGCCTCAGAAGAAGCCGAAATGGGTCTCCGTCAGGTCGGAGGTGTGGACACCGACCAGGCGGACGTAGTGGCCGCCCAGGTCGATCTCGACATCGCCATCGGCATTGTCGCTGGCCCGGGCGATGACGTCGGCCGCACTGGTGATGGCCTGGCCGTTGACGTTGGCCTGGATCATCAGCCGGTCGCCCTCGGCGACGTTGAAGTCGGCGACCACGTCGAAGCCGTTCAGGTCCTCGATATAGATCCGGTCGGCTCCGGCACCGGTATAGATCCAGTCGATGCCCTCGCCGCCGTAGAACGCGTCGTCCCCGGTGCCGCCCTCCAGCACGTCGAACGACCCGTCGTTGGTCCCGTCCTCGCTGGAGCGCCCGCCAGACAGGGTGTCGTCCCCCGCACCGCCGATCAGCGTGTCGGCCCCGTCGCCGCCCGACAGGGCGTCGTTGCCCGCACCGCCATACAGGGTGTCCTGGCCCTTGTTGCCGTTGAGCACGTCGTTACCGAGATTGCCGTACAGCAGGTCCTGGTGCTGGCCGCCATACAGGGTATCTGAGTCCTGACCGCCATAGAGCGTGTCGTAGCCCGCGTTGCCGTAGACCAAGTCGGCCGCCTGGTTGCCGTAGACGACATCCTGGTCCTGACCGCCATAGACCGTGTCCTCCTCGGTGCCCCCGAACACCCGGTCGTTGCTCTGGTTCCCGTAGAGGATGTCCTTGCCGCTGCCGGACCCGATGGTGTCGGCCCCGGCCCCGCCGAACAGGGTGTCGTCGCCGACGCCCAGCGAGATGAACTGGCTGCTCTCGTCGCCGGTGACGTAGTTGTCCCCGGCGCCGCCGGTGACCGTCGTCGAGCCCAGGACCGAGGCGAACTCGATATTGTCGAGCTGCAGGGTGGAGCCCGCCGGCATCTCGCGCATGTCGATGACGAAAGCCTCGGACTGCGGCGTACCGTCGGTCGGCTCGGTGCCGGCGATGACGATCGGCTCCGAGGTCGAGCCGGAGGTCGTGGTCGGGACGATCGTGCGCACGTCCAGGGACGTGTTTGTGCTCAGGTTGTTGAGGAAGGCCCGGGCACCGGTCGTCAATTGCGGGGTCGAGGGCGACCCGCGGCCCTCCACCGCCTGGACCAGGGTGTCCACGGCGTTGGCGCCGGACTGGGCGGTCGACGGACCTTCGGAGGTGAGGCTGGTCCCGGCCGGCAGGGTCGCGGTGACCACATTGCCGTTGTTGTTGGTGTTCTGCACGATCGGCGCCGAGCCGGTGCCGGAGCCCGTGTTGGTGATGGTCTCCGCGGTGGTCGTCCCGGGCCCGCCGGTGCCAGTGGTGGGGGTCGTCGGAGTGACGACGACATTGGGGGTACCGCCGCCTCCCGACGACCCGCCACCACCGCTCCCCCCGGAGCAGCCGCCCCCGGAATCGCCGCCGCCGGAGGACGGGGCGACCAGGGTGATGATGGTATCGGTGCCGTCGTAGCTGGCACTCCAGGTGCCGCTGGCG
Organism: Thalassobaculum sp. OXR-137; assembly: GCF_034377285.1. NCBI lineage: Bacteria > Pseudomonadati > Pseudomonadota > Alphaproteobacteria > Rhodospirillales > Thalassobaculaceae > Thalassobaculum > Thalassobaculum sp. OXR-137. The sequence goes on along the minus strand of NZ_CP139715.1, from coordinate 3,451,836 downwards.
GCGCTGATGCCGGTGAGAGACAGGGTGTCGGAGCCGCCAAGGGACATGGTCGCGGATGCGGCATTCCCGTTGAGGGCGCTGAGATCGGCATCCTTGACGACAAGGCTGTCGCCGACCGCGAAGTCGGCGATCGTGTCGCCGCCGAGTTCGTCGGCCTTGCCGGAGAAGGTGTCGTTCCCGGCGCCGCCGCTCAGGAGGTTGTCATTGTCTCCGCTACCCAGCCCAGACGGGCGGGTCACAAACAGAAGATCGTCGCCCGCGCCGCCGATGAGCGTATCGTTGTCATGGCCCGCATACAGCGTATCCGCATCGTCGCCCCCGAAGAGGACGTTGTTGTCTTCATTGCCGTACAGGATATCCCTGCCGGCACCGCCCGACAGGGTGTCGTCGCCGATTTCGCCGGAGAGAACATCATTGCCGGCCCCACCCTTCAGGACGTCATTGCCATTGCCGCCGCTGAACGTATCGTTCCCGGCGCCGCCATACATCGTGTCCGCGCCGAGGTAGCCGATCAGGCTGTCGTCGCCGATGCCGCCCGACAGGATGTCGTCGCCACTACCGCCGGAAAGCCGGTCATCGCCTGCGCCGCCCCTGAGGGTATCTGCACCCACGCCGCCGATTACGGTGTCGTTATCGGCGCCGCCGGTGAAGTCGAAGGTGCCGTCGCGCTCGTTCATGCCGTTCCAATTGACCGCATCGTCGCTGCCCGAGGCGTCTACCGTCAGGGTCTTGCCGGCACCGACCGTGGCGTTGTGGGTGGTGATCTTCTGCACACCGCCGGTGATCGTGATCGTCTCGACGTTGGTTAGGGTGGTGGCGCTGAAGGTCACCTCTTGCCCCGCCGAGAGGGTCAGCGTGTCGTCGCCGTCCCCGCCATCGATCGTATCGTTGGCACCTAGCGCATTTTCTGCCCCCGCGGTGATCCGATCGTCGCCTGCCGTCAGCGTGGGGGCGTCGACACCGGCCGTCAGGGCGACCGGCGGTGCGAGCAGGGTGATGGTGGTGTTGCCGGTGCCGTCGTCATAGACGGCGGCGAAATCGCCGATGGCGTCGGTGATCCCGGTCAGCGTCAGCACGCCGCCATCCACCGCGATCGTGCCCGCCGCATCTTGTCCGTTGAGGGAGGAGAGGTTCGCGCCGGTGACGACGATGCTGTCGCCGGCGGCGAAGTCCTGGATCGTGTCGCCTTTGAGTTCGCCCGCCGAACCGGAGAACACGTCGCTTCCGGCGCCGCCGTTCAGCGTGTCGACATCGGCACCGCCATACAGCGTGTCGGCACCGGCACCGCCGGAGAGCGTGTCGGCCCCGTTGCCGCCGGACAGCACGTCCGCTCCGCCCTGAGCGACAAGGAAGTCATTTCCGATGCCTCCATCAAGCGTGTCGGCTTCGCCGCCGGCGATGAGCGTATCGTCATCGGCGCCGCCGGAGAGCGTGCTGCTGCCGGAACCGCCCTGGAGGTTGTCCGAACCCGCGCCGCCCAGCAGCAGGCCCCCGCCGTCATCGCCAGAAAGAGTGTCGTTGCCGATGCCCCCATCGAGCGTGTCGGCGCCCGCGCCGCCGGAGAGCAGGTCCGCACCCGCGCCGCCGGAGAGCAGGTCCGCCTCCGTCCCGCCGAAGAACGTGTCGTTGCCGGTGCCGCCGAGCAGCGTGTCGGCGCCGGCGCCGCCATACGCCAGGTCCGCCCCCGTCTTGCCGTTCACCACGTCGTCGCCGGCGCCGCCTGAGAGCGTGTCGGCGGCCGCACCGCCGATCAGGGTATCGGCGGCCTGGCTGCCGGTGATGACGAAGCTGCCGTCGGTTTCCGCGCTGCCGTCCCAGGTGACCGAGTCCGAGCTGGCCGAGGCGTTCACGGTCAGGGTCTCGCCGTCGGCGACCGTGGCGTCGTTGGTGGTGATGTTCTGGGTGCCGGCGGTGATGGTCACCGTCTCGACATTGGTCAGGGTGGTGGCGGTGAACGTCACGTCCTGCGTCGCCGAGAGGATCAGCATGTCGTTGCCGTCCCCGCCGTCAATCGTATCGTCGGCTTTCAGGGTACCGTCGCCTGCCGCGATCCGATCGTCGCCTGCCGTCAGCGTCGGGTTGTCCGGACCAGTCGTCAGGGCGACCGGCGCGACCAGGGTGACCGTGGTCCTGTTGCCGTCGTAGCTGGCACTCCAGGTGCCGCTGGCATCGCTGATGCCGGTGAGAGACAGGGTGTAGGAGCCGCCAAGGGAGATCGTTGCCGCGGCTGCCTTGCCGTTCAGCGACTCGCTGAAATCGAGGCCCGTGACGACAAGTCTGTCGCCGACCGCGAAGTCGGCGATCGTGTCGCCGTCTAAATCGAAGGTAGAGCCGGTGAAGGTGTCGTTACCGGCGCCGCCGCTCAGGAGATTGTCATTGTCTCCACTAGACGGACTCCTGGTGCTTACGATGAGAAGATCGTCGCCCGCACCACCGACGAGCGTATCGTTCCCGTAATCGGCATACAGCGTATCCATGCCGGCCCCACCCGAGAGGTGGTCGTCACCGTCGTTTCCGTAGAGTAGATCGCTGTCCGCGCCCCCCTTCAGGACGTCATTATCCTTGCCGCCGCTGAGCGTGTCGGCACCGGCGCCGCCAGACAGCTCGTCCGCCTCGTCGTTGCCTTGAAGACTGTCGTTGCCGTCACCGCCGGAGAGCGTGTCCGCACCTCTGCCGCCGCTGAGCGTGTCGGCACCGGCGCCGCCCTCCAAGAGGTCCGCATCGTTGCCGCCGTCCAAGCTGTCATCGCCTGCGCCACCCCTGAGGGTATCTGCACCCACGCCGCCGATTAGGGTGTCGTTATCAGCGCCGCCCTCCAGGAGGTCCGCACCGTGACCACCGTGCAAGCTATCATCGCCTGTGCCGCCGCTCAGGGTCTCGGCACCGGCGCCGCCGAGCAGGGTATCGGCACCGTCGCCGCCCTCCAGGCGGGCCGAACCGTCACCGCCCTCCAAGCGATCATCGCCTGCGCCACCGATCAGGGTATCGGCATCCGCGCCGCCGACCAGAGTATCCGCACCGTCGCCGCCCTCCAGGAGGTCCGCGCCGTCGTTACCTTGCAAGCTATCATTACCTGCGCCGCCCCTGAGGGTATCGGCACCGGTGCCGCCGCGCAGGGTGTCGTTATCGGCGCCACCCTCCAAGAGGTCCGAACCGTCACCACCGAACAGGCTGTCGTTGCCGGCGCCGCCGATCAAGGTATCGGCGGCCTGGCTGCCGGTGATGGAGAATGTGCCGTCGAGTTCCGCGCTGCCGTCCCAGGTGACCGAGGCCGTGCTGGCCGAGGCATTCACGGTCAGGGTCTCGCCATCGGCGACCGTGGCATCGTTGGTGGTGATGTTCTGGGTGCCGGCGGTGATGGTCACCGTCTCGACATTGGTCAGGGTGGTGGCGGTGAACGTCACGTCCTGCGCCGCCGAGAGGGTCAGCACATCGTTGCCGTCGCCGCCGTCGATCGTATCGTCGGCTTTCAGGGTACCGTCGCCTGCCGTGATCCGATCGTCGCCTGCCGTCAGCGTCGGGTTGTCCGGACCAGTCGTCAGGGCGACCGGCGCGACCAGGGTGATGACGGTTGCGTCGGCGACGCTGTAATAGACCGCTGCAAACGTGCCACTGGCGGAGGAGATGCCGGTCAGCGTCAGCACGCCGCCATCCACCGCGATCGTGCCCGCCGCCGCCTGTCCGTTGAGGGAAGAGAGGTCCGTGTAGTTGACGTAGATGCTGTCGCCGACGGCGAAGTCGGCGATCGTGTCCCCTTTCAGCTCACCCACAATGCCGGAGAACCTGTCGTTGCCGGCACCGCCCTCCAGAAGGTCCGAACCGGCGCCGCCGGAGAGCGCGTCGTCGCCAACCCCGCCGTACAGGGCGTCGTCGCCGCCGCCGCCAGAGAGCGTGTCGTTGCCGCCAAGGCCGTTCAAGGTGTCGTTGTCTGCGGCCCCCCACATGAGGTCGGCATCGCTAGTGCCGGTCAGCTCGTCTTCGCCGGGAAAACCCGGAAAGCTCGCCAGCACACCCGGATACGCCGCCCGCGCCTCGGAGGCGAAGATCGGTGCCGCCGCGACACCGCTCAGGGTCCGCAGATCCCACGCGCCGCCCAGCTCTGCCGCCCCGACCGGACCGGCCGAGGCCGCGACCGGCACGCCGAGCGCCAGTTCCAGCGCCTCGACGAAGGCACGGCCGGCCGTCCCCTCGGCCACCGAGCAGCCGTAGAGCACGACCTCGGCCTCCGGTGCCAGGCGATCGGCGATCGCCGCCAGGGCGTCGGCGTCCCGCGCCAGGGTCCCGCGGCTCACGCTCTCGCCGGCAAGCAGCAGGGCACCGGCCGTACCGTGGCTCAACAGATGGAGGGCGGCGATCCCGGTCCTCCCGCGCAGGGCCTCGGCGATCTGCGCGAGCCCGGACCGGCCGGCGGCCAGACGAACGACCGGCATCTCCTCCAGCCCCGTCAGCAGCAGGTCGGCATGGTCGACGGCGGCATCGACGATCAGCACCTGGGACGGCTGGAACGGAACGGGGTTCAGGTGCTCGGAGCGAGAACGTGCGGTCATGACGTCAGCCTTCAATGCCGGCTCGCCCCAGCCTCGGGGACAGCATCCCCGGTGCCGATCCGCACAGGGCAAATCGGCTTGAAGCGAGCAAAAATGGGTTTATCCGGGCCAGTCGAGACCAAGGCCCCTACATAGTGACAATGAAGTAATATCCTTCATATAAATAAGCAAATATCTTTGTGGCGATTATATCCTATGGAAGTAAAATGTCACAAAGTGTCACATCAATAGAGTTGACACGGAAAATTTAAATACATTGTTATTTAATATTATCAATTAATGAGAAAATACAAATTTCATCATTGTATAGGGGATTGGGTGATGTTTTTATTTTACACCACTTAATAACTACGAGTTAATATTATCGAGGTCTTGCGCCCAGGAAACAAGCCGCCGGCGCGGCCCGCCTTATAGAGGCCCCGTGGGCTCGCCCAGGCGATGAAACGATCCTGGAACGAAATAGCCCTCGCCCTGGGCCGAGCCGATCGGCGCCTCCCAGCCGAGTTCGGTAATCACCTTGCGCCGCAGCCTGCTCACAAGTTGATCCACATACCGGTGATCGCGAAGCTGGTCGCTCTTGCCCATATGCCTGCCGATGAGATGACGCATCACCGGCGCGCCGGGCGTCCGGGACAGCAGGTCCATAACCTTCATCTCCGCCCGCGTGAGGCGCATGGCCGCCCCCGTCGGGGTCATCAGCCGCCACGTCGCCAGATCGAGCTGCCAGGCCATCTCCGCCGGCCCCTGGTCCGCGGCCGGCCGCTGGTCCCGGTGCCGTTTCAGCGCGGCGATCACGGCGGCCAGTTCGGCGTAGTTCACCGGCTTGACCAGATAGACGTCCGCCCCGGTCTCGTAGCCCAGGATCCGGTCCTCGACGCGGGACCGGGCCGTGGTGACGACGATGCCGATGGAGATCCGTTGCCGGCGGAGCCGCTTTGCGATCTCGATCCCGTCCTCGTGCGGCAGGCCGAGATCGAGGACGATCACGTCGGCCGGCGCGTCCTGCAGCATCCGTTCAAGGCCGCCGCCATCGGCGACGCCGCGCACGGAAAACCCGTGACGGGACAGGTAATCGCAGACCTCCTCGCGGATCGCGTCCTCGTCTTCCACGACGATCACGGCCAGGCCGGTATCCTTGTGGTCGTCCATCATGCGGTCATGCTGCTCCTCACTCCTGGTCCGGTCCGACATCGGGAAACCAAAGGGTAAACCGACTGCCCCTGGGCAGGATCGGGTCGTAGGTGACCGAGCCGCCATGGCCCTCCATGATCATGCGGACGAGATGGAGCCCGAGACCGGCGCCCGGCAGGCCGGCGATGTTCGAGGCGCGATAATACTTGTCGAACACCCGGTCGCGTTCCTTCTCGGGCACGCCCGGACCGAGATCGGACACTGAAACGGCAATCCCCCCCTCTTCCGTGGCCGTCACCTCGACCGCTACCGGCTCCTGTTCTGGCCCATACTTCAAGGCGTTGTCGATGACGTTCGTGATCGCGATCTGAACCAGCCCTTCGTCCACGGCCGTGAACAGCGGCTCGCCGGCGACCGCAAGTCGAAGCCGGCCGTCCTTGGGGTCGAGGCCGTCGATGACGTCGCCGACCAGGACCGCCAGATCGAGATCCTCCGTTTCCACCGACAGCTCGCCATCCTGGATGCGGGCATCGGTGAGGCAGATGTCGATCATCCGCAGCAGTCGGATGACGGCGGCGCGGATGCGGTCCAGCCGCGGCGTGTCCCGCGCGTCGGACAGCTCCAGGTTCTGCACCGCGCCGTCGATCACGGCGAGCGGCGTCCTGAACTCGTGACTGACCATGGCGACGAACTGCTGCTGCAGATGGCGGGCGGCTCGTTCGCGTTGGGCCGTCTGCATCTCCAGTTCCGCCGTGTCCCGCAGATCCTGCTCGAGGGACTTCATCCGGGTCACGTCGTTGAACGCCGTCAGCCGGATATTCCTGCCGTCCAGGACCAGCGGGACCATCCACAGCAGAACCCAGCGCAGATCGCCCCCGGCGCTTCGGAATTCGACTTCCCGCTCACGCAGGACGCCCAGACGGTCCATTTCAGAGATCGCCGATGCCCGAGCGTCGGGATGGGCGAACACGTCGGGCATGGGCCGGCCCGCGAGCGCCCCCGGGGACAGGCCCAGGAATTCGGTAGCCTTGTCGTTGGCGAACAGCACGGTGCCGCTATCGACATCCGACAAGGTGAGCGGAAACGGTGCGGCCCCGACGACGGTCCTCAGAAGGGTGTTGGCCGCATTGAGCTCGGCCGTCCGGTCGGCGACCCGACGCTCGAGGACCCGTTCCTGCTCCCGGGCGGCGACCAGGGCCTGGCGCTGCATCTCCTCCTTCTCGCGCTGGGCGCTCGCCCAGCGGGCCATGAGCATGTAGCCGAACACCAGCATCTCGATCAGCGAGCCGAGCTGGGGTGCTGCCAGAACCCAGATGTTGCTGACGATCAGACCGTTATCCCTCATCACTCCCACGGATATCGCGCAGATCAGAGCGACGCAGGCCAGGGCCAACGGCCGCGAGGAGCGGGCGCCCAGAAAGAAGGCGACGGCGGTCGGAACCATCATGGCGATCATCGCCGGGAAGACGAAAAGCGCGATGGCGGAGTTCACATAGGCGGTATAGCGCAACGGCGACAGGAGCGAGGCCGCCGCCAGCGCCAGGGCGATGAAGGCGCAGATCTTCATCAGGCGGAGCAGGATCGCCGGCACCCGTGCGGCGGACAGGAAGGCATGGGCGAACAGGATCAGTCCGGCCAGCGCCGCGATGATGAAGACAAGGGGATCGATGTAGACCCGACCGGCAAGCGCCGGCCAGAGATGGCCCGGGCCGGTCCCGAGGACGGTCACCCAATAGATCGCCTGTGCGGCAAGTGTCCCGCAGTAGAGCAGATAGATCCGCTCTCCGCTGAACCCGAACGTCACCACAGTGGAGAGCAGCAGGATCGCCACGATCCCCAGATAGAAAGTCTGCAGGCCGAAGAACGCCTGTTCCTCCCGTAGGAGCGGGGTGATCTGGCGCAGGGAGAGATCGGGCGTCATGGAGCCTGTGGTCCGGCCGCGGAACAACAGCGTCGTCGTGCCCGCCGTCAGCTCCATCGGCGCGATGTGGAACCGGGAGGCGATGTCGCTCACCGGCGGCGTGCGGTCGCCCAGCGTGAACAGCCGTTCCGGCGGCACCGACCGGGTCGGATCGACCCGGTAGACCTCCAGCCAGTCGAAGTTCGGCACCTCCAGCGTCAGATACCAGCGGCCGGCCGCCGCCGGGGCGACGTCGAGCGTCGTTCGCGACCAGAGCACGTCCGCCGTATAGCCGAAGCTGCGCACGCTGGTCTCGATCATGGCGCCAGACTGCGACAAAAGCGCGTCGGCGGCCTGCGGCGTCAGGGTGCCTTCGGGGACCAGGAGCGAGGCGCGCGGCAGCAGGGCGATACGGGCCACCAGACGGTCGACTGCCACGACGGTGTCGTCGGCCCTGACGCTGCCCACCGACAGCAGAGCGATCGCCGATAGCGCCACGGCAAGCAGCACGTTTATTGAATGGCGCAGCCTTCGCGACCCGCACGCTTCCGATGATGGCTCCGACATCGCTTTCCACAGCCCAAACACGCCTCGGGAACCGTTGTTCACCGGTATAGACGGCGACTATAGGGGTTGCCGTACCAGATTCCCCCAAAGTAGCGGGGACTGATTGGAACGTGGGGGTCAGGCCGCTTGCCGGTTTGTCGTTGGCGTCTCGTGCGAGGCTTGGTTCATTAAGTTCGCGCGTACGGTGACGACGGCGTGTGCGCGGGCGGTTGACCAGCGCATCTGCTGCAGTTTGTCCATGCGCCGGTTCACCAGTGCATTCGCCAAGCCCTCCGCGGTCGACGTGCCGACCGGGCGCCCAGCCCGCTGGCGCTGGGCGTAGTCAACGAGATAGGAGCTCTGGCCATTGATGTAGTCTGCGAGATTGCCGATGGCTGTGCGCAGTCGCCGATCTGGCCACGTCGTTCGACCGGACCGCGCCCGACCGGCATCGGAGGCGTGCAGCCGGCGCTCGATCTGCGCAAGCGCATCGCGGGCCCTGTCCGTCTGGCCGTTCCAAAGCCGCCAGTGCAGGCTGTCGAGCAGACGCCCGATCGCTGGCCGGTACTCTCGTTCGGTGAGGACGCGCAGTCCTTTGGCCGTGGTTTTCGCGACTTTCACGCGCCGGGGTTTCAGTACCAAATTCCCCCAAAGTAGCGGGCATTTGTCGCAGTGTTTTCAATGACTTAAGCGGGGCATGAGAATCGTGTTTTTAGTGTTTCCAGCAGCTTAGCGGCCATTTGTGTTCTTGCGCCCTCCAGCGTGGGCCAACCGGCCATATTCCTCGATCGCAAACCTGATCCGGCCGTTCATATTGATGTGTCGATGGGCGACCGGCGCGATATGCGTCAAGTGCGGCTCGGGCAGGGTGCCGGCCGGCAGCCTGTCGATGACCGTTTGCATCGCCCGGGTGTTCCGCGCCATGACGATGTTGGTGAGCAGCGTAAGTGCGCCGGAGATCGCGGTCGCCTGGGCAAGCGTGCGCCCATCCTTGGCCTCGATCCGTCCTGCCATCAATGCACGCTGCAGCAGACGGACCGACTCACCCTGGGACAGCAGTCGATGTACCTCGCGCCGGAAGTCCGGCTTGATCAGATAATCGAGCAGGAACAGGCTGCGCAGCACCTTACCGAGACACGTACCGCACTCGTAGACAGGCATGCCTTGGGCGGCACTTCCGTACCGTTCGATGATTGTCGCCGGCGAACCGTAGCCGGCCTCGAGCGAGGCGACCATATGCAGGAAGCCGTCCCAGCCCTTGCGCGCCATGCGGCTCGGTGTGATGCGCTCAATCCGGGGCTCGAGTTGTTCGGGAACCCGGACGGATGCTGGCAGATACAGTTTCCGGCTGGCGAGGTCGGCCAGCCGCGGCGACAGATCAAAGCCCAGCAGTTTGGCCGTCGCCAGGGCGAAGTGCGTAAATCCATGCGTGTCGACGGCCAATCGCTGCAGATCGACTACCTTCTGTTTCAGCGCGCCCTCGATTGCGGCACCGGCCTGCCGCCGATTAAGGACGATCGGCTGGTCATAGGCGATCGCCCACCGATCCAGCACATGGGTGTAGGTGCCGATCGCCTGCGTACGTCTCCGCGGCTCGATGCGCGCGGTGGCGGTCGCGACTTCATAGGCCGCAAGCCTTGCCTCGTCACTGCTCGCAGCCAAGACTAAGCTACTCCCCGGAAATTGGACAGTGACGGCAGGTACAGCGTTCGGTCTGCTGATTTTAAAGAAAAGGGATCAGAGAGGTCGAAGCGCAAGCAGTACAACGCGGACTTCAAGGCCGGTTTCGCTCCGGATGCGGTGAAGAGCGGGCAGAAGATCGCGGACCTGGCGAACCGGTTCAGCCTGTATCCGACGATGATCGATCAGTGGAATCGGGCGCTGCTGGACGGGGCATCGAACAGCTTAGCCCCTGTGATGGCCCGATCCAATTTGATCTGGATCGACGAGAACAGGCGCTGCCGTGCGGGCTGCCCCCCCCTGCTCCGGTGCCAGGATATCTCAAGTCTGATGATCGCATAGCTCACCGCTTCAGCCTGAAGAACAGCACCGCCGGCGCGATCAAAGCCGGTACGATCGCCAGCAGGTTGAAGGCATTGATGTAACCGATCATCGCGGCTTGACGCCGGATCTCCTCCACAAGACGCGCATGCAGCAGCGGCGTGCCGAGGTCGCCGAACCGCTGGATCCAGAGCGACAGGGAGCGGGCATCGAACAGGGTTATGAAGGTGACGAGACTAGCGTGCGCTTCGGCAGCGGAACGGACGAACACCACCAACGTGACCGCGATGAACAGGCTGCTGCCGAGCATCCGCAGCAAACTGAATATCGCATTGCCCTGGGTGAGGAGCCGGGGCTCGAGCGTGGAGAACGCCAGCACCGTCATCGGCGTGTAGGCGAGCCCGAAGCCGAACCCGTGAAGCAGATTGGTCCAGAGGACTTGCTCGAACGTCATGTTCATGTCGAGCACGCCCATCCAGGCCGCCGCTCCGGCCTGGATCAGCAAACCTGCCGCCAGTGTCGCCTGCGGATTCCAACGGGTGAGCGGCGCGACCACAAGGAAACTCAGGAAATTACCGACGCCGCGCATGGCGATCAGGTAGCCGACGATGGATTCCGGATAGCCCCGCAGGTCCTGCAGAAGCGGTGGGAACAGCACCATCGGGGTAAACTGGAGCATCCCCATGACCAAGGCGAACCCGACGCCCAGAACGAAGTTCCGGTCCTGCAACGTGGCGGCCTCGAACAGCGGCGCCCTGGATGTTCCGGCGTGGGCAAAGAAGAGATAGAGGCACCCTGCCGCCAGCGCGGATTCCACGATGATCTCCGGAGACTCGAACCAGTCCAAGCGCTGGCCGCGATCGAACATTAGCTGCAGGGACCCGATCGCGACGGCGATGAAGACGAAGCCGACAAAGTCGAACCGGCGCGCGGTTCCCCGCTCCTCATCCCCCAGCGCGAGCACCGTCGGCACGCAGGCGGCGAGGCCGAGCGGCAGGATCATGAAGAACGACCAGCGCCAATCCAGGGTGTCGGCGACCAATCCGCCGAAAGTCGGCCCCAGGATCGGGCCCATCACCCCGCCGACACCCCACATCATGATCGCCATCGGGTGAAGTCGGCGTTCGAACTTCGCCAGGATGATGGCCTGACCCATCGGGAAGATGGGCGCACCCAGGGCCCCCTGGATGACCCGGAAGACAAGCAGCGTCTCCAGCGACGTCGCCGTCCCGCAAGCGACCGACGCACCGGTAAACCCGAGCACCGAACCGATCATCAACCGGCGCCATCCCAGTTTCGAGGCCAGCCAACCGGTCAGCGGCGTCGCCGCAGCCGTCGCGACGAGGTTGAGCGTCAGGATCCAAGCCACCTGATCCTGCGTCGCGGACAGCGCGCCTTTGATCTGCGGAAGGATCACCGCGACGCTGGTGACGGTGACGCCGAACAGGATCGTGCAAAGTTGAACGCAAAGCAGCGTCAGCCATTGTTTCGAGGTGATCTGACTGGGCACGCGGTCGACCTGGAATTGACAGTCCTCACCCCGGCGGGATGAAGGGGGCGATCATAGTCCGGGGATCCGGTAGTTGGATCCCCATAAACCGCAGCCGCACCCGGAACCCCATCGGGACCGAGGCCGACGAGCGACCTCGCGCGCATCAGCGGACGGGACAGGTTCTCGCCGGGCGGCACACCGGTGCGGGGGCCGGCCCTACTCCCGTCATCGGACGTCTGCCACAGTGTTCCGGCCAAGCGTCCGGGACGCCCGTTTCTTGGAGGGTTCAATGTCGGTTATCACGGTGACACTGAGGGACGGCCGCGATGCGTCGGTGCGCCGGACCGTCGGCGAACGCCTGACCGAAGCGGTCACGAAGACGGTCGCCGCCCCGCTGGACCACCTCACCGGTGGCATCCGCCAGACCCCGACGACGCACCGCATGGGGGATCGCCGGGAGCGGCTGACCAGAGCGGCGAAGAACGCCCGGACATGACGCTCGAAAGAACGGGACGGCGCCCGGCCCGGAATCGTCGGGCATGAAACGTCTCCCGGAGTTGCTCGCCAACCGTCTGCCCTTCTTCTACGGCTGGGTCGTCCTCGGCGTGGTCTGCTGTGTCAGCTTCGCGCGTCAGGGACCGGCCGTCGCCACGCTCTCGATCTTCGTCGATCCGATGACGAGCGAACTCGGCTGGTCCCGGACAGCGATCTCGGCGGCCGTGTCAGTCGGGGGGCTGCTGGCGGCCGTCGTCTCGCCGGGCCTCGGCCCCCTGGTCGATCGGCATGGCGCTCGCAGCCTTCTGGCCTGGGCCGTGGCGATCACCGGGATCTGCTGCATCGCGCTCGCCGGCATCGAAACGCTTGTCGCCTTCTATCTGCTGTTCTGCGTCGCCCGTATGAACTTCGCGGGTCCGTTCGATCTCGGAATCTACGGCGCGATCAACAACTGGTTCGTCCGCTTGCGGCCGATCGCGACGTCGATCTCCACGCTGTGGCTCATGATCGGCCTGACGTCGATGCCCCTGATCGCCCACGCCGCCATGACTCTCGGAGGCGACTGGCGCTGGGGATGGATCGCCGTCGGCACGACCGTCCTGGTCGTCGGCTTTCTGCCGACAGTCCTCCTTCTCGCCCGCCGGCCGGAGGACGTGGGGCAGGAACCCGATGGAGGCGTGGCCGAGAGGGTCGGAGCGACGGGGTCCGGTGGCGCCGCCGCGGTTCCGCCGCCCTCCTTTACCAGGGCCGAGGCGATGCGCGAGCCGGCGTTCTGGCTGCTCCTGCTCTTCACATTCCTGGCCTATCCGGTACAGGCCGGCGTCAGCCTGCACCAAGCTCCGCACCTGGTCGAACGGGGCTTGGACCCCACGACGGCCGCGTTCGTGGTCAGCACGTTCTCCGCAACATCCGGGCTGGTCGGATTCCTTATCGGCCCCCTCGTCCGCCCGCTCGGCACCCGGGTCGTGCTCTTCGCCGTCGGCGGGTTCCTGGCGGCGGGAAGCTGGCTGATGACCGCGGTCGACGGACCGGCGATCGCCTTTCTGGCGTCGGCCTTGTTCGGATGCGGCATCGGCGGACTTCTTACCGTCCCGCCGATCGCGTGGGCCGACACGTTCGGTCGCCATAGCTTCGGTGCGATCCGCGGTGTCGCGCTGTCCGTGCAGGTGACGGGACAGGCGGTCGGACCGGTTCTGTCCGGCGCCCTGCGGGATTGGACGGGCAGTTATCAGGTCTCGCTTCAGGTCTTCATGACCCTGGCGATCTGCGCAGCCACGTGCGCCGTGTTTCTGACACAAGCCGGGCGCAGGCGCACGTGACCTGAACCCCGAGTCTCCTCCAGCTATTGGTCGATCCCGTGCATCAATTGGTTTGTTCCCGAAGCTGCCCCCAGCCGTGGCTAGAGTCTTGGGGCCTCGGTCAGCATCACCGCCTGGCAGCGTGTGCTGATTTCATGAGCGCTGCCGGGATCTTCGCGTGCCCCACCTACGAAGATGTGAAAATGCCGTCGCGGCGCCTTTATCTACTTTCACAAGACTGCCAGCCCCTGTAAGCATCGCAATCTTCGCAGTTCTAGGACAAATCATGGCGCAAAATGCCACCATCTACAAAGTTGAGCTTTCGGTCTCTGATATGGATCGTCACTATTACGAGACTCATAAATTGACCGTGGCAAAACATCCATCTGAGACAGATGAACGGCTGATGGTGCGCATTGTCGCCTTTGCGCTAAATGCCGATGAAAATCTGGAAATGACTAGGGGACTGTCAACGGATGATGAGCCCGATATTTGGCAGAAAACCTTGACCGGTGCGCTTGATGTGTGGGTGGCTCTGGGGCTTCCCAGCGAGAAGGTGATGCGTCAATCCTGTGGCAAGGCCGGCAAGGTGATTGTCTATCCCTATGGCGGCAGAACGGCCGAGATCTGGTGGGACAAGATCAAGAAAAACTCCACCCGTTTTCAGAACCTTCAAGTGGTAAACTTCCCCGAGAAAGACACAGCCGAACTGGCAAAACTGGCAAGCCGTGCAATGAAACTGCAGATCAGTATTCAGGATGGCGATGTGATGGTCAGCGTCGGTGATCACACCGTCTACATGACCCCGCTAAAATGGAAGACTGCCGCGTAATTCACCGAGGCCCGCCGCAAAGCCGGGCTTGAGCTTGTCGGTGAGGCCCACTTCCTTGTCAATGTGCGCACCGATAAAGATGCGCCGTAGCGCAGAGCCGTAACGCAGACTAGCATTCTCTCGGGTCGGCAAACGACCATCGGGATTGAAAAGACACTAGGATGAGGAGCTCCCTTCGCAACTAGCCTGGGCAAGGCCTGGACCGAAGTTGGGGTCCGGACCAATCACCTATGCGCCGGTATTCAAATCCGACCAATCGACATAGGTAGATCATAATCGTGGCGCATTTAAACCCAAATGAATTTCAGGAGTTTTTGTTCGGGAAAACGCTGAATAGTTACGACCCCGAAAGCCGCCTCCACATTGCGACAGCGTATTATGGACAAGACGGCGTTTGTCGAATGACGTTTACGGACGGAGCCGAAGACACGGGGGTGTTTGGTCTTACCAACGACATCTACTGGACACAGTACAATCAGTTCCGGTCGGGAACGTTAAACCAGTTTTATCTTGAGAGCGTCTCACCGCAGATAGCACAAGCGTTCCACACCGACGGACGCCGTGAGATGCCGAGGTGGACCCGGCCCATGCCGATATCGACCGAGCCCTCGCCCTCAACCGGGAAGCGATCGGCGCGTATGGCCTGAAAAACTCCGTGTTCATGGAGCCCGGTCGTTGCCACGACGCCCTGGCGCTCACCGCCGAATGCATATCCGTCCGACCGTCGGCCGTCGCCTTTGAGATGCGGGGGATCAAGCGGATACCGACGGGCAACGTCGCCGGCGGCCAGAGCGACTATGGCTAGGCAACCTTCCTCGCCGCGAGCCAGGACCAAAAGGCCATGGTCAGCAGGAGCTACCGCGGATATCTGGCCAAGACACCGGCCGCGAGGGGAGGCCAGCATGCCTGTGTTCCACTCGGATCCTGCACTGACATGCTGGCGCTGGCGGAGGCACTACCCAGCACGGGCATAAGCCTGGTCGTCATCGGTGCATGAAGGCCGGCCGGCAGATAGCTGCAGATTTCTGAGCCACTCCCGACGCGCTGCGGATGGTGGCCGCACCCGCCAATCGTGATCAATCTCACATATACAACCTTATCCCGAACTTCCAATATGGCCAGGGGATGTGCCGGGGTGGGGGAAAACTATGGCAAACGTCGCGGATCCGTCGGAGCAGAATTTCGGCGGCGAAGAGGATGAGTTCGACAGCGAGACCGCAGAACTCCAGCGCTGGCCCTATGTCGTCAACCTGATCGACGGCACGCTCGACACGCCACTCATTGAAAGCAAGGGTAAGCAGCTTCTCTTTCAGGCGCTCAGCAACAAGAACCTTCTCGCCTTCGTCGGATCGGGTCTTTCGGCCGCCTATGGCCGATTGAGCTGGACCGAATGGCAGGAGCGGCAGGTCAGCCGGCTGGAAGAGATCGCTGAGGCCTACATCGCCTGCTGCGAGAAATCAAAAAATCTTATTGGCGCCGTGGAAGACCTCCTCCGTCTGTCGGAGAAGATTGTGGATCCCGACGTCGTTGGGCTTTCGGGGGACGAAGCGAAGAGCGAAGCGGCGGTCCAGCGGATGCTGACCACCCTGAAATTGGCCCCCTCCTCCAGCGGGGACGACGACCGCAGGTCTGCGGCTTCGAAGATAAAGCATCTGGGTGCGTTCCTGGCGATCAAGCAGAACGAAATCCGCTTCAGGTCCCAGGAAGTCGCGCGTCTGTCGAACACCCTAATGTTGCTGAAAAACGCCGATGCCATCCCCGGAGGCGAGCCTGCCCCGGTCGTCTTCCAGGCCGCGGAAAAGCTGAAAGAGGCTCTGGAGAGGAACGACGGCCTTTTCGCCGGAAACTGGAGGACAGATCCGGACTGGAATCCCGCAGCCACAGCCCCTAAGGACTTGGTTGCAGCCATCGCCAAACACGCCCTTCCGGGCTTCAATGTGAAGGCGTCGGCCGGCCCCGCGCCTGATATTGAGGCCATCATAGAGCATCTGGAGTCTTTTAAAGTCCACTCCGGGCACGACGCCGATTTTCTCAAGAAGAAGCTCGAGCGATTTGCCAACGCGCGGCGTGATTATGATCGGACCCTGCGTGATCTCCTGCGAAAGATACTGGTTGAAGAGGCGGCGCTCTCTTTCTCGGATCTCACCAAGGTCCTCATGGTCGACGAATGCGCGCAGGCGGAAACCTATCTCTGGCGCGCCACCCTCTATGAACGGGACGCGGGGCGAAAAGCCTGGGATACTGCCAACCGATCCAACGCCATTAAAGAAATCAATAGTCAGATCCGTTGGAAGCGACCGGCCATACGGCCCGACAACCTACGGCGG
Organism: Thalassobaculum sp. OXR-137; assembly: GCF_034377285.1. NCBI lineage: Bacteria > Pseudomonadati > Pseudomonadota > Alphaproteobacteria > Rhodospirillales > Thalassobaculaceae > Thalassobaculum > Thalassobaculum sp. OXR-137. The sequence goes on along the minus strand of NZ_CP139715.1, from coordinate 3,435,267 downwards.
AAAGTCCGCGGCATTCGCGAATTTCCCGAGCGATTCTGGTCTCTCGGCTACTTCAGGTCCGACACGATAAAGTCATTATCGTCTTACATCCTATCTAACATCACGCCCAGCGAAGAAAATCCAAAACCTTTAAAATATACTCACTTAGGCCATTGGAAGAATTTATTATACTGGGTCGATAAATTTTCTATTGGAAACAATAATCCAAAGGACGGTCAGCGCCGAGAACATAGTCGCGAAATTGTTTCTCCAACTCATCGGTTTGTCTTGGAGATGATGCTAGATTTAGTCGAAGATCCCTATCGAGAACTGACCGGTTGGAAGGACGATAAGAGAAAGCCGAAACTCCTGCAATATCGGGATATCGAGGACACAGATTTTCGCTCTCGTCATTCCGTCATAGACACGGATCTCGACCCCATACAGTCGCTTGTGATGAATATGGGGATCCGGCGGTACCTCACCACCAATTACGACATGGAGATCGAGCGGTTCTTTCACGACCGCGGCTATCGAAAATACGAGAGCGACGACGAAGACGCGTCGGAGGCCGGCACCACTCCCCGGAAAGACAAATCCGGTGTCTATCGTGTCGACGAACTCGGCGGAGTCTTCAAGGATCATACCTTCGAGCGCGACAGCGCCGGCGACCTGGTGCAGTTCTCCGTCGACGACGCGGACGCCGACGGACATGTCTTCCACCTGCATGGCCGGGCCACCGAAGGCTCGAAGATCGTGGTCACCGAGCGCGACTACATGGACCTGTATTTGCGCAACGACATGAACCGGGACTCGGTCGACGAAGGCATTCGTTTGGCTTTTTCAGGCAACCCCCTGTTCTTCGTCGGCCTGGGGATGCAGGAGGCGGACGTTCTGCGACCATTGCGGCAGTTCATGAGCGATCGGGACCGGGCGATCGACCGCACGGCGATCGTGCTCTCCCCTGCGGAGAAGCCTCTGGCCGCGCGCGCAAGATTCGCGACCGGCCTGTATCTCCGATATGGGGTCCACACGATCTTCTACGGCTCAGGCAGGATCATTTCGCAGAACGGCGTCCCTTTCGAAGACGCGCCGACCGTCGACTGGCTGCACTATACGATGTCGCTGATCGGGGAGTTGAGAACGATCAATACCGAGCTTCAGGAGCTTCTGCGCTACGCGCTGGCCCTGAAGGATGGAAAAGCTCCGAACCAGCCGATCAAGCTGCTGAATTCCAAGTGGTCCGGTAAGGCTCTGCTGAAGCGTGTGATCGACGGTTTGGCCGAACGCGACCCGGAGTTCACCGGGGGCCATCCGGCCGCCATCCTCAACACGCTTCTCGGACGTGCTAAAGACGCCGACCTTGACACCCCGTCGGATCTCGACAAGCCGGACGGCTCGGATGGTAAAGGACGGCTTGCGCCGGTGAGTTTCATTCCCAGGGACGACTACGCGCAGAAAGACGTCCTCACTCCACAGCAGGCTGCCACACGCGCTGACCGATTCCTGGAGTTCGAAAGCTTCGCGATTTTCGAGCTCCTGAGGATCACGGTCCAGGCCAACGGGCCTATTAGCCGCATCATGAAGAAGCTGCAGGCAATCGACGCGGACGCCAAGGACGCCACGTTGCCGTCCGATCGTGTTCTGCTGGCAGGCATTCGAGAGGTCCGCGCCAGGCTGGTCGCCCTTAACGGATTGCAGACCGCCGTCTTGACCGGAACGCTTTGCGCCACACTGGATGCGTTGACGGTGGAGTGGCAGACATGGTGGACCCACTGGCGGCAAAGCCCGCCGCACCGGATCGCCCGCTTCGAACGGCGGCTGCCCTCCAATTTTCGTGATGAAGCGACCGGCGAACCGATCGTCCATCCGCCGCTCCGCTACGTGCGGCACCTTCTCAGGAACAGGATCTCGGAGCTCGATCAGGCGGACGGGTATTCCTCCAAACTCCCCCTGTTGAACCTGGCCGCCATCGCTCCGGGCGCCCCCACGACCGACCTTAAACAGGCTCGGCTGAACTCGCTGCCGGAGACCGGCGTCCGAGCGTTCGACACGTTCCTGGACGCCGTCTTCGCCGAGCAGCACCGGCAGCCGTGGTTCAATGCCGCTACGACCACAGTGAGCACGGAAGGCAGCTTCGCCCACCGCGCCGAGTTGCTCAGCACGAAGCAACCCATGAGCGTCAGCCACACCCGCATGGGCGCCAACCCGCTGGACATGCGCCGGACCTATCTCGTGGCCGCCAAGCGGGGGCTCGGAAAGGGGACGTTCTTCTCAGCCTTTTTCAGCAGCCTCGGCCTTAGCTCCTACATTCGGGCTGCGTGGCCGATCAATCACCGGACCCGGCACCCGTATTTCATCTCGGCATTCTTCGTCAATTTCAGCTTCTCCAGCGAGATCGCCTCGGCCTACGACATGCTGATCGACGCGCTGATCGAGAGCTGCGTCGCGTTGACGGCCCTACCGGAATGGGAATCACAACGGGCCGATTGCCATATCCGCTCCAACCTGGAAAAGCTGGCGGAGGACCCCGGCTCCCACATCCACGATCTGATCGATGACCATCGCGCCGAGTTCACGGCTTTGCGCGCGGAAGCCATGAGACTGTTCGACCAGGGCCGTGACGACGACGTCGATCTGGCTCGACTGGTCGCCATCCTGCGCGGCGAACGCCAGCCGGAGGGCGGTTTGGAGGTCAGCGCGACCACCCTCCAGCTCTACAAGTATGCGATCCGCGAAAGTCTGGCCGGTCTGCCGCGTCTTGAGTTGCTGACCCATCTGTTCAAGGCGTTCAGCCGACTGTCCAAAGCCGTGCGGATCCACAAGGCCAGCACGACGTACCGCCCGAGGCTCCTTCTCGTGGTGAACGCCCTTGAGTTGCTGCACTACGCCGGAGGATTGCCGAAGAACCGGGAGATAGAGGCGTTTCTGCGCCTGCTCGCCTCCGAACAGTTCGCGCCGTTCCCGCTGGATATCGTCCTGGTCTCCGGCGAGCAGAATCTCGGCGAGATCTTCGTGAAGGAGACGCCCTTCCTCAAAAGCTACCGCAACGCGTTCCAGGCAATGCAGGACAAGGTCAGCGGCACCGAGTTCCGGGACCTGTCAGATGCCGGCATCGACCCGGACCCTTCCGGCTACCGGATGCATTTCGTCTCGATCGAGCGACAGAATCTGCCTGCCACGGGGCGAAGCAATGTCGCGCTGCGTCAGCTGAGCAGCGGGGTCGACTGCCTGCCTCTGTCGGAAGCCGACAATCTGCCCGTCCAGGACCGCTGCTACGTCCATTTCGGCCGGGAAGCGAATTCCGAACGCATTCTCGTCGACAACTTCCGCCTTCTGGCGATCTTTCTCTTCTTGCTGGATGCAGAAAAGAGGGTCAACGCGATCAATTCCAACGATGAGCGCATCGCCTCCTGCAGAACGAAGCTCGGGAACATAAATTCCGACAAAGGGCTGCACCACACCATTTTTACCCAACATACTGCAGACGAAGACATCGCCTCGCTAGAGAAGGCCGTTGTCGACATTCAAGATGAATTCACAGAATCCCTACGCCAGTTGAACTCAGAACTCGATAGTCTAAAAAAGGAAAAAGCAAGTAATTGCAAAAAGATACACCTCGTACAAGAGCTCCATAGCAATCTGCAGCAGATCATCGCCGCCCAAGAGCCTGCCGGTGGGGACGAAGCCACGACCCAAGTCAAAGCACTGCTCCTGGCCCGGTACGATGCCGACCACGTGTCCGCCAACATGCAGGCCATCCGCGAGTGGAAGGGGATCAGACAGAGCCTGCGGAGCAACCGCTACTGCATGACCATCCTCCTCGCCGCGGCGCAGCGCATCGCCCTCGGCGAGCGCACCATCCGCGACGGTGCGGAGAAAGCCGAAGCCTTCATCCGCCGGGTTTCCGACGAAGCCGCGATCGCCAGTTCGAGCCGCGTGGAACAGGTAGTGCTCGACAAGGTCCTGGATGCCCACGAGCGATTTCATATCCTCGGAGAGCCGCGCTACGACCTGGAACTCCAGATGCTGATCATGCGGCACCTCGCTGTGATCGGCGCGCCCTGCAGTGTCGACGTTCTTGTGCGGATGCCGGAGATCCGTCGGTACTTCGACGACGTTCTGCGCACGCGCCAGAACTCGCGCCAGGAGATGCTGACCGAGGCCCTCAAATGCATGGCCGGCCACGGTCTGGTCTTCGAACTGCACCCGCATCCACGGCTGGTGCAGTTGCACGACCGGCTATCGGCCCCGAGTGAAAGCAGGAAATCTTCCGAGCAGACGCAAACTCATGATGCAGGGTCGGAAAAGGACAGGCAGGACAAGATTGCCGAAAACGCCAAACGTCTCGCCAAGTACTACAGCCGGCCCGCTAAAGACGAGGCTCGCTATACCCTCCATCGCCTGACTCAGCGTCATGTGATCCAGAAGATGGGGAGCGGGCCGCATGAATATATCGAGATCAACAGCTTCGCGCCCTCGACCTACGCGTCGATGCCGTCGGAGCTCCCGCGGCTGACCCATGAGGCCTATACCTTTCTGAACTCGCTGGTAGCAGCCCTCAGCCAGTATCCGGACCATGCCCGTACGGAAGGGTCCACGGAGAGCTGGCATCTTGGCGCGGCCCCGCTGTCCACCCGTGTTCAGTCGCTGCGGGCGGCGCTGTGCATCGTGCGGTCGACCTTCTCGGTGGCCGTTGTGTCCCGTTTCGAGGACTACAAGCACCTGGGGAGCGTCGATGACGAGGCCGAGCGGGGGTATTTCGAAGCCTATCGTGTCCAGGTCCGATGGATCATCCGCAAGGCCTGGGAACTGCTGGACAAGGACAAGGTCCCCGCTGACTACGATGCGGCCAGCGAATGGCGGCACATCAATGCCCTGTACCGCGACGAGATCGTCTGGCTGTACAACGAGTGCGGCCTGATCTGTCTCGTGCAGGGCAATCTGATCGATGCGGTGGCGCTCCTGCGCCAGGCAATCCGCTTCAACCGCGTCATCGAAGGCCCGATCGACGGCGGCGCGCAACACAACCGGGTTTCACTCAACCTGGCCATCGTTCAGATCGAGCGCGGCCGGCTCACAACCGCACGGCGTCGGCTGGAAGCGATCCAAGCCACCGAGGTCCAGGCCTCCGGGCGACGCGGGCGGTTGTGGTTCATCGTCCATGGCTATCTCGGCTTCATCAGCCATCTGAGCGGCGACCGGGAGGCCGCCGCCCGGCGGTACCGCGAGGCGCTGGCGATCCTGGAGGTCTACAACGACCGGCGGGCCTGCTCGATCTTCTCGCGCCACCTCGGCGATCTGGAAAGAACCCAGGGCAACCTCGAACAGGCTCGGCGGCACGTGAACGAGGCGATCAGCTTCGCCGAGGCCGGCGGCCACGAAGATCTCCACAAGAAGGCGCGACTCGCCCTGATCCGGCTCGACATCGCCGAATTGCGGGACCGCAGCACCGGCGTCCGGCCGCACTCCCACAACCATTCCCAATCGCTGGTCGCGCGGATCGGCGTCATTGAGGACTATGCCCAGGTGATGGATATGCCCGCCCTACTCTGCGAGGCTCTCCATACCCGGGCGGCGTTCCTGGCGGATCACGGCGAGACCGCCCTCGCCGGCACCCTGCTCACGCGGGCGATGGCGATCGCCAAACGCAACGGCATGGAGCTCCGCCTCAACCACTCGATGACCCTCTATGCCAGCGTCCTGTCCGCCAGGGGCCTGCCCTCCCAGGCGCGCAAGCTGCTGTTCGGCTGCCTGGAAATGGCCAAGCGGCACGGCAACCAGATCCAGATCGAGCGCATCGAATCCCTGTTCGACCAGATCTGACGCGACGGCCGTCTCCAGGAAAGCTGCATCCCCCAAACGGAGGATGCAGCCCCCAGCTGGACCGCCGCAGACTGCCCCTGCCGCTCAGCCGGATGGGCACCGAGGCGGCGTCAGGGCGGCCGGTGTCGAGATGCCGCCAGCAACCAGGAGGACGGAATGCGCTTCGATCCCTTCGGCATCGACGAACACCACGCCAATATCCGGGACCGCATCAGCCGGGGCGATCCGGGTCTCGCCCAGAGCATCGTCGGAGACGTTCTGGTCTCTTACGAGGTCGGCCAGTCCATCACCCACGGTCCGGTCCTCGACCGCACGATCCAATCGATCCTCGACGAGATGATCGTCGATGTCGCCCGCGGCGAGGGGATCGCCAGCCCCCAGACCTTCTCGCGGACCCGCATCCGCTTCGCCATCGACGATCGTCGGGAGTATCCCGCCCACTGGACCAAGAAGCACGCCGAGGCCGACCTTCTGGAGCGCTTCTATTTCAGCGGTGAGGGCGAGCGCCTGCTGCGCTGACCGGCGGAGACGCGCCGCGTTTCATCGACGCATCTGGCCGGGCGGAAGTCCTCTGCCCGGCTCCGACGTCTCGGGGGTGTCAATGCCGCCCGTAATTTCCCCAGAAGCGCCGAAGTAAATTTCCCCAGTTTCGCCGGTCAGGTTGTCGCGGTGATGTGGTCGTTTTTGGGCGGCCGTCCCCTTGGCCGTCGTAGCGGTGCTGGGGTCGGCGGTGTGATGGTAGCCTTGGAGCGGACGTGCTCGGGCATGAGGTCGGCGTGCTGGCGCAACCGGTAGCTGGAGCCTTCGATCTGGATGACCAGAGCATGATGCAGCAGGCGGTCGAGGAGTGCGGTGGCGACGACCGGGTCTCCGAACACCTCGCCCCATTCGGCAAAGCCGCGGTTGGAGGTCAGGACCATCGCACCACGCTCGTATCGGGCGTTGACCAGCTGGAAGAACAGGTTGCCACCCCCAGGAACGACGGGCAGGTAGCCGATCTCGTCAACGATCAGCAGAGCCGGTCGACAGAAGAAGCGTATGCGTTCCGTCAGCCGTCCCTCGCGCTCGGCGCGGGCGAGTTGCCCGAGCAGGTCGGCGAGTGTGCAAAAGTAGACACTGCGCCCTGCCTTCACCGCCTCGACGCCGAGGGCGATGGCCAGATGGCTCTTGCCGGTGCCGGGCGGGCCGAGGAAGTGGACGACCTCGCAGCGACCGATAAAGCCGAGTTGTGCGAGGGTGAGGATACGATCGCGGTCGAGCGACGGCTGGAAGGAGAAGTCGAACCCTGAGAGCGTCTTGATGGTCGCCAGTCGGCCCATGCGCAGGGCCGTCTTGATGCGGCTGTTCTCGCGCAGGGTCAGTTCCTCGGCGAGCAGCATGTCGATGGCCTCCAGAGCACCGATCTCCCCGTGCTCGAGGCGGCGCACGACCTGATCGAGGGCTTCCAGGGCGCGTGGCATTTTCAGACCGACCAGATCGTGGCGGATCCGCTCCAGGGTCGACGGGGTCAGATCACCTGGAGCGCTCATGACCGGCACTCCCGGGCAAGACGGCGAGCGACAGCGTCGTAGAACTCCAGGGAGCGCTGAGCGACCACGTCGCCGGTTCGGCTGACGACCACATCTCCGTCGGCTCCACGTCTTCGTCCTGTGGAGCCCCCTCCTTTTCGGTGTCCAGGAGCCACCCGGCGCTGGTGGCGGCCTTCCAGGACCGGATGGGTCGCGATCAACGTGCCGTCCTCGAAGATCCTGATCTCCTGGGCGAGCGTGTGCACCTCGACCGTGCGCCGCCGGGTGGCATCCGGAACGCTGTAGAAGTTGCCACCGACGCTTACCATCCCTTCCCGGGAGATCCGTCGCTCCAGACGTAGTACGGAGCGGAACGGCGCCAGAGGCAGAACCAGCAGGTGCGGCTTCTCCTCGGCGAACGCCTCGTTCACGACCCGCCGGGTTGTGGCATGCACCCTGGGATTGGCGACACTGTCCAGCCAGCGCCGCAGCTGCTCGTTCAGATCGTCCAGGTTGCGGAACGAACGGGCCAAGAAGAAGTCCTCGCGGATGTATCGGAACGGCCGCTCGACCTTGCCCTTGGTCTTGGCCCGGTAGGGCTGGCACGCGCGCGGGTGGAAGCCATAGTGGCGGGCCAGATCCACAAGGGCCCTGTTGTAGACGATGCCGCGCGGCTCCCCGTCAGCAGCTTCGCCGATCACCGCCGTCTTCATGCGGTCGTAGAGAAGCTCGCGTGGCACGCCGCCGATCGCGTCGAAGGCGGCGACGTGGCAGCGCAGCACTGTCGCTAGGTCCTGATGGGCGACGAACCGTGCCCAGATCAGGCGGCTATGCCCCAGGACCAGCGAGAACAGCCACACGATCCGCGGCTGTTCCGGCTCATCGGTGAACACCACCTGGAACTGAGCAAAGTCGACCTGTCCTTGCTGACCGGGAGGTGTCTCGAAGCGGATCTCATAACCCGGTGTCGGCGCGGGACGGATATCACGCAGATAATCCGTCACCGCCGTATAGCCGCCGCTATAGCCGAGGTCCCGCAATTCTCGCAGCAGCCGGGCGCCGGTCAGGCCAGGCCACGTCATCACGCGTTCGCGCAGATAGGGGGTGTACGGATCCAGCAGACGTGACCGTGGCCTGCGTGGGCCATAGCTCGGTGGCTCCAGGCCGCGCTCGATGTAGCGACGAACGGTCTTGCGGTCGAACCCGCTCTCCCGTGCGATCGCCGATATAGACAGCCCCTGCCGATGCAGTTCCAAGATCATGAGCATCTCTCCCAGTTTGATCACCGCCGAACTCCTCTCGCCGACCGAGAGGAGCATCGGCAACTCGCCGCCGCCGGTCATCCGGGGCGCGCCCCGGATGACCGGCGACACGCCAACTGGGGAATTTTCAAACGGCGGTTCTGGGGAGATTCACTCCGGTATCAACACGGGGGAGATCCATGACATTACCATCTATCATACAGGCATCGCTTACGCCGCTCGGGCTGCCGGATCCGGAAGCCGGACTCTTCGGTTTTCTCAAGAGGCTGAAGGAGACGATCCTCTGGACGCCCCCACCCGGCTACCATGTGCTGGAGGGGTTCCTCGACGGCGCCCGCGAGCAGGAACAGACGAAATGGTGCTGGGCGGCCGTAGCGGTCGCGGTGAACGAATACTGGCTCAGAAGCCGGCCGCATCACCCATCCCGCCAGCGGTGGACCCAGTGCGAGGTGGCCTGCGGACAGCACCCGGATGGCGACTGCTGCGGCGCCGGAGCCAGCCGCGACAGCCGCTGCAACAAGTGGGGCTATCTGTCGGCGGCTTTGGAAACCGTCCGCCTGCCGTACCGGCACGTGCCGACCAAGCAACCTGTCTGGGAGGAGTGCACGAGGGAAATCGACCATCGACGCCCGCTCCCGGTACGCGTGGAGTTGGGGAAGCTGAGGCACTTTGTGGTTGTCTTCGGCTACGGCTCGCTGAACCGGATTGCCGTATGGGATCCCGCACGCGGCGTCGGAGCCAAGGAACTGCACATCAACGACTGGCGGAAGAAGGTCGGGAAAGGTCTCGATCGCTATTTTCTAGCCGAGCAGGCAAATGGAGAGTGAAGCAATGCCACTCCAACTTACTCAACCGCCGACTACAATTCTGGATGACTTACGCCGGGACCTCAAGGACAGGGCCGAGCAGCGTACCTTTCTTCTGCCGGCGATGCGCGGTGCTGCACCCTCCTCTCTTGCCGTGTCGACCTGGCACGCTCTCTACAGTGTCGACGAAGATGAACTATCGGCCTCGGCCTCCCTGCGCAAAGCGGCCGCCTTCGCGGGCTGGCGCGGGCTGATCCACGGTGCCGGCAGCAGGCCGATCGCCATGGCAGTGCAATCGGCGCCGGACGGAGAAGGCAGCGCGCGTTTCACCCTGTCGGAAGGCGACGAGGTAAATGACTTCGTTTCCGCCATTGCGCTGGCGGAGTCCGCGCTCGCGGACGAGGAAACCGGGTTCGACCTGACCGCTGTCGAAATCAGGTCACTTTACCTGACGGCGCTCTGGATCCAGGCGGCTGCGCCCCCCGACGACCGGTTAATGGTCTACAGCGCCGGATACGGCCTTGATGAGCTGGCGCCCCTAGCTTTCTTAGATCCGCCAACATTTTTGTCATCTGTCAGACGAATGCTGGCGCTGCTTCCCGACGAGGATTACGTCTGACACAGACGAATTCCAGAGGCGCTCCCCATTACCCGGCCAACATACGAATGGAGCGCGCCTCCGAGCGACAAGTGATCACTGCCCCGCCTTCATCGGATTGGGATGCCGGACCGCGGTGGGCCATTCCAATCTGGCCTCCTTCAACAGCGCGTCATACCCTTCGACACCGTTCAGGAGTTCCGCAACCTTGGCGGCGACGTGAATGCCGGCCGCAGTGTCGCTCGGATAGTGCAAGCCAGCGACCTCCCGCAACAATCCGATCCGAGCCGCAAGCTTGTCACAGTTAACCCGACAGGCTTCGACCGCAGCGGAAACGCAGTTCGCAGCCAGATGAGCCTGCAGCGAATGATTGCTGGGATAGGACGGATGTGCGGGCGTCGCAACGTCCGAGGCCAGCGTCGTCAGCAGCTGTGCCGGACGGGCCCGTTTGTACTTTCCCTTGTAATACTGGCCGACCAGAGCTCCGAGTTCGATGCCCAACAGAACCAGGGTCCAGGTTGCCGGCCTCGACGTCGGAGAACAACCAAGCAGGCAGGCGAAATATCCGGAAAAGTCGTTCTTCTGGGCATTTATCTCATCAATCCAGTTACCGCGATTTCCATACAAATCACTACCTGCGAGCGCTTTGAGCTCGGCGCGGATCGCCGCCTCACCCAAATCAGGTTGTCCCGGATCACAACTTAGCTTCCACTCCCGGGACGACAAAAAGTCTGCGGCAATCGCAGTGGCCCGATAGGACGGATGCCATGCTGCGATGGGAAACTCTCCCACATCGACGAAATCGGTTTCCTCGTCCGCGTATATGTCATGCCATCCCGGAGGTTTCTTCGAGATCAACTCATAGGGGGGCAGAAAACCGCCGCCTTCACCGCCGCCTTCACCGCCGCCTTCGCTCCCGAAATCCCTTCTGCGCATAGCCCCCTCCTCGCACCAGAAAACTCCCGCATAGAGAGTGTATCCACAGTTTTGGAAAAATCGATAAACTAATTCATATTCACCATCACTCCGGGAATCCGGCGGCACGCAGGAAGTCGCCATATTGCCTGCGCAGCCGGTCGTCGCGATAGGGATGGTTCGCTACGACATCCCGGACCCGGCGCTCCGGCCATACCGCCATGATGCCGGCGGCAACCGTGCGGGCGTCGTCCAGGTATCCAGCCGCCGCCAGGGAGGCGGCCGCCCAGCCGGCCATGCCGCGCAGCACGGGACGCTCGGCCAGGGCCCGGCGCCCCCATTCGGCCGCAGCGGAGAAGTCCCCGGCAGTGAAATACGCCACGCAGAGCGCGAAATAAAAGGTGCCTGCATCGCGATCGCACGGCGAGAGCTCCATCGCCCGAAACGCCCGCCGCAGCGCCTCGTCGGCGTCGCCGTCATAAGAATAGGTGAAGCTGCTCCAGCGCATGGCCAGCGCGGAATTGGGCGCGACGTCCAACGCCCGCCGGAACATGGATTTGGCGCCTGCGTAGTCGCGGTGGTGCAGAGCGCGGCGATGACCGTAGAAGACCAACGCCCTCACATTGTCCCGGTCGAGGGCAAGAGCCGTCGTCGAATGCGTCTCGAGCCGGGCGACGTCTCCCTTCCGATCGGTTGACCAGCCCTCCCCGACAAGGAGCCCATAGCAATCCGCCAGCAGCGCATGAGCCTCGGCATAGCCAGGCTCCACCTGGATCACCTCGCCCAGGATCCCGATGGCTTCTCTGAAGGTCTCCAGTTCCCGCGTTTCGAGCAGCTGGCGCGCCAGCAGGGTCTTCTCGTAGACGGTCAGACTGAGCGGACGGCGGCCCCGGATCCGGCGCAACTCTTCCTCCTGGACCCGGGGCGTCAGGGTGTTCACGAGTTGACTGACGATCCGGTCCTGCTCAGCAAAGGAGGGCATGCTGCGGAAATCGTCGATATGCGACCAGATCGCCGACCCGCTGGCCACGGACACCAGCTCCTTGGTCAGCCGCACGACTGTTCCGTCGCTGCGGACGATGCCCCGCAGGATATAGCTAGCGCCGAGCCTGAGCCCCACCTCCCGCGGTTCGGCGCTGTCCGACAGGGTCATGGTGGACCCATAGGAGATCACGCTCAACTCGTGCAGCCCGGTCAATTGCGCGATGATGTCGGCCACCATCCCGTTCACCAGATGCGGCGGCACCTGGACGGGGCCGAGCTGCTGGAACGGCAGCACAGCGACGACCGGCGCACCGCCCTGAGAAGGCGCCGCGGGAGCAGCGGTCGCCCGCACATCCAGCGATTGTCGGATCCCGTCCGCCAGCGTGACCGTCTCCGGCGACGGCGCGATCTGCAACTCGCGGTGCAGGAGTTCCTGGATGCTCCGGAAGAATCTCAGGGCATCGCTGCGCCGTCCCGCCTGCGCCAATGCCGAGAGCAGCAGGCGGTGCACGTCCTCGCGCAACGGATCGACCCCCATCATCCGCTCCGCCAGTTCGACGGCCCGCGGGGCGTCACCGCCGGCAAGGGCGTGGCCGGCCAGACGGTGCAGTGCCCGCAGCGTCCGGTCCTCCAGGCTGGTCCGCATCACGCCGAGCCAATCGTCGAAGCCCGGAGAGACCGGCACGAAATCCTTGAGCAGCGGGCCCGTATAGAGCGTGGTCACCGCGCGCAACCGGTCGAGCGGCATGGCGTCGTCGCTCTCCGCCACCTCGCGCGCATCGCAGGCGACCACATCCGGTAAGAGTAGTGGGATGCCCTGATGCAAGGCGATCCGCCCACCCCTGGGGTTCAGGTGTTGCCGGATTACGAACAGCGCTTGCCTGAGGCTGTCGCGCATCTGGGTCGGCGCTGCGGCCGGCCAGAAAAGATCGCCCAGCACTTCCCGGGCCGGCGGGCGGCCGCCCTCCAAGACAAGATACGCCAGCATGGCCTTCGCCTTGCGGGGAAGACGGGGCACGGGTTCGCCGTCGACCTGAAGGTCGAAGCCGCCAAGGAGTCTAAGTCGTATCGGCGGATCCATGAGACGCGTCGCTCCCCACCTAGCGACTGCACTGTTCCAGGACGTCCGGATCGATGACCCGTCGCCAGAGGACTTGCCCAGGTCAATTTTTACATAATTAATCCCGATTTGCGGGTAATTTTAACACTGCTTTCACGCTGGCCTTCATGCCGACCCCGTTCAATGCAACCAGCGACGGTCGGAACGGCGCCGAACTGCCGTTCCGCCGCTGGGTGGATAAATGGGGGAACGATCATGAATGCGCATGCGACGATGACGACGGCAGCGGCACCCGGTCCAGCCGGGCCCGAGGACCTGCAGCGGAGCCTGCCGGATATCCTGCTTACCCTGTGCCTGGGGATCGCCGTGCTCGACAGGGATGCCCGGACGGTGGCCGCTGACCGGGCGTTCCGGCAGATTCTGGAGGCAGGCGACCCGCTGGACCTGCGCCGGGGCCACATCCGAGCCGTGTGTCCGTTGGAGGACTCGCGCCTTCAAGGCGCCATCGCCGCCGTGCGCCATCACGGGACGATCCGGCCGACGCCGGCAACGGTGCCCCTGTGGGGCGGGCGAGATCACGCGCTCCTCGTCTCGGTGCACGCCGTCGACATGGCCGACGGCACCGACGGCCGGGCGCTGATGCTCATGGCGGTCGATACCGCCCCATCGGTCCACCTGGACCATCGGTTTCTCAAACAGGCCTTCCAACTCACCGACGCCGAGGCCTATGTCTGCCGGCGTCTCGTCCGTGGCGACACCCTGGCCAAGGTCGCCGGCACCAAGGGAATCTCCATCCACACCGTCCGCACCCAGCTGAAATCGATCATGCAGAAGGTCGGCGTCTGCCGGCAGAGCGATCTGGTCAGTCTGCTGTCCCGGTGCGACACAGCTCAGCGGGTAGCCCCGCCTCTCGGCCGCAGCGTCGCTTAGCGCCCGCATGACCCCGGCCTCAATCGACCGTCCCGGCTACAGGCGCCGGCGCCGGAGCGGCCCGGCCGTCCGACGAGCCGCCATGCAGCACGCTTGCCCAGATCGACGCCGGCATGGTGGTCTATGATGCGCCAGTGCCAGGCGGCGCCACACGCGGCGGAAGCCGCACCGACGGGAGGGCTGCGGCATGATCGACCTGACGAACGGCGCCGTGCCGGCAAACCCTTCCTTCGGCGCGGCGCTGCGGGTGTGGCTGCGGATCGGGCTGCTGTCCTTCGGCGGGCCGACGGCACAGATCGCCCTGATGCACCGGGAGGTGGTTGAGGAGCGCGGCTGGCTCAGCGAGGATCAGTTTCTCAACGGCCTGAACTTCTGCATGCTCCTGCCCGGCCCGGAGGCGATGCAGCTCGCGACCTACAGCGGATGGCGGCTGCACGGTTTCGCCGGCGGGCTGGCGGCGGGGCTGCTCTTCGTGCTGCCCGGCGCCGCCGTGATGCTGGCGCTGGCGGCGCTCTATGCCGCCTTCGGCGAGGTGCCGCTGGTCGACGCCCTGTTTCTCGGCGTGAAGGCGGCGGTCGTCGTGATCGTGATCGAGGCGCTGCTGCGGGTCGCCCGGCGCACGCTCAAATCGGCTCTGCACTGGTGGGTGGCGGGCCTCGCCTTCGTGGCGATCTTCGTCCTCGCGCTGCCCTATCCGCTGATCATCCTGGCCGCCGCCCTGCTCGGCCTGGCGCAGCCGGTGGGGCCGGACGCCTCCCCCGTGCCCACCACGACCGCGCCGCGGCTCGGCGGGACGCTCGCCACCGTCTCGGTGTGGTTCGTCCTGTGGTGGACGCCCGTGCTGGCCGCCGCTCTGCTCGATCCGGGCGGGATGATGCAGCAGATCGGCGTGTTCGTCTCCAAGCTCGCGGTGGTCACCTTCGGCGGCGCCTATGCGGTGCTCGCCTATATGGCCCAGGACGTGGTGGCGCAGCAGGGCTGGCTGACCACCGGCGAGATGATGGACGGGCTAGGCCTGGCCGAGACCACGCCGGGACCGCTGATCCTGGTGACCGAATTCGTCGGCTTCCTCGCCGCCTGGAAGGTCGGCGGGCTGGCCGGCGGGGTAGCGGGGGCGGCCATGGCCCTGTGGGTCACCTTCGCCCCGTGCTTCCTGTGGATTTTCGCCGGCGCCCCCTATATCGACTGGCTGTCAGGCCGCCGCCGGCTGCGCCAGGCGCTGTCCATGGTCACCGCCGCAGTGGTGGGCGTGATCCTGAACCTGTCCCTTTGGTTCGCGATGCACGTGTTCTTCGACCGGGTAGGTCAGCTCGAATTTCTGGGGCTGCGTGTCGCCTGGCCGGATCCGGCCAGCCTGAACATCCCGGCCGTGCTGCTCTTCGCCGTGGCGGCGGTGCTGGCCTTCCGCTTCCATTTCGGCATCGCCAAGGTGCTCGCCGTCGCCGCGATCGGCGGCGTGGCGATCCAGGCAGTGGGCTTATAGAACGACCTCACATCCGCCTCTCGTCCCGGCGCAGGGTGAGGATTTCCACGCCGGTCGCCGTCACCGCGACCGTGTGCTCGAACTGGGCGGACAGCTTGCCGTCGAGGGTCACGACGGTCCATCCGTCGGCCTCGGTGGCGACCTGGCGGGTGCCCTGGTTCACCATCGGCTCCACGGTGAAGACCATCCCCTCGCGCAGCGTTACGCCCCGGCCCGGCTGGCCGAAGTTCAGCACCTGCGGTTCCTCATGCATCTCGCGGCCTATTCCGTGGCCGCAATACTCGCGCACCACCGAACAGCCGTTGCGCTTGGCGTGGCGTTCGATGGCATAGCCGACATCGCCCAGGGTGGCGCCTGGCCGGACCTGCGCGATGCCCTTCCACATGGTGGCCTGGGCCAGCCGCACCAGGCGGCGGGCGGCGGGGGTGGCGTCGCCGACCACGTAGGTCTTGCTGGAATCGGCGATGAAGCCGTCCTTCTCCAGGGTGATGTCCAGGTTGACGATATCGCCGTCGGCGATGATCTCCCCGGCACTCGGGACCCCGTGGCAGACGACGTGGTTGCGCGAGCAGTTCAGCACGTATTCATAGCCGTACTGCCCCTTGCTGGCGGGGCGGGCGGCCAGGTCCTCCGTAATGAAGCGGTCGACCAGATCGTTGACCTGCAGGGTGGACATCCCCGCCAGGTCCAGGCCGTCCAGCATCTCGAAGACCGAGGCCAGAAGCCGGCCGGATACCCGCAGCAGGGCCAGTTCGTCGGGCGTCTTCACCATATCGCGCACCCGCCGTCACTCACTCGTCGCCGGGAACGGTCCGGCCTGGGCGGCTTCCAACTGCATGCGGACGATGTCGTTGAACGAGGCCGTCGGATTGGCCTCGGCCAGCATGCCGATCTTCATCCAGAACTCGGCCTGGGCGTTGATCGAGCGGCACATGACGGTACTGGCGCGCCGCACCTCCGCGTGCAGCTCGTCGCCGATCTTCACGATGCCCATCGGGAACTCTCTGAGGTATTTATACGAAACATATACGGTTCATATATATACTCCCTGCGCCGATCAAGTGCCCCGTGGCGCTAGTTTTCCGGTATTTTCCCGGATCTTCGCCGGCAGCGGGGACGCCCCCGAAGACCCCGGGCCCGAGCGGGGCATCTCGGCTATCGACACGCTCGCCATCTCTGCCTATTACGCCGACGGACGCACCGTGAAAGCGACACTCAGGTACACTTGGTGACGAATTCTGCCGATCGGCGGGCAGCGAAATCCTTTGGGCGGCGCGCGGTTTCCTCGCGCCGTTCCTTCCTGACCGGCCTGGTGGCCGCCGCAACCGCCTCGTTCCAGGCTCCTGCAGCGGCGGCCGACGACCTCACGTTCAAGCATGCCTTCGGGACGACCGCGCTGCCGCGACCGGCACGCCGGGTGGTCTCGCTCGGCTACACCACCCAGGACCCGCTGCTGGCCCTGGGCGTGCGGCCCGTCGCGGTACGCCACTGGTTCGGCGCGTTCCCCCACAGCATCTGGCCCTGGGCCCGCCCCTATCTGGGCGACGCCGCCCCCGACGTGCTGATCGGCGAGGTCTCGATGGAGCGGGTCGCGGCCACGGACCCGGACCTGATCGTCGCCATCGGTGCCGGTCTCTCGCAGGCCGAATACACGGTTCTCTCCCGCATCGCGCCGGTGCTGGTACACGACCCGGCCGACAGCGCCTACGGCACGCCGTGGGACCGCATGACGCTGATCCTCGGCCGGGCGACCGGACGCCTCGCCGAGGCGCGGGAACTGGTTGCCTCCGTGCGCGCCGGGTTCGCCGCGGCCCGCCGGCGCCACCCCGGCTGGGCCGGCAGGACCGGCGTCGCCGCCTATCACTGGAGCGGAGAGACCGGGGCGTTCGCCGGTGCCGACACCCGCGCCCGGTTCCTGATCGAGCTCGGCTTCCAGCCCACCGACGCCGTCGCCGCCCTGTCCGGCGCCGACGACTTCTATGCCCGTCTGTCGCCGGAGGATCTGTCGCCGCTGGACGCCGATATCCTGCTCTGGGTGTCGAGTTTCGACACCAGCCCCGACCTCGCCGCCCTGCCGATGCGCCGGACCCTGACCGCCCACGCGGAAGGCCGCGAGGTGTTCGCCGGCGGGCTGGTGTCGGCCGCCTTGTCCTTCGGCAGCGTCCTGTCCCTCCCCTTCGCGCTGGAGGCGCTGGAGGCCGACATCGCCGCGGCCTGCGACGGCGATCCCGCCACCCCCGTCGCCAGCGCCGTGAAGGCCGGGCTCGCGCCATGAAACGCTGGGCGCCACTGGTCGGCCTGCTGATCCTGGCGGTGCTGGCAAGCCTGCTGCTGGGCTACCGGCCGATCACGCCGGTCGACCTGTGGCAGGCGCTGACCGCACCCGATCCGACCGACGCCGCCCATGTCACCATCCGGTCCATCCGGTTTCCGCGGACCGTCGCCGGCCTGGCCTGCGGCGGCGCCCTGGGGGCGGCCGGCCTCGCGATCCAGGCGCTGACCCGCAACCCGCTCGCCGATCCGGGGGTGCTGGGGATCAATGCGGGCGCCGCGTTCGCGGTCGTCCTCGGGTCGCTGGTCCTGGGCCAGGCCGATGCCGGGCTGCTGGCGGTGCTGGCCTTTCCGGGCGCGGCCCTGGCCGCCGCGGCGGTCTTCGCGCTGGGCGGCGGGCTGCGGGGCAATGTCAGCCCCGTGCGTCTGACCCTCGCCGGCGCGGCGCTGAACGCGCTGCTGCTGTCCCTGGTCACCGCGGCAGTGCTGATGCGCGGCGAGACCCTGGACGTTGTGCGGTTCTGGATCGTCGGCTCCCTGGCGGAGGCGCGGGCCCGGCCGCTGACGGAGATGGCGCTGGCCGCGGGCGCCGGCGCGCTGCTCATCCTGGCGCTGGCGCCGAAGCTCGAGGCGCTGTCCCTCGGCGACGCCCTGTCCCGCGGTCTCGGCACGCGTCCCGGCCGGGTCCAGGCGGGCGCGCTCGTCTGCATCTCGCTGCTGACCGGCGCCGCCGTCGCCATCGCCGGGCCGATCGCCTTTCTCGGCCTGATGGTGCCGCCTATCGCCCGCCGGCTGGTCGGCGCCCCGCTGCGGCCGGGACTCATCGCCGCCGCACTGCTCGGAGCCTCCATTCTGCTGCTGGCCGACACCGCCGGGCGACTGCTCTTCGCCCCGGCGGAGATCCGCGCGGGCGTGATGACGGCGCTGCTCGGCGGGCCGATCTTTGTGCTGATCGCCCGGCGGATCCGCCCCGGAGCGGTCGGATGATCCGCACCGCCGCCCTCGCCCTGCTGCTGGCCGCCGCCGCCGCGCTGGCCCTGCTGGTCGGCCAGATCCACCTGAGCCCGGCAGTGCTGTGGGACGGGCTGACCGGCGGAGACGGGCCCGGCGCGCTGACGATCTCCATCCTGCGCGGCCCCCGGGTCGCGGTCGCCCTGCTGTCGGGCGCTGCCTTCGGACTTGCCGGTGCCGTCTTCCAGATCCTGCTGCGCAACCCTCTCGCCTCGCCGGACGTGATGGGGTTCACCGGCGGATCCGGCCTGGCGATCCTGACCGCCGTCGCCTTCGGCCTGACCCTGCCGCTGCCGGTCGTCGCCGCCGTCGGCGGACTGATCGCCGGGGCCGCCGTCCTGATCCTGTCGCGCCCGGCCGGCGGCCATGGCGGCGTCGACGGCGCCTCGCCGGTCACCCTCGTCCTGGTCGGCATCGGCATCGGATTCGCCGCCACTGCCTTCGGGTCCTTCCTGATGACGCGTCTGTCGGGTCCGCAGGCGGCGGAAGCCCAGCGCTGGCTGGTCGGCTCGCTCTCCGCCCGCGACTGGGGCGATGCCGGGCTGCTCGCCGCAGGCGGCGGGGCGCTCGCCCTGTGCCTGGCGGTGCAGGCGCGGTCGCTGCGGTCGCTGGAACTGGGCGCGGAACTGGCGACCGGGCTCGGTCTGAATGTCGGACGGGCCCGGCTGCTGCTCGCGACGACCGCAATCGGGTTGTGCGCCCTCACCGTCGCCGTGGTCGGCCCGGTCGCCTTCGTCGCTCTGATGGCGCCGCCCGTCGGCGCCCGTCTTGCCGGGGCGACCGATGCCGGCGCGCGGCTTGCTGCGGCGGCGCTGGCCGGCGCTGTCATCATGGTGCTGGCCGACCTGGTCGCCCGGGCCAGCCTGCCCGGCCTGCAACTGCCGATCGGCGTGACCACGGGCATTCTCGGCGCGCCCTACCTGCTGTGGCGCCTGTCCCGCGAAATGGAAAGGGGCGAGCTGTGAGCCAGACCGGTCTGCGTACCGAAGCCCTGTCGGTCGGCTATCAGGACCGGCAGGTGATCCGCGGCCTCGACCTCGCCTTCCCGGTCGGCCGGAGCACGGCCATCCTTGGGCCGAACGGCTGTGGGAAGTCCACCCTGCTGCGGGCGCTCGCCCGGCTGCTGAAGCCGGCCGCCGGACGGGTGCTGCTGGGCGACACCGATATCCATGCCGCCGACACACGGGACCTGGCCCGCCGACTCGCCATCCTGCCCCAGTTCCCGCTGGCGCCGGACGCCATCAATGTGGGGGAACTGGTGCGGCGCGGGCGGACTCCGTGGCGCGGGATGCTGTCGCCCTGGACCCAGGAGGACAGTGCTGCCTGCACGGACGCCCTCGGCGCCGTCGGCCTGACCGACATGGCCGACCGCCCCTTGGCGGAACTGTCCGGCGGCCAGCGCCAGCGCGCCTGGCTGGCGTTGGTTCTGGCTCAGCAGACCCCGCTGCTCTTGCTCGACGAACCGACCTCGCATCTGGACCTGGCGCAGCAGATCGATATGCTGAAACTGCTGCAGCAGCGGGTACTCGATACCGGCATGACGGTGATCAGCGTGCTGCACGACCTGAACCTCGCGGCCCGCTTCAGCGACCATCTGGTGCTGCTGAGCCCGCAGGGGCTGGTCGCGGAGGGGACGCCCGAGGCGGTGATGACCGCTGGGCACCTGCAACGGGCCTTCGGCCTGGCGGCGCAGGTCATGACCGATCCGCTCACCGGACGGCCGTGGATCCTGCCGCATTGAGTCGAGCCCCGGTTGCGTCAGCCATTCGGACACTGACGCATATATTTTGTGCTTGGGTCACGTCCGAGACCACGATAATGCTGATGTCACAAAACTGTAATGTTCGGTCATGCCGCAGGTGGGCCGACGATAACGACCTGTAGGGAGAATCACATGATTCGCAGAAATTTGATGCTGTCGGCCCTCGCCGGTCTGGTCGGCGCGGTCTCGCTGAGCTGGGCGGCCCCGGCCTATGCGCTCGACTCCCGGTTCAAGGACGACAACGGCGACCTGGTCGCCGACACGCCGACCGATCCGAGCCAGCAGGTTGACCCGGACACCCTCATCTTCGCCTATACCCCGGTCGAGGATCCGGCGGTCTACGCCAAGGTGTGGGACGGCTTCCTGCGCCACATGGAAAAGGTCACCGGCAAGAAGGTCCAGTTCTTCCCGGTCCAGTCCAACGCCGCCCAGATCGAGGCGATGCGCGCCGGCCGCCTGCACGTCGCGGGCTTCAACACCGGGTCCAACCCGCTGGCGGTGAACTGCGCCGGTTTCGTGTCCTTCACCATCATGGCCTCGAAGGACGGCGATTTCGGCTACAACATGGAAATCATCACCTATCCGGGCAGCGGCATCGAGAAGGTCGAGGACATCAAGGGGAAGAAGATGGCCTTCACCTCGCAGACGTCGAATTCCGGCTTCAAGGCGCCGTCGGCGATCCTGAAGGCCGATTACGGCCTGGAGCCCGAGAAGGATTTCGAGCCGGTGTTCTCCGGCAAGCACGACAACTCGATCCTGGGCGTCGCGAACAAGGACTACCCGGCCGCCGCCATCGCGAACTCGGTGCTGCACCGCATGGTCGCCCGCGACGTGATCAAGGCCGACCAGGTCGTCTCGATCTACAAGTCGCAGAAGTTCCCGACCACCGGTTTCGGCTACGTCTACAACCTGAAGCCGGAGCTGCAGGAGAAGATCAAGGAATCCTTCTTCACCTTCGACTGGGAAGGCTCGGCCCTGAAGGAAGAGTTCGCCCGCTCCGGCGAGGAGCAGTTCATCCCGATCACCTACAAGTCCCACTGGGAAGTGATCCGGAAGATCGACGCGGCGAACGGCGTTTCCTACGAGTGCAAGTGACCGTTCCGCCCCGTCTCAATACTTGACCACGACATATAGGAGAGCGGCCGAATGCTGCGCTTGAAGGACCTCTCGAAGGTCTATGCAACCGGAGATCGGGCGCTCACCGACGTGAGCATTACGGTCGAGCCCGGTCAGGTGATTGGCCTGATCGGGCCGTCCGGGGCGGGGAAATCCACCCTGATCCGCTGTATCAACCGCCTGGTGGAGCCGACCTCCGGCCAGGTCTATCTCGGTGACATGGACATCACCGGCCTGAGCCGCGGCGGTCTGCGCCGGGCGCGCCGGCGGATCGGCATGATCTTCCAGGAATACGCCCTGGTCGAACGCCTCACCGTCATGGAGAACGTGCTGTCCGGACGCCTCGGCTATGTCGGCTTCTGGCGCAGCTTCTTCCGCAAGTTTCCCCCGGAATCCATCGAGAACGCCTATCGGCTGCTCGACCGGGTCGGCCTGTCGGCCCATGTGAACAAGCGCGCCGACGCCCTGTCCGGCGGCCAGCGCCAGCGGGTCGGCATCGCCCGCGCGCTGGAGCAGGACCCCGACCTGCTGCTGATCGACGAGCCGACCGCCTCGCTCGATCCGAAGACCTCGCGGCAGATCATGCGGCTCATCGTGGAGATCTGCGACGAGCGCGGCCTGCCCGCCATCATCAACATCCACGACGTCGCCCTGGCGCAGCAGTTCGTGCGCCGGATCATCG
Source organism: Thalassobaculum sp. OXR-137 (assembly GCF_034377285.1). Classification (NCBI taxonomy): domain Bacteria; kingdom Pseudomonadati; phylum Pseudomonadota; class Alphaproteobacteria; order Rhodospirillales; family Thalassobaculaceae; genus Thalassobaculum; species Thalassobaculum sp. OXR-137. The sequence continues at coordinate 3,413,074 of NZ_CP139715.1, read as the reverse complement.
GCCTGCAGAACGGCCGCGTCGTGTTCGACGGCGCCCCCGACGAGCTCACTCCCGAGGTCCTCACCCAGATCTACGGCGAGGAAGACTGGTCCGCCACGATCCGCAAGGCGGACGAGGACGGCGAGGAGACGGACGAAGAGGCCGATCACCCGGCCTCCGTGCCGGTCGATCGCGAGCGCCTGGCGGGCCTCACATGACCCACGCTGACATGTCTGGTGCGGTTGATCATCGGCACTGGAAGCGGCCGCCCTTCATCAAGCGGGCCTGGCTGCGCTGGGTGCTGTACGGCGGCGGCCTGCTGTATCTCGTGCTTGCCATCGCCTCGGTCGAGGTGAACTGGATCCGCGTCTGGGAAGGCCTGGAGCGCGGCCAGCGCTTCATCGAGGGCTTCCTGGTGCCCGACTTCACCAGCCGCTGGGAGGACATCCTCCAGGGCATGGAGGAGAGCCTCACCATGTCGGTGACGGCGACCGTGGTCGGCGTGCTGATCTCCATCCCGATCGGGATCGGCGCCGCCCGCAACATCGCGCCGCTGCCGATCTATGCGGTGTGCCGGGCCATCGTCGCCCTGTCGCGCAGCTTCCAGGAGATCATCGTCGCCATCCTGTTCGTGGCGATGTTCGGCTTCGGGCCCTTCGCCGGCTTCCTGACCCTGTCCTTCGCCACCATCGGCTTCCTGGCGAAGCTGCTGGCCGAGGACATCGAGGATATCGACGAGGCCCAGGCGGAAGCGGTGCGGGCGACCGGTGCGGGCTGGTGGCAGATCGTGAACTACGCGATCCAGCCCCAGGTCATGCCGCGGCTGATCGGCCTCAGCCTGTACCGGCTGGACATCAATTTCCGGGAGTCGGCGGTGATCGGCATCGTCGGCGCGGGCGGCATCGGCGCCACGCTGAACACGGCGATGGACCGCTACGAATACGATTCCGCCGCCGCCATCCTGATCCTGATCATCCTGATCGTCATGGCCGCCGAGTACCTGTCGGGCTACGTGCGGAAGTGGGTGCAATAATGACGATGACCGACCTCGCCCACCGGACCTGGCGCCGGCGTTCGACCAAGAAGGAACTGGCCCTCTGGCTCGGCTGGCTGGTGCTGGTGGCGCTGTTCATCTTCTGCTGGCAGGTGATGACGGAGAGCACGATCTGGGCCTTCGTCACCGACGCCCCGCGCCAGGCGGCCGATATCGGCTCGCGCATGTTCCCGCCGCGCTGGGAATATATCCCGGCCCTGCTGGAGCCGCTCTGGGACACCCTCAACATCGCCACCCTGGGCACCCTCCTGGCGCTGTTCATGGCGGTGCCGGTGGCCTTCATGGCAGCCCGCAACACCACACCCAGCACCCGTTTCGTGCGACCGATCGCCTTGCTGATCATCGTCGCCAGCCGCTCGATCAACTCGCTGATCTGGGCCCTGCTGCTGGTCGCGGTGATCGGACCGGGCGTGATGGCCGGCATCGTCGCCATCGCGCTGCGCTCCATCGGCTTCGTCGCCAAGCTGCTCTACGAGGCGATCGAGGAGATCGACGCGGTGCAGGTCGAGGCGGTGGCCGCGACCGGTGCCAGCAAGGCGCAGGTCATGGACTACGCCGTGGTGCCGCAGATCCTGCCGGCCTTCGCCGGGATCACGGTGTTCCGCTGGGACATCAACATCCGCGAGTCCACGGTTCTCGGCCTGGTGGGCGCCGGAGGCCTCGGGCTGCGGCTGCAGGAATCCCTGAACGTTCTGGCCTGGCCCCAGGTGACGGTGATCTTCATCCTGATCCTGATCACGGTCCTGGTCAGCGAGTGGGTCTCGGCCAAGGTCCGCCATGCCATCATCTGAGGAACCGTCGCGGCCGCCCCGGTCGTGACCGCGGGAAACCCGAATGCATCTGCTCATTGAAATCGCCGGCGGCGTCGCCCTGCTCCTGTGGGGCGTGCGCATGGTGCGGACCGGAATCACCCGGGCCTTCGGCTCGGCGATCCGGCGCGGCATCGCGGCGGCGACCCGGAACCGGCTGACCTCGTTCTTCACCGGGTTCGCGGTCACCGGTTTCCTGCAGAGCAGTACGGCCACCGCCCTGATCGTCGGCTCCTTCGGCGGCCGCAAGATGATCGCGGTGCCGGCCGGCCTGGCGATCATGCTGGGCGCCGATGTGGGCAGCACGGTCGTGGTCCAGGTGCTCGCCTTCGACGTCTCCTGGATCTCGCCCCTCTTCCTGTTCGTCGGCGTGACGGTCTTCCTGTCGTCAGACGATTCTCGCCGCCGGGCGATGGCCCGGGTGCTGATCGGCCTCGGCCTGATGCTGCTGGCGATCAAGATGGTGATGCTGGCCTCGGTGCCGCTGCGCGAGGGGCCGACCCTGTCGGTCCTGCTGGCGCCGATGGTGAACGAGCCGGTTCTGGCCATCCTGCTCGGCGCGGCGCTGGCCTGGCTCGCCCATTCCAGCCTGACCGTGATCGTCCTGGTCATGACCCTCGTGTCGCTGCATGTGGTGGAGGTGCAGCTCGCCATGGCGCTGGTGCTGGGCGCCAATATCGGAAGCTCCATCACGCCGGTGGCGATGAACTGGCGCGCCGACCCCTCGGCCCGGCGCATTCCGCTGGGCAACCTGATGATGCGGACCGCCGGCGTCGCGCTGGTGTTCTGGATGGTCCCGTGGATCATCCCCTATCTGCGCGACGTGTCCGACGATCCGGCCCGGATGATCGCCAACTTCCATACCGGCTTCAACCTGGCGGTGGCGCTGCTGTTCCTGCCGTTTGTCGGCATCGTCGCCTCGCTGGTGACGCGGATGCTGCCCGACCGACCGACGGTGGAGGACGCCAAGGCGCCGAAGCATCTGGAGGAGTCCGACCTCGATTCCCCCGGGGTCGCCCTGTCCAGCGCCGCCCGCGAGACCCTGCGGATCGGCGACACGGTGGAGTCGATGCTCGAGCGCACCATGGAGGTGTTCAAGAACGGCCGCACCGACCTGATCAAGGAGATCGAGCGCGACGACGACGTGGTCGACGTGCTGCACGAGGCGGTCAAGCTCTACCTAACCCGGCTGTCGCGCCAGGAGCTGGACCCCAAGGAGAGCCGGCGCGTGGTCGAGATCCTGACCTTCACCACGAACCTGGAACATATCGGCGATATCATCGACAAGAACCTGCTGGAGCTGGCCGCCAAGAAGATCAAGGACGGCACCCGCTTCTCCGAGGCCGGAATGTCCGAGCTGCAGGCCATGCATGGCGAGGTCGTCGCCAATCTGAAGCTGGCGCTCAGCGTGTTCATGACCGGCGATGCCCTGCTGGCCCGCCGGCTGATGGAGCAGAAGGTCCATATCCGCGAGCTGGAGCAGAAATTCGCCGAAGCCCACTACGCCCGCATCCGCGACGGTCGCCCAGACTCCCTGGGCAGCTCGTCGCTGCACCTGGACGTGCTGCGGGACTTGAAGCGGATCAACAGCCACATCACCTCGGTGGCCTATCCGATCCTGGAATCGACCGGCCAGATCGCCGAAAGCCGCCTGATCGATGCCTAAACCGGCGGAGACCCCATGACCCATCCGATCGACCAGCTCTTCGAGATGGTCCAGACCTCCCGCGCGGATACCAAGGTGGGAAACCGGACCGCCCAGCTCCTGCGCGACGGCAACCCGAAGATCGCCAAGAAGGTGGTCGAGGAAGCCGCGGAGGTGGCGCTCGACGCCGCCGTCGCCGACCGCGACGGGGTGATCCGGGAGTCCGCCGACCTGCTCTACAATCTGACGGTGCTGTGGGTCTGGATGGGCATCACGCCGGCGGAGGTCTGGCACGAGATGCAGGAACGCGAGCGCGATCTCGGCATCGCGGGGAAATGGCCGAAGTGACCTCCCAAAACAAACCTCGTCATCCCGGGAGCGTCCGGGCCCGACCCGGAGGCTGCCCGGGACCGTGGCCATATGCGCGACTGGGTCCCGGCCCGGTCCCGGATCAAGTCCGGGCCTGTCCGGGATGACGATCGGGGGGACTATTCAAGCGCACGCCCTGTCCAATCGGGCACAGACCGCGTCGAGTTCCTCCCGGCCGCCCGTCGAGATCAGTACCAGCGTCGGATCGACCGGACCCTCGTGAGGCGTGATTTCGCAGCGCCGCCCGACCGCCTGCACCAGCCTGCCCTCCCCGCTCTCCCGATCCACCACCAGCCCCTTGGCCCGATGCACCGTATCCGGCAAGTCGGCAAGCAGGTGCGACAGCAGCGCGACATCGACCGATCCCGCCGGCCGCCAGCAGGCCGTGGCGTGATGGGCGTGGGGATGCGCCTCCTCCCCCGCCTCCAGCCGCAGCCCGTCGCCCTTGCGGCCGAACACGATGCCGGCCGGCACGCACCCGTGGACCGCCTCGACCCGGCTCGCCTGCGGCGCCTGGCAGGCGATCCAGCGTCGGACCTCGTCCACTGACTCCGGCGCCACCAGATCCGTCTTGGTCAGCGCCACGATATCCGCACTGCGGAGCTGGCTGCGCACCAAGGTCCCCACGAACTTGTCCCCGGCGCGGTCCTGAACCGTCTCCGCATCTGCGGCGACGATCACCGCGTCCAGCTCGAACCCCGGCCAGTAGCCGGCAGCGCGGGCGATGCGGGCCGGTTCGGCCACCCCGCTCGCCTCCACCAGCACATGGTCCGGCGGCTCCAGCCACTCCGAAACCGCGGTCAGCGCCTCGCCCATGTCGTCGCCGATGGTGCAGCACACGCAGCCGTTGGTCAGCTCGATGGTCGTCGCGTCCCGCGAGCCGATCAGCCGGGCATCGATGTTGATCGGACCGAAATCGTTGACCAGCACCGCCACCCGCCGGCCATGGGGCTCCGCCAGCACGTGGTTGATGAGGGTCGTCTTCCCCGCCCCCAGATAGCCGGACAGGACCGTGACCGGGATCCGCCGCGTCATGGCGTAATCGGGAACGGGGTGCCCTCGAACACGGTGCCCCAGATCGGGATGTCCTTGAGCGATTCCGGCGCCACCTCGAAGGGATCGGCCTCCAGCACGGTGAAGTCGGCCTTCTTGCCGGCGCGGATGGACCCGATGCTGTCCTCCAGCCCCAGCACATAGGCGGCGTCGATGGTGATCGCCCGCATGGCGGCCTCGACCGAGGTCCGTTCCTCGGCGCAGAGCACGGCCCCGGATTCCGCGATCCGGTTCACCGCCACCCAGGCCGAGTTCAGCGGCATCGCCGGGGCCATGGTGAAGTCGGAATGCACCGCGAAGGTCACCCCTTCCCGCTCCAGCGTGCCGAGCCGCGCCATCTGCGAGGCCCGCTCATAGCCGATGGAGTTGATCCAATACGCCTCGCCCAGCTCGTGCACGTAATAGACATTGGCCGAGACGATGGCGCCGAGATCCGTCATGCGGCGGACCTGCTCCGGGTTGGAGACGCCGAAATGCTCGATGGTGAAGCGGTGGTTGAAGCGCGGCTTCTCCGCCTGCAGCTTCTCCAGCACGTCCAGGGCCAGTTCCACGCCCATGTCGCCGGTGCAGTGGACGTGGAGCTGCTTGCCCTGCAGCCAGAACGCCCGGGCCAGCGCCTCGAAATTGGCCGGCTCGGTGAGCCATTCGCCGTGGTGGCCGTCGATGAAGCCGGGATCGCGCATCTGCATCAGCTCGGCGAAGAAGCCGCCATCGGCGAACAGCTTCACCGCATTGCCGAAGAACAGCCGGTGGGTACCGCGCGTCGCATAGGCCTCCACCCGCGCCAGGTCCTGGCTCACATCGCCGCCCCAGGTGCCGCGCAGGGCCGCCCGCGGGATCAGCTTCATGCGGAACGGCACATCGTCGCGCTCCAGGCTGTTCACCAGCACGTCCCATTCCCGCGCGTCGTCGGCCAGCGGATAGGCCAGCTCGCCGATGGTGGTGTGGCCGCCGAGATGGACCGTGCGCTTCACCAGCTCCAGCCCTTGAGCGAAGCGGGTCGGCTCCAGCACGATGCGGTTCACCGCCTTCATGGCGACGGCGAGCCCGGTCTCGTAGAACCGGCCGGAGGCCAGGTCGATCTGCGGATGACGCTCCAGATCGGCCCGGTCGATGCCCATCCAGTCGATCGCCGCGTCATTGGCGATGATCTCGTGGAACGAGCGCTGCCACACGAAGATCGGCCGCGTGCCGGAGACCCGGTTCAGCGCCTCGCGGTCGACATTGCCGTGCCAGATCCGGTGGAAGCCCCAGGTGATCAGCACCTCGTCGGCATCGGCCATGCCGGCCTCGATCTCCTCGAGCCGAGCCAGATAGGCCGCATGGCTGGTGACGGCGGGGCAGGTCCGGTCCGGCAGCACCCACTCCATAGCGGTGATGAAATGGCAGGGCATCAGGATCGCGCCCAGGGTCGGGTGCAGGTGCGGGTCGATGAAACCCGGCATCAACACATGGTTCTCGAAGGTCCGGTCGGTCCGGTGCGGATGGGCGTCGAGCCAGGGCTTCAGGCTCTCCAGCGAACCGACCTCCACGATCCGGCCGTCAGCGACCGCCACGGCCGTCGCCTGCGGCATGGATGCGTTCATCGTGCGGATAGAGCGGGCGACGAAGACCGTCAGGTCCATGATGCGGTGACCTTTCGTCAGAAATTGCCGTGGCTGAACGACCAGACGATGACCGCATCGTCCGGGCCGGGGTTGTGGCACCAGTGGCGGCCGTTGCCGGTGAGCTGGAAGCTGTCGCCGGCCTTGAGCAGGATGGTCTCGCGGTCGTCGACCTTGAGTTCCAGGGTGCCGGACAGGACCAGCCCGCCCTCGTCGCCCTTGCGCTGGCGCCCGCCCTCGCCGGTGCCGGCACCGGGAGAGAAGGTCGTCAGCACCATTTCCAACTGGCCGGTCAGGTGCGGCGACAGAAGCTCTTCGCGGACGCCCGATTGGCGGAGGTTGATCTCGCGGCGCTGCGCCTTGCGCACGACGATCTCGCTCTCCGGATTCTCCGTCGGGTCCGGGGCGGAGAAGAAGTAGCTGATCGAGACATCCAGGGCGCGGGAGATCCGGTCGAGCACGTCCAGCCGGATCCGGCCCCCGCCCCGTTCCAGCTCGCTCAGATGCCCGACCGAACAGCCGACCGTCGAGGACAGGTCGGTCAGGGTCAGCCCGCGCGCCTTGCGAAGGTCGCGGATCTGCTTGCCGATCTGCTCGCTCGGCCCGCCGATGCCCTCCGGGTCGATCCCAGGAGAAGAGTTTTCAAATTCCGGCATTTTGTTCCAGGTAATTTCATGTCTGTGAAAAAAGCGTTGCATTTTTTCACGCCACCTACAACGCTTCACGGAACAGGCGCGCTTCTCCGCGACTATGACGTCAAAGGGACGGGGGTGTCCAAAGCCCTTTGCGACCAGACCGCAGCAGCGCCAAAGCCTCGAATTCAATCACGAATTCCGCCGGAAACCGGCACTGGGACAGGAGCGATAGCATGGGATTGACGTTCATGAAGGGACTGGCCGGCATGAAGGGACTGGCCGGCCTCGCCCCCATGGCGGTGGCCGCCGTTTTGGCGCTGGCGCCCGCCGCACATGCCGAGCCGAAGGCCGGGGGGACGCTGACCTCCTTCACCTCGGGCTTCCGCAGCCTCAACCCGGCGGTGCAGTCCGGGTCGGCCACGGGCATGCCCGGCTCGCAAATCTTCGCCGGCCTGATCCAGGTGGGCGCCGACTACACGATCGAGCCGTACCTGGCGACATCCTGGTCGGTCGCCGACGACCAGCTCTCGGTCACCTTCACCCTGGTGGAGGGCGCGGCGTTCCATGACGGCCAGCCGATCACCTCGGAGGACGTGAAGTTCTCCCTGGAAACGACGAAGGCGAACCACCCCTTCGGCAAGGCCATGTTCGGCCATGTCGCCGCGGTCGAAACCCCGGACGCGGCCACGGTGGTGTTCAAGCTGGACCAGCCGGTGCCGGGCCTGCTGCTGTCGCTGCAGCCCTTGCTGATGCCGATCCTGCCGAAGCATGTCTATGGCGACGGCCAGGAACTGAAGCAGCACCCACGCAACATGGAGAACGTGGTCGGCTCCGGCCCGTTCAAGGTCGAGGAAAACAACCCGGCTGAACGTCTGGTGCTGGTGAAGAACGAAAATTTCTTCGTCAAGGACAGGCCGTATCTCGACCGCATCGTCTTCCCGGTGGTGAAGGACCCGCTGACCCGCGTCCTGATGCTCGAGAAGGGTGAAATCGACCTCGCCCCCTTCTCCGGCGTGCGCCCGACCGACGCCAAGCGTCTCGAAGCCGCCAGGGGCGTGAACATCACGACCGACGGCTACGGCGCCATCGGCTATATCCACTATCTTGAGCTCAACCTGCGCAACAAGCCGTTCAGCGATCCGAAGGTCCGCCACGCGCTGGCGCTCGCCATCGACACCGACTTCCTGGCCAAGGTGATCTTCGGCGGCCGCACGGTGCCGGGCACGGGTCCACTGCATACGGGCAACCCGTTCTACTCGCCGGACGTCCCGGGCTTCGCCCGCGACATGGAGAAGGCCGGGGCCATGCTGGACGAGGCGGGATATCCCGTCGGCGCCGACGGCACCCGCTTCTCCTTCACCCTGGACGTGCCGAGCTGGGCGATCCAGGCGCATGTGCCGATGGCCGAGTACATCCAGGCGACCCTGAAGAAGCTGAACATCGGCGTCGAGCTGCGCCGGGCTCCCGACTTCGGCACCTGGGTGAAGCGCATCGCCGCGTTCGACTACGAGGCGACCATGAACGGCTCGTTCAACTACCCGGACCCGACCATCGGCGTGCACCGGCACTTCGCCTGCGACAACATCCGGAACGTGATCTGGGCGAATACCCAGGGCTATTGCGACCCGGCGATGGACGAGATGCTGGCGGCGGCCGCGGTGGAGACCGATATCGAGGCGCGCAAGGCGGTCTATGCCAAGATCCAGCGCAAGGCCGTGGAGGATCTGGTGTTCATCTACATGCCGCAGGATTTCACCGCGACGGTGTATTCCGACCGGGTCGGCAACCTGCCCAGCACGCCGTTCGGTGCCCTGGCGCCCTGGTACGACGTCTACCTGAACGACTGATCCATCTGTCCCGGCCGGCCCTCCCCCATGAGCGGGAGGGCCGGTTCCATGCCACGCAACCCCGACGAGGACCGGCCGTGCTGCTGCAGACCCTGAGAAAGAGCGCGAATGCCGCCGCCCTTCTCCTGGCGGTGCTGGTGCTCAACTTCGCCATGATCCACCTCGCACCGGGCGATCCGGTGGAGACGCTGGTGGGCGAGATGGGCGGGTCGACGCCGGAACTGATCGCGCAGCTGCGCCAGTCCATGGGCCTCGACCGGCCGCTCTACGTCCAGATCGCGCTCTATGTCGGCAACGTGCTGCAGGGCGATTTCGGCCATTCCTACTATTACGACCAGCCGGTGCTCGACCTGATCCTCGCCCGGATCGGCCCGACCCTCCTGCTCGTCGTCACCGCCCTGTTTTCCGCCACGGTGATCGGCACCCTGCTCGGCGTGTTCTCCGCCCAGCGCCGGTCGTCCTGGCTGAGCCATCTGGTCACCGTCCTGTCCCTCGCCGGGTTTTCCGCACCGGTGTTCTGGGTCGGGATCATGCTGATCCTGCTGCTGTCGGTAGCGGTCCCAATCTTTCCCATCGCCGGGATGTCCGACGCCCTGGGCTCTGAGAGCACGCTGGGCTATGTCCTGGATGTCGCCCGCCACCTGGTGCTGCCGGCGCTGACCCTGGGGCTGATCTACCTCGCCTTCTACAGCCGGCTGTCGCGCGCCAGCATGCTGGAGGTGCTGGGCTCCGACTACGTGCGCACGGCGCGGGCCAAGGGCCTGCCGCGCCGCCTGGTGATCTACAAGCACGCCCTGCGCAATGCGATCCTGCCGGTGGTGACCTTCGCCGGGCTGCAGTTCGGTCAGGTGATCTCGGGCGCGGTGCTGGTGGAGACGGTCTTCGCCTGGCCCGGCCTCGGCACGCTGGCCTTCGACAGCATCCTGCGCCGGGACACGCCGACGCTGCTCGGCATCCTGTTCTTCTCAGCGCTGATGGTCGTCGTGATGAACTTGGCTACCGACCTCGTGTATCGCCGTATCGACCCGAGGATCAAAACCCGATGAGCGACGCCCAGCCCCTCGCCGTCGCCGCGATCCCCGAGCCGGTCTCGCCCTCGCGCCAAGCCTGGCGGATGTTCCGCCAGAACCATGCAGCAGTATTCGGCCTGCTGGTGCTGATCGTTATCCTGCTGGTCTCGGCGGTCGGCCCCTCCCTCTACACCGTGGCGCCGGACGAGATGGTCTGGATGCCGCTGACCCCGCCGGGCGAGTCCGAGTACCTGCTCGGCACCGATTATCTGGGCCGCGATCTGCTGGCCGGGCTGATCAATGGCGGGCGGGTGACGATTTCCGTCGGTCTCGCCGCCGCCGTGATCACCATCGTCATCGGCGTCACCATCGGCGCGATGGCCGGGTTCTTCGGCGGCTGGGTCGACACCCTACTGATGCGCATCACCGAGTTCTTCCAGGTGCTGCCGAACCTGCTCTTCGCCATGGTCGTGGTGATGTTGTTCTCCCCGACCCTGCTGAACATCTCCATCGCCATCGGCGTGGTGTCCTGGACCTCGACCGCCCGCCTCGCCCGGGCGGAGTTCCTGCGGCTGCGCGAAATGGAGTTCGTGCGGGCCGAGCGCTCGATCGGCGCCGGCAACGCAAGGCTGATCTGGAAGGTGATCCTGCCCAACGCCGCCCCGCCGCTGATCGTGGTGGCCGCCCTCAGCACCGGCACCGCCATCCTGTTCGAGGCGGGCCTGTCCTTCCTCGGCCTGAGCGATCCGAACTCCATGAGCTGGGGCCGGATGATCGGCGACAACCGGCCCTACATCCTCGACAGCTCCTGGGGCGTTGCCATTCCGGGAGCCGCCATCTTCCTCACCGTGCTGGCGATCAGCCTGATCGGCGACGGGCTGAACGACGCCTTCAACCCGAAGCTGAGGCAGCGCTGATCATGACCAGCCCCCTGCTCTCCGTCCGCGACTTGGAGATCGTCTTCCGCATCGACGGCCAGGACGTGCCGGTGGTGCGCGACCTGTCCTTCGATCTGGAGGCGGGCGAGACCCTGGGCATCGTCGGCGAGTCCGGCTGTGGGAAGAGCATCACCGCCCTCTCCCTGCTCGGCCTGGTACCGAACCCGCCGGGCCGGGTCTCCAAGGGTCAAATCCTGCTCAACGGCGAGGATCTGACCCAGGCAAGCGAGCGGCGGCTGAACGAGATCCGCGGCAACGAGATCTCCATGGTCTTCCAGGAACCGATGACCTCGCTGAACCCGGTCTTCACCATCGGCGAGCAGATCGCCGAGACCGCCCGGGTGCATTTCGGCCTGTCGCGCAAGGCGGCCTGGGGCCGGGCGGTGGAGATGCTGACCCAGGTCGGGATCCCCTCGCCGGAGAAACGGGCGCACGACTATCCGCACCAGCTTTCCGGCGGCATGCGCCAGCGGGTGATGATCGCCATGGCCCTGGTCTGCGAGCCGAAGATCCTGATCGCCGACGAGCCGACCACCGCCCTCGACGTGACCGTGCAGGCGCAGATCTTCGACCTGTTCCAGGCGCTGCAGGAGACCTTCGGCGCGGCCATCATCCTGATCACCCACGATATCGGCGTGGTGGCGCAGATGACCGACCGGGTCATGGTCATGTATGCCGGGCGCAAGATCGAGGAAGGTCCGGTCTCTAGCTTCATCCGCGACCCCCGCCATCCCTATACGCGCGGGCTGATCTCCTGCATCCCGCACCTCGTCCTGCCGCCGCCGGAGGTGCCGGAGCCGCTGTTCGAGATTCCCGGCGTGGTCCCGAGCGCCCGTGAGCTGGGCATGGCCGGCTGCGCCTTCGCCCCGCGCTGCGCCCAGGCGCACGACCGCTGCACCGCCGAAACACCCGCGCTGTTCCCGGTCGCCCCCGAGCGCGCCGCCGCCTGCTGGCTGGAAGCGGAGGGCGGACGATGAGCGCCAACGTGCTGGAGGCCCGCGATCTGAAGGTCCATTTCCCGCTCGCCGGCGGACAGGCGGTGCACGCGGTGGACGGCGTGGATCTCGATATCGCGCTGGGCGTCGCCTTCGGGCTGGTCGGCGAGAGCGGGTCGGGCAAGACCACCGTCGCCATGGCCTGCGCCCGCCTTACCGACATCACCGAGGGCAGCGTGAGTCTGGCCGGGCGGGATATCACCCGTCTCGGGGGCCGCGCCCTGAAGGAAGCCCGCCGGGATATCCAGGTGGTGTTCCAGGACCCCTACGCCTCCCTCAACCCGCGCGAACGGGCCCGGGACATCGTGCGCCGGCCGATGGATCTGATGGGCATCGGCAGCCCCGCCGAACGCGCCGACCGAGTCGACGCGCTGTTCGCCACGGTCGGGCTTCGGCCGGAGCAGAAGGACCTGTTCCCGCACCAGTTTTCCGGCGGCCAGCGCCAGCGCATCGGCATCGCCCGGGCCTTGGCAACATCGCCCAAGCTTCTGGTCTGCGACGAGCCGGTCTCCGCCCTCGACGTGGCGATCCAGGCGCAGATCCTGAATCTGTTGGGTCGGCTGAAGGCCGAACTCGGCCTCTCCTACCTGTTCATCAGCCACGACCTTGCCGTGGTCCAGCACCTCTGCGACCGGATCGCGGTGATGTATCTGGGCCGGATCGTGGAGACCGGCTCTCGGTCCCAGCTCTTCTCCCGGCCGATGCATCCCTATACCCACGCGCTGATCTCCGCCGTGCCGTCGCCGCATAGCATCGGCGCCTCCACGCGCATCCGGCTGAAGGGCGACCCGCCCAGCCCGATCTCCCCGCCGGACGGCTGCCGCTTCGCCGGCCGATGTGCTTTCGCGCTGGAGCACTGCCGCACCGTCACGCCGACCCTGACCGACGCCGGCGGTGGCCACGCCGTCGCCTGCCACCGCGCCGGCGATCCGGAGGTGGTCGCCGCGCGCGAAATGCTGCTGAATCCGGCTCCGGCCGTTTAAAACCAAGACATTCCAGACTGCCGCGGCAGGGAGACACCGAGATGAGCAAGACCCTTCCCCAGCATGCCAGCGCCGTCATCATCGGCGGCGGCATCGCCGGGTGCTCCGTGGCCTATCACCTGGCCAAGGCCGGCTGGAAGGACGTGGTCCTGCTGGAGCGCAAGCAGCTCACCAGCGGCACCACCTGGCACGCGGCGGGCCTGATCGCCCAGCTCCGCGCCACGAAGAACATGACGCGGCTCTCGAAATACTCCCAGGAGCTCTATTACGGGCTGGAGGCGGAGACCGGGGCCGCCACCGGCTTCCGGCGCAACGGTTCCATTACCGTCGCGCTGACCGAAGAGCGCCGCGAGGAGATCTTCCGCCAAGCCTCCATGGCCAATGCCTTCGGCGTCGAGGTCGAGCAGATCGACACTGTCCGGCTGGGCGAGCTGTACCCCCACCTGAACCTCGACGGGGTGACCGGTGCCGTCCATCTGCCGAAGGACGGCCAGGGCGATCCGGGCAACATCGCGCTGGCGCTGGCCAAGGGCGCGCGGATGAACGGTGCCGCGATCTTCGAGCATGTGAAGGTCACCGCCGTCACCGAGACCACCTCCGGAGGCCGCCGGGCGGTCTCCGGCGTGACCTGGAAGGATGCCGAGGGCGAGACCGGCACGATCGCCACCGACCATGTCGTGAACTGCGCCGGCATGTGGGCCTGCGAGGTCGGGCGCATGAGCGGGGTCAACGTGCCCCTGCAGGCCTGCGAGCATTTCTACATCGTCACCGACACCATCCCGCAGCTCGGCCAGCTCCCGACCCTGCGGGTGCCGGACGAATGCTCCTATTTCAAGGAGGATGCGGGCAAGCTGCTGCTCGGCGCCTTTGAGCCGGTGGCCAAGCCCTGGGGCATGGCGGGCATCCCGGAAGACTTCTGCTTCGACCAGCTCGCCGAGGATTTCGACCATTTCGAGCCGATCCTGGAAAAGGCGGTCGCCCGCGTCCCGCTGCTGGAGAGCGCCGGCATCCATACCTTCTTCAACGGGCCGGAGAGCTTCACCCCGGATGACATGTACCACCTCGGGGCCGCTCCCGAGATCCGCGGCTATTTCGTCGCCGCCGGGTTCAATTCCATCGGCATCCAGTCGGCCGGCGGCGCCGGCATGGCGCTGGCCCATTGGATGGAACACGGCCACCCGCCCTTCGATCTCTCCGATGTCGATATCCGGCGGATGCAGCCCTTCACCAACAACCGGACCTATCTCTATGAGCGGGCGAAGGAGACCCTGGGCCTGCTCTATGCCGACCACTTCCCCTACCGGCAGAAGGCGACGGCCCGCGGCCTACGCCGCTCGCCGTTCCATGACGCCCTGGTGGCGCGCGGCGCGGTGATGGGCGAGTTCAGCGGGTGGGAGCGCGCCAACTGGTTCGCCACCCCGAGTCAGGAGCAGGAATACCGCTACTCCTGGGGCCGGCAGAACTGGTTCAACAACGCTGCCGCCGAACACAAGGCGATCCGCGAGCATGTCGGGCTCTACGACATGACCTCCTTCGGCAAGATCGTGGTCGACGGCCGCGATGCCGAGGCCTTTCTCAATCACGTCTGCGGCGGCGACATGTCGGTGCCGGTCGGGCGCATCGTCTACACACAGTTCCTCAACGAGCGCGGCGGGATCGAGGCGGACGTGACGGTCAACCGGCTGTCGGAGCGGCGCTATCTGGTCGTCACCCCGGCCGCAACCCTGATCCGCGAGCTGGACTGGCTGGCCCGACATCAGGGCGACTACGCGGTGTCCTGCGTCGACGTGACGGCGTCCGAGGCGGTGCTGGCGGTGATGGGACCGAAGGCGCGCGACCTGATGCGGACCCTCTGCCCGTCCCATAACTGGTCGAACGACGCCCACCCGTTCGGCACCGCGCACACGGTCGAACTGGGCCTCGGCCATGCCCGCGCCCACCGGGTCTCCTATGTCGGCGAACTGGGCTGGGAGCTGTACACCCCGACCGACCAGGCCGCCCATGCCTTCGAGCGCATCCGGGATGTGGCTGACGGCTTCGACGCGAAGCTCTGCGGCCTGCACGCCATGGACTCTCTGCGCATCGAGAAGGCGTTCCGCCATTTCGGTCACGACATCACCGAGGAGGATCATGTGGTCGAGGCCGGGCTCGGCTTCGCGGTGAAGACGGCCAAACCCGCCTTCATCGGTCGAGACGCGGTGCTGAAGCGCAAGGAGGACGGGCTGCGATCCCGGCTGGTCCAGTTCCGCCTGACCGACCCGGAGCCGTTGCTGCACCATGCGGAGCCGATCCTGCGGGACGGCGAACTGGCCGGCTACCTGACCTCTGGCAATTACGGCCATACCCTGGGTGCGGCCATCGGCCTCGGCTATGTCGCATGCCCAGGGGAGGACGCCGCCTCGGTTCTGGCCTCACGCTACGAGATCGAGATCGCCGGACGACGGGTGCCGGCAGAAGCCTCGCTGAAGCCGATGTACGACCCGAAATCGGAGCGCATGAAGGCCTAACCGGCCTCTGCGAACCGCCTACAGGCCTCGACAGTATAGGCTTTCAGGATCTCCGCCGCCGGGGACAGTTCCGCACCCCGTCGCTGAACCAGCACGATGGTGCGCCGCATGTCCGGCGCCACCAGGGGACGCTGCAGCAGGCCGCCCTCCTCCTGCCCCGCCATGGCGAGCGTCGGCACGATCCCCACGCCCAGCCCGGCCCGCACCAGGCCGAGCAGCGTCGACAGGTGCTGCACCTCGTATCTCCACTTGCCGGTGCGCGGCAGGCCGGCGAGCCGGTCGTGCATCAGCCGATTGGTGCCGCTGCGCGCGCCATAGGTCACCAGCGGCAGCTCCGCGAGGTCAGCCCAAGCCACGGCCCCGTCCGGCACGCCGGGATAGTCCGGGTGGAAGACCAGCACGTAGCGGTCCTCCAACAGTGGGGTCACCTCGATTTCCGGATCCCGCTCGGCCGTCTCCATGTCGATGCCGAACTCCGCCTCGCCCCGACGCACCCGTCCGACGATCTCCTGCTCCGGATCGTCGAAGATCCGCACGCTGACATTGGGATGCGCCTCGCTGAACCGTTTCAGCGCGCCGGGCAGCACATAGGTCGCCACCGAGATCAGGCTGGCGATGGTCACCTGGCCGGTCCGCGCCCGGATCAGGGTGTTGAGGTCCTCCATGGACTGCTCGAACTGCACCAGCATGCGCTTGGCCACCGGCAGGAAGCTTGAACCCACCACAGTCGGCGCCACCGTGCGGGTGGTGCGTTCGATCAGCCGCACCCCCACCGCCTCCTCCAGCTTCTTCAGCCGCTGGGTCAAGGCCGACTGGGTCAGGTTCAGATCCTCGGCCGCCGCCCGGAAGCTGCCGAGCTCGATGATCCGGACGAAGACGGCGATTTCCTTGAGCAGATAATCCATCGGTAATTCAGAATATCTTATCAATCGTCAAGAATGTTTCAATTTACTGTCGAAATCCCGCCTGTCAATCTCGCTGCAACAGCCATGGGAGGAAAGTATGGCGGAGTATGATGTGGTCGTGGTCGGCGCCGGCAATGCGGCGCTGTCGGCGGCGATGGCGGCGCGCGAGAATGGCGCCAGCGTCCTGATCCTGGAAAAAGCCCGGGAGGAGGAGAAAGGCGGCAACTCCTACTTCACCGCCGGCGGATTCCGCTTCTGCCATACCGGCATCGACGATGCGGCCACCGACGTGCTGGTCGACCTGTCGGAGGCCGAGCGCGAGCAGATCGTCCTGCCATCGCATGACCGCCAGACCTTCTACGACAACCTCATGAAGGTCACCCGGCACCAGTCCGACGAGGACATGGCGTGGATCCTGATCGACGGCTCCCGCCCGGCCATGGCCTGGCTGCGCGAGCACCGCATTCGGTTCATCCCGATGTTCGGCCGCCAGTCCTTCATGGTCGACGGCAAGCATCACTTCTACGGCGGCGTGAACATCGAGGCGGTCGGCGGCGGCGCCGGCCTGATCGAGATGGAACTGGCCGAGGTCGCGCGCATGGGCTGCGAGATCCGCTACGGCACCGGCGCCACCAAGCTGATCCACGACAAACACCGCAAGATCACCGGCATCGAAGTGTTCGGCCCGAACGGCTACGAGGAGATCACCACCGACGCGGTGATCCTGGCCTGTGGCGGTTTCGAGTCCAATCCGGAGATGCGCGTGCGTTATCTCGGCCCGGGATGGGACCTCTGCCGGGTCCGCGGCACCCGCCACAACATGGGCGATGGCATCCGCATGGCGCTCGACATGGGCGCCCGCCCCTACGGCAACTGGTCGGGCTGCCACTCGGTCGGCTGGGACATTTCCGCCCCGCCCTATGGCGACTACTCGGTGCTCGACAACTTCCAGAAGCACTCCTACCCCTGGGGCATCATGGTCAACATGAACGGCGAGCGCTTCGTCAACGAGGGCGAGGACGTGCGCAACCACACCTATGTGAAGTTCGGCCGCGCCATCATGAGCCAGCCCTATCGCACGGCGGTGCAGATCTTCGACCAGAAGACCATCCCGCTGCTGCGCGACGAGTACCGGATCCGCGAGGTCACCAAGGTGACCGCCGACACCATCGAGGATCTGGCGAAACAGCTCGAGATCGCGCCGGACGCGCTGAAGAAGACGGTCGACGAGTTCAACGCCGCCTGCAAGCCGGGCAAGTTCAATCCGTCGGTGCTGGACGGCGTGACGACCGAGGGTCTGGCGATCAACAAGACCAACTGGGCCCTGCCGATCAACGAGGGGCCGTTCGAGGCCTACGTCACGACGACGGGCATCACCTTCACCTTCGGCGGCCTGAAGATCAACGACAAGGGCGAGGTCCAGGACATGCAGGACCAGACCATCCCCGGCCTCTACGCGGCGGGCGAGCTGGTCGGCGGTCTGTTCGTGGAGAACTACCCGGGCGGCAGCGGGCTGATGGCCGGCACCGTCTTCGGCCGCCTCGCCGGCAACAGTGCCGCCGCCTATACCGGCGCCGGCGCCTCGGCCGCGGCGGCCGAGTAAGCGCTCACGTCCTGTCCCGGAGCGGTCCGCCGCTCCGGGCGCCTCTTGGTCGAGAGCTCAGTCGATCCACTCCACCTCCCCCGGTCCGCGCCAGCCGACCGAAAGATGGTGATGCTCCCCCAGGATCCGGTGCTCGAACCGCCACTCGTCCGCCTGCCCCGCGTCCTCGTCGCGGAAGCCGATGCGGATCGGGATCTGGCTGGGATCGGCGAACCAGAACCGGTCGAGCTCCTGGGAGAGCCCTTTCCCCGTCGCCTTGATGAACGCCTCTTTCAACGTCCACAGGGTGGTGAACGCCCGCCGCCGGTCCGGCTCGGCTTTGGCCATCAGCCAGGCAGTTTCGATCGGCGCGAAATAGCTCTCGGCGATGGAAAGATCGACCGCACGCTCCCCGTTCTCCACGTCCACGCCGAGCGCCATATCGGCGGGCCCGACGGCGACCGCCACCATGCCGGCGGTATGCGACAGATTGAAGGAGACCGGCGCCGGCGCGCCGTCCAGCCACACGGCCGGCTTGCCATAGGCCTGTGCCACGAAGCGGAGGGCCCGCGGGTCGGCGCCCAGTTCCCTGCCGAGGAGTGTACGGACCAGCGCATGGACGGCGGTAAATTCCACCCGCCCGGATTCGAACACGAACCGGCCGGCACGCTCGCGCTCCGCCTCGTCCAGCAACGCCCGCTCGGCTTCCAGATCCGCTTCCCGCAGACCGGCGATGCTGCGGCTATGGACCCGGATCCGCGGCATGGGCGCTAGGAGGCGTCCGCCCCGTCGCCGTCCTTGCAGGCGTCCTGGAAGTAGGACAGGCCGATGATCAGCGACTGGACCAGGCTGATGGAGCCGGCGATGGGACGGAACCGGTGGATGTCCGCGTCGTCGACGCAGAAATAAAGGTCGCTGTGGCGGGCCAGGGGACTGGTCGGCACGTCGGTCAGGGTGATCGACGGAATGCCGCGGATATGGACGTCGCGCACGGCTTCCACCACGGCGGGTGTGTATTCGGCGAAGGCGATGGCGATCAGCAGGTCGCTCTGCCGCAGGGTGGCGATCTGCTGCGGAACCATGCCGCCGACGAAATCGAGGAGCTGGCACCGGCGCTCCAGCCGGATCAATCCGTAGGCGAGGTAGGAGGCGATCGGAAAGGCTCGGCGCTGACCGATCACGTAGATGGTGTCGGCCGCGTCCATCATCGCGAGGGCCTTGGCCAGCGTCTCCGGCTGCACCGTGTCGCGCAGCCTCTCAAGGCACATGATGGAGGCGTCGGTGAACTCGTTCAGGATGGCCGCCGGATCGTCCTTGGCGGCGTGCTCCAGGGAGTCGCGATGGCGGTAGATCCGCTCTCGATAAGCCGGCGCCCCTTCGATCAGACGCAGCTTGAAGATCTTCTGCATGTCCGAGAAGCCGGAATAGCCGAGCTCCTTGGCGAAGCGGATCAGGGTGGAGGGCTGCACCTCCGCCACGTCGGCGAGCCGCGTCACCGTCTCCAGGGCGAAGGCGTTGGGATCGTCCAGCGCGAAGCGCGCCAGCCGCTGCAGGTGCGGGCTGAGCTCGTCGTAGCGCTCCTGCAACGCGTGCCGCAGGGCGTCGAAGGATTGCGGGCTGCCCGAGGTATCCACGCTCATGCGGGTCGCTTTCCGTCGTTCCGGCCTGTCCCGGCTATACCCGTGCGGGGGCGGCGCAGGCAACAAATTGAACGAATATTCTTTTTGAATCATAGAATCGAAATTTCCGTATTGACCACAAGAACGAATTTTCGTTCATTTTCATCTCGAGAATGAAAATTCGATTCACGAATGCGGGAGACGAGAAAATGGCCGGTTCCGAACAGGGGGACGAGTTCGAGCCGAAGGGCTTCGGCCGTGGCGCCTTCCATGTGCAGCACGAGCGCGATGCCGCCTGGGTGCCGGGCTTTCGCGGCTTCTTCGACTACCGCGACCTTGGCATGGCGGAGAAGACCGGCGGCAAGTTCCGCGCCCACATCCACCGCCCGAACGGCCCATGCCCGGGCAAGGGTGACCTGCACTACCACAAGGTCGATTTCCAGATGGTCTACGTGCTCAAGGGTTGGGCGCGGGTGGAGTTCGAGGGCCAGGGCGAGATCCTGATGGAGCCGGGCACGGCGATGTATCAGGAGCCGGGCATCCTCCACCGGGTCATCGAATATTCAGACGACTACACCGCCATGGAAATCCTGGTCCCCGCGGACCCGGAGACCGTCTCCGTCGAGCCGTAAGAGCCGGCGGAGGACCAACGCACCGGCCGATCAACGGGACCGGGCGAAAAAATCAAAACAGGAGGAAACACCCATGTCCAACAAGGCAGTGAATCGACGCAGTTTCCTGAAGACCTCTCTCCTCGGCGGTGCGGCGGGCGGCGCCGCCCTGTTCGGCCCCTGGACCCACAACCGGGTCTATGCCGCCGCCTCCGACAAGCCGATCCGCATCGGCCTCACCCACGACGCCAGCGGCCAGTTCGCCAATTCCGGCCAGGCCGAGAAGCGCGGCTCGGAAATGGCGGTCGCCGAGTTCAACGCGAAGGGGGGCGTGCTCGGCCGCAAGGTCGAGACGGTCTGGATGGACACCGAGACCAACCCGCAGACCGGCACCCGCGTCGCCGAACGCATGATCACCCGCGAGAACGTTCATTTCCTTGTCGGGGCGGTGCAGTCGGGTGCTGCCAACGCCATCAGCCAGGTGGCGCAGAAATACGGCTGCGTCTACTTCAACACCAATTCCAGCTCGCCGACCGAGAGCGGCGCGAACTGCCACCGGGTCAAGTTCGTGTGGGACGGCAACGGGGAGAACTTCTCCAAGGCCGCCGCGCGCAACGCCATCAACAGCTTCGGCAAGAACTGGCTGCTGATCTACAACGACTATGTCTGGGGCCAGAACACCAACGCCGCGACCAAGAAGGTGGCCACCGAATACGGCGCCACGGTCATGGACGAGATCGCCATCCCGGTCGGCACCCGCGACTGGTCGAGCGTGCTGCTGAAGATCCAGCAGATGAAGCCGGACGTGGTGGCCGCTGCCGTCGGCGGCGACGACTTCAAGGTGATGCGCCAGCAGGTCCACGACATGGGCCTCGACCGCAAGCCGGCCTGGATCAACAACCAGCAGGACTGGCCGGATATCTTCGGTCTCGGCGCAGACGCCGCCTTCGGCGTGTTCGGCACCACCTGGTACCACTATCTCGACCTGCCGGGCGTTCCGGAATTCGTGAAGCAGTACCAGGAGATGTACCCGACCACGCGGATCAGCGTGCCCGGCAACGTCACCTATAACGGCTATGTCGCCATGCGCGAGCTGCTGCGGGTGGTCGAGGAGGTCGGCTCCACCGACAACATGAAGATCATCAAGGCCCTGGAAGGCCGGGTGATGACCGCAAAAGACCGGATGCAGCACTTCGATGCGGTGATCGATGCGAACTCCCACCAGGTGCAGCAGACGATCTACCTGGCGGAAGGCAACGCCAAGCCGCGCGACGACACCGACTACTTCAACATCCTGAGCTGGTCGGATCCGGAGTCGATCCGCTCCTCCGCCGGCGACGAGTGCAAGCTGGAGAGCTACGCGGACACGCCCAACTACGATCAGGGCTGACCGCGCAGAGGCGGTTCCCCGCCTCCATCCCTGCGGGGGAGACCCGATCGCGGGCTCCCCCGGCCTTTTCCCGAACCCCAGTCATCGGCGGCGGCTCCAGACCCATGCTCTATGACCTGATTCCGCACATCATCAACGGCCTGGCGCTGGGCCTCCTGTTCGCGCTGCTGGCCCTGGGCTTCATGCTGATCATCGGCGTAATGGAGGTGATCAACCTCGCCCACGGCTCGCTCTTCGCGCTCGGCGCCTATGTCGCGCTGGCGGTCATGGTGCCGGATGGCGGCCTGCCCTTCGCCTTCATGGAGCCGTACTACGCGCTGCCGGACGTCCCGCGCTACGTCATCGCCCTGATCGTCGGGCCGCTGGTCGTGGCCGCGGTCGGCGCCGGGCTGGAGCTCTGCCTGCGCCGGACCTACGGCCAGGACCCGCTCTACGGCCTGCTGCTGACCTTCGGTGCCGCGCTGGTGCTGGAAGAGGGCATCCGCGAGATCTGGGGGAGCAGTGAATACTACCTGCCGATCCCGCGCGGCATTTCCGGCGGCTTCATCGCCGGCGACCTGATCTATTCGACCTACCGGATCTACGCCGCGATCTTCGCCGCCGCCATGATCGGGCTGCTGTGGCTGTTCCTGAACCGCACCCCCTACGGCGCGATCATCAAGGCCGGCGCCCATGACGGCGAGATGGTGCGCGCGCTCGGCCACAACCTGTCGCGGCTGCGGCTGTTCGTCTTCGCCTTCGGCGCGGCACTCGCCGCCATCGCCGGCATCATCATGGCCCCGATCTGGGGCATCCGGCCGGTGGTCGGCGTCGATGCGGTGGTACCGGCCTTCGTGGTGATCGTGCTGGGCGGCGTCGGCAGCTTCTGGGGCGCGGTCAGCGCCGGGCTGCTGGTCGGCCTCGTCGTCGGCCTGACCGCCGCCTTCGCCACCGACTGGTCGCTTTTGTCCATGTATCTGCTGCTGCTGGCGGTGGTGACGTTCCGCTCGCGCGGGCTGGCCGGCAAGGCCAGCGTGCTCGAGTCCTGAGGAGCCTGATATGCCCCTGCCCGCGATGCAGTACGACCGGCGCGAGACCACCGCGTGGATCACCAAGCCGATCCTGGTCATGGCCGTGGTTTTCGCCACCCTGCCCCTGTGGATCGAGACCGTCGGCCTGTACCAGTATCTCGGCGTCGAGGTGCTGATCTGGATCGTCTTCGCCCTCGGCTTCAACCTGCTGCTCGGCTACACCGGCCTGCCGTCCTTCGGCCATGGCGCGTTCTTTGGCATCGGCGCCTATGCCTTCGGGCTGGCGCAGTTCGAGGTCTGGGCCAATCTCTGGTTCTGCCTCGCCGCCGCGATCGTCGTGACCGGGGCGTTCGGGGCCGTCACCGCCCTGTTCCTGGCCCATCGCCGCGGCATCTATTTCGCGCTGATGAGCATCGCCTTCGGGCAGATCTTCTACTTCATCGCCAGCAAGTGGACCGACGTCACCAAAGGCGAGGACGGGCTGCTGAACATCGCCCGCCTGCCGGCCGATTTCGGCGTGGTCGAACTCTCCACCCAATCCAATACCGCGCTCTACTACCTCTGCTACGCGGTGATGATGGGGCTGATCGTGCTGCTGTGGCGGCTGACCAATTCGCCCTTCGGCCGCACCCTGCGGGCGATCAAGCAGAACGAGACCCGCGTGGCGTTCATCGGCTATCCGGTCCGGCTCTACAAATGGGCGGCCTTCACCCTGTCCTGTGGCATCGCCGGGCTGGCCGGCGGGCTCTTCGCCATGGCCCAGGAAGGCGCCTACATCAACATCATGACCCTGCAATGGTCCGGCACGATCGTGCTGATCGTGCTGATCGGCGGTGGCTTTGTGAGCTTCTGGGGGCCGGTGCTCGGGGTGATCCTGTACTTCGTCGCCCGCGACATTCTCGGCGCATACACCGAGACTTGGCTGCTGTGGTTCGGGCTGATGTTCGTTGTGCTGGTGATGTTCAAGCCCGACGGGATTGCCGGCATGTGGCGCGACTGGATCGCCCCGCGCCTGGGCGGGCGCCCCGAACCCAGTCCGCGCCCGGCAGAGTCGAGGAGCTGAGCCATGGCCCTGTTCGAAGCCACCCATCTGCACAAGCGGTTCGGCGATCAGGTCGTGCTGGAGGATATCAGCCTCACTTTCGAGGAAGGTCAGGTCTCCGGGATCATGGGGCCGAACGGCGCCGGCAAGACCACCTGCTTCAACGTGCTGACCGGCCGCTACAAGCCGGACCGGGGCCGCGTCGTGTTCGACGGCGAGGACATCACCGGCGCGGCGCCCCATCGGATCGTCGCCAAGGGAATCTCGCGCTCATTCCAGATCATGACCCTGTTCGACGAGTTCACCGCCCTGGACAATGTGGTCATGGCCCTGCCCTCCACGCGGCGGCGCGGGTTCGACGGGCTGTACGCGCTGGACGCCGACAGCGAAGCCCAGGACCGGGCGTCGGAGATCATGGGCCGGGTCGGCCTGAAGGGCCGCGAGGGCGTGAACGCCAAATCGCTGTCCTATGGCGAACGCCGGGCCCTGGAAATCGGCGTGGCGCTGGCCACCGAGCCTCGGCTGCTGTTCGTGGACGAGCCCACCGCCGGCCTCGGCACCGAGGCGACGGCGCGGCTGACCGACCTGATGCGCGAGCTGAAGCGCTACACCACCATCGTGGTGATCGAGCACGACATGCGCTTCCTGTTCGCGCTGGCCGACAAGATCTCGGTCATCCACTGGGGCCAGGTCATCGCCCAGGGCACGCCGGACGAGCTGCGTACGAACCGCTGGGTCCGGCGCTCCACGATCGGGGAGTTGGCCGCCATGGGAGCCGCAAATGCTTGAGATCCGCAACGTCAACACCTTCTACGGCGAGACCCAGGCGCTGTTCGACGTCTCCCTCGACGTGGCGGAGGGCGAGGTGCTGGCCGTGCTCGGCGCCAACGGGGTCGGCAAGACGACGACCATCCGCACCATCCTCGGCCTCACCCCGGCGCGGTCCGGCGAGATCCGGTTCGATGGGGCCGACATCACCCGGCTGAACACCCACGACATCGCCCGTCGCGGGGTCGGCTGGGTGCCCGACGACCGCCGCATCTTCCCGACCTTGAGCGTGGCCCAGAACCTGGCCATCGCCCGCAAGTCGACCCGTTTCCGCTCCTGGCGGCTGGACGAGATGTTCGAGATCTTCTCCGCCCTGGAACACCTGATGGGCCGGGACGCGGAGAACCTGTCCGGCGGCGAGATGCAGATGGTGGCGATTTCCCGTGCCCTACTCGGCTCGCCCGGCCTGGTGCTGTTCGACGAGCCGAGCCAGGGGCTGGCGCCGAAGATCGTGCAGGACGTGATGAAGACCATCCGCCGTCTGAAGAACGAGGGGCTGTCGGTGCTGGTGGTCGAGCAGAACGCGCTCGCCGCTCTGGAGGTCGCCGACCGAGCCGTGGTGCTCGACCGCGGCCGGGTCGTCCATCGCGGCAGTGCCGCCGAGCTGATCGAAGACCACGACCTGCGCCGCAATCTGATCGGGATCTGAGCCATGACCGCGATGCTGAGCGTTCAGCAACTCACGAAGACCTACACCACCGGTTTTCCCAGCCGGAAGCCGACCTTCACGCTCGGCGCCGACTTCACCATCGAGGAGCCGGCCATCGTCGGCCTGATGGGACCGAACGGTTCGGGGAAGACCACCCTGTTCGAGCTGATCACCGGCTCCAACGCGCCGACCGGCGGCCGGGTTCTGGTGCAGGGCCGGGACATCCACCGCATCCGCACCGACGAGCGCGACCGGCTGGCGATCCATTACCACCAGTCCTACCAGGTCCGGCATTTCCGCTCGCTGACGCCCAACTTCATGCTCGAGAAGGCCGGGTCCGACTACCCGATCGTCCATCTGTTCGACGAGCCGCAGTTCAACACCCAGGACGGTTATATCGGCTTCATGCTCGATTTCTTCCGCAAGCTGCGCGCCCAAGGCCGGCTAGTCTTCCTCTGCGTCCACCCGAACGAACGGTTCCACTTGGAGATCCTGCAGGAGATCTGCGAGCGGTTCATCTTCGTGCAGTCCGGCTCGGTGACGCCGATGCCCGACTACGCCTCGCTGGTCGCCCTTCCGCCGGTCCAGGCCTATCTCGGCGACCTGCTGACGGAGCGCGCGGCATGAGGGCGGCCCTGATCGGCGCGGGCATGATCAGCCTGTATCACCTGCGCGCCTGGCAGGCGGCCGGTGTCCCGGTGGCGGCGATCTGCGACCTCGACCGGGCGAAGGCCCAGGCCCGGGCCGACGAATTCGGCATCGACCGGGTCTATGACAGCCCGGAGGCGATGTTCGCCGAGGGCGGGTTCGAGGTCGTGGACATCGCCGCCTCGGTCGGCGGGCACGCGCCGCTGACCCGGCTGGCGGCGGATCATGGCGTCCACGTCCTGCTGCAGAAGCCGATGACCGAGACGGTGGCGGAGGCCGAGGCTCTGGTCGCCGATGTGGGCGACCGCATCCGCTTCATGGTGCATGAGAACTACCGGTTCCGGCCGCATTACATGACCGTGCGCCGCTGGATCGACGAAGGCCGGATCGGCCGGCCGCGTCATGCCGCCATTGCCGTCCGCGGCTCCGGCCTGTGCCCGCGCGAGAGTACCGTGCCGTTCCTGATCGAGCGCCAACCTTATCTGACTGGGTTCCGGCGCAATCTGGTGTTCGAGACCATGATCCATCACCTGGACGTGCTGCGCCTGCTGGTCGGCCCGCTGACCGTGGTCGCCGCAAGGCTGAACCGGCTCGCGGACGGACTGCCGGGGGAGGACACGGCGTCCATCCTGATGGACGGACCGGACGGGCTGATCGCGACGGCCGACGGCTGCATCTGCGCGCCCGGCTACCCGCCGCTGCACGGCGACCGGCTCGAGGTCGTCGGCACAAAGGGCACCGTCGTCATGGACTTCAACCGGGTCTTCCTGGTCGGCGAGGAGGAGGCAGCCGAGGAGGTCGACCTGATCGGGCGCTATCAGGAGGGTTTCGATCATGCTATCGCCGCCTTCGTCGACGGCGTGCGCACCGGCGCGCCGTTCGAGACCGACCGCCTGGACAATCTGGAAACGCTGAAGCTCATGGAATCCGTCTACACCGCCGCCGGGGTGACTGTCTGACATGGAAGCCCCGACCCCCGCCGCCGCCCCCAGCCTGACCCCCGCCATCGATCCCGAGCGGCTCGCCGGCCTGTTCAGCCTGAAAGGCAAGACCGCCCTGGTGCCCGGCGGCTACGGTGCGCTGGGCGAGGCGATCTGCCTGGCGCTCGCCGCCCATGGCGCGTCCGTCGTCGTCGCCGGCCCGAAGCAGGAGAAGGCGCAGGCGCTGGCCGACCAGGTCGCGGGCCAGGGCGGCACCGCCTGGGCACTAGGGCTGGACGCCAGCGACGTGGACGCGATCCGCAGCACGGTGGAGGAGGCCGTCTCCCTTGCCGGCGGCATCGACATCCTGGTGAACTGCGTCGGCATTCAGCGCGAGCAGTCGATCTTCGACGTCACGCCGGAAGCCTTCGACACGATGTACGCCACCAACCTGCGCTCGGCCATGTTCCTGAGCCAGTCGGTGGCCAAGCATCAGGTCGACACCGCGCGCCAGGGCCGGCACATCCACCTGCTGTCGGTGCGCTCCCAGCTCGCCCTGCGCGGCCGCGGCTATTCCGCCTACTGCGCGACCAAGGGTGGGCTTCTCATGCTGGTGAAGCAGCACGCGATGGAGCTGGCCCCCTACGGCATCACGGTGAACGGCGTGGCCCCGACCTTCATCCAGTCGGACCGCATCCGCCCGCATCTGGAGCGCGAGGAGTTCCGGAACTTCATCCTGAACCGCAACCCGCTCGGCCGCATCGGCGAGCCGGTCGAGGTCGCCGGCCAGGTCATCGCCTTCGCCGCCCCGGCCGGCAGCTATATCACCGGTCAGGTGGTCTATATCGACGGCGGCGTGACGGCGAGCCAGTAGCCCCCTCGCCCGCGTCAGCTCCGCAGGTTCTCGCGGAGGGTCCGGCCCCCATAGGCTGTCCGGAACAGACCCCGGCGCTGAAGCTCCGGCACCACGCCCCGGCAGAACTGCTCGAACATCCCCGGGAAGGTGGTCGGCGTCACCACGAAGCCGTCGCAGCAGCCGGCCTCGAACATGTCCTGCAGCCGGTCGGCGACCATGGCGGGCGTGCCGACCAGCTCGCGGCGGCGATGCCGGTTCTGCGCCGCCTGAGCCAGGGTCAGGCCTTCCGCCTTCATCGCCTGCTGCAGCACCTGTTCGGTGCCTTTCATCCCCTGGTTACCCTGCAGTTTCGCAAGCTCGGCCGGATCCTTCAGCTTGGTGAGGTCGACCCCGACGCTGTTCGAGGTCGAGGCGGTGATCAGCTCGGGATCGATCAGGCTGTCCAGATAATCCGCCTTTTCCCTGGCGATGGACTCGGTCTCGCCCAGCACCACCGACACGGCCGGCAGCACCGCGCAGTCGGTAGGCTTGCGGCCGATCGCCTCCAGGCGGGAGTGGAGATCGTCGTAGAACTCCTTCATCTCCTCCTTCCCGCGTTGGACGGTGAAGACCACCTCGGCCCAGCGGGCGGCGAACTCGCGGCCCCGGTCGGAGCTGCCGGCCTGCATGATCACCGGCCGGCCCTGGGGGCTGCGCGGGATCGACAGCGGCCCGCGGGTCTTCACCCAGCGGCCCTGGTAATTGGCGTAATGGACCTTATCGGGATCGGCGAAATACCCCGCCTCCTTGTCCAGCACGAAGGCGTCCTCGTCCCAGGAGTTCCACAGAGCGAAACACGCCTCCAGCACGTCGTCGGCCCGGTCGTAGCGCTCCTCGCGCGGCGGCAGCGCGTCCATGCCGGCGTTCTGCGCCTCCAGGTCGGTGGCCGATGTGACCACGTTCCAGGCGACCCGCCCGCCGCTCATCACGTCCAGCGAGCCGAGCCAGCGGGCCAGGTGGTATGGCGTGTGGAAACTGGTCGAGAGCGTCGCGCCCAGCCCCAGATGGGTGGTCGCCGCCGCCATCACCGGCAGCACCACCGTCGGGTCCAGATAGCTGATCTGCCCGCCCCGGCGCACATAGGGATCGAAGCTGGCGCCGTGAATGTCGTAGAGCCCGAACAGGTCGGCGAAGAAACAGCCATCGAAACATCCGTCCTCCAGCACCCGCGCGATGTGCTGGTAGCGGCTGGGGTGCAGAATATCGTCCAGGGTGGATTCCGGATGGCGCCAGCCGCCGACATGCAGGGCGGTCGGCCCAGTCTTCAGATAGGCGACCAGGTGCATCTGACGGGCGTTCATGCGGGCAGTCTCCTTCGGCATAGGCACAGGGCATGAGTATCGGCATACCCATATCCTTTGCCTGCTGCGATCCGCGGCACGACATCCTGTCCGGTTCGGCACCGCCGGGCGCTGCGCGACGGTGCCGCAGGCGGGCCGCCGCCTGACCGCCATCCTTTGAAGCGGCGGCAGCGTTGAGGCTGGACGCGGCACCGCGCCCATGGCACTCCAGACCGAGGCGATGTCGCCGGTGACAGGGAACGGTAGGGCCGATGGTGGAAGCGTCTCTCCGCAAAACGATCCGCGCCCTGCGCGGTTTTCTGACCATTCCCGGGGCGATCAGCTTCTCCGGCCTGCTGGTGGCGATCGGCGTGTGGTCCCTGGAACTCTACCTGCGGGCCGAGTATCCCGACTTCGTCCCGAAGTTCCTGGTGGTGGAGACGGACACCGCCCGGGCGGTCTTCACGACCTCGGCCAGCGCGTCCATGTCGGCGCTTGTGATGGTCTATTCCATCGTGCTGCTGGTCTACACCATGGCCGCCAGCGCGATCGGCCCGCGTCTGCTCCAGCGCTTCGGCGACGACCGGGTCAGCCAGATCTCGGTCGGCTCCCTGGGCGCCACCTTCCTGTACTCGCTGGAATGCATCTGGTTGAGCCGCGACGGCGTGCCGATGGACCTGACGGTCACGGTCGGCGCGGCGTACATGATCGTGTCGGTGATGCTGCTGCTGGTCTTCGTGCAGCGGGTCTCCACCCGGGTCAGCATCGACCGCGAGGCCGCAGAGATCGCCCTGGCGCTCGACCGCCAGGTCTCCTACGCCATCGACCGCAGCACGCCGCTGATGGCCCGCGACCTGGTGCTGCCCGACGCCAGCGAGCGCACGGTCCTGTCGACGGCGGACGGCTATGTCGACGCCGTGGAGCCGTCGCAGCTCCTGACGGCGACCCAGGCCATCGGGGCGACCGTCTTCTACGACGTGCAGCCCGGCGATTTCGTCATCACCGGCGCGCCGATCGCGACCGTCTTCAACGACCCCGAGAAGGTCCTCGACCAGCATGTGATCGACGCCGTCCCCCTGCTGCTGGTGCGCACGCCGGAGGGCGACCTGCGGTTCTCGGTGAACCTGCTGGTGGAGATCGCACTGCGGGCCCTGTCGCCGGGGGTCAACGACACCTTCACCGCCATCGCCTGCGTCGACCGCCTGTCGGCGGCACTCGCCACCGCCCGCGCCCACGGCCTGTCCATCGGGGTGCATCTGGACACCGAGGGCGTGGCCCGGGTCGTGTCGCCGACCACCACCGCCGACACGCTGTTCAACGAAGCGTTCCCGCCGCTGCGCCGTGCCTCCCGCCGCAACGGGCTGATGAGCCTGGCGCTGGTGCGGGCGGTCGCGCGGATGATCCGCATCGCCGAACCCCAACAGCGCGAGGCCATGTTCGCCGAGCTGCACCTGATCGCTGAGGAAGTCTCGGCCAGCGATCTGCTGGACGCCGACAAGGCCGAACTGCTGTCGCGGATCCAGAAGACCCTGGAGCTCCAGCCTCAGCCGCCGGAATAGGGTTTTCCAGCGCCGGTGGCGGCACGAAGGCCGATTGTCGCGGGATGCGGAAGCCGATAAGGGAGTCGCATCCCCTCACTCAAGGAAGGCCGCCATGAAGACCCTCTCCGTTAACGGCTGCGACATGGCCTATCTCGACCTCGGCCACGGCAAGCCGCTGGTCTGCGTGCACGGCTCGCTCAACGATTTCCGCGCCTGGACGCCGGTGCTGAAGCCGCTGTCGACCGGCCGGCGGATGATCGTGCCGAGCCTGCGCCATTATTTTCCGGGCACGTGCAGCGGAACCGAGGCGACCTTCACCATGGCCCAGCATGTGGAGGACGTGATCGCCTTCATCGAGGCGCTGGAGGTCGGCGCCGTCGACCTGTGCGGGCATTCCCGTGGCGGCCATCTGGCCTTCCGGCTGGCGCTGAAGCGCCCGGACCTGGTGGACCGCCTGGTCCTGGCGGAACCCGGCGGCGCCCTGGACGATACCCTCATGCCGACCGACGGCGTGGATCTGGGCGCCGGCGCCGGCACCCGAGCCCATGTGGCCCAGTCGGCGGAAAAGATCGCCGCCGGCGATCTGGAGGGCGGCCTGCGGGTGTTCATCGAGGGGATCAACGGTCCGGGGGCCTGGGATCGGCTGCCGGCGGCGGACCGGCAGATGCGCGAGGACAACGCCACCACCCTGCTGGCCCAGGTGAACGAGGGCCGCCTGCCGTTCTCCCGCGCCGAGGCGGAAGCGGTGACGCGGCCGACGCTGTTCATCGGCGGGGCCGACACGCCGGGGATGCTGCCGGTCGTCCTGCGGGCGCTGGCCGCCCATGTTCCGGGCGCAAAGACGGCGATCCTGGCGGATGCCGGCCACAGCATGTTCCGTCAGCAGCCCCGGGCGTTCTGCGAGGCGGTACTGGGATTCCTGGGGACCTCCGCCTGAAAAACACCTTAAACGGGAATTATTTGATCATCATTCTCGTTAATATACACTGATGCGGCGTGCTGACCGAGACGAGGACGACGCCCATGCGCTCCCTAACGCCGCCCCTCCTCCTGGCGTTGCTGCTCGCGATGCCGGCCGGCGTTTCGGCCGCCTGTCTGCCGGGGCGGGACGCGGGAAGCTGCGCGCTACAGATCCGGATCGCGACCGCGAAATACGGCTCGGAAGACCAGTGGTGTTCGGGGCTGGGCTGGGTGTCGAGCCAGTGCAACGGGCGATGGATCTGCCCTGTCGCCCTGCCGGAGGTGGCCGGCGACCGGTTCGACGCGGCGGAGCGCTCGCGCATGCGGCGCGAGACGATCTGCGGCCCGGTGAGCGCCGCCGCCAAGTCCCTGTCCATCGGGTGGTATTGCAGCGACGGCGTCACCTTCCTGGGGCAGCCGACCGTCACCCTGCGCGACGGCGAGCTGGCCATGCTCTCCTGCAGCGCGCCGTGACCGGGTCTACCGCCGGCGGGTGAGAAGCAGGAAGATGAAGATGAAGAACGGCGAGAAGATATAGGCGGCTACGAAGGACCCCCAGAAGCCGATCAGCCGGTCGCGGCCGTACAGCCCCACCAGGGCGCAGACCAGGAAATAGATCAGGACGATGGTCGCGAAAGTCAGACGGGGCGGCCAGAAATAGTCCATCGCACAGGGTTCCTCTTTCCCGCCCGGCAAGGCCGGCGGGACGGCGGCGCCCGGACCGCCTGGGTCCGAGCGCGCAGGTCGCCTACGGGGATCAGGCGGCCTTGGCGGCGGTCTCGGCCTGCTTGGGGGAGACCGAGGCCAGCACCTTCTTCACCTGCGCCTTGGTGTCCTCGACATCCAGGTTCTCCAGGTCGCCGTCGCGCTCGAACAGCTCGGTGAAGACCGTGCCGATGGCGTAGGTGACGCTCCAGCAATAGGCCGGCATGGTGACCAGGCCGAGCAGCGGCCCGAACAGCGGCACCGACCGGATCAGGCCGATGGTGCTGACCTTCAGCGAGGTGGGGATCAGGCTGCCCAGGATGGCCGACAGGATCGTGCGGCCGAGATTGCCCGAGTACTTCACCCCATAGGCGTCCGCCAGCTTGCTCAACATGGTGAGCTGGACCGCGGCGAGACCGGCGATATCGATCACCGCGACCGGCACGATGCCGACACCGGCGCTGATGGCGGAATAGGTCGCGACGATCTGGTTGGCCTTCACGCGAGACTGCTGCTTGATCGCGGTCTTGGCATGCTCGTAGTGGACGATCTGATCTTCCACGGCGGGATCGGGTTGAGGGCTCATGGTGCTGTCTTCCTTTCCGGTGACGGGGTTGCTGGTCGGGGAGGCATCGTCGCTCCCCGTCGACTCGGCCGCCAATGGGCTGGTCTTGGCGGCCTCAACCTGCTGCTGGAGCCGGCTGGTCTCTTCCTTCGACATGTCCAACTCCTTGCTCAGATTGTCGGCTTTGGACTGGGCGGCCTTCAGGTCCTGTTCCAGACCTGCAAGCCGCTTCGCCCGATCGGCGGATTCCTTCTTGAACTGCGCCGCGTCGGCCTTCGCCGCCCCGGCTTCGCCCTTCAGCTTTTCGGCATCCCGGTTGCGGGCGGTCTGCGCAGCCTTCACCTCGCGCTTGAGTTTGGTGATCTCGCGCTTCAGTCCCCGAACGTCCTCGGTGTTCTCAGCCACGTCGGGGTCCTCCCTTGCATGAACCGGTGTCCTGTCCGACGGAGGATCACGACCTTAAAGAACATACTGCCCGTCAGAATTACTCTCTATGCGAGAGAATAACATGTTATTCATCGATTACAAATCTTCTTCGCGGCGCCCCTGGTCTCGCACCCGGTCTCGGACGTCGGAACCGAGACGGCGCGGGGCGGCCGGATCGTCGCTCACGGCCTGGCGGGGCCGGATCGGTCCAGGCCGAGATCGGCGGCGTTGGTGTTGGAGAAGACGCCCGGCGCCCGCTCGATCGTCTGATTGGGAGCCGCGGGGGGCCCGGAGGTCGGGCTGGTGCGGAGGTCCGCGTCGATCGACGGCTGTCCGGCGGCCGGGCCGCCGCCCTCTATCGGGCCGAGAATGATCGGCAGCCCGTCCTGGCCGGAACCGATGACCACGATCTTGCTGTTGTTCGACAGCGCGAGCTGCAGGGTGGCGTCGATCCCCTTCCAGCGCAGATAGGCGTCGGTGATCCCGTCATTCACGATGCGCTGGAACTCCTGGATGCCCAGCGCCTCGATCGCCTTGCGCTCGCTCTCCTTGCGCTCGCGCTCGATGCGGAAGTCGTATTCCAGATTGACGTGGTACTGCTCCTCCTTGCGTTCGATCGCGTCGCGCACGAGGGACGGCAGGGCGATGCTGCGGAACATCACATCGTGCAGCTCGATCAGCGTTCCCGGGCCAGCCGCAAGATCCGTCAGCCCTTCCGAGACCCGCTGCCCGCGTTCGGTCGCCGCCACATCCTCGCTCACCTGTTCGAGCTGGCGCCGCGCCAGGACCAGGATCGCCTCCTCCACATCCTCACGGTTGGTCGAGTAGAGCTGGACCGGGGAGTATTTCGCCGCCTCCGCCCGGGCGATGGCGCCGATCTTCGGCATCAGGATGGTGGTCAGGTAGTCCGGCCCGAGATACTTGTGCAGCAGGCCGATCCGCTCGCGGGCGATGCGGTAGCGCACCGTGATGTTCGCCCCGATGGTCAGACCGTTCGACGAGATGATGTCGTAGTTCTCGTTCACCCGCTGCATGCGGGCGTCGTATTTGACGATCTTGTTCCAGGGCAGCACGAAACGGTTGCCCTCCCGGTAGAAGCGGTCGGTGACGGTCCCGCCGTCGAACCGCTTCCACAGCACGCCGACAGAGCCGGCCGGGATCGTGATCACGCTGTTCGGCGCGAAATAGATCGCCAGGAAGGCCAGGATCATGACGGTGACGGTCACTCCCGGCAGATTGCGTAGAAACAGGGCTTTCAGAGCGTTCATGCGGCCGGCTCCGGGCTCCATCACGCCGGCTCAGGCACCAGCCCCCGTGAGAAGTCGAGGGAGTGCCATAA
This sequence comes from Thalassobaculum sp. OXR-137, assembly GCF_034377285.1. Lineage (NCBI taxonomy): Bacteria > Pseudomonadati > Pseudomonadota > Alphaproteobacteria > Rhodospirillales > Thalassobaculaceae > Thalassobaculum > Thalassobaculum sp. OXR-137. The sequence continues at coordinate 3,378,731 of NZ_CP139715.1, read as the reverse complement.
ATTGCTTATGAATACCGACCTTCAATCATAGACATATAATAACTGGATACTCAAACCCTATCTCCGGCGCGGTCAGTCGCCTGCCGTCGGCATCTCCACCAGCCGGCCTTCGGTCATGTGGATGCGCCGGTCGGCCACGTCGAAATAATGATCGTCATGGGTGACGGCGAGGATGGTTTTCCCCGCCCGTTTCATCTCCGGCAGGATCTCGCGGTAGAATTTGCGCCGGAACTCGGGATCCTGGTCGGCCGCCCATTCGTCGAAGATGTAAATCGGCCGGTCCTCCAGCAGGCTGACCACCAGGGCCAGCCGTTTGCGCTGGCCGGTAGAGAGTTCGATGGTGGAGAACTCCCCGTCGATCAGCTGGGCCTTGTCCTGGATCTCCATACGCTCCATCAGCGCGCGGACCCTGTCCCGGTCGCTGTGGTCGATGCCGTAGAGCCGTCTGAAGAGATGGAAGTCGGCGAACACGATGGAGATCAGGTTGCGGTAGGCCTCGTAGGTTTCGGGCCCGATATCCTGCCGGTCGATCCGGATGCGGCCGGCGGCAGGGTAGTAGAGACCGGCCAGCAACTTGATCAGGGTCGACTTCCCCGACCCGTTGCCGCCCGTTACGAAGATCATCTCCCCCCGCTTGACCCGCAGGTCCAGGGGGCCGAGGACGAAGGGGCGATCCGCCTTCGGGTCGCTGTAGCGGTAGCTCACGCCGCGCAGCTCCAACTCCTCGAAATCGGGACCGAGCGGGTCCGCCGGCCCGTCGCGGCTGCCACTGACCGCCGCCGAAAGGGTCGTGTCCAATCGCTCGATGTTCTCGGCGGCCGAGTTCGCGTTGGCGAAGATCGACATGAAGTTGACCAGGAAGCTGACCGGCCCGATCAGGAACAGGGTCGCCGTCGCCGTCTGGATCACCACCTCAGGATAGCTGCTGCCCAGGTCGTGAAAGATCTTGCCGACCTGCGGCACCAGGAAGACCATCGCGGCGACCAGGAAATAGAACATCGTCTGCGAGAAGATAAAGCTTCGGGCGATCCCGGACTGGCTCTCCTTCTTCTTTTCCGCCGCATGGGCGGAGATAGCGGCCAGATCCGCGTACAGCGCGTCACTGCGCGCGGCGTTCATCCGGACTTCCTTGAACCCCTCCAGCAGGTCGGTGAGCAGGTCGAACAGCCGATTCTCCTCGGCCGCCGCCAGCTGCAGGTCGGCGTTCAGCCCCCGCAGGTTCTTCATGTAGAGCCACGACGCGACGCCGATGAAGGTGACACAGACCACGAAGGCGATCCGCGACAGCCAGGCGATGTACAGCAGGGTGAACAGCATCAGGATGGCCGATTGCGCACCGACCACCAGAGACTGCGCCGCCTGGGACAGGGTCAGGGTGTCCTTGTTGATGCTGGCATAGATGAAGGACCGGCCGATCCGTTCCAGCGGGCCGAGATCCGCCGTCCTGATCTTCTCGATCAGCCGCATCCGGATCTTGTGGATCATCTCCTCGACCTCCCGGGTGGAGGAGATCATCACGCTGCGCTGGGAGACGATGTAGATGCCGGTGACCGCGAGGAAGATCGAGAGATGATAGGTGCGGCGGTCGTCGTCGATCGCGGCGGCATCGCTCGCCGCCAGATTGATCACCGCCAGGATCAGCGCGTTCGCCAATCCGGATATCGCCGCCAGGAACGCGAAGCCCAGCCACGACGCCTTAGACTCGCGGCGGATGAGTTTCAACAGGTCCATAGGCTGGCCCACCCTCGCCGACACATTAGTATGAGTGGAAAAATCCACTAGCTCATATCCTTATATGAAACCCTGAGGGCCTGGGATAGATCATAAAAGTTGCATCGTGCGGCGATGCTCTAGATCGCAGCCCTGCGCCATCGACCGCCGATTTTCTGCCCTTAACTCAATTTTACTGCGGGCATCAGGGACACTGCGGTCAACTCAGACGATCCACGTTAATACGATCCCGCGAAAAACCCTCTTGTGATGAGGCGCAATCTATACGAGTATGAATAACATGTTATGCGAACCCTTGTCGCGTAACGCCCTTTTCATCTCGGCTCCCGGGTATCCGCATGGCGCGACGACACGTGCAGAAGGCTCTGACCGCCGGCGATACCGCGCTCGGCACCGATCCCGCGACCGGCGCCCAAGCGCCGCGGACCCTCTCTGGCCTGCTTGAGCGCCGTGCCGGCGGAAGTTCGGGGCGCTATTACTTCCTGCAGGACGGCCGCGAGATCGCCGCGAGCCTCGACCACCCCACGCTGCGTCGACGCGCCCGCGCGGTGACGAACGGGCTGCTGGCCAAGCGCGCGCCGGGCAGCCGGGCGCTGCTGCTCTATCCGCCGGGACTGGACGTGCTGCCCGCCTTTTTCGGCTGCCTGGAGGCCGGCATCGTCGCGGTCCCGGTACCGCCGCCGGACGGGGTCCGCCTGAAGCATGCCCTGCCCCGCCTGCAGGCGATCGTCGCCGATGCGGAGGCGGACGCGATCCTGACGACGGCCGCCCTGCAACAGGATCTGGCCGAGCGCATGGCCGACGCCCTGCCCGGCGTCCACTGGCTGGCGACCGATACCCTCGCGCTGGCGGACGTGGAAACCGAGCCGCGGCCGCCTATCGCCGCCGACGACCTGGCCTATCTGCAATACACCTCCGGCTCCACCGGAACGCCGCGCGGGGTCATGCTGACCCACGGCAACGTGCTGGCGAACCTGCGCTATCTGCATGACGGGTTCGACTGCGCCGGCGACAGCGTGTCGGTCACCTGGATGCCCTACTTCCACGATTACGGTCTGGTGGAGGGGCTGCTGCGGCCGCTCTACAGCGGCACCGACTGCTACGTCCTCTCGCCGCTCACCCTGCTGAAGCGTCCCTCGCGCTGGCTGGAGGCGATCTCGCGCTTCGGCGCCACCCACAGCCACGCCCCGAACTTCGCCTACGAGCTCTGCCTGGAGCGGGTCACCGGCACGCAGCGCGAGGATTTGGACCTGTCCCGCTGGCGGGTCGCGGGCAACGGCGCCGAGCCGGTGCGGGCCGAGACCCTGCGCCGGTTCTCCGAGGCGTTCGCTCCCTGCGGCTTTCGGGCCGAGACCTTCTACCCGGCCTATGGGCTGGCGGAGGCGACCCTGTTCGTCAGTGCCAAGACCCATGGCGCGGCACCGACCTATCTGACCCTGCGGGCCGACGCGCTCGAGCGCGACGCGGTCATCCCGGCCGACGCCGACACGCCCGAGAAGGTCCGGCGCGTGTCCGTCGGCTGCGGCCGGATCCGGCCCGGCACCGACCTGCGGATCGTCGATCCGACGACACGCGCCGCCTGTCCGCCCGACCGGGTCGGGGAGATCTGGGTGGCCAGCCCCAGCGTTGCCCTCGGCTACTGGCAGCGCCCGGAGGACACCGAGGCGACGTTCAGGGCCCGTCTCGCAGACGATCCGGCGGCCGGCCCGTTCCTGCGCACTGGCGATCTCGGTTTCCTGCGGGACGGGGAGTTGCACGTCAGCGGCAGACTGAAGGACCTCATCGTGATCGCCGGGGTGAACCACTACCCCCAGGACATCGAATGGACCGTCCTGGATGCCTGCCCCGACCTCCGCCGAGAGCATTGCGCCGCCGTCTCGGTCGACCGCGACGGACAGGAACGTCTCGTAATCCTGGCCGAGGCCGGAACCCGCCGGCACGACTGGTCGCCGGTGTTCGGCGCGCTCCGCGGCGCTCTCTCGGAACGGCACGGACTGGCGGTCTCGGAGATTCAGGTGATTGGCCGCGGGCGGATCTCCAAGACCTCCAGCGGCAAGGTTCAGCGCCGCGCCTGCCGTCAGGCCTTCCTGGACGACAGCCTCGAACCGATCGCCCGGTGGCGGGCCGCCGACCCCGTCGCAGCGCCCGGCCCCTCGGTCCCGGAGGCAGCCAACCTGCAGTCCTGGCTGGCCGGATACATCGCCCGGACGACGGGACGCCCGTTCGGTCAAATCGATCGGCACGCGCCCTTCGCCGACCTCGGCCTGGACTCCCGCGCCGCCGTCGCCCTGGTCGGTGCGCTGGAGGACCGTCTGGGCACCGGACCGCTCAGCCCGACGCTGCTCTGGCGCCATCCGTCCATCGCCGCCCTCTGCGAACACCTGACGGCAGCGGACGCGACACCGGCGCCCCGCGCTGACGGCCCGACCCGGCACGACCCGGTCGCCATCGTCGGCCTGGCCTGCCGTCTGCCCGGCGCGCCCGATGCGGCCGCCTTCTGGGAACTGCTGCGCGAGGGACGCTGCGCGATCCGCGCCGATGCGCGCCTGCCGGGGGTCGAGGCCGGCTTCCTGGAGGATGCCGACTGTTTCGACGCCGGGTTCTTCGGACTGCCCCCGAGCGAGGCCCGGGACATGGACCCGCAGCAGCGCCTGCTCCTGGAAACGGCATGGTCGGCACTGGAACACGCAAGGATTCCGCCGGACCGCCTGAAGGGGTCGCGCACCGGTGTCTACATCGGGATTTCCTCGGCCGATTTCGCCCTGGACCGCGTCAGCCGCGGCGACGCCGAGGGGTTGGTCGGGGCCTATAGCGGTACCGGGATGGCGTTCAGCATGGCCGCCAACCGGCTGTCCTACCAGTTCGACCTGCGCGGCCCGAGCCTGGCCATCGACACCGCCTGTTCGTCGTCCCTCGTGGCCGTCCACCAGGCCTGTCAGAGCCTGCGCAACGGCGACTGCGCGGTGGCCCTGGCCGGCGGGGTCAACCTGATCGGCGGTCCGCATCTCCAGCTGGCGCTGGAACGCGCAGGGATGCTGTCCCCGACCCGTCGCAGCAGGACGTTCGATGCCGCCGCCGATGGATATGTGCGGGGGGAAGGCTGCGCCGTCGTCGTGCTCAAGCACCTGGCGGCGGCCCGGCGCGACGGGGACCGGATCCTCGCCGTCATCCACGGCTCCGCGGTGACCCAGGACGGGCGCAGCAACGGGCTGACCGCGCCCAATCCCGCCGCCCAGCAGGGGGCGATCCGCGATGCGCTCGCGGCTGCCGGGGTCGAGGCGGACACCATCGGTTATGTGGAGGCGCACGGCACCGGCACCCGGCTCGGCGACCCCATCGAGGTCGAGGCGCTTCAGGCGGTCCTCGGTCCCGGCGGACCGGCCGGCCGTCCCTGCCTGATCGGATCCGCGAAGGCGGCTATCGGCCATCTGGAGGCTGCCGCCGGGATCGCGGGGCTGGCGAAGGCCGTGCTGTGCCTGCAGCACCGCAAGATCCCGCCGCAGCCCGGGCTGGATGCGCTCAACCCGCTGATCCGGCTGGACGGAACCCGGTTCTCCGTACCGGCCGAGCTGCAGGACTTCCCCTCGGGTGGGCCGATGCGCGCCGGGGTGAGTTCCTTCGGCTTCGGCGGCACCAACGCCCACGTGATCCTCGAAGAGGCACCGGAAGACGACCTGGCCCAGCCGGAAACGGCAGCCCACCGGTCCCGGTACCTGCTGGCGATGTCCGCCGCACATCCCGATGCCCTGGGCGACCTCGCCCGCCGGTACGGCGCGCTCTGCCGGGAAGCCGCCGATCTGCCGCCCGCCGCCCTGTGCCGGGCGGCGGCGACGGGCCGGGCGCAGTTCCGCCACCGGATCGCCGTGACGGCGCAGACGCTGGACGGGCTGGCGGAGCAGCTCGTCGGTGCCACGGCCGTCGAAGCGCCGTCCCAGGCGCCGGGCGTGGCGTTCCTGTTCACCGGCCAGGGCTCCCAGTATCTCGGCATGGGCCGGACACTCTACGAGAGCGACGGTGGCTTCCGGGACGATCTGGACCGTTGCGACCGGATGCTTGCGACGGAGTTGGACCGCTCGCTGCTGTCGGTGATGTTCGGCGACGACGACCGGCAGCTCAATCAGACCGCCTATACCCAGCCAGCTCTGTTCGCCCTGGAATACGCGCTGGCCCGGCTCTGGCAGCGCTGGGGAGTGCGGCCGTCGATCCTGTTGGGACATAGCGTAGGCGAGTATGTGGCGGCCTGCCTGGCCGGAGTCTTCGACCTGGAGACCGGCCTGCGCCTGATCGCTTCCCGCGCGCGGCTGATCCAGGGACTTCCCCTGGACGGGGCCATGCTGGCGGTACAGGCCGACGAGGCGACGGCGGCCGAACGGATCGGCGCGCGCTCGCAAAGCGTCTCGGTCGCCGCCGTCAACGGGCCGCGCAACACCGTCCTCTCCGGCCGACGCGAGGCTCTGGAGGAGATCCGGCGCGGTCTGGAGGCGGACGGGCTGCGCAGCCGATACCTGCCGGTCTCACACGCGTTCCATTCGCCGCTGCTCGACCCGATCCTGGAGGCGTTCCACGTCGTCGCGCGCCGCTTCGACTTCGCCGCCCCGTCGATACCGCTCATCGGCAACGTCGATGGCGCGGTTCTGAAAACCGCCCCCGACGCGGCGTACTGGACCCGGCATCTGCGCGCCCCGGTCCGGTTCGCCGATGGTCTGCGGTACCTGCGGGCGACCCACCGGGTGTGCCTGGAGATCGGACCGAAGCCGCTGCTCACCGCCCTCGGCACCCAGACCGACGACGTCGGGGACGGGTTATGGCTGGCAAGCCTGCGGGACGGGCAGGACGACTGGACGTCCGTGACCGAGACCATGGCCGCTCTGTACACCGCCGGACTGGACCCGGACTGGGCCGCGTTCCAACCCGCCGTGCCGAGGGCCGAGATTCCGGATCTGCCGGGCTACCCGCTCCGCCGGGAGCGATTCCCGCTGCCGCCCCGTCCGGCGCAATGCGATGCCGCCGCCGGTCTGCGGCGCGCCCTGCTGGATCTCGCGCCCGACCGGGTGCCCGCGGCGGCAGTCGATGTGGCGGACTGGGCCTACGTGCCCTTCTGGGTTGCGGCGCCGGCCGAACCGCCGCTGGAACCCATGGCAGGCGCGTTTCTCGTTCTCGCCGACCGGTCGGGGACCGGTGCCGTGGTGGCGCGGACGCTGACAACCGCCGGGGCCGAGGTCGCGCTCAGGATCGGCGACCTTCCCGAAGCCTTGCCCGAGGGAACAGCCCCCCTGACCGTCCTGTGCTGCTGGCCGCTCGACCTGCCGGATCCGAACGGGCTTTCCGCTGCCGACATCGCCGCGCCGCTGGCCGATCTGCACGGTCGCCTCGCCGCCCTCGCCCGTCTGCTGGCGCGCCAGAACCGGCGCCCGGTCACGCTCCGGTTCGTTACCGGGGACGGCGTCGGCGCGTCGCAGGGCACCGGCGGCGGTCTGCTGCAGGCGACCGTCTGGGGCCTGGGACGGTCGCTGCGCCGGGAGCATCCGGACTGGCGCGTCACTCTTCTCGACGTCGACGGGACCTCGGGATCGGCGGCCGAACAGATCTCCACGGAGATGGCCCTTGCCCTCCCCGGAGACGAAATCATGCGGCGCGGCGCCGAGCGCTTCGCCCTGCGCCTCGATCCGACGCCCCTGCCCGAGGCGAACCAGGCCGATCTCGGCGATACCTGGCTGATCGCCGGCGGTCTCGGCCGGTTGGGGCGCCTGCTCGTCGGCCGGCTTATCGACCTCGGCGTGCGCCATCTCCTGCTGCTGGGTCGCCGCGCGCCGGACGGGACGGCGGCCGCCCGGATCGAGGACTGGCGGGCACGGGGGGTCGAGATCCGGATCGAGCCGGTCGACGTCGCCGACGAGGCCGCGCTTGCCGCCGCCGTCGCGTCCCTGCCCCGCGGTTGGCCGGCGCTGGGGGGGATCGTCCATGCGGCGGGGCATCTCGACGACGGTCTCCTGCACACCCAGTCGCCGGATCGGATCGCGGCGGTGATGGGGCCGAAGGTGCTCGGCGCCTGGGCCCTGCACCGTCTGACCGCCACCCACCCCGTGCGCCATTTCGTGCTCCTATCCTCGGCCAGCGGCCTGCTGGGAAATCCGGGCCAGGCCGCCTATGGGGGAGCCAACAGCTTCCTGGACGCGCTCGCCCTGGTCCGCCGCAGCCGCGGCCTAACGGCGCAGAGCGTGAGCTGGAGCGCCTGGTCCGACGCGTCCGCCGACGCGCGGCTGGCCGGTCGCCTCGCCGAGCACGGGCTCGCCCCGATTGTCGAGGACAGGGGCCTCGATGCGTTCGAACGCGCGCTCGCCCTGGACGTCCCGCATCTCGCCCAGCTGCCCCGGCGCCGGGACAGCCGGCTGACCCATCCGCTGATCGACGGCGGCACCGCCGCCCTGCCGGCGCCGGCGACCCCGGTCGCCCGACTGACGTCGGCGCTCGCAGCACTGCCACCCGCCGATCGGCCGGCCGCCGCGCTGCGCGCGATCCTCGCCCATGTCGCGGCGATGCGCGGGGTCGAGCCCTCCTCCCTCGACCCGGATCGCGGCTTCTTCGACCAGGGCCTCGACTCCATGAACGCGATCGAGCTGCGCAACCGGCTCCAGAGCGATCTCGGCCGCCCGCTCGCCGCCACGCTGGCGTTCGACCACCCGACCCCGGCGCGTCTCGCCGATCAGGTTCTGGCGCTCGCCGACCTGGCCGACGCCGGAGCCGTCCGATCCGACCCGGTGTCGGTGGCCCCGAGCGATGGCATCGCCATCGTCGCCATGGGGTGCCGATTGCCCGGCGGCGTGACGGATCCGCGCGGGTTCTGGGAAATGCTGCGCGACGGGGTGGACGCGATCACCGAAATTCCGGCCAGCCGCTGGGACAACACGCGCTTCTACTCGCCGGACCCGGAGCTCCCCGGGACGATCCAGACCCGCCATGGCGGGTTCGTCGACGGGATCGAGCTGTTCGACCCGGTGTTCTTCGGCATCTCGCCCCGCGAGGCCCGCCACCTGGACCCGCAGCAGCGTCTGCTCCTGGAAGTGTGCTGGCGGGCGCTGGAACAGGGCGGCATTCCGCCGAGCAGCCTGGCCGGCAGCCAGACCGGCGTCTTCATCGGCATCAGCACCAACGACTACCTGCACCGGCTTACCCGGGACCCCGAGGCCATCGACGCCTATCTCGGCACCGGCAACGCGCTGAGCGTGGCGGCGAACCGGCTGTCCTTCTTCCTCGGGCTGGAAGGGCCGAGCCTCGCCATCGACACCGCCTGCTCCTCCTCGCTGGTGGCGATCCACCAGGCCTGCCAGAGCCTGCGGAACGGCGAGTGCGACATGGCGGTCGCCGGCGGCGTGAACCTGCTGCTCGACCCCACGGTCACGCTCAACCATTCCCGCGCCCGGATGCTGGCCCCGGACGGCCGCTGCAAGGCCTTCGGCGCCGCGGCGGACGGCTTCGTGCGCTCCGAGGGCTGCGGGATCGTCGTGCTCAAGCGGCTGGACGAGGCGCGGCGCGACGGCAACCGGATCCTGGCGGTGATCCGCGGCTCGGCGGTCAACCAGGACGGACGCACCAGCGGCCTCACCGTCCCCAACGGACCGGCCCAGGAGCGGGTGATCCGCCGCGCCCTGCGCCAGGCCGATCTGGACCCGGCGGATATCGACTATGTGGAGGCCCACGGCACCGGCACGGCCCTGGGCGACCCGATCGAAGCCGGCGCGCTGCAGGCGGTGTTCGGCGCGGAAGACCGGTCCCGGCCGCTGATGATCGGCTCGGTGAAGAGCAATATCGGCCATCTGGAATCCGCCGCCGGCGTGGTCGGACTGCAGAAGGTCGTGCTGTCCCTGGCCGCGGGGGAGGTTCCCGCCAGCCTGCATTCGGTCCCGCCGTCGCCGCGCATCGACTGGGCGCAGACGGCGATGCGGCTGCCGGCCGGCCGCGAGCCCTGGCCGCGGCCCCACGGTGTGCGGCGGGCCGGCGTGAGTTCCTTCGGCTTCGGCGGCACCAACGCCCATCTCGTGGTCGAACAGGCCCCGCCGCCGGCCGGCCGCGGCATCCTCGCCTTCAGCCGCTACCTTCTGCCGCTCTCGGCGAAAAGCCCGGCGGCGCTGAAGGTGCTGGCCCGCACGACGGCCGATGCCCTGGCCGATAGCGACGACGCCGCCGCCGATCTCTGCTTCACCGCCGCCTGCGGCCGCGATCATTTCGGTCATCGGCTGGCCGTGCTCGGGCGGGACACCGCGGACCTCGCCGCCTCCCTGAACGCCTGGCTGACCGACGGCGACCACGCCGCTGCCCTGGCCGGAACGGCGCCCGCCGCGGCCCGACCCGACCCGACCCCGGCATCCGCAGCCACCGCCAGCGTGCAGGAGTGGGAGGCTGTCGCCCGTCGCTATGTCGATGGTTCGGGCCCGGACTGGCGCGCCCTCTATGCCGGACTGCCGCTGCGCCGGGTCGATCTGCCGGGACATCCGTTCGAGCGCGAGCGCTACTGGGTCGACGCACCCGACTTCGCCCGACCCTCTGCGCTCGGCCGATACGCCCTCGCGTGGCAGCCGGTGCCCGCCCCATTACCCCCGACCTCCAAGCCGACCGGCCATTGGCTGATCCTGTCCGACAACGGCGGGATGGGAGACGCCCTTTGCGCCGCCCTGGAGGCCCAGGGCCAGCGCTGCACGCCGATCTACAAGGCGCCGCTGAACGGTGCCCGCCGGAACCTGCTCCCCGGGGACGAGGCCGCCGCCCGGGCCCTGCTCGACGAGATCGGTCCCTTGGTCGGCGTCGTCCACCTCTGGTGCCTGGACGAGACCGCAGCGTCGGGGTCGGACGGCCTGTCGGACCCGCGCGGCGGCGGACTGGCGAGCGTCCTGGGGCTGTCCAAGGCCCTGCAAGCGCTGCCGCATCCGGCGCCCCTCTGGATCGTCACCCGCGACGCCATGGCCGCGTCGCCGCAGGATCGCCTGGATGGCTTCGCCGACGCCGCTCTCTGGGGGTTCGGCCGCAGCTTGGCGCTGGAGGCGCCGTCCGTCTGGGGCGGATTGCTGGATCTGCCGGGCGAGACGCCCACGGACGCCCTCGCTCCGCTGCTCGCCTCGGTCCTTCTATTGGAGGACGGACCGCGGGAGGCAGCGGTCCGGGACGGCGGCCTCCTGGCGCCGCGTCTGGTCCGTCGGATCTCCGACACGGGCAACACGCCGTCCATCGGCCCGGACGGCAGCTACCTGATCACCGGCGGGTTCGGGAGTCTGGGCCGGGCGATCGGCCTGTGGCTGGCCCGCCGGGGAGCCGGACGGCTGCTGCTGATCGGGCGGCGCGGCCCCTCCACCCCCGAGGCCAGGGCGCATGTTGCGGCGCTGCGGGAGCTGGGCGCCCGCGTGGACGTCGCCGCCCTAGACATCGCCGACGGCCCGGCGCTCGTGCGCCAGATCGACCGCTGGCGGTCCGACGGGCCGCCGCTGCGCGGGGCGGTCCATACGGCCGGACTGGGCGAGCGGCGCAACCTCGCCGACCTCACCTGGCCCGAATGTGAGGAAACCCTGTCGGCCAAGGCGGCCGGAGCCTGGGCGCTTCACGAGGCCACCCTGAACGACCCGCTGGACTTCTTCCTCTGCAGCGCGTCCATCGCCGGCGTCTGGGGCGGTCGCCACCAGATCTCCTACAGCGCGGCCAACGCCTTTCTCGACGGGCTCTGCGCCCATCGCCGGGCGCTCGGCCTTCCAGCAAGCAGCCTCGATCTCGGCCCCCTCGCCGACACCACGCTGGTCGACGCCGATACCGGGCGCGACCTCCGCCGGATCGGTCTCACCCCCCTCCCGGTCGACGGCCTGCTGTCGCACCTGCCGGCCGTCCTGGAAACCGGTGACCCTCAGACCGTGCTGGCGGATGTGGACTGGCCGCGGTTCGCCGCCCTGTACCGCAGCCGGCGGGCGACCGGGCTGTTCGACGGCGTGGCGCCGTCCGAACCGCCTATCTCCCTCGGCCGTCCGGATACCGGACCCGCGGCCTCGCCCCGCGCCTGGCTGATCCAGCGTCTGGGCGAGGTCCTGGGCTTCCCGGCCGACCGGGTGAAGACCGACGCGCCCCTGCCCCTCCTCGGCATCGACTCCCTGCTGGCGATGGAGGTCCGCACCCTCATCGAACGGGAGTTCGGGGTGACCGTGGACCTGCCGGCGCTGCTCGGCACCCAGACCCTCGACGACCTGGCGGTACGGCTGGAAGCCGGCCGCCGGACCGACCCCACCCCCGAGAAACCCGAAACCGCGTGGATCGCAGGCCAGATATGACGATTGCTGAGTTCGTGAAGAGCCTCGCCGACCGGAACGTCGAACTGTCCCTGTCGGAAGGCCAGATCCGCTACCGCGGCCCCAGCGCGGCGCTAGGCGACGAGGTTCTGGCGCAGATCCGCGCCCGCAAGCCGGCGCTGATCGACTATCTGAGCCGGAGCGGCGGTCGCGCCGCCGAGCAGGAGGCGGGCGCCGACGCCCTGTCGCTGGGCCAGGAGGCGCTCTGGTTCATCTACGAGCTCGACCGCGGCAACCTCGCCTACAACACCCTGTACGCCGACCGGCTGCGCCGCGACCTGGACATTGAGGCGCTGCGGCGGGCGCTGCGAGCCCTGACCCGGCGCCACGACGTCCTGCGCACCCGCTTCGCCACCCGCGGCGGCCACCCCTATCGCGACGTGCTGAGCGAGCCGGTCGTCGATCTCACGGTGACCGACGCCATGGGACTGGATCCGAGCGGGCTGGAGGCGGCCATTGCGGCGGTCGGCGATGCGCCCTTCGACCTGGAGGCGGCCCCGCCGGCGCGCTGGCACCTGCTGACCGGTGCGGCCAACGGCACCCTGCCCACGCCGGTCCTCGTCGTCGCCGCGCACCACAGCATCGTCGATTTCCGCTCGCTGGAGATTCTGCTACGCGACCTGTCCGTCCTCTACCTGGCGGAGATCGGCGCGGCGCAGGCCGATCTGCCGGCGCTGCCCTGGTCCTATGGCGACCACGTGGCGGCGTCCCGCGCCTGGGTCCGCTCCGATGCCGGCCGGGACGCCCGGGCGTTCTGGATGCGGGAACTGGACGGCGACCTGCCGGTGCTGGACCTGCCGACCGACCGGCCGCGCCCCGCCAAGCAGAGTTATGTCGGCGCCACCCTGGTCCGCGATCTCGATGCCGACGCGAGCGCCGCGGTCAGGGCCGCGGCCCAGCGCCTCGGCGTCACCCCCTACGTCCTGCTGCTGGGCGCCTTCGGGATCCTGCTGCAGCGCTATAGCGGCCAGCGCGAGATCCTCGTCGGCTCGCCGATGCTCGGCCGGACCCGTCCGGAGACCGCCGACCTCGCCGGGTATTTCGTCAACCCGGTGGTGCTGCGCCTGCGGCCCGGCGAAGGGATTGGCACATCCGACTATCTGGCGGCGCTACGGGACACCGTCCTCGCCGCCCTGGAGCACCAGGACTACCCGTTCCCGCTGCTGGTGGAGGATCTGAAGCCGGAGCGCGACGGCAGCCGCTCGCCCCTGTTCCAGGTCGCCTTCGTCTATGAGCGCGAACGGGGCGAGACGCTGTCGGACCAGGGCCTGTTCACCGGGATGCTCGCTGGCGGACAGCGGGGGGCAGTGTTCGACATCACCCTCACCGTGCTCGACCGCCCGGACGGCCTGCGGTTGACCTGGGAATACGCCAGCGCGCTGTTCGACGACGCCACGGTTGCGCGGATGGCCGGCCATTTCGAGCACCTGCTGGCACACCTGCTCGACCGGAGCGATGGCAGCATCGACGCGCTGCCCCTGCTGTCCGAGGCGGAAGCCGCCCAGATCGCCGCCTGGAACCGGACCGAGGCGCCGCTGCCGCGGGCAAGAAACCTCGCCGACCTCATCGCCCGGCAGGTAATGCGGGACCCGTCCGCCGTCGCAGTGGAAGACGGCGAGCGCCGGCTGACCTATGGCGCGCTGGACATCCGCGCCTGCCGGCTCGCCAATCACCTGCAGGATCTCGGCGTCGGCCCGAACGACGTGGTCGCCCTCGCCCTGCCGCGCGGGACGGAGCAGATGATCGCCCTTCTCGCGGTGCTGCGCGCCGGCGGCGCATGCCTGCCGATCGACCCCCAGGACCCGGCGGAACGGCTGTCCTTCCTGCTGGTCGACAGCGGCGCCAAGGTCGTGCTCGCCGATGCCGCCACCGCCGATGGGCTGCCGCAGACGGCGGCGACGGTGGTCGTCCTCGCACCGGACGCCAGGGTGCTGAACCACGGCAATGCTGACGTGCCCGCCTGCCCGGCCGGACCGGACGATCTGGTCTATCTGCTGTTCACCTCCGGCTCCACCGGCCGGCCCAAGGGCGTGGCCATGCCGCACCGGGCGATGGTCAACCTGATGACCTGGCAGAAGACCCAGCCCGGCCTCTCCGCCCCCGCCCGCACACTGCAATACACCGCCCTCACCTTCGACGTAGCGTTCCAGGAGATCGCCTCAACCTGGTGCGGCGGCGGCACGCTGGTCCTGATCGACGAGGAACGGCGGCGCGACGGACGGGCGCTGCTGAACTGGATCGCGGCCCGGGAGATCGAGCGCGTCTTCATGCCCTTCGTCGCCCTGCAGCATCTGGCCGAAAGCGCTGCGGACGGGGGCCTGCCGCCCTGCCTGCGCGACGTGGTGACCGCCGGCGAGCAGCTTCGCATCACCCCTTCGATCCGCGCCGCCTTCGCCGGGTCGACGTGCCGGCTGCACAACCACTACGGCCCGACGGAAAGCCATGTGGTCACCGCCTATACCCTGCCGGAGACGCCCGAGACCTGGGAGGAGCTGACCCCCATCGGCGCGCCGATCGCCAATACCCGCATCCACCTGCTCGACGACAGCGAACGCCCCGTTCCGATCGGAATCCCCGGCGAGCTCTGCATCGCCGGCGCCGCCCTGGCCCAGGGCTATCTCGGCCGACCCGACCTCACCGCCGAGCGTTTCGTCGACCATCCCGACCATGGGCGGCTTTATCGGACGGGCGATGTGGCCCGCTGGCGCCCGGACGGCCTGCTCGCCTATCTGGGCCGGCGCGACGACCAGGTGAAGCTGCGCGGAATTCGCGTCGAACTGGGCGAGATCGAAGCGGTGCTGAGCGCCCATCCGGCGGTCGGAGAGGCCGCGGTCGCGACGGTCGGATCCGGCGCGGCCCTGCGCCTCGCCGCCTATGTCGCCCCGGCGGACGGCGCGGCGACGGAGGACGCGCTGCGGAGCGACCTCCTGGCCCATCTGCGCGCCACCCTGCCGGCGCCGCTGGTGCCGGGCAGCCTGACCCTGCTGCCGCACCTGCCCCAGACCGCGAGCGGCAAGATCGACCGGCGCGCTCTGCCGAAGCCGGCGCCCGAAGCGGAGGACACGGACGTCCCGCCGCGCACCGAGGACGAGGCTCTGCTGGCAGCGCTCTGGGCCGACGTCCTCGGCCTGGCCCGCGTCGGCGTCACAGCGAGCTTCTTCGATCTGGGCGGCCATTCGCTGATCGCCATGCGGCTGATCGCCCGGATCCGGGAGAGCTTCGCCACCGATCTGCCGCTGAGCGCCCTGTTCGAAGACCCGACCGTCGCCGGTATGGCGCGCCGGATCGCCGAGCTGCGGGGCGGCGAGACCCTGCCGCCGATCGTGGCGCGCCCGACAGCCGACGCCCGGCCGCTCTCCTTCGCCCAGCAGCGTCTGTGGTTCCTCGACCGGCTGGACGGGCCGAGCGCCACCTACAACATGCCCGCGACCCTCGCGCTGCGGGGGGCCCTGGACGTGGACGCCCTGCGCACGGCCGCGTGCCGGCTGGTCGCCCGCCACGGCAGTCTGCGCAGCCGGTTCCCGTCCCGCGACGGAGCACCCGAGGCCCGGCTGCTGGAGCCGTACGATCCCCTGACGGTCACCGACCTCACCGACCGAGGGGACGCGGAGGAGGAGACGGACCGGCTCGCCGAGCGCCACGCCGCCCAGCCCTTCGATCTGGCCGAGGGTCCCCTGTTCCGGCTTCACCTGGTAAGGCTCGGGACCGCCGACCACCGGCTGCTGTTCAACATCCACCACATCGTCAGCGACCGCTGGTCCATCGACCTGCTGGTGCGCGAGTTCGCCGCGCTTTATCGGGCCGCCCTGTCCGGCGAGGCGGCCGACCTGCCGCCGCTCGAGATCGGATTCGCCGACTATGCGGCCTGGCAGCAGGACTGGCTGCAGGGCGAGGTTCTGGAGCGCCAGCTTGCCCATTGGACCGCCGAGCTCGACGGCGCGCCGACCCAACTGGATCTGCCCGCCGACCGCCCGCACCCGCCGGTCCGCAGCCATGCCGGCGGTCTCTGGGAGCACCACCTGGATGCCGGTCTGACCCGCCGCCTGCGGGAGGTGAGCCGCAGCCTCGGCGCCACCGATTTCATGACCGTGCTGTCCGCGTTCGGCCTGCTGCTCTCCCGCTACAGCGGCCAGGACGACATCCTGATCGGCTGTCCGGTGTCGAACCGCCGTCACACGGCCTGCGAGGGCCTGATCGGCATGTTCGTCAACACCCTGGCCCTGCGCTGGTCGGGCGGGGACGTGCCGGATTTCGCTGGGCTGGTGTCGCGCATCCGCCGCCGCAGTCTGCGGGCCCACGCCCATGCCGACCTGCCCTTCGAGCTGCTGGTCGACCACCTTCAGCCGGAGCGGGAGATATCCCGCAGCCCGGTCTTCCAGGTCATGTTCGTGATGCAGAACGCCCCCCTGGAACGCCTGTCCTTCGGCGCGACCGAGGCCCTGCTGATGCCGCCGCCGCTGACGGCCTCCAAGTTCGACCTCACCCTGTATGTCGAGCCGACCGATGACGGGCTCGCCACCCGATGGGAATACAGCCGCGACATCTTCGACGAGGACCGGATCGCCCGGCTGAGCGCCCATTTCGAGCGGCTCCTGCGCGCCGCCCTGGACGCGCCGAGCCTACCGCTCGCCGATCTGCGGATGAGCTCCGACGAGGAACGCCGTCGGCTGAGCGCCTGGGGCCGCGGCCCGGCGGTCGAGCGGCCCTGGGACACCCTGGTCGACGGCTTCCGCGCCCAGGTCGCCCTGCAACCGGACGCGACGGCCCTGGTCGGCCGCCGGGAGACGCTCGACTACGCGACACTGAACCGCCGCGCCAATCGGCTTGCCCACCTGCTGGCCGAGCACGGCATCGGCCGAGGCGCCCTGGTCGGCGTCTGCCTCGCCCCGACGCCGCAGGCGGTGGTCGCCCTGCTCGCGGTCGCCAAGGCCCGCGCCGCCTATCTGCCCCTCGACCCGGCCTACCCGGTCGAGCGCCTGGCCTACATGCTCTCGGAATCCGGAGCCTCGCTGGTGCTCTCCACCTCCGATCTCGCCGACCGCCTGCCCGGCGCGGTGCCCGTCCTGGCGCTGGACACGATCGGCGAGGCTCTGGAAGGCCGGCCCGACACCGACCCTGCCGGCGGGCCGGGGCCGGACGATCCGCTCTACGTCATCTACACCTCCGGGTCGACCGGCCGGCCGAAGGGCGCCGGCGTCACCCATGGCGGTTTCGCGAACCTGCTGAACTGGTACCGCCGGACGCTCGACCTGGGGCCCGGGGATCGGGGGCTCCTGGTCAGCGCCCTGGGATTCGACCTCACCCAGAAGAACCTGTTCGCGCCGCTGCTCTGCGGGGCCGCGCTGCATTTCCCGGAACTGGAGATCGGCTACGACCCGGCCGCCCTGCGCGCCGCCGTGGCGAAGCACGCGATCACCTGGATCAACTGCACGCCGAGCGCGTTCTATCCCCTCCTGGAGGGCCCGCGCCGGTCCGCGCCGGCCGCCCTTGCCTCCCTGCGCCACGTCGTCCTCGGCGGCGAGCCGATCCAGAGGGACCGTCTTGCCGCCTGGCTTGCCGATCCGTCCTGCCATGCCGTCGTGCTGAACAGCTACGGCCCGACCGAATGCACCGACGTGGCGGTCGCCGGCCCGGTCGATCCGGCGGCAGACCTTCCGGCCGTGCCGCTGGGCCGGCCGATCGACAACGTCCGCCTGCTGGTGGTCGATCCGGCGGACACGCCCCAACCGGTCGGGATTCCCGGCGAGCTGCTGATCGGCGGGGCCGGTGTCGGCACCGGGTATCGCGGACGCGACGACCTGAACGCCCGCCACTTCGCGGACCTGACCGTCGACGGCCGGCGGGAGCGTTACTACAGGACCGGCGATATCGTCGCCTGGCGGAGCGACGGCACCCTCGACTATCTCGGCCGGCGCGACGAGCAGGTGAAGCTGCGCGGCTTCCGCATCGAACTCGGCGAGGTGGAGGCGGTGCTGCGCGCCCAGCCGGGCGTGGAGGAGGCCGCCGTTGTCGTGCGCCGGTCCGGCGCCGGGGACCATCTGGCCGCCTATCTGACCGGAGTCGACATCGAGGATCCGGAAGCCCTGCGGCCGGCGCTGCTGCGGCAGCTTCCGGCCTATATGGTGCCCGACACGCTGACGGTTCGCGACCGCCTGCCGCTGACCCCGAACGGCAAGCTGGACCGCCGCGCCCTGGAGGCTCTGCCCGTCGCGTCGACGGCCGCGGACGCGCCAATGGGCGACACCGAAGCCCGGCTCGCGGAGATCTGGATAACCCTGCTGGGGCTCGACACGGTGGATCGGAACGCGAGCTTCTTCGCGCTCGGCGGCCATTCCCTGCTCGCCGTCCAGCTCGTCGCCCGTATCGCCGACGGTTTCGGCACCGACATCGGTCTGCGCGCGCTGTTCGAGGCACCGACCCTGGCCGGGCTCGCCGCCCATCTCGACGCCGGCCGCGCCGCCGCCGGCCCGGCCCTCGTCGCCCTGCCGCAGGACGATCTCGCCGAGCCCTCCTTCGCCCAGCAGCGGCTGATGTTCCTCGACCAGCTGGAAGGGCCGAGCGCGGCCTACAGCATGCCGGCCGCCCTGGAGCTTTCCGGCGGACTGGACGTCGCCGCCCTGCGCGCCGCCCTGAGCGCCCTGGTGGAGCGCCACGAGAGCCTGCGCCTCGCCTTCAATTTCATCGACGGCCGACCGATCGTGCGACGGCTTCCTGGCTACGACCCGCTGGTCCTGCGCGATCTGAGCGACCGGGCGCCGGAGGCCGCCGAGCGGGACGCCGCCCGCCTGGCCGACGACGATGCGGCCCTGCCTTTCGATCTGGCGACGGGGCCGCTGTTCCGGCTGACACTGCTTCGCCTCGCAGCGGGCCGGCACCGGCTGCTGGTCAACCTGCACCACATCATCGCCGACGGCTGGTCGGTCGACCTGCTGATCGCCGATCTGGCACGCCTGTACGGCGCCTGCCTGCGGAATGCGACCGCCGAGCTTCCGGCCCTGGCGCTGACCTACACCGACTACGCCGCCTGGCAGCGCCGCCGGCTGGAAAGCGACGCCCTGGACCGCCAGCGCGCCTTCTGGCGCGACCGGCTGGGCGACGCCCCGGAACTCGCCGCGCTGCCGACAGACCATCCGCGCGGCGCGGTACAGGCGCATGAAGGCGGCGCGGTGCCGCTGCATATCGACCGGGAATGCGCCGACGCCCTGCGCACCCTGGCCCGCAGGCATGACGCAACCCTGTTCATGGTGCTGCTGGCCGCCTTCAAGCTGCTGCTGTTCCGCTACAGCGGCGAGCGCGACCTGTGCGTCGGGGTGCCGGTCGCCAACCGCCCGGACAGCCGGCTCGAGCCGGTGGTCGGCCTGTTCCTCAACACCCTGGTGGTGCGCAGCGCCGTTCCCCGCGACGGCACCCTCGCCGACCTGATCGCAGGTGTGCGCGAGGCGACCCTGTCGGCCTTCGCCCACCAGGATCTGCCCTTCGAGTATCTGGTGGAGGAGCTGCGCCCGACCCGCGCGCTCAGCCACAACCCCCTGTTCCAGGTGATGATCAACCTGGTCAACACCAGGCGCGAGGAGATCGCCCTGGAGGGCCTTTCGGTGACCCGGCTGACGCCCGCCGGCGACGACCTGGTGAAGTTCGACCTCAACCTCACCCTGACGGACAGGGCCGACGGGTCGCTCGACGGGGCACTGCAATACAACGCCGCCCTGTTCGAGGCGGAGACGATCGCCTTCCTCGGCGCGTGCCTGACCGCCCTGCTGGACCGCATCGCGACCCGCCCCGACACGCCCCTGGCCGCGCTGTCGGTGCTGCCCGACCCGCTGCCGCCGCGGCGTCCCATGCCGGTGCCGACCGGCGAGCCGATCCGGTTCGGAGCGATCGAGCGCTCGATTCCTGACCACTTCGCCGATCGGGCGGCCCGGCATCCCGACCGGGTGGCGATCCGCACCCCGCAGACAGCGCTGACCTACGGCGCGCTGGACCGCGCGGCCCGTTCCCTGGCGGCCGAGCTTCTGGACCGGTCGGCCCCGGCGCGGGTCGCCCTGCTGGTGCCGCACGACGAGCGGATGGCGATCGCCATGCTCGGCTGCCTGCAGGCCGGGCGCTGCTACGTTCCGCTCGACCCGGCCCAGCCGCCGGCCCGGTTGCGCGCCATCCTGGAGGATGTCGACACCGACCTGATCGTCGCGGCGGGACCTCTGGCGGATCTTGCCGCCGACCTCGCCGCCGCTCTCCCGGCTCAGAGCGGCACGGTGATCGACCTCGACGGGCTGGACCGCGCCCCGGCGGAGCGTCTTCCGGAGGTGCCGGCCGATGCGGTCGCCTACATCCTCTACACCTCCGGGTCGACCGGCCGCCCCAAGGGCGTGGTGCAGAACCATCGCAACGTGCGGCATTTCATCCGCCGCTACAGCGAGGCCCTGCGGCTGCGCCCGGACGACCGGATCCTGCAGGTCGCCTCCTACGCTTTCGATGCCGCCGTCATGGACATCTACGGCGCCCTACTGACCGGCGCATCGCTGTATCCCGTCGATCTCCGCAACACCGGTCTGTCCCAGGCGGCCGAATGGCTGGCGGAGGAAGCGGTGACGGTGATCCATGCCACGCCCAGCGTGTTCCGCGCCCTGACCGCGGAGCTCGACCGCACCGCCCCGGACCTCCGCCTGCCCGCCGCCCGTCTCGTCGTCCTCGGCGGCGAGGCGGTGACCCGGCACGATCTGGCCGCCTTCCGCGCCCGGTTCGAGCCCGGCTGCCTGTTCGTCAACGGGCTCGGCCCGACCGAATCCACGGTCACCCTGCAGTTCTTCGCCGATCACGACAGCGCCCTGCCGCGCTTCGGCATCCCCGTGGGCTATCCGGTCAAGGGGACCGGCATCGGGCTGCTGGACGACACCGGTGCGCCCGCCGAGCTGTTCGGCGAGATCGCCATCGCCAGCCCCTATGTGGCGCTGGGATACTGGCGCCAGGACTCCGCCGTCTTCGAGGACGATCCCCACCGCCCGGGCTCCCGGCTGTACCGCAGCGGCGATCTCGCCCGTCGACTGCCGGACGGCACGCTGGAGGTGGTCGGGCGCCGGGACCAGCAGGTCAAGCTGCGCGGCTTCCGCGTCGAGCCCGGCGAGGTGGAGGCGGTGCTGCGCGACCATCCGGGCCTGCGCCAGGCGGCCGTGCTGCTCTCGACACCGCCAGGCCGGCCCGACGCCGCCCGCCTGGTCGCCTATATCTGCGGCACCGCCGGCCCGCAGGAGGCGCTGGACTGGTGCCGGGCGCGGCTGCCCGCCTATATGGTTCCGGCCCAGGCGATCCCCGTCGCCGACCTGCCCCTGACCATCACCGGCAAGCTCGACCGGGCCGCGTTGCCGGCGCCGGCCGAGAGCGCCAAGGGTCCAACCGACAACCGGCCGGCAACGCCGCAGGAAGAGCTGCTGGCCGGGCTCTGGGCTGAAGTGCTGGGGCTGGAGCGGGTCGGGAGCGGACAGAGCTTCTTCGATCTTGGCGGCCACTCGCTGCTGGCGACCCAGCTGGTCTCCCGCATCCGCCAGGCTTTCGACGTCGACATCCCCCTGCGCCTGCTGTTCGAGCACCCCGTCCTTGCCGGCCAGGCCGCCGCGATCGAGGCCGCCCGGCGCGGCACGGATGCGCCGCCCCCGCCGGCGATCGTGCCGCGCGCGGATCGCGACAGCCTGCCCCTGTCCTTCGCCCAGCAGCGGCTGTGGTTCCTCAGCCAGATGGATCGGGGCCAGCTGGACGGGTCCGCGTCGAGTGCGGCCTATAACGTCACCGCCGCCCTGGCGCTGGACGGCGCCCTGGACGAGGACGCCCTGCGCCGGGCGCTGGTGGCGCTGACCGGACGCCACGAGAGCCTGCGCCTGTCCCTGCACGAGCAGGCCGGCGAGCCCGTCCTCTCCCTGCGCGACCCCTTCGACCCGCTGCTGGTGGAGGACCTGTCCGGTCTCGACCCGACCGATCACGACGCCGCCGTGCAGGCCCGGGCGACCGAGCATGCCGCCCAGCCCTTCGACCTCGAGAACGACCCGCTGCTGCGCCTGACCCTGCTGCGGCTCTCCCCGGACCGCCACGTGCTGCTGGTGAACCTGCACCACATCGCCGCCGACGGCTGGTCGCTGGGCGTGCTGGTCCGCGACCTCGGCGCGCTCTATGCCGAGGCCCTGGGCCAGGGACCGGGCCTGGCGCCGCCCGCCCTGCACTATGCCGACTACGCCGCCTGGCAGCGCGGCTGGCTGGAGGGTGCCGTCCTGGAGCGCCAGCTCGGCTACTGGCGGTCGCAGCTGGCCGACGCCCCCCTGCTGCTCGACCTGCCCGCCGACCGCAAGCGCCCGGCCGTGAAGACCGCCCGTGGCGCCCAGCTCGCCGTCACAATCGAGCCCGACCTGCTCGCCCGGCTGGAGGCGCTCGGCAGGTCCCGCGGCGCCACCCTGTTCATGACCCTGCTGGCCGGCTTCGCCGCCCTGCTGCACCGCCAGACCGGCGAGAGCGACATCCTGGTCGGCAGCCCCATCGCCAACCGCACCCAGCGCCAGACCGAGGATCTCGTCGGCTTCTTCGTCAACACCCTGGTCCTGCGGACCGCCGTGCAGCGCGACGACCCCTTCGCCGAGCTGCTGGCCCAGGTCCGGGCGACCGCGCTGGACGCCTATGCCCATCAGGACCTGCCCTTCGAGACCCTGGTCTCCGAGCTTCGCCCGGAGCGCTCCTTGTCCCACACGCCGCTGTTCCAGGTCATGTTCGGCCTGCAGAACGCCCCGGAGGAGAACCTGACCCTGGGCGACCTCGCGGTCCGGGCCCTGGCGCCGCAGACCGGCACCGCCAAGTTCGACCTGACCGTCAGCGCCCAGGTGGGACCGGCGGGGCTGACCGTGAGCTGGGAGTACAGCACCGACCTGTTCGACCGGCCGCGCATCGAGCGCCTGGCCCGACAGTATGTCCGCCTGCTGCAGGCGGTAGCCGAGGCGCCGGAGCGGGCCGTCGGCCGTCTGCCGCTGCTCGACGCCGACGAGCAGGCCCGCATCGCATCCTGGAGCGGCGGGGCGAGCCCCTATCCGCGCGACGAAGGCCTGACCGCCCTGTTCGCCGAGCGCGTCGCCGCCGATCCGCAGGCCGTCGCACTGCGCTGGGGCGACCGCACCCTGACCTATGCCGAGCTGGATGCCCGGTCCGACCGGCTGGCGGCGTATCTCTGCGACCAGGCGGCCGATCTCAGTGGGCGGGTGATCGGTCTGTGCCTGGAGCGCGGGCCGGAGCTGATCGTCGCGATGGTCGCGGTTCTGAAGGCCAGGGCCGCCTACCTGCCGCTGGACCCGGACCTGCCCGACGCCCGCCGGCGCTACATGGTGGAAGATGCCGGCACGGCATTGGTTCTCACCGAAGACACCTTCGCCTCGGGGTTGGACGGGTTGCCCTGCCCGGTCCTCCGGCTCGACCGCGAGGCCGAGGCCATCGCCGCCTGCACCGCCTCGGTCCCGGCCGTCACGACCGACGGCTCAAGCCTCGCCTATGTCATGTACACCTCCGGCTCGACCGGCCAGCCCAAGGGCGTGCTGATCCTGCAGCGGGCCGTGACCAGGCTGGTGCGCGATACGGACTATATCGACATCCGCCCCCACCAACGGATCGCCCAGGCGGCCAACACCGCCTTCGACGCCGCCACCTTCGAGATCTGGGGAGCGCTGCTGAACGGGGCTGCCCTCGTCCTGCTGTCCCGCGACGACGTGCTCGACCCCGACCGCTTCGCCAGGCTGCTGCGGGCGCAGACGGTGGACATCCTGTTCCTGACCACCGCCCTGTTCAACCGCCTCGCCCAGATCGATCCGGCCATCTTCGCCGCCCTCGACTCCCTGCTGTTCGGCGGCGAGGCGGTCGATCCCCGCCCGGTCCGCGCCGTGCTGGCCGCCGGCGGTCCCCAGCGCCTGCTGCATGTCTACGGCCCCACCGAGTGCACAACCTTCGCCACCTGGCACCATGTGACCGAGGTGCCGCAGGACGCCGTCACCGTCCCCATCGGCCGGCCGCTCGCCAACACCACCGCCCATATCCTCGACCCCGACGGCCAGCCGGTCCCCGTCGGCGTGGCCGGCGAGCTGCATCTGGGCGGCGACGGGTTGGCCGAGGGCTATCTGGGGCAGCCGGAACTGACGGCGGCCAAGTTCGTCACCCACGAAACCCTCGGCCGGCTCTACCGCACCGGCGACCTGTGCCGCTGGACCGAAGACGGTGCGGTGGAATTCCTCGGCCGCAGCGACCACCAGGTCAAGCTGCGGGGCTTCCGCATCGAGCTGGGCGAAGTGGAAACCGCCCTGCGCCGCTGCCGGGGCGTGGACGATGCCGTCGTCCTGCTGACCGGCGACGGCGAACACCGCCGGCTGGTCGGCTACGCCGCCGGCCCCGGCCTCGACGCCGACGCGATCCGCGCCGAACTCCGCGCCGACCTGCCCGACTACATGGTGCCTAGTCACCTGATCGTGCTGCCCGCCCTGCCGCTCAACGCCAACGGCAAGCTCGACCGGGCTGCCCTGCCGGCGCCAGGAGAAACCTCAGACGGTCCCGCCGACGACCGGCCCGCGACGCCGCAGGAGGACCTGCTGGCGGGGCTCTGGGCCGAGGTGCTCGGGCTGGAGCGGGTCGGCCGCGGGCAGAGCTTCTTCGATTTGGGCGGTCACTCCCTGCTGGCGACCCAGCTGGTCTCCCGCATCCGCCAGGCCTTCGACGTCGACATCCCCCTGCGCCTGCTGTTCGAGCATCCGGCGCTGGGCGACCAGGCCGCCGCCATCGAGGCCGCCCGGCGCGGCACGGATGCGCCGCCCCCGCCGGCGATCGTGCCGCGCGCGGATCGCGACAGCTTGCCGCTCTCCTTCGCCCAGCAGCGCCTGTGGTTCCTCAGCCAGATGGACCGGGGCCAGCTGGACGGGTCCGCGTCGAGTGCGGCCTATAACGTCACCGCCGCGCTGGCCCTGGACGGCACCCTCGACGAGGCCGCCCTGCGCCGGGCGCTGGTCGCGCTGACCGGGCGCCACGAGAGCCTGCGCCTGTCCCTGCACGAGGCGGCAGGCGAGCCCGTCCAGTCCCTGCGCGACCCCTTCGACCCGCTGGTCCTGGAGGACCTGTCCGCCCTGAACCCGGCCGACCACGACGCCGCCGTGGACGCGCGCGCCGCCGCCCATGCGGCCGAACCATTCGACCTGGAGGCCGACCCGCTGTTGCGGCTGACCCTGCTGCGGCTGGGGACCGAGGCGCACGTGCTGCTGGTCAATCTGCACCACATCGCTGCCGACGGCTGGTCTCTCGGCGTGCTGGTTCGCGATCTCGGCGCCCTCTATGCCGAAGCCCTGGGCGAGGGGCCGGGCCTGCCCGCCCCCGCCCTGCACTACACCGACTACGCCGCCTGGCAGCGCGGCTGGCTGGAGGGGACGGTTCTCGACCGCCAGCTCGGCTACTGGCGGTCGCAGCTGGCCGACGCCCCCCTGCTGCTCGACCTGCCCGCCGACCGCAAACGCCCCGCATTCAGGTCCGCCCGCGGCGCCCAGCTCGCCGTCACAATCGACCCCGATCTGCTCGCCCGGCTGGAGGCGCTCGGCAGGGCGCGCGGCGCCACCCTGTTCATGACCCTGCTGGCCGGCTTCGCCGCCCTGCTGCACCGCCAGACCGGCGAGAGCGACATCCTGATCGGCAGCCCCATCGCCAACCGCACCCAGCGTCAGACCGAGGATCTCGTCGGCTTCTTCGTCAACACCCTGGTCCTGCGCACCGCCGTGCACCGCGACGACCCCTTCGCCGAGCTCCTGGCGCAAATCCGCACGACCGCGCTGGACGCCTATGCCCATCAGGACCTGCCCTTCGAGACCCTGGTCTCCGAGCTGCGGCCGGAGCGCTCGCTGTCCCACACGCCGCTGTTCCAGGTCTTGTTCGGCCTGCAGAACGCTCCCGAAGAGGACCTGACCCTGGGCGACCTGACGGTCCGGGCCCTGGCGCCGCAGACCGGCACCGCCAAGTTCGACCTGACCGTCAGCGCCCAGGTGGGACCGGCAGGGCTGAGCGTCAGCTGGGAGTACAGCACCGACCTGTTCGACCGGCCGCGCATCGAGCGCCTGGCCCGGCAGTATGTCCGCCTGCTGGAGGCGGCGGCGCAGGACCCCGAAGCTTCGGTGGGCGCCCTGCCGCTGCTCGACGCCGACGAGCAGGCCCGCATCGCGTCCTGGAGCGGCGGGGCGAGCCCCTATCCGCGCGAGGAGAGCCTGGCCGCCCTGTTCGCCGAGCGCGTCGCCGCCGAACCGCAGGCCGTCGCACTGCGGTGGGACGACCGCACCCTGACCTATGCCGAGCTGGACGCCCGCTCCGACCGGCTGGCGGCCTATCTCTGCAACCAGGCGGGCGATCTCCGCAGCCGGGTGATCGGCCTGTGCCTGGAGCGCGGACCGGAGTTGATCGTCGCGATGCTGGCGACGGTCAAGGCCGGGGCCGCCTACCTGCCGCTGGACCCGGAACTGCCCGACGCCCGTCGGCGCTACATGGTGGAAGATGCCGGCGCCGCGTTGGTCCTGACGGAAGACGCCCTCGCCGCCGGCCTGGACGGGTTGCCCTGCCCGGTCATCCGGCTCGACCGGGAATCCGAGGCGATCGCCGCCTGCACCGCCGCGGTCCCGGCCGTGGCGACCGACGGATCCGGCCTCGCCTATGTCATGTACACGTCCGGCTCCACCGGCCAGCCCAAGGGTGTGCTGATCCCGCAGCGGGCCGTCGCCCGGCTGGTGCGCGATACGGACTATATCGACATCCGCCCCGGCCACCGGATCGCCCAGGCGGCCAACACCGCCTTCGATGCCGCCACCTTCGAGATCTGGGGCGCCCTGCTGAACGGTGCTGCCCTCGTCCTGCTGTCCCGCGACGACGTGCTCGACCCCGACCGGTTTGCGGCGCTACTGCGGGCGAAGACAGTCGACATCCTGTTCCTGACCACCGCCCTGTTCAACCGGCTCGCCCAGATCGATCCAGGCGTGTTCGGTGGGCTGGACACCCTGCTGTTCGGCGGCGAGGCGGTCGATCCCCGCCCGGTCCGCGCCGTGCTGGCCGCCGGCGGACCGACCCGCCTGCTGCATGTCTACGGCCCCACCGAGTGCACAACCTTCGCCACCTGGCACCACGTGACCGAGGTGCCGCAGGACGCCGTCACCGTGCCCATCGGCCGGCCGCTCGCCAACACCACCGTCCATATCCTCGACGCAGACGGCCAGCCGGTGCCCATTGGCGTCGCCGGGGAGCTGCATCTGGGCGGCGATGGCCTCGCCGAGGGTTATCTGGGACAGCCGGAGCTGACGGCGGACCGGTTCATCCCCCACGAAACCCTCGGCCGGCTCTACCGGACCGGCGACCTGTGCCGGTGGACCGAGGACGGCGCCGTAGCGTATCTCGGTCGCAGCGACCACCAGATCAAGCTGCGCGGCTTCCGCATCGAGCTCGGCGAGGTGGAGACCGCCCTGCGCCGCTGCCGCGGCGTCGACGATGCCGTGGTCCTGCTCACCGGCGACGGCGAGCATCGCCGGCTGGTCGGCTATGCCGCCGGCCCCGGCCTCGACGCCGACGCGATCCGGGCCGAACTGCGGGCGGAGCTACCCGACTACATGGTCCCCAGCCACCTGATCGCACTCGACGCGATGCCGCTCAATCCGAACGGCAAGCTCGACCGGGCTGCGTTGCCGGCGCCGGACGAGACTTTGGACGCTGCGACCGACGACCGGCCGGCCACGCCGCAGGAGGACCTGCTGGCGGGGCTCTGGGCCGAGGTGCTCGGGCTGGAGCGGGTCGGCCGTGGGCAGAGCTTCTTCGATCTCGGCGGCCACTCCCTGCTCGCCACCCAGCTGGTCTCCCGCATCCGCCAGGCCTTCGACGTCGACATCCCCCTGCGCCTGCTGTTCGAGCACCCGGTACTTGGCGATCAGGCCGCCGCCATCGAGGCCGCCCGCAGAGGCGCCGACGCTCCCCCGCCGCCGCCGATCGTGCCACGCGCGGATCGCGACAGCCTGCCGCTCTCCTTCGCCCAGCAGAGGCTCTGGTTCCTCAATCAGCTCGAGCCGGACAACCCGTTCTACAACACCCCGCTCGCCCTGCGCCTGGCCGGTCGGCTGGACGCGGCGGCGCTGGAGGCCGCCCTGGCCCTGGTGGTCGACCGGCACGAGGTGCTGCGCACGGCATTCCGCAGCCGTGACGGCGCGCCGGAGCAGGTCGTCCTGGCGCGCGTCGACGTCCCGCTGGAACGGGTCGACCTCGCCGCCCTGCCCGAGGCCGACCGGGAGGCGGAGATGCTCGAGCGGGCCGCGGCGGAGGCCCGCACGCCCTTCGCCGATCTGGGCCGCCCGCCCCTGCTGCGGGCGCGCCTGCTGCGGATGGCGGCGCAGGACCACGTGCTGCTGCTCACCTTCCACCACATCGTCATCGACGGCTGGTCGCTGGACGTGCTGACCCGCGAACTGGCGGAGGCCTATTGCGCCGCGCTGGAGGGCCGTCCGGCCGATCTGCCGGTCCTGGCGATCCAATATGCCGACTACGCCGCCTGGCAGCGCGCGTGGCTGACCGGCGCAGTGCTGGAGCGCCAGCTCGCCTATTGGCGCGGCCAGCTCGCCGAGGCGCCGCCGATGCTGGCCCTGCCGACCGACCGGCCGCGGCCGGCGGTGCAGAGCTTCCGCGGCGCCAGCCTGCGCTTCCGCCTCGACGCCGAGACGCGGGACGGACTGCACCGGCTGTCGCGGGCGCAGGGCGCCACCCTGTTCATGACCCTGCTCGCCGGCTTCGCCGCCCTGCTGCACCGGGTCGGCGGGCAGGACGACCTGGTGATCGGCTCGCCCATCGCCAACCGGCAGCGGGCGGAGACCGAAGGCCTGCTCGGCTTCTTCGTCAACACCCTGGCCCTGCGGGTGCGGATCGAGGACGGTGCCGATTTCCGCAGCCTCCTGGCCCAGGTCCGGCGGACCGCGCTGGACGGCTACGCCCATCAGGATCTGCCCTTCGAGCATCTGGTGGAAGAGGTGCATCCAGAGCGCGACCTGAGCCGGAACCCGGTGTTCCAGGTCATGCTGGCGCTGCAGAACATGCCGCTGGAGCCGCGGAGGATCGAGGGGCTGCGCTTCAGCCCGGTGCATGCGGAGCGCCGGGCCGCGCTGTTCGACCTGGTGCTGGATATCTGGGACCGGCCGGACGGGCTGCAGGGTGTGCTGGAATACAGCCGCGACCTGTTCGAACCGGATACCGCCGCCCGGATGATGGACAGCCTGGCGACCCTGCTGCGTGCCGCGGCGCGCGATCCGTCCATCGCCATCGCCGACCTGCCGCTGCTCGAGCCGGACCAGGAGGCGCGGATCCTCGCCCTGTCGACCGGCCCCACGTTCGCGCATCCGGTCGACCGCAGCTATGCCGCGGCGTTCGAGGCCCAGGTCGCCGCCACGCCGGCCCGGATCGCGGCGGAGGCCGAGGGGCGCCGGATCGACTATGCGGAGCTGAACGGACAGGCAAACCGGCTCGCCCGGCTGCTGCGCGCCATCGGGGTCGAGACAGGCGCGCCGTTGGCGGTGCTGGTGCCGCGCGGCATCGACTACCTCGCGGCCCTGCTCGGAACGATCAAGGCCGGCGCCGTCTTCCTGCCGCTGGACACCGCCTATCCGGCCGACCGGCTGCGCTACATGCTGGAGGACAGCGGGGCCGCGGTGCTGGTGGCCGCCCCGGACGACCTCGCCACCCTGGCGGCGGGGACAATTCCCGCCTCCCTGCGCGATGCCGTGCTGATCGGCCCCGCCTCCTGGAGGCCGGCGGCCCTGCCGATCGGGATCCGGCTGCATCTGGCGGCCGCCCGCGACGGGTTCCCGGCCACCAATCCGCCGGAGGCCAACGTCCCGCAGGATCCGCTCTACCTGCTCTACACCTCCGGGTCGACCGGCCGACCGAAGGGCGCGCTGGTGCGTCATGACGGGGCGCTGAACCACATTTACGCCGAGTTCCGCCAGCTCGGCTTCGGGGCCGAAGACGCGTTCCTGCAGAGCGCGCCGGCCTCGTCGGACATTTCGGTGTGGCAATGCCTCGGCCCGCTGCTGGCAGGCGGACGTGTGGTCTTCGCCGACCGCGAGACGGTCGCCGCCCCCCGGGCGCTGCTGAAACTGATCCGCGATGCCCGCGTCAGCCTGATCGAGCTGGTGCCCGTGGTGCTGGAAGGACTGCTGGCCGAGGCCGAGACGCTGGATGCCGACCGGCGCGCGCTGCCGGATCTCGCGTGCGCCATGGTGACGGGCGAGGCGGTCTCGGTGCCGCTGGTCAACCGCTGGCATGCCCTGTGGCCGGAGATCCCGCTGGTCAACGCCTATGGGCCGACCGAGGCGGCGGACGACATCTGCCAGGCGGTGCTGACCGGTCCCCTGCCGGAGGAGACCGGCACCGTGCCCATCGGCCGGCCGATCGACAACATGTCGGTGCTGGTCCTAGACCCGACCCTGAAGCTGGCGCCGATCGGCGTGCCAGGCGAGATCTGCGTCGGCGGGGTCGGCGTCGGCGCCGGATACTGGCGCCGACCCGAGCTGACGGCCCGGGCCTTCGTCGCCAACCCCTATGCCGGCCGCACCCATGGGGACACCCTGTACCGCACCGGCGATCTCGGTCGGATGCGGGCGGACGGGACACTGGAGTTCCTGGGCCGGCTCGACGGCCAGGTGAAGATCCGCGGCTTCCGGGTCGAGCTTGCAGAGATCGAGGCCGTCCTCGCTCGTCATCCGCAGGTGCGCGACGCGGTCGTACAGGACTATCTCGATGCGGCCGGGGAGCGCCGGCTCGCCGCCTATCTGCAGACCCGGATGCCCCGCGAGCTCTCCGCCGATCTGGTGCGCGACCGGGTCGATCTCTGGAAAGAGCTGCACGAGGCGAGCTACGGCGACACCGAGGCGGCACCGCCGGACCCGACCTTCAACACCATCGGCTGGGACAGCACCTTCACCGGCGAGCCGCTGTCGGCGGAGGAGATGCAGGAATGCGTCGACAATGCGGTCGCGCGCATTCTGGCGCTCAACCCGAAAAGCCTGCTGGAGATCGGCTGCGGCACCGGGCTGCTGATGTACCGGCTTGTCCCGCACTGCGCGCGATATCTGGGCACCGACCTGTCGGCCGTGGCCGTCGAGCAGCTGCGCGACGGTCAGGGGAGGCTGGCGGTCGAACGGCTGAGCGAGGCGGAGCTGCGGCAGCAGACCGCCGACGACTTCCATGGCATCCCGGCGGGGAGCTACGACACGCTCGTCCTGAACTCGGTCGTCCAGTATTTCCCGACCCGCGACTACCTGCTCGCCGTGCTGCGGGAGGCGGTGGCGCGCTGCGCCGAAGGCGGGTCGATCTTCGTCGGCGACGTCCGCAGCCTGCCGCTGCTGCGCTCCTATCACGGCGCGGTCCAGCACTTCAGGGCAGAGCCCGGGGTGACTCCGCGAGAGCTCGCCCGGCGGATCGAAGAGCAGGTCGCCCGCGAGCAGGAACTGGCCGTCGCCCCCGCCTTCTTCCTCGCCCTGGCGGACCGGATACCCCGGATCGCCGGCGTCAGCATCCGGCCGAAGCGGGGCACGCTGAACAACGAGATGACCCGCTTCCGCTACGACGTGGTGCTGCGTGTCGCCGGGCCCGGCGCGGACCCGTCGGCGGACGTCGCGTGGGAAGACTGGCGCATCCGGCGGCCGGATCTGGAGGCGATCCGCGATCGGCTGATGGCGGGCGAGGAGCGCGTGGCGCTGCGCAACGTGGCGAACCGCCGGCTCGCCCAGGACCGGGCGTTGGCCGAGTGGCTGCGGGACGCGCCGGAAGAAGCCGGCGTGGCGCCGCTCGATGCCGAGCCGACCGGTCTGGATCCGGAGGACCTGTGGCGCCTGAGCGACAGCCTGCCGGTGGATGTGGAAATCTACTGCGAGCCGGAGAGCAGCCTGGGCGATTTCGCGGTGATCCTTCAGCCAGCGGGCGCCCCGCGGCCGGACGTCTGCCGCAGCCTCCTGCCGGCGCGCTTCGCCGAGGACGATCCGTTCGCCGGCCTCACCAACGAGCCCCTGGCCGAGAGCTTCACCCGCCACCTCCTGCCGCAGCTCCGCGCCGCCCTGAAGGCGAGCCTGCCGGACTACATGGTGCCGGCGAGCTTCGTGGTGCTCGACCGCTTCCCGCTGCTGCCGAACGGCAAGATCGACCGCAAGGCTCTACCCGTCCCCCGCACGGCCGCAAGCGATACCGCCGGCGGTGCGGAACCGGTCACCGAGACCCAGCGGGTGGTGCAGCGGATCTGGGCCGAGGTGCTGGCCATCGACCCGCCGGGGATCGACCGCAACTTCTTCGACCTGGGCGGCCACAGCCTGAAGGCGACCCAGGTGCTGAGCCGGTTGCAGGACCGCCTGGGCAAGGACCTGACCCTGCGGGACATCTTCCGGCACCCGACCATCGCGGAGCTTTCCGAAGCCCTGGACGCCTCGGAGAGCGGCGCTGGCGGCGCGCCGATCCGGCGCCTGCCCAATGCGGCGGACTATCCCGTTTCCGATGCCCAGCGCCGGCTCTGGGTGCTGTCGCAGATGGACGGCGGCGGGGCCTATCACATGGCCGACAGCCTGCGTCTGACGGGTCCGCTCGAAATCCACGCCCTGGGCCGCGCGATAGACACGGTGACCTCCCGGCACGAAAGCCTGCGGACCTGCTTCGTGGAGCGGAATGGCGACCTGCGCCAGCGGGTGGACGAGAACGCGACCGTCGAGCTGGTCGTGGAAGATCTGGGCGGGGAGGCCGATCCGCTGGCTTCCGCCCGGCGGCGGGCGCTGGAGGATGGCCGGCTGGGGTTCGACCTGACGCGGGCGCCGCTGCTGCGGCTCAGGCTGCTGCGCCTGGCCGACGACGACCACGTGCTGCTGTTCAACATGCACCACATCGTCTCCGACGGCTGGAGCATGGACGTGCTGCTGCGCGAGATCATGCAGGTCTATCGCGCCGTCCTTTCCAGCCTGCCCGACCCGCTTCCGCCCTTGGCGGTCCAGCCCCGGGACATCGTCGCCTGGCAGGCCGAGCGGCTGGCGGAACGGGAGGCGGAGCATCGCGCCTACTGGCAGGCTCGGCTCGGCGATCTGCCGCCGCCCCTGGACCTGCCCACCGACCGGCCGCGTCCGGCGGTCAAGACCTATCGCGGCGGACGCCTGCGCCGGCGCCTGTCGGCCGAGCAGTCGGCTGCCCTGTCGGCCTTTGCCAAGGCGCGGGGCGTCAGCCTGTTCATGGTGACGACCGCGCTGCTCAAGGCGTTGATGCACCGGGTCACCGGCGAGAACGATATCAGCCTCGGCACGCCCGTGGCCGGCCGGCCGCATGTGGATCTGGAAAGCCAGATCGGCTTCTTCATCAACACGCTGGTCCTGCGCGACCGGCTGGACGCGACGGAGAGCTTTGCCGGCCTGCTGGACCGTGTGCGGGACACCGCGATCGAGGCCTATGCCCATCAGGACTATCCGTTCGACGCGGTCGTGCGCGACCTGAACGTCCCCCGCGACCCCAGCCGCAATCCGCTGTTCGACGTGATGGTCGTCGTCCAGAACACCGAGAACCTGCGCCTCGACCTGCCGGGCCTGACGATCTCATCGCTGGATGTCGATTACGGCACGACCCAGTTCGACCAGCTCTGGAGCTTCGCCGAAGATACCGAAGGTCTGCGGATCGAACTACGGTTCAACCGGGATCTGTTCGACCAGGCGAGTGTCGAACGGCTGCTGGACTGTTGGCAGACCCTGCTGGCGGGTGCTCTGGCCGCGCCGGAGACGCCCGTCGGCCGCCTGCCGCTGCTTACGCCGCAGGATCGAGCGGCGCTGATCGCGCCCGCCGCGACGGCCGAGGTCCCCCAGCCCCTGCACGACAGCCTGACCGCCTGGTTCGAGGCGCAGGCGGCGGCGACCCCCGAGGCGATCGCCGTGACCGACGGCGCGATGCGGATCACCTACGGCGCGCTGAATGCGCGGGCCAACCGCCTGGCCCGGCGGCTGCGCGCGACGGTGCCGCCGGCCGAGGCCGACCGGACCCCGCTGATCGGCATCTGCCTGCCCCGCTCGGCGGAAATGATCGTTGCCATGCTGGCGGTGCTCAAGGCGGGTGCGGCCTATCTGCCGCTCGACCCGGATGCGCCGGCGGCGCGGCTCTCCTTCATTCTGGACGACGCCGAGGCACCGGTCCTGATCACCGACCCGTCCCTGGCCGACCGGTTCGCGCAGACGGGTTGCACGCTCTGCCAGATCGACGACGACGCCGACCTGCCGGCGGACGACGAAAACCTCGACCTCACACTCCGTCCGGACGACCCCGCCTACGTCATCTACACCTCCGGCAGCACCGGCGTGCCGAAGGGCAGCGTGATCCCCCACCGCAACGTCATGCGGCTGTTCACGGCGACCCAGCCCTGGTTCGGGTTCGACGGCGCGGACGTATGGACCCTGTTCCACTCCTTCGCCTTCGACTTCTCGGTCTGGGAGATCTGGGGCGCGCTGCTGCACGGCGGACGGCTGGTCATCGTGCCCTATGCGGTCAGCCGGGAGCCCGACCGCTTCCTCGCCCTGCTCCGGGACGAGCAAGTCACCGTCCTGAACCAGACGCCGTCGGCCTTCGGCCAGCTGCTCGCGGCCGACCCGGACCAGACCGTGCCGCTCAGCCTGCGCGCCGTGATCTTCGGCGGCGAGGCGCTTGACCCGACCATGCTGCGGCCCTGGTTCGCCCGACGCGGCGACCGGACGCCCCGGCTGGTCAACATGTACGGCATCACCGAGACGACCGTGCACGTCACCTATCGGCCGCTCACCGCCGCCGACGCGGAACACCCCGCCAGCCTGATCGGGGAACCGATCCCGGACCTGCAGCTCCACGTGCTCGACGCCTTCCTGGAGCCGGTGCCCCTCGGCGTGCCGGGCGAGCTGTATGTCGGCGGCGCCGGACTGGCGGCCGGGTACCTGAACCGGCCGGAACTGACCGCCGAGCGCTTCATCGACAACCCCTTCGTCCCCGGAAAGCGGCTGTACCGGACCGGCGACCGGGTGCGCCGGCGGGCGGATGGCGAGCTCGAATATCTCGGCCGCCTGGACAGCCAGGTGAAGATCCGCGGCTTCCGCATCGAGCTGGGCGAGATCACCGCCACCCTCAACCAGCATCCAGGAATCCGGGAGTCGGCCGCCCTGCTGCAGGGTGCGGCCGAAGACAAGTCGCTGACCGCCTATTACGTGGCCGCCGCCGACCCGCCGCCGGTGGAGGATCTGCGCCGGTACCTCCAGGCGCGGCTGCCCGGCTACATGGTGCCCGCCCGCTTCGTGGCGTTGGAGCGGATGCCGCTCACCGTGAACGGCAAGCTCGACCGCCGCGCCCTGCCCGACCCGGCTTCGGTCCCGACCGACGCAACCGGTCGAGCGCCCCGAACCGAGCGGGAAGCCCAGGTGGTCGATCTCTGGCGCGCGCTTCTGGCCCTGCCCGCGCTCGGCCTCGACGACAACGTGTTCGAGCACGGCGCCCATTCGATCCTGGCGGTCCAGGCCCGCGGCCGGCTGGAGGCGCTGACCGGCCGGTCCATCCCGGTGGTCCTGCTGTTCCAGCACCCGACCCCGGCCTCCCTGGCCGCCGCGCTGGAGACCCCGGAGGCGGCGACGGAACCGGACGCAACCGCCGACCGGGCCGCCCGCCGACGCAAGGCGTCTGGAAAGCGCCGCCGCCTCCCGCAACCGACGGCCGGAGAGTGACCGCCATGACCGCCCAATCCCTCGACCCATCCGCCGAGCGCGAGGAGATCGCGATCATCGGCATGGCCGGCCGCTTCCCCGGCGCCGACATCGTCGATGCACTCTGGCGCCTGCTCCGCGACGGGCGCGAGGGGCTGACCCGGTTCGAGCGCGAGGACCTGCGCGCCGCCGGACTGTCCGCCGAGGTGACCGACCGGCCCGACTACGTCGCCGTGAACGGCCGGCTCGACGGCGTCGAGAGTTTCGACGCGCCGTTCTTCCGGATGACCCCGCGCGAGGCTCGGATCACCGATCCCCAGCACCGGGCGATGCTCGAACTCGCCTGGCAGGCGCTGGAAGACAGCGGCTACGATCCCGCTCGGTACGACGGCTCGATCGGCGTCTTCGCCGGCTGCGGGCCGAGCAGCTACCTGCTGCACAACCTCTGGCCCAACCGGGCGGCCCTGGCGGGTATCGGCGAGCTGCCGGTTCAGATCGGCACCAACAAGGATTATCTGGCCACGCGGATCTCGTACCGGCTCGACCTCACCGGGCCGAGCGTCTGCGTGTCCACCGCCTGCTCCACCTCCCTCGTCGCGGTCCACATGGCCGCCCAGGCCCTGCTCGACTACCAGTGCGACATGGCGCTGGCCGGCGGGGCCGGCATCCAGGTTCCGCAGGACACAGGCTATCTGCATCAGGCGGGCGGGATCCTGTCGCCGGACGGCCATTGCCGCGCCTTCGACGCCGAGGCGCAGGGCACGGTGGGCGGCAACGGCGCCGCCCTGGTGGTGCTGAAACGGCTGTCCGATGCCCTGGCCGACGGCGACACCATCCACGCGGTGATCCGCGGGTCCGCGATCAACAACGACGGCGGCGACAAGGCGGGCTACACCGCCCCCAGCGTGGACGGCCAGGCCCGGGTCGTCGCCGAGGCCCTGGCAGTGGCGGCGGTCGGACCGGAGACCATCGGCTATGTGGAGGCGCACGGCACCGGCACGCCGCTCGGCGACCCGATCGAGGTGGCGGCCCTGGCCCGCGTGTTCGGCGGACGGGACCGGCCCTGCCCGATCGGCTCGATCAAGACGAATATCGGCCATCTGGACGAGGCGGCGGGTGTCGCCGGACTGATCAAGGCGGTGCTCTGCCTGCGCCACCGGCAGATCCCGGCGAGCCTGCATTTCGAGCGGGCGAACCCGGAAATCGATTTCGCCGCCGCCGGCCTGACGGTCAACCGGAGCCTCGTGGACTGGGCCGCGCCGGTAGCCGGCCATCCGCGGCGGGCGGGGGTCAGCTCCTTCGGCATCGGCGGCACCAACGCCCATGTGGTGCTGGAAGAGGCGCCGCCCGTCGTCCCCGTCGCGCCGTCGCGCCCGCTCCAGCTTCTGCCGGTCAGCGCCCGCAGCGCGGCGGTACTGTCGCGGCGGGTCCGGGACCTGGCCGACTGGTTCGCGGGCGGCGCCGACGCGGATCTGGCGGATGTCGCCTTCACCCTGCAGCGCGGAAGGCGCGCCTTCGAACATCGCGGTGTCGTCCTGGCGGCCGACGGCGAGGAGGCGCAGGCCCGGCTCAGACGTTTCGCACCCGCAGAGGGCAACGTCGCCGCCGCCGATCCGCCGCCGGTGATCTTCCTGTGCAGCGGCCAGGGCAGCCAGTACCCTGGCATGGGGCGCGGCCTCTATGAGCACGAGCCCGTCTTTCGGATGGCCCTGGACGCCTGCGCCGAGCGGCTTCTGCCGCATCTCGGCCTGGATATCCGCCGGGTCGTCCATCCCCGGGACGCGGCGTCGGAAGCCCGGGCGGCGGATCGGCTCCAAGCGACGGAGGTGGCCCAGCCGGCCCTGTTCGCCGTGGAATACGCAACCGCCGCCCTGTTGCGTCACTGGGGGGTCAAGCCCACGGCCCTGATCGGCCACAGCCTAGGCGAATA
This sequence comes from Thalassobaculum sp. OXR-137, assembly GCF_034377285.1. Lineage (NCBI taxonomy): Bacteria > Pseudomonadati > Pseudomonadota > Alphaproteobacteria > Rhodospirillales > Thalassobaculaceae > Thalassobaculum > Thalassobaculum sp. OXR-137. Next base: position 3,341,019 of record NZ_CP139715.1, on the reverse strand, counting down.
CGTCGCCGCCTGCCTCGCCGGGTCGCTGGACCTGGACACCGCCCTCGCCCTGGTCGCCGCCCGGGGCCGGCTGATGCAGGCCGCACCGCCGGGCGCCATGCTGGCCGTCCCCCTGCCGGCGGACGAGCTGATGCCGCTTCTGGGCGCGGATCTGGCGCTCGCAGCGGTGAATGCGCCGGATCGCTGCGTGGCCAGCGGCAGCGGGCCGGCCATCGATGCGCTGGCGACACGGCTGGAGGAGAGCGGCGTCCCGGCCCAGCGACTGGCGGTCTCCCACGGGTTCCATTCGCCTCTGATGGAGCCGGTCCTGGTCAGCTTCGCGGCGGAGATCGGCCGCCACCGGCTGGCGGCGCCGACGCTGCCCTACATCTCCAATCTCGACGGCGACTGGATCACCCCGGAGCGGGCGCGCGATCCGCAGACCTATCTCCGCCATCTGCGCGAACCGGTTGCCTATGCCCAGGGGATCGCTCGGATCCTGCGCGACCATCCGGACGCCATCCTGCTGGAAATCGGGCCCGGCCAGGCGCTGGCCATGGCGGCGCGGCGCACCGGAGCGTCCCAGGCCCGGACCCTGACCACCCTGCCGGGGGCGCAGGCGCGGTCGACCGATCACCGCACGACCCTGGCCAGCCTCGGCGCTCTCTGGCAGGCCGGTGTCGCCGTCGACTGGGCCGCCTTCGCCGAGCCGCGCCGCCGCCGGGTGTCCCTGCCGGGATATCCGTTCGAGCGGGAACGGCACTGGATCGATGCGCCCAAGGAGGAGCCGGAGGCCACCGCCGCCGCGCCCGCCCACCCGCGCAAGAACTCGGACGTGACCCGGTGGTTCTACGCCCCGACCTGGCGCCGGGCGGAGGCGGCCGGGGGTCCTGCGGTGGATCCGGCGCAGACCTGGCTCGTCCTGACCCATCCGCACGGCAGGGGCGCGGAGGTGCTGCGGGCGCTGCGGGAGCGCGGGGCCCGGGCGATCGCCGCCCTTCCGGGCGACGCCTTCGCCCGGCTCGAGGACGCGACCTACTCCCTGCGCCCGGACGTGCCTGAGGACTTCGTCGCCCTGCTCGACGCCCTGGCGCGGGAGGGGCGGCAGCCCGACCGGATCGTCTATCTGTGGTCGCTGGAAGCGGAGTCCCGCGCTGGCGAGGGCCACGGTTTCACCGGTCTCGCCCTGCTCGGCCGGGCGCTGGCGGAGCGCTGCGGCGGCGGGAGCGTCGATCTCTGCACCGTGACCGCCGGCGCGGAGGACGTGACCGGCGACGAACCGCTCGTGCCCGACGCCGCGGCCGTGACCGGGGCGGCGCGGGTGATCGGCCAGGAACTCCCCGGTATCGTCTGCCGGACGATAGACCTGGACGCCCGCGAGCTGGCAGACGGGGTCGACAGGCTCTGCCAGGAACTCGCGACGGCCCGGCCCGACGGCCGGGTCGCCCTGCGCGGCCGCTACCGCTGGATCCATGGCGTCGAACCGCTGACCGTGACCGCGCCCGCAGCCGGCCTTCCGCCGCTGCTGCGCCGCGAAGGCACATATCTGATCGTCGGCGGGCTCGGCCAGCTCGGTCTGCTGCTCGCCGAATACCTGGCCGAGCGCGTGGCCGCGCGGCTCGTGCTGGTCAGCCGAACCGAGACCCCCACGGCCGCACAGTCCCGGCGCATGGCCGCGATGGAGCGGGCCGGAGCGCGGGTGCTGCATCTGGCCGGCACCGTCGGCGATCCCGCCGACATAGCCACGATCCGACGCAAGGCCGAAGCCGCCTTCGGCCGGATCGACGGCGTGATCCATGCCGCCGGACTGCCCGCCGCCGACACTCTTTGCGACCTGCGCAGCGTCGATCCGGAGGACGCCGCCCGGCATTTCGCGGTGAAGCCGCACGGGGTCGCCGCGCTGGATCGGATTTTCGCCGACGGCCCGCCCGACTTCTTCCTGCTGTTCTCCTCGCTCGCCTCGATCCTCGGCGGCCTCGGCTTCACCGCCTATGCCGCCGCCAACAGCATGCTCGACGCCGCCGCCCGCCGGCGACAGCGGGACGGCGCCGCCACCTGGATCAGCGTCAACTGGGACGCCTGGGACCTGGAGGCGCAGGACCGCCCCGAGCAATCGGCCCTGGACGGCCGGTTGCGGGCACTGTCGATCACCCCGGCCGAGGGCCGCCGGGTGTTCGACATCCTGTTCGACAACCGCTTCGCCCCGCAGGTCGCCGTCTCCACCTGGGACCTGCAGCAGCGGCTGACGCGCTGGCGAAGCGAAGGGCCTGCCGACACCGGTCCGGAGCCCGCCGTCATGCCCGCCACCGATCCGTCGCCGGAGCTGGAGGACGGACCGGGCGGCGCGATCGCCGACATCTGGTGCCGGGTGCTCGGTCTGGAGCGGGTCGGACCGGAGGACAACTTCTTCGCCCTCAACGGCGACTCCCTGCTGGCCACCCAGCTCATCGCCCAGATCAACCGGCGGCTCGGCACCAATCTCGGGGTGCGCGCGATGTTCGAGCACCCGACCGTCTCCGGTCTCGCCGCCCTGGCGGCGGCCGGCACCGACGCGGCACCGGCGGCCATTCCCCCCGCGCCGCCCGCGCCGGACTATCCGCTGAGCCACGGCCAGAAGCGGCTCTGGCTGCTCTGCCAGTCGCCCGAGGCCTCGGTCGCCTACAACATGAGCTACGCGGTGCGGCTGATCGGTCGCCTCGACCCCGACGCGCTGCGCAGGGCCTTCGACTATGTGGTGGCGCGGCACGAGAGCCTGCGGACCGCGTTCGTCGTCAGCGGCGGCGCGCCGCGTCAGGCGGTCCGGGAACCGGCTCCCTTCCCGCTGCCGCTCCGCGATCTGTCGAGACGCGCCGATCCGGCGGCCGTGGCCGAAGACGCGGCCCGGGCCGAGGCGCTTGCGCCCTTCGACCTCGGCGCACCGCCGCTGCTGCGCGCCGGCCTGCTGAAGCTCGGCGCCGACGATCACGTGCTGCTGATCACCCTGCACCACATCGTCGGCGACGGCCTCAGCCTCAACGCGCTGATCCGCGAGCTCGACCGGGCCTACGGCTCCCTGCGCGCCGGCGACGCCCCGAGCCTGCCGCCGCTGACCCTGCAGTACCGCGACTTCGCCGTCTGGCAGGAACGTCAGATGGCGGGGCCGGCGATGGCCCGGCACCGCGAGTACTGGATGACCAAGCTGCAAGGCGACCTGCCCCGCCCGGCACTGCCCGGGGTGCGGAACGCCGACGCCGGCCGGGCTCATGCCGGCGCGCAGGTCGTCGTCACCCTGTCCGACGCCGACCGCGACAGGCTACATCGGCTCTGCCGGGCCGAGACGGTCACGCTGTTCATGCTGCTGGCCGCCGCCCTCAAGGTCCTGCTCCACCGGGCCAGCGGCGAGGCGGACATCGTCATCGGCACCCCGGTCGCCGGCCGCGAGCAGGCGGAGCTGGAGGGCCAGATCGGCCATTACCTGAACAACCTCGTCCTGCGCGACCGCGTCACCCGGCGCGAGAGCTTCCGCACCCTGCTGCACCGGGTGGCCGCCACCGTCGCCGAGGCGTTCGAGCACCAGGCCTATCCCTTCGACCGGCTGGTGGAGGATCTGGGCGTGCCCGTGCGCCCCGGCGAGACGCCGCTGTTCGGCGTCCTGCTCAACCTGATGCCGAGCCGGGATCTGGAGCTGAGGCTGGGCAATCTGGAGCTGCGCCCCTTCGGCCGGGAGGCCGAGACCACCCTGTTCGACCTGAACGTGATGGTCTGCGACGGGCCGGACGGGCTTGCGCTGCAATTCGCCTACAACAGCGCCCGCTACGAGGCCGCCGCGATGCACGAGCTCGCCGAGGGTTACGCGCGGCTGCTCCGGCGGGTGGCGGAGACGCCGGAGATCGGGGTGCGCGACCTCTGCGCGGCGCTCGACGCCGCCGGTCCCCGCGAGGACGGCGACAAGGCCAAGTTTCTCGCCGACGCCCTCGACCTCGACGAGGTGTTCTAGCCATGTGCGGGTTCGTCGGCTGCTACACTCCCGGACGGGCGGACGCCATCGACGCGGCGCTGCTCGACCGCATGACGCGGACCCTGGAGCATCGCGGGCCGGACGGGCGCAGCCTCACCCGGATGCCGCATCTCGGCCTCGGCTTCTGCCGACTGGCGATCGTCGATCTGGCCGGCGGCAACCAGCCGATCCACAACGAAGACCGGTCGATCGCGCTGGTCTGCAACGGCGAGATCTACAACCACCTGGACCTGCGCCGCTCACTGCAGCGGCGCGGCCACAGCTTCCGCGCCCAGGTCGATGTGGAGGTGCTGGTCCATCTCTACGAGGAGCACGGCCCGGCCTTCCTCGACCGCCTGAACGGGCAGTTCGCCCTGGCCCTGTACGATCCGGCGCGCAACCGTCTGCTGCTCGCCCGGGACCCCGCCGGCATCGCGCCGCTGTACTATGTCTGGCGCGACGGCACCCTGCTCTTCGCCTCCGAGCTGAAGGCGCTGCTGGAACACCCGCTGGTCGGCCGCCGGATCGACCTCACCGCCCTGGACCAGGTCGTCACCTTCCCCGGACCTGTGAGCCCGCGCAGCCTGTTCGCTGATATCCGCAGCCTGCCACCGGGCCATCTGCTGATCCTGGAGGGTGGCGAGCCGGTCGTCTGCCCCTACTGGGACCTGGACTATCCGCTTGCCACCGACCTCGATCCCGCCGCCGAGCCGGACTACGAGGCTCTGGAGTCCAGCCTGCGCGCCTCGGTCGGACGGCGACTCCAGGCCGATGTGGATGTGGGCTTCTATCTCAGCGGCGGTCTCGATTCCTCGCTGATCGCCGCCCTGATCGGCGAGCACGACCGCGCCGCCGGCCTGACGCGCAAGCGCCACGCCTTCTCCATCGGCTTCCCCGACCGGCAGATCGACGAGCGCTGCCAGCAGGAGATGGTCGCCCGCCGCATCGGCGCCGTGCATCACACCGTCCTGTTCGACGCCGAGCAGATCCATGCCCGGCTGCGCGCCGCGGTCCGTCATGCCGAAGCACCGCTGAAGGAGAGCTACAACACCTGCTCCCTCGCCCTGTCCGAGCTGGTCCGTCGGCACGGGCTGAAGGTGGTGCTGACCGGCGAAGGCGCCGACGAGCTGTTCGGCGGCTATGTCGGCTACCGGCTCGATGCTCGTCCCCGGTCAGGTACCGAGGATTTCAGCCTCGACGCCCAGTTGGAGCGCGACCGCCGGCGGCGGCTCTGGGGCGATGCGGACTTCTTCTACGAGCGGGACTACGTCGCCCTGTCGGAAACCAAGCGGGCGCTCTACGCCCCCGATCTCGCCGCCGAGCTGGACCGGTTCGAATGCAGCCTGGCGCCGCCGGTCGACACCGCGAAGCTGGTCGGACGCCACCCGCTGCACCAGCGCTCCTATGTCGACTTCAAGCTGCGCCTCGCCGACCACCTCCTCGCCGATCATGGCGACCGTGTCGCCTATGCCCATTCGGTGGAAGCCCGCTACCCGTTCCTCGACCCCGAGGTCATCGACTGGGTGCGCACCGCCCCGCCCGGCTGCCTGGTGCGCGGCGGCATCGAGAAGGCTCCCCTGCGCCGCCTGGCCGCCGACCGCCTGCCGCCGGAGATCGCCGGCCGGCAGAAGTTCGGCTTCGTCGCCCCGTCCAGCGCCGCCCTGCTCCAGGCCCGCATCCCCTGGGTGGAGGACCTGCTGAGCCGCGCGCGGATCGCCGGCGCCGGCTACTTCGACCCCGATACCGTGGAGCGGCTGAAGACCCGCTACCGCGCGCCCGGCTTCGCCCTGAACACCACCTTCGAGCCCGATCTCCTGATGATCGTCCTTTCCTTCGAAATCCTGCGGGACTGCTTTCGGGTTCCGCCCCTGTAACCGCCCGGAAACCGTACCGCGCCAGCCACGGATGGTGATGCCATGGGAATGCCGACCACGACCAAGACCGTCATCCACGCCGCCTTCGAACGGGTCGCCGACGCCCATCCCGAGCGGATCGCGATCGAGGCATCCGGCCGCCGCATCGCCTACGGCGATCTGAACCGGGCGGCCAACCGCGCCGCCCATGGCCTGATCCGCCAGCATGGCGTCGGCAGGGGTGCCGTGGTCGGCCTGCACCTGCCGCCGGGCATCGCGTATGTGACCGCCATGCTCGCGGTGGCCAAGGCCGGGGGGATCTTTCTGCCGCTGGCCATGGCCGCCCCGCCCCGTCGCCAGGAGAAGATCCTGGCAGTCGCCGCCCCTGCCCTGATCCTGACCGAGCGGCCGTCGGACCTGCCGCCGGGCGCCGCCACCGCCTCACCGGCATCGCTGGGCGCGCAGGACGAGGCCAACCCGCCGCTCGCCGTCGCGGGCGACGATGCCGCCTACATCGTCTCCACCTCCGGCTCCACCGGCGCGCCGAAGGCGATCCTGGGCAGCCAGAAGGGCCTCAGCCATTTCATCCACTGGGAGGTCGGGCTGTTCGGCGCCGGCGGCGACACCAGGGTCAGCCAGCTCGCCCCTGCGACCTTCGACGTGAGCCTGCGGGATATCTTCTTCCCGCTGCTGGCCGGCGGCACCCTGTGCGTGCCCGACGACGCCACGCGCACCGACAGCCGGCGTCTGCTGGCCTGGCTGGAGGCGTCCCGGGTCACCCACATCCACTGCGTGCCCTCCCTGTTCCGCCAGCTCACCGCCGACCTCGCCAGCGCAGACGCGGCGGCCGACCGCCTCCCCGACCTGAGGCACATCCTGCTCGCCGGCGAACCGCTCTACGGCGCCGATGTCCAGCGCTGGCAGGCGCTGATGGGCCGGCGGATCGAGCTCACCAACCTCTACGGCCCGTCGGAGACCACCCTGGCCAAGGCGTTTCACCGGATCGGCGCCGCCCCGACCGAGCCCGGCCGCATGGTGCCGGTCGGGCTGCCGTTGCCCAACACCTCCCTGCTGGTGATCAAGGACGGCGAACTCTGCGACGAGGGCGAGATCGGCGAGGTCTTCATCAAGACCCCGTTCATGTCCAAGGGGTACCTCGCCGCCCCCGAGGAGACCGCCGCCGCCTTCGTCCAGAACCCGCTGACGCCCGGGACCCCGGACACGATCTACCGCAGCGGCGACCTGGGACGGTATCTCGCCGGCCATGTGGTCGAACTGCTCGGCCGCCGGGACGGGCAGGTCAAGATCGCCGGCACCCGGATCGAACTGGCCGAGGTCGAGGGGGCGATCCTGAAGCATCCCGCGGTCCGGGCGGCCGTCGTCGCGGTCAACCCCGCCACCGCCCGAGACCCGAGCCTGACCGCCTACTACATCGCCGACGCGCCGGTCGCCGCCGCCGACCTGCGCCGGCACCTGGACGACTGGCTGCCCGCCGCGATGCAGCCGGCCTACCTGATGCAGCTGGACCGGTTTCCGCTGAACCTGCACGGCAAGGTGGACCGGCGCGCCCTGCCCCGGCCGGCGGACCTGCTGTACCGCGACGCGCCCTATGTCGCCCCCCAAGGCGAGACCGAGACGCGGATCGCGGCGATCTGGGGCGAGGTGCTGGAGCTGGAGAAGGTCGGCGCGACCCACGGCTTCGTCGATCTGGGCGGCGACTCCCTGAAGGCGATCCGCGTCCTGTCCCGGCTCTATCAGGCCTTCGGCGTCGAGGCGACGCTGCCCGACCTGTTCCCCCACGGCACCGTGCGCTCCCTGGCCGCAACCCTGAACGCCACCCTGCCGGCACCCACGGCGGACCCCCGGCAGCCGGCCGTCGCCGGACAGGAGGGCTAGGTCATGTCGGACAACGCCCTTCCCGCGGATCTCGAGACGCCGCCCGCCACCGCGAAATCCGGCACCCCTCCGCCGCGCCGGACTGCGGACGCCTCGGCGCCCCGCGTCTATCCCGCCTCCTTCGCCCAGCAGCGGATCTGGATCCTCGCCCAGATGGATCGCGCGGCGGATGCCTACGGTATCACCCGCGCCCTGCGCCTGCGCGGGCCGCTGGACGACGCGGCGGTCCGCGCCGCCCTCGAGGGCATCGCCCGCCGGCACGACAGCCTGCGCACCCGCTTCGCCGAGGCCGACGGGGAGTTGACCCAGATCGTCGAGCCGGCGATCGCCCTGCCGCTGGAACCGGTCGACCTGCGCGATGCGGCCGAGCCGGAGGCCGCCTGCCGGGCGCTGCTGGAGACGGCGGCGCGACGTCCGTTCGATCTCGGCCGCGCGCCGCTCTGGCGGGTGCAGCTCTGCCGCCTGGCGGAGGCGGACTGGGTCCTCGCCCTGCACATCCATCACAGCGTCGCCGACGGCTGGTCCCTGGAACTGATCCAGCAGGAACTCGCCCTGCGCTACCGGGCTCATCTCGACGGACGCGAGCCCGACCTTCCCGACCTGAGCGCCAGCTACGGCGCCCATGCCGCCGGGCAGCGCCGGCCGGAGGCGCTGGCCGCGACGGACGCGGCGCGGGACTACTGGCGAAAGGTCCTGACGCCCCTGCCGCCGCATCTCGACTTGCCGGCGCTGTCCCGCCGGCCGCAACCGGGCCCGGCGCCGGCCGCCAGCCATCAGATCCACCTCGACGCGGTCCACACCGCCGGCCTGCGCCGGCTCGCCACCCGCCACGACGCCTCCCTGTTCATGGCCCTGACCGCCCTGGTGAAGCTGCTGCTGCATCGCTACGGCGGCGAGCGCGACGTGACGGTCGGATCGCCGGTGGCCGGCCGGGACAGCGCGGCGCTCGAACCTCTGGTGGGCCAGTTCGTCAATCTCGTCGCCCTGCGGGACGAGATCGATCCGGCCCTGGGGTTCCACTCCTTGCTCGACCGGGTCGCCGGCACCGTCTACGCGGCGCTCGAGCGCCAGGACTACCCGTTCGACCGGCTGGTGGAGGAGCTCGGCGTCCCGCGCGACGGCGGCCGGCCGCCGGTCTTCGACGTGCTGGTGGCGCTGCAGAACATGACGGGCGCGTCCGCCCCGATCGCGGGGTTGCGGGTCGAGGGGTTTCCCACCGCCCCCGGTCCGGCGAAATACGCTCTGATCTTCGAGTTCGCCGAGCATGACGGCGGCCTGCTCCTCACGCTCACCTACGACGCCGCCCGCTTCGCCGAGGTGGGGATCGCCCGGATGGGCCGCCATCTGATCCGGCTGCTGGAAGGCGCGCTGGCAGACCCGGAGATTGCGGTGGGACGCCTCGCCCTGCTCGACCGCGGGGAACGCCGCCGCATCGCGTCCTGGAGCGGCGGGGCGAGCCCCTATCCGCGCGACAAGAGCCTCGCCGCCCTGTTCGCCGAACGGGTCGCCGCCGAACCGCAGGCGGTGGCGCTGCGCCGGGGCGACCGCACCCTGACCTATGCCGAGCTGGACGCCCGATCCGACAGGCTGGCGGCTTATCTGACCGCACAAGAAGGCGATCTCTGTGGGCGGGTGATCGGCCTGTGCCTGGAGCGCGGACCGGAGTTGATCGTGGCGATGGTCGCGGTTCTGAAGGTCGGGGCCGCCTACCTGCCGCTGGACCCGGAGCTGCCCGACTCAAGGCGGCGCTACATGGTGGACGATGCCGGCGCCGCCCTGGTCGTCACCGAAGACGCCTTCGCCGACGCGCTGGACGGGTTGCCCTGCCCGGTCATCCGGCTCGACCGCGACGCCGACGCCATCGCCGCCTGCACGGATCCGGTCCCGGCCGTGGCGACCGCCGGGTCCAGCCTCGCCTATGTCATGTACACCTCGGGCTCCACCGGTCAGCCCAAGGGCGTGCTGATCCCCCAGCGGGCCGTGACCAGGCTGGTCCGCGATACCGACTATATCGACATCCGCCCCCACCACCGGATCGCCCAGGCGGCCAACACCGCCTTCGACGCCGCAACCTTCGAGATCTGGGGCGCGCTGCTGAACGGCGCCGCCCTCGTCCTGCTGTCCCGCGACGACGTGCTCGACCCCGACCGCTTCGCCGGGCTGCTGCGGGCGCAGAGGGTGGACATCCTGTTCCTGACCACCGCCCTGTTCAACCGCCTCGCCCAGATCGATCCGGGCGTGTTCGGCGGGCTGGACAGCCTGCTGTTCGGCGGCGAGACAGTCGATCCGCGACCCGTCCGCTCGATCCTGGCGGCCGGCGGGCCGACCCGCCTGCTGCATGTCTACGGCCCCACCGAATGCACCACCTTCGCCACCTGGCACCAGGTGACGGCCGTGCCGGACGACGCCGTCACCGTCCCCGTCGGCCGGCCGCTCGCCAACACCACCGTCCATATCCTCGATACAGACGGCCAGCCGGTGCCGGTCGGGATCGCCGGCGAGCTGCATCTGGGCGGCGACGGGTTGGCCGAGGGCTACCTCGGACAGCCCGACCTGACGGCACAGAAGTTCATCCCCCATCCGACCCTCGGCCGGCTCTACCGCACCGGCGACCTGTGCCGCTGGACCGAAGACGGTACCGTGGAATACCTCGGCCGCAGCGACCACCAGATCAAGCTGCGCGGTTTCCGCATCGAGCTCGGCGAAGTGGAGACCGCCCTGCGCCGCTGCCGCGGCGTCGACGATGCCGTGGTCGCACTGACCGGCGAGGGCGAACACCGCCGGCTGGTCGGCTATGCCGCCGGTCCCGGTCTCGATGCCGACGCGATCCGGGCCGAGCTGCGGGCCGACCTGCCCGACTACATGGTCCCGGCCCACCTGATCGTGCTCGACGCGATGCCGCTCAATGCCAACGGCAAGCTCGACCGGAATGCCCTGCCGGCGCCGGCCGAGAGCGCCGAGGGTCCCGCCGACGACCGCCCCGCGACGCCGCAGGAGGAGCTGCTGGCCGGGCTCTGGGCCGAGGTGCTGGGGCTGGAGCGTGTCGGCCGCGGGCAGAACTTCTTCGATCTGGGCGGCCACTCCCTGCTGGCGACCCAGCTGGTCTCCCGCATCCGCCAGGCCTTCGACGTCGACATTCCCCTGCGCCTGCTGTTCGAGCACCCGGTGCTTGGCGATCAGGCCGCCGCGATCGAGGCCGCGCGCAGAGGCGCCGACGCTCCCCCGCCACCGCCGATCACGCCGCGCGCGCACCGCGACAGCCTGCCGCTCTCCTTCGCCCAGCAAAGGCTCTGGTTCCTCAGCCAGATGGACAGGGGCCAGCTGGACGGGTCCGCGTCGAGTGCGGCCTATAACGTCACCGCCGCCCTGGCGCTGGACGGCGCGATGGACCAGGCGGCCCTGCGCCGGGCGCTGATCGCGCTGACCGGGCGCCACGAGAGCTTGCGCCTGTCCCTGCACGAACAGGCCGGCCAGCCCGTCCTCTCCCTGCGCGACCCCTTCGACCCGCTGCTGGTGGAGGATCTGTCCGCCCTGGACCCAACCGATCGAGACGCCGCCGTGGACGCGCGCGTCGCCGCCCATGCCGCCCAGCCCTTCGACCTGGAGGCCGACCCGCTGCTGCGCCTGACCCTGCTGCGGCTCTGTCCGGACCGCCATGTGCTGTTGGTCAACCTGCACCACATCGCCGCCGACGGCTGGTCTCTCGGCGTGCTGGTCCGCGATCTCGGCGCGCTCTACGCCGAGGCCCTGGGTCAGGGGCCTGGCCTGCCCGCACCTGCCCTGCACTATGCCGACTACGCCGCCTGGCAGCGCGGCTGGCTGGAGGGGACGGTTCTCGACCGCCAGCTCGGCTACTGGCGGTCGCAGCTGGCCGACGCTCCCCTGCTGCTCGACCTGCCCGCCGACCGCAAACGCCCCGCACTCAGGTCCGCCCGCGGCGCCCAGCTCGCCGTCACAATCGAGCCCGATCTGCTCGCCCGGCTGGAGGCGCTCGGCAGGTCCCGCGGCGCCACCCTGTTCATGACCCTGCTGGCCGGCTTCGCCGCCCTGCTGCACCGCCACACCTGCGAGAGCGACATCCTGGTCGGCAGCCCGATCGCCAACCGCACCCAGCGCCAGACCGAGGATCTCGTCGGCTTCTTCGTCAACACCCTGGTCCTGCGGACCGCCGTGCAGCGCGACGACCCCTTCGCCGAGCTGCTGGCCCAGGTCCGGGCGACCGCGCTGGACGCCTATGCCCATCAGGACCTGCCCTTCGAGACCCTGGTCTCCGAGCTTCGCCCGGAGCGCTCCTTGTCCCACACGCCGCTGTTCCAGGTCATGTTCGGCCTGCAGAACGCCCCGGAGGAGAACCTCACCCTGGGCGACCTCGCGGTCCGCGCCCTGGCGCCGCAGACCGGCACCGCAAAGTTCGACCTGACCGTCAGCGCCCAGGCCGGACCGGGCGGGCTGAGCGTCAGCTGGGAATACAGCACCGACCTGTTCGACCGGCCGCGCATCGAGCGCCTGGCCCGACAGTATGTCCGCCTGCTGCAGGCGGTGGCGGAGGCGCCGGAGCGGGCCGTCGGCCGCCTGCCGCTGCTCGACGCCGACGAGCAGGCCCGCATCGCGTCGTGGAGCGGCGGGGCGAGCCCCTATCCGCGCGACGAGAGCCTGGCGGCCCTGTTCGCCGAGCGGGTCGCCGCCGATCCGCAGGCCGTGGCACTGCGCTGGGGCGACCGCACCCTGACCTATGCCGAGCTGGACGCGCGCTCCGACCGGCTGGCCGCCTATCTCTGCGACCAGGCGGGCGATCTCCGCAGCCGGGTGATCGGCCTGTGCCTGGAGCGCGGACCGGAGCTGATCGTCGCGATGGTCGCGGTTCTGAAGGTCGGAGCCGCCTACCTGCCGCTGGACCCGGAACTGCCGGACGCCCGCCGGCGCTACATGGTGGACGATGCCGGTGCCGCGTTGGTCCTGACGGAATACGCCTTCGCCGACGGGCTGGACGGGTTGCCCTGTCCGGTGGTGCTCCTCGGCCAGGAAGCCGAGGCGATCGCCGCCTGCACCGCCGCGGTCCCGGCGGTGACGACGGACGGCTCCAACCGCGCCTATGTCATGTACACCTCCGGCTCCACCGGCCAGCCCAAGGGCGTGCTCATCCCCCAGCGGGCTGTGACCAGGCTGGTGCGCGATACCGACTATGTCGACATCCGCCCCGGCCAGCGGATCGCCCAGGCGGCCAACACCGCCTTCGACGCCGCCACCTTCGAGATCTGGGGCGCCCTGCTGAACGGTGCCGCGCTGGTCCTGTTGGCGCGCGACGATGTGCTCGACCCCGACCGCTTCGCCGGGCTGCTGCGGGCGAAGACCGTCGACATCCTGTTCCTGACCACCGCCCTGTTCAACCGCCTCGCCCAGATAGACCCGGCCGTCTTCGCCGGGCTCGACACGCTGCTGTTCGGCGGCGAGGCGGTCGACCCCCGCCCGGTGCGCGCCGTGCTCGCCGCCGGCGGACCGACCCGCCTGCTCCACGTCTATGGCCCCACCGAATGCACCACCTTCGCCACCTGGCAGCATGTGACGGACGTGCCGCAGGGCGCCGTCACCGTCCCCATCGGCCGGCCGCTCGCCAACACCACCGCCCATATCCTCGACCCCGACGGCCAGCCGGTCCCGGTCGGGGTCGCGGGAGAACTCCATCTGGGCGGCGACGGCCTCGCCGACGGCTACCTGGGACAGCCGGAGCTGACGGCGGACCGGTTCGTCGCCCATCCGGAGCTCGGCCGGCTCTACCGCACCGGCGACCTGTGCCGGTGGCGTGAGGACGGCGCCGTGGAATACCTCGGCCGCAGCGACCACCAGATCAAGCTGCGCGGCTTCCGCATCGAGCTCGGCGAAGTGGAGACCGCCCTGCGCCGCTGCCGGGGCGTCGACGATGCCGTGGTCCTGCTGACCGGCGAGGGCGAACACCGACGGCTGGTCGGCTATGCCGCCGGCCCCGGCCTCGATGCCGACGCACTGCGCGCCGAGCTGCGGGCCGACCTGCCCGACTACATGGTCCCGGCCCACCTGATCGTGCTCGACGCCCTGCCGCTCAATGCCAATGGCAAGCTCGACCGCAAGGCCCTGCCGGAACCCGCGCCCGGGGCCGCGCCGGAGGACTACACCCCACCGCGCACGCCGCGCGAGACGGTGCTGGCCGGGATCTGGGCGGCGGTGCTGGGCCGCGACCGCGTCGGGCGGGACGACAACTTCTTCGCCCTGGGCGGGGACTCGATCCTCAGCGTCCAGATCGTCGCCCAGGCCCGCCGGGCCGGGCTGGCGTTCGGCGTGCGCGACCTGTTCCGCCACCAGTCGGTCGCCGCCCTCGCCCCGCACGTGTCGGAAGCCGGACTGCCGCTCGCCGCGGACAGCGACCCGGCGGAGACGTCCGGTCCGGTCGCCCTCAGCCCCGTCCAGTCCTGGTTCTTCGCCTGGGACCTGGCGAAGCCGGGGCATTTCAACCAGGCCCTGCTGCTGCGGCCCCGCGACCGGATCGCGCCGGACGCCCTGGCCGCCGCCGCCCGCGCGGTCCTGGCCCGGCACGGCGCCCTGCGTCTCCGGTTCGAACGGGGGCCCGAGGGCTGGCGTCAGACCGTGGCGCCGATGCCGGACGTCCTGCCGGTCCATCGCGAAGACCTGCGGGACCTGCGGGACCTGCCGGAATCGGACCGGACGACCGCCCTGACCGACCGGGCGACCCGTTGGAACCGCAGCCTCGACCTCGCCGCCGGGCCGCTCACCCGCCTGGTCCTGTTCGAGCTGCCGGACGGGCAGCGGCTGCTTTGGTGCATCCACCACCTGGCGGTGGACGCGGTGTCCTGGCGCATCCTGCTGGCCGATCTGGAAAGCGCCTGCCTCCAGGCCCGGGCCGGCACCACGCCAGTCCTGCCGCCGCCGACGGCCGGCATCGCCGACTGGATCGGTTATCTCCACCGCCGGGCGCAGGATCCCGCCCGCGCCGCAGAGCTGGACCATTGGCGCGGCTGGCCGGCCGCAGCGCCCCTGCCCAAGGACGACCCGGACGCCCCGGCGCGCTGGGACAGCACCGCCCATGTCCGGTTCGCGCTCTCCCGACCCCGCACCGCCGACCTGCTGGAGCGCGCGCCGGCCGCCTTCAACACCCGGATCAACGACCTGCTGCTCGCCGCCCTCGCCCTGGCCCTGGGCGACTGGACCGGCCGCACCGACTGGCCCATCGTCCTGGAGAGCCACGGCCGCCCCGCCGATCCGGACGCGCCGGACCTGACCGCGACCGTCGGCTGGTTCACCGCCCTGTATCCGGTCCGCTTCGACCTGCCGGAGGACGGCGATCCCGCCGCGACCGTGAAGGCGGTCAAGGAACGGCTCCGCGCGGTGCCGGGCGACGGGCTCGCCTACGGGATCGCCCGGCACGGGCCATGGGCGGTCCCGGGTCCGCTTCCCGAGGCGGAGATCGCCTTCAACTATCTGGGACAACTCGATATCGGCATGGCAGTCGGCGAGAGCGGCGGCGGGTTCTTCCTGCCGGCACGGGAAGGCACCGGCGAGACCCAGTGCCTCGACGGGACCCGGCCCCACGCGCTCGACGTCAACGCCATGGTCGTCGGCGGCACCCTGCGCGTGTCGATCAGCTACAGCGACCGGCAGTACCGGCGCGCCAATGTCGAGGCGCTGGCCCGGCACCTGGAAGACGCCCTCGACCGGCTGATCGCCCTGTGCTGCGACCCGGCGCGCTGCGGCTATACGCCGAGCGACTTCCCTCTGGCCCGGCTGGACCAGGGTCGGCTCGACGCCCTGGCCCGGCGCGAGGGACGCGGGATCGCCGCCCTCTACCCGCTGAGCCCGATGCAGCAGGGCATGGCCTATCACAGCCTCCTCGACGCCTCGCCGGAGCGGCAGACGGACGCGGCCTATTTCGAGCAGATGACCTGGCGGATCGGTCCGCCGTTCGACCCGTCGGCCTTCCGGCGGGCCTGGACCGCCCTGGTCGAACGCCACCCGGTCCTGCGCACCGCCCTGTGGCTGGAAACCGAGCCGCCGCTGCAGATCGTGCGCCGGTCGGTCGACCTGCCCTGGCGCGAGTTGGACTGGCACGACCGCGGCGCCGAGGCGCAGAAAGCGGAACTGGAGACGCTTCTGGCGTCCGACCGGCGTCGGGGTGTCGACCTGTCCCGCGCCCCGCTTCTGCGCTGCACCCTGATCCGGCTGGGCGCAGACTCCTGGCGCTTCGTGCTCGGCTTCCACCACCTGCTGCTCGACGGGTGGAGCCTGCCCCTGCTGTTCGCCGATCTGATGGCGCTTTACGCGGCACCGGCGGCCGACCTGGCGCCGGCCGCCCCCTACGAGGACTACATCGCCTGGCTGCAGCGCCAGGATCACGGGGCGGCCCGGGACCACTGGCACGCGGCGGTGGGCGATGTGGAGGCGCCGACCCCGCTGCCACCGGCGCTCGGCCCCGTGCCGGAAGCCGACGGCGCCGGGGCGCGCGGCGAGATGCTGTTCGCGCTGGATGCCGAGGACAGCCAGCTGCTGAGCGACACGACCCGCCGCCGGCGGCTCACCCTGAGCACGCTGCTCCAGGCGGCCTGGGCGGTCGTGCTGAGCCGGACCAGCGGCGAGAGCGACGTGGTGTTCGGCACCACCCTGTCCGGCCGCGACATCGACCTGCCGGGCATCGAGCGGATGGTGGGACTGTTCATCAACACCGTGCCGCTGCGGGTTTCCACGGAAGACGGTCCGGTCGGCGCCTGGCTGCAGGCCCTGCAGGACCGGCACCAGGAGAACAGCCTGCACGGCTTCCTTCCCCTCGCCGAGATCCAGCGCGGCAGCGCCGTGCCGGCCGGCGACGCCCTGTTCGACAGCCTTCTGGTCTTCGAGAACTATCCGAGCGAGCCGGCCGAAGGCGCCGCCGCCGCGGGCGGGCCGTCCTTCGCCGACGGGCAGGCGATCGACCACACCAACTATCCGCTGACGCTGATCGCCGCGTCGGTGGAGGACCGGCTGCGGCTGCGCGTCGGCTATGACGCAACCCGGTTCGCGCCGCGCGACATCGAGCGGATCGTCGGGTTCCTGCGGGTGGCCCTGAGGCGCCTGGCGGAGGCCGAGCCGGAGGACCCGCTCGATGCCATCGGCATTCTCACCCGAGCGGAACGGCAGGGGCTTCTGGCCGCCGGCGGTGCCCAGGTGCGGCTGGATGTGGGGGAGACGCTGACGTCCAGGGTCGCGGCGCAGACCGCCGAGGGCCCCGACCGGATCGCGGTGACCTGCGGCGCGCAGTCCCTGACCTATGCGCAACTGGACGCGCGCGCCGAGGCGATCGGCCGGCATCTGCGGAAACTGGATGCGGGCCCGGAGAAGATCGTGGGGCTCTACCTGCCCCGCTCTGCCGACCTCGTCGCCGGGATGCTGGGGATCCTGAAGGCCGGCGCCGCCTATCTGCCGATCGACCCGGCAACGCCCGCCGAGCGGGTGGCGTTCATGCTGCGCGATGCGGGGGCCGTCGCCCTGGTCACCGAGACGGGACTGCGGGCCGGGCTCGGAGAGCTGGATCTGCCCTGTCTCTGCCTGGATGCCCTCTGCGTCGATGCGCTCTGCCCCGATGCGGCCGACCCGTCGGGCCCTGTCCCTGCCCCTGCCCCCGCCCCTGCGCCCGACGACCTCGCCTATGTGATCTACACCTCGGGCTCGACCGGCACCCCCAAGGGCGTGATGATCAGCCACGCCAACGTTCTGCGGCTGTTCGACGCCACCAACCCCGACTGCGGATTCGGGCCGCAGGACGTTTGGACGCTGTTCCATTCCGCCGCCTTCGACTTCTCGGTCTGGGAAATCTGGGGCGCCCTGCTCCATGGCGGACGGCTGGTCGTCGTACCGGAGGAGGTGCAGCGCGACCCGACCCTGTTCCACGGGCTGCTCGAGCGGGAACGGGTGACGGTGCTGAACCAGACGCCCTCGGCCTTCCGCCAGCTCATCCCGGTCGCCCGGGAACGCGGCGCGTGCCTCGCCCTTCGGATGGTGATCTTCGGCGGCGAGGCACTGGATCTGCCGTCGCTGCGCCCCTGGTTCGCGCTCTACGGCGACAGCGCCCCGCTGCTCGTCAACATGTACGGCATCACCGAGACCACGGTCCATGTGACTTGGCGGCGGCTGTGCGAGGCGGATTGCGACACTCCGGCCAGCCTGATCGGACGACCGCTGCGCGACCTGGACCTGCATCTGCTCGACCGGCGGGGAGAGCCGGTGCCGGACGGGGTCACGGGCGAGATCCATGTGGGCGGCGCCGGCCTGGCGCGCGGCTATCTGAACCGCCCGGAGCTGACCGCCGAACGCTTCGTGGTGCGCGAGATCGACGGGGAACCGACCCGCCTCTACCGCAGCGGCGACCTGGCCCGGCGGCGGCCCGACGGCGATCTGGAATTTCTGGGCCGCGCCGACCGGCAGGTGAAGCTGCGCGGGTACCGGATCGAGACCGGCGAGATCGAGGCGGTGCTGAGCCGGCATCCCGGGGTGCGTCAGGCCGTGGTGGTCGCACAGCAGGACGAAGGCCGGCTGATCGCCTATGCGGTGGCCGACCCGGAGACGGCCGCGGAACTCCGCGACTGGGCCTCCACCCGCCTGCCCGCGTACATGGTGCCGGCGCTGGTCGTGCCGATCGACGCCGTCCCCCTGACCCGCAACGGCAAGCTCGACCACCGCGCGCTGCCCCGGCCCGAGACGTCGCGGTCCGTGGAGGCGGCCGCCGGGGTGCCGCCCGGGACCGAGACCGAACGGCGGCTCGCCGCGATCTGGCGCGACGTCCTCGGCGTCGAGGTTGCGGGGATCGATGACGGGTTCTTCGATCTGGGCGGCCACAGCCTGAAAGCCGTGCAGGTGGTGGCCCGCATCCGCCGGGAGTTCGGGGTCGAGGTCTCCCTGGCGGCGTTCCTGCGCCGGCCGACGATCGCCGCCCTCGCCCCGCTCACGGGCGGGCCAAGCACCGCCGACGGCGCCATCGCGCCGGTAGCGGACCGGGCCGACTATCCGTTGTCCCATGCCCAGCACCGGCTGTGGCTGGAGGACCGGCTGCACGGCGACGCCCGCTACACCATGCCGGCGGCGGTCGAGCTGCGGGAGCCGCTCGATCCGGACGCGCTACGCCTGGCCCTGGGCCGGCTGATCGAGCGGCACGAAACCCTGCGGACGGTCTTCGTGGAGGTGGCGGGCGAGCCCCGGCAGACGGTCCTGAACCGCATCGAGGTGCCGCTGGACGTCGTCGATCTGCCGGCCGGCGACGACGACGCAAGCGCCATCGTCGAGCGGGAGAGCCGCCGGCGCTTCGACCTCGACCGCCCGCCGCTGTTCCGCATCACCCTGGTCCGCCGGACCGCCCTACCGCCCGTTCTGATCCTGGCGATGCACCACATCATCGGCGATGGCTGGACGATGCAGGTATTCCACCGGGAACTGGCCGCCTTCTACGCCGCCGCCCGGACCGGCGGCACCCCCGACCTGGCACCGCTGGCGATCCAGTACCGGGACTACGCGGTCGCCCAGCAGCAGCGGGACCGCGAGGCGGATGCGGCGTTCTGGGCCGATCACCTGGCGGGGCTCGACGGCCCGATCCGACTGCCCCGGGACGCGACCGACGGCGCCGGCGGCGACCGGCGCAGCCTCAGGCTGTCGCCGGCCTGCACCGCCAGGCTGCGCGCCCTCGCCGCGGCCCAGGGCAGCACCCTGTCGGCGCTGATCCTGACGATCTTCACCCTGTTCCTGCACCGGCTGACCCGCCAGGACGACCTGTGCATCGGCATGGCGGTGGCCAATCGCGGCCGGCCGGAGCTGGAACCGCTGCTCGGCATGTTCGTGAACCTGCTGCCGATCCGCATCCGGATCGAGGACGACATGGACGTCGCGGCACTCCTCCAGGCGGTGACCCGCACCGCCTATGCCGCGCTGGACCACCAGGACCACCCCTACGACCTCATCCTGAGGGCGCAGCGCCGAGACGCCGGGTCCGGCGACCTCGTGCGAGTGGTCTACGCCTTCCAGAACGCGGCGGAGCCGGATGGCATGGCCGAGCCGGCCGCGACCACGGTCCCGCTCAGCTTCCCCTTCGCCAAGTTCGACCTGAGCCTGATCGTCGAGGATCCCGGCCCGCATCTCGACCTCACCCTGGAGTTCGACGCCGGCCTGCTCACCGCCGCGACGGTCGAGCGCTACCTGCACAGCCTGAACCGCTTCGCCGAAGACATCGCGGCCG
The DNA here is from genome assembly GCF_034377285.1 of Thalassobaculum sp. OXR-137. NCBI lineage: Bacteria > Pseudomonadati > Pseudomonadota > Alphaproteobacteria > Rhodospirillales > Thalassobaculaceae > Thalassobaculum > Thalassobaculum sp. OXR-137. The sequence goes on along the minus strand of NZ_CP139715.1, from coordinate 3,321,074 downwards.
GACCGCCACGGGAGGATTCCGATGAGACTGTCTAAATTCACCCTGATCGACGACGCGGCGGGATCGGCGGAGGCCGCGGCCCTGGCCGCGCGTTTCAACGCGACGACGCGGCCCTACCCGCGCGACCGCGGCGTCGCCGACCTGTTCGCCGAGCAGGCGGCGCGCACACCGCAGGCGGTCGCCCTCAGCCGGGGCGGCCGGGCCGTGACCTACGCCGAACTGGACCGCCGCGCCAACCGGCTCGCCCGGTATCTCCGCGCGCGGCTGCCGGACTGCCGGGGCAGGCTGATCGCGCTCGCGCTGCCGCGATCGGTCGACCTGATCGTCGCGATGCTGGCGACCCTCAAGGCCGGGGCCGGCTATCTGCCGCTCGACCCGGCCTATCCGGCGGCGCGCCGGGATCTGATTGTGTCGCATTCCGGGGCGCTGGCCGTGATCGACCGAGACGGCGGGACGGACGACGCGGCACCGCCGCCGGTCCGCCGGATCCGCCTCGACGCCGAGCGGTCTGCCATCGACGCCGGTCCGGACGACACTCCGCCCGTCACGGCCGCCGGCGGCGAGCTCGCCTATGTCATGTACACCTCCGGCTCCACTGGCCGTCCCAAGGCCGTCGCCGTGCCCCATCGTGCCGTCGTCCGGCTGGTCCGCAACGCCGATTACGCCGATTTCTCGCCGGACCGGATCTTCCTGCAATACGCGCCGGCGGCCTTCGACGCGGCCACGTTCGAGATCTGGGGGCCGCTGCTGAACGGCGCCCGTCTGGCCCTGGCGCCGGAGGGACGGCTCGGCCCACGGGAGCTGGGCGCGGTGATCGCCGACGAAGGGGTGACGACCCTGTGGCTTACCGCCGGTCTGTTCAACCTGATGATGGACGAGCACCCGGAGGGCCTGCACCCGCTCAAACAGCTGCTGGTCGGCGGCGAGGCGTTGTCGGTCGCCCATATCCGACGGGCCCTGGAGCTGCTGCCGAAGTGCGCCCTCGTCAACGGCTATGGCCCGACCGAGAACACCACCTTCTCCTGCTGCTTCCCGATCGCGCCCGGCGACTACCGGGGCTCGATCCCGATCGGCCGCCCGATCGCCAATTCCACCGCCTATGTCCTGGACGAGGAGCGCCGGCCGCTGCCGCCGGGCACCGCCGGGGAACTCTATCTGGGCGGCGACGGCCTCGCGCTCGGCTACTGGAACGATCCGGAGCTGACCGCCGAGCGCTTCGTGGCCAGCCCGGCCCTGCCCGGCGAACGGCTCTACCGCAGCGGCGACCTCGCCTGCTGGCGCAGCGACGGCACGATCGAGTTCCTCGGCCGGCTCGACGACCAGATCAAGATCCGCGGTTTCCGCATCGAGCCGGGAGAGATCGAAGAGGCCCTCTTGCGGTATCCCGGCGTCACCGCGGCCGTCGCGCTGGCCCGGGAGATCGCGCCGGGGCGCCGGGAGCTCGTCGCCTACGTGGCAGCGAGTGAAGCCATCGGGACGGGCGACCTGCACCGGCATCTCGGCGCGACCCTGCCGGACTTCATGGTCCCGGCCCATATCGTCCGGCTCGACGCCCTGCCCCTGAACGCGAACGGCAAGGTCGACCGCGCCGCCCTGCCCCTCCCGGCCGCCTCGAACCCGGACGGCGCCCAGCCCCCGGAACCGCCGGCAAGCGAGACCGAAACCTCGCTGGTCAGTCTCTGGGAACGGGTGCTCGACCGCGAAAGGATCGGCGTCACCGACGATTTCTTCGCCCTGGGCGGCCACAGCCTCACCGCCGCCAAGCTGGTGTCGCTGATCGCCGGCGAGCTTGGGGTCGCCCTGCCGCTCGCCTCCATCTTCACCCATCCCACGATCCGCAGCCAGGCCGAGGCGATCCTCGACGCCGCAAGGTTCGGGATCGACGCCCTCGACCGGCCCCGGGTGCTGCTGAACGCGCCGAGGGGCGGTCGTCCGCTTTTCGCCCTGCCCCCCGGCACCAGCGACACGCTCGGCTACGCCCGGCTGGCGGCGGGGCTGGACGGAGTCGACGTCCACGCCTTCAACTTCATCGAGGCAGAGACACGGATCGCCGACATCGCCGACCTGATCGCCGAGGTGCAGCCTGAGGGGCCGGTCCTGCTCTTCGGTTATTCCGGCGGCGGCAACATCGCGTTCCAGGTGACGTCGGAGCTCGAGCGGCGGGGCCGGACGGTCAGCGACATCGTGATGCTGGACGCCTCCCGCTTCCTGCGGCCCTTCGCCTTTCCGCCGGAGGAGGCCGACCGGCTGGCGGATTCCTTCCTCGCCGATGAGAGCGTCGCCGCGGCGGTCGGCACCGGCGTCCTGCGGGACAAGGCCCGCAGACGGATCCGGCGGTACTACGCCTATCTGTCGTCCCTCTCGGAGGACCGGCCGGTCGCCGCCGACATCCACCTGATCCGCAGCGCCGGCGGCGCGGACGAGCACCGCGACGCGGCCGGCACCGTGCTGTCCAGCCAATCCGCCTGGGTGGAAGCGACGACCGGACGCTTCACCGCCTGCAACGGCGCCGGCGGCCATGGCGAGATGCTGATCGAGCCGCATTTCAGCGCCAACCTCGCTCTGCTGCAGGCGGTGCTGGCCAGAACGGGGAGGTCGGCATGACCGCCCCCCTGCCCTCCGATCCGTGGATCCGCCCCGCCCAGCCCCGTCCCGACGCCGCCCTGCGCCTGTTCTGCCTGCCCTATGCCGGCGGCGGCGCCTCGATCTACCGCACCTGGGGCGAGGCCCTGCCGGACTGGCTGGAGGTCTGCGCGGTGCAGTTGCCGGGGCGCGAGGAACGGATCGGCGAGCCGGCCTTCCGCCAGGTCGACCGGCTGCTTCCCGTGCTGCTCGACCGGCTGCGGCCGCATCTGGACCGCCCCTACGCTCTGTTCGGCCATTCCATGGGCGCGGTCATCGCCTACGAGACCGCACGCGCCCTCGAGGCCGAGGGCGGCGGGCCGGTGCATCTGATCGTCTCCGGCCAGCGGGCCCCGCACCTGCCCCTGAACCGCCCCCCCAGCTACCACCTGTCCGAGCCGGCGTTCCAGGAGCGACTGCGGGTCCTCAACGGCACGCCGGCCCCGGTGCTTCAGGAGCCCGAACTGATGAAGATGGTCCTGCCGCTGCTGCGCTGCGATTTCGAACTGAGCGAAACCTACCGACGGCAGCGGGCCGAGCCGCTGGCCTGTCCGATCACCGCGCTCGGCGGCCGCGACGACGGCGAGGTCGATCCGGCGGGGGTGGAGGCCTGGCGAGAAACCACGAGAGGACCGGCGGAGATCCGCATGTTCGCCGGCGACCACTTCTTCCTGCACGGCCAGCGCCGCGTCCTGCTCGACACGGTCGCCCGGTGCCTGCGCGGCCACGCGCCGGTCGCGGCGGAGACCCCGGGAGGCCGGTCATGAGCGCACATCGGGCCGCCCTCGCCTTCGCCGCCTTCGAGGACAAGGACCTGGAGGCCGCCGCCGCCCATGCCCAGGCGGCGCTGGACGGCGGCTACGGACCGATCCGCCAGCTCGCCGCGGTGATCGCCTATCAGCGGCGCGACTACGCCACCGCGATCCGCCTGCTGGAATCCCTCGACGGCGCCGGCGACGCCGCCGTCTCCCTGCTGATCCGCCTGCATCTGCTGGCAGGCGACGTCCGGCGCGGCGGGCAGCTTCTCCTCGACTGCTGCCGGGCCGACGCCTTCGGCCCGCCGCTGCACCCGGTCCCGCGCTGGACCGGCGAGCCGCTGGCGGGAAAGTCCGTCGTCGCCTGGGGCGGCGGGTACGGAGACGACATCCTCTACGCCCGGTTCGTTTCGATGCTGGCCGAGCGGACCGGAGCCGAGGTGACCCTGCAATGCCGCCCGGCCCTGGTGCGGCTGTTCCGGTCGCTGTCGGGCGTCGCCCGGGTGCTGCCGCTGGATGCGGACGTGCCGGAGAGCGACTACCAGGTCCAGACCGCGGAAGTTGCCGCGCTGTACGGCCTGCTCCAGGGCGAGACCTGGTCCGGCCCCTATCTCCACGCCGATCCGCGGCCTCTGCCCTCCGGCGGGCTGAAGGTCGGGTTGGTCTGGGCCAGTGCCGCGGCCCATTGGGAGGTCGGCGACAAGAGCGCCGCCCTGGCCGCCATGGCGCCGCTGGCGCAAGTCCCCGGCGTCCGTCTCTACAGCCTGCAGGTCGGCGCCCCCCGCACGCAGCTCTCGCCCCCGCCGACGGGCATGGCGGTGGAAGACCTGGCCGGCGGTCTGCGCGATTTCGCCGATACCGCCGCCGCCATCGCCGGGCTCGACCTGGTCGTCGCCATCGACACCGCCGTCGCCAATCTCGCCGGCGCCATGGGAGCCGCCGTCTGGGTCGCCGCCCCCTTCATCCCCGACTGGCGCTGGGGCCGGGACGGAGACCGGACCCCCTGGTTCCCGACCGCCCGGGTCTACCGGCAGGCCGGACCGGGCGACTGGCGCGGCGTGTTCGAAGCCATGGCGGCGGATCTCGCCGCGCTGGTGGAGGCAGGGCGATGACGGACCTGGCCGAAAGCTGCGACTGCCGGCTATGCATGGAGACGCCGGACCATCCGGCGCGGCGCTTCCACGATGGGTTTCGCCGCATCGCCCGGTGCCTGCCGCGCGACGAGCTCGCCGTCTGCCTGGCGCAATACGGCGGGAAATCGGAGATGGGCGACACCGCGGATCCGATCCTGTGCCGCATCGGCGGTCTGTCGCCGGACCAGCTCGACCGCGGCCGGGAGGAGGCCGCCCGGGATGCAGCGGAGCTGACGGACGGTCTGGCCCGGGCGCCGGAGGCGATCGGGACGGTCGCCGCCGATGCGGATACCGCCGACTGGCTGACCCGCGTGGCCCAGGCCGCCGCCGCGCTGTGCCGGGACTTCCAGCTGCGGCCGACCACCCTGTCGGTGCTGATCAACGAGCGGCGCTACCGCATCGACATGCCAGCCGACTGGATGGCCTACGGCAACCTGTTCGAGGTCCTGCTGCAGGCCAATTACGACCACGCGCGCCGGCCGGTGGACGCGATCTACGACCTGGGCGGCTATATCGGCCTGTCGGCGCTGTACCTGCATAGCTGTTACCCGGAAGCCGAGATCGTGGCGGTCGAGCCGGACCCGGCCAACCTGCGCTATCTGCGGGCCAATCTCCGCGGATCGGGCCAGCCGATCCGGCATCGGGTGGTGGAGGGCGCGGTCGCCGCCTCGGCAGGGACGGTCGCCCTGTCGAGCCTCGCCGCCTCCGCCGAGGCGACCAGCATGATCCATTCCACCGTGACCTCTCATGCCCAGGCCTCGACGACCCGGGTGGCGGCGGTCGACCTCGGCACGCTTTTCGATCCTCGGCGGCCCTACGGTCTGAAGCTCGACATCGAGGGGGGAGAATTCGACCTGGCGCCGGCGCGCGACGTGCTGCGCGGCGCCACCTGGATCCTGGGGGAGTTCCATTACGGCCCCTGGACCCGGGCCGAGGACCGCTGGCTGCGCGACCTGCTGGCGCACGACTTCGCCCTGACCGTCAGTCCGCCGCGCTTGGAGATGACCGGCACCGGCGACTATCTCTGCATCGGCCAGGATTTTCGAGCCGTTCGATAGTTATGCTCGCATGACGCGCATTTTCAGAATAGAGTAATATATTATTCAAGCCAGCTTCGGTCCGGGAGTCCGACCCATGCACGACATCTTCGACCTCGCCGAATCCCGTGTCCGCTCCTACTGCCGCAGCTTCCCCGCCCTGTTCACCCGGGCGATCGGGCATCAGGTCTTCACCGAGGACGGCCGCTGCCTGACCGACCTGCTCACCGGCTGCGGCGCCCTAAACTACGGCCACAACAATCCGACCCTGAAACGGGCGGTGCTCGACTATCTCGCCCATGACGGGATCGTGCAGGCCATGGACCTGCACACCGAGGCCAAGGCGGCATTCCTACGACGCTTCCGCCGGGTGATCCTGGAGCCGCGCGGGATGCCGCATCGGGTCATGTTCACCGGCCCGACCGGCACCAACGCGGTGGAGGCGGCGCTGAAGCTGGCGCGCAAGGCGACCGGCCGCGCCACGATCGTGGCCTTCACCGGCGGGTTCCACGGCATGACCCTCGGCGCGCTCGCCGCCACCGCCAACCGGGACAAGCGGCGCGGCGCCGGCCAGCCGCTGCCGGGGGTGCTGCGCCTGCCCTTTGACGGCTACGGCACCGCCGACATGCTCGATTTCCTGGAACGCGCCATCGAGGATCCGGGCAGCGGCATCGACGCGCCGGCCTGCTTCCTGGTGGAGACGGTGCAGGGCGAAGGCGGCCTGCGGGCGGCGTCCGCCGACTGGCTGCTGCGGGTGCAGGCCCTGGCCGAGCGGTCGGGCGCCCTGCTCGCGATCGACGACATCCAGGCGGGATGCGGGCGCACCGGCAGTTTCTTCAGCTTCGAGCCGTTCGGCCTTAAGCCGGATCTGGTCTGTCTGTCGAAATCCATCGGCGGCATCGGCCTGCCCATGGCGCTGCTGCTGATCGAGCCGTCGCGCGACGTCTGGGAGCCGGGGGAGCATAACGGCACGTTCCGGGGCAACAATCTCGCCTTCGTCGCGGCGGAGGCGGCGCTGGGCTACTGGGAGGACCGGGCGTTCCAGGACGACCTGGCGCAGAAGATCGACATTCTGGACGACCGCTTGGAGGCCATCGCCGCCCGCTGGCCGGAGCATGTGGCCGGGCTGCGCGGACGCGGGTTCATGCGCGGGCTGGTGCTGCAGGGACCGGGCACCGCCGCCCTGGTCTCGCGGCAGCTTTTCGCGCGCGACGTGATTGCGGAGACCTGCGGGCCGGACGACGAGGTGCTGAAGCTGCTGCCGCCCCTGACCATCCCGATCGACGCCCTCACCCAGGCGCTGGACACCATCGAGGACGTGATCGCCGGCCTCGCCTCGGTGGAGCTGGCGGCGGCGCGGTGATCCCCCGTCACCGACTTCCTGGACTTGATCCAGGATCGTGCCGCGGACGCTGCAGAGGCACGGTCCTGGACAGCGCCTCCGGCGCTTCCAGGAAGTCGGTTGTATTTGCAGGTGAATGTAGAGCCTGGTGCCGAGCCCGGCTTCTTCCCTACCCCCAAACCGACTTCCCGGACGATCCCGGATCTCATCCGGGATTGAGCCGGGAAGTCGGTTGTTTTCAGTATTTTGCGAATCTATCCTGAATCAGAGATTCAACTCCGACATCACCTCATCGGTGCTGCGCACCCGGCCGAAGAGGCGCTGGAAGTTCTGCATCGTGCCCTCGTGCAGCTCTTTCCGCGTCGTGGCGCAGCCGTCTTCCACCATGGTCACGTGATAGCCGCGGTCGGCCGCCTCGCGGGCCGTGGTCTCCACGCACATGTTGGTCGACACGCCGGTCATGTAGAGATTGTCCCAACCCATCGAGCGCAGCAGGTGGTCGAGCCCGGTGGAGGCGAAGGCGCCGATGCTGGTCTTGCGCACGATCAGTTCGCCCGGCTGCGGTTCCAGGCCGGCGACGACCTTGTGCTCCTCGCTGCCGACCCAGTTGTTGGTCTCCTGGAACATCTTGCGCATGTGCGGCGGGGCGTCGGCGGCATCCTCGCGCTGGGCGCCGAGGGTGACGTAGACCACGCCGCCGCCCTTGGCGCGGAAGCCGTCCAGCATGCGGCGGATGTTCGGCACCACGAGCTTCTCGATCCGGTCGAAGCGGTAATCGGTGGAGGTCGACCCCTCCGCCTTCATCCGGCGGCCGAGCGCGCCGGTGCGCGAGCCCGACGCGTTCTGCATGTCGACGATCACCAGGGCGGAGCGCTCGAACTCCACCGGGCGCTCGGTCATGAACGCGCGGATGTAGTCGACATTGTCGATGCCTGCGGTGGCCATGTCAGTCTCTCCTTAGGGGCGCCGTCGGGCGCGAAAAGTCAGTCGGATTGCAGGGAGCGGAAGTGCCGGGCGACGTCGCCGGCGGTGGTCTGCCAGACGCCGTCGCGCGCCGGCGCGATGCGCTCCAGCACCTGCTCCAGGAAGCGGATGCGGTGGAACTGGCCGACGATCCAGGGATGCAGGGACAGCGAGAAATACCGTCCCCCCGCCCGCTCCTCGTAGAGCCGGTCGAAGGCTGAGACGACCATCTCCTCCCAGGTCTCGCGCGGCACCTTGCGCAGCCACATGATCTCGCCGTCGTCCCATTCGGGCTGGCGCGGGATGGAGACCAGGGACGGCTTGGTGGTGAGCATGTAGGGCTGGTCGTCGTTCGGCCAGTCCATGACGTAGTCGAGCCCGAACTCGGCCAGCAGGCCGGCGGTGATCTCGCTCTCGCCATAGGCCGGGCCGGCCCAGCCGGTCGGCCGCTGGCCGGTGATGCGCTCCACCGTCTCCAGGCTCTCGTCGATCATCCAGCGCTGGGCGTCGGCGTCGAGCTTGGAGGTGATCATCCGGTCGGAATGGGTGCCGGCGGCGACGAACTCGACCTTGCGGTCCATCAGACGCTCGACGATGGCCGGATAGCGCTTCAGCGCCGAGGCGTTGGCCGGCACCGTCAGCTTCAGGCCGAACCGGTCGAGCCGGTCGAGCACCCGGAAGATGCCGATGCGGTTGCCGTATTCGCGCTGGGTGTAGCCGGTGTAGTCCGGGTAGAAATTGCCGAACGCGCCCTGATAGCGCGGGTCGCGCCAATCCTCCTTGGGCGGCTCGAGCCGCCAGAACTCCAGGTGCAGCAGCACGGTGAAGGCGAGCCCGTTGCCGTCGGGCCAGGAGATCGCCGGACGCCGGTCCATCGCCGAATAGCGATAGAGATCATGGTCCATGCCGGGACGCGGTTCGGTCATGGCGCGTCCTCCCAGCCCAGATGGGCTTTCATCGTGTCGAGGTGATTGGCGATGTACCAGTCGGCAATCTCCTCGCCGGTGGCCAGCCAGACCTTGTCGTGGCCGGTGATGTAGGCGAGCGTGCGGTCCAGATGCTTGATCCGGTGCGGCTGGCCCAGGATGTAGGGGTGCAGCGCCAGACAGAGCACCCGCGGCTGCTCCTCGCCCTCCTTGTACAGGGTGTCGAAGGCGTCGCAGGTCCAGTTGGCGAAATCCTCGCCGTCGAACTGGTTGCGGTACATGACCGCGTCGTTCAGCTCCATCGTGTAGGGGATGGTCACCAGGGTGCGGCCCGAGCGGGTGCGCATCGGGAACGGCTGATCGTCGTGGTACCAGTCGCAGTAATAGTCGATCCCCGCCTCGGCCACGAGGTCGGGCGTGTTGAAGGTCCAGGAACCGGCCGGCGAGAACCAGCCGCGCAGCTTGCGGCCGGTGAGCTTGGTGTGCAGATCCATGCTCTCATGGATCGCGTCCCGCTCCTCCTCCTCGGAGTAGCCCCAGTGGTAGCGGGTGTTGTACATGCCGTGGGACATGATCGCCCACTTGCGGGCCTCGCAGGCCTCGAAGATCTCGGGGTAGTGCACGAAGTTCGACATGCTGAGCGACAGGGTGCCGCGCACGCCGTGGGCGTCCATGACTTCCATCATCCGCCACAGACCGACCCGGTTGCCGTAGTCCCGCACCCCGTAGCCGTGCACGTCCGGATGGGGCGTGCGCGGCCAGGGATCGCGGATCCGCGACGGCCGCGGCAGGAACTCGTAATGCTCCACATTGGGCACCACCCATACCGCGATCTTCGCGCCGTTCGGCCAGGTCAGCTTCGGGCGGTCGACGATGGCGGAATACGGGGCCCTATCCTCGTGCGCGAACGTCATGCGGGGCTCTCCTAGTCCTCGACGGCGTAGTGCTTTTCCATGGCGTCGTAGGTCGACTTGTGGACCAGCCGCTGGCGCTCGACGAAATCGGCGAGACGGTCCTGCACGGCGTCCAGATTGCCGTCGCGCTTCAGCGCACCCAGCACCTCGCTCATGGCCCGCATCGCGGCCTGCAGCGGCGTGTTGGCATAGAGCACGATGGCGAAACCGATCTTCGCCAGCTCTTCCTGGGACAGCATCGGGGTGCGGCCGCCGACCACCAGGTTCGCCACCTGCGGCACCGGCAGCTCGGCGCAGATCCGGGTCATCTCCTCGACCGAGGTCGGCGCTTCCACGAAGGTCACGTCGGCCCCCGCCTCGATATACATCCGGGCACGGTCCAGGGCGCCGTCGATCCCCTCGATGGCGCGGGCGTCGGTGCGAGCGATGATGAGAAAGTTCTCGTCCTCGCGCGCGTCGGCGGCGGCGCGGACCTTGGTCGCCATCTCCTTGGCGGGGATCACCGCCTTGCCGTCGAAATGGCCGCATTTCTTCGGGAAGACCTGGTCCTCGATCTGAACGGCGCAGGCGCCCGCCCGCTCAAGCACCCGCACCGTGCGGTGGGTGTTGATGGCGTTGCCGAATCCGGTGTCCATGTCGACGAACAGCGGCAGGCTGCTGATCTCGGCGATCGCGGCGGTGGTGGTCTGGATCTCGCTCATGGTGACCAGGCCGATATCCGGCACGCCGAGCAGGGTGTTGGCAATGCCGGCCCCCGTCACGTAGCAGGCCTCGAAGCCCTGATCCTCGATCACCCGGGCGGTCAGCGAATTCGCGGCCCCCGGCACCAGAACGGCGCGCCGTTCCTCCAGCATCGCCCTGAATTTCTTTCGGCGATCAGCAAGCGTCGTCATCTGGTCCAAACCTCCCAGGCCTGTTTCTATCGGGACTTAATGCCCGTTCGGATTACAGCGGGGACGAACAATATCGTCAACTGTTGACAGTTATCGATCCTCGCAGGGATGATCCGGCGCCAAGAAAATAAGGAGGAAACCATCGTGAGCAGCGCCGTCTACCGCATGTTATCGACCAGCGGCATCCTCGGCTATGGGTTCCCAGAAGCGTCACTGACGCGGGGCGAGGAGCGCGGAGTCGACATGATCGGAGTCGACGGGGGCAGCACCGATCCGGGGCCGTTCTACCTCGGCTCAGGCAAGACGCTGAGCTCGCGCCGCGCCATGAAGCGGGACCTGCGGCTGATGGTCCAGGCCGGCCGGCGCCAAGGCGTTCCGGTGGTCATCGGCACGGCCGGCGGGGCGGGCGGCGCCCCGCATCTGCAGATCACCGCCGACATCGTGCGCGAGATCTGCCGCGAGGACGGCATCCACCTGCGGCTCGCCACCATCGAGGCCGAGCAGGACAAGGCGGCGCTGAAACGGGCGACCGCCGACGGCAGGATGAAGACGCTCACCGGCGGGCCGGCGATCGACGCCGCTTCCATCGACCGGGCCGAGCGGGTGGTCGGCATGATGGGTCCGGAGCCCTTCGCCGCCGCCCTGGACGGCGGCGCCGACGTGGTGCTCGCCGGCCGGTCGAGCGATCCCGCCCCCTGGGCCGCCATGGCGATCCGCGCCGGCAAGGCGCCGGCCCCGGCCTGGTATGCCGGCAAGATGCTGGAATGCGGCGCCACCCCGTCGATTCCCAAGGGCCACGACTGCCTCTACGTGACCGTGGACGACGACGGCGTGGTGCTGGAGCCGACCGCGCCGGAGCGAGCCTGCACCCCCTCCTCCGTCGCCAACCACGCGCTGCACGAGAACCCGAGCCCCTGTATCCATGTGGAGCCGGGCGGCATCCTCGACACCACCGACTGCCGCTTCGACGCGGTGAACGACCGGGCGGTGCGGGTCTCCGGCATGACCTGGACCCCCTCGCCCTACACGGTGAAACTGGAGGGCGTGGAACTGGTCGGCTACCGGGCGATCAGCATCTGCGGCACCCGCGACCCGCTGCTGATCGACACGCTGGACGATTTCCTGAAGGCGATCCACGAGTCGACCGCCACCAAGGTCGGCAATCTCGGGGTCACGCCGGACGACTACAAGCTCATCATCCGCCGCTACGGGCTGGACGGGGTCATGGGGGCCGCCGAGCCGCTGCGGAGCACGGCCAAGCCGCACGAGATCGGCTTCGTGGTGGAGGCGGTCGCCGACGACCAGGACACCGCCGACGCGGTGCTGTCGGTCGCGCGGGTGACCATGCTGCACACCGACTTCCCCGGCCGGCTCTGCCGCGAGGGCAACATGGCCTTCCCCTACTCGCCCTCGGACATCCAGGCGGGGCCGGTGTACCGGTTCTCGGTGTTCCAGACCATGGCCGTGGACGATCCCCTCGCCCCGTTCCCGATCAGCTACGAGGACCTGTGATGCCCCGGATCCGCGATATCGCCAAGGTCTGCAAGTCGAAGAACGCCGGCCCGTTCCAGCTCACCATCGACGTGGTGTTCGAGACCCGCGCCACCTACGACGCGGTGGCGGCGACCGGCGTGCTGACCCCGAAACTGATCGCCGAACTCTACGACGTGGCCGAGGAGGACGTGCTGTTCACGCCCTATCCGGCGGGTCTGGCGTTCAAGGCGACGATCCCGCGGCATACGCCGGCGGGAGATCTGGGCGACACCGACGTCTATGGCTGCCAGCAGCACGCCCCGATGCTCGATGTCGACATCCCGATCAACGATGTGCCGGCGGCCTGAACCGGACCGGTCAGGCCACGTCGGCGGCGACCAGGTGATTGATGCTGGCGCGGCTGTTGCGGATATGCGTGCGCATGGCCGCCTCCGCCGCGTCGGGATCGCGCGCCTCCAGCGCCGCCAGCACCGCCCGGTGCTCCTCCAGCGCCTGGGCCGGGCGGCCCGGGGCCGTGCTCAGCCGCTGACGGAACAGGCGCAGCAGCGAGTACAGGTCCTCGTCCAGCATCTTGATCAGCCGGTCGTTCCGGCTGGCCCGCACGATGCGGTAGTGGAAGTCCATGTCGCCGCCGCCCTGGAAGTATCCCTTCCCGGCCACGACCTGTTCGTCCTGGGCATGCCCTTCGATCATCCGCTGCAGCCGCTTCAGCTCGGCCGGCTTCATCCGGGTCGCCGCCAGACGGCAGGCCATGCCCTCCAGGCTCTCGCGGATCACCAGCAGGTCGAGGATCTGCGCCTGGTCCAGGGAGACCACCCGCGCGCCCTGATTGGCCTGGCGCTCCACCAGATTGCGGCCCTCGAGCCGGCCGATCGCCTCGCGCAGCGGGCCGCGGCTGATGCCGTAGCGCCGGGCCAGGGTGACCTCGGACAGCCGCTCCCCCGGCTTCAGCTCGCCGGACATGATCGCCTGCTCCAGCCGCTCGAAGGCCAGAGTCGACAGATTCGTCGAAGTGATCGGTTGCATCGTCTCAATCGTCGCCACAGCTACGGCCCCTCGCCCTATGCCCGGGCAGTTGGGCCTGCCCGATTTGCTTGTCATTCTAACCAGTCTAGCGCGGGATTGCCTGCGCATCTGTGCGAAATCCGCCTATTTGGCAATGAATTCGCCACGTCGCCTTGCCTATCCGCCCATAATTTGCACCAACATCGCGAACGGCGGAACCACCCATGCCGAGGGGCCGCGCGCCCGGCGGACAAGAACCCGATGGAGAGGACACGATGACCAAGATGGACCTGAGGCTGGCCGGCGGATCGGTGCTGTTGCCTGGACAGGGATTCCGCGATGTCGATGTGCTGGTCGCCGACGGCCGGATCGCCGCGGTGACCGAGCCGGGCAGCGGACCGGAGGCCACGGAGACGGTCCAGCTCGGCGGCCTGACCGTCCTGCCAGGTGCCTGCGACGTCCACCTGCATCTGGGTCACGGCAGCGACATCTCCAAGCCGCGCGTGCCCTCCGACGCCGCCAGCGAGACGGCGGCGGCGGCGATCGGCGGCGTGACCTCCTTCATCCCCTACGTGATGAGTCCGGATCCCTACGGCGCCCAGTTCGAAGAGCTGAAGTCGGTGACCGAGGCTGGCGCGCGGATCGATTTCGGCTTCCACTTCGTCATCGCCACCGACGACCAGCTCGCCGAACTGCCGCGCTACATCAAGGAGTTCGGGGTTCCTACGGCGAAGCTGTTCATGAACATCCGCGGCGACGAGGGCAAGCGGCTCGGCCTGCCCGGCACCGATGACGGTTTCATGCTGCGGCTCCTGGAGGTGCTGGCCGAGCATGGCGGCATGATGTGTCCGCACCCGGAGAACATCGAGGCGGCCTGGGTGCTGCGCGACCGGGTGATGGCCGCCGATCCCGAGGGCAGGAACGGCCTGGCGAGCTGGAACGCCACCCGCCCGCCCTTCGTGGAGGCCGACGCCATCCGCCGGGCGGCCTATTTCGGCCGAGTGACCGGTGCCAGGGTCTACACCGTCCACACCTCCTCCGGCGAGGCGCTGGCCGCCGCCGTCGAGCAGCGCAAGGCCGGCTCGAAGCTGACCATCGAGACCTGCACCCACTACCTGACCCACGACACCACGTCCCACTGGGGTCCCGTCGCCAAGGTGAACCCGCCGCTGCGCGACCCGGCCGACCGGGAGGCGCTGTGGGAGGGCATCCGCCGCGGAGACATCGACACGCTGGGCACCGACCACATCCACCGCCCGGTCTCCAGCAAGGACGGCGGCATCTGGAAGGCTCAGCCGGGCTTCCCGGGGCTCGACGCCTTCCTGCCGGCCTTCTTCACCGAGGGTCACGCCAAGCGCGGCATCCCGCTGGAGCAGCTCGCGAAACTGGTCACCTGCCAGCCGGCCGACGCCATGGGTCTGGCGCCGCGCAAGGGCCGGATCACGCCGGGCGCGGACGCGGACTTCGCGATCCTCGACATGAAGGCGCCGTGGACGGTGGAGAAATCCAGCCTGCAGAGCGATGCCGGCTACTCCGTCTGGGAAGGCCAGGAGATGGCGTGCAAGGTGCTGCACACGGTCGTGCGCGGCAATTTCGTGGTGCGCGACGGCGCCCTGACGGACGGCAGCGAGGGCACCGGCCGGTTCATGGCCCGCACCCTCGCCTGACCTCTCAGGCGACCCGCCAGCGGCCGGCATACAGCCGGCAGGCGGTACGCTTGTCATCGGTGACGACGGTCGCATCCTGGCTGACCGCCGTCCCGATGCCCTGCTCCACCTCCGGCGTGAACCGGGCGGCCAGCCAGCCGCGCACGGTCTCCGCCGACAGCGGGGTGAACGGCCCCTGGTTCGGAATGCAGCCCAGGGACTCCACCTCGCTCCAGTGGTCGCCGTAGTCGGAATCCAGGTTCCGCACGCTCGCGACCACCGCCCCGCCCGGCTTCAGCACCCGGCGCACCTCGTCCAGCATCTTCTCCGGCTCCGGCATCTGCTCCAGCACCTGGGGCAGGACGACCGCGTCCACGCTCGCATCGACATAGGGCAGCTTCGGGCCGTCGATCCGGTCCGCATGGGTGCGGTCCATGGCGAAGCCCTCCCGCTTCAGCCGCTCCAGGATGAAAGTCAGGTTGCCCTGGGACAGTTCGGCCAGATGGAAGTCCACGCCAGGATCGAGCCGGCGGCGGATCTCCGCACTGTAGGTCCCGCCCCACGGCATCAGTTCGACCGCCTTGGTTCCCGGCTTCAGATCGGGCAGCAGCGCCATCTCGGCCGCCGTCGCCTCGCCCTGGCGGCGCGAGACATAGACGCCCGCAAGCGGCGACTTGGCCCAGACCGCATAGCCCCGGAAATCGCCGAGCTGCGCCCAGGACCAGCCGCGCGGATCCCACACGGCGAAGGGGTTGGACGGGTTGGTGATCTCGAAATACGGATAGGCCTTGGCCGGCTTCGCCGGATAGATCGTGTGGGACGGCCGGGCGAAGCCGTTCCAGGAATGCACCTCCTCGAACGGCCGGCGCGGCGCCTTCATGGCCGGCGCGGTCGGCCGCGCCCGGCCGATCGCCAGGGCGCCGGTGATCTCGAAGATCGGCGGCACGTCGAACAGTTCGGCCAGCGCCTTGTTGTCGCCGATTCCCGCGTTCCAGATCGAGTCGTATCCCCGCAGATGGGCGCTCAGCATCATGTGATAACAGGCACCGGCGACCGATTGGACAACCGAGAAGTTGCCGTGGGTCCAGCCCTTCTGGAAACACAGGTAGATCAGCGCCGAGCACTCGGCGAAGTGGTGGTTGCCGCCGGAGATGTCGTGGCACCGCTGCAGCAGGTCGCGGTCGTCGACGATGATGAAATGCCACTGCTGCTGATTGCACGACGACGGCGCCTGCATCCCGTCTCGCACGATCTCGGCCAGCAGCCCGCGATCCATCGGCGAGCCGTCGAAGTCGCGGCACGACCGGCGGTCGGCCAGGATCCCGAGGATCCGGCGCCAATCTTCCGTGGCATGGGCCTCGACGGCATGGGTTTCCATCGAATGCGGGCGCGTATGCGCGTCATCCATCCCTAGTCTCCTGGTGGCCATTTCCCTTAGATTACCCCGGCAGACGAGGCGTTGACAGAAGGCTGTCGGGGCGGAAAAATGTCAACAGTTGACTATTCTGGCGCCTCCGACGCGCATGCCTGTCGGCGTGCCGGGGCCGGAAAATCAGGTCGACCCGACGGGCCGAACCGCAGATGATGCCGGATCGGCGCCGAGGTCCAGCGGACATCCCGCCAAATCAGGCGCTGAAACAGGGAGACGGAGAACTCTATGAACAAATATATCGGAACCTTCATCAAGGGTGCCGCGGTCGCCGCATCGCTCGGCATCGCCGGCAGCGCGCTGGCGCAGGATCAGGTCACGCTGCGCTGGGGCCACTATCTGCCGAACAGCCCCTTCCTCGAGGTCGAGCAGACCTTCGCCAAGAAGATCGAGGAGCGCACCGACGGCAAGGTGAAGATCGACATCACCTATGCGGGTGGCCTCGGCAAGGGCAACGAGCTGATGACCCTCGCCGGTCGCGGCGCCATCGACATGGCCTCGGTCGTGCCGGGCTACTACGCCGACCAGCTTCTGTTCATCCGCGCCTTCCAGATCCCGTTCGTGTTCGACACGCCGGCCGAGGCGATGACCCTGTCGCGCAACTCCTTCGCGGAGCTGCCGATGTTCGGCGAGGAGCTCGACAAGTTCAACGTCAAGTTCCTGTTCCACCAGCCGCTCGGCCAGTACTACCTGACCGGCCCGAACGAGAGCTGCGACACGGTCGCCGGCCTGAAGGACAAGAAGATCCGCAGCTTCGGCGCGGACATCCCCAAGCTGCATAACGCGGTGGGCGCGGTGCCGGTCACCATCGGCGTGGGCGACATCTACGAGGCGCTGGAGCGCGGTACGCTGGACTACTCGTTCATCAATCCGGGCAACATCGTCACCAACCGCTTCTACGAGCCGGGCAAGTTCAGCTGCGGCCCGGTCATGGCGATCACCGGCCACCTGATCACCATCGGCAAGCGCGCCTGGGACAAGCTGACCCCGGAGACGCAGGCGATCTTCATGGAAGAGGCCAAGATCGCGCAGCAGGCTTATCTCGACTGGATCGACGCCTTCGAAAGCAACGCCGTCGAGCAGATCAAGGCCAATGGCGGCACGGTGAAGCCGTTCCCGGATGCCGAGCTCGCCAAGTGGAAGGAGATGGCTCCGGACCTCCTCGGCGACTGGGTGAAGGACATGGAAGGCCGTGGCCTCGGCGCCGAGGCCAAGAAGGTCTACGACCAGTGGCACGCCTGGCTCGGCCACTGATCTGACGCACACCCTCCCGGCCGCCGCTTTCGGCGGCCGGGATCTTTTATTGATCCCTTCTGTTAGACCCTTTCATTCAAACCGGCACGGCGGAACCATGGTTCTTCTTTCTGGCATTCTGCGGCGCCTCGCGCTCGCCATCCTGCTGATCGGCGGGATAGGCACCATGGCGGCCATGTTCCTGGGAACCATCGAAGTGGTGGGGACGCAGATCCTCCACACGCCGGTGCCGGGCGCGCTCGAACTGACCGAAAGCACCATGGTGCTCATCGTGTTCGGCGCCCTGTGCTACGCCCAGATCCGGCGCAGCCACATCCGCGTCGAGCTGATCTACACCAACATGGGTCCGCGGGTTCGGGCCGGCATGGACGTCTTCGCCGACCTCTGCGGCCTGGTGTTCTTCTCGCTGCTGCTGTGGCAGGCCTATAACGAGGCCCAGTACAGCCTGCAGATCGGCGAGGCCACGGTCGGGCTGATCCGCTTCCCGCTGTATCCCGCGCGGATCATCCTGGCGGTCGGCACGGGGCTGCTGATCCTGCAGCTGATCCTCGACCTGATCACCGATACCAGACGGGTGATCGACGGCAGCGAATACGTTCCGGCCGAAGACTTCGACCCCACGCGCCCCCCCGGCACCGACTGAGGACCCCCGAATGCTCGATCCCGCCACGACAGGCATCCTTGTCGGCATCCTGCTGCTGTTCTTCCTGGCCGTCGGCGTCCATATCGGCGTCGCGCTCGGCCTGGGCGGCATTCTGGGCATGTATCTGGCCATCGGACCGGACGCCGCCTGGGCGCAGCTCGCCACCATCCCGTTCAGCACGACCAACGAGTTCACGCTGGCGGTCATCCCGCTGTTCATCCTGATGGGCTCGCTCGCGACGACCGCCGGGATAACCACCGATCTGTACAAGGCGGCCTATAACTGGCTGGGCCATCTGCGCGGCGGTCTCGCCATCGCCACGACGCTGGCCTCCGCCGCCTTCGGAGCGGCCTGCGGCTCAACCGTGGTCAACGCCGCGGTCTTCACCCGCATGGCCCTGCCGGAGATGACGAAGTTCGGCTACGACAAGCGGTTGAGCGCGGGCTGTATCGCCGCGTCGGGCACGCTGGCCTCGCTGATTCCGCCGAGCATTCTGATGGTGATCTACGCGATCATCACCGAGCAGTCGATCGCCGTGCTGCTGATGGCCGGCCTGGTTCCGGGCCTGCTGTCCGCCGCCGTTTTCGTGGTCGGCATCTATATTTGGGCGCTGCGCCGACCGGATATGGCGCCGACCCTGGAGACCCGTCCCTCCGCCCGCGAGCGCTACCAGTCGCTCTACGGTGTGTGGGGCATCATCTTCCTGTTCACGCTGGTCATCGGCGGCATCTACACCGGCTTCTTCGTGCCGACCTATGCCGGCGCGGTCGGCGCGTTCGGCGCCTTCCTGATCGTCCTTGCCAAGGGCCGGTTCTCCGGCAAGTCGATGGTGGAGACCTTCAAGGACGCGGGCGTGACGACCTCGGTGATCTTCATCATCGTGATCGGCGGCATCCTGTTCGCCCGGTTCCTGACCTATACCGGGCTGATCGCCGACATCTCGACGATCCTGCTGGCCTGGGACCTGAACCCGTATCTGTATCTGCTGGCCTTCGCGGTGATCTATCTGATCCTCGGCATGTTCATCGAGCCGATCGCGATCATGGTGATGACCCTGCCGGTGATGTTCCCGATCCTGACCAGCGTCGGTTTCGACCCGATCTGGCTGGGCGTGATCTCGATCAAGCTGGCGGAAATCTCGCTGATGACCCCGCCGGTTGGCCTGAACGTCTATGTGGTGCGCAGCGCCTCGCCGATCCCGCTGACGTTGGAGGAGGTGTTCTCCGGGGTCATGCCGTTCGTGCTGATGGACGTGATCACCCTCGGCCTGCTGATCGCCTTCCCGGCCATCGTCACCTTCCTGCCGGAACTGATGCGCTAGACGGGCACCACCTCCCAACGCAAGCGGCCGCACCGGGGACCCGGCGCGGCCGTTTTCGTTTCCCCGCCCTCGCGCACTCCCCGGATTTATTCCGGGGTAAGGCCGGGGATCTGGCGGGCGTCCGCCCCGTCACGCGGAAGCCTCGCCCCGGAATAAATCCGGGGAGTATCCGTGGGTGGGGGTCGCACGACGGCCGACTCGGTCCGGAGCCGCCGAGGCCGAACCACTCACCTCCCCTTCCCACTCTCGCACTCCCCGGATTCATTCCGGGGTAAGGCCGGGGATCTGACGGGCGTCCGCCCCGTCACGCGGAAGCCTTGCCCCGGAATGAATCCGGGGAGTACGTGTGGATGTGGGTGGTAAACGTCAGCCGCGCCCGCTCCGCAATTCGTCGAACGACACGATGCGCCCGGCGATGGCGCTGGCGGCGACCGTCTTCGGGCTGGCGAGCCAGACCTTGCCCGGGCCGGAGCGTCCGGGGAAGTTGCGGTTGATGGCGCTCACCGTCACCTGGTCGCTCTCCAGCGACAGGCCCGGCCCGCAGCCGGCACAGGCGCCGCAGGCCGGCTGCAGGATCTCCGCCCCGACCGCCTCGAACGCCTCGAGATAGCCCCGCTCCCGACAGTATTCCCGCACCGCCGTGGTCCCGAACTGCAGGTACAGCTTCACACCGTCCGGCACCGTGAGGCCCTGGTCGGCGGCCCAGCGCAGCACCTCGTGATAGCCGTCGAAATCCTCGCGCTTGCCGGCGGTGCAGGACCCGCCATAGGCGATGTCGACGAACACCGTCTCGGCCAGATCGGACAGCCGCACCCCGTTCCCCGGATCGCCCGGTGCCGCCAGCATCGGCACCAGGGCGGCGCAGTCGATCTCGATCTCGTGGGCATAGGCCGCCCCGGCGTCGCTCTTCATCCAGGGTTCGAGCACCACATCGATCCCGCGCCGTTCCTTCAGGAAGCGGCAGGTCTCCGCATCCGGCTCGAACAGGCCGGTCAGCCCGCCCATCTCGGCGGTCATGTTGGTGAAGGTCGCCCGCTCGTCGGTGGAGAGCTGGGCCGCGGCCGGGCCGCAGAACTCGAACACGCAGCCGATGCCGCCGCCGCCGCGCACGAACGGGTCGGCCAGCAGATGCAGCACGATGTCCTTGGCCATCACCCCGGCCGGGATGTTGCCGCTCAGGGTCACCCGCACCGTCTGCGGCACCTTGATCCGGGTCAGCCCGGTCATCAGGGCGTTCGCCATCTCGGTGCTGCCGATCCCGTAGGCGAGGCAGCCGAGCGCGCCGCAATGGGGCGTGTGGGAATCCGTCCCCGCCGCGAGCTGTCCGGGCAGCACGTACTGCTCGGTCATCATCGCGTGGGAGATGCCTTCGGAGCCCTCCTCGCCGTCCAGATAGCCGTGGTCGCGCAGCCCGTACTTCCCCACGAAGGCCCGGTGGCCGGTCGACATGCGGCGGATGCCGGGCATGCGGTCGGTCTTGGCGTTCACCTCCGGGCGATGGGCGTAGGAGTAATGGTCCTCGAAGGACACCACGCTCGCCGGGTCCGCGAAGACCAGATCCTCGCCATAGGCCTTTTCCAGCATGTGGCCGCACATGGCGGTGTAGATGTCGTGGAAATAGCGCCAGGCCGGACGCACGAACCCGGCCGAGCCGGGCGCCAGGCTCCAGCTCTCGCCGCCGATTTCCACGGCGTGGCGGGCGATGATCTTCTCGGCCAGGGTCTTCGGGGCCAGGGTTTTCGGGCCGCTGTTCGCCAGGCGCTCGGCCCGCAGCGGCGTGGCGGTCGGCGCGACGGCGCGGCCGTAGCCGAGCAGTCCGCCGGCGCGCAGGATCGCCTGGGCCTGGGGGTCGCGGCCGGCCAGCAGATCCTCGATCGGGATCGCCTCGCCGGCGCGGATGCGCGCGATCAGCCCGAAATCGGTGGCGGTGAACAGGCCGAGATTGTCGGCGTTCTGGCGGTACAGCCGCTCGAACCCCTCGGCGACGATCAGCCGGATGCCGGCCCGCACCTCGGCCAGCGGGCTGTGCTCGCGCGAGGAGCCCTTGCCGTAGCGGTTGCCGCCGACGAGGACCGAGAAGCCGCCATCGAGGATCGCCGCCTCGCCGATCGGCCGCTGCCCCTGGGTCTCGAAGCCGATATGGGCGAAGCGGGCGATGGTGTCGTCGTAATGCACCACGGTGGGGATCGGGGTGATCTCGTCGGTGGAGATGTCGGTGCGCAGGGGCGCGGCCTCCTCCGCGGAGAGGTCCTCGCCGGCGAACTGGCGCGCGAGCTTGGCCGGGTCGTCCGACAGGAACAGGATGCGACCGGGAAACGCGATCCGGGTCATGGCGCTCGGCCTCATGCGGTTTCGGTATGCGGGAATGCTAGCGCTGCGGCGGGCCGCCGAGAAACCCGGATGTCCGCAAACCGGTTCCGCGGGGGATGTGCACATTCCCCCTCCTCCCCCACTCCCCGGATTTTTTCCGGGGCGAGGCCAGGGATCTGACGGGCATCCGACCCGTCACGCGGAAGCCTTGCCCCGGAATAAATCCGGGGAGTGTCAGAGTTTGGGGAGTCGCACGAAGGCAGGCTCGTCCAGGCACGCCGAGGGCAAACAACTCATACTCCGCACCCATTCCCCCACTCCCCGGACTTGTTCCGGGCCGAGACCTGGGATCCGACGGGCATCCGACCCGTCACACGGACGCCTTGCCCCGGAATAAATCCGGGGAGTGCCAAAGTTTGGGGAGTCGCACGAAGGCAGGCTCGTCCAGGCACGCCGAGGGCAAACAACTCATACTCCACGCCCATTCCCCCACTCCCCGGATTTATTCCGGGGCGAGGCCAGGGATCCGACGGGCGTCCGACCCGTCACGCGGAAGCCTCGCCCCGGAATTAATCCGGGGAGTGTGAGAAGGTTGGGAGTGTGGAGAGGGTGAAGAGTGCCGGAGACCCCCGCCTCAGCCCCGCAGATCCCTCGCCGCCCGCAGGCCCGCCAAGCGACCAAGCGCGAGTGCCGTCAGCAGCCCGTTGCCCGAGGCATACCCGCCCGCCCCGGTCCGGCCGCTGATCCCGGCCGCGGCACCGCCACCGGCGAAGAGGTTCTCCACCACGCTGCCGTCCGGGCGCAGCACCCGCGCGTCTTCGTCCACCATCAGCCCGCCCTGGGTGTGGAACAGGCCGGGCTTCACCCGCACGATGGCGAAGGGGGCGGCCAGCGGCGCCAGTTCGAACTTCCGGCGGCCGAACCCGTCCGCCGCATCGCCCCGCGCCGCCGCGTTATAGGCGGCCACCGTGTCGGCCAACACCGCCCCGTCGACCTCCATGTGATCGGCCAAGCCTTCCGGCGTGTCGGCCCAGCGCACGCCGCCCATCTCGGCCAGCTCGGCGTATTCCTCCTCCTGGGCGGCGATCTCGTGGATGCGGCGGTCGTAGACGGCATAGGCCATCTCGCCCTGCCCCATCACGTTGGGGGCGAAGCCGGAATAGCCGGCATCCTCGTTGCCGAAACGTTTGCCATTGGCGGAGACCAGGATCCCGCCCTTCTCGATCGTGGTCCAGGACAGCAGGCTGCCCTGTGGGTACGCCACCGCAGCATAGCCCTGATAGGCGCCCATATTGCCCAGGGCCGCGCCGATCTCCCCGCCCCAGGAAGCCGCCTCTCCGGTGCTGCCCAGTGCGCCGAAATACTCCGCCGGCGCGATCTCCGGGCACCAGCGGGCGACCATCTCCCGGTTGCCGGCGAAGCCGTTGGTCGCCACCAGCACCTTGGAAGCCCGGATCGGCTCACCGGCGACGATGGCGCCCTGCACGGCACCATCCTCGACGATCAGCCGGTCGACCGGGTTGCCCACCGCCAGGGGAATGCCCCGGTCGGCCACGAAGCCCAGCAGGTCGTCCACCAGATCCTGCCCCCGGCGCGAGCGCGGGGCGTGCAGGCGCGGCACGCTGTGGCCCACATGCTTGTAGGCGGTGACCAGCTCCATGCGGGCGCCGAGATCGTCGATCAGCCATTCCACCAGCGGGGCGGACTGCTCGGCCATCCGCCGGGTCAGACCGTCGGCGTCGTGATGCCCGGCGGTCGCCAGCAAGTCGGCGACGAGCTGCTCCGGCGAATCCTCGATCCCGGCCGCGCGCTGGAAGCGGCTGCCCGCCCCCGGCACCGAGCCGGTGCTGAGCGACGAGTTGCCGCCGGGACGGGCCAGCTTCTCCACGATGGCGACGGAGATGCCCGCGTCATGGGCGGCGATGGCCCCGGCAAGCCCGCAGGCGCCGGCGCCGATGACCAGCAGGTCGGTATCCACGTCAGTCATTTGTCAGGCCGTCATCTCGGTCACGGTGTCGGCCCAGGACCGGTCGAGGGCCGCCGGGTCCAGGTCCAGCAGCCGCTCAAGCGCCGCGCCCATGGCCGGGTACGGCGCGTCGACGATGCCGCGGATCTTGGCCCGCACCTCCGAAGGGTCGAACGGCCGGTCGGGGCCGCCGCGCGCGCTCAGGCATTCCTCGGTCACCCGCGCGCCGTCGGACAGCACCCAGGTCACCCGGGCCGGCCGGTCGTTCGGCCATTCGGGTTCGGGGTCGTAGGCGCCGATGGTCACCTTTTCCCGCATCGCCGCCAGCTCCGGCGCGGTCAGGGTGGAGGCATGGAACGCCTCCGCCCCGGCATGGCCGAACTGCGCCGTCGCCGCCAGGATGTGCTGCATGGAGAACTTCGCCGCCAGGGTCGTCGCCGGCTGGGCGTTGTCCAGGTGCCGGCCCTTCCAGTGGGTGTCGATATGGATCTCGCGGATCTTCGAGGCATCGGCCTTGGCGTGCAGCGCCAGGCTCGCCTCCACCGCGGAGTGGGCGTATTGGCAGCAGGCGTGGAGCTTGTGGTAGCCGTCGGACAGCGCCCACTCCTTCCCCAGCCCGTCGGTCAGTTCGCCCGGATGCGGCTCGCCGTTGAAGGCGCTGGCATAGACGTCGTGCAGGCTTTCCGGACGGCCGGTGATGCCGCACAGGGTCCAGTCGACCGCCCGCAGCCCGCTCCACGCGCCCACGCCCGGCCAGACGTTGCGCACCAGCGCGCCCTCCACCGTGTGGTTGAAGGGTCCCGGCACCACGAGGGTGCAGGCGGTGGAGATCGCCTTGGCCATCTCCTCGGCCGTCAAACCGCGCAAGGCGGCCACCGACGCGGCGGCACCGACGGCGGCGAGGCTGCCATGGGGATGCAGGGTCAGGGTGGCCCAGCCGAAGGCGCGGGCGACCCGGCCGGAAATCTCGTAGCCCACCGTCAGCGCCCGCAGCAGATCGCGCGCCGTCGCCCTGCTGGCCTCGGCCTCAGCCAGAAGTGCGGGCACGCAGTACAGGCCGGCATGGCAGATCACCCGGCGGTAGCCCTCGTCCAGCTCGCACCAGTCGGCGGCGCTGCCGTTTACCGTGGCGGCGGAGTAGCGGTCGAGCCTCGTGCCCCTGCCGTCGAACACGGTCGCCTCGGCCGCCCCCGACGATGTCGCCATGCCCTGGGTCAGGCCGATCAGTTCCGGCTCCTCCCGCGCGGCGACGATGGCGGCGAGGTCGTCGGCCAGCACCGTGGCGGCGCGGACCCGGATCGGCTCAGGGATGTCCTCGAAACGCAGATCCGCGGCCCAGCGGGTCAGGCTGTCGATGCCGGCGACAATCTCGCGGGCGGGGTCGGTCGGCTGGGGGGCACCGTCCATCTTACTCTCCGGCCGCGCGGGTGATGCCGCTTTCCAGGCCCTTCAGCAGGGCGATGGCGTCGGCGGTCGGCATGACGTCGGCGTATTTGGCGTTCATGTCGAATAGGTTGACCGCGTGGCTGGTCGGGCTGCGGTCGTAGACGCATTCCTGCGGCACCACGCATTTGAAGTTATAGGCGAACCCGTCGGTCACCGAGGAGCGCACGCAGCCGCTGGTGGTGCAGCCGGTGACGAACAGGGTGTCGGCGCCGAGATCGATGAGGTGGCTGACCAGCGGCGTGCCGAAGAAGGCGCTGGGATGCTTCTTGGGCAGCAGGACGTCGCCCTTCACCGGCGCGATCTCCTTCACGAACTCGTAGCCCTTGGCGTCCACGGTCATGATCGCCGGCACCTTCTCCGCCAGGCGGCCGGAATCGGTGTCTACGTTCTTCGGCGCCACATGGGGATACAGCACCGGCAGGCCCAGGCGGCGGAACTCGGCGAGCAGCGGGACGATGCTGTCCACCGCCTCCCAGCCGACATCGCCGCAGGCGGTCGGGTATTCCTTGATGGCGTCCCAGTACGGCCGGCGCTCGGTGCCGACGGTGCGGTACTGGACGTCGATGATCAGCAGGGCGGGCCGCTTGCCGATGCCGCTCGACCGGCCGAAGCCGGCAGCGTCATAGCGCTTCTGTTCATCTTCGGTGATTGTCTGCGACCACGGGTTCATAGCACCCTCCCCATCATGCTTAACGGCCTGCTAAAGTGTCGACAGTTGACGATCCAGACCCCGACCTTGTCAATATTCCGCTCACCCCTAACGCCGGTTATACGCCATGAAACTCGCTGTTCACGACCGCTACGACTACATCCCCCTGGACGACCGCCCGGTCTATGACTGGCCCGGCGGCAAGCGCCTGGCGGTGTGCTTCTGCAACAATATCGAGGTGTTCTCCTTCCTGGAGGGCCTCGGCACGGACAGCACGGTGATAGGCGCGCCGCAGACCACGCGCAACTTCGCCTGGCGCGACTACGGCAACCGGGTCGGCCAGTGGTACATGTTCGACCTGTTCGAGGAGTTCGGCGTCCCGGCCTCGCACAACCTGAACTCGCTGCTGATGGAGCACTGCCCGCAGATCGGCGAGAAGATCAAGGCGCGCGGCGACGAGGTGGTCGGCCACGGCCGCACCAATGCCGAGCGCCAGGACGTGCTGGACGAGGCCGGCGAGGCGGCGCTGATCAAGGAGACCACCGACACTCTGGCGGCGTATTTCGGGACGTCTCCGAAGGGCTGGCTCGGTCCGTATCTGGCGCAGACCCCGGTGACCCTCGATCTGCTGGACGAGGCCGGCTACGACTACGTGATGGACTGGCCGGCGGACGACCAGCCGTTCTGGATGCGCACCCGCAAGGGCCGGATCCTGTCGGTCCCCTACTCCATCGAGCTGAACGACAGCCCGGCCATGGTGTTCCGCCAGCATTCCGGCGAGGAATTCGAGCGGATGATGATCGACCAGTTCGACGAGATGCTGGTGCAGTCGAAGAAGCGGCCGCTGGTCTATACCGCCGTGCTGCACCCGTTCGTGGTCGGCCAGCCGTTCCGCCTGCGCGCCCTGCGCCGGGCGATGGAACACATCCTGAAGCACCGCGACGACATCTGGGTGACCACGCCGGGCGAGATCGCCAAGTACTGCGCCGGCTTGCCGGAAGGGACGATTCCGGGGTCTTGAGGCGGCTGTGTAGGGGAGCTAGAGAAATCCGCTCCCCCAATTCCCAATCTTACACTCCCCGGCCTCGTGCCGGGGCAACGCGCCCGCGCGTCAGGTCGCCGGATTGAATTCTTCCGCATCCACGCCAGCTCGACGGATTGCCCCGGAACAGGTCCGCGGAATGAAGAGGGCGAGGTCGAAACTCTCAAACCCCAAGACCTCGCCCTGAGCAGGAGCCCGGCGCCCCGCCGGGGGACGTGTCGAAGAGCCGGGTTCCGGATGAGGTCGGTTGGGGTTGATGCAGAGACGGCGTCACCCCGCCGGGACGCGCACCTTGCCGTGCCACGGGTCGACCACCGGGGCCGCCGCCGCCGCGACGTCGAGCAACGCGTCGTCGCCGTGGCGGAAGCCGACGAACTGCACCCCGATCGGCAGCCCCGTCGGCCCGTCGCCCGCCGGCACGCCGACCACCGGCAGGTGCAGCAGGGTCCACAGCGAGTTGAAGACCGAATTGCCGGTGCTCTCCAGCCCTTCATCCGCCTCGCCGGTCGCACCGAAGGTCAGCACCGCGTCGAAGCCGCGGTAATGGCCCTCATAGGCCAGCCGCAGATGGGCGGCGTAGTCCTGGGCCGCCTTCAGGGTCAGCGGCGTGATGCCGGTGCGGTACTCGGCGATGCCGCGCAGGGTGTCGTGCAGGTCGTCGCCGCGGGTCAGCAGGGCCGGCAGGAAGGCCGCCCGGCCCTCGCCGCGCATGATCGTGTCCTTGGCCTCGTCGATTCCGGCGAAGGAGTCCGGCAGTTCCAGCCGCTCCACCGTGGCACCGGCCGCCGTCAATGCCTCGGCGGCGCGAGTCAGCACGCCGAGCGCGCCGTCGCGGGCCTTGTCGGCATAGGGGGTGAGGCAGATCGCGATACGCAGGGAGGCGACGTCGCGCGGCGTTCCGGTCTGATCCGCGATACCGCTGGCCGCCGCGACCAGGCGCAGATCCTGCACCGAGCGGGCATACCAGCCGATGGTGTCCAGACTGGCGGCGAACAGCTTCGCGCCCTCCCGGCTGACCACGCCCCAGGTCGGCTTCAGGGCGTAGGTGCCGCAATAGGAAGCCGGGCGCATCACCGACCCGCCCGTCTGGGTCCCGAAGCTGATCGGCACGTGCAGGTCGCCGACCGCCGCCCCCGATCCGCTGGACGAGCCGCCGGCGGTGTGGGTCGGCCGGTGCGGGTTCACCGTTTTCGGCAGATGG
This sequence comes from Thalassobaculum sp. OXR-137, assembly GCF_034377285.1. Taxonomy (NCBI): domain Bacteria; kingdom Pseudomonadati; phylum Pseudomonadota; class Alphaproteobacteria; order Rhodospirillales; family Thalassobaculaceae; genus Thalassobaculum; species Thalassobaculum sp. OXR-137. The sequence continues at coordinate 3,293,083 of NZ_CP139715.1, read as the reverse complement.
CCGAGGGCGGCGAACTCCACCGTGTCGAGCTTGCCGAGCGGGATCGCCCCGGCCGCGCGCATCAGCGCCACGCAGCCGGCATCGTCCACCGGCACCCGCCCCTGGTGCAGGGGCGAGTTGTGGGTGCCGGGCATGCCGGCGACGTCGATCACGTCCTTGATGCCGATGGGAATGCCGTGCAGCGGGCCGCGCACCGTGCCGGCGGCGCGCTCGGCGTCCAGCCGCTTCGCCTCCGCCATCGCGCCCTCGCGGTCGACATGGAGCCAGGCGCGCACGGACGGCTCGCGGGCGTCGATGCGGGACAGAACGCTGGTCAGCAGGTCGACGGCGGTCAGGCTGCCTTGCGCCATGGCGGCGGCGGCCTCACCGGCCGTCAGGCGGTAGGGATCGGATACGGTCACGTTGGAAGCCTCGTCTTCGGAGATGAGGCCCGATCATGGAGCGGCCGGCGGGGCGCAGGCAAGATGCCGTCTCGCCCCGGCCGGCAGTCGTGGGCTCGACGGACTAGCCCTTGCGGTGGGGCGCCTTCTTCGGCTTGTCGAGGCCGAGCCGGGTCTTCGCGGGATGCGGCTTGCCGAATTTCCGGTCGCCGAACTTCTTGCCGCTCTTGCCGGCGCCTTCCTTGCCGGCCCCTTCTTTGCCCTTCCAGGCCTTCTTCGGACGCTCCTGCGCCGTGGCGATGGGCGTGGCATCCACCGGCGCGGACGGCGTCCGGGCGGCCGGGGCCGTGTCGCCATCGCGGCGGCGCTTCAGCGGCCGCTCGGCCGGGTTGCCGTCGCGGCGCACCACCTCCCGCTTGAAGCTGGGCGCGCCGCTGCCCCGCGTGTCCTTGTACAGCTTCTCGCGCACCGGCTTCTCGCCGGGTGCCGCAGCCTCCCGCGGCTTCTCGGCCGGCGGCTGAACGGGCTGCGGCTGAACGGGCTGCGGCTGAACGGGCTGCGGTGCTGCGGCCGGTGCCGGGGCGCTGACCGCGACATCGGCGCGCGGCGCCGCCCGCAGGGTGCCCTGCGGCTTCGGCTTGCGCGGGGCACGCTCGGGCCGCTCGGCCCGCTCCTTGCGCGGCGCGGCGGCAGGCTCGGTCGGCATCCCCTCGATCTTGTCGACGGTGATGCTCTTCTCGATCTTCCGGCTCGGGCCGACCGCTTCCAGGAAGGCGATCGCCGCCTCCGGATGCAGCTCAACATGGGTCTCGTTCTCGTGGATGCGAATCGCGCCCACGTGGTTCTTGGTCAGATTGCCGGCGCGGCACAGCATCGGCAGCAGCCAGCGCGGCTCGGCACTGTGGTGCCGGCCGACCGACAGGCGGATCCAGGTGCCGCTGTCAAAGTCGCCCGGCCGCTTGCCCGCCCGGTCACCCCGGTCGCGCTCCGGACGGTCGCCGCGATCCGGACGCGGACCGCGGTCGCCCCGGTCGTCGCGCCGTCCCCGATCGCCGCGCTCCGGGCGCTCGTGGCGCTCGCCGGCGGCGGGGCCGTCCAGCAGTTCCTCGGGCGCGGTCAGGCCGGCCATGTGCTTGCGCAGGAAGGCGATGGCCACCGCGTTGGCGTCGTATTTCGCCAGCAGCTCGACGGCGAAGGCCTGTTCCTCCTCGGTGGTCTCTCCGGTGAGATCGGTATCCTCGAGGATCCGCTGACGGTCGAGCGCCAGGACCTCGTCGGCCGACGGCGGCTTGCCCCAGGTCGCCTTGATGTTGGCATTGGCCAGCAGCCGCTCGGTATGGCGGCGTCGGGGATACGGCACGATCAGCGCCGAGATGCCCTTGCGCCCGGCCCGGCCGGTCCGGCCGCTGCGGTGGAGCAGGGATTCCGGGTTCTTCGGCAGGTCGGCGTGGATCACCAGTTCCAGGTTCGGCAGGTCGATGCCCCGCGCCGCCACGTCGGTGGCGATGCAGACCGACGCCCGGCCGTCGCGGAGCGCCTGCAGGGCGTGGGTCCGCGCGCCCTGGTTCAGCTCGCCCGACAGCGCCACGACCGACAGGCCGCGGTTGGTGAAGCGGCTGGTCAGATGGTTCACCGTCGCCCGCGTCCCGCAGAACACGATGGCCGATTTCGGATTGGCGTGGCGCAGAACATTGATGATCGCGTTCTCGCGGTCGGTCGGCGCGCAGGTCAGGGCCCGGTACTCGATATCGCCGTGCTGGCGGCTCTCGCTCGCCGTCGTCAGCCGCACCGCATCGCGCTGGTAGCGCTTGGCCATGGACGCGATGGTCGGCGGCACGGTGGCCGAGAACATCAGCGTGCGCCGGGTCTGCGGGGCCGACTGCAGGATGAACTCGAGATCCTCGCGGAAGCCGAGATCGAGCATCTCGTCCGCCTCGTCCAGCACGACGACCTTCATGGCCGACATGTCCAGCGAGCCGCGCTCGATATGGTCGCGCAGGCGGCCCGGGGTGCCGACGACGATATGGGCGCCGCGCTGCAGGTTCATGCGCTCGGTGCGCATGTCCATGCCGCCGACGCAGGACGTCACCGACGCTCCGGCGAATTCGTAGAGCCAGTCCAGTTCGCGCTTCACCTGAAGCGCCAACTCGCGCGTGGGCGCGACCGCGAGCGCGACCGGCAGGTCGGCGCGGGGCAGCCGCTCGGCACCCTCCAGAAGGGTGGGCGCCATGGCGAGGCCGAAGGCCACGGTCTTGCCCGAGCCCGTCTGGGCCGACACCAGCGCGTCGGCGCCGTCCATCTCCGCGCCCAGAACCGCCTGCTGCACGGGGGTCAGCGTCTCGTAACCACGCTTCGCCAAAGCCTGGGCAAGCGCCGGAACAACGCCTTCGATTTCCGTCATTTCGTGTCTTTCGGGTGCCTGCGATCGGCCGGTCGGAACGTGGATCGCTCCAGGCGGGATCGGCAGTCCTGCGCTAACGGCGCACGGTCATGTCAAAGTGGCGCGCACCATATGCCGCAGCGCGGCAAATGTACAGCATTCCCGACCAAGACTACCGCCGGCCGATCCGGCACCCGACAGGGTCAATGGTTGCGCAGCGCCTTGACCAACTGCGGCTTGCTCATGTCGGAGCGGCCCTCGATGCCGATCTCCTTGGCGCGGTCGTAGAGATCGTCCTTGGTCCACTCCTCGTAGGGGTCGGCCTTGCCGCCCTTCTTCGACGCGCCCTTGGCATTGGCGATGCGGGCCGCCTTCTCCTTGCTGGCGCCGTCCTCGCGCAGCGCCTGGTAGGTCTCGTCGTCCTTCACACTGGGTCCGTGGTTCTTCGCCATGTCCATCCTCCGTCGGATATCGCCCCTTCGATGGCAGAACGCCGGACGCGGTCGGAAGTTGCAGGCTGACGATCAGCGGAGCGCGGCGGCGATGCGCTCGATGCCCTCGGCGATGCGGGCGGACGGGATGGAGGAATAGGCCAGCCGGTAGAACTGCACGTTGCCGTCGGCCGGATCGAAGAACGCCTGGCCCGGCTCGATCAGCACGCCCTGTTTGCGCAGCGACAGGGCCAGTTCGGTGGTGTTCACCCCCTCAGGCGCCTTCATCCAGAAGCTCGACCCGCCGAAGGCGCCGGCCCCGGCCACCTCCAGCCCGCAATCGCGGATCGCCTTGTCCATCACCGCCCGGCGCCGGCCATAGGCCTTGCCGACCCGATTCAGCATGCTGTCGTGATAGCCGCGCGACAGGAAATAGGCGGTCGTGCGCTGCAGGCTGCCCGGCGGGTGGCGCATGACGATGGAGCGCAGGCCCCGCGCCTCGCGGATGAAGGCGGGCGAGCCGACGATGTAGCCGAGCCGGAGCCCGGGAAACAGCGACTTGGAGAAGGAGCCGATATAGACGACCGACCCGGCGCGATCGAGCGACTTCAGCGCCGGGGTCGGCTGCTTGGCGAAGGACATCTCGAACTCGTAATCGTCCTCCACCAGGACGAAGCCCTTCTCGGCCGAGCGGGTGAGCAGATCCTGGCGGCGCTCCATCGGCATGGTGGTGTTGGTCGGACACTGGTGGCTGGCGGTGGTGAAGACCACGCCGGCCCCCTCCGGAATGCGCTCCGGCGGCAGGCCGGCGGCATCCACGTCGATCGGGATGACCGGGCAGTTGGTGTGTTGCAGCACCTCGCGCAGGCCGGGATAGCAGGGATTCTCGATCACCGCCGTCCGGCCCCGGCTCAGCAGGAGCTGGGCGCACATCCAGATGGCGTTCTGCGCCCCCAGGGTCAGCAGCACCTCGTCCTGGTGGGCGGAGATCCCCCGGCGCGGCAGGACGTTGCGCACGATGTACTCGATCAGCTTGGGATCGTCCTGCTCGTAGCTGTCGGAGGTGACCGCGTCGAAATCCCTCAGCCCATGCGCCTCCAGCGCGCAGCGCCGCCAGTTGTGGTGGTCGAACAGCGTGGGATCGGGCTGGCCGTAGATGAAGGGGAACTCGTATTCGCGCCAGTTCGGCGGCCGCGCCAGCAGATGCAGGTGCCCGGCATAACGGTCGCCGAGCACCTTGTTCCAGTCGAACAGCTCTGCCGGATCGGTATTGGCGAGCGTGTAGTGCGGCGGCAGCGGCGCGTTCTCGGAGACGAAATAGCCCGAGCGCCCGCGCGCCACCAGATACTCGGTCGCCACCAGCTCGGCATAGGCCAGGGTGACGGTGATCCGGCTGATGCCGAGCCGCACCGCCAGCTCGCGGCTGGACGGCATCTTCTCGCCGGGCAGGAAGCGGCCGGCCAGGATGCCCTGGCTGACCATCTGCTGGATCTGCTGTTGCAGCGTGCCGTCGAACCCGGGTTCGAGGTGGAACTGCGTCGCCTGGATCCCCATCGCGCTCCCTGGGATTGCCGTTATCCGTTGCCGAAGACCGCGCCGACCGCGTTGCCGATGGCGTCGGAGATCTGGTCGATGTCCTGGGGCGTGGCGATCAGTGCCGGGGCGAGGCAGAGCGTGTTGTTCAGCCCCTCCAGCGACCGGCTGGTCATGCCGATGATCACGCCGTTGGACAGGCAATGGCCGACCACCGCCTGCACCTTGAATTCCTCGGCCGGGGCGCGGGTCTCGCGGTCGGCGACCAGCTCCACGCCGCAGAGCAGGCCCTTGCCGCGGACCTCGCCGATGGCCGGATGCTTGTCCTGCAGGGCGCGCAGGTTGTCCATCAGCCGGTTGCCCATGGCGGTGGTGTTGGCCAGCAGCCCCTCGTCCTCGATGATCCGCATGTTCTCCAGGGCCGCCGCCGGGCCCGACGTGCAGCCGCCGAAGGTGGAGATGTCGCGGAAATAGCCGAGCGGATCGGCCGCGTCGTCCTTGAACAGGTCGAAGATCGCTTCCGTCGTCACCGTGCAGGAGATCGCCGCGTAGCCCGACGCGACACCCTTGGCCATGGTCACGAAATCCGGCTTCACGCCGTAATGCTGGTAGCCGAACCATTCGCCGGTACGCCCAACGCCGCAGACCACCTCGTCCAGGTGGATCAGCACGCCGTATTTGGTGCAGATCTCCTGCACCCGCTCCCAGTAGCCTTCCGGCGGGGTGATGATGCCGCCGCCCGCCGTGATGGTCTCCAGGCAGATCGCGCCGACCGTGTCAGGCCCCTCGCGCAGGATCACCTCCTCGATCGCATCGGCCGCCCGCTCGCCGTAATTCTCGATGGCGCCGTACTGGCTGCGGTATTCCAGGCAGTGCGGGACCATGACGAATCCCGGGGTGAACGGGCCGTACTGGGCCTGGCGCTGCGGCTGGCCGGCGGCGGAGAGCGCGGTGATGGTGGTGCCGTGATAGTCGCGCTCGCGGTACAGGATCTTGTGCTTCCTGCCGCCGTGATGGCGCTGCGAGATCTGCCGCACCATCTTGAAGACCTTCTCGTTCGCCTCCGATCCGGAGTTCGAATAGAAGACCCGGCTCATGCCCGGCATCTTGGAGATCAGCTTCTCGGCGAAGCGCGCGCCGGGGACCGAGCCGACCGTGTTGGCGAAGTAATTCATCTTCACCAACTGGTCGCGCACCGCATCGGCGATGGTCTCGCGCCCGTAGCCCACATTGACCGTCCACACGCCGCCGGACACCGCGTCCAGATGCTCCTTGCCGACGGCGTCCCAGACCTTCATGCCGCGGCCTTCGACCATGACCCGCGGGTCGGTCGTCTCCAGCGCCTTGTGCTGCATCAGATGGTGCCAGACATGCGCCTTGTCGGCGGCGACGGCATCGGACAGGTCGTTCTCGAGATGGGTGGTAGCCACGGCGTTTTGCCCTCCGGAAATGGCGACTGCTCAAAAAGTAATCAATTCAGTTCGCCCAAATCATAATTTGCACAGTCCTTCGCCAAATTATAGGGCCAGGAAGATATTACAGATAAGTCCAGAGCGCTGCACCCCCTTGCCTCGCGAGACCTGACCACCGTAGCGTTATTTTGCATTGCAGCACACACGGTGTCGGCAACGGGTCCGCCGCCGGGAACAGGGGCCGCCACGGGGCCCGCTGTCTACGCTCCGTCAGGGTCGGCGATGGGCGAGCGGGCACCGTCGGTGCAACAAGAAAGAGAAAATCATGTCGCTCAAAGTCACAGCACGCGCGGCGCTCGCCGCTTTCGCCCTTCTATCGTCCGCGCAGTCCGCCTCGGCGCTGGAGGAGATCACGGTCGGCTACTTCCTGGAATGGCCGATGCCGTTCGAATACGGCAAGGCCACCGGCAAGTATGACGAGGCCCTGGGCGTGAAGGTCAACTGGGTGTCCTTCGACGCCGGCACCGCCATGTCGGCCGCCATGGCGTCGGGCGACGTCCAGCTTTCGGTCAGCCAGGGCGTGCCGCCCTTCGTGGTCGCCACCTCGGCTGGCCAGGATCTGAAGATCGTCGACGTCGCCGTCAGCTACTCGGAGAACGACAACTGCGTCGTCGCCGAGAAGCTGGAGATCGACAAGACCAGTGCCAAGGAACTGGAAGGCAAGAAGGTCGGCGTGCCGATCGGCACCGCCGCCCATTACGGCTTCCTGAAGCAGATGTCCCATTTCGGCGTCGATATCGGCACCATGGAGATCGTCGACATGGCGCCGGCCGACGGGGCCGCCGCCTTCGCCCAGGGCAGCCTGGACATGGTCTGCGGCTGGGGCGGTGCGCTGCGCCGCATGAAGGAGCACGGCAACGTGCTGCTGACCGGCGCGGAGAAGGAGGAGCTCGGCATCCTGGTGTTCGACGTCACCTCCGCCCCGGCCTCGTTCGTCGCCGAGCAGAGCGAGCTGGTGGCCAAGTTCCTGAAGGTCACCGCCGACATGAACGCCATGTGGAAGTCCGGCGAGCACAAGGCCGAGATGCTCCCGGTCATCGCCAAGGATGCCGGTATGTCCGAGGAAGCCACCGAGAGCACCATGGCGACCTTCGTCTTCCCGTCGGTGGACGAGCAACTCGGCGCCAAGTGGCTCGGCGGCGGCGCCCAGGAGTTCATGAAGGGCGTGGCCAAGGTATTCCTGGACGCCGGCAGCATCCCGTCCACCCGCGACACCTATGAAGGTGCCGTGGATACCGGCCCGCTGAAGGCCGCCAGCGCCATGTAGGTCCTCTCTCCCATCCGGGTCGGGCGGCGACGGTCGCCCGACCCTTCCCGCATTTCGGCGACCAGGGGGCGCTGCGGTGACGCTGACCATCGAAAACCTGTCCATGCGCTTCGACCTGCCGAACGGCACGGCGGTCCAGGCGCTCAAGGACGTCTCGCTCTCCCTCAACGACGGCGAATTGCTGTCGGTTCTGGGCCCGTCGGGCTGCGGCAAGACCACCCTGCTGAACATCGTCGCCGGTTTCCTGGCGCCGACCGAAGGACGGGTCGCGCTGAACGGCGAAACGGTCACCGGTCCCGCCCCGGAGCGCGGCATGGTGTTCCAGAAGGGCGCGCTGTTCGAGTGGATGAACGTGCGCCAGAACGTCGATTTCGGCCCGCGCATGAAGGGCATGCCGAAGGCCGAGCGGGACGCCATCACCGACCATCTGCTGGAGACCGTGGGTCTGCAGGACTTCAAGGAGAAGGCGGTCTACGAACTCTCCGGCGGCATGCAGCAGCGCGTGGCCCTGGCCCGCTGCCTCGCCAACGATCCCGAGATCATCCTCATGGACGAGCCGCTGGGCGCGCTCGACGCCCTGACCCGCGAGAAGATGCAGGGTCTGGTGCTCAAGCTGTGGAAGGAGACCGGCAAGACCGTCATCCTGATCACCCACTCGGTGGAGGAGGCCCTGCTGCTGGGCGAGCGCCTGCTGGTCATGGCGCCGCGGCCGGGCCGGATCCACCGCGAATACACCCTCCCCTTCGCCGACAGTGCGGTGAACGCCGACCTGCGCGCGGTGAAGAAGCAGCCGGAATTCGGCGAGCGGCGGGAGGAGATCCTGTCGATGATCTGGGAGATGGAAGAGGAGATCATGGGCCGCTCGGAGACCGCGGCATGATCATCCTGTTCGCCTATATCGCCGTCTTCGTCGCGTCCATGCTGATCGTGCGCTTCGTCGGCCGCCTGATGGCCGCCCGCCACGATTTCACCAGCCTGAAGACCGTCACCTTCGGCGACGAGACCGCGGTCAAGCCGCACCGGGTCGCCTCCATCGTGTCCATTCTGGCGATCTTCGCGATCTGGGGTGCCTTCACCGGCTCCAGTCTGGTTCCGATCCATGTGCCGGGGCCGTTCATCGGCACCACCCAGTTCACCTATACCGCCAAGAACGCCGCCGGCGAGACCGACGAAGCGACCGTCACAGTGGTGGTCCACAAGATCGGCGAGGACGTCGCCCTGCCGGAGATCGAGCCCGGCGCCGGCTTCGCCAGGAACGACGTGGACAAGGTCGGCGCCTGGCGCAGCGGCCTGATCCGCCCGGACCGCAACGACGAGGGCGGCAAGGAGGACGGCTATCGGATCGTCGCCGTGGACGGCCAGCCGATCGACGACACCAGGACGGTCGCCGTGGCCGATGGCGCGATTACCATGACGCCGAAGGGCTCGCTGAACTTCACCCCGACGGCCGGGATGCAGATGGAGCCGATCTGGCTGCCCTCGCCGGAAGCGGTCTGGCACCGCTTCGTGGAGATCTGGAGCGAGGGCTATCAGGGCATCACCCTGGGCGAGCATCTGGGCTGGTCGCTGATCCGGGTGCTGGCGGGTTTCCTGGCGGGCTGCATCCTCGGCATTCCGCTGGGCTACGCCATGGGCCTGTCCGGCTGGTTCCGCGGCTGGTTCGACCCGATCGTCGAGTTCATGCGCCCGGTGCCGCCGCTGGCCCTGATCCCGCTGGTGATCATCTGGTTCGGCATCGGCGAGACCGGCAAGGTCATCCTGCTGTTCCTCGCCGCCCTGTGGATCATGACCATCGCCGCGCGGGCCGGGGTGTCGGGGGTGAACATATCCAAGGTGCACGCCGCCTATTCGCTCGGCGCGTCCAAAACGCAGATCCTGTGGCACGTGATCGTGCCGAACTCCCTGCCGGAGATCTTCACCGGCGCGCGGGTCGCCATGGGCGTGTGCTGGGGCACGGTGGTCGCCGCCGAACTGGTCGCCGCCGAGAAGGGGGCCGGCAAGATGATCGTGGCGGCCTCCAAGTTCCAGCTCACCGATATCGTGATCATGGGCATCATCCTGATCGGCGTCATCGGCTTCGGCATCGACGTGCTGATGCGCAGGCTGGAGAGCTGGCTGGTGCCCTGGAAGGGCCGGAGCTGAGCGCTACTCGGCTGCCTCGATGCGGGTCTCTCGCCGGTCGCGGGCCGGCGGGCGGCCGAACATCCGTCCGTATTCCCGGGTGAACTGGGACACGCTCTCGTAGCCCACGGCGAAGGCCGCCGTTGCGGGCGACGCCCCCTCGGCCAGCAGCTTCCGCCGGGCCTCGATCAGCCGGAGCTGCTTCTGGAACTGCAGCGGCGTCAGCGAGGTGACCGCGCGGAAGTGCTGGTAGAAGGCGGCCGGGCTCATTCCGGCGGCGGCCGCCAGACGGTCGGCCGGCACCGTCCGGGCGAAGTCGGCGCGCAGGACCGCCACCGCCCTGGCGATGCGCTGGGCGTGGCTGTCGGGCAGGCCGAGCCGCCGGATCGCCGGGCCGTGGCGTCCGGCCAGCAGCCAGTAATGCAGCTCCCGCCTCAGCTGAGCCTGCAGGACCGGCAGGGCCGCCGGACGGTCGAGCAGCCGCATCAGCCGCAGGGCCGCATCGGCCACCTCGCCGTCGGTCGGCTCCACCCGCACCGGCCCGCCGTCGGCCGCCGGCACCGCCTCCATCTCCAGCGCCAGGTCGGCGATCAGGTCGGCGTCCAAATCGATCACCAGCGACTGGTAGGGTGCGACCACCGTCGCCCGGGTGATCTGGCTGACCGTCGGCACGTCGGCGGTGATCAGCAGGGAGTCCCCCGCCGCGAAGTCCACACTCTGCGACCCGGTGGCGACCCGCTTGGCCCCCTGGAGAACCAGGCAAACCAGCGGCCGGGAGATCGCATAGTCCAGCGCGCTGGGAGCCGTCGCCCGGATCGCCGTGATCCCGGCGATCGGCGTGCGGGCCGTGCCGCTACTATCCGCGTGGCTCTGCGAGAACCGGCGGACCAGTTCGAGGAGTGTCTCCGTCATGCCGCCACTGTAGTCCCGCGCGACGGCCCGCCCAACCGGTTTGGAGGATCGGGCAAGAATCCCCGAGGCCCAGGCAACAAAGGCGGGCCGACCTTTGCGACATCAGGGACAGCCGACGGGGCGTTCCCGTGGCCTCCCCTGACCCGAAGGATCCCGCCATGACCAAGATCACCCTCGTCACCGGCGCCAGCCGCGGCCTCGGCCGCAACACCGCCCTCAGCATCGCCCGGGCCGGTGGCGACGTCGTGCTCACCTACCGCAGCAACGCCGACGAGGCCGCCACCGTGGTCGCCGAGATTGAGCGGATGGGCCGCAAGGCGGTCGCCCTGCAGCTCGACACCGGCACCATCGCCGGGTTCCCCAGTTTCACCGACCGGCTCCGCACTGCCCTCGCCGAGACCTGGCAGCGCGAGAGCGTCGACAATCTGGTGAACAATGCCGGCCATGGCGACATGGCCCCCATCGCCGAGACCACCGAGGCGCAGTTCGACGCTCTGGTGAACGTCCATTTCAAGGGCGTGTTCTTCCTGACCCAGGCGCTGCTGCCGCTGATCGCCGATGGCGGGCGGATCGTGAACCTGTCCTCCGGTCTGACCCGGGTCGCCTTCCCCGGCTTCGCCGCCTATTCGGCCGCCAAGGGCGCGGTAGAGATCCTGTCGCTCTACCTGGCGAAGGAGCTCGGCAGCCGCGGCATCGCGGTGAACACGGTCGCTCCGGGCGCCATCGAGACCGACTTCCTGGGCGGCGCGGTGCGCGACACCCCGGACCTGAACGAGACCTTCGCCGGCATGACGGCGCTGGGCCGGGTCGGCGTGCCGGACGATATCGGCCGGATGATCGCCAGCCTGTTGTCGGAGGAGAACCGGTGGGTCAACGCCCAGCGGATCGAGGTCTCCGGCGGCCAGTCGATCTGACCCGCCATCGGGTGGGGCCTTCGTCGGCCCGGATCCGGCGGGAAATCAGTATCCCCTGGAAATCCCTGAAGCCTATACGGTATCAAGCGCCGCCCGGGACCGACGAAGACCCTGCACGATGCCTGATGCCAAAGCCGGAACGCCTTCGGTCAGCGCCCTTTCCGGGTCGCTGATCGCTGGGCTGGTTCTGGGCGCTACGGCGGCCATCGCGGCGGTCGCGTTTGCCGGTCCTGCCGCCCCCGCCCATCACCCCAGCTTCGTCGCCGGCGAGTCGAGCTTTCTCGGCCTGGGCAAGGGCCTGGAGACGCGGTTCCTGTGGACCCTCCTGCTGGTCTCGGGCCTTGCCATCGCCGGGCTGGAGATGCTGCGGGCACGGGTCCAGCCGGAACTGCACCGGGTGCTGTGGCCGGCGCTGATGCCGGCGGTCTACTGGCTCGCCACCCGCGTCATCGCCCCGCCCACCCCCACCGCCGAGGTGCTGGCGGACACCGCCTGGCTGTTCGTGTCCGCGGGGCTGGTCCTGCTGACGGTGCTGCTTGCGGGCATCGGGCGGCACCATCCCCAGGGCTGGGCGCGCGACGCCGGCTCGGCGCTGCTGTTGCCGGTGCTGGGAGTCGTGTCCGGCATCGCGGTGCTGACAGGGATCGGACGGCTCGACCTCGGCGCCTTCGCGGTGCTGTCGGAGGTGAGCGCCTGGCATCTGGCGTGGTTTTCCGCCCTGCTGACGGTATTCGGCCTGGTCGGTTTCTGCCTGCCGGAAAACGCGCGGGCGGCCTTTCTCGCCCGACTGCTTCGCACCGCCCAGCTCCCACTCGCCGCCGGGTTCCTGTGCCTGCTGCTGCCGCCGGCCGAGGTGGGCGGCACCCTTCTGCGCCAGGGCGGGCTGACCGGGCCGGCGCTGCCGATCCTGCTGGCGCTGGTCGCGGTCGGCGCGGCGGTTGGCATCCTGCTCGGCTGCCGTAAACACAAAGGGCCGAGCCTGTCGCCCTGGGCCGTCGCGGGTGCAGTGACCGCCCTCAAGCTGGGCGACGGCGGCGCCATCGCCTATGCGATGGACAACCCGCTGGATCTCTACCATCACGGCGAATGGCTGATCCCCTGGGACCAGTATTGGCGCCACGGCGTGATCCCCTATGTGGACAGCGCCCCGTCCCACGGCCTGATCAACTTGGCTGTCGGCGGCGTGGCGGCCCTGGTCGGCGACGGCACCATGGTCGGGCTGGCGCAGGGTCAGGTGCTGGTGCGCGGCGCGGCGCTGACGGTGGCAGCCCTGGTGCTGGGACGGCTGCTCGGCGGTCCGGCGGCCCTGCTGGCCCTGGTTCTGCTGCCGTTCAGCGGCCGCACGCCCATCCTGCTGCTGGTCGCCTCCGCCCTCGCCTGGTTCATCGCCCGAACACAGACCCGCCATCCGGTCGCCTGGCTCTGCGCCGCCCTGGCGGTCTGCATCGCCCTGGTCGGCCTCGCGCCAGGACAAGGCTCCATCGCGTCCGTCGCCCTGCTGCCGGTGATCGTGCTGATGCTGTGGCGCGCCTGGCAGGCGCAGCGCCGCGCCCTGCTGGTCGCGGTGTCCGTCGTCCTGGCCCTGGTCGCCCTGGTCGTCGCGCTCGGTCTGGCCGGGCACGGGCCGGGACCGATCCTCTGGGGGCAGATCCGCTTCATCCTGGAGAACCGCGCCCTCTATGAGGCGGTGCACGGCCTGCCCTGGACGGCGTCCTTCACCCATGACATGCCGCTCGGCCCGGTCGCCTGGGAAGTGCTGCGGGCGCTGTGGATCCCGGTCGCCGCCGGCCTGGTCGCAGTGCTGGTCCTGGCCGCGACCCGCCGCGCGCCGGGGGGCGCTTGGATCTTCATGGCCGTCGCGGTGCTGGTCTACCTGCTCGGCACCGTCGGCCATACGCTGGGCCGCATCGACCTGGGCGGGCCGTCGCGTACCGGGGCGCAGACGGTGTTCGCCCTCGCCATCCTGCTGCCGATGGTCGCGGCGATGCTGTCGCCCCGGCATCTGCTGGCCGCCCTGTGGCTGGCGCTGGTGCCCATCGCCCTGCTGAGCCCGAGCTTCCGCGCGACCCTCAATCCTCTGGCGCTGGCCCATCTGCATCAGGCCCGCGACCGTGAGGAGGCCGGGCGCCGCTGGATCGACGGCGCCGCCGAAGGCCTCCCTTCCCTCGGCACCGGCCTTATGTCGCCCAGCCTGGTCGTGCTGGTGAAGCCGGTCCACGCCCTGGTCGAAAGCGTGCTGGCCGAGGACGAGACCTATCTCGACCTGACCGACCGCAACGCCAACTACTTCTACCTGCGCCGCCCGGTGCCGGTGGAGAGCGGTGCTGTGGCGACCATGGCGACCCAGGGTATGCAGACCCGCTCCATCGCCAGGCTACGCGCCGACCCGCCGCCGCTGGTGCTGCTGGACGCCGCCTATCCCGCCGGCAACCCGTTTCCACCGCCCCTGCGCACGCCGCTGCTGTACCGGTACCTGATGGCCGAGCTGGCCGCCGGCCGCTATGCGGTGTGGAGCGACGGCACCCTCACCGCCCTGATCGAACCCGGCCGCGCGCCCTCTCCGCCCCTGTCGCGGGAAGAGGGCATCGCCCGGCTGGACGCAATCTGGGGCCGGACGCCCCTCGAGCACCTCCCGACCGCCTGGGGCGCGTCGGCCGACACCATCGCCGAGGACCTCACGCCCCTGCCCGCCACCGTGTCCCTGACGGGCGGCTCGGTGGAGGTCACCCTGGAGACGCCCGGCACGGTCGACTTCCTCGGCCTGCGCCTCACCTGTATGGGTGACGTGGGCGACGCCGCCCTGACCTGGACGGTCGGCGCCCGGACCCCGTCCTTCACCTTCAGCCCGAGCACCGGTTTGGCCCTTCTGCCCCTCGATATCTGGCCGCCCCAGGCCGTCGCCCTGGCAGCACCGACGGCCCGGTTCGCGCTGACCCTGCCGGCGGGCTGCACGATGACGGACGGGGCCGTGTGGTCGCGGAAGGTTCCGTGATGGCCGGCTACTTCAAGACCGGCCTCAAGGTCTGCGTCACCCTCGGCCTGCTCGCCTGGGTGTTCTCCCTGGTCGACCGCGAGGCGGTGCTGGCCCAGCTCGCGCGCATCGATCCGGTCTTCGGCATCGCCGCCGTGCTCGCCCAATGCGCCCAATTCCCCGTCGGCGCCTGGCGCTGGCGGATGATCCTGGCCGCGGACGGGGTGGCCATGCCGTTCCGCGATGCCTTCTCCTTCCTGATGATCGGCCTGCTGTTCAATCAGGTCCTACCCTCGACCATCGGCGGCGACGGGGTGCGGGTCTGGCTGTCGGCGCGGACGGGCATCGGCTGGAGCCGGGCCTTCGGCGCCGTCGCCGTGGACCGGGCGGCCGCCATCTTCATGATCCTGGTGCTGTCGGTGCCGCTGTTGCTTGTCCTGACGCCGATCGTCGACAACGCCGTGGCGCGGACCAGCCTGACAGTGGTGGTGCTGCTGGGCGCCGCCGCCGTCGCCGTGGTCCTACCCCTGGCCCCGGTGGTGATGTCCAGGCTGGTCACCCGCCTGCCCGAGCGCCGGATCCTGCGCCCGCTGATGGCCGCCGCCGGACAGAGCGCGATCCTATGGCGCCGGGGCTCGACCACCGCCGTGCTGTCGGTCTGCAGCGTTCTGATCCTGACCAGCCATGTGGCCACCGTCTGGCTGATCGCCCTGTCCATGGGGGTGACCCTCGACCCGCTGAAACTGTTCGCGCTGATCCTGCCGGTCATGCTGCTGCTGGCGGTGCCGATCTCCATCGCCGGCTGGGGCCTGCGCGAGGGGTTGATGGTCACCGCGCTCGGCTATCTCGACGTGGAACCGAGTGCCGCCGTCGCCATCTCCCTGCTCTGGGGCGGGGTGACCCTGTTCGGCGGGCTGCTGGGCGGCATCGCCCTGATGCTCGACCGCACCGACCTCGCCACCCTATTCCGCAGCACCGGCACCGCGCCGGTCGAGGAAGAGCGCCCCTGATGACGAGCCTGCGCGCCAAGCAATGGATCGACGACAAGCTCGGCAGTCTGCTGATCGCGATCCTGAAGCCGATGGCGCTCGCCCTCGGCTTCCTGCTGCGGCGCGACCATGGGCTGAGCGTCCAGGGCGACATCGTGGTGATCAAGCTGCTGGGCGGCGGCAGTCTGGTGCTGGCCCTGCCCGCTTTGCTGTCCCTGCGCCGGGCCCATCCGTCGCGCCGGCTCAGCCTCGTCTGCACCCGGGGAACGAAGGCCTTCGCCGAGACCCTGGGCGTATTCGACGACTACATCGTGGTGGACGATGGCGGGGCGCGGGCGCTGCTGGTCTCCGGCCTGCGGGCGCTGACGCGCTGCTGGCGGGTCGACACGGTCATCGACCTGGAAGTGCACAGCCGGCTCAGCACCGTGTTCGGCTGCCTGACCTGCGCGCGCAACCGGATCGGCTTCTACCTGGACACCGCCTTCTGGCGCCGCGGCGTGGCCACCCACCTGTTCTTCTACAACCGGGCCAGCGCCAGCCATGTGCATTACGAGCAGATCGCCCGCGCCCTCGGCGGCACCATCGCGCCCATGGCGGAGGTCCGAGCCGCCTACCGCACCGCCAACGGCCTGCCCGCCGCGCGCAGCCCGCAGAGCCCGGCCACCCGCATCGGCCTCGGCTGCTTCTGCTCGGATCTGAGCGTGGAGCGGATGCTGAGCGCGCAGGAATGGGCGCGCATCCTCGCCGGCCGGCTGGGCGAGGAGAAGGTCACCCTGCACCTGTTCGGCGGCAAGCAGGACCGGCCCGCCGCCGACCGCTTCATCGCCCTGCTGTCCCAGGCGCTGCCGACCGCGGAGTTCGTGAACGAGTGCGGCGCCCACGATCTGACCGGCAGCCTGCGCCTGCTGGACCGGATGGACCGGTTCTACTCGATCGACAGCGGGCTGCTGCACATCGCCCGGCTGATCGGGGTGGAGACGGTGTCGTTCTGGGGGCCGACCGATCCGCAGACGCTCCTGCTGCCGCTCCCGGAAGGCAGCACCGACGAGGTGCACTACAGCCGGCTCGCCTGCTCGCCCTGCGTCCACCTGACCGAGGTGCCGCCCTGCCGGGGCAACAACATCTGCATGCACGCCCATCTCGACCCGAGCCTGGCCGACGAGCCGCCGATCTGGGTGATCCGCTAGCTCGGGCGCTAATCCGTCTTCCGCACCGTGCGCAGCCGGTCGATGGCGACCGCGACGATGATGAAGGTGCCGACGAAACTTCCCTGCCAGAAGGTGCTGATGCCGAGCAGGATCAGGCTGTTGCGGATCACCTCGATCAGCGCCGCCCCGATCACAGCACCGAAGGTCGTGCCCGACCCGCCGGCGAGGTTGGCGCCGCCGATCACCGCCGCGGCGATCACCGTCAGCTCCATCCCCTGCCCCAAATTGGTGGTCACCCCGCCGAGCCAGCCGACCTCCAGCACGCCGGTCAGCCCGGCGCAGAAGGCGCAGAGCAGATAGACCGACAGCTTGACCAGCCGCACCGGCACCCCGGTCATCCGCGCCGCCTCCTCGTTGCCGCCGATGGCGAAGAGATGGCGGCCCCAGCGGGTCCAGCGGAAGGCAATACCGATCACAACGGCGAGCAGGATCAGAATCAGCACCGGGTTGGCGATGCCGAACGTCGTCCCGCCGCCCAGCGCCAGCAGCAGGGCCTGGTCCGGACCGAACTGGTAGATCATCTTGTTGTTGGACAGCACCATGGCGAGGCTGCGGGCCAGCGCCAGGGTGCCCAGCGTCACCACGAAGGGCGGCATACCCACGAAGGCGATCAGCACGCCGTTCAGCAGCCCGACACAGAGGGCGGCGAAGATCGCCAGGGGCATGGCGACCATCAGCGGCTGCCCCGCCTCCATCGCGCCGCCGACCACGATGCCCGCCAGCACCAGGGTCGAGCCGACCGACAGGTCGATGCCGCCGGACGCGATCACCGCCGTCATCCCCAGGGCCACGATGCCGACGAAGGCGAAGTTCCGGGTGACGTTGAACAGGTTGCGCTCGGTGGCGAAGGTGTCGGTGGCGAGCGACAGGACGATGCAGGCGATCACCGCCGCCAGGAAGATCCAGAAGGTCTGCTGTCCGGCCAACCAGCGCAGCCACGTGTCGTGTTCGCGGCCGCCGATGGCCGCCTTGAGCGTGTCTCCCGGCCCCGACGCCAAGCCCTCACCCGCCATGGCGACCGCCCCGGCGCGGCAGCCGCACAGCAACCACAACCTGAACTAATCCCACACACCGACGTGGCCGTCGCAGCGGTCCGAAGGGCATCCGATCCTCCCTGGCAGGCCGGATTTCGACGCCGGCGCTCCATTTTTTGTTCAAAATATCAACTTATTTAGACCCAAGCAACCAACAACCCTGCCGTATAGATAGCAATCTTGCTTGACTCCCCCCGTATGCCGGCAAATAATTTTTCTTGTTAATTAATTAATCCGTGGAACCGTCGAAACCGGCGGAGCAAACCAACGGACGGGAGGACACCACCATGAAACGCATTGCAGGCATGAAGCGTATTGCAGGCCTCGGCGCGGTCGCCCTCATGCTCGCTCTGGCGGCGGGCACCAGCGACGCGGCGGAGAAGAAGACCCTGGCCATCGTGGTGAAGGGTCTCGACAACCCCTTCTTCGAGCAGATCAATCTCGGCTGCCAGAAGTGGCAGAAGGAAAATCCGAACTCCGAATACACCTGCCTCTATACCGGCCCGGCCTCCAGCGCCGACGAGGCCGGCGAGGTGCAGATCGTCGACGACCTGCTGACCCGCGGCGTGGCCGCCATCGCCATCTCGCCGTCCAACGCGCCGGCCATGGGCAACCTGATCAAGCAGCGCGCGCCCGACATCCCCGTCATGACCATCGACGCCGACTTCATCGAGGCCGACCGCGGCCTGCGGGTCACCTATCTCGGCACCGACAACTACCTGATGGGCGTGAAGATGGCCGAGCACGCGGCCAAGCTGAAGCCGTCGGGCGGCACGGTCTGCCTGCAGCTCGGCAACGTCGCGGCCGACAACATCAACGCCCGCGCCGCCGGCTTCCGCGACACCATCGCCGGGGCCAAGGGCACCGACCGGCTCACCGGCCAGAGCGGCTGGACCGAGATCGACGGCTGCCCGGTCTTCACCAACGACCAGGTCGACCTCGCCAACCAGCAGATGGCCGACACCTTCACCGCCAACCCGGATCTGGACGCCTTCGTCCTGATCGGCGGCTGGGCCCAGTTCGCGCCCCAGGCCTATGCCCAGGTCACCGACCAGGTGATGGACAAGCTGAAGAGCAAGGAGCTGATCATCATCGCCGGCGACACCCTGCCGCCGCAGATGGACGCGCTCAAGGCCGGGCGCAGCCGTGTCCAGGTCGGCCAGCGGCCGTTCGAGATGGGCTACCGGGCGCCGAGCGTCATGATCGACCAGATCGAGGGCAAGACGGTCGAGGACCCGCTCTATACCGGCCTCGACGAGTGCACGCCCGAGACCGCCGACAGCTGTCTGGCGAAGTAACCGGTCTTCCGCGGACCAGGACCAACCGATCCGATCCCGGCGCTCCCAACGGGCGCCGGGGCCGGACCCTCGCGACAGAAGGAACACCGCGATGACCGAGCAGATGGCGACATATCCGAGCCTGGCCCACCGCAGCGTGCTGGTCACCGGCGGCGGCTCCGGCATCGGGGCCGAGATCGTCCGGCAGTTCGCCCGCCAGGGCGCACAGGTCGCGTTCCTCGACATCGACGTCGACGCCTCCGGGGCCCTGGTCGAGGAACTGACGACCGCCGGCGGGGCCGTGTCGTTCTACGAGTGCGACCTGACCGACATCCCGAAGCTGCGCGAGACCATCGCCGCGGCGGCGGCCGTCCAGGGGCCGATCACGGTCCTGGTCAACAACGCCGCCAACGACCAGCGCCACCCGATGGAGGACGTCACCCCGGAATACTGGGACGACCGGCTGGCGGTGAACCTGAAGCACCAGTTCTTCGCCGCCCAGGCGGTGGCCCCCGGCATGAAGGCGGCCGGCGGCGGCGCCATCGTCAATCTCGGCTCGATTTCCTGGATGGTCGGCCAGGGCGGAATGCCCGGCTACACCACGGCGAAATCCGCCGTGCTCGGCCTCACCCGGTCGCTCGCCCGCGATCTCGGCCCGGACGACATCAGGGTGGTCTGCGTCGTGCCCGGCTGGATCATGACCCAGCGCCAGCTCGACAACTGGCTGACCCCCGAGGCCGAGGCCGCCCTGATGAAGGCCCAGTGCCTGAAATACAAGCTCTACCCGATCGACATCGCCCGGCCTGTCCTGTTCCTCGCCTCCGACGAAGCGCGGGGCTGCACCGGCCAGCACTACATCGTCGATGCCGGCTGGCATTGAGACCGGCTGGCACTGAGACCGGCGGATCGGCGCACACGGCGGTCACAACGGCGGGACCGTCCGGCCAAGGAGACAAAACGCCGACAGAAAAAATGAGAGAGTGGAGGACACGCCCATGTCTGCGATACGCACACTGCTTCTCGCCTCGGCCTTCAGCCTGGCCGCGACCGGCGCGATGGCCCAGTCCGGCAGCATCGACCGCGCGGTCGGCGGCTACAGCTTCGAGGACGCCGCCAAGGAGGCGCCGGGGACCAAGGACTTCCATTCCAAGGACGGGGTCCTGACCTTCGCCATCGTCACCCACACCGCCGGCAACGGCTTCTTCGACCCGGTCTATGTCGGCGCGCTCACGGCGGCCAACATGATCGGCGCCAAGGTGCTGCTGCTCGGCTCGGAATCCCCGGCCGACGATCCGGCCCGCGAGATCGAGATCCTGAACCAGATCATCCAGGATCCGACCCTGGACGGGCTTATCATGACCACGCCCCAGGTCGGCGCCTATGACGACATCGTCAAGGCGGCCATGGGCAAGGGCCTGCCGGTGGCGACCACCAACTCCTATGACGGCGGGATCCTGAACCGCAACGCCATCAGCCATACCGGCCAGGACGCCAGCGCCGCCGCCATCGCCGGCGAGGCGCTGGTGCAATGCCTGCAGGAGCGCGGCGTGACCGGCGGCACGATCCTACTGCCGAACGATACCGCCATGGGCAATATCGAGGTGAACAACCGGGTCACCGCTGCCTATGAGGCGATCGTCGCCAACCTGGCCAAGGCGGGAACGCTTGGGAATTTCAAAGTAGATGCCGGGCCGGAAAGCGTGGGCGTGTCGGCCGACATGAACGATCCGGTCAACAGCATCATCTCCCTGATCGAGAGCCGCGGCGACGTGGTCGGCGCCTTCGCCGGCAACAACGTCTTCACCCCGGCCCTGGCCAAGGCGGTCGCCCAGACCGGCAACAGCGGCAAGATGTGCGCCTACGGCTTCGACCTCGGGCCGGCACAGCAGGAGGCGCTGCGCTCCGGCGACCTGACCGGCGCGCTGGGTCAGCAGCCGTTTCTGCAGGGCTTCTGGCCGGTGATGCAGCTCTACCTGCAGATCGACCGGGGCATCTCCGCCGCCAACCTCGACACCCGCGCCCAGCTCGTCACCAAGGACAGCGTCGGCAGCGTCGGCAAGCGGTTCGAGAACTAGCCTGACACCCCGGCGGGAGGGGCATACCTCCTCCCGCCGCCCAAGCCCCCTGGGAACCGGACCGGATCACCCCATGACGGACACATTGGCGAGACCGGCCTGGCGACGGCCCGGCGAGCTTGTCGGCGCCTGGGAGGCCGGGCTGCTTGCGATGATGGCCCTGCTGTTCGTCGCCGGCGCCGTGCTCAACCCCGCGTTCTTCGGCACCACCGATGCCCTGCACGCCCTGTTCCGCGACAGCGCCCGCGTGGCGGTGATGACCGTCGGCATGACCTTCGTCATCGCCAACAAGGATCTCGACCTCTCGGTCGGCTCCACCCTGGGGCTGGTCGCGGTGGTCTTCTCCATCGTCTTCGATCCGAACCGGATGGACATGGGCGTGGTTCCGGCCGTCGCCGTCTGCGTCGTGCTGGGGACCCTGATCGGCGTGATCAACGGGGTGCTGGTCACCTATCTGCGGGTGCCGGCCTTCATCGCCACCCTGACCATGCTGTTCATCGGCCGCGGGCTGGTCCTCGGCCTGACCAGCGGACGCTCCGTGCTCTATCCGATCAAGGCGCGGGAGTACGAGACATTCTTCCAGCTCGGCGAGACCAACGGTTGGGGCTTCAACAACCAGATCGTCCTCGCCCTGATCTGCGTGGCGCTCGGCGCGGTGGTGCTCGGCAAGACCCGCTGGGGCTACGAGACCATGGCCACCGGCGGCAACGAGCAGGCCGCCAAGTATGCCGGCATCCCGACCAACCTCGTGCGCATCCGCGCTTATGTGCTTTCCTCGCTCTGCGCCACCCTGGCGGCGCTTATGACCGTCGCCCAGGACAAGGGCGTGACCTCCCAGGCCGGGCTGCTGACCGAGCTGATGGTGATCGCCGCGGTGATCGTCGGCGGCGCGTCCATCCTCGGCGGACGCGGCCGGGTCATCGGCAGCTTCCTCGGCGCGCTGCTGATCGTGCTGATCAACAAGGTGCTGCGCGAGGGCGTGCCGATCACCCGGGTCGTTGAGATCGGCGGCCAGAAGATCGAGGTCAACGCCGTCTCCACCCTGCCCGCGGGTGCTGTGCCCGCCTTCATCGGCACCCTGCTGATCGTCGCCGTGCTGATCGAGCCCTATGTGATTCGCCGGCGGCTGCTGGCCCGGCTCTGGGCGCGGCTGCGCAACCGCCCGCCGCCGCCGAAACCGGATGTCGGCGGCATCGCCCTGGTCGGGGCACAGACCCGGGCGTCCGGTGGGGGCGAGCTCAGCCTGTCGACCAATCCGATTGTCCGTTTCCTGGCGCGGCGCGACGCCCTGGCGATCCTGCTGACCGTGGCCCTGTGGATGGTCGGGATGGCGCTGCGACCGGACTATTGGTGGCACCTGTCCAACAGCTTCGCGATCCTGCTGAACTATACCGAGCTCGCCCTGCTCACCGTCGGGCTGACCTATGTGATCGCCTGCGGCGACATCGACCTGTCGGTCGGCGCGGTGCTGGCGCTCGCCGGCAGTGCCGCGGCCTACGGGCTGAAGGTGCTGGGGCTCGACCCGGTCTCGGCCATGGCGCTGGGGCTGCTGGCGGGGTTCCTCGCCGCCTCGGTCAACGCGCTGGTGACGGTCGGCTTCGGCCTGCCCTCCTTCATCGCCACCCTGGGCATGTTCTACATCGCCCGCGGGGTGGCCGCCTGGATCGTGTCGGGCCAGCAGCTCACCGGCTGGTCGGAAGGCTTCAACCTGATCGGCCGCAAGGTCGGCGACATCCTGGACTATGCCGGGATCGCCCCGCCCGGAGGATGGCTGGGGTCGGTGGCCGACGTGGTCAGCGTCCAGACGGTCTGGCTGCTCATCGTCGCCGCCCTCGCCGGCCTCGTGCTGGCCCGCACGCCGCTCGGCCAGGCGGTCTACGCCACCGGCGGCAATCGGCGGGCGGCCGACTATGCCGGCATCAACACCAACCGGGTTCGGATCATGGCGCTGCTGCTCTGCGGCTTCTGCGCCGCCATGGCCGGGGTGATCAACGTCGCCTATTTCCGCAGCTTCAACCCGGTCGCCGGCCAGTTCCGCGAGCTCGACGCCATCGCCGCGGTGATCATCGGCGGCGGCTCGATTTTCGGCGGCTACGGCACGCTGATCGGCTCGCTGGCCGGGGCGGCCGTCATCACCCTGGTGCGCGCCATCCTGCAGCTCAACATCGTCACCGCGTCGGGCGAGTCCATCGTGCTGCCGCAGCACTGGGTCAACGTGATCATCGGCCTGATCCTGATCTTCTCGGTGCTGACCGACATCTGGCTGCGCCAGTCCCGCCCGCTCGCCCGGCTCACCGCCCTGCTTCTCCGGCGCCGCATCAGGAGGCAACCCCATGCCTGACACGTCCCCCGCCCCGTTCCCGGCTCCCGCTCCCTTCATAGAGATGCGCGGGATCTGCAAGAGTTTCGGCGCGATCCAGGCGCTGACCGACGTGAACTTCACCATCGGCCATGGCGAGATCCTGGGGCTGGTCGGGGACAATTCCGCCGGCAAGTCGACCCTGATGAAGATCCTCACCGGCGCCTATCAGCGCGACACCGGCAGCGTCACCGTCGACGGCGCACACACCGATTTCCGCAGCCCGCACGAGAGCCGCGACCGGGGGATCGAGATGATCTACCAGGACTTCGCGCTGTGCGGGAACATGGATGTGGGCCAGAACATCTTCCTCGGCCGCTGGCCGCGCAAAGGCCTCTTCGTCGACCGCAAGAAGATGTACGCCGATGCCGCCGACGTGCTGCGCCGGCTCAAGGTCGACGTGAACTCGGTCTATCAGCGGGTGGAAAGCCTGTCCGGGGGCCGGCAGCAGTCGGTCGCCATCGCCCGCGCCATCTCCTTCCAGCCCCGCCTGATCGTCCTGGACGAGCCGACCGCCAACCTGTCGGTCATGGCGACCAACCAGCTGCTGGAGACCATGGCCGAGCTGAAACGGCTGGGGGTGGCCCAGGTGATCATCTCCCACCGGCTGACCGACATCTTCGAGGTCGGCGACCGGGTGATGGTGCTGAAGCGCGGCCAGAATGTCGGCGAGCGCCGGATCGCGGAGACCACCGAGCAGGAGGTTCTGGAGATCATCGTCTCGGGCACGCCCACCGGCTGACCCGACATTCGGCGAACCGACCGCGCTCTGGTCCGTTGCCCCATGATGTTCTCAGATTTATCGACTCCGATGCTGCTCGGCATCTTCGCCGCCTGCGCCTTGGGCATCCTGCTGGGCGGGTTGCGCATGACCGGCCAGGCCGACCAGATCGCCGACCGCACCGGCCTGGGCGAGGCCCTGGTCGGCGGCGTGCTGCTGGGAGCCGCGACCTCGCTCTCCGGCACGATCGTGTCGCTGACCGCAGCCATGGACGGCCGGGCGTCGCTCGCCTTCTCCAACGGCATCGGCGGCATCGCGGCGCAGACCGCCTTCCTGGCGCTGGCCGACATCCTGCACCGCAAGATCAACCTGGAGCACGCGGCGGCCGACCTGTCGAACGTGTTCCAGGGCGCCCTGCTGATGCTGATGCTGGCGCTGCCGCTGTTCGCCCTGACCGGACCGGACGTCGCCATTTTCGGCGTGCATCCGGTGTCGATCCTGCTGGTGGCGATCTATGTGGCCGGCGTCATCGCCACCAGGCGTATCCGCGAGGAGCCCATGTGGCGGCCGGTGGAGACGCGGGACACCATCCCGGACGAGCCGGAAGAGGAAAGCGACAAGGGCCCGTCCACGCCCTGGCTCTTCGCCTCGTTCGTGGCACTGATGCTGGTGATGGGCGCCATCGGCTGGGTGATCGCCCAGATCGCCGAGACCATGACCGACCGCTACGACCTCTCCGCCTCGGTCGTCGGCGCGCTGATGACGGCGGTGGTGACCTCCCTGCCGGAGCTGGTGACGACACTGGCCGCCGTGCGGCGCGGGGCGCTGCAGCTCGCGGTCGGCGGCATCATCGGCGGCAACACCTTCGACACCCTGTTCCTGACGATCTCCGACGTCGGCTACCGCGAGGGCTCGCTCTATCACGCCATCGGGCCGGACGACCTGTACTGGCTGGCGGTCGGGCTGATCATGACCGCCATCCTGACCCTCGGCCAGCTCTACCGCCAGCGCGAGGGCCCCGGCGGGATCGGCCTGGAGAGTGCCGCCATGCTGGGCGTCTACGCGGTCGCCATCGCGCTGCCGCTCCTGGCCGGCGGCAGCGCCTGATCCTTGCTGCACTTGATCCCTGCGGCGCCCGACCGCCTCAGGCGGCGAACCAGCCGCAATCGACCGGCAGGGCGGTGCCGGTGATGTCGTCGCCCGCCGGGCTGCACAGGAAGACCAGGGCCGCCGCCAGCTTCGCCGGATCGACGAACCGGCCCATCGGGCTGCGGTCGGCGGCATAGCGTTTGGCGACCGTCTCAACGTCCTCCCCGCTCTTGGCCGCGATTCCGGCGATCCGGTCCTCGATGGCCGGGGTCAGCACCGAGCCGGGGCACAGCGCGTTGCAGGTCACGCCGGTCCCCGCCGTCTCGATGGCGATGGCCCTGGCCATGCCGATCAGCGCGGTCTTGGTGGTGACGTAGTCGATGCGGTTCTCCGCGCCTCGGAAACCGTAATAGGAGGACAGGTTGACGATCCGCCCCCAGCCCCGCGCCTTCATCCCCGGCAGCGCCAGCCGGGCGGTGTGGAACGGCGCGGTGAGGTTCACGGCGAGGGACTCCTCCCAATCGGCCGTCGCGAAATCCTCGATCGGCGAGAAATGCCGGATCACCGCGTTGTTCACCACGATGTCGAGCCCGCCGAAACGCTCGGCGACACCGGCGACCATCGCCGCGATCCGGTCGCCGTCGCGCAGGTCCGCCCCGTCGAACGCCGCGGACACCCCATGCGCCTGCGCCAGCCGGTCGGCGGCGGCTTGCCCCTCCTCTGGGGTGCAGAGCCCGTTGATCACCACATTGGCCCCGGCGGCGGCCAGCCCTTCGGCCAGCGCGTAGCCGAGCCCCGCCACCGACCCGGTGACGAGCGCCGTGCGTCCGTTCAGCATCTCAGCCTCCCGCCGCCAGACGGACCACTTCGCCGGCATCGGGCGCGTCGTCCAGGGTCCAGATCGCCTCGATGAGCGCCTCCACCTCGCCGGTGAACCCGACCCCCTCGGCCAGGGTGGCGAGCTTCGCCTCCAGCTCGCTGTCGGTCAGCGGATTGGTCTTCGAGCCGCGCGCCGCCTGGACCTCCCGGGTCAGGCTGCGCCCGTCCTTCAGGTGCAGGGTGATCACGGCCGAGGCGACGTCGCGCCCGGCCTCGTCGCGGAAGCGGACCTCGGGCCGGCCAGTGGCGGCGGTCTCCGCCACGGCGGCGTCGGTGAACTCGGCCAGACCGGCACGGCCATGGGTCAGGACCATGGCGATCGCATGCTGGGCGCTGACCTGGGCCTCGCGGCCGGTGGCGATGTCCGGTCGGTCGGTGCGCTGCTGCAGCAAGGGATGGCCGATGAGATCGACCGAGGCCACGTCGCCGGCCCGCACCTCCTCCTCCAGATACAGCTCCAGGCAGGCATCCAGCACCGGGTTCAGCACCACGCCCACCGGATAGGGCTTGTAGGCGTTGTCGGCGATCTCCCAGCGGTGGCCGAGATCGTCGCTCAGCGCGGCGGCATCGGCCTTGTCGCCATAGACCGCCAAGTACCCCCGCGCCCCGGTCAGCGGCTGCGCCGGGCCGGAGAAGCCGCGCGAGGCCAGGTCGGCGGCAATCAGCCCGTTGCGCGCCGCCCCGCCGACGCTGGCGCTCTTCGCCATGGTGCCGAGCGTGTCGACCAGGCCCGACGACTGCGCCGCCGCCGTGGCGAAGGCGCCGTTCATCTGCGCCGCATCCAGGCCGAACAGCGCCCCGCTCGCCGCCGCCGCGCCGAACGCGCCGCAGGTGGAGGTGATGTGCCAGCCGTGGCTGTAGTGATAGGGCGACACCGCCAGGCCGATCCGGCACAGCACCTCGCCGCCGATCACGAAGGCCCGCAGGGCGTCGATGCCGGCGAACGGATGCGCCTCGGCCCGGGCGAAGATCGGCGCGAAGACGACCGAGGCCGGGTGGATGATCGTCGCCTCGTGGGTGTCGTCGAAATCGAAGATGTTGGCGGCCATGGCGTTGACGCAGGCGGCACTCGGCGCGTCCAGCCGCTCGCTGCGGCCGATCACCGTGCTGGTCGCCGGCCCGCTATAGGCGGCCGTCGTCTCCACCATGATGTCCACCGCCGGCTCGCGCGAGCCGGCGAGGGCCGTGGCGAAGATGTTCATCAGCGAGCGCTTGGCCTCGTGGCGCACCCGATCGGGAATATCCTCCCAGCGCAGCGAGGCGGCGAAGGCGCACAGCGCCCCGTCCCCCGAGCGGGCCGCGGCCCATTGCGTCTCCATCCCAGTCCCTTTCGCAGGTTTCTTTCCGGTCCGCCCATCCGACCACGCTTTGCGCCCCGGAGGCCAGACACGAACGGAAACGGTTAAAATGAGACGCTAAGACAAGATTTTTGAGACACCGGCGCAATCGCGAGAATTTGAACTGGGCCATAATGGGGTAATCAGCCTATCCCGCCGACGACCCTCGGTGCGGCCGCCTGCCTCGAATGCTTGTGGGATCCAGAAAGGTGACCTCGACATGGACATGCTAGAAAGCAGACCGACTCCGGCCAACAGACGCGACACGGAAAAGCCGGTTCTCGTCATCGACGCCGAAGTCGCGGAAGCGGGCCTGCTCATCGACGATCTGGACGATGCGGTCGATATCCTGCTGCTGATCCCGGGCCGCAGCGGTCTCGGTCAGATCGCGGACTATCTCGAATTCCGGCGCGACGTCCCGTCCCTGCACATTCTCAGCCACGGCCAGCCGGGCGCGCTGTTCCTGGCCGGCAGCCGGATCGACCTGGCCTCCCTCGTCCTCAGCCAGAAAACCCTCGACACCATCGCCGCCGCCCTCAGTGCCGACGCCAGCGTCGTGCTCTACGGCTGCTCCGTGATGGCGGGACCGAAGGGCTCCAGCTTCACCAGGTTCCTGGGCGTGGCGCTCGACGCCGACGTCTCCGCCTCGCTGATGCCGGTCGGCAGTCTGGCGCTGGGCGGCGACTGGATCCTGCGGAACATCGACGGCGAGTGGATCGAGCCGATCTTCACATCGAACGCGCGGGTCAGCTACCCGGCCCTGCTGGCCGACGGCCGCCGCATGGGACGCGCGTTCGCCTGAGCTCCGGGGGGAGGCCCGGGGTCCGGACCGTCCTTCGGGACGCCGGACCCCGGGTAAAGGAGCCCCCGCATACGGTCCGTCCGGAAATCAGCGGGTGGCGTCCCCGGCGACCGCACTGCACCATTGGTCCCTCACGCTCCGGCCGATGAGGGACGTCCCATGACCGCCAAGCCGTCCGCCCACTGGGTCTATAACGAGACCATCCGCCTGTTCGCCGCCCCGGCCGAGCCCGCCTTCCACACCGAGGGCGAGATGACGTCCATCTGGGGTCGGAACTGGGGCGTCGACAACGATGTGGGCCGGCTGCGGGCGGTCATGGTGCACCGGCCGGGTCCGGAGATGGCCGTGGTCGACCCCTCCCAGCGCATCGCGTCCACCGGTTCCTTCGGCGATGTGGCGCACGGCTGGTATTTCCAGAGCGAAAGCGTGCCCGATTTCGACGAGATGCGGGCCCAGCACGACGCCCTCGTCGCCACCCTGAAGGACGAGGGCGTGGAGGTGTTCGAGGTCCAGGGCGTGACCGGCGGCCGGCTGAAATCCTGCTATACCCGCGACCCGTTCGTCATGGTGAAGGGCGGCGCCATCGTCAGCCGCATGGGCGCGCGCATCCGCCGGGGCGAGGTGCTGGCGATCACCCGAACCCTGGCCGAGCTCGGCATCCCGATCCTGCGCACCCTGTCCGGCACGGCGCTGTTCGAGGGCGGCAGCTTCGCCTGGATCGATGCCAAGACCGCCGTGGTCGGCTGCGGCATCCGGGTGAACCGCGAGGCCGCGCGCCAGATCGCCGAGGTGCTGGCGACCCAGGGGGTGGAGCTGCTGGCGATCGACCTGCCCGGCCACGACATCCATATCGACGGCCAGTTCCTCATGGTCGACAGGGACCTCGCCCTGATCGACCAGGACCGCCTGCCCTACTCGTTCCTGGAAGCGCTGAAGGAGAAGGGCATCCGCACCATCGAGATCAGCCCGGCCGACAACCGCGCGATCATCAACTCGCTGGCCGTCGCCCCGGGCCGGCTGATCATGCCGGAGGGCGGCACAAACGAGACCCTGGACAAGCTGGCGGCCGCCGGGGTGACGTGGACCACGCTGGCCTACGAGAAGATGATGCTGAACGGCGGCGGCATCCACTGCTCCACCATGCCGCTGATCCGGGACGCGGTGTAGGGGGCTGGGGGGGGGCTCCTGAGAGCCCAGAGTGACGAATAAAGCGGCGAGCACGAAATGGCTGCTCTGTGCCAATATTCTGTCGTTCTAGGCAACAATAATGGTTGGCTAAAACGCCCATCGGCAATCTGACTTGGTCGAGCGGCCAATCAAAGGACTAACCCACAATGCTTGGGAGCGACCGCCACGCTCCAAAGTTTGGGCGTCTCTTCAGGGAGGTTGTTACTCGGATCTGAATGCGTCGCCCTTGGAGGCGCGAGATATCGAGACCTCGACGATGCGGTCGACGACGCGATCCCTGTCTTTCCATTTCATGACGAGTTTTCCCGGATCCATGCCGTAATCTGCCACTATGTCGAGTAGTTGCTCTAGATTGAGGGGGCGCAGCGCATTGCGAAGCGTTTCGGGGCCTGACTGGGCGATCGCTACCGGGTCGATCAATGCTGGTGTGCGTCGGCCGCCCTTTCGGGCACCCTGATTCCTCGTCGTGCTCTTGGGTTTCGTCATGCCGTCACCGCCCATGATCTCTTCGATTTTCTTCGCGAACTCGGGATCGCGAGCCGCCTGTTCGGCGATGGCGGCAGCGAGCCTTGAAAGCCGTATCTTGAGGGTCGTCATTGCATGTCCAGTCGGGTCAGGAGTTCCTGCGCTAGGTCGATGTAGCGAGTTGCGAGGTCGCCATACCCGTACTTCTGCTTAAGCGTCCGGCGTTCCGACTGCCACTCGGCAGCAGCGGCGATCTGGTTGGCTTGTCTGACAACGGTGGCGAAGACTGGGGGGTCATCCCGGCGACGCAGGTCCCGGGATACGTTCACGTGGATGGTGCTGGCCTCTTGGTATTTGGTGATGACGATGCCCAGCGGCTCAATGTCTTCCCCCACCTCCTTCGAGAAGTTGCCGACACGGGTGACGATCTGGGGGATACCGTAAGTCGATAGAACGTCGGGCACAGTCGGGATGATGTAGCCTTCGGAGATGCGCAGGCCGTTTAACGTGATGATGCCAAGATTAGGCGGGCAGTCGACGAGAACAATGTCGTAGTCGTCCAGAATTGGCTTCACCGCCAGGCGCAACAGGTCAATCGGCGTGACCGAATAGAACTGGCCCGTCGGCGCGCTCGCTAGTTTGTCTTGTACGTCGATTAGATCGAGGCTGGACGGTAGCAGGTCGACGGTCTTGGCACCCTGCACGTCCGACACCCCCTTTTGGAGCGTCTTCTTCAGGTCAAATGACTTGTTTTGCGGATCAAGTGCGTCCTTGAACAACGTTGCCAGCGTCCAGCCCATCCCATTGATCTCCTTCCACCGCTTCTCACCAATCAGGATCGTGGTAGCGTTGGTCTGAGGGTCCAAATCGATGACAAGCACCCGCTTGCTAAAATGCGCTGCCAGCGTTTCAGCGAGTGCGACAGTGGTAGTCGTCTTGGCGACGCCGCCTTTAAGGTTAATGAGAGATACGACTCGAGCCATGGGTACTTTCCTTCTTCTGAGCCAAGATCGGACTTGGGTGGTTTTGAAAACAGGGCCTGCAGCGAGTTCAACGACCGGAGTTGGAAAGTCGCGAAACCGGGTTCGCCAGTTGGCGACCGCCTGCCTTGAGACCTTTGCCATTGCCGCGATCTCATTAATTCCCACTAGGTCTTCTTGCTCGTCCAACGCCTCAACCTCTCGTGTTTACGATGAACACATTTATTGTGATCATCGTAAACAGTCAATTGGTAATCTTGGGGGTGGCAAATTTTCTTGCACAGCGGGCCAAGCGTGATGGTGTCGCTCATTTGGCTCGCTCTAAAGTCGCAGAACAGCCCCTGTCGTGGACCTGCATCGCGAAACTAGACAGTCCAAATTCGGCCGACAGCAGAACGCTGCGACACAATCACGAATGTCCGAATAGGCCCGCCATCCAGTCATCGGCCAATATTTCGCCAACGTCCGTTATCGGAAGACCCGGCCGTCGCTATTCCCGCCGCGTCACACGACCAGCACTCAGCTCACAACCTGAACAGCCCGCCGTATCCCGACACCTCCGCCCTTACCCCGGACAGGCGCAGGCAGTGCCAGAGGCTGACCTGGTTGGCTGACAGGACCGGGCGCTGCAGGTCGCGCTCCAGCGCGTCGAGGATCGCCACGCAGCGGAAGCCGGTGCCGGCGATGAAAACGCCGTCGGCCTCGGCCGGGCAGGCGTTGCGGATCTGGGTGTAGAGCGGCTCCACCTGCTGCTCGAAGCCGAGGCCCTGCGGGTACATCTCGCCGTGCGGCACGTCGCGCCAGCCGCGGCCCGGGTCGTAGCTGAGCGGGCCGACCGGCTCCACACCGAGCCCCCGGTAATAGGCCATCGCCTGCTCGGCGGTCGCGGCGTTGAACCAGGGCGGCAGCACGATGAACGGACGGCGCACCCCGGCGGCCCGCATCGCCGCCTGACCGTCGAGCCCGTTGGTGGTGACCCTGGTCTCCGGCCGCACGATCGCCGAGATCGCCTCGACCACCGCGTCGTCCCAGCCGGCCCCGCCCAGAATGCTGCTGGAGCTGTGGCCGATCACCACCGCGTCCAGGCGCATGCCGGCGAAATGCTCCGCCCCGCGCTGCAGGTCCGGCTCCAGCGTCACCGCCGTATGGTCGTCGTTCCAGCGGGCCCAGGGGGCCTTGGCGGCGACCCGCGCGGCATGGACGGAGACATGCGGCGGACACATCGCCCACCACTCGGCCTCGGGCACCGCCTCGCTGGAGACGATGAACATCCCGATCCGCGCCTGCCAACCCCAGTTATCGGGGGAGAAGGTCACTTCAAGCCGCTCCGGCGAGGCGGCCCGCCTCTCGGCGCGTCCGGCGCACCCGGGCGGCCTCGCCCAGACGCTCGAACAGCACCCGGCTGACCGGATCGGCGGCGGCGTTGTACTCGGCATGCCACTGCACGCCGATGGCGAAGCTCGGGGCGTCGGCGATGGAGATCGCCTCGATCGTGTCGTCAGCCGCCAGCCCTTCGACCACCACCCGCTCGCCGGTCTTCAGGATCGCCTGGCCGTGCAGCGAATTGGTGACGATCTCCTCGGTGCCGAGCATGGTCGCCATCAGCCCGCCGGGGGTCAGCCGCACATGCTCGCGCAGGGCGAAGATGATCTCCGGGTCCTTGCAGTCCTTGGGCATGCGGTGCCGGTGCTTGCCCGGCAGCTCGCCGATCTCCGGATGCAGGGTGCCGCCGAACGCCACGTTCATCTCCTGGATGCCGCGGCACAGGCCGAGGATCGGAATGCCCCGCTCCACGCAGGCCCGCACCATCGGCAGGGTCAGAGCGTCGCGCCCGTCGTCCATCTGGCCGTGACGCTCGGACAGCTCCTCGCCGTAGTGCCGGGGGTGCACGTTGGCCCGCCCGCCGGTCAGCACGACCCCGTCCAGCACCTCCAGCAGGTCGGCCAGGTCGACCGCGTCGGGCATGCCCTGGATCAGCAGTGGCGTGCAGTCGGCCACCGTGCCGACCGCCTCGATGGTCCGCTTGCCGGTCATCTGGGCCTCGATGACCCCCTCCGCGACGTGGCGGTTGCACTGGATGCCGATCACGGGCCGGGCCATGGGGTCTCCTTCGGACGTGGATCCGCGCGAACGCGCGTCCCCTTAGTTTTATCCACCGCCGGGGGGTGGCGTCCAGGCATCGACGTATGCAGGGTGCCGCATCGCGCCGGGTGCGCCGATGCCGGAACGGAATTAAAGCGCCGCTCCGGCGGTCGCTTCAGACAACGAGCTGGCCCGCGATCCGACCGACGATCCACCCGCCCCGCCCACTCAGCACGACGATTTCAGCGATGACATCGAGGACCGGACGACTGGCGATACCTTTGGCGATTCTCGCCCTGTGCACCGCCTGTACCGAAAGCCGGCGCAGCGATCCCGAGCGCACGGCGGAGGAACAGCTCCTGCTGTCGACCGCCGTCGACCGGGCGGTGGACGGGGTGACCCTGAACGTGCCTAAGGGGACCAAGGTGTTCGTCGACGCCTCGCGGTTCGAGGCCTACGACAAGAGCTACGCCATCAGCGCCTTCCGCGACCGAGTCCTGGAGAGCGGCGCCCATCTGGTCAGCCAGCTCGCCGACGCCCAGGTCATCGTCGAGATCCGCTCCGGCGCGCTGTCGACCGACGGCAGCAGGACCATCGTCGGCATCCCGTCCTTCGACGTGCCGATCCCGCTGGCCGGCGACCTGTCGGTGCCGGAACTCTCCCTCGCCTCGCGCAAGCAGCGACTCGGCGTGGCCAAGGTGGCCTATACCGCCTATTGGCGGGAGAGCGGCGCCCTGGCCGACCGCAGCGAGCCGATCCAGGGCGTGGCGGGGTATCGCGACTGGGAGTTCATCGGCTTCGGCTGGCGCTCGGGCGACACGCTGATCCAGGCCGACATCCCCGACACCCTCGCCGAGCCGCAGTCGGAACAGCCGGAAGAGACCTCCGATCCGGCCGCAACCGGCGGGGATGCCGGCCGCTGACCGGTCCGGCCGGTCAGTCGTCCTTCGGGTTCCAGGTATAGATCCAGGTCTCCGTCAGCGCCCCGCCGCGGAAGCGCAGGAAGGCGCGCATGTCGACCGATTCCGTCCCTTCCGGATCCAGGTCGAAATTCATGCGCCAGCCGCCCAGCTCCTCGATCGGCCGGCAGGCGACCCGGCGCACCGACCCGCCGGAGCTGCTGACCACCGCCTCGACCTCGTCGCCTTCGCGCAGGCGGGCGAGGTCGCCGCCGGTGAAGTCGACCACGAACTTGCGCACCTTGGGGTCGCGCTCCTCCCCCGGAATGCCGCCGATCCCGGTCCAGGTCGCCATGACGCGGCCCGGGGCCGGCAGCCGGTCGGGCATTTCCGTGCCCCAATACATCCGGTAGCCGACGGTCAGCGGCTGGTCCGGCTGCGGGGTCGCTTCGGGACGCCAGTAGACGACCATGTTGTCCACCGTCTCATCGTTGGCGGGCAGCTCGACCAGCTCGACCCGGCCCTTGCCCCAGTCGCCGTTCGGCTCGATCCAGAGGTTGGGCCGGCGGTCGTAATAGACGCCGTCGTCCAGGTAATGGGCGAAGCTGCGGTCGCGCTGCTGCAGGCCGAAGCCGCGCGGCGCGGTGTCGGTGAAGGTGCTGATCCGCGGCTCCGACGGGTTGCGCAGCGGGCGCCAGATCCACTCGCCCGCGCCGGTGCGCATGACCAGCCCGTCGGAATCGTGGACCTCCGGCCGGAAGTCGTCCCGTTTGCGGTAGTCGTTCTCGCCGTGCAGATACATGGAGGTGATCGGCGCCAGGCCGATCCCGTCCAGCTCGGTGCGCGGGAAGATCGACGCGGTCACGTCCATCACGGTGGATCGCCCGCTCTCGATCACGAACCGGTAGGCGCCGGCGGTGCTGGCGCTGTCCAGCAGGGCGAGCACGGTGATCGCGTTGCTCTCTGGCGCGGGACGCTCGAACCAGAAGGCGCGGAAGATCGGGAACTCCTCCTCGCCGAAGCTTGCGGTGTTCAGCGCCAGGCCGCGGGCCGACAGGCCGTACTGCATCTCCTTGCCGACCGCGCGGAAATAGCTGGCGCCTAGGAAGGCGGCGATGTCGCGCTCGAAGTCGAACCGGTCGAACAGCCGGAAGCCGGCATAGCCCAGCCGCTCGCTTTCGCCGGCGTCGGGAGCCGGGATCTCCGGGGGATAGGCGAAGCGGCTGGCGTCGAACGGCACCGGCGAGGTCCCGTCCGGGCCGATCCGGTACAGGGCGATCGGATGCGGGAACAGCCAGCCGGTATGGAACGGCGCCGTGCGGAACGGCAGGTCGGTCTCGGCCCAGAGCTTCGCCCCCTCGGCCAGACGGATCGACATGTAGGCGTCGTGGTTCAGCTGGTTGAACCGCTCGGGAACACGCGCCGGCGCCTCGAACGGGGTCTTGGCGACCTCCTGGGCGAGCGCCTGCAGGGCCTCGAAGGAGCCGACCCGTCCCATGCGCTCACGCAATCCCTCGTTCTGCGCCCAGGCGCCGCCCATCGGCAGGGCCGCCGCCAGCGACGACGCGCCCAGGGCCAGGAGTTCTCGACGGTCGATCTTCATATCGCCTCCGTTAAGTCGTTCTAAACTCGGGAACATTCGGAACAGGAAACCGAATGCCCCGTCATGCGTTCAGGAATTGGGCACGGCAATTCGGAATTTCCTTCGGCCGTGCACCGTCAGTGTCAAGTGAGGCACGAGACGGATCCCCGCCTCGGTGCCGCCACCACCCGCCAGAAAGGGCAGGCTTTATGTCTTCCGTGGACGTTGACTTACTGAGTGCGCTCGACGACGCCGCCAACCCGCTGACCCCGCCTCCGGCGCCGATGCCGATGCCGGCGCGCGAAGTGCGCACCGTCGGCGGTCTGATGATCACGGCGATGTCCGGTTTCCGCCCCTTCGCCCCTGCCGCCCTGCCGCAGCATGCGGTCGCGACGGCCGTCGAGACCCCCTCCTCCCGCCGGTAAGTCCGGCCCGGCGCCGGCCTCCCCGGCCCGCGCCCGGCGCCGTTGCGCGCCACCGCCCTACCCGCCATCGGTCAAGACCCGCGGCGGGTGAACTTCTTCCGGAATCAGGAACAGCCTGGCCCGCCGCAGCGCCGCCCCAAGCCTGGGGGAGCTCCCGGCGAGGGTGAGCGGCGCCGACAGCACCAGTCCGGCGATCACCGGCGAGGCCACCGCCAACGCCTCCAGCGACGCCCAGCCGATCGCCACGGCGGCAATCACCCCGATCAGCATGTGCATGCCGTGGGCCCGCAGCACCTCGCCCAGGGCCGCCTGCTCGCCGGTGCGCTGCCCCGGTTTCCAGCCGCTGGACGCGCCGGCCAGGATCTCGCCGACGAAGCGGGTGTGCAGCAGCATCATCACCGGCGCGCTAAGGGTGCTGAACACCATCTCCATCAGCATGCTGCCGAGCAGCGCGAAGAACCCGCCATGGCCACGGCGCAACTCGCCGTCAGCCATCACCAGCAGCGTGCCGATGATCTTGGGCAGGAACAGCATGCCCAGGGACACCCCCACCAGAATCCAGGGATTGGCGTCCACCACCGGGGGCAGCGAGACCGGCGCCACGCCGGACAGCGCCGCCATGCCCGGTGCGCGGGACAGCAGGCCGACCGCGCCGGCGATCAGGAACAGCATCCAGATCGGCGAGGCGAGATAGGCGAGCGCCCCCATGAAGAAGTGCAGCCGGTTGGTCCAGCCGATGCCGTCGGCGACGAGAAGCTGCATGTGCTGCAGGTTGCCCTGGCACCAGCGCCGGTCGCGGGCCGCATGGGCCAGTAGGCTGGGCGGCGGCTCCTCGAAGCTGCCCAGGCGGTCGGCCACCACCTTCACCGACCAGCCGCCCCGGTGCAGCATCGCCGCCTCGACGAAATCGTGGCTCAGGATCTCCCCACCCAGCGGCGCGTTGCCCGGCAGTGCCGCCAGGCCGCAGCATTCCGCGAAGGCCGCCATGCGGATCATGGCGTTGTGCCCCCAATAGGTGGCGCTGTCGCCCATCAGCAGGCGCACGCCCTCGGCCGAGGCCTGGCCGTAGACCGAAGTGGCGAACTGCTGCATGCGGCCGAACGGCGTGGTGCCGCGCACCGGGCGCACCCAGGTCTGCACCAGGGCGAGCTTCGGATCGGCGTCAAGCTCGTCGGCCAGGCGCTGGACCGTCGGTCCGTCCATGCGGCTGTCGGCGTCGAGGATCAGGGCGAATTCGTAGGCGCCGCCCCAGGTCTCCACGAAGTCCTGGATGTTGCCGGCCTTGCGCCCGTGGTTGTCCTTGCGCTGGCGGTAGAAGATCCGGTCGGCCGCGTCGTATTTCGCCCTCAGGCGGCGGCAGACGGCGATCTCCTCGGTGACCTTCTCCTCGCTGCGGGTGTCGCTCAGGATGAACAGGTGGAACCCGTTCAGCCGCGCCTCGGCGCTGAGCGAGGCGAACATGCGGTCGAGCCCCGCTTCCACCGCCTCGGGGTCCTCCTCGTAGATCGGGATCGCCACGGCCAGCCGGCGGCCGACCACCCGGTCCGAGTGGGGCGCCCGGCTGCGCCGGCTGATCGCCAGGGAGACGGCGCCGATCAGCGAGAGACTGAAATTGGCCGAGATCCAGGCGGTCAGGATCGCGAACAGCCCGACCAGCAGCCACTGGTACGGCCCGACGATCGACTGGGAGATGTAGTCGTGGAATTCCAGCGTGATGCCGATCGTGAGCGCGAAGGTCATGGCGGCGCAGAGCACCGACAGGACGAGCGGTCGGACCCGGCCATGGCCGGTCTTGGTCGCGGGCGGGGTTGGCGGGGGTCGGTTGGACATGGACTAGGGTCACTCGTGGCGAACACAGGCGCATCCCCGCCGCCGTCTCGCGGCAGCGGAACACCCTAGTCAGACGCCGGGATGGCGTGTGTTATTCCCATGGCAGCGGATCTCGACCGGTTTGCCGCCGGAGCCGTCCGCGCGTCCCGCCCCTCCCCTCACCATCTCCATGACGAGAAAGGGATTGTTCGATGGTCCACACGCTCTACTGGGGCAGCCATACCGGATCCCTGGCGCCGCTCTGCCTGATGATCGAGGGCGGGGTGCCGCACGACACGGTCCAGGTCCGCACCAAGGAGCGCGAACACAAGGCCGCCGCGTATATCCGGAATGTCCACCCGCTCGGCACGGTGCCGGCGCTGCGGCTGCCCGACGGCAGGGTGCTCCTGGAATCGGCAGCCATGGTGCTGTACCTGGCCGAGCTCGTCCCCACCCTGGCGCCGCCGCCGGGGGCCGCCGATCGGCCGATGTTTCTGCAATGGGTCGCCTACGGGTCGGCCACGCTCTACCCCACCTATCAGCGGATCTACCATATCGAGGACATGGTGCCCGAAGAGGCGGCGCGGCCGGCCGCCAAGGACCTGGCGGTCTCCGCTCTATCGCCGCGGTGGGGCGTCGTGGAAGAGGCGCTGGGCGCCGACGGGCCGTTCCTGTTCGGGGAGACGCCGAGCGCGGCGGACGTCTATCTGGCGATGCTCGCCCTGTGGCATCCGCACCCGGACAGGTTGTCGGCAGGCTGCCCGAAGGTGGCGGCGATGAAGAAGGCGGTGTGGCAGATGCCGTCGATGCAGCAGGCCCTGACAGTGCACGGCCTGCCGACGGAGTAGGACGCCTTACTGGGCGGCGGCGACGCTGAAGCTCTCGCCGCAGCCGCAGCGGCCGGTCTCGTTCGGATTGTTGAACACGAAGCCGGAGAACATCTTGTCCTCGGTGTAGTCCATCTCCGAGCCGAGGATGAACATGATCGCGGTCGGGTCGATGAAGATCTTCACGCCCTTGTCCTCGACCACATCCTCCATCCGCTTCCGCTCCTTGGCGTACTCGACGATGTAGGACAGGCCCGAGCAGCCGGTGTTCTTCACGCCGACGCGCAGGCCGATGACGCCGTCGTCGCCGGCATTCTCCATCAGCTTGCGAACCCGCGCCGCGGCGGCTTCGGTCAGGGTGATCGGGGCTTTTCCGGGTTGGAACATCGATCTCACCTAAGGTTTGGGCAGCCTTTGACGCTCAAAGCCTGCGCTCACGTCCTCACCGTACAGGTGGGGATAGTTTAGAACATGTCCAGGAGCAGTCGAGCCTCTTCGCTCATCCGGTCCTTGGTCCAGGGCGGATCCCAGACCAGAATCACCTGGACCTCGCCCACGCCGTCGGCCTTGGCGACGGCGTCGGCCACCATTTTCGGCATCTCGCCGGCCACCGGGCAGGCCGGCGCCGTCAGGGTCATCTCGATCTTCACCGTGCCGTCGTCGAACCGCTCGATGTCGTAGATCAGTCCCAGATCGTACAGGTTCACCGGGATTTCCGGGTCGTGCACGGTCTTCAGCGCCTCGATCACCGCCTGCTCGTCGGCCGGTCCCTTGGGATCGTCCAGCGGCGCGCCGGCCTGGGCCATGCCGTCGGGTCCGACGGTGCCGGGCATGAAGTCGTGCAGGCCGAGTTCGTGATTCATGACGAGGTCCATCCTCAGGCGGTCCGGCTCAGGCGAAGATCTGGCGCACTTTGTCGAGGGCCTCGACCAGCACGTCGATCTCCTCGCGGGTGTTGTACAGGGCGAAGCTGGCCCGGGTGGTCGAGCCGACGTCGTAGAAATCCATCAGCGGCTGGGCACAGTGATGGCCGGCGCGCACCGCCACCCCCTGCTGGTCGACGATGGTGGCGATATCGTGCGGGTGGGCGTAGTCCAGGGTGAACGTCACCAGCGACACCTTCCCCGCGGCGGTGCCCAGCATGGTCAGCCCCTCGACCGAGGCCAGCTTCTGGGTGGCGTAGTTCAACAGGTCGCGCTCGTGCTCGGCGATCCGGTCGAGACCGATGCCGGTCACGTAGTCGATCGCGGCGGCCAGGCCGATCGCCTGGGCGATCGCCGGGGTCCCGGCCTCGAACTTCGCCGGCAGGTCGGCCCATTCGCTCTTCTCGATCGAGACCGAGGAGATCATGTCGCCGCCGCCCTGATACGGCGGCATGGCGTCGAGCACGCTCTCCTTGCCGTACAGCACGCCGATGCCCGAAGGGCCGTAGAGCTTGTGCCCGGTGAAGCAGTAGAAGTCGCAGTCCAGATCTTGGACATCGACGCCGATATGCTGCACCGCCTGGCTGCCGTCGAGCAGCACGGTGGCCCCCGCCTCGTGGGCGAGCCGGGTGAGCTCCTTGACCGGCACCACGGTGCCCAGGACGTTGGAGACGTGGCAGACGGCGACCAGCTTGGTGCGGTCGGTCAGCATCTCCTTGAAGGCCGCCATGTCGAAGGCCCCGCCCTCGCCCGGCTTCACCGCCTTCAGCACCAGCCCCTTCTCGTCGCGCAGCATCTGCCACGGCACGATGTTGGAGTGGTGCTCCATGTAGGTGATGACGATCTCGTCGCCCGGCTGCAGGTTCTTGCGGCCCCAGCTCGAGGCGACCAGGTTGATCGCCTCGGTGGTGTTGCGGGTGAAGACGATCTCGGCCGTCGAAGCGGCGTTCAGAAAGCCGCGCACGGTCTCGCGGGCACCCTCGTAATCGTCGGTGGCCTTCTCGCTCATATAGTGGAGGCCGCGGTGCACGTTGGCGTAGCCGCTGCTGTACACCTCGGAGATCCGGTCGATCACTTGGCGCGGCTTCTGGGCCGACGCACCGTTGTCCAGATAGACCAGGGGCTTGCCGTGCACCGTCGTCGACAGGATCGGGAAGTCGGCCCGGTACCGGGCGACGTCGTAGGCTGCGTTTCCGGTTGCACTACCTTCCGGCATGGTCACGCCCCTTCGCTGGCCGGCGCGCCGGCAATGTGCTTCTGCATCCAGTCAGCCGCCGCCGTCCGGAACGCCTCGCGCACCGGCTCGCGCTGGATCTGGTCGATCGCCTCGTCCACATAGGCCGCCACCAGCATCGCGCGGGCCCGCTCCTTGGGAATGCCGCGGGCCATCAGGTAGAAGAGCTGATCGTCCTCCAGCTCGCCGACCGTGGCGCCGTGGCTGCACTTCACGTCGTCGGCGTAGATCTCCAGCTCCGGCTTGGAGTTGATCTCCGCCTCGCGGGACAACAGCAGCGCCCGGTTCATCTGGTAGCCGTCGGTCTTCTGCGCGTCCGGGCGGACCAGGATCTTGCCCTGGAACACGCCATGCGACCGCTCGGCCAGCACGCCCTTGTACAGCTCGTGGCTGGCGCAATCGGGTTCGGCATGGTCGATGAAGGTCGTCGTATCCAGGTGCTGGTCGCCGCTGGCGAGGTAGCCGCCGTTGATCCGGTACTCGATATGCCGGCCGGCCAGGGTGGCGCGGATCTCGTTGCGGGCGAGCCGGGCGCCGGTGGACAGAGCGAAATTGTCGTAGGTGCTGCTGTCGGCGCAGCGCACCGCCGTCATGGCGATGTGGAAGGCCTCGCCGCCCTCGGCCTGGAGTTTGTAGTGGCCCAGGCGGGCATCCTTGCCGACCACGATCTCGCTGACCGCGTTGTTCACATAGGCGCCGCCGCCGGTGTGGATCTCCACCAGATCGGCCATGGCCCCGTCTTCCGCCACCACCAGCAGGCGCGGAT
The DNA here is from genome assembly GCF_034377285.1 of Thalassobaculum sp. OXR-137. Classification (NCBI taxonomy): domain Bacteria; kingdom Pseudomonadati; phylum Pseudomonadota; class Alphaproteobacteria; order Rhodospirillales; family Thalassobaculaceae; genus Thalassobaculum; species Thalassobaculum sp. OXR-137. The sequence continues at coordinate 3,251,752 of NZ_CP139715.1, read as the reverse complement.
GGGCCGCCACCGTCTCGCCGTCGGCGCGGGTGTCGACCAACAGCAGGATCGGGGTCTCGACCGTCGCGCCCTTGCGGATGCGCAGGGCGACGCCGCCGGTAAAGGCACCGGTATTGATCGCGGTGAACGGATGGGCGGCGACCTCCGCCACCGTGCCGAGCGTCTGCGAGACCCAGGCCGGCGCGTCTTCCGGATCGGCGAGGCCGACCAGATCGACGCCGTCCGGCAGGTCGCCGGCATGAGTCAGCATGCCGTTCGACAGGTGCAGCTCGACCGCCTCCAGCCCGGCGAACGCGGCCGGACGGGCGATCTCGGCGGTGCCGGTCGCGGCCACCGGCTCCAGGGCCTTCAGCGCGTTGAGGTTGGTGAACTTCCACGCCTCGCTGCGCACGCCGGGCAGGCCCGCGCGCTCGGCGTTCTCCACCGCCTTGCGGCGCAGCTTGGTCAGCCACTGCGACCCGCCCTCGGTCTTGGGCGTGGCGGTCAGCAGCGCAAGGGTTGATTTGTCAGCCATATCGGTCCCTTCAGGCCGCCGCCTCAACGAAATCGGCATAGCCGTTCTGCTCCAGCTCCAACGCCAGCTCCTTGCCGCCGGTCTTCTGGATGCGGCCATGGGCGAGCACGTGGATCACATCCGGCTCGATATGGTTCAGCAGCCGCTGGTAATGGGTGATGACCAGCATCGAGCGGTTGTCGGCGCGCAGGGCGTTCACCCCCTCCGAGACGACCTTCAGCGCGTCGATGTCGAGGCCGCTGTCGGTCTCGTCCAGGATGCAGAATTTCGGCTCCAGTACCGCCATTTGCAGGATCTCGTTTCGCTTCTTCTCGCCGCCGGAGAAGCCGACATTGACGGCGCGCTTCAGCATGTCGTCGGTCACGCCGAGGGTCTTGGCCTTGGCGCGGACCATCTTCAGGAAGCCCATGGCGTCGATCTCGTCCTCGCCGACTGCCTTGCGCCGGGCGTTCACCGCCTCGCGCAGGAAGGTCATGCCGGTCACGCCCGGAAGCTCCACCGGATACTGCATGGCGAGGAACACGCCGGCGACCGCCCGCTCGTCCGCTTCCATCTCCAGAAGATCCTGGCCGTCCAAGAGGATGGAGCCGTCGGTGACCTCGTAGCCTTCGCGGCCGGCCAGCACGTAGCTCAGGGTGCTCTTGCCGGAGCCGTTGGGGCCCATGATCGCGTGGATCGTGCCCGGTTCGATCGACAGGTCGATCCCTTTCAGGATTGGCTTACCATCGACTGTTGCATGGAGATTTTTGATATCTAACAGTGCCATAGCGTATTTTCCTCACGCGCCGTATTAGCCGACGCTGCCTTCCAGGCTGATGCCGATGAGCTTCTGCGCCTCGACGGCGAACTCCATCGGCAGTTCCTTCATGACTTCCTTGCAGAAGCCGTTGACGATCAGGCCCACCGCGTCCTCGGTCGAGAGACCGCGGGACATGCAGTAGAAAAGCTGATCCTCGCTGATCTTCGAGGTGGTGGCCTCGTGCTCGATCCGGGCGGACGGGTTCTTGCTCTCGATATACGGGACCGTGTGGGCGCCGCACTTGTCGCCGATCAGCAGGCTGTCGCACTGGGTGAAGTTGCGCGCCCCGTCGGCCCGCTTCCCCACGCGCACCAGGCCGCGATAGGTGTTGTCGGCCCGGCCGGCGCTGATGCCCTTGGAGATGATCGTGGAGCGGGTGTTCTTGCCCAGGTGGATCATCTTGGTGCCGGTATCGGCCTGCTGGGCGTTGTTGGTGATGGCGACGGAGTAGAACTCGCCGACGCTGTCGTCGCCCTGCAGGATGCAGCTCGGATACTTCCAGGTGATGGCCGAGCCGGTCTCGACCTGGGTCCAGGAGATCTTCGAGCGCTTGCCGCGGCACGCGCCGCGCTTGGTCACGAAGTTGTAGATCCCGCCCTTGCCGTTCTCGTCACCCGGATACCAGTTCTGCACGGTGGAGTACTTGATCTCCGCATCGTCCAGGGCGACCAGCTCGACCACGGCGGCGTGCAGCTGGTTCTCGTCGCGCTGCGGCGCGGTGCAGCCCTCCAGATAGGAGACGTAGCTGCCCTCGTCGGCGACGATCAGGGTGCGCTCGAACTGCCCGGTATTCTGGGCGTTGATCCGGAAATACGTCGACAGCTCCATCGGGCAGCGCACGCCCTTGGGGATGTAGACGAAGCTGCCATCGGTGAAGACGGCGCTGTTCAGGCAGGCGAAGAAGTTGTCGGCGGCCGGCACGACCGAGCCGAGATAGCGCTTCACCAGCTCGGGATGGGTGCGCACCGCCTCGGAGATCGAGCAGAACACGACGCCGTGCTTCTCCAGCTCCTTCTTGTAGGTGGTGGCCACGGACACGCTGTCGAACACCGCGTCGACGGCCACCACGCCGGCCAGGATCTCCTGCTCCTTGAGCGGGATGCCGAGCTTCTCGTAGGTCGCCAGCAGTTCCGGGTCGACCTCGTCCAGCGAGTTCAGCTTCGGCTTCTGGGTCGGAGCGGCGTAGTAGTACAGGTCCTGGTAGTCGATCGGCGGATAGCCGACCTTGGCCCAGTTCGGCTCCTTCATCTGCTGCCACTGCTGGAACGCCTTCAGGCGCCATTCCAGCAGCCATTCCGGCTCTTCCTTCTTGGCCGAGATGAAGCGGATGGTGGTCTCGTCGAGCCCCTTCGGCGCCATGTCCATGTCGATTTCGGTCACGAATCCGTGCTTGTAGGCACGGCCGGTGACTTCCTCGACTTGGCGGACGGTATCGGCTGTGGCAGCCATCCTTCTCTCTCCCAGTCCTGATCTCAGGCGTTCTGCAGGCTCGGCTGCGGGGCGGCTGCCCCCTCGGCCGAACGGTCCGGGAACATCTCTTCCGGATCCATCATGTCTGCAAGCGTTACGGCATCCAGGGCGGCATGGATCGCGGCGTTCACCCGGTTCCAGTTGCCCCGCATGAAGCAGGAATGCTCCACCTCGCAGCTTTCTTCCGCCCCGTCGACGCAGGCGGTCAGCGCGATCGGCCCCTCCAGGGCCTGAATAATCTCGGTCATGCTCACCGCCGAAGCCGGCCGGTCGAGCGAATAGCCGCCCTTGGCCCCGCGATGGGCGGTCACCAGGGAGGCGTGGGTCATGATCTTGAGGATCTTCGACACGGAGGGAAGCGGCACCCCGGTCGATTCCGACAGGGCCGCAGACGTGCGCACGCGGCCGACGTCATGGGCCATGTGGCCCAGGATGACGATCGCGTAATCCGTCATGCGATTAAGTCGCAACATCACAAACCGTACCTTTCCAGTACGGTATAGATAGGCCGCCCCTCCCGCCGGGTCAACGGGAATGAGGACCGGAATGGTTCAGTATTGGCTCGGCGGGTCTGCAGCGGCAGCGGAAGATTGCCGGATCGCGGGCCCGGCGCAGAGGTTCCGGAGGCCGGCTTGACGGCGCATCCCCGCGGGTGTCTTCTCCTCGACCCACCGATGGAGCCCTCCCTTGGCCATCCCGTCCCTTCCGCTTCAGAAGAACGTGCTCAAGGCCGTGCTGTGGATGATGGGCGCGCTGGTCTCGTTCACCACGATGGCGCTGGCCGCACGCGAGCTGACCCATGAGATGTCGGTGTTCCAGGCGCTCAGCTTCCGCAGCATCATCTGCGTCGCCGTCCTCACCGCCATCGCCGCCTTCAACCGGTTCGAGGGCGTGCGGACCGACAAGATCGGCCTGCATCTGTCGCGGAACGTCATCCATTTCGCCGGCCAGTTCGGCTGGGTCTACGGGCTCAGCCTGCTGCCCCTGGCGGCGGTGTTCTCCATCGAGTTCACGGTGCCGATCTGGACCGCGATCATGGCGGCCCTATTTCTCGGCGAACCGTTCACCCGCTGGCGGATGATCTCCGTGGCCATGGGGTTCGTCGGCATCCTGATCGTCGTGCGGCCGGGCGCGGCGATGATCGACGTGGCCGCCTTCGCCGTTCTGGCGGCGGCCATGGCCTATGCGGCGACCTTCGTGTTCACCCGGCACATGGCCTCCACCGAGCGCCCTTTCACGATCGTCTTTTGGATGAACCTGATCCAGTTGCCGCTCGGCCTGATCCCGGCGATGACGATGTGGGTGACGCCGTCGCCGGAGAACTACTTCTGGATCGCCGCCATCGGCCTCGGCGGGCTGTGCTCGCACTGGTGCGTCGCCCATGCCATGCGCCACGCGGACGCGGCGGTGGTGGCGCCGATGGACTTCATCCGGCTGCCGATCATCGCGGTGATCGGGTTCATGTTCTACGACGAGCCGTGGAACCCCTACGTGCTGGCCGGCGGCGTGCTGATCTTCGCGGGCAACATGGTGAACCTCTGGGGCGAGCGGCGTAGGCGCTAGGGGTACTTCTTTTCCACTCATACCTCACTCCCCGGATTTATTCCGGGGCAAGGCCGGGGTTAGACCGGACGTCCAAGGATTCTTTCCGGACGATGAAGCGTCGGATGCCTCGCCCCGGAATAAATCCGGGGAGTGGATCGGTTCAGGGGAAGCCCCCTACAGCCGCTCGTCCTTGCGGCGCAGCAGATTCCCCGCGATCTCGTCGATCTCCATCTGCTCCTTGGCCGCGCGTTCCTTGCGGGCCTTCTCCAGCCGGGCCTGGTGCGCCATCTCGTAGCGCTTCAGCTCGGCGAAGGCCTCGCGGACGATCTCGCGCTGCTCCTCCACCGCCTGCTCGGCCTTGGCGACGACATTGTCGGCCTCCGCGCGGCGCTGGACCAGCCGCCCGGCATAGGCGCCGTAGGCGAACCCGACCAGCCCGGTCTCCTGGGAGGCCACCTGCTGCTCGCGGGCCTGCTCCTCGTCCAGCCCCTGGCGCACAGAGCGCGCATGCGCCAGGCGCTCCTCCAGCATGGCGAGCCGTTTGCGCTTCTCGTCGAGCTGGTTCTCCGACAGTTCGATCAGGGTGTCGAACGGGCGCATGGCTCAGCCGCCCCTACTCCGCGTCGCCCATGGCGACGCCCAGGATCTCGGCCAGCTCGGCATACCCCGCTTCCAGGTCGGCATTGTCGTCCTTGTCCTGGTTCAGGAAGGCCTCCAGCGGCTCGTGATAGCGGATCGCCTCGTCGACCAGCGGGTCGCTGCCCTTGCGGTAGGCGCCGAGCCGGATCATGTCGGCCATGTCCTCGTAGGTCGACATCAGCGCCCGGGCGCGGCGGACCAGGGCGGTCTGCTCGCCGGTATTGCAGTCCGGCATCATGCGGCTGACCGAGCGCAGGATGTTGATCGCCGGATAGCGGCCGCGGTCGGCAATGGCGCGCTCCAGCACCACGTGGCCGTCGAGGATGCCGCGCACCGCGTCGGAGATCGGTTCGTTGTGGTCGTCGCCCTCCACCAGCACGCTGAACAGCCCGGTGATCGAGCCCTCGTCCACCCCGGGCCCGGCCCGCTCCAGCAGCCGCGGCAGCTCGGCGAACACCGTCGGGGTGTAGCCCTTGGAGGCCGGCGGCTCGCCGGTCGCCAGGCCGATCTCGCGCTGGGCCATGGCGAAGCGGGTGACGCTGTCCATCATGCACAGCACCTGCTTACCCCGGTCGCGGAAATACTCGGCCACCGCCAGGGTCAGATAGGCCGCCTGACGGCGCATCAGCGGGCTCTCGTCGGAGGTGGCGACCACCACGACGGAGCGCCGCATGCCCTCCTCGCCCAGATAGTCCTGGATGAACTCCTGCACCTCGCGGCCGCGCTCGCCGATCAGGCCGATGACGAACACGTCGGCATTGGAGAATCGGGCGAGCATCGCCATCAGCACCGATTTGCCGACGCCGGAGCCGGCGAAGATGCCCATGCGCTGGCCGCGGCAAATGGAAATGAACTGGTTGATCGCCCGCACGCCCACGTCGAGCTTGGCGCCGACCCTCCGGCGCCGGTGGGCCGGCGGCGGGCTGTTGCGCAGGGGATAGGCTTCCACCCCTTCCGACAGCGGACCGTGCCCGTCGATCGACTGGCCCATGGCGTCGACCACCCGGCCGAGCCAGGTGTCGTCCGGATAGATCACCGGCTCGGCGTCGGAAATCTGCGCCCGCGAGCCGATGCCGACCCCTTCCAGCGGGCCGAACGGCATGGCCAACGCCCGGCCGTCGCGGAAGCCGACGACCTCGCAGGCGACCATGCGGTTGCCGCGCGCCTGGACGAAACAGCGGTCGCCGATCGACAGGGCACGCTCCACCCCGCCGATCTCCACCATCATCCCCAAAACCGCGGTTACCCGGCCATAGAGACGAAATTCAGGTATTTTTTCAATATCGTTTGCGAGGTGCCTGAGCAGGGTGGCCACGGCCAACTCCTTGATCTGCCGACTTTTCAAAGATTATCACAAGCTTTTCGTAGGCACGAGCGCCGCTGCGGCGTTAACCTTTCTTTTAAGCCATGTCTCTTAAACGTCTGGGTTAATCCCGGGTGGGGATCAAAGGGAGAGAAGCCATGCGCATCCTGCTGGTCGAAGACGAAGACGCGGTCGCTCGCAGCATCGAACTGATGCTCAGCGCCGAAGGCTGGGTGGTGGACCGGGCCGAAGCCGGCGAAGACGGCCTCGAAATCGGGAAGCTGTACGACTACGACATCATCCTGCTCGACCTGATGCTGCCGGACATGGACGGGTACGACGTCCTCAAGCGGCTGCGGCAGGCGCGGGTGAAGACCCCGATTCTGATCCTCTCCGGCCTGTCGGAGCTGGATGCCAAGATCAAGGGCCTCGGCTACGGCGCCGACGACTACGTCACCAAGCCGTTCGACCGCCGCGAGTTGGTCGCCCGCATCCAGGCGATCGTCCGCCGCTCCATGGGCCACAGCGAATCGATCATCGCCACCGGCAAGCTGCAGGTGAACCTGGACAGCCGCTCGGTCGAAGTGGAGGGCCAGCCCCTGCACCTGACCGGCAAGGAATACGGCATTCTGGAGCTGCTCTCGCTGCGCAAGGGCACGACCTTGACCAAGGAAATGTTCCTGAACCATCTCTACAACGGGATGGACGAGCCGGAGCTGAAGATCATCGACGTCTTCATCTGCAAGCTGCGCAAGAAGCTGTCGAACGCCACCGGCGGCGACAACTACATCGAGACGGTCTGGGGCCGCGGCTACGTGCTGCGCGACCCGAACGAGGCGAAGAACAACGCGGCGTAAGCCCTGCCGCGTCCCGCCTTTCTGTTACAGACGCATCGCCGGCCCCCGGCGGTGCGTTTTGCTTTCGGTCAGGCCGTCGCCTTGACCGCCGTCTTCTGGGAGATCCGGTAGACGCCGCGCTGGCCAGGAATCGGCTCGAACCGGTCGGTGATGCCGAGCACCGTCTCCGCCCCGCCGAGATACAGACCGCCGTCCGGCGCCATCTGGTCGGCGATGCCGGCCAGGACCTTGGTCTTGGTCGGCTGGTCGAAATAGATCAGCACGTTGCGGCAGAACACGATGTCGAACTGGCCGAGCATCCGCGGATGGTCGAGCAGGTTGAACTCGCGGTACTGGACCATGTTGCGGATCTTGTCGCTGATCCGCCACTTGTCGCCCTCCTGGGCGAAATACTTCACCAGCATGGTGATCGGCAGGCCGCGCTGGACCTCGAACTGGGAGTAGGTGCCCTGCTTGGCGCGGGTGATGATCTCGGTCGACAGGTCGGTGGCGACGATCTCGAACCGCCAGCCGGCCACCTTGGCGCCGAGCTCGGTCAGCAGCATGGCGATGGAATACGGCTCCTGCCCGCTGGAACAGGCGGCACTCCAGATCCGGATGCGCTTGCTCGCCGCCCGGGTCTTCATCAGCTCCGGCAGCAGGATGTCGCGCAGGTTGTCGAACGGCTTCATGTCGCGGAAGAACAGCGACTCGTTCGTGGTCATCGCGTCGACCACGTCCTTGATCATCTTGTGATCGGCGCGGGCCCGCATGGCGCCGACCAGGGCGTCGATGGAATCCATGCCCCACTTGCGGGCGACCGGCTGCAGCCGGTTCTCCAGCAGATACGCCTTCTCCGCGGTGACAACGAGGCCGGACTGCTCCTTGAGCAGCTTGGCGAGATGCTCGAGATCCGCCGCCTTCATGCCGCCCACCGCGAGGTCTGCCGGTCGATCCAAGAGGCGATCTGATCCAGCGGCAGCACCGCCGTGCAGATGCCGGCCCGGGCCACCGCCCCCGGCATTCCCCAGACCACGCTGGAGGCCTCGTCCTGGGCGATCACGGTGCCGCCGGCATTGACCAGGACTTCCGAGCCCTTCTGCCCGTCATGGCCCATCCCGGTCAGGATCACCGTCAGCGCCTGTCCGCCCCAGGCCTCGACCACGCTGCGCAGCATCGGGTCGACGGCCGGGCGGCAGAAATTCTCCGGCGCGCCCTTGTTCAGCCGCAGCACCACGCCGGTCCCGGAGCGCTCGGCCAGCATGTGGAAGTCGCCGGGAGCGAGGTGCACGCGGCCGGACTGCACCGGCATGCCGTCGGTCGCCTCCACGCATTCCCAGCCCGTGGACCGGGTGATGTGGTCCGCCAGGATCGAGGTGAAGGTCGCCGGCATGTGCTGGGTCAGCAGGATCGGCAGCCGCAGCGTCTTCGGCAGGGCACCGAGCATCTTGAAGAGGGCCTGGGGTCCGCCGGTCGAGCTGCCGATGCACAGCACCTGCGGTGGCCTTCGCCCGGCCGGGCGCAGTTCGATCGCCGGGGCGGCCGGCTTGGCGGCAGGGGCCGCGGCCGCCGGACGGGCCGCCGTGGGGGCCGCGCGGTCGGCGGTGAAACGGGGCCGCGCCGGAGCGCTTGCGCCGGCCCGGCGGCGGCGCGCGGCGGCGAGGGTCTTCACCTTCTCTAGCAGCTCGCGCTTGAACGTCTCGGCGGCGGACAGCTCGCGCATGCTGCTCGGCTTCGGGATGTAGTCCTTCGCCCCCAGCGCCAGCGCCTTCAGCGAGATGTCCGCATTGCGCGCGGTCAGGGTGGAGGCCATGACGACGGGCACGTCGGGATCGATCTTCAGCAGCTCCGGCAGCGCCGTCAGACCGTCCATGCGGGGCATCTCGATATCGAGGACGATGACCTCGATCTTGCCCTTGTCCTTGCCCAGCGTGTTGACCGCCATCTGTCCGTCGCCGACCGAGGCGACGACCTGGACTTCCGGGTCGCTCTCCAGCGACCGGGCGAACAGGCCTCGGATCACGGCGGAATCGTCCACCAGCATGACCCGATACGGGTCGGCGGAACGCGGCGGCTTGGGGGGAGCTGTCAGCACCATCAGATCAACCCCACCTGCTGGAACTTGGTGGCGATGATGTCGCTGTCGAATGGCTTCATGATGTACTCGTTGGCGCCGGAGGATATCGCCTCCTGGATGTGCGAAAGGTCGTTCTCGGTCGTGCAGAACACGACGATCGGGCCGTCGCCGCCGGGCATCTTGCGCAGGGCGCGCAGGAACTCGATCCCGTTCATCACCGGCATGTTCCAGTCGAGCAGCACCGCGTCGGGGAGCTTCCGCTCGCAGGCCTCGAGCGCCTTCTGGCCGTCCTCGGCCTCTTCGATCTCGAACTCCAGACCCTGCAGGATCCGGCGCGCTACCATCCTGACGACTTTCGAATCGTCGACCACCAGACAGGACTTCATCGGCGTCGCCTCGCCGCTCCAGTCGGAGCTTTGCCGTTTCTTATAAAATATCCGCCAAACATCATGCGTGTTCCTGCCCGATGAAGTCGAGAAGATTGGACACGTCGAGGATCACGAGCAGATTGTCCTTGAGCTGGTAGATCCCGACCGAAATCTCGCGGATATGGGACGGCATGGTCGGCGGGTGCGGCTCGAAATTGTCCAGATTCAGCATCAGGACCTCGCCCACGGAATCGACGATCAGGCTGTACAGATCGCCATGATGCTCGACCACGATGCTCATGGTCTTCTGGTCGGCCGGCAGCGGCTCCAGGCCCAGGCGTCGGCGGACATGCACGGCGGTGACGATCCGACCGCGCAGGTTCAGCGATCCGGCGATCTCCGCCGGTGCCAGCGGGATCCGGGTGATGCGCTGCGGCCCGAGCACGTCGTGCACCAGCAGGACCGGGATGCCGAACATCTGGCCGCCGATGGAGATCGACACGAACTGAGCCGTGTCGTCCTCCCCCACGAAGGCCTGGGGAACGCGCGCGTTTCGCACCGTCGAAGGAAGGTTCTCGTTGGCCATTTCCGCCCGTCACTGGACCCGCGGGTCCGGTCGCCAGAATCCGTGGATGTCGCCGTGGAGCACCCTCCACAGCCGCCCGCCCACTTTCTCGCTCGAATGCGGCGGCGACACAAGAAAAGTCGCTGCGTATCGCGGGGAGTCCGACGGCGATCACGGCGGGCGCCTAGACCAGCCGGACGACGAACCGGGGCGGCGCCGCGGAGACGACGTCGTAGCCGATCTCGAACCGGCGGGCGGTTATGCCGACGGTGGCGGGGACCACCAGGACCTCGTCCTCGGGCTCCAGGGTGCCGGCCAGGGCCTGGGCCGCCTTGTCAGAGAGGGCGGCGTCCCGGCCCTCGGCCTCGATGCGGACCTCCTCCGCCGTCGCCGACACCGACACGACGCCGCCGCGCGGCAGGCTTTCGGCCGCCACGACGGCAAGGCCGAGCACCAGCTTGATCACGCCCGGGGCCGGCCGCGCCAGCCCGTCGGCGATGGCGATCCGCGGCTCCAGCTTGCGGTGGGAGAGGTAGTCGGCCAGCACGGGCCGGGCATCGAGGAATTCGATTCCCCCGCCGCTGCCGGCACCGCCGAACGCCATGCGGAAGAAGGTGAGCCGGGCCGCGACCTGATCGACGGAGCCGGCGACCAGGTCCATCGCCTCGGCGCCGACATCGTCGCCGCCGAACTCCCGCACCAGCTCCAACCCGTTGCGCGCCGCCGACGCGGGACCGATCAGATCGTGGAACAGACGGGACAGCAGCAGGTCCAGATGGCGCGGTGAAATGCTCAAAACCGCCTCCTCGGTTGTCGTTCGAAAAGTATCACCACCATACCGCCCTTAAAGGATTCGTTAATGCCCGCATGGAATTCTGTTATCCTTAAAGTGTCGGTGTCAGGGCGTCGGAGAATGACATGCAGTTCCTCAGTCCGGGCGGCTATGTGCGATTGGAGGGGCGTCCCGATTGGGGATTGGGCCAGATCCAGTCGGTGGTGGGCTCCCGCGTGACCGTGAACTTCGAACACGCCGGCAAGCAGCTCATAAACACGGACCGCGCGATGCTCTTGTCCGCGGACGCGTCCAGCACCGCCAACTGACCGACCGCCCCATGCCCCCAAGCCTTCTGGCGTCGGCCCTCGACGGCATCGGCGACGGCGTCGCCGACCGAATCGTCGTGGGTTTCAACTGGACCGCCGTTCAGTGCGGGGCCGCCATCGGCCTCGCCTGGTCGCCGCGCGGCATGGCCGGGGCCCATACCACGGCGGAGACCGGCCGCTATGCCGGACGTCCGCTGGCCGCCCTCGCCCGGCTCTGCCTGACCGACAATCCCTACGAGCGCTCGATCGGGCTGGCCGCCGCCAATGCCTTCTGGAACCGCCCGTCCGAGCGCCTTGGCGAGGGCGACGGCCTGACCCCCTGGGCGGACAATCCGGTCGGCCGCCGCGAAGAGCTGGCGCGCACGGTGATCGTCGGCCGGTTCCCCGGCCTTGACGTTAAGTTCCCCGGCGCCACCGTGGTCGAACTCGACCCGCGCGAGGGCGAAGTCGCCTACGCGGATGCCGGCCCCGTCCTGGTCGCGGCCGTGTCGGTGATCGTCACCGGCTCCACCCTGGTGAACGGCACCGCCGAGACGATCGTCGGCGGCGTGGCGGGCGAGACCCGGATCACCCTGGTCGGCCCCTCGGTGCCGCTCTGCCCCGGCCTGATCGCCGGTCCCGTGCGGCGGCTTGCCGGGTTCGTCGTCACCGAGCCGGACGCCGCTTTCTCCGCCGTCATGGAAGGCGCCGGTGCCAAGACTCTCAAGCGGTTCGGCCGGGCCGTGACCCTCACCGACCCTCAGGCATAGACGGCCGCCGCCGCCCGGACGGCGGCGATCAGCCGATCCTGCCCGATCCCCTGGCGCGCCATCGCCGATAGGCCGGCCATGACGACCAGGGTGTAGTCAGCCAGGCGCTCCGCGTCGTCGGGCCGCTCGCGGGCGATGCGGTCGCGGATCCTGTCCCGTCCGGCCTGCAGGCGCCGGGCGGTGACGGCGATCGCCTCGGCATCGGCGCTGTTCCAGGTTCCGCTCAGCACCATGCAGCCGCAGGGCTGGCCCGGCCGCGTATAGAACCGGGCGGCCTCCTCCAGATAGGCGGGCATCAGGTCCCCAACCGGCGCGTTCCGCTCCAGGAACTCGGCCAGGATTCTGCCGTAGCGGGCCTCATAGGCCGCCACCGCCCGCTCGAACAGGCCGAGCTTGCTGCCGAAGGCGGCGTAGAGGCTGGGTGCCGCGATGCCGATGGCCTCCCCCAGTTCGGCCACCCCCACGCTGTCGTAGCCGCGCGTATGGAACAGCTTCTCGGCGGTTTCCACGGCCGTCTCCTCATCGAAACGGCGCGGCCTGCCTCGCCCGCGGGATTTTTTTGTATCGGTCACTACAAAATTCCCTTGTTTGCCCGCTCCCGGTATTTATATAGCGGTCACTTCATATTTCCTCAAGGAGACCACACGTGTCCATTATCGCCAACAAGCGCGCCCTCGTTCTCGGTGGAAGCCGGGGTATCGGGGCCGCTATCGTCCGCCGGCTGGCCAGCGACGGCGCCGACGTGACCTTCACCTATGCCGGCTCCGCCGAGGCGGCCCAGACCCTCGCGAAGGAAACCGGCGCCAAGGCCGTCCAGTCCGACAGCGCCAGCCGCGACGCCACCCAGCGCACCGTCCGCGAGGCCGGCCCGCTCGACATCCTCGTCGTGAATGCGGGCATCGGACTGATCGGCGAGGCCATCGGGCTCGATCCGGACGAGGTCGACCGCATGATCGACGTCAACATCCGCAGCCCCTATCACGCGTCCGTCGAAGCGGCGAAGACCATGCCCGAGGGCGGCCGGATCGTGATCATCGGCTCGGTCAACGGCGACCGCGTGCCCTTCGCCGGCGGTGCGGCCTACGGCATGACCAAGTCGGCGCTGCAGAGCCTGGCCCGCGGCCTCGCGCGGGAACTGGGACCCCGGGAGATCACCGTCAACGTGGTCCAGCCCGGTCCGATCGACACCGACATGAACCCGGCCGACGGCCCGATGCGCGACGCCATGCACAGCTTCCTGGCGATCAAGCGCCACGGCACCGGGGCGGAGGTCGCCGGCATGGTCGCCTATCTGGTGGGACCGGAGGCGGGCTACGTCACCGGCGCCATGCACACGATCGACGGCGGCTTCGGGGCCTGATCCGACCCCGCCCGATAAGGACCGCTTGATCAGGAGGCGGAAGGCGCTACGGTTTCGATCATGACGCCCGCTCCTTCCGCCTCCACCCTCATTTCGCGCAGTGCCCTGAGCACCGTGGCCGGGCTGTTCCTGCAGCAGGTGCGCCGGGGCGGCGACCGCCCGGCCGTCCAGACCAGGGACGCCACCCTCTCCTATGCGGAGCTCTGCGACCGCGCCCGGCGCTTATCGGCGGTGCTGGAGAGCAAGGGCATCGGTCCCGGCGACCGGATCGCCATCCTGTCGGAGAACAGGGGCGAATATCTGGAAGCCTATCTCGCCGCCGCCATGACCGGCGCCATCCTGGCCTGCCAGAACTGGCGGCTGTCGACCGCCGAGCTGACCCATTGCCTGGGGCTGGTGGAACCGTCGCTGGTGCTGGTCTCCGAACGCCATGCCGGCAAGTTGGCGGAGGTCGAGGGCTACAGCGGCAACACCCTGGTGCTGGGCGACGCCTATGAGGCGGCGCTGGCCGCGGCCGACCCGTCCCCCCTACCCGCGCTGGAGGGTCTCGACCCCGAGGCGCCGCTGCTGATCCTCTATACCTCGGGCACCACCGGCCTGCCCAAGGGGGCGGTGATCAGCCACCGCGCCCAGATCGTCCGCAACATGGTCACCCGCGCCGAGTTCTCCATCGACGCCGCCGACAGCTTCGTCGCCTGGTCGCCGATGTACCACATGGGCGCGGCCGACAATTCCATCGGCACCCTGATGGCCGGCGGCAAGGTCATCGTGGTCGACGGTTTCGACCAGGGCCACCTGGCCGAGGTGGTGCGAGAGGAGCCGATCGGCTGGCTGCTGCTGATGCCCGGCATGGTCGGCGGCTTCGCGGCCGAGATCGAACAGCGCCAGGTGACCGCCAAGGGCATCAAGGTCTGCGGCGTCATGGCCGATCTGGTGCCGCCGGCGGAGATCGCCCGCATCACCCGCCTGCTCGACGCCCCTTATGCCAACACGTTCGGCGCGACGGAGACGGGCTGCCCGCCCTGCTCCTCCTCGCTGATCCCGGTGGGCGTGGCCCCCACCAGCCTGTCGAAGGAACAGAGCATCTTCTGCGAGGTGCGGCTGGTCGATCCGGACGGCAACGAGGTGGCAGACGGCGCCCCCGGCGAGCTCGCCATGCGCGGCCCGACCCTGTTCAGCGGCTACTGGCGCAACGAGGCGACCAACCTGTCGGATTTCCGCGACGGCTGGTTCCACATGGGCGACGTGTTCTGCCGCAACCCGGACGGCAGCCTCGATTTCGTCGACCGGGTCAAATACCTGATCAAGTCGGGGGGCGAGAACATCTACCCGGCCGAGATCGAGCGGGTGATCCTGGCCGATCCGCGGGTGATCGACGCCGCTGTCGTGCGCCGACCGGACGCGAAATGGGGCGAGGTGCCCATCGCCTTCGTCGCCAAACAGGACGACAGCCTGACCGATTCCGATCTCTACGCCCGCTGCCGGGCCGAGCTCGCCGGCTACAAGCAGCCCAAGGGCATCCACTTCATCGCGATGGAGGACTTCCCGCGCTCCGCCTCGGGCAAGATCCAGCGCCACGAACTCGAGAAGCGGCTGCCGGCCGCCGACTAATCTTCAATTCGGAGGAAACGCATGAGCGCCAAAGCCGCGCCGACGACCAGCATCGCCACCCACACCAACGACGACATCTACATCCGCGACAAGAGCCTGTGCAGCGAACTGATCGGCAAGCTGACCTTCACCGAGATGATCGTCTTCCAGATGCTGGGGCGGGTGCCGAGTGCGGCCGAGACGGCGATGATCGACGCCTGTTTCGTCACCCTGATGGAGCACGGCCTGACCCCCAGCGCGCTGGCGACCCGGCTGATCTATGCCAGCGCCCCCGAGGCGATGCAGGCGGGCGTGGCGGCCGGGCTGATGGGCGTCGGCAGCGTCTTCGTCGGCACCATGGAGGGCAACGCCAAGCTGCTGCTGGAGATCGTGGCGGATCCGGCCGGCATCGACGCGGCGGCCCAGCGGGTGGCGGAGGAGCACCGGGCGGCGCGCAAGCCCCTGCCCGGCTTCGGCCACCACCTGCACAAGCCGGACGACCCGCGCCCAATTCGACTGTTCGCGCTGGCCGAGGAGCATGGCCAGTCCGGCACCTATATCGCCGCGCTGAAGTCCCTGAGTGCGGCCATCGACCGGGTCTACGGCAAGCACATCACGATCAACGCGACAGGCGCGATCGCGGCGGTGCTACTGGATTGCGGCGTGCCGGCGGAGATCCTGCGCGGCTTCGCCCTCATCACCCGCTGCGCCGGCCTTGTCGGCCATGTGCGCGAGGAGCAGGAGAAGCCGTCGATGCGCACGATCTGGGAAACCGCCGAAGAGGCGATCCCCTACGACGGGACGATCCCGGGGGTTTAGAGCGACCCTGATACCCCCACCCCCGTCGTCCTGATGCAAATCAGGACCAAGCTGCCAGCGTCGGAGCTTAGCGGAACCCGGCGCCGGTGCACCGCAGATCCTGAATTGCATCAGGATGACGGTGTCGGGGGAATGTCGGGGAGGTGAGCGGTCGAGGTGGTGAGGTGCCCGACCTCGCGCAGTGACCGCCGCCACCGCCCCATTTTCCCCTCTACTCCTCTACTCCCCTACTTCCCTACTTCCCTACTTCCCTACTTCCCTACTTCCCTACCTCCCCACTCCCCAAATCCGACGTCCTGGAAGCGTCCCCGGGCCTGACCCGGGGCGCTGTCCAGGATCGTGCTGCGGACCGGTCGGCCGCACGATCCTGGATCGACCCGGCTCGCGCCGGGATCGTCCAGGAAGTCGGATAAAGAGGAGAGGGAAGGAGGGAGGGAGTGCCGTTACTCGACCCGGCAGCCGATGCGCTCGACCGCGTCGAACACCACGATGGTCTCGCCGACATTCATGGTCACCCAGCAGTCGTCCCACTGCTTGCGGGTCTTCGCCTCGACCTGGACCGCGTTGATGCCGTCCTGATTGACGAACGCGATCTCCGCGCTGTCGCCGGCGGACACCTTCATGTAGTCCTTCGACCAGAACTTGATGCGCAGATTGGCCTCGGTGGAGCTGTCGTTGCGCACGAAGATTTTCGACATCGGAGGGCCCTTGGGCTCCTCCTCGCCGCACGCGACCAGCCCGAGACAGGCGGCCAACAGAATCATCGGTTTGCGCATCATGGCGCAAACCGTGCGGTATTCCGCGCCCCAGGGCAAGCGCTTCCGCTGCATCACTTGTCTCGGTCCGCGATGCGCTGCAGATCCTCCGGCGCGTTCACGTTGACGAACGGGTCGTGCGGCGCTGCCGGCCATTCAGCGACCGCCCGCCGACGGGCGCCGGCAAAGGCCTCCACCTTGCGCGTCCCCTCCGCCAACGCCGCGCGCAGCGGGCCGATCAGCGTCACCGGCCAGAGCCCGACCACCGGATGCACCCGGCCGCCCGACGCCGCACAGGCGATCTCCGCCGCCTCGTCCGCCAGCGCCACCCGAAGCCGGTCGACCAGATCGCCCGGCAGGCAGGGCGTATCGACCGGCACCGTCGCGATCCAGTCCCAGCCGCCCGCCGCGGCATGCTCCAGGCCGGCGAGGATCCCGGCCAGCGGCCCCGGATGGTCCGCCACCGTGTCGCCGACGACGGGCAGCCCGTAGGCCGCGAACCGCGCCGGATCGCCGTTGGCGTTCAACACCAGCCCGCCGACCTGCCCCTCCAGCCGGTCGATCACCCGCTGCAGCAGGGTGCGGCCGTCGAGCGCGACCAGCCCTTTGTCGCCGCCGCCCATGCGCCGGGCGAGGCCGCCGGCCAGGATCACGCCGAGAACGGCGTCGCCGGAGGCCGGAGGGGGTGTCGGCCGCGCGTCCATGGCATCCGTCATGGTGAAAATCCCGAGCGCGTCATAGGTCCATTTCCCCGGCACCCCTTTCGATCCCGTTATTCTGGTCGTATATATCGGGGATGATGACCGAAACCTCCACCTCTTCAATCCTGTCGACCCCGGCACCCGCACCGCTGATCGATCCGTTCCAGCGGGCGATCTCCTATCTGCGGGTCTCGGTGACCGACCGCTGCGACTTCCGCTGCGTCTACTGCATGGCGGAAAACATGACCTTCCTGCCGAAGAAGGACGTGCTGTCGCTGGAGGAGCTGGACCGGCTGTGCGGCGCCTTCGTCGATCTCGGCGTGAAGAAGCTGCGGTTGACCGGCGGCGAGCCCCTGGTGCGGCGCGACATCATGTGGCTGATCCGCCGCCTCGGCGCCCGCCTGGACGGCGGCGGCCTGGAGGAGCTGACGATCACCACCAATGCCAGCCAGCTCTCGCGCTTCGCCGACGACCTGGCGGCCTGCGGGGTGAAGCGGTTGAACGTGTCGATCGACACGCTGGACCCGGACAAGTTCCGCGCTATCACCCGCTGGGGCGACATCGGCAAGGTCATGGCCGGGCTCGACGCCGCCGACAAGGCCGGCATCGCCATCAAGATCAACGCCGTGGCGCTGAAGGGCGTGAACGACGACGAACTCGGCGACATGCTGCAATGGTGCGGCGACCGGGGCTACGACATGACCGTGATTGAGGTCATGCCGATGGGCGACATCGGTGGCGAGGACCGGCTCGACCAGTACCTGCCGCTGTCGGCGGTGCGCGCGCGGCTGGCCCAGCGCTTCACCCTGACCGACATCCCGTACAAGACCGGCGGCCCGGCCCGCTACGTGTCGGTGGCGGAGACCGGCGGGCGGCTCGGCTTCATCACGCCGCTGACCCATAATTTTTGCGAGAGCTGCAACCGGGTTCGGCTGACCTGCACCGGCACGCTGTACATGTGCCTCGGCCAGGACGACGCCGCCGACCTGCGCGAACCGCTGCGGGCGAGCGAGAGCGACGGTGCACTGCACGACGCGATCCGCGAGGCGATCACCCGCAAGCCCAAGGGTCACGACTTCATCATCGACCGCCGCCACCGCGGCCCGGCGGTCTCGCGGCACATGAGCGTGACGGGCGGCTGAGGCACGGGCTCTTTCCCTGCCCCCTTCCCCAACCACCTTTTCACACTCCCCGGATTTATTCCGGGGCAAGGCGTCCGCTTGGCCGGGCGCAGGTGGTCATCTTACCTGGCGCCCGCGTGTTCCACTGCTCTTGCCCCGGCACAAGGCCGGGGAGTGCGTAAGGAGTAGAGGTAGTAGCCTATTCGACTCTCCGGGATTCTTTCCTTTGTCCCCCGACCTCGCCCTGAGCAGCCCCCTTCAGGGGCGCGTCGAAGGGCCCGACCCGCACCCGGCCCTTCGACACGCCCTCACGGGCTGCTCAGGGCGAGGTCGTTGGGAGGCATGAGTGCCTGACTCGGGACACCAGGTGCCGTCCTACTTGATCTCGATCCGGTGCGCGTAGCTGCGGCCGTCGCTGACCGTCAGCTCCTCGAAGCCCAGCAGCGCCAACAGATCCAGGAACGTGTACTGGCCGTCCGGATCGAGATCCCGGAACACCGGGGTCGCCCGCGCCGTCGCGGTCAGCAGGGCCAGCACCGCCCGCGCCCGGTAGAGCGTCGCCATGCGGCCGTCCTCCAGCCCGATCAGGATCGCCTTCTCCGCGTCGCGGCCCTTGGCGAAGAACGCCATCTGCGGCGCATAGGCCTTCTCCTGCGCGCCCGCGGCCATGCCGGTGACGAATCCCAGTCGCCGCACCCGGTCGGAATCGCGCAGCTTCTGGACGCGCGCCTTGTAGACCTCGGTGGAGGTGATCTTCGGATAGTAATAGCCCTCGTGCCGCTCGTCCGCCCAGGCGCCGCTGGCGCCGGTGACGGACTGGGACAGGGCGGCCGCGATCAGGAAGGCGAAAAGCACGATACGCATGGTGGTCTCCAAAACAGCGGCCGCCCCGCCGGGAGGACCTGACATGAGGGAACGCGCGCGCGGATTGAGGGATGCACCGCCTCCCCGGTTTCGCCTATGGTGCCGCCGGACCGCAGGGTGGGCATACCACGGGGCGGGCGACGGAGTAATGCTGTGACAGCCGATACAAAGAGTATGGCCCTCGCCTTCGTGGCCGCCAACACGGACGAAGCGCGCGAGGCCCAGAAGATCCTGTGCCGGCGCTACGGCAGCGTGGCGCCGACCCGGGCCGACGTGATCGTGGCCCTGGGCGGCGACGGCTACATGCTGGAGACCCTGCGCGCCGCCATCGGCGCCGGCAAGCCGATCTACGGGATGAATCGGGGCACCGTCGGCTTCCTGATGAACGAGTTCCACGAGGAAGGGCTGATCGAGCGGCTGCAGAAGGCCCAGCCGGTCATCCTGCACCCGCTGCGGATGCACGCCACCTGCCGCGACGGCACCCGGGTCGAGGGACTGGCGATCAACGAGGTCTCGCTGTTCCGCGCCTCGGCCCAGGCGGCGAAGATCCGGATCTCCGTCGACGGCCGCGAGCGCATGGAAGAGCTGGTCTGCGACGGCGTGCTGGTCGCCACCCCGGCCGGGTCGACGGCCTACAACCTGTCCGCCCACGGCCCGATCATCCCGCTCGGCGCCAATGTGCTGGCCCTGACGCCGATCAGCGCCTTCCGTCCCCGGCGCTGGCGCGGTGCGCTGCTGCCGCGCGGCGCGGTCATCCATTTCGAGACCATCCGCCCGGAGAAGCGCCCGATCAACGCGGTCGCCGACGTGATGGAAGTGCACGACGTGGTGGAAGTGGAAGTCCGCGAGGACCGCGACGTGGAGCTCACCGTGCTCTACGACCCGGAACACAATCTCGAAGAACGCGTTTTGATGGAGCAGTTCGCCCCATGACCACCGATACGAATACCGCCCACCCGAATACGGCCAACCCGAACACCGCCGACATCCTGATCATCGGCGGCGGCATGGCCGGGGCTTCGGCCGGGTATTTCATGGCCGACGATGCCAAGGTCATCCTGCTGGAGCGCGAGAGCCAGCCCGGCTACCACACCACCGGACGCTCGGCGGCGCTGTTCTTCGAGAACTACGGCAACGCGACCATCCGCAAGCTGAACAAGATCACCCGGCCGTTCCTGGAGAGCCCGCCGGAGGGGTTCGCCGACGCGCCGCTGATGACGCCGCGCGGCGCCGCCGCCGTGGCCACCGAGGAGCTGCTCGACACCCTGGCCCACGAGCTGGCGCAATCCCCCAGCATGGAGCGGATCGACGGCAAGACGCTGTTCGAGATCGCCCCCTATCTCGACCCGGACCGCATCGTCGCCGGCGCCTATGAGGCGGGTGCGATGGACATGGACGTCAACGCCATCCTGCACGGCTTCCTGCGGGGCCTGCGGGCCAAGGGCGGCCGCGTGGTCACCGACGCCGAGGTCATGGGCCTGTCCCGCGCCGAGGGCGTGTGGACCGTGCAGACCCGGGCCGGCACCTTCAGCGCCCCGATCGTCGTGAACGCCGCCGGTGCATGGTGCGACGTGGTCGGCGAGATGGCCGGCGCCGCCAAGATCGGCCTGATCCCCAAGCGGCGCACCGCCTTCACCTTCGACGCGACCCTGCGCGACGGCACCACCGCCGATCCGTCGCGCTGGGCGATGACCGATCTGTGCGACGAATCCTGGTACGTGCGGCCGGAAGGCGGGCGGATGATGGGCAGCCCGGCCGACGAGATCCCCTCGCCCCCGACCGACGCCCAGCCGGAGATCGAGGACGTGGCTCTGGCCATCGACCGGATCCAGACCGACACGCTCTTCGTGATCAATCGCCCGCACTCGACCTGGGCGGGGTTGCGCAGCTTCGTCGCCGACAAGTCGCCGGTGGTGGGCTTCGCACCGGCGGCCGAGGGCTTCCTTTGGGTGGCGGGCCAGGGCGGCTACGGCATCCAGACCAGTGCCGCCATGGGCCGCTTCAGCGCCGCCATGGCGCTCGGCCGCGACGTCCCGGATGACATGGCGGCGCTCGGCCTGACGAAGGCAGAACTGGCGCCGGACCGGCCAGGGCTGGGGAAAAAATAGCGCGGCTACGCCCTCTCATTCTCCCACTCACTCCCCTCCCCTACCTCACTCCCCGGATTTATTCCGGGGCGAGGCTTGACCGTGCGTGGACATCGAGAGCTCTTACTGACTCTCGATCACGCCGACACCTTGCCCCGGAATAAATCCGGGGAGTGATCGTTGGTGGGGGAACTCCCCTCACATCACCCCGAAGCTCCGCAGCAGCGCGAAGATCGACGCCACCCCCAGCGCGGTCATCGTCAGCACCATGCCGACGACGCGGCCCCCCAGGCTCTCGTTCTCGCGGCTGATGTTCGCGCCGTGGATCACCCGGCCGATCACCAGGCACACCCCCACCACATGCACGATCCAGATCGAGACGTTCTGCATCTCCAGCAGGATCATCAAGATCAGCACCAGGGGCACGAACTCGATGAAGTTGCCGTGGGCGCGGATGCGGCGCTCGAGCAGGACGTCGCCGCCGGTCCCCAGGGTCGCCCTGACCGCCCCGCGCCGCATGACGACCCGCACCGTGAGGATCAGAAAGATCAGTCCAAGAAGTCCCGCATAGGCCGCTGTGATCATCGCTCGATCTCCGGACAGGGAAAGGTTTCGGATCGTAGATCCCTTTGCTATCGATGGAGCAAGGACGGAAATCGTCCCCATGGCGCCGCCGTGACGCCTCCATGTCAGAATTCGTCCGATCCCGGCTTCGCACACCCCCTTCCCTGGTGCAGACTTCCCCGCATTGGGAGGGAACCGGCGATGGCGGAATATTCGGTCTTCTCGCTGATCCGCGAGGGGCTCACGGGGCATAAGGGCTGGATCCGCGCCTGGCGCGATCCGGAGCCGAAACAATCCTACGACGTGATCATCATCGGCGGCGGCGGCCACGGGCTGGCGACTGCCTATTACCTCGCCCGCAATCACGGCATCACCAATGTGGCGGTGGTCGAGAAGGGCTGGATCGGCGGCGGCAATGTCGGGCGCAACACCACCATCGTGCGCTCCAACTACATGCTCGACGGCAACGCCCATTTCTACGAGCACTCCCTGAAGCTGTGGGAGGGCCTGTCGCGGGACCTGAACTACAACGTGATGTTCAGCCAGCGCGGCGTGCTCAACCTCGCTCACAATGACGGGCAGATGGACGCCTATGCGCGGCGCGGCAACCTGATGCGGCTGAACGGCATCGATGCCGAGCTGCTGGACCGCGACGGCGTGCGCAAACTGTATCCGCATCTCGACTATTCGACCGATGCCCGCTGGCCGATCTATGGCGGGCTGCTGCAGGCGCGCGGCGGCACCGCCCGGCACGACGCGGTCGCCTGGGGCTTCGCCCGCGGCGCCGACCGGCGCGGGGTCGACATCCTGCAGAACTGCGAGGTGGTGGGGTTCGAGCGCGACGGCGACCGGATCACCGGGGTGAAGACCAGCCGCGGCACCATCGGCTGCGGCCGGGTCGGCATGGCCGTGGCCGGCAACACCTCGCGGGTCGCCGCCATGCTGGGCTGGAAGCTGCCGATCGAATCCCATGTGCTCCAGGCCTTCGTGACCGAGCCGCTGAAGCCGCTGATCGACGGGGTCGTCACCTACGGGGCCGGGCATTTCTACATCAGCCAGTCGGACAAGGGCGGGCTGGTGCTGGGCGGCGACATCGACTTCCACAATTCCTACGCCCAGCGCGGCAACCTGCCGGTGGTGGAGGACGTGATGGCCAACGGGCTGGCGATGATGCCGCACCTGTCGCGGCTGCGGATCCTGCGGAGCTGGGGCGGCATCATGGACATGTCGATGGACGGCAGCCCGATCATCTCCAAGACGCCGTTCGACAACCTCTATCTGAACGCCGGCTGGTGCTATGGCGGGTTCAAGGCGACCCCCGGCTCGGGCTACGCCTTCGCCCATACCATCGCCCATGACGCGCCGCACGAGACCAACCGGGAGATGGGGCTGGAGCGGTTCGAGACCGGGCACCTGCTGGACGAGGGCGGCAAGGGGCCGACCCCGAAGCTGCATTGAGGGGCGCACGCGCATGATCCGGATCACCTGCCCCCATTGCGGCCCGCGCGACCAGGCCGAGTTCTCCTATGCCGGCGACGCGACCAGGGCCCGCCGGGCCGATCCCGCCACGGCGACCGCGGCCGACTGGCACGACTACGTCTACCTGCGCGACAACCCGCCCGGCCCGCATCTGGAGTTCTGGCACCACATCCACGGCTGCCGGCGCTATGTGAAGGTGCTGCGCGACGTGACGTCCCATGAGGTGCTGGCCTGCGGTTGGCCGGACGCCGAGTTGGAGGTACCGCGATGATCCTCGGCCGCCTCAAGGACGTGAATGCCTTCCGCCTGCCGACCGGCGGCGAGATCGACCGCCGCCGCGCCCTGTCCTTCCGCTTCGACGGCAAGAGCTACACGGGATATGCCGGGGACACGCTCGCCTCCGCCCTGCTGGCCAACGGCGTGACCCTGGTCGGGCGCAGCTTCAAGTATCACCGACCACGCGGCATCTTCACCGCCGGTCCGGAGGAGCCGAACGCCCTGGTCGAGCTGCGCCGCGGCGGCCGGCAGGAGCCGAACACGCGCGCCACCATGGCCGAGCTGTTCCACGGGCTGGAGGCGACCAGCCAGAACCGCTGGCCGTCGCTGGCCCTCGACGCGATGGAGCTGAACGACCTGGCCGGCCGCTTCCTGGTCGCCGGGTTCTACTACAAGACCTTCATGGGCTTCCCCGGCTGGCACTTCTACGAGAAGCGCATCCGCGCCGCCGCCGGGATGGGCCGGGCCACCACCGAGCGCGATCCCGACAGCTACGAGCGGATGTCGGCCCATTGCGACATGCTGGTGGTCGGCGGCGGGCCGAGCGGGCTGGCCGCGGCGCTGACCGCCGGGCGCAGCGGCGCGCGGGTCATCCTGGTGGAGGAGACCGACGCGCTCGGCGGACGGCTGCGCTCGGAGCGCGAGACCATCGGCGGTGTCGCCGCCATGCGCTGGGTGGCCCAGGCACGGGCTGAGTTGGAGAGCCTGGCCGAGGTCCGCATCCTCACCCGCACCACCGCCTTCGGCTATTACGACGACAACATGATCGGCGCGGTGGAACGGGTCGCCGACCATCTGCCGGTTCCGCCGCCCCACGTGCCGCGCCAGCGGCTCTGGCATCTCCGCGCCGGGCGGGTGGTGCTGGCGACCGGCGCCATCGAGCGGCACATCGCCTTTCCCCATAACGACCGGCCCGGCGTGATGCTGGCCGGGGCCGTGCGCAGCTACCTCCACCGCTTCGCCGTGCGGCCGGGACGCCGCGCCGTGGTGGTGGCGAATAACGACGACGGCTACCGCACCGCGCTGGACCTGCGCGCCGCCGGTGTCGAGGTCATGCGCGTGGTCGACACCCGCCCGGCCGGAAACAGTACCTGGCGGGAGCGCTGCGACGCCGCCGGGATCGAGACAATCGACAATGCCGCCGTCACAAAGGTGCATGGAAGGCTCGCCGTCATCGGCTGCGACATCGCTCCGCTGGACGGCAGCGGCCGCCCGCTGTTCGAGCCCTGCGACCTGCTGGCGGTGTCCGGCGGCTGGAGCCCGGCCGTGCATCTGCACACCCACGCGCTGGGCGGGATCGACTGGGACGACGGCCTCGCCGCCTTCGTGCCGGGTGCTGCGCGCCAGGCCCATGTCTCGGTCGGGGCGGCCCGCGGCGCCTTCAGCCTCGCCGCCTGCCTGACCGACGGGTTCAAGGCCGGCGCCGACGCGGCGGAAGCCGCCGGATTCGCCCCCGGCGCCCTGCCCGACACGCCCGCCACCGACGAGCCGGATCAGCGCCCGATCCAGGCGTTCTGGTCAGTGGGTTCCGGCAAGAAGCGCTTCGTCGACCTGCAGGACGACGTCACCGCCGACGACATCGCCCTGGCCCACCGGGAAGGCTTCGTGTCGGTCGAGCACCTCAAGCGCTACACGACGCTCGGCATGGGCACCGACCAGGGCAAGACCTCCAACATCATCGGCCATGCGCTGATGGCCCAGGCCCGGGGCGAGCCGATCCCGCAGGTCGGCACCACCCGCTTCCGACCGCCCTATACCCCCGTCGCGATGGGCACCTTCGCCGGCGGCGACCGGGGCCGCCACCACACCCCGGAGCGGCGCTCGGCCATGCATGACTGGCATGCCGCCAACGGGGCGACCTTCGTGGAGGCCGGTCATTGGATGCGGCCGCAATACTATCTCGCGCCGGGCGAGGCCGGCGGCAAGGCGGCGATGGACCGGGCGATCACCGAGGAGGTCACCGCCGTCCGCACCGCCGTCGGGCTCGTGGATGTCTCCACCCTGGGCAAGATCGACATCCAGGGTCCTGACGCGAGCGAGCTGCTGAACCGGCTCTATGCCAGCGGCTTCAAGACTCTGGCGGTCGGCAAGGCGCGCTACGGGCTGATGCTGCGCGAGGACGGCATCGTCTACGACGACGGCACCACCTCCCGGCTGGGCGAACACCACTACCTGATGACCACCACCACCGCCCATGCCGGCGACGTGATGGCGCTGATCGAGTGGTACCTGCAGGTGGTCTGGCCGGAGCTGGACGTCCACGCCTGTTCGGTGACCGAGCAGTGGGCCGCCATGGCGCTGGCCGGACCGAACGCGCGCGACGTGGTGGCGGACGGCGCCGACGTCTCCGACGCCGTCCTGCCCTTCATGGGGGTGACGACGGCGCGGATCGCCGGGGTGCCGGTGCGGATCTTCCGGATCAGCTTCTCCGGCGAGCTGAGCTACGAGATCAACGTGCCGGCCGATTGGGGCACGCGGGTCTGGGAGGCGCTGATCGCCGCCGGGCAACCGCACGGCATCCGCCCCTACGGCACCGAGGCGATGGCGATCCTGCGCATCGAGAAGGGCCACGTCACCCATGCGGAACTGGACGGGCGGGTGACCCTGGACGATGCCGGCATGGGCCGCATGGCGAGCAGCAAGAAATGGTTCGTCGGCAGCGCCATGCTGGACAAGCCGGCCTTCACCGACCCGGCCCGCCCCAAGCTGGTCGGGCTGGTGCCGGTGGACGGGAAGACGCGCATCCCGGCTGGGTCCATCCTCGTGGCGGATCCGGCCGCCCCGGTGCCACCGGGTGCGCTCGGGCCGGAGAAGCTCGGGCACGTCTCCTCCAGCGCCTATCTCTCGCCGACCGTGGGGCACCCGATCGCGCTCGGCTTCGTCTCCGGCGGTCTGGCGCGCAAGGGCGAGACGCTGTGGGCGGTGTTCCCGCTGCGGAAGCTGCAGATAGAGGTGCGGATCACAGATCCGGTCTTCGTCGACCCCAAGGGAGGAAAGCTGCGTGGCTGACACCGTGACCCTGCCCCCGCGCCTGTCGCCGGTCGCGGCCCTGTTCGCCGGGACGGTCAGCGATACGCCGGCCGGCGTGACCCTCGGCGCGCGGGTGATGGACCAGGTGCAGATCGACTGCCGGCCGGACCGCATGGCCGCCGTCGCCCTGCCCCTGCCGGCGCCCGGACGGGCGGTGTCGGTGGACGGGCTGCGGCTGCTCAGCCTGGCGCCGGGGCGCTGGATGGCCCTGTCGGCGGGGACACAGGACCTGATGGGGATGCTGCGGGAACGCTGCGCGGGGGCCGGGGCGGCGCTGGTCGACCAGAGCCATGGCCGCGCGACCCTGCGGGTGTCCGGCGCGCGGGTCCGGGAGGTTCTGGCCGGCGGCACGGGGATCGACCTGCATCCGCGGGCCTTCGCCGAGGACCGGGTGGTCTCGACGGCACTGTACCATGTGCCGGTGACGATCGACCGGCGTCTGGGCACGGCGACCTTCGACCTGCACCTGCCCCGTGGCTATGCCCGCAGCCTGGCCGAACGCCTGATCGCCACCGGCCGGCAATACGGCGTGGCGGTGGGGGCTTAACTCATAAAACGTCATCCCGGACGGCCCCGTCCCGGATTTAATCCGGGACTGATCCGGGGGCGGTCCGGGACCCGGCACTGTCGCACGGTCCCGGCCCAAACCCGGGTCAAGCCCGGTCTTGTCCGGGATGACGCTGAATTTTCTTTCGGAAGGCTTACGCCGCGCGGGCGGCGGCCTTGTCGGTGGGGACGTAGATGCCCCGCAGACCCGGCGCGGCCGCGAACTTGTCGGATACGCCCAGCACCGTCTCGGCACCGCCGAGGAACAGGTGACCGTCCGCCGGCATCACGCCGGCGATGCGCGCCAGGATCTCCGCCTTGGTCGGATGATCGAAGTAGATCAGCACGTTGCGGCAGAACACCACGTCGAACTGACCGAGCGCGCGCGGGTTCTCCAGCAGGTTGAACTCGCGGAACGACACCTTGTTCTTGATGTCGGCCTTCAGGTGCCAGCTCTCGCCCTTCTGCTCGAAATACTTCACCAGCATGGTGATCGGCAGACCGCGCTGCACCTCGAACTGGGAGTATTCCGCCTTGCGGGCGCGCTCCAGGATGGTCTTGGAGATGTCGGTGCCGACGATCTCCAGGCGCCACCCGGCCACCTTCGCGCCGAGCTCGTTGAACAGCATGGCCAGCGAATAGGGCTCCTGTCCGCTGGAACAGGCCGCGCACCAGATCCTGATCCGCTTGGAAGCGGCGTTGCGCTCCATCAGGGTCGGCAGGACGTTGTCGCGGAACTGGTCGAACGGCCGCTGATCGCGGAAGAACAGGGTCTCGTTCGTCGTCATCGCATCCAGCACGTCGCTGACCAGGGCGGCGGACGGCATCTGCCGCATCTTGGTCAGCACGTCACTGGCATCGTTCATCCCGTGCTTGCGGGCGATCGGCGCCAGGCGGTTCTCCACCAGATAGGCCTTCTCGGCGGTAATGACGATTCCAGCTTTGGTTTTGAGAAACCCGATAAAATGCTCGAAATCAGCTTTGTTCATGGCGACCCCCCTGGACGCTGGAGTTGCGGATCAGGCGGCGGAGCGGAGGCCCACGGTCGCGAACTTCGTGGCGAGGATGTCCTCGTCGAAGGGCTTCATGATGTATTCGTCGGCGCCGGCCCACAGGGCGCGGCTGATCTTGGAAAGGTCGTTCTCGGTGGTGCAGAACACCACCTTCGGATCCTTGCCGTTCGGCATTTTGCGGAGGCTCTCCAGAAAGTCGATGCCCTGCATCTTCGGCATGTTCCAGTCGAGCAGGATCGCTTCCGGCATCGGATTGGCATTCACGTAGTCGAGCGCGTCGGTACCGTCGGCCGCCTCGGCGACCTCGTAACCGAACTTCTCCACGATACGGCGGGCAACCTTCCGCACGACTGAGGAATCATCGACGATCAGGCAGATAGGCATGACCAAACCTCCGGCAATCGGGGCCCGCACGGGTCCCAGACAAACTTTCAGAACCAGGCAAACACTTAGAAAGTGAGGACTTCGGAGACGTCCAGCAGGACCAGCAGCTCGCCATCAAGCTTGTGGATGCCGTTGGAGACTTCACGAAGTTTGGCGGACATCGTCGCCGGATGCGGATCGATCGCGGCGTCGTTGATGTTCAGAACGTCGCCGACCTCGTCGACGACCAAGCTGTACAGGTCGCCCTTGTACTCGACGACCACGTTCATGTGGTGGTCGCTGTCGGACTTCGGCATCGAGAGCCGGGTGCGCAGGTCCACCGCGGTGACGATGCGGCCGCGCAGGTTGAGCGAGCCCCGGATCACCTGAAGGGACAGCGGCACACGGGTCACCGGCTGCGGGCCGATGATGTCCTCCACGTCGAGGACCGGGATGCCGAAGCTCTGCTTGCCGACCTTCACGGTCACGAACTGGACGACATCCGCCATGGTCATGGCGTTACCTGAATCACTGACTTGCGGGGTGAGCGCGTTCATCGTCTGTCTCCTGCTCGGCCGACCGGGCCGCTTCGTTCTGAAAGGGACTCTACCGGCGAGACCCCAAAGGAAAGGTTAACAGTGAAAATTTTAGCTTTGCAGGGTCAATGTCCGGTTTCGCGCTTCTTGATGCGCGCCAGACCCGGCAGCATTTCGCCCTTGATGAATTCGATCCGCTTCATCGGCGCGCCGCCGCGCGACGGGAACCGCTCCGCCCAAAGCTTCATTTTCACGGTCAGACCGCACAGCACGGCGGCCAGGGACACGTGGTGGTCGCGCACGAAGTCGCGGAAGTTCTCGAAGGCATGCGGGTCGATATCGTCCCACAGCTTCTGGGAGCGCTGGTCGAACATGTCGAAGCGGCCGACCAGGCTGGTGGAGATGTCGGTGAGGTCGCTGGCGATCTCGGCGATCACCCGCTGGTTGGCCGGATCGGAGCGGACCTGGAAGTTGTCCTTCAGGTCGTTCATCCAGTCGATCATGTCAGGGATCGCGCCGGTCACCTCGTCCAGCGCGTCGCGGAAATAGCTCAGGCTGAGGAACACATCGCCGCACTCCTCCAGGAACTTCGGCACGTCTTCCAACTCGATCTTCAGGGTATCGGCCAGTTCCTTCAGCGCGCGCATCGCGTCCTCGCGATTCGGCTTGCGGACCAGGTCGATCAGCTCGCTGGCCTCCGAGGCGTCCTGCTGCTGGCCGTAGATCTTCATGATCAGCGGCCGGGTGAAGGAAGCCATGTACTCGGACAGCTCGGCGCGCTTCTCCGGCGACAGGTTCAGGGCCTCGGTGCCGGTGAAGTCGACATTGATGCGGCGCAGCTCGATGCGCAGGGAGAAGACGTCGAAGCTCTCCAGCTCCGCCAACCGGCGCAGGATCTCCACATCCTCTTCGAGCGCCTTGGGATCCTGGGTGAAGAACTGGGGAATCTCGTCGATGCGGATCTGGCCGCTGCCGATGCCGTCGCCGCGGAACAGCTCCAGAACGCTCTCCAGATGGGCGTTCTTGATCATCGTCGCCTTCTTCAGCCCGAGGGTCTGAAGCGGGACGTCATGCAGCGGCAGGGCGTAAAGTCGGTCGACCGCGGCTTCCGAGGCACCGAAATCGTATGTCTTGGGAGCGCTCGCGTCCATCTTCACAGCATCGGCCATAATGTCCTCCAGGATTGCGGAGAACTCTAGGCCGACACTGTAAAGAACCGGTTAACTCAAATCGGATGCGTGTCGTGGCGTATGCAGGTCAGGCCCGGCTCCAAATCACGCCTGGCCCCAGACGTCCTTGGCGACCTCGACGATGAAGCCGAGCTTCCGCCACTGCTCCTCCTCGGACAGGATGTTGCCCTCCTCGGTCGAGGCGAAGCCGCATTGCGGGCTGAGGCAGAACTGGTCGATCGGAGCGAATTTCGAGGCCTCCTCGATCCGGGCATGAACGCCGTCCCGGTTCTCCAGCTCGCCGAATTTCGAGGTCACCAGGCCGAGCACGACCTTCTTCTTACCCTTGGGCAGGAAGCGCAGCGGCTCGAACCCGCCGGCCCGCTCGGTGTCGTATTCCAGGAAGTAGCCGTCGTAGTCCAGCTCGCCCAGCAGCATCTCGGCGACCGGCTCGTAGCCGCCTTCGGAGATCCAGCTCGAGCGGAAATTGCCGCGGCAGACATGGGTGGTGATCGCCATATCGGCCGGCTTGGCCTTGAGCGCGTGGGCGATCATCCCGGCATAGGCGGCCTTCAGCGCGTCGGGATCCTCGCCCCGGTCGCGGACCGCCTGGCGCTCCTTCTCCGAGCACAGATAGGCCCAGACCGTGTCGTCGAACTGCAGGTAGCGGCAGCCGGCGTCGTAGAAGCTGCGCACCGCCTGGGCATAGGCCTCCGCGGTGTCGGCGTAGAAGGCATCCATGTCCGGATAGACATCCTTGGAGATCGCGTCGCGGCCACCGCGGAAATGCAGGACCGAAGGCGACGGGATCGTCATCTTCGGGGTGACCTTGGTGACGCTCTTCAGGAACCGGAAATGATCCAGCATCGGATGGTCGGAGAAGCCGACCTTGCCGGTGACGCCGATGCTCTCCGACTTGGTCTGCACGCCGGAAAACTGGATCGCCTTGGCACCCTGCACCATCTCCACGCCGTCGAGGCCGGCGAGGAAATCGAAATGCCACCATGAGCGGCGGAATTCGCCGTCGGTCACGGCCTGGAGCCCGACCTCTTCCTGCTTGGCGACCACGTGGCGGATGCAGTCGTCCTCGACCTTCCGCAGGCCGGCGGCGTCCAGCTTTCCCGCCGCGAAATCGGCCCGGGCCGCTTTCAGTTCGGCCGGGCGCAGCAGGCTGCCGACCTCGTCGGCTCGAAACGGCGGGGTCGAGGCTGTCATGGGGCTTCCTCCGGGTCGGTCTGATTGTTTGCGACAAGTCCGATTGCCTTGTCTTTCCCATAAGTTGTATACATGACGTATACGATTGCAAGAGACGATCGGGAGGAAACGCGATGCCAAACCGCAGGGAACCGGACCTGGGTCCGGCCCCCGCGCTGCCTTCTGGTGCGGGACTGTCCGGCCCCATCCACCCAAGCTCCGGAGCCGGCCTGGCCGGCCGCATGCGGGGGCTTCTGCCGGTGGATCGCGGCGACGGAATACAATCGCATGCGCCCGGGACACGGCGGCGCCGGGAGCGGGCGGCCCGGCCGTCCCGCCCGGCGGGAGCGGCCTGAGCCATGGTGGGCACCGCCCGCCGCGAGCGCGGCAGTTCCCAGAGCCTGAAGGCCCTGCTCGGCATCCGTGAGCTGGTGTTCTCCGGCGAGGTCGGCCCCGGTGTGCGCCTGTCGGAGGTGACCCTGTCCGGCCGTCTCGGCATCTCCCGCACCCCGATCCGCGCCGCCCTGGCCCAGCTCGACCAGGAAGGGGTGGTGGAGACGATTCCCTCCGGCGGCTACACGGTGCGAGGCTTCACGCCCGCCGACGTGGCCGACGCCATCGAGCTGCGCGGCGCGCTGGAAGGCATGGCCGCCCGGCTGGCCGCGGAACGCGGTGTCCCCCCGGCCCGGCTGCAGGCGATGCACACCCTGCTGGCGGAGCTGGATGCCCTGGTAGCCGACCCGGCGCAGACCGATTTCCAGGCCTATATCGCCCGCAACGGAGAGTTCCACGAGCATCTGCACGCGCTCTCCGGCAGCGAGACCATCCGCAGGGAGCTGGAGCGCGCCATGCGCCTGCCCTTCGCCGGACCGAACGCCTTCATCTCGGCCCAAGAGGAGATGCCGGAGGTGCGGGCCTCCCTGGTGGTGGCGCAGGCGCAGCACCGGGCCATCGTCAACGCCATCGAGCTGCGCGAGGGGGCCCGGGCCGAAGCCCTCGCCCGCGAGCACGCCCGGCTTGCCCGGGCCAATCTGGATGCCATGATCGAGGACCGGAAACGGATGACCACCGTCCCGGGCCTGTCGCTGATCAACGGATAGGAGCGCGCCGGCCCGGATATCGCCGGACCGCAAGGATGTACCCCGCGAAGATATACAGGGACGCGGCGATATGATGACCTTCGCCGAGCCGGGCTCGACCCAGCCAATAAACGGAACCAGCCTGTAGGGAGGACAACGCAATGCTGAAGAAACTGCTCTCGGCCCATCTGCTTTCGGCGGGGGTCGTCGCCGCCGGCCTTCTGGCCGCCGCCGCTCCGGCGGGCGCCCAGGACGTCACTTTGAAGCTGCACCAGCTTCTGCCGCTCAAGGCCGCCATCCCCGACAAGTTCATCAATCCGTGGATCGAGCGGGTGCAGACCCAGTCCGGCGGCCGCATCAAGGTCGAGCACTATCCCTCCATGCAGCTCGGCGGCAAGCCGCCGGAGCTGGTCCAGCAGGTCACCGACGGCGCGGTCGACATCGTCTGGACGGTGATGGGCTACACCCCGGGCCGCTTCCCGCGCGCCGAGGCCTTCGAGCTGCCGTTCATGGTCGCCACCGCCGAGGAGACCTCGGTCGCCTTCCAGAAATACGCCGACAAGCACATGCAGGACGACTTCCCCGGCATGCACGTGATCGCGGTCCACACCCACGGTCCCGGCCTGATCCACTCCAAGGATCCGGTGAACACGCTGGAGGACCTGAAGGGCATGAAGCTACGCGGTCCGACCCGGGTGATCACCGGTATGCTGGAGCAACTCGGCGCGGTGGCGATCGGCATGCCGGTGCCGGCGGTGCCCGAGGCGGTGTCCAAGGGCGTGATCGACGGGGCGGTGATCCCCTGGGAGGTCACCCTGCCGCTGAAGATGGCCGAGCTGGTGCATAACCACACCGGCTTCGCCGGCGACCGCGGCCTCTACACCGCGACCTTCCTGTTCGCCATGAACAAGGCGAAATACGACTCGCTGCCCGACGACCTGAAGAAGGTGATCGACGACAATTCCGGCGTCGAGGCCGCCCGTCTGGCCGGCCGGGCGATGGACGAGGTGGACAAGATCGGCCTGGCCAAGGCGCAGAAGGCCGGCAACACCGTCATCACCCTCGACGCGGCCGAGACCGCCCGCTGGAAGGAGGCCGCCGGTCCGGTGGTCGAGAACTGGATCGCCGAGATGGACGGCAAGGGCATGGACGGCAAGGGCATGGTCGCCGACGCCCAGGCCCTGGTGGCCGCCGAGACCAAGTAACGCCCGGTCACGGGACGATGACGAGGCAGGCGGCCCGTCCGCCTGCCTCTTTCCTTAGGTGCCGATGGCCGCAGAGGTACAGACTTGGCCGAGGGGGCGTGCGTGTATTCGACGATTTCCGGGTTCCTGACCCGCCTGTCGCGGCTGCTGGCGATGCTGGGCGGCGCGCTTCTGCTGGCGATCACCGCCCTGGTGGTGCTCAGCGTCAGCGGCCGGGCCCTGATCTGGGCCGGACTCGCGCCGATCCCCGGCGATTTCGAGCTGGTCGAGGCCGGCACCGCGCTCGCCGTGTTCTGCTTCCTGCCCTGGTGCCAGCTGGAGCGCGGCCATGTCTCGGTCGACGTCTTCGCCGACCGGCTCGGCCCGCGCCTGAACGCCGCTCTGGCGGTGCTGTTCGACCTGGCGATGACGGCGGTGGCCGGCTTCATCCTGTGGCGCCTGTGGGCCGGGATGCAGGACAAGATGCAGTACAACGAGACCACCTACATCCTGCAGTTTCCGGTCTGGTGGGGCTACGCCGCCTGCGTGCCGGTCGGCGCGGTCTTCGTGGCGGCCTGTGCCTGGTCGGCGGTGCGCGACGTGATGGAACCGAGGACGGGCTGATGGACAAGCTCGAGATCGCGCTCTGGTCGTTCCCGCTGCTGCTGCTGCTGATCGGCCTGCGGATGCCCATCGGCCTCGCCATGCTGCTGCTCGGCATCGGCGGCTCGGTGCTGGTCAACGGCAGCTGGCTGCCGGTGATGTCGCAGATGAAGTCGATGGCCTACGACACCTTCTCCAACTACTCGCTCGGCATCATCCCGCTGTTCCTGCTGATGGGCCAGTTCGCCACCCATGGCGGCCTGTCCAAGGCGCTGTTCGACGCGGCGGAGTCGTGGCTCGGCCACCGCAAGGGCGGCGTGGCGATGGCCGCCGTCGGCGCCTGCGGCGGGTTCGGCGCGATCTGCGGTTCCTCGCTCGCCACGGCGGCGACCATGGCCCAGGTCGCCCTGCCCGAGCTGAAGCGCTTCGGCTATTCCGGCTCGCTGTCGACCGGCGCGCTCGCGGCCGGCGGCACGCTCGGCATTCTGATCCCGCCCTCGGTGGTGCTGGTGATCTACGCCCTGCTGACCGAGCAGAACATCGCCAAGCTGTTCGTCGCCGCCGTGGTGCCGGGCATCCTGGCTGCGCTCGGCTACATGGCCGCGATCGCGATCTACGTCCGCCTGAAGCCGGACAGTGCCGGCCACCGCGACCCGGCCCCGATGGCCGAACGGTTCCGCGCCCTGTGGCGGATCTGGCCGGTGCTGGTGGTCTTCGCCGTCGTGGTGGGCGGCATCTATCTCGGCCTGTTCACCCCGACCGAGGGTGCCGCCTTCGGGGCGGCAGGCACCGGATTGATCGCGCTGGCCAACCGCGGCCTGACGCTGGCGAAGCTGAAGACCTCGCTGCTGCAGACCGCGACGTCGACGGCGATGATCTTTTTCATCGTCCTGGGGGCGGCGATCTTCAACAGCTTCCTTGCCTTCGCCCAGCTGCCCCAGGAGGCGGCCCAGTGGGTCACCGACCAGGGCTTCGCCCCCTACACGGTGCTGGCGGCGATCCTGCTGCTGTATCTGGTGCTCGGCTGTTTCATGGATTCGCTGTCGATGATCCTGCTGACGGTGCCGATCTTCTTCCCGGTGGTCAGCGAGCTGGATTTCGGCATGGAGCCGGAGGCCTTCGCCCTGTGGTTCGGCATTCTGGTGCTGGTGGTGGTGGAGGTCGGGCTGATCACCCCGCCGGTGGGGATGAACCTGTTCGTGATCAACTCGATGGCGCGCGACGTGCCGATGGCGCAGACCTATCGCGGCACACTGCCGTTCCTGATGAGCGACGTGGTGCGGGTGGTGCTGCTGGTGCTGTTCCCGGCGATCACGCTGTTCCTGGTGGGGCTGTAGGAGGGTTTTCAGTCTTCGCACACTCCCCGGATTCATTCCGGGGCAATCCCGAGGGGCGGTGTCCCCGTTCGACAGTTTCGCCCGGCGCCCGTCCCAGCGGCGCCGATTACCCCGGAATAAATCCGGGGAGTGAAAGATGAGTGGGGATATCGGGCGTCACCTCGCCCGGCGATGCAAAGGCCCGCAGGCAAATCGCGCTCCCCGACCTCCTCCACGCACTCCCCGGATTCATTCCGGGGCAATCCCGAGGGGCGGTGTCCCCGTTCGACAGCTTTCCCCGACGCCCGTCCCAGCGGCGCCGATCACCCCGGAATAAATCCGGGGAGTGAAAGATGGGTGGGGGATATCAGGCGCCACCTCGCCCGGCGAAGCGAAGGCCCGCAGGCAATTCGCTCTCCCCTGCCTCCTCCACGCACTCCCCGGATTTATTCCGGGGCAATCCCGAGGGGCATTGTCCCCGTTCGACAGTTTCTCCCGGCGCCCGTCCCAGCGGCGCCGATTACCCCGGAATAAATCCGGGGAGTGAAAGATGAGGAGGTCGGGAAGCGTCCTACTGAATCTTCTTCGAGGTGGTCGCGTCTTCGCGGTCCTCCCAGGCCCGCTGCAGGGAGTCCAGGGAGTCCTCGAATTTCCGCTGTGCAGCCACGTAGCCGTCGGCACTGGCGTCCTGGAGATGACGCCAGTCCTGCTTGACCGCCTCCCAGGCGTCGTCGAGCGCCTCGCCAGTGCGGTCGCCGACCCGGGCGGTGGCGTCGCCGGCGGCGTCGACCTGGCGGGCGGTCCAGTCGCCGACCCGGTCGGCCCAGTCCTTCATGGTCTCGGTCATGCCGTCGACATAGGCCTCCGCGCCGGGGGCTTCCGCACCGGGCGATTTGGCGGAATTCTGCGCCAGGGCCCCGCCGCCGAGGGCGCCCAGCAGAAATGCGGCCAGCGCCAGGGGAGCTATGGTGGATCGCATGGGCGTTCTCCCGCCGGGTTTCGCGAATCGGATGTCCTGGGATCTGGGCAGCGGCGCCCGCCGTTCAAGGGAGCCGCCGGCAATCCCCCCGCGATCCGGCGCGACGGGGGGTCCGCGCTCTGCTACCGTGAGCGATCAACAGCCGGTGCCGCCATGGATCCGACCCCTCGCCCCGATACCGAGCCGCCCGCGCCCGCCCGGGCGCCGATGCGCTGGGCCGGGCATGGGCATCTGGGCGCGGCCCTTCTGCAGATCGGGATCCTGATCGCGGTGAATCTCGGCCTGTGGGGCGTGGTGCTGCTGATGGCGATGAAATTCGCCGGGGTGTGGGGCGACCCGGTCGCGGGTCAGTAAGGGCCTTACCCCCCGAGCTTCAGCAGGGCCGGAATGACGAGCTCCTCCTCGTCCACCAGGTGGCGGTCGAGCACCCGCTGAAACTCCGCGACGGATCCCACGAACGGCTCCATCTGCGCCGCCCCGAGGGTTCCCGCCTGGGCCGCCTGGAGCAGCCCGTTCACCTCGCCGGCAAAGCCGTGCAGCCGGGCGTCCAGGTCCTTGTGGTCGGCATCCAGCAGGTCGAAGCCCCGGGCCACCGACGGCTCGAGCCGGCGCAACTGCGGAAAGTAATGGGCATCCTCGACCGAATGATGCCCGTGCAGCTCGCCCAGCAGGGTACTGGCCAGCCGGTACAGGCGCGGGGCGAAGTCCTCCGCCGCCATGTCGCCGGCCGCCGACGCACCGGCATCAGCGGCGATGCGGTCGAGCAACTGGCGGAAGGCGGCGTGGCGCTCCAGCCAGAACTGGGTCATGCCGCCGAAATTCGGATGCGCCGCCCAGGAGGCCTGCGGCATCGCCTGCACCAGCACGCGCAGCGCCTCCGGCAGGGCCGTGCGGGCGTCCAGGCGCAGGTCCGGGTCGAGGGCGGGGCGGTCGGGAAGGTCGGGCTGGGTCATGGGGCTCGGAATGCGGGGGCCGGAAGGGGCTGAACCCCCTACATAGCATTCCGGCCGATTTATTCACCCGCCGCGGCTGCGGTTTCCCGCCGCAACGGCAGCCGCAGCCGGAAGCGCGCCCCGCCGCGCCCCATACCCCGACCGGGCTCCGGCAGCAGTTCCAGGTCGCCGCCGAGCATGCGGGCGATGCTGCGGCTGATCGACAGGCCGAGCCCGGCCCCGGTGCGGTGGCCCGGGGTCAGCTCCCGGCCGCGGGCGAACTTGGCGAAGATCCGCTCCCGGTCCTCCGCCGGGATGCCCGGCCCATTGTCGTCCACATAGGCGAAATAGGTGCCGCCATCGACCCGGCTGCTGACGGTCACCCGCGGCTCCTCGCTGGTGTTGTACTTGATGGCGTTCGACAGGATGTTCATGAAGACCTGGGCCAGCCGGTCGCCGTCGGCGCGGATCGGCGCCTCGGCGACGCAGGCGCCGTAGTCGATGGTCACCCCGGCGCTGGCCGCCATGCCGCGGCAGGTCTCCACCGCGTGTTCCAGGATGCGGGCCGCGTCGACCTCCTCCAGGCGCAGGGCGAACTGACCGCTGTCCAGATGCGAGACGTCGAGGATCTCGTCCAGCAGCCGCGACAGGCGCAGGGTCTCGTCCTGGATGATCTTCAGGTATTTGCGCGAGCGTTCGGATTCCAGGTCCGGGTTGTCGAGCAGGATCTCCGAGAACGACCGGATCGACGCCATCGGCGTGCGCACCTCGTGGCTCACCTGACTGAGGAAATCGTCCTTCTGGGCATCCAGCATCCGCAGCCGCTCGTTGGCGTCCTGCAGGGCCTTGGCGGTGTCCTGCAGTTCCTGGGACTTCGCCTCCAGGCGCTGGGAGTACTCGATCACCTGCTGGGTCTCATCGACCAGCCGGATCAGTTCGTCCAGGCTGATGGTCTCGCCGGTCACCACCTGGCTGATCATCACCCGGGCCGAGGC
The DNA here is from genome assembly GCF_034377285.1 of Thalassobaculum sp. OXR-137. NCBI lineage: Bacteria > Pseudomonadati > Pseudomonadota > Alphaproteobacteria > Rhodospirillales > Thalassobaculaceae > Thalassobaculum > Thalassobaculum sp. OXR-137. The sequence continues at coordinate 3,213,231 of NZ_CP139715.1, read as the reverse complement.
GGCGCCGATGCCGCCGGCGAGCAGCCGTTCCAGATGGGAGATGAAGGCCGCGTCCGGGCGCGGCATGTCGCCGACCGCCCCCTGGCGCTGGGCGAACTCGGCGAAGACCCGCTGCGCCTCCTCCGCGCCGAGGATCCGCTGGGTCATGATGTAGAGGTCGTCCACCGTCGCCGAGCGGGTGATGAACCGCCCCTCGCTCTCCGCCGGATTGCGGAACACGTCGACGAACAGGGTGCCCTGCAGCCGCTCCAGCGGGTTCTGCTCGCGGATCAGCGACACGACCACGAACAGGACCACGTTGACGGTCATGCTCCAGAACACCGAATGGACCATGGGGTCCTCGCCCTGGACACCGAACAGCGCATGCGGCCGCAGCCAGCCGAGGCCCCAGGGGCCTTCGACCATCAGGGTCTGGGTGACGAACCAGACGCCCTCGAAATTCGGCAGCACCAGCGTGTAGATCCACACAACGAAGCCAGCGAACATGCCGGCCGCCGCCCCGGCCTTGGAGGCCGAGCGCCAGTACAGGCCGCCGACCATCGCCGGCAGGATCTGGGCGGCGCCGGCGAAGGCGATCAGGCCCATGGCGGCGAGCGCGTCGGACTGGGCGCTGGCGACGAAATAGCCGAAGCCCAGCAGCAGCAGCAGGCCGATGCTGACCCGCCGGCTGACCAGCAGCAGCCGCTTCATGTCGCCGCTGACCGCCTGGCTGAGCACCGGCAGGCGCAGCACCACCGGGATCACGATGTGGTTGGAGACCATGATCGACAGGGCGATGCAGGCGACGATCACCATGGACGTCGCCGAGGAGAAGCCACCGATGAAGGCGAGCAGCGCCAGCGCGTCCTGGCCCTGGGCCATGGGCAGGGTCAGCACGAACATGTCCGGATTGGCCCCCGGCGGCAGCAGGGTCAGCCCGGCGATGGCGATCGGCAGGATCGAGCAGCACATCAGGAAGAGATACAGCGGGAACAGCCAGGAGGCGGTGCGGAGCTGCGCCTCGTCGGCGTTCTCCACCACCGTCACCTGGAACTGGCGCGGCAGGCACAGGATGGCGGTGCCGGCAAGGAAGGTCATCGCCACCCAGCGCGGGCCGTAGACCGTGTCCGGGTCGATGACGATGCTCGCCCCCGGCATGGCGAAGACCTCGCCGAGCCCGCCGGCCACGCCGAAGACCACGAAGATGCCGACCGCCAGCAGGGCGATCAGCTTGACCAGCGCCTCCAGCGCGATGGCGGCGACCACCCCGTGGTGGCGCTCGTTGGCGTCGATGTTGCGGGTGCCGAACAGGATGGTGAAGGCGGCCATGCCGGCGGCCACCCAGAAGGCGGTCGAGACGTCGATCACCGCCTCGTTGCCGGCGCTGCCGACCACCGAGAAGCTGATGGTCACCGCCTTGAGCTGGAGCGCGATGTAGGGGGTGCTGGCGATCACGGCGATGACGGTGACCAGCACCGCCAGGGTGGTGCTCTTGCCGTAGCGCGAGGAGACCAGGTCCGCCACCGAGGAGATCCGGTGCACCCGGCCGATCCGCACCAGCTTGCGCAGCACGAACCACCAGCCGACGAAGACCAGGGTCGGCCCCAGATAGATCGTCACGAACTCCAGCCCGTCGCGGGCGGCCGAGCCGACAGCGCCGTAGAAGGTCCAGGACGTGCAGTAGACCGAGATCGACAGGGTGTAGATCAGCGGCGAATGGGCGAGACCCACCCGGCCGGCGCGGGCCCGGCGGTCGCTGACGAAGGCCACGATGAACAGCAGCGCCACATAGGCGAGTGCGGTGACCAGGACGACATTGGCGGAGAGCATCAGCCGCCCTCCCCCTCCGGATCGAGATGCCGGTCCTCGCGCTCGTAGGCGCGGCCGGCCCGCCGGGCGACGATCCGGGTGACGACGATCAGCCCGGCCCAGACCGCGAAGACATAGACGACGATGGTCGGGATCCCGAACACGGAGGTCGGCTGGTTGACCACACTCAGCATCGGCGGCATCACCAGCCAGGTGCCGAGCAGCACCATCAGCGCCACCGCGTCACGGACCTTGGTGCGGGTGGGACGGGACGCCATCGGCACTGCGGAATCCGGCTTCAGGCCGACGCCAGGGTCATGACCCGCTCCACCACTTCGCGGTTGGAGAACGGTTTGGTCACGAAGGCGTCCGCCCCCAGTTCCTCGGCCGTCTTGCGGTCCTTTTCCTGGCCCTTGGCGGTCAGGATCATCACCGGCACGCCCTTCAGGTCCGGATTGCTCTTGATCCATTTCAGGACCTCGAACCCGTTCATCTTCGGCAGCATCACGTCGAGGATCACCAGGTTGGGCCGCATGGTCCCGATCTTGTCGATCACCGCGCGGCCATCGAAGACGGCCGTCACCTCGCAGCCCTCCCGACTCAGAATAAAACTCAGGGATTCGACGATGTTCGGTTCGTCCTCGGCGATCAGCACATGTGCCGGCACGGTGTGGTCCTCCCCCGAATTCACCGGTTGGCCCGGCGACCTTTTGAATAGTGTAGCGCTGAACCTGTCCGCACGGAACGGTTCAGCATCGGACGTCTTCCGACGACAGTTCTGGCTGTCACAGCGCCGGATTCCGGACAATCGATTCCTCTTCGCGGTGCAGACATTCGATCCGCGGGCAGAGCCGACAGCTCGCTCCCACCCGCGCCGCCATCTCGCGCGCCGACAGGTCCAGACCGTCGGCATAGACCGTGGCGTCCGCATGCACCGCCTCGCAGGCCAGCATGACCGAATGCAGCACCGGCGGCTCGTGGAAAGTGGCCGGCTGCTTGGTCACGGTGCGGGCGACGAACAGAAAGCGCCCCCGGTCGGGAAACTCCGCGAGCTGCCGCACCACCCGGTCCGGCGTCTGGAACGACTGGTAGATTGCCCAGAGCGGACAGGCATGGCCATAACGCGGCAGCGGCAGGCCCGGCAAGGGGAAGCGTTTGGTGGCGTGGCCGGCGGGGTTGGAGCGCAGGAAGGCGAACGGGATGCCCTCCATCCCCCGCCGCCGCAGGGTGATAAGCCGATGCGCCACCTGCTCGAAGCTGGCGGCATAGCGCTGGCGCAGCACCTCGATGTCGTAGCGGCAGGCGACCGCATCCTCCAGAAAACTCTCGTAGGGCAGCAGGGCGGCGCTGGCGGCATAGGAGGCCAGCGCCCGGAACGCCTGGCTGCGGGCGGCGTCGCTGGAGAGGCGCGGATCGTCGATCTCCCGGGCGAGGACGTCCCCCAGCTCCAGCTCCGCCGCGACCCGGGCGAGTTGGAATCGCCGGGTGGAGATCGAGGCGTTGTCGAGGAACATCAGGGTCTTGGTCTCGGCATCGAAGCGGCAATGGTTGCGGAAGCGTTCGCCGCTCGGCGCCTCGGCGGCGGTGCGCCCGCGGTTGACCACCGAGATGCCGTGGCGCCGGTCGAGATAGTCGATCAGCGCGCTCATCATCGTCTCGCCCTGGCGCTCCACGTCGCGGCGCATCCGGGCGGCGGCGGCCTCCAGCTCGGGGAAATGGTTGCGCCGCTCGATGAGAAAGTCGTCGACCTCCTCGGCCGGGGTGACCGAGCGGGTGTCGGCCTCCGGCACCTGGAACACGTCGGTCAGCGCCTGGGCCACGTCGCTGAGCTTGGCGCTCTCCTCGGTCATCATCCCCTGGAACCGCCGCTTCTGTTCCGGCGGCATGTCGTCGACATTCTCCAGGATCTCGGAGACCGAGCGCAGGGCGGTGATATGGGTCAGCACCTGGTGGATCAGGTCGCCCAGGAACGGGTCGCGGCTGAGCCGGTCGGACAGCGCCGACACGGTCTCCGCCTGGTCGATATAGGCACGGTACAGGGCCAGCATCGACTGCGCCCAATCCAGGTGCCGGGCGACCAGGTCCTGCGCCCCCTCCTCCGGCATCCGCGCCGCCTTGAGCCGGGGGTCGGCGGCCATCTCGCGCAGGTCGTCGATTACCCGGCGCTCGGTGGTGCCGGCCAGGGTCTCGGCATCCAGGTCCAGGGCCGCGGCGAGCCGGTTCAGCAGGCCGCCGGCGATGTTGCGCTTCCCGGATTCGATCAGGTTCAGATAGGACGGCGAGATCCCCACGGCCTGGGCCAGCCCCGACTGGGTCAGGTCGAGCTGCTTGCGGCGCTCGCGAATGCGGAAACCGGCAAGTTCCAAGGCCATCCTGCACTCTCCCTTTTCCCAAGTCTGCGCGCGGTTAAACCCGCTTTTGTCACATATTTACAGTTTTGCAGGTGCGTTGTGTCTCATTTTGACAAAATAGTCAATTCAAAACAATAACTTAGTTTGCAAATTTTCAGATACCCTCTACAGTCGTATTGCCGCAGTCCAGGCTCGCGACGGCCTCCGCGCCATCGGGAACCACCATCAAGATCGACCTGTGATCGACCGCGACGCGGCACGGACGAAGACCGAACGGGAGGAACCAATGACCGTCTTCGATAAGGGCGTCTCACGCCGCTCGCTGATGAAGGGGGGTGTCGCGCTGACCGCCGGCCTCGCCGCCCCGCATTTCTTCACCAAGAGCGCCTATGCCTATCTGAACGAGCCGAAGGGCGGCACCGTCACCCTCGGCTTCAACGTGCCGCAGACCGGCGCGTATGCCGACGAGGGCGCGGACGAACTGCGCGCCTACCAGCTCGCCGTGAAGCACATCAACGGCGAAGGTGACGGCGGCATGCTGAACACCTTCTCGTCCAAGGCCCTGAAGGGCAACGGCATCCTCGGCAAGAAGGTCGAGTACGTCACGGGCGACACCCAGACCAAGTCCGACGCCGCCCGCGCATCCGCCAAGCGGATGATTGAAAAGGACGGCGTGGTGATGGTGACCGGCGGCTCGTCCTCCGGCGTGGCCATCGCGGTGCAGTCGCTGTGCCAGGAAGCCGGCATCATCTTCATGGCCGGTCTGACGCACTCCAACGACACCACCGGCAAGGACCGCCGGGCCAACGGCTTCCGCCACTTCTTCAACGCCTATCAGTCCGGCCAGGCGCTGGCGCCGGTGCTTGAGGAAAACTACGGCAAGGACCGCAAGGCCTACCACCTGACGGCCGACTACACCTGGGGCTGGACCCAGGAAGAGTCGATCGCCGACGCCACCGAGGCTCTCGGCTGGCAGACCGTCGAGAAGGTCCGCACGCCGCTCGGCGCCGGTGACTTCTCGCAGTACATCACGCCGGTGCTGAACTCCGGCGCCGACGTGCTGATCCTGAACCACTACGGCAAGGACATGGTCAACTCGCTGACCCAGGCCGTGCAGTTCGGTCTGCGCGACAAGCAGGTCAACGGTAAGGACTTCGCCATCGTCGTTCCGCTCTACAGCCGCCTGATGGCGCAGGGTGCCGGCGAGAACGTGAAGGGGATCTTCGGGTCGACCAACTGGCACTGGTCGCTGAGCGACGCGGGCTCCCAGGCCTTCGTGAAGTCGTTCGGCGCCGAGTACGGCTTCCCGCCGTCCCAGGCCGCCCACACCTGCTACGTCCAGGCGCTGCTCTACGCCGATGCGGCCGAGCGGGCCGGCACCTTCGCTCCCTGCGATCTCGGCAAGGCCCTGGAGGGCTTCGAGTTCGACGGCATGGGCAACGGTCCGACCCTGTACCGCGCGGAAGACCACCAGTGCTTCAAGAAGGTGCTGGTCGTGAAGGGTAAGGACAACCCGACCTCGCAGTTCGACCTTCTGGAAGTGGTGAAGGAAGTCGAGCGGGAGAAGGTGACCTACGACGCCAACATCCCGCAGTTCGCCGGCAGCCTCGGCAGCTGCAACAACGGCGCCTGATCCGGAGCGCATCCCGGACGCAACCGCCCGAGATGCACCGACACAACGGGGGCTCCCTTACCGGAGCCCCCGACTTGCCCGTTCAGGCCCCTCTCGACCGATGGTCGAACAGCCCTGCGCGCGGCACATCTTTAGTCAAATAGAAATCCCGGAGGGGGGACCGCGTCATGGACGCTTTCGTTCTTCAGATGTTGAACGGGCTCGACAAGGGCGGCGCTTACGCGCTGATCGCCCTGGGGCTGACCCTGATCTTCGGCACGCTGGGGGTGGTGAACTTCGCCCACGGCGCCCTGTTCATGCTGGGCGCCTTCTGTGCCGTATCGATCCAGAAGCTGCTGACGCTGTCCAAGAAGGTGAAGGACGAAAGCATCACCTTCTTCGACGCCTATAAGGAAATCCCCTACCTGGAGACCTGGTTCGGCGACACCGGAAGCGTGATCATCGATTACGCGGTGCCGATCTCCGTGCTCGCCGCCATCCCGATCATGCTGATCATCGGCCTGATCATGGAGCGCGGCCTCATCCGCTTCTTCTACAACCGCTCCCATGCCGAGCAGATCCTGGTCACCTTCGGCCTGGCGATTGTGCTGCAGGAGCTGGTGAAGGCGATCTTCGGCGCCAACCCGATCCCGACGCCGGCCCCCGAAGTGGTCGCCGGCAGTGCCGATCTCGGCATCTGGTTCGGTGTGCCCGGGACCATCGTCTATCCATACTGGCGCCTGATCTACCTGTTCTTCTCGCTCGCCGTGATCGGCGGGGTCTTCGCCTTCCTGCAGTTCACCACCTTCGGCATGGTCGTGCGCGCCGGGATGCAGGACCGCGAGACGGTCGGCCTGCTGGGCATCCATGTGGAGCGCCGCTTCACCATCGTCTTCGGCATCGCCGCGGTCGTCGCCGGGCTCGCCGGCGTGATGTACACGCCGATCCTGCCGCCCGACTACCACATCGGCATGGAGTTCCTGGTGCTGTCCTTCGTGGTGGTCGTCGTCGGCGGCATGGGCTCGCTGCCCGGCGCCGTCCTGGCCGGCTTCCTGCTGGGCATCCTGCAGTCCTTCGCCTCGATGAACGAGGTGAAGTCCATCATTCCCGGCATCGACCAGATCATCATCTACCTGATCGCCGTGATCGTGTTGCAAGTCCGTCCTCGTGGCCTGTTGGGTCGCAAGGGCGTGATGGAGGGTTAGACCGATGGCCGCCTCTTCGACCTCCGCCTTCGGCACCAGCGGCCGCAGCGACCTGCTCTTCCTGGTGCTGTTCGCCGCCGCCGTGCTGACCGCGCCGCTCTGGGCCAGCCTGATCGGCGCCGGCTATCCCGACCTGCTGCAGAAATGGGCGATCTACGGCCTGTTCGCGATCGGCTTCAACATCCTGTTCGGCCTGACCGGCTACCTGTCCTTCGGCCACGCCGCCTTCCTGGGCGTCGGCTCCTACACGGCGGTCTGGTCGTTCAAGCTGCTGGGCATGAACGTGCTGCCGGCGGTGATCTTCGCGATGATGACCGCAGGGGTGTTCGCGCTGGCCATCGGCTATATCAGCCTGCGCCGCTCGGGCATCTACTTCTCGATCCTGACCCTGGCCTTCGCCCAGATGTCCTACAACCTCGCCTATTCGGTGCTCACGCCGATCACCAACGGCGAGACCGGGCTGACGGTGCTGCCGAGCGACCCGCGCATCCTGGAGCAGCTCACCGGCACCCGCGACACCGTCTCGACCCCGACGACCTCGCTGTTCGGGCTGGAGATGACCGGCTATCCGGGCTTCTACTTCTGCGCGGTGGTGCTGATCATCGGCTTCTTCGTCGCCATGAAGATCGCCCGCTCGCCCTTCGGCACCATGCTGAAAGCGATCAAGTCGAACCAGACCCGGATGAACTACACCGGGTTCAACACCCGCCCCTACACGCTCGCCGCCTTCATCATCTCCGGCATGTATGCCGGGCTGGCGGGCGCGCTGCTGGCCTCCACCGACCCGCTGGCCGGGGCGGAGCGCATGCAGTGGACCGCCTCGGGCGAGGTCGTGCTCATGACCATCCTCGGCGGGGCCGGCACCCTGCTCGGCCCGGTGCTGGGCGCGGCGGTGATCAAGTACTTCGAGAACATCTTCTCCGCCTTCAACGAGCAGGTCCTGATGGAGATGTTCAACTTCCTGCCGGCCACCCTGCAGGAGGCGGCGGTCGCCGTCGCCGGCCTGTTCGTCGGCGAGGGCTGGCACCTGACCCTCGGCGTGGTCTTCATGCTGATCGTGATCTTCCTTCCGGGCGGGATCATGGAAGGCATCCGCCGGGTCCAAAAGATGTTCCGGCGGTCGGACGGGGCCTCGCGCTCCGACACCGTCAGCGAATCGGCCTGAGGGAGAGCGGGACCATGTCGATCCTAACCGTCCAGGGCGTGAACAAGTCCTTCGCCGGCCTCAAGGCGCTCAATCAGGTGAACCTGAAGGTCGAGCAGGGCCAGGTGCACGCCATCATCGGCCCGAACGGCGCCGGCAAGTCGACGCTGCTGAACTGCTTCGTCGGAAGGCTGGAACCGGATACCGGCACCGTCATGTTCGACGGCCAGTCGCTGCTAAACCGGCGGCCGCACGAGATCAACCAGCTCGGCGTCGCCCGGGTGTTCCAGACGCCGGAGATCTTCCCCGATCTCTCGCTGCTGGAGAACGTGATGATCCCGGCCTTCGCCCATCGCGACGGCTCGTTCACCCTGAACTGGCTGCCGCGCATCGACGGCGAGGCGGAGATCCGCGACAAGGCCATGCACATGCTGGAGGATGTCGGGCTGGCCGATAACCGCTCCGACCATGCCGGTGCCCTGTCGCGCGGCGACAAGCGGCGGCTGGAGCTGGCCATGTGCCTGGTGCAGGAGCCCCGGCTGCTGCTGCTCGACGAGCCGACCGCCGGCATGTCGCGGGCCGACACCAACAACACCATCGACCTGCTGAAGCGGATCGGCGAGCGCGGCATCACCAAGATCGTCATCGAACACGACATGCACGTGGTGTTCTCGCTGGCCCACAAGGTCTCCGTCCTGGCCCAGGGCACCGTCATCGCCGAGGGCACGCCGGAGGAGATCCGGGGCAATCCCAAGGTGCAGGAAGCCTATCTGGGCGGCGCCCACCTGTAAGTCCGAAGAAAGGGCCAAGAGATGAACGCCACCGAGACCACCACTGCGAACCCGACCGCCGGCACCGGCACCGGCACCGCCGATTACCGCGCGCCCGCCGCCGGCACTGCCCCGTTCTTCCGGGTGCAGGACATCCACGCCTATTACGGCGAATCCTACATCGTCCAGGGCGTCTCCTTCGACGTGCAGGAGCAGGACATCGTCGCCCTGCTCGGCCGCAACGGTGCGGGCAAGACCTCCACCCTGCGAACCATCGCCCGCACCGAGAAACCGGCTCTGCAGCGCGGCGAGATCTGGCTGCACGGCCAGCCGCTGCACAGCATGAAGGCGTTCGAGGCGGCCCGGCTCGGTGTCCAGCTCGTGCCCGAGGACCGGCGGATCATCCCCGGCCTGACGGTCGAGGAGAACCTGCAGCTCGCCCAGGTGGAGGAGCCGATCGGCTGGCCGCTGGAGCGGATCTACGACCACTTCCCCCGCCTCGCCGAGCGCCGCCGCCAGGACGCCGTCACCATGTCCGGCGGCGAGCAGCAGATGCTGGCGGTCGCCCGGGCGCTGGCCCGCGACCTGAAGCTGCTGCTGCTGGACGAGCCCTACGAGGGTCTGGCGCCGACCATCGTCAAGGAGATCGAGGGCATCCTGGAGAGCGTGAAGCAGCTCGGGATCACCACGATCATCGTCGAGCAGAACGCCATCGCCGCCCTGCACCTGGCGAACCGGGCGCTGATCCTCGACATGGGCCAGATCGTGTTCGACGGCTCGGCCCAGGAGGTGCTCGACAACGACGACCTGCGCCACGAATACCTGGCGATCTGAGGCGCCGACGCCTTCCGTGTCACGTTCCCGGCAGCGGGACTTGGCGGCCTGACCGCCCGGTCCATATCGCTGCCGGCGTTCGTCTGCCTATAAAACACGGGGAGGAAACCTCATGCGTACCCTCAGTCTGACCGCGACCGGCACCAAGCTCGCCGTCGCCGCGCTCGCCTTTTCCGCCGCCCTGGCCGCCGCGCCGGCCGCGGCCCAGACCGTCAAGATCACGCCGCTCGGCAGTCATGACGGCGAGTTCTGCCCGTTCGACCGGGCGATGATCTTCGAGGATCCCGACGGCACCCGCCTGCTCTACGACGCCGGCCGCACCGTCGCCGGGGCCGAGGATGCCCGGCTCGGCACCATCGACGCCATCCTGGTCAGCCACATGCACGGCGACCATGTGGGCGACCGCCATATCAGCGCGGTGAATGCCGGCGAGTGCGGCAAGCCGGACGTGAGCGTCGCCGTCGCCCCCAACACCAATTCGGTCAACATCGCGCTGGCCAAGAACGCCGCCATCGTCACCGGCAGCGAGATGCCGAGCTTCTTCGCCGGCAAGCTGAAGGCCCTGGGCGGCGATCCGGCCAAGTCCCAGCTCGTGCGCTTCGGCGCCTCGCGCAAGGTCGGCGGCGTCACCGTCACCACGGTGCCGGCCGTCCATTCCAACGGCATCAGCGGCGCCTTCATCGACGGCGATCTCGGCCACATGCTGTCCTCCGCCGGGCTGACCGCCTATGCCGGCCCGCCGACCGGCTATGTGCTGACCTTCTCCAACGGCCTGGTCGCCTATCTCTCCGGGGATACGGGGGTGACCGCCGAGCAGGAGACGGTGGTCGGCCGGCAGTACAAGGCCAAGCTGGTGGTCATGAACATCGGCGACACCTTCACCACCGGGCCGACCGAGGCGGCCTATGTGATCAACGACCTGATCAAGCCGGCCGCCGTGATCCCGTCCCACGCCAACGAGGTCGCCACCAAGGACGGCACGGTGATCGCCGGGACCAAGACCGACACCTTCATGAAGGCGCTCTCGGTGCCGGCTCATCTGCCGCTGAGCGGGCGGACCATGGAGTTCGACGGCGCCGGCGCCTGCACCGCCGGCTGCTGAGCCCCCTCGCCCACGTCTGTCGGGCGGCGCGGAAGACCGTGCCGCCCGATCGGTCCGTCGGGTCGAAATCTGCCGACCCGGCGGGCGCTCAGATCCGGCGCGGATCGTCGACCGTGTCGGAATAGACGATGAAATGGGTGACCCCGTCCCGGGCGGATCCCATGGGGGCCACGGCGCGGACCCATTCCCGGTGCGGAATGTCGATACCCTCGTACCGCAGCCAGCCCATATAGAGGCGCGGCGCGGCGACCAGCGTTCGGTAATGTTCCAGGAAGACCGAGCGGGTCGGCTCGATCAGCTCCGACACCCAGAGCCCGTCGACGCCCATATTCGCCTTCTTGGCGATGGAGCGGCCGTAGATCAGGTATCGGAAATCGTCGCGGTCCCGGTCGACCACCAGCTTGTGGACCAGCCCGATCAGCGGACCCAGCAGGTCGATGGGTGTGGTGGGCGGCACCAGCCCGTCCACCGCGTGGTCTTCGTACCATCTGGCCAGCAATCGCTGGCCGGAGGTCCAGGTCTCCGGATCCGGCATCTCAAGGATCGCTCCCCCCTCGGCACCCGCCGAATGGGGTTTCCGATACCTGTCATAGGGATCGAGATAGGTAGTTGACATCGTCACGGCCCCGTTCTGCGGCCCATCCCGATCGACCTCCGTCCCCGGCGGTCGATCGGCAAGCCCTCTGATTTAACGTCCCGGGGATTCCCTAAGCAATAATCGTGCCGTCCTTCTCTCAGGCGTAGCGCAGGCCGATGCTGCGGCCGGAAATGCCGGCCACCGCCACGTTGCGCCGGCCGAGCCGGGGCGAGGCGATCTGGCCGCGGTTGACGGTGCCGCTCAGCGTATCGCCCTGGGCCAGTTCGATGCCGACCCCACCCTCGGAGCGGTTGACGATCACCACCTCGTAGCGGTCCTCGCCGAGCGTGAGCGTCGCCGGCTCACGGGTCTCCTCGCGGGCCTGCTCGCGGCGATCGACTTCCGGAGCCGATGTCCGCACCACGCGGACCACGACCTGCTTCAGGTTCTCGATCGCCACCTGCATATGCTCCGAGGCCGACTGCACCGACGAGGCGGCGTCCAGGTTCGACCGGGCTTCGGCCGAGACCAGCTCGATATTGGTGGCCACTTCGCGGGCCGCCAAGGCGGTCTCCGAGACGTTGCGGGCGATCTCCTGGGTTGCCGCCTGCTGCTCCTCCACGGCGGTCGCGACCGAGGTGGAGATTTCGTCGATGGCGCCGATCCGCTCGACCATCGACCGCACCGCGTCGACCGAGCGCTGGGTGATCGCCTGGATCTCGTGGATCTGTTCGGTGATCTCGCCGGTGGCCTTGGCGGTCTGGGAGGCCAGGTTCTTCACCTCAGAAGCGACCACGGCGAAACCCTTGCCGGCATCGCCGGCGCGGGCGGCCTCGATGGTGGCGTTCAGGGCCAGGAGACCGGTCTGCTGGGCAATGTCGTCGATCAGCACGACGACCGTCCCGATCTGCTTCGCCGCGTCGGCCAGGGTCTGGATCGTCGACTGGCTCTCCAGTCCCACATCCATCGCCTCGCGCGCCGTCGTGGCGCCGGTCGTCACCCGCGACGAGATCTCCTCGATGGAGGACGCCAGCTCCTCGGTCGCGGCGGAGACCGACTCGGCGTTCGCCAGAGCCTGCTGGGCCGCGGCGGCGACCGTCTGGCTGGTGCCGTCGACCCGTCCGGCGGACTTCGCCATCTCCTGTGCCTGGGCGATCATGATCGCCGTCTCGCCGGAGACGCTCTCCACCGCGCGGGACGATTCCGCTTCCACGGTCCGCGCCATGGCGCGCAGCGCCTCGATCCGCTCGGCCTCGTTGCGCTCGCGCATCTCCTCCTGCTCGGCCCGCAGCCGTTCGTTTTCCTGACCGTTGCGGCGGAACTGTTCGACCGCGCGGGCGATGTCGCCGATCTCGTCGTGGCGGGTCTGCTCGGGCACGTCGACCTCATAGGCCCCGGTGGAGACCCTGTTCATCACCCCGATGATCCGGCCCAGGGGCGTTGTGATCGTGCGGGAAAACAACACGCCGCCGATCAGCGCCAGCAAAATGACGCCGCCGCCGAACAGCACTTCGTACAGCAGCAGTTCGGCCTCGGACGCGAAGGCCTCCGCCTCCGAAACCGCTACCAGGACCCCCCAGGTGGTGCCGACGAATTGGACCGCCGCATGGCCGACCAGAACCTCGGAGCCGTTGATCTCGCCCTGCACGGTTCCGGTCTCGCCCGCCAGGGCAGCCTCGGCGCCCGGCCAGGAAATCGTCTCCTTCAACAGCGCGCTTTCCTTGGCGAAGCGGGAGTCGCTGCGGCGCAGATCGTCGGCCCCGATGATCACGGTGTCGCCGGTCTTACCCAGGCCCGTGGGGTGCTGCATCACCTCGTTCAGCCTGTCGATCGGCATCTGGAACGCCAGCACGCCGATGGTATTACCGACGTTGTCGGTCACGGTCTTGGCGATAAAGCTGGCCGGCGCGCCGAAGCTCGGGGCATAGGGCTCGAAATCGTCGAAAACGACCGTACCGGGAGCCGCCATTGCGCTCTGGTAGACCCGACCGAGACCAGTGTTCGCATACTCGCCGGTCACGAAGTTGGTGGCGTAGTCCAACTCCTTGAAGACCGTGTAGACGAGGTTGCCGTTCGTATCGAACAGGAAGATGTCGTAGAAGCCCTTGGCCCGCAGGAAGGCGCGGTACCAGGGATGAAAATGCGCGTGGGTCTCGTGATACGCCTCGGGTCCTTCCGCCCGGTCGAGCTCGTCCTTCGAGCCGGTCGGGTTCGGGTTGTCCGTGATATAGGCGGCCTGAAGCGCTTTCGTCGGGCCCTGGGCGAAGAACTCGGTCCAGCCCCCCTTGAACTCGACGATCGCCTCGAACGCGACCGGGCTGGACGCCAGCGTCTCCAGATCGATCCGGATCGAGTCCAGATAGGTCTGCAGCGACAGCGCGCGGTCGCTCGCCACGGTGATCAATCGGCGGTCGATGGCCTCTCTCTGCGCATTCGCGGACAGATAGATACCGACCAGGCTGCTGCCCACTCCGGCTATCAGAGCCGCCAGGAACACGAGCGCAGGGATTTTGAAAGCCAGCTTGGACATGATGGACCCGGAGCGGTTTTGACAGAAGCGATCCGCCGGCCAATCTGCGATCTAGCAAAGCCGGACGCGCTAAACTTGTAGCAAGCCCGTAAAGAGTAGGTTAACGCTCAAGAAAATTCCGCGGCCAAGAAAAGACGCGAAAAATTTTAGCAAAATCAGATAATTACAATGGGTCGCAGAATACCGGGCCTTTCGGCCGTTTCCCGGCAGCCCCGTCCGAAACGCGACTCCTGACGAGACGGCGAATTCGGCGCTCGCCTAAAAGGCGCATAATGCCAGCGCTCACTCCGTTTTTACGCAAAGATCACCCGCGCCGAAACACGGCGCGGGCTTGGTGACGCGACCGCCTTTACTGGGCGGTCAGGCCGCCATCGACCACCAGGCTCGACCCGGTCATGAAGCCCGCATCGTCAGAGGCCAGGAAGACGATGCCGCCGGCGATGTCGTCCGCCGTGCCGTGACGGCCGATCGGGTGCATGTTCAGCGAGGCCTGCTTGGCGGCATCCACGTCGTTGGTGCCCAGCGCCCGGGCGCGGGCGGTGTAGGTCTGGTCGCCCATGTCGGTCTCGATCACGCCGGGATGGATCTGGTTGACCCGGATGCGGTCGCCCCGCCGGCCGAAATACAGCGCCACCGACTTGGTGAAGGTCGTCACCCCGCCCTTGGTCATCGAATACAGCGGATCGACCATGGAGCCGACCAGGCCGGCGATGGAGGAGACGTTGATGACGGCACTGCCGTGCGGCGTGTCCTTCGCCGCCTCGCGCAGGGCGGGGGCGGCGATCCGGGTGCCGAGGAAGGTGCCGGTGAGATTGACGTCGACCAGCTTCTGCCATTCCTCGAACGCGATCTCCTCCAGGCTGCGGCCGATGAAGACGCCGGCATTGTTCACCAGGATGTCGAGCCGGCCAAAAGCCTCCACCGCGTGATCGACCGCCGCCTGCCAGCTTTCCGGGCTGGTGACGTCCAGGGTGACGAACTGGCAGACATCGTCTGCGCCGATCTCTCGCGCCGTCGCCCGGCCGAGATCCTCGCGCACGTCGCCGATGACCACCTTGGCCCCCTCCTCCACCATCCGCCGTGCGGTCTGCGCGCCGATGCCGCGCGCAGCGCCCGAGATCAGGGCCACGCGCCCTTCCAGCTTGCCCATTCTTGCGTCTCCTCCGCCGGCTTCTTGGTTGGTCGGATGTCTGAGCGACAGGTCGGTGCCGGCTGCGGTCACTACAGCAAAACCGGGACGGCTAGACCATCCCACAACCCGTCCCTAGACTTTCGCCAAGGCCCTCGATCCCAAACCGGGCCGCAGGGAGACCTCGACCATGGCCAGCACCCACGCCGCCGATACGGACCCCGTCGCCACCGCCCCGACCCGGGCGCTCGCCGACTGGATCGCCGCCACACCGGGCAGCGCCGTCGACGCCCGCGCCCTGCGCTGGGCCCGGCACTGCCTGATGGACTGGATCGGCGTGACCGTCGCCGGCGCGGGCGACCCGCTGGTTGCCATCCTGCTGGACGAGGCGCTGGCCGATGGCGGCGAGGGCGACATCCCCCTGGTCGGCCTGTCCCAGTCCCTGCGCCCCTCCGACGCCATCCTGATCAACGGGGCGGCCGGGCACGCGCTGGATTTCGACGACGTCAACCGCACCATGCACGGCCATCCCACCGTCGCCGTCATGCCGGCCGTGCTGACCGCCGCCATCGTGGAGGGCCGCAGCCTGGAGCAGGCCCTGCGCTCCTTCGTCATCGGCTACGAGATCGCCTGCCGGATCGGCGAGATGACCGGCGACGGCCATTACGACACGGGCTGGCACGCCACCGCCACCATGGGCACCTTCGGCGCGGCCGCCGGGGTCTGCCACCTGCTCGGCCTGGACGCCGAGCGCACGGCCCATGCCCTCGGCCTCGCCACCACCCTGGCTTCCGGCCTGAAGTCGCAGTTCGGGACCATGGGCAAGCCGCTGCATGCCGGCCGGGCAGCGCAGAACGGCACCAAGGCGGCGCGCTGGGCCGCCCGGGGCTTCACCTCGCGGCCGGACGGCCTGGAATGCGTCCAGGGCTTCTGGGAGACCCAGGGACCGGACGCAGCACCCTACGACATCGACTGGACCCCCGGCACGCCGTTTCTGATCGAGCGCAACCTCTTCAAGTTCCACGCCGCCTGCTACATGACCCATTCCGCCATCGAGGCGAACCGCACCCTGCGCACCCGCCACGGCATCGACCCCGTGCAGGTGAAGAAGGTGACCCTGAAGGTCAGCGAGGGCAGCCTGCGGATGTGCAACATCCCCGAGCCGGAGACCGGCCTGCAGGTGAAGTTCAGCCTGCGCCACACCGCGGCCCTGGCGCTCGCCGGGCGCAACACCGGTGCGGTCGACACCTTCAGCGACGCGGTCGCCAACGAGCCGGACCTCATCGAGCTGCGCCGCCGGGTGGAGGTGCAGCCGGTGAAGATCGACCGTTCGGAGGCGAGCAAGGCCGAGGTGGTCGTCGAACTCACCGACGGGCGCGTGCTGCACGAGATCCACGACGTGGGCGTGCCGGCCACCGACCTGGACGACCAGGAGGCCAAGCTGTCGGACAAGTTCGCCACCCTGATCGCCCCGCTGCTCGGCACTGCACGGGCGCAGGAGTTGCGGCAGACCGCCCTGACCGGCACGGGCACGGCGCCGCGCGACCTGCTGCTGGCGACCCGGGCGGACTGACCGGCCGCGGCCGGTTCGGCCCGGCGGGGCGCAAATCGCGGAAAATCGGCCTGAAATGCCGGAATTTCGCCCGATTATTCCGGATTTTCGCCTGGATCGCGGGTAAGGATAGGTGACGCTCGATCCGCCGCCTGCCCGATCCACCGCCCCTCGGCCGACCCCGGAGACGATAGCCATGCCGCCGCTGACCTCAGGGACCCCCGCCCCATGATCTCCGCGATCGACCTCCCCGATCTCGGCCGGGCGCTGATCACCATCCTCGTTGTCGTCGACCCCATCGGCACCCTGCCGGTGTTCTACTACGCCACCAGTTCGGTGCCGCGGCGCCTGCACCGGGCCTTCGCGATCCGCGCGGTGCTGATCGCGACGCTGGTGCTGATGGCCTTCCTGTTCGGCGGCCAGTACCTGCTGGAGGCGCTCGGTCTGCGGCTGGGGTCGTTCCAGATCGCCGGCGGCATCGTGCTGTTCCTATTCGCCATGACCATGGTGTTCGGCGAGCCGAAATCCCAGAGCGAGATCAAGGAGGCGGCGCGCGACCATCTGGCCAACGCGGTCTTCCCCCTGGCGATCCCCTCCATCGCCTCGCCCGGCGCCATGCTGGCGATCGTGGTGCTGACCGACAACAGCAAGAACAGCCTGCTGGATCAGGGGCTGACGGCGGTGCTGCTGCTGATCGTGATGGCGATCACCCTGATCCTGCTGCTCATGGCGGCCCGGCTGAAGCCGATCCTCGGGGCGACGGGCGCCAACATCATCAGCCGGATCATGGGGATCATCCTCGCCACCATCGCCGTCGACTCCGTGCTCGGCGGGCTGGAGACGGTGGGCGTGGTCGATCTGGTCCCGGCCAAGGAAGGCGTGCTGGATACGACGCCGAAATCGTAGGCGGTAAACCCCATTATCAATCCACTCCCCGGCCTTGTGCCGGGGCAATCCCATCCGCTGGGGTGGGCGGTGCCGCTCTCGCGATCACGTCTCCGCCTGCCAGAGCCC
This sequence comes from Thalassobaculum sp. OXR-137, assembly GCF_034377285.1. Classification (NCBI taxonomy): domain Bacteria; kingdom Pseudomonadati; phylum Pseudomonadota; class Alphaproteobacteria; order Rhodospirillales; family Thalassobaculaceae; genus Thalassobaculum; species Thalassobaculum sp. OXR-137. Next base: position 3,195,623 of record NZ_CP139715.1, on the reverse strand, counting down.
CGGCCTTGCCCCGGCACAAGGCCGGGGAGTGAATGAATGTTGGGGAGGTGCTAAATCCGCCCGCCGGTCTCCCGGTCGAACAGATGCACGGCATCCGTCGCCGCCACCTGCACCGAGTCCTGGCCCGGCGCGAAATGGCCGGACAGGCGGACCGTCACCAGCCGGCGCTCGTCGCCATCCAGATGGCCGTGCAGCAGCGTGTCGGCGCCCAGCGCCTCGACCAGATCCAGCCGCAGGGTCATGCCCGTACCGTCGGCCGCCGGCGTCAGGTGCTCCGGCCGCACGCCGAGGGTGACCGGCCGGCCGGCCAGGTCCGGGCGCGGGTCCGGCAGGTTGATCGACGCGCCGGAATCCAACGCCACCGACGCCCCGCCTTCGGCCACCGTACCCTCCAGCAGGTTCATCGACGGCGAGCCGATGAAGGTCGCCACGAAGGTGGTCAGCGGCCGGTCGTAGAGTTCGATCGGCGTGCCGATCTGCTCGGCCCGCCCGCCGTTCATCACCACCAGCCGGTCGGCCATAGTCATGGCCTCCACCTGGTCGTGGGTCACGTAGAGGCTGGTGATGCCGAGCCGGCGCTGCAGCCGCTTGATCTCCACCCGCATCTGCACCCGCAGCTTGGCGTCGAGGTTGGACAGCGGCTCGTCGAACAGGAAGACGGCGGGTTCGCGCACGATGGCCCGGCCCATGGCGACGCGCTGGCGCTGGCCGCCGGAGAGCTGGTTCGGCCGGCGGTCGAGCAGCGGCTCCAGCTCCAGGATCCCGGCCGCCTCGCGCACCCGCCGGTCGATCTCGTCCTTGGCCATGCCGCGGTTGCGCAGGCCGTAGGCCATGTTGTCGTAGACCTTCATATGCGGATAGAGCGCGTAGTTCTGGAACACCATGGCGATGTCCCGGTCCGCCGGCTCCAGGTTGTTGACCACCCGGCCGCCGATATCGACCGTCCCGTCGGAGATGGTCTCCAGCCCGGCGACCATGCGCAGCAACGTAGACTTGCCGCAGCCGGACGGGCCGACCAGCACGATGAACTCGCCGTCGGCCACGCCCAGGTCGATCCCGTGGATCGCGTGGTAGCCGTTCGGATAGATCTTCTGAACACCGCTGAGGTGCAGTTCGGCCATCTCAGGCGCTCCTTATTTCTCGGTCTCGTTATTTTTCGGTCTCGACGAGGCCTTTGACGAACAGCTTCTGCATGACCACGACGACGATCACCGGCGGCACCATCGCCAGCATCGTGGTCGCCATGACCAGGTGCCACAGCGGCAGGGATTCGGCCGCCTGGGTCATGCGCTGAATGCCCATCACGACCGTGTAGAAGGACTCGTCGGTGGTCACCAGCAGCGGCCAGAGATACTGGTTCCAGCCGTAGATGAAGAGGATCACGAACAGCGCCGCGATGTTGGTGCGCGACAGCGGCAGCAGGATGTCCTTGAAGAACTTCCAAGGCCCCGCCCCGTCGATCCGCGCCGCCTCGGCCAGCTCCTCCGGCACGGTCAGGAAGAACTGCCGGAACAGGAAGGTCGCCGTCGCCGAGGCGATCAGCGGCAGGCTGAGCCCGACATAGGAGTTCAGCAGCCCGAGATTGGCCACCACCGCGAAGGTCGGCAGGATGCGGACCTCCACCGGCAGCATCAGGGTGATGAAGATCAGCCAGAAGCAGGCCATGCGGAACGGGAAGTCGAAATACACGATCGCGTAGGCGGCGATCAGCGAGATGGCGATCTTCCCGATGGCGATCGACAGCGCCATGATCAGGCTGTTGAACAGCATCATGCCGACCGGAATGCCGCCGGCATCGGCGACGCCGGCGCCGAGCACCGTGGCGTAGTTCTCGAAGAACTTGGTCCCCGGCCACATCGGGATCGTGCCGTCCATGATGTGCTCGATCGGATGGGTCGAGGCGACGAAGGTGATCCAGATCGGCATCACCGTGACGACGATCCCCAGGATCACCACCAGATGGGAGAGGATCGTCAGGTAAGGGCGGTTCTCGACCATCAGTACTCGACCCTCCGCTCGATATAGCGGAACTGCACCACGGTCAGGCTGATCACGATGGCCATCAGCACCACCGACTGGGCGGCCGAGCCGCCGAGATCGAGGCCGATGAACCCGTCGCTGAAAACCTTGTAGACCAGGATCTGAGTGGCGCCCGCCGGGCCGCCCTCGGTCGTGGCGTGGATGATGCCGAAGGTGTCGAAGAAGGCGTAGACCACGTTGACCACCAGAAGGAAGAACGTGGTCGGCGACAGCAGCGGGAAGATGATCGTCCAGAACCGCTTGAACGGACCGGCGCCGTCGATCGCCGCCGCCTCGATCAGCGAGCGCGGGATCGCCTGCAGGCCGGCGAGGAAAAACAGGAAATTGTAGCTGATCTGCTTCCACGAGGCGGCGATGACCACCAGGATCATCGCATCGCCGCCGTCGAGATAGTGGTTCCAGTCATAGCCCAGGCCGCGCAGCAGATAGGCATTGATGCCGACCACCGGGTTGAACATGAAGAACCAGAGCACGCCGGCCACGGCCGGGGCGACGGCATAGGGCCAGATCAGCAGCGTCTTGTAGGCGGTCGCCCCCTTGATCGTGCGGTCGGCCATCACCGCCAGCAGCAGGGCCAGCGACATCGAGGCGAAGGCGACGGAGAAGCTGAAGACCACCGTGTTCACGAACGCGTCGAGATACAGCGGGTCGGAGAACAGGGCCTCGAAATTCTCGAACCAGACGAATTCCGTCGACAGGCCGAAGGCGTCCTCCACCAGCAGGGACTGGTACAGGGCCTGCACCGCCGGCCAGATGAAGAAGATCAGTGTCACCGCGAGCTGTGGCAGCAGCAGCAGGTAGGGCAGCCACAGGTTCCGGAACGTCACCCGCTTGATCAAATCTCACCCCCGAGGCGTAAGGCGAGGCCGGCACGCGCGGCGCCGGCCCCCCGTTGTGTTCAGGCACGCCGAGGCGTGCGGCCAGGACCGACGGTCAGTCGTTGGCCTTCTCGAACTTGCGGAGCAGCGCGTTGCCACGTTCCACCGCGGTGTCCATGGCCTCCTTGGCGGTCTTCTGACCGGCCCAGAGCGCTTCCATCTCCTCGTTGATCACGTCGCGGACCTGCACGAAGTTGCCGAAGCGGATGCCCTTGGAGTTCGGGGTCGGCGTGTTCAGGCTGAGCTGCTTGATCGCCGTGTCGGTGCCCGGGTTCTTGTCGTAGAAGCCCTGCTTCTTGGACAGCTCGTAGGCGGCCGTGGTGATCGGCACGTAGCCGGTCTCCTGGTGCCAGCGGGCCTGCACCTCCGGCGAAGAGATGTAGTTGAAGAACTCCGCCACGCCCTTGTACTCGGCCGCCGGCTTGCCCTGCAGCACCCACAGGGTGGCGCCGCCGATGATCGAGTTCTGCGCCTTGTCGGCCACGTCGGTGTTCAGCGGCAGCATGGTCTGGTCGAAGGTGAACTTGGCCTGCTGAACCATCGAGCCGTAATAGGCCGAGGAGTTCATCCACATGCCGCATTCGCCGTTGGTGAACATCGGCAGGCTCTCGCCGCGCCGGCCGCCGTACTGGAACAGCTTCTTCTCGCTGCTGTCGGCGATCTTCTGCAGGGTGTTCACGACGTTGTCGTTATTGAACACGAACTCGGTGTCGAGACCGGCGAAGCCGTTCTCCTTGGTGCCCATCGGGATGTTGTGCCAGGCCGAGAAGTTCTCGACCATCACCCAGGACTGCCAGCCGAAGCTGAAGCCGCACTTCATGCCGCTGTCGACCAGCTTCTGCGAGGCGTCGAACACCTCGGTCCAGGTCGACGGCACCTCGGTCACGCCGGCCTTTTCCAGCGCGTCCTTGTTGTACCACATGACCGGCGTGGAGCTGTTGAACGGCAGGGACAGCAGCTTGTTGTCCGGCGTGGTGTAGTAGCTGACCACGGCCGGCAGGTAGTCGTCCTGATTGAACGGCGTGTTGGTGTCTTCCATCAGCTTGTAGACCGGATAGACGGCGCCTTCGGCCGCCATCATCGTCGCCGTGCCGACCTCGAACACCTGCACGATGTGCGGCTGCTGCTTGGCGCGGAACGCCGCGATGGCCGCCGTCATGGTCTCGGTGTAGGTGCCCTTGTAGACCGGCACCACCTTGAACTCGGACTGCGAGGCGTTGTAGCCCTCGGCCATCTCGTTCACGAGCTCGCCGTTGCGGCCGCCCATGGCGTGCCACCACTGGATTTCGGTGGCGGCGATCGCCTCGCTCGCCATGGACAGCGCGAAGGCGCCCGCCATGCCGGCGATGATCATCTTGGAGTTGAACATGCTCTTCCCCCGGGTGAGGTTGCTTTTCATTGGCGACATAGCCAATGCCGAGCTGGCGGGACGGGGGTCGCGAAAGCGGTGGGGCCCCGGATGCACAGCAGGAACTCGGCACGCCGCAGGCATATCTTAGAGACAATTACGGCAACATGACACTTTCATGACCATCCGGTTACGTGCTTGCCAGATAACGGATAATCGCCACTGAATGACGAAGGCCGATCCCAGAGAAGGAACAATCCCATGCGCCGCTCCCTCGCCCTTGTGACCGTCCTCGCCGGCCTGTCGGCGGCCCCCGCGCTCGCCATCGACATTCACGGACACCGCGGCGCGCGCGGCCTGCTGCCGGAGAACACCCTGCCCGCCTTCCGCGAGGCGATCGCGCTGGGCGTCGACATTCTGGAGCTGGATACCGGGATGACCTCCGACGGGGTGGTGGTCGTGCTGCACGACACCGGCCTGTCGCCCGACCTCACCCGGATCGGCGGCGCCTGGATCGACGCGCCGATGCTGGTGCGGGCCATGACCCATGCCGAGCTGCAGGGTGCCGATGTCGGCCGGATCCGGCCGGGCAGCAAGACGGCGGAGCGCTTCCCCGACCAGACCCCGGTGGACGGCACGCCGGTGCCGACTCTGGCCGAGGTGCTGAGCCTGGCGACGGCGGAAGGCGCGCCCGGGCTGCGCTTCAACATCGAGACCAAGCTGTCCCCCCTCAAGCCGGACGACACCGCGGACCCGGAGACCTTCGCCAAGGCGGTGGTCGCCGTGATCCGCGACGCCGGGGTGGCGGATCGGGCGATCGTCCAGAGCTTCGACTGGCGCACCCTGGCGGTGGTCAAACGCATCGCGCCGGAGATCCGGACCTCCTACCTGACGGCGGAGCGCAACTGGCTGAACAACGTGCAGGCCGGACGGCCGGGCGCCTCGCCCTGGCTGGGCGGGCTCGACATCGACGATGTCGGCGGCTCGGTGCCCCGCGCCATCGCCTCGCTGAAGGGCGATATCTGGTCCCCCTATTACCGCGACGTCACCGCCGAGGAGGTGAAGGAGGCGCAGGCGCTGGGGATCGAGGTGCATGTCTGGACGGTGAACGACGCCGCCCAGATGAAGGAGTTGGCGGAGATGGGCGTGGACGGCATCATCACCGACTATCCGAACGTCGCCATCGACGCGGTGCGCCGCGGACAGTGACCGGCCGGCGCGCGCAAAGGAGGACGCCATGACCCTGGACGAGTTCCGCCGATCCCTGGACGCCCCGGCCCCGCCCGCCGGGTTGAGCCCGGCCCTACTCGGGTTGTGGCACCAGGGCAAGGGCGACTGGGAAGCGGCGCACGAGACGGTGCAGGCCGATGACGGCGCCGACGCCGCCTGGGTCCACGCCCATCTGCACCGGGTGGAAGGCGACGAAATGAACGCCGGCTACTGGTTCAGGCGCGCGGGGAAACCGCATACCAAGGGGGATCTGGGGGAAGAGTGGGCGGCGCTGGTGGAGGGGCTGTTGGCACAGGGGCGGTAGTTCCCCATTTCCCCTAACCGACTTCCTGGACGATCTCCGGCCCCGGTGCCTAGCCGGGGGTGGAGGTCGATCCAGGATCCTGTGATCGACGGCGGGGCACGGTCCTGGATCAACCTCCGGGGCGGAGCCCGGAGTTTGTCCAGGAAGTGGGATTTGTGTGGGCAGCGATATTGGACGAAACGGTCGGTTGCCGCCATCCGTTCCCCGGATACGCCACCGCCGGCATCACACTCCTCGAAACCGATCCAATACCCCCCATAAACATCCGACTTCCTGGACGGTCTCCGGCCCCGGCGCCGAGCCGGGGGTGGAGGGCGATCCAGGATCCTGTGATCGACGGCGGGGCTCGGTCCTGGATCAATCTCCGGGTCGGCGCCCGGAGCTTGTCCAGGAAGTCGGGTTAGGGGATTTGCCGCCCACGACTACCCCTTCCCCGGATACCCCACCGCCGGTAACACTGTCCCCGCACAGTCCCCGAAGCCGACCCGGTACGCCCCCTCGCACCAGCCGCGCAGGGTCAGCGTGTCGCCGTCCTCGATGAAGGTCCGCGACACCCCGCCCAGGTCGATCGGGTCGCGGCCGTTCCAGGTGATCTCCAGCAGCGAGCCGAGACTGTCCGGCGTACTCCCCGACACCGTGCCGGAGCCGAGCAGATCGCCGGTGCACATGGCACAGCCCGACGCGCTGTGATGGGCGAGCTGCTGGGCCGAGGAGAAGTACATGTGCCGGTAGTTGGTCCGGCTGATGGTCTTCGCCGCGCCGCCCGACGGCGCCATGTCGACCTCCAGGGAGATGCCGAAATTGTTCGGGCTCCCCTCCTCCAGGTACGGCAGCAGCGGCTTGATGCGCTCCGGTGTCGACACCCGGAACGGCTCCAGCGCCTCCCGCGTCACCACCCAGGGGCTGATACTGGTGGCGAAGGCCTTGGCCTGGAACGGGCCGAGCGGCTGGTACTCCCAGACCTGGATGTCACGCGCCGACCAGTCGTTCAGCAGCACATAGCCGAAAATCATGTCATAGGCCTGCGCAGTGGTGACCGGCTGGCCCATGGCACTCGGCGTGCCGACGATGGCCCCCATCTCCAGCTCGATATCCAGCCGCCGGCACGGCCCGAAGCTCGGCGCGTCGGCATCCGGCGCCTTGAGCTGGCCGTTCGGCCGGCGGATCGCCGTGCCCGAGACCACTACCGTGGAGGCGCGGCCGTTATACCCGACCGGCAGGTGCAGCCAGTTCGGCATCAGCGCGTTGTCCGGCCCTCGGAACATGCTGCCCACGTTGCTGGCATGCTCGCGCGAGGCGTAGAAGTCGGTGAAGCTGCGCACGAAGATCGGCAGATGCATCGTGGCGTCCGCCCAGGCCACCAGCACCAGCCCGTCCGGCCCGCCGCTCTCGGCGTCCAGCAGCTCGGCGATCCGCGCCCGGGTCTGCGACCAGACCTCCTGCGGCAGCGCCATGAACGGGTTCAGCACCCCGTCGCCGAACACCGTCCCGCCCGGCGCCGGCACCAGCGTTCCCGCCGCTTCCAGCGCCGTCAGGTCGAGGATCCGGTCGCCGATCGCCACCCCCACCCGCTTGGGTCCGTCGCCTTGCGAGAACACGCCGAAGGGCAGGTTCTGGATCGGAAAATCCGCACCGGGGGCGTTGGCGCTTTCCACCCAGCTCTTGCGGGCGGGATCGTGGGTGGCGTTCAGGCGGGTCATTCTGAGGGTTCCTCTTGCAGTCGGGCGGCGACCAGGGCCTGAGACAGGGCCTCCCCGTCGCCGATATGGTTGGCCAGGATCAGGATCAGCCGGGCGTTCAGCGCATCGCTCTCCTCCTTGCTCAGCCCGTCATGGGCGGCGATGAGGGCGGCGTAGAAATCGTCCGGCCGATCGATGTTCGGGGTGAGGATCAACTCGGCCATGGGTCAGTCTCTCCCGATTGCCCGGCGCAGCGCCAGCCGCACCGCACGCGCGTCATAGGCGGGCCAGCGGGCGGCCACATGCTGGTCCGGCCGGATCAGGTAGACCGCCGCACCGGCCTCGCCCAGATAGCGCGCGGCCAGCGCCCCGCTCGGATCGTCGGACGCGGAGAGGGCAAGCCGAGCGACCGCGACTCCGCCCTCCTCCAGGGTGTCCGGCGCCTCGGCGTCCACGGTCAGCAGGTGGAAGCGGCCGTCGAGCCGGTCGAGCAGGAACCCGTCTCCCAGCGGCACGTCCGGACAAGGGCTGCCCGGACGGCTGCGCGCCGGACCGCCGGGCAGCGCGTCCTCGCCGTTCAGGGCCGAGCCGTCATAGCTACAGGGCACCGAGAGCCGTCCGGAATTCACCAGCGGCCGGGCGAAGGGATAGCGGCCGCTCAGCTCCAGCACGGCATCGCGGAACAGCTTGGACGTCTGCGATTTCGGGGTGATGAAGTCGGTGGCGCGGGTGGAATTGAGAATGTTCTCGTCGGCCGCCGCCTCCCGCTCGGCCGCGTAGCTGTCGAGCAGGCTGTCGGGCGCCCTCCCCTCCAGCACCAGCTTGAGCTTCCAGGCGAGGTTGTCCACGTCCTGCACCCCGGAATTCGCCCCGCGCGCCCCGAAGGGCGAGACCTGATGGGCGCTGTCGCCGGCGAACAGGACGCGGCCGTGGCGGAAGCGGGTCATCCGCCGGCACTGGAAGGTGTAGATCGATTTCCAGACGACCTCGTAGGCGATGTCCGGGCCGAGCATTTCGTCGATCCGGGCGCGCACATTCTCGTCGCGCAGTTCCGTCTCGCGGTCCACATGCCAACCGATCTGGAAGTCGAGCCGCCAGACATTGTCCGGCTGCCGGTGCAGCAGGGCCGAGGCGCCGGACTTGAACGGCGGGTCGAACCAGAAGCGCCGCTCGGTCGGGAACGGGGCGTCCATCTTCACATCGGCAATGAGGAAACTGTCCTCGAACACCCGCCCCTCGAAGCCGAGACCGAGCGCGGATCGCACCGGCGAGGCCGCGCCGTCGCAGGCGATCACCCAGTCGGCGTCGATGCTGTACGGTCCGTCGGGGGTCAGCACCTCCAGGCGCGCGCCGTCTTTGCCGGGCGCCACGCCCTCGACCCGGTTGCGGCCGCGGATCTCCACCGGCGCGCCCTGCGCCTGAGCGAGGCGGAGGCGGTCGACCAGGGCCTTTTCGAAATACGGCTGCTGCAGGTTGATGAAGGCCGGATAGCGGTGGCCGGCCTCGGGCAGCAGGTTGAACTCGAAGACCTTGCGGTCGCGGTGGAACACCTTGCCCAGGTTCCACACCACACCGCGGTCGACCAGCTCGGCGCCGCAGCCGAGGCGGTCGGCGATCTCCAGGCTGCGCTTGGCGATGCAGATCGCCCGGCTGCCCATGCCGATGCCCTCGTGGTCGTCGAGCACCAGCACCGGCACGCCCTTCAGTCCGAGGTCGAGGGCCGCGGTCATCCCCACCGGCCCGCCGCCGACGATCACCACCGGATGGCGGACGGGCTCGGCCCGGGTTTCCCACGCCTCCTGATCGGCGCAGCGACCGTAAGGGTACTCCCGGAAGGCGAGCGTGTAGCGATCCTGAAGCATCGATCCCCTTCCTCTCCACCCTTTCCCTCTTGTGATCCTACCCGTATCCGACTTCCTGGAGGCGTCCCCGGACCCGGTCCGGGGCGCCATCCAGGATCGCGGTCCGGCGCCCGTCCCAGGGTCCTGGATCGATCTCCGGGGCGGGGCCCGGAGGTCGTCCAGGAAGTCGGTTAGGGAAGGGGCGGGAACTCAGCATGCAGCGCGTGCGGCGGCCCCCTTCCTCTCCCCTTCCCACCTTTGTCCGACTTCCTGAAGGCGCCGCTTCCTCTCCCCTTCCCCTCTTTATCCGACTTCCTGGAGGCGTCCCCGGACCCGATCCGGGGCGCCATCCAGGATCGTGTTCCGACGCCTGTCCCAGGATCCTGGATCGGCCCCCGGATTGGATCCGGGGAGCCGTCCAGGAAGTCGGTGGGGGGATGGATAGTGGAAACCCTACCCCTGCAGCGCCTCCCACATGTCCAGGTCGCGCTGGGCGGTCCAGATGCGGGGGGTGTCGATGCCGCGGGCCTCGTCGTAGGCGCGGGCGACGTTGAACGGCAGACAGTGCTCGTAGATCGCGTAGTCCTTGAACTTGGCGTCGCAGGCGTCGCGCACGGCGTCCCAGGCGTCCTTCAGGGAGCCGCCGCGGGCCGCCACCTTCTGGGCCGGGCGGTAGGTGCTCTCCACGAAGTCGCGGGTCGCCTCCAGCCCGGCATCGACCCGCTCGACCCCGACCAGGGCGTCGCCGCGGCCCGGCGCGATGGAATGCGGGTTGTAGGCCTTCACCGCGTCGAGCGTGCCGCCCCAATCCTCGAAATGCCCGTCGCCGCAGTAGCAGGCGGAGTGGTACTCGACGATGTCGCCGGTGAACATGACCTGCTCGTCGGGCACCCAGATTACCGCGTCGCCGGCGGTATGGGCGCGGCCGATCTGCTTGATCTCGACCTTGCGGTTGCCGAGATAGACGGTCATCGAATCCGAGAAGGTGGTGGTCGGCCAGGTCAGGCCGGGGATGCTCTCATGGCCCTCGAACAGGCGGGGGAAGCGCTGGAACTCGCTGTCCCAATCCTCCTGGCCGCGCTCGACCACCATGGCGCGGGCCTTGTCCGACATGATGACCTGCACGTCGCCGAAGGCGCTGGCGCCGAGCACGCGGACCGCGTGGTAGTGGGTGAGCACCACATGGGTGATCGGCTTGTCGGTGACTTCGCGGACCTTGGCGATGACCATCTCGGCCAGGCGCGGGGTGGCCTGGGCCTCGACGATCATGACGCTGTCGTCGCCGATGATGACGCCCGAATTCGGGTCGCCCTCGGCGGTGAAGGCCCAGAGATCCTTGCCGACCTCGGTGAAGCTGATTTTCTTTTCGCCAAGATCGCCCTGGCTCGCGAATGCCTTCGCCATGCACGTCCTCCCGTTCATGCCGCTCCGGTGGGCGCGGGGGCGCGTCCGGAGCCGTTGGTCTCTTGGCACGAACCTTAACCCCGAACGGCTTCCTCCCGTACAGGGCGAATTGCGCAGCGATGCGACCACTCTCCCCCGTCATCCCGGCGAGCACCGGGCTTGACCCGGGGGTCGGCCGGGACCCAGCCGCCGAACACAGGGTCCCGGCCCGCCCCCGGATCAGGTCCGGGAGCGTCCGGGATGACGGATAGGGAGAAAATTGGTCCTCGCCCTGAGCAGCCCCTGCTCGTAGGCCGGGGCGTGTCGAAGGGCCAGCGCTTACGCCGCCTTGGGCAGCAGCTTCTCCACCAGCAGCGCCCAATAGGACGCCCCGTACGGCAGCGCCGCGTCGTTGAAGTCGTAGGCCGGGTTGTGGACGTTCACCCCGCCATCCTCGCCGACCCCGTTGCCGAGGTTGATGTAGCAGCCCGGACGGTGCTGCAGCATGTAGGCGAAGTCCTCCGCCCCCATCACCGGCTCGGCGTCGGTGTCGACGTTCTCCTCGCCGACCAGCTCGCGGGCAATGGCGGCCGCCTTCTCGATATGCACCGGGTCGTTGACCAGGGCCGGATAGCGGCGGTCGTACTTCACCTCCACGGTGCAGTCGAAGCCCTCGGCGATCGCCGTGCAGAGCTTCTTCATCTTGGCTTCCACCATGTCCTGGACCTCCGGACGGAAGGTCCGCACGGTGCCCTGCAGGTAGACCAGATCCGGCACCACGTTGCCGGTATGCCCGCCGGAGACCTGGGTCACCGACAGCACCGCGCTGTCCAGCGGGTCGGTGGAGCGGCTGACGATGGACTGCAGCGCCAGCACGATCTGCGCCTGCACGATGATCGGGTCGATGGTCTTGTGCGGCCGCGCGGCATGGCCGCCATAGCCGTGGATGAAGATCTCGAACATGTCCGCCCCCGCCATGGACGGTCCGGGGCGCATGCAGATCTTGCCCACGGGCAGGCCCGGCCGGTTGTGCATGCCGTAGACCGCGTCGACCGGATACTTCTCGAACAGCCCGTCCTCCTCGACCATCACCCGGCCGCCGGCGACGTTCTCCTCGGCCGGCTGAAAGATCAGCACGACCTCGCCGGAGAAGTTGCGGGTCTCCGCCAGATAGCGCGCCGCCCCCAGCAGGATCGCGGTGTGGCCGTCATGGCCGCAGCCATGCATCTTGCCGGGAATGGTGGAGGCCCAGGGCTTGCCCGTCGCCTCGATGATGTCGAGCGCGTCGAAATCCGCGCGGATGCCGATCCGGCCGCCCTCGCCGCCATTCCCCTTGATCGTCGCGACGATGCCGGTCTTCGCCAGCCCGCGCTCGATATGGTCGACGCCGATTTCCTCAAGCCGCTTGGCGATGAAATCGGAGGTCCAGACCTCCTCGAAGGCGGTCTCGGGATGGGCGTGCATTTCGCGCCGCCACTCGGTCATGTCCTCGTGGAAGTCGGCGATGCGGTTGATGATCGGCATGGAAGGCTCCTGACTAGAATGCGGGCAGACTAGGCGCAGCGGTAGACCCTGCCAAGATCGCGTCTTGACGCCGCGCGGCCCGCCCTCTGTCATGACCGCTCCCGCCTCGCCTCACCTGAAGGATCCCTCGTGGCCGCCATCCGCATCGCCGTCGATATCGGCGGCACCTTCACCGATTTGCAGATCCTGAACGAGGAGAGCGGCACCGCCGACGCCCACAAGGTGCCGACCACCCCGGCCGATCCGTCGGAGGGGCTGATCACCGGCATCGTGGAGGCGTCCCGGCGGCTGGGATTCGCCCTGTCCGACATCCGGGCGATCATGCACGGCACCACCATCGCCACCAACGCGGTGCTGGAGCGCAAGCTGCCGGCCGGCGCGCTGCTGATGACCGAGGGCTTCACCGACGTGCTGGAGATCGGCCGGCATTTCCGCAGCGTGGTCTACGCCAACAAGGCCGAGGAACGCGCCCTGCTGATCCCCCGATCCCGGCGCTATCCGATCGGCGAGCGGCTGCGGGCCGACGGCTCGGTGGAACGCAAGCTCGATGCCGAGAGTGTGCGCGCCGCCGCCCGCAAGGCGGCCGAGGCCGGTGCGAAGGCCATCGCCATCTGCCTGCTGCACGCCTATGCCAATCCGGAACACGAGCTGGAAGCCGCCCGCATCGTGCAGGAGGAGCTGCCGGACGCCTATGTCTCCTGCTCCCACGCGGTCAGCCCGGAGATCCGCGAGTTCGAGCGGGCCTCCACCACGGTGTTGAACGCCCTGCTGATGCCGGTGGTGAAGACCTACCTGTCGAAGCTGCGCGGCCGTCTGTCCGATACCGGCATCACCGCCCCGGTCTATCTGGTGCAGTCGAACGGCGGCGTGACCACGCCGGAGACCGCCGGCGAGCAGCCGGCCCGGCTGCTGCTGTCCGGCCCCGCTGGAGGCGCGCGCGCGGCCGAGGTGCTGTCGGCCGAGCTCGGCATCGGCAACCTGATCGCCGTCGATATGGGCGGCACCTCCTATGACGTGTCCATCGTCGACAACGGCGCCATCCGGCTGGTGACCGAGGGCAAGGTCGACGGGCTGCCGGTGCGCCTGCCGATGATCGAGATCCGCACCATCGGCGCCGGCGGCGGCTCTATCGCCCGGGTGGACGAGACCGGCCGGCTCTATGTCGGCCCGGAGAGCGCGGGTGCCACCCCGGGCCCGGTCAGCTACGGCCGCGGCGGCGAGCAGCCGGCGGTGACCGACGCCAATGTGGCGCTGGGGCGGATCGATCCGGACTTCTTCCTCGGCGGGGCGATGACCTTGGACGTGGACGGCGCCCGCAAGGCGCTGTCGGAAAAGGTGGCCCAGCCGCTCGGCCTGGAGGACGGGCCGGCGGCGGACGGCATCGTCGCCATCGCCACCACCCACATGGCCTCGGCCATCCGGCTGTCCCTGTTCGAGAAGGGGCTCGACCCGACCGATTTCGCCCTGATCTCCTTCGGCGGCGCCGGCGGGCTGCATGCCTGCGACACGGCGGCGGAGATCGGCGCCACCCGCGTGGTCTTCCCGCGCGATCCCGGCACGCTCAGCGCCTGGGGCATGCTGTTCAGCGACGTGGTGCACGACATCGCCCGCTCCCGCCTGATGAAGGCGGAGGCTGCGAACCTGGGCGAGGTCGAAGGCCTGATCGCCGAGATGAAGGCCGACGGCCAGGAGGCGCTGGCCCGCGACGGCATTCCCGACGACGCGCGCTCCTATCCCGTCACCCTGGACCTGCGCTATCCGGGCCAGGCCTATGAGATCGGCGTGCCCTTCGACGGCGACCTGGCGGCGACGGTGACCGCCTTCCACGACGCCCATGACAAGCAGTACGCCCATGCCGAACGCCATGTGACGCCGGAGATCGTCACCCTGCGCATGGCCGCCACCGGGCGCCTGAGCAAGCCGGCGGCCCGGCCGTTCGAGGGCGGCAGCGAGATCACCGTGAAGGCGAGGCGTCCGGTACGGCTCGCCGGGGCGATCCGCGAGACCGCCATCGTCGACCGCGAGACGCTCGGCCCCGGCGCGGCGCTGGCCGGCCCGGCGATCATCGAGGAAGCCCATTCCACCCTGCTGATCCCGCCCGGATGGCATCTCACCGTCCACCCCAGCGGTGCCCTCATTGCAGCCCTGACTTCTGAAGGAGAGGCGTCATGAGCGCGCCCGAGCTCGATCCCGTCCAGGTGGAGATCATCCGCAACGCCCTGGTGGCGGCGGCGGAAGAGATGGGGGTGACGATCTGGCGGACCAGCCGGTCCTCCGTGGTGCGCGACCTGCTCGACTATTCGACCTGCGTGTTCGACGCCGATGGCGGTGCGGTCGGCCAGTCCACCGCGATCCCGATGCACCTGAACTCCATGCCCTCCTGCCTGGCCGAGATCCTGGCCAACCACATTCCGATCGAGGAGTGGGAGGACGGCGACATCATCATCACCAACGACCCCTATGCCGGCGGCCAGCACCTGTCGGACATCCAGACCTTCAAGCCGGTGTTCCACGAGGGCAAGCGCATCGCCATCGCCGGGGTGCTGGTCCACCATCTCGACGTGGGCGGCGGGGCGGCCGGCTCCTACGATCCCAGCGCCACCGAGATCCAGCAGGAGGGCTTCCGCATTCCCCCGCTGAAGATCGCCGAGCGCGGCAAGCGCAACGAGGCGGTGGTCAAGCTGCTGCTGCGCAACACCCGCGAGCCGGCCAATGTGGGCGGCGATTTCGGCTCCCAGCTCGCCGCACTCGAGACCGGGACGGCCAACCTGAAGCGGGTGGTCAAGCGCTACGGCCCGGAGCTGCTGTCGGCCGCCATGGCCCGCATCCAGGACCAGTCGGAAGCCGCCATGCGGGCGATGATCCGCGACGTGCCGGACGGGGTCTACACCTTCGAGGACTTCCTGGACGACGACGGCATCGACCGCGACATCCAGCGCCGCATCGCGGTCAAGCTGACCGTCACGGGCGACAGCATGGAGATCGACCTGACCGGCTCCAGCCCGCAGGCCAAGGGGCCGGTGAACTGCACGCTGGCCATGTCCTATTCGGCGGCCATGTGCGGGGTGCTGATGTCGCTCGGCACCGAGATCCCGGCCAATGCCGGCTGCTACCGGCCGGCGACGGTGAAAGCCCCCCTGGGCACGGTGGTGAACTGCCGCGCCCCCGCCCCTGTGGCCAACCGCATGGCCGTCGGCCACCGGGTGGTGAACGCGGTGATGGGCGCCTTCCACCAGGCGATCCCGGGGCGGATCCCGGCGGCCTATTACGGCGTCAGCTACGCCACCTCGATGAACTGCATCCACGAGGACGGCAGCCGGCAGGTCTATTTCGACCTGGAATGCGGCGGCTGGGGCGGCCATCCGGACGAGGACGGGGCCAGCGGCTTCTCCTGCGGCCTTCACAACATCTCCAACGCGCCGATCGAGATGCTGGAGAACAGCCTGCCAATCCAGTTCCAGGAATACGGTCTGGTCCCGGACAGCGGCGGCAAGGGCCGCACCCGCGGCGGGCTGGGCCTCGCCCGCGCCTACCGGCTGGAGGCGCCGGCGGGGGTGTTCGCGGCGAACCTGGACCGCTTCAAGATCCCGCCCTACGGCCTGGCCGGTGGTGAGCCGGGCCAGCCGGGCCGGCTGACCGTGACCCGCGCGGCGACCGGAGAGACCGAGGATCTGCCGTCCAAGGTCTCCAGCGTGCCGGCGGCGAAGGGCGACATCTTCCGCCTGCAGACCGCCGGCGGCGGTGGCTACGGCAACCCGGCGGAACGCAGCGCGGCGGCCAAGGCCTTGGATGTGGACAACGGCTATACGACCGGGTGAGCCTTCGACAGAGGGCGGCCCTTCGACACGCCCCTGCGGGGCTGCTCAGGGCGAGGTAAATAAAATTGGCAACAGATGAAATGACCTCGCCCTGAGCAGGACCCCGGCGCAAAGCCGAGGGCCGTGTCGAAGGCCCGCCTCCAACGCTGAGAGGACCGCCGCAAAGAGCATCAGCCCGTCACGCGGAGGCCTCGCCCCGGGATGAATCCGGGGAGTGCGGAGAGCGGGGGAGGCAGCGGCCCTTCGACGGAGGACAGCCCTTCGACACGCCCCTGCGGGGCTGCTCAGGACGAGGTCAGAAATCTCTGAGATTGATTTCTATCCAATGACCTCGCCCTGAGCAGGACCCCGGCGCAAAGCCGGGGGCCGTGTCGAAAGGCCGCCTCCGACGCTGAGAGGACCACCGCAAAGAGCATCAGCCCGTCACGCGGAGGCCTCTGCCCGGAATGAATCCGGGGGGTGCGCAGAGCGGGGGAGGCAGCGGCCTGTCGACGGAGGCGGCCCTTCGACACGCCCCTGCGGGGCTGCTCAGGACGAGGTAAATAAAATTGGCAACAGATGAAATGACCTCGCCCTGAGCAGGACCCCGGCGCAACGCCGGGGGCCGTGTCGAAGGGCCGTGTGTCCGGTCACGCCTCGTCGTTGAGATGGCAGGCCGAGAACCGGCCCGGCGCGATCTCCTTGAGCAGCGGCTGCTCCGCCTTGCAGCGCGCATGGGCATGCGGGCAGCGCGGATGGAAGTGGCAGCCCGGCGGCGGGTTCAGCGGCGACGGGATCTCGCCCTTCACCGGCACGAACTTGCGCTTGCGGGTGTCGAGCCGCGGCACCTCGGCCAACAGGGCCTGGGTGTAGGGATGGTTGGCGTCGGCGAAGATGTCTTCGGTCCGCGCCGTCTCCACCACCCGGCCGAGATACATGATCACGACCCGGTCCGACAGGTGCTCCACCACGCCGAGATCGTGGCTGATGAACAGGTAGGTGAGGTGGAACTCCTCGCGCAGGCGCATGAACAGGTTCAGCACCTGGGCCTGGATCGACACGTCGAGCGCGGCGACCGACTCGTCGCAGACCAAGAAGTCCGGGTTCACCGCCAGGGCGCGGGCGATGCCGATGCGCTGACGCTGGCCGCCGGAGAACTGGTGCGGATAGCGCCGGGCGTAGCTCGGGTCGAGACCGACCCGCAGCAGCATCTCGGCGACGTACTCCTCGCTCCCCTTGGCGTCGACCAGGCCATGCACCTTCGGCGCCTCGCCGATGATGTCCTGGACCCGCATGCGCGGGTTCAGCGAGCTCATCGGATCCTGGAAGATCATCTGGACCTTCAGGGCGGTATCGCGGGCCTCAGCCGAGGTCTGGGTCGACAGCTCGCGGCCGCGGAACAGCACGTCGCCCTCGGTCGCGGGATGCACGCCGGCAACCACGCGGCCCAGGGTGGACTTCCCGCACCCGGACTCGCCGACCAGGCCGACCACCTCGCCGTCGGCGATGGTCAGGGAAACATCGTCGACCGCATGGACGATCTCGTCCTTCAGGCCGGCGCCGAACAGGTTGGCGATCTTGGCGGCGGCATCCAGCGACTTTACGAAGCGCTTGGAGACGTGGCGCAGTTCGACGATGGGCTTGTCGGCCGCCGGTACTGCGGCGACGTCGTGTTCGGTTGCGGCGCTCATGCGGTCACCTCGGGCGTCGAAACGGCGGCGGCCTCTCCCGCCGCGACCGGATAATGGCAGCGCACGTCGCGGCCGGGCACCGGATGGGTGATCTCCGGCTCGATGTCGCAGTCCGGGCCCACGCGCGGGCAGCGCGTCTTGAACGGGCAGCCCTTGGGCAGGTTGAGCAGCGACGGCGTCATGCCGGGGATCTGCGCCAGCGGCTGGCCGCGCTTGTTGCGGCTCGGCACCGAGCTGATCAGGCCGTGGGTATAGGGATGCGACGGGTGGTCCAGCACGTCGTTGACGGTGCCGTGCTCGACCACGCGGCCGGCATACATCACGCAGATCTCGTCGGCGAGGCCGGCCACCACGGAGAGGTCGTGGGTGATCCAGATCATCGCCGTGCCGGTCTCCTCGCAGAGCTTCTGCACCTCGTAGAGGATCTGGCCCTGGATGGTGACGTCGAGGGCGGTGGTCGGCTCGTCGGCGACGATCAGGTCCGGCTTGTTCAGCAGGGCGATGGCGATGGCCACGCGCTGGCGCATGCCGCCGGAGAACTGGTGCGGATAGGAGCGCAGCCGCTCCTCCGCCGCCGGGATGCCGACCTGTTCCAGGGCGGCGCGCGAGCGCTCCCAGGCCTCGGCCCGACTCACGTTCTCATGCGCCTGGATCGCCTCGATCATCTGCGTGTCGACACGCAGGACCGGGTTCAGGGTCATCATCGGGTCCTGGAAGATCATCGCGATGTTGTTGCCCCGCAGACGGCGCATGCGCTCGTCGGAGGCGTTCGCGATGTTCTCGCCCTTGTACAGGATCTCGCCGCCCACGATGCGGCCCGGCTCGTCCACCAGGCCCATGATGGAGAAGCCGGTCACGGTCTTGCCCGAGCCGGACTCGCCCACCAGCCCCAGGACCTGACCCGGACGCACGGTGAAGGACACGTCGTTGACCGCCTTCACCTCGCCAGCGCGGGTGAAGAAATGGGTCTGCAGGTTCCGGACCTCGAGCGTCGGAACGTCGGAATTCGCCACCGGATCCCCTCTTACTTCTGCAGTCGCGGATTGAGCACGTCACGCAGCCGGTCGCCGACCAGGTTGATGCTCACGATCATGAACAGCAGCGCCAGCCCCGGAAACACGGTGATCCAGTACTTGCCGCTCATCACATAGTCGAACCCGTTGGAGATCAGCTTGCCCAGGGACGGCTCGGTCTGCGGCAGGCCGAGGCCGAGGAACGACAGCGTCGCCTCCAGGGAGATCGCGTGCGCCGTCTGCATGGTGCCGACCACGATGATCGGCGCGATGCAGTTCGGCAGCAGGTGGCGGAACACCACCCGCGAATTGCTCAGCGCCAGGCAGTTCGCCGCCTCGACATATTCCTTGCGCCGCTCGACCAGGGCCGAGCCGCGGATGGTGCGGGCGTAGTAGGCCCATTGCACCACCACCAGGGCGGCGATGATCTTGAACACCGCGAAATAGCCGGGCTCGTTCGGCCCGCCCTTGACCACGGCGAGCAGGATCAGCGCCACCAGGATCGCCGGGAAGGAGAGCTGCATGTCGACGACGCGCATGATGATCATGTCGGTGCGGCCGCCGAAATACGCGGCGATCATGCCCATGGTGCAGCCGATGATCAGGGCGATCACGCCGGACCCGACGCCGACCCCCAGGCTGATCCGCAACCCGTAGATCATGGCGCTGACCAGATCGCGGCCCGCACCGTCGGTGCCGAGCCAGGCGACCTTGCCGTTGGCCATTGTCTCGCCCGGGGCGAGCAGATTGTCCATGAAGCTGACCGACGCCAGATCGTAAGGATCGGTCGGCGCGATGAACGGCCCGATCACGGCGATGAAGATCACCAGAAGCACCCCGATGGCGCCGATCACGGCGACCGGGCTCTCCATATAGTCGGAGAGGATCCGCTTCCACGGGCTTTCGACGCCCGCGTCCTTCGACTTGCCGACAGTCGCCTCGACCGCGGTTTCTTCTTGGATCGCCGTCATGACTTGATGTCCTGCAAGCGGACCCGCGGATCGAGCAGCGAATAGCAGATGTCGACCGCCAGGTTCAGGAAGACGAAGAGCAGCACGATGATCATCAGGTAGGCGACGATCACCGGCCGGTCGAGAAGACCAATCGAGTCGATCAGCAGCTTGCCGATGCCGGGCCACGCGAAGATCGTCTCGGTCACCACCGAGAAGGCGACCAGGCCGCCGAACTCGAGGCCGAGCACGGTGACGACCGGGATCAGGATGTTCTTGAGCACATGCACGAAGATCACCCGGCGGTCGGTCAGACCCTTGGCGCGGGCGAACTTGACGTAGTCCTGGTGCACCACCTCGCGGGTACCGGCGCGGGCCAGGCGGGTGACCGCCGACAGCTTGAACAGCGCCAGGTTGACCGCCGGCAGCAGCACGTGGCTCCAGCCGTCCAGGGTGAGCAGCGAGGTGGGGAAGCCGAGCACGTAGTGGATCTCGTCGCCGCGTCCGGTGGACGGCAGCCAGCCGAGCTGCACCGAGAACAGCAGGATCATCATGATGCCGACCCAGAATGTCGGCAGGCTGAAGCCCAGGATCGATCCGGTCATGATGACCTTGGAATAAGCCGCCTCCGGCCGCAGTCCAGAGATCACACCCAGCGGAATGCCGAGGACGACGGAGATCAGCAGGGCGGCGACGGCCAGTTCCATGGTCGCCGGCAGCCGGTCCAGGATGAGCTGCAGCGCCGGCTCGTTGAAGACGAAGCTTTCGCCCATATTGCCCTGGGCGGCGTTCTGAAGGAATCGCAGGTACTGGATATGGAACGGCTTATCGAGGCCGAGGCTCTCGATGATGGCCGCCCGCTCCGCCTGATCGGCGTCCTCGGCGACCAGGATCTCGGTCGGATCCCCCACCAGGAAGACGCCCGAAAACACCAGAAATGACATAACCAGAACGACCAGGGCCGCCTGCATCAACCGTCTGATGATGAAAACCGTCATCACCGCCCTCTCATAATGGCTCTCCCGCGGCTGGTCGCACAGGACCCCGCGGGAAGCAAGGCGAAACGGAAAAAAGAAAGGGCACGGCCAGCGTCAACCGGCCGCGCCCCGCGGTTTACTCGGCCTTGACCAGGTCGTAGGCGGTCGTCCGCTCGTCCGTCCGCGGCGTGTACTTCAGGCCGGTACGGGTACCCCAGGTGTTGACCTGGTAGTGCAGCGGGATGATGCCCTGATTCTGACCGATGGCGATGTCGGTCGCCTCGGCCAGGAGCTTGCCGCGCTTCTCGTCGTCGACCGTGGTCAGCGCCTGGCTGATCAGGGCGTCGACCTTCGGGTCGGAGTGACGGCCGCGGTTGGACGCACCCCAGCCCTTGGACTGATCGTAGGTGGCCAGCAGCGACTTCAGCGGCGAGGAGGCCTCACCGGTGCCCGAGCCCCAGCCGACGAGGACGAAGCTGAACTCCGGCTCGCCGTCCGCACCCTTGGAGGCACGCGAGAAGAACACGTTCTTCGGCATGGTCACGACCTTGGTCGGGATGCCGGCCGCCGACAGCAACTGGCCGATCGCTTCGCAGATCTTGGCGTCGTTGATGTAGCGGTCGTTCGGACCGTGGATCGTCAGGCCGAAGCCGTCCGGATAGCCCGCTTCCGCCAGCAGCTTCTTGGCGGCGGCGACGTCGTACTTCTCCGGCTTCAGGTTCGGCGAGCGGCCGAAGAAACCGTCCGGCAGAAGCTGGCCGGCCGGCAGGGCGACGCCCTCCATGACGCGCTCGACGATGGCCGGGCGGTTGATCATCATGGAAATGGCCTTACGCACCCGCGGGTCGAGCAGCGGGTTCTTGTCCAGCGGGTTGCCGTCCTTGTCGGTGACGAAGGGCGACTTCTCGCGCCACTGGTCCAGGTGCAGGTAGATGATGCGGTTCGACACGCCGGCGCTCAGGGAGACGTCCTTGTTCTTCTCGAGCGTCGTGATGTCGGAGGTCGGGACGTTGTCGATCATGTCCACGTCGCCGGCCAGCAGGGCGGCCACGCGCGCCGGCTCGGACGGGATGAACTTGAAGGTCACCTTGTCCCAGGTCTGGTTGAGCGGACCGACATAGCCGTCGAACTTCTCCAGGACGATGCGGTCGCCCTTCTTCCACTCGACGAACTTGTACGGGCCGCTGCCGATGGTGGCGGTGCCGTCGTTAAAGTCGCTGGCATCGATGCCCATGTTGACGTCGGCCGGGGCGGTGCCCTTCGCCTCGGAAGACATGATCATGACGCTGGTCAGGTCGTTCGGCATCAGCGGGTAGGGACCCTCGGTGCTGATGTGCAGCGTGTAGTCGTCCACCTTGGTGACGGTCTTGCCCTTGGTGTAGATCCGGAACGAGGAGTTGCCGCCCGTGTAGCCGTCGGCCCGCGCGAACGAGTAGATCACGTCGTCCGCCGTCAGGTCGGTGCCGTCGTGGAACTTCGCACCGGGGCGGAGCTTGAACTCCCAGGTGGTGTCGTTGATCGCCCGGTACGACTCGGCGGCACTCGGGAACAGCTGCTGATTCGCGTCGAAATCGACGAGACGCACGAAAACATGCCCGATCAGGCTGTTGTTCGGGGTGAGGTTGTGGAAATACGGATCCATGGACGACGGCTCACTTCGGATACCGATCGTAATGTCCTCGGCCATCGCCGGGCCGGCCAAGGCCGCCATGGCGACCGCCGTAATACCCAGCCGACGAATAAAACTCATCCCTGCCTCCATCATTGCAATAGGATTGGTTGGCACGCACCGTCGTGTCGTTGCACGCGCGAAGGCCAGAGCATGGCGGAAACGACACGCGCAGACAATCCCGACCGACCGGAATTAACCAGCCGCCACGGGATCGCCGCGGCGGATCAATCGGTTGTCCTATGGTGTTCGCCTCGGCCTTGGCATAGCCTGAATCCGACGCCGTCCCGCGCTCCGCCCCAGCCTGTCGCCCCCGCCTGTCGCCCCCGCCTGCCGCGCCTGCCTGCCGACCCTGCCAACCACCGATCACAGCCCGACCGCCTCGATGTCCCCTCCCCCCGCTCCCGCACTGCACGGTCCCGGCCCAGCCCGCCCGGTGACGGCGTGACCGCCAGCGGTCCCTCCGGATCCTGGCCGGTCGAACTGCAGGCTCCGGATATCGAGCGCTGGCGGGCCGGCAATACCCGGATCCCGTTCTTCACCACCCTCGACTCGGGCACGGACGGCCCGCATGTGATGGTGACCGCGATCACCCATGGCAACGAGCTGTGCGGCGCCATCGTGCTCGACGCGTTCCTGGCCTCCGGCAAGCGGCCGCGGGCCGGCCGGCTGACCCTCGGCTTCTGCAACGTCGCCGCCTATCGATCCTTCGATCCCGCCTATCCGACCCTGTCGCGCTTCGTCGACGAGGACATGAACCGGGTCTGGGACCGCTCCACCCTGGACGGCCGGCGCTCCTCGGTGGAGCTCGCCCGCGCCCGGGCCATCCGCCCGCTGCTCGACACGGTCGACATGCTGCTGGACATCCACTCCATGGCGAACCCGGTGCCGCCGCTGATGCTGGCCGGGTCCTGCGACAAGGGCGTGGCCCTGGCCCGCAAGGTCGGCACCCCGGCCAGCATCGTCACCGATGCCGGCCACGCCGCCGGGGCGCGGATGCGCGACTACGGCGTCTTCAACGATCCGTCCGACCCGCGCGCCGCCCTGCTGCTGGAGGCCGGCCAACACTGGGCCGCCGGGACCCTGCCGGTGGCGCGAGAGGCGTTCGACCGGTTCCTGGTGGCGACCGGCATGCTGGATCCGCAGGACGTCCCGGCCGCCCACCGCGCCGCGCCGCCGCCCCAGGAGGTCATCCAGGTCACCGAGGCGATCACCGCGCGGGGCCGGAACTTCGCCTTCGTGGCCGACTATCTCGGCGCCGAGAAGATCGAGCGGGCCGGCACCGTGATCGCCCATGACGACGGCGAGCCGGTGGTCACCCCCTATGACAATTGCATTCTGATCATGCCGTCGCGCGCGCCCGCCCCGGGCCAGACGGCAGTCCGCCTGGGACGGATCGTCGATGGTTGAGAGCGACAAGAAACCCGCCGGCCCGCAGAACGGCGGCCCGGACCCGGACGACGACCTGATTCCGGAGGAGACGCCCGGCAAGCCCGGCGGCGACAAGATGACCGCCGGCAAGCGCAGCGGCTCCATGGTTCTGGCGCTGGCGATCGGGACGGCCGGCGGCTTCCTCTTCGCCTGGCTCAAGCTGCCGCTGCCCTGGATGATGGGCGCCATGGTCGCCACCACCATCGCCTCGGTCGCCGGCGCCGATATCCGCATCGACTACCGGCTGCGCACGGCGATGATCGCCGTCTTGGGCGTCATGCTGGGCAGCGCCTTCCGGCCCGAGCTGATCGACCGCGCCGGGGAATGGGCGATCACGATCAGCGGCCTGCTGGTCTACGCGATCACCGCCGGGTCGCTGGTCACCTGGTATTTCCGCAAGGTCGGCGGCTACGACGCGGTGACGTCCTACTTCTCGGCCTCGCCGGGCGGCCTGAACGAGATGGTGCTGGTCGGCCGCGCCATGGGCGGCGACGACCGGATCATCGCCCTCACCCACTCCGCGCGCATTCTGCTCGTCGTCATGACGATCCCGTTCGTGTTCCGGATCTTCGCCGACTACACGCCCTCGGCGACCCTGCTGCCGCCGGGGGGCGGGCTCGACATGGCGGTGGAGGACTGGGCGATCCTCGCCGGCTGCGCAGTAATCGGCGCGGTGGTCGGCAAGCTGCTGCGCATTCCGGCCGCCTTCCTGGTCGGGCCGATGGCGATGTCGGGGATCATCCACCTCGCCGGCGTCACCGAGGCGAGCCCGCCGAGCCTGCTCGTCGCCTGCGCCCAGGTGGTGATGGGCACCGGCATCGGCTGCCGCTTCGCCGGCACACCGCTGAAGACGATCATGCGGGTGGTCACGATTTCCATCGGCTCGACCATAATCCTGATGGTGTCGGGCGTGCTGTTCGGGCTCGCGCTGGAGCGGATCACCGGCGTGCCGTGGTTCATTCTGGTGCTGGCCTATGCCCCGGGCGGGCTGGCGGAGATGAGCCTGATCGCCCTGGCGCTCGGCCGCGACGTCGCCTTCGTGGCCACCCACCACATCTTCCGCATCGGCTTCATCGTGATCCTGGCGCCGATGGCCTTCCGGCTGATGCGGCGGGGCGGGAAGACCTAGGCGCCGGCTCTCATCGTGGGAGGGTCGGTCCGCCCCTCAGCCGCGGGCAGACACGAGGTCCCTGCTGACGGGCGCCGATCGGGCCGCGACACCTGTTGCGCCACCGCGACCGTCGCTCCCCGGAGGTCGGGTCGGGCCAACTCTCCTTGACCTTAGGGCCGTCCGCCGGTTCTAACGGAGTCGCCGTTCCGCTATTCTGTCCGTCAGACACCGGAAACTCCTGGGTATTATCGGTGACATCCTTTCAGTCGGACGCAGTTCAGACCTTCCTGTTTCTCTCGATCGCATTCCTGCTGGTCTGGATCTCGCGCACTCACGCGCCCGGCGTCCGCCCCGGTCTGCGCTGGATGGCCGCCGGCTTCGTCGGGTTCGCCGCGTCCGAGGCGGGCCACGCCCTGATCGCGGACCGCTATGGGCTCGCCGAGCTGCTCCCGGTCGCCGCCGGCATGGCGCTTTTCGCCATCGGTCTGCTGCGGTTCACCCGCACCCTGAACACCAGCACCACGACGTCCGAGATGCTGCGCTCCGCCCTCGACACCTCGTCGGACGGCGTCTGGCTCTATGACTCCAACGAGCGGGTGGTGTTCACCAACAACCGGTACCACGAGCTGAATCCCGAGGTGCCGCCGCAGGACCAGATCACGACCTACACGATGGAGGAGCTGCTCCGGCTCAACCAGCGGACCAAGGACGTGAAGGCCGAGATCGCCCCGGAGTCCCGGATCCAGGAGATCCTGGCCGAACGGCGCAGCGGCCGGGAGATCGTGAAGGAGGTGACCCGCCCCAACGGCACCACCTATCTGATCCGGGCCAAGCCGACCCGCGACGGCGGGCTGCTGGTCCTGCAGACCGACATCACCGCGCTCAAGCACGCCCAGCACGACCTGCTCGAGGCGAAGAGCGCGCTGGAGGCCGCCAACCGCGACTTGGAACGCAATGTCCGCGACCGCACCCAGGAACTTCGCCGCGCGCTGCTTCAAGCCGAGATGGCCAACCGCTCCAAGACCGACTTCCTGGCCAATATGAGCCATGAACTGCGCACGCCCCTGAACTCGATCATCGGCTTTGCCGGGATGATCAGCCAGCGGGTCTACGGCCCCGTCGGCGACGACCGGTATCTGGAATGCGCCCGCTACGTCCACGAGTCCGGCATGCATCTGCTCGAACTGATCAACGAGGTCCTGGACGTGGCGCGGATCGAGGCGGGCCAGCTCACCATCGCCCCGCAATATGTCGGCGTCGGCGACGTGTTCCGGGAATGCGCGGCGATGCTGACGCCGCGGGCCAGCTCGAAGGACATCGCCCTGACCTTCGAGGCCGCACCCGACACCCCGCCCGCCTTCGCGGACAGCCTGCGCATCAAACAGATCGTCCTGAACCTCGCCGAGAACGCGATCAAGTTCACGCCGAACGGCGGCTCGGTCGCCGTCTCCTCCGAGGCGACCAACGAGGGCGGCGTGCGGATCACGATCCGCGACACCGGCATCGGCATGACCGCGCCGGAGGTCGAACGCGCGCTGGAACGGTTCGGCCAGGTCGGCAGCGGACACATGGTCTCGCGCGAAGGTGTCGGGCTGGGGCTGGCCATCTGCAAGTCGCTGATGGAGCTGCACGGCGGCACCCTCGGTATCGACAGCGCGCCGGACGCGGGCACCACGGTCACCATCGTCTT
This sequence comes from Thalassobaculum sp. OXR-137, assembly GCF_034377285.1. NCBI lineage: Bacteria > Pseudomonadati > Pseudomonadota > Alphaproteobacteria > Rhodospirillales > Thalassobaculaceae > Thalassobaculum > Thalassobaculum sp. OXR-137. Next base: position 3,169,067 of record NZ_CP139715.1, on the reverse strand, counting down.
CCCGCCGCGCCCGGCATAGATCGGCCCTCTCGACGCCCCCGTGCCGCCGCTGTAGTGTCCCGCCGCCGCACCGGTGGTGCGGCGCGTTATCGGGGCGGGGTGGAAGTCCCCACCGGCGGTGATGCTCCGGACCGTGTCCGGGGCTCAGCCCGCGAGCGCCCTCGGCGTAACATCCGAGGGGTCAGCAGATCCGGTGCGATCCCGGAGCCGACGGTCACAGTCCGGATGAAAGATAACGAAGGAGAGAGCGCGACCGGGACAGCCGGGCCGCGCCCGCGAGTTCGTACGTCCTGATTCACCGCTTTTGTCCAAGGAGGACAGCCATGAATCAGAGCACCGAAACCACCACCACCCCCTCCCCCCGGACCGGCCGGATCGCCTTCATTCAGGCGCGCTGGCATGCCGAGATCGTCGATGCCTGCCGGGTCTCGTTCCTGGAGAGCCTCGGCCGCGACCGGCCCGGCGGCTTCGCGGTCGACGTCTACGACGTGCCCGGCGCCTTCGAGATCCCGCTGCTGGCCCGGCGGCTGGCGCGGTCGGGGACGTACCAGGCGGTCGTCGCCGCCGCCTTCGTAGTCGACGGCGGCATCTACCGCCACGACTTCGTCGCCCAGAGCGTGATCTCCGGGCTGATGCAGGCGCAGATGGAGGCCGACGTGCCGGTCCTGTCGGCCGTGCTCACCCCGCACCGGTTCCACGAGAGCGCCGAGCACAAGGCCTTCTTCCTCGACCACTTCCGCCTGAAGGGCCGCGAGGTGGCCGCCGCCTGCCTCGCCGTCACTTCAGAGCCGGCGCCGGTGGAGATCGCCGCCTAGTGATACGAACCGCCGCAGCCGCCTTCGGCGCATTCCATGGGCCCGGCGGCTGCGGCATACTCCGGGCAACAGATTTGGGAGGATACCAATGTTCGATCTCGATCGGTTCATCGAGGAGTGTTACGCGGCCCTGGACGAGAAGACGCCGGAGCGCGCGGCCCAGGAGGTCGTCGCCCGCGCGGTGGAAGACCCGAGCGCGCTGATGAAGGCGCTGGGCGAGCCGCAGCAGGCCGGGGTCAACACCCTGCACCGCTCCGACCGGCTGACCGTGCTGAACCTGGTCTGGGGACCGGAGATGCACCTGATGCCGCACAACCACAACATGTGGGCGTCGATCGGCATCTATACCGGGGCTGAGCTGAACACCTTCTGGCGGCGCACGCCGGAGGGGCTGCAGCAGCTCGGCGGCAAGGAGATGGGCGAGAAGGAAGCGGTCTGGCTCGGCGAGACGGCGATCCACTCGGTCACCAATCCGCTGTCGAAGCTGACCGGCGCGCTGCATGTCTATGGCGGCGATTTCTTCGCGCCGGGCCGCAGCGAGTGGGACGACGAGACCCTGAAGGAGGCGCCCTACGACAGCGAGAAGCTGGTGCGCCTGTTCGAGGAGAGCAACACCCGCCTCGACGAGCTGAAGGCGGCCGGCGCACTCTGAGCGCCAGCCGTCGCCCGGCAGCCCGCCCCGGTCAGGGGCGGGTCCGCCGGCCGATCACTGGCCGCGGTCGACCTTGTCGATGCCGCCCTCGACCGAGATCCGGCCGCCGCTCTGTTCGCGCTCGGGGGCTGGAGCGGGCGCCACCTGACCGTCGGCGGTGCTCGGGCCCAGGCCGCCGTCGCGCGGGGTGCAGGTGTTGGAGAAGACCTGGGTGAACAGGCTCTCCTTGCACTCCGCCCAGGGCCGGTCGAGCTTGCCGCTCTCGGCCATATAGATCTGACTGATGGCCAGCACGGCGAGAATCGCCGCCAGTATCCACATGCCTCGGCTCATCGGGTCCTCATTCTCATACGCTGTTCAGGTGGTCGGGATATGGGGATCGCGCGGGCCCGGTGCCAGTCCTGCGACGGTCACCTTCTCCCCCCAACCGACGTCCTGGAAGGGCCGAAGGTCCTATCCAGGACCGTGTCCCCGGCGTCGATCACAGGGTCCTGGATCACTCCTTCGGAGCGTCCAGGAAGTCGGTAAAAGAAAAGTTCCCCCTCACGCCGGCCAGTCGACGATGTGCTCGAGCAGCTCCTCGTCGTCCACCACCGTCTCCGAGATCGCCCGGCCGCGCACGGAGATCCCGGCCTCGTGCACGGTGTTGGCGTCGCCGCTGACCAGCGGGTGCCACCAGTAGAGCGGCCTGCCCTCGTTCAGCAGGCGGTAGGCGCAGGTCGAAGGCATCCACTTGAGCTGGCTCACCAGCTTGACGCTGAGCACCACGCAGTCCGGCACGATCTTCTTGCGGTTGGGATAGTCCGAGCAGCGGCAGCTATCGCAGTCCAGCAGCTTGCAGGCGACGTCCGTATAGGAGATCTCGTCGGTATCGGCGTCCTGCAGCTTGACCAGGCAACACTTGCCGCAGCCGTCGCACAGGCTCTCCCACTCGGCCGGGGTCATCGCCGAGAGCGGTTTGCGCTCCCAGAACCGTTCGTCGGTCTCGTCCGCCTGCATGATTCCCGTCTGTGCCGGTTGCGCCCCCTACCGGCCCCGCCCCGTCCCGGCTCAAGGCCGGGATTGGCCGGGGTCAGTCGCGGAAGCTGGGGTCGATCCTGTCCATCTTGCGCATCAGGGCGGCGAATTCCAGTGCGCCGTATTCGGCGGCGGATTCCGCGAAGCCGTTGACGTCGGCGCCGGACTTCTTGGCGACGTTGTCGGTGATGATGTTCAGGGTCCCGGCCGAGCCGGCATCGATCTGCACCTGGGCCGCGCGCTCCAGCCGGTACAGCCACAGGAAGGCCTCGGCCACGGTGCGGCCGGTGGTCAGCAGCCCGTGGTTCTTCAGCACCATGGCGTGGTTGTCGCCCAGGCTCTCCACGATGCGGTCTCGCTCGTCGAGATACAGGCTGACGCCCTCGTAGTCGTGGTAGCTGATCCGGTCGACGAAGGCGGTGGAGCCCATGGAGATCGGCAGCACGCCCTCCTTGACCGCGGCGATCGCCATGCCCGAGCGCGAATGGGTGTGCATCACCACCTGGTGCAGCTCGCTATGGGCCATGTGGACGGCGGAATGGATGACGAAGCCGGCCTGGTTCACCCCGTATGGGTTGTCCGTGTCGATCTTGTTCCCCTCGACGTCGATCTTCACCAGGTTGGAGGCGGTGACCTCGTCGTAGTTCAGGCCGTAGGGGTTGATGAGGAAATGCAGGTCGGGGCCCGGCACCTTGGCGGTGAGGTGGCCGTAGATCAGCTCGCACCAGCCGAAATAATCGACCATGCGGTAGGCGGCGGCGAGCTCGACCCGGAGCTGCCACTCGGCGTCGCTGATACCGGCGGGGCGGGCGACCTTCACGGGGGTCATGTCGTTCATGGCGGTTTCCTCCGGTGGAATCTGGTGCCGATCCTTGGCGGTCGTGTCAGGAGTGACAGTCCAGCGGGAATCTTGCTGCGGCCGCTTTTGGCGCGGCCTGCCCCTATTTGAGCGCCCCGGGGGGCGGGAATGCAAGGGAGGGAGTTTCCTAAAATCCAATACTGCTGAACATGCTCTAACCAGCACAAACTATCACGCGGCCTCGACTAATCGCTTATACGCAGCAGTAGATGCTTCTCTATCAATGACATTTGCCGACTGCGAAAGCAGTTCGAGATAAGTTCCCATTTCCGACTTGTTACGGACAACTGCAACGCGCTCAGGAGGTGTCTCCAAACGAGCTATGTCGCTGAATTTCATAGAAGCGTGGGCTATCGAATTATGATGGTTCGCCACAAAATCAAAAACAGAGCCACGCCTTGAGGCAGTAACAAGCGTACTCACATGATGCTTAGTATTTGATGCACCAATTACTTCTGCATCCTTTTGCACGTTATCCTTTTTAAAAACGCCCACCAGAGTATTGTATAGCCTCTCAACTTCATCTTTAGTTTTTCTCTCCGCCATGCGAAGCGCAGAGACGTGTACTGCTTCTTGGCTACAATTTGAAACAGCTATGATCGCTCCTGGTAATTGTGCACGTACCACATGCACCACGAAAAACGCATGATGGTCGAAACCGACTCCAGCGGCCTCTGCGATCAATCGAGCATGGCGGGCAAACATATGCGTTCCACCCATCAACTCAGCTTCATTGTATCCAGTACCGAAGTCTGAAATCGTAAATCTCTCCGGCCCCCCATCGACGCGCACGACCACATTGGCGCCACTCGGGTATAGGAGTGGCGTCTGTATGTATGAGCTGTCAGGTCTATGCTGGGTGCTGACGAGCTTGCTTGCCGCATCCTCGACAATTTTCCTGAACTGCTCGATATCCCGTTGAGCAACAACGGTATTCACAGCAGCGTCGCCTCCCACGGCGGTGGAACCACAACATGTATATTGTTGATTCTAAATTTTTCCCCCACCAAAGCAAGCACCTCCTCAAAGGAGGCTGGATCAGGATCTACCGGGATCGAAATTGGCAGTTCCCCCCGGCGAACTCTCTTCGCCTGCGCTCTCCAATTGACATCGAATAGATGGTGGTGAGTGCCCTGCTGCTGAAAATGCTGCAATTCTGGAGGCCCTATCCCTTTGTTATTATGGCCTTTTAAGGGACGCCATTCCAGCCGCTCAAACGCGCCACCTTTGACGTTGCTGCGCGGAGGTAGATACTCCAGCTGGAAGGTCACACACTCCTGAGGCAACCGCACAAACGCTGTAGATCGAAATCTCAGCCCTTCAATTGTAATTCCGTCTATATCTAAAGCACTCACTAACGTAAGACGCTCAGCGTCACGGAACTCCCATTTCGGTGTTCCGGGTATGACTTTGTAAGCTGCTGCGATTTCGGGCAGTTCCACCGGCATGCGGCAATCAAACCACAACCAAGAATTTTAGGCGATCAAATCTCCACTAGATCAAAACGGGAACATCTGCGCTTTACTGATTGAGGGCCGCTCGGCTCATATTCAATAGCTCTTCAAATATCCGCCGACACACAGGTGTAGCCCTCACCCCTCCACAAACCCCTTCAGCCGCTCGATCGCCTCGTCCCATTGCCGCGAGGCGGTGTCCAGGTAGCGGCGGGCGTCGGCCAGGCTTTCCTGGCGCACGGAAAAGCGGCTTTCGCGGCCGACGCGGCTGCGGGCGACCACGCCCGCCTGTTCCAGCACGCCCAGATGCTTGGCCACCCCCTGGCGGGTCAGGCCGGTGCCCTCGGTCAGTTCCACCAGCGACCGGGGGCTGCCCTCGCAGAGGCGGGACAGCAGGGCCAGCCGGGTCCCGTCGCCCAAGGCCGCGAAGACCCGCGCGGCCCGGTCCCGGTCCGGCTGGGACGGGCGCCGCGGTGCCGGATCAGGTGCCGACGGCATCGACATAGGCCTTCAGGTTCTCCGCCTGCATCTCCCAGCCCCTGGTGTTGCCGCGCAGGATCTCCAGTCGGCGCGGGTCGGGGATCGCCTCGAAGCCGCTCTCGGTGATGGTCAGCCGCGTGCCCTCCCCGGCACCACCCGGCAGCGGCTCCAACCGGAATTCGACCAGGGTGGCGGGCTCGTCGGTCAGCGTGCTGCCGTCGTCCCCGTCGGCGTGATGCCAGCGGAAGGAGAACAGGCGCTGCGGCTCCATCCGCTCCACAGTGGCGAACCAGGGCATGTGCTCGTAGCCGGGATAGGTCATCTGCCCGGTGGAGTCCGCCCCCGGCACGAAGGGCTGGTCGAGCCGAACCCGGAACCATTCCCCGAACTTCACGTGATCGGTCAGTGCCTCCCACACTCGGGAGACGGGGGCCTTCAGATCCACCTGCTTGACGATGCGATCGGTCATATCGGCAACCTCCTGGTTGCCTTTAAGATATACATCCGGCGCCAATACGCAACCGTTCAGTTGCGTATTGGCGCTCGTCAGGCGCGCCCTCACCCGGCGGCGCGGATCTTCTCCAGCACCGGCAGGATGTAGTCGCGGAACACGGCCGGGTTCTCGCTCATGGGGAAGTGGCCGCATTCCTTCATGATCACCGCCTCGGCCCCGTCGATGGCGGCGGCCGTGCGCTCGGTATCCTCCGGGGTGCAGGAATAGTCGTACTCGCCGGTCAGCAGGTAGAGCGGACAGCGGCCGGTGTCGATCAAGTGGGTACGGTCGCGGTAGTCGCTGTCCTCGCGGTAGAAGTAGAGGTCGCCTTTGAAGATCCCCGGCCCGCTCTGCATGTAGCCCCACAGGGTCTCCCAGCGGTACTCGTCCGGCGATTGCGGTGCGACCAGGCCGGAGACCATGGCGGCGCAGACCTCGCCGCCATGGACGTCGCCGCGGTGCAGCCAGTTGGTGTCGTACCAGGAGGTCTGGTGGTCGGCGCATTCGACCCCGATCAGGGCGCGGAACTTGTCGGCGTGATGGGCGCCCAGGTTCAGCACGATGCGCCCGCCCATGGAGCAGCCGATGACGGCGGGGCGGTCGAGCTCCATGGCGTCGGCCACGGCGAGGATGGCGTCGGTATAGAGGTCGGAGGTCAGCCGGTACTCCTCCTCGTGGAAGCCGACCGGCGGGTTCGACTTGCCGTGCCACGGCAGGTCGAAGGCGATGACGCGGAATGTCGACGTGATCTCCGGGTCGGTCATCATGTGGCGGTACTGGCGGCCGTCGGACCCGGCGGTGTGCAGGCAGAGCAGCGGGATACCCTGACCGGCCTCCTCGATATAGACGCGGCAGGCGCGGCCGCCGATCTCGATGGTCGCATAGCGGCCGACGATCGGTTCGTACTGAATCGCCATGCTCAGGCCCTCCCGGCCGCCGGTTCGGCGGGTTTTGCGTTACGTCTGGGTAACGCCAATACCTCCTTCACATAACGTAGATGTGCCATGAGCGGCTGCAGGTCGCCCTCCAGACGGGCGACGCCGAGCCGGGTCATGGCGATCACGTCGTGGTATCCGGGGGCCGGCATCGGCTCCCAGTGGCGGGCCCAGGCAGAGGCCTCGGCCTTGATGGCGAAGCGCCAGGCGCGCATGCGGAACGGCCCGGTCTCGACCGCTTCGACCCGGCCCTCGTGCACCCGGATATGCACCGGCACGTCGTCGGCCTGGACCAGGAACTCGCCGCTCAGGGTCCGGCCGCGGCGGATCAGGTTGCTGTTTTCATTGGCCATTTGTGGCAGGCGCTCGAGGATGCGCGCGATCTCTTCGCCGGTCATTTCCGTCCCTTCGCGTTCTTGGTCGTTGTTGGCGGCAGCATAGCCATCCGCCCGTCCGGCCGGAAGCCGCCGAGAGTGTTGGGTGCCGAGCGGTGATGAAAAATTAACCAGACCCGGTATTCAATCGGCTCCCCGCGTCGCACCCGGACGGGATCGTCTTTCCAGCCACCATGGGGCATTCTGGCAGGCCAACCGATGCAGAACGCCTTGATCATGACCGACGATGCGGGACCCGGCCGGACCGACCGAGCGCGACTGCTGCGCTACGCGATCCGTCGGGTGGCGGTGGCCGCCGTGCTGGGACTGGCCTGCGCCCTGCTGGTCGAGTTCGTCCTCGCCGATATGGCCCGCCGCAACGCCGAGAACCGGGCCCGCGAGGACCTGAACCTGCTGCGCGCCTCGCTGCAGCAGATCCTCAGCCGCGACGTCCAGCTCATCCGCGGCATGGTCGGCTATGTCCGCGCCCGACCCAACATGACGCCTGAGGAATTCGACCTGATCGCCCAGGATATCCTGGAGGGCGCGCCGAAGCACATCCGCAACCTGGCGCTGGCCAAGGACCTCGTCGTCTCCCACATGTACCCGTTCGCCGGGAACGAGCAGGCGGTCGGCCTCGACTACCGACGCAACGAGAGCCAGTGGCCGGAAGTGAAAAAGGTGATCGACGAGCAGCGGATCGTCGTGGCCGGCCCGCTCGCCCTCGTCCAGGGCGGCATCGGCCTGATCGCCCGCTTCCCGATCTTCCTGCGGGCGGACGCGAACGGGTCCCGTAAGCTCTGGGGCATCGCCTCCACCGTCATCGACTTCACCGGGCTGCTGGAGCATGCCGGCTACGACCGCTTCGCCGAGACCTATCACCTGGCATTGTCCGGGCGAAACGGCGAGCTGGAGAACGCGGAGATCATCTGGGGCGAACCGGGGATCCGGGCGCTGGAGCCGATCAGCCTGGACGTGGTGATCCCGACCGGATCGTGGCGGATCCTGGCGACCCCGCGGGAAGGCTGGCCGAATTTCACCAGCTACCTCTACATCACCGTGCCGGTCCTGATCCTCCTGATCGCCGCCTACGCGGCGCTGTGCGTAGCCCGGTTCCGGCGCGACGAGGAGCTGAACAAGGCCAGCCAGGACGTCCTGGTGGCCCTGCGGCGGGCCGAGGAAGCCAGTGCTGCGAAGTCCACCTTCCTGGCGGTGATGAGCCACGAATTGCGCACGCCGCTGAACGCCATCATCGGCTTCAGCGAACTGCTGGAAAACAGCCCGCGCAACAGCCGGGTGTGGGACCGGGCGGTCGAGTATGTGGGCGACATCCGGCAGAGCGGCCGGTTCCTGCTGTCGATCATCGACGACATCCTGGACCTGTCGCGGATCGAGAGCGGCAGCCGACCGGCGTCGATCGAGCATGTGGACGTCGTGCCGCTGATGCTGGAGACCGCGAACCGGCTGCGGGTCGAGTTCGAGAATAGCGGCGTGGCCCTGTCGGTGATGGCCGAAAAGGAGGAGATGGTCGCGCTGGCAGACCGTCGCGCGGTGATCCAGATCCTCGCCAACCTGCTGAACAACGCCCTGAAATACGCCGGCACGGCCGCCAACGTGCAGGTCTCGGCGACGCTCACCGGGGACGGCCGGCTGGCCCTCTCGGTGTCCGACGACGGCATGGGGATCCCCTCCGAGAAGCTGGAGGAGATCATGAAACCGTTCGTCCAGCTTTCGTCGTCCTACGCCCGCGCGGCCGGCGGCGTCGGGCTCGGCCTCACCATCTGCCAGTCGCTTGCCCGGACCATGAACGGCACGCTGTCGGTCGAAAGCCGGGTGAACGAGGGGACGACCGTCCGCCTCACCCTGCCGCTCAGCCCCGCCGCCTGACCGGAGCGGTCAGGCCAGGTCCAAGGTCTCGCCGGTTTCCAGGGCGAGCAGTTCTTCCATCGTCTGCCGCCGCCGGGCCAGGCGGACCTGCGCGCCGTCGATCACGATCTCGGGGATCAGCGGCCGGGAATTGTAGTTCGACGACATCGCCGCACCGTAAGCGCCGGCATCGGCGAAGACGCAGAAATCCCCCACCGCCGGCAGGGGCAGGCCGCGGAACTCCACGACCCCGCCATCGCCCTGGGTGAAGACGTCCCCGGACTCGCAGAGCGGGCCGGCGACAGCGACCGGATGGGCCACCCCCGTCACCGGAACCCCTGCGGCATCCACGAAGCCGATGCGGTGATAGCTGCCGTACATCGCCGGCCGGGCCAGATCGTTGAAACCGGCGTCCACGACCACGAAAAAGCGGTCCGCCACCTTCTTGACCGCGCGCACCTCGGCCACGAGACAGCCGGCCGCCGCAACCAGGAAGCGGCCCGGCTCGATCTCCATCTCCACCGGCGAGCCCTGGTGCTGCTGGATCGCCAGCCGGGCGGAGTCCCACTGCCTGACGTAATGCTCGGTGTCGATCTCGCTGCCGCCGTCATGATACGGCACGGAGAGCCCGCCGCCGGCGGAGACCGCCTTCACCGGCATGCCGAGCGCGCGGTAGGCCTCGATCATGGCGTCGCCCACCCGTTCCAGATGGCCGTAATCGACGCCCGAGCCGATATGCATGTGCAGGCCGACCAGGTCGAGCCCGGCCGCCTCGATCCGCGGGCCGAGAGCGGGAAGCTCCTCGTGCCAGATGCCGTGCTTGGAGAACGGGCCGCCGGTATTGGTCTTGTTGCTGTGACCATGGCCGAAGCCGGGATTGATCCGCAGCCAGATCTTGTGGCCGGGGCTGACCGTGGCGATCTGGTCGATCATGTCGGGCGAGCCGCAATTGACCGGGATGCCGAGCTCGGCCACCCGCTCCAGGGTCGGCCGGTCGAAGATGTCGGCGGTGAAGACCAACTCGTCCCCGCCCGCCTGATAGCCCGCCGCCAGCGCCCGGGCGATCTCGCCGTTGGAGACCGCGTCGATCTTCACACCATTGCGGCGCATCACGCGCAGCAGGTCGAGATTGCTGCTGGCCTTCTGGGCGTAACGGATGGTGTCGAAGCCGCGCAGACGGGCGATCTGGCTCTCGATCCGGGCGGCGTCATACAGCCAGAACGGGGTCCCGACCTTCGCGGCCAGCGCGGTGATGAGGGCGCCGTCGCGCTCGCCGGTTCCCAGGCGGGTCGAAATGTCGGAAGCAGCGGCCATGGATCCCCCAAAAAAAACGCCGCCGTCCAGGGTCCGGACGGCGGCGTATCACATGCCGGGAAATCCCTGAAACATCAAGCCCGCCTGGGCTCCTCCGTCTCCTGCGGCGCGTCCGGCGTCGGCGTCCTCCGCACCATGCCGGCACCGGCAACCTGACGGAGCGTCGTCGCGCCCCGCCCCCGCCAGCGCCGCTCGAAATCGGCGATGTAGTCGCGGGTCTGGGGCACGGCATAGAGGTTCTTGGCGAGCTGGATCTGGAAGACCATCAACGAGCCGTGCCGGAACGCGGTCTCGCAGGCGGTCAGATAGAACTCCCACATTCGGTAGAAGCGCTCGTCGTACATCGCGACGATCCGTTCCTTCTCCTCGGCGCAACTCAGCCGCCAGCGGTTCAGCGTTTCCGCATAATGCTGGCGCAGGATCTCCACGTCCGTGGTGTACAGCCGGGTCTGCTCGATGGCGGTGAACTGCTGGCGCAGGGAGGGCGTGTAGGCGCCGGGGAAGATGTATTTCTCCATCCACTGGTTCTGCGGCTCCGGCCGGTTGAAGACGCCGACCGAGTGGACCACGGCGATGCCGTCGGGGCGCAGCAGTCGGTTCACCTGACCGTAGAACTCGTCATAGTGCCGCGGCCCCACATGCTCCAGCATGCCGACCGACACGATGCGGTCGAACTGATCCTCGACCTCGCGGTAGTCCTTCAGATGGAACCGGACCCGGTCCGCCACGCCGGCCTCCTCGGCTCGGCGGTTGGAGACCGCGTGCTGTTCGCGGGACAGGGTGACGCCGTCGACCTGCAGGTCGTCGACGAGACTGGCCAGGAACAGGCCGAGACCGCCCCAGCCCGACCCGATATCGAGCACCCGCTGACCCGACTTGAGGTTCAGCTTGGCGGCCAGGTGCAGCTTCTTGTTCCACTGGGCCGTTTCCAGGTCGTCGTCCGGGTTCAGGAAATAGGCGCAGCTGTACTGGCGATCGCTGTCGAGGAAGAGGTCGAACAGCTCGTCGCTCAGGTCGTAGTGATGGGCAACCTTGCCCTGGGCCAGATGTACCGGGTTCCAGTTCCGGATCGCCGCCCGGATGCCGCGGATCCCGGCCAACAGCTTGCGCATGGTGCCTTCGCGCACGCTGCCGATATTGACCATACAGAGATCGAGAAAATCGTAGAGCGTGCTGTCCTCTTCGAGGACGAGGCCACCATTCATGTAGCCCTCGCCGATCGCCAGCTCGGGATTGAGCATCAACCGGCGGTCGAGACTTCGGTCGAGGATCCTGACCGTGGCCCGCGGGCCATCGGCGGATCCGTAGCATTCGTGACGGTTACCATCGGGATCGATCAACGTAAGATGACCGATGGATATCAACTGGCGGAACGCGAGTGCAGAGAGCATGGTCGCCACCCCCTGTTCGTTTCGTCTGTGACCGCACGAATGCGATCACCCTTAACCATATTAAGGATAATACAGTAAGGATTTCCAGGGAGAGAAGCAGATGAACACGCGTCAGTTGGGTAAAACACACCTCCAGATATCGGAGATGGTATTCGGCGGCGGTTGGGTCGGCGGCATTCTGATCCATCAGGACGACGAGATAAAAAGGGCGGCGATCCGCCGGGCGATCGACGCCGGGATCAACTGGATCGACACCGCCGGCGACTACGGCCAGGGACAATCTGAGATCGCGCTGGGCTGGCTGCTGGCCGAACTTGACCAGGCGGAACGGCCCCACGTGTCGACCAAGGTCCGCCTCGACCTGGAAAGCGGCGAGGACCACAAGAGCCAGATCCGGCGCGGTATCGAGCAGAGCCTCGACCGCCTGCGCCTGGACAAGGTCAGCCTGTTCCAGCTCCACAACCCGGTCGAACCCCAGGCCACCGGCCAGCATGTGGGCGTGGAGGACGTGATCGGCGACGGCGGGATCGCCGACATCCTGGACGACCTGCGCAGCGAGGGGCTCACCGACCACGTCGGTTTCACCGCACTGGGCGACCCGGCCTCCTGCATCAGGGTGGTGGAAAGCGGCAAGGTCGCCACCGCCCAAGTCTATTACAACATGCTGAACCCGACGGCGGCCGCCGCCGAACCGATCGAGGGCCTGGATGCCCAGGACTTCTCGGGCCTGATGGCGGCCTGTCGGCGGCACGAGGTCGGCATCATGAACATCCGCGTCTTCGCCGCCGGCGTGCTGGCGACCGACGTCCGCCACGGCCGCGAGGTGGCGATCACGCCGGAGAACCGGGATCTGGTGGCGGAAGCCAAACGGGCCCGCGCCGCCATGGAGGCCGCGGGGTCGCCGGGCGAGAGCCGGGCCGAGACGGCGATCCGCTTCTCGCTGGCCAACGAGGACCTGTCCTGCGTCGTCGTCGGATTGGCGGAACTCGAGCATCTGGAGCTGGCGATCAAGGCCGCCGAGGCGGGTCCGCTCGCGGCCGGCAAGCTGTCCAACCTGCGCGACGTCTGGAGCCGGAACTTCGACCTGTAGTGCCGTCGGGGCGACTTGCGGTCAGTCGCCCTGCGGCTTCAGGGTGAATTCGCCCTCGCGGATCCGGTGCGGCCATTCGGCCACCATCTCGGCGACGGTTTCCTCGCCGTAGATGTCGATCATGTCGGTGAGGGCGGCGAAAATCGCCGAGGAGGCGACGATCTCCGACGATGCGCCCTGGGCGACCGCGTCGTCCCAGGCTTCGAGCATGACCCGCAGGGCCAGGCGCTTCTGTTCGTCCTCGGGCAGGATCGGCGGTTGTTGTTCGTCGCTCATGGGTGCCTCCGCTGGCATCGAGGTCCGGGTTTCCGGAGGCTTAGCGCGGCTGCCCCGCCCTGTCACCCGGAACGTGGCGGCGGCGCGTCGGCCGTGGCAGTGTCCCGGCCATGACCGACCCCGCTTCCCCCGCCCCGCTGGCCGCCACCGATCCCGGACTGGAACTGCGCGACGGCGTGCCGGTCTCCAGCCGGTTCGACGACGTGTATTTCTCCCGCGAGGACGGGCTGGCGGAAACAGCCCATGTGTTCCTGGACGGCTGCGGCCTGCCCGGCCTGTGGCGCGACGTGCCGGCCGGCGGGCGGCGGCATGTCACCATCGCCGAGACCGGGTTCGGAACCGGCCTGAACTTCCTGGCGGCCTGGAGCCTCTGGCGCGAGTCGCGGCCGGCGGGCGGCGTACTGCACTATGTGGCGGTCGAGGGCTTTCCGCTCTCCCACCCCCAGCTTTCCGAGGCGCTGTCCGCCTTCCCCCGGCTGGCCGACCTGGCCGGCCGCCTGGCCGAACGATACCCCGACCCGGCAACCGTGGGGCATCACCGGATCTGGTTCGAGGAGGATCGCGTCTGCCTGACCCTGGTGATCGGCGAAGCGGCCGAGGCCCTCGCCGGTCTGGAGGCACGGGCCGATGCCTGGTTCCTCGACGGGTTCGCTCCGGCCAAGAATCCCTCCATGTGGCGGCCGGCCGTGCTGGCCCAGGTGGCGCGGCTGTCCCAGCCCGGCACCAGGCTCGCCAGCTTCACCGCCGCCGGCGCCGTCCGGCGCGGTTTGGCGGAGGTGGGATTCGCGGTGCAGAAACGCCGCGGATTCGGCCGCAAGCGGGATTGCATCATCGGGACATTCGAGGCGCCGGCCGCCGGGTTCGCCGGAGAGCCGTGGTATGCACCGCCTCCCCCTTCGCCGATTGCCCGTGTCGCCGTCATCGGCGCCGGGATCGCCGGCGCCTCGACGGTGCGGGCCCTGGCCCGGCGGGGGATCGAAACGCTCTGGCTCGACCGTCACGGCCGGCTCGCGGCCGAAGCTTCGGGCAACCCGGCCGGGCTGGCGATGGCGCGGCCGACGGCCGACGGCGACATACAGGGCGCCCTGAGCGGTGCCGCCTTCCGCTACGCCGTCGCCCAGGCACGGGCGCTCGACGTGCCGATCGGCGGCGCCGGCGTCCTGGAACTTGCCCCGGACGCCGGTACGCTCAAGCGGTTCGAGACTATGGCAGCGGCCGACCTTCTGGCCCCCATATCCACCTCCCTGGTCGACGCGGCCGAGGCGAGCGAGATCGCTGGGGTCGCCCTCGATAGCCCGGCGCTCTGGCACCGGCGCGGCGGCTGGATCGATCCGGCCGTCTGGACCGCCGCCCTCGCCGGGTCATGGACTCCGGGTCTGGGGGCGGTGGCCCGACTGGAGCCTGTGGCCGACGGCTGGGCGCTGCTGGACCGCGACGGCGTGACCTTGGGTCGTGCGGATGCGGTCGTCCTCGCGGCGGCGAACCTGTCGCCAGGGCTCGCTCCCGCCGCTCCGCTGCCTCTGGAGGCGATCCGCGGCCAGATCACCCGCCTTGCCCCCACACCCGCCAGCGGCCGCCTGCAGAGCTGCATCGCCTTCGGGGGCTATCTCTCGCCGGCGATCGCGGGCGGGCATGTCGCAGGGGCCACCTATACACGGGGCGGGTTCGACCCGTCCGGCTGGCCGGTCCCCGAACAGGACGCGGACGACCGGCGCACGCTCGGCCTGTTTCCCGCAGCATTGACCGCCCTGTTCGAGCCTGCGCCGAGTGTACTGGGAGCCCGCGCCGCAATCCGTGCGGTGACGCCGGACCGCCAGCCCATCGCCGGCCCGCTCTGCGACGCGGCGGCCCTGGTGGCGGCCTACGGCCATCTGCGCTTCGACGCCAGGCGCCTGGAGGGCGGCCCGCCGCCCTTCCTGCCGGGCCTGTTCGCCGTGACCGGTCTCGGATCGCGGGGGCTGGTAACCGCTCCGCTGATGGCCGAACTTGCGGTGGCACAGATGCTGGGGGAACCCTGGCCGGTCGCCCGCGACACGGCCGCGGCCGTCCATCCGAACCGTTTCACCATCCGCGACCTCAAGCGCCGGCGGATATAACCGGGCACGCAGCCGCCGCACCAACGACATAGGAGCCCCGAATGTCCCCGTTCATCATCCAGCAGCAGGTCACGTTCCTGTACACCAGCGACCTCGCCTCGGGATCGGCCTTCCTGCGCGACAAGGTCGGCCTGAAACTGGCACTGAACCAGTTCGACCTCTGCCACATCTACGAGGCGGCGCCGAACGCCTTCCTGGGCGTGTGCACGAACCGGCCGCCGGCCGAGAACCCGGCCGTGACCTATTCCTTTGTGGTGAGCGATGCGGACGCGGCCTACGAGACCCTGAAGAGCCGGGGCGTCGAGTTCGAGGCCCCTCCGGAACTCAGCGAGCGGTTCAATGTCTACTCCGCCTTCTTCCGGGGTCTGGAGAGCTACCGCTTCGAGATCCAGGAGTTCCGCGACCCGAGCTGGCCCAAGCCGATCGGCTGACGGGCGCCGTCAGGCGGCAACGCTCTCTTCGGCGCGATCCGCCTCGGTGGCCCGCTTGCGGATCGAGATGCGCGGATAGATCGCGACCATGGCCCCGGCCACACGATCCGTGGCCGGGTCGCAGAACGGCAGCATCAGCCGTTCGAAGATAACCATCCAGCTGTCGCCGGCGACCTCGAACTCGGCATATTGCGGCGCGCGTTCGGCCATCATGGTCCGGTAGGATTCCTCGACATGGCCGCGCAGGGCGAGGGGCATCTGGTCGAGATAGCGGCCGACCATGTCCTCGCCGAAGACCGGCGTCAGCTCCCGACCCATCTGCAGGAAGCGGATCCGATCGGTACGCTCTTCCACCTCGACGATGACGATATGGCCGAGGAACGGCGCCACATCGACCGGGCACAGCCCGCCGACGGCAGGAATATCGCGGCCATGCCGGCCGTTGCGCCAGAGGGTCAGCAACTGCCAGAGCTCGGTCCGGGTCAGTTGGGAGGTGTCGATGGCCATTGTGATCGCATCCATGAGGGCTGTTCCTGCTCGACACGCTAGCACCGAGATTCATAAGGTTTGGTTGACGCCGCGATGAAGCCTTCGAGCCGAGGAAACGTTCCGATGACCAGCACCGATCTTGCCCTTCTCTCCGCCACCGACCTGCTGCACGGCTTTGCCCGAAAGACGATTTCCCCGGTGGAGGCGACGAAGGCCGCGCTCGACCGGATCGACTCGCTGAACGGCAAGCTGAACGCCTACCGCCTCGTCGATCACGAGTCGGCCCTGGCGAGCGCGAAGGAATCGGAGGCGCGCTGGGCAAAGGGCGAGCCGGTCGGCCTGGTCGACGGCGTGCCGACCTCGATCAAGGACCTGTCGCTGACCGAAGGATGGTCGACCCTGCGCGGCTCCAAGACGGTCAAGGAGGACGGGCCCTGGAACGTGGACGCGCCGTTCGTCGCCCGGCTGAAGGAGCATGGCGCCGTCCTGCTCGGCAAGACGACCACCCCGGAATTCGGGTGGAAGGGCGTCACCGACAGCCCGCTGACCGGCATCACCCGCAATCCCTGGGACCCCACCAAGACGCCGGGCGGCAGCTCCGGCGGAGCGGCGGTGGCGGCGGCGACCGGCATGGGCGCCCTGCACCAGGGCTCCGATGGCGGCGGCTCCATCCGCATGCCGGCGGGCTATACCGGCATTTACGGCATCAAGCCGACCTTCGGCCGCGTCCCGGCCTATCCGGCCTCGCCCTTCGGCTCGGTCGCCCATATCGGCCCGATGACCCGCACGGTCGCCGATTCCGCCCTGATGCTGACGGTGATGAGCGAGCCGGACGCCCGCGACTGGTATGCCGTGCCCTATGAAGGGGCGGACTACCGCAACGCCCTGCGTCCGTCGGTGGCCGGCTGGCGGATCGCCTACAGCCCGGACCTCGGCGGCGCCACCGTGCAGCCGGAAGTCGCCGCCCTGGTGGCCAAGGCCGTGGACGTCTTCCGCGAGCTCGGCGCGATCGTGGAGGAAGTGGAGAGCCCGCTTCCCAACAGCCACGAGATCTTCGCCGCCCACTGGTTCACCGGTGCCGCCAACCTGTTCACCGCCTTCAGCGAGGAGCAGAAGGCCCTGATCGACCCGGGCCTGGTGGAAGTGGCGGAAGCCGGGGCGAAATACTCCCTGCTCGACTATTTCGCCGCGGTGAAGCAGCGCGAGGCCATGGGCACGGCCATGAACGAGTTCCACGAGACCTACGACCTGCTGCTGACCCCGACCCTGCCGCAGCCCGCCTTCGAGGCCGGCCACGAGGTGCCGCCGGGCTCCAACATGAAGCGCTGGACCGAGTGGACGCCGTTCTCCTACCCGTTCAACCTCACCCAGCAGCCGGCCGCCACGATCCCCTGCGGCCGGGTCGGCGGCCTGCCGGTCGGCCTGCAGATCGTCGGTCCGAAATGGGGGGAGGACATGGTCCTCACCGCGTCGGCCGCGTTCGAAGGCGTGATGCCGATCGAGCTGCCGAAACTCTAGACGGGGTCACCGGGCCGCCACCGCGGCCCGCACCCGCTGCGTCACCGTGCTGGCACGGCTGAGATCGGTGTCGATGTCGAGGCCGGCCGCGGCGAACGCGTGTGCCACCCAGGTGTTGCAGGTGTTGGACAGGCTAAACGTCCCCAGCGCGTCATAGAACCAGCTCTGCCGGTACAGTCCGTGCCCCAGTGGCGGGAGCCGCTCGCCCTGGGCCCGCGCGAAGCTGGCCGAGATATGGGCGAGCAGCTTCTGAAAGCTGCCGCCGTCGAGGGGCACGGTGACGATTTCCGCTTTCGGAAAATACCGCTGCGGCGGTGCCGGCAGACCCGCCAGGTGCATCACCGCCGGTGTCTCGATGAAAGCGGCGCTGAAATAGGCGGCGACTGCCGGGTCCGGATCTCGATAGAAGGCGGCGTCGCCCCAGCCGAACTCGATCCACTCGGCATCGGGCAGGTCGGCGATTTCCGGGATGAGATCGGGATCGATATCGGCCCGGCGCATCGCGATGCCGGTGTGCCACCCGATGTTGACGAGATGGACCGTGTGCTCGCCGGCAAAGCCCGGCCGTGCAAACGCAAGAAGACCGACCACCGCGATCAGAAGTATCGTCACCCGGACCATTCGCCCGTCCTACCGCCTGAGCTCCAATGGCCAGAGTGGAGGCGCATCATGACCATCCAGAGGCAGGATATGACCGCCACCGTCATCCTCCTGAACGGCGTCGGCAGCGCCGGGAAATCCTCCCTCTCGCGGGCGTTCCAGGCGATCGCCCGCGAGCCGTTCCTGCATGTGCAGATGGACGCGTTCTTCGACATGCTGCCGTCCGGGCTGATCGGCCATCCGGACGGCGTCCAGTTCATCCCGCTCGAGAGCGACGGACCGCCCGAGGTGGCCGTACGCAGCGGACCGGTCGCCGCAAAGCTGTTCGACGCCATCCCGGTCGCCGTGGCGGCGCTGGCGGCGGCGGGCAACAACGTGATCGTCGACGACGTGATCCTGCGCGACGGCATGGCGGAATACCGTCGGGCGCTCGCCCCCTTCCGCTTCCTGACCGTGGGCGTACATGCACCGCTGGAGGTTCTGGAAGCCCGCGAGGCGGCCCGCGGCGACCGGCGCCTCGGCCTCGCCCGCTGGCAATATCCGCGCGTCCATGCGGGCAGGAGCTACGATCTGGAGATCTACACAGGGTCGCTCTCGCCAGAGGCGGCTGCGGCGACCATCCGCGACGCCTTTGACCTCTGACAGCTCTGCCGCCTTTTCCCCTACCATCCCTTGCGGAACACGCTGGACGGTAGCGACTCCCAGAGCCATGATTTCTTTGGGATCAAGGAGGGGAAGAATGAGCCGGACATCTAAACGTGTGGTAGCCGCGGCCCTGTGCCTGTCGCTCGGCCTATCGGCCTGCCAGTCGACACGCGGCAACAGCGAGACCAGCGGTGCGCTTTTGGGCGCCGGAGCGGGCGCGCTGGCCGGTGCGCAGTTCGGCAGCGGCGAGGGCCGGATCGCCGCCATCCTGATCGGTGCCCTGGTGGGAGCGGTCGCCGGTGCCGCCGTCGGCCGGGAACTGGACGAGGCCGATAGGCTGAAGGCTACGCTCGCCGCCCGCGAAGCGGCAAATTCGGATGATGGCGGCCATATCCCGTGGAAAAGCGACAGCAATGTCGGTGTGCGCGGCTATGCGGAACCGATTTCCCCCGCGAGTGTCGAGGATGGCGATCTCTGCAAGCACGTTCAAAGCGTCTACTACCTCGCCGGCGAAGAGAAGACGGAGACTCAGAAATTCTGTCTGAAGGGCGGCCGATGGGTCGAAGCCTGAGGCGGAGCGCGGCGGCTCTCGCCCTTCTGTCGGCCCTTTTCGCAGAACCAGGCCACGCTGCTGATTTTGACATCACCGAGACTGCCCACGGCACTGTCCTCGCGCTCAACGGTAAGATCGAATCTGGCGATTCGGCGCGGCTGGAACGTCTGCTGAGCCGCACCGTGCTGCTTGAGGCGATCTTGGAATCGCCAGGCGGCGTGATGGTCGAAGGGCTTGAAATCGGTCAGATCCTCCGCAAGGCCAAGGTCGCGACGCGGGTGCGGCGCGGCAGGGAATGCGCCAGCGCCTGCTTCTTTGCCTTTCTCGGCGGTCCCTTACGGGTGGTGGAACCTACCGGCCGGCTCGGCGTCCATATGCACAGCGCGGCGATGAGCCCGGATTATATCGGAAAGCTGAAGCGGATCCTGGTCAGCCGCGACCTGTCGGTCGATGACAGGATCCGGCTGATCGTTCTGCTCAACGAACAGCAATCGGCCATAGCCGCGGGCATGATCGCCCACTATGTGGTGCGTATGGGGGTGTCGATCGAGGTCTTCGACCCGCTCTTCACCACCCATTCGCTAACCATGCATTGGCTGAGCGCCGAAGAAATGCGGCGCTTCAACGTCGTCAATATCGTCGAGTAACCCCGCCCCGGATCACGCCCGGCCCTGCCGCAGCGCCCGGCCGGAGCGTTCGCCGGTGGAGCGGCCCTCGGACCAGACCACGCGGCCATTGACAATCACCGTGTCGATGCCGGCGGCGGGCGTCATCGGGTCCTCGAACGTGGCGCTGTCGATGATGTCGCGGGCGTCGAACACGCAGATGTCGGCGAATTTGCCCTTGGTCACCTCGCCCCGGTCGACCAGGCCGAACTCAGCCGCCGAGAGCGACGTCATGCGGCGGACCGCCTCCTCCAGCGGGAACAGACCCAGGTCTCGGGAGTAGTGGCCGAGAATGCGCGGGAAGGTCCCCCATAGGCGGGGGTGCGGGAATTCATCGTGCGGCAGCCCGTCGGAGCCGAACATCGCCTGCGGATAGGACAGGATGCGCTGCACGTCGTCCTCGTCCATGGAGAAGTAGATCGCGCCGGCCGGCTGCAGCCGCTCCGCCGCCTCGTAGACGTCCACGCCCCATTCGTCGGCGATGTCCTTCAGATCGCGGCCCTTGTGCTCGGGATGCGGCACGGACCAGGTGACCAGTACCCGGTTCGAGAAGGCGATGCTGTCCGGTTTCAGGACGGTGGAGGACGCGTGATAGGGATAGACGTCGAGGCCGATCTTCTGGCTGTGGCGATAGCGCTCGAACAGTTCCAGCGTCTCCTTTGAGCGGCCGAAGTTCTTCTTACCGTGCACCTTGTGGTGGGACACGATCACCGGCACCCCGGCCTCGCGGCCGATGAGGAAGGTCTCCCCCAGGCTCTTCAGGACGTCGTCGCCCTCGTTGCGCATATGGGTGACGTAGCGACCGCCATGGGTCTTCAGCGCCCGGGCAATCTCGATCACCTCCTCGGTCGGCGCCTGCTCGGACGGCGCGTAGAACAGGCCGGTAGACAAGCCGCAGGCGCCGGCATCCAACGACTCCTCCAGCTTGGCCCGCATGGTCTTGATCTCGTCGGCCCGGGCGGCGCGGTAGACGTCCTCCATCGCGCCGACGCGCAGGGTCGAATGGCCGACCAGGAAGGCGGCGTTCACGCTGGCCGGGGCATCGTCGACCGCGCCGAGAAACGCCTCGAACGTCGCGTATTTCCACCACTCCTCGGTGCCGAGCAGGTCGAGCGGCGGCGGCGGGCGGCGGTCCATCACCAGCGGCGCCAGCGAGATGCCGCAATTGCCGACGACGACACTGGTGACGCCCTGGCTGACCTTCATGTCCATGGTCGGCTTGGACAGCAAGGCGCGGTCGTCATGGGTGTGCACGTCGACGAATCCGGGTGCCACGATCCGGCCGGTGACGTCGATCTCCTTGCCGGCCTGGACCTGGGACAGGTCGCCCACGGCCACGATCCGGTCGTCCACGATCGCCACGTCGGCGCGCACCCGCGCGGCGCCGGTCCCGTCGATCACCTCTCCACCGCTGAGCTTCAGGTCGCAGCGTTCCAATCCGGCCATCGTCGTCTCCTCAATCTCGCAAGCTCCGATCGCAGCCCGCCGCCGACGGTAAGTCAAGGCAGGTTCACCGGATGGCGTCGGAGATCGGCCACGGAGCTCCGGCCCAGATCGCGTGATAATTGTATCACATGCGGCGTGGCAAACTTCGGCGCCGGTCTGGGGGCCATCAGGTATTCAGTTGGTTCCTGCCCCAGGTCTGGAGGATCGGCACATGGCGAACTTCGAACTCAGCGTGGACCCGGAATCCCCCGATAACCTTTATGGCGTGCGCAACGTCTCCGCCCAGTTCGTGGGCGAGGTCCGCATCTTTCTCGGCGAGGTCCTGAACGAATTTTCCGACCTGCTTGTAGAGACGCTGATCCGCCCGCTTTCCGACCTGTATGAGGCCAGCGGACCGGCCTTCACCTCCTGCCAGAACTGGTGTCACGACATGCCGGTGGCGCATATCGATGGCCACGATCTTCGACCCCGGAGCCTGAACCGGAAGCTGAAGGTCGTGAATTACTGGTACCAACGCTTAATCGGCGCAGTGCGGCAGCCGGCAAACGTGCTCATGCCCTCGCGTCGCACCGTTCTCGGCCCGATCCTTCGGCGGTTGTTTGAGGTCCTGAACTCACTGCTGAAGAGCCTGCTGAGCGCGGTACCCGCCGGCGGGGCGGTTGTGGAACTCAAGGAAATGTTCGAAGGGGCGGTCGATGATCTGACCGACATGAGCTAGCAGGCGTTGACCGGGGGCAGTGGCCCCCCACCTCTCCTTCAGACCCGTTGTCTGGCCGAGAGGACCCATCATGCTCCCGACCCGTTCGCTGTTGCTCGCCCTTCCCCTTCTGGCGGCCCTTCCCGGTCTGGCCGACGCCCAGGAGACCGAACGGGCCCAGGCCTGCGCCCTGACGGCGGAGACCCGGGTGTCCGATCTCGCCCACCCCTGGGGCGTCACCTTC
Organism: Thalassobaculum sp. OXR-137; assembly: GCF_034377285.1. Taxonomy (NCBI): domain Bacteria; kingdom Pseudomonadati; phylum Pseudomonadota; class Alphaproteobacteria; order Rhodospirillales; family Thalassobaculaceae; genus Thalassobaculum; species Thalassobaculum sp. OXR-137. The sequence continues at coordinate 3,146,667 of NZ_CP139715.1, read as the reverse complement.
CTGCCGGACGGCATGACGGTCATCACCGAGCGGGACGGCGTCCTGTGGTTGGCCGATCCGTCGACCGGGTCGAAATCGGAAATCGCGGGCGCGCCGCGGGTGAGGGCGGCCGGCCAGGGCGGGCTGCTCGACGTCGTGGCCCATCCCGATTTCGCCCAGAACCGCCGGCTCTATTTCTCCTATTCGGAACCGCGCAGCGACGGGTTGACCGGAACCGCGATCGCCCACGGCACCCTCTCCTCCGACGGCAGCCGGCTATCTGAGGTCACCCAGATCTTCTCCATGGCACCGGCGACGAACACGACCCGGCATTTCGGATCCCGCATCGTGTTCAAGGGCGACGGCACCCTTTGGTTCACCATCGGCGATCGCGGCGACAGGCCGCGGGCGCAGAATCCCGACGACCATGCCGGCTCGGTGCTGCGGATCGCCGAAGACGGCAGCATCCCGACCGACAATCCGTTCGCCGACGGACGGGGTGGCGCCCGCGAGCTCTGGTCCTTCGGCCACCGCAACGCGCAGGGAGCCGCCCGCCATCCCGAGACCGGCGCGCTTTGGATCGTCGAGCACGGCGCGCGGGGCGGCGACGAGATCAACCGGCCGGAAGCGGGAAAGAACTACGGCTGGCCGACGATCTCCTACGGCCGGCACTATCACGGCGGCCAGATCGGGGTCGGCACGTCGGCGGACGGTATGGAGCAGCCTGTCTATTACTGGGATCCGTCGATCGCCCCGTCCGGTCTCGCCTTCGTGCAGGGCGATCTGTTCCCGGCCTGGCGCGGCGACCTGCTGGTCGGCGCGCTGAAGGACCGGATGCTGGTGCGCCTGGACATGGAGAACGGCGACGTGGCCGCAGAGGAGCGGCTGTTCAAGGGCCGCTTCGGGCGGGTGCGCGACGTCCGCATGGGACCGGATGGCGCAATTTGGTTGCTGACCGACGAAAGCGACGGCGCGCTCATCCGCATCGCCCCTGCTGACGGGGTGTGCGGCTGACGCGCCGCGCTTCCTGATCGGCTCCCGCCGCGCAGGTTGTTACTGCGCGGCGATGACGGCGACCTGATTCAGGAACGAGTTGTCCGCCAATCGCGCGGCGTCCAGCGTCTCGCCGATATGGCTGACGGCGATCATGTTCCCGGAGGCGTGCGGGAAGAACGTCAGGACTTCGTAGGCGGCCGTGCCGTTACCGACATCGGAGCAGGAAAGCTCCACATGGGGCAGCACCGTCTGGGTTCCGGGCAACAGCCGCAGATCCGCCTCCGAGGTGAGCTGAGCCTTGCAGCTCGGCGCCTTCAGCTTGACCAGTTCGGCGCGCAGCTCCTCCTCGCTGTGATTCCCGCCGACGGACTGAACCAGCCCCAGGCCACGGTCGATGCGCCACACCAGGGCGGCGTTCCAACGCTTCATCGCCTGGTCGACATCCTTGGGAATCGCGAACTGGTCCTGGGGAAGATCCTTCAGAACCCGCCAGGCGAAGGGCTGGGGCGCCAGCTTGAACAGGTCCTGACCGCGAACCTTGGCCACCTTTTCGCGGGCCTCCGCGACCTTCTTGCCATCCTGCATGCCGGACTTCACCTGCCGGACGCAATCCTCCATGACCGCGAACGCCTTCGAGGTGCCCTTCAGGGGAAACTTGAGGGTCCCGAAGAAGCCGGAGATTGTGGCGACACTGCCGGCCTTGAACGCCTGAACCAACTCAGGACGGTCCTGCAGGACCGTGCCGAGGGTGTCCTTGCTGACCACCTGGAAGGCGCCGCTGACCTCGGGCAGGTTGTCGATCTTGATGGAGACCTTGGCGGCCTGACCCGGCTCCAACGTCCAGGTCTTGTTGATCAGGTAGACTTCGTACGCGCCGTTCGCAGCCAGCCCGAAGCCCAGATCCGTATCGCCTTCATACTCTCCGACGATGGCACATCGTTGGAACTGGCCCTCCTTGGAAATGTAGGCGTCGCCTGTCCAGATCCCGCTCTTGAAAGCGGCCGATGCGTCCTGGACGGCAGAGAAGGTCAGTGCAGCAGCGACAGCAGCAGCCGTCGCAAAGGTACGAATAGCGGTCATTCATCGGCTCCCGGCCGGTGGCGATGCCCCTGCCCTAGCGCGTAACGGGGCCCGGGCTCAAGGGTTGCCCGACAGAACCGCAAAATCGTGACGGATCTAGGGCAGCGCAAGGGGTCGCGGCAACGACGCCCCGCACATGCGGCGAGATCTCGCCGGTTACTGCTGCTGCTGCGCCTCCACGGCGGCAACGGTCTGGACGAGCACGTCCTGCAAGGCGGCGGTCACGTCACCGCCGGCGCGCTGCCGCAATGCCAGTTCCGCTTCCCGCCAGTGCGGCCGCGCCGCCTCCAGCATCTCCCGGCCGCTCGGCGTCAGTTCCACCGAGCGTGTGCGCTTGTCCGGCCCGGGAGCCAGCCGGACCCAGCCGACGTCCCGCAGGAGCGAGAGATTCCGCGTCAGCGTCGTCCGGTCCAGTTCCAGCCGGTCGGACAGGTCCGTCACCGAGGACTGACCGGCCCTGGCAATGCAGGACAGCAGACTGTATTGCGTGACCTTGAGCCCCGTATCCTTCAGGGCGTCGTCGTAATACTGGGTCAGACGCCGCGCCACCCGGCGCACCATGGAACAGGTACAGGCCAAACCGGCATCGTCTCGAGGGTCCATCGATGCACCTGCGTTGACAATTACGTGCAACTACACGAGTGTAACTGCACGGATCATATCACACCCCTCGTTTCCGGCCAACCACCCTCCCGGAGTCAGCCATGTCGTCCCTCGCCTCCCCCTCCTCTTCGAGCTGGCGCACGCCGATCGTGGTGATCGTCGCCGGCTGTCTGATCGCGATGATCGGGTTCGGCATCCGCTCGGCCTTCGGTCTGTTTCTGGAGCCCATGACCCTGGCCAAGGGATGGGACCGCGAGACGTTCGGCCTGGCGATGGCGATCCAGAACCTGCTCTGGGGCATCGGCGTGCCGGTGGCCGGGATGATCGCCGACAAGTTCGGCCCCTCGCGGGTGCTGGCGGTCGGCGCGGTGGTCTACACGGTCGGCGTCTGGGGCATGGCGACGGCCGACAGTTCGTTCGAGCTTTACCTGTTCGGCGGCGTGCTGACCGGCCTGGGTGTCGCCTTCACCGCCTTCTCGCTGGCGATGGCGGCGATGGCCAAGGTGGTCGGCCCGGAGCGGCGCTCGCTGGCGCTGGGCCTGGGAACCGCGGCCGGCTCGTTCGGACAGGTGGTGTTCTCGCCCCTGGGGCAGAGCTTCATCACGGTCTACGGCTGGGAGAGCGCCCTGCTGATGCTGGCGGCCTCGGCGCTGTTCATCATTCCGCTCGCCTTCATCCTGCCGTCGAACACCGCCGCCAAGGGCGAGGTGCCGAGCAACCAGACCTTCCGCCAGGCGATGGCGGAGGCCGGCGCCCATCGCGGCTATATCCTGCTGACGATCGGCTTCTTCGTCTGCGGCTTCCACGTGGCCTTCATCACCGTGCACTTCCCCTCCTACGTGCGCGATCTCGGCCTCGACCCGGCCGTCGGCGCCTATGCGCTCGCCCTGGTCGGGCTGTGCAACATCGTCGGCTCCTTCGCTTCCGGCATCGCCGGCCAGCGCTGGAGCAAGAAGTACGGCCTGTGCACGATCTACTTCGCCCGGGCCCTGGTCATCACCGCGCTGCTACTGGCACCGAAGACCGAGCTGACGATCTACCTGTTCGCCGGCGCGATGGGCGTGCTGTGGCTGTCGACCGTCCCGCTGACCACCGGCATCGTCGCCCAGGTCTTCGGCGTCCGCTACATGGCGACCCTGTTCGGCTTCGTCTTCCTCAGCCACCAGCTCGGCTCCTTCGCCGGCATCTGGCTGGGCGGCTATCTGTACGACACGACCGGGTCCTATGACGGGGTGTGGTGGGCCGGCGTCGCCCTTGGCCTCGCCGCGGCGGTCATCCACCTGCCGATCAACGAGAAGCCGCTCGCCCGTCTCGCGCCGGTCACCGCGTAAGGCCCGATTGGGCTAAGGCTCGTCTGGGCTAAGGCTCATACGGGGCTGGACAAATCCGACATGGACGGTGGATACCACCGTCCATGTCCAACCCGCGCAAGATCCCCCTGACCAAACGCCTGTCCTGGGTCCTGGAGGCGGTCGGCGCGCTCGCCGCATACGGCATCCTGCGCATCCTGCCGATCGACGCGGCGTCGGCCCTCGGTGCTGCGATCCTGTCGCGGATCGGCCCGATGCTGCGGCTCCACAAGGTCGCCCGCACCAACCTGGAACGGGCCTTCCCGGAGAAGAGCGCCGAGGAGATCGCCCGCATCCTGCACGGCATGTGGCGCAATCTCGGCCGCACCGCCGGCGAGTTCGCCCATATCCGCACCTTGCAGCGGGAGATGGACCGGCGGGTCGAGATCGTCGGCGCCGAGCACGCCCTGGCGGCGATGCGGGCCGGCGGGCCGGCGATCTACGTCTCCGGCCATATCGCCAACTGGGAGCTGATGCTGCTGGCCGCCGCCCATGTGGGGCTGGTGATGGACGGCGTCTACCGCGCCCCGGACAATCCGCTGATCGCCTCGCTCTACGACAAGCGGAAGTCGCATCCCGACGCCGCCCTCTTCCCGAAGGGCAGCGCCGGCGCCCGCGGGGTGATGGACGCCCTGAAGCGTGGCCGGCCGCTCGGCCTGCTGATCGATCAGAAGATGAATGACGGGATCGAGGCCCGGTTCTTCGGCCGCCGGGCGATGACCACCCCGGCCTTCGCCCAGCTCGCCCGCCGCTTCGACTGCCCGATCGTCGCGGTGCGGGTCGAGCGGCTAGAGGGCGCGCGCTTCCGGGTGACCGCCTTCGAGGGTGTGAAGGTCCCGCGCGACGGCAAGCCGTCCGACGACGTCGCCGCCACGGTGCAGCGCTTCAACGATCTGCTGGAAAGCTGGATCCGCGAGCGGCCGGAGCAATGGCTCTGGGTGCACAGGCGTTGGCCGAAGGGGGAGTAAAGCCCCGGCCTGCCCTCACGCCGCGCTCTGGGGCTCCCGGAACTGCAGGGCGTGCAGGCGGGCGTAGGTCCCGCCGCGCTCGACCAGCGCGTGGTGGTCACCGCTTTCCACCACCCGCCCGGCCTCGAAGGCATGGATCAGGTCGGCGCCCTGCACCGTCGACAGGCGGTGGGCGATGACCAGGGTCGTGCGTCCCTTCATCAGCCGGGCGAGCGCCGCCTGGATCTGCCGTTCGGACTCGGTGTCCAAAGCGCTGGTCGCCTCGTCCAGCAGCAGGATCGGCGCGTCCTTCAGGATCGCCCGAGCGATGGCGATGCGCTGGCGCTGGCCGCCGGACAGCTTGGTGCCGTGCTCGCCGACCCGGGTCGCGTAGCCGTCCGGCAAGGCGGAGATGAAGTCATGGGCCGCCGCCGCCTCGGCCGCCGCGCGAAGCTCCTCGTCGTTGGCGTCCGGCCGGCCGAAGCGGATGTTCTCCGCCACCGTGTCGTCGAACAGCACGATCTCCTGGCTGACCAGCGCCACGGCATCGCGCAGGCTCGCCAGGGTGAGCCCGCGCACGTCGGTGCCGGCGATGGTCACCGACCCGCTCTCCACGTCGAAGAACCGGGGAATGAGGTTGAGCACCGTGCTCTTGCCCGCCCCGCTGGGACCGACCAGGGCCGTGACCTTGCCGGCGGGCGCCACCAGATCGATCCCGGCCAGCGCCTCGGTGCCGTCGGCATAACGGAACCGCACGTCGTGCAGCGCCACTTCCGCCGGCTCCCGCGGCAGGGCTTTGGCGTCCGGCGCCTCGGCGATCTCGGACTTGCGGTCGAGCAGCACGAACAGCCGTTCGGCCGCCGCCAGCCCTTCCTGCAGCGTGGTGCTCACCTTCCCCAGGCCGCGCAGCGGCTGGTAGGCCATCAGCACGGCGGCGATGAAGGAGAAGAAGGCGCCGGGCGTCGTCGCCCCCTCGATCACCCGATAACCGCCATAGACGATGACCGCCGCCACGGCGATCCCGCCGAACACGTCGACGATGGGCTGCACCGCCGCGCGGACCCGTCCCTGGCGATAGGTGAGCGCGTAGATCTCCTCGACGATCGCGCCGATGCGCTTCGTCTCCGCCCGCTCCATGGCATAGGCCTTGATGACCCGGATGCCCTGGAACGCCTGCCCGAGCAGGGTGGTCAGCTCGCCCATCCGCGCCTGGGCGTCGCCGGAAACCCGGCGCATGCGCTTGCCCAACTTCTGGATCGGCACCACGGTCAGCGGCGCCACCAGCAGCGCGATCAGCGACAGCAGCCAGTCCTGATAGACCATCACGCCGACCAGGAAGATCACCGACAATCCGTCGCGCACCAGGCCGACGATGGCGTTGGAAACCGCCTGGCGCAGCGCCTGGACGTCATAGGTGAAATGGGAAATCAGCCCGCCCGTCGCCCGGCTCTGGAACAGGGCCACGTCCTGGTCGAGCAGATGGCCGAACAGGCGAAGCTGGACGTCGGCGACGATCCGCTGGCCGACCCGGGCCAGGAGGGAGTCCTGGAAATACGCCGCTGCCGATTTCAGGACGAAGGTGACGATCACCGCACCGCCGACCAGCCACAGGGTGGAGCGGTCCTGTTCCACGAAGACCTTGTTTACCACCGGATCCATCAGCCAGGCGGTCGCCGCCGTGGTGGCGGCGACGATGGCCATGGCAATGGAGGCCACGGCAAGCCAGCCGGCATGAGGTCGCACGAACGCATCCCACAGCCGGCGCAACAACGGTCGGGTACGGGCATCGTTGAGCGGAATTCGGGTCTTCTCGGGTTTCGGCTCTGCCATCGGCCTCCTGATACACGATCCGGCGACGGCGTGCATCCACCCAGGGGGACGGCTTTCGGATCAAGCGGACGCCACGCGGGACGTTCCGAGCTCGCGCGCCCATTGGTGCATCAGATCGGCATCGGAAGATCCGGGCGATCCGACCGACGGTCTCGTCGACCCGCCATCGGCCAGACGGCTTCGGGCGGCCTCGCGGACTTCGCTGGGTGACATGCCGAAATACTGGCGGAACAACGCCGTCAGATGACTTGGGTTTTCGAGCGCGAAGTCCAGGGCGACCTCGTAGATCCGACGGTGCATCTGATGCGGCAAACTCAGCGCGCGGAAACAGGCCATCAGCCGGCGGCGCTGGATATAGGCGACCACGCCGCCCTCGCCCTGGAACAGCCGGTAGAGGGTCGGCCGGGAAATCTTAAACGCCTGGCAGAGCTTCGGCGTGCCAAGTGTGGGGTCGCCGAGATGCGCGTCGATGTATCGTCGCAGCACCGCCCGCGTCCCCTCGCGCGCCACCGACGAGCCCATATCGTCGCTGCTCAACAGGCTCTCCAGCAGGCCGAACATGGCGTCTGTCAGTAACGGCGCATCCTTCATGGTGGCGTGGGGCAGCGCTTTGTGTAGCGACGCCAGGAAATCGCCGACGATCCGGTGCGCCGCGCTCGCCGGCGCGAAGATCGGCCCCACAGCCGACAGCAGGGCGGGAAGCCGGTCTGTCAGCACCTCCCGCGGCAGGACCAGGGAAACAACCTCGGCCGCACCGGATACCGCGTCCACCTGGTACCCCAGATTGACCGCCGTGATCGTTCCCGGCCGCTGCTCGAACTGGCGGCCGCCATTGGTGACGTGATTGCGGCCGCTCAGATAGGTCTGCAGCACCACATGGTCAGCATCGTCATGCCGGCGCGCCCAGTCCGCGTCGCGCAGATATCGCTGCTGGGACGCCTTCGTGCTCAGGAGCAGAAAACTGCCGACATGGTGTTGGATCACTTCCGGAAGCACCGGAGGAGAGCGCGGGTCAACCAGGGGAATCGTGTCGAAATACCCCTCGATTCCCCGACGCCAATACTGAAACAGCTCCTCGTTGGGGAGCGAGCCGGCCCGCAGTTGGAGCGAAGGCACCTTGGCGGTCATTTTCCGGACGTTGTATGTGGATTAAGGACTTGGGGGATCCTTTCCATCCGAGCGCAGAGCGTCAACCCGTCATCGCTGATTTGCAGCAGGGCCACCGGAGCCTCATCGTCCGGCCCTTAACCGCGACAGCGGACGCTTCCCGCTTCGGCGTGCCTGTGCTAGCCAGCGGCCATGGTCGACCTGCCGAAGATTGCCGACATGCCGGATGCCCTCGACGCCGCTGCCCGTCGTGCGGCGTGGTGGAACCTCATGCTGGTCGATCACGGCTTCCTGCGCGCCGTCTTTCTGAACAAGCGCAAGGTGGACGACGATCTCTGGCGCGCCGCCCAGCCGAGCCCGGTGCATCTGCGCAAGGCGAAGGCGGACGGGTTCAAAACCATCCTGAACCTGCGGGGCCCGCGCAACGACGGCCCCTATACCCTGGAGCGCGAGGCCTGCGCCGAGCTCGGCCTCACCCTGGTCGACTTCCCGATCCGCTCGCGCTCCGCCCTCGACAAGCCCACCCTGCTCGCCGCCATCGACATCTGGAAGACGCTCGAATATCCGGTGCTGATGCACTGCAAGTCCGGCGCCGACCGCACCGGCTTCATGGCGACCCTGTATCTCTGGCAGCACAAGGGCGTGCCGCTGCGTCAGGCGATGAATCACCTGTCCCTGCGCTACGGCCATATCCGCCAGGCGAAGACCGGGGTCATCGACTTCTTCTACGAGCAGTACCTGAAGGCGGAAGCGGAGACCGGCATCGGTTTCCGCACGTGGGTGGAGACGGTCTACGACCGCGATGTCCTGAACGCCGCGTTCAAGGAGAACTGGGCGGCGAAGATCCTGGTCGACAGGATCCTGCGGCGGGAGTGACACTGGCGTCATGACCCTCACAAAGGCGCCGGACTTCCTGGCCTATGACCGCGACGACGTCCTCGGCGTCGACGTGTTGCAGGCCGCGTTCTCCGGTCCCGCCTTCGAGCGCCACGCCCATGGGACCTACGCCATCGGCCTGACCATGCGCGGGCTGCAGCGGTTCAATCACCGCGGCCGCCGCCATACCAGCACGCCGGGGCGGATCATCGCCTTCAACCCGGGCGACCCCCATGACGGCGAGGCGGCCGACGAGAGCGGCTTCGCCTACTGGATGCTGTACCCCGACGCCGGGGTCTGGGAACGCGTTCTGGAAGACGCCACCGGCCGGGCCGACGCGCCGTTCTTCACCGATACGCTGCTGAACGACCCCACCATCGCCCGGATCTTCGCCGCCACCATGCCGGCATTGCAGGCACGGGCCACCGGCGGCGGCGCGGGGCTGCGGGACAGCCTGTCGGCGCAGAGCCGGCTGGAGATGCTGCTGCTGGCCCTGGCGGTCCGCCATGGACGGGCCCGGCTGCCGCAGCACGCCCATCGCGACGGGGACGGCACGACGGTCGCGCGCATCCGGGAGATCCTGCACGCCGAATTCGACCGCGACATCCGCCTGGACGACCTCGCCCGCGAGACCGGACGCAGCCGCTTCCAGGTCAATCGGGTGTTCCAGGCGGCGACCGGCATGCCGCCGCACCGCTACCTCACCAACATCCGCCTGGAGCAGGCCCGTTCCCTGCTGGCAGCGGGGGAAAGCCCGGCCGAGGTGGCGGTCGCCGTGGGCTTCGCCGACCAGAGCCACCTGTCGCGCCGCTTCAAGGCCGCCTACGGGGTGACGCCCGGCCGGTTCCAGGCGGTCTACCTGCCCTGACGGTCGCGGCCCGGCGACGGCGCGGCGCACAAACGTTCAATCGCCGCCTGTCCGGCTTCGGCAAGCTGCGCAAATCATTCACCGGAGCCGCAGCCGCACCATGCACGACACCAAGATCTCCATCGCCGTCCGCGAGGACCTGGCCACCTGGCAGAAACTGAACGTTGTCGCCTTCCTGGCGAGCGCCATCGCCGCCCGCTACCCGGATGCCATCGGCGAGACCTATCGGGACGCCGACGGCCAGACCTACCTGCCGATCCTGGGGCAACCGGTTCTCATCCTGGCCGGTGCCGCCGATGCCCTCGCCAAGGCCCACCGCCGCGGCCTGGAGCGGGGTCTGGACCTCGCCGTGTATTCGGAAGGGATGTTCAAAACCGGCAACGATACCGACAACCGGGCCGTGGTCGCCGACCTGCCCACCGACGGCCTCGCCCTTGTCGGGGTGGCGACGCGCGGAGACCGCAAAGATGTCGATAAAGCCTTTAAGGGTCTGAAATTACACGAATAACGGAGGTTTCATCCGCGATGTGGGCACAAAAATCGAAAGGTTTTATGCCGAAGGACGGAACCGCTTCCCAGGCGTGACGTTTACCCCACGAGCGGCCGGCCAGCCCCCCGAGTTCCCCCGAACCGGTCGGCCGCGACACTCTCACACGACGCCTCGCTAGAGGTTAACTGGAGGTAAGTTATGAAACGCAACGCCCTAACCCTGAGCCTGATCGCTGGCGCTTCCCTGATGGCGCTCGCCAGCAGCCCGGCGATCGCCGGGTCGACGTCTGTGGAAACCAATGCCAACGGTACCGTCAAGACCGACCACATCAAGGCGGACGGCCAGACCGGCACTGAGATCAAGAAGGACATGAACAAGGCCGGCGAGGTCGTCAAGGACACCGCCACTGCCGTGGGCACCGCCGCGACCACTGCCGCTACGGCCACCGAGACCAAGATCCGCGAGCTTTTCGCCGGCAGCAAGATCGACGAGATCGAAGGCACCGCGGTGCGTGATGCCAACGGCGAGTCCGTTGGTGAGATCGACGAGGTCGTCCGCGGCAAGACCGACGGCGTCCTGTACTTCGTGACCGATGTCGGCGGTTTCCTGGGTCTGGGCGAGCGTGAGGTTGCCATCCCGGCCAGCCAGTTCACCCGCGCCGACGACCACCTGATCCTGAACAACGCCACCAAGGCCGAGCTCGAGTCCCGTGAGCAGTTCAGCGAAGACCGCTACATCGAGGTCGAGGTCAACGCCGACGGCACGATCGTCGCCGACTAACCAAAACCGACCGGCTCAAAAGAGGCGGCCGCCCGAAAGGGCGGCCGTTTTCTTTTGTCCCGACACCTCCGACTCACGCGTCGGCCGGGATCTCCATGCCGCGCTGCACCGCAGGGCGCGCCATCAGCGCGTCGAACCAGCGCTTAACGTTCGGATAGTCGGACAGGTCGACTTTCTGCCACTCGTTGCGGGCGATCCACGGCAGCAGGGCGATATCGGCGATCGAGTACTCGTTGTTGGCGACGTAATCGACGCCCTCCAGCCGGGCGTTCAGCACGCCGTAGAGCCGGCGGCATTCCTTGCCGTAGCGCTCCTTGCCGTAGGGCACGTCGACCTTCGCGGCCCGCTCGAAATGGTGCACCTGGCCGAAGATCGGTCCGACGCCGCCCATCTGCCACATCAGCCACTGGATGACCTCGTACCGCTTGGCGGTGTCCTGGGGCATCAGCTTGCCCGACTTCTCCGCCAGATACATCAGGATCGCCCCGGACTCGATGACCGTGTACGGCTTGCCGTCCGGCCCGTCGGTATCGACGATCGCCGGGATCTTCGAGTTCGGGTTGACGGCGATGTATTCCGGCGTGAACTGGACGTCCTGGCCGATCGGGATCGGATGCACGTTATACGGCATCCCGATCTCCTCGAGCATGATGGACGCCTTGCGCCCGTTCGAGGTCTTCCAGGTGTAGAGTTCGATCATTTCGCTTCCCCCTTTGAGCTCGGTGGTGTTCGGAAACTGTCGAGCTGGACCCTAATCGAGTTGGGGCGGAGTGCAAATCCGCGAAAGCCGCCCCGGTGGCCTGCCCGTCCGCCATTGGCTACAAGGTGTGGGCATCGCCCCGGCCGCTGCGCGTCTCCCTGGAGGTCCCGTGATCAAGATCTACCTGCTGCTGCTGTTGTCCATCGTCGCCGAAGTGATCGGGACGACGGCGCTAGCCCGGTCCGAAGGGTTCACCCGCCTGGTCCCGAGCGTGATAACGGTGGTCGGCTATGCGATCGCCTTCTATTGCCTGTCCTTCCCTCTCAAGGTGATGCCGACCGGCGTGGTCTACGCGATCTGGTCGGGGCTGGGGATCGTGCTGATCAGCCTCGTAGCCTGGCTCTGGTTCAAGCAGTCGCTCGACTTCGCCGCCCTGCTCGGCCTCGGCTTCATCATCGCCGGGGTGATCATCGTCAACGTCTTCTCCAAGACGGTGAGCCACTGACCGCAGTCAAATCTCGAAATTGAAGCCCTGGAGGATCATTGCGACGGTGCCCTCCACTCCGATAAGGGGCATGTCGATCGACTCCGCTGCGACATAGGGCTTATGCGAGTGAGCCATGTGACCGAACATCCGCAGCGGACGCCGGCCGTCAACGACTTGCTGGAAATGCTGACACAGGCGTGCCCAGTAGATCGTGTCGTAGACCTCGTCGAGATAGCGGCCGGTCGCATCGCGTCCAACGGCTTCGGTCACGTGGACGCCCAGCAGCCGGAATCGCAGGCGGAAGGGGGCCGGCTCTACGTCGAGCAGCACCACGCGTCCGCCGAACCCCATGAGCTCCTCGGCCGAGAAGTCGTCCCGCTTCGGCACCCCGAGGGCGCCGCCTCGGCTCTCCCAGAGCTGCAGAAGCCGTTGCAGCTCCGGTGACTGCAACGTGTTGGTGTGGTCGACCTGCCACCAGCCATCGATCGGTGTCGGCATCCCCTGCCCCCCTTTGGCGTATCACACGCCAACGCCCCAGCATGGATCACAAGCCAGGAGGCAAAAAGATACAAGCAGTCTAAAAGTCTACGTGAATTTTCCTGTCCCGGCCGCTGCGCGTTACTGCCGCTCCACCGTGATCGTGTCCGCCGCCGCGTCCCAGCCGACCCGGAGCCGGTCGCAGAGCGCGTCGTCGATCGCCAGGGTGGCCGTGCCCTCGAATTCCAGCGTGGCAGCCGGTTGGCACAGGGCGACCTGGCTGTCGTCGGCCACCGGCAGATCCGACGACCGCAGCGTACCGCCCTGCTCCCGCACCAGGTGATAGCTGGTCCGTTCGGTGTCCCAGTTCCGGCTGTAGCCGCCGATCCACTGCTCTTCCACCCCGTCGGCGTCGAGATCGCCCCGGACGATGGCGTGGCCCATCCAGTCGACCCGCGGCCAGCGAAGCATGGCGGCACTCAGGAGCGCGGCCGCCCTGCCGTCGGTGACGGCCGGAGCATAATCGTCCAGCACCTGCTGAGGGACCAACGGCCAGGCGGCCGGCTCGACCCACTCGCCGTCGCAGGCGAATTTCGCGCGGTATTCCTCGATCCGCACCATGGCGCCGGTGAGATCGTAGGTGACCTGCTCGCCGCAATCGCCGACGCCCCGGCCCTTGTAGAACAGGGAGATCCGGCCGTCGGTGACGTCGCCGGCGACGCCGATGAGCCAGGGCTGGTAGGCGATATAGGCCCAGGGCGTCTCCTCGCCCTCCCGCCACGAGGGAAAGGCCAGCAGAGTGGAGGTCAGCGCCCCGTCCCGCTCCTCGATCCGCAGCGCCACCTCTGTCGACTGGTAGGCGTGATGCTCGCACAGCGCGATGGCGAGCCAGGTTCCCTCCCCCAGCGGCGAGACCCAGACATTCTCGTCGGGGGCGCCTTGCAGCAGATCCTGGCGGGAGACGGTGCAGGGCTCCGGCAGGGTCAGCAGGCCGGCGGCGTGAAGCGACTGGGGCGTCGGGCCGTCGGCATGGGCGGAAGCGGCGGCGGACAGGGCCGCGGCCGCAAAAGCAAGACGGCGGCCCCACAGGGAGGCCGCCGCCACAATGTCAAGCGTGCGCAAGTGCTTACGCCGCTTTCCGCTTCGCCGAGTGGATCAGGTTCCAGATCACCAGCGGCGTCGCCGGCATGTCGATATGGGTGATGCCGGTGGTCTCGTGCAGGGCGTCCACCAGGGCGCTGATCACCGCCGGCGGGGCGCCGATGGCACCCGCCTCACCCGACCCCTTGATGCCGAGGGGGTTGGTGGTGCAGCGGACGTTGTGCAGGTTGAAGTCGAACATCGGCACCAGATCGGCGCGCGGCATGCCGTAATCCATGAACGAGCCGGTCACGAGCTGGCCGGAGCCCTCCTCGTAGACGGTGTGCTCGGTCAGGGCCTGGCCGACGCCCTGGACGATGCCGCCATGGACCTGACCGGCGAGCATCAGCGGATTGATGGTCTCGCCGAAGTCGTCGACGATCGTATAGCGCTCGATCTCGACGGTGCCTGTGTCCGGATCGACCTCAAGCTCGACGATGTGGCAGCCGTTCGGATAGGTGGCCGCCTCCGGGGTGCGCTTGTGGCTGTCGTCCAGGCCGGGGGTCATGCCCTCGTCGAGGTTGGCCGCGTCCTTGGCTGCCTTGGCGACGTCCATGATGGTCATGGACTTGTCGGTGCCGGCCACGGTGAAGACGCCGTCGGAGAACTCGATGTCCGCGGCCGCCGCCTCCATGGCGTTGGCGGCGATCTTCTTGCCCTTCTCGACGATCTGACGGCCCGCCAGCAGCACCGCGGCACCGCCGACCGGCACCGAGCGCGACCCGCCGGTCATGCCCGGCGGCACGGTGTCGGTGTCGCCCTGGATGACCTTGATGGCATCGCCTTCCACACCAATCGTGTCGGACAGGATCTGGGCATAGGCGGTCTCGTGGCCCTGGCCGTTCGACTGGGTGCCGATGCGGATCTCGACCTTGCCCTCGTCGGTGAAGCGGACGTCCGCCGTCTCCGGGCTGCCGCCGCCGCACTTCTCGATGTAGTAGCCCATGCCGATGCCGCGCAGCTTGCCGCGGGAAGCAGCCTCCTTGCGGCGCTCCTCGAACGAGGCCCAGTCGGACTTCGCCATGCACTCTTCCATGAGCGTCTGGAACTCGCCGCTGTCATACACGTTGCCGAGCGGCGTGGTGTAGGGCATCGCCTCGGACGGAATGAAGTTGCGGCGGCGCACCTCGTCGGGGGTGAGGCCCATCTCCTGGCCGACCACGTCGACCACGCGCTCGATCAGATAGGCGGCCTCCGGACGGCCGGCGCCGCGATAGGCGTCGGTCGGCGTCGTGTTGTTCAGCACGCCCAGCACGTTCACGTAGACATGCGGGATCTTGTAGACGCCCGACAGCATGTGGGTGCCGGCGTTAGTCGGGATGAACGCGCCCATGTGGTGCAGGTAGCCGCCCAGCGCCGCGAAGGTCTTCACGCGCAGCGCCTGGATCACACCGTCGGCATCGACCGCCGCCTCGGCATAGGAGATGTTGTCGCGGCCCTGGGCGTCGGTCATGAACGCCTCGGAGCGGTCCGGCAGGTTGCGCACGGCCCGCTTCAGCTTGCGCGAGGCCCAGGTGCAGAGCGCCTGCTCCGGATACAGGAAGATCTTCATGCCGAAGCCGCCGCCGACATCGGTGGTGCGGCAGCGCAGCTTGGTCGGATCCAGGTTCAGGACCTTCTCCGCCAGCAAGGTCTGGAAGACGTGCGGGCCCTGGGAGGAGGACCACAGGGTGGAGCGGTCGGTCTCCGGATCGTACTCGGCGACGACCGGCCGGACCTCCATGGAGTTCACGACGATGCGGTTGTTGACGATCCGCACCTGAACGTTCTTGTGGGCCTTGTCGAAGGCGGAATCGACCGCCGCCTTATCGCCGCTCTCCCAGTCGAAGGCGATGTTGTTCGGGATGTGGTCGAAGAGCTGCGGCGCGCCGTCCGCGGTGGCGCCCTCGGTGTCGACCGTGGCGTCCAGCTCCTCGAAGTCGAACTCGATCAGCTCGGCGGCGTCGCGGGCCTGGATGGCGGTCTCGGCGATGACGAAGGCCACCGGCTCGCCCACATGGCGGACCTTGCCGACCGCCAGGATCGGGCGCGGCGTGTCGGCCCGCGGGGTGCCGTCGCGGTTGGTCACCGGCGGAACGCAGGGCAGATCGCCCAGGCCGTCAGCCTTCACGTCCTCGCCGGTATAGACGGCGACGACGCCGGGCGCGTCCTTGGCGGCCGAAGTATCGATGGACTTGATCACCGCATGGGCAACGGGCGAGCGCAGAACGTAGGACGACAGCACGCCCTCGACCTGGATGTCGTCGGTATACAAGCCGGTGCCCTTGAGCAGCCGGTTGTCCTCCACGCGCTTCACGCCTTGTCCGATTGCGAACTTCACCATGTCGCCTGTCTCCGCTGCACATTGGTTTGAAGGGCCGGCCCGGCGGGGCAACCCAAGTTGTCTGTTGGATCGATGACCCCTGGTGGCCCGTCGATACGTGCGCGCATCCTAGAAACCCTGCCCGCTCGCACTCAAGGCCGAATTCAGCTAGCAATGAGTTAGATACACTTCACCGGATGACCATCCCCGTGTCCAGTTCCTCCCCGAACGAGGCGCCGATCGATCCGGCGCCGCCGAGCCTGTCGGCACCGCAGCCCCCCGCCCCCGGCTCCTCCACGCCGCTGGCCGTGGCGCTGCTGGCCATGCTGGCCGTGCTGTGGGGCTTCAACTGGCCGATCATGAAGGTGGGGCTGGCCGAGGTACCGCCCTGGGTGTTCCGCGGGTCGGCCAGCGTGGTGTCCGGCTTCGGGCTGTTCGCGGTGGCCCTGATCGGCGGCCATTCGCTGAAGATCCCGCGCGACAAATGGCGCCCCCTGTTCCTGTCGGGGATGCTGAACATGGCGCTGTGGAACATCCTGGTCTTGTATGGAATCGACCTGATGGATGCCGGCCGCGCCGGGATCCTCGCCTATACCATGCCGCTCTGGGCGACCCTGGTCGGCGCCTTCGTCCTGAAGGACCGGCTCGGCATCCGGGCGATCTGCGGTCTGGCGCTCGGGCTCGCCGGCATGGCGCTGCTGTTTTCGGTCGACGCCAAGTCCCTGGCCGGCCCGCCGCTCGGCCCGATCCTGGTCGTCGTCGCAGCGTTCTGCTGGGGGGCCGGCACGGTGGTGGTGAAGCATGCCGGCTTCACCCAGCCGGTGACCGTGGTCTGCGGCTGGCAGCACCTGATCGGCGTGGTTCCGGTGCTGGTGATCGCGGTGTTCTGGGATCTCGACAACATGGGCGAGGTCACGCTCTGGCCGGCCATGTCGGTGCTCTACAACATGACGATCACTGGCATCCTCTGCTACTGGGCCTATTTCAAGGTGGTGTCGCTGCTGCCGGTGGTGGCCTCGACGGTGGGTACGCTGATGGTCCCGGTGGTCGGAGTCTTCGCCAACGCGCTGATCTTCGGCGTGCGGCCGCAATGGGTGGACTACGCCGCCCTACTCTGCGTCGCGGCGGCGGTGTTCCTGGTCATGACCCGGCGCACGCGCTAGCCGGTCATCACCGCATTCAGCAGCGTCAACACCGTCATGGTGAAGACGAAGAACACCCCGACGTAGATCAGGTTCGGCCCGAGCGCGAGCGTGATCGGCCGGACGCCGAACAGCCGTCCCGCCGTCACCACGGTCAGTGAGCTGATCGAGCTCATCGCCCCCATGCCCCAGCCGAACAGCATCGCCGTCATCAACGGCAGATGAGCCACCGGCAAGTCGCTGCTGGTCACCGCCACCATCATCACCGTGCCGGTGATCATCGGGTGCACGCCCAGGATGGCGAACAGCACCATCGACCCCGCCACCGCCGAGAACACCGCCCAGGTCGGCAGGTGCGAGCCGATCCACGGCGCCACCACGTCGAGGATCGGCGGTGCGGTCTCCGCCAGCGTGCCCAGCACCAGCGAGGTGGAGACGATCAGCAGATCGTCGCCCATGGTCGACATCGCCCCCTTGGTATCCTCGTAGACCTCGGAGATGCGGTGCGGCTGCTGGATCAGGTGGATGGCGCAGAGCACCGGCATCACCATCAGGACCGCCCCCAGGGTGGTGATCGGGAAGATCTGGGAGCCGGCGATCACCAGCCCGCCGACCACGACCATCAGCAGCCCGATCGGGGCGAGGCAGGCGAGCCCCTGTCGCACCGCGTCGAAGCTCAGCGGCCGGGCGAAGATCAGCAGCGAGATGACCAGCCCGCAGATCGCCATCGATCCGCCGAGCAGGAAGGCCTGCCAGACCGGAACTTCCGGGACATAGGTGTAGACGACGGCGAACCCGACCAGGAATGGCGAGTACAGCGCCACCGTGTTCATCCCCCGCAGGGACGCCAGCGCCGAGAACCAGCGCTGCTTCTCGTCGGCGCCGTCGGGAATGACCGACGCCATGAAGGCGAAGGACCCGGTGTTCAGCACCGCGCCGAAGGCATGGGCGCCGAACAGCAGGCCGATCCCCGACAGCCGCTCCGGCAGCGAGGCGATGCGGTGCTGGGCGGTGCGGACCGCCGGCAGGCCGCGGGCCACGGTCCGGGTCATCGCCAGCGTCGGCAGCATGCCGGCGAAGATCAGCGTGCGGTCGAGACCACGCAGCATCTCGCCCGCATCGGCCCCGGCCCAGATCAGCAGCACGCCGAGGCTCGCGATCAGCGCGAACACGGCAAGCGTCTCCCGGCGCGCGTCCAGCAGGGACAGCACGACGACTGCGCCGAGGCTGCTCGCCGCGACGGTATGGAGCCAGTCGATATCGACCCAGAGCAGGACCAGAGCGGCCAGCCAGATCGCCAGAAGGACGGGCGGGCGCCAGCGCCGGTTCAAAGCGGAGATTGTCATCGCAGAGACGGTCGCTCAAAGTTTTGTGCAATGCAACGGACCAACAAGCCGCAGTCAGGCGGCGGTACCGCACATGGGGAGGACGGCAATGGCCGGTAGGCTGACAGGTAAACGCGCCCTGGTGATGGGGGCCGGATCTTCGGGTCCCGGCTGGGGCAACGGCAAGGCGACGGCGGTCCTGTTCGCCCGCGAGGGGGCGAGGGTGGTCTGCGCCGATGTAAACGGGGACGCGGCCGAGGAAACTGTCGCCATCATCCGCGACGAGGGCGGGGACGCCGTGGCCGAGACCTGCGACGTCACCGTCTCCGATCAGGTCGCAGGAGTCGTCGCCCGGATTATGGAGCGCTGGGGCGGGATCGACATCCTCCACAACAATGTGGGCATCGCCAAGATGGGCGGGCCGGTGGAATTGTCGCAGGAGGACTGGCACCGGGTGATGGACGTGAACCTCACCGGCGTGTTCCTCGCCTGCAAGCACGTGCTGCCGCATATGCTCGCGGCCGGCCGGGGCGCGATCGTCAACGTCTCCTCGATCGCCGGCGTCCGCTATGTGGGCTATCCCTATGCCAGCTATTACGCGTCCAAGGGCGGGCTGAACCAGCTCACGGTCGGGCTGGCCCTGCAATACGCCGCTCAGGGAATCCGCGCGAATGTGATCATGCCGGGCCTGATGGACACGCCGCTGATCCGTACCCAGATCGCCGGGCAGTATGCCGACATCGACGCCATGATCCGCGAGCGGGATGCGAAATCGCCGACGGGCAAGATGGGCGACGCCTGGGACGTGGCCCACGCCGCCCTGTTCCTCGCCAGCGACGAGGCGAAATACATCAACGGGGTCTGCCTGCCCGTGGATGGCGGGCATCACATGAAGCTGGGGTAATCCTCCGCCCCCTTCTTCCCCCGTCATCCTGACGCACGTCAGCGACTGTGATCTTGGTCAAGCGACTTGCCATGGCTTTTGATCTCTGACGATGGCGTTGAGGATGGTAAGCAGCTTTCTGGCGACGGCGATGAGGGCGACCATCTTGGGCTTTCCTGCAGCGATCAGTCTGGCGTGGAAGGCCTTGAGGGTAGGGTTGTAGCGCGCGCCGACCATGGCTGCGACGAACAGGGCGGTGCGTACGCTCGCGCGTCCGCCGCCGATGAAGGCTTTGCCGCGCCAAGTTCCCGATTGGCGCGTCCACGGTGCCAGCCCCGCCAGGGAGGCGATCTGGCGCCGGTCCAGTCGGCCGAGTTCGGGCAGATCGGCGAGCAGGGTGCGGGCGGTGGCCGGACCGATGCCGGGCACGCTGCGCAGCAGATCCTCCTGTGCCTGCCAGACCGGCGAGCCGCGGACCTGGTCGTCGATCTCGCGGTCGACCTCGTTCAGTTCCTTCTCCAGGGCCGTGATCAGACGCAGGATCGAGCGCCGCACCCGCGGTTCCGTGAGGCGGCTCTGACGCTGGCGCTCGGCGGCGATCATCGACACGATCTGCCGTCGCCGGGCCACCAGATCGGCCAGCAGGCGGCCGGACGCATCGGGCAATGCGCGCGGCTCAGGCCGGGTCGCCGCCAGGAACCGGGCGATCATCTCCGCATCGATCGGATCGGTCTTCGCCCGACGTCCCAGCGCCTGGGCGAAGGCCCGGATCTGGCGCGGATTGACCACGACGACCGGCAAGCCCGCCCCGGCCAGACCCGCCGCCACCACCGTCTCGAAGCCGCCCGTCGCCTCGACCCCCACCAGCGTTGCTCCCAGCGCTCCAAGACGCTCGGCCAACGCTGCAATCCCAGCGCCGTCACGCGGCACCGCCTCACATTCGCCCGGCCCTTGCGCGCCGAGCAGGATATGAACATCCAGACGGCTCTTGGAGACGTCGATACCCACGATCACCTGGTCCATCGCTACCCTGCCTTGCCTAAACGGGCTCGCCATATGGCGGCCCCGGCGACTGTTCGGGTTCGAGGGATGAACGGTGGATGGGCAACCTTGCTGACGTTCGGGCTCGCACGCTCCAGGACGACTCGGCGTCCCATCCACCACCGCTTCCGAAACTCTACCAGAAGCGGAAGACGATAAGTTACAAGGATGACGGGGGAAATCGGGATCTTATTTGTATATACATAATAGCCGAACGACCGTATTCTCCCCTCACGACGCACCTGTGAGCGCTGGAGGCAGGCATGACGATCACGCTGGTTCCCGGTGAGGCCACCCTCGATACGCTGGAGCGGATCTGGCGCAGCGACGCGCCCATCGTCCTCGACCCCGCCGCCCGCCCCGGTGTGGAGGCAGCCGCCGCGCTGGTCCGCAAGGCGGCATCGGAGGACGCGGCGGTCTACGGCGTCAATACCGGCTTCGGCAAGCTGGCCACGGTGAAGATCAAGCCGGCCGACACCGCCACCCTGCAGCGCAACCTGATCCTCAGCCATTGCTGCGGCGTCGGCGACACGCTCGATCCCGCCACCACCCGGCTGATGATGGCGCTGAAGTTGCTGTCGCTCGGCCGCGGTGCGTCCGGCGTGCCGTGGAGCACCGTCCGGCTCATCCAGGACATGCTCGGCGCCGGCGTCCTGCCCGTCGTGCCCGACCAGGGCTCCGTCGGCGCGTCCGGCGACCTCGCCCCGCTGGCGCATATGGCCGCCGCGATGATCGGCGAAGGCACTGCCACCTACGACGGCGAGGTCCTGCCCGCCGCCGAGGCGATGAAGCGGGCCGGGCTCGCGCCCATCGTGCTCGGGCCGAAGGAAGGGCTGGCGCTGATCAACGGCACCCAGTTCTCCACGGCCCTCGCCCTCACCGGCCTGTTCCGCGCCTGGCGCAACGCCCGCGCGGCGGTGGTCTCTTCCTCGCTCTCGACGGACGCGATCATGGGCTCCACCGCCCCGCTGGTCGACGCGATCCACACCCTGCGCGGCCATCGCGGCCAGATCGACGTCGCCCGCGCCCAGGCCTTCCTGATGGCCGGCAGCGAGATCCGGGAGAGCCACCGCGAGGGCGACACCCGAGTCCAGGATCCCTACTGCATCCGCTGCCAGGCCCAGGTGACCGGTGCGGCGGTCGACCTGCTGCGCTTCGCCGGGCGCACCCTGGAGATCGAGGCCAATGCCGTCACCGACAACCCGCTGGTGCTGGTCGAGGAAGGGATGATCGTCTCCGGCGGCAACTTCCACGCCGAGCCGGTGGGCTTCGCCGCCGACCAGATCGCACTCGCCGTCGCCGAGATCGGCGCCATCGCCCAGCGCCGGGTGGCCCTGATGGTCGACCCGACCCTCAGCTTCGACCTGCCACCCTTCCTGACCCCCGATCCGGGGCTCAATTCGGGGCTGATGATCGCCGAGGTCACGACCGCGGCGCTGATGAGCGAGAACAAGCACATGGCCAATCCGTGCACCACGGATTCCACGCCGACCTCCGCCAATCAGGAGGACCATGTGAGCATGGCCGCCCATGGCGCGCGGCGGCTGGCCAAGATGAACGCCAACCTGAACGTCATCCTCGGCGTCGAGCTGATGTGCGCCGCCCAGGGCATCGAGTTCCGCGCGCCGCTGACCACCAGTCCGGCGCTGGCCGAGACCATGCGGCGGGTCCGCGCCAGGATTCCGGCGATCGTCGAGGATCGGCTGCTGGCCCCCGATATTGACGCCGCCGCCGCCCTGGTCGCCGACGGCGTCCTCACCGACGCCGTCGACCTTCCCGTCACCTGACCCGCCCTCACCCGACCTCGGAGGTGCTGCCATGACCAACGCCCGCCACAACATCCGCGACGTCTTCCCCGCCACAGGCACCGAGATCACCGCCAAGTCCTGGCTGACCGAGGCGCCGATGCGGATGCTGATGAACAACCTGCATCCCGACGTGGCCGAGAACCCGCACGAGCTGGTGGTCTATGGCGGCATCGGCCGGGCGGCGCGCACCTGGGAGGATTTCGACCGGATCGTCGCCAGCCTGAAGAGCCTGGAAGAGGACGAGACCCTGCTGGTGCAGTCGGGCAAGCCGGTCGGGATCTTCCGCACCCATGCCGACGCGCCGCGCGTGCTGATCGCCAACTCGAACATCGTGCCCCATTGGGCGACCTGGGATCACTTCAACGATCTCGATCGCAAGGGACTGATGATGTACGGCCAGATGACGGCCGGATCCTGGATCTACATCGGCTCCCAGGGGATCGTGCAGGGCACCTACGAGACTTTCGCCGAGGCCGGCCGTCAACACTACGGCGGCGACCTCACCGGCCGCTGGATCCTGACCGCCGGGCTCGGCGGCATGGGCGGCGCGCAGCCGCTGGCCGCCGTCTTCGCCGGGGCCTGCTGTCTGGCGGTCGAATGCGACGAGACCCGCGCCGATTTCCGGCTGCGCACCCGCTACGTGGACGAGAAGACCCACTCGTTGGACGAGGCGCTGGCGATGATCGAGCGCTGGACCAAGGCCGGCGAGGCCAAGTCCGTCGCCCTGATCGGCAACGCCGGCGACGTGTTTCCGGAACTGGTCCGGCGCGGCGTGAAGCCGGACATCGTCACCGACCAGACCAGCGCCCACGATCCGATCAACGGCTACCTGCCCAAAGGATGGTCCGTCGCCGAGTGGCGCTCCAAGCGCGAAACCGCGCCCAAGGAAGTGGAAAAGGCTGCCCGCGCCTCCATGAAGGAGCATGTCGCGGCGATGGTCGACTTCTGGAACGCCGGGGTACCGACCCTCGACTACGGCAACAACATCCGCCAGGTGGCGCTGGAGGAAGGGTTGGAGAACGCCTTCGCCTTCCCCGGCTTCGTGCCGGCCTATATCCGCCCGCTGTTCTGCCGCGGCATCGGCCCGTTCCGCTGGTGCGCCCTGTCCGGCGATCCGGAGGACATCTACAAGACCGACGCCAAGGTGAAGGAGTTGACCGACGATCCGCACCTGCACCAGTGGCTCGACATGGCCCGCGAGCGGATCAGCTTTCAGGGTCTGCCCGCCCGGATCTGCTGGGTCGGGCTGGGCGTGCGCCACAAGCTCGGCCTCGCCTTCAACGAGATGGTGCGCAGCGGCGAGCTGAAGGCACCGGTGGTGATCGGCCGCGATCACCTGGACAGCGGCTCCGTCGCCAGCCCGAACCGGGAGACCGAGTCGATGAAGGACGGCAGCGACGCGGTCTCCGACTGGCCGCTGCTGAACGCCCTGCTGAACACCGCGTCGGGAGCGACCTGGGTCAGCCTGCACCATGGCGGCGGCGTCGGGATCGGCTTCAGCCAGCACGCCGGCATGGTGATCTGCTGCGACGGCACCGAGGCGGCCGACCGGCGGCTGGAGCGCGTGCTCTGGAACGATCCGGCCAGCGGCGTCATGCGCCACGCCGATGCGGGCTACGAGATTGCGGTCGAGTGCGCGCGGGAGCACCAGCTCAAGCTGCCCGGGATTCTTGGCGACTAGCCGGGACAGCGCCGGAACGTGTTCGGGGAAGGTTAGGAGGGCGTTGGAATTTCACCCGACCCCTCCCCGTCATCCTTTTGAGAAAACGACAAATAAATCGATATGCAATTGGTAACCCCAGAAATATTCAGCTAGTTTCCGTCCCGACCGCGCTTCCGGGAGAGGGCGCCAAGGAGACATGAATTGAAATCTGCCGCTGCCCTTCTCGCCGTCATCTGCCTGTTTCAGGCCGGACCCGCCCAGGCCCTGGACATCGTTGTCCAGTACTGCTCGAACAACGAACGAGCCGACCTCAAGGTCAATATCTTCAACGGCTCCGACAGTATTCGCTTCGCGCCTGCCTCTTCGGGTCTGCTGCGGCCGGGCGAAAGCCGAGTTTACTCCTGCAAGGGGGAGAGCTGCGGGTACAGCCTCATCTACCCGATCAGTCTTCCGCGCCCGTCGGCAGGCAACATGTCCAACCTCGCCAACGGTTCCACGTTGGACAAGATGGACGACGGGGGCACCCCGACGGACAGCCCAAGGCTCTGCTTCAGCACCCGCTACAGCGATGACGGCATCCGTTTGCTCAACTCGACCCTCAACCTGAACAAGAACTGCTCCTGCTGACCTGGCGTTCGCCCTAGCGACGCTCCGATTTCAGCGAGAACAGCGCCCCCGGATGAAGCATCGTGGCGTGGGTGATCGGTCGCTCGCCCAGCTTCGACACGCGGTCGATCCGCAACAGCGCCGTGCCCGTCGGAACCTCCAGCGCCTCGGCTGCCCGACCATCGGCGGCCAAGGCGGAGATCTCGTGATCAACGCCGGTATAGGGCACGTTCTCAAGCAGCCAGTGGTTGGCACTGACGGTTGAGAAATCCACGTCCAAGGCCGCCGGCACCTGGTCCAGATTGATCCAGCGGGTGTCGTGCTGGAACACCCGACCGTCGGCCCAGTGACGGCCGACCACATTCAGATGCCGTTCGCCCGCCGCTGCGCCCAGCGCCTCGGCCGCCTCGCTGCCCGGTGCTGCATGGCGGCGGGACAGCAGCTCGTAGCGATAGGCGAAGCCGCGACCTTCGATCTCCTCGCGCACCGAGGGAATGCGGATCAGCACGCCGCCGCTGTCGCGGGCAGCGACCTGGGTCCCGGCCCGGCGCCGGCGGACCACCAGCCCCTCGTCCGCCAGCTCGCGCAGGGCGCGGTGGGCGGTCAGGCGCGAGCAGTTGAAATCGGCGGCGAGCTGCTCCTCGCCGGGGATCATGTCGCCGGCCAGCAGCGCCCCGGACTCGATCTTCGCCCGCAGCGCGTCCTTCACAAGCTGATAGATCGGCGTATCCGCCACGGCATTTGTCTTTACAAATTTATCCCGACACCCGGTATAGGCGCTTCAGCACTACGGGGCCAGCACCAGCTTGATGATCAGCCCGACGGCCCCGACCGCCGCCACGCCGGCCAGCCACAGGCCGACGAACCAGGCGAGACGCTGCAGCTTGCTCCCGTCGCGCGGACCGTACTTGCCGCCGCTCAATGGTAGCCGTCTCCCGCCCGGACCTTCCCGCGGAACACGCTGTAGGCGTAGATCGTGTAGCCGAGGATGATGGGCAGCAGGACAGCGGTGCCGACCAGTAGGAAGCCAAGGCTCTCGTCCGGGGCGGCGGCGTCCCAGATCGAGATCGAGGGCGGCACGATGTTCGGATAGAAGCTGATCCCCAGGCCCACGAAGCACAGCACGAACAGGATCTGGGCGGAGATGAAGGGCTGGTAGTCGTGCCGGCGCAGCAGACCCCAGAACAGGCTCAGAACCGTCAGGCCGGTCAGGATCGGCACCGGCGAGGCCCAGAGCAGCCAGGGCATCGCGAACCACCGCTCCATGTAGACCGGGTCGAGGAACGGCGTCCACAGGCTCACCGCATCGACCATCGCGACCGTTCCGATGGCCGCAGGCCAGGCGAGCCGGTAGCCGTGGTCGCGCACCCCCGCCTCGGTCTTCATCACCAGCCAGGTCGCGCCCAGCAGCCCGTAACCGATCGCCACGGCCACGCCGCAGAGCAGGCTGAACGGCGTCAGCCAGTCCCACCAGCCGCCGGCATAGGCGCGGTTCTCCACATGGATCCCCTGCACCAGGGCGCCGAGGATGATCCCCTGGGACAGGGCGGCGACCAGGGAGCCGAGGGTGAAGGACCAGTCCCACACCCGTTTCCAGCGCACCGTCTTCCAGCGGAACTCGAAGGCCACGCCGCGGAACACCAGGCCGAGCAGCATGGCGGTGACCGGCGCGTACACCGCCGGCATCACCACCGCATAGGCCAGGGGGAAGACGGCGAACAGCCCGCCGCCGCCGAGCACCAGCCAGGTCTCGTTGCCGTCCCAGACCGGGGCGACGGTGTTCATCGCCACGTCGCGCTCCCCCTCGTCGCTGAGGAAGGGGAAGACCAGACCGATGCCCAGGTCGAAGCCGTCGAGTACCACATACAGCAGGACGGCGGTGGCGATCAGCAGAGCCCAGATCAGGGCGAGATCCATCTCCATGACGCTCACTCCTCGCCCGGCGCGCCGGCCTGTGCCATGCCGGCGGCCCGGACCGGTTGATCCTTGTCGAGCCCCGGCTCGTTGTCATGCGGCGCGGCGTTCATCGACCGCAGCACGTAGTAGACGCCGGCACCGAACACCACGAAGTACACCACGATGAAGGCGACCAGCGACGTCGCCACCGCCGGCGCGTCCATCGGCGAGGCGGAGTCGACCGTGCGCAGCAAGCCGTAGACCGTCCAGGGCTGCCGACCCATCTCGGTCGTGATCCAGCCGGCGAGCACGGCGACGAAACCGGACGGACCCATGACGATCGCCAGCCGGTGCAGCAGATCGGGCTCGTACAGCGTTCCCCGCCAGCGCCGCCACAGGGCCCAAAGACCGATGCCGACCATGGCGAAGCCGATCGCCACCATTACCCGGAAGGTCCAGAACAGCACCGTGGCGTTGGGCCTGTCCTCACGCGGCCAGTCGGTCAGCCCCTGCACCGCCCCGTCCAGATCGTGGGTCAGAATCAGGCTGCCCAACTTGGGGATGCCGATGGCGTAGCGCAGTTCCTCGGCCTCCATGTCCGGCCAGCCGAACAGATAGAGCGGCGCGCCGGTCTGGGACTCGAAATGCCCTTCCATGGCGGCGATCTTGGCCGGCTGATGCTCCAGGGTATTCAGCCCATGCAGGTCGCCGGCGACGATCTGGAGCGGCGCCACGACCGCGGCCATCCACATGGCCATGGAGAACATCAGCTTGGCCGGGCGGTTGTCCCGGTTCCGCAGCAGGTGCAACGCCCCCACCGCGCCGACCACGAAGGCCGTCGTCAGATAGGCGGCGAGCACCATGTGGACCAGCCGGTACGGGAAGGACGGGTTGAAGATCACCGCCCACCAGTCCGCCGGCACGAACTGGCCGACCTCGTTGATGGCGTAGCCGGCCGGGGTGTGCATCCAGCTGTTCACGCTGAGGATCCAGAAGGCGGAGATGAAGGTGCCGATCGCCACCATCAGCGTGGCCGCGAAGTGCAGGCCCTTGCCCACCCGTTTCAGCCCGAACAGCATGATCCCGAGGAACCCCGCCTCCAGGAAGAAGGCGGACAGCACCTCGTAGCCCATCAGGGGCCCGAGCACCGGTCCGGTCTTGTCGGAGAACACGCTCCAGTTCGTGCCGAACTGGTAGCTCATGACGATGCCGGAGACGACGCCCATGCCGAACGCCACGGCGAAGATCTTCAGCCAGTAGCGGAAGGTGTCGATATAGACCTGCCGTCCGGTCGCCAGCCACAGCCCTTCCAGAACCGCCAGATAGGAGGCGAGGCCGATGGAGAAGGCCGGGAAGATGATGTGGAAGGACACCGTGAAGGCGAACTGAAACCGGGCCAGGTCGATGGCGAGCGGCAGGTCCATGCCCCGCACTCCTCGATGGTTGTCGCCGGCCCTAGGGCCCGCTGTGATCCCCCTCGTCGCCCCCGTGAACTAGTGCCCACGCCCGGAACGGTCCATGCGGCGTTTCATCACCGCGACAGTTTTGCCACCCTATCACGGCATGCACGGAGGGTGCCTTGCCATCACACGTGCAGATACGTCTCGATCACCGCCCCGTCGGCGCGGAAAGCGGCCGTATCGCCTTCCCAAACCACCTGTCCCTTCTCCACCACCGTGTGGCGGTCGGCCAGGGCCAGTAGGGCGGAAACGTTCTTGTCGATCACCAGGATCGCCTGGCCCTCGCTCTTCAGGGTCGCCAGCACCCGCCAGATCTCCTCGCGGATCAACGGCGCCAAGCCCTCGGTGGCCTCGTCCAGGATCAGCAGGCGCGGGTTGGTCATCAGCGCCCGGCCCACCGCCAGCATCTGCTGCTCGCCGCCGGACAGGCTGCCGCCCATCTGCCGGCGCCGCTCGCCCAGGCGCGGGAACAGGTGCAGCACCTCGGCCAGGCCCCAGCGCGGCGCGCCGCTGCCCAGCCGGTTGGCGGCGGTGGCGATCAGGTTCTCCTCCACCGTCAGTGTCGGGAAGATCTGCCGGCCCTCCGGCACCAGACCGAGGCCGCGGCGGGCGATCTCATGGGCCGGGCGGCCGCGCATGTCCTCGCCGGCGATCAGCACTCGGCCCCCGGTCGGCGGCAGCAGACCCATCACCGCGCGGATGGTGGTGGTCTTGCCCATACCGTTGCGGCCCATCAGCGTGACCACCTCGCCCGCGTGCACGGTCAGCGTCATGCCGAACAGCACAGGGGCGGCCCCATAGCCGGCGGTCAGGTCCGCCACTTCGAGCAGGGGCGCGGTCATAGGATCTCCTCCTCGCCCAGATAGGCGGCGCGGACCTCCGGATCGGCGCGGATCGCGTCGGGCGTGCCCTCGGCGATGACACGGCCGTAGACCAGCACCGAGATCGTGTCGGCCAGCGCGAAGACCGCCGCCATGTCGTGCTCGACCAGCAGGATGGTGAAGCGGCCGCGCAGCCCTTCCAGCGTCTCGGTCAGGCGGGCCGTTTCCTCATGGGTGGTGCCGGCCATCGGCTCGTCCAGCAGCAGGACCTTCGGATCGGTCGCCAGCGCCATGGCGATCTCCAGCGCCCGCTTCTCGCCGTGGCTCAGCGCGCCGGCCCGGATCGGCGCCCGGTCGGCCAGGCCCACGGTCTCCAGACAGGCCATGGCCCGCTCGGTCAGCGCCGTCTCGCGCGCGACGGGCCGGAAGAAGCGGAAGCTGTGGCCGGCATGGGCCTGGGCGGCGACGGCGACGTTGTCCAGGGTGGTGAAGCCTGGCAGCACGTTGGTGATCTGGAACGAGCGCGCCAGACCCAGATGCGAGCGGGCATCGATCGGCAGGTCGGTGATGTTGCGACCGTCAAGTATGACGGTGCCGGCATCGGGGACGACCTGACCGCCGATCTGGTTGATCAGCGTCGTCTTCCCCGCGCCGTTCGGACCTATCACCGCATGAATGGCTCCGGCCTTCACCGCCAGGTTCACGCCATCGGTGACGGTCAGCGCACCGTAACTTTTCCTGAGGCCGGCAAGCTCGAGGATCGGGTCAGCCATCGCGCCCCTCCCGCCGGAAGGCGCGGGCGATGCCGCCGCGGGCATAGAGCACGATCAGGATCAGCATCGGCCCGAAGATCACCCGCCAGTGCTCGGTGAACCCCGCCAGTACGTCTTCCAGGGCCAGATACGCCACCGCGCCCAGCACCGCGCCGTAGAGCGAGCCCATGCCGCCGAGCACGACCATGATGATCAGGTCGCCGGAGCGCTGCCAGGACATGTAGGCGGGGCTGACGAACTCGGCGTGGTTGGCCAGCAGCGCGCCGGCGAGCCCGGCCATCATCCCGGCGATCACATAGGCGACGAGCTGGTGGCGGTACGGATCGAAACCGACGGCAGCCATCCGCGCCCGGTTCTCGCGCACCCCGGCGATGACCCGGCCGAACCGGCTGTCGACCACGCGGCTGGCGAACCACCAGCACAGGGCGAGGCAGGCCAGCACGAAGAAATACAGGGCGGTGTCGTCCTCCAGTACGGGATTGCCGAGGAACTCGCTGCGACCCCAGATGGTCAGCCCGTCGTCGCCGCCATAGGCCGACAGGCTGGACGCCGTGTAGTAGGCCATCTGCCCGAAGGCGAGCGTGATCATGATGAAATAGACGCCGCGGGTGCGCAGGCTGATCGCCCCGGTGACCAGTGCGAACAGACCGGCTGCGAGCATCGCCATCGGGATCGTCAGGGTGCCTTCCCACAGGTTGTGCTCGGCCGAGATGCCGACCGCATAGGCGCCGATGCCGATGAAGGCGGCATGGCCGAAGCTGACCATCGCGCCGTAGCCCAGGATCAGGTCGAGGCTGAGCGCGGCGATGGCGTAGATCATCACCCGGCTGGCGATGTTGGTCAGGTAGCCCTGGCCCGTCGCCTCGGCCACCAGCGGCAGCACCGCGAAGGCGATCAGCAGGATGGCGGAAATCGCCCGCCCGCGCGTGATCCCACCCGGCATCAGGCGCGCCCCGGTGCCGGGAACAGGCCGGTCGGCCGGAAGAACAGCACGCCGGCCATCAGCACGTAGATCAGCATGGAGGCGATGGCCGGGCCGACCTGATTGGCGGCCGAGGGCTCCAGGAACAGCTTGAAGATATCGGTCATGAAGGAGCGGCCGAGGGTATCGACCAAGCCGACGATCAGGGCGGCCAGGAAAGCGCCGCGGATCGAGCCGATTCCGCCGATCACGATGACGACGAAGGCGAGGATCAGCACCCCGTCGCCCATCCCCGGCTCCACCGAGAAGATCGGCCCAGCCATCACCCCGGCGAACCCGGCCAGCATTGCGCCGAAGCCGAAAACCACCATGAAAAGCTGACGCACGTTGACGCCGAGGGCCGAGAGCATCGCCGGATTGGCCGCCCCGGCCCGGATCAGCATGCCGACTTTCGTGCGCGCCACCACAAGCCACAAGCCGACGGCGCAGATCAGCCCGGCGACGATCAGGGCGATGCGGTAGACCGGATACCCGAAGCCGTCCATCACCGGGATCGCGCCCTGCAGAATCTCCGGGGCCGGGTAGCTGAGCGGGGCCGAGCCCCACACGATCCGCACACCCTCATTGAGAAACAGGATCACGCCGAAGGTCGCCAGCACCTGGTCCAGGTGGTCGCGGTCGTAGAAATGCCGGAACACCAGCACCTCCAGCACCAACCCCAGAACCAGGGCGGCGGCCATGGCCAGGATCACCGTGGCGAAGAAGTTCCCGGTCAGCCCGTAGAAGGTGACGGCGAGATAGGCGCCGAGCATGTACTGGACGCCATGGGCCAGGTTGATGAAGTCCATGACCCCGAACACCAGGGTCAGCCCGGCCGCCACCAGGAACAGCAGCACGCCGAGCTGCAGCCCGTTCAGCACCTGCACCGCGAACAGCGTCGCCGTCATCGCACCCCTACCCCGGACGTCTCTCCGGGACCCCTAATAACAGAAACGGGCGGAACCCGAAGGCTCCGCCCGTCCAATCCGGCCGAAGCCGATCACTTCATGCGGCAGTCCTTGGCATGGACGTCGCCGTAATCGTCGAACACCTTCTCCACCACGGTGGTGTGATAGGCGCCGTCATCCCGCTTCACCGCCTTGACCAGGTAGAAGTCCTGGATCGGGAAGTGGTTGTTGTTGAACTTGAAATCGCCACGCACCGAGGCGAAGTCCGCCTTCTTCAGAGCCGCGATCACCGCGTCCTTGTCGCTGAGGTCGCCGCCGACCGCCTTCACCGCGCTGTCGATCAGCTGGGCCGCGTCGTAGCCCTGGCTGGAATACAGCGACGGCACCGAGCCGTACTTCGCCTCATAGGCGGTGACGAACTTCTTGTTGGCCGCGTTGTCCATGTCCGGCGTCCACTGGGAGGACGAGAACAGGCCCAGCGCCGCGTCCTTGGTCGCCGGCAGGGTCGTGCCGTCCACGGTGAAGGCCGACAGGAAGGTCACGCTGTCGGCGAGGCCGGCCTGATTGAACTGGCGCACCAGGTTCACGCCCATGCCGCCCGGCATGAAGGTGAAGAGCGCGTCCGGCTTGGCCGCGGCAATCTTCGCCAGCTCGGCGGAGAAATCGAGGTTGCCGAGCTTGGTGTAGACCTCGTCCACCACTTCGCCGGTGTAGTAGCGCTTGAAGCCGTTGAGGCTGTCCTTGCCGGCCTGGTAGTTCGGGGCCATCAGGAAGACCTTCTTGAACCCCTTGTCCTGGGCGTACTTGCCCATGACCTCGTGGATCTGGTCGTTCTGCCAGGAGGTGGAGAAGAAGTACTCGTTGCAGCCCTTGCCGGCGAAGGTGGACGTGCCGGCATTGGCGCCGATCAGGAAGGTCTCGCTCTCGGTCACCGGGCGGAACACCGCCTGCAGGATGTTCGAGAAGACGATGCCGGCCACGAAGTCGACCTTGTCGCGCTCCAGCAGCTCCTTGACCTTGGTCAGGGCGACATCGGGCTTCAGCTCGTCGTCGACGATGATCATCTCCACGTCGCGGCCGCCGAGCTTGCCGCCGTTCTCGTCGACGAAAAGCTGGAAGCCGTCGCGGATATGATTGCCGAGCACCGCAGGCGGCCCGGACAGCGTCACCATCATGCCGATCTTCAGCGGCTCGGCCGCCTGCGCGGCGCCGAGCGCCCCCGCGACCGTCATGCCGGCGGCCAGCGCCAATGCCTTGAATCCCCTACCCATCATGCCTCTCCCTGGAAGGTCCCTGTTCATGTCCGTCTTGCGCGTCCCATGGTCGCGCCGCCCCGCAGCCGGCCGGCGTCGCGGTGCAGCATGCCCGGCTCTGACGCGGTTTCCAAGTCCGGGGCGCAGCACGCCGCGCCCGGACGATGAAATCGACGGACTCTCAGGGAGGCAATGTCCGGATTAGACCGGGCCGGAGAAGGCCGGGCTGTGGGAGCGAGGGAGTCCGACCGTCACACCGCGACGCTGTGCCGTCCGGCCGACGGGGCCAGTTCCGGGTCGAAGCAGGCCGCGATCGAGCGCCAGTAGCGCCGACCGGCCATCGTGGCGGCGACCTGCCACCCGTCGACCGTCGCAAGCCCGTCCTGCACCAGCGGAACCAGCCGCTCGAACGCATCGATCAGGTCGGCCGGGTCGCGCCCGTGCCGGGCCGCGACGGGACCGAGATCCACCCGGCCGTCGCACAGCACGCGCTCGATCACCGAGCGACGGAGTTTGTCCTCCGCGGTCACCCCAAGGCCGCGCTGGGCGGAGAGCTTGCCTGCTTCCACCGCCTCGCTCCACTGCTTCAGGTGGGGGGCGTTCTGGGCATAGCCGCCCGGAAGCGCCGAGATCGAGGACGGACCGAAGCCGATCAGGGTCTGGGCCGGATCGTCGGTATAGCCCTGGAAGTTCCGGCGCAGGCGCCCCTCCGCGGCAGCCATCGCAAGACTGTCCTGCGGCCGGGCGAAATGGTCGATGCCGATGGCGGTGTAGCCGTCCGCCACGAGCTGCGCCTCCGCCGCCTCGGCCTGCTCGAAGCGCTCCTCCGCTCCGGGGAGCTGGGCGGCGTCGATGGCACCCTGGTTCTTCTTGAACCACGGCACATGGGCGTAGCCGAAGACCGCCACCCGGTCGACGCCGAGCGCGGTCACCGTATCGGACGACCGGCGCACGTGAGCGACAGTCTGGCCGGGAAGACCGTACATCAGATCGGCATTGATGCTGCGGATACCGGCGGCGCGGAGAGCGCCTATCCGGTCGGCGAGGAGCTCGGTGGGCTGAATGCGGTTGATGGCGCACTGCACCTCCGGATCGACGTCCTGCACCCCGAGACTCGCCCGGGTCACGCCGGCAGCGGCCATCGCCTCCACATGGGCGTCGTCGAGGGTCCGGGGATCGATCTCGACCGCGATCTCGGCATCTGGGCGCACCGGGAAAGCGGCGCGCAGGGCCGCCATCACCCGCCCCATCGCCTCCGGCGACATCATGGTCGGGGTGCCGCCGCCGAAGTGAATCGAGCAGACCTCTCCCGGATCCGAGATGCGGCTCGAGACGTGAAGGATTTCCTGGATCAACCGGCCGACGAACCGGTCGACGCGCGAACTGTCGTTCGCGACCGATGTATGGCAACCGCAATACCAGCAGAGCTGCGCGCAGAACGGGACGTGCAGATAGAGCGACAGCGGCTCCGAGGAGGTGAGCTGCTCGAGCCACCAGGGATACAGAGCGCCGCCCGCTCCATCCTCGAAGCGGTTGGCAGGCGGATAGCTGGTATAGCGCGGCAGCGCGGCAGTGGCGTGACGGTGAAGAAACATGGCTCGGTCCCGGTCGCTCGTGTCCGCCAAGAGTGGGCGCCCGCGCGGGCGCAGACATTGATCCAGGTCAATTGGCCGGCGCGGACGACGACGGCGGCACTATTTTGGCTGGTCCCAGGACGCGCCGCTTCGCCTAGGCTGCGGGAAAACCAAAACCGCCCAGGGAGGCCACCTATGCCCGATACCCCCGCCACCGCCGTGATCTCCGGCGCCGGCCAGAACATCGGCCGCGCCATCGCGGTCGCCCTGGCCCGCGACGGCTTCGACATCGTGGTCAACGGACGCGCGAACCGCGACGCCTGCGAGGCTGTCGCAAAGGACGTGGGCGCGCTCGGGCGCAAGGCCCTGGTTGTGATGGCCGATGTCGGCGACTCCGCCGCCGTCGCCAAGCTGAAGGCACAGGTCGAGGCCGAGATGGCGCCGGTAGCGATCGTCGTGAACAATGCCGCCATCCGCCCAGAGAAGCCGTTCCTGGAGATGACGGACGAGGGCTGGCATCGGGTGATGAACACCGACCTGACCAGCGCCTTCTATCTCTGCCGGGCGTTCTGCGGCGCCATGGTCGAGCGCGGCTGGGGCCGGGTGGTGAACCTGACCGGCATGAACGCGATCCACGGCTATGCCGGCCGGGCGCCGGTCTCCGCCGCCAAGCACGGCCTGTGGGGGCTGACCAAGGCGCTGGCAAAGGAATTCGGGCCGAGCGGCGTGACGGTGAACGCGATCTCGCCGGGCCCGATCGACACCCAGCATGCGGATGCCTCCATGACCCATCACATCAAGAGCCAGCTCGACCGGATCCCTGTCGGCCGCCTGGGTCAGCCGGAGGACATCGCCGCCCTCGCCGCCTTCCTGTGTTCCGATAGCGGGGGCTTCATCAACGGCCAGATGATCGCCAGCAACGGCGGCACGCAGACGTAAGAGGGAAGCGGGGCTTCCCTCTTACGTCCCCGCGAAGGCGGGGACCGAGCGCATCGGGTCCCGATCGACCCCCGGATCATGTTCGGGGTCCACCGGGATGACGATCGGAGAAAGCGATCAAAAGGCCCATTCCCGTCATCCCGGCGAGGTCCGTCCCGGATTTAATCCGGGATTGATCCGGCCCTCGGCCGGGACCCAGCCCAAATTGCCGGATTTCCTTGCACCGCCGCGCGCCTCGTGGCATGCGGCCTCATGCCTGATCGTAGCGAAACCATCGACACTTACGATTTCGTCATCGTCGGCGCCGGCTCGGCGGGGTGCGTGCTCGCCAACCGGCTGAGCGAGGATCCGAAGACCAGTGTCCTTCTGCTGGAAGGCGGCGGCAGCGACCGGTCGATCTTCGTCTCCATGCCGTCGGCCCTCTCGATCCCGATGAACATGAAGCGGTTCAACTGGTTCTATGAGAGCGAGGCGGAACCCGGGCTCGACGGGCGCCGCCTGCACTGCCCGCGCGGGAAGGGGCTGGGCGGGTCGTCCTCGATCAACGGCATGGTCTATGTGCGCGGCCATGCCCGCGACTACGACCAGTGGGTCGAACACGGCGCGGCCGGGTGGGGCTATGCCGACGTGCTGCCCTACTTCAAACGGGCCGAGAGCTGGGAAGGCGGGGCCGACGCCTATCGCGGCGGCGACGGGCCGCTGGCGACCTCAAACGGCAACCGCATGAAGAACCCGCTCTACAGGGCCTTCATCGAGGCCGGCGTGCAGGCGGGATACGGCGCCACCGACGACTATAACGGCCGCCGCCAGGAAGGCTTCGGCGCCATGCACATGACGGTGCGCGACGGCCTGCGCTGGTCGACGGCGCGCGGCTATCTGCGTCCTACCAAGGGGCGGGCCAATCTCCGGGTGGTCAAGCACGCGCTGGCCGACCGGGTCATCATCGAGGACGGTCGCGCCACCGGCATCGCCTACTCGTCCCGCGGCATCTCCCGCGAAGCCCGGGCCCGGCGCGAAGTGATCCTCGCTGCGGGCTCCGTCGGCTCGCCGACCATCCTCCAGCGCTCGGGCATCGGTCCGGCGGGTGAACTCAAGCACCACGGCATCCCCATCGTCGCCGACCGGCCGGGGGTGGGCGGCAACCTGCAGGACCATCTGGAGGTCTATTTCCAGTTCCGCTGCACTCAGCCGCTCAGCTTGAACCGGCACCTGTCGCTCTGGCGCAAGGGAATGATCGGTGCCCAGTGGCTGCTGTTCCGCAACGGGCTCGGCGCCACGAACCATTTCGAATCCTGCGCCTTCATCCGCTCGCGCGCCGGGCTGGAATGGCCGGACATCCAGTATCACTTCCTTCCGGGCGCCATGCGCTACGACGGCAATGCCGCCTTCGCCGGCGACGGCTTCCAGGTGCATGTCGGCCCTAACAAGCCGAAGAGCCGCGGCCGGATCGACATTGCCGACAGCGACCCGGAGACCAAGCCTACGATCCTGTTCAACTACCTGCAGGACCCGCAGGACGTGGAGGACTGGCGCCGGGTCGTGCGGCTGACCCGCGAGATCATCGCCCAGCCGGCCATGGATCCCTATCGCGGCGAGGAGATCCAGCCGGGCGCCGAGGTGACCTCCGACGCGGCGATCGACGCCTGGGTGCGATCCAATGTGGAAAGCGCCTATCACCCCTCCTGCACCTGCAAGATGGGCCATCCCGACGATCCCGAGACGGTGCTGCGGCCGGACCTGACGGTCATCGGCGTGGACGGCCTGCGGGTGGCGGACAGTTCCATTTTCCCGACGATCCCGAACGGCAACCTGAACGCGCCGACCATCATGGTGGCCGAGAAGGCCGCCGATCTGATCCTCGGCCGACCGGCTCCGGCGCGCGACAATGCCGAGGTCTGGATCGCCCCGGACTGGCGCACCGCCCAGCGCGAGGCGCAGGCGGGGTAGGATTCTCACCACTCTCTCTTCACTCACTCCCCGGACCTATTCCGGGGAGTGAGAAAGTGAAAGGTGGAAGGAGATTTCCGCACCTTCACCGCCCTCCGCCCGCGCCCTACACTCGCGCGCAAAACGCGTGAGGAAACACCATGACCGCCCCCACCCCGTCCTGGGACTACATCATCGTCGGCGCTGGTTCCGCCGGATGCGTGCTCGCCAACCGGCTGAGCGCCGACCCGGCCAACCGGGTGCTGCTGCTGGAAGCCGGCCCGAAGGACGACAGCCCGTATATCGGCGTGCCCGTCGGCTTCTACAAACTGCTGACCAGCAAGGAGTACAACTGGGGCTTCTGGACCGAGCCGGAGGAAGGAACCGGCAACCGGGCCATCGCCACCCCGCGCGGCAAGACCCTGGGCGGCTCGTCGTCCATCAACGGCCTGCTCTACGTGCGCGGCCAGCCGCTCGACTACGACACCTGGGCGCAGTTCGGCAATCGCGGCTGGAGCTATGAGTCCGTGCTGCCCTATTTCCGCAAGTCGGAGACCTTCGTCGATGGCGGCGACGACAGCCGCGGCACCGACGGTCCGCTGGCGGTGACCACCACCACCGAGAAGCACCCGCTGCTCGACGCCTGGATCGAGGCCGGCGAGC
Source organism: Thalassobaculum sp. OXR-137 (assembly GCF_034377285.1). NCBI lineage: Bacteria > Pseudomonadati > Pseudomonadota > Alphaproteobacteria > Rhodospirillales > Thalassobaculaceae > Thalassobaculum > Thalassobaculum sp. OXR-137. The sequence continues at coordinate 3,109,014 of NZ_CP139715.1, read as the reverse complement.
AGTCCGGGTTCCCGCGCAACCCGGACTATAACGACGGAGACCAGGAAGGCTTCGGCTACTACCAGCTCACCATGCGCCGCGGCAAACGGGCCAGCACCGCCCGCGCCTTCCTGCATCCGGTGATGAGCCGGCCCAACCTGACGGTGGAGACCCGCGCCTTCGCCACCGGCCTGATCCTGGAGGGCAGGCGCGCCGTCGGCATCCGCTACACGGTCGACGGCCAGCCGCGCGAGGCCCGGGCCTCCGGCGAGGTCGTCCTGTCGGCCGGCGCGGTCCAGTCGCCCCAGCTTCTGGAGCTCTCCGGCATCGGCCAGGGCGCCCTGCTGACACAGCACGGGATCGACGTGGTCCACGACCTGCCCGGCGTCGGCGAGAACTACCGCGACCATTACGGCACCCGCATGCGCTGGCGGGTCACCCAGCCGATCACCCTGAACCAGCTCACCCGCGGCCTGCCCTTCGTGCGGGAACTGGCGCGATATGCCCTGTTCGGCGAAGGGATCCTGACCTACGGCGCCGGCGCGGTGCATGGCTTCGTGAAGAGCCGTCCGGACATGGACAGTCCTGACGTCCAATTCCACCTGGCCCATGCGAGTTATGCCGACGCGGCCACCCGCAAGCTGGAGAAGGAGCCGGGCATGACGCTCGCGGTCTGCCAGTTGCGCCCGGAAAGCCAGGGCATGATCCACATCAAGTCGCCCGACCCAGCCACCCCGCCGGCTATCACCGGCCGCTTCCTGAGCAATCCGATCGACGTGGACGCGATCGTCGAGGGCATGAAGATCGGCCGCCGGATCGCCGGGGCCGCGGCCCTGGATCCCTATCGCGGCGCGGAAATGACGCCCGGCCCCGACTACACCGAGGATGCGGATTTCGAGCGCTATGCCCGCGAGACCGGCCAGACCCTCTATCACATCGCCGGCACCGCCAAGATGGGACCGGCCAGCGACCGCATGGCGGTGGTGGACGACCGTCTGCGGGTCCATGGAATCGACGGGCTGCGGGTGATCGATGCCTCGATCATGCCGACCCTGGTCTCCGGCAACACCAACGCCGCGACGATCATGATCGCCGAAAAGGGCGCCGAAATGATGTTGCAGGACGCGAAAGCCCACAACGCAGCCTAATCGACGCCATTCTCGGAAGACTCTGAGTCTTTACCAATCGACACCGCTGGTGCCTACTTCCTCCACTACCAAAAATCGACAGCGCTCCGTCCGAAGAGCGCATCGGCAAACAAAATGAAGACAGTGGAGGAAACACGGATGAAGAAGACTCTTTCGGCGCTCGGTGGCGCCTTGATTTCGCTTGGGCTGATGGCGTCGCCGGCCTCGGCGGAACTCGATCAGATGAACCTCAAAGTCGTGGGAACCTGGGGTAACCTCTCCAACTGGAAGGTGAACGAAAGTCCCTTCTGGAACGACACCATGCCGTCGGCCTCCGGCGGCAAGATCACCGCGAACGCCGTGGCCCAGACCGATGTGGGCATCAAGGGCTTCGAGGTGGTCCGCATGCTGAAGATCGGCGTGTTCGACGTGGCCCACGGCGTGGTCGGCTACATCGCCGGCGAGGACCCGATCGTGGAAGGCGTCGACCTGGCGGGCGTGATCCAGAACTGGGCCGACGCCAAGGCCTCGATGGACGCCTACCGGCCGATCATCGCCCGGCAGTTCGAGGAGACCTACGGCGCCAAGCTCATGGCCCTGTATCCGTTTCCCAGCCAGATGCTGTGGTGCAATGCCGACGTGAACAGCGCCGAGGACCTCGCCGGCAAGAAGGTCCGCGTCTACACCACCTCGATGGGCGACCTGATCGAGGGGCTGAACGCCACCTCCGTGACCATCGCGTTCGCCGAGGTCGTTCCGGCCCTGGAGAAGAAGGTGGTGGATTGCGGCATCACCGGCACCATGCCGGCCTATCAGGCCAAGTGGTGGCAGATCGCGACCCATGCTTATCTGATGAAGGTCGGCTACACCGCCACCTTCGCCGCCATCAACCTCACGACCTGGAACCGGATGAACGACGAGACCAAGGCGTTCTTCGAAAAGCAGTTCGCCGAGTTCGAGAAGACCGCCTGGGACAACACGATGGCGGAAGACGAGATGGGGATCATCTGCAACACCGGCGTCGGCGGCAAATGCACCGAGGGCGAGGCCGGCGGCATGAAGAAGGTCGAGCCGAGCGCTGCCGACGATGCCAAGCGCAAGCAGATCCTGGAGACCATCGTGCTGAAGCGCTGGGCCGAGCGTTGCGTGGAGAAGTTCGGCGCCAAATGCATCGACGACTGGAACGCGACCATCGGCAAGGTCGCCGGCGTCCAGGCGCCGAAGCCGTAACCACCTCCCTTACGGGCCCGTCATCCCGCGCGACACGCGGGATGACGGCTTTCCCGGTTACTCCGCCGCCGGCGGCAAGCTTTCCTTGCTGACGCCGCTGGACAGCATGTCGGTCATCGCCCCCTCCTCGACGCCGATCTGAAGCACGTCGTTGAAGCGGTTGAAAAAGCCGCACAGGGCAATCCGCAGGGTGAGCTCGACGATCTGCTCCTCGGTGAAATGCCGGCGCAGCGCATCGAAGGTGGCATCGCGCACCCGGTTGAAGTCGTTGGTCACCTTGACCGCGTAGTCCCGCACCAGATGATCCACCTCGTCGAAGCCGGGGACTTCCTCGTCCAGGATCCGTTCCACGGCTTCCGTCGACACGCCCTGCTCCACAAGGCGGGGAGCGTGGTGGATGACGCAGTACTCGCAGGCGTTCAGCTTGGAGACCACGACCAGCGCGATCTCCAGATAGCGCTTCGGCAGGATGGCCTCGTCGGCGAAGTCCAGCAGCAGCCCCATGATGTGCTTCAGCGCCGGCGGACGGTGGGCGAAAATCTTCACCTGGTTAAGGAACGGCCCATAGTCGCGGGCGAACCGCTCATAGACGGGGCGGACGTCTTCCGGAACCTCATGAACCTCCACGTCGCGAACTCGTGCCATGGCGCTTCTCCCTGTCTGGCAACTGGATGGATCAGTGTGTATACAATATCCCCGGGAGTTGGCCACAGGGCGGTAAGATCATCAATTGCAAGAACAGGTTCGGGTAAAATCCCTCTTAAAATTTGGGGATAATTCCCCCCTTTGACCTGCCTCTGGCGTTGGTGTTGACTGCCGCCCAGTCACGCTGTGGCCAACAATACACAGACGCGCGAACACCACGCGTTCACAAATGGTGAGGAGGCATATGCATGGGTAAAACCCGAATCGCGTTCGGCGCAGCTCTTATCTCGGTCGGTCTGATGGCCGGCCCGGCGGCGGCTGAACTGGACAACCTGAATCTGAAGGTTGTCGGCACCTGGGGCAATCTTTCGAACTGGAAAGTGAACGAAGGTCCGTTCTGGAACGAGACCATGCCCGAGATCTCCGGGGGCAAGATCAAGGCCGATGCGGTGCCGCAGACCGATGTGGGCATCAAAGGCTTCGAGATGATGCGCATGCTCAAGATCGGCGTGTTCGATGTCGCCCACGGCGTCGTCGGCTACATCGCCGGTGAGGACCCGGTGGTCGAGGGCATCGACATCGCCGGTGTCGCGCAGAACTGGGAAGAGATCCGCGGTGCGATGGAGGCCTATCGCCCCATCATGGAGAAGCAGTTCGAAGAGACCTACGGCGCGAAGCTGCTGGCGACCTACCCGTTCCCCAGCCAGATGCTGTGGTGCAACGCCGAGGTCAACAGCGTCGAGGACCTGAAGGGCAAGAAGGTCCGCGTCTACACCACCTCCATGGGTGACCTCGTCGAGGGTCTGGGCGGCACGTCCGTGACCATCGCCTTCGCCGAAGTCGTCCCGGCGCTGGAGAAGAAGGTCGTCGATTGCGGCATCACCGGCACCATGCCCGCCTATCAGGCGAAGTGGTACCAGGTCTCCACCCACGCGTTCCCGCTGAAGGTGGGTTATTCGGCGTCCTTCGCCGCCGTCAACCTCGGCACCTGGAACCGGATGAACGACGAAACCAAGGCCTTCCTGCAGAAGTCGATGGCCGAATGGGAAAACTCGGCCTGGGAAAAGATCATCGCTGAAGACGAGATGGGCGTGATCTGCAACACTGGCGAAGGTGGCACCTGCACCGAGGGCGAGCCCGGCAACATGAAGCTGGTCAAGCTGTCGGACGCCGACACCGCCGCCCGTAAGAAGGCGCTGGAGGACGTCGTCCTGAAGCGCTGGGCCGAGCGTTGCGTTGCCAAGGCCGGCGTGAAGTGCATCGACGACTGGAATGCGACGGTTGGCAAGGTCACCGGTGTGACCGCGCCGAAGCCGTAAGACTTTCCATCCGTGAAGTCGGACCCGGGCGCCGGTCGGTGCCCGGGTCGTCTTCGTATCCCGCAATTGAGCGGAAGGTGCCCACGGTGCTGGACAAACTCCTCGCAGCGAATTTCAAACTCTCCAGCGTCCTCGTCTGGATCGGCGGCGCGGCCCTGATCGGCGCGGCGCTGATGGTGACAGTGGACGTGATCCTGCGCGATCTCTTCCTGGTCACCCTCGGGGGTGCGGACGAGATGTCCGGATATGTCTTCGCCATCTCGACGGCCTTTGCCTTTCCCTATGCCGTCCTGCATCGCGCGAACGTCCGGATCGACGCCCTCTACATCCCCCTGCCCGCCGGGATCCGGTCGATCCTCGACATCGTGGCCCTGCTCGGCATGGCGGTCTTCTTCTTCCCGCTGACCTGGCGCGTCTGGCTGATGCTGCAGGAAAGCTACAAGTTCTGGACCAAGTCGATCACGCCGCTGCAGACGCCGCTGGCGATCCCGCAGACCCTGTGGTTCGCCGGCATGCTGATCTTCTGCGCGACGCTGCTGCTCGTCTTCGTGATCGCCGTGGTCCGACTGATCCGCGGCGACATCACCGGCGTCCACGATATCGCCGGCGTTCCGACCCTCGATGAAGAAATGCAAAGCGGCGACGGCGGCCACGCCGGCTAATCGCCCCACTCCTTGGAGATTGAGACGCCATGCTCGGCACTACGCTGATCATCCTTATCGTGCTGATCGCCCTCAGCATCCCGATCGCGGCGGCGTTGGGGACCTTGGGGCTGGCGCTCGATCAGATCTATTCGGGCGGTTTCCTGTGGCGCGGTCTGGCCCTGAACGCCTGGGAAACCTCGATCGAGTTCCTGCTTGTCGCCATTCCCATGTTCGTGCTGCTGGGCGAGATCCTGCTGCGCGCCGGAATCGCCCAGCGGATGTACGCGGCCCTGGTGCAGTGGATGTCCTGGCTGCCCGGCGGCCTGATGCACTCCAATATCGGCGCCTGCGCCATGTTCGCGGCGACCTCCGGCTCCAGCGTCGCGACCGCCGCGACGGTCGGCACGGTCGCCCTGCCGGAGGTGGAGAAACGCGGCTATAACGAGCGCCTGTTCCTCGGCACCCTGGCCGCCGGCGGTACGCTCGGCATCCTGATCCCGCCGTCGATCAACCTGATCGTCTACGGCCTGCTGACCGACACCTCGGTGCCGGAGCTGTATCTGGCCGGCTTCCTGCCGGGCCTGATCCTGGCGCTGCTGTTCATGGTGGCGGTGGTGATCTTCTGCACCGTCTGGCCGCGTCTCGACGGCGACAAGGTCCAGACCTCCTGGTCGGAGCGGATCCGCGTCCTGCCGGATCTGCTGCCGCCGCTGGCGATCTTCCTGGTGGTGGTCGGCTCGATCTATGCCGGCCTTGCCACGCCGACCGAAGCCGCGTCCCTGGGCGTGGTGGCGGCCCTGATCCTGGCCGCCTGCTACAGGACCCTCTCCCTCTCCATGCTCCGTCAGGCGATCGAGGGAACGATGAAGACCACCGCGATGGTGATGCTGATCATCATGGCGGCGATCTTTCTCAACTTCGTCCTCGGCATGATCGGCCTGACCCAGGCGCTGGCCGGCTTCATCACCTCGCTCGGCCTGACGCCGTTTCAGACGCTGATGGTCGTGATCCTGTTCTACCTGGTGCTCGGGTGCTTCATGGAGACGCTGTCCATGCTGATCACCACGGCGCCGATCATCACCCCGATCATCGTCGGCCTCGGCTACGATCCGGTCTGGTTCGGCATTCTGCTGATGGTGATGCTGGAAACAGCCCTCATCACACCGCCGATCGGCGTGAACCTCTATGTGGTTCAAGGTGTGCGCGGCAGCGGGCCGATGACCGACGTCATGATCGGCGTGGTGCCGTTCCTGCTGGCCATGTTCGCCATGGTCGCCCTGCTGGTCGGCTTCCCCGACCTCGCCCTGTGGCTGCCGTCGCTGTTCTACTGAGCGGCGACCCGGCACGTCCAAACGAAAGCCCCCTTCCTGGCGCCAGGAAGGGGGCTTTTCTATGCCTGGACGGAAACGAAGGAAGTTACTGACCGCCGGCCTCGTAGCCCGGAATGTCGGTGACCAGCATGTGGCCCGGCGTATGGGTGATGACCAGGGGCAGCTTGGCCTCCAGCACCGTGCGCTGCGGGGTGACGCCGCAGGCCCAGAACACCGGGACCTCGCCCTCTTCCATCCGGGTCGGGTCGCCGAAATCCGGCTTCGACAGGTCGGAGATGCCGATCTGAGCCGGGTCGCCGATATGCACCGGCGCGCCGTGGGCGTGGGGGAACCGGGCGGTGATCGCCGCCGCTTTGATGGCGTCGGCCATGGTCATCGGCCGCATGGAGACGACCATCTCGCCGCGGAACGGGCCCGCCGGGGTGGTCTGGATGTTGGTGCGGTACATCGAGACGGTGGTGTCGTCGTCCCAGTGGCGCAGACGGATGCCGTCGGTCACCAGGGCCTGCTCGAAGGTGAAGGAGCAGCCGATGACGAAGGCGACGGAATCCTCTCCCCAGAGCCCGGTGATCTCGGGCACGGACTCGGTCAGCACGCCGTCGCGGAAGACGTTGTAGGACGGCACGTCGGTTCGGATATCCACGTCGGTGCCCAGCGTGAACAGATCCGGGTTGCCGGTATCGGACACGCCGACCAGCGGGCACGGCTTCGGATTGCGCTGGCAGAACCGGAAGAAGTCGAGGGCGTGCGCGGCCGGCAGGATCACCAGATTGCCCTGCAGATAGCCCGGGGCCAGGCCGGCGGTATGGCCGGTATGCGCCCCCTCGCGGATCAGCCGCCGGGCCTCGCGCGGATCGGCGGCGCGGGCCGGGGTGGACAGGGGCGATTGCACATTCATGGAAATCTCCTGGGTTAACAGCCTCCGTGGCCGTCTCAGCGTCCGAGCGCGATGACGATTACGGAGCCCACGACGATAAAGGTCGCGATCACGACCTTACCCGTCAACCTCTCGCGGCGGAACACCAGCGCCGAGAGCAGCATGGTGAAGATCGGCGAGGTCGCGACGATCGGCGCGATGACGACGAGGTCGCCGCGGAGCAGGCCGGTATTCAGGCAGATGATCGCGGCCGAGGTCGTCGCTCCGCCCAGGGCGAACCACTTCACGCCCGGCGCATGCCAGTTCACCACCACCGGCTCGCGTCGCACGCCGCGCACCGACCAGGTGAGGATCGCCGAGACCGTGAAGCCGACAATGCTGGCGAAGTAGGGGTCGGGGATGCCCGCCTCCATGCCGATCTTCGACAGAACATGCCCGAGTGCGCGCAGGAAGGCGGCGCCGATCGGCAGAAACAGGGCCCAGAACGGCCAGTCCACAGAGAGCTTGCCCCGCTTGGAGAGCAGCAGGACCGCCGCCATGATGCCGCCCGTGCCGAACGCCAGGGGCCAGGTGAACATCTCCCCCAGGATCAGCACCCCCATCACCGTGCCGAACAGCGGCGACGTGCAGGCGAGCGTGCTGACCAGGGTGGGGCCCAGATACTTCATGCCCGCAACCGCCAGATTGGCGGACACCGCCGGCCGGAACAGGCCGATGGAGGCAAAGATCAGCACCGCCGGCTCCAGCCAGTAGTGCCACTCCATGAAGAACGGCGCGAACACCCACAAGGTGGCCGCCGCGGCGGTGATCGACACCATTGCCCCGGTGCGCCCGTCGATCGTCGACAGGCCGATATTCTGCCATTGAGCACCAATGGCGAACATCAGCGACGCGGTCGTCGCCAGTATCAGCGGCACATAGTCGAACGGGACGCCCGCCACTTCCGTCATGACCGGCACCACTGGCCGGCGTCACCAGTTCCCACGCACAACTCCCAACCGATGCGGACCGCTCAGACCACGGGGCACATGCCGCCATCGATGTTGATCGCCGTGCCGGTCACGTAGCCGCCCTCCTTGGAGGCCAGCAGCGTGGCGACGGCAGCGAACTCCTCGGCGGTGCCGACGCGGCCCATGGGGATGGTTTCCCCCATCTCGCTATAATAGTCCTCCAGCGAACGATTACCATTCTCGGCTGCGTGGCGCTTCACCCATTGATCGCTTTCGATCCGCCCGACCAGCAACGCGTTCACCAGCACGTTGTAGGGGGCGTATTCGTTCGCCATGGCCTTGGTCAGGGCCATGCCCGCCGCCCGGGTGACCGCGGTCGGCGCGCCTTCCGCCGGCGGCGCCTTCGCACCCGTGTTCAGGATGTTGATCACCCGCCCCCAGCGGCGCTGCTGCATCTCCGGCATCAGTCGGCGGCACAGGCGGATCGCGGCGAACAGTTTCAGATCCAGATCGGCCTGCCACACGGCATCGTCATGGCTGGCGAACGGCCCGCGCTTGGAAGAGCCGGCATTGTTCACCAGGATATCGACCGCGCCGAGCTGGGCCTGGGCGATGTCGCAGGCGATCTCGCAGCCCTGGGCCGTGGAGATGTCGGCGGCGATGGTGACGATGTCGACACCCGTGGCCTCCTTGATCGCTGCCGCCGCCTCGTCCAGCGTCTCCTGGCGCCGGGCCACGATGGCCACGCGCCCACCGCTCTCCGCATACCGCAGGGCGATCGCCCGGCCGATGCCGAGACTGCCTCCGGTGATCAGCGCCGAGCGCCCGTCGAGCCGCACATCCATGTCCTCACCTCCTATGGTCTTGTTCTCGCCGCAGAATGGCACGGCGGCAGACAATTGGGAGAGGCGATTTGCCGACACGCAGAAGTTCCGCAGGCGCACCGCACGCGGCCCGCAGAGACGATCAGGGGAGGGAATCGGATTGGCAGACGTTCGGTGGCGCGAGGCGCTTCAGACGGCGCTGGCGGCCATTGCCGGGGCGCACGGGGAGTCCTGGCTTGTCGTAGACGAGCCGGTGCGCCGGTCAGGCGTCGCGGGTGCCCCGCATATACCGCTTCTCGGGGTGATAGGCGCGCTTGCCCCACCAGGAAAAGAGGTCGTGACGCAGACGCGAGATGAGGGAGCGAACGATCATCGGAAACGATCCGAGGGTTGGGGTTGCGGGACGGGGACCGATTTTCTTAATCCCCTGAAGGATACTCCATGCCCGTTAACAAGCAATAAACGGGCCAAGGTTATTTCGCATCGCACCATTTCCGATACGGAACCGATGCATGCGCGGCAATATTCGTTCAAATTCAACGGGTCGCACCGCTAGCGGTCGCGACTCGGTCGAACCGGTCGGATCCCTGAGGCTCTGGAGCGTTTCCCCTCTTGAGAGTCCCTGCCAAAGTCGGCGAGACTTTTTGTGCGCTGCACCACATCGGCAACGGGAGTCGCCGGAACGGAGCCGCAGGGTAGGGAACGCGGCCCGATGGTGTGCGCTGTTATCGCGGTTCGCCTGGGCAACGTTCGCACCGCCCGACGGTTCCCGCCCGATGTCGCTCGTCAGCCCTCACCTGTCGCCATCGGAGGCCCGAGATGCTTGAGATCAACGCCGACCGCCTGCTCGCAGACCTCTACGACCTGCGCAAGATCGGGGCCTTCAAGACCGGCGTGCACCGCCCGACCCTGTCCGCAGACGACATCACCTCGCGGCACTGGCTGGTCGACAAGCTGAAGGCCATGGGCCACGAGGCGGAGATCGACGGCATCGCCAACGTCATCGGCCGTGCGCCCGGCAAGGGCCCGCACATCCTCTCCGGCTCCCATATCGAGACCCAGAACGAGGCCGGCTGGCTGGACGGCGCGCTGGGTGTGCTCTACGCGCTGGAGGCGGCACGCGCCGTCGCGGAGAGCGGGGCCTACGGGGAAAGCGGCGTCGACGTGATCGCCTTCGCCGACGAGGAAGGCCATTTCAGCGACATGCCGGGCAGCAATTCCTGGGTCGGCCAGCTCACCGAGGAGACCATCGACAACGCAGTGGACCGCACCCACGGTCTGCCCCTGCGCGAGGCCCTGGCCAAGGCGGGTCTGGCCGGCAAACCGCGCCGGCAGATGGAGCGCGACCGCTATCTCTGCTTCCTGGAGGCCCATATCGAGCAGGGCGGCTGGCTGGAGGCCAACGACCTGACCATCGGCGTCGTCACTTCCATCGTCGGTTCCTGGCAGTACAAGATCGTCATCGAGGGCCAGCAGAACCATGCCGGCACCACGATGATGAAGATGCGCCGCGATGCCGGCGTGGCAGCGACCCGCCTGCTCCAGGCGATCGAGACCGAGTTCCAGAAGATCGCCGCCGAGCTGAGCGTGTGGACCGTCGGCCGCATCACCCTCGACCCGGGCGCGCCGGCCATCGTGCCGGGCCGGGCCGAGATCCTGTTCCAGTTCCGCGATGCCGACCAGGCGGTGCTCGACCGGATGCACGCCAAGCTGGAGGAGTTGATCGCGGCGGAGGATGCCAACGGTCCCTGCGACGTCCGCCTGGAGATCGTCAGCATCACCAAGCCGGCGCTGATGGACGAGCAGCTGAAGGCCGCCTTCTCCGCCTCCGCCGAGCGGATCTGCCCCGGCAAGCACACCCTGATGCCGAGCGGCGCGGGCCACGACGCCCGCACACTGGCCCCCTACATCCCGTGCGCCATGCTGTTCGTGCCCAGCATCAACGGCGTGTCGCATCACTGGAGCGAGAACACCTCCGACGCTGATATCGTCGCCGGCGCCCGGGTCTTCGCCGGCGCGGTGGGCGACCTGCTCGACGCCGCCCGAGGATAGCGCGCCGGCCACACGTCCAATCCGTCGCTTGGCCCGTATAAGCCGCATGTGCCGATGGATTGGACTCTTCGTGTTCTCGTTCCTTGCCGCCTGCTCGCCGCTGCAGATCGTCGATCATCTCACGCCGAAGACCGGCTACGAGCGGGTGCAGGGCATTCCCTACGCAGAGGGGCCGCGCCAGACATATGACCTCTACGAGCCGAGCGCTCCCCGGCGCGATGCTCCGGCGATCGTCTATTTCTACGGCGGCGGTTGGAAGAGCGGCGACAAGGACAAGTACCGCTTCGTCGCACAGTCCCTGACCAAGGCGGGCTACACGGTCGCGATTCCGGATTACCGGCTGTATCCCCAGGTGACATTTCCCGACTTCGTGCAGGACGGGGCAGCGGCGGTGGCGGCCGTGGCGGCGCGATTGGACCGGCCGATCGTCCTCATGGGCCATTCCGCCGGCGCGCATATCGCGATGATGCTGACGCTGGATCCGCGCTGGCTGTCCGCCGCCGGCCTCGACGTGGACTCCACGGTGAAGGCGACCGTGGGCCTGTCCGGCCCGTACGACTTCCTACCCCTGTCGGACGACCTGCAGCCGATCCTCGCACCCCAGGGCGATCCCGAGGCCAGCCAACCGATCACCTATGCAAGGGGCGATGCGCCGCCGCTGCTGCTTCTCCACGGCACCGCCGACACCACCGTCCTGCCGAAGAACACGAAGAACCTCGCCGCCGCGATCGCCGGTCTGGGGGGCGACGTCACGGTGAAGACCTATCCGAAGGTCGGCCACGCCCCGATGATTGGCGCCTTCGCCCCCGCCCTCGACTTTCTGGCGCCCAGCCGCGCCGATGTCCTGGCCTGGCTGCGCGACCGGGGCCTTTAGCGCAGAGGCATCCGGCGCATGGGCTGTCCTGGGGGTTGCCATCGCCGCCCGAAGGGCTCAAATCTCCCCCACCGAACAACAGTCCCCGCACGAACGGAGAGCCTCCATGCAATACCTCCACACGATGGTCCGCATCAAAGACGTCGACGAAAGCCTGAACTTCTACTGCGGTCTGCTCGGACTGGAGGAGATCCGGCGCTATGACAGCGAGAAGGGTCGCTTCACCAACATCTTCCTGGCCGCCCCGGAAGACAAGGAAAGCGCCGCCTCCGACAAGAAGGCGCCGATGCTGGAGCTGACCTACAACTGGGATACCGAGGACTACAAGGTCGAGGGCCGCGCCTGGGGCCACCTCGCCTTCCGCGTCGACGACGTCTACGCCACCTGCCAGAAGCTGATGGACAACGGCGTAACCATCAACCGCCCGCCGCGCGACGGCTACATGGCCTTCGTGAAGTCGCCGGACGGCATCTCCATCGAGCTGCTGAACGCCGACGGCCCCAAGGACCCGGCCGAGCCCTGGGCCTCCATGGAGAACACCGGGAGCTGGTAGGCCCCTTCAGGCAGGACCGGCGGAGGACATGCCCAGCTCGCTGAGCACCTCCTCGGTATGCTCCCCGAGACCCGGCGGCGGACGGTCGAATTTCGGCCCGTCCGCCGCACTCCTATAAGGCGCCATTGCCAACCGCACCGGCTGGTCGAATCCCCGTGGCGCCGGCACCTCCGCCAGGCTGCCCCGATGGGCGAGTTGCGGTTCCTCCATCGCCTCCGGAATCGAGTTCACCCGACTGATCGGCACGCCGCGTGCCCCCAAACGCCTCGACCAGTTCGCCGCCGTATCCGCCAGGAACGCCTTGCGTAGCGTGCTGTCCACCAGCTCACGGTGGGCGATGCGCGCCTTGCTGTCGGCGAAACGCGGATCGCTGAGCAGATCGGCGATCCCCAGTTCCTCGAACACCGCCTGCACATGGGTCTGCATGGTCGCCGACATCAGCACCGTGCCATCTGAGCAGTCGAAGCTGTTCGCCGTCGGCAGATGGGTGGCGGAGCTGTTGCCGATCAATCCGCCGGGATTGCCGTCCACCGTCCATTGGGCAATGGACGGCGCCTGGATGTTCAGGGCGGCGTCCAGCATGGCGATGTCGAGATACTGCCCCTCCCCTGTGCGCTCCCGCCGGAAGAGGGCGGCGGCGACCGCATAGGCGGCCGAAGCGCCGGTGAACAGGTCGACCGGGAAATAACCGGTGCGCATCGGCCCGGTCTCGGGCGAGCCATTGGTCGACATCATACCGGAAGCCGCCTGGATGGCGCCGTCATAGGCCCCTTCCTTGCAGCGCGGGCCGGTGGCGCCATAGCCGGTGATCTGGCAGTAGACCACGTCCGGCTTGATCGCCTTCACATCCTCCCAGCCGAGGCCGAGCCGTTCGGCCACCCCCCCGCGGAAATTCTGGGCGACCACGTCCGCGGTCTCGATCAGCCGGTGGGCGATCCGCCGCCCCTCCTCCGATTTCAGGTCGAGGGCGACGCTGCGCTTGCCCGGGTTCAGCGCCAGGAAGGCGGAGCCCATGTCGATATCGGTGTATTTGCTCGGGATCATGCGGTTGCGCATCTGATCGCCGCCGCCCGGCCCGGGCGCCTCGATCTTGATGACGTCCGCCCCTTCCTGGGCCAGCAGGGACGTCATGTACGGCCCCGACAGCACCTGGGTGAAGTCGACGACACGGATTCCCTCGAACGCTCTCGCCACGCGTTTCCTCCCGTTCTTCGCCGGGTCTTGCCGCCCGGACCTGCAACCAGCACGCTACAGCGGAAACCCGTGCCGGGGCACCTCCCATGGCCGCTCCGGGGCAGGGACAACGAGAAAAAGATCACTTCGGGAGACCGCCATGACCGACACCGCCGCCCAATCCGTCGACGCGCCGGCCGCCATCACCGGCGAGACCGTCAAACAGGCCGCCGCCGAGCTGTCCGACCTGCTGAAACTGCGCACCTATCCCTTCGGCATGAAGCTGTTCGAGGATGTGGAGGAGATGAAGGCGGTGCCGGGCGTCCGCACGCCCATGGACGGAATCCCCTTCACCACCTGCCAGCTCGTCACCCAGGTCCGCACCGCGGGCTTCACCCTGGGAATCGTCAAGGACAACCTGCGGCCGAACGCGAGCTGCGGCGCCAATATCGGCCTGGAGGAGGTACCGGAACGCCTCGCCTCGGGCGAGCAGATGACCGGGGTCTGGTTCGACAACCAGGAAGCCGCACGCAAGCACCAGACGGAGATGCCGCGGGTCGCCCCCGGCCGCTATTCCGGCCTCTGCGCCTCGCCGCTGCGCACCGGCCGGCTGGATCCGCCGGACGTGTGCCTGTTCTACGCCTCGCCCGGGCAGATGATCCTGTTCATCAACGGACTGCAGTTCAAGAACTACCGCCGCTACGACTTCACCATCACCGGCGAGAGCGCCTGCGCCGACAGTTGGGGCCGGGCGCTGAGCACGAAACAGACCAGCCTCTCCATCCCCTGCTACGCCGAGCGGCGCTATGGCGGGGTGGCCGACGACGAGCTGCTGATGGCCTGCCCGCCGGACGAGTTCCTGCGCGGGGTGGAGGGTCTGAAAGGCCTGGCGAAGAACGGCCTGCGCTATCCCTACCCCCCGTTCGGCGCCTTCGCCGATCCGGCGATCGGGATGTCGAAGAGCTACGGGTGATCGCTGCCGGCCCTTCGACACGCCCCCTGGCTCAATCCCGGATTAAATCCGGGACAGGGGGCTGCTCAGGGCGAGGTCAAAAATGAACATCCCGACCTCGCCTTGAGCAATCCCAACGGGGCATGTCGAAGGGTCGCGTCACACGCGCCTCCCGTCCTCCCGAAACAAGTTCGGGATGACGGGAACGGCAATTACCTCAGCTCTGCAGCGCCTTCAGCCGCAGCGTGCCGAGCAGCAGGAACGCGGCCACACCCGCCAGGATCCACAGGGACAGATCGAAGCTGTGGGTGGCGTCATAGACCAGCCCAAGCAGGATCGGGCCACCCGCTCCGCCGACTTCGGCGGCGGAGAAGAACAGCCCGCTCGCCGTGCCGGCGCGCTCCTCTCCCACGCCCTTGGTTTCCACCAGGGTCAGGATCGCCACCGTCATCAGGGAGGACCGGGCGATCCCCTGCAGCGCCAGGCCGATGGTCAGCGCCGGCTGGCCCGCGACCCAAAGCAGCAGGCAGGCGAGCACTGCCCCCGCCGCCAGCAGACCGAGCACCAGATGACGGCGCTCCGGCGTGGCGAGCCGCGGGATGGTCAGGGAGGCGAATATCCCGATGAGGGTCGGCACCGTCGCCCAGTACCCCGCCTCCACCGGCGTCATGCCCCCCACCCGCAGGATCTCGGGCAGCCAATTGTTGAGTCCGTGGTTCAGCGCGAAGATCGCCACGCTCATGGCCAGCAGCAGCCGCACCGCCGGCAGGCGCACCAGTTCGCCGATGACTTCCTTCTGCGGCCGCGGCTTGGCGGTGGAGACCGGCGGGTCGTGGCGGCGGGCGGCGGGCAGGCTGGCGATCGCGAACCAGACGCAGGCGCCGAGAGCGGCGACCGCCGACCACAGCAGGAGCACCGAGCGCCAGTCACCCTCGAAATACGGCATCAGCACCGAATTGGTCAGCGACAACGCGACGATGGAGCCGATGGCCGGGCCGGTGATGTAGATGCCCATGGCGAAGCCGCGGTCGCTGCCCTTGAACCAGCGGGCGATCTCCTTCGGCGCGCCGGCGGAGACGATCGGACCGCCGATGCCGAAGATGGCCACGGCGACGAACAGCAGCGCAGCACTGTCGGCGATGCCCCGCAGCAGACCGGACAGGGCCACGATCATCGCCCCGAGGAAAATCGCCCGGCGGGCGCCGACCCGGTCGAGAAAACTGCCGCCGGGAACCGCCGCCACGATATAGGTGAGCTGCCAGATACCCAGGACCCCACCCATGGCGGTGTGGCTGATCTCCAGGTCGCGGGTGATCGGGCCGATGATGGGGGCCAGGCCGGCGATGGTCAGCCCGAAGCAGAAATACACCGTCCACACGCCGAACAGGATCGCCCAGCGGATCGGCGGCGCCGGGGGTTCGGCGCTCACTGCCGCGTCTTCACTCATCTGTCGGTCCCATATGGCCTATGCCGGAAGGCCGAGACCGCCTTACTCCGCGGCCGTCGGCAGGACGTGATCCTTGAACCGCTCGCGCAGCGTCAGCTTCGACAGCTTGCCGGTCGCGGTATGGGGAAGATCGTCAACGAAAACCACGTCGTCCGGCAACCACCACTTTGCGACCTTGTCGGACAGGTAGGCGCGGATATCGTCCGGCGTCGCCGTCCTCCCCTGCTCCAGCCGGGCGACCAGCAGCGGCCGCTCGCCCCATTTCGGGTGGGCTGCGGCAATGACCGCGCATTCGGCGATCGCCGGATGCCCGAGCGCGGCCCCCTCCAGGTCGAGGGAGCTGATCCATTCGCCGCCGGACTTGATGACGTCCTTGGTGCGGTCGACGATGTAGAGGAATCCGTGCTCGTCGATCTTCGCCACGTCGCCGGTCCGCATCCAGCCCTCGTCGTCGAAGGTCCGCGCACTGGTGTCGTCGTCTCCGAAATAGGCGCTCATGACACCGTGGCCGCGCACCAGGAGCTCGCCGAACGCCTCGCCGTCATGGGGCAGCCGGTTGCCCGCCTCGTCGACGATCTTCAGCTCGCAGCCGAACAGCCGGCGGCCCTGGCTGGTCTTGAAGGCCCGCTTCTCCGATTCTGGCAAGGCGTTCAGGGTGGGGCCCATGGTGGTCAGGGTGCCGACCGGGCTCATTTCCGTCATGCCCCAGCCGTGGACGACCCGGACGCCGAAATCGACCTCGAACTCGCAGATCATCGGTGCGGGCGCGGCCGAGCCGCCGATGATCACCACGTCGAACCCGTCCGGCCTGCGGCCCTGCTTGCGCATCTCGCCGAGCAGACCGAGCCACACCGTCGGCACGCCCCAGGCCGAGGTGACCTTCTCCTCGTCCATCAAGGCGAACAGGCTGGCACCGTCCAGCTTCGGGCCCGGCATGACGATGCGGGTGCCGGTCAGCGGCATGGCGTAGGGCAGACCCCAGGCATTGACGTGGAACAGAGGCACGACCGGCAGGATGCTGTCGGTCGGGGTCAGTCCGACCTCAGTGGCGATCGTCATCAGCCCATAGGAATGCAGCAGGGTGGAGCGGTGGGTGTAGAGGACGCCCTTGGGATGGCCGGTGGTTCCCGATGTGTAGCAGATGCCGCTGGCCGCCCGCTCGTCGAAGACCGGCCAGTCGATCTCGGTCGGTTGCTCCGCAAGCAGGTCCTCATAGGCCAGCGCCCCTTCCAGGCCGTGGACTTCCTCGCCCAGGACGACGTAGCGCAGACCTTTCGGCAGCTTGTCGCGCAAGCCCTGCACCAGCGGCACGAAGGTGGCGTCGAGGAACAGGACCTTGTCCTCGGCA
Organism: Thalassobaculum sp. OXR-137; assembly: GCF_034377285.1. NCBI lineage: Bacteria > Pseudomonadati > Pseudomonadota > Alphaproteobacteria > Rhodospirillales > Thalassobaculaceae > Thalassobaculum > Thalassobaculum sp. OXR-137. The sequence continues at coordinate 3,091,689 of NZ_CP139715.1, read as the reverse complement.
TGGCCGACGACATAGACGATCTGCTCGGCGAAAAGCCGAGGATTGATGGTGTGGCAGACGGCGCCGATCCCGGAGATCCCGTAATAGAGTTCCAGATGCCGGTAGCCGTTCCAGGCCAGCGTCGCCACCCGATCGCCCGGCCCGATCCCGAGCTTGCGCAGCGTGTGGGCGAGCTGGGCCGCCCGGCCGGCGAGATCCCTGTAGGTGTATCGGTGGCGGTCGCCCTCGACCCGGGCCGACACGATCTCCTGGTCACCGCGGATCTCCGCCGCATAGGTGACGATGTCGGAGATCATCAGCGGCCGGTCCATCATCTGGCCCTGCAGCATCCCCAGTCCTCCCAAAGCTTTTTTATCTCTTATGCTTACTTGCTAATTACGCCAGTGCCCGGCGGCTGTCGAGACACACTCCGCCGGCCGCCGGCGCGCAGGCCAGGGTTGAGGATAGGCGTGGAAATCTGACGGAAAGGAGGCAGGTCGAAGGGGGTATCAGTCCTCGGTGCCGCAGGCCCGGAACGGGAGGACCAGACCGCGCGGCTCATCCGGCTCGGGCGGCGTCAGCGCCCGGGTGATGTCCTCCAGCGCGTCTTCCAGATGCGGCGGCAGACCGATCCCGGCGCCGCGCAGATTGCGGGCCAGCCGCTCGGCCCCTTCGGCCAGGCCGTCGTCGAGTGGAACGCCCGCTTCCTTGGCCAGGGTGGCGAGCTGGGCGATGGTCTGCACGAGCAGGACCGAGCGCCGGTCGGCCGGCACCTCGATGCCCATGGTCAGACGCGTCGGCGCCGGCTCGGCCTCCGGTCGGGAGGTCGCTTCCGCCGCCGATTTCCTGGTCTTGTTCCCGGCCTTACGCGCTGGGTGCAAGAGAACTACGCGGTCATCCGTCACGTCGCGTCCCCTCCCCGCTGGCTGCCGTGTCCGACCCGAATCGGCCCGATTCTACGGAGTCGCGCCCGATCTGTCGACCTGTCGGGAGAGAATATGCTCGGGCCTCCTGCCGGCAGCCCCGATGGTCACCCCTTCATCCGCCCATCACATTGGCGTGAGAGTATGTCCCTGCTCGGGTTTCGACCAACGACGCCCGTCATCCCGGCCCCCGATCCGGGTTACGCTGCCTGCGCCGGCACAACGACCGGGCCGACTAGAGGAGACAAAAGAATGAAGATGTTTTCGACGCTCGCCATGGCCGCCGTTCTCGGTCTGACCATGGTCGCCGGTACGGCATTCGCCGATGTCGCCGACCAGCGCGAGAAGGGTTTCAAGGCGCATGCGGCCAACATGAAGGCGGTAAAGGCCGCCGTCGAATCCGGCACCGCCTCCGCCGCCGTGGAGCCGACCAAGGCGATGGTGGCCTGGGCGAAGCAGATCCCCGAGATGTTCCCCGAAGGCTCCGGCGAGGGAACGGACGCGCTGCCGGCGATCTGGTCCGACTGGGCGGGCTTCGAGAAAGCCGCCGCCAACCATCTCGCCGCCGTCGAGAAGCTGGCCGCGGTGGCCGAGGCCGGCGATGCCGCCGCACTCGGCGATCAGCTGAAGGCCACCGGCGCTACCTGCGGCGCGTGCCACAAGGCCTATCGCAAGGACTGACCGGCGATCCGGCGGACACGATCGGGCCGGCCCTCGGGCCGGCCTCTTCGTTCAAGCGAGCAGGGTGAGCCCATAGGCCCCGGCGGCGCAGACCGCCAGAATGGCGAGCGCCACCCACCAGGGCGTTCGGCGGATCCGGCCGGGCGCATCCTGCGGCGCCATGCGCTTCACGCCGGTGATCATCGGCAGGATGAGATCGTCGCGCAGGAAGACCATGTACACGATCACCGCCGCCACGTGGACAATCACCGCGATCAGCAGGATGTCGAAGGTCCAGTGATGCCAGCCGGTCAGGGTGCCCGACAGGCTCGAACCGACAAGATGGTATAGCGGGCCCTCGTAGAGAATGTCGTCATTGGCGAAGAGCCCGAGCCCCGCCTGGACGCCCACCAGAAGCAGCAGGGCCAGGACGGCGAGCGCCCCCAACGGATTGTGACCGGCATATTCCGGATGCCGTCCGGCGAGGGTCTCCCGCAGATAGGTCACGACTGCGCCCGGGCCGCGCACGAAGCTGGAGAAGCGGGCGAACTCGCCGCCCACCACACCCCAGATCAGCCGGAACACCACCAGCGCCAGGGCGGTCAGGCCGAAGCGCTCGTGCCAGTCCATCATCCCCTGCTCTGCGGTGATCCAGGACCCGGCGAGACAAAGGACCAGCGCCCAGTGAAACAGCCGCAGCGGCCGATCCCAGACCCGGACCGTGACCGCGTCTGCCGGCTTGCCGTCGTATTCGCCCATCTGTCGCTCCCGCTTACGCCTCCGCCATGAAGGAGCGGTAGTCCTCGACCACCCCCGCCGCACTGGCCTCCACCAATCTGGCACCGGCTTCCGGCGTGGCAAGGAAGCTGTCGGCGCCGATCCGGCCGTCGGGATGGATCAGGCGGTAATCCTCGGCGTCGTAGAACGGGCGCGGACGCGGCGGGGCCGGGTCCATGTCCACCTTCTTGATGTGCTCCGGATAGGCGTATTGGGTGACGGAGATCTCCGAGGCGGTGGCATGGCTGCCGTCCCGGTCGCCATAGAGTTCCTGACTGATCTCTTTGACGGCCGGGAAGGCGAACCAGTTGGCCAGCTTGCAGCGGACATGGGGCTGATTGGGGCCGACGGCGAGGCTCTTCTCGGCGTAGATCTCGCTGAACGCGGCCGAAACGGTGGCGATGTTGCCGCCGTGGCCGTTCAGGAAATAGAACCGCTCGAACCCGTTGCGGGCCAGCGACAGCACGCTGTCGCGGATCACCGCCATCAGGGTGGACGGCCGCAGGGCGATAGAGCCCGGGAAGGCCAGATGGTGCTGCGCCATGCCGATCGAGATCGTCGGCCCAACGATGCAGCCGAGCGTCTCCGCCGCCCGGTCGGCGATCACTTCCGGGCAGATGGCGTCCGTGCCGAACAAGCCGTTCGGTCCGTGCTGCTCGGTCGAGCCGATGGGGATGATGATCCCCCGGTTTCCGTTCAGGTAGGCTTCCACCTCCATCCACGTCATCAACTGCAATCGCATTCCACTCTCCTCGTCAAAGCCGCCCGTTACCTGGTCTTGCTTACTGATCCGCCTGCAGCGCGCGCTCGATCCAGTCGGCCACGGCCAATGCCTTCGCGTCTTCGCCATAGCCGGTCACGATCTGCACACCCAACGGCAGACCCTGGTCGCCCGTGCCGGCCGGAATGGTCACGCAGGGCCAGCGCAGCAGCGTCCAGATCTTGTTGAACAGCGGATCGCCGGTGAAGGACAGACCCTCCGGCGCCTCGCCCGAGGCCGGCACGGTCAGGATCGCGTCGATGCCGTCGAGCCGGGCCGCAGCGTCGTTGCGGAAGGCGTCGGCATCCGCCTGAAGCTGGTACAGCTCGGTATCGTCGATCTTGCGGCCGGTCGCGATGGCCTCGCGGTAGAAGTCGCTGAGCTTGTCGGGGTGGGTGTCGTATTCCCACGCCAGCGCGCGCGCCGCCTCGGCGGTCATCAGGCGAAGGTGGATGTCGTCCATCTTCTCGAAGGCCGTCCAGTCCACCAGACCGACCACCGACGCGCCGGCGGTCTGCACCGCGATCCGCACCCGCTCCATCACATCGACCGCATCTTCCTCGATCTTGTCGGCGAAGGGCACGTGGAAGGCGAGACGCGGGGCGGCTCCGTCGAAGCCGTCGAGACGGGGCGCCGGCTCGCCGCGCAGGGCATAGTCGAAATGCGCGATGTCGGCGACCGACCGAGCGAAGGTCCCCACCGTGTCGAGGTAGCGCGACAGTTCCTTCACCCCACGCCGATCGTGGGTGCCGAAGGTCGGCTTGAAGCCGACCACGCCGCAATAGGCGGCCGGGCGGATGACGGAGCCCGCCGTCTGGGTGCCGAAGGCCAGCGGCACCATGAAATCGCCGACCGCCGCGGCCGAACCGCTGGACGAGCCGCCCGGCGTGTGGCTCAGCCCGCGCGGGTTGCGGGTCTTGCCGGGATTGCGCCAGGCGAATTCGGTGGACACCGTCTTGCCCATCACCACGCCGCCGGCCGACCGGGTCCGCGCGACCACGGCCGCGTCCTCGTCGGGCTGGTGTCCGATATAGATCGACGAGCCGTATCCCGTCGGCATGTCGGCGGTCTCGATGATGTCCTTCACCGCCACGGGCAGACCGCCGAGCGGACCGGACGCGCTGGAGGCCCGGGCGGCATCCCGGGCCTGCTCCGGATCGAGATGGATGAAGGCGCCGACCTCGCCCTCGCGCTCCGCGACCCGCTCCAGGCACGACTCCATCAGCGCCTCAGGCGTGAGGCTCCCCCCTTCGATGGCCCGCAGGGCTTCCAGGGCACCGAGGCGGTGCGGCGCTTTCGTCATGGCGGTCAGGCTCCCATCAGGTGGAGAACGATGTGGCGGCGATGCGGATGCTCGCGATGTTCGTACAGATAGATCCCCTGCCAGGTACCGAGCACCGGGCGGCCGCCGGCGACGGGGACCGTCAGGGTCGTCTGGGTCAGGGCGCTGCGGATATGGGCCGGCATGTCGTCCGGCCCTTCCGTGGAATGGCGGTAGAGGGTCGGATCCCAGGGCGCGATCCTGGCGAAGAACCGATCCAGGTCCACCCGGACGTCCGGATCGGCATTCTCCTGAATGAGCAGGGAGGCCGAGGTGTGGCGCACGAAGACGGTCAGCAGCCCGTCCGCCAGACCAGATTCGGCGACGAAGCCACGGACCTGATCGGTGATGTCCATCAGCCCGACCCCTGGCGTGGCGACGGTAATCTCGCTCAGTGCCTGCCGGGTCACCTCCGAGGTGGTGATCGCGCGTTCCCTCAACACCCGTGCCGTTCCTGCTCCAACTATCTCGATGCGGCCCGCCCCTTGCGTCTTGTCGGCGGTCCGGGGCCTCTCTAGCCTCGCGTCACCGTATCCCGCCGGAGTACCGGATGCCACGCCACATCGCATGCATGACTTTCGATTTCGACGCGCTGTCGTTGCCGATCGCCAAGGGAACGCTCACGCCGACGCCGCTGTCGCGCGGCGAGTTCGGGCTGGTCGGGGTCGAGCGCATCCGTCGGCTGCTCAAGGTACACAGGATCGCCGCGACCTTCTTCGTGCCGGGACACACGATCGAGAGTTTCCCCGACGCCGTCCGCGCCCTGGTGGATGACGGCCACGAGATCGCCTGCCACGGCTGGACCCACCGCCGACCCTCCGCCCTGTCGCGGGAGGAGGAACGCGACGAGCTGGTGCGCGCCGGTGCCGCCATCGAACGGATATCCGGCCGCGCGCCCTCGGGCTACCGCTCCCCCTCCTGGGACCTGTCGGAGCATACCCTCGACCTGCTTCTGGAGCTGGGATACGCCTACGATTCCAGCCTGATGGGCCATGACCACCTGCCCTACCGCCCGCGCCGGGGAGACGCGGTGCCGCTGCTGAAGCCGGCGACCTTCGGCGCGCCGGTCGACCTGATCGAGATCCCGGTGAGCTGGAGCCTGGACGACTATCCCCATTTCGAATGGAGCGTGACCTCCGGCGGTGCGCTGAACCAGGGGCTGGCGTCCTGGCGGGCCGTACTCGACAACTGGACCGCCGATTTCGACTACATGGCCGCGACCCACGATTGGGGCGTCATCACCTATACCTTCCATCCCTTCGTCTCCGGGCGGGGCCATCGGATGATGGCGATGGAAGCGCTGATCCGGCATCTGCGCGACGGCGGGGCCGGCTTCGCCACCATGGACGAGGTCGCGGCGGAAGCCGCCGACCGTCTCGGCACGGCGCCCGCATGACCCGCCAGAAGGCGCTGGACGACGGATTGCGGGCCTTGGCCGACCGGGACCCGGATGTCGCCGCGGCGCTGGCCGAGGCGGGGGCTCCGGAACCGCGCGTTCTGGAGCCGGGCTTCGCGGCGCTGATCCGCATCATCGTCGGCCAGCAGGTTTCGACCGCCTCTGCCGCCGCCATCCTGGCCCGGCTGGCCGCCGCCGGCGGTCTCGACGCGGAGACGTTTGCCGCGTTCGACGATGCCCAACTCGGCGCGATCGGCTTTTCCCGGGCGAAGATGCGTTACGGCCGCGCGCTGGCCGAGCGGGTGCTGGACGGCCGGCTTCCCCTCGAGCGCCTGAGCGGCGAGGCCTCGGAGGCCGCCCATGCCGCCCTGGTCGCCGTGCCGGGTATCGGGCGGTGGACGGCGGAGATCTACCGGATGTTCGCGCTGGGCGACCCGGACGTCTTCCCCTCCGGCGACGTCGCCCTGCGCGAGGGCATCCGGATGCTTCGCGGATCGGAGACCCGGCCGGACATCGCCGGCTCCGATGCTGTATCGGCGGATTGGGCGCCTCATCGAAGTGCTGCCGCCCATTTATTGTGGCGGCTGTACCGCGTGCGACGCGGGGTTGCGGTGCTCGGTGCGGATCGGTGAGATGCAGCCGCTGGCTGCTGGTCGCGCGCCGGGGGCTCTGATAGTGTTGAATTTCAAGCAAAGACATTACGAATGCATTTGGAAACCGGTGACGTGGACAAAGCGGGGGATATGCTGATCGGGGCCATCCGCCACCATGTCGGACAGCCAGCCGGTTCCGTCCGCCGCCGGAAGAGCGGTCGCGCATGAGTATGGCCAACAAACCGACCCTGGACCGGACAGGGCTTCCCGTCTGTACGCTGGACGAGATCGAAGACGGTTTCCTGTTGCTCGACCCGCAGGATCGGGTGGTCTGGTTCACGCGTCCCGTCCTGGGCTTCTTTCCCTACCTGACCGATCTCCTGGAACCGGGCGCACGCTTCACCAGCCTGGTCCAGCAGGAGGTCGCCACCAAACTCGGCTCGGTCTTCGCCGACGACGCTCAGGATTGGCTCGAGCGGCGGATGGAGGCCCACACCCGTCCCCACGGCCTGGTCGACGAGCGCCTGCCGGACGGCCGTTGGGTCCGGATCCTCGACCGGGAGACGGCGGACGGCGGACGGCTAATCCAGTACCGCGACGTGACCGACGACCGACGCAACACCGACACGGCGGCCCACTTCACCTTGCTCCTGCAGAGCACGCTGGAGACGATCACCCAGGGCATCTGTGCCTTCGACGCCGACTGGCGGCTGCTGACCTGGAACTCGCGCTTCTTCGATCTGCTGCGCCTGCCGACGGCGTTTGCCAGTGTCGGAACGCCTCTGTCTGACATCGTCCATCATCTGGCGGCGCAGGGAGAATACGGCGAAGGCAATCCGGCCCACCGCGCCGCCGAGGTCCTGGACATGATCCGGACCACCCAAGGCAGGGTCTACGAGCGGCCCAACCGGGACGGCCGCCAGATGGAAATCCGGATCCGGCCGATCCCGAACGGCGGTGCTGTGATCGTCTATGACGACATCTCGGCCCGCCAAGACGCTCAGCGCGCGCTGAGGCAGAGCGAGGAGCGCTACGCCCTGGCGGCGGCCGGCTCCAACGACGGTCTTTGGGACTGGGATCTCGCGTCGAACTCGATCTACCTGTCGACGCGCTGGAAGCAGATGCTCGGCCATACTGAGCAGGACGTCGGCGACGGGGCGGAGGAGTGGTTCAGCAGGATCCACCCCGAGGACGTCCAGCGGGTCACCGCCCAGCTCGACGCGCATCTCAGCGGCGCCGTCGGCAATTTCGAGAGCGAGCACCGGGTTCGCCATCGCGACGGCACCTACCGCTGGATGCTCGTGCGCGGCCTCGCGGTCCGCGACACCTCCGGGCATGCCTACCGCATCGCCGGCTCGATGACCGACATCACCGACCGCAAGCGTGTCGAGGAACAGTCGATCCACGATGCGCTGCACGACAATCTGACGGGTCTGCCGAACCGGACGCTATTCCTGGAGCGGGTGCGCCAGGCCCTGGCGCGGTTCCGCCGAAACGCCTCCGCCAGCTTCGGCGTCGTGTATCTCGACCTCGACCGCTTCAAGGTGGTCAACGAGAGCCTCGGCCACATTCACGGCGACGACCTCATCATCGCCGCCGCGCGCCGGCTGGAACACAATCTGAAATTCGGCGACACCGTCGCCCGGCTGGGCGGCGACGAGTTCGCCATGCTTCTGGAAGACGTGTCGAACAAGGGCGATGCCGTCGCCGTCTGCGACATGCTGCAGAAGGCGCTCGCCTCCCCCTTCACTCTGAGCGGCAAGGAGATCTTCACCACCGCGTCCATGGGGGCGGCCCATGCCAGCGAGGGCTACGGCCGGCCGGAGGACATCCTGCGCGACGCCGAACTCGCCATGTACAAGGCCAAGGAACTGGGCAAGGCGCAGGCCGTCGCCTTCGATCCGAACATGCGGGGCAATACGGTCACGCCGCTGGACATGGAGACCGACTTGCGCCGGGCGATCGAGCGCGGGGAGCTGACCCTGCGGTTCCAACCGATCATCTCGCTCGCGACCGGCCGCATCCAGGGGTTCGAGGCGCTCACCCGCTGGACCCATTCCAAGCGCGGCGAAGTGCAGCCTGCCGACTTCATCCCGCTGGCCGAGGAAACCGGGATGATCGTCGAGATCGGCCAATGGGTGCTGCGGACCGCCTGCGAACAGAGCGTGCGCTGGCATGAGAAATACCCGCGGGCCGACGCGCTGGAGATCAGCGTCAATCTCTCCAGCCGGCAATTCAATCAGTACGACCTGGTGCGCATGGTGACCAACAGCCTCGACGGGACCGGCATGGACCCCAGCACCTTGAAGCTGGAGATCACCGAGAGCGCGCTGATGGAGAACGCGCATCTGTCGGCGCAGATGCTGAACGATCTCAAGTCTCTGAAAATTCAGGTTTGTGTCGACGATTTTGGAACCAGATACAGCTCGCTTAGCTACCTGCACACCTTCCCGATCGACACCCTGAAGATCGACAAATCCTTCGTGCAGGATATGGGGCGGAACCGGCACAACCTGGAGATCGTGCGGACGATCTGCCTGCTCGCGCAGAACCTGAGACTGGACGTGATCGCCGAAGGCGTTGAGACTCCCGAGCAGCTTGCCCAGTTGCGGGCCATCGGTTGCGGCTATGCCCAGGGTTTTCTGTTCTCCCCGCCCCTGGACGTGAACGCAGTCGAGCGGTTACTGGACGAGAACAGAAGCTGGTAGGGGCTCGACGCGATGCGCCGGTTCGATGTGTATTTTCTGCAGAAGCGTGACGCCGCCGGATGGGAAACCGTCGAGCGGGCACAAAGCGCTTCCGTTCTCGTCTCCTCCATGATCCGCGAGTTCGACGGAGAGGAAGACGCGGAACTGCGCGTCGTCGGCGGCGACTGGAACGCCACCGTCGGCGAATGGGAATTCAGCCAGATCTTCTTCGTCGATCGCGGCTCCATCGATCTGTCCCTGGCCGAACCGTCGTCCGGAGAGGAAGAGGAGTCGGGCGACGGCGCGCCGTCCGCCACCGGGGGCTCCTTCGCCGAAGCGATCCATGCGGCGCGGCGCGAAGCCGATGCGCGGGAGGGAAGCGACAGCTATCTGGATCCGGCGCTGACCGCCAGCGAGGCGCCGCCGACCCGGCGCCGGTCCTCCTACGACGACACCGCCGGCGAGAACGAAGACCTCAGATCGCTTCGATTCCGTCACGACCATGCGGAAGAGGATGAACCCGTCGGCCCGCCGCCGGACTTCCGCCCGGAACCCCGGCGCAGCGGCCGCGCCTATTTTATGATCGGCACCGTTGTGATCGCCCTTATCCTGATCCTCGGGGCGGCCGCGGCGCTGATGGTCGCCTTCAAGGTCGACCCGGCCCCGCGCTATATCGAGATGCTGCGGCACTGGAAGGACTCAACAATCGGCGGCGCGCACGACGCACCGGCCGACTCCCAAGGGGTGATGCCGCAGACCGCCGGCGAGACCGAACGTCATGCGGGGGTCGCGCCCGATCTGCAGGGCCGCTGGTCCTCGGGCAACTGCGACGGTGAGTACATCGAATTCGGCCCCGACTCCTTCGTCGTGAAGGCCGACGGCCGGGATCCGTCCGTCGCCGTTCCGGTGGTCGAAACCCTGGAGGACGAGTACACGTGGTACATCCGCCGGTCCGAGACCCTGGTCGAACATTTCCAGAAGCTCGGGGCCGACGACATCCAGATGATCGGCGACACGACCCCCGTCGGTTTCACCCAGCGCACGTCAGAGGTCTACACCCGTTGCCCGTCCTGACGGCCGGACCGAGCGCCCCGCCGGAGGCGCACCCGTGACCGTTCTCGACTGGCATGCCGACCGCGGAACCCATCCGGATCTCGCCCTGCTCGACCGCGCCCCGGAGAGCGACGGCATCGATCTGCGCGCCGTCCGTCTGTACCGCCAGGACCGGGTTCGGGCCGAGATGGCCCGGCGCAGGATCGCCGCCCTAATCCTGAGCGACGCGATCAACATCCGCTACGCCACCGGCACGCGGAACATGCAGGTCTTCACCGGCCGCAACCAGCCCTCGCGCTACCTGCTCCTGACCGCGGACCGCTCGATCCTGTACGAATTCACCGGCGCTATGCATCTCGGCGCGGGCTACGAGACGGTCGACGAGGTGCGCCCGAGCTCGACCGCCAGCTTTGTCGCCGCCGGTGCCGCCATCGTCGACAAGGAGCGGTCCTGGGCCCGGGAGATGGCATCGACGCTGCGCGAGATGTGCGGCCGCGACCCGGTGGTCGGTGTGGAGAGGCTGAACGCCGGGGTCGCCATCGCGCTGGCCGACGAAGGACTGCGCCTGGTCGACGCGCAAGAGCCCGTGGAAATGGCACGCTGCATCAAGTCCGCCGAGGAAATGAAATGCGTGCGCGCCTCGCTGCGGGCGACCGAAGCCGGGGTGGCCGAAATGCGCGCGGCCATCTGGCCCGGGCAGACCGAGGCGGAGCTGTGGTCGGTCCTCCAGCAATCGGTGATCGCCGCCAACGCGGATTATTGCGAGACAAGGCTGCTGAACTCCGGCGCACGGACCAATCCCTGGTTCCAGGAGACCTCCTCCAAGGTCATCGCGCCGAACGAACTGATCGCGCTGGACACCGATGTGGTCGGCTGCCACGGCTATTACAGCGACTTCTCCCGCACCTTCCATGCCGGCCCGGACCGGCCGAGCGAGCATCAGCGCACGCTCTACCGGACCGCCTACGAACAGGTGCAGCACAACATGAGCATCATCGAGCCGGGCCTGACCTTCCGGGAGTATTCCGAGCGCGCCTGGGACATCCCCGAGCAATATGCCGATCACCGGTACTATCTCTCGGCCCATGGCTGCGGCATGTCCGGGGAGTATCCGTATCTCTATCACCGGGCCGATTTCGCGGAGTCCGGCTATGACGGGGTGATCGAGCCGGGCATGACCCTCTGCGTGGAGAGCTTCATCGGCCACAATGACGGCGGCGAAGGGGTGAAGCTGGAACAGCAGATCCTGGTGACCGAGACGGGGATCGAGCTTCTCAGCGACTTCCCGTTCGAGGACGCGTTGCTGCAAGAGTCTTGAGCGTTAACGGCCGACCGGAAAGACCTACATGGCACTCGTGCAGATCCTGGAACTCCTGGCCATCGCCGCGGCACTGCTTGCCGCCTGGTACTGGTATCGAGCCGGCGACAGGCCGCCGCGCCGGATCTCCGGCGACGAGGAATTGGACGCGGCCGACCTCAACCGGATCGTCGTCGCGCTCCATCGCGCCGCCATCCTCAACCGCCGCGCTGCCCTGGCGTCTGCCGCCTCGGCCTCGATGATCGCCCTCAGCATGATCACGTCCTGGGCGCTCTAAGACAGCGGGATCAGAACAACGATCCCTGCACCGGCTTGGGCGCAGCTTGCACCGGCTCCTGAACCGCTGCCGGCTCCACCAGCCCCGCATCGTCGTTGCGCACATTGCCCACGCGCCGATCGACCGGATAGGCTTCCACCAGTCCCGGATCGCAGGGCAACATCAATTGCCCCGCCGCATCCTTGTCCGGCCCCATCCAGGTGGCGAAGGCGGCCTTGTCGAACAGCATCACCGGCATGCGGTGATGGATATGGGCGATGCTCTCCGTCGCCTCGGTGGTCACGATGGTGAAGGTCTCCAGGGCACTCCCCTCGCCCGTCCCCTCCCACAACTCCCACAACCCGGCGAAGCCGAACGGCGCGCGGTCCTTTCGGACGACCCGGTAGGGCTGCTTGACCTTGCCCTCGCTACGCCATTCGTAGAAGCCGTCGGCGGGGATGACGCAGCGGCGATACCGGTAGGCGCCGCGGAAGGCCGGCTTCTCGTCCACCGTTTCGGCCCGCGCGTTGATCATCTTCACCCCGATATCGATGTCCTTGGCCCAGGCCGGCACCAGCCCCCAGCGCATCATCGCCAGCACCCGGTGCCCCTTGGCCGGCCCTTCGGTCATCAGCTTGATCACCGGGGCCGCCTGGGTCGGCGCCATGTTCCAGCGCGGCTCCAGGTTCAGCGCCGTATCCACATCGAACAGCCGGCGCATGGCGTCCGGTGCCGTGGTGATGCTGTAGCGGCCACACATCGATCCAATACCCTTTCTTCCTGCCGCTCGTTGCTTGGCGGCAACGGGGAGCGGCAGTACGATCTTCCCAACCCAACCGCGAACCGGCGAGGCAGGCAATGGCGAAGTTCGGGATCGGACAGACAATGAAGCGGCTGGAGGACCAGCGCTTCCTCACCGGCACCGGTCAGTATACCGACGATGTGCCGATCGACGGCGTGCTGACCGCCTACGTGCTGCGCAGCCCGATCGCCCATGGCGACATCACCGCCCTCGACGTCTCCGCCGCCAGATCCGCGCCGGGGGTGAAGCTCGTGCTGACCGGCGCCGACGTGGCCGGCGACGGGCTGAAGCCGATGCCCTGCGGCGCCCTGCTGAAGGGAATCGGCGGCAAGAAGGCGGTCGGGCCGGACTATCCCCTGCTGGTGACCGACCGGGTCCGGCATGTGGGCGATGCGGTGGCGCTGATCGTGGCCGAAACCATGGACCAGGCCCGCGACGCCGCCGAGCTGATCGAGATCGACTACGCCGAACTGCCGGCGGTGCCGGGCCTCGCCGCCGTCGACAACGGCACCACGATCTGGGACGCGGCTCCGGGCAACCTGTGCCTGGACTGGGAAACCGGCGATGCCGAAGCGGTGGAAAAGGGCTTCGCCAAGGCCGCCAAGGTCGCCGAACTGAAGCTGGTCAACAACCGCATCATCGTGAACTCCATCGAGCCGCGGGGTGCCGCCGCCGTGGTCGACCCTGCGACCGGCGAGAGCACGCTCTACGTCTCCACCCAGGGCCCGCACGGGGTGCGCGACGTGATCGCCGACGTGCTGAACATGGATGCCGCCAAACTCCGCTGCGTCTCGCCCGATGTGGGCGGCGGCTTCGGGATGAAGATCTTCCCCTACCGCGAACACGCCCTGGTGCTCTGGGCAGCGACCAAGCTCGGGCAGCCGGTGAAGTGGATCTCCGACCGCAGCGAGGCCTTCGTCTCCGACACCCAGGGTCGCGATCATGTCTCCCACGCCAGGCTGGCGATGGACGAGAACGGCAAGTTCCTTGCTCTGTCGGTCGATACCAAGGCCGATCTCGGCGCCTATCTGTCGCTCTACGGCCCGGCGATCCCGACGATTGCCGGTTCCGGCATGCTGGCCGGCCTCTACACCACCCCGGCGATCCATGTGCGGGTGCGCAACTATTTCACCAACACCCTTCCGGTGGACGCCTATCGCGGTGCCGGGCGCCCGGAGGCGGCTTACCTGGTGGAGCGCCTGGTGGATGTCGCGGCCAAGGTCGCCGGCCTGCCGCGCGACGAGATCCGCCGGCGCAACTTCATCCCCACCTCCTCCATGCCGTTCACCACGGCGCTGGGCGAGACCTATGACAGCGGCGATTTCGGCGCCCATCTGAACAAGGCGCTGGTTAAGGCCGACTGGGCCGGGATCGACGCCCGCAAGGCGGAGAGTGCCAAGGCCGGCAAGCTGCGCGGCATCGGTATCTCCACCTATGTGGAAGCCTGCGGCGGCGGCGGGCCCGAGTGGTCCGACATGCGGATCGAGCCGGACGGCACCATCGTCGTGCCGATCGGCACCCGCTCCACCGGCCAGGGCCACGAGACCGCCTATACCCAGCTCGTCTCCGAGGCGTTCGGCGTCGACAACGAGATGGTGAAGGTGATCCAGGGCGACACTGCCGCCATCGAGAACGGCTCCGGCACCGACGGCTCGCGCTCCCTGCCGGCGGGCGGCTCGGCCCTGCACATGGCCATCCAGAGCGTCTCCGCGAAGGCGCGGATGCTGGCGAGCTATTTGCTGGAGGCGGCCGATTCGGATCTGGAGCTGGCCGACGGCAAGTTCACCGTGGTCGGCACCGACCGGTCGATCACCCTGGGCGAAGTCGCCGCTGCCGCCAACGATCCGTCCAGACTGCCGGAGGGCATCGAGCCGGGGCTGGAGGCGAAGGAAATGTACAAGCCGACGGCGTCGACCTACCCGAACGGCACCCATGTCTGCGAGGTCGAGGTCGATCCGGATACCGGCAAGGTCAAGCTGATCCAGTTCACCGTGGTCGACGATTTCGGCGAGGTGGTGAACCCGACCCTGCTGGAAGGCCAGGTCCATGGCGGCGTGGCCCAGGGGGTGGGACAGGCGCTGTACGAACGCACCGTCTATGACGATACTGGGCAGCTCGTGACCGGGTCGCTGGTGGACTACTGCATTCCGCGCTCGGTCGATGTCCCGCCGGTGAGTTTCTCGATGAGCCCGACGCGCTGCGCCACCAACCCGCTGGGGGTGAAGGGCTGCGGCGAGGCCGGTGCCATCGGCGCACCGCCGGCGGTGATCAACGCAATCCTCGATGCCCTGGCCCCGGCCGGCGTCACCGATATCGACATGCCGGCCACGCCCGACCGCATCTGGGCGGCGCTTCAGGCGGCACGGCCGGCGGCAGCAGCGGAGTAGACTTTATGCCTTCAGTTACAGCGGTCGATCCGGCCAACCGGATCGCCCTGCTCGACGCCATCGCCGTCCTCGCCCGCGAGGCGGGAAAGATCATCCTGCCCTATTACCGCTCCGACACCGCGGTGATCGACAAGATGGACGGCAGCCCGGTGACCGCCGCCGACCGGGCGGCCGACGCCCATATCGTGCCGGTGCTGAAGGCGCTCACCCCCGGCATCCCAGTTGTGGCCGAGGAGAGCGTGGAGGCCGGCGACATCCCCGACGTCTCCGGCGGCCGGTTCTGGCTGGTGGACCCGCTGGACGGCACCAAGGAGTTCATCAACAAGAGCACCGACTTCACCGTAAATATCGGCCTGATCTGGGACGGCGTGCCGGTCCTGGGCGCCCTGCACACGCCGGTCGACGGCATGGTCTGGGGCGGAATCCTGGGCGAAGGGGCCTGGGAGGAGAGCGCCGACGGCACCCGCACGCCGATCTCGGTGCGCAAGCCCGGGCCCGACGGCCTGACCATCGTCGCCAGCCGCAGCCATCGCAATCCAGAGTTGGAAGCCTATATCGAAACTATGGATGTTAAGGAAAGCGTATCGCGCGGCTCCGCCCTGAAGTTCTGTCTCGTCGCAAGGGGCGATGCCGATCTCTATCCGCGGACCGGTCCGACGATGGAGTGGGACACGGCCGCCGGCCATGCGGTTCTGCTGGCCGCCGGCGGGTCGATGACCAAATTCGACGGCACCCCCTTCGACTACGGCAAACCGGATTTCCGCAACGGGCATTTCATTGCCCGCGGTGGGTGAAGCATGAGGAAGACCCTGCTTTGGGGCGCGGCCCTGCTCGCGTTGGCCGCGTCCGGCGCGCAGGCGGCCGAGGTGAAGCCAGCGCCGCAGGCCCCGCGCCATCCGATCTCCGAGGGCAAGCCGGTGAGCGAGATCGTACCGCCGGCCCCTGCGGCGCAGCAACCTGAGCCCACGCGCCCGATCGCGCCCACCGAGCCGGTTCAGCGGCCGTCCCGGCAGCCGACGCAGCCGCCCAGGATCGAACCCAACCCGACGCCCAGGCCGTCGAAGCCGATCCAGACGGAGCCGCCGAAAATTCGCCAGGTGGAACCCCCGGCGCCGGCCGGAACGATCGACACGCGCCCCGGCACGATCCGAACCTCGCCCGGCACCATCGACGTCAACTAGCTGGATGGGTTAAGACTTTCTGACCCCGCCACTCGGCGACCCACCAGCGATCAGGCCTGTCTCCGTGACCCAGCCCGTTCCACCCCAGCCAGGCCCTGTCGCAACGCCCGCGATGCCGACGGCCTATCTGGAGGGGTACGCCCGGGCGGCCGGCGTCGATCGGGCGCTCGCCGATCGGTACGTGGCCGCGACCCGCATCGGCGACCCGGAAGCCGACGCGTTGATGGCCGAGCTGCAGCGGCACAATCCGGTCGACGCGCAATCCTGGATCGCCCGGGGGATCGAAGGCGACCCATCCGCCCTGGACGATGCGCCGGAGAGCGTGAGGGCGTTCTTCGCCGATATCGACGCCACGCCCCCCTGGGTCGACCGGGCCGGCTTCCTGCCCGGATGCCGCGCCTTTCACCGCAATTCCGAGATGTTCGTCGGCGCCTTCGTCGCCGCCGTGCTGATCGAGGGTTTCTCCACGCTGATCAGCCAGTCGTTCAGCATCACCGGCCGGATCGTCGACCAGGGGGTCCGCCGCCTGAAGCAGAACAACCGGCAGCTCGTGGAGATCTTCCTGCCCGGCGGGCTCGACCGCACCGGCGACGGCTGGAAGCTGTCAGTCCGCGTCCGCCTGGTCCATGCCCGCATCCGACAGCTTCTGGCGCAGGACCCGGAGTGGGACGAGAGCGCCTGGGGCACACCGTTGAGTGCAGCGCATATGGCCTATGCCACCGCCTCGTTCTCCGGTCTGCTGCTGAAGCGCGCGGCGATGCTGGGCGTGACCCTGTCCGACGAGGAGCGGACGTCCTTCATGCAGGTATGGCGCTATTCCGCCCACCTGATGGGCGTGCCCCACGACCTGCTGTTCACCTCGGAGGACGAGGCCCTGTGGCTGCACCGGATCGGGTCGACCTGCGAGCCGCCGCCGACCATGGAATCCATCATCCTGGCCAACGGCCTGATCAACTCCGCCCCGCTCGTAGCCGGCTTCACCGAGCCGAAATCGCGGCGGGCGCTCGCCCGCAAGATCTACCGGATCTCGCGGGCCATGATCGGAGACGATCTTGCCGATCAACTCAATTATCCGCCGATGAACACCCGGGGGACATTGGCACTGCTGCGGCTCAAGAACGGCGCGGAGCAGGTGCTGTATCGCATCGCTCCCAGCCTGGGTGCGCGCCGCCGCGCGAGCCAGTTCCAGACCATGCTGACCGTATCGCTGTATGGGGAGCAGGGCGCGAGCTATCGTCTGCCCCAGCATGCCCATGCGGAGAAGGACGGATTGCTGTGAGCGACACTGCCCCGAGCGGCCTGACGATTCCTCCGGTTCTGATCCTCAGCACGGGCCGATGCGGATCGACCATGGTATCCGACCTGCTGAACCGGCATCCGCAGATCCTCAGCCTCTCGGAATTCTTCGTCACGCTCGGCGCCGACGCCTTCTCCCTGCGCCGGCCGGACGGCGACCGCATGTGGCGGCTGCTGACGACCCAGAGCGCCGGCCTGCACGCCATGCTCAAGGACGGCCACGTGGTCGAGGAGACACTGTATCCCTACGACGACCCTGCGTCGCGCTACGGGGCGGCCGACATGCCGCCGATCATCGCCGTCACCCTGCCGCACCTGACCGATACGCCGGAAGCGCTGCTGGACGCGCTGGAGCCCCGGGTCCGCGCCCGGCCCCGCATGCCGATTGCCGAGCAGTACCGGGCCCTGTTCGGCGATCTGGCCGAGATGCTGGACCGCAGGGTCTGGATCGAGCGCTCCGGCGGCACCCTGATGCACGCCGCCAAGCTGCTTCGGATGTTCCCGGACGCCCGGGTCGTCCATGTCTACCGGGACGGGCGCGACACGGCGATGTCGATGAGCCAGCATCACAATTTCCGGGTGCTGGTCGGCGCCATCCTGCGCTGCCGGCGCTTGGGCATCGATCCGCAACAGGGCTTCAGCGCCGACCGGGGAAGCCGGTTGAATCCGCTGATCGAACGGATCGTGTTCACGGTTCTGGACATCGAGAAGACCGCCGCCCTGCCGACACTCGAGGATTTCGGCCGGTTCTGGAGCGACCTGATCCTGATCGGCCTGGAGTGTTTCGCCGGGTTGCCGTCCGAGCGTCTGCTGAATCTCCGCTTCGAGGATGTTCAATCCGACCCGAGGAGGAAGTTGGACGAGTTGATCCGCTTCATCGACCCGTCGCTGGCGGACGACGCCTGGCTCGACGAGGTCGCGGCGATCCCGCGGCCGGCCCGCTCCAAGTTCCAGACCCTGCCCGAGGAGGTGCAAACCACCCTGACCAGCGCCTGTGCGCCGGGGCTCGAACGGCTCGGATACCCGCTATGAGTAGACCGGTCTCCTGTCCGGTCGACCCGGCACAACGCGACGAGTTGCTGGCGATCTGCGCCCGGACCTTCCAACAACCGGAACCCGACGGACGGCTTCCGCGGCAATTCCACCGCAAGACCCACGCCTGCCTGCGGGCAACCCTGACGGTCGATCCCCCGGAGGATCCGGGGGTCCGCCATGGCCTGTTTGCCCGGCCCGGCCGCTATGACGCTCTGGTGCGGTTCTCAAACTCCTTCTTCGCCGAGGATAATCATCCGGACCTGCGTGGTCTGGCCGTCAAGGTGATGGGCGTCGAGGGCCCGGTTTGCGATGGCGCACCGCCGGGCCAGCAGGACTTCGTGCTGATGAATGCCGAGACCGGTCCAGCCCGGGACGCGAGCGAGGCGCTGGCGCTGTTCCGCGCCCTGGACGGCATCCGCCGCGCCACGCCCTTCGCCGTCGCAGCGCCCCGCTATATGTTTCCCAGCCTTCTGCCCTGGCGCGCACGCTGGCGGTATTTCGCTTTCCTTAGCGCTTCCAGCCTGCGGCATCTGCGCGGTCGCGATCTGGCGCAGCTTTCCTACGGCAGCGTGACACCCTACCGGTTGGGCGACGGGGCCATGAAGTTCGCGCTGGTGCCCGACATCGACGCCAGGAACAGGCGTCCGGCCAAAGGCAAGGATCTCGCCGGCAAGCTACAGGCCACCCTCGACAAGGGTCCGATCCGCTTCGACTTCCGGCTCCAGCCGCGCGTCCTCGAAAGCGACCCGATGGAAGACGTTCGGCGGGCCTGGCACAGCCCGAGCGTGACGGTGGGCCGCCTCGAAATCCCGCCCCAGGACGTGGCGGCGACCGTCGCTCTCGGCGACCGCCTCACCTTCGCCCCCTGGAACTGCCTTTCCGCCCATGAGCCGTTGGGCTCGATCAACGCGTTGCGCCGCGCCGCCTATGCCGCCTCGGCCGCCAACCGCGGCGCAGAGGCAACGGCGCCACCGGGGTGCCCGGGATGATCGGCCGGACGCCGACGCGCACCGCTTCAGGCGAGAACTTCCCGGTCGGCTCCCTGCTGATCGCGGCGCGCCTGCGCCCTTCTGTCCTGCGGTTCTACGACGCCGCCCGGGCGTCCGACGATATCGCCGACGATCCCGCCCTGAGCGGTACCGAAAAACTGAGGCAGCTCGACCGCTTCGAGGCGGTGCTGATCGGCGACATGGAGGCGGCCGATCTGGCGCCGGCACACCACGCCCGCGACACTCTGTCGGAGCCTGCCATCGGTCGGCTGCGGCAGCTCCTTCGGGCGTTTCGCCGCGACGCGATCCAACCGCGCTGCGCCGACTGGGAGGCGCTGATGGCCTATTGCGCCGACTCCGCCAATCCCGTGGGCCGCTTCCTGCTCGATCTGCATGGCGAGGATGCCGCCGGCTATCCGGCCTCCGACGCCCTGTGCACGGCGCTGCAGGTGCTGAACCATCTGCAGGATTGCGGCGAAGACTACCGGCTGCTGGACCGGATCTACCTGCCCGCCGACTGGCTTCAGGCAGAGGGTGTCGCCGAAAGCGCGCTGTCCGGCGCCCAGACGACGCCCGGCCTGCGCGAGGTGCTGGATCGGTGCCTGGACGAGGTCGAGCATCTGCTGGACAGGGCGGCCCCGCTGCCCCTGCAGATGCGCTCCACCCGTCTCGCTCTGGAATCGGCGGCGGTCCTGGCGCTCGCCGTCGCCCTCGCCGCGCGGTTGAAGCGCGAGGACCCTTTGGCCCGTCGGGTCCGACTGTCGCGGCCGGCCATGCTGGCTGTCGGCGCCTGGGCGGCCCTGCGATGCCTGTGGCGGCGCACGCTGTCCGCCGGCAGGCCCGCCCGCCGGTCGCCGGCATGAGCGCCGTCGATTTCGAGGATCCGCAGGCTCAGGCGGAAGCCAGAGCCGTGGTCGAGGCGTCCGGAACCTCGTTCCGCTGGGGCATGCGTATCCTGCCCCCGGACCGGCGGCGCGCCATGTACGCGGTCTACGCCTTCTGCCGGATCATCGACGACATCGCCGACGAGCCGGGGGATCTCGCCGTGCGGCAGGCGCGTCTGGACGGATGGCGCGACGAGATTGCCCGCCTTTATGCTGCGGAGGTGCCGCGCGAACCGATCGGCCGTGCCCTGGCCCCCGCGATCCAGCGCTATCGCCTGCCCAGGGCGGAGTTCGACGCCCTGATCGACGGGATGGAGACCGACCTGCAAGGGCGAAACGTGGCCCCGGGCATGGCGGAACTCCGGCTCTACTGCCGCCGGGTCGCGGGCGCGGTGGGGCTGCTGTCCATGCGCTGCTTCGGCGCCGAGCAGCCGGAGGCCGATGCCGCCGCCGTCGCGCTCGGCGAGGCGATGCAGCTCACCAACATCCTGCGCGACCTGGGCGAGGATGCGGCCGACGGCCGGCTCTATCTGCCCGAGGAGCTGCTGCAGAAGCACGGGATCGCCAGCCGCGCCCCGCAGGCGGTGGTCGACCATCCCAACCTCCCGGCCCTGTGCCGCGAGCTCGCCGCCCAGGCACGCAGCCGCTACGCCGAGGCGAAAGCGCTCATCGCCCGCTGCGACCGCCGGGCCATGCGCTCCGCCGTGATGATGATGGTCGGCTACGAGGCGCTGCTGGACCGAATGGAGGAGGGCGACTGGCGAGAGCCGCGGCGCCGGGTATCGCTCTCCGGCTGGCGCCGGCTGGTGCTGTTGCGCCACCTCTTCCGGTGAGCGCCGGGCGGTGAGCGGCGGAACCGTGCATGTCGTCGGCGCCGGACTGGCCGGACTGGCGGCCGCGCTGTCGCTCAGCGGCAGCGGCCGGTCGGTCGTTCTGCACGAAGCGGCGGGCCATGCCGGCGGACGGTGCCGGTCCTATCTCGACAGCACGATCGGGTGCCGGATCGACAACGGCAACCACCTGCTGCTCTCGGCCAACCACGCCGCTCTGGCCTATCTCTCCGAGATCGGGGCGAGCGGGTCGCTGACCGCCTCCGCGCCAACCTTCCCGTTCCAGGACCTTCCTAGCGGCCTCCAATGGACCGTGCGGCCCGGCGAGGGCGGTCTCTGGCGGCGCCTGACCGCACCGATGCGCCAGGTTCCGGGAGCGCGCGCGCCCGATGCGCTGGGCATGGTCCGGCTGGCGATGGCCGGTCGGGAAACCACCGTGATGCAGGCGCTCGGTCCAGGCGTCCTGATGGAGCGGTTCTGGCGCCCGATGACCGTCGCGATCCTGAATGCCGAACCCGAGATCGCCGCCGCACGGCTGCTGCGCGATGTGATGCGCGAGGTGATCGTAACGGGCGAGGCGACGCCGCTGACGGCCCGCGACGGTCTGAGCGAGAGCTTCGTCGATCCCGCCCTGGCGGTGCTGGCGGTGCGCGGCGTGAGGGTCGGATTCGGCCGCCGCCTCAGGTCGATCGAGCTGGGAGCCGACCGGGCCGTCGCCCTGCATTTTCCCACAGACACGGTCGATCTGTCGTCCGAGGACTGGCTGGTGCTTGCCGTACCGCCTCAGGTGGCGGCCGGACTGCTGCCGGACCTGCCTGTGCCGGAGGCCGCCTCGGCGATCGTGAACGCCCATTTCCGTCTCGACGCCCCCGCCCGTCTGTCCGGCGGCGGCCATCTGATGGGCCTGACCGGCGGTACGGCCCAGTGGATTTTCCTGCGCGGACCCGTCGCCAGCGTGACGGTGAGCGCCGCCGAGACCCTTCTCGACCGGTCCGGCGAGGAGCTCGCCTCGACCCTGTGGTCGGAGATCGCGCCGGTGCTGGGACTGCTGGCGGCACCGCAGCCGCCGGGCCGGATCGTCAAGGAGAAGCGCGCCACCTTCCGCCAGGACCCGCGCTCCCTGTCCCGAAGGCCGCCGGCCCGGACCTCCTGGCGCAACCTCGTCCTGGCGGGCGACTGGACCGATACCGGTCTGCCCGCGACCATCGAAGGCGCCATCCGTTCGGGCAGACAGGCCGCCGACGCCCTGAGCGGTCGCGCCGGCTGAACCCGCGACGCGGGGCATTCTTCAACTCCGCCCGAACGCATTCGAGGACTGCCCTTGACGGCGCTTCACATCTGAAACGATCCGTCACGCCGCCGGCCTTGGCCCGGCACAAGGCCGGGCAGTGTGAAATGGGGGACGAGCGAAACGGATGCGGAAATCCGGCGCAGTGTCCCCACGCCGACCTCCCTCTCCTCTCACACTCCCCGGATTTATTCCGGGGTAATCCCTACCGCCGCGTCATACCTGGAAAGCAATCCACAGCGCCGACGGCCCACTGCCCCGCACTAAACGGACGCTCTCACCCTCAGGCCTCCGCCGCCACGGCGCGGATGGCGGCGATGGCGAATTCGATGTCCGGGTCCTCGATGCCGAGATAGGTCACCGCCCGCAGCACCGTCGGCTGCACCGCGCTGATCTTCACTTCGTGCTCGGTCATCAGCCGGCGGGAGAATTCCGGCGCGTTGATCCCCGTGCCCCCGATGTCGAAGAACACCATGTTGGTCTCCACCGAGGCCGGATCGACGACGATCCCCTCCACATCCTCGATGCCCTCGGCCAGACGCCGGGCGCGGGCGTGGTCGTCGGCCAGCCGCTCCACATGGTGATCAAGCGCGTAGACGCCCGCCGCCGCGACGATGCCCGACTGGCGCAGGGCCCCGCCGAACTGGTGCTTGAAGCGCCAGCACTCCTCGATGAAGTCCCGGCTCCCGGCCAGCACGCCGCCGATCGGACAGCCCAGCCCCTTGGACAGGTCGATCCAGGCGCTGTCGCAGGGATCGGCGAACTGGGCGAAGGAGACGCCCGAGGCGACCACCGCGTTCGGCAGCCGCGCTCCGTCCATATGAACCCGCATGCCATGCTTGCGGGCGGCTCCGGCGACGTCCTTCAAGGTCTCGAGCGGCCAGATCATGCCGCCGGCCATGTTGGCGGTGTTCTCCACTGAGACCAGCTTCTGGCGCGGCATGTGGCGGGATTTCGGGCGGATCAGCGCTTCGACCTGATCGGCGGTAAACCAGCCCTTGGTGCCCTTGATCGTGCGGGTCATCACGCCGGCCAGCGCGCCGGGGCCGCCGACCTCGTAATGCAGGGCGTGGCTGTTCTCCTCCAGGATGATCTCATCGCCGTGGTCGCACCACACCCGGTAGGAGATCTCGTTGCACATGGTCCCGCTCGGCAGGAAAACGGCCGCCTCCTTGCCCAGCAGCTCGGCCACCTTCTCCTGGAGCCGGATGGCGGTGGGATCCTCGCCCGCCTGCTCGTCGCCAACCTCCGCCTCGTAGATCGCCTTGCGCATGCCGTCGGTCGGGCGCGTGGCGGTGTCGCTGTGCAGATTGACGCGGGGCTGGGCGGTCGGGTTGGACGAGACCATGGGGAGACTCCGGATGTTGACGGCTGGACGTTGCGAAACGCCGAGTGCGTCCACACTTTAAAGCGGTGATCGAGCGAGGAGAAAGACCGGATGTCCGACACCCAGACCATGCAGCGCCGCAATCTGCCGTTCAAGCTCTCCGCCCCGGAGAACGACCGGCTGGCGGTGCATGTGATCTACGCGCTCTACGCGGCCAACCTGATCTTCCAGATCCCCATCCTCCTCGCGGTGATCATCGCCTATCTGAAGCGCGGCGACGTCGAAGGAACCTTCCTGGAAACCCATGTGCGCTGGCAGATCCGCACCTTCTGGCTCTGGCTGCTGATGACGGTGGTCGGCGGCCTGACCTGGTGGGTCTTCGGCCTCGGCTTCCTGCTGATCGGCTTCGCCTATCTCTGGCTGATCTACCGGGTGGTTAAGGGTTGGCTGAAACTGTCCAACGACGAGCCGATCGTCGGCGCGGGCGATTTCCTCTGATCGCGGGCGACCGGCACCATCTGCGGGGAGGGAGATCCGAAACCACCGACAGGAGGCATCCATGCCCGTCGAGATCCACCGCGACATGGCCGGCCTGAAGGCCGATTTCACGATCGACCAGCACTGGGACGCCTATACCGACGAGGAGCACGCCACCTGGCGGGTGTTGGCCGAGCGCCAGGTCCCGCTGCTGAAGGACCGGGTGGTGCCGGAATTCCTCGCCCATGTGGACGCGCTCAGCATGGGCGGTGGGGGCGTACCGGACTTCCGACGCCTGAACGAGGTGCTGGAGGCGGAGACCGGCTGGAACGTGGTCGCGGTGCCGGGCCTCGTGCCCGACGCGGTGTTCTTCGACCATCTGGCCAACCGCCGGTTCCCGGCCACCTGCTTCATCCGCTCCATGGACGAGTTGGACTATCTGGAGGAGCCGGACGTCTTCCATGACGTGTTCGGCCATGTGCCGCTGCTGCTCGACCCTGTCTATGCCGACTACATGCAGGAATACGGCAAGGGCGGGCTGAAGGCCGACGGCCAGGGGGCGCTGCGGCGGCTGTCCCGGCTCTACTGGTACACCGTGGAGTTCGGGCTGACCAAGTCGGAGGACGGGCTGCGGATCTTCGGCGCCGGCATCGCCTCGTCCAAGGGCGAGACGGTCTTCGCCCTGGACGACCCCTCGCCCAACCGCATCGGCTTCGACCTGGACCGGGTGATGCGCACCGACTACCGGATCGACGACTTCCAGGAGACCTATTTCGTCATCGACGGTTTCGAGGCCCTGCGCCGCGCCACCGAGGTCGATTTCACCCCGATCTACGCCCGGCTGGACTCAGAGCCGGACCTGGCCCCCGACGACGTTCTCGACACCGACACGGTCCTGCACCGGGGCACCGGCCGCTACCACGCGGGCAAGGGCCGGGCCACCGCCTGAGCCACAGACGTTCGAGCCTCAGACGTTGCTGTCGGGGAAGCTCGCCTTCTTCTTCGCCATGAATTCGATCAGCGCGTCGTCCACCGCCGGATCCAGCGCCGGGGCCTCGTACTCCGCCAGGGTCTTCTTCACCAGCTCGGCGGAGCGCTGATAGGTATCCCGGCTCCCTTCCGCTTCCCATTGCTCGAAGGTTGCATTGTCGGCGATGGAGGAGCGGTAGAACGCCTTCTCGAAATTCGCCTGGGTGTGGGAGCAGCCGAGGAAGTGGGCTCCCGGCCCGACCTCGCGGATCGCGTCCATCGCCTGCCCGTTCTCGGTCAGGTCCACGCCTTCCAGCATGGTGCGCATCATGGCGCACTGGTCGGCGTCCATCATGAACTTCTCGTAGGAGCTGACCAGCCCGCCCTCCAGCCAGCCTGCGGCGTGCAGAACGAAGTTCACCCCGCCCATCACCGTCGGCAGCAGGGTGTTGGCGCTCTCGAACGCCGCCTGGGCGTCCGGCACCTTGGAGCCGCAGAGCGAGCCGCCGGACCGGAACGGCACATTCAGCCGCCGGGCGAGCTGGGCGCAGCCGTACAGCACCAGCGCCGGCTCCGGCGTGCCGAAGGTCGGGGCGCCCGACTGCATGGAAATGGACGACGCGAAGCTGCCGAAGATAACCGGCGCACCGGGGCGGCAGAGCTGGGCGAATGCCATGCCGGCCATCGCCTCGGCCAGGGTCTGGGCCAGCGTGCCGGCCACCGTGACCGGCGACATCGCACCGGCCAGGATGAACGGCGTCGTGATCACCGCCTGATTGGCCCGCGCGTAATTCTTGAGCGCGCCGAGCATGGTGGCGTCCCAGGTCATCGGCGAGTTGGCGTTGATCAGCGAGACCAGCACCGTGTTGGCGTCGAGGAAATCGGCGCCGAAGACGATCTTCGCCATCTCCAGCGTGTCCAGCGCGCGATCCGGGTGAGTGACCGAGCCCATGAAGGGTTTGTCGGAATACTTGATATGGGCATAGACCATATCGAAATGCCGCTTGTTCACCGGCAGGTCGACCGGCTCGCACACGGTGCCGCCCGAATGGTGCATGCCCGGATGGGCATAGGCGAGCTTCACGAAATTGTTGAAGTCCTCGATGGTCGCGTAGCGACGGCCGCCGTCGATGTCGCTGACGAAGGGCGGCCCGTAGACCGGGGCGAAGACGGTGTTGCCGCCGCCGATCTCCACCGAGCGCTCCGGATTGCGGGCGTGCTGGGTGAAGCTGGAGGGCGCGGTCTTGATCAGGTCGCGGGCCATGCCGCGGGGAATGTGCACCCGCTCGCCGTCCACGTCGGCGCCAGCGTCCCGCCACATCTGCAGGGACTCGGCGTCGTCGCGGAACTCGATGCCGATCTCCTCCAGGATGATCTCGGCATTGTTCTCGATGATCTCCAGCCCTTCCTGCGACAGCACGTCGAAGGTCCCGATATTGCGGGTGATGAAGGGGGTATAGAGGGTCGAGGGACGGCCCCGCGCGGCCCGGCGCGCATCGCGCCCGCCGCCGCCCGAGCGGCCCCGCCTCTCGCGGCGACCACCGGCGTCCGAACCAGCGTCCCCTGCCCCGTCCATCCCCAAAGTTTCGGTCAGATCGTCGCTCATGGTCCGTCTCCAACACCGCGCCAGGGTCCGATCATGCGCGCCCGCGACAATCGTTCTTCGCCGCGCGCGACAGAAATCCGTCGCCCTTGGACAACGCGCGTCCCGAAGCTCCGGGTTTCGTGACTTGCCGGGTGTGTCGGCCGGATCCATACTTTTCCCATAACGACAGCCAGGGCGGCAGGCGTCCCGTCGGATCCGCCCGAGGGAGGTCCCATGGGCATGCAACGCCCGATGCTTCTCGCCGCAGCCGCCCTGACGGGCATCGCCGCCGCGTTCTCCGTTCCCGCCTCCGCCCGCGCTTCCGCGGAAATCGCGCAGCCACCCCAGGTCCTGGGCCTCGTCGCCCACGCGACACCCGTGCCGCTGACATGCGAAGGGGGGATCTGCCAGGCGCTGGTCTCCTCATTCTGTCTGCAGGAACACCGACCACCGCCCGGCGACGGACAGGTGTACGAGACGGCGGGGGCCGGCGACGTGACCCTGCTGGTGCGCAAGTCCGACGGCAGCACGCGGGAATTCTCCGGAGCGGGCCTGCTCGGCTATGTCAGCGACGGACATTTCACCCGCACCCGGATCACGATGGACAGCGCCCGTCTCGCCTCGCTCGACGCGACCGAGGTGTCCGTGCGCATCGCGCCGATGGTCTCGCTCGTGCCGGTCACGGATGCCCCGCTGCCGACCGAGATCGCCCAGCGGGACGCCGAGACGGCCTATGGCGAGCCGCGGTTCACCGCATCGGACTTCTTCCATCCGGGCAAGACACGGCCCGATGCGGCAGTGACCCTGACGCGGATGATCAACGCCCTGCCGACCGCCATGTCGGGCGGCGTCGATCCGCGGGCCGTCGATCCGTTCAAGCGCGCGGCGCTATGGAGCAGCGTGGCGGAGTCCGGCGCTCTGGCGGGCCTGTCCTCCGACGGCATCGCCCGCGCCAAGGGAGAGCTCGACCGCTGCGGCCAATACGCCGAGATGGGCTTCAAGCTGACCCTGCGCGGCTGCCTGGAAAGCGCCCACGACCGCACCATGCGCGAGGTGAACGACGAGCTGTGGAAGGCGGAGGTCGGGTATTAAATATTCGTAGAGTCTCCCTGCCCCATCCCTATCCTCCACGCCCTGATCGTCACTGAAGCACGGCTGGAGGAACGATGCGGATCCTGGTGACCGGGAGCAGCGGCCATCTCGGCGAGGCCCTGATGCGGGTGCTGGCGGGCGGCCCGCACGAGGCGGTCGGCATCGACATCAAGCCCGGCCCCTTTACCCAGATCGTGGGTTCCGTCGCCGATCCGGACGTGGTGGCGGGCACCACGCAGAGTGTGGACGCCGTCCTGCACACGGCCACCCTGCACAAGCCACATGTCGGGACGCACCGCCGGCAGGCTTTCGTCGATGCCAACATCACCGGCACCCTCACCCTGCTGGAGGAGGCGGTGCGTTGCGGCGTCTCCGCCTTCGTGTTCACCAGCACCACCAGCGCCTTCGGCGGCGCCCTTACGCCAGAGCCCGGACAGCCGGCGGCTTGGATCGACGAGAGCGTGCGCGGGACGCCGAAGAACATCTACGGCGTGACCAAGACGGCCGCCGAGGACCTGTGCGAGCTGTTCCATCGGCGCCACGGCCTGCCCTGCCTGATCCTGCGCACCTCCCGCTTCTTCCCGGAGGAGGACGACAACCGGAAGCGCCGTACGCTCTATGCCGACGCCAATGCCAAGGCCAACGAGTTCCTGTTCCGACGGGTCGACCTGGCGGACGCGGCCGAGGCGCATCTGTGTGCGTTGGACCGGGCGGCGGAGATCGGGTTCGGGCGATACATCGTCAGCGCCACCACAGCCTTCACCCGCGCCGACCTTCCGGCCCTGCGCCGGGACCCGGGCGCCGTCGTCGGCCGGCTGTTCCCAAATTTCGAGGAGATCTACGGCCGCCTCGGCTACCGGATGTTCGACGAGATCGACCGGGTCTACGACAATGCCAAGGCACGCCGGGAGCTCGGCTGGCGACCCGAATACGATTTCGCCCGGGTGCTCGACCAACTCTCCCGCGGCGAGCCCATCGGCAGTCCACTGGCCCGGGCGGTCGGCAGCAAGGGCTATCACGACACGGTCTTCGCGGACGGCCCCTACCCGGTCGAATAGTTTATTGAACACGCAATGCGCGCATGCATTGACATGTCACGCGACCTATCGTTAAACTTCTCCAACGACTGAGGTCCACCCTGGGCTTCCTCCGTCCCTTGCGGACATGTCGCAAGAGCCGCGGTCCCCCTACCGCGGCTCTTTTTTTCGCCTTGCCCTACGGCTTCTCGAACAGCCCCAGCGTCACGCCCACATGGGCGCCGTCGAAGTTGAACGCCATGTTGCGCATCTTCTCGCCGGCGGTGGCGCCCATCAGGATGTCGCCGGCCTGCAGTGGTGCCGGCGCGCCCGTCTCCGCCCGGCGCTTCGCCTCCTCGCGCCGCTTCACCGAGCCCGCCTTGGCCTCGTCGGTGTAGTCGCGCAGCTCCAGGGTACGGAATCCGGCGGCCTCGCACAGGGCCTGCATCTCCTGCGGCGGGACCAGGTGGCTGAGCGCCGGCCGCTCGGCCCAGGGGGTCGGGTAGCGGGGATCGCCGCCCGGCCCGAGAACGATGTCGTAGAAGCAGAACCGCCCGCCCGGCTTCAGCAGACGGAACGCCTCGCCGTACACCCCGGCCTTGTCCGGAATGTTCATGCAGGCATGCAGGGTGGTCACCACGTCGAACGTCTCCGCCGGCAGGCCGGTCGCGGTGGCATCACCCTGCACCACGGTGATCCGGTCGGACAGGCCAACCATCGCATTGATCGCCTCGGCAGCTGCACAGAAGCTCGGCGTGAGGTCCACCGCCGTCACCCGGGCGCCGACCGTGTCGGCGAAGATCCGGGCAGAGCCGCCCAGGCCGGAGCCCAAATCGGCCACCGCCATCCCGGCCGCCATTCCCGTGGCGGCGATCACGTCCTCGGTGCCGGTCTCGCCGCGCATGTGCATCTGGTCGAGGACGGAGAAGTCGGCCCGCGTCGGTTCGGTGATCCCATGCTCGGCCAGCCGGGCGACCAGCTGCTCGACCAGCCCGCTGCGCTCGTAATGCTCGGCGACGCCGCTCATCGCCTCAGCCCCACAGGGCGGCGTCGGGCGGCATCACCGTGCTGCCGTTGTAGGTCATGCAGGGGTCGCGGTCCTTGGCCAGCAGCAGCGGCGCGTCCAGGTCGACCAGTTCGGCCCCCTGGGACACGATCATGCCGGGCGCCATGGCGAGCGAGGTGCCGATCATGCAGCCGACCATCACCCGGAAGCCGCGCTTCTCCGCCTCGGCCTTCAGCCGCAGCGCCTCTGTCAGGCCACCGGTCTTGTCGAGCTTGATGTTGATCATGTCGTACTTGCCCTCGAGCCCGTCGAGGGTCGCGGTGTCGTGACAGCTCTCATCGGCACAGACCGCCGTCGCCCGCGGCACGCCGATCAGGGCGGCATCGTCGCCGGCCGGCAGCGGCTGCTCGATCATCGACACGCCGAGCTCGGCCAGCTTCGGCGCGATCTCCAGATAGCTGTCGATGGTCCAGGCCTCGTTGGCGTCCACCACCAGGTCCACGCCCGGCGCGTTCTCGCGGATCTTCGTCACCCGCGCCAGATCCTCGCCGTCGCCGGTCATCTTCAGCTTCAGGCGCGGCCGGTGGGCGTTCTCGGCGGCGGCCGCGCCCATGGCGTCCGGCGTGTCGACCGACAGGGTATAGACCGTTGTCACCGGCTCCGGCGCGTTCGCCAGACCGGCCAGTTTCCAGGCGGGCACTCCCTTGCTCTTGGCCTCCAGATCCCACAGGGCGCAGTCGACCGCGTTGCGGGCGGCACCGGCCGGCAGGGCATCCAGCAGCGCCAGCCGATCCATGCCGCCGGCGATTGCCTCGGCCACGCTCTGGATCTGTTCGATCACGCTGTCGATGGATTCACCGTAGCGGGTATAAGGGACGCATTCGCCGCGTCCCACCGTGTCGCCCTCGCTGATGGTCACCGTGACCACCTCCGCCTCGGTGCGCGCACCGCGCGAAATGCGGAACACTCCGCGGATCGGCCAGCTTTCGCGGGCGACGGCGAGCATGCGGGACATCGGATTCTCCTTGGATCGTAAGAGCGTTTGGGGCGGACGCCACCGGGGCGATCTCCCGCGCGGCCGGCTTACTTGACGGTGAGCTTGGCGACCTGAACGTTCACGATCAACGACGGATCGACCTGCTCGCGCAACATCCTCCAGGCATTGTCGCGTACCTTCTGGATGCCGTCATAGCCGTTCAATTGCTGTGGGGTCAGGTTCGACAGGTAGACGATCAGGGCGTCGCGGATCTGCGGCTCGCGCGCGGTGATGGCCGCCACCGCCTGATCGTTCGACAGCTCGATGGTCAGGCTGAGCAGCAGGAAGACCGGATACCCGCTGTTGGACCGCAAATTCACGACGAATTCGTCGAGGGTATGGAACACCGCGCCGACCGGACTGGGCTTGGCGGCGGAGGGGGCGATATTGGCCAGGCGCTCCATCTCCGCCTTCTGCTCTGCGGTGAGTTCCGCCGGCGGCTGGGGGCCGAAGCCGGGAATCAGCCCGGCCACGAAGGCGCCCGCGCCGGCCCCGATGAGCAGCAACAGGGGCAGCAGAACGAACAGTAGAAGCTTCTTCATGGCGACTCGGCTCTCGCCCTCGTCCGGTTCCGCAGGAAATAGCAGTCAAACACTTTCAAATTCTATATAATCACGGATTGCGAGCCGACACGAGGATGATCATTCCCAAGCGCCATGGTGAAGCCGGCTGAAAGTGACTGGACGAAATTCGCGCGCGCGCAGCCCAGCGTGGCGGAGCGCGAGCGCGCGCCCGGCGTGGCGGCGCGGGCGGAGTCCTTCATCATCGAGCTGTCGGGCGAGAACCTGATCCTCAAGATCAAGCGCGAGGACGGCCGGGTGGCGCTGGTGGAACTGACCCCCGACACCGCCTTCTATCTGCGCGAATACCTGTCGAACGCCCTGGCCACGATCGGGATGCCGGAAGAGCCCTAGGCGGGTGCGTCGGTGCCCGTCAGGCACCAGCTTTCCGCCTCCGCACGGGCGGTGAACACCCGCTGGCAGGTGCCGGGATCCTCCGAGAGGTCGAGGAACAGCTTCATCAGCGAGCTCTCGATCTCGCCGGAGGCGATCACCGCCACCCGCTCCTGCACCCGCCGCGGCGTGAAAGCCGCCCGCACCTGGCTGGTCTGCCGCAGGACGTGAAGATCGATCCGCGAGAAATCCAGGGCCGTCACGTCCCAGATCGCATGGGTCGGCCCGACGGTCTGCCGGATGTGGACCACCTCGCCCATCGCCTGCCCGAAATCGTCCACAGAGAACGATCCGGAGAGGGTGACACGGACCACCCCCTCCGTTTCGCTGTACAGAATGCTGTCGATCAACGGCCGACCGCATAACCCTGCATGCCACGCGGATTGGCTCCGGCCTTGAGCATGCGGCCGTCCTTCGCCGCGGCGCTGAGACGGCCTTCCGACCAGTCCTCGCCAACCTGGACGTCATGGCCCCGGCGCTGAAGCTCCTTCACCGTCGCTTCCGGGAACCGCCCCTCCAGCACCAGCTTGCCGGGCTTGCGGCCGCGCGGCCAGAACGAGCTCGGGAAATGCTCGCTGTGGAAGGCCGGGCAGTCGATCGACTCCTGCAGGTTCATGCCCTGGGCGGCATGGTGCAGGAACATCAGGGTCTGCCACTGGTCCTGCTGGTCGCCACCCGGGGTGCCGAACGCCATGTAGGGCTCGCCGTCGCGCAGGGCGAAGCTCGGCGACAGGGTGGTGCGCGGCCGGCGCTTCGGACCGAGCGCGGACGGCGAGCGCTCGTCCAGCCAGAACATCTGCGCCCGGTTGCCCATGCAGAAGCCGAGCTCCGGGATGATCGGGGAGGACTGCAGCCAGCCGCCGCTCGGCGTGGCGGAGAACATGTTGCCGTCCTTGTCGATGATGTCGATATGGACGGTGTCGCCCTTCATCGCCCCGCTCTTCGACACGGTCGGCTCGCCGATGCCCATGCGCTCCATCTCGCGCGGATCGAGTTCCACATCGACACCCATTGCCGCATCGATCGAGCCCAGATAGCCCTCGATGGTGCCCGGACGCAGGTCCATGGAGGCGGTCTCGCCGATCAGCTTGCGCCGTTCGGCATTGTATTCCGGCGACAGCAGGGTCTGCATCGGCACGTCGGTGAAGTCCGGATCGCCGTAGAACGCCTCGCGGTCGGCCATGGCGAGCTTGATCGCCTCGACCACGCTGTGCACGAAGTCCGGGCCGGTCGGATCCATGTCCGCCACCCCCATGCCGTCGAGCAGGGCGAGCTGCTGCAGCATGGACGGGCCCTGGCTCCAGGGTCCGCACTTGGCGACGGTGTAGCGGCCCCATTCGTAGGTGGTCGGCTCCTCGTAATGGGACTCCCAGCCCGCCAGGTCGTCGGCGGTCAGCAGGCCCAGATGGCGGCGGCCGGAGACGTCCATCATCGGTGCCGCGTGGAAATAGGCGTCGATCGCTTCGGCCACCCAGCCGCGGTACCAGATGTCGCGCGCCCGATCGATCACCGCCTCGCGCGAGCCGCCGCCGGCTTCCGCCTCCTTGACGATGCGGATATAGGTCTCGCCCATCGTCGGGTTGGCGAACAGGCTGCCTGGCGCGGGCGGCTGGCCGTTCTTCAGGTAGATAGCCGCCGAGGTCGGCCATTCGGTTTCGAACAGCTCCTTCACGGTGTTGATGGTCGCGGCGATGCGGCCGACCGCCGGGTAGCCGTTGATCGCGTAGTCGATCGCCGGCTCCAGCACCTCGGCCAGGGTCATAGTGCCGTGGTCGCGCAGCAGCCGCAGCCAGCCGTCGAAGGCGCCGGGGACGACGGCGGGCAGGAATCCGCTGCCGGGTACGAGGTCCAGACCGAGGCCGCGGATCGCCTCCATGGTCATCGCCGCCGGGCTCGGTCCCTGGGCGCAGAGCGCTTCGAGCTTGCCGGTCTTCTTGCTGTAGAACAGGGCTGGAAGGTCGCCGCCCGGGCCGTTCAGATGCGGCTCGACCACCTGCAGGGTGAAACCGCTGGCGACCGCGGCGTCGAAGGCGTTGCCGCCCCGCTCCAGGGCCCGCATGCCGACGGCGGACGCAAGCCAGTGGGTGGAAGCAACAACTCCGAATGTGCCGCGGATTTCCGGGCGCGTCGTGAACATGGCGCAGACTCTTGGAACAGTTTTCGCATGGGATCGGTCGACACTATAGAAGCGGGGGCATTCGCCCGGCAAGAACTGCCCGGCGACGGCTCCCACCGCAGACCGCCGAGTGAAGAAAAGTGAATCCCGTTGTGGAAATGCAGCGGGAGCCCTATAGTAGAAGGTGGTCGAGAACCGACCGGTTTGGGGGTGTTTCTCCCAAATCTACGGCAAAAACAGGAGTTTTCCGCCGTGTCGAATTTTGCAGCCGCATCGGCCATTCTGGGAGGCGCCTCCGGAGGAGGTGGCGGACTTCTCGGTGCCGCCTATGGCGGCGGCGGGTCTTCCATGTCGGCAATCGCTGCCTGGCGCAGCTACGAGCGCGATCAGGTTGCCGCCCGTCAGGCCTTCCTCGACAGAAACGACGTCCAGGCCGCAATCTCCGACTTCAAGTCTGGGGCGTCCAAGCTTGAAACCGTCGACGATCTGCTCGACGACCGCGACACGCTGCAATATGTGCTGACCTCCTTCGGTCTCGATGCCGACATCAACAATATCGGCAAGATCCGCAAGGTCATCGAGAGCGACCCGGACGATCTCAACTCCTTCGCCAACCGCCTGGCCGACACCCGCTACGGCGAACTGGCGAAGTTCCTGGATACCGCCGAATTCGGCGTCAAGAACGTCCAGCTCAACTCCAAGCAGTCCGAACTCACCGACAAGTACCTGACGGTCCAGTTCGAGCGCAGCCTCGGCTCGCAGAACTCCGCCGCCCGCGACGCACTGTTCTTCCTGCGCCGGATCAATTCGGTTGAGAATACCTTCCAGATTCTCGGTGACTCGGCCCTGCGCGCGATCGTTACCGACGCGCTCAACCTGCCGGCCCAGATTGCCAACCAGTCGGTGGAGAAGCAGGCCTCCCTCGTGGAGAGAGGCCTCAACCTCGACGCCCTCAAGCTGAATTCCAATTCGGCCTCCGATCTGAGCCGATTGGAAGTCCTCTCCGGCGACCTCACGAAGATCGGCGATGGCTCCAAGGCCATCAGCGCCGCCGTTGCCACGCTGACCAGCATCGTCAGCAAATTGGAGGCCGTGCGGACGAAGTACGAGGATATCGGCGCCATCACCGATCCGGCGGGCGTCAACGCCGCCGAAATTCCGATCCAGGAAGCCGCGATCCCCGACCTTCTGCGCCAACGCGGCCTGGTCGCCGCCGCCGACGAGGCGACCAAGAGTACCCGGAGCGCGCTGAACGACCTGGACTCGCTGGCCGCCAAGCTGCGCAACGCGGAGGATACCGACGAATTCGCCGAGCTGCAGGCCCAGTATCTCGATCTCGCGGACAAGATCCTCGGCGACGACGGGTTCATCAACAGCGCCACGTTCTACGACCCCGCCACCGGGCAGACCCAGAATCTGCTGCGCAACGGCACCGCCGGTGCCCTGCCGCCCGGCACCGACGCGACGGCCGCGCAGATCTCCACCCAGGTCGCCAGCGACGGCACCCGGGCGATCACCCGGTCGACCGATCTGGCCGGGTTCCTGACCGATCTCCAGGCCGCTCGCGATGCCGTGAGCGGGGCGACCTTCGCCACCCGCTCGGCCGATATCGACGCGGTCGACGCCAGCTACGACACCGCCAACGCGGCGTTCAAGACCTCCGAGAGCCAGACCTCGATCAACGTCGTCAGCATCTCGAACGCGCTGAGCAATCTCGATTTCGCGGTGGAACTGGACACCCAGTCGCTGAGCACCGGTCTGCTTTCCATCGACGACAGCCTGGACCGCGCCACGACCATCGAGCGCGTGCTGTCCGACATCCGGCAGCTCGGAAAGGACGCTCAGAAGGACGGCGCGGATCTGACCGAGATCAACGCCTACTACACCGCCCGGCTGGGGGAACTGGATCAGCTCATCAACACGCCCGGCAGCGTCAGCGATGGCACCAATTCCATCGACCTCGACAACCTGCTGGCCGACGGCACCTTCAACTACACCGTGGTGGGCGGAGCCCAGGCCCGCGCCGAAGGCGGCGATCTGGCGGCGTCGATCTACAGCCTGCTGCCGGCGACTATCGGCGACGCGGCCGCCGGAGAGGCCCTGGTCACCCAGCTCGACAGCGACCTGAAGCCGGCGCTGGAAGACCTCACCTCCCAGCTCGAACGGGACCGCACCGTCATCGCCTTTGCCCTGGAGCAGGCCGATCCCCGCGGCCGCCTGGACAGTGAGGTGCGCGCGCTGCGGGTCGAACTCGACGACGTGATCGCCAAGTCCGGCAAGGACGGCCAGAACCTGCTCGGCGAGTTCTCGCGCGACATCAAGGTGGCGCTCGACTCCCTGGGCTCGACGATCACCATCGACGCCCAGACCTCCTTCGAGAGCAACTTCCGCACCGCGCTGGAAGGCTTCGACTACGTGGCGGCGAGCGCCGGCGACGATACCGCCCGGGTGAGCGCGCTGAACGACGCGCTGTTCGTCGCCCAGGGCACGCTGGGGCGTCTGAAGGCGGAAACCTACGCGCTGAACATCCAGAAGCAGATCATCGGCGAAGAGAAAACCGCGATCGAAGGCGAAGGCGGGACCGCCGGCGACTTCCTGAAGCCGATCGAATTCACCGATGCGGCACGGAAGTTCATCGAGCGCTATCTGATCCAGAAAGACCTGGAATCCCAGGGCTTCAGCGTGAACTCGACCTACAATGCCGACGCCGCCCTGGCCAGCCAGATCGGCTCGATCCTGCCCCAGGGCAACGGCCTGCTGAACTTCGTGGTCTAATCCGAGACGTCTTCGGAAAGCCCGGCCCGCCGGGCGCATTCGCGCAGCACCCAGACGCGGATGGCGCTCGACAGGTTGGCCGTGCGCGTCCGGTCGATGTCGGTCACCAGGGCGTTGAGCGAGACGCCCTGGTCCTCGGCGAAAGCGGTCAGCAGATCCCAGAACGCCTGCTCCATGGAGACGCTGGTCGCATGACCGGCGATCATCACCGAGCGTTTGCGCGGCGCCGCCGGATCGGCTGCGCCCTCCGCCGAGGGCATCACCCCTCGGGCCCCAGCATCGCCTCCGGGCGCACCCAGCGATCGAAATCGGCGTCGGAGACCAGGTCCAGTGCGAGGGCGGCCTCCTTCAGGGTGGTGCCGTCCTCATGCGCCTTCTTGGCGATCTTGGCGGCCGCGTCGTAGCCGATATGCGGCGCCAGGGCCGTCACCAGCATCAGGCTCCGGCCCACCAGGTCGGCGATGCGGGCGCGGTCGGCCTCCATGCCCTCTACGCAGCGCTCGGCGAAACTGGCCGACGCGTCGCCCAGCAGGCGGATCGACTGCAGCAGGGCGTCGGCCATCACCGGCTTGAACACGTTGAGCTCGAAATGCCCCGTCGCCCCGGCGACGGTGATGGTCGTGTGGTTGCCCATCACCCGGGCGCAGACCTGGGTCAGCGCCTCGGCCTGGGTCGGGTTCACCTTGCCGGGCATGATCGAGGAGCCGGGCTCATTCGCCGGCAGCATCAGCTCGCCGATGCCGCAGCGCGGCCCGGAGCCGAGCATCCGCACATCGTTCGCCACCTTCATCAGCGAGGCCGCCACGGTGTTCAGAGCGCCGGACATCTCGACCATGGCGTCGTGGGCGGCGAGCGCTTCGAACTTGTTCGGGGCTGAGGTGAAGGGCAGGTCGGTGAGCGCCCGCAGCTCCTCCACGAACGCCTCGGCGAAGCCCGGCTCGGTGTTCACGCCGGTGCCGACCGCCGTGCCCCCCTGGGCCAGGGCCGACAGGCGCGGCATGGCCGCCTCCACCCGGGCGATGCCGGTCTCGACCTGAAAGGCCCAGGCGCCCACCGCGTCGCCCAGGCGCAGCGGCGTGGCGTCCTGCAGATGGGTACGGCCGATCTTGACGATGTCGTGGAACGCCTCGGCCTTGGCGGCCAGGGCCTTGTGCAGCCGGCGCAGGCCGGGAAGCAACCGGCCGTGGATCTCGCGCACCGCCGCGATATGCATGGCGGTCGGGAAGCTGTCGTTCGAGGACTGGCCGCGGTTCACGTGATCGTTCGGATGGACCGGGCTCTTGGTGCCCCGCGCGCTGCCCAAAATCTCGTTCGCCAGGTTCGAGATCACCTCGTTGAGGTTCATGTTGGTCTGGGTGCCCGAGCCGGTCTGCCAGACCACCAGCGGGAACTCGGCGTCATGCTTCCCGGCGGCGATCGCGGCGGCCGCCGTCTCGATCGCCTCGGCCAGATCCGCCTCAAGGGTGCCGAGCCGGCGATTGGCGCGGGCGGATGCCTGCTTCTGCAGGGCGAAGGCGTGAATGAGGGAGACCGGCATCCGATCGCCGCCGATCGGGAAGTTCTCCAGGCTGCGCTGGGTCTGCGCGCCCCAGTACCGCTCGGCCGGGACGGCGATGGCCCCCAGGCTGTCGGTTTCGTCACGGGTGGCGGCCATGGGGTCTCCTTGGATCGGTGAAGTGTCAGCGCCGGAACACGGCGACCAACTCGATGTGGGGAGACCACAGAAACTGGTCAATCGGCACGAGCCGTTCGAGGGCGTATCCGCCCTCGACCAGGGCCGCCGCATCGCGGGCGAAGGTGGCCGGGTTGCAGGACACCGAGACGATGGTCGGGATCTTGCTGGCGGCGAGGGCGGCGGCCTGAGCCTTCGCCCCGGCGCGCGGCGGATCGAACACCGCGAGGTCGAAGCCGTCCAGCTCCGCCCCTTCCAGTGGCAGGTTGAACAGGTCGCGGGTCTCGGTCTTCAGCCGGGCGGTCCCCAGTCCGGCAGCATCGGCCGCCGAGCGCAGCGCCCGGATCGCGGCCGCATCGCCATCGACCGCCAGCACCGGACCGTCGGCGGCCAGCGGCAGCGACAGGGTGCCGATGCCGCTGAACAGGTCGAGCCGGCGCTTGGTCTTGCGCGCCGCGGCCATCATCGCCTCCCGGATCGCGGTCTCGCCGGCGGCTGTGGCCTGCAGGAAGGCCCCCGGCGGCGGCGCGACGTCGACCGAGCCCAGGCGGATCGTCGCCGCGTGACGGGCCGCCAGCGGCTCCGGCATCGGGTCGGGATCGCCGGCGACCCGCATCGACAGCCGGGCCAGCCCCTCGGTATCGGCAAACTCGGCCCAGGCCTCGCGCTGTGCGAGATCGGGGCTGTGCGGCAGCACCACCAGCGCGTCGATGCCGGTGTGCAGGTGGTTGAGGATGACGTCCGCCCCCTCCCCCGGCTCCAGAACACGATGCATCTGGTCGCTGAACGGGTGCAGGAGTGCCTGCAGCGGCGAGGTCAACACCGGGCAGGTGTCGAGCGGGACGATCTTGTTCCCACCACGCTCATGGAAGCCGAGGACGGTGCGGTCGGAGAGCCGGCGCACGGCGAAGTCGGCGCGGCGGCGCGTGCCGGGCTCGGCCGCCACCAGCGGTGCCATGTGGAAGGTTTCCAGCCCGACCCGTGACAGATGCTGGCGGATCTGGGCGACCTTCCAATCCTGATAGGCCTCGTCGCGCCAATGCTGCAGGGCGCAGCCGCCGCAGGTCATGAAATGGGGACAGGCGGCGTCGACCCGGTCTTCGACGGTGGACAGCAGCTCCATGGGCTCGGCCGCCACCCCCTCGCCCCGGTCTGCCACCGGACGGGCGCGCACCCGCTCGCCCGGCAGGGTGAAGGGCACGAAGACCAGCCGTTCGCGCTCGTCATAGCCGATCTTGACGGTGGCCCGGCCCACCCCGTCGCCGCGGCCGCCGACGGACTCGATCTCAATATCGACCGGCCCGGCATTGGCGGGAATGCGGCCTTTCTTGATCGGGGTCGGCGCAGGGCGACGGCGGCGCGGTGGCATGGCAGACCAGACTTTCTCTCAGCCCCGGGAGGCACAATGGCCCAACGGTTTAGCCGAAGAGAGGGCCCGGAGCCAGCCTGTCAGCTCGGATCGGCGATGCGCCCCGGTCGGGTGACGATCCAGCCGGCCACAGCGAGCATGATCGCGATGCCGATGCCGGGGATCCACGCATTCGTCGGGAAGGCGGCGATCAGCATGGCGGCGGCCAGCGTCATCGCGGCGACGGCGGCGATCTTCGCCCGGGTCGGGATCACCCGGTGTCGGTGCCAGGCCCGTAATCCGGCGCCGAACCGCGGATGGCTGTAGAGCCAGAGATGGACCCGGTGGGAGGAGCGCGAGAACGCCCAGAGCGCCACGATCAGGAACACCGTCCCCGGCAGCCCGGGCAGGATCACCCCGGCGATGCCGATGGCCAGACAGACGAACCCAAGCACTTGCAACCCGAGTTTCGCGGCACCGCATAGCTCGGCCGGCAGCTCGATCTCGGTGTCTTCGGGGGGCCTGGGATCCTGGGTCATGGCGATAAAGTGTCGCTGAAACCCCTCAATACAAGGTTAACGGCGACACCGCGGTCAAGGGCCGCCCGCCTACTCCGCCGCACAGCCGATCGACGGCTGCACGTCGATGGCGTCCTCGGTCAGGAAATCGATGAGCAGCCGGGCGCCGTCCAGGTTGCTGGCATAGATCACGTGCCGGCCGCTGCGGGTGGAGGTCACCAGATGGGCATGCTCCAGCAGACTGAGGTGGTGCGACAGGGTCGAGGCCACCACGCCGAGCTCCTTGGCGATCGCGCCTGCGGACATGCCGTCGGGGCCGGCCTTCATCAGCAATCGGAAGATTCCGAGACGGGTTTCCTGCGCCAACGCCGAAAGCACGGCGACAACCTTCGTCGAATCCATGACGCCACTCTCGGGAGCTTGTCTGACGGGTCAGATGAAAATCAGATACATCTTTGTGAAAAAGATTGCATCTAAATCCCCACGACGTCTAGTGGCAATTGACTGCCGTCAGTTACTCACCGGCGTGAGTCGCTCACCGATCCGGCCGGAGCAGCACCTTCCCACCGCGGCCATAGGTGCCGGCGTGGCGCATCGCCTCCTCGATCCGCTCCAGCGGGTAGCGCGCCTCGACCGGCACCGCGAGGGTCCTGTCCTGGATGCGCTCGGCCAGGGCCTGATACATCTCGGCCACCTCCTCGTAACTCATGCCCGAGGCGACCTTGGCGAGCCAGAAGCCGGTCAGGCTCAGCCCCTTGAACACCAGATGGTCGGCGGTGATCTCGCAGGGATCGCCGGACAGCAGGCCGTAGTTGACGATCACCCCGCCCGGCGCCAGGCAGTCGGCCATGCGGCGCACCATGCTGCCGGCCACCGCGTCGATGCCGAGCCGGATCTCCGCCCCGCCGGTGGCGTCGTGCACGTGCTGCACCAGGTCCGGGCCGTCGACCACCACCACATCGGCGCCCTGGTCCATCAGCGGCTCGATCAGCTCGGGACGGCGCACCACGTTGACCGTACGGATGCCGGCCGCCGCCGCCAGCCGGATCAGGTTCACCCCGACCCCGGAATTGGCCGCGTCCTGGATCACCCAGTCGCCGGGGGCGAGGTCCACGTAATCCTTCAGCATCCGATAGGCGGTGGCGCCGTTGACCTTCAGCATGGCGGCCTGCTCGACATCGATATCGGCCGGCAGCTTGACCGCCTGGGTGCCCTTCAGCACCACCTTGTGCGCCCAGTTGGTGCGCCCCAGGCTGAGCACCACGTCGCCCGGCGCCAGGTGGTCGATATCGGCCCCCACCGCCTCGACCGTCCCCACCCCCTCGATCCCGAGGCGCGAGGGCACCGGCGGCAGGCTGGCGTATTTGCCCTCGATCAGCAGCAGGTCGGCCGGGTTGATCGAACAGGCGGACAGGGAGACGACGATCTCGTCGGCGGCGGGGGCGCCGGGCGCTGCCACCTCGATGGCCTTCACCACCTCATGCGCCGGGCCGATGGCCGTGAGTTCCGCTGCCAGCATCGCCGTCTCCTCCGTCAGGTCGTGTCTTGTCGCGTCAGTCCAGCTCGGGCTGGGCATCGCCCTCCAGTGGGACGTTGAACGCGTTCAGGGTCATGGAAATCAGGGTGTAGTAGCCGAGGATACCGACCAGATCGACCACGCCCCGCTCGCCCAGCACCCGCACCGCCTCGGCGTACAACTCGTCGGTCACCTTGCGGTCGCGGTGCAGGGCCTGGGCGAAGTCGTGCACCACCCGCTCGTCCTCCGTCTCGAAGGGCGGGGTCTGGCGGGTGCGGACGGCTTCCACCACCGCCTCCGACAGGCCGGCCTTGAGCGCGATCGGCTTGTGCACGGTCCATTCGAACTGCGCGCCCCAATAGCGGCCGGTCACCAGGATCGCCAGCTCCGACAGCCGCGGCTCCAGCGACGAGCCATAGCGGCAGAAGGCGCCGAGCTGCTGCGCCTTGTCGGCCAGATCCGGCGAGGTCAGCCAGATCG
Organism: Thalassobaculum sp. OXR-137; assembly: GCF_034377285.1. Taxonomy (NCBI): domain Bacteria; kingdom Pseudomonadati; phylum Pseudomonadota; class Alphaproteobacteria; order Rhodospirillales; family Thalassobaculaceae; genus Thalassobaculum; species Thalassobaculum sp. OXR-137. The sequence continues at coordinate 3,049,388 of NZ_CP139715.1, read as the reverse complement.
CCAGCGGCCCCTGCACCTTGCCGCGCGGGCCGGCGGCGATCTCGTCGTGGATGCGCCGCTGCTCGGGCGACAGCTTGTCGGGCTCGGGCAGCGTCAGGCGCGGCGGCGGCAGGACGGGGGGCATGCGGTTTCCTCCGGTTATTCTTGTTGGCTGTTCTTGTCGGTTCTTCTTGGGCGCTTCAGGCGGCCGTCGCGGCGATCGGTTCCTCGCGGGCGATGCCGCCATTGCTGTCGAGCACGCGCTCGAACCAAGCATGGATCGGATCGTCGCCCTCCACCAGTTGGAAGGTCGAGGTCAGCCGCGCCCACTGCATGGAGTCGAACAGGATGTAGTCGGCATAGGTCGGGGCCGAGCCGCCGATGAACCGCTGGTCCTTCACCACCATCCGGATCGGCTCCAGGGCGGTGCGGAAGGCGGCCACTTTCTCGTCCCGCTTCGACTGGAACTCCTGCAGCGTCATGCCGAAGCGCTGCTCGCGCGAGCTGCGGAAGTACTCCTTGCAGCTCTCGTCCACGCAGTCCAACACGTCGGCGACGATCAGCGGCGCGATCAGCGGCTGCACCATGCGGTCGACGAAGCCGTTGATCGTCTTGGCCATGCCGCGCCCGGCCTCTCCGCTGAACAGGGACGGCTTGTCCGGGAAGGCGTCCTCCAGGAAGCAGGCGATGGCGAAGCTGTCGTTCACCACGGTCTCGCCGTACTGGATCACCGGCACCAGCTTCTGGCCGGTGAAGGCGAGCTTCTCCTTCTCGGTGAACTTCACCAGCTCCAGCGTGTAGTCCAGCCCCTTATGGGCCAGCGCCATGCGGGTGCGCCAGCCGTAGGGGCTGAACCGCGCTCCATCCTTGCCGCACAGATCGTAGAAGGTAATGGCCATGACGCGCTCCCTGCGAGGACCGTTCTGAAAGGACAGGGACGCTAGCAGACGGCTCGCGCCGACGACAATGCAGGGAAAATACAGGGAATCGATCGGCTGGGTCGCCCGCCGCCGCCCGAGATCGCTGGCGGTCGGCGGGGATCGGCGGCGATCAGCGCTTGCGCACGAACTCGGTGCGCAGGACCAGGCCCTTGATGCTCTCGTGGCGGCAGTCGATCTCCTCGGGATCGGCGGTCAGGCGGATCAACTTGATGACCGTGCCCTGCTTCAGGGTCTGGTTCGCGCCCTTCACCTTGAGGTCCTTGATCAGCGTCACCGAATCTCCGTCCGCCAGGACCGTCCCGGCGGCATCCTTGACCACCACCGCCTCGGCGCCGGATGCGGCCGTGGCCGCCTCGGAGGCCGGCAGCCATTCGCCGGTGGCCTCGTCGTAGACGTATTCTTCATTTTCATCGGGCAAGATCTTGATCTTTCGGCTGGATCGGAAGGCGCGGACGCCGGTCTGCCGATCCAGGACCGGTCGGGGCGGCACGTCGCCGGCGCAGACCTACTCCCCGGGGTCGGGCAGCGCAATCGGCATGCACGCCGCCGGAAGATTTCCGGTCCCCCTGGTCAATCGGCGCCGCCGGTATAGGTTTGGTCGGCAATGAGCGATGATAGAAATTATGCCTCGGAAGTCGCGGCACTGAGCGCCGTGCAGCATCCGGACCACCGGGCGCTGCTGGATTTCTGGCAGGCGGCCCGCCCCGAGGGCGGATTGCCGTCGCGCGATAGCTTCGAGCCGGCGGCGTTCCGCGCCATGCTGCCGCGCATCGCGGTGATCGAGCCCTGCCATGTGCTGAACGGCGAGCGGGTCGACCCGGCAGCCCTCGCCGCCGGGATCCCGGCCGACGCGCCGGTGACCCGGTCTTTCCGCTACCGTCTGGCCGGCACCGAGATCGTCTCCCGCGCCGGCCGCGACCCGACCGGCAAGACCTTCGACGCGCTGTACCAGGGCGCCTATCTGGAGACGGCGAAGCAGACCTACAAGGAGATCCTGGTCTCCCGCGCCCCGCATTTCTCCCAACGCGTCTTCCCCATCGGCGACGGCACCAGCGAGCTGCGCTACGACCGCCTGATCCTGCCGTTTGCCAGGGACGGCCAGACGATCGACAGTTTCGTCCTTTGCATCGTCGTGGTGTCGCAGACCGGGACGGTCAAGGTGGAGGGGAGTTTCAGGCGGTATACGTGAGCAGACAACGACGCAACTTGACACTTTGATTTTCATTCCGCGATAATTCTACCTTATATTGATTCAAAATTCGCAGGACAAGAAAATGAAAATATCTAATATCAGCGTTAGAGGCTACAGAACAATAAAAGAAGAATTAAATTTTGATTTAGATCAGGCAATAACTCTAGTAGGCCCAAATAATTCTGGAAAAACAAACACCCTAAAAGCAATTCATTACTTTTCTACAGGATATGTGCAAAGGAGAAAGATCTTTAAGAACAAATATACAAGTTAAAATAAAAATTGAAGAAGATTTACATGACGAAGAATTACGAGGAATTGTTGACCAAGCAAGAACATCCCTTGGAGCTCCAACACATAGCGAAGATGAAATCACTTTATATTTGACATTTTCCGAAAATTCGAATCCAGTATACCGCATCTTTCCAAATTTAAAGCGTCCAAAAGGCGCTGACGGTGCATCTTACTCTAGATTAGAAAGACGACTATTTGATTACATACTGTCTAAACTTTCTATTCACTATATTCCTTCTGAGAAAAGCATATCGGATCTCTACAATAATCTGGTTATGCCAGTTCTTTTTGAAAGAATGCATAAAGTTATCGCACCTCATTTGGAGGCGCTGAACGCCGCACTTAATGAAGCATCCGATGAAATCAACAGATTCCTAAAATCTTCCAACTTAAACAACCTAGACGCCTCTTTTCGACTCCCAAACAATCCAGAAGATTTTTTCCGAAAAATCGAATTTAATCTAAAGGATAACAATACAACAAGCGTTTTTCAAAAAGGAATGGGAATTCAATCTGCAGTTCTTCTTAGTAGTTTTTGCTGGATCGCTCAGAAAGAAAAAAATGAAGGAAAATTATCGCTTTGGTTATTAGAGGAACCCGAATCTTACCTTCATCCAGAATTAGCCACGCAATGCATAGCATTACTGGACGTCTTATCTCAGTACTCTCAAATAATCGTAACCACTCATTCCTTAGGATTTGTACCTCAAGACCCAACCAAAGCTGTTGGTGTTACCCTGGAAAAAGGGTGGACCAAAACAAACCGATTTAAAACATATTTCGAGGCCACAAGTCATATTAGGCAATCTCTAGGCGTTCGCTTCTCTGACTTTTACAATTTTTCAAAATACAACATTCTTGTGGAGGGATCAACAGATAGAATGTATCTTGATTTAGTGATAAATAGCTTGAAAAAACATGAACGCTTTCGAAAGCAGTACCCTATATTATTTTCTCAAAATACTTATATTCATGATTTTGGCGGAGTAAAAGGGATAGAGGGGTTCCTAAAGGCCACCCATGAATTTATCAGAAAAGAACGAGCGTCAATTTGTATTTTAGATGGGGACGATGCCGGCGACAGTGTAAGAAGATCTCTACAGAACTATTTCTCGAATAAAAATATCCCATTTGCACCAAATGTAGATTTTGTAGTTGTTAGAGACCGTTTTGCGATAGAAGGATTGCTTCCAGACAAATGGGTTAAAGAAGCAGCTCAAGCTCACCCCGGATGGTTCGACAGCTACTCGGAAGACGCCCAGGGCACCATTATGCCCTTCAAAATTAAAGATGGAAGTAAAAATTCTTATCTAAAATTCTTTTCAGAAAAAATTATGAACTCAAAACCTGAAGAATGGACTACATATTGGAAGTCAGTACTCGATATTTGTGAAAAATCACTAAGCAAGCAATCCCGTGAACTGATGTAGTCAATTCAAGTCATATCGTCCTCCCACTCCCGCACCAGGGCGATCATCAGCATGTCCACCCGCTCCCCGCGCACCGAGAGCGGCAGGCCCAGGCGGTGGAAGGTGCCGATCCGTTCGTTGCTGATGTCCTCGTACGGTCCGGTCACGTAGTGCGGTCGGCGGGTCTCCACCGTGGCGAGGTTCCAGGGGCGGGTGGTCTCGCCGATGCTGGTGGGCGCGCCCTCGTACAGATAGCGCCCGGTCAGGTCGCGGCCCCGCAGGTCGGCGACCTCGGTGCCGTAGAGCCGCACCCGGAAGCGCAGCGGGTCGTGGGTCACGTCGAGCAGGATCAGGTGGCTGAGGACCTGGGGGATATCCAGCGGATCGAGATCCGCGCGCGCCGGCATCAGGCGGTCGCCGCGCTTGGCGTCCCAATAGGCGTATAGGCCGCTCAGCAGCGGATGGCCGACCCCATCCCACGCCACGTCCGCCCGGACGGTCGTCCGCGCGCCCGATGTATTCCGTTCCCCCGTCACGACCTCTCCCCGCTACTCCGCCACCCGCCACTCTTCGATCCAGTTGGTGGTGGTGTATTTGTGCCCCGTCGGCCGCACGCCTTCCAGCCATTTGGGCAGAATGTAGCTGTCGGCCCGGAAATACAGCGGCAGGACGGGCAGGTCGGTGGCGTAGAGCCGCTGGAACTCCGCCCAGAGCGCGCCCCGCTTGTCCCGGTCCAGCTCGATCTGGATCGCGTCGATCAGCCGGTCCATCTCCGGGCTGGCATAGCCGGTGTAGTTCTGGCCACCCCAGTTGTTCGCCTCGGTCGGGATCGACTCCGAATGCAGGGTGGTGCGCGGCAGGTGCTCGGGCGCCGACAGCCAGGCGAACATGGCGAGCCCGGTGAAGCGGCGCTTGGAGACGGTCTCGCCGAAGAACACCCGCGGCGGCTCGTTGCGGATCACGGTCTCGACCCCGACCCGCTTCCAGTAATCGGCCAGCACCTGCTGCACCAACTCGCGGGTGCGGTTGCCGGCGGTGGTCATCAGCGAGACGGAGAGCTTCTGGCCCTCGGCATTGACCCGGATGCCGCCCGGCCCCGGTGTCCAGCCGGCCGCCTCCAGCAGCGCCTCGGCCGCCGCCGGATCGTAGGGATACGTCGGCACGCCCTCGGTCGTGTAGGTCCAGTCCAGCGGATTGACCGAGCCGGTCGCCACCGGCTGCTTGCCGGCGAACAGGCGGTTGTTGATCGCCTCCCGGTCGACCGCGTGCAGCAGCGCCTGGCGCACCTTCAGGTCGCCCAGGATCGGGTTGGACAGCATGACGTCCAGGTGCTCGTAGATCAGACCCGGCTGATAGATCACGGTGTAGGCGTCGCCGTGGCGCTTCTCGAAGGCGATGGCCTGGTCGATGGCGAGGCCGCTCTCGCCGGCGATCATGTCGATGGATCCCGAGAGCAGGTTGGCCTCCAGGGCGGAGGTGTTCTCGATGGCGCGGATCACCACCCGGTCGAAGGCCGGCGGCGTGCCCTTCCAGTGCTCGTTGCGGGCCAGGACGATCTGGCTGCCGACCTGCACCTCGGCGACCCGGTACGGCCCATTCCACAGGCCCGGATTGGTCGGGTCGGTCTGGTACAGGGTGCGGTTGCGGTATTCCTTCGGCTCGGCGAAGGCCGGGCGGTCGAGATGGGCCGGCATGACCGCGAAATCGCCCATGGAGCGGTAGCGGTAGTCCAGCTTGCGGCTGACGATGGTGAAGCGCTTGGGTCCGTCCACCTCGATGTCGAGCACGTCCTGATAGGCCTTCAGGGTGTCGACCCCGGTCTCCGGATTGCGGCCCATCTCCCAGGCGAACAGCACGTCGTCGGTGGTGACGGGTGTGCCGTCGGCCCAGAACGCGTCGTCGCGGATCGCGTAGGTCTTGCGCACGCCGGTGACCGGCTCGCCCTCCTCGGTCTTGGACGGGAAGGTCTCGGCATCGCCCTCCTCCAGGCTCGGCAGCTTGACGCAGAGCTGGCAGACCGTCTCCCAGTCATGGCCCTCGATGGTTAGCTGGCGCTGGGTGGCGGCCAGCACGTAGGACTTGGCCAGCATCGCGTCGATCATCGGGTTCAGGGTCGAGGGATACTGGCTCACGCCGATGGTCAGCGTATCCCGCGCGGCGGCGAGCCCCGGCAGCAGGAGAAGGAAGGCGGACAGGGCGAGCAGGAAGCGGCGGCGCATGGTCGGACCTCGTGTTGCCAGAGCTGGAGGATAGGGCTGCGGCCCGGCGGGTCAATTATCGAGGCGCCGCCGGATGCGGGAAAACGCCTCTGGCCCGTCCATGCAAGGGTCGGGGGAGACGGGCACGGGGCAGACCGGGTTCCTCGCGCCGCCGTTTCCCTGCCGGGGTCCGCGCCGGCCCGCGCTCCGACGGCCATCGCCCCCAAGCCGCCGCCGGACGCCGCGACCGCCCGGACCCCGGCGCTCCCGTTTCCGACGCTTCCGGGAAGGAATGCGGCGAGTGCGTTGAGGAGGAGCCGGCAGGTGCAGGCGGCTCGGTAACGGATGAACTCCCCTCCCCCACACAAAAGAACACTCCCCGGATTCATTCCGGGGCGATCCCGTCAGCTTGAGCGGGCGCCGGGGGTCTCCTTCCGACGACCACGCCTGAGCCCACCGATTGCCCCGGAATAAATCCGGGGAGTGCGTTTAGGAGGTTTCGGGAGCAGACGGCACGGAAACGGATAAACCACCCTCACCCCCCAAAAGGACACTCCCCGGATTCATTCCGGGGCCATCCCGTCAGCTTGGGCGGGCGCTACAGATCTCCTCCCGGCGGCCACGCCCGCTCCCACCGATCACCCCGGAATAAATCCGGGGAGTGCGTTGAATTAGGAGCTAGCAGGTGCAGACGACGCGGAAACGGATGAACCAGCCTCACCCCCCAAAGAACACTCCCCGGATTCATTCCGGGGCAATCCCGTCAGCCTGGGCAGCCGCCGCAGATCGCCTCTCCACGGCCACGCCCGCTCCCACCGATCACCCCGGAATAAATCCGGGGAGTGCGTTGAATTAGGAGCTAGCAGGTGCAGACGACGCGGAAACGGATGAACCAGCCTCACCCCCCAAAGAACACTCCCCGGATTCATTCCGGGGCGATCCCGTCAGCTTGGGCGGGCGCCGCAGATCTCCTCCCGACGACCACGCCCGCTCCCACCGATCACCCCGGAATAAATCCGGGGAGTGACCTACAGCGGAAGAGGGTCGTCCGCGCCCCCTACTCCCCCGCCGCCCGGTGTTCCGGGAACAGCGAGAGCAGCCCCGTGGGGGTCGCCTCGCACACGCCGCGCTCGGTGATCAGCCCCGTCACCAGCCGCGCGGGCGTCACGTCGAAGGCCGGATTGCCCGCCGGCGAGCCCTTCGGCGTGATCGTCACCGACGCCAGCGTCCCGTCGTCCAACCGGCCGGGGATTTTCGTGACCTCCTCGCCGGAGCGCTCCTCGATCTCGATCTTCATGCCGTCATCCAGCGTCCAGTCGATCGTCGGACTGGGCAGCGCCACGTAGAACGGCACGCCGTTGTCATAGGCGGCGAGCGCCTTCAAATACGTCCCGATCTTGTTGGCCACGTCGCCATTTGCCGTCACCCGGTCGGTGCCGGTGATGACCATGTCGACCTGGCCGTGCTGCATCAGGTGGCCGCCGGCATTGTCGACGATCACCGTGTGCGGCACCCCGTGATTGTTCAGCTCCCAGGCGGTGAGGAAGGCGCCCTGGTTGCGCGGCCGGGTCTCGTCGACCCAGACATGTACCGGAATCCCCTCGTCATGCGCCTGGTAGATCGGCGAGGTCGCCGTCCCCCAATCCACCGTCGCCAGCCAGCCGGCGTTGCAGTGGGTCAGGATGTTGACGGTCTTGTCCGGCTTCTTCGCCGCGATGGCGCGGATGATCTCCAGCCCGTGACGGCCGATCTCATGGTTCAGCTCGGCATCCTCGTCGCAGACCTGCTCGGCAAAGGCCTTGGCCGCCGCCACCCGCGCGTCGGGGGCCAGCGGTGCCAGCTTTGCCCGGCCGGCATCCAGCGCCCAGCGCAGGTTCACCGCCGTAGGTCGCGTCGCCATCAGCGTGGTGTACGCCTTCTCCAGATTGCCGTCCGACGCATCCTCGCGCATCGCCAGCCACAGGCCCCAGGCGGCCGTCGCGCCGATCAGCGGCGCCCCGCGCACCAGCATCGCCTTGATGGCATGGGCCGCGTCGGCCATGGACGACAGCCGAAGCGTCTCGAAGGCGTGCGGCAGCTTCGTCTGGTCGATGATCTCGACCGCCGTGCCGTCCTTGGCCTGCCAGATCGGGCGGTAGTGGATTCCGTTGACCTTCATCGTCTCATTTCCTCCGCATGCCGGCAGCGGCTGGCGCTTCGTTCGGGTGACTCCGGCGGGGGCGGATGATATGACCCTGTCTTCATATTCGCCACCGGAGTCCTACCCGCATGATCCCGCGTTATTCCCGCGAGAAAATGGCGTCCATCTGGTCGCCGGAATCGAAGTTCCGGATCTGGTTCGAGATCGAGGCGCATGCCTGCGACGCCCAGGCGGAACTCGGCGTGATCCCGAAGGAGGCCGCCAAGGCCGTGTGGGAGCGCGGCGCCTTCGAAGTCGACCGCATCGACGCCATCGAGGCCGAGGTCAAGCACGACGTCATCGCCTTCCTGACCAACCTCGCCGAACATGTGGGGCCGGAAGCGCGCTTCGTCCACCAGGGCATGACCAGCTCCGACGTGCTGGACACCTGCCTCGCCGTTCAGCTCACCCGCGCCGCCGACATCCTGATCGAGGATGTGGACGCCCTGCTGGCCGCCCTCGAGCGCCGCGCCTTCGAGCACAAGAACACGGTCAAGGTCGGCCGCAGCCACGGCATCCATGCCGAGCCGACCACCTTCGGCGTGACGCTCGCCTCCCACCATGTGGAGTTCCAGCGCTGCCGAGAGCGGCTGGTGATCGCCCGCAAGGAGATCGCCACCTGCGCCATCTCCGGCGCGGTCGGCACCTTCGCCAATATCGACCCGTTCGTCGAAGAGCATGTGGCCGAGGCGCTTGGCCTGGTGGCCGAGCCGGTCTCCACCCAGGTCATTCCGCGCGACCGCCACGCCATGTTCTTCGCCGTGCTCGGCGTCGTCGCCTCGTCGGTCGAGCGTCTGGCCACCGAGATCCGTCACCTCCAGCGCACCGAAGTCCGCGAGGCCGAGGAGTTCTTCAGCGAGAAGCAGAAGGGCTCGTCCGCCATGCCGCACAAGCGCAATCCGGTGCTGACCGAGAACCTGACGGGTCTCGCCCGGCTGGTGCGCATGACCGTCGTGCCGGCGATGGAGAACGTGGCCCTGTGGCACGAGCGCGACATCTCCCACTCCTCGGTGGAGCGGATGATCGGGCCGGACGCCACGGTGACCCTGGACTTCGCGCTGGCCCGTCTGACCGGGGTGATCGACAAGCTGATCGTCTATCCGGAGACCATGCAGGCCAATCTCGACAAGCTCGGCGGCCTGATCCACAGCCAGCGGGTGATGCTGGCGCTGACCCAGGCCGGGGTGAGCCGCGAGGACGCCTACCGCCTGGTCCAGCGCAACGCCATGCCGGTCTGGCTGGAGGGCAAGGATTTCCGCACCCTGCTGGGCGCCGACAAGGAAGTGACCGACGCGCTCAGCGCCGAGCAGCTCGACGGGCTGTTCGACCTCGGCTACCACACCAAGCATGTGGACACGATCTTCAAGCGCGTGTTCGGCCGCACCGAGTAAACCGAAAGGGATGCGAGGGCAGGCATGATCGACTACCGGCCCGCCCTCGCCTCCGACGCCCCGGCCATCGCCCGCATCCTGCGCCGCTCCATGCGGACGGCGATGCCCTGGCTGCCCGACCTTCACACCCCCGAAGAAGACCTCTGGTTCGTGGAGAACCGGCTGCTCCCCGACGGCCGGGTGACGGTCGCGACGGACTCCGGCGACAGCGTTGGTTACATGGCGCTCAGTGCGGGCGGGGACTGGATCGAGCACCTGTATCTGCTGCCCACCCACTGGCGCCGCGGCATCGGCACCGAGCTGCTGCGCCGTGCCCAGGGGGAGTCCGCGCAGCTTCAGCTCTGGGCCTTCCAGCGGAACATGCCGGCCCGCCGATTCTACGAACGCCACGGCTTCCGGGCCGTGGAGGTCACCGACGGCGCCGGCAACGAGGAGAAGACGCCGGACGTGCGCTATCTCTGGCGCGCCGACGGCAGCCAGTTCGCCGCGCCGGCGCTGACGTTTCGCGAGATGGAAGTCGCGGATATCGCCCCGGCGCTGGAGATGCGGTTCACCACCAACGAGAATGCGATCACGCCGGAACGGTTGGAGCGAGACTACGGCGTGACGGTCGAGAGCCTGATCCCGCGACTCTCGGCCGAGTTGAAGGGCTGGCTCTGCGAGTCGGATGGCCAGGTGGTGGGGTTCAGCATGGCCGACCGCAGCGACGGCGAGGTGGAGGTGCTGGCGGTGCGTCCGGGCTACGAGGGGTTCGGCATCGGCCGCCGTCTGCTGGAGCTGGCGGTGGCGTGGCTGCGTGAAGAGGGCTGCTCGCCGATCTGGCTCTGCGCCACGCCGGATCCGAACCTGCGGGCCTCGGCCGTCTACCGGCACCTGGGCTGGCACCAGACCGGCCGCCGGGTCGGCGAGGACGAGGTGCTGGAGCTGACGGGGAGCTAGGGCCGGCGGGGGTTCTGCCGCTTCCTGTGTTCGCTCCTACCACCAATCACACTCCCGGGATGTATTCCGGGACCTACCCGTGAGCACGCGTCAACGTTGGAGGTCTCCATCCAGCGGCAGGTCGCTCTGAACCGTGGGCCCCGGAATAAATCCGGGGAGTGGGGGTGTGGGAGTGGTGGAGAATGGTTGCCGAGGAGAACGGTCACCAGGGACCGAACGGACGCTGAACCTCGGACGCTGAACCGACGCGGGCCCAAAGGCGAGAGCCGTTGTCTCGGCGCCCCACCCTCCAGCTCACTGCCGAACCACCATTCACACTCCCCGGATTTATTCCGGGGCCTACCCGTCAGCCCGCGTCAACGTTGGAGGTCTCCATCCAACGGCGGGTCACGCTGAACCGCGGGCCCCGGAATAGATCCGGGGAGTGTGGTTTGGGGGAGGCGGAGTCAGATCCCGGATGGGTCCGGGATGACGGCGCACGGCGCCGTCACTTAGGATCGATCAGGAAGGTCGTCAGCACCCAGCGCTGGCCCTTGGTCACCGGCTTGGCCTCGTGCAGAACCTCGCAGCCGAAGACCGCGCCGGCCCCTTTCGGCGGGGCGTAGAGATGCGGACCGTATTCCGGAAAGGTCAGTTACCCGCCCTCGTAACCCTCGTTCAGGTTAAGCGAGACCGCGAACCGGCGGCGCTGCTCGGAGCGCAGGCTGTCGCGGTGGGGGGCGAAGAAATCCTTGCGGTCCTCGCCATAGCCCAGAACCGTCAGCATCTCGAAGCGGAGGGCCGACCGGAAGTTGAAGACCTTCTGGATCTCGGTCATCACCCGCGGACCGATCTGCTGGGCGATGGTGCGCTGCATCTCCGGGTCGCGGACGACGTGCTCGCGGTTGCGCTTCACCGCGTCGTCGGTGACGTTCTTGAAGCCGTCGTTGACCGTGCCCTCGACGTTGTCCGCTTTCCACGCCTCGATCAGCGCGTCGCAGAGCGGATTCGGCAGCAGCTTGTCCAGGATCATGGCCGGGGCCGAGCGCACCAGCCGCTGGGCGCCGGCGCGGGCCGCCTTGGCCTCGACTTCCAGGACCTTGATCGCGTCGCCGACGGGGTCGCGGCTGTCGGCCGTGGTGAAGAGGGCGATCACCCGTTGGTTGGCGTCCAGCGCCGCGACAGCCGCCGCCGGCCGGTCCGCATCATTGTCGGAGCCCTCCGGCAGCGGCCGGAACAGCCGCATGCCGTCCCCATAGGGATCGATCATCGCGATCGCGCCCGAGTCGATCTCGCCATCGGGTTCCCGACGCATGAGCACGAACCGGTGCGCGCCGATCTTGTCCAACGCTCCCGCCCGCCGGGTCAATGCGGAGAGCACGCTGCGCCCCTCGCCCTCGTTCGGGCTTGGCACGGCCGCGACAAGAATGGGACCGCCGCGAACCTCGAGGTAGAGCTGCCGCGAGCGGCCCTTCAGATCCGGGAAGATCAGGTTGGGCGTCCGGTCGCCCGGACGCAGGGCGGGAATGCTCATGTCAGCCTATCTGTCGGACACGCTTGAAGGCGACGGCCTCGGGACCGGCGTCTCAGGAATCGGCGCTGATCTGCGCGGTGGCCACGACCAGCAGCTCGTTCATCTTGTGGCGCAGACGGGCTTCCGACAGCTCGCCACCGGCGGCGCTGACCTTGGCCTGCACGAACTCCACCACGTCGCTGTCGCCCGGCCGGTCGAAATCGGCGGCGACCACTTCCTTGGCGAACTCGGTGCGCGCGTCGCCGGTCAGCCCCAGAAACTCCTCGGCGACCCACTCGCCCAGCATCCGGTTGCGGCGCGCGGTCGCCTTGAACAGCAGCTCCGCATCATGCGCGGACTTGTTCTCTTGGGCCTTCTCACGATCGTCGAACCCGCTCATCACACGCCTCCCAGGCTAGGCGGAAACTCTCAATATGGTGCGTCGCCCGCAGCACTGTAGGGACGAAACGGGCGGACCATACACAACACCCTCTGCGATGTGAACGCGGGAGTTCGCCGCGCCCCGCCGTGCCGCATTCGGGCTTGCCCAGACCGCGGCGACGGGCCACTTATGGCCTCCCATGTGCAGCGTGATCATTCTGCGCCGGCCGGGCCACACATGGCCCGTGCTCATCGGCGCCAACCGAGACGAGATGGCCGACCGGCCGTGGAAAGCGCCGGGTCGGCACTGGCCGGACCGCCCCGAGGTGGTCGCCGGACTCGACGTCCTGGCCGGCGGGAGCTGGTTCGGCATCAACGATTTCGGCGTCGTCGCCTGTATCCTGAACCGGCACGGCACCCTGGGCCCCGCCAGCGGCAAGCGCTCGCGCGGCGAGCTCGTGCTGGAGGCGCTGGAGCATGCGGACGCGGCCGACGCCGCCCGGGCACTGGCGACCGTCGAGCCGTCGAGCTATCGGGGGTTCAACCTTCTGATCGCCGACAGCCGCGACGCCTATTGGATCGCGAACCGCGAGGATGACGGGGGAGACTCGTCGATCACTTTGGAAAAGGTGCCGGAGGGCGTGTCCATGCTGACCGCCCACGACCTGAACGACCGCAAGGCCTCGGCCCGGGTCGCGCGCTATCTGGATCGGTTCCGGGCGGCTCCCGCCCCCGATCCGGCCGGCGGTGCAGAGGGCGAGGGCGACTGGGACGTCTGGGCCATGCTACTCGGGTCCCGGGACTTCGCCGCCGATGCCGGCCCGGCCGGCGCGATGACGGTGGTCAGCGATACCGGGTTCGGCACCAGCAGCTCCAGCCTGGTGGCCCTCCCCGCCCCCGGCGGAGGCCGGCCGGTCCTCCGCTTCGCCGCCGGACGCCCGGACCGGACGCCCTACGAGACGATCGACGCCTGGCCGGAAACGCCGGACGAACGGACAGCCGGCTGAGCCGCGTGATTGAGTTGCCCGGGTCCTGCTGATATAGGGTCCGAATTCTCGCGCAGAGAGCCTGGCCAAGCTGGCACCTCGCGACGCATGCGAACCGACGTTCGATCCGCCTATTTGGAGATCATCCGATGGCCAGACGCCGCAAGCTCTACGAGGGCAAGGCGAAGATCATGTACGAGGGTCCCGAGCCCGGTACGATCATCCAGTACTTCAAGGACGACGCGACCGCATTCAACAACAAGAAACACGGCCTGATCACCGGCAAGGGCGTGCTGAACAACCGCATCAGCGAATACCTGATGACGAAGCTGACCGAGATCGGCATCCCCAATCACTTCATCCGCCGCGTGAACATGCGCGAGCAGCTGGTCCACGAGGTCGAGATCCTGCCGGTCGAGGTGGTGGTCCGCAACGTGGTCGCCGGCTCTCTGGCGACCCGCTTCGGCATGGAGGAAGGCGCGCAGCTCCCACGCTCGATCATCGAGTACTATTACAAGTCCGACGAGCTGGGCGACCCGATGATCTCGGAGGAGCACATCACCTGCTTCGGCTGGGCGACCACCCAGGACCTGGACGACATGGTCACCCTCTCGCTGCGGGTGAACGACTTCCTGGTCGGCCTTTTCCTCGGCGTCGGCCTGCGGCTCGTCGACTTCAAGCTGGAGTTCGGCCGCTGGTACAACGAGCATGACGAGGTGCAGATCGTGCTCGCGGACGAGATCAGCCCGGACAATTGCCGGCTCTGGGACATCGCCACGAACGAAAAGATGGACAAGGACCGCTTTCGCCGCGATCTGGGCGGCGTGAAGGAAGCCTATCAGGAAGTGGCCCGGCGCCTCGGCGTCCTGCCGGAAGCCGGACCGATGGACCTCAAGGGTCCGATTGCCGTTCAATAACGGGCGCAGAGAAACCGGCGCTGAGACGGGCGCCGAGCATAAGACGGGATTAGACGATGAAAGCCACCGTTCATGTGACGCTGAAGTCCGGCGTCCTCGACCCCCAGGGCAAGGCCATCGGCCACGCGCTGTCCACCCTCGGCTTCCAGGGCGTGGGCGACGTGCGTCAGGGCAAGGTCATCGAGATCAGCCTGGACGAGACCGATGCCGCCAAGGCGGAGGCCGACGTGAAGGCCATGTGCGAGCGTCTGCTGGCCAATACGGTCATCGAGAACTACAGCATCCGGATCGACGGCTGAGCCGCCGCTCCGGCATGCCGACCGGCGGCACACCAATGACGGTAATTTTCGCGCGGCTATTCCAGACGATTCTGCGATAAGATCTGTTCGCCTGGAGCAATTGAGCCGAGCCCGTGCCGACGCCGAATACCAACGCCCCGACTGACGGCCGCCTCGACCATGACGCCACGGTATTGCTGGAGGCAGTCGCCCACGCCAGTGTCGGGGTCGTCGTTCTCGACCCCGACCTGAAGCTCGTCGCCAGCAATTCCAGCTTCGCCCGCCTCGCCGAAGTCGATCCGGCCGAGCTGGTTCCTGGCTGGCCGTACGAGCGGCTGGTGCGCCGGAACGCCGAGCGCGGCGATTACGGCGGCGGCGACGTCGAGGCGCGGACCCGCGAGCGCCTGAACTTTACCAAGAACGCCCTGCCCTATCAGCTCGAGCGGCTGCGCGACAACGGTTCGGTGCTGCTGATTTCCGGATCCCGCCTGCCCTCGGGAAACATCGCCATCACCTACGACATGCGCGGGCCCACCGCCATCGAGGAGATCGGCGATGCCATGCTGAGCTACGGGCTGCTGCGCCGCGGCCTGGAGCATAGCCGGCAGGGCATCGAAATCTGGGACTCCGCCGACCGCCTTCTCTACGTCAATTCCTCGATGCAGGAGATCGCGCGGGAGACAGGGGTGCCGATGCGGATCGGCATGACCTTCGAGGAGCTCATCCGCGAACGCACGCGGGTCAATCCGCCGCCGGACGCGGAAGACGATCTGGAGGCCTATATCCTGCGCCGGGTCGCACAGCATCAGCGCGGCGGCGAGGATCACCTGATACCCTGGTCCGAAGACCGCTGGTATCTGATCCGGGACTCCCGTCTACCGGACGGCGGGACGATCACGACCGTCAGCGACATCACGGAACTGAAGCGGGCCGAACAGGCGCTGCGGGAAAGCGATGTCCGCCTGCGCGACTTCGTGCGGGCGAGCTCGGACCGGTTCTGGGAGCTGGACGCCAAACTGCGCTTCACCCTGCTGATGGACCTGCGGTCGAGCAGCGGGTTCGCGCCGCCGAGCCAGTTCCTCGGACGGACCCGGTGGGAGGCCGCCCGGATCAATCCCGACTTGTCCCCCGTCTGGCGCGAGCACAAGGCAACGCTCGAACGGCACGAGCCGTTTCGCGACTTCCGCTACGCCACCATGGACGAGACCGGCGCGATGCGGCATTGGCGGGTGTCCGGCGTGCCGGTCTACGACGAAACCGGCGCCTTCGCCGGCTATCGGGGGACCTCGGTCGATGAAACCGACTATCGTCAGGAGTTGCAGCAGGCCCAGCAGGCCCTGCAGCGGGCGCTGCACGACGCCGAGACGGCGAACCGAGCCAAATCCATGTTCCTGGCCACGGTCAGCCACGAGTTGCGCACGCCGCTGAACGCCATCATCGGCTTCTCGGACCTTCTCGTCAGCGAAGTGTTCGGCCCCCTCGGCGATCCGCACTACGTGGCCTATGCCCGCGACGTCCAGGCGAGCGGCCACAGCCTGTTGTCGCTGATCGAGGACATGCTCGACCTGACCCGGGCCGAGATCGGCCAGATCATGCTGCGCGAGAGCCGGGTCGACATCGCCACCGAAGTCGCCGCCTCGGTCGGCATGGTGCGCAGTCGGCAGACCGGCGCCATGGCTCCGATCGCCATGGAAATTCCGGCCGACCTGCCGCCGATCTGGGCCGATGGACGGCTGATCCGGCAGATCCTGTTCAACCTGATCTCCAACGCCGCGAAGTTCACCATGGCCGACGGGCGGGTGACGATTGAGGCGGAAATCGACGGCGACGGCCTGCAGATACGGGTCTGCGATACGGGAATCGGAATCCATCCGCGCGACATCGACATCGTGCTGCGCCCCTTCGAGCAGGTGGACAGTGCGCTGAGCCGGAAATACGAGGGAATCGGTCTGGGGCTCCCCCTGTCCAAGTCCTTCGTGGAACTGCACGGCGGAAGTCTTGAGATTCAAAGCGAACTGGGCATCGGCACCACCGCCATCGTGCGCCTGCCGACGGTCCGGATCGGCGCCGACGGGACGCCGCCGAAGGCCCCCTGACGACCGGCCTGCTTGCCGCGCTTGCACACGAACGCGCTCGGCCCTAGTTTCCCGCCAAACAGGTCCTCCCCGCCTCCGAAGCGTCGAGCTGCCGGGGCAACCGCCGTTGGAGCGCCCATGAAATCGGCCATCATCGTCTTCCCCGGATCTAACCGCGACCGCGACATGGTCATGGCCCTGCGCCAGGCCTCCGGCAGCGACCCCGCCATGATCTGGCACAAGGAAACCGAGATCCCCGACGTCGACCTGATCGTCGTGCCCGGCGGGTTCTCCTACGGCGACTATCTGCGCGCCGGCGCGATGGGCGCCCTGTCCCCCGCCATGCGCACGGTCAAGGAACGCTCCGACAAGGGCGTGCCGGTGCTGGGTGTGTGCAACGGCTTCCAGATCCTGACCGAGGCCGGAATGCTGCCCGGAGCCCTGATGCGGAATGCCGGGCTGAAATTCGTGTGCAAGACCGTTCATCTGAAGGTCGAGACCTCGCAGAGCCTGTTCACCAGCGGCTACAGCGACGGCCAGGTGATCTCGGTGCCGGTCGCCCATAACGACGGCAACTACTTCGCCGATCCGGACACCCTCGACCGGCTGGAGGATCGCGGCCAGGTCGCGTTCCGCTACGTCTCGGCCGACGGCGCCGCCGGCGGCAATCCGAACGGCTCCCAGCGCGACATTGCCGGCATCTACAACGACACCAAAACGGTGCTCGGCCTGATGCCGCATCCCGAGAACGCGATCGAAGCCCTCCATGGCGGCACCGACGGGCGCGGCCTGTTCGACGGCCTGGTCAAAGCGCTGCACTGAACACCGGATAGACAATGACCCTTTCCAACGCCGCCATCACCGACGAGGTCGTGGCCGAGCACGGCCTGACCCCAGACGAGTATCAGGTCGTCCTGCGCATCCTCGGCCGCGAGCCGAACCTGACCGAGCTGGGCATCTTCTCGGTTATGTGGTCGGAGCACTGCTCCTACAAGTCGTCCAAGCGCTGGCTGAAGACGCTGCCGACCGAGGCACCGCACGTGATCCAGGGCCCGGGCGAGAATGCCGGCGTCATCGATATCGGCGAGGGTCTGGCCGCGGTCTTCAAGATCGAGAGCCACAACCACCCGTCCTTCATCGAGCCCTATCAGGGGGCGGCGACCGGTGTGGGCGGCATCCTGCGCGACGTGTTCACCATGGGCGCGCGCCCCGTCGCCAACCTGAACGCCCTGCGCTTCGGCGACCCGGACCATCCCAAGACCCGGCACCTGATCTCCGGCGTGGTCGCCGGCATCGGCGGCTACGGCAACTGCATCGGCGTGCCGACCGTCGCCGGCGAGGTGAACTTCCACCCGGCCTATAACGGCAACATCCTGGTCAACGCCATGACCGTGGGTCTGGCCCAGGCCGACCGGATCTTCTATTCGGCCGCCGCCGGTCCGGGCAATTCCGTGGTCTATGTCGGGGCCAAGACCGGCCGCGACGGCATCCATGGCGCCACCATGGCGTCCAAGGAGTTCGACGAGGACAGCGAGGAGAAGCGGCCCACCGTCCAGGTCGGCGACCCGTTCACCGAGAAGCTGCTGCTCGAAGCCTGCCTGGAGCTGATGGAGCGCGACTGCATCGTCGCCATCCAGGACATGGGGGCGGCCGGCCTCACCTCCTCCAGCGTCGAGATGGCCGACAAGGGCGGTCTCGGCATCGAGCTCGATCTCGACCGCGTGCCGGTGCGCGAAGAGGGCATGACCGCCTACGAGATCATGCTGTCGGAGAGCCAGGAGCGCATGCTCATGATCATCCGCCCGGAAAGCGCCGACGAGGCGCGGGCGGTGTTCGAGAAGTGGGACCTGGACTTCGCCGTGATCGGCACGGTCACCGAGACCGGCCATATCGTCCTGAAGAAGGATGGCGTCGTGCAGTGCGACATCCCCGTCGAGCCGCTGGTCGGCGAGGCGCCGGAATACGACCGCCCGCATACGCCGACCGCGCCGCAGCCGGTCATCGCCGCCGCCGACGTCGCCGCACCGAAAGCGTCCCTGGGCGAGGTGCTGGCGACCCTGATGTCCTGTCCGGACATGGCCAGCCGCCGCTGGATCTGGGAGCAGTACGACCACCTGGTCATGGGCGACACGATGATCCGCCCGGGTGCCGACAGCGGCGTGGTCCGGATCCGCGACACCGACCGCGGCCTCGCCGTCACCGTGGACTGCACCCCGCGCTACTGCCTCGCCGATCCGAAGACTGGCGGTGCGCAGGCGGTGGTGGAGACCTGGCGCAACATCACAGCGACCGGGGCGACGCCGCTGGCCGCGACCAACAACCTCAACTTCGGCAACCCGCAGAAGCCGGTCATCATGGGCCAGATCGTGGGCTGCGTGACCGGCATGGGCGATGCCTGCCGGGCGCTGGACTACCCGATCGTGTCGGGCAACGTCTCGCTCTACAACGAGACCGAGGGGACCGCGATCCTGCCGACCCCCGTCATCGGCGGCGTCGGCGTCATCGAAGACGTGAACAAGCTCACCACCCCGGCCCTCAAAGCCGCCGGCGAGACCCTGGTCGTTCTCGGCCAGCCCGCCGACCGCAAGGACGGGTGGATGGGCTGCTCGCTGTACCTGCGCGAGATCGACGGCCGGGAGGAAGGCGCGCCGCCGCCGATCGACCTCGCGGCGGAAAAGCGGACCGGCGATCTGGTGCGCGCGCTGATCAACGAGGGGGCCGTGAGCGCCTGTCACGACGTCTCCGACGGCGGCCTGCTGGTCGCGGTGGCGGAGATGGCGCTGGCCTCCAAGCGCTTCGGCGCCGATGTGGCAGCACCCGAGGGCGCCGTCGCCCACGCCTGGGCCTTCGGCGAGGATCAGGGCCGCTATGTGGTCACCACTAAGGACGCCGCCGGTCTGATCGCCCGCGCCGAGTCGGCGGGCGTTCCGGCCGCTGCGGTCGGCACCGTGACGGATGGCGGTCAATTGACACTCAATGGTATGCCCCTCATATCGGGTGAGGAACTGAGCCGCCGCCACGAGGCCTGGCTGCCGACTTACATGGCCGCCGAGAGCTGAAACGGCGGCAGAGGGAGAGACGACGATGGCCATGGAAGCGAACGAAATCGAGCGCCTGATCAAGGAAGCGCTCCCGGACGCCCATGTGACGATCGAGGATCTGCGCGGCGACGGCGACCACTATGCATGCCATGTCGTGTCGTCTGCCTTCACGGGAAAGAACCGCGTGCAGCAGCATCAGCTGGTGTACAAAGCTCTTCAGGGACGCATGGGGACCGAGTTGCATGCGCTCGCCCTGCAAACCGCCGCCCCGGAATGACCGGCGCGGCCAGAGACTGAAAGGAGCGTGACGATGCTCGACGAGGCTCTCAAGACCCGGATCGACGACGAAGTCGCCAGCAGCGACGTCGTGCTGTTCATGAAGGGCACCCCGGTCTTTCCGCAATGCGGATTCTCCGCCGTCGTGGTCCAGGTGCTCAGCCATCTCGGCACCAAGTTCAAGGGCATCAACGTGCTCGACGATCCGTCCCTGCGCGAAGGGATCAAGGAGTACTCGAGCTGGCCGACGATCCCGCAGCTCTATGTGAAGGGCGAGTTCGTGGGCGGCTGCGACATCGTGCGCGAGATGTTCGAGACGGGCGAGCTGATGGAGCTCCTGAACAGCCGGGGCGTCGAGGTCCGGCCGAGTGAAGGTGTCGCGTGATCCCCGTCCGGAGTCCCCGGATACCCAGCCTGAAGAAACGCCGCCCAGGCGCTTTCGGTCGCCCTTCGCGATCCGGCCGCGCACCCTGGTGATCGTCGGGTTGCTGGCGATTGCCGGCGGCGTCTTCGGTCTGCGCGAGCACATCACCTTCCTGGTCTCCGCCGAACAGGCGGAGGCGCAGGTGGTGTCCGTGGAGACCTTCGATCCGACCGAGGGCTTCACCCTCTACCGGCCGACGGTCCGCTACCTCACCGCCAATGGCGGCATGACCGCCACCGCCGCCGACACCTACCGGCCGACCCAGGCCGGGGAAATGCTGTCGGTGGCCTACGATCCGGCCAATCCCGAAGACGCACGGCTGATGGATCCACGCGACCGCTGGATCCTGCCCCTGTGGATGGTGGTGTTCGGGATGATCACCGTGGTGATCGGCATCCGCCGCGCCCGGCGCGGACCGTCCGCCGACTGACTCGAGCGATGGTGCACGCTGCCCTCATGGCCGCCGGCATTCGCGGCATCGTGTTCGACAAGGACGGCACCCTGATCCGCTTCGAGGAAACCTGGACGCCGGCCTTCTGGGCCAGCGCGGAGCGGTTGGCGGCGGATCTGGGGCGCCCGGCACTGGCCGAGGAGATGATGGTCGCCGGCGGCTGGTGCCCCCAGCGCCGGCGCATCCTGCCCGGCACGGAACTCGCGTCCGGTACCACCGACGTGGTCGCCCGGCTCTGGCGCGCTGTGGCTCCGGATCTGCCGGAGGACGCGCGGCTGATCCCCTGGCTCGACACGATCTGGCACGAACAGGCGATGGCGCATCTGACCCCGATCGACCCGCTGCCGGCGCTGTTCGCCGGCCTGTGCGGCGACGGGATGGCCTGCGGCCTCGCCACCAACGACAGCGAGACCGGCGCGCGGGAGACCGCCGACCGTCTGGGTATCGCCCCGCATCTGAGCTTCACCGTCGGTTATGACAGCGGCCACGGGGCGAAGCCGGCTCCGGGTATGATTCGCGCCGCCCAGGCCGCCTGGGGGCTGGCGCCCGCGCAGACGGCGATGGTGGGCGATTCCCCGGCCGATCTGGCGTCGGGCCGGGCGGCGGGATGCGGATTGGTGATCGGCGTTCTCTCCGGCGCCAGCGGCCGCGACGTGCTGGAACCGCTGGCCGACCTGGTGCTCGAGGACGTCCACGGGCTGCGGGTTTAGCGCGCTCCGCTTTCCCCTCCCCCTTCTGCACATTCCCCGGATTTATTCCGGGGTAAGACCTCAGCCTGCGCGCATGCCGGAAGACTTGCCCCGGAATAAATCCGGGGAGCGCGGAGAGGTTAGAGTTTCAGCGAAAACGCGGCGAGAACCCGTACGCCCCCTACCGGTAGATCAGCGCCGGAATCAGGCAGTTGCGGATCGTCTCCTCGGTGGTCGAGCCCAGGAACAGGTGGCGGAAGCGCGAATGGCTGTAGGCGCCCATGACCAGCAGGTCGATGCCCACATCCTCCACGTATTTCGCGATCACCTGGTCCGGTTGGCCCGGAATCACGTCGAGCGAGACCTGGATGTTGCCGCCCTTGAGCAGCGCCCTGGCATTGTCCAGGTTGCGCTCGATCTCGGCCGAGCGCTCGCCCACCGTCAGCAGGTGGCACTCCAGGCCGGAGAACAGCGCCGTGCGCGCCACGTAGTCCACCGCCTTCAGCGCCGTCCGTCCGCCGTCGAAGGCGATGAGGAACCGCCGGATCGGCTTGAATGCCCGCGAGGTGATCAGTACCGGCACGTGCGACGACCGCACCACCCGCTCCAGGTTGGAGCCGAGATGCATCTTGGCGAAATCGGCCGCCGATCCGCGCTTACCGATCACCACCATGTCGGCGCGGGTCTCCACCGCCGCCAGGGTCTCGATCAGGTCGCCGTGGCGCAGCCGGGGAGCGATGGTGGTGATCCCCTTGGCCTTCAGCGAGGCCTGGGCCTCCTCCAGGATCAGCCGGCCCCGCTTCTGCGCCGCCTTGGCGTTCAGCTCGTCCAGATCTGCCAGTTCCTTCAGCAGTTCCTCGCGCATGCCGGCAGAGAAGCTGCCGCTCAGGTCGGCGGGCGCGCTCGGCCCCTCGCGGCGGCCCAGCACGTGCACCAGCTCGATCTCCGTGGCGCCCAGCCGCTCGGCCGCCCAGGCCGTGTGGTCGCTGACGCTCTGCGAATAGATCGAGCCGTCGATCATCGCGACGATCTTGCTCATCCCGCCCTCCCTTGTTGCCCGTGCCCGGTTCGGCCGCTCAATGCTCGAGCAGCCGGTCCATGGCCCCGGGCTTGTCGTGTACCGCCAGCTTGTCGACGATCGTCTCGCTGGCCTTGTTCAGCCCCACGATCTCGACGTTGGCGCCCTCGCGGCGAAACTTCAAGACGACGGTGTCCAAGGCGGCGACGCTGGAAATGTCCCAGATATGGGCGCGCGAGACGTCGATGGTGACGTTCTCCAGCGCCTCGCGGAAATCGAAGGAGGCCAGGAAGCTGTCGGCCGAGGCGAAGAACACCTGGCCCTCCACCACATAAGTCCGGGCCGATCCGTCCGGAGACAGGGTCGAGGTGACCCGGAAGATCTGAGCGATCTTCCAGGCGAAGAAGATGCCGGACAGCAGCACGCCCACGATCACGCCGATGGCAAGATTATGGGTGGCGACTACCACCACGACCGTGGCCAGCATGACCACCGACGAACTGCGCGGATGGACCCGCAGGTCCTTGATCGACTGCCAGCTGAACGTGCCGATGGAGACCATGATCATGATCGCCACCAGGGCGGCCATCGGGATCTGCTTCACCCAGTCGCCGAGCACCACGCAGGCGATCAGCAGGAAGATGCCGGCCAGGAAACAGGACAGCCGTCCCCGCCCGCCCGACTTCACGTTGATCACCGACTGGCCGATCATCGCGCAGCCGGCCATGCCGCCGATGAAGGCGGTGCCGAAATTGGCGATGCCCTGGCCGACGCATTCGCGGTGTTTGTTGGACGAGGTGTCCGTGAGATCGTCGACGATGGTCGCCGTCATCAGCGATTCCAGCAGGCCGACCACGGCGATGCCGGCGGAATACGGCAGGATGATCTGCAGCGTCTCCAGGGTCAGCGGGACGTCCGGCAGCAGGAAGATCGGCAGGGTGTCCGGCAGCTCGCCCATATCGCCGACCGTGCGCAGATCCAGGCCGAAGCCGAGCGACACCGCCGTCAGGATGACGATGCAGACCAGTGGCGACGGCACGGCGGTCGTCAGGCGCGGCAGCAGGTAGATTACCGCCAGCCCGGCCGCCACCATCACATAGGTCAGGCCCGGCACGTCGATCAGCTCGGGAAGCTGGGCCATGAAGATCAGGATGGCGAGCGCGTTGACGAACCCGGTCATCACACTTTTGGACACGAACCGCATCACGGTCGCCAGCCGCAGGAACCCGCAGGCAATCTGCAGCAGGCCGGCCAAGGCGGTCGCCGCCAGCAGGTACTCCAGCCCGTAGTCCCGCACCAGGGTCACCATCAGCACCGCCGTCGCCGCCGTCGCCGCCGAGATCATGCCCGGGCGGCCGCCGCAGATCGCGGTCAGCACGGCGATGGAGAACGAGGCGTAGAGGCCGACCTTGGGGTCGACGCCGGCGATGATCGAGAAGGCGATCGCTTCGGGGATCAGGGCGAGCGCCACCACCATGGCTGCCAGCACGTCGTTGCGGACATTGCCGAGCCATTCATTCTTGAGCGTATCGAGCGAGGTACCCTCCTGGGTGCCGGGGTGGGCGGACCTGTCAGGCCAGGAAGACAGGGAGTACCCAAAACGCGATCATATTGCAATGCAGCATCGGCTTTTTCGAGGAATGGCAGTGCTTTGGCGGACCCTTCCCACAGCCTTTCGGAGGGTTCCGTCGTTGGAACCTGCCCTCCCGTTCCCACATAGCGGGTTCTTATCCGGCAACCGGGCGCCGCCCGCGCCGTTGTCCCTGCGAAGACTGCCACAAGCAAGGATGCCCCATGGTCGAGCTTATCAATGACTGGATCGCGACCTGGGGGGCGCCCGCCATCGGGTTCCTGATGTTCGTGGAGAATGTCTTCCCGCCCATCCCCTCCGAAGTGGTGATGCCGGTGGCCGGACTGGCCGCGGCGCGGGGCGAGCTGTCCGTCGTCGCGGTGATCATCGCCGGCACGGTCGGCTCGGTCGCCGGGGCAACCCTGTGGTACGTCGCCGGTCTGGCCCTGGGTGCCGACCGCATCCGCCGCTTCTGCGCCCGCCACGGCCATTGGCTGACGATCCAGCCGGACGATGTGGACGGCGCGCAGAAATGGTTCCAGCGCTGGGGCCATCTGGCGGTGCTGTTCGGGCGGATGGTCCCGGGGGTCCGGACCCTGATCTCGGTTCCGGCCGGGGTCGCTGGAATGGGCTGGGTCCCTTTCCTGCTCTACACGACCATCGGCTCTCTGATCTGGGTCAGCGGCCTGACCATGGCGGGACATTGGCTGGGCGAGCGCCGGGACGTCCTGACCAACTCGCTCTCGCTGGTCGGCAACGTCGTCATCGCGGTGCTTGTCGCCTGGTATCTGTGGCGGGTTTTCACCCTGCGCCGACGACGCGACGCAGGGGGGAACTGAGAGGGCTGGAGCAGTCGTCGGCGGTCGGCGCTAGACGACCGCCGCCTTGGCGAAGTGATCGCGCAGGAGCGCCACATTGCGTCGGTTCGCCCGGAATCCGACATCGATCAGGTCGCCGATCAGCGGAACGGCGCCGATGGCGAAATCGATGCCGACATTGATGGCCATGCGCACCAGCAGGCTCTTCGGGACGCCCATACGGTGCGCCCGGGCGAGGATGTAGAAGGCCGGCAGCGTCACCAGCCCGTCGCCGATCCCGGGGAGCAAACCGACGATCGCGTCCAGTCCGAAGCGGATATTCGTTCCCGGTAGGCGGAACCGGCTGTCCATCAGGTCCGCGAGACCGTCGAGACGATCGAGTTCGCGGGCCAGGTCCGACGCAGGCCGCGCCCGCCGGGCACGCGACATCGTCGCCGGAGCTTCAGCTGCGGTCATTCGGGTTTCCAGCCATTCCAGCCGCCCGGAGGATCGCGATGGACTGCTCGGTCGTGATCTTCGAGCGCCAGGCCAGCTTGTCCACGCTGTAGGTGCAAATGAAAGACGATGCGTGCACGTTCAGGCGAACGCCGTTTGCATCGAGGTCGATTGCCGTCCGGTCCGTCTCTTCCATTGTTGTCTCCGCAGGTCGGGATCGGCGCCCATGCGCCCGATAGCACAACGACCCGGAGAAGCCGTCGGTTCCAAGCTATCGCGAATATTGCGCGACGGCCGACCGCCAGTTCTAAGGCACCCTTTTCTGGGCGACGAAGACCGCGCGTCGATGCGCATGATACGGTGTGGCATATGGCAGGGCCGCGAACAGGCTCGGGGCCGGGACGACCTCGGTTACGGCCTCGAAGCCAACCTGGTAGAGGCTGTCGATCAGCCCCCGATAGGTCGGCTGCAATTCGATCGCCATCCGACCGCGCGGGCCTGAGGCGGGTGCCGGAGCGTCCGAGAGGGTCTGGATCCAGCCGGAAAACGGAAAATCGTGGAGCATGGTGTCCAGGACCAGGAGGCGGGCCGTGGCCCCGTAGAGGCGCCGGGTCAGACGGATCGGATCGGCTGTGCCGCGATACGGATCGAGGGCGAGGACGCAGTCCGCGGCGTTCGGCCAGGGCATATCCAGGTCGATCCCGACCTGCGGAGATCGATCCAGGGTTCGGACTCCGCCCCCGATCCGGTCCGAAAGCCTGGCCGAAAGCCGGCTGTCTCCGGCGGCGATCTCCAGCAGGTCGCCCACCGGAGCGAACTCGACGAGCGCTTTGTCGACAAGCGACAGCCGAATGGCGGATTCGGCCGCCGCTGCGCCGCCACCCCCTCCCGGATCCGGATCGAGGCGCTCCGCCGCCGATACCATGATTTCATCGATCAGACTTTCGCGGACCTCGCCGATCCGGTGGCGGATTTCGGCGATCGATCGCTCTGCCGATCGCGCCTCGCGGCTATCCTCAGTAAAACACACGGCCGTCCCTCGCCGACGGGACAGGAACCTGAACTTTTATCGATAACAAAAGTTCATCATACATAATCGCCCGACGACCATTCTTTCGAGAAATACCTTCTGAATACTTCATGATTCCAATCAATTATTTATTTATTCTCTTCATTATATTAAACCCACCACCCCATCACCAATGAGCATCCTACGATAAACCATTATAAACCACCACAAAAATACGCGTAAAGCATTGTCAGGCTCTCCGTCTCCAGAAATCCTTTAATAGAAAATTTTCAATCTGCGGCTTGCGGTTGTTTCAGAAAATCGAAAATTTACTTCTTGTACTTCATGTTTAAATATGACTTCAAATTGTAGAAAGCAATATTATCCGACTGAAACACAAAATACTTAAGCCTATATACAGACAATAATTCTCATATTTTATATTTTTCTTTTGATGCATTATTTGATTTTGAATTTATTTCGACGAATTAATACTTATTTTACTTTTATAAACGTCAAATAATATTGATATATAGGTAGTTCACTCCAACTTTTCCCTTGCCCACCCTCGCCTTCGTCATAGCGCTTCGCCCGGGCCGTCGATCGCGACCAGACAGGCACACAACCGACTCCCAGGCCTTCAATGAACGAACGACGGTTCTCTCAGGTTCTCGACCATGGCTGATGCTCCCGTTGATCTGTCCTCCATCTTCGAACTGGATCTGGATCAGCTGACGATTCCGAGATCCCTGTTCCAGGTGGAACTCGACCTGTTTCGACTGACAGAGATGGCACGGGTCTGGCTCGAAGAGAATCACATAGCGCCGTACAAGCTGGCGCTCCTGGCCGGCGTCTCGACCAGCCAGACCCATCGAACGCTGCATGACGACTGGCGGCCGTCCCACCGGCTGCTGGAGCGCTTGGCTCGGGCCCTACCGGAAGAGTGGGTGGCCGACTTCGAGCGCGACTGCGATCAGGTTCTCCCCGGCGCGATCCATCATCTGCCGGACAGCCGTATGCTCGACCGCCTCACCGATGCCCGGTCCAAGGCCGCCACCTCGGACTCGCCGGAAGCGTTTCAGAGCTATCTGAAGCACAACGGATATTCCTTCACCACCATGGACCGCAGGGACGGCCGGCTGAGATTCCGGACGCTGCATACGGCCGACCCGCGCCTGACCAAGATGGCCGGCGATCGCGGCTACATCACTCCGTTCTTCCGGCCGTTGATCCGACAGTACCAGGCCCCCGAGCTCATCAATCTGGCGATCCTGCGCCATCCCCTGATTCTCGGCGACCAGTGCGTCACCAGCACCTATTGGCAGCTTCAGCTCCAGGCCTTCGGCATGGGCTACTGCATCACCGACCGGATCGCCGTCGTCCCGGTCGCCTCAGCCCGCCAGGCCCGCCTCGTCAGGCGGTTCTATGACATCCTGATCCCGTCGCTGATCGGCAAGGACACCGACTGACCCCGTCACCGCACCGCCGCAGCCGACATCTGGCCGACGGCGGGGACCACGTCCCAGCCGCCGCCCAGCGCCACGAACAGATCCGCCGCCGACAGGAAGGTCGAAAGCTGCGCCTGCACCAGGGTGTCGTCGGCCGACAGCTTGGTGCGCTGGGCGTCCAGGACCGTCAGGAAGTCCGCCGCCCCGGCTTCGTAGCGGATGCGCGACAGCTCATAGGCATAGCCCGCCTGCTCCGCCGCCATGGCCAGATCCTCGACCCGGCGGTTTCCGGTATCCACACCCGCCATGGCGTCCTCGGTCTCGCGAAAGGCGGTCAGAACGGCACCGCGATAGGTCTCCAGGAGTTCAAGCCGCCGTGCATCCGCCGCGTCGAACTGGCCCTGGAGCCGGCCGCCGTCGAAGATCGGCGCTGCCAACCCCGACGCCAGACTGGCCAGGGTGGACACGCCCCCGTCGAAGGCGCCGGAGACCGCGGCCCCGACCGAGATCGTCGCGGTCGGATAGAAGGCCGCCCGTGCCGCCGCCACATCGGCATCGGACGCGCGCAACGTCGCCTCCGCCCGGCGGAGATCCGGCCGCCGCAGCAGCAGGTCCGACGGCTGGCCGGTCGCCACGCGCGGCAGGGTCAGGGATCGCAGGCCTGTTTCGCGGACCTCGACAGCGCCTGGCGGGCGGCCGATCAGGACCGCGAGGCCGTTCATCGCCACCCGCTGCTGCTGCTCCAGCGCCGCGAGCTGCGCCCGGAAACCGGCCACGGCCGAGCGCTGCTGCGCCAGATCGAGTTCGGTGGCGGCACCGGCCCGCACCCGCGCCTCCACCAGGTCCAGCACCTGCACGGCCGCCGCGAGATTGTCCTGGGCAATCGCGGTGCGCTGTCGGGTCGAGAGCACGGTGAAATACAGGGCGGCGAGATCGGATTCCATCACCAGCCGGGTCGCCTCGCGCCCGTACTGCTCGGCCAGAACGGCATATTCCGCGCTGTCCACCTGGGCGTCGATCCCGCCGAACGGATCGACGTCGTAGGACAGGGTCAGGCCGCCGGTCCAGCGGCTGTCCGAACCGCCGCCGTCCAGGTTCTGGTCGCGCGACACGTTTCCGGAGGCATCCAGCGACGGCACCCGGTTCGCCGCGACCGATCGCAGGGCCGCACGGGCCTGCTGGATCCGATAGCGGGCGGTGGCGAGGTCCACATTCTCGTCCATCGCCAGGGCCATCAGGCGATCCAGCTCGGCGCTACCGAAGCGGCGCCACCAGTCGGCGCTGGGAGCCACGGCCTCCACAGCCGGCAGGGCGGCCGGCGCCGCACGGGAGGGTGCCGTTTCCTGCGACCAGGATCCGGGCACCGGGGCCGAGGGCCTGGTCCAGTCCGGCGCGATGGCGCAGCCGGAGGCCAGAAGGCAGAGGCCGAGGGCGGCGACTGTTCGTTGGACGGACATTCCTTCACTCCACAGTCAGGGCGACCGCCGGTTCCAGCCGGGCGGCCTTGCGCGCCGGGAACCAGCCGAAGACGAGGCCCGTGGTCACCGCGCAGACGAAGGCGAGGACGGCCGGACCGGTCGAGAACACGACGGAGATGCCGAAGCTGGAGGCGGCCATCCCGGCAGCGATACCGAGGGCGACCCCGGCCAGCCCGCCGATGCCGCAGACGATCAGCGCCTCGACGTTGAACTGGATCATGATGTCCCGCATGCGCGCGCCGGTGGCCATGCGCACGCCGATCTCGCGGGTTCGCTCGGTGACGCTGACCAGCATGATGTTCATAACCCCGATGCCGCCGACCAGCAGCGAGATCGCCGCCACCGAGCCGAGCAAGATCGTCAGCGTGTCCTGGGTCTGCTCGACGGTCTCGATCAGTGAGGCGGTGTTGCGCACCCGGAAATCCTCGGCACGGTGGCGGGCGAACAGCAGGTCCTTCACCGCCTGCTCCGTCGCGTCCATGGTGTCAAGGTCCGCGACCTTGACGGTGATCGTATCCAGGTGCGGCTGGCCGAAGATCCGCATGGCCCCGGTGGTCAGTGGGACCAGCACCGTGTCGTCCTGGTCGGAGCCGAAGGGTGTCGCGCCCTTCGCCGACAGCACGCCGACCACCTCGAACGGAATGTTGCCGATCAGGATGTAGGTGCCGATCGGCTCGTCGCCGTTGGGAAACAGGTTGTCGACCACCGTGCGGCCGAGAACGGCGACCGGTGCGTAGCTGTCGACATCGGCGGCGGTGATGAAGCCGCCGCTCTCCATGCTCCAGTCTCGGGCTGAGGCGTAGTCGGGCCAGACGCCCTGAACCGACGCGCGGTAGTCGACATTGCCGAAGCGCATGGTCGAGGATCCGCGCTTCTCCGGGCTGACCGCCGCCACACCCGCGACACCCCTCAACGCTTCGGCATCGGCGGTGACCAATGTCGCGGTATCGCCGTCGCCGCGCACGCCAGGCGCACCCGGGCGGATCAGCAGAAGGTTTGTACCCATCGACTGAATCCGGCCCAGCACGTCGGCGCGGCTACCCTCGCCCACCGCCAGCATGGTGACCACGGCGGCGACGCCGATCACCACGCCGAGCAGGGTGAGCGCACTGCGGAACAGGTTGGCCCGCAGGGACCGCAGGGACATCCGCACCGCTTCGGGCAAGGTCGCCAGGCTGGAGCCGGCGGGTCTCCAGCCTGCGGCATCCGCGGCAGCGCCGGGTCGGTCCGGATCGACCCGGCCGGTATCCTCGACGATGCGGCCGTCCAGCAGCCGGATCACCCGGTGGGCGCGGGCCGCCACCGAGGGGTCGTGGGTGATCATCACCACCGTGCGACCTTCGCCGTTCAGCCGCTCCAGCATGTCCAGCACTTCGGCACCCGAACGGCTGTCCAGGGCGCCGGTCGGCTCGTCGGCCAGGATCACCGCGGGGTCGTTCATCAAAGCGCGGGCGATGGACGCCCGCTGCTGCTGGCCGCCGGAAAGCTGGCTCGGCCGGTGATGGCCCCGGTCGCCGAGGCCGAGCCGGCCGAGCAGGTCGTCCGCCCGCTCCTCCCGGTTGTCCCGGGACCGGCCGGCATAGATCGCCGGAAGCTCCACATTCTCCGCCGCACTCAGCGTCGAGATCAGGTTGTAGCGCTGGAAGACGAAACCGAAGACGTCCCGGCGCAGGCTGGCCAGCTCGTCCGCGTCGAGATCGTCCACCTCGATGCCGCGCACGGCGTAGGTACCGCGCGACGGCCGGTCGAGGCAGCCGAGGATGTGCATCAGCGTCGACTTGCCCGAGCCGGACTGGCCGATGATGGCGACGAATTCGCCGTCGTGGATGTCCAGGTCGATGGCGTCGAGGGCGACCACCTCCCCCGCGCCGGAGGGATAGCGCTTGCCGACCCCGCGGAAGCTGAGCAGCGGTACATCGGTCACAGCCGGGCTCCGAACCCGCCCGGCCGTCCGCCGGCTCGCGGTCCCGCGCCGGAGACCGGCAGGACGACCTGCTCGCCGCCCTCCAGGCCGGAAGAGACCGCGGCCGTGGTCCGGTTGCTGAGCCGGACCTCCACGGGACGACGCTCCTGGGTACCGTCGGGCTTCATGACGGTGACCGTCTGCGTCTTGCCTTCCCGGCCTGCGCTCAGCGCGGCCAGCGGCACCAGCGGCAGGTTCTCCGCCCGGTCGAGGACGAAGAACACCTGGGCGGTCATCTCCGACATCAGGGCCCGGTCGGTGTTGTCGATATCGATCAGCGCGTTGTACAGGACCACATCGTTGACCACCTCGGGCGTCGGCAGCACCTGGCGGACGATCCAGTACCACTCGCGGTCGGGCATCCCCAGCGTGGTGAAGTACAGCGCCGTGCCGGGTTTCAGCAGCACCACATCGGCCTCCGCCACCTCGGCCCAGACCGTCATCGTGTCCAGATCGGCGATCTGCAGGATGATCGGGGCGGTCTGGTTGGCGTTCAGGGTCTGGCCCTCCACCGCGTCGAGGGAGACCACCGTGCCGGACATGGGTGCACGGATCTCGGTATAGCCGAGATTGGTCACGTCGGCGTCCAGGGTCGCCTGGGCCTGGTCGATCTGCGCCTTCAGGGATTCGATCGACGCCTCGGCGACGGCAAGGCTGGCAGCGCCGATCTGCAGCTCGTCCTCGCTGATCGCCTTGGCGGAAAAGAGCCGCTGGTTGCGCTGATGCTGCTGGCGGGCGAGCTGACGCTCGGCCTCGCGTTGGCGCAGCTGCGCGCTGAGATCGGCAAGCTTGGCCCGGTTCGCCACCACCTTGGATTCCTGAACCCGGGCGTCGAGTTCCGCCAGCAGGTCGCCCTGTTGCACCTGATCGCCGATCTGGACATAGAGCTTGCTGATCTGGCCGGAGATCTGGGCGCCCACATCGACGTAGTCACGCGGTTTGATGGTGCCCAGCGACGTCACCGTGCGCTCCAGCGTGCCACGCTCTACCGTGGCCGTACGCGGTGCGACGGGGGCCGGGTCGAACAGCAGGTCCCGGCCATAGACGGCCGCGCCGGCCCCGACCAGAACGATGGCCAGCAGAAGAAGGAGCCAGCGTCGGCCGCTGCGCGAGCGCCGCCGGGGCTTCGCCGGCGCCTTGAGAGTGTCACTGTCGGTCACGGAATCCACCGGGTTCGAACGGATCCGAGGCCGAGAACCGGCCGTCGGTCCCGTTACAACGGAG
The DNA here is from genome assembly GCF_034377285.1 of Thalassobaculum sp. OXR-137. Taxonomy (NCBI): domain Bacteria; kingdom Pseudomonadati; phylum Pseudomonadota; class Alphaproteobacteria; order Rhodospirillales; family Thalassobaculaceae; genus Thalassobaculum; species Thalassobaculum sp. OXR-137. Next base: position 3,016,893 of record NZ_CP139715.1, on the reverse strand, counting down.
CCTGGTGGGATTTCCGTCGCCGGACGGACGCCGTCAAGACCATAGGAAAATTATTGGTATGTTTCCCATTCAGCGCCACTCCCCGTCATCCTGGACTTGATCCAGGATCAGGCTGCTGACCCGTCCGCGGCATGATCCTGCAACGAGTTCAGGATGACGTGGGGGAGCGGATGGACTGTGTTCCCTCAATCGAAGGTCAGCAGCGAGTCCGCGGTTTCCCGGTCATAGCCGAGCGACGCGTTGAGAAGCTGGCGGGTGTAGTTGTGCTGCGGCTGCGCGCGGCGGAGCTGGTCGACATCCATCTCCTCCACCACCCGGCCGGCATTCATCACCGCCAGCCGGTCGCACATATGGGCGATCACCGCCAGGTCGTGGCTGACCAGGATGTAGGTCAGCCCGTGCTCCTGCTTGAGGCGCTGCAGCAGGTTCAGGATCTCCGCCTGCACCGACACGTCGAGGGCCGACGTCGGTTCGTCCAGCAGCAGGATCCGCGGCTCCAGCATCAGGGCCCGGGCGATCGCCACCCGCTGACGCTGGCCGCCGGAAAGCTGGTGCGGATAGCGGAACCGGAACTCCCGCCCCAGCCCGACATCGCGCAGCAATGCCTCGACCCGCGCGCCGACATTGCCGATGCCGTGGATCTTCGCCGGCTCGCTGAGGGTGCGGTCGACCGTGTGGCGCGGGTGCAGGGATCCGTAGGGGTCCTGGAACACCATCTGGACGGTCTCGTAGAACGTCTTCGACCGCTTCGGGCCGAGATCGGTGCCGTCCACCGCGATCCGCCCGGTCCAGTCCGTCGCCAGCCCGGCGATGGCGCGCAGCACCGTCGACTTGCCGGAGCCGGACTCGCCGACCAGTCCGAAGCTCTCGCCCCGGCGCACGGTCAGCGACACGTCGCGCACCGCATGGACGGCCCCCTCGCCCTTGCCGAAACGGACGTCCAGATGGCTGATCAGCAGCGCCACGTCTGCGCCGGACGTATCAGACAAGTCGGGCATCGACACCGGGCTCCGTCTTCCAGGATTCCTGGCGGACCAGCGTCGACAGACGCTCGACCGGCTGATCGACCCGCGGCAGCGAGGCCAGCAGGCCGCGGGTGTAGGGATGGGTGGCGTTGTGCAGTTCCGACGCCCGGCAGGTCTCCACCACCTGCCCGGCATACATGATCACCACCCGGTCGCAGAACGAGGCGACCAGATTGAGGTCGTGGGAAATGAACATCAGCCCCATGCCGCGCTGGCTGACCAGGTCGTCGACGATGGCCAGCACCTGCATCTGCACCGTCACGTCGAGGGCCGAGGTCGGCTCGTCGGCGATCAGCAGGTCGGGCTCGGCGATCAGCATCATGGCGATCATGATGCGCTGGCCCATGCCGCCCGACACCTCGTGCGGATAGGCCTTGTAGACCCGCTCCGGATCGCGGATCCGCACCGCCTCCAGCATTTCCATCGTGCGGCGGCGGGCGGCACCGGCGGCGGCGCCGGCGGCGACCCGATAGGCCTCGTCGATCTGTCGGCCGATGGTCATCACCGGGTTGAGGGAGAATTTCGGGTCCTGCATCACCATGGCGATGCGGTTGCCGCGGATCCGGCGGTACTCCCGCTCCGACAGCTTCGTGAGGTCGATGCCGTCGAAATCCATCTTGCGGGCGGTGACGATCCCCGGGGGCCGGATCAGGCCGAGCACGGCGCGGCCGGTCATGGTCTTGCCGGAGCCGGACTCGCCGACGATGCCGACCTTCTCGCGGCCGACCGAGAGGCTGATGTCGCGCACCGCATGGACCGTTCGGGTCCGGGTGGGGAAGTCGATGCTGAGCCCCTCCACCTCCAGCAAGGGCCCACTCATCGGCTCGACCTCGGGTCGAGGGCGTCGCGCAGGCCGTCGCCCAGCAGGTTGAAGCCCAGGCTGACGGTGAAGATGGCGAGGCCCGGCATGGTGGCGACCCACCACTGGTCCAGGATGTAGAGCCGGCCGGTGGAGATCATCGCTCCCCATTCCGGCAGCGGCGGCTGGGCGCCGAGGCCGAGGAAGCCGAGACCGGCGGCGGTCAGGATGATGCCGGCCATGTCCAGGGTGACCCGAACGATCACGCTGGACAGGCACAGCGGCACCACATGGCCGGTGACGATCCGCAGCGGCGAGGCGCCCTGCAGGCGGATGGCGGAGATGAAGTCGGAATTGCGGATGGTCAGGGTCTCTGCCCGGGCGATACGGGCGTAGGGCGGCCAGGAGGTCAGCGCGATGGCCAGCACCGCGTTGCCGATGCCGGGGCCGAGGGCCGCGACGAAGGCCAGGGCCAGCACCAGACGCGGAAACGCCAGGAAGATGTCGGTCAGACGCATCAGCACGGTGTCGACCCAGCCGCCGGCATAGCCCGCCACCGTGCCGATCAGCAGGCCGAAGACCGGCGCCGTCACCACGACCAGGGCGACGACATATAGGGTGATCCGGGCGCCGTAGAGCAGACGGCTGAGAATGTCCCGGCCGAGCTCGTCGGTCCCCAGCAGGTTGCCCGGCGTGCCCGGCGGCAGCAGGCGGCGCTGCAGGTCCTGGGCGATCGGGTCGTGAGGGGCGAGCAGCGGCGCGAAGATCGCCGCCAGGACCAGGGCGACGACGATCGCCAGCCCCAGCATGGCCAGGGGATTGCGGGCCAGGCCGAGCCATCCGAGATAGGCCTGGATGCAGCGGGCCTGGAACGGGCTCGACGGCGTCTCGCTGGTCAGCCAGGCGCGCAGGCCGGGGGCGTTGGCGGAGGAGGCGGTCATCGCTCTCCCCTCACCGGGCGCGCGGGTCGAAGACCCGGTACAGAATGTCGGACAGCAGGTTCAACCCCACGAAGACGATGCCCACCATGACCGTGCCGCCGAGCACGGCGTTCATGTCGGCCGACAGCAGGGCATTGGTGATGTAGAAGCCGATCCCGGGCCAGGCGAAGACGATCTCCGTCAGCACCGATCCCTCCAGAAGATTGGCGTAGCTGAGTGCGATCACCGTGATCAGCGGCACCATCACGTTGCCCAGCGCGTGGCCCCAGATCACCCGCGCCTCCGACACGCCCTTCACCCGGGCGGTGGTGATGTATTCCTGGGCCAGCTGTTCCAGCATGAAGCTGCGGGTCATACGGCTGATATAGGCGAGCGAGTAGTAGCCGAGCACCGAGGCCGGCAGGATGATGTGCGACAGGGCGTTGGCGAACACCTCCAGATCCCCGGCCAGCAGGCTGTCGATCAGGATGACGCCGGTGACCTGGGGGACGATGTCCTCGAAGAACACGTCGAGCCGTCCAGGTCCGGCCACCCAGTCGAGCTTGCCGTAGAAGATCAGCAGGCCGACCAGGCCGAGCCAGAAGATCGGCATGGAATAGCCGAACAGGCCGAGCAGGCGGACCACATGGTCCGGCCAGCGGCCCTGATGGACCGCGGCCATGACGCCTGCCGGAATGCCGAAGGCGACGCCGAGCAGGGTGGCGACGGTCGCCAGCTCCAGGGTCGCCGGGAATACCCGGGCGATATCCTCGATCACCGGGCGCGAGGTCAGCAGCGAGGTGCCGAAATCGCCGCGCACCACTTCGCCGATATAGGTGAAGAACTGGATGATGATCGGCTGGTCCAGGCCCATCGCCGTGCGGGTGGCCTCGTAGACCTCGTTCGTCGCCCGCTCGCCGACAACGGCGAGGACAGGATCGATCGGCATCACCCGGCCGATCAGGAAGGTGATGAGAAGCAGGCCGAGCAGGGTGACCGCGAGGGACACCACCACCCGACCGCTCTTCAGCAGCCCGTTACGGGAGGGAAACCAGGGCCCCCTCCCGCCGGGACGCGAACCAGCGAGGCTCATTGCGTCCGCTTACTTCGTGACGGTCCAGTAGTAGACCGCCGAGATCGCGCTACCCGTCACCAGGTTCTCGACGTTCTTGCGCAGACCGGTCTGCTCGATCTTCTGGAACATGACGACGAACGGGCTCGTCTCCTGATGCTCCTTCTGGATCGACCGGTACATCTCGGCGCGCTTCTCGCGGTCGCCTTCCTGCACCGCGGCCTCGGTCTCCTTGGTCATCTCCGGGATGTCCCAGGAGTTGCGCCAGGCCAGCTTGCCGGTCAGCTTCGCCTCGTCCGCATTGTTCGGGTTATGGGCGAAGGTATCGGCGTTGGTGTGCGGATCCGGATAGTCCGGGCCCCAGGCGCCGAGATAGACATCGTGCTCGCGCGCCCGGTACTCGCCCAGCGACTGCTTGCCGGTCATCGGGGTCAGCTCGACCTTGATGCCCGCCTCGGTCAGGGAGCCCTGGATGGCCTGGGCCATCGCCATGTAGGACGGCTCGTTGCGGACGTTGATCTTCACCGCGACGTCGTCGGCATGGCCGGCCTCGGCCAGCAGCGCCTTCGCCTTGGCGATGTCGAGGGTGTAGGGCTGATCCTTCAACTCGCCCAGATAGGTCAGCGGCAGGAAGGCCTGATGCACCCTGTACTGGCCGCGCAGGATGGTTTCGGTCATGCCCTTGTAGTCGACCGCCCACTTGAAGGCCTCGATCACCTTGGGATCGTTCAGCGGCGCCTTCTTCTGGTTCAGCGACATGTACACGATGCGGCCGCGCAGATCCTCGTCCACCTTCAGGTCGCCATTGGCGGCCACGGCGGCGACGTCTTCCGGCGTCAGGTTACGGGCGATGTCGATGTCGCCCTTCTCCAGCAGCAGACGCTGGCTGGCCGACTCGGCGATGTGGCGCACGAAGACCCGCTTCATCGCCGGCGTGGCACGCCAGTAGTCCGGGTTGACGTCGAGCACATAGGACTCGTTCGCCTTCCAGGACCGCAGCGAATAGGCGCCGGAGCCGGCGGTGTTGGTCTTCAGCCACTCATAGCCGAAATCGCCGTCCTTCTCGTTCTCCATCGCGACCTTCTTGTCGATGATCGAGCCGATGGTGGCGGTCAGGCAGTTCAGGACGAAGGACTGGGCGTAGACCTTGTCGGTGGTGATCACCAGGGTCGAGGCGTCGGTCGCCTTGATCGTGTCCTCGATGTTCTCCTTGGTGAAGCCGAACTGGGTCAGGATGAAGGACGGGGTCTTCTCCAGCAGCACCGCGCGGCGCAGGGAGAACTCCGCGTCCTCCGCCGTCACCGGGTTGCCGGACTGGAACTTGATGCCGTCGCGGATCTTGAAGGTGAAGGTCTTGCCGTCCTCGCTGACCGTCCAGGACTCCGCGAGCCCGGGCTGGTAACCGGCGGCAAGGTCGAGCGGGTTGAACTCGACCAGATGATCGTACGTGTTCCGGAGCAGGTCGCCCCCGGAGAACTCGAACGCCTCGGCCGGATCGAGCGACACGATGTCGTCGATGGTTGCGGCGATGACGAGCGTGTCTTTGGGCGTGTCGGCGAAAGACGCCGGCGCTGTCAGGGCGACTGCCGCGAACATGCCGAACGCCCAGGCGGACGTGAATTTGGACATTGGTGAAGCCTCCAATTGATGGCCCGTATCGGCTCTCTGGCCGGCTGCGGCACCGTTGGACGGTCACTTAAGCAGGATTTCGCGTCTGCAAAAACTAGTTTCACATAGGCCGCCGACTCTGCGGATCGACGGCTGGCCGGCGCCGCTCCACCTGTTATGCTGACGCTATGACCAGACCCGCCATCAAGCTCTTCGAGAACCTGCGCACCATCGGCTACGTCCCCTTCTATCTCGCCGTCGACCGGGGCGAATGGGCGCGCGAGGGCGTGGACGTCGCCGTCACCCTGTCGCCCTCGACCGACTATACGGCCCAAGGCCTGCTGGACGGCGCGACCGACGTGTCCTGGGGCGGACCGATGCGGGTGATGATGCACCACGACTCGGCCCGCAAACGCGGCGAGGATTGCCCGCTGGTCTGTTTCGGCCAGGTGGTCGCCCGCGATCCCTTCGCCCTGGTCGGCCGGGAGCCCAACGAGCGTTTCCGCTACACCGACCTGAAGGGCCTGCGCGTCGCCGTGGCGACAGAGGTGCCCACGCCCTGGATGACCTTTCAGGACGATCTCGACCGGGCGGGCGTGGCGCTGTCGGACTGGACCCGCGCGCCCGACCGGACCATGGCCGAGAATGTCGAGGCGCTGGGCCGCGGCGAGGTCGACGTGATTCTGGTCTTCGAGCCCTATGCCGACCGGGCGGTGACCGAGCATGGCGGCCATGTCTGGCACCGGTTCGCCACCCGGGGCGATGTGGGCTTCACCAGCTTCTACACCACCCGCGGCTTCGCCGAGCGCGAGCGCGAGACCTGCCGCGCCCTGGTCCGGGGAATCGGCCGCAGCCTGCGCTATCTGCACGCGGCCGATCCGGCCGAGATGGCGGCGACAGTGCAGCCCTATTTCCCCGAACTGTCGGCGCAAGCGCTGACGCGGATCATCGGCACCCTGCGGGGCGCCGGGCTCTGGGCGCGGACCCCGCAGTTCCCGCCGACCGCCTTCGTGCGGCTGAAATCAGCCCTGCTCACCGGCGGGCTGATCTCCCACGACATTCCCTACGACCTGGCGGTCGATGCCGACCTGTCGGACACGCCGATCCCGACCGACTGACGCAGGTCGGCCTATGCCGCCTTGTGGCTGGCGTCGATCTTGCGGCGGATGTGCTCGCCGGCGGTGATCGTCGGATAGCGCGCGCCCTCGCCGTCCCGCAGGCAGGTCGGCACGCAGCGGATCTCGGCGTCGAAATTCGGGTGCACGAAGTAGCCGATCGACATGCGCCGGCTCTGGGCGTCGCCGGTATCCGGCACCACCACCCGGTGCAGGGTGGAGACCCACCGGTCGTTGGTCCAGCGCTGCATCATGTCGCCCAGATTGACCACGAGCTCGCCCGCTTTCGGCAGCACCGGCACCCAGCGCCCGTCGGCCATCTGCACCTCGAGACCTCCCCGGCCCTCGGTCGTGGCCAGCAGGGTCATCGCGCCGAAATCCGTATGGGCGCCGGCCCGGAGCTGTCCCGGCTCCGGCGGGGTGGCGAGCATCGGATAGTGATGCATGCCGAACACGGAAAAGTGCCGGTCCAGCAGGGCGGCGAATCCGTCCTCGTCCTGATCCAGCGCCCGGGCGGTGATCCGCATCATGTCCCGCGACAGCCGCTCGAACGCCCGGTAGAGGTCGACCAGCGCCGCGTCGAAGCCGGCCGGAACATCGGGAATGGTATTGCCGGCATAGGCGGTCTCGGCATCGGCCAGGGCGGCATAATGGGCGCTGTGGTCGTCCACCGGGCCGAGGAAGATGGATTCCCGCAGGTCCGGCGGGGTCTTCGCCCCCAGGGTGGCGCCGAGGTTGCGCGTCGCCACCCGGTGATAGCCGCGCTGCCGCGCCGCACCGGTGGGATGGAAGCGGTCCTTCTCCGCCTGGGGCAGGTCGAAGAAGTCCATGCCCAGCGAAATCGCCCGGGACAGGGTCTCCTGGGGCAGGCCGTGACCGGAGATCACCAGGAAGCCGACCGTCTTGCACGCCTCGGCCACCGCGCGAGCGACCGCGTCGCGGCCGGCAGGGTCGCCGGACAGGAACGGTCCGATATCGATGGTCGGGATCTCCATGCCACTCGTCTGCGCCACGATGGTGTCTCCTTCATTGCTGGTGCCGGTCGGCCTGTCCCGGAGCTGCGCGCTGCCGCCAAGCCGAGGCAGGATCGCGACAAAGGGGGGGGAGCGGCGGAGGGTCCGCCGGGTCGCGATCACCCATCGACGGTAGCCGAGTACTCTTTCGCCCCGCAAGACGGCTTCTGAGCGCATCATGCGCCTTCCGACGGTCGAAATCCGCGGTCCGGGTCACATATCCGGTACGGGTTCACAGACCGGAGCAGGTATGCCGATGAGGCTCAGCCGACGCCGTTTCACCACCGCCACCTCCCTGCTGCTCGCCGCCCCCTTCGTGGTGCCGGGCCTGGCGGCCGCCCAGACGCAGGCCACGGAAATCGCGGAGGCCGCCCGGGCATTCCCGAGGCTGCATTCGGTGCTCGTGCAGCGCGGCGGCGAGGTCGTCCTTGCCAAATCCTATCGCGGCCCCGGCCTGGATCGGCCGGCGAACATCAAGTCCTGCTCCAAGAGCATCGTCGCCCTGCTGCTCGGCATCGCCATCGATCGGGGCGAGATCCCGGGCGTTCATGCGCCCCTGTCGGAGATCGCCCCCGATCTGGTCCCGCGCGACGCCACCCCCGGCGCGGGATCGATCACGGTGCAGGATCTGGTGACGATGCGGGCGGGCCTCGGCGCCACCTCCGGGCCGGAATACGGCGCCTGGGTCGCGTCGGAGAACTGGGTCGCCTATGCCCTGCGCCGGCCGATGGTCGGCGCGCCCGGCGGCCGGATGATCTACTCCACCGGATCGAGCCACGTGCTCGGCGCCGCATTGGCGAAGGCGGTGGGCGACAGCCTGCTGACCCAGGCGCGCCACCGTCTGGGCGATCCGCTGGGCATCGACATCCCGGCCTGGACCCGCGACCCGCAGGGCTACTATCTCGGCGGCAACCAGATGGCCCTCACGCCCCGGGCGATGCTGCGCCTGGCCCTGCTGATGCGCGACGGGGGACGGGTCGACGGCACCCAGGTGGTGTCGCAGGACTGGGTAGAAGCCTCGGCCCAGCCCCGCACCGTGTCGCCCTGGTCCGGGCTCGGCTACGGCTATGGGTGGTTCCTGTCGGACAGCGGCTACCGGATCGCCCGGGGCTATGGCGGGCAGGTCATCGCCGCCAATCCGGCCCGCGACCTGGCGGTGGCGATCACCTCGGACCCTGGCGAACCGGCCCGCTCCCAGGGCTATTTCGGCGAGTTGATGGAGTTCCTCGACGGCCCGGTCCTCCAGGCCTAGCTGTTTCAGCCGGCCAAGGCGGACCGGCGAACCTCAGGCGCCTGGGTCGCCTCGCCGGCCGTCACTACTTTGTCGGCATGGTGGCAGGCGACGGTGTGGCCGGCGCCGAAGGATCGCAGGGTCGGCACCGTACGGGCGCATTCCGCCGTCGCCATCGGGCAGCGGGTGTGGAAGACGCAGCCGGACGGCGGGTTCAGCGGGCTGGGCGGATCGCCCTCCAGCGGGGCGCCGCGCTTGCGGAGCCGGGGGTCGGGCTGGGGCGCGGCGGCGATCAGCGCGCGGGTATAGGGGTGCCGGGGCGAGGAGAACACCTCGGCGGTCGGCCCGGTCTCGACCATGCGGCCGAGATACATGACCACGACCCGGTCGCAGATATGCCGCACGATGCCGAGATCGTGGGAGATGAACAGGTAGGTGAGGCCGAGCCGCTCCTGCAGGTCGAGCAGCAGGTTGACCACCTGGGCCTGGATCGAGACGTCGAGGGCGGCGACGGCCTCGTCGCAGACGATGAAGCTGGGCGAAACCGCGAGCGCCCGGGCGATCACCGCGCGCTGCAACTGGCCGCCGGACATCTGGTGCGGGTAGCGCTCCAGCATATGGGTCTCCAGCCCCACCGACTGCAGCAGTTCGGCCATCCGCTGGGGACGGTCGGCCGGATCGCCGATCTCATGGGTCGTCAGAATCTCCGCGATCTGGGTTCCGATGGTCAGGCGTGGATTCAAAGCGCCGAACGGGTTCTGGAACACCATCTGCATCTGCCGGCGCATCTGGCGCCATTCGGCACTGCCCCGCCGGGCGGAGACCTCGCTGCCGCGGTACCGCACCGATCCGCCGCTCGGCGGCAGCAGCCCGAGAACGAGCTTGCCGATCGTCGATTTGCCGCAGCCGCTCTCGCCGACCAGGCCCAGGGTCTCGCCCTCGTGGATCTGGAACGACACGTCATGTGCGGCGGTCACCACGCGGCGGGTCCCGACGATCGGCACCGTCCGGCCGACGGTGAAGCGGCGGGTCAGGTTCTGGACATCGACCAGGACTGTCATGAGGCCTCTCCGGTGAGCGGATGATGGCAGGCCACGCCGCCGGCGGCCCCCTCGGTGGCGGCGAGCGGCGGCGAGATGGATCGGCAGCGGTCGCTCGCCCGCGGGCAGCGCGGCGCAAATCGGCAGCCGTTCGGATAGTCTCGGGGTGCCGGCACCGAGCCTTCGATCAGCGGCAACCGGCGGCTGACGCCGGCCCGGCCCGGCAGCGAGCGCAGAAGGCCCCAGGTATAGGGGTGACGGGGCGCTTCGAAGATCTGCTCGACCGGACCGGTCTCCACCACCCGCCCGGCATACATCACCGCCACGTCGTCGGCGGTCTCCGCGACCACGGCCAGGTCATGGGTGACGAGGATCACGGCGGTTCCGGTCTCGCTCGCCAGGCGGCGCACCAGATCCAGGATCTGCGCCTGGATGGTGACGTCCAGGGCGGTGGTCGGCTCGTCTGCGATGAGCAGGCGCGGCTTGCAGGCCAGCGCCATGGCGATCATCACCCGCTGGCACATGCCGCCGGAAAGCTGGTGGGGAAAGCTGCGGGCGCGCGACGCCGGATCGGGAATGGCCACGAGGCGCAGCATTTCGATTGCCCGCTCATGGGCGGCCTGCATGGAGAGGCCCTCATGCAGGTGGAGCGCCTCGGCGATCTGCCAACCGACCCGTTTGACCGGGTTGAGGGACGACATTGGGTCCTGGAAGATCATCGCCACGTCGCCGCCGCGCAGGTCCTGCATCTCGCGCTGGCTGAGATCCGTCAGGTCGCGGCCGTCGAAGCGGATGCGCCCGGACAGGATCCGCCCGCGTTCCGGCAGCAGGCGCAGGATGGACAGGCAGGAGACCGACTTGCCGGACCCGCTCTCCCCGACCAGACCGAGGGTGCGGCCCGCACCCACCTCTAGGTCGACGCCGTCGACGGCCACCGTGGTCTCGCTGCCGTCGGCGGCGGTGAACCCGACACGCAGGCCGGAAACCCGGAGCAGCGGCGGAACCGCCCGGCGCTCGGCATGGATCGTCGGGACGGCGGGGGGGTCCAGGGGGGCGAGGTCGCTCATCTCAGGCTCGGGTCCAGATGGTCGCGCAGCCAGTCGCCGAGAATCGAGACCGACAGGGTGATGAAGAAGATCGTCATGCCCGGGATCACCGCGATCCACGGCGCCTGCAGCAGGTAGTCGCGGCCGTAGCCGAGCATCTGGCCGAGGCTGGTCATCGGCGGCTGGACGCCGAGGCCGAGGAAGCTGAGCGAGGTCTCCAGCAGGATCGTCCCCGGCAGGTTGATGGTGAACTGGATCATCAGCGCCGGCAGGATGTTGGGCAGCAGGTGGCGGGCGTAGAGCTTCCAGGTCGACACGCCGAGCGAACTGACCGCCTCGATATAGGTCGCCTGGCCGCTGGACAGGGCCATGCCGCGGGCGAGGCGCGCGTAGCGCTCCCACCCGTCGATGCCGACGACGATGACGAGCACGGCGAAATTCCCGGAGAAGAACGCCAACACGGCGAGCGCGAAGATGATGAAGGGCAGCGACGACTGGGCGTCCACGAGCATCATGATGATCTCGTCCGCCCAGCCGCGGAAATGGGCGGCGACGATGCCGAGGAAGGAGCCGAGCACCGCGCCGATGCCGGTGCCGATCACCGCGATCGCCACCGAGATCTTGGTGCCGTAGATCACCCGGCTGAGCACGTCGCGACCGAGATCGTCGGTGCCCAGGATGTAGCGCCAGTCGCCGCCCATGAAGACCGGCGGATTGCGGATCTCGAACAGGTCCTGCTGCGCGTGATCGTAGGGCTGCAGCAGCGGGGCGAATATGGCGACCAGCACCACGAATGCCAGATAGGCGCCGGCGACGATGACGATCCAGGGCCTGTCCAACCCCATCCTTCGCCGCCAGCCGGGCGGATGCTGGATCACCGCGCCCCGCTGGGACGCCGCCTGTTGCGGCAATGCCGACATCTCGGATTGAGCCTGCGCCATGGGATCCTTCAGAGCTTTTCGGGAGCGATGCGGACGCGCGGGTCGAGCACCGCGTAGAGGAGATCGACCGCCAGATTGACCAGGATGATGCTCGCGGCGATGAGCAGGATGATGGTCTGCACCACCGCGTAGTCCCGGGCGCCGACCGCCTGGTAGAACAGGCGGCCCATGCCGGGCCAGGCGAAGACGGTCTCGATGACGACCGTGCCGCCGATCATCAGGCCGAACTGGAAGCCGAGCACGGTGACGGTCGGGATCGCCGCGTTGGGCAGCGCGTGCCAGCGGATGCGGCGACCGTAGGAGGCGCCCTTGGCCCGGGCCGTGCGGATATAGGACTGGCGGATCACTTCCAGGATGGAGGATCGGGTGAACCGGGCGATCTGGGCGGCGGCAGCGAGACCGAGGGTCACCGCCGGCATCACCATATGGGCCCAGGTATCCGACCCGGAGGGCGGCAGCCATCTGAGCTGCAGCGACAGGAAGATGATCAGCAGCAGCCCGAAGAAGAAGTTCGGCATCGAATAGCCGAACACGGCCGTCACCATCACCAGCCGGTCGACGATCGTGTTCCGGTTCAGCGCGGCGATCACCCCGAGGGTGACGCCGAAGACGACGGCGCCGGTATAGGCGACCAGTCCGAGCTGCAGCGTCTTGGGCAGGCGCTCGAGCACCAGATCGATCGCCGGCTTGAAGTCGAAGAAGCTGACCCCGAAATCGCCCTGAAGCAGCGAGCCGATATAGGTCACGTACTGTTCGTAGACCGGCCGGTCGATGCCCCAGCGCTCCTTATAGATTTCGACGATGTGTTGCGGGGTGTCGTCCGGCAGCAGGACGTAGGTCGGGTCTCCCGAGGCGCGCAGGATGAAGAACACCGCGGTGACGACGAGCAGAAGCGTCGCGACTGCGCGCAGCGCCTTCGCGGATATCAGCATGAACATTCGGGAACTCCGCTGCAGGACGCGCAGACCGTATCGGCCCATCGGTTGCAGCGGTATTTCCGAAATAAAAACTTACCGAGACGATTGTTTCAAAGACATGAAATTTATATTCACCTTTTAAATTCTGTCGAAACATAAAAACAGAACTTACTGAATCAAATCGAATAATAATTTTGACTTCATTACACCGCACAAACTTCACCGAGGCGTCACGCTACCGGCGCGCAACTGCGGAAGACTTGCGTGTGCGGCCTGTCGGTCGCTGCTTCCGACCGGTCCCGGTCCGGAAGCCTGCACCCATTCGACCCCGTGCCCGAGGCGTGCCGCCGCGCCTCCGCCGGAGGGTCCTGCAGAGAGAAGGTGAGATGAGAAAGCAACTATTCGCAGGATTGCTGGCGGGCGCCGTCGCGCTCACGGCAATGCCCATGGCCACCCGTGCCGACGACCGCCCGGAGCTCGTCATCGCCATGGCGGCGATGCAGCGCGCCCACCCGGCGATCGCGGAATCGAACTTCGACAGCCGGGTCATCAAGTCCGTGATGGACGGCCTGCTGAACCGCGACTGGCTCAACGGCCCGAACGGCAATGACGGCACGGAGATCGTTGCCGGCCTCCTCACTAAGTGGGATCGGATCTCCGACACCGAGTGGGAGTTCAAGGTCCGCCAGGGCGTGAAGTTCCACAATGGCCGTCCGATGACCGCCGAGGACGTGGCCTTCACCATCTCCGAGGAGCGCCTGTGGGGCGAGAAGGCCCTGGAGCCGCACTCCCTGGGTTCCAGCATCGCCGGTGTCGAGATCGTCGATCCCGAGACGATCCGGGTGAAGACCAAATATCCCGACCCGGTCTTCCTGCACCGACTGGCCCATGTGATCGGCCATGTGATCCCGGCCAAGGAATACCGCGAGCTCGGCCCGGAAGGATTCGCCGCCGCGCCGATCGGCACCGGCCCCTACAAGTGGGTCCGCATGGCCGCCGACGAGGAGATCGTCCTGGAGGCGTTCGACGACTACTGGGGCGACAAGCCGCCGCTGAAGCGCATCACCTTCAAGGCGGTGCCGGAGACCTCCGCCCGCATCGCCGGTCTGGTCACCGGCGAGTACGACATCATCACCTCGGTGCCGCCGGACCAGGCCGAGCTGATCGACCGGGAGGCGAATTACGAGACCCGGACGATCGAGGTGGAGAACATGCACCACCTCACCTTCATGACTGGCTGCGGCCAGGAGAACCAGGCCTGTGACCGGAAGTCCGCGGTGCATGATCCGCGCGTGCGCAAGGCGATGATCCTGGCGGTCGACCGGCAGAAGATCGCCGACCGGCTGTGGAACGGCATGGCCAAGGTGCCGGCCGGTCCGAACTGGGAGATGTACGGCAAGCTGTTCGACGCCGGTCGCAAGCCCCTGCCCTACGACCCGGAGCAGGCCAAGGCGCTGCTGAAGGAGGCCGGCTACGACGGCAAGGAGATCGTCGTCGCCGTCACCGCCGGCTACTACGTGAACGGCGACCGCGCCGTGCAGGTCATGATGCAGATGTGGCAGCAGGTCGGCCTGAACGTCCGCCTGCAATTCGTGGAGAACTGGTCCCAGATGCGGCCCTATGGCTGGCAGGATCTGTGGCTGAACTCCTCCAACATCCGCATTCCGGACCCGCTGACCCCGTTCTGGTGGCGCTTCGGCGAGCCGTCGGCCACCTACGCCAGCAACAAGCTGGTCGCCGTCAGCGACGACTACAAGCGGGTCGGCAACACCCTGGAGCACACCCTCGACGAGGACACCCGGATCGCCGCCTTCAAAGAAGGCCTCGACATCTGGCAGCGCGATAACCCGGCCATCATCATGTACCGCCCGCTGGAGATCTACGGCGTGCGCAAGGACATCAAGTGGACGCCCTACAGCTTCTACTGGATGGATTTCCGGGCGAACAACTTCTCGGTCAAAAGCGGTAGCTGATCCGCCGCCATCCCCTGGCTGCGCCCCTCGCGGGCGCAGCCTTTTCTTTTGCCCCTGCGGAGCACCGACCCATGAGATTCCCCAAGATCCGGCTGCCGAAACCGGCGCTGCGCCTGGCCGTAGCCCTGGCGGCCGTACTTGCCCCCGCCCCGCTCGTCGCCGCCTCGGACGCGCTGGCCGACGACCGGCCGTCGCTCACCATCGCCATGCCGAACATCAACCGCGGCAGCTACGGCGCCTATGACGCGTCCAACTACGCCTCGCGGATCGTCCACAACCTCTACGACAACGTGATCAAGCGCGACTGGCTGTCCAAGCCGGACGGCACCGGGACCGACCTGGTCCCCGGGCTGGCGGTGTCCTGGACGCGCACGGCGCCGACCCTGTGGGAGATCAAGATCCGCCACGGGGTGAAGTTCCACGACGGCTCGGAGATGACGGCCGAGGACGTCGCCTTCACCCTGTCGCCGGAACGCCGCAAGATCCGGCCGTTCGGGCTCGGCGAGCCGATCATCCGCGCCGAAGCCGTCGATGCCGACACGGTGGTGGTGGAGACCGACGGCCCAGACGCGGCCTTCGAGCACCGGCTGGCCACCCGTATCGGCAAGGTCGTGCCCAAGGCCGTCTACACCAAGCTGGGCCACCCGGCCTTCGCCGCCGATCCGATCGGCACCGGCCCGTACTACATCGCCGAGAAGTCCGAGGACACCATTGTCCTCAAGGCGTTCGACGCCTACTGGGGCGGCCGTCCGCCGCTGTCGACCATAACCTACAAGGCGGTGCCGGAGATCTCGGCCCGGATCGCCGGACTGATCACCGGGGAGTTCGACATCGTCACCTCGATCCCGCCGCAGCAGGCCGAACTGGTCGACCGCGAAGACGGCTTCCACACCCAGGCCTCGCTGCTGGAGAACGTCCAGCTCATCATGTTCACGACCGACAAGCGCAAGGATCCGGCGACGGCGCAGACCACCAACAAGCTGATCCGTCAGGCGATCGTCCACGCAACCGACCGGGCGCTGATCGCCAAGCGGCTGTGGAACGGACTGACCTACGTGCCCGAGGGCTTCAGCTTCCCGGAATACGGCCAGTACCATGTCCCTCAGAACCCGAGGCCCTACGACGTCGCCAAGGCCCGGGATCTGCTGAAGCAGGCCGGCTACGACGGCAGCCCGATCAAGCTGGCCATGGTAGGCGGCTACTACGTCAACATGGATCAGGCGGTCCAGGTGATGCAGCAGATGTGGACCGAGGCTGGTCTGAACGTCGAGCTGTCGATCCAGGAGAACTGGGCGCAGATGAACCCGCGCACCCAGTGGGACGCCTTCCCGATCTCCGCCAACTTCAACTTCCCGGACCCGGCAGCACCCATGTGGGCCTATTGGGGCGCCGAGCAGGGACCGCACCGCCGCCAGCAGATGTGGGCGCCGCCCCAGCGCTTCCTCGACCTGGGCAAGGTGCTGGAATCCAGCCTCGTGCCCGAGGAACGCAAGGCCGCCTTCGCCGAGATGGTCGAGATCTGGGAGGAGGAAGTGCCCGCCATGCTGCTCTACCGCCCGGTCGAGATCTACGGCGTCCGCGACGACCTCAAGTGGCAGAACTACGGCATGTATTGGATGGATTTCCGCGACTACAACGTGTCCTTCCCCGGCCACTGACCGACCCCTCGACGCGGTCCGGCCCTGCCGCCGGACCGCGCCCCCCTGACATCCCCCTCCCCTTCTCCGATCAAGGTCAAAGCCATGTCGAGCTTTCGTCTCGTGATGCTGTCCGACACCCATGTCAGCCGGACGCACCCGTTCT
Source organism: Thalassobaculum sp. OXR-137 (assembly GCF_034377285.1). NCBI lineage: Bacteria > Pseudomonadati > Pseudomonadota > Alphaproteobacteria > Rhodospirillales > Thalassobaculaceae > Thalassobaculum > Thalassobaculum sp. OXR-137. The sequence continues at coordinate 3,000,390 of NZ_CP139715.1, read as the reverse complement.
TCTTTCACAACTGGGAGGTCGCCCTGGAGGCGGCCAACGCGCTCAGCCCGGATATCGCGCTGATCTGCGGCGACGTCACGTTCAACGGCCCCGACGTGGCCGACGACCTGACCTTCGGTGCCGAGCAGATCGCCCGCTTGTCGGCCCCGGTGATCCGCACGGTGCCGGGCAACCACGATGTCGGCTACTCGCCGGCCACCGTGTCCATGCGCCAGCTCATGACCCCCGGTCGGCGCGACGCCTGGATCGACAGCTTCGGCGCCGATTTCTGGTCCTTGGACCATGGCGACTGGCGCTTCGTCGGCCTGAATCCCTTCCTCTTCGAAAGCGGCCAGGACGCCGAGGCGGAGCAGGAGGCGATGCTGACCGACGCCCTGACCGGACACGACCGGCCGGTCGGCGTCTTCCTGCATGTTCCTCCCTTCGCCCACGACCCGGCGGAAACCGACGAGGCCACGACCGGCACCCTGCGCCCGGCCGCCCGCAAGCGTCTGCTCGACATCTGCACCGGGGCGGGCTCGGTGCGGTTCATGGCGAGCGGGCACCTGCACCGCGACAAGCGGATGCGGTTCCACGACATCGAGTTCATCTGGGCGCCGGGCACCGCCTTCATGTCGAGCGGGCCGCGCTCGGCGGCCTGGGGCGGCGAGCCCTGGGTCGGCTTCCTGGATTTCCGCTTCGACGGCGACCGCTACACCGTCGAGAAGGTCGAGCCCCAGGACATGCTGAACATCGACCTGCGCAACTGGGCCCGCGGCGAGGCCCACCGCTATTTCGATATCGCCGGCCAGCCGTTCCGCACCGCCCGGTGACGGTCCCGTCCGCGTCGATTCGGGTTACGAGGCCTGGATCGACGCGGCGCCGGACCCTACCGGCGGCGATGAACTCGGTGCACGGCCTGCCGCATGTCTTCCGGCAGCCGGTCGACGGCGTCGAGCAGCAGCTTGAGCTCGCGCCGGGTGCCATAGAGCTGATCCATCAGGGACAGCACCAAGGGCAGCGCGTCGTCGCTCAACCCGCAATCGTCCTTGAGCTGGCACAGCAGGGTCACCCGGGCCACGTCGAGCGCGTCGAAGACCGGCCCCTCCGATCCCATCGACGGCGCCACCCAGCCCCGGCGCACCCATAGCCGCAGCCGCCGCACGCTGATCCGGCCGACCTGGGCCACGACATCATGTTCGCTCAGGCTCATGCCGCCCTCCCCTTGCCGGACCGCGGGTCATAGGCATGGCGCGTGCGCCAGTCCCGCATGAACGCCTCCAGTTCCGGATCGATCTGCTTCGGCAGCACGACCGTCAGCCGGACGAGCTGGTCGCCGGGCGGCGTCCCCGGCGCCGCCACGCCCTTGCCCTTCAGGCGCAGGATATGCCCGGAACTCGTCCCTTTCGGGACCGTCATGTTGACCCGACCGGTGGGGGTCGGCACCTTGACCTTGCCGCCCAGCACCGCCTCGTCGAGGGTGATCGCCAGGTCCATGTGGATGTCCGCACCGTGGCGCTCGAACACCGGGTGCGGCGCCACCGCGACCTCGACCAGCGCATCGCCGGACGGGCCGCCGCCGAAGCCGGGGCCGCCCTTGCCCCTAAGACGCAGGAGGGCGCCGTCCTTGGTGCCGGCCGGGATCGTCAGGTCGAGGGCGTTGCCGTCCGGCATGGTGATCCGGCGCTTGGCGCCGCGCACGGCGTCGAGAAAATCGACGGTCAGATGGTAGCGGACGTCGTGCCCCCGCCCGTGCCCGCCGCAGCGCCGCCGCTCCTGCTCGAACAGGTCGCGGAACAGGTCGGACATATCGGCGAAATCCTCGTAGCCGGCGGTGTTGTGGTACCGGCCGGAGGGATCGCTGTCGGCGTAGTGGCGATAGGACGGCTGCTCGGGGCGTTCCATGCCCGACGCGTCGATCTCGCCGCGGTCGAACCGTGCCCGCTTCTCCGCATCGCCGAGCAGGCTGTAGGCGGCCGACACCCGCTTGAAGCGCTCCTCGGCGCCGGCATCGCCGGGATTGAGGTCGGGGTGCAGTTCCTTGGCCAGCTTGCGGTAGGCCTTGCGGATCTCCGCGTCGCTCGCCGTCTTCGGCACCCCGAGGACCGCATAGGGATCGTCGCTCATCGCACCTGTTCCCAGATCCGGCGCTCGCGCTCCATCTCATCCTCCTCTTCGGCGAGAAAGTCTCGGCGGGAAACGATGCCGATCACCGCGTCTCCCTCCACGACCGGCAGATGCCGGAAGCCCGACGCGTGCATCAGCCGCAGCGCCTCGATCGCCAGATCTCCCGGCGCCACGGTCTGGGGCGACGGTGTCATCACGGTGCGCAGCATCGTCCTGGCGGGGCTGCGGCCCTTCGCCACCACCCGGCCGATCAGGTCGGTTCCGGTGAAGATGCCGACCAGCGCCGGGCCGTGCATGACGAGGACCGAGCCGACCCGGCGGTCGGCCATGGCGCGGGCCGCGTGGACTACGCGCTCCCGGTCCTGCAGAGCCAGGATCGACTGGGCGCAGACGACATCGGGAACGATACGACGCAGCATGGCAGCCTCCTTCGAACGGGCGCGCGGCACCGGAAACCGGTATCGCAGTGTCCTCCCATTGCGCCGCCGAAGAATTGATTTTCGTCAAAAAACTGCAACTCGGCCTTAATATGCGGCCGCCGGGCTCCCGCGCGCCCTGGTTCCAGACTGCCGACCGCCCCCTCGGCGGGGCCCGAGACACCGCGGCCGCGGCCACGCCGATGGCAAAAATGTGGCAGGGCCGGTTGACACCGCGTCGATGAGCCTAAAGTTTAGACAGTGACGGCGGTCGGGCGTCGTCATGCCTTTGGGGCTCATCCGTGACCCCGCAGGCTGCTCGGGCCTCTGCACATACGGTGCGGCGGCCATCCCCGCGCCACCGGTCCGACAGCGGCCGGGTCCGGCGCCCCGACGATTCCAACGGTCTCTGCTTGGATGCTTGAGATGTCGGCGCGACACGCGCCTCGGACAGCATCGGGCATTTAGGCGGCCGGAACAGAGTGCAGGAGAATTTATATGAGGAAGTTGGCTATCGGTCTCGCAGCAGGCGCATTCATGGTGCCCGCCGCGGCGAACGCCGACTGCGGCGAGGTGTCGATCACCGAGATGAACTGGGCTTCGGCCTCGGTTGTCACCAATGTGGCGAAGTTCATCATGGAGCAGGGCTATGGCTGCGACGTCACCGTCGTGCCGTCCGACACCGTCCCGTCGGTGACCTCGGTCGCCGAGAACGGCGAGCCGGACATCGTCACCGAGCTTTGGCTCAACTCGACCGGCGACGCCTATGCCCGTCTCGAGAACGAGGGCAAGATCGAGCGTGCCGCCAAGGTCCTGAAGCCGGGCGGTGTCGAAGGCTGGTGGATCCCGACCTACCTCGCCGAGAAGCACCCCGAGCTGAAGACCATCGAGGGGATCATGCAGCACCCGGAATGGGTCGGCGGCCAGTTCAACAACTGCCCGGACGGCTGGGGCTGCCGCGTGGTGAGCGACAACCTGGTGCGCGCGCTGGACCTGGAGTCCTCCGGCATCGAGGTGTTCAACCACGGTTCCGGCGAGACGCTGGCGACCTCCATGGCCGCGGCCTACGAGAACGAGGAACCCTGGTTCGGCTACTACTGGGGTCCGACTGTCCCGCTCGGTAAGTACGACATGACCCGTGTCGACCTGGGCGAGTACGACAAGGAAGTGCACGCCGCCAACCAGAACCAGGATACCGCCAATCCGGGCGTGTCCGACTTCCCGGCGGCGCCGGTCCTGACGTCGGTGACCACCAGCTTCAAGGAGAAGGAGCCGGAGATCGCCGAGCTGATGAGCAAGATCAGCTTCAAGACCGACACCATGAGCGCGCTCCTGGCCTGGATGGACGAGAACAACGCCTCCGCCGAAGAGGCTGCCGTCCATTACCTGACGACCAATAAGGACACCTGGTCGTCCTGGCTGAACGACGATGCCCGCGAGAAGCTTGCCTCGGTTCTGAAGGCTGGCTGATCTGCCGATCTTTGCAGCGGGGTCGCGCATGGCGCGGCCCCGCTTTTCTTTTGGTTATCGAGAACGAACGCCGTGTGAGCGGCGGGAAAGGCTTACGTCGTGGCCACCTATGACGGCATATTTGAAGCCCTGGGGCTTGAGGACTGGTGCGGCTCCTCGGCCAGCTCCGCCCCGATGTCCATGTCCGACCTGGTCGCGCAGAGTTCCGGCGGCGACGGGGGCGAACAGCAGGTCTCCCTGTGGGACACGCCCTTCCCCTCCCTGGACGCCCTGAACGATGCCTGCGCCGCGATGCCCCAGTCGCGCGACGTGACCAAGGGCCTGGAACAGGGGTTCCTGAACATCAAGGACAGCCTGCAGGTCGTCCTCGACCCGATCACGCAGCCGTTGAGCTGGATGCTCGACGGCGCGCTCTACGGCATGCTGGCGACCCCGTGGTGGATCGTCATTCCGGCGCTTCTGCTCGTCGTCTGGCTGGTTTCCCGGTCCGCGAGCCTGGTGGTCTTCGTCGGCGTCAGCCTCGCCGGCCTCGCCTTCATCGACCAGTACGATTACGCGATGCAGACCCTGTCGATCATCTTCGTCTGCGCCTTCCTGTGCGTCCTGCTCGGGGTTCCCATCGGCATCCTGATGTCGCGCAGCGACACCATGCGGCGCATGACGACGCCGGTGCTGGACATGCTCCAGACCCTGCCGCCCTTCGTCTACCTGATCCCGCTGATCTTCCTGTTCAGCGTCACCGAATCCAAGCTGTTCGGCATCGCCATCATCCTTTACGCGATCGTGCCGGTGATCCGGCTGACCGATCTCGGCATCCGTCTGGTCGACAAGGACGTGATCGAGGCGGCCGACGCCTTCGGCATGACCAAGCACCAGAAGCTGTTCGGCGTGCAGATCCCGCTCGCCCTGCCGACCATCATGGCCGGTGTGAACCAGACGATCATGATGTCGCTGGCGATGGTGGTGATCGCCTCGCTGGTCTCCGCTCCCGGCCTCGGCGTCCTCGTGCTGCGCGGTATCCGCAATCTCGAACTGGGCGTCGGTCTCGTCGCCGGCCTCGGGATCGTGCTGCTGGCGGTGATCCTCGACCGGGTCACCAAGTCGGCGCTCCAGCGCATCAACTCCGTCCAGCAGCATTGAGGAGATCCGTCATGACCGACACGCAATCCGCCGAAACCCGGGTCTCGCTGCAGCATCTCTACAAGATCTTCGGAGACGATCCCGACGGAGCGATGGAACACGTCACCCAGGGCCTCTCCAAGCCGGACCTGCTGGAACAGCACAACCACGTGCTGGGCCTGAGCGACATCAACATCGACATTCCCGACGGCAAGATCACCGTGATCATGGGTCTGTCGGGCTCGGGCAAGTCGACCCTGATCCGCCACCTCAACCTGCTGATCCGGCCGACCGCCGGGTCGATCGAGGTCGACGGCGAGGACATCCTGAGCTTCGGCGAGGACAGGCTGCGCACCCTGCGCCAGGAAACCATGTCCATGGTGTTTCAGAAATTCGCCCTGCTGCCGCACCGCACCGTGCTGGAGAACGCCGGCATGCCGCTCGCGGTCCGGGGGGTCTCCCAGGAGGACTGGACCGACGAGGCGAACAAGTGGCTGGACCGGGTCGGCCTCCAGGGCCAGGCAAATCAGCACCCGAACCAGCTCTCCGGCGGCATGCAGCAACGTGTCGGCCTGGCCCGGGCGCTGACCTCCAACGCGCCGATCATGCTCATGGACGAGGCATTCTCCGCCCTCGACCCGCTGATCCGCACCGACATGCAGAACCTGCTCCTGGAGCTCCAGGAGGAGCTGCACAAGACGGTGGTGTTCATCACCCATGACCTGGACGAGGCGCTCAAGCTCGCCGACAAGCTGGTGATCCTGAAGGACGGCTTCATCGTCCAGCAGGGCGAGCCACAGAAGATCCTGATGAATCCGGCCGATGCCTACGTCAAAAAGTTCATCACCGACATCAACAGGGCGCGGGTGCTGCGCGTCCGCTCGGTCATGCGCAGCGCCGCCGATCTGGAGGGGGTGAAGGACACGGTCGATGCCGAAGCCACCCTGGAGGACGTGATCGCCCAGGCCCAGGGCGACAGTTCCGCCTGCTTCAAGGTCATCCGGAACGACGAGGTCGTCGGCCGTCTCGACATGACCGACCTCGTCCGGGCCCTGGTACCGGCGATCCCTGTGGGCGAGGAAGACGCCTGTCGATCGGCGGCCTGAACCGCCGCATGCGCTCAGGCGGCCGTCCTCACGGCCCCGCGACGATCCTCCGCGTTCCCGGCGGCGCGGGGGATCTTTGCGTTCGGCGGCGGGTCTCGCGAGCAGAAGCAGATTGAGAATCGTTCGCAATTACACTAGCGTCGGCCCGCTCGAGACCAGCGCGCTGGATCTGCGGCGTCAGGCCCAGATGCTCGCCTTCCTGCAACGGCTCGCACGGGGCAGCGGTCTGCTGATCCTGATCGCGATCCACGACCTCGACCAGGTGCTGCGCTTCGCCGACATGACGATGGTCCTGAGCGACGGCGGCCTGTGGGCCAGCGGGCCGACTGAGGAGGTGATCACAGTGGAGATGCTGGAGCGGGTCTATCGGGTGCATGCCCGTGTCGAACCCTGTTCGAGGGGGTTCCCCCACATCTCGGTGGACGGCGCCGCCTGACAGCCGGGTCGCGTGGGGAACATGGACTGAAGCAGGAGGGCGGCGCTACGCCTTCGTCCGGATTCAGACCATCGCCCCTGTAAAATGCCGGACTTATTTACGGTCTTTTAATCAAGCTGTCGGTATATCGCCCCAAGCTGTTTCTGCTATCCAACCACCCCAAACTGCCCCAAACACCGGCACTCAGCGACTGAGAGAACATGAAGCGTTCGACACTCTGCCTGACCCCAGGCGGAAGATCTGACGATGTGTCGTCGTAAAAGCCATGGGCGTATTCGAGTCCAGAAGAGAGCGAAACCGGAGGGCTGTTACGTGCCAACCGAACTAGCGATTTAGATTTAGGTCCGTCCTTTCAGGATAATGTCATGAACTTCAAGAACCTGCCTCTCACCCAAAAGATGGTGGTTTTCGTGGCCGCCATCACCATTCTGAACGTGAGTTGGGGAGCGTGGACTCTCTACTCGCAGAAGGAGATGCTGACGACCGGCAAGCAACGCCAAATCACCGCCGTTGTCGACGCGGCCTACTCCATCGCGGCCGGATACGAAGCCCGCGCCAAGGCCGGCGCACTGCCGGTGGACGAGGCGAAATCCGCTGCCATGGATGCGATCCGTGAGCTGCGCTACGCCGACGGCGACTACGTGTGGATCAATGATATGAACCACGTGGTCGTGATGCATCCGATCAAACCGGCCCTCGATGGCCAGGATGTCTCCGGTCTGAAGGATCCGGCAGGCACTTTCGTGTTCCGCGAGTTCGTCAACGCCGTAAAGGCCAACGGTTCTGGTTTCGTCAACTACCAGTGGCCGAAGCCCGGCTTCGAGCAGCCCGTTGAGAAGACCTCGTTCGTCAAGCTGCTGCCTGGATGGAACTGGGTGCTCGGCAGCGGCCTGTATCTCGACGATGTCCAGGCCGAATTTCGCTCAGTCGCGCTGCAGGTCGGTCTTTCGGTGCTTGCCGTGACCGCCGCAATGCTGGGCTTCACCTGGCTGTTCGCGCGCAATGTCGCTCGCCCGCTGACGTCCTCCGTGTCGGCAGTTCAGCGCCTCGCCGACGAAGATCTGAGCGTCGAGGATGGCGACGACCAGCGAAAGGACGAGATCGGCGACCTTTCGCGGGCCATTGCCAGCTTCAAGTCGAAGCTTCGCGAGCGTCAGGAGCTCGCCCGTCAGCAGGCGGCGGAGCAGCTCGAAAAGGAGCGTCGCCGCGACGCCAGCGAGCGTCTGATCCGCGACTTTTCCGCCACCATGGCCGGCGTCCTGGAACGCCTCTCCGAAGCCTCCGATGAGATGTCCAGCACCGCCGAAACGGTTCACCGCAGCGCTTCGACGACGACGGATCAGGCGGTTACGGTCAGTGCCGCCGCCGAGCAGGCGAGCGTGAACGTGCAGACCGTCTCGTCTGCCGCCCAGGAGATGGCCGCCTCCATCGCCGAGGTCACCCGTCAGGTCGGTGCCGCGAATTCGGTTACCGGCGAGGCCCAGGTGCAAGCCAAAGATATCGTCAACACGGTCAGCCGGCTTCAGGCCGCGACGGGTCAGATCACGGAGGTGGTTGATCTGATCAGTTCGATCGCCGCCCAAACCAACCTGCTCGCCCTCAACGCAACGATCGAGGCTGCTCGTGCCGGCGATGCCGGCAAGGGTTTCGCCGTGGTCGCCGGCGAAGTGAAAGGCCTGGCCACTCAGACCGCAAGTGCCACCGCGGACATCTCGCGCCAGATTCAGGAGATGCAGGAGGTCTCCGGCGAGGCGACCGGCGCCATCGCGGAAATTGCCGACGTCATCGAGCGGATCGGATCGATCAGCGCGTCCGTGGCGGCCGCGATGGATCAGCAGAACGCCGCGACCCAGGAAATCGTGCGGTCAGTGGAGGAAGTCGCAAGCGGCACCTCAATGGTCGCGGAAAGCATCACCTCGGTTCGGACGGCGGCGTCCGATTCCCGCGGGGCTGCCGAAAGTGTCGCCGGCACGGCCTCCCACCTAGCCGAACAGACCGCCACGCTACGTTCGGAGATCAAGAGCTTCCTGGCGGAGATCACCCGGGCCGGCGAGCGTCGGAACTTCGACCGTAAGACGTGCGATCTTCCTGCAACCGTCGAAACAGCATCCGGCCCGGTGACAGGACGTCTGGTGGATATCGGGCTGGGCGGTGCGCATTTCGGCAGCCGGATCAGCGGCCGCGTCGGCGACGGAGTTTCTCTGATCGTCGAAGGCCAGCGCATTTCGGCGCAGATCGTTGAAATCGGCGACTCCACCCGGTTGAGGTTCTCGCTCGACACCTCGAACCAGCACGCCGTCGAAGCCATCACGGCCCGGATCGCTGCCTGACGGGTGGGTTCGGAACCGTTGGCAATCGATTTATAGCCACGATGGGCATAGCGCCGCAGCGCTATCCCTGAGAATGGAGTGTTCTCGCGGTGGACCCGATCGTCATCGGCTCCTGGGGGCGGGCGTCGGCAAAGGCCTGGCGTTCGCCCCGTCCACCTGCTGCGTATGGCGACGGCGTGAGTGAGGCTGTAGCGCCCGACGGGCCCGGGTCCACACCGCTGTTGCCCTTAACGTTCCTTAAAACAGAACGTTTAATTCCAATCATTGAATTTTCTTCATACCAACGACTCCGATAGATACGCCGGCATCCTTTCTTCGACCGGAGTCGGACATGCTGTCTTTCGCCCTGCTCGCCGCCATGGCGCCCCCCGTGTGCTTCGCCGTCGCTGCCGTGATCGCCGGGCGCGACCCGGGCGCCCGTCCGCGTCTGGCGCTGAGGGCGGCGTCCGTCGGGACGGGGGCGGCCCTTGTGCTCGCCGTGGCGGCGGCCGGCCTGTTCGCAGTCGCCGGTCCCCTATCGGGGCCGACTCCGTTCGGCGACCGGATCGGGGCGCTGGTCCGCCTGGACCTGCTCAGTACGGTGATGCTGCTGCTGGTGACCTTCCTCGGGGCGGTCATCGTGCGGTTCAGCCGCAACTACCTGGACGGGGACCCGCGCCAGGGCGCGTTCGTCTCCGGGCTCTGCCTCACCCTGGCCGCGGTCTGCGCCCTGGTAATCGCGGGCAGTCTCGCCGTGCTGGTCCCGGCCTGGATTGCCACCAGCCTGGCACTGCATCGGCTCCTGACCTTCTATCCGGCCCGGCGGCAGGCGATCGCCGCCGCCCGCAAGAAGTTCATGACGGCCCGGATTGGCGATGTTTGCCTGGCCGCAGCGGCGGGCCTGTTGATCGCCGCCTTCGGCACGGCGGACATCGCCGCCATCCTCGACGCCGCGCGGACCGCCGGCGCTCCCGGTTCCGGGGCGACGGTGACGCTCGCCGGGTATCTCATCGTCCTGGCGGCCGTGCTGAAATCCGCCCAGTTTCCCACCCATGGCTGGCTGCTCGAGGTGATGGAGACGCCGACGCCGGTCTCCGCGCTGCTGCATGCCGGCATCATCAACGCGGGCGGCTTCCTGGTGCTGCGCTTCGCCGATGTGATGGTGCTGGCGGCCGGCGCCCTGCCGGTCCTGGCACTGCTCGGTGCCGCCACGGCGCTGATCGGCACCGCGGTGCTCACCACCCAGTCCAGCGTCAAGGTCTCGCTGGGCTGGTCGACCGTCGCGCAGATGGGGTTCATGCTCCTGCAATGCGGCCTGGGCGCGTTCCCGCTGGCGCTTCTGCATATCGTCGCCCACTCCCTGTACAAGGCGCACGCCTTCCTGTCCTCCGGCAGCGCCGTCGATCTGGCGCGCAGCCGCGGCAGGCAGATGCCACAGCCGGCGGTCCGGCCCGCGGTTTTCGTGCCGTCCCTGCTGCTCGCCCTCGGGCTGACCTACGCCGGCGCTGCGGCCGCCGGCCTCACGACCGGCATCGGATCCGGGGAACTGGCGCTGGCCGCCATTCTGGTCATGGCCGTGGCGACCTTCCTGATCCGGCCGGCGGGCATGGCGATGGCGGGCAAGGCGACGGCGGGCCGCGTCTTCGCCGGCATGCTGCTGATCGCCGCGGCCGGGCTGACGCTCTATCTCGGCCTGCACACGGCCATGATGGCCCTGACCGACTCGGCCTTCCCGGCATCCGCCATCCCCGGTCCCGGCGACTGGGCGCTTGCCGCCGCCGTCGTGCTGAGCTTCGGGGCCGTGACCGTGCTGCAGATCTGCGGCCTGCCGACGGGAGACACGCCGTCCCTGCGCCGGCTGCGGATCCATCTCGCCAACGGGTTCTATGCAAACGCCTGGTTCGACCGGCTGGTCGGCAGCTACCGGCTGCCCGGCGCGGCACGCTGAAGGAGGATCGTCCGATGAACGTTCAAGCCAACCCCGCCGACCTTGCCCATCTGGAGTCCCGGCCGGCGACCGCCGACCCTGACCCGGTCGCCGCGGCACGGGCCGCACTGCGCCGCATCGCCCCGCTCTGGCCGCTCGACAGGTTCGTCGCGGTCAATCCCTTCCTCGGCCTGGACAGCCATCCCTTCGCCCAGGCGGCCGGACGGATGGCCCAGGTAGCGGGCGCGCGGATGTTCATGGACCGGCCGTTCTTCGCCGCAGCGGTGGAGAGCGGGCGGATCACCGACCCGGACCTCGCCGATGCCCTAGCTGCGACCCACGGCACCGGTTTGCCGGCATCGGTCGCCGAGATCAAGAAAGCGCTGGCGGAGGGCCACGGCACTTCCGAGATCCGCCCGATCGCGACGGTGGCGGAGATTGCCGCCGGTGCGACCGGGACCGACTGGCCGCGGATCGTGGTACAGCAACTCTCGACCTGTGCCGCCGCCCATTTCGCTGAGGACGAGCCCAGCGGCAGCTTCTATGCAGTCTGGCGCGAGGTCGCCTCGGCGGACAGGACGGCGGAGATCCATGGTCTGACATCGGCCCGGCGGCACGCGGCCCATCTGCCGCAGGCGCCGGAGGACCTGGTCCGGGAGGCCGTCCTGCTCCTCGGGATCGAGCCGGCCGGCGTCGAGCTCTACTGTCATCGGCTGCTGATGACCGTCTCGGGCTGGGCCGGATACGCCCGGCACCTGCTCTGGGAAGCCGAGCTGAAGGGTCGGCACAGCGATCACCTGTTCGAGCTGCTGGCCGCCCGGCTCGGCTGGGAGGTCATCCTGCGCGGCGCGCTGTTCGCCAATGTCGACGTGACCGCGCAATGGGCCGAGACGCGCAGGAGCTACGCCGACGGCCCGTCCATCGGCGAGCCCGCGGCCCTGGACCTGGTGCTGCTGTCGGCGTACGAGCGCGCCTGGCAGCGGCGGTTCGCCCGCACCCTGGCGGCAGCCCCCAGGACAGAGAGCCCCGCCGCCGGTCGCCGGCCGGCCGTGCAGGCCGCCTTCTGCATCGACGTGCGCTCGGAAGTGTTCCGGCGGGCGCTCGAGACAGTCTCGCCGGATATCGACACTCTGGGCTTCGCCGGTTTCTTCGGCCTCCCGCTCGAACATGTGCCGCTCGGCAGCGACGAGGGCCTGCCGCGTTGCCCGGTGCTGCTGGCGCCGACCACCGTCATCCGCGAGGCCAGCCCGACGCCGGCAGAGAGCGCGGCCGTCGGCCGGGCACGGCAGGTCCGGCGCGGCGTCGCCCAGGCGATCGCCCGGGTCCGGCGGACCGCGGCCGGAAGCTTTCCCTTTGTCGAGCTCTCCGGGCTGGGTTTCGCGGCGAAGCTGGTGACCGACAGCCTCGGTCTGACCCGGCCGGTTGCCGATCCTGTAGGCGCCGGCCTCCTCGGACCGGTGCGCGGCCGGACCCGGCCGGAGATCGATCCGCCGGTCGCGGGCGGGCGGCATACCGGCATCGCCGGGGCGGACCGGGTCGCGATAGCGCAGGCCATCCTGACGGGCATGTCGCTGACCGGGGGCTTCGCCCGCGTCGTTCTCCTGGTCGGCCACGGCGCGTCGACCGTGAACAATCCGCATGCCCGGGGCCTGGACTGCGGGGCGTGCGGCGGCCAGAGCGGCGACGTGAACGCCCGGGTGGCGGCGGCCCTGCTGAACGACGCCGACGTCCGGAAGGGGCTGGCACAGCGCGGCATCCGCGTGCCGCAGGACACGGTCTTCGTCGCCGGCCTGCACGACACGACCACCGACGCGGTCACCCTGTTCGACGCCGACAGGCAGGCGCCGGAACATCTGGACGACCTCGCGCGTCTGAAGGAGCAGCTCGCCTCGGCCGGCCGGATCGCCCGGCTGGAACGCGCGCCCTCGCTCAAGCTGCAGGACGGCGGCGATGTCGATCGCAGCCTTCGGGCCCGCGCCCGGGACTGGAGCCAGGTGCGTCCGGAATGGGGGCTCGCCGGCTGCACCGCGTTCGTGGCGGCCCCGCGCACCCGCACCGCCGGCATGGATCTCAAGGGCCAGGTCTTTCTGCACAGCTACGACTGGCAGTCGGATACGGACTTCCGGATCCTGGAGCTGATCATGACGGCACCGATGATCGTCGCGAGCTGGATCAACCTTCAGTACTACGGCTCCAGCGTCGACAACCGGGTGTTCGGAAGCGGCAACAAGACGCTGCACAACGTGGTCGGCACGATCGGCGTGATGGAGGGCAACGGCGGCGATCTTCGGGTCGGTCTGCCCCTGCAATCGGTCCATGACGGCGACCGACTGGTCCACGACCCGATGCGGCTTTCGGTCTATCTGGAGGCGCCGCAACAGGCCATCGACCGGATCGTCGCCCGGCACGAAACGGTGCGCCGTCTCGTGGACAACGGCTGGATCTTCCTGTTCTCCATCGACCCCGAGGGACGGGTCGCCCGCCGATCGACCGGACAGCCCCGGTGGGAGCCTGTCGCGGTGTAAACCGCTCCTTCCAAACACGTGCCAAGCCGGGCGTCTACACGGCCCGGCATGGTCCCGACACGGGCTCAGACGGCCGGTTCGAGCGCGAAATTGCGACCGGGAGACGCGCAAAATTTTGATAAAGGTCAACGCAATTTAACGGGCCGTTAAGCACATCAATTTAGCATATTCGAACCACCCACAGAGGAATGGTCGCGATGCTAGCGTGGTTACCGCAGTTTGCCGGAGGACTGGGCCTTCTTGTGATGCTGTCGGTCTGCGTGGCGTATATCGATTCGCGCGCGACCGTCGGATCCAAGCGGCACATCCACGACATGATCATCGGAACGCTGTTCGGGATGATCATCATCGTGGTCATGCTCAAGCCGATTGAGTTGCCGGTTGGTGCGACCTTCGACCCGCGCGCCGGACCGGCCATCCTCGCCGCCGTCTTCGGTGGACCGGTGGGAGCGATCGTCGCCGCCGCAATGGGCGCGTTCGGTCGCTACTATCTGATCGGCGGGCCGGTGGCGCTGGGCGGAGCCGTCGGCTTTCTCCTCTATGGCATCTTCGGCCTGCTGGTCCTTGCCGTCGTCCGGCGCAAGAACCTGTCGATGAGCCCGAGCATGCTCGCGATCGTCGGCGCGCTCGGCACTCTTGCCGTCCTGCCGGCCTTCTTCGTCAGCGTCGATGCGCCGACAGCCATGCAGATCATCCGAAAAGCGGGGCTGATCCTGCTCGGCAACAACATTGCCAGCACGGTGATCGTCGGGCTGGCCGTGGATTTTGCCCGAAAGCACGTGCAACTGCGCGCAAGCCTCGTCAAGCAGCAGGAGGAAGACGCGAAACTGTCGCTGGTGGTCCGCCACACGACGAACGCGGTGGTCATCACCGACGGCGACGGCCGGATCGAATGGGTCAACGAAGGCTTCACCCGCACCACCGGCTATACCCTGGAGGAAGCGCTCGGAAGAACGCCCGGGGCTCTGCTGCAGGGCCCTGAGACCGACCCGGCAACCGTCCAGAAGATGCACGACGCCATAGGGCGCGGTGAGGCCTTCGACGTCGAGATCCTCAACTATCACAAGGACGGATCGCCCTATTGGGTGGAGATCAGCTGCCAGGCGATCCAGGACCCCGGCAAGCCGAAGAAGTTCATCGCGATCGAGAACGACATCACCTTGCGGAAAAAGGAAACCGAGCGGGCGGAGCAGGCGGAGAAGATGCTGCGCATGGCGATCGACTCGATCGACGACGGGTTCGTGCTGTTCGACAAGGACGACCGGCTGGTCCTCGCCAACCGGAAGTACAAGGAATTCTTCCCGCGCGGCTTCGAGGTGATCCAGCCCGGCGTGGCGTTCGAGACGATCCTGCGGGCGTCGGCCGAAGGCGGCGCCTACGTAGTGCCCGAGCAGCCCGACGCCGATTTCGAAACCTTCATCCAGTCCCGTCTGAGCACCCATCGGGCGGGTGGGGAAATGAACCAGAAGCTTCGCGACGGCCGCTGGCTGAAGCTGCGGGAGCGCCCGACCCCGGAGGGTGGCGTGGTCGGCCTCAGGATCGACGTCACCGAGCTGAAGACGGCGCAGGAGGCCGCCGAGGCGGCGAATGTCGCGAAGTCGGAATTCCTGGCGGCAATGAGCCATGAGATCCGGACCCCGATGACGGGCATCATGGGCATGGCGGACCTGCTGCTGGACGAGGATCTGCGGCCCGAATGGGCGGAAAAGGTGCGCCGGATCAAGGGCGCTTCGGCCGGGCTGCTGACGATTCTCAACGACATCCTGGATCTATCCAAGCTCGAAGCCGGCAAGATGCTGGTCGAGGACATCGCCTTCGAGGTGCATCCGCTGATCGACGACGTCATTGTCCTGACCAAGCAGATCTGCCCGGTTCAGAAGATCGATCAGATCGCCATTTCGGCCGAGATCGACAAGGATGTGCCCCGATGGGTCAAGGGCGACCCGACACGGCTGCGCCAGATCCTGCTCAATCTTCTCGGCAACGCGGTCAAGTTCACCGAGCAGGGGTCGGTCACCCTTCGCTGCGCCGTCGATCCGGCCGGCGGCGGCCTGACCTTCCAGATCGCCGACACCGGCATCGGCATCAAGCCGGAGGTGCTTCCCCAGCTGTTCAACGCCTTCACCCAGGCCGACGCGTCGATCAGCCGGACCTATCAGGGCACCGGACTGGGTCTCGCCATCTGCCAGAGGCTCGTTCACCTGATGAAGGGATCGATCAGCGCCGAAAGTCGGTTCGGAGAAGGCAGCACCTTCTCCGTCCGATTGCCGGCCAAGGCGGTCGAAGACGCCCAGGCGGACGCCGCCGACCCGGCCGGCACCGCGCCTTGCCCGACCCGCCGCCTCCGGATCCTGGTCGCCGAAGACGTGGAGATCAACCGGATCATCGTCGAGGCGATGCTGAGCAAGAGCGGCCATCGGATCGTCATGGTCAACAACGGCCTCGAAGCCGTCCAGGCGGTCGAAGCCGAAGACTTCGACGTCGTGATCCTGGATATCAGAATGCCCGTCATGTCCGGGATCGAGGCCGCTCGCCGGATCCGGATGCTGCCCGGCGAGAAGGCCCGCACGCCGATCATCGCCCTTACCGCCGATGTCATGGAACAGAACCGCGAAGCCTGCCTGGCCATCGGCATAAACGCGTTCATCGCCAAACCGATCGAAGTCGATGCCATCAACAGTGCGGTCCAGGAGGTCGCCGGCGTCTCCCAGCAGAGATCCGTCGCCTAGAACGCGACCGGTTCAGCTCGAAGCGACCTGAACCGTGAAGTGCCCTCTAAGGCCTCAGCGTTCCTGAGCCCCATACAGATGCGCACCCTGCGCGGAGACTGCCTTCGCAAGCCGCTGCGCGGCCAGCACATAGGCGGCCGTGCGGAAATCCACGTCGAATTCCTGTGCCGCCTCGATCACCGCCTTCGACCGGTCCTCGAGCCGCTTCTTCAAACGGTTGTCGACGTCGTGGTCTGAAAACGGGATCTGCGTCCGCCCCTGAACCCATTCCAGCCAGCTGACAAAGACACCGCCTGCGTTCGCCAGGACATCCGGCGCGATCCGGATGCCGCGCTCGCGCAGGATATCGTCCGCGTCGGCACTGACGGGACCGTTGGCAATCTCCAGGACCGCGCCGGCTTTGATCCTCTCGGCGTTCCCGGCGGTGATCTGTCCGCCGAGCGCCGCGGGGACGAGGAGGTCGCAGTCGGTGAAAAGGACGGCGCCGGACTCGTCGGTCTCCCCGCCATCCAGCTCGGTCACACTGCCTTTCTGGTCCTTGGCCTTTTCGAGCGCATCGAGATCCAGACCCTTTTCGCTGCGGACGCTGCCGCTGCTGTCGGCGACGGCGACGAGGGTCCAGCCGTCTTCGACCGCGCGGCGGGCGAAGCGGCGCCCACCGGACCCGAAGCCTTGCAGCGCGATCCGCCTCTTCGTCCCCGCGAGACCCAGCGCCTCCTCCATGGCCTTGAGCACGATGAAGGCGCCGTCGCCGGTGGCGTTCGCGCGCCCAGCCAGCCCGCCGAGGACGGGCGGCTTGCCCGTCACGACATGGCGGGTGTGTCCGGTGCGGTGCTTTCCGTACGTGTCGGCGATCCAGGCCATCTCTGTCGGACCGGTGCCGACGTCCGGGGCGGGAATATCGCGATCCGGGCCGATCACATGGGCGAAGCCTGCGGCGAACTCCCGCGTGAAGCGTTCGCGTTCCTGCGGGCTCAGCCCCCGGAAATCGATCTGCGCCCCGCCCTTTCCGCCGCCGAACGGAAGGTCGATCAGGGCGCATTTGACCGTCATCCAGAACGCCAGAGACTGCACCTCGTCGGCCGAGACCGACGGGTGGAAGCGGATGCCCCCCTTCGTCGGGCCGAGATGGTCGTCATACCGGCAGCGCCAGGCCTTGATCAGTTCGAGGGAGCCGTCGTCCCGTCGCAGCGGGAGGGAAACCGCGATGGTTTCCTTCGGGTACGACAGCGGCTTCAGGGTCTTCTCGCTAATCCCTGCCGCCTTCGCCGCCTCGAAAAGGCGCACGCGTGCGCTCGACAATAATTCGCCCATCAAGTCTCCCTTGGATCAGAGTTTCCGAGTCCGGCGGACAGGAGCGGGTTCCGTTACCGGATCGCGCTGTCCGTCTGGGCAATCGATGCGGCGTCTATTCTTACGCGCGGCCGGAGATGTTCATGGCGGAAAGCCAATACGGTCGATTTCCCTTCGGACCCGGTGACGTGGACACACAGATGGATCGGTGCGCCCATCGGTCAACCGAGCCGGGGAGTCCGAGACTGGACGCATCCGGCACTCCGCCCATCCGTCCGTCCGGCACTGTCCTCAGGAGGTTGCGGTCGGCTTCTTCCACTCGACGGTGAGGTCCTCCTTCCAGGCGAAGCGCAGGAGGTGGTCGGCGACCACGGTCTCGACCACGGCGAGATCCTCGGAGGTGGCACTCTCGCAGGCGAGAAGCAGCGTGTCGTCGCCCGCCGTCATCCGGCAGGTCCCCGGCTCGAACCGGACCACTCCGTCGGTCTCGCTCCATTCCGCCGGCACCCGGTGGCCGAAATGCTTGCACAGTTGGACCAGATACCGGTCCGCTTTGCCGGTCCGCACCCGGGCGGTCGATGTTTCCAAGGGTCCTGTCTCCTCAGTCTTGAGCCGGCCTGGCAGGGTGGCGGCAAGGGATCCATGCCACAGAGAGAACACTATTGCGACTAACTCGCAATAGCTTTTAGGGTGCGCCGTTCTCCGACGCGCCGGATCCATCGCCATGACGTTGACGTTTCCTTGCCCCCGCATTCCGGTCGAGCCGTGCGCGGTGCCGCGCGGCCGGACGCCCGGGTAGGGACGCGATGGTCAGCCGACATGGATCCTGGCCGTCCGGCGGCGGCGTCGCCGTCCTGTATGCCGATCACCGCGGTGCGTTGGTCGGCTATGCCGGCCGGTTGCTGGGCGACCTCGCCCGGGCCGAGGAGATCGTGCAGGAGGCCTTCATCCGGTTCTCCGCCTCGGCGGAAACCACCGTCATCGACGAGCCGGTCGCCTACCTGTACCGCACCGTCCGCAATCTCTGCCTCGACAGCCGGCGCAGCGGGGTCCGCGACCGGCAACGCGATCAGCTCCTGGCCGAGGCGCTGGGGGATCTGGAGGGTCTGCGCGAGACCGGACCAACGCCCGAATCCGCCGCCGCCTCCCGTCAGGAGTTGCGGGTCCTGCAGGCCGCGATGGCGGAACTGCCCGATCGGATGCGCCGGGCGCTGGAACTGCATCGCTTCGCCGACCTCCCGGTCAAGCAGGTGGCGGCGGAACTCGGCGTCTCGGTCGGAACCGCCCACGGCCTGATCGTCCAGGCCCTCGAGCACTGCCGGCAACGGCTGGACCGCCCATGAACCCGACCGGAAAAGACGGGTCGAATTTGAACGTCGGCCATCGCGGAACGTCTAAGGACAGGGACGGAGCGCTCCGGCTCGACAGGGACCGCGCGGATGACGGCTTTGATCTTGAGGATTTCGTGACGGCCGACCGACATGACCACTGGATCGCCGCCGACTGGCTGGTTGCCCTGCGCGACCGGCCGGACGATCCCGTGCTGCAGGATCGGTTCGCCGACTGGCTCAGTGCCGATCCGGCCCATCGAGATCAGTGGAAGGCGGTCGTGCGCACCTACCGGAGTCTCGGTGCGGTCGAGCGATCCGGGACGGCGACCGTCGTGCCCCTCCCCAATCGGCGCAGGCGCTGGCTTCTCGGCGGGGCGGCAGCGGCGCTGGTGGCCTGCCTGATGCTCATGCTGGCGCCGTCGCTCGTGCGCACCATGCGCGCCGATTTCGTCTCCGGGACGGCCGAGGTGACGCGGATCGTGCTGCCAGACGGCAGTGTGGTGCAGCTCGCGCCCAACTCCGCCCTCTCCGTCGACTACGATACTGCCAGCCGCCGGATCGACCTGCTGGACGGCATCGCCCTGTTCGAGGTGACGCCGGACCCTGCCCGCCCCTTCTCGGTCTCGGCGGGACCGGCGACCGCTACGGCCGTCGGCACCGCCTTCGAGGTCCGGCGGCTCGACGGGCTCGAAGCGGTCGCGGTCCGCGAGGGCGTGGTCAGTGTCGAAGCGGCGCCCGGAGCGGGCGGCAGACGGCTGAAAGCGGGCCAGTCGATCCGGATCTCCGGCTCCGGCACCGCCCAACTCGGCGCGGTCCTGCCCGCGCAGATCGGGATCTGGACCGAAAACCTCGTCACCGCCCGCGAACGGCCGGTCGCCGACCTGGTCGCGGAGATCCGGCGCTATTATCCCGGCCTGATCGTCCTGCGCGGCGAGCGCCTGGCCGCCCAGCCGGTGACCGGCATCTTCGACATGTCCGACCCTGCCCGTGCCCTGGGCCTGATCGCCGCCTCCCAGGGGGCTGACTTGCACCGGTTCTCGCCCTGGCTCCTGATCCTGGACGGCGGCTGAACTTTTCTCCGGGAAAAATTTGAACGTCCGAGCGTCCCGATCGTCATCAGTCAAAATCTGCGAATAAGTCGCAGTTGCAAATGATCTGCTATCGCCGGTCGGACGGCGTGACGGGGGAAGTTATGACGAAGACGGTATCGGCAACGCGCGGGCGGTGGGTCCGCGGTGGGGCGCTCGTACTGGCGACCTGCGCGGTCATGGCGGACGGTCCGGCACGGGCGCAGGATGCGCGGCCGGTGACGGTGGCCCAGGCGGCCGAGGCCCGGCGTTTCGACATTCCGGCACAGAACCTCGCCGACGCCCTGGCCCTGTTCGGCCAGCAGGCGGGCATGCAGATCTCCGCCCATGGCGATACGGTGCGCGGCAAGACATCGACCGCGCTGGCCGGCACCATGGCGCCGGAAGCCGCCCTGCGCACGCTGCTGGCCGGTACCGGTCTGATCTCCGAGGTCGGCGATGGCGGGGCGGTCATCACCGCGCCGGCGGCCAGCTCGTCCGCCGTCACCCTGGATCCGATCGTGGTGGCCGGCCGTGGCGGAGTGGCCGACTATGCGGGTCCGTCCACCGTGTCGCTCGACACCGAAACCCTGGAACGGCTCGATCCCCAGGACCTGCAGGACGTCTTCAAGAGCACCCCGGGCGTCCAGGTGGGCAGTTCCCTGCCGATCTCCCAGAAGGTCTATGTGAACGGCGTGGAGGAGACCAACCTCTCCGTCACGATCGACGGCTCCCGTCAGAAGAACAAGCTGTTCCACCACAACGCCACGACCCTGATCGACCCGGATCTGCTGAAGGCGGTGCGGGTCAATCCGGGCGTCGCCCCTGCCGATGCCGGACCGGGCGCGCTGGGCGGATCCATCGCTTACGAGACCAAGGACGTGGCCGACCTGCTGGCGCCAGGCGATAATTTCGGCGGTATGGCCGGCACCGAGTTCAACACCAACGGCAATACCCTTTCAAACGACCTGACCCTGTTCGGCCGGAACTCCGGCTTCGAGGCTTTGGGCTACTTCAAGCTCGCCCGAGGCGACGAGTTCGAGGACGGCGACGGCAACCGGGTTCTCGGTTCGGAGACCGACTTCGTGAGCGGTCTGGGCAAGCTCGCCTACCAGCACGACACCGGCTACCGGTTCGAACTGTCCTACGAGAACGTGGAGGATGACGGCGACCGGCCCTATCGCGCGAACTTCATCTCGACGGACGCCGGACGCCCCACCGCCGCCACCCGCAACTACCGGCTGGAGCGCGAGAACCTGGTCGTCTCCTTCGAGAACGCCACGCCGACCGGCCTGCTGAACCCCTATGGCCGGTTGGCCCTGGCGACGACCCATCTCGACGCCCTGGAAACCGGCAACGACAATTTCGGGACCTACGAGAGCCTGAACGGGATGCTGGCCAACACGTCGGAGATCGCGCTCGGCACGGTGGATGTCGGCGTCGATTTCTACTCGGACACCAGCGAAGGCTCGTTCCCCGATTACGGCGCGGAATGGATGGGCCTCGAGGAGAAGGCGCAGAACTACGGCCTGTTCGCCCAGGCGCGGCTGGAGCCGACCGACCGGATGCGGATCTCCTTCGGCGGCCGCGGCGACCTGCACCGCTTCGAGGGGCTGGACGGCTCGGACTCCGAGAACGCCGGACTGTCCGGCAACATTTCCGGCGAATACGACCTGCTGCCCTTCCTGACGGCCAGCGCCGGTGCGTCCCACGTCTTCGGCGGGGTCGACCTGGCCGAACCCTTCATCGTCAACCCGGACTGGGCCTATCCGAGCGGCGGCATGGAGCCCTCGACCGCCGACAACGTCTTTGCCGGCCTGGAATTCAGGGGCGAGGGCATCAGCCCCCGCCTCGCCGGCTTCAGCCTTTACGGCAAGGTGTTCAAGACCACCATCGACGACATCCGCGACGAGGAATATCGCGGCGGGCCGAACGTCTACAGCGACCTGGAATCGGTCGGCTTCGAGATCGGCGCCGGGTACGAATGGGCGGACGGTTTCGTGAAGATCGGCTATGCCGATATCGACACCGAGATCAACGGCAACTCCGGCACTTCGGAGTACCAGTATATCGGCACCGCGATCGGACAGGTCGTGACGGCGGAGGCGGCCTACACCGTCCCCGCCACCGGCGTCACCATCGGAGCGGATGCGCAGTTCTTCTTCGAGGAGGACAGCACCGACATCTACACCTCCTCCCCCGGCGTGCCCTTCCCGGCCTATGAGGTCGCGAACGCCTTCGTCTCCTACACACCGGAGACCCATCCCTTCCTGACGGTGCGGGCGACGGTGAAGAACATCTTCGACGAGACCTATGCCGACCGGGCCTCCTACGGCCAGGAATACCCCGGCGTGGAGGTTCTGAACGAGCCGGGACGCTCCTTCCTGCTGAGCGCAAAGGTCCGGTTCTGAGCCCCCATCGACGGAGCGCCCCGTGCGAATGAAACGGCTACGGCTGCTGGCCGCCACCTTCTGCCTGGCGGCCTTCCCCGCCCTGGCGGAGCCGCTAGAGATCACCGATATCGCCGGCCGTCGGGTGACGGTCGAGCGGCCGGTGGAGAGGTTCGTGATCAGCGAGGGGCGGTACATACCGCTCCTCGCGCTTTTGCGTCCGGACCATCCGGTGGAGGGTCTCGTCGGCATGATGACGACCCTGGGCTGGACCCAGCCGGAGCTGGAACAGCAGCTTTATGTCCGCTTCCCCGAAGCCCGCGACATTCCGCTTTTCGGCCACCGCAACGCCGACAGCGTGTCGGTCGAGCGGATCATCGACCTGGATCCGCAGGTGGCGATCTTCGGGCTCGGCGACCACGGACCCGGGGCCGAGAACGCCGAGCTGATCGCCCAACTGGAGGCGGCCGGCATCGCCGTGTTGTTCATCGACTTCCGGCTGGACCCGCTGAACAACACCCTGCCGTCGGTCGAGCTGATCGGCCGCGTCCTCGGCGAGGAGACGCGGGCCGCCGCCTATACCGATTTCTATCGCGCGCGCCGCCAGGCGGTGCTCGACAAGGTGGCCACGGCGCCGAGCCGGCCGTCCGTCTTCCTGCAGGTCCATCCCGGCCGCAGAGAATGCTGCTGGGGCATGGCCGACGGCATGCTCGGCCCCTTCGTGGAGCTGGCCGGCGGTCGCAACATCGCCGACGGCACGGCCCCCGGCCCCACCACCCAGCACACGGCCGAATTCCTGATCGTCGAGGATCCGGATGTCTGGATCGGCACCGCGTCGGGAACACGGGAAGAGTACGAGCGCGGGGATCCGCCGGTCGCGGTCGGGCCCGGCATGACCGCGGAGACCGGTCGGGACAGCCTGCGGCGTTATCTGTCCCAACCGGAATTCGCCAGCCTTGGAGCGGTCCGAAACGGGCGCGCCCATGTCGTCTGGCACAATTTCTACAACTCGCCCTTCAACATCGTCGTGCTGGAAGCGTTCGCCGCGTGGCTGCATCCGGAGCTGATGGCTGACACCGATCCGCAAGCCACGCTGGAGCGGATCTTCGAGGCGTTCCTGCCGTTCGAGGTCGACGGTACTTATTTCGCCACGGCGCACCGGGACTGACCGCATGACCTCGACCCTGGACGCCTATGCCGGGCTGACCCGGAAACGGACCGCCGTTCTCGCCGCTCTCTCCACGGCCCTGATGCTGAGCCTGCTGCTCGACCTTTCCGCCGGACCGGCCGGCCTGGGCCTCTGGGACATCGTGGTCGGGATCCTCGACCCGGACAGTCTCGATCCGCGCCACCGGGTGATTCTGTGGCAGGTGCGGATGCCGGACGCGCTGATCGCGGTCGTCGTCGGCGCCTGTCTCGGCCTCGCCGGGGTCGAATCCCAGACCATCCTGGACAATCCGCTGGCCAGCCCCTTCACCCTGGGGGTATCGGCGGCGGCTGTGCTGGGTGCCAGCGTCGCCATCATCCTGGCGCCGTCCATGCCGCTGATCCCGCAGACCGCCGCCCTCCCCGTGCTGGCGCTGCTTTTCGCGCTGGGAGCCGGCATGGTGATCCTGGCCGTGGTGCGGTTCGGCAATGGCGCGCGGGAGACCGTGGTCCTGTTCGGCATCGCCCTGGTCTTCCTGTGCAACGCCCTGACCTCGGCCCTGCACTACGTCGCCGATGCCGACGCGATCCAGCAGATCGTTTTCTGGACCATCGGCAATCTCACCAAGGCCGGCTGGTGGGAGGTGGCGATCGTGACCGCCTGTTTCCTGACCGTCCTGCCGTTCAGCCTGCGCCATGTGTGGTGGATGACTATGCTGCGCGGCGGTGAGGCTTATGCCCGCAGTGCCGGGCTCGACGTGGCGAAGCTGCGGGTCCAGGTCATCTTTCGCACCTCCGTGCTCGCCGCCTTCGCGGTCTGTTTCGTCGGCTCCATCGGCTTCGTGGGGCTGGTCGGGCCGCATATCGCCCGGCTGCTCCTGGGCGAGGATCACCGCGCCTTGGTGCCGGGGGCGGTTCTGTGCGGCGCGCTGATGCTGTCCGTCGCGTCCTTCCTGTCCAAATCCGTGCTGCCCGGCGCCATCGTGCCGGTCGGCATCCTCACAGCGGTGATCGGCGTGCCGGTCTTTCTCGGCCTGCTCGCTCTGCAGCGGAGGATGCGATGACCCGTCTCAGCCTTTCCGCCGTGTCGGTCGCCTACGGCCGCCAGCGGGTGGTCCACGACATCTCCATCCCGCCGGTCGAAGACGGCCAGCTCCTCGGCCTGCTCGGTCCGAACGCCAGCGGAAAATCGACTTTGCTGCGCGCACTGTCGCGAGAACATCCGGCGGAGGGCCGCATCCTGCTCGACGACCGGCCGATCCAGTCCTTCAGCCATGCCGACTGGTACCGGTCGGTCGCCGCCATGCCCCAGGCGCCGCCGGCGGGCAGCGCGCTGCGGCCGGTGGAACTGGTCTGGAGCACCGCACGGACACTCGACCTGGGCCTGTCCGACCGGGCTCTGGGCGACCGGATCGACGGGCTGTTCCACGCCCTGGGGCTGGAGGCGATCGCCATGGCGCCGCTGTCGACCCTGTCGGGCGGAAAACGACAGCTTGTCGGTTTCGCGCTGGCGATGATCCGCGATCCCGACGTGCTGCTGCTGGACGAGCCGACCTCGGCCCTGGACCTGTACTGGCGCCTCAGCCTGATGGACATCGTGCGCAACCGGCTGGCGACTCGCGGCGGCGTCGGGGTGATCGCGGTCCACGACCTGGATCTGGCCGCCCGCTACTGCGACCGGCTGGCGCTGATCCAGCACGGCCGCCTGGTCGCCGCCGGAACCGCCGCCGACGTCCTCACCGAAGCCAATCTCGCCGCCGTCTACGGGGTGGAGGCCGAGGTGACGCGCGATCCGTCCGGGCGTCCGGACGTCCGCGTCCTGCGGGTTGCCGGAAATCCCGGCTGATCGGCGACATCGGACACGGACACGTCGGCACAGGTCGGGATCGAGTTGCGGTTGCGGGCCGGTGTCGCCAATGCGCAGAATGATCGGGCTTGGCGAAACCCACCGGGACCTCCGCGATGACAACCGTCGATTTCCAGCCTGGGGGCTACAGGTTCGTCCCCGGGGTCTTCCAGTATTCCGCCGGCGTTGCGGCCCTGTCCGGCTTCGGGATGCGGCGCGTCCAGTTTCGGCGGCCGGTCCCGCTGGATGAGGGCTTCGCGCGGATCGAGGGGATCATAAAGGCGGAGGAACGGCCGCTCACGGCGTTCTGCGCCTGCGAGCTGCGGTCTCCCGGCCAGTTCTCCGAGGAGGGTTTCCGGCACTTCAACGAGCGCTATGTGGACACGCTGGCGCGCTGGGGCATCTTCGACGGATCGACCAATCCGGTGGCGCGCAGCAATGTCTGCCCTGAAGTCGGCGGCCCCGCCGAACCATCGTTCCACGCCTTCACCTTCACCGTCGCGCGGGAGGAGCCCCGCCCGTCCTTCGTGGTGGCCGGCAGCGGCGAATGCCCCGAAGGGCTCGGGAACTACCGCGACCACATCGTACGGCGCGGCGACCTCAGCGCGGAGGCGATCGCCGAGAAGGCGCGCTTCGTGCTGGGCGAGATGGAACGGCGGCTCGGCGCCCTCGGCGCCGGCTGGACGGACGTGACGGCCACCCAGGTCTATACGGTACACGATATCCACCCGTTCCTCGCCGGCGAGATCGTCGCCCGCGGCGCCGCCCCTGGGGGCGTCACCTGGCATTTCGACCGGCCGCCCGTCGTCGACCTGGAGTACGAGATGGATTGCCGCGGCGTGCTTGAGGAGTTGGTCGTCTGACCACCCGGCTCAGGATCGCGGTCGGCGCCTACGACCGCACCCTGCCGCTGATGGCGGGGCTGGTCGGGATCGACGGCGTTGCCGCCGACTTCGTCACGGCGCCGCTGGAGGAAATCTTCGCCCGGGCCTTCGACGCGCAGGCCTACGACGTCACCGAACTGTCCTTCAGCAACTACCTGTATCTGACATCGACTGGCGACTGCCCCTATGTCGGCCTGCCGGTCTTCCCGTCGCGGTCGTTCCGGCACTCGGCGATCTATATCCGCACCGATCGCGGGATCCGGGGACCGCGGGACCTTGCCGGCCGCCTGGTCGGGGTCCGCGAGTACTCGATGACGGCGGCGCTGGTGGCGCGCGGCGTGCTGGAGGACGATTTCGGACTACGCGCGTCCGACATCCGCTGGCGATACGGCCCCGCCTATGCCGGGGACGGCGCGCCGATCGTGCGGGTGAGGCCCCGCGGCGTCGAGTTGGAGCCGCTGGCCGGCGCGTCCAACCTGTCGGACGCCTTGCGCGACGGCGTGCTCGACGCGCTGGTGGCCTACAAGCCGCCCCCGGCGTTCCTGGACGGGGCGGCGGGCGTCGACCGCCTGTTCGTGGACTATGCCGGCGTGGAGGCCGACTACGCCCGGCGGACCGGCATCTTTCCGATCATGCACCTGCTCGGCATCCGCCGCGAGATCGCCGAACGCGACCCCGGGCTCTGTCTGCGGGTGTGCGAGGCGTTCGAAGCCTCCCGCCGCTATGCCGTCGAGCGCACCGACGAGAGCCAGGCCCCGTTCACCAGCCTGCCCTGGGCCCCCGACGAGGCCGCGCGGTCCCGACGGGTCCTGGGCGAAAATTTCTGGTCCTACGGGATCCGCGCCAACCGCCCGGCCCTGGAGGCCCTGTGCCGATACTCCCACGTCCAGGGCATTTCCGCCCGGCCGGTCACGGTCGATGAGCTGTTCGTTCCGGCGACGTTGACGTGGGGTGACCCGTCCGCCAGTCCGGCGGCAGACCGGTAACGCCCACGTCGCGCCGGCCACGACGCGCTGACGCCGCGAGTTAACCGGTTCTTATTAATTCGTCCCTAATTGTTGGAAAATACAACAATTCTTCGATGAAGCCCCATGCCCAAACGCGCGAGAAAAACTCTCAGCTGGCGGATAGCCGGTGTTCTGATCACGACACTGGTCGTCTGTGTCGTCATCGGCATATACGGGCAGCGGATCGCCGATCTGCAGGACCGAGAGCACGTGATTCTCGATTCCCTGATCGACCTGAACGATAGTGCCCCCAGCCCGCTGAACGCACTCCACCGCGAACTCGGCTATGGCGGGCTGATCCACAACATGAAGAACTACGTCCTGCGGGGCGACCGTGCCTATGCCGATGCCGCGAAGGCCAACAGCGAGACCGCGCTCGCCCTGCTCACCGATCTCGAGCGCATCCTGGTAGTACCGGACGCCGAGCAGGCTATCGACAAGGTGAGGCGTGGAGTCGCCGAATATCGCGACAAACTCGACCTGGCGATCAGCATGCACGCCGATGGCCACAGCATCGTCGCGATCGACACGGCCATTCGCGTGGACGATCGCACAGTCCTGGAAGGGCTGCGCACCATCGCAACGCTGATCCGAAACCAGAGTCGGGCGTATGGAGCGGAGGCGAAGGACCTGAGCCATCGTCTAGAAGCTCTGATGAACGCCGGCGTCGGGGTGTTCCTGGTCCTGCTGGCCGGCGCCTCCCTGCTTTGCCTGATGCTCATCCGACAGTACCAGCTTGCGGTGAATCTGGCGGAGGCCCATCAGGAGGTGAATGCCCTGATCTCCGCCGTACCGGATGTCCTGATCTACGTGAATTCGGACGGCAGCATCCGGTTCGCCAACGACCGGGTGTCGGATCTCCTCGGCTACGACTCGTCGGAGCTGATCGGCAAGTCGATCGAAATCCTGGTGCCGGTAACCGCCCGCGCGGAGCATGTGGGCCACCGCAAGGATTTCATGCGCTCGCCCCGAAGCGGGCCGATGACGGAAGCGCGCGACCTGATCGCCCGGGCCAAAGACGGCTCGAGCGTGCCCGTCTCCATCGGCCTGAGCACGCACTTCCACAAGGGCGAGCGGATCGTCATCGCGGCGATCCGGGACGTCTCGGTGGAACGGGCCGTGACAGCCGCCCGCGAGACCGAGTTGCAGAGCCAGCTCCACCAGTCGGACAAGCTGCGCACAGTTGGGACCCTGGCCGGCGGAATTGCCCATGACTTCAACAACATCCTGACACCGATCGTCGGATACAGTGACCTGCTGCTGACGACCCTGCCGGCAGGATCGCCTGAGCACGAGGACATCAAGGTCATCAAACGAGCGGCCGGTCGTGCACGCGAGATCGTCGCCCAGCTCTTGGCCTTCTCCCGACCCGGCGACGACCAGCGATCGATCGTGTCGGTGTCCGAGAGCATCGCGGAGGCATCGGCGCTGATCCGGCCGACGATCCCGCCCAATGTGACGCTCACCACCGTGGTGCAGCCCGACGGCCCCATGGTAGAGGCGAATGCGGGCCGGCTTCAGCAGGTTCTTGTCAACCTTATCCACAATGCGGTCGACGCGATCGGCTCCCGCGGCGGGTCGATCTCCGTGCGCTGTTTGGTCAACGAGGATCCAGATCCCGACTGGGTCGGCGGCCCGTCGCAGCAGGTCCGCATCGAGGTGGAGGACGACGGCCCCGGCATGACTGCCGACGTCATGGGCCGGGTCTTCGATCCGTTTTTCACGACCAAGCCGGTCGGCCAGGGCAGCGGCCTCGGCCTGTCGGTGGCCTACGGCATCGTCACCAGCTGGAAGGGCCGCCTGACCGTCCAGAGCCAGCCGGGAGCGGGGACCGTGTTCAGGATCCAGCTGCCCATCTCCATTGCGAAACCCAAGGATGCCGAGCCGGAGACCGCCCTTACCGGCGGAGGCCGGGTGCTCGTGGTCGATGACGATCCGGACGTCTTGTCGGTGACGGGCCGGATGCTCTCGCAGCTCGGCTACGATCCGGTCCTGACGGGACGCATTGACGAGGCGCTGGGATATCTCGAAACCGTCAGCGACGCGCCGATCGCGGTCTTGAGCGACCATACAATGCCGGGTCGGCCGGCATCCGATCTGCAGACCGCCGTTGCCGACCGCTGGCCTCACGTCCCGTTCATCACGATCAGCGGTTTCGACCTGACCGGACTGCAGGGGACGGCGCCGAGCGCCACGGTCCTGCGCAAGCCGATCACCATGGTCGAGCTCTCCTCCGCGATCGCCAAGGCCCGAATGCGTCAGGCTGAAACAAACTGACATATTCTGAAAACCCCCGCACATCGTGGCGTTGCATAGCTCCTTCATTCTCCCAGCATCGACCATGTCGCATTCGATCGTGGGAGTTGCGCGGTGTTGGCGAATGTAAGAACGGGCATACCGTCTGACTCTTCGGACGATCGCGAGCGCGCCGCCGGCAGCGCACTAAAAGAGGCTCGCAGCCTCCACGTCATCCTTGTCGTCGATGACGAGCCGGCCATCCGCCAACTGCTGCGGCGCATTCTCACGGCTGCCGGCTATCGGGCCGAAACCGCAGCCTCCGGCCTCGACTGCCTCACCGCGATCGAAGCGTCCAATGCGGCGATCACCGCAGTCATCACCGATGTCTCCATGCCTGGACTGGATGGCCACGGCCTGATCGCCGCGGCGGCGGCGCGGAATCTCGAGCGCGGCATCCGGTTCTACCTGATGAGCGGCGTCCCCCAGAACCTGTCCACGACCCGGACCGTCGGGCTGCCGATCAGCGCCACCTTCGAGAAGCCCCTAGACATGGGCGCACTGATCGCCCGCCTGGATGCCGATCTCCTCGCCCCGGTCAGGGAGCACGATGAGATCGCGATAGACGGGATCGGCTGGCTGGCCAGGGCGCTCGCGTACCACGACAGGATAACGAGCACCCATTCGGATCTTGTCGCCCGCTATACGGACATTCTGTGCGGCGCCATGGGCCTGCCGGCGGCGCTTGCCCAAGACATCACCAGCACGTCCGTGCTGCACGACATTGGCAAGATCGGCATCTCCGAGACCATCCTGAACAAACCCGGCCCCCTGACCGAGCAGGAATTCGAGGCGATGCGGCGTCATGGAGAGATCGGACACTCGATCCTGACCGCGGAGAACCACCGGCTCTCCGGCATGGCGTCGCAGATCGCGCGCTACCACCACGAGAGATTCGACGGGACCGGCTATAACCGGCTTGCCGGATACGACATCCCGCTTCCGGCGCGGATTGTCGCGCTGACCGACGTCTATGATGCGCTTCGGTCGCCGAGACCCTATAAACCGGGGCTCACCCACCAAGAAGCGTCCGCCTGCATCCTGCAGGGCGACGGGCGCACCCTACCCGATCATTTCGACCCCGCTGTTCTCACGGCCTTCCATGCCGTGAAGGACGCTTTCGCGTGCGTGGATCGGCATCACTGAAACCTGGAAACCGTGCGGATTTGGCAGAAAGGAACATCGCGATGGCCAAGCAGAAGATAACGCCAACGAACCGTGAGGTGTTCTTCGGGGACGACGAGATCATCGTCTCGAAGACGGACACCACCGGCCGGATCACGTACGCCAACGATGTGTTCCTTCGGATCGCCGGGTACACCGTGGAAGAAACTCTCGGCCAGCCGCACAGCTTCATCCGTCATCCGGACATGCCCCGCAACGTCTTCAAGCTGCTGTGGGACGCGATCCAGGCGAAAGGCGAGATCTTCGCCTACGTCATGAACTGACGAAGTCCGGCGACCATTACTGGGTGCTCGCCCATGTGACCGCCAGCCTCGACCGGAACGGGTCGATCCTGGGCTACCACTCGAATCGACGGAAGCCCGACCCGGCGAAAATAAAGATCGTCAGCGAGATGTATCGCGAACTGAAGCGCATCGAAGACACGCCGAGCAACCGCAAGGACGGCATGGCCGAAGCGCACAAGTTCCTGTCCGGAGTTCTTAGCCAGAAGGGGGTATCCTATGATGAATACGTGCTCACTCTCTAAGTCGATTGCGCTGGCCACGACCAGTGCGGCGCTCGGTGCGGTCGCAGCGGCCATGCCCTGGATTCCCCTCCCCGGCCAGTCGATCGTGACCACCCTGGCCGGTGCGGGCGCCGCCGGTGCGGCGGTGCTGGCCGTGATCTGCGCCAGGCGTTCCTTCCGCTCCATCACCGACACGCGGAAGGTCTGCGAGGCGGTCGCCGCCGGCGATTTCGAGCAGCGGCTGTTCCGCATCACCGAAGCCGGCGAATTCGGCCGCATGCTGCATTCGGTCAACCACATGGTCGACGTCACCGACGCCTTCGTCCGCGAGGCCGGGGCGGCGATGGAAGCCGTCTCCAAGGGACGCTACTACCGCACCATCCGTCCCGAAGGTCTGAAGGGTCACTATCTCAACAGCTCGACCCGGATCAACGCCGCTACCGAAGGCATGAAGGCCAAAGTCGAGCACTTCCGGACCATGACCGACGCGTTTGAGGACAAGGTCCGCGGGGCGGTCGAGATCGTCGCTTCGGCCTCGACGGAGCTTCAGGCGACTGCGTCCAGTCTCTCCAGTCTGGCGGACTCGACCCGCAGTCAGACCACAACGGCTGCCGCGGCAACCGAGCAGGCATCGGCCAACGTGCAGACCGTGGCGTCGGCGGCGGAGGAACTCAGTGCCTCGATCGCCGAGATCTCCCGCCAAGTAGCCTCCGCCAGCACAAAGACCACCGAGGCGAGCCAGAAGGCTGAGACGGCCAACGACCTCGTTCGGGCGCTCAGCCAGGCCGCCGACGAGATCGGCAGCGTCGTCACCCTGATCTCCGACATCGCGGAGCAGACCAACCTGCTGGCGCTCAACGCCACCATCGAGGCGGCCCGGGCCGGTGAAGCCGGCAAGGGGTTCGCCGTGGTCGCAGCCGAGGTCAAGGGCTTGGCGACTCAGACCGGTCAGGCCATCGGCCGGATCCAGGACCAGGTTCTCGGCATCCGCAGCGCCACCGACCAGGCCGTGGACGCGATCGGCGTGATCGTCGGCGCGATCAGCGAGGTGTCCAGCATGTCGGCCGGCGTCGCTTCCGCGGTCGAGGAGCAGTCGGCCGCCACCGACGAGATCTCCAAGAACGTCCAAGAGGCTTCTCAGGGCACTGCGGAGGTTGCGCGCAACACCGCCCTCGTCACCCAGTCCGCGAGCGAGACGACGACCGCGGCCGGCAATGTGCATTCGGCATCGGGTGAACTGGCCGCCCAGGCCGAACTGCTCCGCGCGGAAGTCGGCCGCTACCTGGAGAACGCGCGCGCCGCATAAGGCCATCGGGAGGGACCGCCCCCGGTCCCTCCCCCACAGACCGACTCTTGAAAGGAGATGGACGTGCTGATCCCCTTCATTTCCAATATCGGTCTTCTCTGCGCCGCCGCTGCCCTGATCTTCGCGATCTCCTGGCGCCTCAACGCCAGGCTCGGCCGGCCGGCCCGGAGTCTCCTGATCGGTGGCGCGATGGGTCTCATCGCGGTCCTGGTGATCCTCTCCCCGATCTATGTCCTGGACGGATCGACCTTCGACACCCGGGCCGGGCCGATGATGGCCGCCGGACTCTTCGCCGGACCGCTGGGCGCCATCGTCGCAGCCCTGATCGGCGGAGCCGCCAGGATCCATGTCGGCGGGTCGGCCGCGACCGGCGGCCTGATCGGACTGGCCGTGTTCGCCGCCATCGGCTGTGTCGCCCGCGTCTACCTGATCCGAAGCGGCGTGCACGCGCTCGGCCCCGGCCGGTTCACGCTGCTGGGCCTGGCCGCGTCCGCGGCCGTGGTGCCGGCATTCTTCGTCGGCCATTCCCTGCACGAAGGGATCGCGATCCTGGAGGCCACCTGGCCGGTGTTCCTGGGCGGCAATCTCGCGGGGATCCTGGTGGTCGGCCTGGCGACCGAAGAACTGTTCCGGAACAAACACCACGAGATCGAGTTGCAGATCAAGAGCCATGCCCTCGACTGCGCGAGCGTCGGTGTCGCAATTTCCGAGGCGTCAGACGAAGCATCCGCAGTCTATGTGAACCGGAAGTACGAGGAACTGACAGGCCGACGCGCCGAGGATCTGCTTGGCACGCCCCTGGATCCCACCACGGCCCGGCCCTTCACGGACATTCGTGCGGGGAACAGCGTCGAGGTGCTCGAGCCGAACGGCCCGATCCAGACCTTGCACATCCGCCGTACGGGCGATACCGATCTCTGGTGCACGCTGATCCGGTCTCCGGTCCACGACCCGGACGGGCAGCTCACCCATTTTGTCTGGATCCTCGAGGACATCACCGAACGGGTCGCGTTCCAGCACGAGATCGCCACCGCCCGCGACCGGCTCGAGGTCGTCCTGCACTCCGCGCCGGACGCCATCATCACGCTCGATGCGCGGCAACGTATCAGAACCTTCAACGACGCCGCCGAGCGCCTGTTCGGCTGGCCCGCAGCGGAGATCATCGGCAAACCTCTGGCGATGCTGCTGCCGGAGAACCTGCGCCACCGACACGAGAGCCTTGCCGCCGGCTACCTCTCGGAATCCGTCGACCGGCCAGGCCCGATGACCGGCATGCGGATCGTCGACGCGCTGAGACGCGACGGGACAACCTTCCCCGCCCATGTGACCCTGGCCCAGTTCGTCGAGGACGGAAGCCCGTCCGTCGCTGCGATCGCCCGCGACATGTCGGAGTTCGTGGCGGTGAACCGGTCCCTTGAAAAGGTGACCAAGGAACTCGGGGAGCAACTGCGGATCGCTCATGCGGCGAACAACGCCAAGTCCCGGTTCTTGGCGAACATGAGCCATGAACTGCGGACGCCATTGAATGCCGTGATCGGCTTCTCGGACATCATGCGCCGCAAGATGCTCGACGCCGGCGACGTCCAGAAATACATCGATTATGCGGAAGACATTCATACCAGCGGATTGCACCTGCTCGATCTGATCAACGACGTCTTGGACATGGCCAGGATCGAGCACGGCGCCTATCCGATCAGCCCGAGCGCCGTCGAAATCGACACGGTGATCGACTCAGTCCTGGCGTCAGCATCGGTGCTGGCGGCGGCCCGACAGCAGAATCTCGTCCGGCCGGCCCCGTCCCGCGGCATCGCCTGGATCGACGAGCGGGCAATGCGTCAGTGCATTCTCAATCTGCTGTCGAACGCCATCAAATTCTCGCCGGTCGGCGCCTCGATCACGGTTGCCGCCAAGTGCGACGGCGAATCGGTTTCCGTCAGTGTCGCCGACCGGGGGCCCGGCATTCCCTCGGACATGATCTCCCGGATCGGAGAACCGTTCCTCGCCAGCGGGCGGGATCGGGCGGACTGCACCGGCGGGACGGGACTGGGGCTCGCCATTGTCAAAACCCTGGCCGAACAGATGAACGGCAACCTTCGGATCGAATGCCCCCTGTCCGGCGGGACCGTCGCTACCCTCACTTTCCCGTCCGTGGAGATCGCCGCGGAGCGCCCTGCCCAGGTCGTCGCGGTGCCGCAGCCGGCGACCGGAGAGCTTGTAGGGGGAGCCAGGTCGTCGCGATACCGTTGAGCGTGGAGCGACGTCGCTCCAGTCAGTGCCGGCGTACCGGAACCGCCAGCATATAACCGCCGTTGCGGACCGTCTTGATGATCTGCGGTTGTCCCCGGTCGGATTCGATCTTGGTTCGGATCCGGCCGATCTGCACGTCGACGCTGCGGTCGAAGGCTGGAGTCTGGCTGCCATGGGTGAGGTCGAGCAGCTGGTCCCGGCTCAGGACCCGGCCGGCGCGCTCCAGCAGCACTACGAGCATCTGAAATTCGCCGGTGGTCAGCGGCACGTCCGTGCCGCCCTCGTCGCATAGCGTCCTCGAGCCGGTGTCCAGCTTCCATCCCTGAAACTCATAGACCGCCGCGGCCTCGCTCGCGCAAGTCGTCGGAGCGGTCCCGACCGCCTGCTGCTGCGGCGCCATCGTCCGGCGCAGAACGCTGCGGACCCGGGCGACCAGTTCGCGGGGCTCGAACGGTTTGGTGACGTAGTCGTCGGCACCGATCTCCAGGCCGACGATCCGCTCGACAGGTTCCCCCCTACCGCTGACGATGATGATCCCGCAAGCGTGTCGCGCCTTGAAGTCGCGCACGAGGGAGAGGCCATCGGTATCCGGCAGCATCAGATCGACGATGGCGATATCCGGACGGCTCTTTCGCGCATGTTCTTCCGCGCCAGCGCCCGTCGTCGAGACGGTCACGCCGAAGCCGGCCTCGCCCAATATTCTGGCGATCAGCCTGCCGATATCCGGATCATCTTCTACGACTAGAATATTTGAGGGCATCGATTCCGCGCCGTCCTTAAGAACCTTGAGCCACCAGCGATTGCCGCCGTTAGATGGCGTATCGGAATTAAATTAAAATAAATATCCTTAACAATTTGTTGCGGCTCGACCGCCCGGCCCTGGCCCGACGATGGCGGCCTCTGCGCCGAGACCGCAGGTGCCGACATCCGGGGCGTAGGCTATGCTCGCCCCTGCCTAGACCGGCATTCGCCCGGGATGACTGAAACAACGATAAGAAACGCGGTGGAGGAGATCGATTTGGGTCAGTCCGCGGGGGACCGGCGCGGTTGGCTGCTGGCAGTGCCCGACTATCGGCGCCTGTGGCTGGTCGGACTGATGGTGTTCGTCGTCCGCTGGCTGGAACTGCTGGCCGTCGGAGTGTTCGCCTATCAGGCGACCGAATCAGCGTTCCTGGTCGTCATGCTGACCATGCTGCGGCTGCTGCCGATGGGACTGTTCGGTGCCGTCCTTGGCGCCGTCGCCGAGCGGCTCGAACGGCGCAGCGCATTGATCTTCGTGGTCCTGACCATGATGGCGAGTTCCCTTGCCATCGCGGTCCTCGGCTCGCTCGGCATGCTGGAGGTCTGGCACCTGGCCGTCGCCAGTTTCGTGAACGGGCTGGGCTGGGCGACGGACAATCCGGTGCGGCGCATGATGATCGGCGACACGGTCGGCCCCGAGCGGATGGGCCCGGCGATGTCGCTCGACGTCGGCACCAACAATGCCAGCCGCATGCTGGGCCCGACCGTGGGCGGGCTGATCCTGGCGACCGCCGGGATCGCCGGGGTGTTCTGGCTGGGGGCCGCGCTGTACGCGGTTGCGCTGGTGGCCGCCCTGCGCATCCGCATCCGGAGCCGGACCGGCGTCACGGACACCGCACCGGTGCTGCAGCGGGTCCGGGAAGGTTTCGCCTGGGTGCGCGGCGATCGCCGGATGACCGGCGTGCTGATGATGACCGTGATCTACAACGTCTTCGGCTGGCCTGGCCTCAGCATGATCCCGGTGCTCGGCAAGGACCACCTGAACCTGGGGCCGGAGGGCGTCGGACTGTTGGCAGGGATCGACGGTGTCGGTGCCTTCCTCGGTGCCCTGACGATCGCCGCGCTCTCCCGCCCGCATTGGTACAGACGGATCTATGTCGGCGGTATCGCCCTCTTCATGGCCACCCTGATCGCGTTCGCCACGATCCCGTCGGTAGCGCTGGCCGGCGGGGCGCTGCTGCTGGTCGGCATCGGCGGCGCCGGGTTCAGCGTCATGCAGGCCACCCTCGTCTACCTCCACGCCCCGGTGGAGATGCGCGCCCGCCTGCTCGGCCTGCTGTCCGTCTGCATCGGGATCGGACCGGTCGGCTTCTTCTATCTCGGCTTCCTCGCCGAGGTCCTCGGGGCGCAGGCGGCGACCGTGGCGCTCGCCGCGCAGGGCCTTCTGGCGATCCTGCTGACGCGCCGCTGGTGGGGGGCAATCGCGTAAGCCCGGCCCTTCACGCCGGCGCCGCTTCACCCGCCGCGTTCAGAACGTCTGCGTTACCGGCGAAGCGTCGAGGCGCACCGCGATGCCGTCCAGGGCGGGACTGGCAGCCGGATAGCGCGTCATCACCAGAGGATCGTGACCCGGAACGATGTGGTCCGGGGTCGGGGCGACCGATCGCAGCAGCCCGAACCCTTCGAGCATCTCGCCAATATGGAAGGAGGTCACGAAGGGCCGCTCGGTCTCCATGTTTTCGTAGAAATGGGTCACGTCCGAGGCCAGCACGACCCAGCCGCGCCGGGTATTGACGCTGACGAACTGCAGTCCGGCCGAATGCCCGCCCGCGCGGTGCACCCGGATGCCCGGCGCGATGGTGGCGTCGCCGTCGTAGAACGCCACCCGGCGGGCGAAGTTGAGCCGGACGATGCCGCAGACATCCTCGACCTCGAAGGAATGGGCGAGGCGCGGATAGCGCATGTACTTCCCCGTCGCGTAGTGCATCTCCGTTTCCTGAAGATGGAACGAGGCGTTCGGGAACAGATCGAAATTGCCGACATGGTCGTAATGCAGGTGAGTCAGCACGACGTCGGAGACGCGCGCCGGGTCCACGCCGAGCTGTCCCAGCGTTTCCACCGGGCAGCGCAGGAAGGTGCGCTTGCGCTGGCGCGCCACCTCTTCCTTGAAACCGGTATCGATGACGATGGCGGTGCCGTCGGCGATGGCGACCCACATGTAATAGTCGATCGGCATCGGCCCGTCATGGGGATCGCCGCCGATGAAGTGGTCGCGCCGTTGGGCATCCCTTGTGGCATAGCGGATGGCGAAGAGGTCGTATTCCGGGAGGGCGTCGTTGGGCATGGGGTGACCTTTTCGGACTTTGCGTCGGGATGCGCCGCTATCGGGGAGGAGGGAGGGCCGTAACCGTCAGCCGGCCTCGTCCGTGGAGAGGAGTTTCAAGGCCGCCTCGGCAGCCATGCGGACATGATGCTGGCCGAGCTCGCAGGCGCGGGTGCCGTCGCGGGCCATCAGGGCCTCCATCAGGGACGACAGCTCGGCGATGCTCTTCTTGATCCGACCGGGCGCGGTCATCGAGGTCGCGCGCAGCAGACTGACGCGGGAATTCAGGATGTGCAGGCAACTCCCCAGCGCCTCGTTCTGCGCGCCTTCGAGCAGGCAGGCATAGAACTGGTTCTTCGCGCGCAGGCGGTTCTGCGGATCGGAGCGGCGGGCCGCCGCCTGCAGATCCTTGAAGGCGTCCTTGAGCGCCTGGCGCTGGGCCTCGGTGGCGTTCTCGGCGAACAGGCGGCAGGCCAGCCCCTCCAGCTCGATCCGCACCTGATAGACCCCTTCCGCCTGGGTGCGGGAGAGCCGGGCGACGAACGGGCCGCGATGCGGCTCCACCGTGATGACGCCCTCGGACTCGAGCTGCCGCATGGCCTCGCGGACCAGCGTGCGGCTGACGCCGGTCAGTTCGCACAGCTCGCGCTCGGGGAGACGGTCGCCGGCCTTGAATCGCCCGGCGGAGATCGCGCTGCGGATGCTTTCGGTCACGCTGTAGCGCAGGGGGGCCGCAATCTTTTCGACGCGGAACGCGGCATCGGAATCGGTCATTTTGGCATCTGCCGTTCATTGCCTCTTCTAGAAGTCCGCCGACATAAGCCGCTGCGGACCCATCGTGCAGATGTCGCCCGGTTTTGAGCACCGGGCCAATCGTTCGAGATCATACAATACGACGGAAATACGGACCAGCGGGACGCAGCCCGCGGCGCCGATCCGCTGGTCAATCGGCGGCCATCGTTCGACAATACTCTCGTCATACAATATGTTGACCGCTCCAAATGTCCAGTCTAGCTGTTCACCACAACCGGCCGAGACTGGCCGCGATCCCCACCCGACGAGAGGAGCCCCGATGAGCGCGAGGCCGGAATTTCAGACCGAACTGTTCGAGAAGGGCGTAGCGATGCGCCGCGAAGTGCTGGGCGACGCGCATGTGGACCGCTCCCTGGCGGGCGTCACCGACCTGACGGCGACGCTCCAGAAGATGGTGACCGAGTGGGCCTGGGGCGACATCTGGCAACGGCCGGCCCTGTCGAAGCCGGAGCGCAGCATGCTGAACATCGGCATGCTGACGGCCCTGAACCGGTCGCACGAGCTGCGGGCCCATGTCCGCGGCGCGCTGCGCAACGGTGTCAGCGAGGAGAAGGTCGTCGAGGTGATTCTGCAGACCGCCATCTATTGCGGCTTTCCGGCAGCGCTGGACAGCATGCGGACGGTCGCCGAGACCATCGAGGCCTACCGCAAGGAAGTCGCCGACGGCGCCGACTGAAGCCGCCGGCCGGAGGATCGGGGCGCCTGCCGCACGGCTGCAGGTGACGCGGAAGGCGCCCCGCCCGCGATCGCGGAATCGCGGTTTTTCGCCGTTCCCGGCCACTTTCACTTCCTCAGATTGTAGTATTGGCTGATTGACATACCCTATGCGCCTCTTACTATGACGCTGAGCCGGTGCAGCGACCGGGACCAGCCAAAATCAAATCCGCCGCGATAAAAAACAAACAGCGGCGGTCGGGAGGAATACAGAGTCGTGGAGAAGGCTGATCTGGTCGGCGGCGTGATGCTTGCGCTTGTCGGCCTCCTGTTGATTTTCGTGATCATCCCCCTCGACACCGAGGAGGGAATGTATTTCGGCCTGCCGCCGACGTTCTTTCCGACTCTTCTTTCCATCGGCCTGACGCTGCTTGCGGCGGCGCTGGCGCTGAAGGCCTGGAACCGGATTCGGGCCGGCGGCGCGCTGCAGCCGGCGCCGCTGCGGCTGCGCAACCTGGCAATGTTCCTCATCTCTGCGGCGCTGGTGGTGTCCGGGGCGGTGATCATCGATTTCTTCGGCATGATCGCCGGCGGCCCGCTGCTGATCGCCGCCTTCATGCTTTTCCTGGGCGAGCGCAGCGTGATCCGGGTCCTGGCGACCTCCACGCTGCCGGTCGCGGCGGTCTATCTGCTCGCGACCTACGTCCTCCGAGCCCCGCTCCCTTGAGGCGACCATGATCGACTATCTGGCCATCGCTGCGGGAGAGATCCTTACGCCGACCGTGATCGGCTACATCATCTTCGGGGTGCTGATCGGCTATATCGTCGGCGCGCTACCGGGCATGAACCGGACGACGGCGATCGCCCTGGCGATCCCGTTCACCTTCACCATGCCGCCGGCCGCCGCCCTCTCCTTTCTGATCGGAATCAACAAGGGCGGGGCCGCCGGAGCGGCCGTCTCGGCCATCCTGCTCAACGTGCCGGGCGAACCGTCGGCGGTGGTCACCACCTACGACGGCTACCCGATGACCAAGCAGGGCAAGGCACAGAAGGCGCTCGTGGTCGCGCTGGTCGCCTCGGTCGTCGGCGATCTGCTGGCCACCGTCGTGCTGATCCTGCTGGCCCAGCCGGTGGCCCGCTTCGCCATCGGCCTGGGGCCGATCGAGCTGGCCTCGATCCTGATCTTCTCGATCACCTTCATCGCCGCCGTTTCCGGCGACTCGTTCTTCAAGGCGCTGATCGCCGGCATTCTCGGGCTGCTGCTCTCCGCACCCGGCATCGACATCGAGACCGGGCT
Organism: Thalassobaculum sp. OXR-137; assembly: GCF_034377285.1. Lineage (NCBI taxonomy): Bacteria > Pseudomonadati > Pseudomonadota > Alphaproteobacteria > Rhodospirillales > Thalassobaculaceae > Thalassobaculum > Thalassobaculum sp. OXR-137. The sequence goes on along the minus strand of NZ_CP139715.1, from coordinate 2,959,917 downwards.
GCCGCGGATGACCTTCGGGCTGCTCGAGCTCTACGACGGCATTCCGCTGCTGGCGGTGGCGATCGGGACGCTGGCGCTGTCCGAGATCCTGGTGCAGATCGACGAGGGCTGGCGGGGCGACCACCGCTATCCGCAGGTCGCCGAGGAAAAGAGCCCGGATGCGGAGCCCGTCTTCGGGTTGAAGGACGCGGCCCAGATCACGCCGTCGGTCCTGCGCGGCTCGCTGGTCGGCACTCTGGTCGGCATTCTGCCGGGCTTCGGCGCCACCCTAGCCTCGTTCCTCGCCTATACCTGGGTGCGTCAGAGCTCGAAGACGCCGGAAGCGTTCGGCAAGGGCGCTCCGGAAGGGGTCGCCGCCTCGGAATCCGCGGACAACGCCACGGTGCCCGCGGCGCTGATCCCGGTCTTCGCCATCGGCGTGCCCGGCAGCCTGTCCACGGCGCTGCTGATGGGCGCGTTCATGATGCACGGACTGACGCCGGGGCCGTTCCTGTTCAAGGAAAGCGGCTCGGTCGTCTACGGCATCTACCTCGGAATGCTGCTCGCCTCAGCCGCCCTGCTGCTGGTCGGTCTGTTCGGCCAGCGGATCTTCAGCGCGGTCATCCAGATCCGCAAAAGCGTGCTGCTGCCGGTCATCGTGTTTCTGTGCATCGTCGGCGCCTACATGGAAGCCGGCGGCATGTTCGGCGTCTACCTGATGCTGATCTTCGGGTTCGTCGGCTATTTCATGAAGAAGTTCGACTACTCCTTCGTGACCTTCGTCGTGGGCTACGTGCTCGGCCCGATGGCGGAGCTGACGATCCGACAATCCCTGATCATCTCCGACGCCAATCCGGCGGTGCTGATCGACCATCCGATCGCGATCCTGTTCCTGCTGCTGGCCGTGTTCTCGATCTGGCGGTTCGCGATCGCGGGGGCGCGCTCGATGCAGATCGACCGGCCGGGCGGGCCGACGTGAGGGACATACCAATCAAGAAAACGAACCAGATGGAGGAAGACATGAAACACTACTTCGACAAGGCATCCCGGCGGCTGACCCGCCGCGTGGCGATGGCAGCGCTGGCCGGCTCCGCCGTGGTCCTGGCGGCCGGGGCGACCACCACCGCATCGGCGGCGGAATGGCCGACCGACGCCGTCACCATCGTGGTGGCCTATCCCGCCGGCGGCGGCACCGACATCTCGATCCGCGCGCTGACCGATACCCTGAGCGAGAAGCTCGGCCAGCCCGTGCTCGTCCAGAACGTGGCCGGTGCCGGCGGCGGCGTTGCGGCGACCAAGGTCGCCAAGGCGGCTCCGGACGGCTACACGCTGCTGGCCACCAACTCCACCTCGATCACCCTGGCCCCGCTCGTGCAGAAGGCGCTGTACGACATGGACAGCTTCGAGCACGTGGCGATCATCGGCGAGTTCCAGAACGCCTTCTTCACCGGGACCAAGCAGCCCTATGACTCGCTAGACGGGCTGATCGAGACGGTGAAATCCGAAAACCGGGCGATCAAGGGCGCCAGCCAGCTCGCGATCGACCGGCTGGTGATGCAGTACATCGCCAAGGAGCGCGGCGTCGAATTCGTGCCGGTGCCGGTCAGCGGCGGCAGCGGGTCGGTGCAGGCGGTGATGGCAGGCGACGTCGACGTGGCCTTCTCCGGCGGCTCCTGGGCGCCGATCGTCAAGGCGGGCGACGCCAAGGCCCTGTTCGCCGCGTCCTACGAGCGCCTGAAGCTGGCGCCGGACCTGATCTCCATGAAGGATCTCGGTTTCCCGTTCGGCGTGACCTCGCACATCTCCCTGCACGCTCCGGCGGGCACCCCGAAGGAGATCGTCGACAAGATCGCCGCCGCGCTGGAACCGGCGGTGCAGAGCCAGCCGGTCCAGAATATCGGCGAGAAGCGCTTCATGGACATGACCTACCGGGGCGGCGACGCCGCGGCTGCGGTGATGAATAAGGAGCGCGAGACCTACCAGGAACTGGTCAAGACGGTCGGCCCGACCAACTGACCGCCCTTCACGAGATCAGACAGGCGGGGCCGGTCCTTCGGGGCCGGCCCCATTTTTTTGGCCGGACTGGATCCCGATAGGCCGGCACCGCAGCCGAGACCGTCGCGCCTCGATTTAATTCGGAACCGGGCGACGACGATAGAGTTGTCCGCTCAGAGCGTTTGATGCGGAAGCGCCGGACCGTGCGTCTGGCGACGTCGTATCGAGCGCCGAATGCCAGGGCGCGCTTCCAGGAGCGAGCCTGCATTCGCGGACGAAAGGATACCACGCCGGTATCCCGATCTTGCGCGTTTCCCGTCAGAAGACGGGCCGCGCGAGACGTTGAACATCACGAAACATGGGGGCGGTCTCGAGGACGGTACCTGCCGTGAGCACACGGCGGAGCCGGTTCCTCAACTCATGTCCGTGGCCGGATTTTCCGGACGCGGATGTGAGACATGAAGGAGAACGCAATGCTTCGCAGCCCCATCACCGTGGCCGTCACCCTCGCCCTGGCCCTCACGGCAGTGCCTCTAACCGCAAAGGCGGAAACCGGCCGCCATGCGGTCGAGACCGGCACCGCCCTTGACCGCCCCGTCCCCCTGCCGCGTCCGTCTCGGGATATGCCGGCCGAACAGGACCTTGTCGGCGCGAAAGTCATCAGCAACGACAACAAGATCTCCGGCAAGATCGAGAAGATCGTCGTCCGGGATGGCATCCCGCAGGCGGTCATCGCCTATGGCGGATTGCTCGGTCTCGGAAACGCCTGGGTGACCCTGCCGCTGGCCGATCTCGACCTGGTCGGCGACGGCATCGCGCGGGTCCGGATCAGCGACGCCCAGGTCCGACAACTGCCCCGCTACGAGGGCTGATATCCACTGACGTCACTTCTGACGCATACGTCACAAACACAGGTAAAAGTCCCGGCGGCACTCGGAACGACCCCCACCTTCAAAGCGTCTGCCTACCAACAACAAGACAAACGGAGCAGCTGTGCAGCGTTGTGCTGCCACGGATTGCTGCATCCTCATTCAGCCGCCACCGACCCAGCGGAGGACCGCGATGGACAGCCTATTACCGGACATTCTTGTCGCGGGACTCCCCGGGCAGGCCGGACCTCCCGCCGCCGCCGACAGCATCCGCTCCCGGCGCGGCCGTTGGTCGATGATCGGGTGCATCCCGTTCGCCGGCTCCTGCGGCTATCCGTCCGCCGCACCGTAGCGTGTCCAGAACCAGCCAAGGGGTCGATCCCATGACCGACACCAATGCCACCGACTTCGCCGTCGGCGAGACACGATGGCAGCCGACCACCGCCTCCGGCGGCGAGCGGCTGATGATCACGGTGGTCCTGATCGCGGTGCTGACCAGCCTCGCCGTCACCGTTCCGAGTTCCGTCTTCGATCCGCTCAGCGATACCTTCCTGCTCAGCATCGGGATCATTGGCGTGTGGCGGTATTCCTGGTGGATCTTCCACGCCCTGCGGGCCTGCTACTACCTGCGGTTCCGGTTTCCCCGCATCCGACGCCACGCCGAAGCCGCGGGCAACGCGCCCGTCGACCACGTCTACTGCCTGGTCACGTCGTATTCGATCGATCCTCAGGTGAGCTGGCCGGTCTACGAGTCGCTGTTCCATGAGGTGGCGTCCTACGGGCGGCCCGCGACCATCGTCGCCGCCGTCAGCCATCAGAGCGACGTCGACCTTCTGGAGCGGATCGCCGAGACCGTCGGCCTGCCGGACCGGGTGGAACTGGTCACCATGTTCCAGGACGGGACCGGCAAGCGGCCGGCCATGGCCGAGGCGCTGCGCGCGATCTCCCGCCGCATGCCGACCGAGAACGCCATCTGCATCTTCATGGATGGCGATGTGGTGGTCCGGCCGGGCGCACTGTCCAAGGTCGTGCCGGTGCTTCAGGCGAACCCGCAGATCGGTGCGGCGACCGCCGACAACCGCGGCATGACCGAAGGCGGCGGCTGGACCCGCGAATGGTACGACCTGCGCTTCGCCCAGCGGCACCTGCTGATGTCGTCCATGAGCCTGTCCGGCAGGCTCCTGGTGCTCACCGGCCGCTTCAGCGTCATCCGGGCGCATCTGGCGACCGACCCGTCCTTTATCCAGCAGATCGAGAACGACGCCATCGAGCACTGGCGCCTCGGCCGGATCAACTTCCTGAGCGGCGACGACAAGTCGACCTGGTTCTGGCTGCTGAAGCGCGGCTGGGGAATGATCTATCTGCCGGACGTTCGGGCCGACAGTTTCGAGGAGCTGCCCGCCTCCAATCTGGTGGTCGGCGCCGTCTCCCTGCTCAAGCGCTGGTACGGCAACATGCTGCGGACCAGCGACCGGGCGATCGCGCTGGGTCCCCACCGCATGGGCCTGTTCCCCTGGTGGTGCCTGGTCGATCAGCGGCTGTCCATGTGGACGTCCCTCGTGGGCCCGGTGGTCGCGATCATCCTGGCCATCACCTACGACCCGGCCTTCCTGCTGGTCTACGGATTGTGGATCCTCGGCACGCGGACCGTGGTCGGCTCCATCCTGTGCCTGCTGGTGCGCGGCCGATGGGCGCCGCACTGGCCCTGGATGCTGTTCATGAACCAGATCCTCGGCGGCGTGGTGAAGAGCTTCGTGTTCTTCCGCATGGACCGTCAGAAATGGACGCGCCAGGAGATCACGACCTCGGGATCGGGCAGTGCCGGCAGCGGCAGCGCGGTTCTGCATGGCCTCGCCCTCGCCTGTTTCGCCTCCCTGCTGGTGATGTATTCCGGCACCGTCGAGTGGCCCAATGCCGCGACCGTCCGGGTCTCCTTCCCGGAGAGCCGCGGCGGGCCCGGCCAGGAGGACTCGTCCTGGCTGGACATCGCCCTGGAGCGGCTGCCGACCGACCGTGCCCTGCCCCTGACCGACGGGACCTACCGGCTGACCCGCCTGGTGCGCTCCGAGCGTCCCGGCCGCGTGCTGGTCGGGGCCGGGTCCGACACCCGGTTGGAGGTGCATTCGGGCATGCTCGTGACCGGCGGAGGGGTGAGCGACGGCGCCACCTTCTGTCCGCCGGCCGGCACCCTGCCGGTGGCATGTCTGCTCGGCGGGCCGAAGCCCCTGGAACTGAGAAATCTGGTCGTCCGGACCCATGCCGAACCGGCACGGGACGCGACGGCGGCGGCGATCCTGCCATAGCGGCGCGGGAGGCGAGACCTCTCCCATCTTCCGCCAACGTGAGAAGGAACTAACCATGGATCTAGGAAATTCGACGCCGCGGCCGGGCGGCCGCGGCGAGGGGAAAGCCACCTCCGAAACCGGGGTTTCCCAGCGCCGACCCGTCCATCCCTCCGGCACCCGCCGTGAGACGCCGAGCAGTGCGGCGAGCCAGAGCCGGACCGGCGGCATCACCAGCGAACGCCGCGACGAGCGGCGCCATGTGCGGGTCCATCTGCCTTTCGAGGTGAAGACCGAGCACGGCACCTTCGACGGCCGCGACCTGTCGGTGACCGGCTGCGCCGTCGCCGGGCTGATCCCGGACGGTGTGAGTGAGCCGCTCGCCGTGGAAGCGACGGTGCCCTTCAGGGGGTTCCTGCTCCAGCTTCCCTTCACCGCCACGGTCAGCCACCGCTCGACGGTGGACGGTGCGCCGGTCACGGGCCTGGAGATCGTCTCCATGGACGACCAGGAACGCACCCTGCTGAGCCGGCTGATCACCGCCCAGCTCTCCGGTCGGCTGATTTCCTTCGACGGGCTGCTCAGCCCGAGCGACGGCCAGGTCGCCCGGCGCAGCAAGGCCGCCCCGGGCGGTGCCGCCGACGGCAACGGGAAGAGCGGCAGGAGAACCGGCCGGGTGGTCGGCATCGCCGCGTTGATGCTCTGCGCCACGGCCGTCGCGGTCGCCGCGATCTACGACTCGGTCTTCGTGATCGAGTCCCCCTTCGCCGCCACCACCGCGGCCCGGCTCGACGTGAACGCCCCGGGCAAGGGGCGCTTCACCGGTGTCGAGCTGCGGCCGGGCGACGTGGTCGAACGCGATCAGGAGATCGGCCGGGTCAGCAGTGCCGACCTGAAGGCCGAGCTGTCCCTGGCCCAGGCGACCCTGCGCTACAACGAGCAGCTTCTGTCGACCCTGAACGAGGCCGTGGAAGCCGGCCGGGTCGATGCCGGCAGCACCATCGACGCCGCGCTGTCGCGGACCGACGACGACACCGGAATGAGCGTGGTCGACCTGCTCAGCATCGAGAAGCGGCTGGAGCAGCTCGACGCCCAGACCAACCTGCAGCGCGCCAAGGTCTCCGCCCTGGAGACCCGGCAGAGCGAGAACGTGCTCTACAGCCCGTGCGACTGCATCGTGCACTGGGCCCATGGCGGCGCCGGCGAAGCCTGGGTCGAACCGGGCGACAAGGTCTATTCCCTCGTGCCGCGCGGCGCCGACGAGATGCTGGTCGAGGCGCAGATCCCGATGGATGCCGTTCCCCGGCTGACCCGCAGCCAGCGCGCCAACATCTATTCGCCCAATACCGGGCAGAACGTCTGGGGCCGCATCGTCGACCTCAGCGTCGAGGGCAGCCGCCGCCCCCGGGCCGGCTTCCCGCGCTGGGTCCGTCAGGACCTGTCGAAGGCGACCCTGCTGATCGCGCCGGAAGAACCGCTGCGCGGGATCGGCGTGGGCACCCCGGTGGAGGTCTCCTTCTCCGACATCTCGTCGAAGTTCGACACCTGGGAGGCCCAGGCAGCCGACTTCTGGGACGAGAGCGTCGCCACCCTGTCCGACGTCTCCGGCGTCGACATCCACGCCCTGTTGCCCTGGACGGACAAACCGTCCGGCGACCCGACCATCACCCTCGGGACGGGGGAGGACGACGCGCTCTCCCTCGCCCGGCCAACCGAGACACCGGCAGGTTCCTGAGCCAGGGCCTGCACCGCTGGGGGGCGGAATCCAAGGATTTTCAGGAGAACGACCCATGAAAGTAACCGTTATCGGAACCGGCTATGTCGGACTCGTCGCCGGCGCCTGCATCGCGGACTTCGGCTTCGACGTGACCTGCATCGACAAGGACGAGAGCAAGGTGGCGGCGCTGCGGGCCGGCAGCGTGCCGATCTACGAGCCGGGCCTGACGGAGATCGTCACCCGGACACAGGCCAATGGCAGTCTGCGCTTCGCCTCCGCCTATCAGGACGCGATTCCGCAGTCCGACGTGATCTTCATCGCCGTCGGCACCCCGACCAACGATGAGGACGGCAGCGCCGACATCTCTGCGGTGATCGCCGCGGCGGAGGAACTGGCGCCGCTGCTGCGCGGCCGCACGGTGATCGCGACCAAGTCGACCGTGCCGATCGGCACCGGCCAGCGCCTGGAAGCGCTGTTCGCCACCGTGGCACCGGAGGCCGACGTCGCCATCGTCTCCAATCCGGAGTTTCTGCGCGAAGGCAGCGCGGTGCGCGACTTCGTCGAGCCGGACCGGGTGGTCATCGGCGCCGAGACGGACTGGGCGGCCGCCGCCATGCGCGAACTCTACGGTCCGATCGAGGAGCGCGGCATCCCAGTACTCGTGGTCGACCGGTCGACGGCGGAGATCTCGAAATACGCGGCGAACAGCTTCCTCGCCACCAAGATCGCCTTCATCAACGAGGTGGCCGACCTGTGCGAGCAGGCGGGGGGCGACGTGCGCTCCGTGGCCGACGCGATCGGTCTCGACAGCCGCATCGGCAGCCAGTTCCTGAAGGCCGGCCCCGGCTTCGGCGGGTCCTGCTTCCCGAAGGACACCCGGGCCTTCGTGACCTCCTCCGAACGGCTTGGCATCCGCCAGCGCGTGGTGTCCGCCGCCGTTCATGCCAACGAGGCGCGCAAGCTGCATCTGGTGCAGCGGGTTGCCGACGCCTGCGACGGCGACCTGTCGAACGCGCGGGTGGCGGTGCTCGGCCTCGCCTTCAAGGCGGGAACCGACGATCTGCGGGAATCCCCCAGTCTGTTCGTGGTGCCGGAGCTCGTGCGTCGCGCCGCCGAGGTGCGGGCCCACGATCCGGTGGCGATGCCGGCGGCGCGGGAAACCTTCTCCGGCATCACCTACGGCGAGACCGTGGCCGAAACCCTCGATGGCGCCGATGTGGCGGTCATCCTCACCGACTGGCCGGAATACCGCGATCTCGACCCGGAGACGATGGCCCGCGCGATGCGGACCAACATTGTGGTCGACCTGCGCAACACGATGGACGCCGGCAAGTTGGAAGAGCACGGCGTGGCCGTGGTCGGTATCGGACGCCGGGATAGCCTGGACGATCTCGCCCAGGTGCCGCAGCCGAGCTTCGGTCAGGCAGCGGAGTGAGCCCCATGGGACAGCGAAACGAGAGACTGCGCTCGATCCTGAGCCGGAGGGGGCCGAAATCGGCCCTCCCCGTGCTCGCCAGCCTCGGGGTGACCGCCCTCGTGGCCACGATCCTGGTCGCCGGCCCAACCGGCACGGCCAGTTCGGGCGGCCTGCCGAAGATCGACAAGAAGGCGTCCGAGCCCACGGCGCCGATCGCCGCCTGCGCCGGCCGCTACGACCGGGTTTGGTCGCTGGACCTGCCCGCCGACCTGCCCGGTACCGGCGGCGTGGAGGACGCGCTGGCCAAGCGCGCCCTGACGATGGACCGGGTCTGGGGACTCGACGAGAACGTGACGGTCTCCAGCGGGGAGAACGGCGGCCGGCTGACGGTCCGCTACCCGAAGGATTCCATCAATCCGTCGAGCAAGGACAAGCGTCCCCTCGGCGGGGCCGGTTTCGTCGCTCGGCTGCTCCCGGACGACACCGAGCGCGCCTGTCTGCGTTACCGGGTGCGTTTCGAGGACGGGTTCGCGTTCGTGCGCGGCGGCAAGTTGCCGGGCCTCTACGGCGGCGAAGCCCCCTCCGGCGGCGAAAAGGTCGACGGCACCAAGGGCTTCAGCATGCGCCTCATGTGGCGGCGCGACGGCGAAGGCGAGGTCTACGCCTATGTCGCCAACAAGCAAACCGACTACGGCGCGAGCATCGGCCGCGGCAACTGGAGTTTCGAACCCGGCCGGTGGATGGAGATCCAGCAGGAGGTCGTGCTGAACGACCCCGACCGGGCCGACGGCATCGTGCGCGTCTGGATCGACGGCAAGCAGGTCATCGAGCAGACCGACCTCGTCTACCGCACGGTGGCCGATGCCGGCATCGACGGCCTGATGTTCAGCACCTTCTTCGGCGGCAGCAGCCGGAAATGGGCGAGCCCGAAGGATCAGACCGTCGATTTCGACAGCATCGAGCTGTTCGCGGGAGGCGCACCATGACGGAGCTGTTGCCGAGAACCATGCTCGGGATTGCCCGCGCCGCGGTGGCGGCCGTCTGCCTGACGGCCGCTCCGGCGGGGGCGGCGGACGAGTCCGCTCTGAAGGATGCCAACCTGGTGACGCCGGAGGACCGCAAGTCCTTCGACCTGTCCGGCTATACGGTCACCGACCCCTCGGCCGGATACTTCGACGTTGAGGCCCGCCGGCGCTGGCTGAAACAGCAGGATTCCGCCCTCATCAAACAGGAGATCGAGAAGCTCAGGCTTGGCAGCAGCTGCCGGAACCTGAAGGACCTGCCGGTGCTGAACGACCGCTTCGCCCTTCCCGGCTTTTACCCGCAACCGGATTCCTGGCGCCTCGCGGCCGAGCCGTTCTTCAAGTTCGAGGACGCGGTCTCCAAGCTCGCCGGCCGCTATGTGGTCACCGGCGATCCGTACTACGCTGAGTGCGTCGCCGACTTCCTGGGCCGCTGGGCCGACGGCGACGGCTTCCTGCATTTCGAATACAAGCCGACCACGCCCCAGGCTTGGTTCGCGGTGGAGTCCTCGCTGTTCGCCGCCGGCTTCAGCTATTCCATCTTGCGCGACGAGATCCGGGCGACCCGGCCCGAGGCGGCCGACAAGATCGAGGCGTGGCTGAAGGCCGCCTCCAGGCGCCATGCCGGCTTCCACACCATCGCCTTGTCCTGCTGCAACAACCACTTCTACCGACGCGGCCTGCACGCCTCCGTTATCGGCATCGCCACCGACGACGACGACCTGCTGCGGTTCGGCGTCAGCGCGATCTACTCGGCGCTGCGGGAGATGAATGCCGACGGGAGCCTGCCGCGCGAGATGCTGCGCGGCTCCCGCCGCCTCCACTATCAGAACTACGCCACGCTCTACCTGGTCTTCATCGCCGAGATGCTCGAGCGGCAGGGCTACGACATCTACGAGATGGAGGTCGACGGCCGCTCGCTGCACACGCTGGTCAACTACTCGCTCGACGCTCTGGAGGACCCGGACGCCTTCGCCGAACAGGTGGGCGAGCGTCAGGACCTCTGGTTCATGGACGACCCGCAGTATTTCGCCTGGATGGAGGTCTACGGCGCCCGCTTCCCCTCCGACCGGGTCGACCGCATCGTGCGGAGCCGGCGGCCGATCTACAACCGCAGCGCCGGCGGCTTCGTCACCCTCTACTTCTACCGCCCCAGCGAAACGGAACAGGAAACCGAGATCGCCACCCTGGCCGATCGCTCCTTCCGGCTGCGCGACGACTACTGCGCCAAGCACCCGCAATGGCGCGACGCGCGGGACACCGCCTGGCGCGTGGAATGCGAGGAGCGCCTGCACGCGCTGCAGGAAGGCGAGGATGCGGACCTGGGCGTCCCCGATCCCAAACTCATCGACAAGGGAGGCTGACCATGGCCCGAAAGATTCCGATACGCGCGTCCCGCCACGCCCTGATGGCCGCGGCCCTGGTGACGCTTACCGCCTGCGCCGGCGCCACCGGCGGATACTGGAAACTTCCCGGCGGGATGAAGGACGACTACCGCGAAGCCGAGGCGATGGCCGGCCGCGGCCAGTACGAGGCGGCCCTGCCGACTTTCCGGCGGCTGGCCGATGACGGCTATCCCCAGGGCAATTACGAGCTCGGCCGGGCCTATCTCAACGGCTGGGGCGTCGAACGGGACAAGGCGAAGGCCGCCGAATACCTGGAGCTGGCTACACAGAAACTGTCCCGTCGCCGCGGCCACGCGGCCTTCCAGCTCGGCACCCTCTATGCCGAGGGCGACGGAGTGCCGCGCGATCCGGCGCGGGCGGCCGAGCTGTTCCGGCTCGCGCTGGACACGAACAAGACGGTCGTGCCCTACGACCGGGCCGCCTATCCGCTCGCCGAGCTCTACGAGGCCGGAGAGGGCGTGCCCCGGGACATGGAGAAGGCCCGGGAGCTGTACGCGCGGGCCGCCCGGACCGGCGATCCGGACGCCCATCTCCGCCTCGCCCGAATGGACGCCGGCCCGGAGCATGCGTCGGAAGCGATCCGACTGCTGGAGATGCGGGCCGCCCAGGGAGAGACCTGGGCCATGACCAAACTGGCCCGACTCTACGAGGAGGGCGACATCGTCCCGGCCTCGCAATCAGATGCCCTCGCCTGGCGCCAGAAGGCCGCCGAAGCCGGCCATCTGCAGTCGCGCACCGATTACGGCCGCCGGCTGGTCGAGGGCGACGGTCTGGAGACCGATCCAGACCGCGGTCTGGCGATGATCCGCCGGAGCGCCGAGGACGGCCACGCCTACGCCCAGTCCCTGCTCGGCCGCTACTATGCCAAGGGCACGGGGATTCCCCGCGATCCCGTCCAGGCCTTCACCTGGCACGAGCGGGCCGCCGCCCAGGGTCAGGTCGGCTCCACCCTCTACCTCGCCCGCGCCTATCGCGACGGCGAGGGTGTGGCGCGCGATCCGGCAAAGGCCCGTCGGCTGTTCGAGACGGCGCGCGACATGGGGCACGACTCCGCCGATGTCGATCTCGGCAGGATGATGATCGCCCAGCCGACCGGCCCTGCCGATCTGCGCCAGGGCATCGACATCCTTGCCGCCGCCGCCGAGCAGGGCGACGCCAGCAGCGCCGCCACGCTCGGCCGGCTCTACGACAAGGGCGAGGCCCTGCCCCGCGACGACCGCAAGGCGCTGCGCTACTACAAGATCGCCGCCGAGGCCGGCGACGAGAAGGTCTATGGCGAGATCGGCCGGCTCTACATGGACGGGATCGGCGGTCAGCCGCCCCGCCCGGCCGAAGGGATGCGCTGGCTGGACAAGGCGATCGCCGCCGGCGACACCAGCGCCCGCACCGAGGTCGGCCGCGCCTATCTGGAAGGCCGCGGCGTCGACCCGGCGCCGGCGAAGGCCGAGCGCCTGCTGGGCCAGGCCGCCGCGGACGGCGACGCCTATGCCATGGTCCTGCTCGGCGATGCCCACCGCGAGGGTATGTTGCCAACGGCCGATCCCCGCTCGGCGGTCCGCTGGTACCGCAAGGCGGCGGATGCCGGCCGGGCCGATGCGATGCGCCGGCTGGCGGATCTCTACCTGGACGGCGAGGGCGTCAGCCCCGACGCCGACCGGGCGGTCGATCTGCTGGAGCGGGCCTCGGCCCAGGGCGACATGGCCGCCAAGGCGGATCTCGGACGCCTCTACATGGCGGGAGAGCGTGTCGCGGCCCGGCCGGAACGGGGTGCACGCCTGCTCCGCGAGGCGGCCCGTACCGGAAACCCGATCGCTATGCGCGTGCTCGGCCAGGCGCTGCTGAACGGAAGCGGCATCGCCGCCGATCTGCCGGCGGCCGAACGCTGGCTGGAGCAAGCCGTCGACAACGGCGACGTGCCCGCCATGGTCACGCTGGCCAGCGAACGGATCTCCGGCAAGCGGCTGGCGAAGGATGAGGCCGAAGGCGTCGATCTGCTGCGGCGGGCCGCCGATCGCGGCCATATCTACGCGCGCACCGCCCTGGCCAACGCCTATCTCGAAGGCGTCGGCGGCGAGAAGTGGCCGGACCGGGCGCTGGCGCTGCTGCGCGAGAGCGCGGAGCAGAACCACGCCTATGCCAAGGTGGTTCTCGGCCGCCTCTATCTCGACGGTAGGGTGGTCGAGCAGGATTACCAGAAGGGTGCGGAATACCTGCTGGAGGCGGCCCGCAGCGGCCATAGCGGCGCCCTGCTGACCATCGCCAAGGCCTATCTCGAGGTGCAGGGGGTGGCGTCGAACGAGGACGCCGCGATCCTGTGGCTCGACCGGGTCCTGCGCACGGACAACGTCGACACGATCAACAGCCTGGGCAACGCCCTGGCGGAGGCGGTGGAGCAGCGGCGTGTGCGGCGCGACAGCGCGCTCGGTGCGGCGCCCGGATAACCCAAAGTTCGAGAATTCGCCACCCTTTCGGCGGCGAATTCTCGATACATTGCTTCATGTTAAAGACCGGATCGTAAGTCTATGCAATCTATTACCGGTCAATCGGAATGTAAATCAGCGGAATACTCATAGATTATCTTTAATCATGATTATTTTTGGCCATACCTAGACTTCTATTATCGACAAGATGGGAGAGACAAATGAGATACGAACTTCTTACTGCCGCCGCGATCATAGGACTGTCGGGGTGCGTGGACACGTCGTCCACCAACTATCCGGCATTGGACGTCCTGTCCCCGGAGAACGTGCCGGTGACGGATTCGGCGCCCGTGCAGCGCCCGACCCGGCCCGAGCTGTCCTACGCGGTGAAATGGAGTTGCGTGTGGGACACCTTGCCGACGGAATGGGAACTGCCCGGCATCCAGATCGAACAGGGCCAAGCCTACGCGATCAACGAGTGGACGCGTCTGGGCGGTCCCGTTCGGACGACCGCCCAGGAAGGCGACATCGTCAACCTCACCGGCGAACGGCTGAGCAACGACGGCCACTGGTACCCGATGGCGATGGAAGGTCCGATCTACCGTGACCGCGAGTCGACACTGTTCGGCTACTGGAAAGGCGCCTCCTGCGAGGCCGACGTCACGCCGGTCCGCGCCGAAGCGCCCTCGCAAGATGCCACCGAGCCGTCCTAGCGGCGCTCGGGGGCGTCCATCGGCAGGCCGGCCTCCACGCAATCTTGATCGTGATGCATCTCGAAGACGGCGCGGCTCGGGACTATGTTCAGGGTCGCGACCTGTTCGAGAACAAGGAAAGGGCTGAGCCATGGCAGACAAGACCCAACGCGCCGTTCTGGCCGGCGGCTGTTTCTGGGGCATGCAGGATCTGATCCGCAAGCAGCCTGGGATCGTCGCCACACGCGTCGGCTATTCGGGCGGCGATGTGCCCAACGCGACGTACCGCAACCACGGCACCCATGCGGAGGCGATCGAGATCATGTTCGATCCCGCCCAGACCAGCTATCGCCAGATTCTGGAGTTCTTCTTCCAGATTCACGACCCGACCACGCCGAACCGGCAGGGCAACGATGTCGGCCCCAGCTACCGCTCAGCGATCTTCTATGCCGACGCCGCGCAAAAGGCGGAGGCGGAAGACACCATCGCCGATGTGGACGCGTCCGGCCTCTGGCCCGGCAAGGTGGTCACCGAAGTGGCGCCGCTGGGCGATTTCTGGGAGGCCGAGCCCGAGCACCAGGACTATCTGGAGCGGATTCCGAACGGCTATACCTGCCACTTCATCCGGCCGGGCTGGAAGCTTCCGCGCCGCGTCGACGCGGCCTGAGATCCGGATCCGCCGACGGACCCGCCCCGTCACCGGAACATCCGGTGACGGCGGCAATCCGGTGCTGTCGGCCGAGCGGCGTTACCCGCGCAGACAGACTGGCTCAGCGATACCAGCCATCGGCGATCGCCGCGCCGACGACCGCCCCCGTGACGCGTCCCGCATACTGGACAAAGGCGACCATCGCATGGTTCGCCGCCGTCGCGGTGGCCATCGCCGCTCCGGCCGCGCCGGCACCCATCTGCGACCCGGCGGCGCCGGCGAGTTGGGCCCCTCCGACGGCCGCACGCGGGGCCATCGCCGCGACATAGGCCGGGATAATCAGACCGTCCGTCAGAATCCCGGCCGCCACCCATCCGCCGACCGTGCCGGCCCCGACGGCGAGCATCCAATAGGGGTCGAACGAGGAGGAACTTGCCGCCGGCGCCGGCGGCACCTGCTGGGCGAGGGCGTCGGCGGGTGTCTGCATCAGAACAAACAATGCGACGAGCAGTGCGGCGGCCGTCTTCTTCACGGTGGTCATCTCATCCTCCCAGATCGATCAGAATTTCGCCTGTCCGGCGGCCTCCGCCGGCTCCCGTGCTCCGTTCGCGCCGGGATTCTCGGCCTGTCATGGAGACAGAAGAGGCTGGGCCGGGACAGTCGCAGAGTCCTTCGGTGCACAACCATCCCACGTTATCGGCGAAATGGGAATCCGTCCTGGAGGCCCTGTGTGCGGGCGTGGTTATCGGCGCGGCCGGAGAACCCAATGCCGCAGGTCGTAGGCCAGCTTGACCGTGGCCAGGATCGCCAATCCGCACAGCACCGCTTTCGACAGCGTCTCCATGGTGCCTTCGATGAGAAGGGCATGGATGACGCTGGACAGGACTGTGGCGGCCGCCAACCCGGTATGGGCAAGGCGCCACGCCCGGGGCCACCGGGCGACCGCGCCGCGCAGGGCAGCGACCAGGGCGGCGGCGAAGACGGCCCACATGGCGATCGCGCCCCAGAGCGAGAACGGGGTCGGCGAGCGGAACAGCAGGACGTCGATCACATCCGGCGGGCTGGTGACCCAGAGACCCGCGACATGCGCCACCACGGCCATGACCAGAGTGACACCGACCGTGCGGTGGAACCGCCGGGCTACGCGGACCGACAGACCGGGCATATAGCCGCCGATCAGCAGGGGCTGAACCAGCAGGAGGGCCAGGGCGACGATCCCGGCAAAGCCCGCCGCGATATAAACCGGCTGGCGCCAGGCAAGCAGCGGACTGAACGCGGCCGCCACCAGCGGCACGATGACAACGGCCGCCAGAACCGACCACGCAAGGACGGTCCTGGGTTCGGGCCTCCCCCTCAACGCCGTCGCCCTCAGGCCGGCTTCAGCACGAAATGCGCCTCCAGGCTGGTATCGCTCGAGCTGGCCATGACCGGCCGCAGGAACACGGTCTCGAAATCGCCGCTGTCATAGGCCAGATGCCCGTGCGGCTGGCCGAACGCCGGCACGATCTGCGGCATCTCCAGGCGGAAAACCCCGTTCTCGTCGGTGAGGGTCGCGCCGTGGCTGTGCGGGTCGCGTTCGTTCCCCTCGGTCGTGTGGGCCCAGATCTGGATGCGCTGTCCGGCGAGCGGGGCACCGTCGCCCGCGCGGCGGACGGTTCCCGACATCCAGAAGCCGCCGCCGCCGATCCGTTCCACGAGAGGCGCGTTGGGAAGATAGTTGTTAGAGCCGCCCCGCATGGACGGTGTGGCCGCGAGTTCCTGCGCCCGGACCTGGGTAACGAGCCCGGGGACGCCGGACGCCGCGATCGCGCCGACAGCGCCCAGGATCGTGCGGCGGGTTAGCGGATGAACTGCCATGAACGTCTCTCCTGCCATGCATTCTGTATAGCCGTCTCCGGCAGCCGTGACACATAGCTGGGCGCGGAAAACGGATTCCTTCCCGCAAGAGGTGGTGGATCCGGGGACGGCGATAAGCGCTCCTCACAGTCTCGTGACCGTCGCGTGCGCGCCGCCCCTGTCTGCCGGTCCTCTCGACAGCTTCGATCATCGTCAAGAGTCACGGGATCCATGGGTTCGCTGCGTCTTCCCGTTGCCCCTCCGCAACGGGCGACGGTCGTTGCCGGGCGTGTCCGAGCCGGCCGTCCCTGCGCCCCGGATCGCCCCTTCAAACGCGCGCCTGCGGTTGCCGCCGGAGACCTGCCGCGTACATATCTCCAACAAGGCTCCGGCGCAGGCCGCCCGGAATGCTGTTGCCCGAACGCTGTTGCCCCCCGCCGCCCCAGCCCGACCGAGGATCATGGATCTCACCGCCTCCCCTGTCGTCACCCTCTCCCGCGCCCGTCTGTCCTATCCGACCCCCGAAGGCGATCTGGAGGTCCTGAAAGGGATCGACCTTCAAATTGCCCCCGGCGAGATCGTCGCCGTCACCGGCCCCTCCGGATCAGGGAAATCCTCGCTGATCGCGGTGATCGGCGGGCTCGAGCCGGTGTCCGACGGCGAGGTCCGGGTGCTCGGCACCGACATGCTTGTGGAGAGTGAGCGCGGCCGCACCCTGCTGCGGCGCCGCGACATCGGCATCGTCTTCCAGGCCTACCACCTGGTCCCCTCGATGACGGCCCAACAGAACGCCGCCCTGCCGCTGACCCTGGCGGGTGCGGAGAACGCCCAGGCCCGGGCGACGGCCATGCTGGAGCGGGTGGGGCTCGGCCATCGGCTGACCCACCGTCCATCGGCCCTGTCCGGCGGCGAGCAGCAGCGCGTCGCCATCGCCCGCGCCTTCGTCGCCGCACCGCGCCTCGTGCTGGCGGATGAGCCGACGGGCAATCTCGACCAGCGCACCGGCGAGGTGGTGATCGAGACCATGTTCGAGCTGGCCCGTAGCTCCGGCGCCGCCCTGCTCCTGGTCACCCACGATCCTGCCCTGGCGGCCCGCTGCGACCGTACCCTGGTCATCGAAGGCGGCCGGGTGGTGTCCTGAGATGGACGGACGCGCCACCCTGACGGCCCGCGCCTCGGTGCTGCTCGCCCTGCTGCGTGCCGAAATCGGCTTCGGTATCCTCGGCCTGCGGCTGTTCATGGCCTGCGTGGTGATCGCCAGCGCCATGCTCGGCCTGATCTGGCTGCTCAGCGCCGGCCTCGCCGGTGCGATGGACGACAATGCCAAGCGCATTCTCGGCGGCGACGTGGCCGTAACGGTGGTGAACGCCCCCCTGGACGACGGCACGGCCGCCAGCCTGGAACGGATCGGCCGCACGTCCCGCGTGGTCGAACTCCGCTCCACCGCGGCTGCCGCGACTGCCGATGCCGAGGCCGCCCGGCGGATGACGGTTGAACTGAAGGCCGTCGACCGGGCCTACCCCCTGGTCGGGACGGTCGAGCTTTCCGGCGGCCGGGATCTGCAGGCCGCCCTCGACGGCGAGGACGGCCTGCCTGGCGCGGTGGTCGAGCCCGGACTGCTCGCCCGCCTCGGCCTCGCGGTCGGCGACAGCCTGCGCATTGGCGACCTCACCTTTCGGATCCGCGACACGCTGATCCGCGAACCGGACCGGCTGTCGGCCGGCAGCTTCCTGGTCGGCCCCCGGGTGCTGATCGCCCTGGACCGGCTCGAGGCCACGGGGTTGACCGGACGCGGCTCGCTGACCGAGTTCCGCACCAGGATCAGCTTCCCGGCGGACGCAGCGACCCCTGACCGGCTGCAGGCCGTGCAGGCCGCCGAACCGGACCGCGGCTGGGAGTTCCAGACGCCCGACGACGCGGCGGAACGGGTGCGCGAGGTGACGAACCGGACCATGACCTTCCTCGGCATTGCCGGTCTCGCGGCCTTCGCCGTCGGTCTCACCGGCGCCTGGGCGGCCGTCGCCCTGTGGATCGGCCGGCGGCACCGCACCATCGCCCAGTACCGACTGTCCGGCGCCACCGGCACGACGGTCGTCGCCCTGCATGCCGCGCTCGTGGCCATTGCCGCAGCGATCGCCCTGGCGGTCGGCCTGACGGTGGCGGCGATCGGGGCGGTCCTGCTGCTGGAGATGCTGACGGCGCGTCTGCATCTGCTGTGGACGCCGGGCGATCTGGGCGGTCAGATCGGGCTGGTGGCGCTGACCTTGAGCCTGGGGCTCGCCGGTGCGCTGGTGGCCGGGCTTTCGGCCATAACCCGGATCGCACCCTTACGGGCGATGCGCGGCGACACCGCCGCCACCGGCCTGCGCCATCGGGACGGGATCGTCGCCGTGGGCCTGCTGGCGCTCTCCGTCTCCCTCGCGATCGCCGGTCTGCCGAACCCGGCCATGGCGGTCGCGGCGGCGGGCGGTCTGGCCGCCGTCGCCGTCCTCCTCGCCCTGCTCGGCGCGGCGATCGCCGGCGCGGCGGGCCGGATCCCTGCGAACGGTTTCCTCGCCCTGGCGGTCCGGCAAGGCTTCGACTCCCGGCGTGCGGTGATGCTGCGGACCGTGGCTCTGGGCATCGGGATCGCCGGCATCACGGGGGTGGTGGCGGTCCAGCATTCGCTGCAGGCCGCCTTCGAGACCCAAATCCCCGAGAAGGCCCCCGCCCTGGTGCTGCTGGACGTCCAGGCCCCGCAGGTCGAGCTGATAAGCACGCGCGTGGCCGACGATCCGGCCCTCGGCGGGCTCCAGGCCACACCGTTCATGCGCACCCGGCTGCTGAAAGTGAACGGCCGACCGGTCGAGGAGGCCCTGGTCGATCCCGACAAGGACTGGGTGATCGACGGAGACCGCAGCTTCTCCTGGTCGGCGGCGCCCACCGGCGCGGAGCTGCTCGCCGGAGAGTGGTGGCCGGCGGACTACGACGGCCCGCCCCTGATCTCGGCCGAAGAGGACGTCATGCAGGCGTTCGATCTGAAGCCTGGGGACCGGGTGACCTACAGCGTTCTCGGCCGGGTCTTCACCTCGGACGTGGCGAATATCCGCAAGGAATACCACCGCACCATGCGCCCGGAGTTCCTGGTGATCGCCAGCCCCGAGCCGTTCCGGAATGCGCCCCATGGCTGGATCGTCTCGCTCCAGGGCAGCGACTCAGCGGCGTTGAACACCTTCACCTCGGAGCTGGCCCGGGATGCGCCGAACGTGACGGTGATCGACGTCCGGCGCCTGGTCAGCGATGCGACGGAGGTGGTGGAGGGCGCCATTCTGGGAACCCTGATGATCGCCGCGATCCTCCTGCTGGCGGGCGCCCTCTCCCTCGCCGCGACGGTGTCCGCCGATATCGATGCCCGCAGGAGCGAAGCCGTCGCCCTGTCGATCGTCGGCGCGACCCGCCGGGAGATCTCCCTGGCGCGGCTCTGCGAGACCGCCGCCACCGGCCTCGCCGCCGCCCTGGTCGGCGGATCTGCCGGACTGATCGGCAGCTGGTGGATCGCCGACGGCGCCTTGCGGGTGGATTGGATACCCGGCCTCGCCGCGGTCCTGCTTCCGGCGATCCTGGGCGTGCTGACCTCGATCGCCGCCGGTCTTGCCGGCGGTCTCAGCGCGCTTCCCCGCGGCCGCGGTCAGCTCGCCCGCATGTTGTCCGGATGAGAAAATTGCGTCCGGGCAGGTGCGAGGAGCCGCCAGCTTAGGGCGAGTGGTCGCCCGAGCCGGCCCCCAAGACCGAGATATCGATATTGGCCTTCGATTTGCTTTCGGATACCTTCGTTATCCCGGTGGTTGTCTGGCAGATATGATGGTGTTCCTCAGCGAGCGGCAGGCTGAGATTGTCGAACTGGCCAAACTGGACGGCCGGGTGCTCGTCGATGCGCTGTCGGAGCGTTTCGGCGTCACGCCTCAGACCATCCGCAAGGACCTCAACGATCTCTGCGATGCGAAGATCCTGCGGCGGATCCATGGCGGCGCCATCAATCCATCGGGAACGGAGAACGTCGAATACGAGCAGCGCCGCCGGATCGCGGCCGACGAGAAGGCGGCGATCGGCCGCCGCGCCGCAGGCCTCGTGCCCGACGGTGCGTCGCTCTTCATCAACATCGGGACGACGACCGAGGCCGTCTCCGAAGCCCTGGTCAATCATCGAAACCTGATGGTGATCACGAATAATCTCAACGTCGCCAACAGACTACGCCTGTCCCCGACGATCGACGTCGTGATTTCCGGCGGACTCGTCCGGCATGCGGATGGCGGCATCGTCGGCGAGGCCGCCGTGGATTTCATCCGCCAGTTCAAGGTCGACTACGCGATCATCGGGGCCTCGGCCATCGACAATGACGGGGCGCTCTTGGACTACGACTTTCGCGAAGTGAAAGTGGCGCAGGCGATCATTCAGAACGCCCGCAACGTGATCCTGGTCGCCGACTCCACGAAGTTCAAGAATTCGGCGCCGGTCCGGATCGCCCATGTTTCCCAGGTGAACAGCGTGGTCACGGACGCACGGGTGCCGCGGGATTTCCAGCTGCTTTGCCGCGAGAACGACGTGGACGTGATCCAGGTCACTCTGTGAGAGCAGGGCCGAACGCCGCGCGTCGCGTTTTCGGTTGTCGTTCGAATAATTTTCAAATAGCGTAAAACGTGAAAATAGCGAGGGCTCGACACCAGGGCCCCGAGTTCACGGGTGGAGACGCGTTTGGCAGATCGGCCTGTCGATATTGCCATCATCGGTGGCGGCGTTAACGGCTGCGGGATCGCACGCGACGCCGCCGGCCGCGGCCTGAGCGTCTTCCTCTGCGAGATGGGCGATCTCGCGCAGGGCACTTCCTCTGCCTCCACGAAGCTCTATCACGGCGGTCTCCGGTATCTGGAGTATCTCGAGTTCCGTCTCGTGCGCGAGGCCTTGGAGGAACGCGAGGTTCTGCTGAAGGCCATGCCGCACATCGCCTGGCCGATGCGGTTCGTCCTGCCGCACCACCGCGGACTTCGGCCCGCCTGGGTCCTGCGGCTCGGCCTGTTCATCTACGATCATCTCGGCCGACGCCGGAGCCTGCCCGGCACGCGGCGACTGGATCTCCGGACGAGCCCGATCGGTGCCGCCCTCAAGGAGTCCTTCACCGTCGGCTTCGAGTATTCCGACGGCTGGGTGCAGGATTCCCGGCTCGTCGTCCTGAACGCCCGCGCTGCGGCGCTGCAGGGTGCCTCGATCAATGTCCGCACCCGATGCGTTTCCGCAGAGCAGTCCGACGGACTGTGGCACCTGGAGGTCCGGGACTTCGATACCGGCGCAACGCGGACGATCCAGGCGCGAGCGCTGGTGAATGCCGGCGGACCCTGGGTGGGCGAGATCATCGGCACCTGCGTGCGGCTCAACACCAAGGACCGCATCCGCCTCGTCCGCGGCAGCCACATCGTCGTGCGCAAACGGTTCGAGCACGACCGGGCCTACATCTTCCAGAACGCCGACGGCCGCGTGATCTTCGCGATCCCCTACGAGGACGAGTTCACGCTGATCGGAACGACCGACCGGGACCATGAGGGCGCTCCCTCGGACGCGGTCTGCACGCCGGAGGAGACGGAATACCTGTGCTCCGCCGTCTCCGAGTATCTCCGCGACCCGGTGAGCCCGGAGGACGTGGTCTGGACCTATTCAGGCGTGCGGCCGCTCTACGACGACGGGGCCAAGTCGGCGACGGCGGCGACCCGCGACTACGTCCTGAAGGTCGAGCGGCCGTCCGGTGCGGCCCCCCTGCTCAATGTCTTCGGCGGCAAGATCACCACCTACCGGCGTCTGGCCGAGGCCGCAATGGAGAAGCTGCGCCCCTTCTTCCCGGATATGGGCGGCTCCTGGACAGCGTCTGCGGCATTACCGGGCGGCGACTTCCCCCTCGGCGGCGCCGGCGACCTGAGCGCGCGCCTGCGCGACCGATACCCCTTTGTCGACGAGGCCTGGGCGAACCGGCTGGTTCGGACCTACGGCACGGATGTCTTCAGCCTGCTCGGCGATGCATCGAGTGCCGCCGATCTCGGCCGCGACTTCGGCGCGACGCTCCGCGAGGCGGAAGTCCGCTGGCTGATGGAGCAGGAATGGGCGCGCCGTGCCGACGACATCGTGTGGCGGCGCACGAAGCTCGGTCTGCGGATGACGCCGGACCAGGTCCGGGCGTTGGACGACTGGATGCGGGCCTCGCCTGCGGCGGGAAGCCGGCAGGTGCGGGGATCGGGGTGACGAAAAGGACGGGAAGGCCGATCGCATGTCACTGAAGCTGGAAGCGGTCTCGAAATCGGTGGGGCTGGACACCCATATCCATCCGACCACGCTCGACTTCGCGTCCGGGTCGATGAACGTCCTTCTGGGCCCCACACTCTCCGGCAAGACCACCTTGATGCGCCTGATGGCTGGCCTCGATCAGCCGACGGAGGGACGGGTGTTCTGGCAGGGACGCGACGTGACGGGAATGCGCGTCCAGGACCGCCAGGTCGCGATGGTCTATCAGCAGTTCATCAACTATCCGTCCATGACGGTCTACGAGAACATCGCCTCGCCGCTGCGGATTCGGGGCCTGAGCTCGGGCGAAATCGACGCCAAGGTCCGCGCCGCCGCCGAGATGATGAAGCTGAACGCGCAGCTGCTCGACCGGCGGCCGCTGGAACTGTCCGGCGGCCAGCAGCAGCGCTGCGCCCTGGCACGGGCCCTGGTCAAGGATGCGGGCCTGGTCCTGCTGGACGAACCGCTGGCCAATCTCGATTACAAGCTGCGCGAGGAGCTGCGGGCCGAGATCCCCCGGATATTCGAGGAGTCGGGAGCGATCTTCGTCTACGCGACGACCGAGCCCCACGAGGCGCTGCTGCTCGGCGGCAACACCGCCTGCCTGTGGGAAGGCCGGGTCACCCAGTTCGGCCTCACGCCGTCGGTCTATCGCCGGCCGACGGACGCGACCACCGCGCGCGTCTTCTCCGACCCGCCGATGAACTTCGTCTCCGTGTCCAAGAGCGGCGGAGAGCTGATGATCGAGGACCGACGCCTGTCCTCCCAGTTCCCGTCCTTCCAGGGGCTGGCCGACGGTCCGTATCTGGCCGGCTTCCGCGCCAATCACCTCAAGATCGCCAAGACCTCGGACCGGGAACTCGCCTTCGACTGCCGGGTCGCCGGTACCGAGATCGCCGGCTCGGAGAGCTTCGTCCATGTCGATCATGGCGGAGAGCGCTGGGTCGCGCTGGTTCACGGCGTGCACGACCTGGCGCATCACACGGATCGCACGGTCTATGTCGATCCGGCCCATGTCTACGTCTTCGCTCCCGACGGAAGCCTCGCCGCCGCGGCGGCCTATGCAGAGGCGGGGTGACGGCGCGCCATGGCCAGGATCACCCTCTCAAATCTCGCCCATTCCTACGGCGGCAGTCCGAAAAGCCGGGACGAGTATCAGCTCAAGCCGACGATCGACCACGTGTGGCAGGACGGCGAGGCCTATGCCCTGCTGGGGCCGTCCGGCTGCGGCAAGACCACGCTGCTCAACATCATCTCGGGTCTCCTCGTTCCCTCCCAGGGCCGGATCCTGTTCGACGACACGGACGTCACCGGCCTGTCCACCGCGGCGCGCAACGTGGCGCAGGTGTTCCAGTTCCCGGTCGTCTACGACACCATGACGGTCTACGAAAACCTCGCCTTCCCGCTGCGCAACCGCGGCGGAAAACCGGATTACGTCGACCGCCGGGTCAAGACGATCGCCGAGATGATCGGTCTGACCGCGGATCTGGACCGCCGGGCCCAGGGGCTCACCGCAGACGCCAAGCAGAAGATCTCGCTCGGCCGCGGCATGGTCCGCGAAGACGTCTCCGCGATCCTGTTCGACGAGCCGCTCACGGTGATCGACCCGCACATGAAGTGGGAGCTGCGCACCGAGCTGAAGAACCTGCATCGCGAGTTCGGGCACACGATGATCTACGTGACCCACGATCAGACGGAGGCGCTGACCTTCGCCGACAAGGTCGTGGTCATGCTCGACGGCGAAGTGGTGCAGCTGGGAACGCCCGTCGACCTGTTCGAACGGCCCGAACACACCTTCGTCGGCTTCTTCATCGGCTCGCCCGGGATGAACGTCCTGCCGGCCGATGTCGATGGCGACACGGCCTTCGTCGGCGGGCACAGCGTGCCGCTCGGCCGGGATGTCGGCCGCCCCGGCACCAATGGTGTGGAGATCGGAATCCGCCCGGAATTCGTGCGTCTCTCCGACGGCGAGGACGGCCTGCCGGTGCGCGTGACCAGGGTGGAGGATGTGGGCCGGCATCTGGTGGTGCGGACCGACTTCAACGGCACGGAAGTCAACGTGATCGCGCCGGAGGGCACCAGCATCTCGGACCGGCACAACCGGATCCTGTTCGAGCCCGGCGCAGTGCACGTCTATTCGAACGGCTGGATCGTCGGCAGCGGCGAGCAATCCGCGAACCGGGGAGGCCGGGGATGAACAAGACGCTCAACCAGCGTGCCTGGTGGATGGTCCTGCCGGTCCTGATCCTGGTGGCAATGAACGCGGTCATCCCGCTGATGACGGTGGTGAACTTCTCGGTTCAGGAGGAGTTCTACGGCGAGTTCTCCTTCATCGGCGTCCAGTGGTTCGCCGACACGCTGACCGACGAGCGGTTCCAGAACGCCCTGCTGCGCCAGCTCGGCTTCACCTTCACCATCCTGGCGATCGAGATCCCGCTCGGCATCGCCATCGCCCTCACCATCCCGCGGTCGGGCGTCTGGGCCTCCGTCTGCCTCGTGCTGATGGCCCTGCCGCTGCTGATCCCCTGGAACGTTGTCGGCGCCATGTGGAACATCTACGCGCTGCCGGATATCGGGTTCCTCGGTTACATGCTGAACGCCGGCGCCGGGCTGTTCGGCCACGACCCGGCGAGCGGTCCCTGGTTCGACTACACCCAGGAACCGGTGGCCGCCTGGTTCACCGTCATCCTGATGGACGTCTGGCACTGGACGTCGCTGGTGGTGCTGCTGGCCTATGCCGGACTGCAGTCGATCGACAACGCCTACTATCAGGCCGCGCGGATCGACGGCGCCTCGTCCTGGGCGGTGTTCCGCTACATCCAGCTGCCGAAGATGAAGCACACGCTCACGATCGCGGTGCTGCTGCGCTTCATGGACAGCTTCATGATCTACACCGAGCCATCGGTTCTGACCGGCGGCGGTCCGGGCAACTCGACCACCTTCCTGTCCATCGATCTGGTGAAGATCGCCCTCGGCCAGCAGGACCTCGGCAATGCCGCGGCGATGAGCATCATCTACTTCCTGATGATCCTCCTGGTGAGCTGGCTGTTCTACACGCTGACCATGCAGGGAGGAAAACGATGAGCAAACGCTGGATCGTCCCGACGCTCTACATCCTCTTCCTCATGCTGCCGATCTACTGGCTGCTGAACATGTCGTTCAAGACGACGAACGAGATCCTCGGCGGCTTCTCGATGTTTCCGCAGGAGTTCACGGTCGAGAGCTACGTCAAGATATTCACCGATCCGACCTGGTATTCCGGCTACATCAACTCGATCATCTACGTCGTCATCAACATGGTGATCTCGGTCGCCGTGGCGCTGCCGGCGGCCTACGCCTTCTCGCGCTACCGCTTCCTCGGCGACAAGCATCTGTTCTTCTGGCTGCTGACCAACCGCATGGCGCCGCCGGCGGTGTTCGCCCTGCCGTTCCTGCAGCTCTATTCGACCATGGGACTGCTGGACACGACCCTGGCCGTCGCGCTCGCCCACTGCCTGTTCAACATCCCGCTGGCGGTCTGGATCCTCGAAGGGTTCATGTCGGGCGTGCCGAAGGAGATCGACGAGACCGCCTATATCGACGGCTACTCCTTCCCGAAGTTCTTCGTGAAGATCTTCATGCCGCTGATCGCGTCGGGGATCGGCGTGACCGCCTTCTTCTGCTTCATGTTCTCCTGGGTGGAGATGCTGCTGGCGAAGACGCTCACCACCGTCCAGGCCAAGCCCATCGCCGCGGTGATGACCAAGACGGCGTCGACCTCCGGATACGAGCTCGGCCTGCTGGCGGCGGCCGGCGTGCTGACCATCATCCCGGGCGCCATCGTCATCTATTTCGTGCGCAACTACATCGCGAAGGGCTTCGCGATGGGGAGGGTCTGACCATGCGATGGATCCTTCCGACCGTCCTGGCGACGCTGGTTCCGACGCTTGCACTCGCCCAGAACACGGACCCCACGGGCGTCTCGTTTCTCGGCTGGATGGCCTGGACCTGGCAGACGGCCCTGTTCTTCGCCTGCATCGCCGCCGCCCTGCTGACCATGACGATCTGGGAGATCGCGCGGCCGGGCGGCGATCCGCGGGAACCCGGAATCCTGGGCATCAACACGACCCGGGGCGACCGGCTGTTCATCTCGCTTCTGAGCGCCGCCTACATCCATCTGGCCTGGCTCGCCCTGTTCACCGGCCCGCTCTGGTGGGCCTCGATCATCGCCCTGTTCTGGGCGGCGGCGGTGGCGAAATGGGTCTGACGAAATCGGCTTCGCACGGGGGTCTCCGGACGAAGACGTAAAGGCACGCGGAAAGCGTGCGGATCACCCCGGCCCCGGCCGGGACAAGGAACCTCATAGGAGGAAACCAATGAGAAAGTCTCTGATAGCAGGTTTGGCTGCCAGCGGACTTCTTTGGGGAGGCCAGGCATTCGCAGACATGGCCGCCGCGGAGAAGTGGATCGACGACGAATTCCAGCAATCCGTCCTGAGCCGGGCGGATCAGCTGAAGGAAATGGAGTGGTTCATCAAGGCCGCGGAGCCGTTCCGGGGCATGGAGATCAACGTCCTCTCCGAAACGATCCCGACCCATACCTATGAGTCGGAAGTCCTGACCAAGGCGTTCGAGGAGATCACCGGCATCAAGGTGAACCACCAGCTGCTCGGCGAGGGCGAGGTGGTGCAGGCGGTCCAGACCCAGATGCAGACCCGCCGCAATCTCTACGACGGCTACATCAACGACTCCGACCTGATCGGAACGCATTCGCGTCTGCAGCTCGCCTACAATCTTTCCGACCAGATGGCCGGCGACTGGAAGGCGGCCACCAACCCGATGCTCGATCTCGACGATTTCATGGGGATCAGCTTCACCACCGGACCGGACGGCAAGCTCTACCAGCTGCCGGACCAGCAGTTCGCCAACCTCTACTGGTTCCGCAAGGACTGGTTCGACCGCAAGGACCTCCAGGATCAGTTCAAGGAGCGCTACGGCTACGATCTCGGCGTGCCGGTGAACTGGTCGGCCTATGAGGACATCGCCGAGTTCTTCAGCGTGCACGTCAAGGAGATCGACGGCGTCCGGATCTACGGCCACATGGACTACGGCAAGCGCGCGCCGGATCTCGGCTGGCGCATGACCGACGCCTGGCTGTCCATGGCCGGCGCCGGCTCGCCGGGCGAACCGAACGGCGTCCCGATCGACGAGTGGGGTATCCGCATGGAGTCCGGGTCCTGCAACCCGGCGGGTGCCAGCGTCAGCCGCGGCGGCGCCACCAACGGCCCAGCCGCCGTCTACGCGATCCGCAAGTGGGACGAGTGGCTGCGCGCCTACGCCCCTCCGGGTGCGGCCAGCTACGACTTCTACCAGTCGCTCCCGGCCTTGAGCCAGGGCAACGTCGCCCAGCAGATCTTCTGGTACACCGCCTTCACCGCGTCGATGGTGGCCCCGAAATCCGAGGGCAACAACACCGTGGACGACAGCGGCAAGCCGCTCTGGCGGATGGCGCCGTCGCCGCACGGCCCGTACTGGCAGGAAGGGCAGAAGGTCGGATACCAGGACGCCGGGTCCTGGACGTTCCTGAAGTCGACTCCGAGCGACCGTGCCCAGGCCGCCTGGCTCTACGCCCAGTTCGCGGTGTCGAAGACCGTGGATGTCCGAAAGAGCCATGTGGGACTGACCTTCATCCGCGACAGCACGGTGCGGCATGAGAGCTTCACGGAGCGCGCGCCGAATCTGGGCGGTCTGATCGAGTTCTACCGCTCGCCGGACCGGGTCCGCTGGTCGCCGACCGGGATCAACGTGCCGGACTATCCGAAGCTGGCCCAGCTCTGGTGGCAGCAGATCGGTGACGTCAACTCCGGCGCCTTCACCCCGCAGGAGGCCATGGACCGTCTCGCCGGCGAGATGGACACGATCATGGCCCGCATGCAGCGGGCGGACGAGTCGAGCAACGTCTATGGCGGCTGCGGTCCGCGGCTGAACGAGGCGAAGGATCCCTCGGAATGGCTGGGCAAGCCGGACGGCCCGAAGGCCAAGCTCGACAATGAGAAGCCGAAGGGCGAGACGATCCCGTACGAAGAGATCGTCAAGCGCTGGCAGTAAGAGTATCTACAGCAGCAAGACAGGCGCCGGGGCCCTAGGGTTCCGGCGCTTTCTTTTTGAAAGCGGCCTCATCGATTGCGGCGCCGCGCGCGAAAAGTTCCTATCATGACTTTGCGCTAAACTGATCTGCCTGGAGGTGCCGATGCTGCGTAGAACCGTTCTCCGTCTCCTTGGATCGACCGGCCTGTCGGCGCTCTGGCCGGCGTCTGTCGGCTTCGCTGCGAGCGGGGGCGCTGCCCGGGTCCGGCCGAGCGACGTGAACTGGCCCACGGTGCGGGAGTGGCAGGCGTTGGCCGACCGTCTCGACGGCGCGCTGGAGGACTCCCGCTCCGCTTTCGACGCCCTGCTCGAAGAGAACGGCGGCAAGGTCACCGACACGGTCCTGCAGAAGCTGGTGAACCCGTTCTATCTCCAGGACTTCTCCGGCTCCACCCAGTCCCAGGGATGGCTCGACGGCTGGAAGAGCGCGCAGTCGGCAAAGGTCGGCATCCCGAAGAATGCGCAGGACGTCGCCGAACTGGTCAAATTCGCCCGCGAACACAATCTGCGCCTGGTGATCAAGGGCGGCGGGCACTCCTACTACGGTCAGTCCAACGCGCCGGACAGCCTGCTGGTCTGGACCCGGGACCTGACGGGGATCGAGTTGCACGACAGCTTCGTCCCCCAGGGCGGCACCGGTGCCGGCGTGCCGGCGGTGAGCGTCGCGTCGGGCGAGAAGTTCATCTCGCTCTACGGCGAGGTGGTGGTGAAGGGCGGCCGCTACGTTCAGGGCGGCGGGTGCACGTCCGTCGGGGTCGGAGGCCATGCCCAGAGCGGCGGGTTCGGCCATTTCTCGAAATTCGGCGGCATGACGGCGGCGAACCTGCTGGAAGCCGAGATCGTGGTGGCCAGCGGCGAGGTCCTCATCGCCAACGC
Source organism: Thalassobaculum sp. OXR-137 (assembly GCF_034377285.1). NCBI lineage: Bacteria > Pseudomonadati > Pseudomonadota > Alphaproteobacteria > Rhodospirillales > Thalassobaculaceae > Thalassobaculum > Thalassobaculum sp. OXR-137. The sequence goes on along the minus strand of NZ_CP139715.1, from coordinate 2,930,329 downwards.
CTACCAGAACAGCGACCTGTATTGGGCCCTGAAAGGCGGCGGTGCCGGCTGGGGCATCACCACGCGCCTGACCCTGGCGACCCGCGACCTGCCCGACCGCTTCGGCTTCATCGGCTTCGGCGTCCAGGCCCGGGACGAAAAGGCGTTCCGTACTCTGGTCGAGGCGTTCATCGCCGTCGCCCGGGACAATCTGGTGAGCCCGGCATGGGGCGAGCAGGTGCATTTCGCCCCCGACCATCGCATGTTCGTCAAGATGACCTTCATCGACCTGCCGCTGGACGAGGTGAGACGGATCTGGGCGCCGGTGCTCGATCTCGCCGCCTCCGACGGCTACGGCCTCACCGACGACCTCGTCCTTTTCGACGCGCCGGCGCGGCACTGGTGGGACCTCGACTACTGGGTCAAGGAACGGCCCGGGGTGATCGAGATCGATCGGGCATCCAGCAACGCCGGCACCCGCTATTTCTGGAACGGCGACAATGGCGAGACCAACGTGTTCTGGGCCGGCTACGAGTCGGCCTGGCTGTCACAGAGCCTGCTGGACGCCCCGAAATCCACCACACTGGCCGACACCATCATTGATGCGGCCAAGCTGATCCGCTTCGCGCTCCACTTCCAGAAGGGATTGGCCGGCGCCGGCGAGGATCGCCTGGCGGACGCGCGCGACACGCCGGTCCATCCCTCGGTACTGGACGCCTTCGCGCTGCTGCTGGTGGCTGGGGCCGAACAGCACGTCTTTGACGGCGTCGAGGGACACGAGCTGGACGAGGCAGCCATGCGGATCAAGTCCGGCCGGATCAAGGGTGTCTACGACCGGTTCCGCGCCATTGAACCTGAAACCGGGTCCTATTCCGCCGAGATGAACTTCCACGAGACCGACTGGCAGTCGGCGGCCTGGGGCGACAATTATCCCCGGCTGCTGGCGATCAAGAACCGCTACGACCCCGAAGGTCTCTTCACGGGCCACCACCAGGTCGGCAGCGAGTATTGGAGCAAGGACGGTTTCGTGCGTCTGCGGGGAGATGACGGCTGACCTGACGCCCGCCGCGGTTTCAACCGCCCAGGCCGAGCCGATCCGAAACCGGGATCTTCGCCAGATCGACCCAGCCGCCGGTCTCCATGCTGGCGTACAGGGCGTGCATGAGCCGCAGGGACATCATCGCCGAGTCCACGGTCACCGGCGGCGGGCTCCCCGCCTCGATGGCATCGAGCACATCGGCCAGGAGCGGTCCGTGGCCCAGGCCGTAGCTGCTCGGCACTTCCTGGCTGTGGCGCAGTTCCACATCCGTCTCCAAAGGATCCCGATCGACGCAGAACCAGTTCTCCAGCCGATTCAGGGCGGAACCGCCGACCTTCGCCCGGGCCCGTTCGCCGACGAGTTGGACCGACGCCTCGAAATCACGGTCGCGGGCAGCCGTGGTCGCCACGATGGTGCCGACGGCACCCGACTCGAACTCCACCACTGCGGCGGCGGTGTCCTCGGCCTCCAGCCGGTTTACCAGAGCCTTGCCGACGGCGCAGACCCGGGCGATCGGCCCGCCCAGCCATTGCAGCGCGTCGAGATGGTGGATCGCCTGCTGGGCCAGCACGCCGCCATCCATCTTCCAGGTGCCGTGCCACCCGTCCTCGTAATAGTCCTGGTACCGACACCAATGGACCCGGACCTCGGCGGCGATCAGCCGGCCGAAGGCGCCGGAATCGACCTTCCCGCGAACGAAGCGCATGGCGGGATTGTAGCGGTTCTGCTTCACCACGGCCGCCATGAGACCGGCCGCCGCCGCGGTGTCGCGGATCTTCTCCGCCTCGTCGAGCCGTAGTGCCACCGGCTTCTCGATCAGGACGTTGCAGCCGCGCTCCAACAGGGTCAGCGCGTCGCGGGCATGGTTACCCGACTCGGTGAGAATGCAGACCAAGTCGGGCTTCAGCGCGACCAGGGCATCCATGTCGCCGACCGCGGCGCCGCCGGTGACGGCCACGAAACTCTCGGCGCGGTCCCGTTGCCGGTCGCAGGCGCCGACCACCTCGACGCGATCCGCCAGTTCCTCAGCCAGGACATCCCTGTAGCGGCTCGACACGCGGCCACACCCCAGCACCGCCACCTTGAAGCGCCTGCTCATGATCTTGCCCTCTCACCCGCCGGTTCGACTTCCGAGTCGCAGAGGATTCGGTGATTCGGCCGTTCTGTCGACTTTTGCCTGGCAGGAGAGCGAAACCAGCCCGAACCCTTGGCGGCGGTTTTCAAATGATGGGACGGGCCATCACAGCGGAAACGGCGCTGCCGGCCGCCCTGCTTCAGCCGAGGAATTCCACGGCCGCATCGAAGGCGTCCATGATGTTGTCCAGGGTATCCGGCTTCCAGATGAACCGGCGCGCCGGTGTGGCACCGGGAAAGCTCTCATAGGGCGCCACCCCCAGCAGTTCCGCCATCCGGTCCAGACCGCGTCCGTGGAAGGTCACCGCCTCCGGGAGCTTCTCGACCGGCAGGAAGCAGACGGCACTGGAATCCGCCATGAAATAGTTGATGAAGGCCGGCCCGCCGTTGTCCGCCAGGTTGATCAGACAGCGGCTATAGAGTGCTGCGCGAAGTTCCAAGTCGATCGCGCCCAGCGGATAGGACGGAATATCGCCGAAGGCGCCGAGATCCAGGCCGGCGGTGACAAGATCGGTATCCGGCAGGACAATCGGATCGAACCCACGCGCCCGGATCCGGGCGGCAGCTTCCAGCCAGTCCGGCGTATTCGAATTGCGCCGGGTCTCGATGGTCGAGCTCCGCAGCGTCAGGGACACCGGCCGCCCCCGGGGCGCGTAGCGCTCAAGCCAGGCATCCACCTTGCGCGTGGCCGACGGGTGCGGCGCGAAGGTGTCCAGCTCCTCCGCGGTGGGGTTCTGAGCGAACAGGTCCGCCAGCATGAACGGAATCTTCGGATCGCTCTGGGTATAGCCGGGCGGGAAGAGCTGACTGGGATGGATCGCCCGCAGCATCTGCCCGAAATCGTCCCGCCGGTCGTAGAGGGAGACGCCCAGGCATCGCTTGGCGATGTGGGCATGGGTGGCCATGATGTGGCGCAGGCGCCAGATCTTCTCGTCGGTATCCAGGCTCTTGTCCTTGGGGGTCAGGTCGCGGAACTGGCCCCCCGGCCCTGCGGTGAAGATCACATGGTACCCGGCCGCCCCGGCCCGCATCGCCCACAGGTTCGCGAGGACGAAGAAGTTCATCACGTCGAAGGTCACCGGGCTGACCGAGAGATCGTAGATCGCGAACAGCGCCGGGGTGAAGGCGGGCGGGGTGGCGGTATCGCTGCTCATCCGGGAGTCATCCAGTCGCTCTCGCGCACCGCGTTGCTCTCCATGGGTTCTCCAAGCGGTGGGGAGTGTCGTCAATGAAAATTCACGGCGCCCGCGATTGGCCTCGCCTCTCAGTCGTCGGCCGGCATCCTGTTATGCTACGGATTGGAAAAGCATATCGCGAGGCGGTCGAAACCCGCATGCTCGCCGCCAAAGAAGAACGTCAAGCAACGAGGAAAACGCCATGACCGGCTCCAATCAGGGCGTCGATAACAAGTTCCCCGGCAAGGATCTGAGCCGGGACGACATCGAGAACAAGATCCCGCTGGTCGCCAAGAAGAGCCCGGATCACCGAACCAGATTCACCGTCGCCGGGATCGAGTTCGGCGGCGACCTGGTGCCGGTCCTGGCCGGGCCGAACACGGTGGAGAACGAGGAGCTGATCGTGAAGACCGCGATCGGCGTGAAGAAGGCCGGCGCCCACATGCTGCGCGGCGGCGCGTTCAAGCCGCTGACCTTCCCCTACCGCTCGCCGAAATTCTTCGAGCCGCGCGAGGACGGGCTGAAATGGCTGCAGGTCGCCAAGCAGGAGACCGGCCTGCCGATCGTCACCGAGGTGATGGAGATCTCCAAGATCGAGGTGGTCGCCGCCCATTGCGACATGCTGCAGATCGGCACCCGCAACATGCAGAACTATCCGCTGCTGACCGAGGTCGGGAAGACCGGCATGCCGGTGATGCTGAAGCGCGGCTACGGATCCAGCCTGCGCGACTGGCTGATGGCGGCGGAATACATCGCGCTGGAACATGACCGGCTCGGGCAGGACCCGAAGATCGTGCTGTGCGAGCGCGGGGTGGTGTCGAACCACACCCACCGCGACACCTCGCGTTTCCTGCTCGACCTGCAGGTCATCCCGGCCTGCCAGGAGGTCTGCCACCTGCCGATCATGAGCGACCCGTCACACGCGACGTTCTGGCAGCCCTGGGTGAAGTCGATGATGCTGGCCTCCATCGCCGCCGGCGCCGACGGGCTAATGCTGGAGGTGCATCCCGACCCGAAGAACGCCGCCGTCGATCCGTTGCAATGCTCCAGCCTGGAGCAGTTCGACGACATCATGAAGGCCTGCCGCCCGGTGGCCCAGGCGATCGGCCGCACCGTCGACGCGTAGGATCCCGCCATGACCTTCGCCGGCCCGATCGACAACCGGATCGAGATCACCACCGCGCAGTACGCCGCCATCCTCGGCGCCACCCCGTCCAAGGGCGCGCGCTCGCCGCTGCTGTGGAACGCGGCGTTCAAGGTGGCGGGGATCGACGCCATGATGTATCCGATGGACACGACACCGGACCATCTCGGCGCCGTCGTCGCCGCCCTGAAGGCCGACCCGCGCTTCGTCGGCGGGGCGGTCGCCGTGCCGCACAAGCAGGCCGTGGGAGCCTTCCTCGACCGCCTGGAACCGGAAGCGGCGCGGATCGGCGCGGTCAACGCGATCTACCGGGACGGCGATGCCCTGGTCGGCGCCAATACCGACGGGGCCGGTGCCCTGTCGCAGATCGAGATCCTGGTGGGCGGCGCCGACGTGCTGAAGACCAAGCGGGCGACGCTGATCGGCCTCGGTGGGGCAGGTTTGGCGGTGGCCGCCTATCTCGCAGGCCGGACCGCCTCCCTCACCGTCGCCAACCGGACCCGGGCGACGGCGGACGCCGCGTCCCAGAAGCTCGGCGCCGTCGCCGTCGACTATCCGCTGTCGCCGGAAGTGCTGGAGGCGACTGACCTTCTGGTCAATGCCACGACAGTCGGCCATCCCGACGGCCCCGAGGGCTCGCCGGTGCCGGAGAACCTGCTGGCGGCACTGCCGGAAGGTGCGGCCGTCTACGATGTGATCTACCAGCCGAGCCCGACCCCGCTGCTGGCGGCGGCCCAGGCGCTGGGCCACGCCACAGACGACGGGCTGGGCATGAACCTGGACCAGGCGGTGATCGCCTTCGGCAAGGCCCTGCCCGGCGCGCTGCCGGTCGAGCGGATCCGCGAGGCGATGCGGGCAGCGTGATCGGGCGGGCCGAGATGAAGCGCATTCTCCTCAACGCCGACGCGCCGGATCTGTCGCTGGAGACGGTGGACGAGACCACCGGCGACCCGCTGGAGGCCGTCGCCGCGCGCTACGACGCCGTCATCCCGGCTGACCATCTGGGCCCGTTGCCCATGCTGGCCGAGGGACTCCGGGTCGCCTTTCTGACCACCGATTATGCGAGCTTCGAGCGGCTGCGACGGTCCGCGTTGCCCGGCGACCTGCTGTTCAGACCCTCCGCGGTGGCGCGCCTCGACCTGCTGCGCGCGGGCCGGCGCACCCTGGTCACCACCCGCGCCCTTAAGGAAGGTGAGTCACTGGCCGAGAGCGATATCGCCGAAACTGTCGGCGGCTCCGGCGTGGGGGCGGAGATGCGCGACCGGATGATCGGCCGCACCGCCCTCTATGACATGGCCGAGGGAGCGGCCGTCGATTTCGGCACTCTGTCGGAGGACCGGACCGAAACCGGACGCAGGGGGAACGTACTGTGATCAGCGTCGTGTTGCGGGCGAAGAACGAGCGGCATTGGATCGGGCGCTGCCTCACCGCCCTGCGGCATCAACGGCTGCCCGATATCGACGTCGTCCTGGTGGACAACGATTCCACCGACGGGACGGTGGAATGCGCCGAGGCCCATGGCTGCACCCTGCGCAGTATCGCCCGCGAGGAGTTCTCCTATGGCCGGGCGCTGAACATCGGCATCGACGCGGCGAGGCATGAGACCGTGTGCCTGCTCTCCTCCCATTGCGTGCCGGTGGACGAGCTCTGGGCCGATTATGCCTATGCCCATCTGGGGCCTGAAGGAAACGCCAGTACCTGCGGCATCTACGGCCGGCAGGAACCGCTGCCCGAGACCAGTGCCATCGACCGGCGCGATCTGTGGACCACCTTCCGCGACGAACGGGTGACCCAGCGGATCGACTACTTCTTCCACAATGCCAATTCCGCGATCCGCAAGTCGATCTGGCACGACGAACCGTTCGACGAGAAGATCCGCGGCGTCGAGGATCGGGAATGGGGCAAGCGGATGATCGCCGCCGGACACGACATCGTCTATGAGCCGGGCATGCGCGCCTATCACCACCATGGCATCCACCAGGGCCGCGACGAGGGCCGCGCCAAGCGGGTGGCCGAGGTCATCGAGGTGATCCGGACCGGGAGGCCGATCCCGTGACCGCGTCCGCGCAACCTACCCCTCTGGTCGTCATTCCCGTGCTGTCGGCGGCGCCCAGCACGCCGCGCCTGCTCACGCCGATCCGCGGCCGCTCCAGCCTCTGGCGCACCCTGGACAGCGCCGCGGCCGACCTACCCGCCTCCCCCATCGTCGTCACCACCGACGACGACGCCATCCGCAACTCGGTCGGGCAGTATGGTGGCCGGATAACCGCCCATGCCCGAACCGCCCGGGGCTATACCCAGGCGGTGGCGGATGTGGTGGAAGAATATGGGGCGGAGATCGTGGTGATCGTTGAGCCGACCCATCCGTTTCGGCCGCGCGGCCTGATCCGGCGCACCGCGGAAAATCTCTGTGCCCGGGACCATCTCGACAGCGTGGTCTGCGTGCGCCGCTTCACCGCCAACCTCTGGCGACGGACATCCGATGGCGAGATCCTGGCCCTGGACGAGGGGCGCGACGGCCAGGACGCCGAGTATTTCCAGGAGATGGTCGGCCTGGCCCTCGCCGTCCGGGCGAGCCTGATCCGCAAGAATCGGCGGCTCGGCGATGCCGTCGGATTCGAGGTGCTGGAACACGCCTGGGCACTGGCCGATGTGCGCGATGACCAGAGTTTCGCCGCCGCCGAGGCCCTGGCCGACACGCTGATCAGGATGGAGGAGATCGCCCGATGACCACCGACCTGCGCCCGGACACCACCGGCGACAACGACCGGGTCATCGCGCTGATCCCGGCGCGCGGCGGCTCCAAGGGCCTGCCGAGCAAGAACATCAGGCCGCTCGCCGGCAGGCCGCTGATCGCCCATTCGGTCCGCCACGCCATCGAGAGCGGGGTCTGCGACCGGGTGCTGGTGACCACCGACGACGAGGCGATCCGGGCCGCCGCCGAAGAGGCCGGGGCCTGGACGCCGTTCCTGCGTGACGGCGCGCTGGCCCAGGACCTCACGCCGACGGAGCCGGTGCTGACCGACGCCCTGACCCGGGCGGAGGCGTTGGACGGTCCGTTCGGCATCGTGGTGTTCCTGCAGCCGACCGACATTTTCCGCAAGCCGGCGTGGATCGCCCAGGCGGTGGAGACGGTGAAGCGCAACCGCGCCCTGGATTCCTGTTTCGTCGCCAACAAGACCCACAAGAACTTCTGGACCCAGCAGCCCGACGGCTCCTGGAAACGGGTCTACGACTGGATGGGGGTCTACGGCCCGCGCCAGACCCGGACGCCGCTGTACCGGGAGGATACCGGCCTCGCCTCGGCCCTGCGCGCGGCCCTGATCCGTGCCGGGCGACGGACCGGCGACCATGCAGAGATCATTCCGATCGACAGCACCGCCGCCGGGATCGACATCCACGATCCGTTCGACTTCTACCTGGCGGAAAAGGCGCTGGAGTGGTTCGAGACCCACGAGATGGATTAAGACACGCGACGGCGGCCGTCAGGTGTCTTGCCGCCGCCAGCTTTCCAGCTCGCTGGCGACCCGCTGCATGACAGGCGACCAGTCGTCGTCCCTCTCCTGCCGGTAAACCGCGGTGTGCGGATACCAGAGCGAATCAGACCGGGTGAGGCCCCAGCGCCAGTCCGGTCGGGTCGGCAGCAGGGTCCAGCACGGCTTTGCCAGGGCGCCGGCGAAATGCACGGTGTTGTTGGCCGGACAGACCACCAGATCCATCGCGGCAACCAGGGCCGCCAGCCCGTCGAGATCCTGCATCGGGTCGATACCGTGACTGCCGTCGATCGGGGCACCGGCCTCGGCCTCGAACGCCACCATGTCCTCCGGACCGGCGCCGTATTGCAGAGACACCACCGCCACCCCCGGCACGGCCAGGACATCACGCCACAAGGAGGGCGCGATCGTGCGACGGCCGCCGGTCTTCGGCGCGATCGACCGCCAGGTGATCCCAACCAGCCGCTTGCCGGGGTGCCGGGACTGCAGGTGCGACCGCAACGCGGCGGCCCGGTCGGCATCGGGGACGATCCAGGGCTCCGGCGCCGCCTCGCCGCCGCAGAACAGGTTCAGACGCTCCGGCAGATCGCCCATGGCCAGGTGCAGGTCGGCCCCGTGGTGGTCCTCCGTCCGGCCGGTCGGCGGGCCGACATCCGGCACCGCCGCGTCCGGGAAGCTGCGCCGGGCGATCGGGCGCAGCCGCTCTTCGGTCAGGATCGTCAGCCGGGCGCCAAGCCGCTGCAGATGCGGGGCCAGGGTCAGGAACTGAACCTCGTCGCCGATGCCCTGTTCGCCCCACACCAGCAGGTGCCGGCCGGCGATGGCCTCGCCGTTCCATTCCGGAATGCCGAAGAACCGCCGGAGGGCGGCACCTTCCGACGTTTCCAGGCGACGGGTGTGCGCCCGCCACCCTTCCTGGAACCGCTCGAGGGCCAGCAGGGCCAGGGCGGTATTGAGATGGGCTCGAGCATGGGCGTCGCTGACCCGGATCGCGTAGGTGCCGTAGGTGACCGCCCCTGCCGGATCGCCGGCGCGGCTGAGTTCGACGCCAATGTTGTACCAGGCATCCGGATCGTTCGGCCTGGCCACGGCGCCGCGACGCAACCACGTCAGGACGCCGGCACGCCCCTCGTTCTTCGTCGAGAGCAGTGCCATCCGGTTGTACGGCTTGGGCGAGACCGGATCGAGCGCCATGGCGCGCCTGGCCCAGCGCTCGACCTCCAGCAACCCCGCGATCTCGCAATAGGCCGAGAGGTCGGTCGGATCGATCAACAGGCCACGCTTGTAGGGCTGGATCGCATCGGCGTCCCGCTCCAGCTTCTGCAACGCACGCGCCCGGTTGGACCACCCGGCCGCCAATCGGGGATCGCCGCGACTGGCGGACCGGAACCACGCTTCGGCGGCAGCCCAGTCGCCCTGTACATAGGCCAGGAGCCCCAAGTTGTTCTGCACGTTGCCGCTGCCGGGCACGAGACACAGAGTGCGCCGATACAGCCGCTCCGCGTCGACGGTACGCTTCAGGTCACGCAGCGCATTGCCCAGACTGAACCACGTCGCGGCTGCCTCCGGATGTGCCGCGAGGAGCCGGCGGAACCACTCGATCGCCGCGGAGAAATTCTCACGCGCGACCATTTCCTCGCCGATTTCCCGGTTCGCAGTCGCGTCGAGCGGTGACACCGCCAGAGCCCGTCTGAGCAGGACCTGTCGGGTGGAGTCGGACGCAAGTCTGGCCAAGCCGATGACGCTGTCGGTCTGCTCCGGCGACAGGACGATCGACCGACGGTGACAGGCGATGGCGGTCCCGGTTTTTCCTAAACGACCCGCGACGACCCCAAGGTTGCTCCAGGGCGCGGCGGTTTCGGGATTGGCGCGGATCGAGCGTTCAAAGAGATCCTCCGCCTCCTGTGTGCGGCCTTCCTCGAGGCTCAGCGTGCACAACAGGCTGAGTGCCTCGGGGTAGTGCGGATCGTCGGGCGGGATGCGGCGGTAAAGCCGGGCCGCACGGCCGGGAAATCCGGCGCGCTGGCGCGAAATTCCTTCCTGCAGAAGGGATAGCGAGGCCTGACTCAAGACAGATGACCCACGATAAGAATGCCTGAATGAGCCGAGGAGCGTCACGGACGTCTCGACGGCTGAATCCTGAAGGTGACTCGATACACCTTCGTCATTGTCCTGTCGTCTTTCGATGCCTCCGGCATGCCGACGGCGCACGCGAGTATTGAACAAACGGCCGGCATGACGTCGGCGTCAACCTTCGCTGCAGCCCCCTGCAACCTAACGTGTGATTTGGACGCAACGCGAATACCCCTGGAGGTTGGTAGGCCTTTCCGCGCGGGAGATATAAATTAGAGCAGCACCTTAAGGGCATCTTAAGGGTTACCCTGTATAAATATCCGCAAGTTAAGAAAAATTTAACGCTGATTTTGTCCATTCGGCGAGAGACCGTGTTTGGGGTCCCTTGCAGGGCATTAAGGCCGGGTCCGGCCGGGCGCTTTTGAGTAGCCCTCAAGTCGTGAAGAAGGAGTGTATGATGACGACCACGACCCTGAGCAGCCGGTCGAGCGCCACTGCCAGCGAAACGTCGGAAATTCTTTTCGTCGACTACGGCATCGACAGCGTTTCCACGCTAGTCGCCGGGCTGCGCCCGCATGTCGAGGTCGTGCATCTTCCCGAGCAGGGCGACCCGATCGCCACGATCGCCCTGACCCTGGCAGGCCTGCGCAACGTCGCGGCCCTTCACATTCTGTCACACGGAGCTCCTGGCGCCCTGTACCTGTCCGGCGAACGGATCGACGCTGCGGTCCTGGCTGCGCGCCCGGCGCTGACCGACGCGATCCGCGCTTCCTTGTCCGATGACGCCGAGATCGTGCTGTACGGCTGCTCGGTGGCCGAGGGCGCGATCGGCGCGCGTTTTGTCGCCGCCCTGTCGACGGCGCTGGACCGGCCCGTCGCTGCTTCCGACGGCCTTGTGGGCGCGGCGTCCCTGGGCGGCGGCTGGAGCATCCCCGCACGAGGCGCTCTCGCCTTTAGCGCGGATGCTCAAGCCGCCTACCCGGCGGTTCTGGCAATAGCGACATTCGGCATCGTCACGACGATCAACACCGTCAACACGCTGACGACGAACGAGTCCGGAACCACCATCGATGTCGTCAGGAGTGACGGTATCTCGTTGAACGTCAGCTCCGGTTTCCTGACTCCCGGCACCATCGGCAACACGGCCACCTACACGCTCACCTTCGGCAGCGCGGTGAACATCACGCAGTTCCAGATCGGGGAGTTCACTAATCTCTCCGCTGGAGCCAACTATGTCTTCACGCCGAATACCGGAACCGCCTTGGTACTCGCCGACAACAGCGCATCCATCGTCGGTGCGATCGCCACCCTTACTCCCGTCGATTGGACCGGTATCACCAGCTTTACCGTCTCGTATGCCGGCGCCACCGACTGGCGGGTCGGGATCGACAACATCAACTTCACGCCCGCCGTTACAAGTATTTCGGCCAGCACGACCGCCACGGGATTCAACACCACCAACGGCACCAACCTCAACCCGGCCTCCACCTTCGCCGGTGCGGACGATACGCTCACCATCGCCGATGCCAGCCACATCACCAGCACATCCGTGGCGAATGGCGGGGCGGGCACCGACACGATCGTGCTGGCCAACGGCAGCGATCTGACGACGGCCGGTTTCACGCTGACCAGCTTCGAGACCCTGACCCTGGCGGCGAATGCCACCGTCACGATGTCGGAGGCTCAGCACGACGCCTTCACCACGATCAACGGCAACACCGGCACCGAGACCATCACGCTGACGACCGTCGATGGCGACGGTCAGGTTCTCGCCAGCGCCAACATCGAGACCTATGCGCTGAACGGGGCCTATACCCTCACCCTTCAGGCCGCCGGCCAGAACGTCACCGGCAGCGACGGCGCCAACCAGACGGTGAAGTCGGATGCTGCGGTCGACACTCTGTCCGGCATCCTGAACGGCGGTACCGGCGGCTCCGACACGCTGATCCTGGACACCGGCGACAATATCGCCAGCGCCACGGTCTCGAATTTCGAGAACCTGACCCTGGAGAGCGGTGCGGCGGTCACCATGACGGTGGCCCAGCACGATGGGTTCACCGGTACAGTGACGGCGGCCGGTACGGAAAGCATCACCCTCTCGGCAACCGGCGGCGACACCGCCACGACCGGTAACGCGGTTGTGGAGAGCTACACGCTCGGCGCCGGCGGAATCGACTTTACCCTGGGCGCGGCCGCCCAGAACCTCGCCGGCAGCAGCGGGGCGGACACGGTCAATGTCGGGACCTTGACCGCGACGGGAACGCTGAACGGCCAAGGCGATACCGACACCCTGACGATCGGCAATGGCGGCAGCATCGCCGGCGCCACCGTCAGCAATTTCGAGAACCTGACGCTCGCCAGCGGCGCCACCGTGACCATGGCGACGTCGCAGCTGGCGCAATTCTCCGGCACGGTCACCGCCGCCGGATCCGAGACCCTCACCATCACGGGCGACGGCGCCGTCACCACCCTGGCGAATATCGAGAGCTTCTCCGTCGGCGACGACAGCACGAACGCCCGGCTCATCACCATTGGCCAGGCCGGCGCCAGCGTCACCGCAACCTCGACGACCGACGCGATCAATTTCAGCCTCGGCGGCGTGACCTACACCGGCACCCTGACCGGCGAGGCGACCACCGGCGATACGCTGACACTCGCCAACAACGCCAACGTCGCCGGCGGCACGATCGCCGCCATCGGCACGCTGGATGTCGCCAGCGGGGCCACGGTCACCATGACCGAGGCCCAACACGACGCCTTCACGGCCATCACCGGCTCCGGCACCAACAAGATCATCATCACCACGGCGACCGATGGGCTGACCGCAGACGCGGATATCGAGCAGTACCAGCTCGATGCCGCCAACAGCCTGTCACTAAGCGCGGCCGGACAGACGGTGAGCGGATCGACCGGCAACGATACGATCAATGTCGGCAGCCTGACGGCGACCGGGACGATCGACGGACAGGGCGGCACGGATACGCTGACCATCGCGGCGGGCGGCAACATCTCCGGTGCCACGGTCTCGAATTTCGAGAACCTGACCCTGACCGGTACCGGCGACGTCACCATGACGGCGGCCCAGCGGGCGGCCTTTACCGGCACCCTGACGGCACCTGGTACGGCCAATCTGGTGGTCACCGGCTCGGCCGGGAACCAGGTGCTGGTCGGCGGTGCTGGGTCAGACACCCTGAATGGCGGTGCCGGCGCCGACACGATGAGCGGCGGTGCCGGGGCCGACAACCTCACCGGCGGCTCGGAAACCGATGTCTTCACCGGCAGCGCAGCCGAACTGGCCGGCGATACGATCACCGATCTTGCCGTCGGCGAGAGCATCGTCGTGACCGGTGCCGACCTGACGGCGCTGAACGGCCAGTCGGCGGCGGCGACCATCGCAACCGGGGCCGGCACCCTGAATCTGACCGGCATCACCGGTGCCAGCGGCGTCTTCTCGGCGGTTCTCTCGGGCGGCAACACCACCATCACGCTGACCGCGCCGCCGGTCTCCTTCACCCTGACCACCGGCGCCGACAACCCGACGCTGGACACCGGCAACGACGTTCTGACGGCCAACGCGGCCAACGTCCTGAACGCGGGCGATACCATCGACGGTCTTGCCGGAACGGACACCCTGAACATCTCGGCGGCGCAGACCGTCACGCTCGGCGCGACGACGCTGACCAATGTCGAAACCGTCAACATCACCGCCGGCGCGCAGTCGATCACGACCAACGATGGGACGGTGGCGTCGGGACAGACCATGACGGTCAACGGCTCGACCAACACGTCCGCCATCAACTGGGACGGGTCGGCCGAGACCAACGGCACTTTCTCCATGACCGGCGGTAGCGGCGACGACACCCTGAAAGGCGGTAGCGGCGCCGACATGGTCCTGGGCGGTGCCGGTAATGACGAGCTATCCGGTGGCGCCGGCGTGGATACGCTCTCGGGCGGTGCCGGCAACGACACCTTCATCGCCGGCAACGGTGCCGACCATCTCAGTGGCGGAACCGGCGATGACGTTCTGCGGGCCGGGGCCGACAACGACGTTCTGCGTGGCGGCGACGGGAACGACGTGCTTTCCGGCGGGACCGGCTCGGACTCACTTTCCGGCGGTGCCGGCAACGACGTTCTCAACGGCGGGGGCGAGTTCGACACGCTGGCTGGCGGCGCCGGGGCCGACACCTTCACCGGCAGTGCGGCAGACTTCAACGGCGACACGATCTCGGACTTCGCGGTGGGCGACAGCATCGTCGTCACCGGCAAGGACCTGTCGGCCTTGAACGGTACGGCCGCCACCGGCACGATCGACATCAGCGGCAGCGTCGCTACCACGCTCACGGGCATCACCTCGGCGAGCGGGACGTTCAGCGCGACGGTCACGGGGGGCAACACGACACTCACCCTCGTCGCACCGGCGACAGGCGGGGGCGATGGCGGCGGCGGCGGATCCTCCGGCGGAAGCGGAGGAACCGTGGTGGTGACCGACAGCACGCCGGCGGATTTGACCGGTGGCAGCCGAACGATCACCAACAACGGATCCACCTCCGGCAGTGCCGCGATCGTCCAGAACACCGGCAACAACAGCAACGTCGTCACGGCGACCCTGCCGGCGTCGGTTTCCATCACCTCGTCGGGTCCGGCGACGGCGACTGCCGGTTCGACGTCGCAGCAGACCCTGACCGAGGCCATCAGTGCGCGGAACTCCGGGTCCACCACCCAGCTGACGACCGAGGCCAACACCTTCCTCAACAGGCTGTCGACGACAACCACGTTGGACATCCGCACGATCGTTCCGACGACGACGTCAAGCTCGTTGAGCAGTCCGATCGTCATCACCGGCAGCACGGCAACGGACGGCTCCACCCAGTCCGAGGCCTTCGTGATCGACCTGCGCTCCCTGCCTTCCGGCAGCACCCTGCAGCTCGACAACATCGAGTTCGCCTCGATCATGGGGTCGAGCACGGTGACCGGCGGCAATGGCGACAACTTCGTCACCGGCGACGAGAACAGCCAGTTCATCTCGCTCGGTGTCGGCAACGACACTCTGTATGGCGGCGCTGGGGCGGACACGATCGGCTCCGGCAGCGGCAAGGACATCCTCTACGGCAACCAGGACAACGACCGGGTGTTCGGCGGCACCGAGGAAGACACGGTCTATGGCGGCGCCGACCAGGACGTCGTCTACGGCAACCAGGCGGCCGACGTGGTCTACGGCAACATGGGCAACGACACGCTCTATGGCGGCCAGGACAACGACACCGTGTATGGCGGCCAGCATCAGGATATTGTGTACGGCAATGACGGCAACGACGCCCTCTGGGGCGGCAATGGCGCCGACACGCTGAAGGGCGGCGACGGGGACGATACCCTGTATGGCGGGCGCTCCAGCGAGGACGGCGCCAATGACGGGTCGTTCGACGTGCTGGAGGGCGGCGCCGGGAACGACGCGTTCTACGGCGGCGAGGGCATCGACTGGATCTATACCGGTGCCGGAGCCGACCTGATCTATATCGAGGACCTCAACGGCTTCGACGTGGTCGCCGACTTCAATCTGGCCGAGGGCGACCGGCTGATGATCGCGCTCAATGTCAACGGCCAGGCCATCACCAGTGCGGCCGACGTCATCGCCCGGGCCAGCGACAATGCGGATGGGGACGTCGAAATCGACCTGGGCGGCCAATACGTCCGCCTGATCGGTGTCCACACCTCCGACCTGACGGAGAGCCATTTCGGCTTCTTCTGACCCCGACGAAGAGACGAGCGAGGACAGTTTTCAAGGGCGATGGCGGCCTCGTTAAAGCGGAGCCGCCGACCAGGAGTGCGGTGGGGGCGATCGGGTGGGTCAGGACACCGAAGGCGAACGGTGTCTCGACCGCCATCGGTCGTTCTGCCGGCGGCGGCTCTCGTGCAGACCGGATGTCCGCTATTAGGCCCGTGGGACGGCGGTTGATGCAATCGGCCGCTGTAACCCATTCCAACCGGTGGCGCAGACCGTAGCCGATCCAGGCCGGCTGTTCAGAGACCGCGCGCGGATAGCGGCCGAGGTCGCGGTGCGGCCAATTGCATGCCCGGTCCGGCCGGAACGCGATTTTCGGACAGCGCTTATTTGGACCGCAAAGGCGCTTGGGGGTGGTCGGGTAAGGCCGGACGGAGCTCAGTTCCGTCCTCGCTCCGCGCCCGATCCGCATGAAAAACCCAACAAAAGAGCGGCTCTAGATTTGCCGCTCGGAGGGGTTCGTCGCCTTAACAATTTATTGAATGAAAACCTACCACTTAAGTGGTGGGCGCGGCTGGGATTGAACCAGCGACCCCTACGATGTCAACGTAGTGCTCTCCCGCTGAGCTACGCGCCCACTGTGCCGAGTTCGGAGGCCCCCGCAAGGGGCCGGTCGGCGGCGGCACTGACGGGAATTCCGTGTGCGGCTGGTCTGAAACTCTCTGAAAACCATTACTTTCAGCAAGTTAGCAGGACACCCCTCTTTCGCCAATCCCTCATTTCGTGACCGCCCGTCCTCCTCGCGCTGAGCCGACGCGCCGGCCAGCGGCGCTCACCGTGAGCAGCAATTTTCGCGTTTCCCCGCCCCGAAACCACCCAACTGTGACAGTAACTGTGACAGGATTTCCCGGTTGATTGCCCCCTAAAGCCGCCAATCCAGCGGCGTCCCGGTAGCCCCTGGGCGCCCATCAATCAGCGCCATCAAGGCCATCGCGAGCTTCGACAGCTCCACATCCGAGACATCGGCATCTGGGCTTGTGCTGGGGTTGTCTGCGATGGACCCGTCAGCACCGCTGGCCGCCTCGTGACCATCGCCGGGCGCGTTGTCACCACCCGTTGCGCCGGCATCCTTCCCGACTTCGGAACCCATGATGCTGGAGATCGCCCCCATCACATCCGCCGAGATCTCACCGAGGTTCAGGCCCACCTCCCCGACGTCGATGCCGAGATCAGCGGCCAGCCCACTCAGGCTCCCCACATCGACGCCCAGGCCTGCAGCCAGCCCCGAGAAGCCCACGGTCGGCTGTCCCACGGCGGCGTTGACCATGTTGCACACTGCGCTGACCATGCTGACGCCAGGGACCGCCATGCCCATGACGCCCATGGCCGCATTCATGCCCGACACCACGCCGGGGTTCTGCCCGGCAAATCCCTTCTGGGTGGTCCTGTTGAGGTCTCGCTGCTCCTTGGTCGGGTTGTGAGCGTGCCGAGCCTCGGTTGTCATCCCGACGTCAGCGGCGATGCCGGTCATATTCGGGTTGGTCCCCGTCCTGTTCCGGTCCACCAGATCAGCGATGTCCACGCCGTATGACTGGGCGCGAGCCATCAGGCCGGGGTTCTGACTTCTCGCCTTGTCGATGGCCGCACCGAGATCCGCCGCCCCGATGGGGTCGGCGTTCGGGTTATTGGTCTGGGCCGGGTTGTTGTTGATGCCGTTGACCTCCTCGCCATAGAAGTCAGGGTCTTCCGTGACAGCAGCCCCCATGCTGGTGCCGGAGCCTCCGGTATTCTCACCGCCAGGGGTATTCCCGCCCCCGTACGCGCCGCCATCGTCGCCACCGATGCCATCACCTGATGCTGAGGCATCACCAGTGTCCCCGCTCTCCCCGCCGCCGTAGGCACCTCCCGTGTCGCCGCCCATGCCATCGGCAGCCGCTTCGCCACTGTCGGAATAGAACTCACGCAGCCCGGTGGTCGGATTGGTGGTCCCGGCGCCACCCTGTCGCAGCAGGTGGTGGACCATGCCCGGAGTGACGAACGCGAGATCGGTATCCCCGTTGCGGCCGTGCTCCGCAACGGGGTCATCCACATCGAGCACGCCCGACACCGGATTGGTGCTGACCTTGAACCCGGCCGACTGAAGGTCGGCTACCTCCTCTGGCATAATGTGGACGGCCTCCTTCCCCTCGAAGGCTGCAACGGCGTCAAGGACGCGCGCCATTGCAGCGTCCCGGATCTCGCCTTCCGCCTCGTCCTTGGTGACTGTGTGGCGGCCGCTTCGCATGTAGCGGCGGTGCATCGTCAGCTCGCGCCGGTAGGAGGCACCAAGGTCGGCCATGAGCTGCTGAAACTGGTTCATGCTGGAGCACCGCACGCGTCCAGGACGGTCGGCTGAGGCTCGCCCTCTGCCGTCAGGTGGTCCAGCAGGATCGCACCTGCCCAGTTGGCCATCGATCTATGTGCCCGGCTGGCATCTGCCCGGAGCCGTTCGGCGGCGTCATCCGGGATGCCAACTTTAATGTACGTGGTCATGGCGAGATCCTCTGCTGTGTCGCTCAAGTCCCGAACACCTTGGTCGATCCGACCAGAAGTTTCGTCCCTGCCCGACACCAGCGGGGAGCTGATCACGCCCCGCCAAGTCCCTCGCCAGAAGAGATGCCCACCAGTGACTCCCTCAGGCCCGCTGAGTGGCCTGAGGGCGGGTTCGAGTAGGTGGGTGGCGGGAACGTCAAGGAGCTGCTCCACGGACTCCACAGCGCCTCGCAGGACATCGTCGCCAGGGCCGGGGGATTATCGGGCGCGAGCATCAGATCGAATATTGCGGCAGGGACTCCACGCTGAAATCATCCGGCGCGTCAGAACACTTTATCACTGCACCGACAGGGGGATGATTCGCGTGTTTCGATTGGTTGGCATTACGGTAGGAGCCGCCTGCTTGGCGGGTTGCGTCACGGACGGGGGCCTGCCGGAGTATGTTTGCAAGGGTGAGTTCTGCACCTGTGGTCCGATCACATGGTCCGGGGGTGCGCCGAACATCCCGAAGGAGCGCCCCGTGCAGTATCCGGACGGCTCCTGGTACTGCAAATCGGGCGCGAACATCTATGGCCCGGGCTCCTACAGCAACGACTAGCAGGGAGGCCCGCACATGGATTGGCTCCTCCCCCTTCTGAAGCTCCTGGCTGACCTCCTATGACCAGCGTCCAGCTTGTCCCGCTGGTGCCGAACGCCATGGAGCGAGTCGACGCCATGGTCGGATTGTACGAGTCCGGCTCCGTCAGCTTCTCCCTGGTCTGCGAGACCGCCATTGAGGGGTTCGGCACCAACGGTGCGGCAACCGCCCTGACGCTCCGCATGGCGGATGTGCGGGTTTGGCAGGTCGGTGACGGAGACCTGAAGCGTGCGCTGGAGAACGGTGCCGATGACCTGACCCGCATGCCTGGATTTGAAGTTGGGCTGTACCGGGCCATCTGCCGTCGGCTTGGTGCGCCAGACGACCTGGACGTTGACTGACTTCCGGCACCAGCAGAGAGATCAATCGAGACCCCGCTCCCGCCGCCGTCAAGGCGGGCGGGTGCGCCCTGCGCTTGGTGTCGAAGCCGCCATACCCCCATCTCACCCAAACATGTCCTTGATGAGTTCGCGCCGTTCTTCGTCGGAAACCAAGCTGTCCCGAGAGGGGGCGTGTGCTGACGCACGCCCCCTCTCAACTGACTTACTCTGATTAACCCCTTCGTCTATTTCCTGGCCGCTTTCCGACCCTAGACTAAGGCCGGAATCCGGCTCTTGGCTTGACGCTCCAAGGGTCGGTTTCCGGCCCTTGGCTATGTCCTGAAGGACCGAGATCAGCGGTCTCAAGTCGTACTGGTCACTGGTGCGGTTGCCGTTGCTCTTCAGATATCGGCGCTCGCGTCGGACGAGGCCCAGGCTCTCCAGGCGAGCCATCGCCTCCTTCACCGCCGTCTTCCCGGCGCCTATGTCTGCGGCGACGGTCGCCTGACCTGGAAACGGATCTCGACCTTCGTAGAACCAGTACCCGAGCAGATCGGTGAGGATCGCGAAATGGATCGGCTTCAACTTAGCTGCACGGACAAGCTCGCGCAGCAGGGCGATAGGTATTTGCGTGAAGCCCGCCATTGCGACTTGCGGGCCGAACCGATCGACAAACTCACCATCGCGCTCAACGGCTGACGGCCTGCTCCTGCTGGCTGCTAGGCGGATGTCCGAAGTGGCCTCTTTGCCTGCTGGCGCCAATGAAAGGTCGGGCAATTCCCCACCTTGACGGCGGGGAATGCCATTCGGGTCGGGCTCCGTCACGCTGTCCTCTTGTACCCGACTTGTTCGTGAAGGTGCCTCCAGGCCCGTCCATAGCTGACATTGTGGACGGTATTGACTGCAACCTTGAGTCGCTCGGCGAACTCTCTAGCGTCGGCGGCGTTCAATGGGCCACCGTTCCGGACTACGGCTCCCAGGATCTGCAGGGCTCCGGCCTCCGTGAGCTTCGACATTGGATGGCGCGCGCCTTGCATGGAACGCCCATGCGCAATCATGTCTCGACCATTGTCCTTGTGGTCCCCCCAGTACAAGTTCGCGTAGCTGTCATTGGTCGGGTCGCCGTCGATATGGCAGACACTGCGCTTACCGTCTGGCGGTGAGCAAAGAAACGTGGCTGCGACGATCTGGTAGCGGTACAACCATCGCCGCACCCCATCTATCCGCCGAACCACACGAAACCGACCGCTGGCAGCATTCAGAAAGCCCGGCTTTCGGCCGAAGCCATCGCGATGGCGATTGTCACAAACGACCATATCGCCGTCACGGCACACATAAAGTGGAGCGAGAGATACTATCCGCCCCTCGTACTCGACTTGAGCCGGCCGCCACAGTGGCGGCAAGGCACGCCGCTGTGCTCGCTCACGGAGCAGGCGCTCGTCCCGCTGATCATTAGTCTCGCCGAAGTTCGCCGGGATATTCCGGTTCGCTGGCAGGTCAGGATCACGGTAGCCGGGATCGTCCTGTCTCTGGCGCAGTTCCCGAAGAACGTCCAGCTTGAGCCGGCACTCCTCCGGTGTCACGGGACGATGTGCCCGCCCGAACCATGCGATAACATCGAAGTCCGTTGACGACGGATCGAGAACGCTAATGTCCGAAGGGGGCGTCGCAAGCGCCCCCTTCTTCATATCGGTGGTACCAGTCATGATGACGCCACCTCTTCCAGGCGATCCACAGCCAATGCCCGTCGGGCTTCGAAGTGGTCGGTGAGGATCTTTCCGGCCATATTGGCGAGCGACCGGCGCTCCTGGTTTGCAGCGGCCTTGAGTAGCTCCAGGACCCATTGCTCAATTCCGGCGCGAACGTGAAATGTCATGACGTCTCCTTTTTCGTTTGTTCATAGGAGCCGTCATGATGGGCAAGGGTCTGGCGTTTTTCGTCCCTGTTGACCAACAAAATGTGTATCGCGAATGCCGATGATCACCTGAGAGCGCGAGCCGTACTTGGGACACAATAATAGGCGGATTATTCCTACACAACGATCGACCCTTAGCGCCACTTTTCACAATAAATTCAAAGGATTGAGCGCAGAGCTGACGAGGTAGCCGACCGTGCCACCCCTCCGTTTCTAGCCACACCAATGCTTGCTAGCCGAAGATCAACGTATCGATCTCGGCCACTCGCGCTCGGATACCTGGGGCTCTCGTCCCCTGGTACGCCGTGATCTCGGCAATAGCGTCGGCGTCGCCACGAAGTGCATGATCCAGGCGGCTGAGGAGAAGTCGGGCATCGCCGCCAAATGCTGGCCGCATTGCTTCAACCTGATCGGCAAGAGCTAGCAGCACGGCCCTGATATCTGTCTCCATGTCCAGCCCCCCGCATGTGATGGCTTCCGATGAGAGGCTAAGTTGCTGCTTTCATTGAGTCTAGTGACGTAAATAGTTGTCCACGCAACCTCTCCGAAGTTCGCCTGACCCGTCGATGGTTGGGCCGAACACTGCAGATTTTGCGAAAAATATAGCAGGGGCCGGGTAAAGGATTGCGCAGGAGTCCCGGCGGCGAAGGTGAGGGGCTACCCCCTCATGTCTGGGCCGATGCTAACAACGTAAACTACAAAAAGTCCCACTCATGTCGGACCCGGGCTTCGAGTTCCTCGCGCCGCCCTCCGAACGAAAACGGCATCTGTTCATTCAATAGGCCGTATATCTGCTCAACCGTATCGCGCAACTGAAGCGCATTTACGCCATAGTTGATCAGGTTGTACTCACTGATGACACCGAGTACATTTCCGCCAGAAACGTTTTTTTCAAGAGTTTTTTTGACCCCTCTCAGGCGTGCATCGAGTACCTGATACTGAAGAAGGGCTTTTTGAAAATATGCTTTTTCATGAGAATTTACGACAGTTGCAGCTTCTGACAGTGCAGATATATGTCGTTCGTGGATTTGCTCGGGCAGAACCTCTGAGTTCATCGCATCATCGTTATTTGAATTTTCATTCAAGCACTTTGTGTATCTGAGAGAATCTTCGCAGTAATCTAAAAAAGCTGAGAGGGAAAACCTTATATCAGCACGAATCCTATCTTTTCGATCACTGAATTCCCGAAAGTCTTTAAAAACAATAATAATCACGGTCAGAAGTGCGCCGAGGAGCGCCAGAAGGCCAGCTGAAATAGTTTGGTTCTCAGAAATCCATGATCCATCAACCGTTATGTCAAGAAGCGCCATTATGAGTGCCCCGGCAATGAATCCTGCGGAAAATATTGGAATAAAAAACCGGTCCATCTATCTATCCTTCGAATCACAATACGGTTTTATACATATCATCATTCAACTATCCACAGAAACGCAACGATCAAAAAGTTCGCCATTTCCAATCAGCATTGACATGCTCATCTCGGACTCCGTCCACAATACGTAAAACGATTGCGAATTGGCGAAGTGGCTGCGTTCCTGCCGAGCATAGCACGCCCTCCTCGTCTCATTAGCTCCTGCCCGTGTGAGTCGCTGGCATGGTGGGCTCAGCGCGTCTCACAAAAGTCATATTGATTTTTGAGACAATCAATCTCACCATGTTCTAGGGTTCAATGAGACGGCGAGAGCGAGACATGCTGATCGGATACGCACGGACATCCACCATCGACCAGGAGGCGGGCCTGGACGCCCAGGAGCGCGATCTGCGCGCCCTGGGGTGTGAGAAGGTCTTCTCCGAAAAGGTCTCGTCAGTGGCGCCCAGAGCGGCTCTGGCGGCCGCTCTGGACTTCATGCGGGAAGGTGACACGCTGGTGGTCACCAAGCTCGACCGGCTGGCGCGCTCGACCGTCCATCTGGGCGAGATCATCGACACCATCAGGCGCAAGCGGGCCCACCTGCGGATCGAGGGACTCGGCATCGACACCTCCACGGCGACGGGCACGCTTGTCCTGAATGTCCTGGGCAGCATCGCTCAGTTCGAGCGGGAGATGATGCTTGAGCGTCAGCGCGAGGGGATCGCCAAGGCGAAAGCTGAGGGGAAGTACAAAGGACGCAAGCCTACCGCACGGGCAATGGCGAGTGAGGTGTTGGCGCTACGCGACCAAGGAATGGGGGCAACCGAGATAGCCACAAGGCTCGGGATCGGTCGTGCAAGCGTCTATAGAATCATGTCCGATCCGCAGTAGCGGCGTATGGCCTATGCCAAGCCGCTATCGTCCAGGTCACCGTCAACCTGCGTCATAAGCAAGGCCTCGTCACCAATGACTGAATGGTTCTCAAGGTGCTGCCGAGCCTCTTCTGCAATTTGATCAGCGGTTTCCTCGCGTGCTTCACAGCGGTCCGCCCAAGGACGGCCGGGATGCAACACATCCCACCGTGGCCTCATGCCTTTTTCGCGTCCGCTGCCGGGCGCGTTGTTACCAAAGCCTTCAACCACTATGTTCCAGACGGGGCTGAAGGAAGCAATCATTAGGCTTTCTCCAAGTGGAATCCAAATGTCCTCAACAACCAAGTATCTGCACCAAAAGTCCTCTGGCTTCAGGTTCTTGATCGGTGGTCTTTGGTCCTGACTATACTTGAAGACCTTCTTTATACTGTTCCTATGAGCAGTCAAACGGCGATAAAGATATGGGCCGACAGGTTGCACAATACCCGCACCGCCGCCTTTCCTGCCGCCTTCTGGGATTGCCTTGCCTACATAGATAGGTTGCTGGAACTTGCCATCAGCATTCCTGGCGGCCACCGTCTCGTAAGGAGCGAAATCACCAGTGTAATAAAGGGCATAAACCCCCGCCCCGACGAATGTCTTTAACGCAACCAGTGGCACAACCTCCTGGCGGAGGAGTGCCCCCGCCACACTTGCGCCAAGGTTCGTTCGGTCAAGCGGATTATATGGCTTCTGCGGGGGCATGGTCCCTCATCGCTCCAAACTTGCCTGGAATTGCTGCTTCAGGTCGCGCTCCTTCCACTCGATCAACCGTCGTGCCACCGACGCTCCGACCGTGCGCCCCAGGGACACTGGCACCGCATTCCCGAGTTGACGCATCGCTTCTCCCCACGCTCCGTGAAACGCATAGCCGTCAGGGAACGTTTGGAGACGCGCACTCTCTCGCACCGTGAAATATCGCACGCTGCCATCGTCTTTGACGAACATGTTCTCGCCACCAGGAACTCCGTGATCGCCCGCCTTCAATGTCTTTGCTGGCAGGTCCAAGTCACTGCCTGTGTGGCCGGTGTAGGTCCTTGCACCAGGTTGGAACCGATGGTCCCGAAAGATCCCCGCACCAGCCTCCGGGTCAGGCATGCTGCCAATCGCATCACGGACCGTCCGCCACGGCGCATGGTCAAGCAGCAAGTTTGATTGTCTCAGTCGATCAACACGCTGGCCGAAGCGTCCCAGAGGCTGGTTACGTACAGTCCGCTTGATCTGATGACGGTCCCAGTATTCGCCGGTGATGTGCTGCTGGGCGAGCAGCGCGTCCAAGCTGTGGGTCTCTCTTGGAAAGCTCCAGCGAGCGTCGATGTCACTTCGGAAGCCAACAATAAAGACCCGCTCACGGCGCTGCGGGACGCCGAAGTTCGCCGCATTCAGAACTTCGTGCACGACATTATATGTGAGGCCATGACGAGGGCTCGAAGTGTCCAACGTCTGGAGCCGGGCAAGATGATCCGTCCATTCCTCGTCGGGCTTTGGCGCCAGCTCGGGATGCGTCAATTGCAATAATATATAGGTCAGATAACTCGAGAAGCTGGGCCTCGTCAGGCCCTTGACGTTCTCGATAATGAAGGCCTTCGGGCGAACCTTCCTGACGAACTCGACCATGACGGGGAGCATGTCGCGTGTGTCGGAGAACCCTCTGTGTTTACCGCCCTGAGAGAACGGCTGGCAGGGCGGTCCCCCTGCAATTAGGTCGATGCCCTCGGGAACGACCGACATGTCGAATTCTCGCACATCGCACTCGAACAGGGGCCAGTCCCTGACCAGCGGGAAGTCTCGGGCTTGGTTCTCTCGGATGGTGTCGCAAGCCCACCGATCGCGCTCCACCACGGCCACAGGCTTAAACCCCGCCATGGAAAGCCCCAGGGCCAGACCGCCCGCACCAGTGAATAGTTCAAGTGATTGTAACATCGCCTTTTTCACCTTCTTCCAAGAAGTGGCGGACCCGCTCCCGGAGCACGTTCGAATCTCGGGTCTCGCATTCCCAGATCACCAGCGACCTCCAACCCATTTCAACCAACCTTAGCTGATTCGCCCTGTCGCGAAGACGGTTGCCTTCCAACTTTTCGACCCAAAATTCTCGACGCGATTTCGGCAGTCGAGCGAGCCGGCAGTCCTCATGGCGATGCCAGAAGCAGCCATGAACGAAGATCACCTTTCTTCGACCCGGAAAGACCAGATCCGGAGCCCCGGGTAGATCTTTTCGATGGAGCCGAAACCTATAGCCAAGAGCGTGAACGAGCCGCCGCACCAGCATCTCTGGTTTGGTGTCCTTCGCCCGGACGCGAGACATGCGCTCGCTCCGTTGTTCCGGGGTTAGGGTGTCCATGTCGTCAAATGCTCCACTCTGTTCTATCGGTGACCGAGGGCTCTTTCTCAGCCACAGGTGAGATCCTCGCGTGCAAGCAGAAGCTCGGTGCGGTGGTCACTGTGTCAGTAGGCGCCCCCGTCACCAGCTATGAACTCCCGTCGCCAAGCATCGAGGCGATCCGCTCCACGTCGGCATGTGCATACCGCATCAGCATGGCTGGTGTGCGGTGCCCTGACACCAGAGCAACCTCAGGCATGCTGAGGCCCATCTCGAACATCCTGCTGATCGCTTCATGCCGAAGGTCGTGGAAATGCAGGTCTTCGAGGTCTGCGCGCTTCAGGGCGCGCCGCCAAGCGAGCTTGACCGACATTGCCGTCAGCGGGAACACCCGCTCCTCACCGGAGCGGCTGGTGGCGTCCCTGGCGGCCGATAGGGCCGTCTCACTCAACGGCACCAAGCGGCTTCGCCCGTTCTTCGAGTAGCGCACCAGCGCCAGCCGGCGCCCCATATCAATGTCTCGCTTCTGCAATGCCAGGATCTCACCCTGGCGCATCGCCGTCTCCAGGGCGAACCTCACCACCAGCGGGACAAACTCATTCCTACATTTCGCGCAGGCCGCTTCGAGGCGGGCCTGCTCCTCCACTGAGAGGCGACGTGAGCGCCCAGGCGCTGGGCTGGGCCTCCGCACCAGCCGGAAGGGGTTATCGAGCCCCACCAGCCCCCAGGAGCGATGCGCGACATCCCAGACATGCTGCAGCGTGCCGAGATCGCGCCTGACAGTATCGACGGACACCTCAGCCATCCTGCGATCACGATAGTCCGACACCACCGAGGGGGAGAGCTTTGACAGCGCCAGACCTGAGATCGCGTCCCTTCGCATCTTTCCCAGGCGCAGCGCCTCAACCTCCGAACTGCGCTTGGCTGGTGTGATCTCCCGCTGGTACCGGTCGATCAGGTCACCCAGGGTCGTCTGCGCGACACGAATGCCGGTGTCATTCGCGAGCGACCGGCGGACGTTCTTCTCCGTCTCGGCTGCCCAGGCGACGGCGTCCTGGTAACGGTCGAAGGTCTTGGTGATGGGGGCCTTGTTGGCGACACGCACCTGGGCCTGCCAGCGGCGGTTCCGCTTGCGGATGGTGGGCATGGGTGGACCTCACTGTGACACGAAGTGTGACAGCAACGGTCTTCATCGAATTTTGGACCTAGCCTGACCCCGGAAATGTCAATGACATCAACCGGATGCGTGGTGGGCGCGGCTGGGATTGAACCAGCGACCCCTACGATGTCAACGTAGTGCTCTCCCGCTGAGCTACGCGCCCACTGTGCCGGTGCTTGCGACCCCGAGAGGCCCCTTCGGCGGCGGCACTGACGGGAAACTCCGTGCCGCGAACGGCTGGTCTTAATGCCCTCCTCGGAGCTTGGCAACCCTATTTTCGCATCCGTCTTCAACACTCCCGCCCCTCCCCCGCCACGGCCCCGCTTCCGAGCGCCGGACACCGCGGGTTCCGGCCCGCCGACGGGGCCAGCGCCGGCCTGCGTCACGGTGCCGTCGACGCGCTCAGACCGGTGACAGCGGCGCCGTGTTGCTCTATCTGAAGAGACATGGACGAGCGCGCCGACAGCCTGCCCGACTCCGCTGACCTCGGCATGCCGACGGCCGCGGCGTCCTGCGATCCAGCGACCGGACCCGCCCTGCCGGCTCCGGCCCCATCTGTCGCGGCCGCCGCCCTTCCCGCCGCCATGCCTGCCGCCCCCGGCGCCGCCCTCGCCGGCTCCCACCCCGGCGCCGCCGATCCAGCGCCGCCGCCGGTCAAGGTGCTGCGGCCGGTGCGCCAGACCCTGCCGATCGTCGTCTCCTCGCCCCATTCCGGCCGGCATTACCCGGACGACCTGCTGACCCGCACCGGGCTCGACGAGCGCACCCTGCGCTCCAGCGAGGACAGTTTCGTGGACGAGCTGTTCGCCGCCGCCCCGGAGCTCGGCGCGCCGCTGGTCGCCGCCACCTTCCCGCGGGTCTATGTGGACGCCAACCGCGCGCCCTACGAACTCGATCCGGCCATGTTCTCCGACCCGCTGCCGGACTACGTGACCACCCGGAACGCCCGAATCGCCGCCGGGCTGGGGACCATCGCCCGGGTCGTCTCCAACGCGGTGCCGGTCTATGCCGACAAGCTCGCCTTCCGCGACGCGGAGCATCGGATCGAGGGCTACTGGCGGCCCTATCACGCCGCCCTGACCGAGGCGATCGAGGAGACCCGCAACCGCTTCGGCTTCTGCATCCTGGTCGACGCCCATTCCATGCCGTCCAACGTGCAGACCATCGGCGCCGACGGGCGCAGCTATCCGGTCGGCGACATCGTGCTGGGCGACTGCCACGGCACGAGCTGCTCGCCGGTGATGACCAGCCGGGTGGAGCGGCTGCTCGGCCACCAGGGCTACCGGGTGCGCCGCAACAGCCCCTATGCCGGCGGCTACGTCACCCGGCATTACGGACGCCCGGACCTGGGCGTGCACGCGCTGCAGATCGAGGTGAAGCGCGGCCTGTACATGAACGAGAAGCGGCTGGAGCGCACCGCCGGGCTGCAGCGGCTCGCCGCCGACATGCGCCGGGCGATCGCCGGCCTGGCGAGCTTCGATCCGCGGCGCCCGCTGGGCGACGCCGACTGAGGCGCCTCTTCACTAAGATCTGGCACGGCGCTTGCTTTACCTCCGGCACAGGAGGTCCGCCATGCCGTTTGCCCACGCCTTTTCCGTTCTGACGCTGCTCGCAGCCCTGCTCGCCGCGTCCCTTCCCGCCCCCGTCCGGGCCGCCCCGGCGGCCCCGGCAACGCCGGAGGCCCACGGCCTGTGCGTGGCCGCGACCCGGCAGGCGGAGATCGACAATCACCTGCCGCCCTACCTGCTCGCCGCCATCTCGCTGGCCGAGACCGGCCGCTGGAGCAGCGACTACAAGGCAAGCTTTTCCTGGCCCTGGACGGTGATGGCTGAGGGGATCGGGCGATATCTGCCGAGCAAGGAGGCGGCAATTGCCGAGGTGCGGCGGCTGCAGGCCCGGGGCATCACCAACATCGATGTCGGCTGCATGCAGATCAACCTGTACTACCACGGCGACGCGTTCCGGAACCTGGAGCACGCGTTCGACCCGGAAGCGAATGCCGAGTACGCGGCCGCCTTCCTGGCCGACCTGAACGACAGCGCCCGCTCCTGGCCGACGGCGGTGGCGCAGTACCACTCGCGGGACAAGGATCGCGGCGCCGGCTACCAGCAGAAGGTCTACGACCTGTGGTACGGCCAGCGCGAGCACCTGGTGGCCAGCGCCGCCGGCCGGACGGTGGTGCGCACGGAGATCGCCCGCCAGCGCGAGGAAGAGCGCCAGGCGCTCATGAAGGACCGCGAGCGTCAGGCCGAACTGCAGCGGGTGCGCACGGCGGCGCGGGCGGCGAACGTGGCCTTCCTGCAGCGCCAGGCGGCGCTGACCGAGGCGCGGATGATGTCGGAGTTCGAGGCCCGCAAGGAAGCGGCCCTGGCGGCCTTCCGCGAGCGCAAGGCCAAGCGCGAGGCGCAGCGCCAGGGGGGATGAGTCGGCGGCACATAGTGCCGCGGGTAATACCCACACTCCCCTTCACCACACGTCCCTCCCCTTCACTCCCCGGGTTTATTCCGGGGTGATCCCATCGGATCGCATGAGGTGTTGATACCGGAGTGAATCTCCCCAGAACCGCCGTTTGAAAATTCCCCAGTTGGCGTGTCGCCGGTCATCCGGGGCGCGCCCCGGATGACCGGCGGCGGCGAGTTGCCGATGCTCCTCTCGGTCGGCGAGAGGAGTTCGGCGGTGATCAAACTGGGAGAGATGCTCATGATCTTGGAACTGCATCGGCAGGGGCTGTCTATATCGGCGATCGCACGGGAGAGCGGGTTCGACCGCAAGACCGTTCGTCGCTACATCGAGCGCGGCCTGGAGCCACCGAGCTATGGCCCACGCAGGCCACGGTCACGTCTGCTGGATCCGTACACCCCCTATCTGCGCGAACGCGTGATGACGTGGCCTGGCCTGACCGGCGCCCGGCTGCTGCGAGAATTGCGGGACCTCGGCTATAGCGGCGGCTATACGGCGGTGACGGATTATCTGCGTGATATCCGTCCCGCGCCGACACCGGGTTATGAGATCCGCTTCGAGACACCTCCCGGTCAGCAAGGACAGGTCGACTTTGCTCAGTTCCAGGTGGTGTTCACCGATGAGCCGGAACAGCCGCGGATCGTGTGGCTGTTCTCGCTGGTCCTGGGGCATAGCCGCCTGATCTGGGCACGGTTCGTCGCCCATCAGGACCTAGCGACAGTGCTGCGCTGCCACGTCGCCGCCTTCGACGCGATCGGCGGCGTGCCACGCGAGCTTCTCTACGACCGCATGAAGACGGCGGTGATCGGCGAAGCTGCTGACGGGGAGCCGCGCGGCATCGTCTACAACAGGGCCCTTGTGGATCTGGCCCGCCACTATGGCTTCCACCCGCGCGCGTGCCAGCCCTACCGGGCCAAGACCAAGGGCAAGGTCGAGCGGCCGTTCCGATACATCCGCGAGGACTTCTTCTTGGCCCGTTCGTTCCGCAACCTGGACGATCTGAACGAGCAGCTGCGGCGCTGGCTGGACAGTGTCGCCAATCCCAGGGTGCATGCCACAACCCGGCGGGTCGTGAACGAGGCGTTCGCCGAGGAGAAGCCGCACCTGCTGGTTCTGCCTCTGGCGCCGTTCCGCTCCGTACTACGTCTGGAGCGACGGATCTCCCGGGAAGGGATGGTAAGCGTCGGTGGCAACTTCTACAGCGTTCCGGATGCCACCCGGCGGCGCACGGTCGAGGTGCACACGCTCGCCCAGGAGATCAGGATCTTCGAGGACGGCACGTTGATCGCGACCCATCCGGTCCTGGAAGGCCGCCACCAGCGCCGGGTGGCTCCTGGACACCGAAAAGGAGGGGGCTCCACAGGACGAAGACGTGGAGCCGACGGAGATGTGGTCGTCAGCCGAACCGGCGACGTGGTCGCTCAGCGCTCCCTGGAGTTCTACGACGCTGTCGCTCGCCGTCTTGCCCGGGAGTGCCGGTCATGAGCGCTCCAGGTGATCTGA
The DNA here is from genome assembly GCF_034377285.1 of Thalassobaculum sp. OXR-137. Taxonomy (NCBI): domain Bacteria; kingdom Pseudomonadati; phylum Pseudomonadota; class Alphaproteobacteria; order Rhodospirillales; family Thalassobaculaceae; genus Thalassobaculum; species Thalassobaculum sp. OXR-137. The sequence goes on along the minus strand of NZ_CP139715.1, from coordinate 2,899,464 downwards.
CCCCGTCGACCCTGGAGCGGATCCGCCACGATCTGGTCGGTCTGAAAATGCCACGCGCCCTGGAAGCCCTCGATCAGGTCGTGCGCCGCCTCGAGCACGGGGAGATCGGTGCTCTGGAGGCCATCGACATGCTGCTCGCCGAGGAACTGACCCTGCGCGAGAACAGCCGCATCAAGACGGCCCTGCGCATGGGCCGACTGGCGACCATCAAGACGCTCTCAGGGTTCGACTTCTCCTTCCAGCCGTCGCTCGACCGCGATCGTATCCTCACCCTCGCACAACTCGGCTTTATCGGTCGCTGCGAGGTCGTCCACTTCCTCGGCCCGCCCGGCACCGGCAAGAGCCATCTGGCCATCGCCCTCGGCGTCGAGGCGGTGAAGGCAGGGCGCAGTGTCTACTTTTGCACACTCGCCGACCTGCTCGGGCAACTCGCCCGCGCCGAGCGCGAGGGACGGCTGACGGAACGCATACGCTTCTTCTGTCGACCGGCTCTGCTGATCGTTGACGAGATCGGCTACCTGCCCGTCGTTCCTGGGGGTGGCAACCTGTTCTTCCAGCTGGTCAACGCCCGATACGAGCGTGGTGCGATGGTCCTGACCTCCAACCGCGGCTTTGCCGAATGGGGCGAGGTGTTCGGAGACCCGGTCGTCGCCACCGCACTCCTCGACCGCCTGCTGCATCATGCTCTGGTCATCCAGATCGAAGGCTCCAGCTACCGGTTGCGCCAGCACGCCGACCTCATGCCCGAGCACGTCCGCTCCAAGGCTACCATCACACCGCCGACCCCAGCACCGCTACGACGGCCAAGGGGACGGCCGCCCAAAAACGACCACATCACCGCGACAACCTGACCGGCGAAACTGGGGAAATTTACTTCGGCGCTTCTGGGGAAATTACGGGCGGCATTGACATGAGCGTCGGGATTCGGTGTGACCTGGGCGTTGCCCCGGAATAAATCCGGGGAGTGTATTTGGGGGGAGAGAGAGTTGCCCGGCTGGCGGCGGTCACTGGCGACCTCTGGGCGGCCGACAATTGCCTCCTCACTTCCCCCTTCTCTCATTCCCCGGATTTATTCCGGGGCGGTCCCATCGGAGCGCATGAGCGTCGGGGGGTTCGGTGTGACCTAAGCGTTGCCCCGGAATGAATCCGGGGAGTGTATTGGGGAGAGAGAGTTGCCCGGCTGGCGGCGGTCACTGGCGACCTCTGGGCGGCCGACAATTGCCTCCTCACTTCCCCCTTCTCTCATTCCCCGGATTTATTCCGGGGCGGTCCCATCGGAGCGCATGAGCGTCGGGGGGTTCGGTGTGACCTAAGCGTTGCCCCGGAATAAATCCGGGGAGTGCGTTGGGTGAGAGAGAGTTGCCCGGCTGGCGGCGTTTACGGGCGACGTCCGGGCGGCCGACAATTGCCACCTCACCTTCCACCTGCTCCCACTCCCCGGATTTATTCCGGGGCGATCCCATCAGATCGCATGAGCGTTAGGGATTCGGTGTGGCCTGGGCGTTGCCCCGGCATAAATCCGGGGAGTGGGCGAAGAGGGTGGTCCTCAGCGCCGCCACGAGAAAGGGCGGCAGCCAATCCGGCCGCCGCCCCTCGGGTCCGTTCGCGATCTCGTCCCGCGGCTATGCCCGCAGCATCTCGTTGTCCGGGTCGTAGGGGCTCTCCGGGACGATGCGGGCCGGGCGGAGCTCGCCCATGACGCGGACCTGGCATTCGCGGCCGATTTCGGCGAACTCGGTCTTCACATAGCCCAGCATCAGCGACTTCTTCACGTGGTGGCCGTAGCCGCCCGCGGTGCCGCGGCCGACCACCTCGCCGTCCATGAACACCGGCTCGTTGCCGAAGCTGTCGGCATCCTCCGCGTCGATCTCCAGCGTGCAGTAGGTGTTCGGCACCCCGGCCTCCTGCTGCCGGGTGAGCGCGTCGCGGCCGACGAAATCGCCCTTGTTCAGCCGCACGAAACGGTTCAGCCCCGCCTCCAGCGCCGAGTTCTCGGCGTTCAGGTCGGTGCCCCAGAGCCGGTAGCTCTTCTCCAGGCGCATGCTGTCCATGGCGCGCATGCCGACCAGGCCGATATCGAACTCGCGGCCCGCCTCCATGATCGCGTCGTAGAGATGCGCCTGGTACTCGATCGGGTGGTGCAGCTCCCAGCCCAGCGAGCCGACGAAATTGACCCGCAGGGCGCGCACGGTCGGGCACCAGCCGACCGGGATGTCCTGCACCGTCAGCCAGGGGAAGGCCTCGTTCGACACGTCGGCATCGGCCAGCTTCTCCAGCACCTTGCGGGCCATCGGTCCGGCCAGCACCAGCACGCCGTACTGGGTGGTCAGGTCGGAGAGGAAGACCGAGCCGTCGCGCGGCAGCTGCTTGGTGAGGAAGTCCCAGTCGTAGTCGTGGCCCGCACCCGGACCGACCAGGTAGAAGCGCTCGCCGTACAGCCCGTCGGGCAGGCGCGAGATGGTGAATTCCGAGCGGATCGAGCCCGACGGGTTCAGCGCATGGCTGAGGCTCATGCGGCCGATCTTCTTCGGGATGATGTTGGCAACCATGCGGTCGAGCCAGGCCCGCGCGCCCGGTCCCTCGACCATGTACTTGGCGAAGGACGACAGCTCCAGCAGGCCGACCCGCTCGCGCATCGCCGCCACCTCGTTGCCCACATGGGGGAACCAGTTGGAGCGGCGGAACGAGTATTCGTCCTTGCGGGCGACTCCCTCCGGCGCGAACCAGTTCGGCCGCTCCCAGCCGAAGCGCGCGCCCCAGACCGCGCCTGCGGCATCGAGCCGGCCGTGGATCGGCACGGTCTTGGCCGGGCGGCCGGCCTCGCGCTCTTCCATGGGGAAGTGGTTGACGAAGACGTGCTCGTACGCCTCCTCGTTCTTGATCTTGGCGAAGTTCTTGGAGACCACGCCGAAGCGCCGGGGATCGACGCCGATCATGTCGACCGAGGGCTCGCCGTCGACGATCCAGTTGGCGAGCTGCCAGCCGGCACCGCCGGCGGCGGTGACGCCGAAGCTGTGGCCCTCGGACAGCCAGAAATTCGGCAGGCCGAAGGCCGGGCCGACCATCGGGTTGCCGTCCGGCGTGTAGGAGATCGGGCCGTTGACGATGTCCTTGATGCCGGCGGTCTCGAAGGACGGTACCCGGTTCAGGCAGGCCTCCACATGGGGCATCAGCCGCTCCAGGTCGCCCGGGAACAGGTCCTTCTCGAAGGTCGACGGCACGCCGTCGACGAAGCAGGCCGGGGCGAATCGCTCGTAGGGGCCGAGGATCCAGCCCATGCGCTCCTCGCGGAAATAGTACTGGCTGTCGGACTCGCGCAGCACCGGCAGCTCCGGATTCCCGGCCTCGCGATAGGCCTTCAGGGTCGGGTCCACGTCGGTGACGATGTACTGGTGCTCGACGGGAATCGCCGGGATCTGCAGGCCGACCATCAGCGCGGTCTGGCGGGCGTAGTTGCCGGTGGCCGAGACCACATGCTCGCAGCGGATCGAGACCGCCTGCCCGCCCTGCATCGTGTGGACAATCCACTCGTTGTTGTCGCGCTCGATCCCCGTCACCTCGGTGTGCTGGTGGATCGTGCCGCCGTGCATCCGCGCGCCCTTGGCCAGGGCCATGGTCACGTCGACCGGCGCGATATGGCCGTCGGTCGGGTGCCACAGGGCGCCGATCAGCCCCTCGGCGTTGATCAGCGGCCACAGCTTCTTGATCTCGTCGACGCCGACCAGATGGCAGTCGACGCCGATGGTCTCGGCCGTGCACTGGTAATTGCGGTACTCGTCCATGCGGTCGCGGTTGGTGGCGAGCCGCAGGTTGCCCACGCCGTGGAAGCTGACGTCCTGGCCGGTCTCCGCCTCCAGGGTCTTGTACAGCTCGACCGAGTACTGGTGCAGCTGGCCGACCGAATAGCTCATGTTGAACAGCGGCAGCAGGCCGGCGGCGTGCCAGGTGGAGCCGGCGGTCAGCTCGGTGCGCTCCAGCAGCACGCAGTCCGACCAGCCCTTCTTGGCGAGGTGGTACAGCGTGCTCACCCCGACCACGCCCCCGCCGATAACGACGACCCGAGCCGTATCCTTCATATCCGTCTCCCGCAACCGCATCAGGGACTCGCCCCGCCACCGACATCGGACCCCTCGGCCCGCCATGGGCGCAGAGTGACGCCGTTCGCAAACCGCTCTCGACCCGTAGGCGACGGTCGGGTGTCGGATTTGTGGCAATGGCGCAGGTTGCCGCGCTTCAGGGCGAGGTTCGCGTGGGCGTTGCACGCCACGCTTTACAGCCCGCGCGCCGTTGTCTTAGGGTTTCGTCAAACAAAGGGCACGCAATGCCGTGCCGAACAGGGCGTGTCGTTACAGGGAGAGCGGCACGGCTCGAGTCTAGGGTGGCAAGGGGGACATGGCGGAAAAAAAGACGCCGTTCGTCCAATTCGTAGAGGTCCAGAAGACCTATGACGGGGAGATCCTCGTCGTTAAAGACCTCAATCTCGATATTCAGGCTGGCGAGTTCGTGACCATGCTTGGACCTTCCGGGTCCGGCAAAACGACTTGTCTCATGATGCTGGCCGGTTTCGAGACGCCTACGGAAGGGACGATCATGCTCGGCGGCCGTGAGCTTAATCACGTGCCGCCGCACAAGCGCGGGATCGGGATGGTTTTTCAGAACTATGCCCTGTTTCCGCATATGACCGTCGCCGAGAACCTGGCGTTCCCGCTGCAGGTCCGGAAAATGTCCAAGGCGGATACCGAGGCCAAGGTTCAGCGGGCGCTGGACATGGTCGAACTCGGCGCCTTCGGCGGCCGGCGTCCCGGCCAGCTCTCCGGCGGCCAGCAGCAGCGCGTGGCCCTGGCCCGCGCGCTGGTCTTCGAGCCCGATCTGGTGCTGATGGACGAGCCGCTCGGCGCGCTCGACAAGAACCTGCGCGAGCAGATGCAGTACGAGATCAAGCACATCCACGAACAGCTCGGCATGACGGTCGTCTATGTGACCCACGACCAGTCCGAGGCGCTGACCATGTCGGACCGGATCGCCGTGTTCAACGACGGCAAGATCCAGCAGCTCGCCCCGCCGCCCGACCTGTACGAACGGCCGGACAACGCCTTCGTCGCCCAGTTCATCGGCGAGAACAACCGACTGAACGGGACGGTGAAGGAGGTCAGCGGCACGAGCTGCACGGTCGATGTGGACGGCCACATCATCCAGGCCCTGAGCGTCAATCACGACGGCGTCGGCTCGAAGACGACCCTGTCGCTGCGCCCGGAGCGGGTGGCACTCGACCCGGCCCCCGGATCCATGCCCAACGTGTTCGATGCCACCGTCGAGGAGCTCATCTACCTCGGCGACCACATCCGCACGCGCGTCAGCACCTGCGGCGATGACGAGTTCATCGTCAAGGTGCCGAATTCCCATGCCCACGCGTCATTGAGCCGAGGACAGAAGGTTCAGGTCGGCTGGGCCCTGGACGATTGTCGGGCGCTCGACGCCTGACCGTCGCCATCTGGGAGTACGGGCCGGTCGCGACCCCCGTCCGGCCCTCGAACACAAAGACTTCAGGGGCAGTCGCCGGAAACTTCCGGCACAACACAGGGAGACTTGTTCAATGAACCATCTATTGAAGTCGGCGGGAGTCGCGGCGCTGGCGTTTGCCACGCTCGGCTACGCTGGGACGTCCTCCGCCGCGGAGACCCTGACCATCGTGTCCTGGGGCGGCGCCTACACCAAGAGCCAGGTCGAGGCCTACCACAAGCCGTGGATCGAGAAGACCGGCGATACGATCAACTCCGAGGACTACAACGGCGGTCTCGCCGAAATCCGCGCCCAGGTCGAGGCCGGCAACGTGACCTGGAACCTGGTCGACGTTGAGCTGTCCGACGCGGTTCGCGGCTGCGACGAGGGCATCCTCGAAGTGCTGCCGACCGAAGATCTGCCGGCCGGTGACGACGGAACCCCTGCGGCCGAGGACTTCATCGCCGGCACGGTGCATGAGTGCGCGGTCGGAACCATCGTCTGGTCGACGGTCTACGCCTACGACACGACCAAGTTCAAGGACGGCCCGACCACCATCGCCGACTTCTTCGACCTGGAGAAGTTCCCGGGCAAGCGCGGCATGCGCAAGGCTCCGAAGGCCAACCTCGAGTTCGCCCTGATGGCCGACGGCGTGCCGTCCGGCGAGGTCTACGACGTGCTGGCGACCCCGGAGGGTGTGGAGCGCGCCTTCAAGAAGCTCGACACCATCAAGAACGACACGATCTGGTGGGAAGCCGGCGCCCAGCCGCCGCAGCTTCTGGCCGACGGCGAGGTCGTGATGACCACCGCCTATAACGGCCGCCTGTTCAACGCGATCGCGAACGAGAAGAAGCCGTTCGAGATCGTCTGGGACGGCCAAGTGTGGGACATCGACCTCTGGGTCATCCCGAAGGGCGCCCCGAAGATGGAGCAGTCCTGGGAGTTCATCAAGTTCTCCACCGACACCCAGCGCCTCGCCGACCAGGCGAAGTGGATCTCCTACGGCCCGGTCCGTAAGTCGTCCTTCGACAAGGTTCTGCCGGACATGCAGCCGCACATGCCGACCGCGCCGGCCAACTTCAAGAACCCGCTGCAGAACGACTTCGAGTTCTGGGCGGATTACGGCGACGAGCTGAACGAGCGTTTCAACGCCTGGCTCGCCAGCTAAGACCTTATCGGGGGGAGCGGTCCGCCGCTCTCCCCTCCCCATTCATTCGTTTTGACCTTTCTCGCACCGCTCGTCAGAGCGGCCGACAACCTGATCGCGGGAGATCCGGATGGCGCATGCTATTGAAGAGGCAGGCCCGGCACGGCCCTTGACCATGGCCGACGGCACGCCGCTGAAGGTGGCTCTGGCCCGCGCCACCCGACGCAGCAAGATCCGCGCCTTCCTGCTGGTCGCACCGCTGCTGCTGTTCATTCTGATCACCTTCATCTTCCCGATCGTCGACATGCTGATGCGCAGCATCGACAACCCGGAAGTCAACGACGCCATCCCCCTCACCGTTGCCGAACTGGAGAAGTGGGACGGCGAAGGCATGCCGCCGGACGCCGTCTTCGCCGCCTTCATCAAGGAGATGGGCGACCGCGGCGAGGGGCAGCGGCGCAATGTCGGCCGCATGGGCGCCCGCCTGAACTACGAGGACGGCGGCTTCCGCTCGCTGATCAACAAGTCGCAGCGGGCCGCCGCCAAGATCGAAGAAGACCCGATGCAGTTCGCCCTGGTCGGCTTCGACAAGGGCTGGGAGGACAAGAAGACCTGGCCGACCCTGGACGAACTGGCGGAAACCCCGGAATTCGCCGAGGTTCTGCCGGAGACCGCCGCCCTGCTGCGCAAGTGGGAGACCGGCAATTCGCCCTTCGCGGAGAAGACGCCGAAGCCGGAAACCTACCCGACGATCCTGTCGGAGCTGGAGAAGGCGAAGGCCGACGGCTCGCTCGCCCGCCTACTGCCCCTGGTGCAGGCGGAGAACAGGAAGCTGGCCACGACGCTGGAGAAGACCGCCGCCTCGGCCGGCGATATCCGCGACAACCCGCTGCGCTATGCGCTGGTCGGCGTCGACAAGGACTGGGGCGAGCAGAAGACCTGGAAGATCATCAAGCAGGTCTCCTCGCCGGTCACCTTCAGCTACTACCTGAACGCGGTCGACCGGACGTACGACATCGACGGCAACATCGTCATGCAGCCGGAATGGAAGCAGATCTACGTCCAGCTCTTCATGAAGACGATCTACGTCTCCCTCGGCGTGACGCTCGCCTGCCTGATCCTGGCCTATCCGATCTCCTACCTGCTGGCGACGCTGCCGCCGTCCAAGGGAAACCTGCTGCTGATCCTGGTGCTGCTGCCGTTCTGGACCTCGCTGCTGGTGCGCACGACCTCCTGGATCGTGCTGCTGCAGACCCAGGGCGTGATCAACGACACGCTCGTGTTCCTGGGGATCATCTCCGACGATAACCGGATCGAGATGATCTACAACATGACCGGCACGATCATCGCCATGACGCATATCCTGCTGCCGTTCATGGTGCTGCCGATGTACTCGGTGATGAAGACGATCTCGCCGAGCTACATGCGGGCGGCCCGATCGCTGGGCGCCAATCCGCTGATCGCCTTCGTGCGGGTCTACATGCCGCAGACAGTGCCCGGCATCGGCGCCGGCTCGATCCTCGTCTTCATTCTGGCCATCGGCTACTACATCACCCCGGCCCTGGTCGGCGGCCAGGACGGCCAGCTCATCTCCAACTTCATCGCCTATCACATGCAGAAGTCGCTGAACTGGGGCCTTGCGGCCGCGCTCGGCACGATCCTGCTCGGCGGGGTTCTGATCATGTACTGGCTCTACGACCGGCTGGTCGGCATCGACAACATGAAGCTCGGCTGAGCGGAGGGACGGCGACATGGCAATTCCCAGCTACGCGGGTCCCCTGGAGCGGGTCTGGTATTACGTGTACCGGCTCATCTGTGCGGCGATCTTCTTCTTCCTGATCATCCCGATCCTCGTGATCATTCCGCTGTCCTTCAACGCGGAGCCATATTTCACGTTCACGCCGGAAATGCTGCGGTTCGAGGCGGAGGCCTTCTCGCTGCGCTGGTACGCCGACATCGTGAACAACGAGCAGTGGCTGCACTCGATCAAGAACAGCTTCATCATCGGCATCGCCTCGACCCTGGTCGCCACCTCCCTCGGCACCCTGGCCGCTCTCGGCCTGTCGCGGGCGGAGCTGCCGGCCAAGAGCCTGCTGATGGGCATCCTGATCTCGCCGATGATCGTGCCGCTGATCATCACCGCGGCGGCCATGTTCTTCTTCTACTCGGCCCCGTTCGGCTCCGATTTCGCCCTGGCCCAGACCTATACCGGCGTCATCCTCGCCCACGCCGCGCTCGGCACGCCCTTCGTGGTCATCACCGTGACCGCCACCCTGGTCGGGTTCGACAAGAACCTGATCCGGGCGTCCAACAGCATGGGCGCGGACATGCCGACCACCTTCTTCAAGGTGATCATGCCGCTGATCCTGCCGGGGGTGATCTCCGGCGCCCTGTTCGCCTTCGTCACCTCGTTCGACGAGGTGGTCGTGGTGCTGTTCATGGCCGGGTTCGAGCAGCGCACCATCCCACGGCAGATGTGGGCCGGTATCCGCGAACAGATCAGCCCGACGATTCTCGCCGTGGCGACCCTGCTGATCATCATCTCCACCATGCTGCTGGCGACCATCGAGCTGCTGCGCCGGCGCAACGAGAGGATGCGGGGCGTCACCTACTGAAGGCGTTTTCGCGAATCATTCGCAACAAGCCACTGGACTTTTCCACGCGGACGCATCATATCAGTGACGAACCGCCACGCCTGGAGGCAGGGGCATGTACCGCGACAATTCTCTCGTTCCCAAGGAAGCCATCCGTCTCGCCGCGCTCGGCCTGCTGGCGGAGGGCGACAAGGTCTATAGCGACCTGTCCGCCGAGGTTCGCGAGTTCGCGGCCCGCATCGTCGGCCCGTCCCTCGACCTGCTCGGCACCTCGATCGAGCTGCTGAAATTCGAGGGCCTGATCGAGGCGGTGCCCGGCAAGGGATCCGGCGACAGCGCCCTGCTCCGTCTCAGCGACGAGGGCCGCGAGGCGCTGACCGGCTACCTGACGTCACCGCTGCGCCCGGGCGTGTCCGACCTGAACAAGCTGGTCCTCGCCCTCAAGCTGCGGTTCATCGATCAACTCGACACCGAGGGCCGCGACGAGCAGCTCCATTCGCTCGAGGTCATGTACCAGGGCGAGCGGGCGCGTCTGGCCGATCTGGCCGCCCATGAGGAATGGGGCGGCGGCCTGCTGGACGACTGGCTGGGCCACGAGATCGACCAGATCGACCGCCGCATCGAATGGGTGCGCGGGCTGCGCGGCTGACCCGCGCTACCGCCCGCTGAAGAGCAGGCGCAGGCCCAGCAGGCCGAAGGCGCCGGCAAACCCGTATCTCAGCACCTTCATCACCGACGGCTGCGCCAGGACATAGGTCCTGGCCGCCGACGCGCACAGCCCGTAGACGGCGAACACCGCGAAGGTCATCGCCATGAACACCGATCCCAGGGCGAGGATCGACAGCGCCGGCATCGCCGCGTCCGCCGGCAGGAACAGCGGCAGGAACGCCAGGAAGAACAGGGTCAGCTTCGGGTTCAACAGGTTGAGCAGGATGCCGCTCAGGACAATGCGATGGGCCGGCCTCCCCTCCTGCTCCGACGTCACCTCCAGCGCCCCGCCGTCCCGCAGAATCCCCCAGGCCATGTAGAACAGATAGGCCACACCCAGCAGCTTCACCGCCTGGAACGCCAGCGCGCTGGAATGCAGCAGGGCGGCGAGCCCCACCGCGCAGGCGATCAGGTGCGGCACGATCCCCAACGTGCAGCCGAAGGCGGCGATCAGGCTCGCCCGGCTGCCGCGCCCGAGCCCGTGGGCCAGGGTATAGATCACCCCGGTGCCCGGCATCACGCACACCGCCAGAGAGGTCAGCAGATATTCCGGCGCGAGGGCCGGGGCCAAGGCGGCAGTGACTGTCTCGTCGATCACGCGGTCTCTCCTTTCGGCAGTATCGAATGCCGTCAGAAGAGCGGAGCGTGGCCCATGGGGTCTTGAACGAAGTTGCAGGCGCGGCGTTCAGGCCGCCGCGTAGGCGCCCGGCGGATAGCCGAAGCTGCGGGTGAACAGCCGCGTCATGTGGCTCTGGTCGGCGAAGCCGCTCGCCGCCGCCGCCTCGGCCAGCGGCAGGCCGTCGCGGATATGCCGGCGGGCCAGCTCGATCCGCCGCCGCAGGAGATAGGCATGGGGCGTCAACCCGGTTGCCCGCGCGACGCCGCGCACGATCTGGAACCGGCTGAGCCCCGCCACGGCGGCAAGGTCCCCCAGGCAGAGAGGTGCGGCCGGATCGTCGTCCATCAGCTCCAGCACCCGGCGGAGCCCACCATCCGGTGCCGGCTCGCGGACCCGGACACCGAGCAGCGGCGCCAGCACCAGGAGGCTGCGCTCCTCGCTCTCCAGGGTCTCGCCCCGGAACGCCGCCCGGTGGAGCGCGGCGATCATGGCCTTGACCCGAGCGGCGACCCGCGGGTCGGTCACCACCGGTGCAGTGAATTCGCAGACGGTTCCAGCGCCGTCGTCCAGTCCCTCGGCCAGGGCGGCCATGCGGCGCGGGTCGACATACAGCATCGACCAGCGGCGCCCGCCGCCGACCGGCGCCCCGTCATGCACCTCGCCCGGATTCACGGTGATCACGTCGCCCGCCTCGGCCTCCACCTGACCGCGGCCGCTGGCGGAGATCTGCGCGCCGTCGAGGATCACGCCGACGCCGAACTGATCGTGGCAGTGTTTGGGAAAGCTGCGGTCGCTATCGGCCAGGACCGCGTCGACCCCGTCGATCACGCCGCGGCGGATGGTGACGGTGCCGCGTCCCATCGCCTGCCCTACTCCGCCGCCTCGGTCTTGCCGGCCGATGCGTTCAGCGCCTGGCGGATGAACCCGGCGATCCAGGCGCCCATGGCGTCGTGGTCGAGCGGCTTCTCCAGTGATTTCTTGCCGGCGGCGAAGACCTCCGCCCCGACCCGCTGCTCGCGCAAGTCGAGCAGGCGGTTCACGATGGGAACGGTCATCTCCGGGTGGCCCTGGAAGGTCAGGATCCGGTCGCCTATCCGCAGCATGGCGTTCGGGCAGAACTCAGTTCCGGCCAGCACCACCGCGCCCTCCGGCGCCTCGACCACCTGGTCCTGGTGGCTGACCACCACGTTGGGCCGGTCCGGTCCGCCCTCCATCCAGGCTTCGCGCTTCAGCAGCGGATGGGTGTGCACGCCCATGCCCCAGCCCTTCTCCGACTTCACCACCTTGCCGCCCAGCGCCTGGGCGATGAGCTGGTGGCCGAAGCAGCCGCCGATCAGCACCTTGCCGGCGGCCGCGGCCTCGCGCACGAACCGCTCGGCCTGGCGGATCCAGTCGAGATCCTCGTAGACACCATGCGGGCTGCCGGTGAAGAGGTAGACGTCGTGATCCTCCGGCGAGGCGGGAAACGTCCCCTCGATGATCATCGAGCCGGTGATCTCCGCCTCCGGGAGATGCGGGGCGAGAAGGCGGCGGAACATTTCCAGATACGGGTCCAGCACATCGGCCAGGTCCGGCCCGACATGGGCGCATACCATCACGCAGATCCGCATCTCGGCTCTCCTCAGAGGATGTGCTGGCCGCCGGTCACGAAGATCTCGGTGCCGGAGACATACTCGCTGTCGTCGCTGCACAGGTAGTAGATGGCACCGGCCACGTCCTTGGGCTGGCCCAGCCGCTGCAGCGGGATGCGCGGGATCAGCACCTCGGTTTCCGGCGACAGCATGGCGGTCTCGATCTCGCCCGGCGCCACCGCGTTCACCCGCACGCCCAACTCGGCGAACTCGTTCGCCATCTCCCGGGTCAGCGCCGACAGGGCCGCCTTGGAGGTGGAATAGGCCGATCCGGCGAAGGGATGGATCTCGTGGCCGGCGATGGAGGTGATGTTGACGATCGCCCCCTTTCCCTTGTGCAGGGAGCCGGCGAAGCCGCGCGCCAGCTTCAGCGGCGCGAAGAAGTTGACCTCGAACACCCGGTGCCAGGCCTCTAGATCGCCGTTCAGAACCCCGAGACGTTCCTTGAACGAGGATTTCGGCGACCAGCCGGCATTGTTCACCAGCGCGTGCAGCGGCCGGTCGCCCAGCCACTCGTTCGCCTCGTCGATGAAGGCGTCCAGGCTCTTGGGATCGGACAGGTCGGCGGAGATGTGCCAGGCCCGGTCGGGGTCGCGCAGGCACTCGGCCGGCGGCGCGTCGCGCGAGCAGGTGAGAAGCCGCCAACCGCGGCGCACGAAGATCTGGACGGTGGCGTGGCCGATACCCCGGCTCGCCCCGGTGAGCAGCATGAGCTTTGAGTCGTCTGACATGGGCGGGAGCCTAGACCCAACGGTGGAAGGCGTCACGTCCCTAGAGGGGGTGCAAAGCCAATTCGCACGGGTTCAGGAACCGCGACGGGGAGCGGGCCGTTCCCCGACGATGCGCCACCCGCCGCGAAAGGACACCCCTTGCAGGATCTCTTGCCGACCCTAGACCAACTCGCCGGCAGCGACACCGCCATGTACGCCGAACGGCTGGGCCTCGCCCTGCTGCTGGGCATGGTCATCGGGGTGGACCGGGAGCTGCGCCGCAAGCCCGCCGGCCTGCGCTCCCACATGCTGGTCTCGCTCGCGTCGGCGGCGTTCGCGCTGATCGCGCTGGAACTCGTGGATTCCGTCAGTGCCTGGGACGACCATGTGCGGATCGACCCGACCCGTGTGCTGGAGGCCGTGGTGACCGGCATCGCCTTCCTCGGCGCCGGCGCCATCATCCGCAACAAGGGCGAGGTGGAAGGCATCACCACCGGCGCCAGCCTGTGGCTCACCGGCGCTTTGGGCGTGGCCTGCGGCGTCGGCGAACTCTATCTGGCCGGCATGACCGCCATCCTCGGCGTGATCGTGCTGGTCGTCATCGGTTTCATGGAGCGGCGCGCCGAGCGGCGCAGGGAGTCGGCGGACGGCGGCTGAACCTCGCAGCCGCCGCGGCGCCGCGGGGGTCAGCGGACGCTGACCACCCGGAAGGTGTGCTGCTCGCCGTCGTGCTCGGTGATCGAGACGTACTCGCCCTCGACGAAGTGGTGACGGTCGAACTTGAAGATCATGTCGTCCTCCTCGTCCTCCTCATGGGTCACGCCGTCGTAGTGGAACAGCCACCGGTTGCCACGGGCATGGACCAGATGGCCGGTCTCGTCAGCCGCGCCGTCCCAGAACCGCCTGAACGTGCAGTCGCCCCGCACCTTCGACCAGGCCTTCTGATCGAGCGAACCGTCCGCCGTTAGCGGTGCCTTGAACTCGTAGCCACGGGAGGCGCTGCCCTCTGGAAACTCGGGTCCGCGCGCCAATTCCAGGCGAATGGTTCGCACACTCATTCCGGTCGTTCCTCCACAATTTTCGTTGTTATCGGGCCAGCATCATGGGCACCGAACCGTCGGTCAAGGCGTCGTCGGTCACGCCGCCCATCACGAATTCCCGCACCCGGCTGTGGCTGTATGCCCCGATCAGGATCAGGTCGGCCTTCTGTTTGCCGGCCTCGACCTCCAGGGTCGCGGCCACGCCGGCCTTGTCCATCTCGGCCTTCACCGCCTCGGCCTTCACGCCGTTCGCCCGCAGGGTATCGGCCAGGGCCTCGGGATCGGCACTCACATCGCCGTCATCGACGGTGACGACCACGACCTTGTCGGCCCTGGTCAGCAGCGGCATGGACATGGACACCGCCCGCGCCGCCTCGGCCGAGCCGTTCCAGGCCACCAGGATCACGGTGGCGATGCTCTCCAGCTCCGCGTCGGGGACGACGATCACAGGCCGGCCGGCCTCCATCACCGCCACTTCCAGCAGGGCCGAGCGGTCGGGGCTGACGTCCCGCGGCGCTCGGCCGCAGACCACCACGTCGCTCACCCGCTCGGCGGCGACTTCGACGCCCGGCACCGGTCCGACCAGCTCGCCGAAGGCGGCGCTCAGCCCGGTCGCGCCCGGTGCCGCGCCCACATTGGCGCCGGCTGCGGTCGCCCACTCGTCGAAGGTCTTCTTCGCCTTGGCCGCCAGTTCCTTGGAGCCCTTCTCGGCGGCGCTCATGACCTCGTCGATCATCGCCGCACCGAAGCCCTCGCCGACGATCGGCAGCACGTCGCGCGGATCCCGGCGCAGCACGCGCGCATCGACAAATCCGCCGGACGATCCGAGCAGCTTTCCCGCCGCGTCCAGGGCGGCGCGGTCGCCGAGTTCACCAAGCAGCGGAACGAAGATCCGTTTCATATCTTGCCTCCATGGCCGGAAGTCGATCGGGCGGTCGCCCTCTCGTATGTGGAGGCTAGGTCAGGCTATGCAAACGAACCTTGATGCAGATCAACCGACAGCACCGCCGTTTCGGGTGTCACGGGAACAGGCGCTGAAGGCTCCAGGGCTGGCCTTCCGCCTGGCGGGTGAAGACGAACCGGTCGTGCAGCCGGAACGCCCCGTCGTGCCAGAACTCGATGCGCAGCGGCGAGAGACGGTAGCCCGACCAGTACGGCGGACGGGGCACGGACTCGCCCGGATACTCGCCGCTGAAACGCTCCACCGACTGCATCAGGGTCGCGCGGTCGGCGAGCGGGCGCGACTGCTGCGAGGCCCAGGCGCCGATCCGGCTGTTGCGCGGACGGCTGTCGTAATAGGCGTCGGCCTCGGCCGCGGTCACCGGCGTGACGGCCCCTTCGAACCGCACCTGGCGGCGCAGGGACTTCCAGTGGAACAGCAGGGCGGCGAACGGGTTCACCGCGAGCTGCAGGCCCTTCTGGCTCTCGGTGTTGGTGTAGAAGACGACGCCGGACTCGTCGTAGTCCTTCATCAGCACGATCCGGGCGGAGGGACGCCCGTCGGACCCGGCGGTCGCCAGGGTCATCGCGTTGGCGTCGTTGACCTCGCTGGCCTCCGCGTCGGCGAACCACAGCCGGAACTGCTCGAACGGATCGTCCGTCTGCGGTTCGAAAATGGCCTTGTCGTCAGTCATCGTCGGATCCCCTCGGTACCGGTGCCTGGGCTTTCAATATGGCGAGACCGGCGCCATATCCAGCGCCGAATACTCCAAACCGTTTCCATCGCGGTGGAATATTGCCGTTCAAAAATCAGTTGAGGGAACCGACGGATTATCGCGGCCGTTACGTTCGTAGCTGCGAGTTTCGCGATCTCCGCTGCCGGTGGGCCTCCTGCCCCGGCGGCGGATGGGGTATTCAGGGGAATCAAGTCCGCGCCCTCGGGCCGGGCTCATGTGAAAGGTAAGAAGATCATGTTCCGCAAGACCGCTATCGTCTCCGCCGTCGCCCTCAGCCTCGGCCTCGCCGCCTGCGCGGATACCGGCGCCAAGCAGACCGGCGGTGCCGTCCTCGGCGGCCTCGGCGGCGCCGTGGCCGGTTCCCAGTTCGGCCAGGGCAAGGGCCAGCTCGCCGCCGTCGCCGCCGGCACCCTGCTCGGCGCGCTGCTCGGCAGCGAGGTCGGCAAGTCGCTGGATCGCGCCGACAAGGCAGCGCTGGCCTCGACCACCCAGAACACCCTGGAGAACCAGCCGAGCGGCAGCAGCTCGACCTGGAGCAACCCCGATTCGGGCAATTACGGCACGGTCACCCCGACCCGCACCTACCAGACCAACAGCGGTCAGTACTGCCGCGAGTACTCGCAGACGATCAATGTCGGCGGGCGCACGGAAGAAGCCTTCGGCACCGCCTGCCGCCAGCCGGACGGCTCCTGGAAGGTGATGAACTGAGGACGGTCTTCCGACCCTCTTTACAAAGTCTTGATCCGGGACGACCTCTGATCGGACACTCACGCTTCCAGTGTCCCGATGAGGTATCCACTGCAATGGAACGGCGAGCCGCCGCGTTCCCTATCAAGTCGCTCTCTCATCCGCCGGCCGGAGCCGGCGGATGAGCGATCCGTATAAGGTACTGGGCGTCAGCCAGACGGCCACCCAGGACGAGGTGAAGGCCGCCTATCGCAAGCTGGCGAAGAAATACCATCCGGACCTGAACCAGGGCGACGAAGCCGTCGCCCGCAAGTTCCAGGAAGTCAGCTCCGCCTACGACCTCCTGGGCGATCCCACCAAGCGCAAGAAATACGACCGCGGCGAGATCGACCCCGAGGGCCGCGAGCGGCGGGGACGCGGCAGTTTCTGGTCCAAGGGCTGGAAGGCGCGCAGCGGCCATCCCGGCGCCGGGAGTTCAGGGCGCAGCAGCACCTTCGATTTCGACGACACCTTCGACGACGCCAACGGCGACCCGATCGAGGAGATCCTGAAGCAGTGGCGCGCCGGACGCGGCGGTGCGGCGGGCGGCCCGTCGCCCGGCGACACCGGCAGCCGCAGCGCGCCGCGGCGCAACTCCCAGGACCTGCGCTACCGGCTGAAGGTGCCGTTCATCGAGGCCGTGGCCGGTATCAAGAAGCGGGTGACGCTGAGCGACGGTAAGGTGGTGAACCTGACGATCCCGCCGGCGACCGAGGACGGCACCGTGCTGCGGCTGAAGGGCCAGGGCAAGCCGGGCAGCGGGGCCCTGCCCGCCGGCGACGCGTATCTGGAACTCAATGTCGAGCCGCACGCCCATTTCACGCGCGACGGCGACGATATCCTGCTGGACCTGCCGATCACCCTGCAGGAGGCCATCCTGGGCGGCAGCGTGACGGTGCCGACGGTGCACGGTTCGGTGTCGCTGAAGATCCCGAAGGGATCGAACGGCGGCAAGCGGATGCGGCTGCGCGGCAAGGGGGTACCGGCCAAGGGCGACGGCGAACCCGGCGACCAGTACGTCACCCTGCGCATCGTCCTGCCGGACAATCCCGACGGCGACCTGATCCAGTTCATCGAGAAGTGGGGTGCCACCCACGCCTACAACCCGCGCAAGTCGCTGGGCTGAGGTCCGACGGTCACGCCCTGACGGTCACTCCGCCGAGGCGGCTCCCCCATTGCGCGGCGCTTCAGTACCCGGCAGGACGGTGATCACCCCCTTGGCCTTCCATTCGGGCGCCCGCTCGCGGATCGATTGGTCGATGACCTCCGACAACGGCACGCTGAGCAGGCGGTCTTCGGCATCGGCGAGATCGCGCAGCAGCGACGGCACCGGCCCGAGCCGGCCGTCGAGCACCCGGGTCATCATCTTGTTCTGCTCGCGCTCGCGCACCAGGCCGAGGGTGACGCCCAGGTCGCGGGCGAGATCCGCCACCGTCGCGTGGCGGAGATCCCGGGTCAGGCTGTAATTGTCCTCGTCGGTGGCGGCGACATAGCCGGCCGCGCGCAGGGATTCGATCACCGCGTCGCGCGCATCCAGCGGCAGGGCGTCGGCGAGGGTTTCGGAATCCACCGTCCCGCCGGTCCGGGCCTTGGCCGAGATCACCGCGATCAGCGCCACCGCCGCCTCGAGCCGCAGGGCGGGCGACAGGGTCGCCGTCACCCCCGGCACCCGCGAGCGCCACCATTCCGGAAACGAGGCGGCGAAGACCGCGCCGAACAGCACGATGGTCCAGGCCATGTAGAGCCAGATCAGGAAGATCGGCACCACCGCCACCGCGCCGTAGATCGTCTGGTAGGTCGGGAACGAGGTCAGGTACCAGCGGAAGCCCCATTTCAGCAGTTCCAGCGCGATCCCACTCACCGCGCCGCCGATCAGGGCGTCGCGCAGCCGCACATGGCGCGCCGGCACCAGCATGAACATGACCGTGAAGGCGGCGGTCTGGATCAGCGCCGCGAACAGCCGTTTAAAGATGCCGAGATTGCTCGTCAGGTCGATCGGCACGACGTCGGCGCCGTGCCAGGCCAAGCGCTGGATGGCGACGAAGGCGTCCGAGGTCATCGAGAAGCTGGCGGCGAGCAGCAGCGGCCCCAGGGTCAGCATGGTCCAGAAGATCAGCAGCCGGGAGACGAGCGGCCGGTTGCGCTGCACCCGCCAGATCCGGTTGAACGTCGCCTCGATCATCGCCAGCAACAGCACCGCCGACACGCCCAGCGCCACCACGCCGACCGCGGTCAGGTTGGTGGTGTTCTGGGTGAAATCGGCGATGTACCTGCGGACCTCGTAGCCCACTTCCGGCACCAGGTTCTCGAACAGCATCGCCTCGAACCGGTCCTGGATCGTCTCGAAGGCCGGGAAGGCCGAGAAGATGGCGAAGGCGATGGCCAGCAGCGGCACCAGGGCCAGCAGCGACGTGTAGGTCAGCGCCCCGGCGGACTGGGCGCCCTGATCGGCGTAGAACCGGCGCACCGCGTAATACACGTAGTTGCCGATATCGATCGCGATTCGCTTGGCACGGTGGACCTTCCAGTAGTCCATCCGGCTGGAGGAGGTCTTCTTGTCCGGTGATTCCATGGGGTCATCCTAGCACGAGACCGGCCTCGGCGCGCTTGCTTGCGGGTGAGGATCGTTGGTGTAGGATGCGTCACCGCATGCTGATTGGCGATATCGAGGACTTAATGACTAAAGATCCCCGCATTATGGCGGGCAAGCGCGGCCTGATCATGGGCGTGGCCAACGACCGTTCGATCGCCTGGGGCATTGCAAAGGCGGCCGCCGACCAAGGTGCCGAGCTTGCCTTCACCTATATGGGCGAAGCGTTGGAAAAGCGGGTGCGTCCGCTGGCCGATCAGGTCGGCAGCACCCTGGTGGAGGCGTGCGACGTCAACGACGACGCCAGCGTCGACCGGGTGTTCAGCCGCATCTCCGAGACCTGGGGCAGCCTGGACTTTCTCGTGCACGCGATCGCGTATTCCGACAAGGACGAGCTCAAGGGCAAGTACCTGGACACCTCGCGCGACAATTTCCGGCGCACGATGGATATCTCCTGCTACTCGTTCACCTCGGTCGCCAAGCGCGCCGCGCCGCTGATGAAGGCGGGCGGCAGCCTGCTGACCCTGACCTACTACGGCGCCGAGCGGGTGATGCCGCACTACAACGTCATGGGCGTGGCCAAGGCGGCGCTGGAGGCCAGCATCCGCTACCTCGCCGTCGACATGGGCGATCAGGGCGTGCGGGTGAACGGCCTGTCCGCCGGGCCGATGAAGACGCTGGCCGCCTCGGGCATCGGCGATTTCCGCTATATCCTGAAGTGGAACCAGTACAACTCGCCGCTGCGCCGCAACGTGACGCTGGAGGATGTCGGCGGCGCCGGCGTCTACCTGCTGTCCGACCTGTCGACCGGCGTGACCGGCGAGGTGCACCACGTGGATTGCGGCTACAACATCGTCGGCATGAAGGCGGTGGACGCGCCCGACATCTCCGTCGTCTGACCGGGATCGGGGGCATAGACCATGGCCAGCAATAGTTTCGGCCAGATCTTCCGGGTCACCACCTGGGGCGAGAGCCACGGGCCCGCGATCGGCTGCGTGATCGACGGGGTGCCGCCGCGCATCCCGCTGACCGAGGCTGACATCCAACACGACCTGGACCGCCGCAAGCCCGGCCAGTCGCGCCACACCACCCAGCGCCGCGAGCCGGACGAGGTGGAGATCCTGTCCGGCGTGTTCGAGGGCCAGACCACCGGCACGCCGCTGTCGCTGGTGATCCACAACCAGGACCAGCGCTCCAAGGATTACGGCGAGATCAAGGACCGGTATCGGCCAGGCCACGCCGACTACACCTACGACGCCAAGTACGGCATCCGCGACTATCGCGGCGGCGGGCGCTCCTCGGCGCGCGAGACCGCCATGCGGGTGGCCGCCGGTGCGGTCGCCAAGAAGATCCTGGCCCGCCGGCTGGGCAATGCCTTTTCCGTGCGCGGCGCCCTGGTGCAGATCGGCCCGCATGGCATCGACCGGTCGCGCTGGGACTGGGCCGAGGTGAACAACAACCCTCTGTTCTGCCCCGACCCGGTCGCCGCCGGCGAGTGGGAGACGTTCCTCGACGGCGTGCGCAAGGCCGGATCCTCCGCCGGTGCCGTGATCGAGACCGTGGCCACCGGCATTCCGGCCGGCCTGGGCGAACCGGTCTACGGCAAGCTCGACACCGACCTGGCGGCGGCGATGATGAGCATCAACGCGGTCAAGGGCGTGGAAATAGGCGACGGCTTCGCCGCCGCGTCGATCCCGGGACACGAGGCGTCCGACGAAATGCGGATGCAGGACGGCAAGCCGGTCTTCACCTCCAACCATGCCGGCGGCATCCTGGGCGGCATCTCCAGCGGCCAGGACGTGGTGGTGCGCTTCGTGGTGAAGCCGACCTCCTCCATCCTGAGCCCCCGCGCCTCCATCGACCGCTTCGGCAAGGAAGTGGAGGTGGTGACCAAGGGCCGTCACGACCCCTGCGTCGGCATCCGCGCGGTGCCGGTTGGCGAGGCGATGATGGCCTGCGTCCTGCTCGACCACCTGATGCGCCACGAAGCCCAGGTCGGGCCGATCGGGTGAGCCGGCCGCCGCCGCGCGCCGCATTCGACAGGCCCGGCCCACCGACCTAGACTTCCGCCCTTGCTTCCGTCACCGGTCGAGACCCCATGCGTCGTTTCTTCGTCGGATTTTTCGCCACAATCGGCGTCCTCTGCCTTGTCCTGCTGATCGGCGCGGTGGCGGCCGGGTTCTGGGTCGCCGACGGGTTCCGCACGCCGGACCCGCTGCCCAAGCGGATGGTCCTGCAGCTCGATTTCGGCGGGCCGATCGACGAGTCGCCGCTGCTGCCGGAGCTGGCCGGGCTGCTGAACGAGGACGCGCCGCTGTCGATGATCGACTATGTCGACGCGCTCGACCGGGCGGCGGCCGACGATCGGGTGACCGGGCTGTTCGCCGACCTCTCCAACCTTTCCCTCGGGCTCGCCCAGGCGCAGGAGCTGCGGGCCGCCGTGTTCCGCTTCCGCAGCGCCGGCAAGACCGCCATCGCCTTCGCCGACAGTTTCGAGAGCGGGGAGAACGGCCCCTACTACCTCGCCAGCGCTTTCGACCGGATCTGGCTGCAACCGTCGGGCCTGCTGGGGCTGACCGGGCTGCAGCTCGAGTTTCCCTATGCCGCCGGGCTGCTGGACAAGCTCGGCCTGCGCGCAGAGTTCGAGCAGCGCTACGAGTACAAGGGCGCTGCCGGCGCGGTCACCGAGGACCATATGCCCCGCCCGGTGCGCGAGAACATGACCCGGGTGGCGGAATCCCTGTTCGGCCAGGTGATCAGCGGCATCGCCACCGCCCGTCGCCTGGGCGGCGGCTCGGTGCAGGCGGTGATCGACCGCGGCCCGCTGCTGGCGGCGGAGTCCGTGACCAACGGCCTGGTCGACAGCCTCGGCTACCGCGAGCAGGCACGCGCCATGCTGGAGGGTGAGAGCGTCGGCGTCGGCCGCTATCTCGACGGCGCCGGCCGACCCTACGAGAGCGGCACCCGCATCGCGCTGGTGCATCTGGACGGCGCCATCGTGCGCGGCGACAGCCAGGGTCTGCTGGACCGGGACAACGCGGCCTCCGGCCCGATCGTCGCCGCCCTGGACGACGTCCGCACCGACCCAGACGTCAAGGCACTGATCCTGCGGGTCTCCTCCCCCGGCGGCAGCTACGTCGCCTCCGACACCATCCGCCACGCCGTGGAGCGGGTGCGCGAGAGCGGCCGGCCGGTGATCGTCAGCTTCGCCGATGTCGCCGCCTCGGGCGGCTATTTCGCCGCCCTGTCGGCCGACCACATCATCGCACATCCGGGCACCCTGACCGGGTCCATCGGCACCCTCGGCGGCAAGATCAGCGCCGAACAGCTGCTGCGCGAGTGGGACGTGAACATCGGCCGCATCAGCATCGGCGCGAATGCCGGCATGTTCTCGCCGACCGAGCCGTTCACCGACGGTCAGCGCGACCGGCTGCGCCGGCTGCTGGACGCGGTCTATGCCGACTTCACCGCCCGGGTGGCCGCCGCCCGCCGGCTGTCCAGCGACGAGATCGACGCCCTGGCCCGCGGCCGAGTCTGGACCGGCGAGGACGCGAGACGCGTCGGCCTGGTCGACGCGGTCGGCGGCTATGCCGAGGCCATGCAGCTCGCCCGCAACGCCGCCGGCATCGCCCCGGACGCGCCGGTGGAGCGGATCCGGTTCCCGCAGGAGGAGGAGCCCTGGGAGCGGCTGATCGAGCTGGTGCGCGACCGCGACATCATGGCGTCGATCCATCTCATTGCCGGCCTCGCCCGCCATGCCCATATCCTGGGAGAGCGGCTCGATGCCGCCGGCGTGTACCTAAGCGGCGCCGGCGGACGTATCCAGACCCGCGCGCCCGGTCTCGTGATACAATAGCGATCGGGGACGATACGGACCGGCCGATGCCGGTCCATGGAGAGAGACCGACATGACCCGCACTTCCTTCGCTGCAGCCCTGCTCGCGCTTGCGATCGCCGGGGCGCCCGTGCTCTCGGCCCCGGCCTCCGCGGAGACCAGTTCCACCACGGAACGCAAGGAAGAGCAGAAGCAGCGCGACAAGGAACACAAGCAGTTCAACCGCGAGATCCAGTACCGCCGGGTCGTCGGCCCCAACGTGCTGCCGATCGGCCCGTTCTCGATCTCGGTCTTCGTAAAGGGCCAGCCGCTTGAGGCGCGTCTGCGGGTGGCCATCGAGGCCAAGGACGTGCAGGCCAAGACCGCCCTGGATGCCCAGAAATGGGCGGTGAACGGCATCGTCTACCCGCTGGCGGTCAAGCTCTACGAACAGGGCCGGCCGAACCGCGAGCAGATCGAACTGTTCAAGATGGAAGCCCAGACCCAGCTCTCCGAGCGCTATCCCGACGTGATCCAGGGCGTCTATATCGAGTCGCTGTTCTAGAGCGCGATCGGTTCGGCTCGATCAGAACCGTGAATCGCCCGCTAACCTATTCAAGATAGAGCCCATCACCGGCCCAGCGCGACGATGTCGCAGAACGGGGAATGGCGGGAGACGACCTGTTCGTCAGCCCGCTCCAGGATATCCGCCTGGGCGGTCTGGAAGCCCTGGCGTTGGAGCAGACGGACCACTTCGACGATGTAGTCGGTGTCCGAGCGCAGCTCCCCCTCCTCCAGCAGCGCCCGGCACAGGGTGGTGCCGAACTCGGTCAGGCGGATGCAGGACAGCACGAGCTGCTTGCCCGGCTGGGCATGGGTGATGCGCAGCGCCTTGTCGGCATAGAGCAGGTTGGTGGAGAACCGGTCCTCGCGCTGACTCTGGAACACCCGGTTCAGGTCCCGGTTGGTGCGGATCAGCCCATACTCCTCCAGCAGCAGCATGTCGTCGGAGGTCACGTCCTTGCCCTCGAAGAAGGACGGCTCCAGGCGGACCACGAAATTGTTCACCGCGAAGGCGGAAAGCCGGCGGAAGATCGCCAGGATCGTCTTGGACAGCCCGGGAAGGCGGACCAGCACGCCGCAGGGAACGGCACCCGGCCGACGGACTTCCTGAACCAACAGGCGCGCCCACAGGCGGGCGAATTCCGGATCCGCCGTGTCGGCAGCATGGGTGAAGAAGGCAGCGGCCCAGTCCTGGTCGGGGATCCCCTCGGCCACGTCCTCGGGCAGCAGACGCAGGGCGCGCTGCAGGATCGCCTCGATGTTGCGCTGCCGCCGGCACTCCACGTGATCCAGCCGCTCTGAGATCCGGCTGGCGAGACTGCCGTCGCCGGCCGCCTCGCTGCGGTGGAGCTGAAGGCCGCGCACCCAGTCGCGCTGCGCGGCCCCCAGGGCGGCGACCACCATCTCGTTGAGCCGGGCGAGCGCCGGTGCCGTGGACGGACCCGCCGGTTTCGGCAGGCCGAGCGGCCGCGCCGCACCCTCGGGTTCGGGAGCGCTGGGGCCGGCCTGGGTACCGACAAACGGGCCGGCCGGAGGCTGGTCGCCACCGCGTGTGCTCATGGTCACCTCTCCCGCCTTGGGGCCGCCGATCCCCCTATCCGGGAAATGCTATCACAGACGGCGTGCGGAAATCAGGAACTCGATATTGCCTTCCGGCCCGGTGATCGGCGACTGCACGATGCCGTCGATCGACCATCCACCGATCCCGTCGAGCCAGGCCCGGATGTCGTCGCAGACCGCCGCATGCACCTCCGGGTCGCGCACCACGCCCCCCTTGCCGACCTGCCCGCGACCGGCCTCGAACTGCGGCTTGATCAGCGCCACCAGCCGTCCGCCTGTCTTGACCATCGCGATCGCCGCCGGCAGCACCGTCTTCAGCGAGATGAAGCTGGCATCGCAGACCACCATATCCGCCGGCTCGGGCACGTGCTCGCCGCTGAGGTGCCGCGCGTTGGTCTTCTCCAGCACGATCACCCGGTCGTCGTTGCGCAGCCTCCAGGCGAGCTGGCCGTGGCCGACATCGACCGCATAGACCTTGGCCGCCCCGCCCTGGATCAGCACGTCGGTGAAACCGCCGGTGGACGCACCCACGTCGATGGCGACCGCGCCGGCCGGGTCGATGGCGAAATGCTCCAGCGCATGGGCGAGCTTCAGGCCGCCGCGCGAGACCCAGGGGTGATCCTGGCCGCGCACCTCCAGGGCGATATCCTCGGCCACCTGCTGGCCGGCCTTCTCCATCTTGCGCTCGCCGGAGAACACCTTGCCGGCCATCACCAGGGCCTGGGCGCGGGTCCGGGACTCCACCAGGCCCCGGTCCACGAGAAGCTGATCGAGGCGCCGTTTCATCGAAGGCTTACCGCTGTATCTGTCATGCGCCTCACCTTACAGATCCGAGGCGCCGGAGCCAGTCCGTCGATGCTGCAAGGCGCCGCCTGCCCCAAGTCATCCAGAACCGGTCACGGCTCCGCCGCGTTGCCTCCGTAACTGTATCGAGCAACGCGCGCGGGAGGATCTGGGCGATCGCCGATCGGAAGGACACATCCAGGCCCGGCCGGTTCGGCGGGTTCGTAGCCGGAGCGGCGCTGCCGCTGCTCGGCCTTGCTCTGCTGGCGGCGGCGCTCTACGGCATCCTCCAGCGCTTTCCGCTGCCCGGCGAGCACCTGCCGTTCAAACCCCTCGACCTGGAACGCCCGATCGGCCTGGCGACGGGGATGCAGCTCGCCGACCTGAAGAGCGACCCCGACCAGTGCCTGGCGATCCTCAACGCCTCGGCCCTGGAAGTCCGGGCGATCCCGGAGCGCAAGACAGGCGAGTTCTGCGGTTTCAGCAATGCCGTGCAGATCCTGCAATCGACCGTGCCCTATTCCGGCCCGGTGCGGCTGACCTGCCCGATGGCCGCCGGCCTGTATCTCTGGGAACGCGAGGTCGTCGCTCCGGCGGCGGAGAAACACCTGGGCAGCCCGGTGGTGCGGCTCGATCATCTGGGCACCTATTCCTGCCGGCGCATCGGCGGCGGCCCCACCGGCAGGCCGAGCGAGCACGCCACCGCCAATGCTATCGACATCGCCGGATTCCGGCTCGAGGACGGACGGCGGGTGACGGTGCTCGCCGACTGGTCCGGCGGCAGCGCGGCGGAGAAGGCCTTTCTGCGCGACGTGCGCGACGGCGCCTGCGACCTGTTCCGGGTGGTGCTGGGACCGGAGTACAACGCGGCGCACCGGGATCACTTCCATTTCGACATGGGCCGATTCGGGGTCTGCCGCTGACCGGGGCTGGAGCCGCGGGCGGCTTTCGGCGCGGCGTCCAGACCCGACGCCCCGGCATCGGCATTCTTATCTAGACTGCAGACCGAACGCTGGCGCGCGGACCCTCTTTCGAAAAATCCATCGCCCGAAGGGAGCAGGACCATCGACGACCCGACGGAACCGGGCATATCCGCGGCAGTCTCAGGAGCGCTGGCACGCGCCGCGGTCCCGGCCCTGGCGCTCGTCCTGCTGGTCCTCGCCGGCTGCGGGACCGTGGAGCGGCTCCCGTCACCGAGCCCGCAAGCCGCCGTCGGAGCGCTGGACCTGGAGCGGCCCGTCGGCCCGGCCACCGGGCGCCAGCTGCTCGCCCTCAAACGCGATCCCACCCAGTGTCTGGCCACCCTGACCGCCTCCCGGCTTCAGGTGCGCACCCTGCCGGACCGCCGCAACGGCGCGTATTGCGGCTATTCCGACGTGGTGCAGATCCTGCGCTCGACAGTCCCCTATTCCGGCCCCGTGCATCTGACCTGCCCGATGGCGGCCACCCTCTACCTGTGGGAGCGCGAGATCGTCGGCCCCGCGGCGGTGAAATACCTCGGCAGCCGTCTGGTGCGGATCGACCATATGGGGACCTATTCCTGCCGGCGCAGGCGAGGCGGTTCCAGCAACCGTCCCAGCGAACATGCCACCGCGAACGCCATCGACATCGGAGGTTTCCGGCTCGAGGACGGGCGGCGGATCACGGTGCTGGGGGACTGGAGCCAGGGCACGACCGCCGAACGGGCCTTCCTGCGCGATATCCGGGACGCCGCCTGCGGCCTGTTCCAGGTCGTGCTCAGCCCCGACTACAACGCCGCCCATCGCGACCACTTCCATCTCGACATGGGGGATTGGGGTGTCTGCCGATGAGCCAACCGATCCACCGACGCCAGCGACTGTGATCCTCCGTGCGCGTTAACCGTTTGAAGTCCCGCCCCGCAGCGCCGACAATCGGGCAACCGTCACCATAAGGCGAGACCCATGCTGCAGGACCGATACGGCAATAGCCTCTCCACCAGTTCCACCGCCGCGCGCGACGCCTATGTCGACGGCATCGACCGCTTCCTGGCGGCCCAGTCCGGGGCCGAGGACGCGTTCGAGGCCGCCGTCGCGGCCGATCCCGATTTCGCGCTCGGCCAGATCGGCCTCGCCCGCCTGCGCCAGGGCATGGGCCAGGGCCACGACATCGCCGGTCCCGCCGGCCGGGCGAAGGAGCTCGCCGCCGGGCTCAGCAGGCGCGAGGCGTCCCACGTGAACGCGCTCGGCCTGCTGGTCTCCGGCCAGGGACCCGCCGCCTACAAGGCGATCCGCGCCCATCTGCTCGACCACCCGCGCGACGCCCTGGTCGCCCAGACCTGCACCGGCGTGTTCGGGCTGATCGGCTTCAGCGGCCAGCCGGGGCGGGAGGCGGAACAGCTCGCCTTCACCGCCAGCCTGGCGCCGCATTACGGGGACGACTGGTGGTTCCTGTGCCAGCACGCCTTCTCCCAGGTGGAGGCCGGCCAGACCGGCCCGGCGACGGCGACCATCGAGCGCTCCATGAGCCTCAACCCGAATAACGCCCACGGCGCCCATATCCGCTCCCACGTCTATTACGAGGCCGGCGAGACCGAGGCCGGCTACGGCTACATCACCGACTGGGCGAAGGATTACGACAAGTCGGGGCAGCTCCACTGCCACATCTCCTGGCACATCGCGCTCTGGGCGCTGGAGCAGGGCGACGTGGAGACCATGTGGCGGGTCTACGACGCCGACGTCGCGCCGGCGAGCGGCGGGAGCGCGGGGGCCTGGGGCCCGCCGGTCAACGTGCTGACCGACGCCGCCGCCCTGCTCTACCGCGCCGAGCTGGCGGGCGTGGAGGTGCCGGCGGCGCGCTGGCGGGCGGTCAGCGACTATGCCGGCCGCGTGTTCGCCAATCCGGCCATCGCCTTCGCCGACGTGCATGCGGCGCTGGCCCATGCCATGGCCGGCAACGGCGAGGCGGTGGCGAAGATCGCCGCGGAGGCCAAGGGGCCGGCCGCCGACATCGTGCGCGAGCTGGCCGAGGCCTTCGCCGCGATGACCGCCGGAAACTGGGCCGAGGCCGAGGCGCATCTCGCCCGCACCATGTCGAGCCACGAGCGCATCGGCGGCAGCCGCGCCCAGCGCGACCTGCTGGAATACGCGCTGCTGAACGTGCTGCTGAAGCAGGGCAAGGCGGAGGAGGCCCGGCTCCTGCTCTCCACCCGGCGCCCGCTCAAGGTGGCGAGTGCCGCGGTGAAGGGGTTGAACTGAGCGGGCGGCACCCGCTCTCCTTCCCCGTCATCCCGAAACGAGCTCGGGATGACGGGGGGTGGAAATGAAAAAGGGCGCGCTCCGGTGAGAGCGCGCCCTTCGTTCATCTGAACCCGAAGGCTTTAGACCGTCACTCCGCCGCCTCGTCCATCGGCGGCTCGATGACGCCGGTCTGCGAGGTGATGATGCCGTAATGCTCGATCCGGCGGTGCTTGGCGTAGTTGAACACCGTCTCCTTGCCCATCTTCGCCAGGTCGAGGTCGCAGGCATAGGTGATCAGCTCGTCGCCCAGGGACGACGCGAGCGCCACCATCTCGCCCGAGGGCTGCACGATGCAGGAGCCGCCGATCAGCATGCAGCCGTCCTCGATGCCCGCTTTGGCGGTGCCGATGACGAAGCAGGAGTTCTGATAGGCGCTGGCCTGCATGACGATGTGGTTGTGGAACATCCGCAGGTGGTTCGGCTCCGGCGCCGACGTGTTCACGTCCGGGGTGTTGTAGCCGAGCATGATGACCTCGGCCCCCTTCAGGGACATCACCCGGTAGGTCTCCGGCCAGCGGCGGTCGTTGCAGATCGCCATGCCCATGATGCCGCCCATGGTGCGCCAGACCGGGAAGCCGAGATCGCCCGGCTCGAAATAGCGCTTCTCCAGGTGCTGCCAGGGGCGCTTGCCGTCGTATTCGGAATGGCCCGGCAGGTGCACCTTGCGGTACTTGCCGACGATCTTGCCGGTGTCGTCCACCAGGATCGCGGTGTTGAAGCGGTGGCCGTCCTCGGTCAGCTCGGCATAGCCGAGATAGAAGCCGATGCCGAACTCCTTGGCCTTCTCGAACAGCGGCTTGCACTCCGGCGTCGGCATCTCGCCGCGCTCGTAGTGCATGTCCATCTTGGAGATGTCTTCCTCGTAGTAGCGCGGGAAGAAGGTGGTCAGCGCCAGCTCGGGGAAGACCACGAGATTGACGCCCCGGGACTTCGCCTGCTTCAGCAGCTCGATCATCCGGTTCACCGCGCTCACCCGGCTCTCGTCAGGGGCGATCGGGCCCATCTGGGCGGCTCCGATATTAATGATCCGGCTCATTGCGCTTCGGTCCTCGAAAAATGATATGGTCTGCCCCGCATACTACGGCCGCGGTGGGCTGCGGAAAAGGGGCTCAAACCGCTCTTGGCCGGGACAACCGACCGGGATTCCAGGAGCATGGCTGCGTCAAATCTGCTTACGGCCTTCGGCAATGCCGCGGCCAACCCGAACCATCCCGTGGCGTTGGCGGCACTTCTGGGTCTGGCCCGCTCGCGGCATGACGTCCGGCGGTCGCTGCGCATCCTGCGGTGGCTGCGGGTGCTGGGTGTTCCGGCGGACTCGGTCGCCCGACAGTCCAGCATGCTGGCCCGGGTGGATCAGACGTTCCGGCACCGGGACAAGGTCGCCGAGCAGACCGGTCCCTTCGAGACCCGCACCATCCCCGGCCTCGGCCCGCTCAGGTTCAGCACGGCGACAAACGCCGCCCGGGCCTTTCTGGCGCTGCTCGACCGGGAGGGTGACGGGTATGAGCCGGGCGTGCTGCGCTACCTTATCGCCGCCGGCCGGCGGGGCGAGGTGGTGGCCGATATCGGGGCCCATGTGGGCTACTACACGACGATTCTTGGGGCGGCCGGCGCCAAGGTCATCGCCTGCGAGATGCATCCGGACCTCCTGCTGGAGGTCAAACGGAACCTGTGGGCCAACCAGCTGGACAGGGCGCATGTGATCAACGCCGCCGTCGGCAATTACGACGGGCTGATCTTCAATGTGCGCTTCAATCCGACGCCGGGCCTGCGGGTGGAGGATTCCATCGCCGCTCCACCACCGGACGCGCTGGAGAAGGCGGTCTACGACCCGGTGCCCTGCATGCGCCTGGATACCCTCTTCGCCCGCGAGGGAGCGATCCCCAGCCTGATCAAGATCGATATCGAGGGGTATGAATTCGAGGCGCTCAAGGGCGCCTCGGCGATGATCGCCCGCGGCCGGACCCGGTTCCTGATCGAGTTTCATCCCCATGCGGTCGTGAATTTCGGTCACCAGCCCGCAGAGATCCTGACCATGGTGCCGGACACCTGGCGCCGGGAGATCCTGAACGACGACGGCACGCGCCGCCCGATCGATCCGGGGGGCCATGACTTCGTGCACGACCCGGACGTGGAAAACGTCAAACTGCTCTTCTCGCCACCCGGCTACGTGGAGCCGTCTGAATAGCGGCGGTCCAGGAACCAGTCCGGGATCTGCGGCCGGTTGGGCAATAGGGAATGCGCGCGGCTGAAGTTGCCCTCTGGAAAGCCGATCTTCCCGGTCGCGAGATCCAGATGCTCGACCATCATCAGGGTCGCGTCGGCGAGGTCCCGGGGATCGTTATCCTGGAACTTAACGTCATGCAGGACGGCGTCATAGGCTTCCAGAATGTCTCCGTGGTCCCGGCAGAAGCTCTCGAACGGGATCGTGGTTCCGTCCTCGGTCAGCAGCACCTTCGGCAGGGACACCACGGAAGGCGCACACACCAGATGGGAAAGCGTCGGAAAGTTGGTGAACAGCACCGGGTGCCCGAACAGCATCGGAACAAACGACATGCCGGACGATGTTCCGATGTGGAAGGCGCACCGACCCGCCAGGTAGATATCCATCCAGTCCGACTTGGCGTCGGTGAAGGGGTAGTCGATCAGACCCTCCATGGCCGGAGCGGGGGTCATCGTGCGGTCGCCAAGACGGACCACGGTGAAGCCCCGCCGAACCAGCTCCCCGATCGCCTGACCATAGGTTTCGAAGCGGCCGTCTCTCTGGTGCATGAACCGTGAAAGACCGGCATTGTAGCCTTCCTCGCGCACATGAACCGTGACGATCGGCGCATCCGGCGACACCCCGAACCCTGCCAGCACCGCCGCCCCTCTCTCTTCCAGCGCCGAGTCCATCGTCAGGAAGGGACGGCGGTCGTGCCAAAGGCGTGCCGCCCTGGAGACGAGCTCGCTCATCGGCGCGGAGCCACCCTTTGCCAAGGACTGTCGTTTGCGGGCGCTGATCAGTTCGGCATAGAGGACTCCCTCCGGCAGCCGGTCGACCATGTAGCGCTCGAACATCGAGCGCAGATAGGAGTTCTGGGTCTCCCCCCGCAGCATGACGATCGGAGGCCCCTTCAACTCGCCGGCGTCGCGGAGCGTCAGAAACGTCGCGGCGTAGGTGAAATGGCCGATATGACTGCTGAAAGCGGTCGACAGGGCCCAATACTTGCCGTGATCGCGCCAGACCTCGTCGACCATCCGGCGCAGTTCCGACACCCTGAGCGCCTCCTCTTTCGCCCTGAGACTGAGCAGGATCGCCTCCGCACCGTCCAGAACGGTGCCGACGAAGGCCATCCCCGAACTTTCGTTAACAGGGGGAAGCGAGAGGCGCTTATCGACCAGGCACTGCTTCAGCCAGGCCGAGAACGGTCCGTAGAGTGCGGCGACCCGTGGTGAATTCGGGAGGGCTTCCCGGACGCCGTGAAGATCCCCGTTGGTGGCGATCATGAAGACGGCGAGATTCTGGAAGACGGCGACGAAGTTGACACAGCGAAGGCCGAACCGCAGCAGATCGGCAATCTCGTCCGGCCTCACCTCTCCCCGATACAACGCCAAAAGCAGCCGCCGGATGATCAATCTGTCGTCACCGGCATATCGGACGATGAACACTCGGAGCGCATCGTAATTCGTCATCCACTTAAGCCCCTGAGGAGACTGAGTTCGGCGCCAGCCGTGTGATAGAATGCAGATCGGAGTTGATGTTCCTGCCCGGGTCCGACCATGAACGATTTCAAGACAAGAAGCGAGGCGCGGCGGATCTCGGTTGAGAATCCGCACAGTGTGAACGCCTTCGCCGGCGGCTACTGGCCGCCCTATTCCCGTGCCGAAATGATGAAGATCCCCGCTGTTCTGCGCAGGATCGTAGCCCTCGGCTCGAGCGCCAGAACCATGCCTGACTATGTGCTCTCGCCCCGGGTCATGCTGTGGCGGCTGCAAGAACTTGCGAAAGTCATCAGCGAGCGCACCCGTCGTCACGCCAGCCGGACGACCTGGAGTCTGACGCTGTCGAACGGGAAGACGGTGCGCTTTCCCCTGGATGACCCGTCGGCTGTCGCCTTCAAGGACATGGCGGCCGAATTCGAGCCCTATTACGAGAAGGCTCTGGCCGACTTTCTCATTGAGACCCTGAAACCGGGGGACATCTTCGTCGATGGCGGCGCCAATGTCGGTTATGTCAGCGGGGTCGCCGCGACCACGGGTGCCGTGGTCTTCGCCATCGAGATCCAGCGTGAGCTGATCTCACAGATCGAAGCGATGGCGACCCTGAACGAATTCGACCTGATCAGACCCCTCCACCTGGGGCTCTCCTCCGGGGCCGGTCTGACCTCCATGTGGCGGACAGGAATCAATTTCGGCGCCGGGCTGGAGGGCGAAACGAGCCGGGCCCGCCATGACGAGCCGTGCTCTATTGCGGACGATTTCGTGCCCGTCATGCCGCTCGACGACCTGTTCGCCGCCCCAGGCATGACTCCGGCCGTCGTGAAGATCGATGTCGAAGGTCATGAGATCAGTGTCCTTCAGGGGGCCAGACAGCTGATCGAAAAACGGCGGACCATCTTCGTTGTCGAATACCACGCCCATATGCTCCAGCTTTACGGCCACGGCCCGAACGACCTGATGACCATGTTCGCGAACGGCGGGTGGGAAATTCACCAGCTCACGGATGACGGGCTCGTTCCGCTCGCGACACTGGACGACCTGAAGCCGGATCCCCGCGATCCCAATCCGAAAATCATCTTCACGCCGAAACCCTAGAGGACGTCGGCTCGACCTGATCAGTCGAGGCCGCGCAGTCGCTCCGCGATCGCCGACAGAAGGTCGCTGCGGGTTATAGCGGCGCCGGTTTCACGTCCGTAGCCGAAGATGCCCCGGGTCAGCGGGTCCTCCGCATCGAAGATCGGCAGCTTCTGCTCGCCGTTCGATGCGCGCTCGTACAGGGGATGGCCCGGCGGCACGAAAACAAGATTTGCGGTGACCAGCTGCTTGCCCTCCGGCAGGGCCGCCGGGTGTTTCGGGTTCCGGCCGATGTAACGCGCCGCCAGCACCAGCGGCCTGAGACCCACGTCGAGCAGCGCACGGATCGCCGTATCGCCGCTGGTCTTCCCACCCCCCGGACACTGCGCCAGGAACACGCCGGTCGGCTTCAGCACCGTGACGAACAGCGCCGCGTAGTAGCGCAGGGCGGTCTCGTTGAACTCGGTCAGGTTCGCGTTGGAAGTCACCACGTCGTAGCGGCGCGCGGCCACGTCCTCCAGGCGCCACCAGGGGAAATGCTCCGCCCGTGGGCTGCGTTCGACGCCGAGCGACACCGGGGTTTCGTAGTTCGGCAGGATCTCCTTGTGGCGCGTCCGCATCGTATCGAAGTCGATGCCGCCGAGGCCGGCCGACCGGGTGTCGAACTGGGCATGGTCGATGAAGCGGTGGCCGTAGACATGCCGGTTCACCAGGCTCTGCAGCAGGTAGAAGCTCTCAGTCGCCTCCACCTGGTCGTAGCGCTCGATGCCCGGATCCTTGGACAGGAAGAAGGACAGCAGCCCGCTGCCCGGCCCGATCTCCAGCACCGACTTGCGCTCGGGGATACCGCGCAGCTTCAGGCCGATCGCGTATTGCGACAGCATGCCCGACAGCGGGATCGGGATCTCCGCCGACGGGAACTGGGTCAGGAAGAAGCGGGCATACTCGGCGAAGGCGTCCAGCAGCGCCGCCATGTCGGCATCGGTCAGCCCGCCCAGCTCGGCGACGAAATCGTCGAAGCGGTTGTTGTGCATGACGTCGAGGAGGACCACCAGGTCCTCCATCGATTCCACCCGGGTGAGAAACCCGGACGTCTCGAAGTATTCCGGCGCATGGATGCCGGTCTGGCGGAGCGAGCGCATGGCCCGCTTCGCCAGGGTCTCCGACAGCCGATAGGACGCCGCGTCCAAACTCAGCCCTCGATCTTGCCGGTGATCGGGTTGAACGGGGTCGGGAACTTGCCCGACGGCTTG
Source organism: Thalassobaculum sp. OXR-137 (assembly GCF_034377285.1). Lineage (NCBI taxonomy): Bacteria > Pseudomonadati > Pseudomonadota > Alphaproteobacteria > Rhodospirillales > Thalassobaculaceae > Thalassobaculum > Thalassobaculum sp. OXR-137. The sequence continues at coordinate 2,865,018 of NZ_CP139715.1, read as the reverse complement.
ATGTAGTCGTACGGCTCGCGCGCCAGGAACTGGCCCCAGCCGGCCTCGCAGCCGACCTCGCCGTCGTTCCAGACCACCTTGCCGCGCGACAGGGTCACCGCCGGCCAGCCGATCACCTCCATGCCCTCGTAGGGGGTGTAGTCGGTGTCGTGGTGCAGCATGTCCTGGGTGACGGTCTGCTTCTTCTCGGCATCCCAGATGACGATGTCGGCATCGGCGCCGATGCCGATCCGGCCCTTCTTCGGATACAGGCCGAACAGCTTGGCCGAGTTGGTGGAGGTCAGGGCGACGAAGGTCTGCAGGTCGATCCGGCCCTTCACCACGCCTTCGGAGAAGGTGATCGGCATCCGCGTCTCCAGCCCCGGCACGCCGTTGGCGATCTGGCTGAACGGCGCATTGTCGCCGGCCCAGAACTTTCCGTCGGGCGCGTCGATGTTGTACGGCGCATGGTCGGAGGTGACGTTGCCGATCGTGCCCATGCGCACGTGATTCCACAGCGCCTGCTGGTCGGCCACCGAGCGCGGGGCGGGCGAGCACAGGACGCGGGCACCGTGGCGCTGGTCGCCGTCGAGATCGTCGGCGGTCAGCACGAAATACTGCGGGCAGGTCTCGGCGAAGACCTTCACGCCGCGCGCCTGGGCCCGGCGGATCTCTTCGGCCGCCTCCTCGCAGGTGACGTGGAAGATCTGGATCGGCAGGTCCATCAGCTCGGACAGCATGATGATCCGCTGGCAGGCCTCGCGCTCGACCAGCGGCGGCTTGCACCAGGCGTGGTACTTAGTATTGCCGAAGCCGTTCCCGACCAGCTTCTCGGTCATGTACATGATCGCGTCGTGGTTCTCGGCATGGACGCAGACCAGCGCCTGATGCTTCCGCGCGGTCTCGAAGATCTTCAGGATCTGCTTATCGTCCACCCGGTTCTTCGGGTAGGTCATGAACAGCTTGAGCGAGCGGTGGCCGGCCTCGATCAGCTCCGGGATCTCGTTGTCCATCACCGCGTCGGACGGGTCGTTGAGGATGATGTGGAAGCTGTAGTCGATGCAGGCCTGCTTCGCCTTCTCGTGATAGTCCGCCACCATGTGCTTGACGCCCTTGCCCTTCTCCTGAGCGGCGAAGGCGATGACGGTGGTGGTGCCGCCGCAGGCCGCGGAGCGGGTGCCGCTCTCCCAGGTTTCGGCGTTCTGGCCGCCGCCCGACGACGGCTGCTGGATGTGGCAGTGGCTGTCGATGCCGCCCGGCAGGACGTAGCGGCCGGCGGCATCGATGGTGCGCGCGGCGGAGCCGGAGAGTTTCTCGGCAAGGGCAACGATCCGGCCGTCCTTGATGCCGATATCGGCCTTCTGCGTGTCGGCCGCGTTGACCACGGTCCCGCCCGTGATGATGACGTCGTACTCGCTCACCTGTGTGCTCCCGAAATGTCGGTTGATCCTTTCGGCAAGTTAAGCACGGCTGGCCGCGGCGGCCCATAGGGGCATTGGTTCGCCGGCTGCTCAGCCGGCCGCCTTGGCGAGCAAGTCGGACGACTCTTTGAGAAGCTCGGCCTTGGCTTCGGCAAAGCGGCCGCGCTCGGCTTCCGAGGGAATGGAACCGAGATTGGCGTCGACGTTCAGCAGGATCGACCGGCACGACGCCTCCAGCAGGTTGGCGCCGGCGTAGACGTCGCTGAGGATCGTCGGTCGGCAGATCGCCCGGGCTTCCACGGCGATCTTCAGCCCCTCCACGCAGTGGGCTGCGGCGGCCACCGGCACGGCGGTGGAGATGACGGCCGCCCGGCCCATGGCGGCCTTGCGGGCGGCGATCTCCGCCTCGGTGCCCTTCGGCAACTTCAGGGTCGCCATGTAGGTGGAGAAGCAGTCGATATCCGCCACCAGGCTGGTCTTCAGTTCGGCGATGACGCTGCGGCCGCGCTCGATCAGCGCGGTGAAGGGGGCGGCGTCCTCCGCCTTCTTGATGGAGACCTCCAGCGCCATGACGACCAGCGCCATGCCGGCGGCGGCGGTGTAGGAACTGACGGACCCGCCGCCCGGCACCGGGGCGTCGCTGGCGATGGCGTCCAGGAAGGCGCCGATGGACTGCTCGAAGGCGGCGTCGGTCATCGCGGGTGCCCCTGAAGGTCCATGCATTTCAGAAGATTGGCGAAGATGATGGCCGAGGTGACCCGGCCGACCCCGCCCGGCACCGGCGTGTAGGCGGCCACACCCTCGGCCGCATCGGCGTCGAAATCGCCGACCAGCTTGTCGTCCTTATAGGCGATGCCGGCATCCAGGATCACGTGTTCGGCCGTTACGTTGCCGGCGTTCAGCAGGCCGGGCCGGCCGGTGGCGGCGAAGACGAAGCGGCAGGGCGCGATGGTCGCCGCCAGATCCTTCGTGCGGCTATGGGCGACGGTGACGGTGGCGCTGCGGTTGATCAGCATGGCGGCCAGCGGCTTGCCGACGGTGGGGCCGCGACCGACCACGGCGACCCGCTCGCCGGAGAGACCGCCGACCGTCTCGGCCAGACGGATGCAGGCCTGCGGCGTGGCCGGGCAGATCGCCTCGTCCTCGCGGCCCTGCTGGATCAGCCCCTGGTTCAGGGTGGTCAGCCCGTCCACGTCCTTCTTCGGGTCGAGGATCGACAGCACCCGGTCGTGGTCCAGCCCGTCGCGTACCGGCAGCTCGACCATGACCCCATGGATCGACGGATCGTCGTTCGAGGCGCGGATCAGGTCCTCGAACGCCGCCTGATCCTTCTCCGGGCCGAACTCGACCACCTCCATGGCGATGCCGAGTGTGCCGGCCTGCTTCACCTTGGAGCGGACATAGGACAGCACGGCCGCGTCGTCGGTGGCGACGATTACCCGGATCGTCGGCTCAACGCCCCGGGACTTGTGCGCCTCGACCCCGGCCGTCACCTCGGCCTTGATCCCGTCGACGATGTCCTTGGCTTCGATCTTCATCGTTCACCCCATGCCTGCTCCGCGATCACGCCGACCGCATAGCGCGCCTTTTAACGCGGGCATGGTGCGGGCGCGACCCCCGGTGTCGGGGATGGGGTGAACGATGGGGTTTGTCAGCGGCGGCCGGCGACGTGCAGGACCAGCACCAGCACGATGCCGTAGAGCATATGGCCGACCAGGGCGACCCAGGTGATGCCGGTGAAGTTCAGGAAGAACGGCAGGCCGGCGATCGCGGTGATGCCGCCGATGGCGAAGACCCAGAGGCCGAAGCCGTAGACCGCCGCCGGCAGGAACCAGCCGCCGACGCCGCCCAGCACCTTCTCCCAGACCGGCTTGAAGATGAACAGCCAGCCGACCGGGTAGCCGAGCAGGCCGACCAGATAGAAATGCACGAAGTAGCCGGCGAAATCGCCGTTCGGCAGGCCGAAGGTGCCGAGCAGGCTTTTCGCCAGGCCGTGCGGCGACAGGTTGGCGAACCCCAGCGCCGGACTGACGAGCTGGCCCCACAGGTCGAAGGCCATGGTCGCCGCCGCCCCGGCGAGGAACATGAGACCCAGGGTGGCGGCGTTCAGCGGCGGGACGGTCGGGCTGTGATGCATGTCGTTGGCGGCCATGGCGAAGCGGGCTCCTCGGTTGCGGGCGTCGACCGGATCGACGTCCCGCCCCTAATGAGCCCCCCGGACGATCGGTTACAATCGCCTCGCAGGGTCTTCAACCGCTTGTGACGGGCGGTGATCGGCGGGTGTTTCCCTCTACTGCCCCAAAAACCTAGCCGACTTCCTGGAAGCGGCAGCGCCGCTATCCAAGACCGTATCCCGGCGTCGATCGCAGGATCCTGGATCGGTCTCCGGGTCGGGCCCGGAGTCCGTCCAGGAAGTCGGGGATAATATTCTGGGGAAAATTTTCGGGATTAATTTGGGGTTGTGGGTTGGAAGCCTACTTCCGCCTACTCCCACTCAAACCTAACCGACTTCCTGGAAGCGGCAGCGCCGCTATCCAGGACCGTGTCCCGACGTCGATCGCAGGGTCCTGGATCGGTCTCCGGGTCGGGCCCGGAGTCCGTCCAGGAAGTCGGGTTGTTGTGGGTTGGAAGCCTACTCCCGTCTTCTCCCCCCAATCCTGACCGACTTCCTGGAAGCGGCAGCGCCGCTGTCCAGGACCGTGTCCCGGCGTCGATCGCAGGATCCTGGATCGGTCTCCGGGTCGGGCCCGGAGTCCGTCCAGGAAGTCGGGATTAATTTGGGGTGTGTGGGGGCGGCCCTACTCCCGCGTCTCGAAGACCATCGGGGTCATCGTGTCGATGTCGCGGCCCGCCCAGTCGCGCTGGCGCACGCCGGAGATGGTGATTTCCTGGAAGGCGTTCAGCTTCGCCGACACGTCGGCCACGTCGATGCTGTCCACTTCGCCCTTCGACACGACCTTTTTGCCGTGCACCCAGACATCCTCCACCGCGCGGTCGCCGGCGGAGTAGATCAGGCTGCGGATCGGGTCGCGCAGCGGCTGCATGTAGGGATGGCCGCAATCCACCACCGTGAAGTCGGCCTTGCAGCCCACCTCCAGGCGGCCGATGTCGTCGCGGCCGATCAGCCGGGCGGCGCCGGCCGTGGCGGCGTAGAAGATCTGCTCGGTGGTGGCGTTGGTGAAGTCGCCGGCCATCAGACGCCCGGCGATCATCGCCACCTCCATCTCGTGGATGAAGTTGTGCGGGAAGGTGTCGGTGCCGAGGCCGAGCGGAATGCCCGCGTCCATATAGCGGCCCACATGGTTCAGCGCGATGCCGCGCCGCCAGAACACGTTCGGGCAATGCGCCACGCCGGCGCCCGAGGCGACCAGGCGGCCGAAATCGTTGGCCTGGGGCCAGTGCAGCCACGGATGGTCGTTCAGGAAGATGCCGTGGGCGACGATGGTGCCGTCGGTCAGCACGCCGAGATCGTCCAGCCATTCGATCGGCGTCATGCCGTGGCGGCGGGTCATCTCGTTGAACTCGACCACGCTTTGCGCCGCGTGGATGTGCATGGTGATGCCCCGGTCCATCGCCTCCTTGTGAGAGGCCTGGATCAGCTCGGCGGTGCAGGTGTCGATCTGCGACGGGCCCATCATGCCGGACATGCGGCCCGACGGGTGGGCGTCGGCCTCGTCGATGGTGGCGATGGCGCGCTCCATCGCCCGCTCGCCGGCCCCCTCGTCCCAGTCGTAGACGACGGAATGGCCGTCCTTGGTGGTCCAGGCGGCCGAGCGGTACATCGGGCACAGCACGCCGCGGATGCCGGTCGACGCCACGTCCTCGACCCAGCCGTCGCGGGCCATGGACAGGTCGCAATAGGTGGTCACCCCGCTCTTCAGCATCTCGTGGATGGCGAAGCGCATGGCCGGGCTGGCGCCCTCCGGCAGCATGCGGAAGACCGGCATATATTCGTAGAGCGAGGACTGGCCGAGCTTGGGCGAGCCCAGCTCCTCGTTCAGCCCCTTGTTGCCCGGCTCCGAGGCCGGATGGGAATGCACGTCGATGAAGCCCGGCATCACCATCTTGCCGGCGCCGTCGAGGGTGACGTCGGCCTCGCCCTGGAAGCCCTTGCCCACATGGATCAGTTCGTGGTCGCGAAAGGCGATGTCGGCGCCCTTCAGGTAGACATGGCCGCCGGTGCCTTCGGAACCGCCCTCCGGATCCCAGCCGATCACCCAGTCGCAGTTTTTGATCACCGTTGTGCGGCTCATCGTCTTCCTCGTTCTTGATAGCAGAGTCGGTTGGCGGGGCGTCCCGCGGCGGCCTGGAGTTTGCGGGCGGCAGCCGGCGGCGTCAAACCGGAGAAATCACCACAGGTGACGTGGGGTCACCGTTGACAGGCCGCCGCCGTCTTCCGACCGTTCCCGCTTCGACAACCCACCAACGGACATGGGACATGACCGCTTACCCCACCCTTCTCGACACCGCCCTGCCGGTCGACGGCCGCTCGCGCCGGCTGCTGCGCGATGCCGGCCTGGCGCTCGCCGGCTCGGTGCTGCTGACGCTCTCCGCGAAGATGCAGATCCCGTTCTATCCCGTGCCGATGACCATGCAGACCTTCGTCATCATGGTCCTCGGCATGGCGCTCGGCCCGCGTCTGGGAGCCGCCACCGTGATGCTGTACCTGGCGCAGGGCGCGCTGGGACTGCCGGTGTTCGCCGGCACGCCGGAAAAGGGCCTCGGGCTCGCCTATATGGCCGGGCCGACCGGCGGCTATCTGATGGGCTTCGTCGCCGGTGCGTGGCTCTGCGGCGCCCTGGCCGAGCGGGGCTGGGACCGGTCCTGGCTGAAGACGCTGGCGGCGGCCGGCCTCGGCCATGCGGCGGTGTTCGTGTTCGGCTTCGCTTGGCTGGCGGTGCTGATCGGCGCGCAGACGGCGTTTGCGGTCGGCGTGGCGCCGTTCTGGGCGGCGACCCTGCTGAAGACAGCGCTGGCGGTGGCGATCCTGCCGCCGGCCTGGGCGGCGCTGCGCCGGCTGCGGGGGTGACTCACCCGTATCAAATTTAAATCCGACTTCCTGGACGCTCCCGGCAACTGCCGGGAGTGATCCAGGACCCTGCCCCCGGCAGTTCGGTTCAAGGTCCTGGATCAAGTCCAGGAAGTCGGGTTTTAGTTAAGCCGCCTCGCCCTGGCGGTCGTAGGCCAGATCGCCGCCCAGCACCGTCAGGTCGCACTGCGCGTCGATCCAGGCTTCCGGCTCGGTGGCGAAGAGGTCGGTGTCGAACACCGCCACGTCGCCCAGCATGCCGACCTCCAGCGTGCCCTTGATGCCTTCCTCGAACGAGCCGTAGGCGCCGTTCACGGTATAGGCGCCGATCGCGTCCTCCAGCGTGATCCGCTCCTCCGGGCCGATGACCGTGCCCTTGGAGGTCTTGCGGGTGACCATGTTGTACATCCCGCGGAACGGATTGGTCTGGGACACCGGCCCGTCGGAGCTGCCCGAGGGATACAGGCCGGCGTCGATCCAGCTGCGCATCGGATAGCTCGCCGCCGGCCGCTCCGGGCCGAGCGCGTCGAGATACAGGTCGCCGAACTCGTACAGGAAGATCGACTGCGGCGCCGGCAGCACCCCGGCCTTGGCCATGCGGGCGATCTGCTCCTTCGACAGGAAGCCGCAATGCTCGATCCGGTGGCGGCGGTCGGAATGGACCTGGTTGCCGATCGCCTTCTCGTAGCCGCTCAGCACCTGCTCGATCGCCGCATCGCCGATGGCGTGCGTGGCGATCTGGAAGCCGCGGGCGTGGTAGTCGGCGATGTAGCCGTGGATCTCCTCGTCGCCGTAGATGAAGATGCCGAAATTCTCGGAATCATCGGCATAGGGCGAGGACATGGCCGCGGTCTTGCCGCCGGCCGAGCCGTCGGCGAACAGCTTCATCGGGCCGGTGCGCACCCACTCGTCGCCGTCGCCGGTCATGAAGTCCATGTCGAGGATGCGGTCGGGCCAGCCGGTCGCGCCCGCCAGCGGCATCAGGTACATGCGCTGCGGCAGGCGGCCCTGGCGGCGGGCGAAGAGATAGGCCTGCCAGTCGCGGTAGCCCTCGCGCAGGCCGACCCCCGGATCGGTGCAAGAGGTGAAGCCGTAGGACAGGTTGAGCTTCGCGCCGGCCTCGATGCCGTTGACGAAATCGTCCATGCCGGCCTTCGGGAAGGCCCGGGCCACGAGCTTCTGGGCGTTCTCCTGCATCAGGCCGGTCAGCTTGCCGTTCTGCGCCTCGACGTGACCGCCCGCCGGCTGGGCGATGCCCTCGCGGACTTGGGCCAGTTCCAGCGCCTTGGAGTTGGCCACGCCCATATGGCCGCAGGTGCGCTTGATGTAGACCGGATTGTCCGGCGCCACCATGTCCAACTCTTCGCGCAGCGGATGGCGCTTCTCGGCCAGATTGAAGTGGTCGTAGCCGCGGCCCATGACCCACTCGCCCGGCGCCAGCGTGTCGACCCGCGCCTTGATCGCGGACAGGATGTCGCCGATGGAGGTGATCTCCTCGCCCTTGAGGTTGACCTCCAGGGTGCCCATGCCGACGGCCATCATGTGCTGGTGCGCGTCGTTCAGCCCCGGCACGGCCAGGCGGCCAGCGAGGTCGATCTTCTTCGTGTTCGGACCGATCAGATCGGCGATCTCCGACGCCGTGCCGGTGGCGAGGACCCGTCCCCGCCAGATCGCCACCGCCTCGGCGAAACCGAGTCCGGGGCCAAGAAAGACCTTTCCGCCCGTCAGGACGGTATCAGCGGCCACCCGAGCCATACGTGCATCTCCTAGAGTGGGGTGTGTCTGTCAGCCGTGCGCCATGACGGCCTGAAAGGATCGGCCCCGCCGCTGGGACGGGGCCGGTGCCGGAACTGGCGTCTTGGTGTCAGGCATCGTAGCCCGGGCTGTAGCGGTCCATCATGCGGCGCATGGCCGGCCAGGCGCGCTCGCCGAAGGGCTTGCTGCCGTCGCCCCAGAACTGGTCGGCGGTGTGCTGGCAGACCTCTTCGGACGGCATGATCAGCTCCTTACCGGTCTGGGCGGCGAGCTGGGCGACGCAGGCGTGCTCCAGGTTCTGCAGGATCTCGAACGCCTCGCCGATGGTGCGCCCGCAGGCCAGCAGGCCGTGGTTGCGCAGGATCATGGCATAACGGTTACCGAGATCGGCCTGCAGCCGCTCGCGCTCGTCCAGGTCCAGGGCGATGCCCTCGTAGGTGTGGTAGGCGAGATGATCGCCGTAGAACATCATCGCGTTCTGGGTGATCGGCAGCAGCCCTTCCTTCTGGGCCGAGACCGCCATGCCGGCGCGGGTGTGGGTATGGGCGACGCACATCACTTCCGGCCGCGCCATGTGGACGGCGGAGTGGATGGTGAAGCCGGCCTCGTTCACCTCGAACGGCGAATCCATGACGATCTCGCCCTCGGTGTCGATCTTCACGAGCGACGACGCGGTCACCTCCTCGAACATCAGGCCGTAGGGGTTCAGCAGGAAGTGATGATCGTCCCCGGGAAGGCGGGCGGACAGGTGGGTGTAGATCGAATCGGTCCAGCGGTAGAACGCGACGAGCCGGTAGAGGCAGGCCAGATCGACGCGGATCTGCCACTCCTCCTCGCTCACCTGATCGCGCACTGACGGTACTTCTGCCTCGTAAGCAAGGGCCATGGCGGCCTCCTCGACTGAGGGAACGGGAATGTCGGGTTTGATCGGAGAGTGGCGGCAGCCGCCGGGACGGTCAATCCACCAAGTTTTGGCCATGGCGCCAACGATTTGCGGGGTGCCAGTCTTGCGGTTTCCTTGACACGAACCGCAAAATCTTGATGATTCGAGACGAATCCATGCTTCCAAGTGGCGAGAGGCCGATCCGAATGGCGCAGCGTCGCCCGCTCCTTCTCCTGGCCATCGCGACCGTTCTGCTCTCCGGCTGCTCGTCGGTCGGCGGCATCGGCGACAGCCTCACCGGAACCCCGCCCGCGGACCAGCTGCCGCCTGCCCCGGCGCCGATCTACGCCGCCGGCGACACGTTCGTGTACACCGAGAACGGCCAGCCGACCCGCGAACAGGTGGTCTCCGTCGCCCCGGACCGGGTGGTCTGGACCAACGACAGCGGCCTGATCTGGACCAAGGACACCGCCCTGGTCACCCCGCAGCTGCGCTGGTCGTCCCATCCCGAGCTCGGCCGCGGCCAGCAGACCATCATCGGCTCGCCGGAACAGCTCTTCCCGCTGCAGGAAGGCAACGTCATCGCCTACTCCGTGCGCGGCTCGGCCGAGAACGCGCCGGCCGGCTGGCAGGAGGAGCACCGCTGCGTCGTCTCCGGCCAGGAGGACGTCCAGGTCCCCGCCGGCACCTACACGACCTTCCGCATCGACTGCCAGCGCAAGGACTTCCTCGACAGCTACTTCTACTCGCCGGTGGTGCAGAACTACGTCCTGAGGGTGCGCGATTTCGGCACCGGGCAGTCACGCAAGGAACTGCTGTCGGTCACCCTGGCCAACGACCGGACCCGCGACCTGCCGGCCACCATCGCCGGGACTCCGAATCCGGTGGAAGGCCCGACCGTGCAGCAGCCGGTCACCCCGCCGGTCGCCGTCATGGGGCCCACGCCGGTGCCCGTTATGGCGGGCGATTCCGCCGCCAAGGAACCGGTCGGCACCGAGGCCCAGCGGGCGGACGCCCTGATCTCGCGGCTGGAGGACGTGGTTGCCCGGCTGGAGAAGGTCGCCGGCATGGATGCCGCCCAGGGTGCGGCGCCGGCTGCCGTGGCGGCCGGGCGCAGCGCGCCGAGGGCGGCCGCGTCGACCGGCGGCGGATCCTCCGGTCCGTGGGCGGTGCATCTCGCCTCCTACCGCTCCCAGCGCTCGGCGCAGGACGGCTGGAAGGTGCTGCAGCGCAAGTTCCCGGCGCTGAAGGACAAGAAGCTGGTCACCAGCGAGTTCGATCCGGGCAACGGCCGCGGCACCTATGTCCGGCTGATGGCCCAGGGTTTCCCGAACCGGGATGCGGCGGTGCAGTTCTGCGCCCCGCTCAAGGCCAGCGGCCAGTTCTGCGACGCCCGCGGCCCGCTGCCCTGATCGGTCCACCGTTCTCTTGGAAGACCCGGAGGCGACAATGGCTGGCCGAACGATCTTCGACTCGGTGATAGAATACGGATCTTCCGCAATTAGATCGGCAATTCTACTTAACGGTGGAGGCGCAGTCGCTCTCTTAGCGTTTGTGGGGCACCTTTATACCAGCGAGCAGGCTGCACTATTAAATCTCGCCAGTCAGACAAGTCTGCCCGTCATAGCGATGGGAATTGGGGCGTTTCTCGGTGGATGCGCGGCGGCCTGCGCTTACATTGCGCAGCATGAGTATGCAAGAAGTGAGTATGCTAATATCCCCAACGCATTCTCGAACGCATCGAAATCTATCTCAAGCGCCGAACCAGCGGCAGTTGTATTCCATTTGCGAGGAGTATTATTCCATAGAATTGGTGTATTTTTGGTAATATTGAGTCTATTTACCTTTGTATTAGCGATCATTGGGGCGGGCTTCCTTACTTGGAATTTTTCACCCGCCCGCTCTGTAAGTTTTCCAATGCATTGGGGGCCGTCATAATGACGGTCGATGAGATCGATTGATATCAATATGATCCAGAATAATCTGCTCAGACGACCGGCACGTAGTCGTATTCGCCCACGCCCTGCATGATCAGGAAGCTGACCGAGGTGTCCCCCGCGTTGGTCACCAGATGCGGCCGGCCAGCGACCACCTCGTAGCTCTTGCCGGGCGCCAGCTCGACGGATTCCTTCGGGTTCATCAGGTAGATGCGGAGCGTCCCCTTCAGAACATAGAAGGTATCGCCCACGTTGGTGTGGGTGTGCCACGGCACTTTCTGGGTCGGCGAAAGCTGAATTTCCTGGATGCGGAAGCCGGGGCGCTCCAGATGCCGGGCCCGGTGCTCGACCTCGTAGAGGTGGTCGGCGTTCTTGAGCGGTTCCATGGCGGGTCTCCCTTGGGTTTTTCGGGTTTCCCCTACCCTACCGCGCCGCTGGCCCGCATCCAGCCCCGGATCAGCGACACCAGCACGAACCCGGCGGCGATGCAGGCCATATAGAGCATCAGCCCGGTCGGGACCCACGCCTCGATCGCCCAGCCGGAGATCGGCGGGCCGAGCAGGTTCGCCAGCTCGAATGTCATCACGAAGGCGGCGTTGGCCGCCACCAGCTCGCCGCCGCGATAGCGCTCGCCCAGCATGGTCACGCCGACGGTGTAGAGGCCGAAACTGCACCCGCCCCACACGAACAGGATCGGATAGGCGGCCAGCGAATCCGCCCGCAGCAGCCAGCCGGCCAGGCCGGGGCAGACGACGCAGATCGTGCCCAGCACCAGCAGCATGCCGCGCCGGTTGACCCGGTCGGCGATCCAGCCCAGCGGGACCTGCAGCGCCACATTGCCGGCGAAGACCGCCGTCAGCAGGGTGATCGCCGTCTCCGAGGGCATGCCGATGCGCAGCCCGTAGATCGGCAGGAAGGTGAAGAACGCGGCATCGACCAGCCCCACGGTCAGCACCGCGGCGAAGATCGTCGGCGCCTCGCGGGCCAGGCGGACGACGCTGCCCTTGGTCTCCAGTGCCAGCGCCGGTGCGAACCTATGGATCAGGGCCATGGGCAGCGCCGTCAGCGCGGTTATCGCGGCCACGGTGACGAACGGTGTCGCCCCCGCCGTCCCCACAACGGTCAGGATGATCGGCCCCAGCGCGAAACCCGACGCGATGGAGGTGATGTAGATCGACATGACGAGGCCCCGCCGGCGCTCGCTGACGATCGCGTTCATCCAGGTCTCGCTGACCACCCAGTGGATCGAGATGCCGGCGCCGATCAGGAAGCGCAGGACCATCCAGGCCCAGAGATTGTCGATGAAGGCCATGGCCAGGGCCGAGGCGGCGGTCAGCAGCAGCCCGGCGACCATGGCCGGGCTGGCCCCGAACCGGCGCACCAGCACCGTGGCGTAAGGCGCCATCGCCAGCACGCCGAGCGAGGTCATGGCCGAGTTGATCCCGATCATGACCGTGTCGACCTGCCGGGCCTCCAGCGTCACCGCGATCAGCGGCACGAAGCCGCCGACCGCCAGGCCGATCGCCATGGAGGAGAGGTAGTGCGCGAGCAGGCTCCAGAGCACCTGACGGGGGGACAGCGTGCCGGCCGCCCCGGTGGTCGCGGTGCTCATGGCGGGCTCACGGATAGGTGCAGCGCTCGGCCGCCACCTGCGCGAAGCCGCGCGCGCCCGGCTTCACCAGGAAATGATGCTCGACCCCGTCATGCACGACGGATTGCTGCAACGGCAGGGTGCCGGAGACCTCGGTCTTCTGCCCGTCGATGCGGGTGAAGACCAGGGTGACCGGCTTGTGCGGATCGTACCAGGATTGCGGCAGGCCGGCTCCGGTCACCTCGGACTCGCCGCTGCCGGTCACCGCGACCGCGTCGTTGGCGAAGGTGATCGACGTGTTGGCACCGTTGTACAGCGGCGTGCGTACGAGGAACCGCTTGGTCTCCACCTCCTCGCAGTCGCGCTTTTCCTCGGCCGACTGGATCAGGAAGGCGATGCGCTGCGGATCGACCCCGGCCTCCAGCCGCTCGGAGACCAGGTCCAGCAGCTCGCGCCGGGGGCCGGTCGGAACGTCGGCGTTGTAGCGCCGCTCCCATTCGTCGACCGCAAGCTTGGCCCGCTCGACCTCGACCCGCAGGTTCGCCGCTTCCTGCTCGCTGGCGGCGCGGGCCTGCTCGAACTCCATGAGCTGTTCCTGATGCATGCGGCGCTGGCCTTCGATGTCCTCCGCCCCGAATTCATAGGACACCGTCGCGGCCGCCAGAACGACGCCGATATAGATGACGAAGCGGATAACGCCGCCCCACACCCGACGCCGGTAGCGCCGCTCGCTGTCGTAAAGGCTCATATGCTGCTTCCTTGCCGAGGGATTGCCGGTTCTCAAAATCCCCCGCCCGCGCCGGTGTTCTAGCCGGTCAAGCCGCCGGGGTGAAGGGGGCGGGACGAAGGGCCTGCGATCCTGCTTTCCCAATGGGGCAGCCGTATGTCACTTTCCGCCCCATGTCGACCATGCCCCAGCCTCCCACCTCGGCGCCGGACCGCGCGCCCGCCGCCACCACCCGGCCTGCCGACGTGTCGGAGAACGCGGTGCGGGGAATCGGGCTGCTGGTGACGGCCGAACTGCTGTTCGCCACCATGGACACCCTGGCCAAGCATCTGGGCCAGGAGATGCCCGTGCCGATGGTCGCCTGGGGCCGCTACGCCTTTCACCTGGGCTTCATGCTGATGTTCTTCCCGGGCCGCCGGCTGGTGCCGCTGCTCCGGGTTCGGCAGGTGAAGCTGACGCTGCTGCGCGGCGTCCTGCTGCTGACCGCGACCATGAGTTTCTTCACCGCCATCCGCTACATCCCGCTGGCGGACGCGGTGGCGATCGGGTTCGTCGCCCCGCTGTTCGTGGTCGCCCTGTCGATCCCGATCCTGGGCGAGACGGTCGGCCCCCGGCGCTGGGCGGCGGTGGTGGTCGGACTGATCGGGGTGATGGTGATCGTGCGGCCCGGCTTTACGGACGTGCACTGGGCCTACGGGCTGATGGTCTTCATGGCGTTCATCTTCGCCGTCTTCGTCATCGTCACCCGAATGCTGACCCGCACCGAGGAGACCCTCTCGATTCTGTTCTACGCGGCCCTGATGGGGACGGTGGGGACATCGCTCATGCTGCCGTTCTTCTGGCAGACCCCGACCTGGGAGCAGCTCGGCTGGATGGCGGCGATGGGAGCCATCGGCGGGGTGTCCCAATGGCTGATGATCAACGCCTACAAGGTCGCCACCGCCTCGTCCCTGGCGCCGTTCCAGTACGTGCAGATCACCTTCGCGGCGTTCTGGGGCTATGTGGTCTTCGGCGACATCCCGGACATCTGGGTGATCCTGGGCGGCACCATCGTGATCGCGAGCGGCCTCTACGTCATCCACCGCGAGACCGCCCTGGCGAAGAAGGGGTAGGTTTCTTCCTTCCGAACCAGTCTTCGCGGCCTCCGCGCCGGGAAGATCCGAAATCAGGAAGTCGCCGGAAAACCGCCCTCGCCCTTCCATAGCGCTCGGCATGAGAGCCTGGGTCTACATCCTCGCCAGTCGGCGGAACGGGACGCTGTATGTCGGCCAGACCACCGACCTCGCCCGCCGCATCCATCAGCATCGCGCCAAGCTGCTGGACGGTTTCACTGCGACATATGACGTCACCAGGCTGGTCTATCTGGAGGAGCTCGAGACCCTGGATCAGGCCCTGCTGCGCGAGCGTCGGCTGAAGCGCTGGCGGCGGGACTGGAAGCTCGACCTCATCGAGAAGGAGAACCCCGAATGGCGGGACCTCTCCTACGACCTCATCGGGCCGCCGCCGACATAACCGGACGGGAGGCGAGGACACCGCTTCCCACTTCTCCCCCTTTCTCCCCACGTCTTCCCGGCCCTGCGCCGGGACCGAGGATGGGGGCCGCTGGGGCTCTGGAGATTGGCGTTCTGCGCTCCATCGCGCGGAAGTCTAGGTCCCGGCGCAGGGCCGGGAAGATCGGAAAGACGGAAAGACGTGACTAGACGGAGAAGAGTACAGGTGCCTCCCCTCCGATGGCGCCCCTACGCCGCCGCGTCCTTCTTGCCGCCGACGGTGAACACCGTCAGCAGCGACACCACCATGAATCCGGCGATCACGTAGAACACCAGGGCCGGCTCGCCGCGGTCGAGTAGGAAGCCGAACAGCAGCGGCGCCACGATCCCGCCCAGGCTGAACCCGGTGGACACGAAGCCGAACACCTTGCCCATCGACCCCGCCGGCGTGACCGAGCGCACGATCATGTCGCGGCTCGGCATGATGATGCCGTGGGTCAGGCCCTGCAGCGCCATCAGCGTTACCAGCGCCCAGATCGGCAGGGTCACCAGGCCGACGATCAGCACCGCCACCGCCGTCGCCAGGAAGCAGCAGGCCGCCACCTGGTTGTGCTTGGTCGTCCGGTCGGCGATCACCCCGCCCAGAAGAATGCCGAGCGACGAGCCCACCAGATAGAAGGTCAGCCCGAGATTGGCGGAATCCACCGGCGTGCCGTGCACCCGGTTCAGGGCGGAGACCAGAAAGTTGTTGATGCCGCCCGAGCTCAGCGCCAGCAGCAGGAAGAACATCAGGCACATCAGGATGGCCGGGTTCATCATGATCGACGTGCCGCCGGCCGCCGCCTTGCTGTCGTCGCCCTTCTTCTTGCGCTTGTCGGAGCCAGGCGCGTGCTTCAGCGCGCGGCCGAACACCACCAGCGCCAGGGCCGCCACCATGCCGGCGACGCCGCAGGCGGTCACGCCGGTCCGCCAGCCGAATTCCTGGGCCAGCCACACGATGGTCATCGGCACGGCGGCGAAACCGGCGAAGCCGGTGAAGGTGTGCAGCGAGAAGCCGCGCCCCATCCGTTTCTCCGACACCGAGGCCGACAGGATCGCGTAGTCGGCCGGGTGATAGACCCCGTTCGCCGCGCCGGCCAGAACCATGCAGGCCAGCATCGCCCAGTAGGTGCCGGTGATGCCGATCAGCACGAAGGCCAGACCGTGCGCCGCCAGACCGCCGATCAGAATCCATTTCGCCCCGACCTTGTCGACCAGGTAGCCGAACGGGATCTGGCTCACCCCCGTCGCCGCATTGGCCACCGTCAGGATCAGCCCGAGCTGCACATAGCTCACGCCGAACGCGTCCTTCAGGATCGGGAACAGCGGGGCGAGCAGTAGGATGTAGAAGTGGCTGAAGAAATGGGCGGTGCCGATCAGCGAGATGACCTTCATGTCATCGCGGAACGATCCGGCGGTATCCTCGACGGTCTGCGTGGCGGCGGTCATGGAAAGATCGACGAATAGTTGGCTGGGCAACGAAAGTGCGCCCGGATCGCGCGGCCGGTCAAGGGGGCGGGAGCGCAGGGGCGGGCAAGACCCTTGCCCCCTTTCCCCTCCCCCGGTAGGGGAAAGCGATGAACCGGACCGTCGTCGTGTTGGGATTTGCCGTGCTGCTGTCCGCCGCCCTGCTCTGGGCGGGCGGGGTGGCGCTGGTGTCCTGGCGCGACTGGCCGGACACCCGCCAGGCCGTTGAGCGCAGCCGCGACGCCGGAAAGGCCGACTGCGCCGCCACCTACAGCGACCCCGAGGCGAAGGAGCGCTGCACGGCCCTGCACGACGTCAAGTTCGTCGCCGACCTCAACATCGCCAGGGCCACCCGCGGGCTGATCGGCGGCGGCCCGTTGATCGTCCTGCTGCTGGCGGCCCTCGCCGTCCGCCGCTCCGCCCGCTCCATTCCACCTGCACCGAGTCGATCCTGACATGAGCCGAACCCGTGCCGACGAGCCGCCCCGCGCCTGGCAGCGCATGCTGAGCGGCCGCCGCCTCGACCTGCTCGACCCCTCCCCCTTCGACGTGGAGATCGAGGACATCGCCCACGGCCTGTCCCGGGTGGCGCGCTGGAACGGCCAGACCTCCGGTGCCTGGGCCTATTCGGTGGCCCAGCACTCGGTCCTGGTCGAACGCATCGCCACCGGCATCGACGACACCCTGGCGCGCAAGTGGCGCCTCGCCGCCCTGCTGCACGACGGACCGGAATACGTGATCGGCGACATGATCACCCCGTTCAAGGCGATCATCGGCCCCGACTACAAGGCGGTGGACAAGCGGCTGTCGGCCGCCATTCACATCCGCTTCGGCCTGCCGGCGGAGCTTCCCGCGACGGTCGAGAAACTGATCAAGCGGGCGGATCGGATCGCCGCCTATTTCGAGGCGACCCAGATTGCCGGCTTCGATCCGGCCGAGGCGCGCAAGATTTTCGGCACGCCACGGGTTAAGACGTCGATAACCATCGATCCGGTTGGCCCGGAAGATGCAAAGGAACTTTACCTGAAGCGATTTCGCCTGTTGGCGGGGGTTCCGGCCTCCAAGAACGGCGCGATGCATGATACTTAATGCAAGTTCGTTCTTTTTCGGCGACGTTCGGAGGAACCGCAGCCGATCCTAGAACAGGATCAAGGACCCGATGAGCCAATTGCAGCACTCAGCTACGCGCGATGGGGAAGCCGCCGGACACTTGAACACCAAGTACTGGCCGGCCACGTTCGAAGAGCGCGGCGTCGTCGTCCCGTTCACCACGCCGATGCTGGCCTTCGCGCGGGCGCGGTCGGACGGCAACGGGGGCCTGGAGATCATCGTCCCGGGGCTCTCCGGCGGCAGCGGCGTGTACATCATCGGCTGGTCCGGCGTGCGCGAGGTGTTCCGCATGTCGGTCCACGACCGCGCCTTCCACGACATGATCGAGACCCGCAAGGCAGCGACGCCCCGCGACATGCGGCGCTGCGCCCATGAGATCGCGATGACCGGCCTGTCGGGTCCGGACGCCATCGACGCCGCGGAGAAGGCGATCGAGCAGGAAGAGAACGAACGGCTGCTGACCAACTACTATCTGGTCAACTCGGTGGTGAAGACCCTGGCCAAGGCGGATGTGAAGCTGTCCGTGGTCGAGCTGTCCTCCGCCGCCGGCCAGAAGAAGGTCCGCGGCATCATGGCCGGCATCGCCAGCGACCTGCGCGTCTCCTCCGAACAGCTCTACGCCGATATCGAGAAATGGTCGGACCTGATCGCCCCGGTCGGCATCGCCTCCATGCCGCACGAATGCCGGCTGCGCCGGCTGATGAGCCGACTCAAGGCGTTCCGCATGAACGTCACCGCCTGGGGCAAGAACTCCAACGCCGACCCGGACGGCCTCGCCTTTCTCGTCGCCGACGTCGCCCTGCTGACCCTGGATGTGGGCCGGACGCTGATCGGTGAGATCGACGACCACGCCAACGACCTGACGGCGGCCCTGGCCAATTGGGGCACCGTGGGCAAGGAGATCTCCGACGGCATGACCCGGATCTCCTGGCTGCTCGACGGATGGGACCACGTGATCGAATTGTGGGAAGATGTCCTAGATGGGGCGATGCACGAGCAGCGCGATGCGCTGGAAGAGATCGTGCGGATGCTCCCCCTCGTGCCGACCAAAGAACTCGAGACCAACAACGGCAAGGCCTGGGGCGATCTCGAGAATGCCATGCGCAAGTTCGTGAAACCGCTGCAGAACTGGCAGTCCGGCCACACCGATATCGAGCTGCAGCTGCGCATCGAGCGGCGTCGTGCCGAAGCGATGCGCGAACAGGCCTGAAGCCGCCACGAGGCACCGACATCATGAACGACAAACCGCTCGACAACATGGCGAGTAAGGTCTTCGAGATCCCGGAAGCCGAGTTCGAGAAGCTGGTCACCGCCCTGGAGCTGCGGCGCCTGAAACCGGCGCAGCAGGCCGCCTCCGTGGCCATGCTGACGCAGATCCGCCCACGGCTGCGCCTGATCCGGCCGGAGCGCAGGTTCACGCCGATGCGCCTGTTCTGCCGGCCGTTCGAGGACCTGCTCTACAATCCCAACACCCCGCGCAAGGCGCTCGGCCGCATTCCCCGAAGCGCGCTGAAACCGATCTGGAGCGAGACCGAGGCCCTGCTCGGCGCCGACGGCCTCGCTCCGGTTCTGGAAACCCTCAAGACCCTCGACCCGGCCGACGCCGAGGCGGTCGATGCCGCCGGTCGGCCGTTCTGGTCCGCCGCCCATAAGGTCTTGAAAGGCCTGCGGGACGAGAGCGGCAAGATCAAGGGCGGGCCGGCCAAGCTGCAGGAACAGCTGGGCGGGCCGGAGGTGCTGGCCTCCCTCGACGACATCATCACCGCCCTGTCCGTGGCCGCCCCGCTGACCGAGATGCGGCGCAAGCTGCCGCCGCCGCCGATCGCCGACGTGAACAAGGCCGATCTGATGCTGATCGTCGACGGGTTGACCCGCACGGCGGCGCTCAACCGCGACGGCCTGCCGATGCTGGTGCTGTCGCTGATGACCCGGCTGCAGTCCCCGGCGATGCTGCCGTCGCTGATCGAGCGGCTGATCGACGAGGGGGCGGGCGACCTGATCCAGTCCATGGGTGGACAGGTCGGCGAGGCGGTCGCCAGCCAGCAGGAAGACCGGATCATCGACGTGCGCGCCGCGGCGGAGACCAAGAAGGACGACCCGGTCGCGGTCGCCCGGGCGCTCGGCAACGAGCTGAAGACCCTGCAGCGTGAGGCCCAGGCCGCGGGCGGCGGCGGCCGCGGGGTCGCCCGGCAGATCGAGCGGGTGAAGGCCGAGCTCGGCCGGGTGGCGCGCGAGACCATCGTGTCCGGCGCCGCGCCCAAGGCGATGGCGGCGATCGAGTCCCTGGACACACCGCCGGAGAGCGCGACCGGCAACCGCGACCGGTTCCGCGCCATCGAGGACCAGATCGTTTCCCTGCGCCTGTGCAAGCAGTACGCCGGCGATGTCGGGCTGGAGGCGGAGATCGCCACCGCGATGAAACAGATCAGCGCCAAGCTCGACACCCGTTCCGACGACCTGCTGAAGCGGCTTCAGGCCGACGACGTCACGGTCTCCACCGTCGACCTGTTCTGCACGGTGCGTCTGGTGGAACTCACCGAGGGGCCGGAAAAAGCCGACAAGCTGCGCGAGAAGGGGATGGCCGCGCTGCGCGGAGAATAGGCACCGCTGCCTTTTCCAGGTGCAGGACCCGTCTTGCCGCCGGTCCGACACGGGCATAAATTGGCGTTTCCCTTATCGACCCTTTTGCCGGAACCGGGTTTCCCTGGGATCGCCCCATACCTACTCGGCCGCATCCAGCCTCGAAGGACCTCAGATCATGGCGACCCCCAAATACTGCTTCATGGATGACAAGATCGTTCCCTGGGACGAGGGCAAGGTCCATGTGGACAGCGCCGCCTTCAAGTTCGGCTCCGCCGTGTTCGAGGGCGTGCGCGGCTACTGGAACGCCGACGAGCAGGAGATGTACCTGTTCCGCATGGAAGAGCACATGCACCGCCTGGTCTTCTCCCAGCGCTTCATGCGCTATGCCGAGATCATCACGCCGGACTACGTGACCGAGAAGACCATCGAGCTGATCCGCGCCAACGGGATCCAGGGCGAGAACGTCCACATCATGACCACGGCCTATGTCGCCGGCCATGGCGGCCAGAACGTCACCGGCCCGATCAAGCTGTCGATCACCGCACAGGAGCGTCCGCGCACCGCCAAGATCACCGAGGGTATCTCCGCCCAGGTCAGCTCCTGGATGCGGGTGCCTGACAACGCCATGCCGATGCGCGCCAAGGTCAACGCCAACTACCAGAACGGCCGCCTCGCCACCCTGCAGGCGATCGCCGACGACTACGACACCGCCATCCTGCTGAACAGCCGCGGCAAGGTCGCCGAGGGTCCGGGCATGTGCTTCTTCATGGTCCGCGACGGCGTGCCGATCACCCCGCATACCTCCAGCGACATCCTGGAGAGCATCACCCGCACCACCGTGCTGCAGCTCCTGGAGGAGATGGGCACCCCGGCGGTCGAGCGCGACGTGGACCGCTCCGAGCTGGTCGCCGCCGACGAGGCGTTCTTCTGCGGCACCGCCTGGGAAGTCACGCCGATCACCTCGATCGACAAGCTGGCGGTCGGCACCGGCAAGGTCGGCCCGATCACCAAGAAGCTGCAGGACATGTATTTCGACGTCTGCCACGGCAAGTCCGGCGCCCATCCGGAATGGCGCATGCCGGTCTACAGCGCCGCCAAGGCCAACGCGGCCGAGTGATCGCCGCCGACCTCCGGAACAGCAAGAACGCGGCATCCTCGGGTGCCGCGTTTTCGTTTGGACGTTTTGCCGAAACCCCTCCCTCCATAGCCGGCGCGGACCGGGGAGCATCCAGATGAGCCAGCCCCAAGTCACCGTGGAGATGCTGGGACCCGCCCGTCTCCACTCCGCCCTGCCCGCCGAGCCTGACGGACGACCGCCGGTGCTGCTGGTGCATGGCGCCTATCACGGGGCGTGGTGCTGGGAGCACTGGGTCGACCGGCTGACGGCCGACGGGCGCAGCGTCCACGCCCTCGACCTGCGCGGCCATGGGGGGCTGGAGCCGGACGACGCCTTCCGCACATCCGGCGCCGAGGAGATGGTGGAGGATGTGATCGCCGCCATCGACGCCATCGGCACGCCGCCGCTGGTGGCCGGACATTCCATGGGCGGCCTGATCGTGGTGCTGGCCGCGCTGCGCCGCGCGACGGCCGGCCTGTTGCTGCTCTGCCCCTCCCCGCCCGGCAATCTCCCCGGCGCGGCGAAGGTGCCGCTGGTGGACGAGAGCCGGCTCTGCCCGCCGCTCAGCCCCGCCCAGGCCGGCGCGCGCTACGCCCCGCATCTGGCGCCGGACGACCTCGACCGCATGGCCGCCCGCCTGAGCGCGGAGAGCCCGCGCCTGCTGAACCAGCGCTACGACCTGAAGATCCCGGTGGACCCCACCGCCCTGCCCGCCGGCCTGCCGATTCTGGTGGTGGAGGGCGGCCGCGACGACCCGGCCCGACACCCGCCGGGTCAGGATCGGGCCATCGCCGATTTCTACGGCGGCCGCCATCTGCGCCTGGACGACGCCCCCCACAACCTGATGCTCGGCCCGGGTTGGGAGGATTGGTTCACTGCGATCTGGAACAGCGCGGCGGAACTGGGGTAGACAGTCAACCGATCCGACGCGACCACACGGCCCCGTGGCGGAACTGGTAGACGCACGCGACTTAAAATCGCGAGCCTTCGGGCGTGAGGGTTCGAGTCCCTCCGGGGCCACCATTCCTCACCTAACCCTTTGAATGGACGAAACGTCCTGAAAACGCTATGATTTTCTCCTAATTACGCGCCTAGTCCGCGCCTAGTCCGGAGTCAATCCATGCCGAAGCTCAGAGACGTTCGCTACCTCAAGTCCCGCGCTCACGGCTGGTACTATGAGCGCTTCGTCCCGAAGGACCTCCAGCCTGTCGTCGGGAAGAAGCACTGGACGATTCCTCTCAAGGTCGGCTCCAAGGCCGAGGCGACAAAGGCGGTGCGACGCCTCGCCAGCCTTCACGATGAAAAGATCGAACAGCTTCGCGGAGTCGATGCGGATTCGTCGAGCCGAGTCGAGATTCTCCTCGACGACTACGGAAATCCGGTCGAGGCCAGGAAGCGTGTCGCGGATCGACCGGCGGAGGTCACGATTTTCTACGACCGCGCTCGTCAGGCGATGGAGGCGGAAGCGGAGGAGTCCGGTACGCCGTTCAGGGTCGCTCTCGACAGCCTCAAACTATTGGACGCCGTCGGAGGCAAGGCAACCGATGTGGCAACCGCAGAGATGGAGAAGGACCTCGCCGCCCTTGAGGCGGTCGATGGACGCAAGACCACTCCCTCGGCGGGCGACGGGCTCGGATACATTTTCGCTGTCTGGTGCAAGCGCGCCAATCCGACCGATCTCTCAGTAGGTGAAGCTGACCTCGCCATGCGGCGGTTTATTGCGGTCAACGGAGACCTGCCCCTTGGGAAAATCACGAAAGACCACGTCCGGAAATTCCGTGGGGTCCTCGAAAAGCTGCCGAAGCGCATCCCGAACACGCAGCGCGAACTCTCGGTCGACAAGATCGCTGAGAAGACCCCACAGGACGGGACGGTCGCGCTTCTTTCCTCAGCGACGGTCAGGAAACAAATTGGCTTCGTGCGGACGCTCCTCGGGGTCGCTGAGAATGACGGCCTGATTGACAGCAATCCAGCGGGGGGCATTCGGATCGTAGACGACCGGGACGAGAAGGCCCGCTATCCATTCGACGAAGCCCACCTACGGGCAATCTTCGGCGCGCTTCCTACCAACGACCTCACGTTCTACTGGATGACGACGCTGGCCTACATGACAGGAGCCCGTATGTCTGAGATCGCTGGGCTATCGGCAGCGAACGTGAGGACCGAGGACGGCGTAACCTTCCTCGACGTTGTCGACGGAAAGACCGTCAACGCCCGGCGCCGTATCCCGGTCCACCCCGATCTCGTTAACCTTGGCTTCCTCGACTACGTCGCTACGAGACCAGGTGCCTTAACGGATCATAGGCCCGACACAAAGGGGCGGCTGACGGGTTATTTCCAGAAGCGGTTCGGGCGGTTCCTTCGGAAGAAGGCGAAAGTCACCGACCCGAGGGTTACATTCCACTCGTTCCGGCACGGTTTTCGCGATCTTGCCCTGTCTTCCGGGGTCGACGAGGTCTTGATCGAACGGCTTCAGGGCTGGGCGCCTGCGACCGCAGGACGAGGATACGGGCGCGGCGCATCACTTCCCCGCCTTGCGGAAGCGGTCGCGTCGATTAGATTCTCGCTTGTTCCGCCGCCCTGGTCAAAATAGGTCGCCCCCCCCCCCAATCCCGTCAGGAACAGCGTCAAATCAGGTAAGCGATTGGCACTCTATCGGTCGTTTCTTCGCTTGCGAACAGAACCACAATACGCGCTGAAGCATTGAAATAAATCAGAAAAGTTTTGAGCATTAGGGCATTAAATGCAGCTGATGTAAGATTTTACAAATATCGGAACAAATCAAGTGGATGAATAATGATCCTTTTCTAGCTGAACTCCGGCTTCTTCGGCCTTCATGCGAACAAAACCGCGCACTACATTATCTGTAAATTTATACCAACCAGATCCATTTGAAGACAGTATACGATCATGACGATCTTTAACTAGCATAGAAACTCTACTCCTAAAACGATCAAGTGAGAGTTTCTCTTTTTTTCTCGTCTTCATAACATAATCATATGAAGAGCCATATACTTCTTGTATTTGCCTTTCCAAAACCGGTGTATCGGCAAAAGCCCAGAGAACCTCTTGATAGTCGTCCATATACTTCTTTGTTGCCCGATCATATGTCAGACGGGATGACGTTTCAGCATTCCTGACCGAATCATAAATACCCTTTTTAAAATGGTCACTTGTGCAAAAAGATACTGTCTCGCTATCGTCAAACATTGCCCAAAGGATATATTCAGTCGCGAGGTGAATGTAATGAGGATAGCCATCAGAAATGATGCCCAACCTAATTACAAACTCCCGATCTATCTCAAGCCCAGCCGCAGCAAATGCAGTCTGAATAATTTCATGCCTGGCAGAATGATTTATTTTCTCTAGTCGAATTGTTTTGAGATATCTTTCAGCAGATTTATGCGTTCCAATCAAATCATCTAAAGACTGCCCAATACCACAAAAAACAAATTTAACCCCAACGCCTTGAACAGAAGTCTGTTGAATAATATTAGCCATATTTAACTTTACAGCATCATCGGCAATTTGATTAAATTCATCAAATACTATTACCGGCTCTCGAACAATTTGTTTTTCAATAAGATATTTAAACGCCGACAACGCATCATTAACAGAAACAACACCTAATTCTAAATTGTTATCAGAAACTCTCTGAACAGTGTACTTTAAAAAACTTGGTCCAACAGAAAGAGTTTCTTGGTCTCTTTTACTTCCATTAAATACGGTGTGTTGCACGCAGCGCTGTAGAGCAGTGGCCATAAGATCAGAGAACGAGGCTTCCTTATAGCAAGCCACCAATGGAGGTTCGATCTCGCTGGACTGATGTTGAAAAGCTGCGGTTTGTGCGAGGGAAGTTTTCCCAATTCCCCTATCTCCGTAAATGAAAATGTGCCTACCGCCAGCACCAAACGCCCGGTCAATTTCTCTAAGGTTTACTGATCTACCTCGGAGATGCTCGGCATCTTTAATTGTGTCGGATGCACTGAGGTGTGTCTTAATGAGTGCTTTTAAGCGGTCATCATCAAATCCTGGAATGGCCATCCGTTACTCCAAAATGAAAGATCCAACATCAGCGGTGACACGAAATCACGTGCGCCAACCAGGGAGATCTCTCTATATAATGCCATCCATTCCCTATCGACGCACCATATATATGCATTACCGCTGCTAACGCGGTGATGGATCGGCAAATGAACTGCGAAGCAGTCACCACTTGCTGTGTGCGGGTGGGTCTTCGCTCAGCTGGCCATCGCCCGCTCCCCACCGTAGCCTGGGCCGATGGAACTAAAAATGAACATACCCGACGAACTTGTAGCCGCCGCGACAGCAATCGCCGACCGCGACTGCCGGTCAATCGAAAACCTCGCCGTCTTCGCCCTCTGCCGGCTGCTAGACGCTGAACGGACACCGATTGGGCCGAAGGTAGCCGACGCCTTCAACGCCTTCCTTACCGCCCCGGAGAAGGGCGAGCGAGGTCGCCAGACGGTCCTGAACTACCGCAAGGCACTCGCCGCCTCCGGCGTGGATCCAGACCGCCCGCTCTCGTCTATCGACCGGACCGAAGCCCGTGCGCTCCTCGACCGCTTCGCCCATGGACGCAAGGCAAGTACGGCGAACCTCTACGTCGCCGCTTGGTCTACTGTCTTCAGGTTCCAAATCGCGGAGGGCGCGGTCGCCGGGTCCAATCCGTTCGCCGGGCTCCGGATACGGGAAAAGCGCGACCCAATGGACCGGCGCCTTCCCTTCCCGGACGACGTCCTCGCAGACGTTATGCGCCGGTTGAAGGCGACGGACCATCGTCGGTTTGTCGCCGCCGTCGCGCAGCTTCACCTTGGCGCTCGGTCGCAGGAGATCCACGGCCTCGCACCGGAGGACGTCTATCAGGACGAGGCGTCCGACCTTTGGCTTGTCGCGATCCGCCCGAACCGATATCGGCGCCTCAAGAACGCGGCGTCGACGCGGACGCTGCCGATCCCTGAGGCACTCCTAGCGAACGGCTTCGCCGAGATCGACCGGACGACTTGGGACCGCAGGGCCGGGAAGTCGATCAACCGAACGATCAGAGCCGTGACCGACGACGCTCGCCTCGTACAGCACAGCTTCCGGCATTGCGCGGCTGCGCACCATCAGCGGGAGGCGACCCCGATCCCGGTCGTGAACCGGATCTTCGGATGGACCCGGTCGGATCAAGACGCGGCGATGTTCCAGCGGGTATACGGAGCGCCGCTCGGTCCGGGGATCTTGAAGGAGCACCTCGACCGCGTTCGGTTCAGCGCGCTCGACGGGATTATTTAGGCTGCACATCGACGCCGTCGAGGTCAGCTTCTAATCCAAGCACCAACAAAAACACAACCTGTGCGTGTTTTTTTCTGTCGTTACCGAAGGCTCGCCAATAAAAGTGTCTTCAACGACACGCGCCGACCGACCGCAAGACACGGAGACAGAAGATGCCGACGATCAACGACCTAACGACCGGCGAACTCGTCACTGGCTACAACGTCCTGACCGGCTCCGGCGTCAAGCGCTTT
The DNA here is from genome assembly GCF_034377285.1 of Thalassobaculum sp. OXR-137. Taxonomy (NCBI): domain Bacteria; kingdom Pseudomonadati; phylum Pseudomonadota; class Alphaproteobacteria; order Rhodospirillales; family Thalassobaculaceae; genus Thalassobaculum; species Thalassobaculum sp. OXR-137. The sequence goes on along the minus strand of NZ_CP139715.1, from coordinate 2,838,359 downwards.
ACTTCCCGCGCCGTCGGTATCGAGCGAATTATCAAGGCCGCTACCGCGCAAGGGAAGACGGAGGCGAATATCGTCGCCCTCGTCCGCCCGGCTCCGGCGGAAGTCTTCGACCTGACGGAAAATGAACTCCACGCCCTCTACTTCCTGACCCTCGACGCATTGGCGGGATGCGGCGGCGAACGCCCGTCCTTCTTCGAGATGGACGAGTACACCTGGTGCGATACCGGCTCCCTGGTCGACCGGGGATGGTCGAAGGAGAGCGCTAACGGGACGTTCGGCTCGCTGGTCGAGAAGCGTTGCATCGACGAGATCGAAAAGGGCGAGTGGGCGATCAACCGCAAGGCTTGGTGCTGGCTCGACACAAAGTGGGACGCGCTTCACAGCAGCGTCCCGAACTGGACCGAGATCGAAGCCGTCGAGCCGTCGGTCGTTCCCGCGCCGAAAAAGGCGAAGGTGGAAGACGGCCCAGCCTACTCCAAGGTCGCGACGGGCTCCGAGATCAAGCTCCCCCGTGCCAGCTCGAAGAGGGCGAAGCTCCTCGACGCCCTACGCCGGAAAGGCGGGGTTACCCTCGGAGAGTTGAAGGAAATCACCGGCTGGCGGGCGATCCCGCGCGTCACGGCGACCCGGACCGCCGCGCAGGCTGGCTACCGGATCGCGAAGACCGGCGAAGGTCTCGCGCAAGTCTGGCGCGCGGTCTAACCGCACGTCTCCCCTACCCCTAGCAAACCGAAAGGACTCAGATCATGTTCAACCCCATCACCGTCGGCGGCATCCAGGAAGACTACCTCCGTCTCCTCGAAGAGCATCGCTCGGACGTCGGCGCCGAAACCGCTGCCGAAGCCGCCGGGGTTGCCGCGTTCGCCGCGTTCCGCGCCTGCATGGAGACCCGGAACATCGAGGTCGACGACGACGTCGAAGATCGCTTCATCGCTTTGGCGAAGGAGGTCGCGCAGTAACCACTTCCGCTTGGCTCCCAAGACTCGCCCCGGCCCCGCGCCGGGGCTTTCTTTCCTCGCCCGGTCTTCCTTCCGGTCCGGTTTCTACTTTCAATATGGCGCCCGGTATCATCCGGGTCATGCCCCAGGTTCAAGCGTCCCTCTTCCCGGATATCATCCCCGAGAGCGCCATAGTTCCGCTCGACGACGCGCGGATCGGTCGTCGCGTCCACGGGCGCGGTGGCTTCCGGTCCCTTCCCCGGTTCGTTGACGTCATGGCGTGCGCGACCAAACTCGGAGAGGCGTTTACGTCCGACACCGTCGACGGAGCCCTGATTAAGAATTACCGCGCAGCGAGCATCGATTTCGCCGAGACCGAAGCCGACGTCGCCCGGATTCTCTGGGGCAATCGCGACGTCGCCGCCCTTGGTGAAGGTTGCGCGACCGACGCGACAGGCGCTGTCCGGAAAGCCGTGAAGCGAGTCCGCGCGGCGATCAAGCGGGCTCAGGACGCGGGGGAACTCCTCCCGACCGGGGTCAAGGTCACGGAGAGCAGCCAGACCCGGCGAGCGGTCGTCTTGGTCCAGAGTGTCCTCGTCCGCATCCCCGATCAGAAGCGCGCACTGTTGCAGATCGCCGAAGACGCGGTCTGTGGGGTTTGCGATCCGGACGCGATCCGGGTCGTCCTCCCCGCCCTGATCCGCCCGGACGAGTGGGAAGCGGCGGTCCAGATATTCGGCCAGGTGGACGCCCTCCGCTGGGCGATGATCGAGTCCGACAAGAGACTGACCGCCGCGATCAAGCGAGCGACGCGAAAGGTCACGGAGCCGACCCCAGCACAAGACGTCGACGAAACCCCGGTTCCGCATACCGGCAAGCTGGGAAGGAAGGCGCGGTTAAAAGCCCGACGGAAGAACCGGACTTAGAACCCGCGCCAATGACGCAGAAGCAGGCGCTAGGCCAGCAGAATGGGAGCTTCGGCTACCTCGCTACCCGATCAGGCCGTTAGCTGATCAGCGAGGCTTATAGGGCAATCTTTGTTTTCCGTGGCGCAGTGCTACGAGAGAGCTTCGCGTTCGCGAGCCGCACGCGTTTGAGCGAGCCAGGCTATAGGAATTTTTTTCCGCGATAGGAACGTTTTATTTCCAATCGCGATTAATTCTTGTTTTTCAGTTACTTGAAAAAGGTCAAGGTCTTCATAAAGGCTTATAATATATTCTTTTTTAAGCCTTTCATACGAGCTTGACCCTTTTTGATACGGAACTAATACCAGAGCGACCAATTCCAAAGCAGAACAGATGGTCCATTCACGCGAAGATGTCGCCGAACTCATCGTCGATCTCGCGTTTCGCGTCTTGCGCCTTGTCCCATGCCGCCTGCAACCCGGCTATCAAGTCGCGCTTCCTCGCCCGGAGCGTTGCCCGAAGCTGGAACATCGTGCTCGCCGCGCCGGGGCGGATGGTCAGCCGCTCGAATGCCTTGTCTGCGATCTCGAAGGCTGCCTCGATTGAGGTCCGGAAGGCGGTGAAGCTGCCGCTATAGCCGCCGGTCTCCCAGCGGGAGCGTTCGGCGGCGAGACACGCGTCGAGGTCCTGGGCGGCTCGCTGAGCCTCAAGCTGCCAGTGCATCGATGCCTCCGAAGGCTTCGATCTCTTCTTGGCGTGCGCCTGCGCGGTCGACGGTCGTCAGGTGGAGCCTGCCGCCGATGCAGAGGTTCCATCTGCGCTCACGAGCGACCCGCTCGACGACCTGAGCGACCTTGACGAGTTGCTTCTCGGAGATCTGCGCGGGGAGCGGGCGACCAAGATCAGGGAAGCAGTACGCGCCCGGTCCCATCGGGAGGTCGACACCTGCGAGCGAGAAGCGGCGGCAGCGAGGCTTGAAGTCGACGAGCCCAGCGATAGTCAACTCGACTGCAACGTCCTGATCGAACTTCGAGTGCGACCGGACGGCGGCGAACGCCTCGTCGACCGAAGCGACGGCAGACCGGAAGTCAGGCTTCCCGACCAAAAAGTCGATGGCAGTTTCGATAGCGCCGACGTTGCCTCGGGTCGCGATGGCGAAACCGGAGCCGATGAAGGTCTTCGTTGGGACCATGCCGGACGGCGTCCGGTCGCGGTAACGGAGGGTGTCGGTGGCGAACACGACGCGCTCGCTACCGACGACAGCAATCAGGAGGGACATCAGGCGGCCTTGCGTTGGGGATTGACTTCGACCGTGACCCTATCTTCGGCGGCGAGAGCATCCCCAATTGCGTCGGCGAGGACCTGGACGCCCTCCGGATCGTCGTCCGCCGGGACGGATGGGACGGCGTCAATCGAGTTGCCCCAGGCGGCTTCGACGGCGTCCGCCGCCTCCTTGTTCCGCCTCTCAAACTCTTCAAGTTCGACCGCCCTCAGAGCCCGGTCGATGGCCTCGATTTCCTTCGGCGTATCCGCGAACGGGCGCAGCTTTTCGATCTCCGCGAGCTTGGCGCGGTACTTCTCCGCAGGGGTCAGCGTGTCGTCGATCAAGCGGCTCAGTTCAGACTGCGCGTCGGCCTGCTTTTTGATCGCATCGCGGGCGTCGTCATTCGCCCGGTTCTGTTCGTTGATCGCGACCGTCAGGCGGATGATCTCCTTCGCCGCTTCGCTATCAGTATCAATCCCGAGACGCTGGATGGTGTTGAAAGCGTCACGGGCGTCGGTCCAATCCTCGACCGCTCCCTCCCCCTGGCCGATGGCGACTTCTAGCGCCCGGACCTGGGTAAGCTCGGACTCAAGACCGCCGATGGTGTCGTCGATCCTCTCCTGGAGCTTCTTCTGCTCGTCGGTGAGATCCTTGGTCCCGCCGCCCGCCTTGCTGGCCGCACCGCCGAGCTTGCCGAAGCGCTTCTCAGCAGCCGCCATCGCTTCGTCGACCGATGTCATCTCTTCGTCGAGTTCGCGGATCGTTGCGACGACGCCCTTCAGGGCTTGAAGCTCGCGGTTGTTGAATTGGATGCGACCGATCTGCGCCCGACCTCGCTGGTTCACGCGAGCGTTGTCGATCTCTTCGAGGGACGTGCCTGCAGGAAGACCGGCTTCTTCGAGAAGCGACTTCTGCCGCTGTCGAGCCTGTTCGATCTCCGCCTTAATCTGCTCACGGGTCGCGTTCGCCTCTTCGTAACGCGCTGCGGCGTTACTTCGGGTCGCGGCCTCTAGCTGCTCGGTGACCGACTTGCTCGTGCCCTGAAGATCGTTAAGCCGCTTGGTCGCATCGGCGGAGTCGTCGGTAGCGGTCGCCATCCAGGCTAGACCGCCAGCAGCCAGACCGATGGCGGTCGCAAGCAGACCGAGAGGGTTCGCTCGGACGGCAACGTTCAGAGCGGCCATCGCGCCGGTCGCGCCACGGAGAGCGGTCGTCACGGTCCCGATAGCACCTACGACAACCGGGCCGAAGGCGTTCACCGCGATTGCGGTCCCGACGCCAATGGCTGCGGAGGCGAGGAGATCCATGTTCTCGGCGAGAGTCGTAATGACCGACGCGAGCCCGGACGACGCCCCGGTCGATCCGGAGAGGTTCCCGACAAACTTCCCGAACGCGTTGTCGAGTTGGGTCAGTGACTGGCCGACCGTGATCGACATAGAGCCGAACTCGGCGCCGATCTCTTCGGCGGAGTCGGTCAGAGCGGCGAGGAGGATCTGGGAGGTTAGCTGGCCATCGGCAGCCATCTCGCGGATTTCGCCGCGCGTGACACCGATAGACTTCGCGACCGCATCCATGATGCGCGGAGCGGCTTCGTTCACGGAGTTGAACTCGTCCCCGCGAAGGGTGCCGGACGCGAATGCTTGCGAAAGCTGCCGGATCGCGCCGGAAGCCGCCTGGGCGTCGGCGCCGGAGATGACCATCGCCTGGCTAACGGCGTTAGTCACCGTCATCAACTGGCCCTGCATGACACCGAGTTCCTTCGTGCTGCGCGCTAGGCCAGCATAGAGGTCGGCGGTCGCGCCGAACGACGAACGGTTCGCCTGAGCCGACGCGAAAAGCTGTTTCTGAACAGAGTCAAGCTCGCGGCTCGACGAGGTCACCAGACGGAGCTTGCTCTCCGTCTCCGTCCAGGCGTCCGCGTAGCCAACAATGGACCGGATGCCGAGACCGCCGACGAGACCGACGGCAGCGGCCTTCGCTGCGCTCATAGCCGAACCCACACCGCGCGATGCGCGTTCAGCCTGTCCTGCGCCAGCAACGAAACGCCCCAGCTCGTCGCGCGCACGTCCTGTAGCTCCCGCATAGTCGTTCGCAGCTACCTTCGCCTGCTCCATAGCGGATGAACTGCGATTGATCCCGCCAGCAGCATTGCCACTAGCAGCCCGGATCGACTCAAGTGATTTGACGGTTTGCTGCGCGCCGGATTTTGCGCCAGTTGGATCGATGTTGATCCGGATTGTACGGTCGGTCATAGGTGGCCTACGGCTGCTGGATTGGTCTCGATAGCGTCAAAAGCTAATTAGCCAAGTCAGCAGACAACCAATTGCTCGCAGGCAATACAGGCGACCAAGTGTCTAGTCCTTCGAAAATTGGAGCGCCGGCTGACGAGATCAAAGAGAGACGGCGTTACCGAGGTATGCGTGAAAGAACGCATGGCGAACTTATTCGCGAACCAAATACAAGGCGCCAAGAAACACGCAAGATCATGAACTGCAATTCACTGGAGAAAAGTTCTGCTCGCGAGGTAAGGACAGAGGCACGGAGACGGGACGTAATTCCGCTCCGTGCCTTAATCTGGAAAAATCAGTCGAGGCCGAACACCTTACGGAGAGACGTGACGGTCATGTCGGAAAGCCGCCCCCGGTAAGAGCCTTCTTCCGTTAAGTCTGAATCCCACCAAATGAGATTGGCGTCCGGATCGCCGGTGACATTTCGAGTGCGGCGCGTCAGAGCAGCGTACACCCCACGCAGTCCCCCTGCTTCATCCAGACCAACATATGACTCCAGATCGGACGTCAGCACTTCAGTACTTCCCCGCTCGGAGATTAGCCGAAGCGCCTTCCGGGGGCGCTCAGAGCAACCGTTCACCAACTTGCGGGCCTGCGCAACCGTTAGGTCGCTAGGCCCTTCTTCCCCCTCGCCCTCTCCCCCAACCGCATATGTGGATGAAGCCTCTGAGACCTTGCGCTTGGATGAGGACGAACCCTGCACCGCAGATAGCACCTCTTCGAGCGCGACATCAGAGAGCAGCGTCAAGGCTGTGGACGACAGAAATACACCTGATTGCATCGTTCATACTCCTATATGCAACACCGCAGATCGCGGAGACACACAGATACGATTCCTGATGAACCATGTCAATTCATAACTATTCATATAGAACCAATAAACATTTTCTCACGCAAGTTCGTCGCCCTTCGCTCGACACGGCTAGCTTGGGCGGACGAACCGTCGATACTCCGTCCACCAGGAGATTCGACTGCACATATCAGTTAATGCGTACACAACTGCGCTCGGTGAAGCGCGCCCTCAGGCTACTCAAAGGCTTTCCGCCAAGCCTCGGGCTCCCGTTGCCGAAGCTCGTCGAGCGTGAAGTCAGACGTCATCCGAATGTCCCTAAACTTCTCAATCGGCAGACCGCCATCGCGGAAGAGTTTGGCCTTCGTCGGACCGAGAACCTCGTCCTGAAAGCTGGCTGGCTGCTTCCGGAGCCAGTCGCCGTAATTGAGGTCGCCCGGCACGGTCCCACGTAGCGCGTCGCGGTCGGGCTTGGGGACGTCCTTCAGGCGCCGTTTTGACCGGAGGAACGGACGAACCGGACCCGGCGGCTCGTCCCGGTCGAAACCAAGTTCCCGCCACGACTTGATGATCGGGACGACCGTACTACGGCATTTGAAATGGCTCGGGGGTCGTGGGCCATCGTCGATTCCGAACTCCTTCCCGTCGAGGCTCTGGCAGATCGACGACGTCCGGCCATCAAGGGTCGAGACCCATCGAACGCCCTTTATCAGGGGCTCGTTTGCGCGATAGACACGATCCCGCGCCTCAGTCGCCGCAGCCTGGATCGACGTCCGGACCAGGGCCTCGGCCTGGCGCTTGGTCAACGCCCGCTCGCCGTCGCGGAACCGGAGGGTCGAGGTCCCCCGTACCCGGCGGACGATGCTGTCGATCCCCTGCCCTTCAACGAAGCCGAGACGGACCGCCTGCGCGATCCGGTTCGAGTCGCCCGTAACGAGATCGTCGAGCCAAGCCTGGATAGTCTTGCCCCGGACCAGCGTGTTCTTGAACTCGCCGTCGGCTGAAGTGAACAGGACCGCCTCGGACGGAACCGCGAACTGGACCGCGCCGGAAATCGAGTCCGGCAACGCCCGCTGCAACGTCGCCGCCGTCCGCGCGACTTCCTCCTGGGCGAACGCCTCAAGTTCGTCGACGAGCTGCTCTTCGAGGGCGCCCTTCAGGTCAGCATTGAGGGTCCGAAGCTCGCGGAGCATGGTTTCGAGCCGCGTCCGGGACTGCGAGCCTTCAAGCGACCGGCAGATGCGGTCGACGAGATCCTCGGTCGTATCGTCGATCACGGCGATCAGGGAGCGGACAAAGCCGCTCTTGAACCGCTCGATACGCGTCGCGCGTTGAACGGTGGCGTCATAGAGACGCGTCGGGACGTTGTCTGCCATCGGTCAGCTACTCGCCGAAGCCAGCGCCGAGACCGGCACCGTCGGTTTCGATCCGCTCGCGCTCGTCGTCCGCGCTGACGTCCTGATCGACGATCTCTCCCGCCTTCAGGTTCGCGATGAACGTCTCGTAGGAGATCGATCCCGCGATCAGCATGTCGTGGAGGGCCTTGACCTCGTTCGCACCGAGGCGGCTGGAGACGAAATCACGGTTCATCTTGAACGAGACCGAGCCCGGCGCGAGTTCGTAGAACTGCTCGACGATCCGCAGGACTTGCTTGATAACCCGCTCTACGTCCTGAACAGCATCGGTCAGAGACGCGTTCTCCGAAGCCGCGCGGATCGACAAGGCGATACCGCTCTCCGGAGCCAGATCGCTCGCCGGGGCGAGGATGCGGGCGCCAAGGGACGAGAGCTGCTTCTCGATACGGTCGAGGCTCTTGTGGACGACACCGATCCCGGTGCCGTCGCTTTCGAGGAAGCCGACCTTCGCACTTTCGTTTGTGCTCGACCAGCGCGTTCCCGGACCGATCTCGTCAAGCTCTTCAAGCTCGCTCTCCGAGAAGCCGATGGCGTAGGGTGTTGGCAGCATGACGAGGTGTTCGGCGTGATTGATCTCGCACGACTTGCGGAAGTAGTCCCGCGCCTTCCGGGCAAGATCGAGCATCGGCGACTTGGCGACGTCCGGATAGCCACCCTCGGTCGCGAAGTAGATCGGAATATAGTCGAGCGGCTCGCCATTCAGGGTCGGGACGATCTCCGTCTTCAGGGCGTAGCCCGCCGCGCCGCTTATCGAGGTGCCGTTGAATTTCCGATTGTGCTTTCCGCCGAGTTGCGTGTCCCTCTCCGCACCTTCAGCAACCCAGATTTGCTGGATGTAGACGCCCTGAGCGTCGAGCTTCAAGACGCGGATATGCTCCTCGACCTCTTCGTCCATCGTCAGGTGATCGAACCCGGTCACCCGCTCGTGGATCGCGACGTAGACGAGGCGCCCGGACTTCTCCACCCAGTTGACGATGCTCTCGGTCGGAACGACGGACAGGAGCGGCGCGAAGCCCTTCTCCATCGCCTCGGCGACGGACAGGTCGTCGTCTTCGTCGATCTCATCTGCGGTAGGGAAGTCGAGGAAGAGAGCCGACCGGCCCATCAGGAGCCGTTCGGTCAGGAGCTTGCGAGCCAAGTCGACGACAGTCTGCCGATCGCCATCGACGCGCTTCAGCCATTCGGCAATCGCGGAGTCGTCGGGCGCCGAGATAACCGGCTGCTTTCGGAACGCGAGACCGCGCAGGGCCTCGACCGTCTGAGAGACGACCAGGAGGTACTCGCCGCGCTCGACGTAGGCCGCGAAAGCGTTCGCGTCGTTCGTCTGGCTATCCAGGGCGATGATGTAGGAGGAGGCGCGCTCCTTCATAGCACGCTCGCCCTCGAAGGCGTCGCGAAGAAGGATGTAGTCCTCGCGGGCGTAGTCGAGGTCTATGTGTACTTTGGCGACGCCGTCGTTCGGCTGACGCGTAGAGGTGGTCATTTCAAAGGTTCCCGGTTCACTGAACTTGGCGTCGTCGGCACTGCCTCGGACAAGTTCAATTTGCCGGGATTGGTCCGCCGGGAAGTAATCGGCGGGTTGGCCTAAGGTACGTTAGCGATGTGAGACGAGCCGCCCTTTTGAGTGCCGTCTAGAGAGGGAAGCGTCAAATGAGCTTGGCACCATGCGACGAGGAGATCCGCACTGAAGCTGCTGGGATCAGGAAGGGCTTGGAAACCGCAGTTAGTAAGGGTCTTCTCTCCTCACATCTCCGCACAGTGCTCGCAGATTTCCCAAGGGGGTGTTGCGGCAACGTCGCATGCGCACTGGCACAGCATCTAAGCGGTAAATTAGGTGTCGATGCTCAGGTCATAACGGTTTAGACAAACCAAGGTCCGCGAGACTCCCGCTCCCACTCTTGGGTCGTCGCAAATGGCCTGTTTGTCGATATAACCGGCGATCAAAACGGCGGCGCCCCCGTCATCGTCAGCCGTCAACCACTCTGGACGTCTGAATTTCCCAAACAGGACCCGCCCGCACCACCTGCAGATGACATAATGCACTCGAACAGGGCTATTCTGAGTGCGGCGGAAAGTGCATTGGAGCTTGGTACGTGAGCCGAGCCTCCCTACTTTCCGCCGCCCACCAACCTGCCCTACAAGACGCCCGCCGCGCGCTTCAACTGCGCCGCAAGGCTCGGGTTCGACTTCGTGATCTGGCCCTGGCGCGTCAGGTTGCGCGTCTCGCGCTTCCACGGGTTGTCGGCGAACGCCCCACGCTGACTAGAGGTCGAACTTGGCTTCGAAATGCCCCCTCCTCCGGTCGAGAGCTTGGCGCGGACGAAGTGCCGCCCCTCGGACGACTGAGCCCACACGGAGACGTACTCGGCCACCGGCTGGCCCTCGATGGTCGCGTTCAGGTCGTCGTCGACCGAGACCTTCGCGGCCAGGATCGCCTTCGCGGCACCGAACAGGTCGGCCTTTACGCCGACGCCGGAGAGCGCGGACAGAAGGGCATTTTCGGACGCGAGACCGATAAGCCGCTGCGTCGCCCGGTCGTTCCGCTCACGCGCGGCCTGCTCGATAGAGGAGACGGCGGCTTCCTTATCGGCGGTTGCGCGTTCAAGGGCGTCGAGAGCCGCCGCTCGCGCCTTCTCGTCGCCATCAGCCTGGGCCTTGGCAAGATCGGCCTTTGCCTTCGTGATCGCCGCCTCGCGGGCTTCCTTGGCGTCCGCAAGCTGACCGGACAGGGTCGCCTTGTCGGCTTCCAGGGCGTCGATCCGTTGCCGCAGTTCGGCGAGAGCCGTTTCGGCATCCCTTTTGGCGGTCCGCTCTGCCTTCACCTCGGCGAGAAGCTCGTCACGCTTGCCCAGAAGCTTACCGTGGGTTTCCTCGACCGCCGCAGCGATAGCCTCCTGCACGCCCGGATGAGCGAGGAGCTTCGCGAGATCGTCGGACAAGTCATCGCCGCCCGCATCTTCCGCCGGGGCGTTGTCCTGGCCCTGATTGTCGGGGGTATCGTTCGTTTCAGTCGCGGCGGCGCCTCTCACGTCCTCGTTCGCCGCCTCTTCGGCGGTCTTCGGATCGTCGGTCATTGTAGCTCCTGTCACAGACGAGGGAGGGGCCGGCACTGCCGGCGGATGACCGAAATATATCGACCGTATTGTATCGACTGGTAACCAACGACAGGTCTACTAATCTAGCAGGTGTTAGGCGCTCCACTGAGATCGACTAGATTTTTCGGCACGGTCCTTTGGTAGAGCTGATAAATAACATTTTACAGACGGATGCGCCGGTTATGTCCATGAAATTCTATACGGCAGACTATCCAGACGGTATTCGCGCAGAGCACCTTTCTGAGGCTGTCTCAGATACTGATTTGGATTTGCTTAAAGAAATTTTCTTCCAGTTTTATGAAGATCCTCAAAATCAATTACCTTACGACAAAGAAAATGAATGGGGATATTTGTGGATATATGGAGGCCCATACTACACCAGCGAAGCTGTCGATGATTTATTTGGTTCATATCTGCCAGAAGAAACGCTTGATCGGCTCATATCAGAGCTTGAAAGCGTTTGCGCCGTCTGGTCACCAACTCCAGACGATCATCCGGACGGCAGCGAGTCATTTGACGAGGAACCGACTTCGACGGATGACGCACGCGAATTTGTTCGATCTGCCGCGCAACAAGTCCGCGCTAGGGTCGAAGCCTTACGAAACCATCCACCAGGCATTGGACATAACCACCCCCCAGAGGAAACGGAGCAAACTGAAGCGCCTCTTACAAATGCAGACCTCGATGAAGTCAGTGCCGCTGCCGGTGCGTTAGAATACGCTGCAGCCGACGCGCCAGCAGATGCAAGCACAGCAAGCCGAGCTCTGTCAGTGCTTCGAGCCGCCTCAGCAAAAATCCGGGGCTATGCAGACAAATTTATAGTGGCCGCCGTTACAGCTGCGGGCGCGCGGTTTGGGCTCGGGGAGGGTGAATTATGGATTGCCCTAAAAACCAGCATCGACGATTTGGTTTCGGCAACATCCAAATGGATGGAGTTGTTGAATCTCCCATTCTGAGCACACAAGGGTCCTGTTTAGCCCATCTTGATTTTCTTCGACCCGCCCTTCCCTCGCGCTCCGGCGAGGACCCGGTAGCGCAGAGCGTCGTATGCGTGATCGTTCGCCGTCGTATCGACGTCGTCGAGATCCTTCGGGTTGCGCGGCAGGCTTGGAACCGTAGCCAGCACCGCCTCGCAGGTCGAGAAGACGAACAACCCCGGCCCATCCATGTACCCACCCTCGTATCCGCGCAGGCTCTCCTTGAGCCTCTGGCGGACCAGAGAGAGGCCATTCCGGCGCGAGCCGGGCGACTTGTCCGACCGATCCCAATGGACACCGATTTTTGCCATCTGCTTCGCGATTGAGTCGGAGTTCCCGGACCCCGCGTCGAAGATGCTGTTATCCGCCGGGCCGGGCGCGACCCGGTGTCTAAATAGGCGCGGGTTGACGCGCTCATACTCTTTGATGTTTGTCGCGACCTCTTTCGCCGGTAGCCGCAGCCCCTGGTCAAACGTCCCTTGCTTCGCCGTGAAATACTCGACGATCACGAAGAGCGTACCGGCGGGGAAGCTCCGCTTTGTCCCATCGGCCATCGTCGCGTCGTCGCCGTTGCTCTCGGCGATCCAGAGACAGGCACCGGGCGAGGACTCGCCGTGGTCATAAGACCGCGAGACCCGCCACGTCGCCGGGACATCAAACGGAGTCAGGACGTGCGCCTCGCGCTTCCAGAGATCGTCTAGGGCTCCGCCAGCCGTCACGTTCCAGTCGCCATAGAGCCAAGCCCGGCGCCGGTTCGGCTCCTCAATCGCCCGGAGGGTCGGTAGGTAGCTGTTCGCGATGAACACGTTCTCGATGACGTTGGAGAAAACGTGCGACCGGGTCAGCCCGGTCTCAGGATCGGCAAAGACCTCGCCCGGCTCGACCTTGTCGATGAACCGGCGCATCACCCAGTTGTGGCCCGGTCCGCTCGGGTTCGTCGTCGCCCGGATCTTCAACGGGATGCCGGAGACCGGCGACCTGACCGTCGTCTGAAGCTCAAGATACGCCTTCGAGTCCACCCAGGACGTAAGCTCGTCGAACCCGAGGAACGTCACCTCGTGGCCGTGATAGCGAAGGTAATCGGTGGGGCGGTCGAGGTAGCCGAAGACCAACTGTTCGCCGCCAGGGAAGCGCCAGACATGATCGGACGCGTTGTACCGGGCGCCGGGATAGAGGACGGGGAAGAGCTTCGACGACTTGTCGATCAGGTCCTTCAACTCGGGGAACGTCCGCCGGACGATCAATCCCTTCAGGTGCGCGCCCCAGCCTCGCCCTACGTCTTGCGCGAAGTCCATCAATAGGGTGTCAGACTTCCCGGTCCCTCGCGATCCGTGGAAGAGCACCTCCCGGACGGGCGATGCCAGGAACAGCATCTGAGATCCCGAGAACGGCGACCACAGGACCGGGTTGTAGTTGAAGGGGTCGAAGTCTTCGGCGATGGGCTTCCGGACAGAGAGCCGCTCTTCGAGGCTGGCTGCGAGATCGCGCTCGTATGGAACAGCAAGGGCTGACCAGTCGTTATCGTTCGCGACCTTCTCAGGGATCAGGGCGACGGAACGGTGCGGCGCGTCCGGACGACCTTGCAGCGCGAGCTTGCCGCGCAGGCTTGGGGACGAAACATCCCAAAGGGTCGAGAACGGCACTTCGAAGACCGTCGGCTCGGTCGAGACGATCTCCTCGACCCTACGCTTCAGCACGTCGAGTTGCTTCCGCTTGGCTCCGTAACGCCCCATCGTCTTATCCCGCGTTCACCGGACGCAGAGGGACGACGGTCGCCCTTCCGACTCCTTCAACGCCGATAGCTTCGAGCTTAGCGGTCAGGGCTTCGAGTTCGGCTTCAAGCTTCCCGCCGTCGATTGAGTGTTCCAGCGAAGAGAGACCTTCGAGGACCTGACGCTGCTTCTCCGGAGGAATGCCGTCCTCCGCGCCGAGGGCCACGACATACTTCTTCGCTTCGAGGATGCCGCGCAGCGTTCCGAGGTCGAACGCAGAAAGGTCGACAGGCGAGATCGGGGCGGTCGGCAGGATCACCGGGGCGACGAGCTTCAGCGCGTCCCTATCTCCCGCCATCGCGAGGGCGACGGTGTTCTTGATGACCACTTCAAGGTCGGCCTTCGGGATGCGACTGAAATACGTGAGAGTCGACGAGCGTCGGACCGACGTCCTCGTTCCCTTCGGACGCCCGCCCTTCTTTCCGGCTTCGCGCGACTGCGCGGCCTGCTCTTCAGGTGACCTACCTTTTCGGGGCGATGGCACGGCTTGCCTCTCAAACAGGAAGCGAAGCCGGGGATCGAATTATCGTCCCAGGCTCCGTCATCGTCAAAACTGGTGGCGGTTAGCGGTTCTTCGTGAACCAGACGCGCCAGATCGGAGACAGCTTGTCGCCCGCCTTGCCCATCAAGGTCTTCGCGGCCTGCGGGTCCTGCTTGAACGCCGCGCGAGCCTTGGCAGCGTCACCGCCGATAGCGAAGGGGTTGTTCTCGTGGACCTCGTTCCGGATCTGGCCGAACGGGTCTTTCGAGGTGGTTACCTCAACGTTGGTCCGCATCGGGGCGATAGCCGGGTCGGAAAGTAGGGCCTTGAAGGTGTCGTCGAACGTCGCGACCTGACCGGCTTCGTCGTACCCGTGGGTCTTGCCGGTCTTCGGTTCGACAGAGAACCGGGTCCGCATCACATTCAGGGCGGTGTCGGCGAACTTGGCGTCAATATCGGACGCGGCGATGGCGTCGCGCAGGGCCTTGTCCACCGAGCCGGAGTTCAGGGTGGTGGTAGCGGTCTGCAGTTGTGCTTCGAGTTCCCGGACGCGGGCGTTGGCTTCGGCCAAGGCGACGGAACCCTGCTTGTGCTCGGAGAGGATAGCGTCTCGATTGGCGCGGAGGCCGTCGACGTTCGTCTCGATAGCTTTGGAAACAGCGGTGTTGATCAGGGTGTCCAAGTCAGCTTTGGACATAGTGATGGCGTCGGTGGTCATGGTTTCAAGCTCCTGCTTCTTCGCGCCGGACCATCCTGCGCGGGGTAGGAGCCATCATCGGGTGCCGCGATGCCCAAGGGGTAACGGGGCAGGGTCAGCTATCGGGACAAACAGACAGCGCGACCGAAGCCGCTCTTAGAACCATGCGCGTTTTCGAAAGACGTGATCGTGTCCCCGGTCAACATCGATCTTCATTGATGCCAGCACCTGAAAAGACTGCGAGTAGAGGCGAGAAACCGCGTCTTTGAGTTCTAATCGACGTGGAAACCACGACGGCGCATAGCGTTCTTTGTTTCCAAACGGTTCATCTAACCAATTCGCCACCGCGCTGAACAAGACCAGTGAAGACCCAAGTGTCTTGACCTGCGTTTCGCCAATGAAGCCTCCATGGTCGAGCGCAGCCGCCCCCCAATCAAAAGATCTCCCCATCAAAGCAGCATACTGCTCCGCTGACCTTTCAACAGCGGCAAGCGCCAATACGACGCCCTCTGTTTGAATTAGAGCTTCCCGACTGAAATCATGGGACAGTTCTGATTCTTGATCTTCGATTCCCATAAATCTGATGACAGCCTCCCTGGCAGCTTCAGGGTCGCGCTCAAGCTCCTTCACAAGCTCACCAAGAGCCTTAATCAAGCTGTCACTACCTTCTACTATGGCAAACGCGAAGATTTGCTCAGCTGATATCCTCGCCTTCGCCGTAGCGCCTACCTTCTTGAAGAAACCGAACATGTGGCCCCTGCTTGATGGTTGAAATGGCAGGGCCGAAATTAGTGATTCCCATGGTCAGAATCTAGGCCACCGAAGCCGCCCCTCCCCTATCGCAAAATCTCCGGCTGACCGTTCCGCCGAGCCCACTCGTTCGCCCGCGCACGCCGCCGGTCGTCGAGATCCCATCCCTCGGAGATCGCGAAGCAATAGTCAGACGCGGCCTCGCTATCGCGGATCTCCTGCTCCCGACGGGCGACGGCCTCGACCTTACGGCGGAGGCCCTTCGCTGCCCGGAGAAGCGCCGAGGAACGCGCCATTAGACGCGCTGGCCCAGGTCGGTCGCTTTGTCGAAGCGCTTGGTCGTCGCCTCAATCGAGCGGGTGAGCCTCTGGCCTAGAGGTTCAGCGGTCGTCGAGTAGCCCTTCACGGCCTCCAGGAGGTCGAGCCCCTCTTCGAGCGGCAAGCCGTCGTCGGTCGCCGGAAGGGCAGCGGCGAGCTTGTTCAGAGCTTTCAGGTGGGCCTCGACGTACTCCCGGACAGAAGCGGAGAACGGGCGGTCAGCGGCAGTCTTAGCGGCGGCGAATGGGTTGTTCGCGGTCATGGGACACGTTCCTTTTCAAATGGAGGGGTTAGGCGCCTTTGAGGCGGTTCGGCCTCCACACGCGACCTGGCTCGCAGGGAGCTGATAGGTTGCCGGTCGCGATGGCCCGGAGATCGGCGCGAAGGAGGTCGATGGTTCGGTGAGCTTCGGCAAGAGCGGCCTCGGCAGCGCGGCGCGCGTTCTTGGCCTCCTTTGCTTCGGCGAGGAGCTTCCGGCTTTTTGAGACGAGACCGGCGACGTCTTGCGCGTCGGTCATGACGCCCCCGGCGTTGCGCGGCGGGCGAGGAAGGCGATGCTTTCGATCTGGTCGGCGGCGTTTTCGAGGATGGTCCGGTATGCCTCGACAAGTTCGCGATACCGGTCGGTGTCCCCGGCATGAAGAGCGCGGGTAGCGGTGTCGGCGAGGGCGTCGAGACGGTCTACGTCCTGCTGGAGCGTCTTGGTCTGGCGTTCGATGATGTTGATGATCGTCATTGGTATTAATCCTCTAGATTAGGGCCTCTGGCCCTTGGTTTTTTGAATTGGCGATTGCGGCAGCGCGGTGCTCCCGCGACGTCGCTACGGTTGTGCTATTCGCTCTCGCAACCTTCCGTCTTCAAGCGCTCGTGGAGGCGTGCGAGCGACTGCTCGACAAGCTCAACCCGGTGCTCGACCGAGAGGTCTTCGTCCTGGGCGATAGCCCGCCGCAGGGCGTCCGTGATGAACTGCGTAAGGGTGACGCCACGACTCGTCGCAATATCCCTCGCAGCGTCGATGTACTCCGCTGGGAGGCGGACGTTTAGCTGCTGCTTTGCCATTTCGATGTCTTCTCTCGCTCGCGTTGAAGCTCTACCTATACGCAAGCTATACGCTGACCAGTCACGGCTGACCCAATCTCCGTGAGTGCGAGTTGTCGAACCGTCACATGCAAGAAAAAGCCCCGCTTTTGCGGGGCTCTCTACATGACCTATTGGGGATGGTTCTTACGCGGCGCGGCGAACCTCTTCGATCCGTTGGGCGCGGATCTCGTTCGCGCGAGCGAGCGCATCGGCGACGGTCGGGTTGCGACGGCGGGCGGACCGCTCGCGCTGGGCGATGATGAGGTCGGCGATCTCGCGAGCTTTCTCGATGGACACTGGGCGTCTCCTGGGTCGTTCCTAGCTGGGACGGAGAATATACTCGACCACCTGTTCTGATTGAACTTCTACTAGAGTGCGGAAGCGGTTTTTCTGGTCAGCTTGACGCTCAAACAGGCCGGGCGACCCCTCCGCCTGGGGTGGCGGGCGAACGTCGGGACGGGAGCACGGCTCCGTGGCGCTAGGAGGGGTGCTACGGCAGCCAGTCGGGGTGGTGGGCTAGACCCGTAGCCGGGGAGGCTGATGGCGCTATATTGGCCTCAGAGGAGGTTATGTCGGCCGAACCGGTTGTGTGCGGGAGATCGACGCAGGACAGGGGCGGTGTTCCCGTCCGCGCTTGCTCCAATTCAGAAGAGTGATGGTCGTATACGCGCCCGCCGAGTCGCGTCGGTCTTGGGGTCACTGCCATTCTGGCCTATGGCGACACTATCCCGCCGGGCGGGCGGGGCGGGTTAGCGGTTCGGCTAGTTCCGGAACGCTGGGGTGAGGTCGAAGAGCTTGTCGAGTTTGGCCTGAAGGGCGCGGTCTTGACGGACGTCGGCCTCATACTCATCGATGGCGTTTTCTTCCCCCTGCTGCGCCTCGAAACGCTCGGCAGCTTCCATGTCGACGAGGATTGGGGAGTTGCCGAAGTAGCCCTTGGCAAGTGCCGCGCTCTCGTCGTGGGTGGCGCCGGAGAAATCCTGCCCGGCGACGAGGCGACGGGCGATCTCGCTACGCCGCTCTTCGGAGGACTCAAGGATCGCGGTCTCGGTCAGGCAATAGCTTCCCACCCCGTAGATCGCGTCGAGATCGGCCCGGAGCCGAAACTCGCTCACGAAGGAGATCAAGGGGGCGCCTTTTTTGTAGCGTCCTTGCGAGCCCATCTCTTCAAAGGCCCACGTCTTCAAAAATTGCACGGCAATGTCCGGATCTCTCTTAATATACCTAGAGAGAATGGGACAGAGCTGGTAAAAAATTGAAGAATCTGCCTTTGAGATTTTATCAAGGTGTCTGCGTGACTTAGCGATTCCGTTCGGATCGTTCGCCTTGATCCAGGGTTTCGAGAGGATGACGAACGGGGCCTCCCGGTCGATGGCGTCTTTCGCGAAAGTCAGGAGCGGATGCTCGTCGTTGTCGTTCGCGGGGTCAGTTAGCTCTGCACCGTAAGCCGCGACGTAATCGTCCTGGGTAGGGTCTCCCTTGATGGCGAGCCGGATGACCCGTCCGTTCTTCGGGTTGATCTTCTGGACGAGTTGAAAGCCCTCCTTGTCAGCGAACCGCTCGACAGAGCCGACGACTAGGGAGAAGAACGCCGCGCGCCGGGTCACGCCAAGGCGTTTCTCGACGGCTGTCCTGGTCAAGGGGATGACGTTCTCTCCGCTTCTCAGGAGAGATAGCGCGAGTTCGTTCGACTCTAGGCACCTGGCTGCCTTGGAGAAATCGCCGACGTGGTCGATAGTAAGGTCGTAGACGTTGTTCGACAGGAGGAAGACGGTCCGCTCGTTGTGATAGCCGCGAACGCGCCCGATGGCCTGTACGACCTCGTCTTCGACCTTGGCCTGCCGGAACTCTTCAAGGACCGGGTCAGGGAAGACGTTGCAGGTTTGGATAAGCTCCGGCCCTTCTTCGTGCCCCTCGACGGTCCGGATGCGGTAGTCGGCGGCCTGGTATCTTTGAGGGGCGACTTCTCCGTCGTCGGTGGTCGCCCAGGCTCGGAGGTCGCGAACGACCGCTTCCGGCGGGACGTCCGGGTTCGTGACGATAACGGCGGTCTCGCAGTTCTCGAAGGTGTTGAGGCCACGGAGCGCGCGGAAGTGGGCGAGCTGGAAGTCGGTGGGTAGGTGCTTACTGAGTTCAACCTCGACCTTCTCCGGTGCGGCGACGAACGGCTTAGATAGCCGTTTGATGAAAGAGACTACGGCCTCGACCTTGCCCTTGCTGCCTTCTTCCGAGAGAGATCGGGCGGACCAGCCCTGGTCGAGGGTAAGCTGGATGTATGTCGTCAGATCCGGCGCCCTGAACTCCTCGAAGTCGAACGACCCGAGGCGGGCGAATGTCCGCTTGATGACCTCCGGTCGTGCGGTTGCGTCGAGGAGAAGGACGGGGGCGGACTTCGCGACCCGCTCCGGGGCGAGTCCTCGCCGGTACTCGATGCTCTGAACGCCATTGTCCTCGTCGATGATCCGGACGAAGTTCGACTGCGACCGCTTGGCCTCGAACTCGTCGGCAAACGCGATGAGGATCTTCTCGACGTGCGAGAGCGTGTCGAGTTTCGCGGCTTTGACCTGGCGGGTGATCGACGACGGTGCGACCTTCCCAAGGTTGTCCGGTGTCCGCTGCCGGATGACGGCTTTGACGGCGAATGCGGCGCGGCGGAAGTCGCGCGGTTCGATCTTGCGCATCCGACTGTTGAGGTAAATCTCTCGGATGCCCGAGAGGATCTCGTTCGGTCGCTCGGTGAACACCTTCGAGAGTGCGTTCAGGATTTCGTTGATGAGTTCGATCTCGACCGCGTCCTCCTCCTCCTCCGGCTGGACGAAGTCGGAGAAGTCGAAGGTGTAAAAGACGATGTCAGACGCGGGGATCGCGAACTCTTCGACCGGGGAGTAGGTCTCGTCGACGATGACCACGTCGAAGCTCCCGGCGGCGGAATTGAGCGCGAGATATTGGTGCGGGATGACCCGGATCTGAGCCCTGCCCTCTTCCTCGCTCGACTTCTGAATGTCGGCGATCTGGAAGCGGTACTTGCAGACAAAGCGGGCTGGGCAAGTGCCGCAAACGGTCGACGGGCTGATACCCGCCTTCTGAGCAGCCTCGATAGCCTTCGGCTTTTGGCAGAAGCCCTCGGAAACCGGACCAAAAACGGTGTCGACGCTCACGTTTTCGCTCTCGTCTGCGATGTCTTCCCTTGCCTCAGACGCCTTTTTCTTCAAGAGGTGCGCGTAGGCAATCGTGATGCTGACCGACGTCCCGAACTGTTCGTTCAAGCTATCGAGGATCGCCTGGGCTCGCTCCGCAAGGTTGCCGTTGACGGTTTTGGTCTTGCCGAAGCCGACGAGTGCCTTCGCGACCTTGCGCGGGTTGTAATCCGCCGGGACGCCCACGCCTTCAAGCGTGATGTCTT
The DNA here is from genome assembly GCF_034377285.1 of Thalassobaculum sp. OXR-137. Lineage (NCBI taxonomy): Bacteria > Pseudomonadati > Pseudomonadota > Alphaproteobacteria > Rhodospirillales > Thalassobaculaceae > Thalassobaculum > Thalassobaculum sp. OXR-137. The sequence goes on along the minus strand of NZ_CP139715.1, from coordinate 2,818,186 downwards.
CGCGGTCCTCGGGGCGGTTGTTGACGAACGCGATCCGGACGGCGTGATCGAACCAGTCGTCGATGTAGGCGCCGAACGCGCGGCGGGCCTCCTCTCGGTCGAGTAACTTCGGGGCGGGATAGCGAGGGACCGACGTATCGGTCTCGATAGTCGCGTTTCGGTCACCGATTGGAGTAAAGCCTTCCGCCCACTTTTTCCGTGCGAAGTCGCGTCCGGTCTCGAACGCGCGGTCGATATCGCCTCCCGGACCGGCTCTCTGTAGGAGTTCCGTCTTCCGGTCGGAGTTCGCCCAGCATCGGATGGCATCGATGATCTCCGCCTTTGCCTGGGTATAGTCCGCGTCCGGTTCTACGTGTAGGAGGTATGATGCCGCTGCGCTGCGGTAGAGTTCATGCGCGCCATCTCCGCCGTCGAGGTTGCGAAGGCGATAGACGTAGTTTCGGAAACCGTGGATGCGCTTTCCGTCGACGACCGTACTCCCAGAAACCTTGCTCGCGTTGTGCTGTATTTCCGACGGGATTTGAAGGGTTGCCTCTTCCTTCCCGAGATCGACGATCCCCACGCGGCGGACGACCGACGTAGAGACGCCTTCGAGGCGAGGGTCGGCGGTATAGAGGATGCCGACGGGCTGAAGCGGGTTCGTGTCGATGACCTTGGCCTTCTTATCCTCCTTATCGGCGAACGACTTTGTCCGAGCATTTACCGCTTGTGCCCAGCGCTTGATCTCGGCGCAGGTATAGGCGCGGTTGAGCCAGAACCAGAGGTGGACCTTAACGATATTATGCTTCTTTCCCTCCTGCGCGATCCCGGCACCGGTCGAGAACTGGTAGACGACGGTGACGTCTTCGAGGTCCGGCGAAATCTGCCGGCACATGTGCTCGAAGAACTCCTCCGGCTCGCGGTATGGGTCGAACTCGGCCGTGTCGTATGAGAAGCCGTCAATATCAATGCCCATCCAGCAACGCCCAACGTCTTGGTAGACACCATTCTTCTTATTGGCTCCCCGCCGGTAGTGGGGCTGATTGGTGTCGAAGTCGGTACCCGCTGCGCCCCTTATGACGCACTCGGTCGGGCTATTGCGAAGGGACTCTAGAACATCCTTGAGGCCATAAATGCCGTCGACTTGAACCTCTCTGGACGTCCAATTGAACGACTTCGAGCCGGAGTAGATCAGCTTCTTCAGCTGACCGTCCGGCCCGCGCGAGACGTGCTTACCGACGAGCTTCCCGTCGTAAGTCTTCAGGATCGTTACTGCGTTGGGATTACCCTGTTCCACCGTCTATTCTTTCGCCTTGCGCCGCGTCACGGCTCGTTCGACACCATGTTCAGTTTGGCGTCTCAGGGCGAGATTTGGTAGAACTCGTCTCGCTAGGACGGTTGCTCTATCGCTTGCTCGCGCTGAGAGACCCGAGATGAAGAGCCTCGACGGTTAGCGCCGTCGGGGTTCTCTCTTTTTGCAGTGTGGTTTCGGGTGACCGACCTACTCCGCGATGCCGTATACCAGTTCCGGCTATCCGAGCCCGCCGGGATGAGACCGGCCTCTCGGGGAGCCTCACCGGCTCCGAAAGGAGGTAATCGAACGAGACGCGGGGGTCGGACCCGGAACTCGTCGCTTTACCTCGTCTACCCTCCTTCGTTCCCTGGGTAGTAATATCCGTGAGTGCAGAATTTGGCGTCCGCCTATGGGGTGGTCGCGGCGTCATCTAGACGTTGCGGAGCTGCACGTAGTCATCGAACAAACGACCGCCAGCTATTCTTTAGTGAAGATTTCAATTTTCTGCCCTTTCGGATTGGCCCCTCCACGCCCGTTCCTTTCAGTGGGGTCGGATTGGCTACAATCCCGCCTATGAAGCTCGACCCCAGAACCGCTGAGACTGTCATTCGCGAGGTCTATGGACAGGGCAATACTCGCCGATCTGCGAGCGCAGGTGTCGAGTGGGCAATCCGCGCAGAGCGTTGCGACAACGGTGCCGTCCGGATTGTTGGACGAAACGAAATGCGTCTCCCCGGCGGCGAACTGATCCGGTTGAACGTGCCGCCGTCCTTCCTCCCAGCGACGATGCGGTTCAGTAGAACGCCCGGAGGGGTCGAAGGCTTTGCCATCCCAGAAGGTGGGCGGAACGTCGTTCAGGTCTTGACGATCCGGATGGGCGATCATGTTGAGACAGCGATGACCGACGGGATACAATGGGTGGCGCGTATCGCGGGCCTCCCGAAGACCCGAGTTATCCGGCTCGTCGACTTGATCGAAGCTGCGATTCTTCGCGCGGCAGAGCTTGGTCTCCCGGCTCCTACATTCCAGCTGAACGATACGAAGACGAAGTTCGACGGCTACAGGCCGGACCATCTACTCGCGGGAATCACTGAGTGGGAAGCGTCGGGACGGGAGATCCGGACGTCGCGCAAGATCCCGTCTGGAAAACGATACGCCCACCCCTGGCGCAACCCCGTCGTCAAGGGCGGGCGAAAGCCGGTCGTCGTGCTCGCGGACTAGGCGTCAATGTCATCGCGCCGACGTCGGCACCGCTGTTCGATTTCGAGACGACCTGGTAGACGACGATCCGGATAGAAAACTGCCTAGTCTCTGCCTAGTCCGACCTCTAATATCTTAAATAACCAATTGAATTATTTACGATATTGGATTCTGGTAACGACTCCCTCCGGGGCCACCAAATTATAATTAATTCAATAACTTATTGGATGACGAAAGCCGTCGTCGGCCAGCACTTTTCCCTCGCCGATCGACGATGGGCGCGCGGCGCAGACGCAGGGCCTTGCTCCCGGCATTCGGCGGACGGGCGGGAACCTCCGGCCCGGCAGGCTGTTTCCGTCATAGTAGGGCTTGATGCCCCTCTTTACCGGAGAACCGACGATGACGGGAAATTCACAGGACCAGGAGCAGGCCGCGGCGATGGCCCTCGCCGCAAAGCGGGGCGAGATCGCGAAGGACCAGCTCAACGACGCGGCCCGCGAACTGTACGACACCCTGAGCGAGGCCCAACTCAAGGGCCTTTCCGAGACCGATCCGAAGCTGAAGCCGGAGAACAGGTCCTGATCCTGGGCCGGGAGGTCGAGTTTCGGGATCTAGCCACAAGCGCTCAATGGCCTTCGCAGCCGGCGCCTCCGTTCGCATGGAATGCCGGCAGGCTCCGGCAAACCTCTGCGCGCGACGGGTGCCGGTTCCGATCGGTATTCGACTGAGAAAGAATGCCGATATCGGCAAGCGCCTCAGTCCGCTTCAGGACCGAGAGGGTTCGATGCTTCGTATATCTATGTCGGGCGATCCTAATCTTCCGAAGATTGGAAGCGTCCCCCTCCAAATAGCGACACATACAGGACCATGACTAAATTCTGATTTTCCTACTCTCGAAAATGTGGCCCAATATCCGAAGTCAATTCCTTTTCAAGACCGATCCGCAATGCTTCGCGTATTGCGGCCGCCATCGTCGGAATCCGGTTTCCGAATTGCCAGTCCTTCAGTATCTCAATTTCACTGTCTGACAGCATGATTTGCTGACGATTGAGTCGCTTTTCCTCTCGGTGACCATCCATTTGGCGTCTCCGGTACTATTAGTCGACTAGTCGTTCCCCGCCCAAGTGGCACGCAACTATATCATCAATCTCTGATTTTATGATTTATTAATTCTCGCTTAGATTGATTGTGCGCTTGAATTCCCCTCAAACAAGGCGGTGATGGGCAAGCCTGGCGCCAGGAGCGGAATCCCCTTCAGAAAGCGGATCCCGCCGCTCGGTCGGCGATCCCTCTCGAGGGCAACGTGAGGATCCGCTTTCGGTTGCATCGAAGGATCGCGAGTTTCCGATTCCGCTGGAACCGACCTCCGCCCCCGCCGTTTCCCAGGAACGAAGACCGGGAGACAGGCTCATGCACATGTTGCGCCGATCGTTTCTTGTCGGGGTCTCCGCCCTGGCCCTTGCCGCAGGGGCCCAGGCGCGTGAGTTCCGGGGAGGGATCCCTTGGACATCGGGCAAGGCCCAGCCGCCAAATGACTTCGACGCGTCCAGGCGGTTCCTCACGGACGAGGAACGGACGTTCGTCACCGCCGCCGTCGATCGCCTCATCCCCGCCGACGACACACCGTCGGCCTCCGAACTCGGCGTGGTGGACTACATCGATGCCCAGCTCGCCGGCGCCTATGGCCGCGGCGATATCTACTATCTGCAACCGCCCTTCCAGGCCGGTCTCGCCACCCAGGGATATCAGGCCGAGGCTCCGGCCCTGCTGTACCGCCAGGCGATCGCGGATATCGAGGCGTTCCTCGCCGCCGCGAACAACGGTCCCTTCGCCGATCTCGACGACGACGCCCAGGACGACGTGCTGACCCGCCTGTCGGAGGGGGAGATCGAGCTGGAGCATGTCCACGCCAAGACGTTCTTCGACACGCTCTGGCAGAACACCCTGGAAGGATTCTTCGGCGACCCGGTCTATGGCGGCAACCGGGACATGCAGGGCTGGCGGATGATCGGCTTCCCCGGTGCCCGCTACGACTACCGCCCCTGGATCGATCACGGCGGCAAGCCCGTGATCCTGGATCCCGTGTCCGTCGCCAGAAGGACAACCCCATGACCACCAAACTCCCCCGCAAGGACGTCGTCATCGTCGGGTTCGGCTGGACCGGCGCGATCATGGCCGAACAGCTCACCCTGGAGGGTCTGGACGTCCTGGCCCTGGAGCGCGGGCTCTGGCGCAACACCTCGACCGACTACGCGGTCACCAACGCCCAGGACGAGGTCCGGTACCGCTACCGCGACGAGCTGTTCGAGAGCCTCTCGCGAGAGACCCTGACCTTCCGCAACACGCAAGACCAGACCGCGCTGCCGATGCGCATGCTGGGCTCGTTCCTGCCCGGGACGGGCGTCGGCGGCTCAGGCGTGCACTGGAACGGCCAGACCTGGCGCTTCCTGCCGTCGGACTTCCAGGCGCGCAGCCACAACGAGGAGCGGTACGGCGGGGATGCGATCCCCGAGGATATGACGATCCAGGACTGGGGCGTCACCTATGACGAGCTCGAGCCGCATTACGACACGTTCGAGAAGATCTGCGGCATCGCCGGCAAGGCCGGCAACCTGAACGGCCGGATCCAGGAGGGCGGCAACCCGTTCGAAGGGCCGCGATCCAGCGAGTATCCGACGCCGCCGATGCAGATGGTGAAGGCGCCAATGGTTTTCGCCGATGCCGCGCGCGAGCTCGGCTACGCACCGTTCCCGGGGCCGTCGGCCAATATGAGCCAAGCCTATACCAACCCGCTCGGCGTGCAGCTCGCACCCTGCACCTATTGCGGCTTCTGCGAGAAGTTCGCCTGCGGCAACTACTCGAAGGCGACCGCCTCGACCACGATCCTGCCGGCCCTGGCACGGCGCGACAATTTCAGCCTGCGCACCGGGGCGATGGTGCTGCGGGTGCTGCATGACGGCAAACAGGCCACCGGCGTGGAGTACGTCAACGAGGAAGGCCAGGTCTTCCACCAGCCCGCCGACATGGTGATTCTGGCCGCCTACATCACTCACAACGTCCACCTGATGCTGCATTCCGGCATCGGGCAGCCCTACGACCCGGCAACCGGACAGGGCGTGGTCGGCAAGAACTACGCCTATCAGATCGTCTCGGGCGTCAGCGTCTTCTACGACGACCTGGCGGTGAACCCGTTCATCGGCGCCGGCGCGCTGGGACAGGTCATCGACGAGTTCAACGGCGACAATTTCGACCACAGCGGCCTGGGCTTCATCGGCGGCGGCTACATCGCCCAATGGCAGACCAACGGCCGGCCGATCGAGAGCCACCCGGTGCCGGACGGCACGCCGAAGTTCGGGCTCGGCTGGAAGCAGGCGGTCCGCGACAGCTACAACCACACGATCAAGGTCGGCACCCATGGTGCCGTCATGAGCTACCGCTCGAACTATCTCGACCTCGACCCGACCTACAAGGACGTCTACGGCCGCCCGCTGATGCGGATGACCTTCGACTGCAAGCCCAACGATATCGCCATGTCGCGCTACATCACCGAGCGCGCCACCGAGATCGCCCGGGCAATGGGCGGACGCGAGATCAAGGTGAGCCAGGCCAAGGTCCCGTACGACATCGCGCCCTACCAGACCACCCACAACACCGGCGGCACCATGATGGGCGCCACCCCGCAGGGCAGCGTGATCAACCGCTATCTGCAGAGCTGGGACCTGCCGAACCTGTTCCTGATGGGGGCCGGCGCCTTCCCGCAGAACCCGGGCTACAACCCGACCGGCACCGTCGCCGCGCTCGCCTATCATTCGGCCAAGGCGATCCGCGAGCAGTATCTGCGCAATCCCGGCCCCTTGGTGCAGGCATGACCCGGACAGGCACTCTTGTCATCGCGCTGATCGGCCTGCTGGCCGCGGGACCGGTCGCCGCCCAGGACGCCAACACCTGGTCGACCGTGAAGCGCGGCCTCTATCTCACCCGCGTCGGCGACTGCGAGGCCTGCCACACGGTCGCAGGACAGCCGTCCTATGCGGGCAACCGCGCCCTGCCGACCCCGTTCGGCACGATCTATTCGGCCAACCTGACCCCCGACCCGGACACCGGCATCGGCGACTGGAACGCCGACACCTTCTTCCGCGCCCTGGACGAGGGCGTGGGCGAGGACGGCGAGCGCCTCTATCCGGCCTTCCCCTACACCCATTTCACCTATGTCACGCGGGAGGATTCCGACGCGATCTTCGCCTATCTCCAGAGCCTCGACCCGGTCCGCAACGAGATCCGCAAGCCGGAGCTGCCGCCGCTGATCGGGATGCGGGCCTCCATGCGCGCCTGGAACCTGCTGAACTTCGAGGAGAAGGATTTCGTGCCGGATCCCGAGAAATCGGCCGACTGGAACCGCGGGCGCTATCTGGTCGAAGGGCTGGGCCACTGCTCGGCCTGCCACAGCCCGCGCAATCTCATCGGGGCGGAGAAGCAGGGCAGCGCCCGCTATACCGGCGGGATGGCCGAGGGCTGGTTCGCCCCGTCCCTGCGGGCCGAGGGGCGCGACGGGATCGGCGACTGGCCCGAGACCGAGTTGAAGGCCTTCCTGAAGCACGGCCGCAACGACCGGACGGCCGCGTTCGGGCCGATGGCGGAAGTGATCGACAAGTCGACCCGCTGGATGACCGATGCGGATATCTCCGCGGTGGTCGCCTACCTGCGCGACCTGCCGGTGGACGCCGAAGAGGAAAACGACCGCGACGAGACCGCGCGTCCGGAGGACACGGTCATGACTCTCGGTGCCGAGATCTACGCCACCCAATGCGCCGCCTGTCACGGGCCGAAGGGCGAAGGCGTGAAAGGCATGTTCGCGACCCTGGCCGGATCGTCCCTGGTCCATTCGCGCAATCCGACGACCCTCATCCGGGCGGTCCTGGACGGGGCCAAGGCGGTGCCGACCGATCGCTATCCGACCCCGTTCGCCATGCCGCCCTTCCACTGGAAGCTCAGCGACGCCGAGGTGGCCGCCACTCTTACCTACGTGCGGAACGCCTTCGGCAATTCCGCGAGCGCGGTGACCGAAGAGGCCGTCGCGGACCTCCGCGGCGCCCACTGAGAGACTTTGCCGGATCAAGGACCGGACACTCCGCAGCCAGGTCGCGCAAGCGACCGGTGACCGTCGCCCATGCCGGAGGGCTGCGGATGAAGGTGAGCCGCGCGCGATCGCCGGTTTCGCCACAGACCGCGTCTGTCCGCCGCCGAGGTCCCGAAGTCGGCCGACGCGCCGTCGCCCGCCCTTATCCCTTCAAAAATCAGGGGAACTGATCGACCGACGCGGCGTTCATCGGTAACGGGCCAAGCCCGGCACTCTTCAGCGTCTCCCGTCGACCGCGCTTCCATGCGGCCGCAGCCCGGATCGCAACCGAGATTTGGAGTTGCCAATGTCTGACGTCACTGAGCAGGACTCCACCCCGCGGGCTGACCGCGACAAGCCCAAGTTGAAGCGCGCCATCGGACCGGGTCTGCTGCTGCTCTTCATTGTCGGCGACGTTCTCGGAACCGGCATCTACGCCCTCACCGGCAAGGTGGCCGAGGAGGTCGGCGGCATCGTCTGGCTGCCCTTCCTCGTGGCCTTCGTCGTCGCCGCGCTGACCGCCTGCAGCTATCTCGAACTGGTTACCAAATACCCCAAGGCCGCGGGCGCGGCGCTGTACACCGAGAAGGCGTTCGGCATCCATTTCGTGACCTTCCTCGTCGCCTTCGCGGTCATGTCCTCGGGCCTGACCTCCTCCTCCACCGCCGCGCGGGCCTTCGCCGAGAACTTCTCCAACGGGTTCGGCCTCGAACTCGGCGGCTGGATGATCACCCTGATCGGCCTCGGCTTCGTCGCCGCCATCGCGCTGATCAATATGCGCGGGGTTGGCGAGAGCGTCCTGGTCAACGCCGTCTTCACCTGTATCGAGCTGACCGGGCTGATCATCATCCTGGTCATTGGCATGCTGGTCTTCGGGGCGGGGGACGTCGATATCGGCAAGGCGTTCGACTTCGACACCGGCGAGGACGGCGTCTTCTGGCCGGTGATCGCCGGGACCACCCTGGCCTTCTTCGCCATGGTCGGGTTCGAGGACTCGGTCAACATGGCGGAGGAGACCAAGGATCCGGGCCGGAACTTCCCCAAGATGCTGTTCGCCGGCCTGATCATCGCGGCGATCCTCTATGTCCTGGTCTCAGTGGTCGCGGTCTCCATCGTCCCGCTGGACCAGCTGTCGGAGGGCGACACGCCGCTGCTGAAAGTGGTGGAGGCCGGCGCCCCCGGCTTTCCGCCGTGGATCTTCGGCCTGATCACCATGATCGCGGTCGGCAACTCCGCCCTGATCAACCTGCTGATGGCCAGCCGCCTGATCTACGGGATGAGCGAGGAGGGCGTGCTGCCCGGCGTGCTCGGCAAGGTGAACCGCAAACGCCGGACCCCGGTGACCGCCATCCTGTTCACCACCGTGCTGGCGGCCGGCCTGATCACCTTCGTCGGCGCGGTGCCGCAGCTCGGCGGCACCACGGCCCTGCTGCTGCTCGGCGTGTTCACGGTGGTCAACATCGCCGTGCTGGTCCTGCGCAAGGACAAGGTGGAGCACGACCATTTCCGCACGCCGACCTGGGTCGCGATTGCCGGAGCGGTGACCTGCGCGTTTCTCGTGGGGCCGTGGACCGGCCGGGACCCCGCCCAGTACGGCATCGCCGCGGTCCTCATCGGCATCGGCATCGTTCTGTGGGTCGTCACCCGGCTCTGGATGCGCCGGGAATAGCGGGTCTCCGATCGGGGAGCCGGTCAAGACGGCCGGCGGCGCCACAACGCGAAACCGTCGTCCGGCGCTTGACGGCGGGCGGGCGGCCCCCATCTCCGTCGCCGCATGACACAGCTTTCCTCCTTCCCCGCCTCGGGGACGGCCGTGGTCGTCGGCGCGTCCGGCGGCATCGGCGCCGCCCTTCTGTCCGCGATCGATGCCAGCGGCCGCTTCGAGCGCACGATCGGCCTGTCCCGGCGCGGCGACCCACCGCTCGACCTGCTGGACGAGGCGTCGATCGCCGCCGCCGCCGACCGCCTGCGGGACGCCGACGCCGCGCCCCGGCTGATCGTCGACGCCACCGGGTTCCTGCACGACGACCGGTTCCAGCCGGAGAAATCCTGGCGCCAGCTCGACCCCGAACACCTCGCCCGCGCCTTCGCCCTGAACGCCACCGGCCCGGCCCTGCTGATGAAGCATTTCCTGCCGCTGCTGCCGCGCGCGGGCAAGGCGGTGTTCGCCACCCTGTCGGCCCGGGTCGGCTCGATCTCGGACAACCGGATCGGCGGCTGGTACGCCTACCGCGCGTCGAAGGCGGCGCTGAACCAGCTCGTGCGCTGTGCGGCGATCGAACTGGGGCGGACGCACCGGGAGGCGGTCTGCGTCGCCCTGCATCCCGGCACGGTCGACACCGGCCTGTCGGCCCCCTTCGCCAAGGCCGGGCTGGAGGTCCGCCCGCCGGAAACCGCAGCGGCCGAACTGCTGGCGGTTGTCGACGGGCTCACCCCTGCGCGCAGCGGGGAACTGGTGGACCAGAAGGGCGAGACGGTGGGGTTCTGAAGCTCGCTTTAACCCACACGACTTCCTGGACGGTCCCGCAGGGCCGATCCAGGACCGTGCCCGGGCGTTCATCACAGGATCCTGGATCGCCCCGGCAGAGGGCCGGGACGTCCAGGAAGTCGGGTTTGGGGTGGGGGTTGGGGGAGCGCCCTATCCCACGATCACCGGATCGAGGGTGCCGCTGATCCAGCGTGCCAGGCCAGTCATGCGGGCGTCGTCGCCCTCCTGGCCCATCACCTGGACGCCCACCGGCAACCCGTTCACCGCCAGCATCGGCATGGTCACCGCCGGCGCGCCGGCGAGCGAGCTCGGCGTGTTGAACACCGCATCGCCGGTCGGCTGCTTGGCGAGCGGCTGACCCGGGATGTCGCCCGGCCACAGCGGCGCCGGACCCGGGCAGGAGAAGGTCAGGAACGCGTCGGCGACCGGACCGAGCGCCCGCCAGGCGGCGCGCAGTCCCTCGCGGCGCCACAGGAGCTGGCGGTAGTCGTCCGGGCTCAACGCCTCCACCGCGCCGATGCGCGCCTTGATCCGCTCGCTCACCCCCTCGCCCTTGTTGTCGATCAGGTTGCGCAGGGTCCAGCGGTTCTCCCAGGCGGTGATGGTGTTGGCGAGGTCGCCGGCCCCCACCAGGGACTGCTCCAGGCTCTCGATCAGCGGATGATCGCCGCGCTGCAGGATCTCCACCCCGGCCGCCTGCAGCCGGTCCAGCAGGCCCGCCATCGCCTTGTGGCTGTCCGCATCGGTGCGCGCCCAGCCGTCGGTCTCCAGCAGGATCAGCCGGCTCGGCCTGATCGCCTGCGGAGTGGTCTTCGGCCCCTGGAGGCCGGCGCGGCCCGGATCGCCGCCGCAGCGGCTCGCCACCTCGATGGCGACCTGCCACATGTCCTCGATCGAGCCGGCATGGGGGCCGTGGGTGCTCATGGAGGTGGCCTGGCGCTCGCCGCGATGGATGCCGCCCTGGCTCGGCTTCAGGGCGAAGTTGCCGCAGAACGCCGCCGGCCGGATGATCGAGCCGCCGACCTGGGAGCCGATGGCCGCCGGCATGAAGCCCGCGCCCACCGCCGCCGCCGAGCCGGAGGACGATCCGCCCGGCGTACGCGCCGGATCGAACGGGTTGGTGGTCGGCCCCGGATGGTTGCCGCCCAGCTCCGCCGTCACGGTCTTGCCGAAAATCACCGCGCCGGCCTGGCGCAGCGCCCAGACGGCCGCGTTGTCGTTCTTGGGAAAGTTCCCGGTCATCGCCTCGCAGCCGAGCTGCGTGGGCATGTCCTTGGTTTCCAGCAGGTCCTTGATGCCGACCGGCATGCCGTCGATGGGAGACAGCGGCTTGCCGTCCTTCCAGCGCGCGGTGCTGGCGTCGGCGGCCTCGCGCGCGCTCTCCCGGTTCAGCGCGGCGAAGGCCTTCACCACCGGCTCGCGGGCGTCGACCGTCTCCAGGCAGCGCTCCAGATAGTCGCGCGGCGTGTCGCTGCCCTTGGCGAAGGCGTCGGTCGCGTCGAACCAGGTCAGGGCCTTGAACTGACGGGGGTCATAGCGCGTGGCGCCGGTCATGACGGTCTCCAATGCTGGCGGGGGAGTGGTCGAGAGGTGGGTCCCCGCCAGCTTGGCAAGCCGTCAGCCGAAGATCAATGTACGGAGTGCCGGGCCACGCCCTGGCCCGCCGTCAGAGAACCTTGAACACCCGGTAGACCGGCCCTTCCGGCTTGCGGTCGCCGGTGGACACGAACACCGCCCTGTTCATCCAGGCATAGGGGCCGTCGGCGGCGGTCTCGAAGAACGGCGCGGTGCGGAAATACAGCTCCGAGGGATCCACCGGCTGGCCGGCGGCGATCCGGTCCATGACCTCCTTGGGGCCGTGGCGCAGGCCCTTGTAGGTCATGTAGATCGGCGTGCCGTCCTCGGTGTCGAGGATCAGCCGCACGTCGAGCTGGGTGACCCCGTCGGTCCGGTTGAGGATCCAGTCGCCGCCGCCGTCGCGCACGGTGCCCTTGAGGTTCGGCCCCTCGAAGGTGCCGCCCTTGACCCGCGCGATGCGCCGGTCGCCGTACTGGGTATTGCCGATCGCCGCCAGCGGCAGGTCGACGCTGAGCTTCAGCTCCATCACGAATTCGGTCTGGATCTCGGACATGCGTATATCTCCCTCGGGATCGTTTCTTGTCAGTCCTTCCAGACCAGGAAGTCGAAATCGACGCCCTGATCGGCCTGGGTGACCGTGTTCATGTATAGGTTCCGATAGCCGCGCTTGTGGGTCGGCTGCACCGTCTCCGGCTTGATCTCCTCCAGGCGCTTCGCGATCTCCGCGTCGTCCACCAGCAGGTCGATGGAGCGGTTCTCCACCGAGATCCGGATGCGGTCCCCGGTGCGCACCACGCCGAGCGGGCCGCCATCGGCGGCTTCCGGGGTGACGTGCAGGACGATGGTGCCGAAGGCCGTGCCGCTCATGCGGGCGTCGGAGATGCGGACCATGTCCTTCACCCCGGCGCGGGCCAGCTTCTTCGGGATCGGCAGGTAGCCCGCCTCCGGCATCGCCGCCGGGCTCTTCGGGCCGGCATTCTGCAGCACCAGGAAGTCGTCGGGATTGACGTCCAGGTCGGGATCGTCGATCCGCGCCGCCAGGTCCGCCAGGCTGGAGAACACCACCGCCCGGCCTTCCTTCTCGAACAGGGTCGGATCGGCCGCCGAGCGCTTGAGGATCGCGCCGCGCGGGGCGAGCGAGCCGAACAGGGCGACCAGGCCGCCCTTGTCCTGGAACGGCTCCTCGAAGGTGCGCACGATGTTGTGGTCGATCCAGGTCTTGTCCGCATCCAGCCGGTCGCCCAGGGTCTCGCCGGTGACGCTCACCGTGTCCAGATGCAGCAGCGGCCGCAGGGCGTGGAGCACGCCGACCAGCCCGCCGGCGGCGAACAGGTCCTCCATGTAATGCGCACCCGTCGGCTTCAGGTCGACCAGCACCGGGGTCTCGTCCGACATCACGTTCAGCCGGTTGAGATCGACGGGGATGCCGAGACGGCCGGCGATGGCGGTCAGGTGGACGATGGCGTTGGTCGACCCGCCGATGGCGAGCAGAACGCGCAGGGCATTCTCCACCGACTTCTCGGTGATGATGTCGCGCGGCAGCAGCCGGTCGTCGCCCTTGGCGAGCGCCAGTTCCATGGCGCGCACGCCCGATGCCTCGGCGGCGCGCAGGCGGTCGGCATGGACCCCCGGGATGGAAGCGGTGCCCGGCAGGGTCATGCCCAGGGCCTCGGCGATGCAGGCCATGGTGCTGGCCGTGCCCATGACGGCGCAGGTGCCGGCGGTGGTGGCGAGGCTGCCCTCGATCCGCTTGATGCCCTCGTCCGACACCTCGCCGGCGCGGTACTTGCCCCAGAACCGGCGGCAGTCGGTGCACGCGCCCAGGCGCTCGCCGTCATAGGGCGAGGTCAGCATCGGGCCGACGGCGCAGTAGACCACCGGGACTTCCGCGTTGGCCGCCCCCATGAGCTGGGCCGGCAGGGTCTTGTCGCAGCCGCCGATCACCACGACCGCGTCCATCGGCTGGGCGCGGATCATCTCCTCCACGTCCATGCTCATCAGGTTGCGGTACATCAGGGAGGTCGGGTTCAGGAAGGTCTCGCCCAGGGAGATCGTCGGGAACTCGATCGGCAGGCCGCCGGCGGCGAGCACCCCGCGCTTGGTGGCCTCGACCAGTTCCGGCATCAGCCGGTGGCAGTTGTTGAAGCCGCTCCCCGAGGAGCAGATCCCGACCACGGGCTTGTCCAGCATCTCGCGGCTGTAGCCCATGGACGAGGCCATGGAGCGCCGCAGGTAGAGGCTGAACTCGTTGTCGCCGTAGTTGGTCAGGCCGCGTCCGAGGCCCTTGGGCGTTTCGTCATTGGTCATTATTTGGTTCCTCCCGCGCGCACCATAGTCGCGGGCGGTGCGGATTGGGAAGGCGCGCAAATCGAAGGGACACGCCTCTCCCGGCGATCCTTCAATCTTTTCCCTCACAGCGCCTTCCTGGACGCCTCCGGCCGCAAGGTCGGATGAGATCCAGGATCGTGGCACTGGCAGCGACGTGCCACGATCCTGGATCGCCCCACCCGGACGGAGTCCGGGCAGGACGTCCAGGAAGTCGGGAAAATGCAGGAATGCAGGAGAGCCGACAGCATGCGCCGAGACCGGCGTAGCCGCCTCGCCCCATTTCCCAACGCGACTTCTCCCAACGCGACTGCCTGGACGGACCTTCCGGACCCCGTCCGGGAGGGGAGATCCAGGACCGTGGCACCCGGTAGACGGAGCACGGTCCTTGATCTCCTCCGGCGAAGGGCCGGAGGGGTCCAGGAAGTCGGTTATTGGGCGATCGGAGCTCTCGGGACCGCGGCGTCCGCCCGGTCTCAGCTCGTGCGGCGCAGGACGAAGCGTAGGACCTCGCCCTCCTCCGCCGCGACCAGTTCGTGGCCGGATTGGCGGGCGTAGTGGCGGAAATCCAGCACCGCCGCCGGATCGGTGACCAGCACCTCCAGCAGCGCCCCGATCTCGACCTGTCCGATCGTCTTGCGCGCCTTCAGCACCGGCAGCGGACATTTCAGGCCGCGCACGTCGAGGGATTTGGCAATCGGTTCGTCAGCGCTCATCCGGCGTGTCCTGGGCAAATTGCGTCGCCGCACCCGTCGGCCGGGCGTCGGCGATCTCCCGCACCATCTTCGCCAGCACGGTCTGGGTAAAGCCCCTCTCTTCGGTCGCCACCACGACGAAGGCGCCGAGTCCGCCGATCACGTCCATCTCGTAATGCTCCTCCAGCGGCTCGCCGCTCGGCCCGGTGCGCACATTGCGGTTGGCGACGACCAGCCCGTTGATGGTGATGCCGTCGGCGACGGCCATCGAGCGGATCAGGGCGAGCGGCCGGCCGCCGATCTGCGGGCCGTCGCCGGACAGGTCGATCACCTTGCGGGCACCCTGAATGTCGTTGGTGCGGATCAGGTCGGCGGAATAGGCGATGGCCTCGCTGATCGAGTTGTAGCCATAGGCCGCCCGAGGGGCCGCCAGCAGCTTCGCGCCCCAAGCCAGGGCGTCGTCGCGGCCGGCGATGACGGTCCAGTCGACGATGGTGTGCTGGCTCTCCGGCGCGCCCCATTCCACGAAGGCCACCGCGATCCGGCCGAGCGGACCGGCGGCGATCACGTCCTGCACCCGCTGGTCGGCAAGGGCCGCGGCATAGCCCTGACGCTGGAAACGGAGCTCCTCGTCGTCGATCGATCCCGACCCGTCCGAGGCGAAAACCAGTTCCAGATCGACCTCGATCGGGGACCCGGTCTGGACCTGCACCTGGGCCTGCGCGACGGGGGTTAAGACCAGCGCCGCCAACAGAAAAAACCCGGTCCAGCCTGTGGATATGTGCCGAAGCGCCGAAAGGCCACCAAGGGGAGAAACCCGCCGCTTTTCGCTCAACCGACGATCCGGCGAATTTTTAACTTTAAAATCCAAGTCGGTTTCGGCGGATCGCCTATGATTCCGAAGGCCAAAAATTGTCCACATCACATCCACAGCCCCATCGCTCGAAGGTGTCTGTCACATGTGCGAGTAGCAGCACTTCAGGAATTCAAAGTGGCAGGGTGGCAGCGATCAACTCGCAATGCCGTGAGGAATGCCACGAGCGGCCGGTAATCGCTCCGACCCGGGGTCAGGATCGGGGCGCGGTCCTGCCGGCGATCCGGTCGGCCTCGGCCTGGGCGCGCTCGTGGATGAAGTCCAGCACCGCGCGGATCCGCGCTAGCTTCGACAGGTCGCGGTGGACCAGCAGCCAGAGGTCCACGCCGGGGATCTCGGTGCCGGGCAGCACCCGGACGACATCGCGGGCTTCGTCGCCCACCATGCAGGGCACCAGGGCGATGCCGATCCCCGCCCGGGCGGCGGCGAGGCGGGCGCTGGCCGGATTGGTGGCGAAGGCCGGCGGCCGCCCGCCCATCTGCTGACGCAGCCAGCTCACCGGCGCGTTCTCCGGAAACCCGTCCAGCCAGTCGATCACCGCGTGTCCGGCCAGATCGCCGGGCGCGGCCGGCATTCCATGGGTCTCCAGATAGGCGGACGACGCGTACAGGCCGAAGCCGAGCGTGCCGATGCGGCGGATCACCAGGTCGCCCTGCTCCGGCCGGGCCATGCGGATGGCGACGTCCGCCTCGCGGCGCGACAGGTTGAGGAAGCGGTACTCGTTGACGACCTGCAGCCGGATGCCCGGGTGGCGATCCTGCAGCAGCGGCAGGTTACGGATGAGAAACGGGACGATGAGGGACTCGGTGGAGGTCACGGCCACCGTGCCGGTCAGCCCCCGGTCCTCGGCGTCGAAGGCGCGGGCGAGGCCGAACATCTCGGTCTCGATGGCACGGGCGCGACCCGCCAGCTTCTCGCCCGCCTCGGTGAGGCCGTAGCCGTCCTGGCGCCGGTCGAACAGCCGAACCTCGAACCGGGCCTCCAGCGCGTCGATGTGACGGCTAACCGTGGCCGGGTTGACCCGCAGGGTCCGCGCCGCCGCCGACAGGCTGCCCTCCGCCGCCACCGCCAGGAAGTAGCGCAGGTCGTCCCAGTTCATGCTGCCAGAGCCCATGTGGCCAGACGCGCCGCCGGACATGCCCGTCACCTCGGTCGAAATTTGCAAAGCCGTCGGCCATGATCCGCCCCCGGCTTTGCGGAATCAAGGGATTGGACCGGGCGGCGGCGGGACCGGCGGCGGGGAGTGCGGGTGACCGCGCATGTCCGGCAGATCGCGCAGCACCGCCCGCAGCCCGTCGTCCAGGACCGAGGCCAGCAGGTCCCGGTCGGCGACGAAAAGCCCGGCCTGCCCCAGGGCCAGCGCGAGACCGACAGGCGAGGCCGGCACGCCGCCCGCGCCGCGGCTCGCCCGATGCCGGGACCGCCACAGGGTGACGCCGTGGCGCAGGTCCACGAGTCGCAGCGCCAGATCGACCTGCGCCACGCTCCAGACGACCGCGAAGGTGCGGGTCGCGTGCACCGACAGCTCGGCACCATGGCCGCATCCGACCCGCTCGGCGAAACGTTTTCGTTCCACCGACTGGCGTTCGGTGACACGAAAATCGTCGTATGGAACGCCGGAATCGAGGGATGCGTCTTGCGAAAATTCAGGAAAAGCGGCGGGCGCCAGATCGAGGGCCAGCCGGCGGGTCAGACGGTCGCGCGCCTCGGGCCCGATGACGGTATCGACCCGGCCGGACAGGTGCCGGGTCAAGGCGTGCTCGGCGACCCGGGCCGCGATCTCTCCCGACGCGGCGGCCGGCAGGATCGCCACGCAGGACGGGGGGCGCGCCAGAAGTCCGGAGTCGGCCCCTCCCCGCCCGGATCCGGCGCGGGAACCGCGATGCAGGCCGACACGCCCAGGAGCAGGGCGAGGCCGAGACCCCGCCCTATCGGCGCCGCCCGGATCAGTCGCATTGCCCGAGCCTCCCCAGCGCGACCCGGTCGCCGGACGATGAGCCGGCCGGCCGGCCGTCGATGCGGATATCGGCAAGCACGAGCAGGTCCCCGTCCACCGCATAGGCGGCGGACAGGGCCGTCGCGCCGGGGCCGGCCAGCCGGGCGAGACCGCCGAGCAGACGGGCATCGAAGTCCCGCGCCAGCAAGGCCACCGGCGTGCCGTCCCGCCTCCCGTGATGGGTCCGGATCCGCTGCGCCAGCCGTCCCGAGCCGGCGGCGGCGAGAGCGTCCGCCCGGCGGAGCAGCGGGGAATAGCCGTCGCGACCGGTCCAAGGCCGGCCCGGCGGATCCTCCAGCCGCCAAAGCCGTCCCGCCGCCATCAGCGCCACGACCAGGCCGCCGCAGCGGGCGAGATGGTCGGCGATCCGCCGCCGGTCCGCCGGCGACGGCGGCCAGAGCAGGGTCAGGGTCGGGCCCGTCCCGGACGACAAGGCCCGGAGCAGCGCCGCCCCGGCAGCGGTCCCGGCCTCCCGGCTGGGGCTCTCGGGCGATCCGGAAGCGGCCGGCTCCGCGGGCGGGCGGGCGGGTGCAGGCGCCGACGCGGCCGCGCCCGCCGGGATCGGAGGCGGCGGCAGGCCGATCCCGGTCAAAGCCATCGCCCGCGGCATCGGATGGACCGAGGCGACCGGCGGCGGACTGGATCGAGGGGGCGGCCCGGCCGGGTTCCGGGCGAGAAAGACCAGAGCGCCAAGAACCAGGGCCAGCAGGACCGGGGCCCACAGGCCGGAGGCGTGTTGCAAGACGGCCGGTGCGTCGGGCGCCGTCACTTTCGGCGCCTTCTCCTCGGGCGCCGTATCCTCGGCGGCCGCCATTCACTTCATGCCGGCGAGGAACCGGCTCTCCATGGTCCGGGCGAGGTCGCGCAGGCGGTCCGGCAAATCCCGCGCCGGCAGGTCATGGAGCAATGCCTGCACCGGGTCGGACCTCGGCCCGTCAGGCGGGGGACCTGCCGACGGAGGAGGGTCCGGTCGGGGTTCACCCGGACGTCCCGCCGGCGCGCCCGGCCCCTGCGAGACCGAGTCCGGTGCCGGGGCCGCAGGTTCGCCCGATGGAGACCGATCCGGCTGCGGCGCGGGACCGACCGCAACCGGGAGATCGGCCCCAGAGGACGCCGGAGCCACCGCTTCCGCCACGCGCTGCCGGGGATCCGGCACCCAGTCGGCAGGGGTCTGGCCGCGCTCCGCCAGGATCAGATAGGCCAGGGCCGCGCCCACCACGGCGTTGAACAGGACGAACTTCACGGTGTGTCCCCCCGCTCCTGCGCCCCGGGCCGGCGGGAGGCCAGCACCAGCAGCACGGCGCGCAGCGAGGCGGCCAGGGGCAGCCCGACCACGGTGGTGGCGAAGGCCAGGGCGAACCGGCCGGTCAGGGTGGCGATCACCCCCGCGACCGTGTCCGGCCCGATCGGCGCGCTGGACAGGCTGGAGATGCCGAGACCGATGCCCAGCAGGGTGAAGGTCAGGGCCAGGGTGGCGATCCCCGAGGCGGCCTGCAGTCCCAGCGCGCGCCAGGTCCGGTCGCCGGGATTGCGATGCAGCCGGACGGCCGCCACCAGGGCGATCAGCGTCAGGAGCAGGACACCGGCGATGAACACCGGCCCGGTCACCCGCTCCGCCTGCAGAGCGAGCGCCGAGGGCCGGTCGCCGGTCGTCCAGACCGCAAGGGCGAGACCGATACTCACCGCCGCCAGCAGGATCGCCAGCGCCCGCGACACCTCCCCCGGCCCGGGCCGGGCCGGAACCGCGCCCGGCCGCATCACCGCCGTCCCACCCGGGCGGCCATGATCCGCGCGGTCGACAGGCCGACCCGCTCGAGCCAGAGGTCGAGCACCGCCATGTCCCGCTCGAGCGAGGCGTGGGCGAGGAACGTCAGGTCGTAATCGGCGAAGGCCCGCCGGGCGATCGGCCGGGTGTCGGCCGCCGTCTTCGGGTCGCGCAGGGCGATCCGCTCCAGGTCGATCAACCGGCGCCGGGCGACCTCCACCGCGCTCTGCCGGGCCGCCGCCTCCCGGTCCGGGTCGAGCAGGGTGACGAGCAGCCTGGCCCGCTCCCGCTCCAGGCTTTCCAGCGCATCGGCCGAGGCGGCCCCGCCCGGGATCAGGAACAACAACACGGCGAGAACGAACGGGATCATCGGCACCATGGCTTCCTCCTTATGTCGACAGGACCTCCGGACAGCGAAGACCTGGAGCGGGCCCAACCTGGACCTGAGCAAGTCGGGACCTGGGCAAGCCGAGCTCACTGCGGGGCGGTGAAGAAACCGACCGCCGCGCTCGGGTCGCGCAGATCGGGCGGTCGGCCAGCACCCGTCGCACCGCCCTGGGGCCGGGTCTCCACCTCGTCGGCCAGAGCCATCGCGTCCAGCGCCACCAGCTTCGCCATATAGGCCAGCACCAGATCCTTCTGATCGAGCAGGGCCAGTCCGCTCTCCGCCTCGGCGATGAGGTGCGCCAGATACTCGGCCTTGCCGAGGTCGCGGCCGTCCACGACGGGCGCGGCGTTCATCGGATGGGCGTCGATCGCCGCCAGCAGACCGTCGATGGCGGCCGCCTGGATGCGGTACTCGCGCCCGTATCGGCTCTCCGGTGCCGCGGACGCGGCGAATAGCTTCATGTCGACGGCCTCGGCACTCGCCTCGAGCCGCCGCTGCGCCGCCTGGCGCCGGTCCGCAAGATCCGCCAGCGCCGGATCGCCGGCCGGCGATCCGGCACGGGTCACCCGCTCCAGAAGCCGCCTGTAGAGGCCGAGTTCGGTCTCGATCCGCCGGCGCTCCAGATCCTGACGCGCGCCCATCAGGGCCACGTAATCCTGCTTGGCGACCAGGAAGCGATGGCGCGCCGCGTCACGCTCCGGCCCCGACGTGGCCTCGGCCGCCGCCTGAAGAGCAGCCAGGGACCCGGCGGCGCCGTCCGCGGCCGCCGCCGTGTCGCGCAGGGCATCGGCCAGGGAGGAGTCGCGGAAATCCCGCTCCACCGCCTTTTCCAGAGAGAAAGTCGGCAAGCGCACAAGCGTCTCGCTCGCCACCGGGGCCCAGCTCGGCGGTTCCTGGGCCGATCCCGGCCGCATCCCCGCGGCGGCGCAGACCAGGGCCGCCAGCACAGCAAGCCGCACGCTCCGGAGCGCCCTCATCGGTGCCACCGTTCGATCCGGGCCAGTTCCTCGGCCAGCGGGCGCGGCACGCTGCCCCGCCCGCTTTCCGCCGCGACCACCGCCCGCAGGCTGTCGAGGAAGGACGCCCCGTCCTCGAAGTACAGGTCGCGGGCCGGAAACGCCTCCGCGAACCGATCCAGACCGGCGCGCGCGCCCGCCACGTCGCCGCCTTTCAGTCGGCTCTGCACCGCCACCGCGTAGGCGCGCATGCGCTCTTCCAGATCGAGCTGGGCGGCCGCGGCACCGAGATCCGCCTCGCAGCCCTCCAGCAGTCGGGCGACCGCGAGGTAGCGGACGGCATCGCCGGACGCGCGCGCCTGCCGGTCCAGAGCCAGTCCCTCGTCGCGGCAGGACCGGTAGGCCCGCATGGCCTCCACCTCGGCGAACCGCGCCTCGCGATAGCCGATCCCCTCCGCCGCCGGCGGAGGCGGCACGGCGCAGGCGGCCAAGGCCGCAGCCAGGGTCACGGCCAGGGTGACGGCTGGCGCGACGGCGGAAACGGAACGGAGCCCGGCTTTGCCCATGGCTGCCTCCTGCGGCGAGCGGGGTGATCTCCATCGCCATGGACAGCCCAGGGCCGGTTTTCAGCGTGCCGGCGTCACCCGATGAAAAATTTCTCGCACCTCCACGTCCAGATCGCGCAGTCCGGCGACCAGCGTGTCGACCTCGCCGGCCGACAGCAGGTCGATACCGGCAAGCGCACCGTCGACCTGTGGCCGGTCGCCCTCGGCCAGAACCAGCAAGCCGCGCACCACGATCGGGCGCCGCGCCCAGTCCGGCGGCTGCACCCGGACTGTGCCGCTCGCGCCGGGATCGAGGGTCCCGACCGCCAGTTCGGTGTGGCGCCGGCGCGAGGCGTATTCGCGCACGCCCCCCTGGACGGCCCCATACAGCCACAGCCGCACGGGCCCGCCCCCGGTATTGGTCGCGCGGAACGCCACCGCACAGACCCCGGCAACGGAGACCACCGCCGGATCGACGGGATGCCCGGTGCCGCAACCGTCGCCGGCCATCCGCGCCTCCAGCACCTCGAAGGCCACGGCCCCGGCATCGAAGGCCGGCGGCCCGGCGGGCATCGGCGATGCGGATGCCTCCGCCGACGGGACGGCGTCGGGCGGGCTGCGCGCTGCCTCACCGTCCGGCCGGAGGGCCCAGAAGCCGCCGCCGACAGCCAGGAGCAGCGCCACGGCGGCCCCGGCGCGCCGCCTCGGATCGCCACGCCGGACCTTGGGCGCCGCCAGGCCGAGATGGGCCAGAACCTCCTCCACCCGCGCCGCCGCGAGCGGCTCCGCCAGGTCGGGTAGGGCGTCGGCATGGACCGGGGCGGCGACGGCGAGCACGGGCACCCCCACCGCCATCAAGTCGGCCGAGCGGCGCGCCTTCTCCGCCACCCGCTCCACCGGTCCGATCGCCAGGTCGGCGGAGACGGTGCCGGTGGCCCAGACGATGCCGGCCGCCGGCTCATCGTCCTCGGCGAGCCGGCCCGCGGCCTTCAGACGATGGGCGATGTAGAGGCCGAGCTGCCAGCTCCGCCCGTCGTCGATGGGGCGGTCGACATCGACCCGGAAGACCCGGTGGCCGACGTCCCGCTCGACCACCCCGGTGGGCCGGCGCACGAACGCGTCGTAATCGTCGGAGATCGCCAGGGCGGTCGCAGTGCCCCGGAGGCAGACCACCGAGCGCAGCTCCGGATCCTCCGGCGTGATCCGGCGCACCACGCTGGGCCCGGCCGTGGTGGCGATGGCGACCCGCAGCCGGTCGCCGGCCGCCGCCGGCCGATCGGTGCGCTCGGCCGTCACGCCTTACACGAGGTAGAGACGGGCATCCGCATCCCTCAGGGCCCCCAGGAGCGGATCGGCATCGTCGACGAGAAGCTGGATCGCGCCGGCGCGCGGGGCCGGCAGGGCGACCTCCACCGGTGCCCGCGCATCCAGCACGACGATCAGGCGGGTCACCGGAACCGCGGTTTCCTCCAGGGCGACCGTGACATAGCTCTGCCCCGGCGCGCCGCGGGAGGCGACGACCCGGATCCGCGCCCCTTCCGCCCGGCGGTCGATCGACGCCGGCAGGGACGCCGCCTGGGGGGTCGCCGCCGCGGCCGGACGGGGGAACGCGACGGCGGCGGCATCCGCCAGCAGGGCGTCGAGATCCGCGTCGGCCTCGATGCCGGCCGGCAGGGGACGGCCGGTCGCCAGGGCAGACCAGATGGCGGAGGGCGACGGTCGGGCGGCGGAGGAAACGCTCCGGGCCGCCCCGTCGCTCAGCGCCCGCGCGGCATCCAGGGCAACGAAGACCGTCGCCGCAATCTCCTGGCCGTCGCGGTCCAGCGCGTTCCAGCCCGCCGTCATGCGGCGGCGCCGTACAGAGCCCGGAAGCCGTCGCGGAAGCGGTCCGCGTCCCGAGCGAAACCGCCGTCGCCGATCCGCTTCTCGGCCGTGGCGCGCACGGTCTGAAGCCGCACCAGCAGGCGCCGCACCAACGGCGCGCCCGCCGCCATGCCGTCGACCGCCGCGCCCGACCGCCGGTCCTCCGGGGCGAAGCCGGACCGGGCGAGACCGCGCAGGGCCCGCCGGGCGTCGGCGATCAGTCCGGCGACGTCGGGTCCGACGACGGTCGGATCGGCCAGGGCGGCGACCATGCCGGCGACCCCGCCCGGCCGCAAGGCGACGACATTGGGGCCGTCCTCGGCACTCGGCAGCCGATCCCGCAGGCCGCTCAGATCGGCCGCCGGCACCCAGGCCAGGACCTCCAACGCCGCCTCGGCCCGGTCGGCGTCGACCAGCACCGCGAGCGCCGCCAGGGCCATGCGGTCGAGCCGGCGCTCCAGGCGCCGCCACTGCTCGAGCCGCTGACCGTAGGTTTCGCACGCGCTGAGACCGATCAACGCCGCGACCTCCGCCTCGGGCGCCCGGCGGCGCATGGCCTGGCTCAACCGGGCCTGGACCGCGCCGAAGGTGGAGGCGCGCAGGACGGAAAGCGCGAGGGTGCCGGCATGGGAGCCGAGCCGGGCGATCAGGTCGAGCTCGCCGACCTCCTTGCCGGTGAGGAACTTCACCGCGGCGGCCGGGTCGCCCTGCAACGCCCGCAGCTCGTCGGCCTCCCCGTCATGCGCCTCCACCAGGGCGAGGATCGTGCCGGGATCGACCTCCCCCGCATCCCGGTCGGGGCCGACCGGCGCGGCGGTGTCGACGGCATGGCGCTCGAATGCCGCCTGCAGGGCCGTGCGCAGCATGCCGAAGCGCTCGGTGACGGCCCGGAATCCGCGCAGCTCCGCCGCGTCCTCGTCGCCGGCGGTGACGCCCCGGTGCCAGTAGTCCAGCACGGCGCGGTCGTCGAGATCGTCCAGGGTGAAGCCCCCGCCGCGGTCGGCCTCCAGGAAGCCGACGATCCGGGCGAAGATCCGCAGGCTCTGGGCGGTCGACAGATGCTCCCGCAGGTGGTCGTAGAACAGGCGGGACAGGGCATTGGCATGGGCCGTGGCCCGGCGGCCGTCGAACGGGGCGTCCAGCCAGGCGCGGATCTCCGCATCGACCGCCCGGTAGCCCAGGGCCGTGACCATCAGCTCCAGCAGGGCGGCGAGAAAGCCCATGCGCCCGTAGCTCACGGTGAACGGCCCGTCGGGATAGGCGATCGTCACCCCGTCCGCCTCCAGCCGGAAATCCTGGCCGAAGGCCGGGCAGCGGCGGGCCCCGTCCTGGACATGGGCGCGGAAGGCCGGGCCGCGGGCGACCTGAACCCCGAAGATCAGGGCGGGCCAGCCGTGGCGCCCGCCGACCGCATCGGCGACCCGCAGCAGGTGGCAAAGCTCGAGCATCGGCTTGCCGTAGGCCCGGGCGGCGACGGTGCGGGACAGGGCGCGCATGATCGCCGGCGCATATTTTCGCCCGCCGCCGAGATCCGCATCCGCCACCGTGCGGAATGCCGCCTCCAGCTCCGGACTGATCGCCCCGGAGAGCAGCGCGCGTTCGGTGGAGATGCCGTCCATGGCGGTATCCTGATCGGGTCGCGGGGCGAAGCTCCTGCACGCATTGGAGTTTATGATCGCGTATTTTTCAACCGGAAACGAGAAGCGCGCGGAACCGGGCCTTGCGCCGGGCGATGCGGTCCAGCAGCCCGGCCGAGCCGGACCGGTCGTCGTCCAGGGCCCCGTGCCGGACCGGCGGCCACTCCCGGTGCGGGTCGCCGTGCCGGCTTTCGCGCTCGGCAGCGGCACGGTCGGCTGGGCGGTCGGGCGCGACGTCGGCCAGGGCCAGTACGCGCCCCTGCCGGTCGAGCCCGGCGGCGGCGTCGGCGACGCTGTCGGTCAGGGCGCGGATCGCGGCGTCGCGGGCGTGGCGGCGCTCGCCGGTCAGCACCTTGTCCACATAGGCGCGGGTCGCCGGGATGACGCGCGCGTCGCGTCCGCGCCCGACCGCGGAGCCGCCGTTGTAATGCGACAGGGCCAGATCCCAGCGGCCGTCGTACCGGTCGATCAGGTGCTCGAGGAAGGCGATCCCGAGCTGGATGTTGAGGCGGGGGTTCCAGAGCTCGTCCGCCGCCACGCCGAACTCGCCCCGCGCGGTCGCCGGCATGATCTGCATGACCCCGCGTGCGCCGGCCGGGCTGACCGCGTCGGCGTCGAACCCGGATTCCGCTTCGGCGACCGCAAGGGCCAGGGACGGCGGCACCAGATCGCTGCGCAGCGCCTCCTGCACCACCATGCGCCGCACCTCCTCCCGCGAAGCCCCCTCCTCCCGCGCCCCGGCGGGAGAAGCGAGCAACAGAGCGGCGACCAACGCCAGAACGCCCCCTCTCATGGCACGACGCCCCGGGGCAGCTGGTCGAGCCAGGCCGGGTCGAGGGCGGCGACCAGGACGTCGCCCGCCACCCGGCCCTGGGCCGCCAGCACTTCGGTCAGCGGCAGGGCCGGATCGACGGCCAGCAGCACCCGTCCCGACAAGGCTTGCGGGTCGACCGTCCGCCCTTGCCGATCCCGGAACCCTCCCGCGTGAAACAGCACGACGGTCCGCTCCGCCTCGGCGGCGGGCGGCGCCGCGCTTCCGCCGGCGGTCCGCACCGCCGGCACTCCGTCCTGCGCGGTGGTGGTCGGGGCGCCCATGGACATCAGGGCCAGCACCAGGATGCAGAAGAAGGCCATGGCCAGGGCCAGAGCGATTTCGGTCAGTCCGCCGGCGATCGCGTCGTCTTCCATGAAACCCTCCTCGGCCGCAGCTTTCCGATCGTTCACCTAGCCATGGAAGAGCCAGGGCGAGTTTCGCGCAGCCCCCTCGCCGGCGGTCACTGGGGGGTGGTCGCGGTCGCCGGCAGCACCCGTTCGATCCGGATGTCCCGGTCGCGCACGGCAAGAACGATCTCGCGCTCCGGATCGAGCCCCATATCGAGCAGCAGCAACGTCAGCCAGCGTTCGATCTTCGCCGCGCTGGCGGTGGTCACGTATTCGTAGCGCCGCACCGCGCCGCCGCCGCGCAGCAGGTCATGGCTGCGGTAGCCGGGGAACCCGTCGGTCATGACGTCGATGACCGACAGCGCCTCCTCGGTGGTGAGGTGGCGGAACGTCACCGTATAGACCGCCTCCAGCACCGGCGCGCCTGCCTCCACCGGCGCCGCCGTAGCCGAGTCCCGCGGGGCCAGGGCCGCCAGCTTGCGCGCCAGCACCGTACCGAGCTCGCTCGCCAGATCCCGCGCCCGCGCGGACACGGCGTGGGAGCCGCAGGCGGCGGTCAGGCACCGCCCCGGCACGGTCACCCTCTCCGTCGGCAGATCGACCGCGCCGAGAAACCGGTTGCTGCGCACATCATAGAGGTCGCCGGACAGGTGGAGATCGATCCGGGTGGCGTAGCGCAGGTCGCGATAGGTGCCTTCGATGCGGAACAGCAGCGCCGCCTGCACCCGGGACGCGGCCCGCTCGCTCGCATTCGCCAGCTTGGCCGCCTCCAGAACCTCGGTCTTGTCGCGATAGTCCCGCGCCGGCCAGCCGAGATCGGCGGCCACCGCCTCCTCGTCCACCACCCGGAAGCCCCGGCGATCCATGATCTCCTGCAGTTCGGTGACGACGCGGCGGAAAGCCGGATCGCCGCGCGGGATCAGGGCGTCATGGCCGTCCTCGCCGAGGACCAGCACCTTGAGCGGCCCGGTCCCGGACCCGCCCGCCCCCTCGCCGGCCCGGCCCAGATCCTGGGCGTTCCCGCGGGTCGCCGCCGAAGCGCAGGAAATCAACAATCCGCTGGCGATCGTCAACAGCAAGACCCGGCAGGCCATCTCCCTCACCTTCCTCATTTCCCGCCCTCCGCGCCGCGCCCCGCCCGCAGACCGGTGGGGACCTTCCCGGAGCCATGGACAGGCCAGGGCCATTTCCCGGCGCAGGGCCGGATCGTTCGCTTCCGCGCCGCCCGGTCGCCGTCCTTCTCAGTCGGCGGCGCGGATGCGGTAAGGCAGCACCGCCAGGCTCACCCGGGCCAGATCGAGACCGGCCAGGGCGTCGAGAAACGCGCTCATCTGCGCCGCGCCGGCGAGACTGGCATCGGCGCTTCCGGCCACGGCCGGCGCCAGCGTCTCGGCGGAAAACGGCACCGCGCTGGCGACGACCAGGATCGCCTCCACGCTCTCATCGGAGCCGGCGAGCGGTGCGACGGTGACCTGGGCATCGCCCGGGCCGGGGAGGTCGACCCGCCGGTCGGGCTCCATCGCCCGGGCAGCCGCGTCGGTCGGGGCGATCCGCACCACCGTGTCGTCGGCCTGCCAGGCATAGGCGGCGACATAGGCGCGCCCGCCCCGCAGCAGGATCCGCGCGCTGAGCGGCTCGCCGGGCCGGTACAACATCCGCGCCACCGCCGCCTCCAGGCGGGGCGCATCGGCGCCGCCCAGCCGCGCCAGCCGGGCGGCCAGGGTAGCGGTCCCGTCGCCGGCCGATGCCGCGCCCCAGATCTCCTCATGGGGCAGGACCCGGGCGAGGCTCCGCATGGCCTCGGCGATGTCGCGAGGGTCCCGACCAACCCGATGTCCGCCGCCGCCCTGCCCGTCGGCGACCAGGGCGGCGCGCGCCAGAATCCGGGCGGCGAAACGGATCTCGCGGGGATCGGTGCGGCCTGCAGGCCGGTAGGCTCCCGACGCCCGATACAGCCCCTCCCCGACCCGCCCGCCGGACCGGGTCAGCGGCAGAAATCCGTCGGGGATCGAGGCCAGCGCGATCCGCGCGGTGCCCTGCGTCTCGACCCGCTGCCGTCCCGTCCGCTCGAGAACCGCCCGGGCCTGCACATCCAGCCGCGCGCCCTGGTCCCAAAGGTCGAGGCTCAGGCGCACCACCCCCGAGGGCGCCGGCTTGCCCAGGTCGCGCAGCGGACGGGAGAGATACGGCGGCGGCTCGGCCAGACGGCGGATGAGATGCTCGCCGACCATCCCGGCCAGCCAGTCGGCGGCCGGACTGCGGATGCCGCGCTGATCGACCTGGACGACGATAGCTTCGGCGGGATCCGCCGCCAGCCGCAGCCCCTCGGCCAGCGCCACCCCGAGCCGGCGGGCGCCGGACTCCGCCCGGGCAAGGTCGGACCGTTCCAGGTCGGCCGGCAACGCCGTCGCCGGCAGCACCGCGAGCACCGCGCCGAGCTGCGGCCCGCGCAGGCCGATCAGGACCGCCGACAGGGACACCCCGCCGCGCCGTTCCGCCAGGGCCGGCACCACCACCGCATCGACCGCCGCCTCGGCCAGCTGACCTTTCGCGTCGGTGCCGGTGAAGCTCTCCCGCTCCTCCCAGACGGCGGGCAACTCGCTGCGGGTCAGCACGACGCCGCCGGTCGGCGCGCTCGCCACCAGGGCGGCGACGAGCGACCGCTCCGCCACGCCGAGCAGCGCGGCGGGCAGACCGCTGGCGTCGGGGTCGAGGGGACGCACGGCGATCCGGGCGTCGGGCGGCAGCGGGCTCCACAGACGCGCCGCCGGTTCGCTCAGCGCCGGCGCCCACCCATCCTCGGCACCGACGGCGGCCGGGAGCAGGAGCAAAGCCGCAAGCAGTGGCAGAATCCGGGCGGCGGGGGTCATCGCCACATCTTCTCCACCGACAGGCCTTGCGGCGCCACGGCGATCCGCATCATCGCCTCCGCCGTGTCCGAGACGCCGCCGCCCTGCCAGCGGTAGCGGATCGCCAGATCGAAAGTGTCGCCCGCGACCTGGACCACCCGGCGCTCGCTGATCTCCTTCATATGCTCGGCGAATTCGACCTGTGGCGGGTTGCCCCGCTGGTCCCAGACCGACCCCTGACGGGCGTAGAACTCCTGGATGGTCTGCCGGACGTCCTCCCAATGGGCGAGGACGAAGGCCTGCGCCTCGGCGACGGAGAGGCCCGGCGGCGGGTACTTGCCGTCCTGCATCCCCGGCAAGGGGGCGGGTAGTGGCGGGGCGGGCATCGGCGGGGCGGGTAGCGGCGCGGGGGCCCAGACGGATGGAGCCGGGGACGGCGGGCGGCGGAGATCAGGGACGATCACCGTCCTGGGATCGCCCTGCACGCTCGCCTTCTGCACCCGGCGATAGAGCCGGCGCGCGGCATAGGTCAGCGCATCGTCCAGATAGGCCTCCAGCTCGCCCAGGGTGACGGCCCCGTCGCCATTGCCGCCGGGCCCCGTGTCGGCGGCACCGCCGGCCAGGGCGTCCATCATGTGCCGGGTGAACAGACCGAGACGCCGCTCCTCGTCCCAGCTCGCGACCTGATCGCCCTGGGCGGCCGAGATCACCGCCATGCCCATCGGCTCGGCCGGTGCCTCGGTGCGGATATAGACCGGCGAGGCCGAGCGCAGCAGCCAGCCCGCGGCGGAATTGCCGGAGAAGCAGGCGTCCAGCATGACCAGGGTGGAGCGGATCTCCAGCCGGGACAGGTTGGCCAGGAGCAGGTCCAGGGAATAGCCGTTGATCTCCGGCGTGGCCGGATCGGCGTCGACCGGCAGCAGATAGCCGCGCTTGTCCCGCAGGCCCGGCACGCCGTGGCCGGAATAATAGACGAAGACGTCGGATACGCCGGGCTTCACCCAGGCCCAGAGCTTGCCTTTGTGATCCGTCCCGCTGCCAAAGACCGACAGCATCTCGGCCTGGGACGCGTTGCGCAGGTCGATAACGTTGCCCGGCCGGTACCCCAGCACCCCCACCGCCAGACGCCGAGCGGCCTGGGCATCGTTCTCGGCGTAACGGACCTCGGGCAGGCCATGGGCGTAGCGCCGGTTGCCGACGATGACGGCGATGGCGTCCCGGTTCTCGGCGACGCCGCCCGGCCGGATCTCCCGTATGGACGGGGCTGGGTTCGGAATGGCATGCACAGCCGCTGGATCGACCCGGCGCGCGTCCAAGGCCTGGACCGGAGCGGCCAGAACCACGGCCGCGACCAGGGCGGCGAACCATCCGACAATCGACCTGGGCGGCTGTTTCATGCGAGCTCCGGCGCCGCTGCACAACCATGACGTCAGGTCAGTGTAGCGAAACCAGAGCGGAACGGCACGCCCAGAGTGCGCTATTCCGTTCTTTTCTCAACCATCAGCACTATGCCGCCTTACGCCTGGCGAAAGCCTCGGCCAGCAGGCAGAGCTGCTCGAACAGGATGGTGGCGCCGAGCAGGGCGGTGTTGCCGCTCGGATCGAAGGGCGGGGAGACCTCCACCATGTCGCCGCCGATGAAATCGACGGCGGACAGGCCACGCAGCAGGTGCAGCGCCTCCGCCGCGGTGAAGCCGCCGAACTCGGGCGTGCCGGTGCCGGGGGCGTAGGCCGGGTCGCAGGCGTCGATATCGAAGCTGAGATAGGTCGGCCCGTCGCCCGCCACCTTCAGCGCCTCGGCAATCACCGCGTCGAGTCCCATGCCCGGAATCTCGTGCATGTAGATCACCCGCATGCCGCTCTCGTGGCTGAACGACCACTGGTCGCGGTCGTTGATGCCGCCGCGGATGCCGATCTGGATGGTGCGCTTGGGGTCGAGCACGCCCTCCTCCGCCGCCCGGCGGAAGGGTGCTCCGTGGTGGAAGCGCGAGCCGAAATAGTCGTCGCCGGTATCGGCATGGGCGTCGATATGGATCATGCCGACCGGCCGGTCCTTGCCGATCTGCCGCAGGATCGGCAGCGAGATCGAATGGTCGCCGCCGACCGACAGCGGCACCAAGCCGGCCGCAATGACCTGCTCGTAGAAGCGGTCGATCTCGCCATGCGCCCCTTCCAACTGGAACGGCCGCTCGATCACGCAGTCGCCGATATCCGCGATCCGGGCCAAGTCGTAGGGGCAGCAGCCGGTCGCCTGGTTGATCAGCCGCATCATGCTGGAGGAGTTGCGCACCTCGCGCGGACCGTGGCGCGCGCCCGGACGATTCGTGACCCCGCCGTCATACGGCACGCCGATCATCGCGATATCGACCGCGCTCCAGTCCTCGGCGAAGGGCACGCGCATGAAGGTCGGGATACCGGTATAGCGGGGCTTCTTGATCGGGTTGTCGCTCTGGGCCATCGGGGTTCTCCACACAGAAAATCGGGAAGAGTGTGGCCAGGGTGCGGGCCGGAGGCAATGCCGGCTCGGCGCTGCGCCCTTGCGGGTCTTGCCGCCGCGCCTTACCTGTAGACCCGCATCGGAGGAACCCATGGCCAACGCGTATTTCCACATCTTCGACGACCGCGGCGTCATCCGCATTGCCGGAGAGGATCGGGCGACCTTCCTCCAGGGCCTGGTGTCCAACGATGTCCTCAAGATCACGCCCGAGAAGGCCGGCTACGGGGCTTTCCTGACTGCCCAGGGCAAGTTCCTGTACGACTTCTTCCTGATCGACACCGGCGACGCCCTGCTGCTGGAAACCGCCGCCGACCGCATCCAGGAATTCTTCGGCAAGCTGCGGATGTACAAGCTGCGTTCCAAGGTCGAGCTGTCGGTCGAGTCCGCCGACTGGATCGTCGCAGCCGTCTTCGGCGCCGATAGCTTCGACGCGCTGTCGCTCCCGGCCGAACGCGGTGCGGCGAGCGGCTTCGCCGAGGGTCTGGCCTTCGTCGATCCGCGCCATGCCGATGCCGGCGCGCGGGTCCTGCTGCCGGAGATCACCGGGGGCGCCGCCCTGGAGGCCGCCGGCCTGAAGCCGACCGACCGCGCCGCCTACGACCGCCGTCGGGTCTCGATTGGCCTGCCGGACGGTGCCAAGGACATGGCGGTGGAGAAGACCGTGCTGCTGGAGGCCGGCTTCGAGGAACTGGGCGGCGTCGATTTCGACAAGGGCTGCTACATGGGCCAGGAACTCACCGCCCGCACCAAATACCGCGGCCTGGTGAAGCGCCGGCTGATGCCGATCATCATCAACGGCCCCCTGCCCGCGCCGGGCACCGAGATCACCCTGGACGGCCGCGAGGCCGGCGAAGTGCGCAGCGTCGTCGCCAATAACGGCGGCGGCAGCGAGGGCGGCGGCATGGGACTGGCGATGATCCGCCTCAACCGCCTGGACGAGGCCCTGCGCTCCGGCGACCCGCTGACCGCAGGCGAGGCGACCGTCATCCCGCACAAGCCGGACTGGGCACGGTTCTGAGCGCCGCGGGTATCTTTTCCCGCCGTTTCTAAACCGCCGCGTTCTTGACGCGATGCCACATCCCCCCGAAACCGACGCCGCCCGTCGCACCCGGCAAAACCGTGCTGCACGTGCGATATACTCTGCGCACTGACGCCGGCCCACGCGGCGTGTATGAGAGCGCTTCAATTCGGGGGTTGATCCAATGGACGCCAGCGCCGGTCGGCACGGACCGACCACCAAGCAACGCTATTCCCTCTTCGCCCTGGCGAAGAACGCGCTGAGCTATCACGAGGGATGGCAGCAGGCCTGGCGTTCGCCCGAGCCGAAGAAGGCGTATGACGTCATCATCGTCGGCGGCGGCGGTCACGGCCTGACCACCGCCTATTACCTCGCCAAGCTCCACGGTGTGCGCAACGTGGCGGTGCTGGAGAAGGGCTGGATCGGCGGCGGCAATACCGGCCGCAACACCACGATCATCCGCTCCGGCTATCTCTGGGACGAGTCGATCAAGCTCTACGAGCATGCCCTGAAGCTCTGGGAAGGCATGAGCCAGGAGCTGAACTTCAACGTCATGTTCAGCCAGCGCGGCGTCATCAACCTGGCCCATAGCGAGCACGAGTGGCGCGAGATGCGCCGCCGCTACGAGGCGATCCGGCTGAACGGCGTCGATATCGAGCTGGTGCTGCCGGACGATATCAAGAAGATGGTCCCGATCATCAACATCGATCCGGACATCCGTTATCCGGTGAAGGGCGGCATCCTGCAGAAGCGCGGCGGCACCGCCCGCCACGACGCGGTCGCCTGGGGCTATGCCCGCGCCGCCGACGAACTCGGTGTCGACATCATCCAGAACTGCGAGGTCACCGGCTTCGAGCGCGCGCCGGAGGGCCACATCATCGGCGTGCAGACGACCAAAGGCTTCATCGCCGCCAACAAGGTCGGCTGCGTGCCGGCCGGCCATTCCGGCGTGCTGGCCGAAATGGCGGGCTTCATGCTGCCGATCCAGGCCCGCCCGCTGCAGGCGCTGGTGTCGGAGCCGATCAAGCCGGTGATCGACAAGGTCGTCATGTCGAACGCCGTGCACATGTATATCAGCCAGTCCGACAAGGGAGAGCTGGTGCTCGGCGCCGGTACCGACGCCTACAATTCCTACGCCCAGCGCGGCTCGCCGAACCATCCCGAGCACCTGCTGGCGGCGACCGTCGAGCTGTACCCGATCACCTCGCGGCTGCGCATGCTGCGCCAGTGGGGCGGCATCGTCGACACCTGCCCGGACGCCTCGCCGATCATCTCCAAGACGCCGATCCCGGGCCTGTACTTCAACTGCGGCTGGGGCACCGGCGGGTTCAAGGCGACGCCGGGCTCCGGCCATGTCTTCGCCGACCTGATCGCCCATGACCGCCCCAATGCGCTTGCAGCACCCTTCTCGCTCGACCGGTTCCGCACGGGATACCTGGTCGACGAGCACGGCGCCGCCGGCGTGGCCCACTGAGCGGGAGGACCGAGAGATGCAACTGATCCCCTGCCCCTGGTGCGGCCCGCGCGACGACGCCGAGTTCCATTACGGCGCGGAGGCCCATGTGGCCCGTCCCGCCGACCCGACCGAGTGCAGCGATTCCGAGTGGGAGGCGTATCTCTACCTGCGCCGCAACACCAAGGGTCCGTTCGCCGAGCGCTGGATGCACACCAACGGCTGCCGGCGCTGGTTCAACGTGATCCGCGACACCTACACCCACGAGATCTTCGCCAGCTACAAGCCGGGCGAGCAGATGCCGGACATCGCTCAGCTCACCGCCAAGAAGGACACCTGACGTGAGCCGCCAGCCCAATCGTATTGCCTCCGGCGGCCGCATCGACCGGTCCCGGCCGCTCGGCTTCCGCTTCGACGGCAGGAGCTACACCGGCTATGCCGGCGACACGCTCGCCTCCGCCCTGCTGGCCAACGACGTCCATCTGGTCGGCCGCAGCTTCAAGTATCACCGGCCGCGCGGCATCCTCGGCATCGGTGCCGAGGAGCCCAATGCCCTCATCCAGCTCGCCCGCGGCAATCGCAGCGAGCCGAACCTGCGCGCCACCCAGATCGAACTATTCGACGGGCTCGACGCCGACAGCCAGAACCGCTGGCCGTCGCTGAAATACGACGTCGGCGCGGTGAACTCCGCCCTGCACCGGCTTTTCCCGGCCGGCTTCTACTACAAGACCTTCATGTGGCCGGCCTCCCTGTGGATGACCTACGAGGAGGTGATCCGCAATGCCGCCGGCCTCGGCAAGGCACCGGAAGGCCCGGACCCGGACCGCTACGAGCATATGCACGCCCATCCGGACGTGCTGATCGTCGGCGCCGGCCCGGCCGGTCTCGCCGCCGCTCTGGCGGCCGGACGCACCGGCGCGCGGGTGATCCTGGCCGACGAGCAGGCCGAATTCGGCGGCTCGCTGCTGGCCGAGGACGACGTGTTCATCGACGGCAAGCCGGGTCCCGACTGGGTCGCCGAGGTCGTCGCCGAACTGGCCTCCATGCCCGAGGTGACCTTGCTGCCGCGCACCTGCGTGCATGCCTATTTCGACCACAACTACCTGCTCGCCGCCGAGCGGGTGACCGACCATATCGGCGCGGTCGTCCCCAACACGCCCCGCCAGCGCCTGTGGAAGATCCGCGCCAAGCAGGTGGTGCTCGCCACCGGCACGCTGGAGCGGCCGCTGGTGTTCCGCGACAACGACCGGCCGGGCGTCATGCTGTCGACCGCCGCCCGCGGCTACGCGGTGCGCTACGGCGTGACCGCCGGGCGCAAGCCGCTGATCGTGACCGGCCATGACGACGGCTACCGCACCGCGCTGGCCTATGCGGCCCGCGGCGCACGGGTGGCCGCCATCGTCGATCTGCGCGCTGAACCCAAGGGCCCGCTGGTCGACGCCGCCCGCGAGAAGGGCATCGACATCCTGGCCGGCCATTCCGTCACCGGCACCTACGGCCATCATCGGGTCGAGGGGGTGGACGTCGCCGAGATGACCGCCGACGGCTCCGGTCTCGCCAAGGTCACCCGGCGGATCGGCTGCGACCTCGTCGCTATGTGCGGCGGCTTCAACCCGACGGTCCACCTGTTCAGCCAGAGCCGAGGCAAGCTGCACTGGGACGAGGAGATGGACGCGTTCGTTCCGGCCGCCGTGCACGACCCGAAGATGGCGCCGCAGGCCTCGGTCGGCGGATGTGCCGGCACCCTGACCGTCGCCCAGGCGGTCAAGGACGGCATCAAGGCCGGGCTCGACGCCGCCCGCGCCACCGGCAGCACAACCCGCCAGCCCGCCGCCCCGACGGTCGAGGAGCCCGGCACCACCGACCATCGCACGATCTGGGTCCTGCCCTCGGACCAGCCGGTCGGGCACAAGGGCAAGCATTTCGTCGACTTCCAGAACGACGTCACCGCCGCCGATCTGAACTTGGCGGCGCGCGAGGGCTACCGCTCCATCGAGCATGTGAAGCGCTACACCACCACCGGCATGGGCACCGACCAGGGCAAGACGTCCAACGTCAACGCCCTGGCCATCGTCGCAGCCACGCTCGGCACCGACATCCCAGCGGTCGGCACCACCACCTTCCGCCCGCCCTACACGCCGACGACCATCGGCGCCTATGGCGGCCGCGATATCGGCAAGCTGTTCGACCCGGTGCGCACCACCGCCGTCGATCCCTGGCACAAAGCCCATGGCGCCAAGTTCGAACATGTCGGCCAGTGGATGCGACCCTGGTACTATCCCAAGGCGGGCGAGACCATGCGCCAGGCGGTCGACCGCGAATGCATGGCGGCGCGCAACGCCGTCGGCATCCTGGACGCGTCCACCCTCGGCAAGATCGACGTACGCGGCAAGGATTCGGCCGAGTTCCTGAACCGGGTCTACACCAATGCCTGGCTGAAGCTCGGGGTCGGCAAGTGCCGCTACGGGCTGATGCTGAACGATGCCGGCTTCGTCATCGACGACGGGGTCACCACCCGGCTCGCCGACGACCATTTCCACATGACCACCACCACCGGCGGCGCGCCGCGGGTGCTCGCCCATCTGGAGGAGCATCTGCAGACCGAGTGGCCCGACCTGGAGGTCTATCTCACCTCGGTCACCGAGCAGTGGTCGGTCGCGTCCATCTGCGGTGCGAAGTGCCGCGAGCTGCTGGCCGAGCTGTGCGACGACATCGACCTGTCGAACGACGCCTTCCCGTTCATGGCGATGAAAGAGGGCACGGTGGCCGGCATCCCGGCCCGGGTCTACCGGATCTCCTTCACCGGCGAGCTCTCCTTCGAGATCAACGTGCCCCGGCGCTACGGCATGGCGCTGTGGGAGGCGCTGATGGCGGCGGGCGAGAAGCACAGCATCACGCCCTACGGCACCGAGGCGATGCACGTGCTGCGGGCCGAGCGCGGCTTCATCATCGTCGGCCAGGAGACCGACGGCTCGGTCACCCCGAGCGACCTCGCCATGGATTGGATCGTGTCGAAGACCAAGACCGACTTCATCGGCAAGCGCGGCCTGTTCCGCCCCGACCTGATGCTGCCCGACCGCAAGCAGCTCGTCGGCCTGCTGACCGAAAACCCGAACGAGGTGCTGCCGGAAGGGGCGCAGATCGTGGAGGATGTGAAGCCGCAGCCGCCCATGGTCATGCTCGGCCACGTCACCTCGTCCTACTATTCCGCCAATTGCGGCCGCTCGATCGCCATGGCCCTGGTCAAGGGCGGGCATGGCCGCAAGGGTGAGACCCTGTCGGTGCCGCTGGCCGGCAAGACCGTGAAGGTGACCGTGACCGATCCCGTGTTCTTCGACATCGAGGGGAGCCGCCGAGATGGCTGATACCGCACCCCAGGCTAACAGCCCGCTTTCCGGTCATATCGGCCCCGTCGGCGGCCCGCACCACGCGGGCGTGGTCTTGCGCGAGGTGGTCGGCCTGAGCCTGATCAATCTGCGCGGCGATGCCGACAAGGCCTTCGCCGGCCATGTGGAGACGGTGCTGGGTGCCGCCCTGCCGGTCACGCCCAACACCACGGCGCGCACCGAGGGCGTGTCGCTGATCTGGCTCGGCCCGGACGAGTGGCTGGCGGTCGCCGAGGACGGCGACAGCACCGCCCTGTGCGGCAAACTGGAAGCCGCCATGTCCCGGGTCCACCACGCGGTGGTCGACCTGTCCGACAACTACGCGGTGATCGAGCTCTCCGGGCATGCCGCCCGCTGGGTCTTGTCCAAGGGCTGGCCGCAGGACCTGCATCCCTCGGTCTTCAAGTCCGGCCAGTGCTCCCAGGGGCTGCTGGGCCGCGCCCAGATCGCCCTGGAGCAGACGGAGGAGGACGCCTACCGGCTGTTCGTCCGCCCGTCCTTCGCCGCCTATCTCTGGGACTGGCTGGTCGACGCTGGGGCCGATGTCGGAGTCCGCATCGCCCCCAGCTGACACTCTTCGCCTGAGACGGGGCTACCCGGTTGCGAGAAGCCGGGTCGCCCGCTGCTTGGCGCGTTCCCAGGCGTCGGGATTGCGGATGTTGGCCGGCTGCTCGGCGTTGAACACCGTCAGCATGGTGCGCGCCACCGTCATCGCGCTCTCCTTCATGAAGCCGCGGGTCAGGCCGCCCACATGCGGGGAGAGGATGATGTTGTCGAGCTGGCACAGCGGATTGTCCGCCCCCACCGGCTCGACCTCGAACACGTCCAGCGCCGCCGCCCGGATCCGGCGGGCGCTCAGCGCCTTGTGCAGGGCGTCCTGGCTGACGATCTTGCCGCGCGCGGTGTTGATCAGGCAGGCATGCGGCTGCATCGCCTCGAAGGCCGCGTCGTTGAACATGTGGTGGGTCTCGTCGTTCAACTCGGCATGCACCGACACGTAGTCGGCGCGGGCCAGCAGATCGGTCAGGTCGGACACCATCTCGATGCCGAGATCGTTGGCGGCACCCGCATCGACGTAGGGGTCGTAGGCGATCACGTCCATATCGAAGGCGCCCATGCATTTGCGCGCCATCTCGGTACCGATCTGGCCGAGGCCGACGATGCCCAGCACCGACTGGTCCAGGTCCTTGATCGTGTTGGTCTCGCTCAGCCGGTCGGACCAGCCCTTGCCTGAGCGCACCATGGAATCGTGCTCGAAGCCGTGCCGCGACAGGCTCATCATCATGAACAGCGCGTGCTCGGAGACCGGAATCTTGCCGAAGCCCGGGTTGTTCACGACGATCACCCCGGCCTCGGTCGCGGCCGCGATGTCGATCGCATCGGTGCCGCGGCCGGACGAGCAGACCACCAGCAGGTCTTCCGCCGCCGCAATGACCTCCGCATCCACCTTGTTGGGATAGCGGCCGCAGATGCCATGGGCACCCTTGGCCGCCGCCAGCACCGCGTCCCGGTCGGGGCGGATCAGCAGTTCGACATCCACATGGGCACGCAGATGCTCCTCCCCGCCCGGGTGGTAGAGCGGATCGATCAGTAAGGCCTTGTGACGCACGGAAATTCCCTTCAGTCGAGTGTTCCCTCCAGGGCGTTCCGCAGGACCGTCGCCATGTCCGCCGCACTCATCGGCTTCGGATTGCTGCCCGTTGACGGGTCTTTTTCGGCGGCCGCCGCGATTTCATCGACCCGGTCCGGATCGACGCCCAGTTCCCTTGCAGTATGAGGGATATCGAACTGCTTGCGCAGGTCCAGAATCCACTCCATCACCCCGTCGATCCCGGATTTCTTCAGCCCGAGATAGGCCGACAGCCGCTCGCACTTGTCGGCGATCGCATCGCGGTTGAAGGCGATCACATAGGGGAAGAACACGCCGTTGGTCAGGCCGTGATGGGTGTCGAACCGCGCACCCACGGGATGGCTGAGCGAGTGGATGGCGCCGAGGCCCTTCTGGAACGCGGTGGAGCCCATGGAAGCCGCCGCCAGCATCATGCCGCGCGCCTCCAGGTCGCGTCCGTCCTCGACCGCCCGCGGCAGGTATTCCTTGATCAGCCGCATGCCCTCCACCGCCACGCCGTCGGAGAACGGGTGAAGCTCCGGCGAGCAGAAGCCCTCGAAGCAATGGGCCAGCGCATCGATTCCCGTCCAGGCGGTCAGGTTGGCCGGCAGGCCGACCGTGAGCTGCGGATCCTCGATCACGATGGTCGGCATCATTCGGGCATGCAGGAAGATGCGCTTCTCGTGCACCTCCTCCTCGGTGATCAGCGAGGCACGGCCGGTCTCGGACCCGGTGCCGGCGGTCGTCGGCACGGCGATGATCGGGGCGATCTTCGAACCGTCGATGGCGGCCGGTCCGCCGGCTTTGACATGCAGGTCGAACAGCGGACGGTCCTGATAGGCGGCCATGGCGATGGCCTTGGCGGCATCCAGGGCCGAGCCGCCGCCGAAGCCGATCACACCGTCGAAATCGCCGTCCCGGAACATCTCGCAGCCCTCGGTCACGTTCGCGCCGATCGGGTTGCCACGCACGCGCGAAAAAACCTCCGCCGCCATGCCCGCATCCTGCAGGTCGTCGCGCGCGCCGGTGATCATCGAATTCCGGACCAGGCCGGCATCGGTCACGATCAGCGGGCGTCGGATTCCCGCGTCCGCGCAAGCATCCGCCAGCCGGTCGATCTCGCCCACACCGAAGCGGATCTCAGTCGGATAGCGCCACACGCCGCTCGGGAAATTGGCCATCACGGCTCCTCCGTCCCTCAGTGTTTGAATCCTGTCGTTTGACAGTGACCGTACCGCCCGCCCGCGACGGCCACAAGCAGCTACAAGACAGCCGAATTTTCGACAGATCGATTGCCGAATCCGAGCTATGCGGTTTGCGCTTAACTGCATTGCAGGCGTCAGCCGGATTTCCGCGCAAATCCCGCTTGATGTTCTCTGCGCGTACGTTAAATGGCGTTTCTTGACGATAGGCGCCCAAGCAGGCGTGAGATCGTCCGTTTCATAGGCACCCCATGGGGGGGTTCCGTGATCCTCAAAGGAGGCGACCATGACGAAGGACGAAATGATCCGGGCTTACAATCGAAATGCCGCCTCCTGGCCGGCGCTGGTCTTCGTGTACGGCATTCTGCTCGGCACGATGTTCCTGTCGGCGGCGGCCATTTCCTGAGCTGACGGGTCGGGGCACTGCCGCCGGCCATCTCTCACAGAGCGGAAATTCCAGCCCGCGACCGGCAACGGTCGGGGGCTTTCGCTATTGGTGGTCCGCCTTGCCGCCGACGCCGATCCGGCCGATCCCGGGCAGGCGCAGGGCCGGCTGCGCGACGTCCACGCCGATGCCGAGACCGAGCAGGTTGAGCTCGATCCCCTCGGCCGGCGCCACGATCAGCCCGGCCAGCCCCAGCAGACTCACCTGAAACCCGCGCCCGCTCGGCGCGTGGCCGATGGGATCGCTGAGCGGCCGGAAGTCCTTGCCGATCGCCGTGGGCGGCAGGTCCAGGCCGAGATCCGGCACCCGGCGCGCGACGAAGGCGACGAAGGTGTTGCTGTTGGGACCGGGGAAGGTCCGATAGGTCTCGGGCCAGGGATAGGCGGCGACCGCCTCGCGGATCTGCGGGATCAGCGCCGCCGCCTTGTCGCCCCGGATATCCGCCAGGACCTGCGGCTCGCGGCCGAACCACCGGTGGTCCGGGCCGTCGTAATTGTGCCGAACCACCCGGCCGCTGCCCCAGCCCATGACGTCCCAGCGGTCATAGCGCGCCGCGTCGGCGTCCTTGACCGCGATCCAGGCATGCACGGCGAAGATGCCGCGCCAGCCATAGGTGGGGGCGGCATAGACCTGCACGACCGCTTCCGGGGTGGTGCGCGGATCCGGGGCGAGGCCGGCGGAACTCCGGTCGGCCCGGTGCCAGGGTTCGGTGGCCCAGGAATGGCTGGCGCCCTTCAGCAGAAGCGGGCCGACCATGGCCATGGCCGCGACCGCCAGGGCGAACTTGGCGACCGCGCTCATCCGGTCGCGGAATCCAGTCCCGCCGCCGCGATCCCGGCGACCGCGCAGGCTTCATCCCGATCGGATGTATCGCCGGAAATGCCCACGGCCGCGATCACGTTCCCGGCCTTGTCCTTCACCAGCACGCCGCCGGGGGCCGGTATCAACCGCCCGCCGATCATGCCGTTCACCGCATCGAGAAACACAGCACCCTTGTCCTTCACCCGATTGGCCAGCTCCCGGCTGCCGAACCCCATGGCGAGAGCCCCGTAGGCCTTGCCGATGGCGATTTCCGGCCGGTGCATGCTGGCGCCGTCCTGCCGTTCGATCGCACGGATATGGCCCCCGGCATCGAGCACGGCAACCGCCAGCGGCTTCAATCCCAGCTCGGCGGCCTTGGCGAAGGCCCCGGCGATGATCGCCCGGGCCTCGTCTAGGGAGAGTTCGGAAGTGGGGATGGGCAAAACAGACCTCTCCGGTCAGGGTTCCAGAACGGAAATCAGCTCCTCTACAACGCGCAGGATGCTCAGAACCGTCGCGGTTTCTCTCAAAACCTCAGGGGCGAAGACAACATCGCCGTTCGGCGCTCCGAACCGGCTGCGGCCAGGCGCGCAAGCCAATAGGCGTTCCGCCCAGTGCGCACGGACAGCCGCGTCGGTCAGAGCATCGTTCCGCATCAGGTAGGAAAGGGAAATGGTGATCGAGCCAGTCCATTTCACAA
This sequence comes from Thalassobaculum sp. OXR-137, assembly GCF_034377285.1. Taxonomy (NCBI): domain Bacteria; kingdom Pseudomonadati; phylum Pseudomonadota; class Alphaproteobacteria; order Rhodospirillales; family Thalassobaculaceae; genus Thalassobaculum; species Thalassobaculum sp. OXR-137. Next base: position 2,776,367 of record NZ_CP139715.1, on the reverse strand, counting down.
ACAGCGGATAGGGCGCGCGGCTGACATTCGGCAGTTTCAATCCAAGGGAGGGGCTCTGCGCCGCCGTCGCGAAGATCTCTCCGCGCTCCCTCATGAAAGAAATGATCGCATCAATCCCGGCAGCGACCTCGGATCCGTGATGTCCCAGAAAATGGTCGCGCCACACTTCGGGAGTGGGACGCTCTCGTCTGACTGAAGCCGGGCTTCGGCGCCGCGAGGCCGTCTCGCCCTTTCGCTGCACCTCCAGGACGTTGCCTGACGAACCACTATGGCGCCTAATCTCGACCGCCATGACGTCGACCGAGATCATTTGCCGGTTGAGGAACTCGACGATGCGCTGGAGGGACGGCGGCACGATGTCCATCACGAACACCAGCCGGAGTCTCCCTTCCCGCAGATTGGTTTCCACCAGATCCCAGAAGGCCTCCGGGTCGGCATCTTCGACCCCGAGGAAGTCCGACAAGGCGGCGCCCGGTTCCTGGCCTTCAGCCACCAGAGGTGCCTCAAACGCCTGACGCAAAAGACCCCCGCTCCAATGCAATGGGGCATTCGCGGCGTAATCGAGGATCTGACCGGCGACCTGGCGGCGCGCCTCTGTATTGGTCGCCCGCTTTACCTCGACAATGGTCGGAACGCCGTCCTGATCGACGAACAGATGATCGATATAGCCAGTGGCGTCGCCGCCGGCGATGTCAGAGCCCTGGATGGGGACCGACATCTCCCGGCGGATCAGCAGCCAACGCTTACCCCCGTCGTCATCCGCCGAGAGAAGGTCTGGGTGCTGGGCAAGCAACGCCTGAAGCTCAGCCTCCGTGCCGTAAGGTTCTACCTGCATGGGCGACAGCCGACCGTCTCCGTCGATCTGCATCAGCGTCGCCATGCCGGAGTCCCCTCAGTTCATCCGGAACAGCTTGCCCGGGTTCATGATGTTGTCCGGGTCGAGGGCCTGCTTGACCGCGCGCATCACCGGGATCGCTTCCGGCAGTTCGGCGGCCAGGAACTCCATCTTGCCGTAGCCGACGCCGTGCTCGCCGGTGCAGGTGCCGTCCATGGACAGGGCGCGCAGGACCATGCGGTCACTATGCGCCTTGGCCAGATCCAGCTCGGCCTGGCTCTCCGGGTCGATGACGTAGACCAGATGGAAGTTGCCGTCGCCCACATGGCCGACCAGCGGGGCCAGCAGGCCGGTCTCGGCCAGGTCCTTCTTGGTCTCCGTGATGCACTCCGCCAGGCGCGAGATCGGCACGCAGACATCGGTCGGCCAGCCCTTGGCGCCCGGCCGCAGGGACAGGGCGGCGTAGAACGCGTTGTGCCTGGCCTCCCACAGCTTGTTGCGGTCTTCCGGCTTGGTCGCCCATTTGAAATCGGTCCCGCCGAAATCGGCGGCGATGGCCTGGACGGTCTCCGCCTGCTCGACCACGCCGTTCTCCGAGCCGTGGAACTCGAAGAACAGCGTCGGGCGGGCGGTGTAGCCCTCCAGCTTGGAGTAGGAGATACAGGCGCCCATCTGGGTGTCGTCCAGCAGTTCCATGCGGGCCACCGGCACGCCGGACTGGATCGTCAGCACGCAGGTGTTCACCGCGCTCTCCAGGTCGTCGAACTGGACGACGGCGGACGAGATCGCCTCGGGAATGCCGTAGACCTTGAGCTGGACCTCGGTGATGACGCCCAGGGTGCCCTCGGAGCCGACGAACAGTCGGGTCAGGTCGTAGCCGGCGGCCGACTTCTTGGCCCGGCGCGCGGTCTTCACGATGCGGCCGTCGGCCATGACGACCGTCAGGCTCATGACGTTGTCGCGCATGGTGCCGTAGCGCACCGCGTTGGTGCCGGACGCCCGGGTGGCGCACATGCCGCCGATGGAGGCGTCGGCGCCGGGATCGATCGGAAACATCAGGCCGGTGTCGCGCAGATGTTCGTTGAGCTGCTTGCGGGTCACGCCGGCCTGCACGCGCACGTCCAGGTCCTCGGCGTTCACCTGCAGGATCTTGTTCATCTCGGAGACGTCGACCGAGAGCCCGCCGCGCATCGCCGCGATGCCGCCCTCGAGCGAGGTGCCGACGCCGAAGGGAATGACCGGCCACTTATGCTTGGCGCAGATCGTCACCACCTGCGACACCTCCTCGGTGCTGCGGGCGAAGAACACCGCGTCCGGCGCCATGGTCGGGTGGTAGCTCTCGTCGGTGCCGTGGCGGTTGCGGATGTCCCGGCCGGTGACGATCCGCTCGGCCCCGAAGGCGGCGATCAGGTCGGCCATGGCGGCATCGCGGGCGGTGGCGTTGGACGGCTGGGCATCGACCTGCATGGTCTTCTACTCCTTCTGCGGACCGGGGCGATCCGACTGACTCTCGGCACGGACCGCAGACGCTAACGACAGCGGCACCGGGGGACAAGGCGGCGGCTCCTTCATACTGCTCCGGCGACCAGCGACCAAGCATCGCATTCAAACCGGCTCGGCCATGGCCTAGTGACCGCGCGCGCCGGTCGATACCGGGACGAAAGCGGCCGGTCACCCTTGTTCTGGTCAATGCACGTTTACCAAATCTTCAAGGGCTATCCCGCAGGATGGCCTGGAAACCGACCGTGGCGAAAGGCTCAGAGGCAGTTGCCCGAGCCCCACGGCTACTTGGGATGAGAGACATGTGGTCCGCCATCAAATCTGCGTTCACCGGCGACAGCGAACGCCGCGTCGCCCCGCGGGTGGCTGCGATCGGCACCGTGACCATCGACAGCACCCAATTCACGCTGGAGAATTGGAGCCTGTCGGGCATCCTCATCTCCGGCCATGACGGCCGGCTGATCAAAGGTCAGAAGTTCAAGATGACCGTCGACGTCCGCGACGAGGGCCGCGCCATCATCTTCACCGCCGAGGCGGTCGTGGTGCGCGTGGCCGGCGACAAGCTGGCGGCGCAATTCTACCATATCGACAAGCTCAAGAAGAAGGCGATCGCCGAGTACTTCGCCCTCAAGACCGGGCACCGCTGACCGCTTCGACCGTGGAACCGACGCCGCACAGCGAGCGTTGACCGGGGGCCCTGCGGACGCCAAACTCCGGCCGCTCTACCGCAGGCAATTTTACGGGTCGGGGACGGCGTGAGCATCTGGGGAAAGATCATCGGGGGTGCCGCGGGTTTCGCCATCGGCGGCCCGATCGGCGCGCTGCTGGGCGTGGTCGGCGGCCATGCCATCGACCGCTATGCCGAAGAGCAGACGATCGACGAGGAGTCGGCGACCAAGAAGATCGCCTTCACCATCGGCGTGATCGCGCTCGGCGCCAAGATGGCCAAGGCGGACGGCGTGGTCACCCGGGACGAGATCTCCGCCTTCCGCGACGTGTTCCGCGTCCCCCCGGAAGAGATGAAGAATGTCGGCCGCGTCTGGGACATGGCGCGCCAGACCAGCGACGGGTTCGAAGCCTACGCCCACCAGATCGCCCGGCTGTTCAATCCCGGCTCCCCCGTCCTGGAGGAGCTGATCGGCAGCCTGTTCCACATCGCCCGGGCCGACGGCGTCATTCACGACAGCGAGGTGGTCTATCTGCGGCGGGTGGCCGAGATCTTCGGCTTCAACGATGTGGATTTCGACCGGCTCCGGGCCATCTATGTGGGCGACAAGGGCGACGACCCCTACTCGGTCCTCGGCATCCGCCACGACGTCTCGGACGAGGAGGCCCGTGCCGCCTATCGCCGGCTGATCCGCGAGCACCACCCGGACCGGCTGATCGCCCAGGGTCTGCCGGACGAGCTGGTCTCGGCGGCCACCGAGCGCATGGCGTCCTTGAACGCGGCGTGGGATAGGATCAAGAAGGCGCGGGACATGTCCTGACCTGACGCCACCTGACCAGAAGAAAGCCCGATTCATGGCTACAGCAACAGACCGAGCGGCCCCTCCGGCCGTGGCCCTGCGTGGGGCGGGCCTCGGTTTCGGCGGCAATCCGCTGTTCTCAGGAATCGACCTCCCGGTGGCGAAGGGCGACCGAATCTGCCTGGTCGGCCGCAACGGGTCGGGCAAGTCGACGCTGATGAAGGCGCTGGCGGCGGAGATCGACGTGGACAGCGGCGACCGGTTCGTGAAGCCGGGCGCCCGCGTCGTCTATCTGCCTCAGGATCCGCGCCCGCCGCGCGACATGACCGTGTTCGCGTACGTCGAGGGCGGCCTGCCGCCGGCGACCGACAACGCCCCGCGCGACCATCTGGTGGATGCCGCCATCGCCGGCCTGTCGCTCGACGGCGGGCGGACCATGGGCGGCCTGTCCGGCGGCGAGGCGCGCCGCGGCGCCCTGGCCCGCGCCCTGGTCTCCGAGCCCGACGTGCTGCTGCTGGACGAGCCGACCAACCACCTGGACCTGCCGACCATCGAGTGGCTCGAGGACATGCTGGAGGGCCTGGACGCCGGGCTGCTGATCATCAGCCACGACCGCGCCTTCCTGCGCCGGCTGGCCAACCGCACCCTGTGGCTGGAGCGCGGCCAGCTCCACCGCCTCAACGACGGCATCGACGCCTTCCCCGACTGGGCGGAGAAGCTGATCGCCGACGAAGAGGTGCAGGCCCACAAACTGAACCGGCAGATCGCGGAAGAGACCCGCTGGCTGCGCGAGGGCCTGACCGCCCGGCGCAAACGGAACATGGGCCGGGTACGCGGTCTGCTCGACCTGCGCCAGGAGCGGGCGGAGCGGATCAAGCGCCCGGAAGGCATGAAGATCGACGCCGGCGAGGCAAGCCGCAGCGGCAGCCTGGTCATGGAGGCGATCAACCTCTCCAAGCGCTACACCGACGAGCGGGGCAAGGAGAAGGTGGTCGCCGACGACATCTCCTTCACCGTGCGGCGCAAGGACCGGATCGGCATCATCGGGCCGAACGGCGCCGGCAAGACCACACTGCTGCGGATGCTGCTGGGTCAGGAGGAGCCGGACAGCGGCCGGGTGAAGATCGGCTTCGGCGTCGATTCGATCTATTTCGACCAGAAGCGCGAACAGCTCAATCCTGTCGATACCCTGTGGTCCACCCTCTGCCCCGGCGGCGGCGACAGCGTGGAAGTGCACGGCAAGAAGAAGCACGTGGTGTCCTACCTGCGCGAGTTCCTGTTCTCCGACCGGCAGGCCACCGCCAAGGTCGCCACCCTGTCGGGCGGTGAGCGCAACCGTCTGCTGCTGGCCAAACTGTTCGCCCAGCCGCACAACCTGATGATCCTGGACGAGCCGACCAACGACCTGGACGTGGAGACCCTCGACCTCCTGCAGGAGGAGGTCTCCGACTACGACGGCACCGTGCTGCTGGTCAGCCACGACCGCGACTTCCTCGACCGCACCGTCACCTCGATCATCGCGGTCGAGGGCGAGGGCCGGATCCGGGAATATGTCGGCGGCTATCAGGACTATCTGGCGGAACGGCGCCGCACCGAGAAGCCGGCCGAGACCGCCGCCGCCAAGAGCGCGAAGGCCAAGCCGGCGGCCGAAAAGCCTCGGACCCGAAGCACCAAGATGTCCTACAAGGACGGCCGCGAACTGGAACTGCTGCCGGAGCGCATCGCCAAGCTGGAGGCGGAGATCGCCAGGCTCGGCGAGGAACTGGCCGATGCCGACCTGTTCAGCCGCGACCCGAAGACCTTCCAGGCCAAGAGCGCCCGCCTCGTCGCTGCCCAGGACGAACTGGCCGCCGCAGAGGACCGCTGGCTGGACCTGGAGGCGTTGAAGGAAGAGCTGGAAGGCGCCCGGTAGCCGACTAACCTAGGCCGGCAGGAGACCCGTCGTTCGGTAGGTGTCGATCAGGTCGTCATAGAGCGCGATATCCGAGCGGCTTCGCGCCATGAGCTGGGCGCCCGCCACGGCGGCGAAGATGGCTCGGGCCCGGTTTTCGCTATCCTCCGGGCTCAGCCTCCGCGTTGCGGATAAGGCTTTCGCCAGCCACGCCACATTGACGTCGGCAAAGGTCCGGACCTCGGCCTTCACGGCCTCCGGCAGGTCGTCGGATTCCGCCGCCATGAAGCTGCACAGGCACATGCGGTTCTCGCTCTCCAGCGCTTTGCGGAATATCGCCGGATAGGCGCGCAGGCAATCGAGCGGCGCCGCATCGCCCGCCGACAGGGCGTCGAGGTGCGCCGCCGTGTCCTCCCAATAGCGCCGCGCGACCGCGGCACCCAGATCCGCCTTGGACGGGAAGTAGTAGTGAATACTTGCCGCCTTGATCCCGACCTCCTCGGCCAGATCGCGGAAGTTCAGGCCGCCATACCCACGCGCCTGCGCCGTCCTCCTGGCCGCTGCCAGGATGGCCTCCCGAGCATTTGACTTCATGTCCCCACCTCGGCGCGCTTCCGTCACCTATCTATCAAGTGACAGATAGACGTTGACCGGAGAAATAGGAAGCCTTAGCTGTTTATCTATCAAGTGACAGGTAGACAGAGGCGGCACCCATGAAGATCCACGACTGGCATACCGGCCCCTACCCGGCCCGAGTCCGCATTGCCGTCGCCGAGAAAGGCCTGCACTCCCAGGTGACGTTCGTGTCGGTCAATCTCCGCAAAGGCGAGCATAAGCGGCCCGAGTTCCTGGCAAAGAACTACTCGGGCACCCTGCCCGTCCTGGAACTCGAGGACGGCACCTTCATCGCCGAGTGCACGGCGATCACCGAATATCTCGACTCGCTGGTGGGCAGTCCGACGCTGACCGGCACCACCCCGCGCGAGAAGGGCGTGATCCACATGATGAGCCGGCGTGCCGAGCTGGAAGTGCTCGACGCCATCAGCGTCTATTTCCACCACGCCACACCGGGTCTCGGCCCCGATGTCGAACTCTACCAGAACCCCGACTGGGGGCTGCGGCAGCGCGACAGGGCGCTTCGGGGCATGCGCTATTTCGACGAGGTTCTGCGGCGGCAGCCGTTCGTTGCGGGTGAAGCATTCTCGATGGCCGATATCAGCCTGATCGGCGGTCTGATCTTCGCCGAGCTGGTCAAACTGCCGGTGCCGGCGGAATGCGACGCTCTTGAGGCCTGGTATGCCCGGATGCAGGAGCGCCCCAGCGTCAGAAACCGGCTGACCCTGTCGGACCCCGCCGAGGCGCCGGTTTGAGAGCGGCCCTCAGTCCGATTTGAAATCCTGGTGGCAGGCCTTGCAGGTCTTTGCGAGCCGGCCGAAGGCGACCCGAGACTCCGTCTCGCCCGTGTCCGCCACCGCTGCCAGCACCGATGCCCGGGTCCCGAGGTCATCGGCCTTGGCCTCGAATTCCGGCCAGTGGCGCCAGATATCCGCCTTCGCCTCGCTCGGATGGTCAGTCGAGCCTTCCGGGAACAGGCGCAGCATATGGCCGCCGGAGTGGGCCTCGATGCGACTCGCCGCGGCCGCGATCTCGGCGGGATCGAAGGGCGTCTCGCCGTTGAACATGGCGGCCAGCTTCTTCATCTCGCCGCCGAGCGCCTTCATGAGGTCCATCCGCTCCTTCACCACCCCGGTGGCCCCGGAATGGGCCTGGACGACGGACACCGGCAGCAGACCGAAAACGAGCAGCGCGCACAGGCCGGCAGAAACGGTGGGGATCAGATATCGGCGCCTGGGGTCGCTCCTCGGCTGAGCTGCACCCGGCCGGCGCCGGTTACCCTCCGGCGGCGCGGGCGTTAAGGGCATTGTGGCGCGCCCGGATCTCCGGCGGCCACGTGCTCTTGATATAGGACAGCACCGCCAGGATGTCGCGATCGCTCAGGACCTCGGCGAAACCCGGCATGTCGGACAGATAGGCGGGGTCGTTCACCAGCGCGGCCGGCCCGTATTTGGTCAGGGCGAACAGGACATCGTCGGGATGATGCCAGGTATGGCCGCTCGGATCGTGCGGCGGCGCCGGCAGGCGGCCGTCGGCGCGGCGCTGCTGCCAGTCGGGCTGGCCTTCCAGGGCGACACCATGGCAGCTCGCGCAGGCATCGCGGTAGATCCGCTCCCCGTCCGCGACCAGCGCGGCGTCGTCCGGATCGAGCCGCAGGCCGTCCGCATCGCTCCCCCGCTCGCCCCCGGCCGTCAGCAGAAGCACGCCGACCGCCACAAGAAGGATTGCCGTCCCCGCCGCCAGCGTCAGAACGCGCCCCGTCATCCACCCCAAACACCCCTCCTCCGCCCGTTGGCCGCCTGTCGTCATCGACCGCCGGATGCTGCGGCTTCCAGCAACGGGAAGGTCAAGCGCCACCCCCAAACGTCCCGCGAATTTCCCGAATTCCACTAAACCGCCACATTTAGCGCGGCATAAACACGGCGCTCCTGGGAAAAACCTGCTGGCCGGCGACGGAATCCGACGCTGCCGCACGTTCTGAGCCGAACCCTCTAACCCAAGGAATCGCCATGCTATCGACTGCAGCCCTGTCGCCTTTCCTGGCCATGTTCCTCATGGCCGCGCAGGGCAACCTCCCCGATCCCGCCCCCGATGCGCGCCGCGAGTTCGCGCCGGCGGTGATCGTCTCCGCACCGATCGAGGCGCCGGCCGCCCGTCGCGCCCCGGTTCCCTCCGAACTGACCGAGAGGCCGGAGCCAAGCAAGCAGATCGAGAACTGATCCGCTTCCATAACCGCGCTGGACGGCGCCGGGTGTTCGCCCTATCACTCGCGCCATGTTCCTTCTCATTGCTGCAGCGCAAACGTCGTGAGGCCGGTCGACATCCTCCTGGCGGTCGCGGTGAACGTCGCCTGGGGCCTCAACTTCGCAGTGACCAAGCTCGGGCTCGGCGAAATGCCCCCCATGCTTCTGGTTGCCCTGCGGTATGGATTGACCGCCCTGCTGCTGAGCCCCTGGCTCAAGTGGCCGCACGGCCAGTTCGGGCAGGTCGCGGCGATCTCCTTCACCCTGGGGTTCCTGCATTTCGCCCTGATGTTCACCGGCTTGAGCGGCATCGACGCGTCCGTCGCGGCCATCGCCGTGCAGATCCAGGTGCCGTTCTCCGCCCTGCTCGCCTTCCTAATCTTCCGCGACAAGCTCGGCTGGCGGAAGGCGCTGGGCGGCGGCCTCGCCATCGGCGGGATCGTGCTGATCGCCGGTGCGCCCAATGAGGCGCCGGATCCGTTCTATCTCTCGCTGACCATCCTGGCGGCCCTGTGCTGGGCCGTGTCGGCGATCCAGGTGAAGCGGCTGGGCCAGATCGACACCATGACCCTGAACGCCTGGATCGCCGTGCTGGCGGTTCCGCAACTCCTGCTCGGCTCGGCCCTGATCGAGGGCGACCGCTGGGGCGAGGCGCTCGATGCCGGGTTCTGGGGCTGGGCCTCCGTCGTCTACATGGCGGTGGCGGTGACGGTGTTCGGCTACGGCCTGTGGTATCGTCTGATCCAGCGCTACCCGGTGACGACGATCATGCCGCTTTCATTGCTCGCCCCGACCTTCGGCGTCGCCGCCGGGATCTTCATCCTCGGCGAGCCGGCGACCCTTGAGAAATTCATCGGCGGCGCCCTGACGCTGGTCGGCGTGGCGATCGTGATCCTGACACCGCCCGAAAAGCCGGCCCCCGTCGTGGCGGAGGACAAGCCGGACTCGGCCCAGGGATGAATGAGGGCTCAGGATGATCGAGCGGCCCTCCCCCAACCACGGCGAGCGGCGCGGTCCCCTGGACATGCTGCTGCTGCACTATACGGACATGGTCCGGGCCGAGGATGCGGTCGACCTGCTCTGCGACCCCGCCGCCCAGGTCAGCGCCCATTACGTGGTCGGCGAGGACGGCCGGGTCTGGCGGTTGGTCGACGAGGAGCGCCGCGCCTGGCACGCTGGCGTGGCGTGGTGGGCCGGGGAAACCGACGTCAATTCCCGCTCCATCGGCATCGAGATCTCCAACCCGGGCCACAGCCACGGCTATCGGCGTTTCCCCGAGGCGCAGATGCTGGCCGTCATGGCCCTGTGCCGGGACATCGTCGCCCGCCACCGGATTCCCGCCCATCGGGTGCTCGGCCACAGCGACGTGGCGCCGGGGCGCAAGATCGATCCCGGACACCTGTTCGACTGGATCGGCCTCGCCCGCGGCGGCATCGGTCTGTACCCGGACACGCTCTCCCCGGCCGAAATGGACGAAGCCGCGGCGGTCGCCGCTCTGGCCTGGATCGGCTATCGCACGGGCGCCGCGTCCTTCGACGATCCGGTGTCGCGGATGGCGCTGGACGGGTTCCGCCGCCACTGGGAGCCGCTGTCCCTGGGCAAGCCATACGATCCACGCGGGGCGGCCATGCTGCAACAGGTGGCAGAAATGTGCCTACCGCCTGAAAAACCGTTTGCATAACAGATCGTTCGTTCATACGTTCCGCTCACCGACGCAAACGCACGTGCCACTGGCCCCATAGCGGTTAAGCAACGACGAGAGGCGTCTCTTTTCACAACCCCGTCCCTTAGGTGGGCGGTTGCGAAGGGGGAACCCCACGATGCTGCAACCCGAAGCGGGCGTGCGCGCCCGTCTCCGTACCTCAACCGATACCCGTCGTCCGATTCCGGCGTCAAAGCCGCTGCTGAGCCTCGTGCCGGCCGCGACCCCGCCGCGCGGCGAAGTCACGGACGCGATCCGCGAGTATTTCGCGGCGACCGCCCATGAACACCCGGTCCTCGCCGTCGACCTGTCGGTCGTCGAGTGGAACTACCGGGCGCTGGCCCGGGCCCTGCCGGAGACCGCGATCTACTACGCGGTGAAGGCGAACCCGGCCAATGGCGTGGTCGACCGGCTGGCCGCGCTCGGCTGCCGCTTCGACGTGGCCAGCCGCGGCGAGATCGAGCTGTGCCTGGCGCGCGGCGTCGATGCCTCGCGGCTGTCCTTCGGCAACACCATCAAGAAAGAGCGCGACATCGCCTTCGCCCATTCGGTCGGCGTGCCGCTGTTCGCCTTCGACGCCGAGGAAGAGCTGGAGAAGCTCGCCCGCAGCGCGCCGGGTGCCGAGGTGTTCTGCCGCATCCTGACCTCCGGCGAAGGGGCCGACTGGCCGCTGTCGCGGAAGTTCGGCTGCACCCCGGCCATGGCCGCGATCCTGCTGCGCAAGGCCGCCGAACTGGGCCTGACCCCGCGCGGCGTGTCCTTCCATGTGGGCTCGCAGCAGAGCGATCTGGCCCAGTGGGACGGCGCACTCGCCGAAACCGCCGCCCTGTTCACCGAGCTGGCGCAGGATGGAATCGAGCTCGACCTGGTCAATATCGGCGGCGGCTTTCCGGCCCGCTACCGTGACGACGTCGCCGAGGCGGAAGCCTATGGCAACGCCATCATGGCCGCGCTGGAGAAGCACTTCGCCGGCATGGGCATCACCACCATCGCCGAGCCGGGCCGCGGCCTTGTCGGCGACGCGGGCGTGATCCGCTCCGAAGTCGTTCTGGTGTCGAAGAAGGACGCCGGCGAGGACGAGCGCTGGATCTATCTCGACATCGGCAAGTTCTCCGGTCTCGCCGAGACCATGGACGAGGCGATCAAGTACCGGCTGACCGCGACCCGCGAGGGTTCGGAGCTGACCGGTGCCACCGGTCCGGTGATCCTGGCCGGCCCGAGCTGCGACAGCGCCGACATCCTGTATGAGAAGGCCGGCTACGCCATGCCGATGTCCCTGCGGGCGGGCGACGAGGTGCTGATCCTGGCGACCGGCGCCTATACCTCGACCTACTCGTCGGTCGGCTTCAACGGCTTCCCGCCGCTGGAGACCGTCTGCGTCTGACGCACCGACCCTGCATCCCGTTCAGGAGACGCCCGCCCTCACCGGCGGGCGTTTTCGTTACTGGGACCGGTCGGGCGCCGCCTTTGCTTGACGGGCCGGGACCGGAGGCTTACCTCTCGCCGCGTTCAGACGGTCGGGCGGCCGCCGGTGCCTGCAAGGGCATGGGAGGAAAGTCCGGGCTCCACGGGAACACGGTGCCGGGTAACACCCGGCGGGGGCGACCCCAGGGACAGTGCCACAGAAAGCAAACCGCCCATGCCCCCGGATCTCGGTCCGGGGCCTTGGGTAAGGGTGAAAGGGTGCGGTAAGAGCGCACCGCGAGACCGGTAACGGGATCGGCACGGTAAACCCCACCGGGAGCAAGACCGAATAGGGATGACCGGCTGACTCGCAAGAGGGCAGCGGACGCGTTCCCGCGTCGTCGTCCGGGTAGGTCGCGCGAGGCGGTCGGCAACGACCGTCCCAGATGAATGGCCGTCGCCCCGGATCTCGGTCCGGGGGACAGAACCCGGCTTACAGACCGTCTGAACCTTCCGCTTTTTCCGGAACCGTCCCATGCCATCCCATGGCCGGGTCCCATGCCATCCCATCTCGGGATCCCACGCGGCCCGTTCCAGGCCGGGCATGCCAAACCGGAACATTTCATGAACAGTATTCGCGAAACGTCCTCTTACCGGGCCGAACGGCTCTGCTTTCTCGCCTAACGGTTTTTCTTCGTTTCACAGAACGAACCCCCGGCCTGGCGCGGAAAACGCCTGTAAAACCCAAGCAATTGAGGTGAGTTCCCATTGACCCCCATAATGTCCCATGATATCCCATCATATCCCATGAAAGACGGTGGGCGCTCCACGCCCGCTGGATTTCACCGGCCCGATCCGTATCGGGGGACACGCTCGAAGCCGGTCACGGGAACAAGGAGGTCGAGGCCGCAAGGTCGTAGGGGAATAACGCCGGGCAACCGGCACGCGAGGGCACGGGTGGCGGTTTTTCTGTCCACATTCGCGAACAGGATCGACAAGAAGGGCCGGGTCTCGGTTCCTGCGACGTTTCGTGCCGCCCTCGAACAGGAGCGCTCCGGAAGCGTCATCCTGTATCCATCTTTCAAGCACCCCTGCCTCGAAGGCTGCGGGGACGAGAGGATCGAGCAGATCGCCGAATCCATCGACGCGCTCGACGCGTTCTCCGAGGAAGCCGAGAATCTTCAGACCATTCTGGCCGACAGCGTGCGCCTGACCATCGACGGCGACGGCCGCATCATGCTGCCCAAGGATCTGGCCGACTTCGCCGGCATGGGCGAGACCGCGATGTTCGTCGGCCTCGGCAAGAGCTTCCAGGTGTGGGAGCCGGCCGCGTTCGAGGCACACCGCAACGCCGCCCGCCAGCGTGCCCGCGACAAGGGTGCCACCCTGCGCATCGTGAAGCCGCAGGACGGAGGCGGGCGATGACCGGCCCCCTCCACATCTCCGTTCTGCTGGCCGAGGTCGTGACCGCCCTCGCTCCCAAGGCCGGCGAATGCCATCTCGACGGCACCTTCGGCGTCGGCGGCTACACCCGCGCCATTCTCGACAGCGCGCCCTGCACCGTTCTCGCCGTGGACCGCGACCCCGACGCGATCGCCCGCGCCCGGATCCTGGCGGGCGAGATCGACGGTACGACCGGCGCCCGGCTGATCCCCCTGCACGGCCGGTTCAGCGAGATGGATCTCCTGGCCAAGGGCGCCGGCTTCCCCACCGTCGACGGCATCGCTCTCGATCTCGGCGTCTCCTCCCCGCAGATCGACGAGGCCGAGCGCGGCTTCTCCTTCCGCTTCGACGGCCCGCTGGACATGCGCATGGAGCGCGACGGTCCGACGGCGGCCGACGTGGTCAACGAGGCGAGCGAGAAGGAACTGGCCGACATCATCTTCCATCTCGGCGAAGAGCGGTATGCCCGCCGCGTCGCCAAAGCGATCGTCACGGCACGGACGACGACGCCCATCCGGCGGACCGGCGAGCTTGCCGAGCTTGTCCGCCGGGTGGTGCCGTCCGCCCCGGATCGCAACATCGACTCCGCCACCCGCACCTTCCAGGCCCTGCGCATCCACGTGAACCGGGAACTGGAAGAGCTCGACCAGGGGCTGGAAGCCGCCGAGCGGTTGCTGGCGCCGGGCGGGCGGCTCGCCATCGTGAGCTTCCATTCGCTGGAGGACCGGCGGGTGAAGACCTTCCTGCGCCAGCGCTCCGGCCGCACCGCGAACCCCTCGCGCCACACCCCCGACGCCATCGCCGGCAAGCGCGCCGAGCGGGAGCCGACCTTCACCCTTACCAGCACCCGCCCGATCGCCCCGACGGACGAGGAGATCGCGCGCAACCCCCGTGCCCGCTCCGCCCGTCTTCGGGTCGGTCACCGCACGGATGCCCCGGCCTGGACCGGGCAGGAGGCAGCGTGATGCGTCGCGTAACGATCCTTTGGTTCCTCGTCTCCACCTGCCTCGGGGTTGCCCTCTTCCTGGTCAAGTACGAGGTGCAGGACCGCGAGGAGCGGCTCGCCGCCCTCCACCGCGAGATCCTGGCCAACCAGGAGGCGGTGCACGTGCTGGAGGCCGAGTGGTCCTATCTGAACCGCCCGGCCAACCTGGAGGCGATGGTCCGCCGCCACCTGGATCTGGTGCCGCTGGACACCAGCCGCCTGGGACAGATCGAGCAGCTTCCGATCCGCCTGCCCGGTCTCGACGGCACCGACACCATGAACGTGGGGATCAGCGACCCGTCCGCCGCCGGCGTGGCGACCGCCGCCCTGCCGGCCTTCGCGCCGCCGGCGCCGCTGCCGCGTCCGATCGCCATCTCCGCGAAGGTGCGGCGATGAGCGAGATGTCGCAGATCCGGGCCGGCAAGTCGGTTCGGCTGGAGGGCGTCGCCAAGCAGGCGCTCGAGATCGGCCGCAACCGGCTGATCCTGGCCGGCTGCCTGCTGACCCTGGCCTTCACCGCGGTCGGCGGCCGGGTGATCGAGCTGTCCGCCCTGCGCGACCACAACGAGCCGACGGTGCCGACCGCCGCCGCCGATGCCGCCCTGCAGACCGGCCGGGCCGACATCGTCGACCGCAACGGCCTGCTGGTGGCAACCTCCCTGCGCACCCCCTCGCTCTACGCCGACCCGACGGAGGTCCTGGACCCGGCCCGCGCCGCGCGCCGGCTGACCACCGTGCTGACCGACCTCGCCGTGCCGGAGGTCGAGGCCAAGCTGCGGGCCAACCGCCGATTCGTCTGGCTGAAGCGCAGCCTGACCCCGCACGAGCAGTACCGGGTCAACGCGCTCGGCATTCCGGGCCTGCATTTCATGGACGAGTGGAAGCGGATCTATCCGCAGAGCTCGCTGATGGCCCATGTGGTCGGCTTCACCGACATCGACGATCGCGGCATTTCCGGCATCGAGCGGTCGTTCGACGAGGTCCTGCGCGGCGGCCGCGAGCCGCTGCACCTGTCCGTCGACCTGCGGATCCAGCACATCGTGCGCCAGGAACTGGCCCACCAGATCACCAGCTTCGAGGCGATCGGCGGCACCGGCATCGTGCTCGACGTGCGCACCGGCGAGACCGTCGCCATGGTGTCGCTGCCCGATTTCGACCCGAACATGGCCGCCGACATGAGCGACGACCAGCGCTTCAACCGCGCGACGCTCGGCGTTTACGAGATGGGCTCAACCTTCAAGATCTTTAACACCGCCATGGCGCTCGACGCCGGCACCGTGACCCTGCGCGACGGCTACGACACCAGCAAGCCGATCAAGATCGCCCGCTTCACCATCAACGACTTCCATGGCGAGAACCGCTGGCTGTCGGTGGCGGAGATCTTCAAGTACTCCTCCAATATCGGCTCGGTGAAGATGGCGATGGATGTCGGCACCGAGCGGCAGCAGGACTTCATGGGCCGCCTGGGCATGCTGCAGCCGATGTCCGTCGAACTGCCGGAGCGCGGCTACCCGCTGGTCCCGTCGCCCTGGCGTCCGATCAACACCATGACGATCTCCTTCGGCCACGGCATGTCGGTCAGCCCGATGCACCTGGCGGCAGGCGTGGCGACGGTCATGAACGGCGGCATCAAGCGGCCGACAACCCTGCTGAAGACCACCGGCCGGGTGATCGGCGAGCAGGTGATGAAGCAGTCCACCTCGGAGGCCATGCGCAAGCTGATGCGTCTGGTGGTGGTCGACGGCACCGGCCGCAACGCCGACGCGCCGGGCTACCTGGTCGGCGGCAAGACGGGCACGGCGGAAAAGGCCGGCGGAGGCCGCGGCTATGCCCGCAAGTCGCTGATCTCCTCCTTCGTCGCCGCCTTCCCGGTGAACGATCCGAAATACGTCGTTCTGATCATGGTGGACGAGCCGAAGGGCCAGAAGTTCAGCCATGGCTACGCCACCGGCGGCTGGGTTGCCGCCCCCGCCGTCAAGCGCATCGTCGAACGGGCCGCCCCCCTCCTCGGTGTGGCGCCGGTGGACATGGATGCGCCCGAGATTCGCCGCGATCTGCTGGTCGATTTACCCGATGCTGGAGGTAAACGACTTGCGTCTTTCTGATCTCATCAACGCCCAGAGCGCAGCCCCGAACACCACCCCTGCGGCCCTGGTCGCCGGCGATCCGGAAATCGTCGGGCTGACCGCCGACAGCCGCGAGGTGCAGCCGGGCTACCTGTTCGCCGCCCTGCCGGGCTCCAGGCTCGACGGCCGCACCTATATCGCCGTTGCCGTGGCCAAGGGTGCCGCCGCCGTGCTGACCACCCCGGACGTCGCCGAGTGCGCGGTCGGGTTGGTGCGCGACGCCGATCCGCGCCGCCGCCTCGCCCGGATGGCCGCCCGATTCTACAGCCCGCAGCCCGAGACCGTGGTTGCGGTGACCGGCACCAACGGCAAGACGTCGGTGGCCGAGTTCACCCGCCAGATCTGGAACGGCGCCGGGTATTCCGCCGCCTCCATCGGCACCCTCGGCCTGACCGTGGACGGCGAGACCACCGGGCCGAGCCTGACCACGCCGGATCCGGTGCGCCTGCATCAGGTACTGCACGAGCTCGCCCATGTGAGCGTCGATCACGCAGCCCTGGAAGCCTCCAGCCACGGGCTGGATCAGGCCCGCCTGGACGGGGTCGAGATCGCCGCCGCCGCCTTCACCAACCTGACCCGCGACCATCTCGACTACCACGGCGACATGGACGCCTACCGCACCGCCAAGCTCGGCCTGTTCGACCGGGTCATGGCGCCGGGCGGGACGGCCGTGCTGAACATGGATTCCCCGGAATTCGACAAGTTCCGCGAGGCGGCCGAACGCCGCCGCCACCGGGTGATGAGCTACGGCATGCGGCCGGGCGCCGAGCTGCGCCTGGTCGAACGGCGCGCCCTGCCGACCGGCCAGGCGCTGGAGATCGCCGTCGGCGGCCGCTCGCATCTGGTGGAACTCGGACTGATCGGCGACTTCCAGGCCTGGAACGTGCTCGCCGCCCTGGGCCTGACCCTCGGCAGCGGAACGCCGATGGAACTAGCCCTGGAGGCGCTGCCGGCCCTGACCGGCGTGCGCGGCCGCATGGAGCGGGTCGCGGTGCTGGACAACGGGGCCGCGGTCTATGTCGATTTCGCCCATACCTCCGACGCGCTGGAAACGGTGCTGAAGGCGGTCCGGCCGCATACGAACGGCGAACTCTGGTGCGTGTTCGGCTGCGGCGGCGACCGCGATCCGGGCAAGCGTCCGATGATGGGGGCGGCGGTCGCGAAATACGCCGACCGACCGATCGTTACCGACGACAACCCGCGCTCCGAGAACCCGGCCCTGATCCGCGCCGCAACGCTCGCCGCCTGCAGGGGCGGCGTGGAGATCGGCGACCGCCGCACCGCGATCCACGAGACCGTCGCCCGGCTCGGATCGGGCGACGTGCTGGTGATCGCCGGCAAGGGCCACGAGCAGGGGCAGGAGATCCAGGGGGTCAAGCACCCCTTCGACGACGCCACCGTGGCGCGCGAGGCGATTGCCCAAATCTCTGGCGCCGCCGGGGCAGGTGCCGCATGACCGTGCTGTGGACCCGCGACGCCGCCGTCGAGGCGACCCAGGGCAAGCCGATCGGCCCGGACTGGTCGGCGACCGGCGTGACCATCGACAGCCGCAAGATCGCGGCCGGCGACCTGTTCGTCGCTCTGCCGGGCGAGCGGGTGGACGGCCATGACTACGTCGCCGCCGCCCTGAAGGCCGGTGCCGCCGCCGCCCTCGTCTCCCGGATCCCGGAAGGTCTGGACGACGCGCCGCTGCTGGTGGTCGAGGACGTGCTGGCTGGGCTGGAGGATCTGGCCCGCGCCGCCCGCGCCCGCTCCCGCGCCCGGATCGTCGCGGTGACCGGCAGCGTCGGCAAGACCGGCACGAAGGAAATGCTGGCCGCCTGCCTGGCGGTGTACGGCAAGACCGTGGCCAGCGTCGGCAACCTGAACAACCACATCGGCGCCCCGCTCTCCCTGGCCCGCCTGCCGCAGGACTGCGACTTCGCGGTCTTCGAGCTGGGCATGAACCACGCCGACGAGATCCGGCCGCTGACCCGGCTCGTGGCCCCCCACGCCACGATCATCACCAATGTCGAGCCGGTGCATATCGAGTTCTTCGACGGCATCGACGGCATCGCCGACGCCAAGGCGGAGATCCTCGAAGGGCTCCAACCCGGCGGCGTCGCGGTGCTGAACGCCGACAACGGCAGTTTCGAGCGCATCCGGGCACGGGCCCGCGTCCTCGGCGTCGACCGCATCGCCACCTTCGGCCAGGGCGCCACCTGCGACGTGCGCGGGATCGCCATCGAACCGGGCTCCGACGGCACCCGGGTGACCGCCGCCGTGGCCGGAACCGACATGACCTGGACCGTCGGCGGCATCGGTGAGCACTGGGGCTTCAACAGTCTCGGCGTGGTGGCCGTGCTGCACGCCCTGAAGCTCGACCTCGCCGCCTGCCTCGACCGGCTGGCGACCGTCTCCGCCATGCGCGGCCGCGGCGGCCAGATCACCCTCGGCACCGCCGATGGCGGCTCCGCCCTGCTGATCGACGAAAGCTACAACGCCAGCCCGCCCGCCGTACGCGCCGCCCTGTCCGTCTTCGCCAACACCCCGGCGAGCCGTCGGATCCTCGTGCTCGGCGACATGCGAGAACTGGGTGCCACCGCCCCCGCCGCCCATGCCGGGCTCAAGGACGCCGTCGAGGCGGCGCGGCCGGACGCGATCTACCTCTGCGGCGATGCCATGGCCCACCTGCGCGACGCGCTGGGCCGGGATCGCGTGACCGAATGGACCGAGACCGCCGACGCGCTGGCCGCAGCGGTCGCGGCCAATGTGAAGGATGGCGACGTGGTGCTCATCAAAGGATCCCTCGCCATGGGCATGAAGGCGATCGTCTCCGCCGTGGAAGCCGCCGGCTCCCCCGCCCCGCGCCTTCAGGCCGGGGGGCGCTGAGCCATGCTGTACAACCTTCTCGCTCCCTTCGCCGACCAGTTCCAGGCCTTCAACCTGTTCCGCTATCTGACATTCCGCACCGGCGGGGCGACGATGACGGCGCTGTTCATCGCCTTCGTGATGGGGCCGGCCGTCATCCGCTGGCTCAAGAGCCGGCAGGCCGACGGGCAGCCGATCCGCGAGGACGGTCCGGAAAGCCACCTGCTGACCAAGAAGGGCACGCCGACCATGGGCGGCCTGCTGATCCTGATCGCGCTGGTGGTGTCCACCCTGCTCTGGGCGAACCTGTCGAACCTGTATGTCTGGGCGACCCTGATGGTGACCCTGGGCTTCGGCGCGATCGGCTTCTGCGACGACTGGCTGAAGCTGACCAAGAAGAACACCAAGGGCCTGCCGGGCAAGCTGAAGCTCGCCTTCCAGATCGCCATCTCCACGGCGGCGGCGCTGGCCATCACCTCGACCTTCGAGGAGCCGCTGACCTTCAGCCTGGCGGTGCCGTTCTTCAAGGACCTGCTGCTGAACCTGAGCTGGTTCTTCATCCCCTTCGCGGTGTTCGTGATGATCGGCGCGTCGAACGCGGTGAACCTGACCGACGGGCTCGACGGGCTGGCGATCGTGCCGGTGATGATCGCCGGCGGGGTGTTCGCGCTGATCTCCTACCTGGTCGGCAACGCGGTCTTCGCCAACTACCTGCAGATCCACCACGTGCCGGGCACCGGCGAGCTGGCCGTCGTCTGCGGCGCGCTGATCGGCGCCGGTCTCGGCTTCCTGTGGTTCAACGCCCCGCCGGCCATGGTGTTCATGGGCGACACCGGCTCCCTGTCCCTGGGCGGCGCGCTCGGCGCCATCAGCGTGATCACCAAGCACGAGCTGGTGCTGGCCATCGTCGGCGGCCTGTTCGTGCTGGAGACGGTCTCGGTGATCGTCCAGGTCGCCTCGTTCAAACTGACCGGCAAGCGCGTCTTCCGCATGGCGCCGCTGCACCACCACTTCGAAAAGAAGGGCTGGCAGGAGCCCACCATCGTCATCCGGTTCTGGATCATCGCCATCATCCTGGCGCTGGTCGGCCTGTCCACGCTGAAGCTGAGGTAGCGCCATGGTGAGCCTCGACTTCGCGAAAGACAGGACCTACGCCGTCATGGGCCTCGGCAAATCCGGGGCGGTGGCGGCGCGTGCGCTGGCGCAGGCCGGCGCCAAGGTGCTCGCCTGGGACGATACCGAGGCCGGCCGCAACCACGTCGCCGGCATGGCGGGCGTGGAACTGGTCGATCTCGCCGCCCGCGGTCTGGGCGAGGTCGATGCCCTGATCCTGTCGCCGGGCATTCCGCACACCTATCCGGAGCCGCATCCGGTCGCCGCCGATGCCAAGGCGCGCGATCTGTCGATCATCGGCGATGTCGAGCTGCTGCTGCGCGCCCTGCCGGACCGCCGGGTCGTCGCCATCACCGGCACCAACGGCAAGTCCACCACCACCGCCCTGATCGGCCATATCCTCGCCGAGGCCGGCCTGAAGGTTGAGGTCGGCGGCAATCTCGGCCGGCCGGCGCTCGAGTTCGAGGATCCGGGCCGCGACGGCGTGCTGGTGCTCGAACTTAGCTCCTACCAGCTCGAACTCACCCCCTCCCTGGCCCCGACGGTCGCGGTCTGGCTGAACATCACGCCCGACCATATCGAGCGGCACGGCACCCTGGCCGGCTATATCGCCGCCAAACGCCGGATCTTCGCCCACCAGCCTCCAGGCTCGGTCACCGTCGTCGGCGTCGACGACGAGCCGTCCCACGAGATGGCCGAGATGCTGCGCCGCGACGGCGCCCGGCTGGTCGAGATCTCCGGCCACGAGCAGGTCGTCGGCGGCGTCTATGCCGATCACGGGGTCCTGATCGACGCCCGCACCGGCCAGCCGCGCCGGATGCTGGAGCTCGACCGCGCCCCGGCCTTGCCCGGCGTGCACAACGCCCAGAACGCCGCCGCCGCCAGCGCCGCCTGCCTGGCGCTCGGCCTCAGCCGCGACGCCGTCGCGACCGCCATCACCACCTTCCCCGGCCTGGCCCACCGACAGGAGCGGGTCGCGGTTTGCGGCGGGGTGACCTATGTGAACGACAGCAAGGCGACCAATGCCGATGCCACCGCCCGGGCGCTGGCCTGCTACGACCCGATCTACTGGATCGCCGGCGGCCGGGCCAAGGAAGGCGGCGTGGAGCCGCTGGCGCCGCTGTTCAGCCGAGTCAAGCGGGCCTACCTGATCGGCGAGAGTGCCGGCACCTTCGTGCGCCAGATCGGCGACGCCTGCCCGACCGTTCTGTGCCGCACCCTCGACAGTGCCGTGCGCCAGGCCCATGCTGACGCCCAGGCGGACGGCATCCGCGGCGCCACGGTCCTGCTCTCCCCGGCCGCCGCCAGCTTCGACCAGTTCCCCAACTTCGAGGTCCGCGGCCAGCAGTTCAGCGATCTGGTCCGCGACCTGACCGGCGACGACGGCG
The DNA here is from genome assembly GCF_034377285.1 of Thalassobaculum sp. OXR-137. Lineage (NCBI taxonomy): Bacteria > Pseudomonadati > Pseudomonadota > Alphaproteobacteria > Rhodospirillales > Thalassobaculaceae > Thalassobaculum > Thalassobaculum sp. OXR-137. Next base: position 2,754,806 of record NZ_CP139715.1, on the reverse strand, counting down.
ACGGCGCCGCGGCGGAACGGAGGGCCTCATGAGCGCCATCGCCCGCACCGACCGCTCCATTCTCGGCCGCTGGTGGTGGACCGTCGACCGCTGGACCGTGGGCGCCGTCCTGTTCATCGTGCTGATCGGTTCCCTGCTGATCCTGGCCGCCAGCCCGGCCGTCGCCGAGCGCATCGGCGTCGACAGCTTCTATTTCGTGCGCCGCCAGTTCGTGATCCTGCCGGTCGCCGTCGCGGTGATGATCGGCGTGTCCATGCTGTCGCCGCAGCAGGTGCGCCGGCTGGCCACGGTCGGCCTCGCCGGGACCATCGTGCTGCTCTTCCTGGTGCCGTTCGTCGGCACCGAGATCAAGGGAGCCGTGCGCTGGATCAGCATCGGCGGCTTCTCCCTGCAGCCCAGCGAGTTCGCCAAGCCGTTCATGGCTGTGGTGACCGCCTGGATGTTCGCCGAGTGGCGCCGCGATCCGGCGTTCCCCGGCCACCTCATCGCCATCGGCCTGTACGCCCTGCTGGTCGCCCTGCTGCTGTCCCAGCCGGATTTCGGCATGACGGTGATGATCAGCGCCATCTGGTTCGGCCAGTTCTTCCTCGCCGGCCTGCCGATGATCTTCGTCGGTGGCCTCGCCGGCCTGGGCGCTGCCGGTGCGGTCGGCGCCTATCTGGTGTTCCCGCACGTGGCCAGCCGCGTCCACCGCTTCCTCGACCCGGCCTCGGGCGACACCTATCAGGTCGACCGCTCCCTGGAGGCCTTCGTGAACGGCGGCCTGCTCGGCACCGGCCCGGGCGAAGGCACGGTGAAGGCGTACCTGCCGGACGCCCATGCCGACTTTATCTTCTCGGTCGCCGGCGAGGAGTTCGGCGGGCTCGCCTGCCTGCTCATCATCACGCTCTATGCCTTCGTGGTCCTGCGCGGCTACGCCAAGCTGCTGTCGGAGACCAGCCTGTTCGTGCTGATCGCCGCCGCCGGCCTGCTGACCCAGATCGCCCTTCAAGCGCTGATCCACATGGCCTCGGCGGTCAGCCTGATGCCGGCCAAGGGCATGACCCTGCCGTTCATCAGCTACGGCGGCTCGTCGCTGATCGCGCTGGCCTTCGCCATGGGCATGGCGCTGGCCCTGACCCGTCGCCGCGGCACCGACCGGGAGGTGCTGGCATGACCCAGGCCACCCAACAGCGCCCCATCGTCCTCGCCTCCGGCGGCACCGGCGGCCACGTCTTCCCGGCCAAGGCCCTGGCCGAGTTGCTGGCCGCACGCGGCCACCGCGTGGCCCTGGTGACCGACACCCGCGGCGGCGCCTTCGACGATGCGTCCGCAGGCATCGAGGTCCACAAGATCCGCGCCGGCGGCATCGCCGGGCGCGGCTTCGTGCCGAAGCTCAAGGGTGCCGCCCAGCTGCTGCTCGGCTGGTTCGACGCCCGCCGCCTCATGGGCAAGCTGCAGCCCGCCGTCGTCGTCGGCTTCGGCGGCTATGCCAGCGTGCCGACGGTGCTCGCCGCCGGCGGCCGCGGCATCCCGGTCGTCCTGCACGAGCAGAACGCGGTGATCGGCCGGGCCAATCGGCTGCTGGCCACGCAGGCGTCTGCCATCGCCACCTGCTTCGAGACGGTCGAGAAGATCCCGGCCTCCGACCGCCGCAAGGTCGTCCTGGTCGGCAATCCGGTGCGCGAGGCGGTGAAGGCCGTACGCGACATGGATCCGGTGCCGCTGACGGAGAACGGTCCGCGCGAGATCCTGGTGACCGGCGGCAGCCAGGGCGCCAGCGTCTTCGCCGAGTTGATCCCGGCCGCGATCGCCCTGCTGCCCGAGCCGATTCGCGCCCGTCTGCGCATCGCCCAGCAGGCCCGGCCGGCGGAAGTCGATCAGGTCGTCGCCGCCTATGCCGCCATCGGCGTGACCGCCGACGTGCGCCGCTTCTTCGACGACATGCCGGAGCGGCTGCGCGCCGCACACCTGCTGATCTGCCGCTCCGGCGCCTCCACCGTGGCCGAGAACACGGTCGCCGGACGCCCGGCCCTGCTGGTCCCCTACCCCAGCGCCATCGACGATCACCAGACCGCCAACGCCCGTGCCATCGAGGCGGCGGACGGTGCCCTAGTTTTGCCGCAAGCCGACCTTAGGCCCGCGGACATCGCTGAGTTGCTCTCCGACCTGCTCGACGACACCGACCGGCTGTCCGCCATGACCGCTGCCGCCCGTGCCTATGGCCGGCCGAACGCGGTCGAGGATCTGGCGGCCCTGGTGCTGTCGACCGCCGGGCTGGTCGGGACGGCCGCAACCGGCGCTGCCGCCACACAAGCCCCCGCGACCCGGAGTGCCGCCGCATGAGAACGATCCCCCTCTCGATCGGGACCCTGCATTTCGTCGGCATCGGCGGCATCGGCATGAGCGGCATCGCCGAGATCCTGCACAATCTGGGCTATCAGGTGCAGGGCAGCGACATTGCCGAGAACCCGAACGTCAAGCGCCTGAAGCAGCTCGGCATTCCCGTGTTCATCGGCCAGACCGCCGAGAACGTGGCCGAGGCGGCCATCGTCGTCATCTCCACCGCGATCAAGCCGGACAACCCGGAACTGGTCGCAGCGCGCGAGCGGATGATCCCGGTCGTCCACCGGGCCGAGATGCTGGGCGAGCTGATGCGGCTGAAATGGTCGATCGCGGTCGCCGGCACCCACGGCAAGACCACGACCACCTCCCTGGTCGCCGCGGTGCTCGACGGCGGCGGGCTCGATCCGACCGTGATCAACGGCGGCATCATCAACGCCTACGGCACCAACGCCCGCCTCGGCGAGAGCGAGTGGATGGTGGTGGAGAGCGACGAGAGCGATGGCAGCTTCGTGAAGCTGCCGGCGACCATCGCCGTCGTCACCAACATCGACCCGGAACACCTGGACTTCCACGGCTCCTTCGAGAACCTGCAGCGGGCGTTCGAAAGCTTCGTGCAGAACATCCCGTTCTACGGCTTCGCCGCCATGTGCCTCGACCATCCGACGGTGCAGGCGCTGATCCCGCGGGTGTCCGACCGCCGCATCGTGACCTACGGCTTCGGCCCGCAATCGGACGTGCGCGGCGTCGACGTGGACATCACCCCCGCCGGCTCGCGCTTCACCGCGATCATCACCGACCGGGCCCATGGCGAGGACCGGCGGATCGAGAACCTGCTGCTGCCGATGTACGGCCGGCACAACGTGCAGAATGCGCTGGCCGCGATCGCCGTGGCCGCCGAGATGGGCATCCCCGACGCCCAGATGCGCACCGCGCTGGAAGGCTTCTCCGGCGTGAAGCGCCGCTTCACCAAGACCGGCGAGGCCGGCGGCATCACCGTGATCGACGATTACGGCCACCACCCGGTGGAGATCGCGGCCGTGCTGTCCGCCGCCCGGGCCGCCGCCGGCGACGGCCGGGTCGTCGCCGTGGTGCAGCCGCACCGCTACACCCGCCTGCGCGACCTGTTCGAGGATTTCTGCTCCTGCTTCAACGACGCCGACGCGGTGATCGTGGCCGACGTCTATGCCGCCGGCGAGGTGCCGATCGACGGCATCGGCCGCGACGCCCTGGTCGCCGGCCTGCGGTCGCGCGGCCATCGCCGGGTGATGGCGCTGACCGATCCGGTCGAGCTCGCCGCGATGGCGGTCGATCTCTGCGGCAAGGGCGACATGGTCGTGTGCCTGGGTGCGGGCAGCATCACCAACTGGGCCCAGGCGCTGCCGGGTCAGATCGCCCACATCGTCGGCCCCGAAGACGGGGGTGCGGCGTGATCACCCTGGCGAAACCACCGCGGCGAGCCGCCATGAGCAAACTCATCGACCGACTGCCCGAGCTGCGCGGCGAGTACCGCGAGGACGCGCCGCTGGCTCCGCTGACCTGGTTCAAGGTCGGCGGCCCGGCCGAGGTGCTGTACCGGCCGGCGGACGAGGCCGACCTGATGGACTTCCTCGCCGGCAAGCCGGGCGACGTCCCGGTCACGGTGATCGGCGTCGGCTCGAACCTGCTGGTGCGGTCCGGCGGACTCGACGGCGTGGTCGTGCGCCTGGGCAAGCCTTTCGCGCAGATCGCCATCGACGGCGAGCGGGTCACCGCCGGCGCCGCCGCTCTGGACGTGACCGTCGCCGCCACCGCGCAGAAGGCCGGGCTGACCGGTCTGGAGTTCCTGTCGGGCATCCCCGGCTCCATCGGCGGCGCGATCCGCATGAATGCCGGCGCCTATGGCAGCGAGGTCCGCGATGCGCTGATCTCCGCCCGCGCCCTGGACCCGCTCGGCCATGCCCATACCCTCACCGCCGACGACCTGGGCCTTGCCTACCGGCACAGCGAGCTGCCGGAGGACTGGATCGTCACCAGCGCCACGTTCCGGGCCCGCCCGGGCGATCCGGAGACCATCGCCCAGACCATGCGCGACATCCGCGACGCCCGCGAGGACACCCAGCCGCGCCGGGTGCGCACCGGTGGGTCGACCTTCGCCAATCCGGACGGCGGCAAGGCCTGGAAACTGATCGACGAAGCCGGCTGCCGCGGACTGCGGATCGGCGATGCCATGGTGTCGGAGCTGCACTGCAACTTCCTGCTCAACATGGGCGACGCCACCGCCGAGGAGATCGAGACCCTGGGCGAGGAAGTCCGTCGCCGGGTCCAGGAGACCAGCGGCGTCGAGCTGCGTTGGGAGATCCGCCGCATCGGCAAGCCGACCAACACGGGAGAGCAGGCATGAGCCGGGCCGAGACCCATGTGGCCGTCCTGAAGGGCGGCTGGTCGCCGGAGCGCGAAGTGTCGCTCTCCTCCGGCCGGGAATGCGCCAAGGCCCTGCGCCAGGCGGGGTTCAAGGTGACCGAGATCGACGTGGACCGCGCCATCGCCGGCAAGCTGGAGGCGATGCACCCGGACGTGTGCTTCAACGCCCTGCACGGCCCCGTCGGCGAGGACGGCACGATCCAGGGCGTGCTGAACGTGCTCGGCATCCCCTATACCCATTCCGGCGTGCGGGCCTCGGCCGTCGCCATGGACAAGCCGACGGCGAAGGACGTGTTCTCGCGCCTCGGCCTGCGCTGCCCGGGCGGCATGGTGGTCAGTCTCGACGCCTTCGAGAACGGCCATCCGATGGACCCGCCCTACGTCATCAAGCCGATCGACCAGGGTTCCAGCGTCGGCGTCCACATCGTGAAGGACGGCGATAACTACCGACCGACCGGCAGCGACTGGACCTTCGGCGACCGGGTGCTGGTGGAACCGTTCATCGACGGCCGCGAGCTGACCGTCGCCGTGCTCGACGGCGAGCCGCTGGAAGTGACCGAGATCACTTCCGACCGCGGCTTCTACGATTACGAGGCCAAGTACGCCGAGGGCGGCTCGATCCACCTGCTGCCGGCGCCGATCCCCGCCGCGATCCGCGAGGAAGCGCTGGAGACGGCCCGCCGCGCCCATGAGGCGCTGGGCTGCCGCGGGGTGAGCCGCTGCGACTTCCGATACGACGACACCAAGTCCGATCCGGGCACGCTGTACCTGCTGGAGATCAACACGCAGCCGGGTATGACCCCGACCTCGCTCGTGCCGGAGCAGGCCGCCTTCCGCGGCATCTCCTTCCCGGAGCTGGTCGCCCGCATGGTGGAGGGGGCCCGATGCGACTACTGACCCCCTTCTCCGCGGCGAAGAAGCAGCCGGCCAAGGGCAAGCGCGGCAAGGCGACCCCCGCCCGCCGTCATCGTCCGGTCCCGGCCTGGCGCGGCCCGCTGCTGCGCTTCGGCGCGGCCGCCGTGGTGATCGTCGGCGCCGGCACCGCCATCGGCTGGACCGTTCAGTCCGGCAGCTTCGCCCGCGCCTGGGCGAACGTGACCGACGGCGCGCTGCAGCTCACCGCCGACGCCGGCCTCGCCATCGACGACGTGCTGGTCTCCGGCCGCGAGAACACCAAGCCCGGCGCCCTGCTGGAGCAGGTCGGCGTCCAGCGCGGCACGCCGATCCTCAGCGTCGACCTGGAGGCCACCCGCGAGCGGGTCCTGGCCCTGCCCTGGGTCAAGGACGCCCGGGTCGAGCGCCGCCTGCCGGACACCCTGCATGTGACCCTGGTGGAGCGACGGCCGATCGCCCTGTGGCAGCGCGGCCGCGACTTCACCCTGGTGGATCAGGACGGCGTGGCGATCGCGGGACAGGACGTCCGCAAGTTCCACGACCTGCCGATCGTCATCGGCGAGGAGGCCCCGAAGCGGGCCGCCGGCGCGCTGGCCATGCTGTCGAGCGAGCCGGAACTGCTGCAGCGCGTGCGCGCCCTGACCTGGGTCAGCGGCCGGCGCTGGACCGTCCGGCTGAACAACGGGATGGACGTGGAACTGCCGGAGGTCGATCCGGCCGGCGCCTGGACCCACCTGGCCAGCCTGGCGCGCGAGCACGGCGTGCTGGAGCGCGACGTGGTGACCATCGACCTGCGCATTCCCGACCAGCTGATCATGCGGGTGACCCCGGCCGCGCGCGAGCGCGCCGCGTCCCCCGGCGCCAACACCTGACGAACGGAAGAAGGACACACCGGTGAGAAAGCCCCTGGGCAAAACACGAAGCGGATTGGTCGCCGCCCTCGACATCGGGTCGAGCAAGGTGTGCTGTTTCGTTGCCAAGATCGGCGACCCACCGTCGAACCCGCTCCTGGCGGGGGCTGGGCTGCCGTCGGGCTCGATCCGCGTGGCCGGCATCGGCCACCAGGTCAGCCGCGGCGTGAAGGCCGGCCGCATCACCGATGTCGACCAGCTCGAGGCCTCGATCCTGAACGCCGTGCACGCGGCCGAGAAGATGGCCGGCGCCGAACTGCGCTCCGTAATGGTGAACATCTCCGGCGGCTGGCCCGCCTCGCAGACGGTGGGGGTGGAAGTCTCCGTCGCCGGTCACGAGGTCGGCGACAGCGACCTGCGCCGGGTGCTCGACCAGTGGCGCCATCTGGAGAACCTCGACGGCCAGGACCTGATCCACTCGATCCCGGTGGGCTTCACCATCGACGGCACCAACGGCATCCGCGATCCGCGCGGCATGTTCGGCGAGACCCTGGGTGCGCACATGCACGTGGTCACCGCCAACAGCGGCGCCGTGCGGACCCTCTCCACGGTGCTGGAGCGCTGCCACCTGGACATGGACGCGCTGGTCGTCTCGCCCTACGCCTCGGGCCTGTCCTGCCTGGTCGACGACGAGATGGATCTGGGCGTCACCGTGATCGACATGGGCGGCGGCACCACCAGCTTCGCCGTCTTCTTCGACGGCAACGTGGTCTATACCGACTGCATCCCGGTCGGCGGCCACCACGTGACCAACGACATCGCCCGCGGGTTCTCCACCCCGATCCTCGCCGCCGAGCGGATCAAGACGCTGTACGGCAGCGCCCTGCCCTCGCCGCTCGACGATCAGGAGACCATCGACGTCCCGCCGATCGGCGAGGAGGACCACGTCCAACCCAATCACGTCTCCAAGTCGCTGCTGGTCGGGATCATCCGTCCGCGGCTGGAGGAGACCTTCGAACTTGTCCGTTCTCGGCTGGAAGCCAGCGGGTTCGACAAGATCGCCGGCCGGCGCGTCGTGCTGACCGGCGGTGCAAGCCAGCTGCCGGGCGCGCGTGAGCTCGCCCAGCTCATCCTCGACAAGCAGGTTCGCATGGGCCGGCCGATCCGCGTCCAGGGCCTCGCCGAGGCTGCGGGCGGGCCAGCCTTCTCGACCTGCGCCGGGCTGCTGGTCTACGCCGCCAATCCCCACCTCGACGCCCCCCGTCTGGCGCCTGCCCCGCAAACCGAGTCCGCCGGCCTCTTCGGCCGGGTCGGCTCGTGGCTGAAGGAGCATTTCTGATGCGCGAACGATCCTCGCATTCCCCCGCACACCCCCGCTCCATCACCGTCCAGCCCTCGGTCGGTGCTCACGGCTCCTGCTGGCGCCGTCAGGCGAGAAACGTCGTTTCGCGCGACCCGCAACCTTCCTCCGCCGCCGACCCCACCGGCGACGGACACTCGACCATCGACGACTCCCGCGGCGACGGCCGCTCCCCCCACCCCGCCAAGATTTGACGCTACCCCGGAGGCACGCATGACCATCAACATCACTGTCCCCAACGAAGACAACGAGCTGGCCCCGAACATCACCGTCGTCGGTGTCGGCGGCGCCGGTTGCAATGCCGTCAACAACATGATCAGCGCCAATCTCGGCGGTGTGAACTTCATCTCGACCAACACCGACGCCCAGGCGCTGAAGCAGTCCATGGCCGAGCGGCGCATCCAGCTCGGGGCCGAGGTCACCCAGGGTCTCGGCGCTGGCTCCCGTCCGGATGTCGGCCGGGCCGCCGCCGAGGAGTCGATCGAGGAGATCCTCGACGCCCTGAACGGCGCCAACATGTGCTTCATCACCGCCGGCATGGGCGGCGGCACCGGCACCGGTGCGGCCCCGGTCATCGCCCGGGCGGCGCGCGAGCGCGGCATCCTGACCGTCGGCGTGGTCACCAAGCCGTTCCACTTCGAAGGCCATCACCGCATGCGCCTGGCCGAGGGCGGCATCGAGGAGCTGACCAGCTACGTCGACACGCTGATCATTATCCCGAACCAGAACCTGTTCCGGATCGCCAACGAGAAGACGACCTTCGCGGACGCCTTCAACATGGCGGACGACGTGCTGCACTCCGGTGTGCGCGGCGTCACCGACCTGATGGTCATGCCGGGCCTGATCAACCTCGACTTCGCGGATATCCGCACGGTCATGAGCGAGATGGGCAAGGCGATGATGGGCACCGGCGAGGCCAGCGGCGAGAAGCGCGCCATCGACGCCGCCGAGGCCGCGATCAACAACCCGCTCCTGGAAGACGCCTCCATGAAGGGTGCGAAGGGCGTGCTGATCAACATCACCGGCGGCTTCGACATGACCCTGTTCGAGGTCGACGAGGCGGCCAACCGCATCCGCGAGGAAGTGGACAGCGACGCCAACATCATCTTCGGCTCCACCTTCGACGAGAAGATGGAAGGGGTGATGCGGGTCTCCGTGGTCGCCACCGGAATCGCCGCCGAAGGCCAGGTCGCCAAGCCGCGTCCGCAGCTCTCGGTCGTCACCCCGCGCCCGGTCAAGCAGCCGGAGCCGGAGCCCATGCCGGAGACCGCGATCCGCGCCGAGGCCGCCCCGATGGCCCCGGCCCCGAAGCCGGCCGCGTCCATGTCCACCCTGGACATCACCCGTCAGGCCGAGAGCGGCATCGGCGAGCTGTCCTTCCCGGATGCCGACGACTTCGCCGAGGTGGCGTCTCTGGACTCCGCCGAGGACGATCAGGAGGAGACCGGGATCGAGAAGGTCGAGATCGTCGACGCGGCGGCCCCGGCCGTGGCGAAGGTCGCTCCCGACGCCTTCCGGCCGACCGCCTCGACGGTGCCGCAGCGTCGTCCGGACATGACCCCGAAGGCGGCGGACCCGTTCCGCGGCAGCGACATGGTCAACGCCACCCGGGCCGAAGCCGCCGACGCGGCTCCGAAGTCCCGCAGCGCCGGTCTGTTCCGGCAGATCACCGGGCTCGGCCTGAAGAACGACAAGCCGGCGGAGGCCCCGGCCCCGCAGCCGCAGCAGGCCCAGCGTCCGGCGCCGGCTCAGGCCGCCCAGCCGCGTCTCGGCGCGCTCAACCCCGGCGATCGGGTGCGGGCCAGCCAGAACGAAGACGAGATGCTCGACATTCCGGCCTTCCTGCGTCGTCAGGCCAATTGAGCATCGCCCTATAACTCTTTGATACAGCGCTGTAATTTCGGTAACAGTCTGTAACAAAGAGTGACTTCCGCGACCCCGGTCGGATTGCTAAATCTACCGGGGTCGCTTTTTGTCCGCTTGGGATACGGAAGTAGACCTAGAACATGGAATGATTGAGGCTCGACAGTGATCATGGCGACACGATTTCCAGGATACGCCGCAGCGTCCCGTCAGAAGACGCTCAAGCGGGCCATCCCGTGTCGCGGGGTCGGGCTCCACTCGGGCACGCAGATCACCATGCGTCTCTGCCCTGCGCCGATCAATCACGGCATCGTCTTCCACCGCACCGACATCCAGGACCGCAACCCGTTCATCGCGGCACGCTACGACAACGTGGTCGATACCCGCCTGTGCACCGTCATCGCCAATGAGGACGATGTGCGCGTCGGCACGGTCGAGCACCTGATGGCTGCCTTCGCCGGCTGCGAGATCGACAACGCGCTGGTGGAGATCGACGGCTCGGAAGTCGCGATCATGGACGGGTCGTCTGAGCCCTTCGTCTTCCTGATCGACTGCGCCGGCATCGCCGAACAGGACGCGCCGCGCCGCGCCATCGAGATCCGTAAGCCGGTGACGGTGGACATGGACGGCAAGCGGGTCACGCTGAGCCCGGCCGACAGCTACGCTATCGACTTCGAGATCGACTTCGACAGCAAGGCGATCGGCCATGCCTCGCTCGGCGTGGAGATGGTCAACGGCACCTTCCGCCACGAGATCGCCCAGGCCCGCACCTTCGGCTTTCTGCACGAGGTCGAGTATTTGCAGGCCAACGGCCTCGCCCGCGGCGGCAGCCTGGACAACGCGGTCGTCATCGACGGCGACACGGTGCTGAACGAAGGCGGCCTGCGCTTCAAGGACGAGTTCGTGCGCCACAAGGTGCTGGACTGCGTCGGCGACCTGTATCTGGCCGGTGCGCCGCTGATCGGCCATGTGGATGCGGTGAAGGCCGGCCACCAGATCAACAACGCCGCCCTGCGCGCGCTGTTCGCCGATCCGAGCGCCTATGCCATCGTCGACGTGGACGACGTCTACGCGGACGACCTGCTGCCGGCCACGGCGTGAACCAACGCCCCGAGTTGGTTTACGGGAATTAATTAAAACTAAATCTAAATCGCTGTATTCTTCCTACGCCCCCGCAGACCGGGTCGGCCATGGCGAGGAGGATTTGGTGACAGATTTCCGTATGAGGCATGGCGGGCTCGGCGCACTCGCCTCTCTGGTGCTGATTCTGGCAGCCTCCGCCTTCCAGTCAGCCCGAGCTGAATCCACCATCCGTATCGGCGGCACCGGCATGGGGCTGGCACTCGCCCGAGATCTCGGGCGCGCTTACACCGCCCAGACACCGGGCGTGGGGGTGGAGGTCCTGCCCAGCATGGGTTCGACCGGCGGCATGCAGGCCCTGGCCGACGGCGCCATCGATATCGGTCTTGCCGGTCGCCCGCTGACGAGCCGGGAAACTGCCGGAGGCCTGGACGTTACCCTGTGTCTGATCACTGCCCTGGTCTTCGCCACCTCCCACCCTGCCCCCAACAGCATCGCGGTCAGAGATCTGCCGGCAATCTACAGGGATCCCGCACCCACTTGGGCGGATGGAACGCCGTTGAAGGTCATTCTGAGGCCCCATAGCGGATCCGAGCATCCCTATCTCGCCTCCCGGGTGCCTGACCTGCAGCAGGCCTTCGACCGGGCCTTCACGCGCCGGGGGATCGCCATCGGCAAGACGGACCAGGAGAACGCCGCCCTGGCGGCCAGGATTGCCGGCTCGTTCGCGATCACGACCCTGCTGCAGATCCGCAGCGAGCAACTGGATCTCAACGTCGTCCCGATCGACGGCCGGGCGCCGACCGCCGCCGACGCCGCGACGGGCGCGTATCCCTTCCCGCTTCAGGTGTGTTTCGTCAAACTCCGGGGCCCGTCGCCGGCAGCGACCGGCTTCCTGGATTTTCTGCGATCCGGGGATGGGCTGAGGATCATGGCGGATCGAGAAGCCGTGCCGGTGAAGTAACCGGGTTCGGTCCGAAGAAGTCCCTCCGGATGGAAACCACACACTCATACAGGCGGGTTCGCAGGATTGTCCGAATCCTGTCTCTGGCGGTCGGGACGGCGACCGCCGTCGCCTTCCCGACGGTTTTCGGGATCACAGCCTACCTCGGCCAAGACAGGATGCTGGAGCGGCAGGCCCATATCGCTGCCGAGAGCCTCGCAAAGTTCGCCTACATCCAGGGACCGTCGTGGCGCTACAACGGTCATCGCCTCCTCGGTCCCCTGGCCCCGGATTCCGACACCCAGCAGATCGTGCGCGTCGCCGACGGAGAGGAGATCGCGCGCATCGGCGATGGGCAAGGCACGGTTACCCAATCGGCGACGCACCCCATCGTCATGGCCGACCAGGCCCTGGGGACCGTCACGGTGACCAGGAGCTTGTTCCCGTTTCTGAAACTGCTGGCTGTCATGAGCCTGATCGGCGCGGGACTCGGCATGGCCGTGTTCTTCTGCGTCGACATCTTTCCGCTGCGGGCGTTGCGAACGGCGCTGGCGAAGCTGGTCCTCACGGAGCGCAACCTGCGAACCCAGATCGCCAAGACCTCCGAAGCGCTCGAGATGACCCAACGCGAGCGCAACCGAGCCGAGGCGGCCAATCAGATGAAGTCCGAGTTCGTCGCCAATATGAGCCACGAACTGCGGACGCCCCTGAACGCGATCATCGGCTTCTCCGATGTCATCGGCAGCGAGGTGTTCGGACCGGTGAACCCGCGCTACAAATCCTACGCAGCCGACATCAACTCCAGCGGCCGGCACCTGCTGTCGATCGTCAACGAGATCCTCGACGTGGCGAAGCTGGAGAGCGGACATTTCGACCTGTCTATCGAGCCTGTCGATCTGCGCGCCGAGATCGCCGAATGCATCGCCGTCGCCGCGGCCTCGGCCAGCCGCCGCGACGTCAGGATCCGGTCCAGCGTGTCCGCCGACGTTCCCTCGGTCGTGGAGATCGACCCGGTGAAGTTCCGCCAGATCATCCTCAATCTGCTGTCCAATGCCGTGAAATTCTCCGCCCCCAACACAGAGGCCCGCGTCGACGCGGCCATGATCTCGCCTACGACCGTGGAAATCCGGGTGTCGGACAAGGGGATCGGCATGGCGCCGGACGAGATCGAACTGGCCTTGCAGCCGTTCGGGCAGGTGGCGACGGCCTATACGCGCAAACACGAGGGAACCGGCCTGGGCCTGTCCATCACCAAGCTGCTGGTGGAGGCCTTCGGTGGCAATCTGTCGATCCAGAGCACGCCGGGCGAAGGCACCATCGTGGTGATCTGCCTGCCCCTGGCGTCACCGCAATCCGCGCCGGACCTTGCAGACGCGGTCTGACACCGCTGCCGGCCGTCAGGCGGCCCCGACGATACGTTCGATTTCATCCACCGGCAGGGAGGTCAGGTCCTTGTCGATCTCCCCGATGAGCCGGCGCGAGACCTCGCTGTGATACTTCGGACGGATCGTTCCGAGAGTCCTCGGATCGGCACAGACGAGCAGCTCTTTGAACCGGTTCTTCAGGGCCCAGTTCTTCAGCCGATCGGCCACGTCGCCGGCGAAATTGGCCTTTTCCAGCGCGTGCCAGTCGGTCTGCTCGACCGCACTGCGCCCCAGCCCGGCATCGGCCTTGCGGCCCGGCTGCTCGGTTCCCTGATCGTGGGTCGGCGGATTATCGATCTCTTCGTGCTCGACCACGCGCAGGTCGAGAATGTCCGCGTCGCCGCGGTTGCGCAGCAGCAGGTACTTCTCGCCGTCCAGCACCATCACCCAGGTTCCATGTGACAGTTTCATAGCCGTCTCGCTCCCGTTGCAGGTTCGGCCGGGCTGCGGGCCGCCGCCCGACATTTGCAGGGCAACGCATCACCCCCGCCCCCCGTTCCGTCCCGGAACCGGGCCCCTAGAGCTTCACGAGACAAGAGAAACGAAAACGGCCGCCCGAAGGCGGCCGTCTCCTGGTTCGGTCAGCGGGTGCTGCTTACTCGGCGGCGACCGCGGCGGAAGCCGGCCGGCGGACCAGGGCGTCGTAGTCCTCGACCATCTGGCGGGTCAGCGCGCCCGGGGTGAAGGTGTAGTCGGCGACAGAGCCGACCGGGGTCACCTCGGCGGCCGTGCCGGTCAGGAAGCACTCTTCGGCGTCGGCCATCTCTTCCGGCATGATGTGCCGCTCGACCACCTCGACGCCGCGCGCCTTCAGCAGGTCGATCACGGTGCGCCGGGTGATGCCGTTGAGGAAGCAGTCCGGGGTCGGGGTGTGGACCCGGCCGTCCTTCATCACGAAGAACACGTTGGCGCCGGTCGCCTCGGCCACGTAGCCGCGGTAGTCCAGCATCATGGCGTCGTGGAACCCGTCCTTCTCGGCACGGTGCTTGGACAGCGTGCAGATCATGTACAGGCCGGCGGCCTTGGCATGGACCGGAGCGGTCTCAGGGGCCGGGCGGCGCCACTTGGACAGGGCCAGACGGATGCCCTTCATCTTGGCTTCCGGATCGAAGTAGGACGGCCATTCCCAGGCAGCGACCGCCAGATGAATGGTGTTCTGCTGGGCAGACACACCCATCATCTCGCTGCCGCGCCAGGCGACCGGACGGATGTAACCGTCGACGATCCCCATGGAATCGAGGACCGCGCGCTTGGCCGTCTCGATCTCGGCGGCCGAGAACGGGATCTCGAAGTCCAGGGTGTCCGCCGACTTGATCAGACGGGCGGTATGCTCCTGGGATTTGAAGATGTTGCCGGCATAAACGCGTTCGCCCTCGAAGACGGAACTGGCATAATGCAGCCCGTGAGTAAGAACGTGCACAGAGGCTTCGCGCCACGGAACGAGCTGGCCGTCGAACCAGATCGAGCCATCGCGATCATCGAATGGAATCAAGGACATGGTATCGTTTCCTACCTGAAGCCGAAGGGTTTCCGCCGTCACAAACCATCGCGAATCCCAACAGTCGTGTACTATTGTTACCCTTATCAAGCCGAACGACTAACATTCGGAAGAAAGTAAGTCAACATGGTTGACGTAAAAAGCGTCGCGAATCCGTTGTTCCTGCGCGAGGAGGAGCTCCGCCAGGCGATTGAGATGCTGTTCTTCGCCTATCGCGACTTCACCGGCGGACCGGACGAGATGCTGGCGGAGATCGGGCTCGGACGGGCGCACCACCGGGTGATCTATTTCGTCGGCCGCAATCCGGGCATCACCGTCTCGGAGCTGCTGAAGATCCTGCGCATCACCAAGCAGAGCCTGAGCCGTGTGCTCAGCCACCTGGTGGAGGAGGAGTTCATCACCCAGACCCCGGGCGAGCGCGACCGGAGGCAGCGGCTGCTGACCCTGACCCAGAAGGGCGTGGACCTGGAGCGCCGGCTCACCGCCGACCAGCGCGAGCGCATCGCCGACGCCTTCCGCAAGGCGGGGGCCGACGCGGTCCAGGGCTTCAAGCTGGTGCTGCACGGGATCATCGACGCGCCGGATCGCGAACGGTTCGACGTCTCCGGGAGCTCGACCCATGTGCCGGTGGCGCGGGTCGGCAACAAGATGTCCGGGGCCAACGTGGCCGGCGGCAAGCGCTAGGCCGGTGCGCGAGGAAGCCCCTCATATCCTGGCCGTCGACGACGACGCCCGTCTGCGCAACCTGCTGCGCCGCTTCCTCATGGAGAACGGCTTCCGGGTCTCCGTCGCCGCCGATGCGGCGGCCGCCCGCGCCCAGCTCCAGAGCCTGGTCTTCGACCTGATCGTCCTCGACGTCATGATGCCGGGCGAGAATGGCGTCGACCTGACCCGGGCGCTGCGGGAGGAATCCCAGGTGCCGATCCTGCTGCTCACCGCCATGGGGGAGAGCTCGGACCGGATCGCCGGACTGGAAAGCGGCGCCGACGACTATCTGACCAAACCGTTCGAGCCGCGCGAACTGGTGCTGCGGATCCGAACCATCCTGCGCCGGGTCTCGCGGCCCGCTCTCCTGCCTGTACCGGCCGAACCGGTCGGCGAGATCACCTTCGGCGAGTTCCGCTTCGACCCGGTCCGCAACATGCTGTGGCGGGGCGAGGAGCCGGTGCGGCTGACCGAGTCCGAAGGCGCGCTGCTGGCGGTCTTCGCCGCGGCGCCCGGCACGGTGTTCAGCCGGGAGGACCTGGCCGAGGGCGAAGGCGAGGCGCCGGACGGCGGCGGGAACGTGCGCACCGTCGACGTGCAGATCACCCGCCTGCGCCGGAAGATCGAACCGGACCCGAAATTCCCCCGCTTCCTGCAGACCGTGCGCGGCCGCGGCTACGTGCTGCGGCCCGATAGCTGAGCCGTACCTCGCCCCATCATTTAACCGACTTCCTGGACGGCCCTGGCCTGACGCCGGGGCTGATCCAGGAAGTCGGTTGGGGAGAAGGGGATTGGAGAAAGGAGCACTCGGACCGCGCCCCTCGTCCCCCCTCTTCCGTCCGATCCAGCCGCGACCGAAGGTCCCGCGGGACGGAGCGGCCATTGCGGCGGAGGGGCCGGCTTGTCAGACTGAGCGCTCCCACCTCTCTCAGGATCGGTCGGTCCGATGACCGCAGGCACCCACGACGTTCCGAGGCCAGCCGCCCCGAGCACCCTCGAGCTCTTCACCCCCAAACTGCTAACCGTTTTCCGCGAGGGCTACGGCGCCGGCCAGCTCAGGCGCGACGCCATCGCCGGGCTGACGGTCGCCATCGTCGCCCTGCCCCTGTCCATGGCCATCGCCATCGCCTCGGGCGCCTCCCCGGCCCAGGGACTCTACACCGCGATAATCGGCGGCTTTCTGGTCTCCGCCTTCGGCGGCAGCCGGTTCCAGATCGGCGGGCCGGCCGGCGCCTTCATCGTCCTGGTCGCCGCCACCGTCCAGGCCCACGGCATGGACGGCACGATCCTGGCGACCCTGATGGCCGGCGTGATCCTCGCCCTGATCGGCGTGCTGCGGCTCGGCACCTTCATCAAGTTCATCCCCTACCCAGTCACCGTCGGCTTCACCGCCGGGATTGCGGTGATCATCTTCGCCAGCCAGATCCGTCCGCTTCTGGGCCTCAGCCTCGACGGCGGCGAGCCGGGACCGCTGGTGGAGAAGCTGCCCGTTCTCGCCCAGGCGCTCGGCACCGCCGACGCCGCGGCGATCGCCCTGTCGCTGGGCACCATCGCCGTGATCGTCGGCCTGAAGCGGCTGCGGCCGGACTGGCCGGGGATGCTGATCGCCGTGGCCGGATCGGCGGCGGCTACTGCAGTTTTTGGCCTACCGGTGGAAACCATCGGCAGCGTGTTCGGCGGGATTCCGCAGAGCTTCCCGCTGCCCTCCCTGCCGGAGATCTCCCTGGAGAAGATGCAGGCCGTGCTGCCGGCCGCCATCGCCTTCGCCCTGCTCGGTTCCATCGAGTCCCTGCTCTCCGCCGTGGTCGCCGACGGCATGACGGGCCGGCGCCATCGCTCCAACTGCGAGCTGGTGGCCCAGGGCGTGGCCAATGTCGGATCGGCCATGTTCGGCGGGATCTGCGTCACCGGCACCATCGCCCGCACGGCCACCAACGTGCGCGCCGGCGCCCACGGCCCGGTATCGGGCATGCTCCATGCGGTGTTCCTGCTCGCCTTCGTGCTGATCGCCGCGCCGCTGGCCAGCGACATCCCGCTGGCGGCCCTGGCGGGCGTGCTCGCCTTCGTCGCCTGGAACATGGTGGAGAAACACGCGTTCTACACCCTGCTGCGGGCCTCGCGGGGCGACGCGGCGGTGCTGCTGGCGACCTTCGGGCTGACGGTCTTCCGCGACCTGACCGAAGCCATCGTCGTCGGTTTCGCGCTCGGCTCGGTGCTGTTCATCCACCGCATGTCCAAGGTGACGGCGGTGGAGAGTGCCGTGCCCTTCGTCGCCGAGGACGAGCGGGACGACCGGGCCGACTACGATGACGCGGCCGCCGCCGACCGCGACACCGTCGTCTACCGGATCAGCGGCGCCTTTTTCTTCGGGGCCGCCGCCTCCATCGGCTCGGTACTGGACCGGATCGCCGACAGCCACCGCCGGCTGATCGTCGACCTCGCCGCCGTGCCCTTCATCGACAGTACCGCCGCCAACACCATCGAGAGCCTGGTCGCCCGCGCCAAACGCAACGGGGTGGAGATCGTGCTGACCGGCGCCTCGGCCGAGATCCGCCGCTCGCTCGCCGTCCACGGGATCGCCGAGCCGGCGGTGACCATGGCGCCGACCATCGAGGCGGCCCTGGCCCGCCCGCTGACCGCAAAGGACGTCCCATGACCGACGACGACCTGCCGATCATCGACGCCCACCACCACTTCTGGAAGCTGGGCAGCGGCCATCATCCCTGGCTGGAGGGCGCGCACGACATCCCGTTCCGCTACGGCGACTACAGCGCGATCCAGCGCGACTATCTGGTCGACGATTTCCGACGCGACCACGGCCGCCACACCGTCGTGAAGTCGGTGCACATGGAAGCAGAATGGGATCCGGCCGACCCGGTCGGCGAAACCCGCTGGCTGCACGAGCTCCACGACCGCACCGGCTGGCCCCATGCGGTGATCGGCCAGGCCTGGTTCGCCCGCGACGACATCGCCGAGGTGCTGGCCGGCCATGCCGCCTTCCCGCTGGTGCGGTCGATCCGTCAGAAGCCGGCGGCCGCGCCGTCCCCCGCCGCCTTCGTGGCCGGGGCCCCGGGCTCGATGGCGGACCCGGCCTTCCGGCGCGGCTATGCCCTGATGGCGACGCACGGGCTGCACTACGACCTGCAGACCCCCTGGTGGCATCTGGGCGAGGCGGCGGATCTGGCTCGGGACTTCCCGGACACGCTGATCATCCTCAACCACACCGGCCTGCCGTCCGACCGCTCGCCAGAGGGGATCGCAGGCTGGCGCGAGGGGATGGAGCGTTTCGCCGCCGAGCCGAACACGGCGGTCAAGATCTCCGGCATCGGCGTGCCCGGAAAGCCCTGGACGCCGGAACTGCAGGGCGAGGTCGTGCGGGAGACGCTGCGGATCTTCGGGCCCGGCCGTTGCATGGCGGCGAGCAACTTCCCGGTCGATGGGCTCTGCGCCAGCTACGACGAGATCTTTACCGGGTTGAAGGCGATCACCGCCGGAATGGCGGAGGCCGACCGCAGGGCGTTCTTCCACGACAACGCCCTGCGGATCTACCGGCCGGTCTGAGCCGCCCTCAGTTCAGCAGGGTCTGCGGCAGCCAGGTGATCAGCTCCGGCCAGATCATGAACACCGCGACGGTGATGAAATCGGCGACCACGAACGGACCCACGCCCCGGAAGACGCTGGAGATCGGGATGTCCGGCCGGACCGCCGACACCACGAAGCAGTTCAGGCCGATCGGTGGCGTCACTAGGCAAACCTCCGCCATCTTCACCACGATGATGCCAAACCAGATCGAGTCGTAACCCAGGGCCATGACCGCCGGGTAGACCACCGGAAGGGTCAGCAGCAGCATCCCGATGGCGTCCATGAACATGCCCAGGACCGCATAGGCCAGCAGGATGCAGACCATCACCACCCAGGGCTCGAACGGCAGCGAGACGATGAAGTTGGTGAAATGCTCCGGCAGGCCGGCGAAGCCGAGGAACCGCACGAAGATCAGCACGCCCCAGATCAGACTGAAGATCATGACGGTGAGCTTGGCGGTATCGAGCAGCGACTCGCGGAGGGCCGGCCAGCGCATGCCCTTCGCCAGCGCCATCAGGAACACCACGAAGGCGCCGAGCGCCCCGGCCTCGGTCGGGGTCGCCCACCCGAGATACATCGCGCTGAAGATGATGACGACGACGGCGATCACCGGGAAGGTCCCGGGGACCGACTTGATCCGGTCGTTCCAGGTATAGCCCTTGATCGCCGGGCCCACGGTGGGGTCGACCTTGGCCCAGATCAGGATGATGCCGACATAGATCAGCGCCGAGACGATGCCGGGAATGAAACCGGCGAGCAGCAGCTGGCCGACCGATTCCTCGACGATGATCGCATAGATCACCAGGATGGCGCTCGGCGGGATCAGCGTCGCCAGGGTGCCGCCGGCGGCCACGACCCCGGCCGCTAGCCGCTTGGAATAACCGGCGGCCAGCATCTCCGGGATCGCCACCCGGGAGAACACCGCCGCCGTCGCGGTCGAGGCGCCGGACACCGCCGCGAACCCCGCCGTCGCCATCACCGATGCCACCGCCAGGCCGCCCGGCATCCAGCCCAGCCACTTGCGCGACGCATCGAAAAGCGACTGGGTGATGCCCGCATGGAAGGCCAGATAGCCGATCAGGATGAACATCGGCAGCACGGACAGGGTGTAGGTCACCGATTTGGAGTGCGGGATGGTGCCGATCATACCGGCCCCGGCATCCCAGCCGATCATCGCAACCAGCCCGACCAGGCCCACGATCGACGCGGCGATGTAGACCCGTACCCCGATCAGCACCAGGACAAGCAGGGCGGCGACGCCGATGAAACCGATCGTGTCGTTACTGAGTTCGGTCATTCGCCGATCCTCCGGTTGTCGGGGCCTCGGGACGTGTCGGAGGGCGTCGACTCAAGGGCGCCGGCCTCCGACGCCTCCCCTTTTGCGAGTTCGCGCACGTCGGAGATCATCGGCACCGCCACGGGCTCGGCGGTACCGTCGGCGGCAAGCCGGATGTAGCCGACCAGGTTCACCAGCAATCGCACGAAGAGCAGGGCGAAGGCGAAGGGGATCAGCAGTTTCGACGGCCACCAGGGGATCTGCGCGTCGATCGTCGAGTCGCCGTACTCGTAGGCGCGCATCGCGTGATCCCAGCCGTACCAGATCAGCACGGCGATCACGAACAGGCCCACGATCTGTCCTGCGGCCTCGGCGATCCACAGCGGCCGCCCGCGCAGCCGGCCGACGAACAGCTCCATGCGGACATGGCCGTTCATCCGCTCGCAATAGGCGATGGCCAGGAACGCGAAGACCGCGATCGACATCTCGATGGCGTCGATGTAGCCGAAAATCGGCAAGTTGAAGACGGTGCGGCCGACGATCTGCGCGACACCGACCAGCATCAATCCGAAGATGAACAGGCCGGAAGCGATTGCGGTCACCCGCTCGACGGCATGAAGCAGCCGGTCCACGCGACTGATGGCGCGTCCGCCCGACGCTTCCTGTCCGGGCGTCAGAGTCATGGGTTGGGTCATGTCCTGGTACCCCGCGGTTGCGAAGGGAGAGACGCTTCCGGGCCGGAAGACACGGCTGGCGGCTTCGGACCCAAGCGTCGAGGGCCGCGGGTGTGACGCGGCCCTCTCCTGGTTTTTAAGACGGCTGTACCGGCTACTTGGCGGCGGAGGCTTTCTTGGCCTCGGACATGATCATGTCGATCAGGCCCTGGGCGTCGAACTTGTCCTTGTTCTCGGCCACCCACATGTCCCAGACCGGCTTGCCGGCGATCTGACGGAACTCCTCGAGCTGCGCGTCGGTGTAGACGATCTTCTCGAGCTTGGACTCGAACATCGGCAGGTTCTTCTTGTCGATGTCGTGATAGGCCTTGATCTGAACCTCGTACGCCTCGGGCTTCAGGTCCATCAGCAGCTTCTGATACTGCTCAGGCAGCTTGGCGTAGGCGTCCTTGTTGAGAACCGTCGCGCACTCGGACGTCCCCGGGGACATGTTCGAGGTGAACCAGTCGCTGACTTCCTGGATCTGATAGGCGGCGTGGGAATAGGTGTACGGGAACGAGGCGGCATCCATCGTGCCGCGCTCCATGCCGGTATAGACCTCGGTCGCCGGAACCGTGGTCAGCGTCGCGCCGAGCTGCTCCATCGCGGTGCCGACACCGCCACCGGCCCGCACGCGCAGACCCTTCCAGCCCTCCAGCGTCTTCGGTGCCGGACCCTTGCCGAGGAATTCATATTGCGGCAGAAGCGCCGAGAAGTACGGCATGGCGTTCCAGTTCGCCATGTCGGCCATGAACGGTTCGCTGGCCATCATCGCCTCGCGCACATGCATCGAGACCTTGAGGTCGCCGAGCGGCAGGAACGGCATGGTCAGGACCATCCAGGCCGGGTTCTTGCCGGGATGATAGAAGTTGCAGAACTGGGCGGCCTGGAAGGCGCCGAGCTTGATGCCATCGAGGTTCTCGCGCGCCTTCGACAGCGCCTCGCCGTAGTGGATCTTCAGGGTGAAGTTGCCGCCGGTCTTCGCCGCGAGCTGTTCGGCGATGTACTCCGGGCCGACGGTGAACGCGCGGGCCTTGCCCCAGGTCGACAGATTCCACGAGACCTTCGGGCCGTCGACCTCGGCCGCCTGTGCCGAGCCCAGACCGAGCGCCAGGGCTCCGGCCAGGACCGAGACGCGCATGAGCGTATTGACTTTCATCACTTCCTCCACTGTTTAAGCCGCTTTTTCGCCGGTTGACCGGCTTGTTCGCGACGTTCTTGCACACCGTTGCTCGGCGCTTATCGGCTTTTGTGCGGATCGGTCGGTCGGAAAATCCACCGAACCCATCCACATCTGTTGAATACAAAACCCACCCCACTTTGCATACAATTTTCCGACGACCCGGACCGGTCGCGCGATCGTCTAGACCGGCTCCCCCGTGAACAGCTTCAGCACGGCTATGCCGTCCTCCTGCTCGTGACCACGCGCCGCCATCAGGCGGAACAGCTCGGCCGCCTGGGTCGACATGGGGATCGCCGCCTGCAGGTCGTGGGCGAGGTCGTGGACCATGTCGAGATCCTTCAGCACCTGCCGCAGATACCCCGCCGGCGCATAGTCCCGCGCCATCATCCGCGGCCACATGGCAGCCATCAGGTTGGAGCCCGCGTATCCCGTCTCCAGCGCCGCCTGCAACCGGCTGGTGTCGACCCCGCCCCGCTCCGCCAGGTTCAGCGCCTCGGCCAGCACGACGAAATTGGTCAGCACGCAGACCTGGTTCACCATCTTGGTCACCTGCCCGGCGCCGACCGGACCCAGATGCACCAGACTCGCCGCGAGCCCGGACAGGACCGGCTCGGCGCGGGCCGCGTCCGCGTCGTCGCCGCCCATCATGATCGCCAGCTTGCCGGCCTGGGCCGCCGGCGGCCCGCCGGAAACCGGTGCGTCGAGCCATCCGGCCCCGCGCTCCCGCTTCAGCCGCTCGGCCATCGCCTTGGTGCGGGCGACCACCGTGGTGGAGAAGTCCACCAGGATCGCCCCCTCGGACATCGCCCCAGCCGCCCCGTCCTTGGCGAACAGGGCCCGCTCCAGGTCGTCGGTGGTGGTGACACAGGTCATGACCAGCTCGGCGCCCTCGGCCGCCGCGGCCGGAGTCTCGGCCGGCGCCACGCCCCAGGCCGCGGAGGCCAGACGCCGCTCCGCCACCGGGTCGAAGCCGGTCACGTCATGCCCCAATGCCACGAGACGGCGGGTGAAGCCCTCCCCCATCAGACCGAGACCAAGGAAGGCGATGCGCATCGGGCGTTCTCCGTCGAAATCGGGGATGAAGGGGTCGGGTCGTCGGACGGTCAGTGCAGCTGCGGTCCCTTCAGCAGGTTGCCGCGCGACACCGAGGCGATGGTGAGGTCGAGCCGTTCGCCTTCGCGGACCACGGTGATCGGGATATCGGCCCCGGCCGGGCCGACCGCCCAGACCCGGCGGAACATCTCCGCCAGGGTGGACACCGGCTTGCCGTTGATCTTCTCCACGATGTCCCCGACCTGCACGTCGGCGGCCTCGGACGGGCCGTCGTCGGCGAGACCGGCGACCACCAGCCGCTCCTCCACCTCGGTGCAGTACATGCCGAGCCAGGGCCGCGGGATCCGTCCGGCGGCGCCGCTGGTCAGCATGGTCTCGTAGATCGGCTTCAGCAGGTCGATCGGGACGATCATGTTGCCGTCGATCGGCGTGTCGTCCCCATGGCTCTGCTGGATGAACAGCGAGCCGATGCCGACCAGCCTGCCCTGCTGGTCGAACAGGCCCGTGCCGCCCCAGTTCGGGTGGGCCGGCGACGTGAAGATCGCCTCGTCCAGCAGGTATTCCCAGTAGCCCGCGAACTCGCGCACGGCGATGACCCGGGCGTTGATCGCCGAGCGACGGCCGCCATGGCCGACCACGATGACCGAATCGCCCTCGACCACATCGGAGGACACGCCCATCTCCACCGCCGGCAGATCGACACGGCCCAGCGCCTGGACCAGGCCGAGGCCGGTCTCCTGGTCATAGGCCAGGACGGTGCCGGGAAAGGCCCGGCCCTGGTTGTCGGTGATCCAGATCGTCTCCGCCTCGGTGACCAGATAGCCGATGGTCAGGACCAGACCGTCGCCGCGGATCACCACGCCGTTGCCCGACCGCTCGGTCCCCAGGACGGACGCGGTAAAGGCGTCCTCCGGGACGTGGCAGCGAACGCCGACCACGGCGGACAGGATGTGGTTCAGGTCGAATCCCAAGTGTTCCTGGCGGGGATGTTCGGGATTGGGCGCGTCCTCGGCCATGTTCCATCCGTTTTCGGGTGATGCGATTGAAGGTCAATCTAACACGCATTGCTGACATTTCAGCCCGGGCGTGGCGTTGTCTATCTCGACGGCGCCAACCGATTTAGTCTGGCGTCGAGCGCAACCGGCGGGAACCGGAAACCGAGATGGCGATGAACAGCGTTTTGATTACCGGCGGCAGCGGACGGCTGGGACATTTCGTGGTGGAGGCCATGATGTCGGATCACCGGGTCGAGGTGCTGGACGTCCGCGCACCAGCCCAGGACGTGGTCTATCGCGAAGTCGATATCCGCGACATCGCGGCGGTGCGCAGCGCCGTGCGCGGCCACGATCGGATCATCCACCTCGCAGGAATCGACGACGGCGTCGACGTGCCCGACCACACCTATTTCGAGGTCAACGTCCAGGGGACCTGGAACCTGCTGCGCGCCGCCGAGGAAGAGGGCGTGAAGAAGGTCGTGGTCGCCTCCTCGGCCGCCTCCTACGGCTTCAACACAGGTCTCGCCCCGGACTACCTGCCGGTCGACGAGGCCCATGCCCAGAGGCCCCGGCGGACCTACGACCTGACCAAGCAGCTCATGGAGCGAACGGCGGAGAGCTTCGCGCGGCGCCACGCGGCCGGGGGCGACGGGATCGCCTCGATCGTCTGCCTGCGTCCGACCCTGGTCGCCCGGCCGGTGAAGGTGCCGCAGATGCTGGCGGAACTGGCCACCCTGGCGCCGGAGGACGGCAACCCCGGCATGACGGTGGACGCCCCGATCTATGGCGGGCTGCCGGTGCTGCGGACCTATGTGACGTCGCGCGATGCCGCGGCGGCGTTCCGGGCCGCCCTGCTCGCCGACACCGCTCCCTACTCGGTCTATCTGATCGCCGCCCGCGATACCCTGGGCAATGTCGAGACCCTGGAATTCCTCGGCCGCCGGCACGGCATGTATCCGCCGCTCTACGACGAGGGATGGTTCAACCGGGAAGACGCCAGTCCCTTCGACACCCGGGCCGCCGAACGCGATCTCGGCTGGGTGGCGACGGACGATTGGTCGGCGGTGATCCGCTCGGTGACGGGAGACGCTCAGTGACCGGGGATGTCGATCCGGAGCGGTATACCGCCACCATGCGAGAGGCGTTCAGCAATAAGGAGAACCTGGCGAAGCTGTTCGGTCTCATCGCTCCCTATTTCGATCCGACCGACCCGCCGCTGGTCTATATCCTCACCCAGTCGAACCGGATCGGCCATTTCATGCTCGAGCCGCAGGTTCTCAAGACGCTGTACGGCCCGCGCTATTCGAGGATCGTCGTCATTACCCAGCCGATGAGGCTTCCCGGCACGAATACCGCCGTTCGCGACTGTTTCGGCGATCAGTTCGCCTGGATCGAGACCGACGATCAGGTTCTGACATCGCTGGGCTTTGTCGATGGCGGGCTGGCCGATTTCGGCCAACTCCACCTCCTGTTTTCGTCGCCGCGCACGCTATTCCGCGATTTCTGGCGGCATGTGGTGGCCGGCACCCGCCCCACCCTGCTCAGCCTGCCGGACGCGGTCCGCGATCGCGGACACGAGCAGCTTCGCGGCATCGGCATCGACCCCGAGGCTCCGTTCGCGTTCTTCCATGTGCGTACCGACCGGTACAAGGCCGGCAAGGAGAAACACCTCCACCGCACGACCAGTATCGAGCACTACCAATCCTCCATACGACGGCTGCTGGACAGCGGCTATCAGGTCGTCCGCATCGGCGAAGCCGGGCTGGAACCTCCGGACTGGAATTGGGATGGATATGCCAGCCTGCCCGATGCCCTGCCTGGGCTGGCGCCGGACGACCGGGCGGTCGACCTGGCCGTCCTGGCCGACGCGGCCTTCGGGACGGCGCAGAATTCAGGACCGATCTGGGTCGCCGCCGCCTTCGGCGTGTCGACCTTGCGCACCAATACGCCGTACGAGCACCTGAACCTGCCGTATAACCGGGACCTGACCCTGTTCAAGCACTGCGTCGACCGGACGACGGGCAACCGTCTGGGCTATCGGGAGATCCTCGATCGGCGCATTCCGGCGATCATTCGCGATCGGGAATTCGACGTGGCCGGCATCGACATGGTCGCCAACGATCCGGACGAGATCGACGCCGCGACCCAGGACTTCCTGGATCTGCTGAAGGGTGGACCGGCCGGGCTTGCGGCCGAGGACGCGGCCCGGTTCCTGGCGCTCGGCCAGGACTACGAGCGATCGATTTCCGCCGACCCGGCGATCAAGGCGGAAATGCTGGATTTCTACGGCTACGCCCATCCGTTCGGCACGATCGCCCGGGTCACGCCACAGGCGCAACCCGGGTTTCTCGACTGACCGACGCCGCCCGGGTCAGGACGACCGGCGGGCGACGGTCAGGAACTCCTGCACTTCGTCACGCAGGGTCTTCGCCTGGTCGGCCAGATCGGTGGAGGCCGTACTGAGTTCGGCGGCGGCGCCGTCGGTCTCGCGCGCCGACTGGGCCACGGTCTCGGTGCTGCGCGCCACCTCGCGGGTGCCGGCCGAGGCCTCCTGCACGTTGCGGGAGATCTCGTTCGTCGCCGAGGACTGCTGCTCCACCGCCGCGGCGATCGAGCCGGTGACCGTCGACACCTCGGCGATCGAGGAGACGATCGTCTGGATCGCCCGGACCACATTGGCCGTGGCATCGCGGATCGCACCCACCTGCTCCTGAATCCGCTGGGTGGCGCTGGAGGTCTCGTTGGCGAGCGACTTCACCTCCGACGCGACGACCGCGAAGCCCTTGCCGGCCTCGCCGGCCCGGGCCGCCTCGATGGTGGCGTTCAGGGCGAGCAGGTTGGTCTGCTCGGCGATGTCGGTGATCAGGGTGCCGACGGCGCCGATCTCCTCCGCCGCCTGGGACAGGGTGGCGACCAGCTTGTCGGCGGCCTCGGCCTCCTTGCTGGCGGCGATGGTGACCCGGCTGCCTTCCTGGACCTGCCGGGTGATCTCCATGATCGACGCGGAGAGCTCCTCCGCCGCCGACGCCACCGTCTCAACATTGGAGGAGGCTTCCTCGGTGGCGGCCGACACGCCGGCGACCTGCCGCGTGGTCTCGCTCGCCTGGGTCTTCAGCGCGCCGGAGGTGGCCTGAAGCTTCGTGGCGGCGTCGGTCACGCCGTCGACGACGGACCAAACCTTGCCCTCGAACCGTTCGGTCAGCTCGGTGAACGCCTCCAGCCGCGCCCCCATGCTGGAGGTGGCGTCGTTGATCTGGTTGGCGTTGCGAAGATACATCCCGTTCAGTCCCTCCGGCCGGATCGTCCGGAAGAACTTGCCCTGCTCGACCGCCTCCATGGCGGCACCGGCCTCGCGCACGAAGGCGTCGGCCATGTCGATCATGTCGTTCACCGCCCAGAGCATCCGGCCGACCGGACCGGTCTCGTCGATCCGCACCAGACGCTGCTCGAAATCGCCCTTGGCGATGCCCGTGGCCACCACGGCCGTGCGGTCGATCCAGCGCAGAAGGCGCGCCTGGAACACGAAGCACAGAAGCACCGCGACGGCCGCTACGGCGGCGCAGGCGGCTCCGGCGATCTGGGCATAGGGGATCGGCAGGAACGGGAGGACGGCGCCGGCGACGGAAGCGACGGCCGCCACGCCCAGGGCCACCCGGGTCCTAGAGAGAGAGCACGAACCGGTCATAGCCGATCTCCTTTTTCGCAAGGATGCTGAGGACTTCTTCGTAGGCGGCCTGCATGCCGTCCTTGCGGTTGGAGGGAGCGTCCTCGATGGATTTGAGGTGCTTGTAGAGCCCGGCCGCCGCCGTCACCGCCTCGGCGCGGGGTTTGCGCCGGTTGGAATGGTAGCTGACGATCTTGCCGGCGCTGTCGAAACTCGGCGTCACATGGGCGAAGACCCAGTAGTGGTCGCCGTTCTTGGCCATGTTGATCACGTAGGCGAAGATCTCGTTGCCGGCGGAGATGGTGTCCCAGAGCAGCTTGAAGACCGCGCGCGGCATGTCCGGATGCCGGATGATGCTGTGCGGGGCGCCCAGGAGCTCGTTCTCCTCGAAGCCGGCGACGCGCAGGAACACGTCGTTGCAGTAGGTAATCCGCCCTTTCAGATCGGTCTTCGACACGATCAGCTCGCCATCGCGGAACGGTGCCTCCCGTCCGGTGGGTTTCACCATCACTTTGGCCATGGTCAGTTCCTTCCCCCTTATTCCAGCACGACGCGGCCAGACTATCAGCCTTCAGGTAAACAGAAACTGAACAAATCCGGTTTTGATCTGGATCAAAACATTCAATTTCAAATACTTACAATATTATCCTGGGAAGGTTCGCGTTTCTCTCCCAAGTCTGGATGCAGGCGGTGCCACCCGGCATGATGGGCAGCCGGCACCCGACGCGCGGGCCCGAACGGCGGAGGCGGAGCGATGATCGACCACGTGTCCATCCCGGTCAGCGACCTGGCAAGGGCGGCCGAGTTCTGGGAACGGGTTCTCGCCCCGCTCGGGCTGAGCCGGCTGGTGGAGCGGGAGCGGACGGTGGGATTCGGGAAGCGCTATCCGGAGTTCTGGCTGAACCTGCGCGAGGATCTGGTCCCCGCCAGTGCCGATACGGGCGCGCATGTCTGCCTGCGGGCGCCGCACAGGGCGGCCGTGGAGGCCTTTCACGCCGCCGCCATCGTCCAGGGCGGACGCAGCGACGGCGAACCGGGACCGCGGCAGGCGTCGGTGACGACCTACTACGGCGCGTTCGTCCGCGATCCCGACGGCAACAAGGTCGAAGCGGTCACTTTTCCCCGAGACTAGCCGCTGGGCAGACTACCGCGGGACTCAGCCCCCCTGGGCCGCGTCGATGCCCAGGCGCTCGACCCGCCAGGTCGACCGGACCAGCCTGGCGGTCAGCACGGCCATGCCAAGCGCGGCAATGCCCGCCGCACTCTGGATCACGATCACCGGCAGATCGGCCCAGGCGAGCGCGGCCCAGACGATGGCCACCCCGTCGACGCCGATCGTCCCGGCGAACAGCAGCCCCACCAGGGCCGCCGTCGCCGCGGATGTCACGATGGAAGCCAAGGTCACGCCCCCAGCGGATGGGCACCGCCCACGGTCGAGCCGCGGCGGGCGTCCGGACCGAGGACACGCCAGAGAATACGGCCGGCGACCAGCATGCCGATGAAATAGACGGGGATCAGGATCCAGGAGGCCGTCTTGCCGAGATCGGCGATCCAGATGATCGCGCTGATGGCACCGCCACCGAAAGCCGCGGTGATGAGAAGAGCCATGATGGTGGTCGAGAAATACCCGGCGTCGGGGTCTTTCATCCGATGGGTAACCCGGGCGGCGAGCGGCGTGGCGATCAGGGCCACCGCGGACAGGCAGACGCCCACCAGCAGGGTAATCAGGGACATGGTCATGGAGTGCGAACCAGGGCTCAGAGCATGGGCCGGCCACCGAGCACGAGCCGGCCGGCGCTCATAGGTATCGCGCCGTTTCGAGGCCGCGATTAGCGCAGAAATCGCATGACGCGTCCCGCGAATTTCGCATGGCTCGGGGGCTTACAAGGCCAGGGCCGGCGCACCACGGCAGCCGGAATGCGGCTCAGCGCAGCCCGACCAGGGTCATCGGCGCCTGGGCGACATAGCGGTTCACGACCGTCAGGTCGGGCATCGGCACGGTCCAGTCGATCAACTCCCGCCCGGCCGCCAAGTCGGCCTCGGTGATCGTGTAAGCGTAACGCTTGCCCGGCCGCTCCCACTCGCAGCAGGTGCCCGCCGGCAGGTCCGGGTCGGTCAGCATCGCCACGGTCGGCACCGGCGGCGAACCGGTGGCATAGAGGGTCAGTGCGTCGTAATCGTCGTCGACCAGCGCCAGCTTCGCGCCGCGGGCCTTGGCCTGCTCCAGGCGCAGCCGATGGGAGATATGGTCGTCGAAGACGCAGAGGGTGCCGTCCGGCAGCGTCTCCAGATCGGCCGCGTCGCTCCAGTCGCCGAGCCGGTATTCGACCCGCTTGTCGCGCAGCCGTCCGTCCTCGCGCATCACGTCGAAGGTGATGATCCGCGCCTCGGGAGCCGCCTCGGCCATCAGCCAGGAGGAATGGCCCTTGAACGTCCCGCACTCCACGATGGTCGACGGCCGCAGCAGGGCGGCCACGGCGAAGATCCAGGTGGAGGAGTTGCGCATCGTGCCGCCGGCATTGTCGCGCAGCGGGCGCCGAGCATAGCTGGCCTCGAAGGCCGCCACCACGGACGCGGCGTCGGGGGCATCGTCCGGCAGGACGCCCCGGGCCGCCAGGGTCTCGCGCAGCCGCTCGACCCGGCCGGCGACGGCGGCGCTGGTTCGACGGACCAGCGCCTCGGTGATCACGCGGCGGCCGACTTCCCGGGCTGCCTTGCCGCCCTCTCGGGGTTCGGAATCGACGCCTTGGACGGTATAGATCTGACGGGCCTTGGGCATGGCGTTCACGCATCTCCAGATCGTTCGGCGCCGCACAGCCGGTCGGACTCGGCACTGATGGTCTCCACCAGCGCCTCCATGTCCTTGCGGCCGAACCGCTCCACATCGTTGATCGCCGGCATGAACCGGATGGTCACCTCGCCCGGATACCGGAGCAGCGATTTCCGCGGCCAGTAGAGACCGGAATCGAGGGCCACGGGAACCACCGGAAGCTTCAGATTGCGCACCAGGGCGATCAGGCCGGCATGGGCCACGCCGCGCTCGCCGACCGCGACCCGGGTGCCTTCCGGGAAGATCAGCACGCATCGGCCCTTCTCCGCCTCGGCCTTCGCCTGGTCCAGCATGCCGCGTAGGGCGGAGGCGCCGCCGCCCCGCTCGACCGACACCATGCGCGAGCGCCGCAGGAACCAGCCGAACAGCGGGATCGCGTCGAGCTCGCGCTTGTAGATGATGCAGAGGTCCGGGACGACCGCGTTCATCACGAAGGTCTCGAAGGCCGACTGGTGCTTGCAGGCCAGGAAGGACGGACCCTCCGGCAGGTGCTCGCGCCCCTCCACCCGGTAGCTCAACCCGCAGATCGCCGACAGCAGCCAGGCGGTCCCCCGCGACCAGACGCGGCTGACCTTGCGCACGTACCGCCCGTCATCTCCGCGGTGGAAAATGGCGTTCACCGGAATCGTCGCGGCCATCAGCAGCGACCAGACCATCCAGACCACGTTAAACAGGGAGGACCGTATATAGATCACGCAGGCACCGTTCGAATATGCTTGGTTCGTCTTAAGCAGTTCGCGGGGGATTGAAAACACCCCAGCGTCCGAAGGCGCCGGGACGGAACGGGTTTCGGGACAAGGATACTTGGGGTGCCGCCGCACCGCACGCTATAGGTGGTGCCCCACTGACCGGCAGGACCCGCCGCCATGACCCGAACCCTCGCCGCCCTTGCCGCCCTGTCCCTGAGCCTCGCCATCGCCCTCGGCGCGGTCGGCGCCCATGCGATCGGGGGCGACCCGGCCGCCCGGGAGCTGTGGCGCACCGCCTCGTTCTGGCATACCGCCAACAGCCTGGGGCTGCTCGCGCTGGCGGTGCTCTGGCCCCATCTGGGCCGCCGCCTGGGCCTGGCCGGGGTGCTCGCCGTCGGTCTCGGGACGCTGGCGTTCTGCGGCTCGATCTACATCCAGGCACTTCAGGGCAGCGCCCCGGTCCCGATGCTGGCCCCCATCGGCGGATCGCTGCAGATCCTGGGCTGGCTGGCCGTCGCCCTGGCCGCCGTCACCGGCCGTACCCGCTCCGCAGAGGGCTAGGCCGCGGCGATAGCACCTCGCCCTATCGGCCGGTGATTGGGTATGAGTCGTGGTTCACGACAACAAACAAACACGAGGAAACGGCATGGTCGATCGGATGAAGGACAAGGTGGTGGTGGTCGCCGGCGCGGGCTCCATCGCTCCGGGATGGGGCAACGGCAAGGCCTGCGCGGTGCTGTACGCCCGCGAAGGCGCCACGCTCTACCTGATCGACCGGGACAAGGCGGCGGTGGAGGAGACCGCCCGGCTGGTGGCCGAGGAAGGCGCAAAGGTCCATGCCGAGGCGGGCGACCTGACCAACGACGACACGGTCGGCCGGCTGCTGCAGGACTGCGTCGACCGGTTCGGACGGATCGACGTGATGCACAACAACGTCGGCGGTTCCCATCCGGGCACGGTGGAGGAGATGGACGTCACCACCTGGGATGCCCAGATGGATCACAATCTGAAGACCGTCTATCTCGGCTGCCACCACGCCATCCCGCATATGCGCAAGGGCGGCGGCGGGGCGATCATCAACGTCGCCTCGGTCGCCGGCTACCGCCATATCGGCACCCCGATCCATGCCTATGCGGCGGCCAAGGCCGGGGTCGTGCAGCTCTCCCGCGCCATCGGCGTGACCTATGCGAAGGAGAAGATCCGCTGCAACACGGTGGTGCCCGGCCTGATGCACACCCCGCTGGTCGAGGCGCGGCTGGTCAGCCAGCGCGGCAACAACGACGCCGAGGCGCTGATCGCCAAGCGCCACGCCCAGGTCCCGATGGGCCATATGGGCGACGCCTGGGACATCGCCTACGCCGCCCTGTACCTGGCGAGCGACGAGGCGAAATACGTGACGGCGACGGAGATCGTTGTCGATGGTGGCCTGGTGATGAGCGCGCCGGTTTAAACTGAATACGTCACCCTTCCCGCACTCCCCGGACCTGTTCCGGGGCCCACTCACCCATTTCCACGGTCGTGCGGGATGAGGCGTAGGCCCCGGAACCGGTCCGGGGAGTGATTGGAGGTGGAGTGCGGGAGAGCGCCTCACCGCCGATCACGTTCGCCTGAGAGGCGCGCGAGGTCGTTTCCGGCCGATCGGTGCAGGCCTACCTTAAGGTCGTCAGCGTCCTCAGGAGGCCGGAATGGGTGAGATCGTCGCGTTCCAACACCGACCGCGCGCCCGCGCCTGGAGCGCGGCCGATCTTCGCGCCCTGGATCTTCTGGTCGCCCGCCTGCCGGCAGCGACCGGCTGGGAGCTGGAGCCCTGCACCGGTCGCGCCTTCATCACCGGCGCCGAGGACGAGACCCTTCTCATCGTCGGCCGGACCGCTGCCGGCCTCGCCGTCGCCAGCGGCTGGGAGCGAACGCCCCATTGGCACGGCCCGTCGCTGGAACGCTACGGCTGAGCTTGACGCCGGGCCGCCGCCGCGTACGGTGGACACCGGATCCGCACAGGATCGGCCGGCACGCGGGAGGATCCCATGGCGTTCGACATCTTCGGTGGGCAGCGAGACGAGGATAGCGACTCCGCGCCCCGCTATCAGGCGATTTCCCGGCTCGACAAGGTGGCGATCCTGGTCGGCCTGCTCGACGCCACCATCGACCACGAGCGCAACCGAGACACGCCGTTCCAGGCCACGGAATGGCTGGTGAAGCACTATCCTCACGTCCATCCCAACGACCTGGACCACGTGCTCGACGCCGGGCGGCACGCCCTGACGCGGCTGGTCGGCTAACCCGCCGGCGCTCAGGCCGGCGTGAGCTGACCCAGGAACTTGCCGAAGGTCATCAGCCCTTCCGGCCACGGTCCGTGCCCGCTGTCCGGGTCCACGTTGCCGCTTTCCCGCAGATCGACCAGCCGCGATCCCCAGGCGCCGGCCAGATCCTCCGCCACCTCGAAGGCACAGTGCGGGTCGTTCCGGCTGGCCAGGACCAGCGACGGGAACGGCAGCGGCTCGCGCGGCACTGGCCTGTACGCTTCCGCCACCTTGTGGGTCGCGGTCGCCTCCTGGACATCCGGCACCGCCGTCAGAAAGGCGCCGCGCACCTTGCCGTCGGACAGTTTGGGTGCGGCATGAACGACCGCCAGCGATCCATACCCATGGCCGACGAGCACTACCGGCCGCTCCGACTTGGCCACCGCCGCGACAATCGCGGCGACATACGTATCGCGATCCGGGTGGGACCAGTCATCGACATCGACCCGTTCCGCCGTGCGCAGACCGGACGTCCACCGCTCATACCAATGCCCGTCCGTCCCGCCGCCGAGGCCCGGCAGGACCAGGATCGTCGCCTCAGAAGATTTCATGCCATTCCGTCCAGTTTCCTGCGGCCCGGCGGCCGAGGGTCATCCGGCGCCGAGAGCCGATTTCGGGAGCACCACGTGGATGCCCTTCTCCTGGTTCACCAATTGGGTCACCCGGACGTCCGCCGCAAGGCTCATCAGCATGAAGGCCTGGCTGCGCGACAGGTTGGTGGTGTCCACGATCCAGTCGATCATCTGGCGCAGCGCATGGCTGGCCGCGTTGTCCAGATCGGCGTTCATGCCCATGGTGATCCGCGCGTCCGGGGTCTCGGCCCGGGGGTAGTCGAGCGACAGGTCCTTGCGCAGATGCACCTCGATCTCGCCTTCCAGCGCGGTCTCGATGGCAGTAACGCAGACCTCGCCGTCGCCCTGCACGCCGTGCCCGTCGCCGAGCGACAGCTTGCCGCCCTCGGTCCAGACCGGCAGGTACAGGGTGGTACCGGCGATCAGTTCCTTGTTGTCCAGGTTGCCGCCGTTCTTGCGCGGCTGGATCGTGGAGATCGCGCCCCAGCCGGCCGGCGGGGCGACGCCGATCACGCCGAAGAACGGGCGCAGCGGCAGTTCCGTGCCCCAGGGCAGGCGGCCGACATTGCGCTCGGCGTCCAGGTCCACGGTCATCCGGTCCGGCTCGTCGAAATCCTCCGGCAGCGCGCCGGCCAGCGGCCGCACCTTGGTATAGCCCCAGTCCTGGCGCAGCTTGATGTCCAGCAGCCGGATCTCCAGCACGTCGCCCGGCATGGCGCCTTCCACGGCGATCGGCCCGGTCAGCAGGTGGCCCGGCATGCGCCGCTCGGAGCGCTTGTGGATGTCCAGCAGTTCCGGCGGGATGTGATAGCCCTCGCCCGGCAGGTCCTCCGGCGCGCCGGACACGGTCTCCACCGTCACCCGGTCGCCGCTGGCGATGGTCATGGCGGGCTTCATCGCCGCGTCGAACCAGCCCCAGTGACAGGTCTCCGGCGAAGCCTTCAGATGATGATGGGCCATTCAGTCCCCCGTCCCTCGAGATTGCGCATCGTTCCCCGATGATGCGACGGACGATGCTGCACTGCAATGGATGCCGCGCGCACGGGACCGGTGGGAGAATTGAAGGTTGTAAGACCCGTGGCCGGGCGGGGCGTCGGACGGCCTCAGAAGCGGCCGCTGCGCAGGCTCCACGGGGTGGCGGTCGGACGGATCATGCCCTGCACGGCGGCCGCGCTGTCATCCACGCCGATCCGACGGCAGATCTCCGGCCAGACGGTCTGCGGGTCCTGGCGCAGATCCTCCTCGTCGACGGTGTGGATGCGCTCCGCCCCGACGCCGAAACCCGCGATGCGGCGGTCGAAGGAGTCCAGCGCCCGGCGCGCCGCCTCGATCACCCGTCCGATGGCACCGGCGCCGACGGCAACCGCCGCCGACTCCGCCCGGCGCGTCAGGACGAGCAGCTCGACTCCCGGCGGATCCAGGAATGGGAAGAGCGGCCCGCTCGGATCGTGGAGCACGATCGCCTGCTTACCGGTGCAGGCCCGCGCGGTCTCGAAATAGAACGCAAGGGCCGCTCCCCCCTCCTCCCGCGCCAGGGTCAGCAGGGCATCGCCCGAGCGATCGCCGGTCGACGCTGCCGACACGGCTCGACGGGCGACGGCGTGCAGGGAGTTTCCGAGGGTCACCGGCGGAAGCGCCGCGATGTCGGGATGGCCGCCGAGTTCGGACATGAAGCGATGCGGATCGGTGACCGGTCCGGCAATCAAAAGCATGTTGCACATCGGCAAATCCCAAAGAACTCCGCGAAAACAACGGGCTGAAAACCCGGCGCGGACGGCCTCGTCGTTTGTCGCGGGAGAGTTTCAACCGTTTCGCGTCTGACTGCAAGCCTTGGTGGAAAGTCATTTGCGACTCGGCGGTTTGCCTAATTCTTCGGCACTCCGGTCTTGACCGACACTGCATACGGGAGATCATATGGCCGGATGTAAGTCAGGGTTGGGACAATGTTCAGCAACGGCCATGGAACCGGCTTGATCGGCATCACCACGCGTTGGATCGACGACAGTGGGAACGGCGCCGACCTTGCCGCGAAGCTCGGCCGTCTCGGCGAAGACGTCAGCGATTTCGCGATCCATACGATGGGGTGGATCCGCTGCACCGCCATCGGCGCGTTCGAGGAATATTCCTTCGATGCCCGCTCGGTTCACGTGAAGGGACTGACGGCCCTGCTGCACCGGCTGGTCGATGCCCAGGCGGCGGAGGCGACGCGGCTGCGCTGCATCGAGGTCACCACGTCCCGCGGCACCACCAAGATTTCCGACGACCGGCCCGACCGGATGATCAGCCTCGTCCTGAAATGCATGGAGATCGCCAATCCACGCGCGCCGAGGGACTCGATCCGCCGGGGCCGCATGGATAGCGCGGCGCTCCTGTCGCTCCAGGACCCTGTGGTGGCCCGGCTGATCGCCGCCTGGCAGGCCTCCGGCGCCGCCCTGCGGTCGCCGATCCTGGAGCTGATGACCGATGCCGGCATAAACCGGGGCATCAAGGTCATGGTGCCCCAGGGCGAGACCTTCCAGCTCATGCGCTATCACGGCTCCCCGAACGCGCCGTGGGATCCGGCCACCTGGCGGGGCTTCGAGGGGGGAACCCTCGATCAGGTGATCCCCGACCGCGGGATGATCGAGTCCGTACAGGCCTCCACCCGCACGGCGTTGAGCCTGAATGAGCCGCTGGTCGAGTTCTGCGAGGGCGTGATCCTCGCCAGCGACGGGCTCAAGGAATACCAGTGGTATCGGATCTCCCTCCCGGTCGACCTGCCCGCCGAACGGCGCTCCAGGTTCGGCGACGGCGGCCGCGGCGTGCTGGCCCTGCTGTCGCCGATCCCCCGGAGCCGGGAAGCGGCCTAGCGCTGCCGGGCCGGTCAGGCGATCTGCCGGCTCTCCCCCGTGCGATAGACCAAAGGCACGTCGCCGGCACTGTGGATCAGCGTCTGCCGCGCCACGTAGTCCGCGTCCTTCGCCAGCAGCGCCCATTCCCGCTTTTCCGGCCGGGCCGGGTGGGTCCAGATGATGCTGTCGAGCACGTGCTGAATGTCGTAGCTCTTCGCCACCAGCCCCGCCTGCACCATGACCTTCTCGGTCACCGTGACCATGCCGACCCGGCCCCATCGGGCATGGGCCATGGAGCCGGCGGCGATGCCGAGGATCTTCGGGAAGTTGGTCTGGCGGCCGCGCAGATCCGGCCGGACCCACAGCCCGCCCGTCCAATAGACCTTGTCGGTGATGCGCGAGGCATAGGCATCCGCATCGCCCTGGATGCTCAGGCGCTCACCCGGCACCATCTGCTCGGCCGGATTGCTGTAGAACAGGCTCAGGGTCTCGAGCTGGTCGGCCAGGGAGGTGACGGCGAAGCGGTACAGCCGCACGCCGATGACCGCCGCGATGCCGTCGTCGTCGCGCACCGTAAGGCCGATGCAATCGCCCACCCGGGCCGGCTTGAACTGGCTGTCGAAGGCGCTGGGCACGTATTTGCCGACCTCCTTCAACCGTGCCTTGAACGTATCGATGTCGTCGCAGGCCTTCAGGTCGAGGCCGTATCGGTGAAAGTCCCGATCGATCCGGATCAGGGATTCCTGGATTTCGCTTCGTCTGGACTCGCATTCGGCGTGTATCGGGCCGATTCCAGCGAGAAATGGTCTCTCAGTCATCGTGATGTCCCCCACTGATGCTGATACCGGGAGATCAACCCTAAGGAGACAATCGTATGCAGACGATGGGCAGGCCGCGACTCGCGGCACGCGTTGATTTCCCGACGATGGAAAAATCAATACGCGAACCGCGACTCGAACAGGGGCACGGCCCGCAGCGTCACCGTCGGCGGTTTGGGCTATAGTCGCAGGAGACAGGGAGGATCCGATGACAGACGCAGCAGCAGCCGGCCCCGAGGCCATCGAGAGCTGGCACGCCCATGTGTATTTCGACGCCGAGACCGCCGCAACGGCGCGGG
Organism: Thalassobaculum sp. OXR-137; assembly: GCF_034377285.1. Lineage (NCBI taxonomy): Bacteria > Pseudomonadati > Pseudomonadota > Alphaproteobacteria > Rhodospirillales > Thalassobaculaceae > Thalassobaculum > Thalassobaculum sp. OXR-137. The sequence continues at coordinate 2,716,658 of NZ_CP139715.1, read as the reverse complement.
CGCTGTACGACCGGGTGAAAGCCGCCTTCCCGGCGGCGGAGATGGGGCGCTTCCACGAGCGCCCGGTAGGGCCGCATCCGATGGGGAGCTATCAGATCGCCTTCACGCCCGACCTGCTGGCGCCGGTGCTGTCCTGGCTCGCCTTGAACCGGGGCGGCCTCGACGTGTTCGTCCACCCCAACACCGGCGACGGCCTGGCCGACCATCGCGACCACGTCGTCTTCCTGGGGAAGTCCTACCCGCTGAACCTGTCGATCTTCGACAGCTAGCCGGCGCCGTGTTCAGGCGGTCTGACGGGTGTCGGCCGGGGCCGCGTGGCGGTTGCGGTGGGTCACCATCCGGCCGTGCAACTCGGTGACGATCTTGCTGCCGGTCTTGGTGAACAGGAACGGCAGCACGCCGTGCACCAGGCAGGCCAAGCCGCCCAGGATCATGCGGATGCCGAAGCCGCTCGCCATCCCGAAATGCTCGCCATAGGTCTCGCCCACGCTGGCGGGGTGGTCGGTGAACATGCGCATATCGGCCTCCATATCGATCAGGTAAAGCAATTGTGGCCCCGTTCGACGCGAAAGAGTTTGCTTTGATTGTGTTTCGAAGCCCGATCTGTAGAATTATTTTCCATGGATCATATAGATCGTAAAATCCTCGACCTTCTACAGCGCGATGCCGGCATGGCCTTGGCCGATATCGCCCAGACGGTCGGTCTGTCGACCACCCCGTGCTGGCGGCGCATCCAGCGCATGGAGAAGGACGGCGTCATCCGCCGCCGGGTCGCCCTGCTGGACCGCGAGAAGATCGCGCTGGGGGTGACCGTGATCGTGCGGGTGCGGACCAACCGGCACGACATGGACTGGCTTGAGCAGTTCGCCCGAACGGTCGACGACATCGACGAGATCGTCGAGGTCTACCGGATGAGCGGCGACATCGACTACATCCTGAAGGTCGTCGTGCCGGACATCGCCACCTACGACCTGATCTACAAGCGGCTGATCACCGCAGTGCCGCTGATGGACGTCAGTTCCAACTTCGCCATGGAGGAGATCAAGTTCTCCACCCGTCTGCCGCTCAGCTACGCGCCGTAACCGGCTCCACCAGGGGCGCCAGCCGGACCACCGTGCCCGGTGTCGGGACGTCCCGCCCGTGCATGTCCGCCAGATCGGAATAGGCGCAGACGGCGTTCCGGCCGGCCTTCTTGGCGGCATAGAGCGCGGTGTCGGCCATGGCGATCAAGGTCGCCTCCTCCTCGTCGGCGCTCTCGCCGACCCGGACCAGCCCGGCGCTCAGCGTATGGCCGATGGCGGCGCCGCCGAACCGGGTCGGGGTATCGGCGAACCGGCGCCGGACGCGATCGGCGACCGAGCGGGCGGCGGCCTCGGTCTCGGCCTCGAACAGCAGCATGAACTCCTCGCCGCCGAACCGAGCCGTCACGTCGGTGGCCCGGAATTCGCGCCGCAGCATGGACGCGAAATGGGTCAGCACCGCATCGCCCGCCGCATGGCTGTAGGTGTCGTTGATGTCCTTGAACCGGTCCAGATCGATGAGCGCCAGCCAGAGAGTGCCGGGCCATTTCCCGTCCTGCTTCAGGTCTGCGACCTTGGCGTCGAACCCGCGACGGTTCAGCAGGCCGGTCAGCGCGTCCCGGCTGGCCGCCGTCTCCGCCGCGATCCGCCTGACCTCCTGACCGCGCAGCCATTGGCCGAGGGAGGCGCTGAGCAGCAGGCTCTCGAGCACGATGCCGATGAAGACCAGCCGCACGAGGATGATGTGCGAGATCGCAAGGAAGGGCACGAAGGACGCGGTCACGCAGGCGGTCAGCAGGGTGGAGACAGAGACCAGCCCCCAGCCGAGCGCCATCCAGGAGGCATATTTGAGCCCGTCCCGCCGCCAGGCGACCCAGCTCAGCCAAGTCATGTGGAACGGCATCGTCATCAGCGCGATGAAGGTCAACGGGGTCTCGATGACCGGGACCTGGGCCGGCAGCGCCAGCAGCGTCGCCGTCCCGTAGAACCCCACCGCCACCCGCAGCACGACGTTGTGCCTCGGATGCAGGTGCGCCAGGTCCAGGTGCCGCCGGGCGAATTCGTAGGCCGCCGCGGTCAGCAGGAAGACGGACCAGTCGAAGCCGATATGCTGAAGCCAGGCATTGGACGGGAACAGAAGCTGCAACCCGACGCCGGAGAAGATCACATAGGTGGACGCGACGGCGGACATGTAGACGGCGTAGACGATCATGCGGGCCTGGCGCATGAAGATGCCGTAGAGCAGCCAGAACGACGCCGCCGTCGCCAGGCAGCCAATCCAGAACACGAAGAACGCGGTGTTGGTCACCGAGTGGTGCTCGAACCCCCGCTCGCTCCACAGCATCAGATCGAGATGGATCGGGATCGGATGGTCGTTGCCGAAGCGCACCGCCACCTCACGCCCTTCGCCCGCCGGAACCGTGATCGCCAGCGCCGGCCCCGCGTAGGCCAGAGGGCGTTCGTCATAGGGCTGCATCTGATCGTAGTCGCCCCGTTGGACCCGACCGTCCGGGGCGATCGCATAGACCGTGAAGGTCGTCAGACGCATGACGTCGTGGGTGACGACGACCTCCTGCTGCCTGCCGGTGTCGTTCACGATCGCGAACCGCATCCAGGTCGTGGCGCTGGTCAGCCCGCGCTTGCGGGTCCGTTCGGTCGCCATCTGCCAGCCGGCGGAGCGCAAGGCCTCCTCGACGGAAAGCGGGCCGTCCGGCTCGATCAGGAACAGCGCCCGGCCAAGGAGGCTTACATCCCCGTCGAGGGACGAAAGCTCGATGGCAGACGGCATCGCGGGCTCGGCCGCGCCGGCCGGGGGTACGACGAGAGCAATCAAGGCGATCAGCGCCAGAACTGCCAGGCGAACAGGCATGCCGTTACCTTCGGGTCCCAAGCGATCCGCGGCCCGATCCGAGCGCCTAGCCGGTGATCGAGCGCATTATCATCAAAACCGAATGATCGGAAAGGCCCGTGGCAAAGCGGACGGTCAGCGTTGGGCCGTCGCCGTCTCGGTCAGGGACGACAGGCCGACCACCTTGCCCGGGTGCGAGCGGTCCGGATCGTGGCCTTCCGCCAGGTCCGAGGCGGCCCGAACGGTGTTCCGGCCGGCCTTCTTGGCGGCATAGAGCGCGGCGTCCGCCAGAGCGATCAGGGTCGCCTCCTGCTGGTCCTCGCCGTCGGCGATCCGCACCAGGCCCGCGCTCAGGGTATGGCCGATCATCGATCCCTCGTAGCGGGTCGGCGTGTCGGCGAAGCGCCGGCGGACCCGGTCCACCACGGCCCGGGCGACCTCCTCGCTCTCGGCCTCGAACAGCAGGATGAACTCCTCGCCGCCGAACCTTGCGGTCAGGTCGTTGGCGCGGAACTCGTGGCGCAGCATGGTCGCGAAATGGGTCAGGACCGCATCGCCCGCCGCATGGCTGAAGGTGTCGTTGATGTCCTTGAACTGGTCGAGATCGATGAGGGCCAGCCAGAGCCGGCCCGGCCACAGGCCCATCTGCTTCAGGTGCAGAACGTTGGCATCGAATCCCCGCCGGTTCAGCAGGCCGGTCAGGGCATCCCGGCTGGCCGCCGTCTCCGCGGCGATCCGCCGGACCTCCTGCCCGCGCAGCCACTGGCCGAGCGAGGCGCTGAGCAACAGGCTCTCCACCACCGTGCTGGCCAGGACAACGCGCAAGAAATCCGCCTGGGAGAACGTCACGAACGACAGGTCGATGACGCTGCCGAACACCCCCATCACGGAGGACACCGTCACGCCGCCCCAACCGACCACCATCCAGCCGGCGTAGGATATCCCGTCCCGGCGCCAGGCGATCCAGCTCCGCCAGGTGACGTAGAGCGGGAAGCCGCTCATCGCGACGAATGTCAGGGGCGCCTCGATCTCCGGATAGCGGCTCGGGAACGCCACCACGGCCATGCAGAGGCTGAACGCCGCGGCCAGGCGCATGAAGCGGTCGTGGCCCGGGTGCAGCCGGGCGACATCGAGGTGGCGGCGGGCGAATTCCAGACAGGCGGCGCCCACACAGAACATGACCCAGTGGAAACCAAGCGCCCGCAGCCACAGGGTCGACGGGAAGAGGATCTGCTCGCCGACGCCGGTGAAGGTCAGGAACAGCGCGACCAGTCCCGTCATGTAAAGCGCATAGACGACCATGCGTCCCTGGCGCATGAACGCCCCGTACAGCAGCCAGAAAGCCGCCGCCGTCCCCAGGCAGCCGACCAGGAAGACGATGAAGGTGGTCGTCAGCAGGGTGTGACGCGCGAAGCCGGCGGCGGTCCACAGGTCCAGATCCGTGTTCATCGGGACCGGGAACGCGTTGCCGAAGGCCACCGTCACGTCCCGCTCCCCGCCCGGCGGCACCAGGATCGACACGGCCGGCAGGGGCGACGCGAGGGCCCGCTGGTCGTACGGCATTGCGGGATCCAGGTCGGTGCGCGTCACGCTGCCGTCCGGCGCCCGCACATAGGCGGTGAAATCCATCAGGTTGGCGATATCGTAACTCGCGACCATCTCGCGGGCGATCCCGGTGTCGTTGCGCAGCCGGAAGCGCACCCAGAACCGGTCGTCGGTAATTCCTGCATTGCGTTTGTCGGCGTCCAGCCACTGCCAGTCCGGCGAGGCCAGGGCCCGGTCGAGGTCGAGCGCCCCGCCGGGATCCCGCAATATCAGGGCATGGTCGATCAGTTCGATCCCGTCGCCGATCGAGGACTGGTCGATGATTGGGACGGTATGCGGCGAGCCGCTCTGGCTCAGGGCCGTCCGCGGCAGGATGCCAAGGGCGCCGCACAGGCAGATCAGCATCAGGAACGCGCGGACGGGCATGCCATTTCCATAAGATCCGGAACCTTCGGCGCCCATCTGCTCTACCGGCCGGCCACCTATTCCTGCGCCATTTTACGAAATCCGCGCCAGAAACCCAACGACCTGAACGCCCGCAGCGGATTAACCCGCATAGGCCGCCGGCTTGAGCGCCCCCTTCACCTGGGTCCGGCGCATGAGGCGGCGGGCGGAGGCATCGAACGGGTCGCGGCGGTGCATGGTCGCCCGGTTGTCCCACATCAGCACGTCGCCGACCCGCCAGTTGTGGCGGTAGGCGTTCTCGTCGCGGGTCGCATGGGCCCACAGCTCGTCCAGCAGCGCCTCGGACTCCGCGAGGTCCAGTCCCTCGATATGGGCCATGCGGCGGCGGCCGAGATAGAGCAGCGGCTGGCCGGTGTTCGGATGGGCGATGACCACCGGGTGGTAGGTGCCCGGGCTCTCCCGCGGGTCCTCCGTCGGGGTCACGCCCTGGCGCACATAGCCGCCGGAATTGTAGGTGCCGTCATGCTTGATCCGCAGCCCCCGTGCCCGGCGCTTCAGGTCGTCCGGCAGGGCGTTGTAGGCCGCGTTCATGCCGCACAGCCAGGTATCACCCCCGGCCGGCGGCACCTCGATCGCGTGCAGCATGGAGATGTCCGGCGGGGCCGGCAGATAGGACATGTCCGTATGCCAGACCGCCTCGCCCGCCCCCAGGCTGCCGATCTCCTTGCCGTCGGCTCCCTTGATGTTGGACACCAGATAGACCTCGGGCAGGCCCGGCACCGCGGTCTGGCCGTTCTCCATGATCGGCGCGTGATCGAGATCGCCGAATCGCCGGCTGAAGGCCACCAGTTGCTCGGGCGACAGATCCTGGCCGCGGAACAGCAGGCCGGCATAGCGGTCGAAGGCGTCCTGGATGAAAGCGAACTGGCTGTCGCTCACCGCGCCGAGATCGACACCGAGGATCTCGGCGCCGACGACGGGGGTCAGCGGGCGGGCGTGCAGGGCACCCTGCGAGGCCTGTGCTGCATCACTCATAAGTTCCTCCCGTATTCCCTGTTTTTTAGGAGGGTACACCCGACCATGCCTCGCCTGCTAGCGTTGCTGGCACAACAAGAAATCGGGAGAGACGCATGGAACAGCGCACCCTCGGGTCCTTCGGCCCGGTCAGCGCCCTGACACTCGGCGGCGGCGGGATCGGCCATCTGTGGGGCAAGACGACGCGCGAGGAATGCGTCGCCACGGTCAAGGCCGCGGTGGACGGCGGCATCACCCTGCTCGACATGGCCCCGCGCTACGGCGACGGCGAGGCGGAGTCGGTGATCGGCGAGGCCTTCGGCGGCAAGCTTCCGGCCGGTGTGCGGGTGACCACCAAGTGCCTGCTCGGCGGCACGCCTCCGGCCGAGATCGAGACCCGGCTGCGCAGCTCCATCGCCACCAGCCTGGAGCTGATGAAGGTGGAGAAGATCGACCTGTTCTTCCTGCACTCCAACGTCGCGCCCGATGACCATCCCATGCGCGGCCATCCGGACGCGGCCCTGCGGGTCACCCCGTACTCGGTGTTCTGCGAGCATGTGCGGCCGCTTTTCGAGAAATTCATGGCCGAGGGGCTGATCGGCGCCTGGGGCCTGACCGGCATCGGCCAGCCGGACGCGATCATCAAGCTGCTGGGCGAGAGCCCGGCCCCCGCCGCCGTGCAGGCCATCAGCAACTCGATCGACAGCCCCGGCGCACTGAAATTCTACGACGGCCCGACCAAACAGCGCGAGGTGATCGCCACCGCCAAGGCCAACGGCGTCGGCGTGCTCGGCATCAAGGCGGTGCAGGCGGGCGCGCTGTCCGCCGAGATCGACCGTCCCCTGCCCGACGATCACCCGGAAATGCTGGACTACAAACGGGCCGCAGGCTGGCGCAAACTGGCGACCGAGATCGGCGAGGATCCGGCCGACCTCGCCCACCGCTACGCGCTGACCATGGACGGCGTCGACACCGTTGTCCTGGGGGTGAAGAACCGCCGGGAACTGGAGATGGCGCTGGTGGCGGAAGCCAGGGGGCCGCTGGATGCCGACCTGGTCCGACGGATCGACGCGAGCTTCGACTGAGGAGAACGAAAAGCATGGCCCGCAATTCCATCGCCATCGACGGCGCGCGGTTCTGGTCCACCATCGAGGCGTCGGCGGAGATCGGCAAGGGACCGCGGGGCGGCCTCGCCCGGCTGACCCTGAGCCCGGCCGACGGCGAGGTGCGCGACCTGTTCGCCGGGTGGTGCACCGATGCGGGTTACGCCCTCAACGTCGACAAGCTCGGCAACATGTTCGCGCGCCGGCGCGGCACCCACGACAACCTTCCGCCGGTGGTGATCGGCAGCCATCTCGACACCCAGGCCGCCGGCGGCCGGTTCGACGGCATCGTCGGCGTGCTGGCGGGGCTGGAAATCCTGCGGGCGCTCGACGACCAGGGGATCGAGACCCGGCGGCCGATCGAGGTGGTGAACTGGACCAACGAGGAAGGCGGCCGCTTCCCGCCGCCGATGCTCTGCTCCGGCGTCTTCGCCGGCCTGTACGAGCTCGACTGGGCCCTGGGCCGCACCGACGAGGACGGCACCACCGTCGCCGACGCGCTGAACGCGATCGGCTACGCCGGGGACGCGCCGGTCGGCGGCCGGGAGTTCGACAGCTATTTCGAGATCCATATCGAGCAGGGTCCGGCGCTGTACGAGGCCGGGATCAAGCTCGGACTGGTCACCGGAACCTATTTTGCCCGCGGCATGCGGATCGAGGTCGAGGGGGTGAACGCCCATAGCGGCCCGACCCCGATGGACCGCCGCCGCAACGCCATCGTCGGCGCCGCTTCCGTCGCCCTGGAGGTGGACCGGATCGGCCTGAAATACGCCGACAGGGAGGCGAAATCGACCGTCGCCCGCCTGGAGGCCTGGCCGAACAAGCCGGGCATCATCTCCGACCGGGCCACCCTCTTCGTCGATTTCCGCTCACCGGAGAAGGACCTCACCGAGACCATGGAGGCGGAAATCCGCCACGCCCTGGTCGACTGCGCCCAGCGCTCGCGCACCGATGTCGCCGTCGGCGATGCCTGGAGCTTCAACACCCCGGTCTTCGACGCCGGACTGCAGGACCTGATCCGCGAGGCCGCCGCCGGCCAGGGCGTGGAACTGATGGAACTGCGCAGCCAGGCCGGCCACGACGCCTACAACATCGCCAAGATCGCGCCCTCGGTGCTAATCTTCACCCCCTGCGACGAGGGCATCAGCCATAACGAGGCGGAGAACACCTCGCTGGAGGACCAGCTTCCCGGCATCCAGGTGCTGGCAGAAGCGGTGGTGGCCCGGGCGAACCGGTAGGCCGCGCCCCCAAAGAAAATCCCCCTCCCGGAGACCGGAAGGGGGATCGATGTCATGGTGTCAGACGGTCAGGTCGAGCTGTCAGGCGGCCTTGCGGTCGTGACGGCCTTCCTGGACCTCCTCGATGATCTTCTCGCAGAACGCCTTGAGGTCGTCCGGCTTGCGCGAGGTGATCAGGCCCTGGTCGACCACGACCTCGGAATCCTCCCAAAGGCCGCCGGCGTTCTTCACGTCGGTCTGGATCGAGCCGTAGGACGTGACGTTCCGGCCCTTGACCACGCCGGCCTCGACCAGCAGCCACGGACCGTGGCAGATCGCGGCCACGGTCTTGCCGGCATCGTAGAACGCTTTCACCAAAGCGACGGCCGTGGGGTTGGCGCGCAGGATGTCCGGGTTGATCTGACCGCCCGGCAGAACCAGCGCGTCGAAATCGCCCGCCTTGGCGTCGGCGAGATCCATGTCGACATCGACCGTCTCGCCCCAGTCCTTCTCGTCCCAGCTCTTGATCGCGCCGGATTCCGGCGACACGACGGTGACCGTCGCACCGGCCTCCTCCAGACGCCGCTTCGGCTCGAACAGTTCCGATTTCTCGAACCCGTGCGTGGCGAGGATCGCGATCTTGGCGTCAGCGATGTTGGGCATCGTTTTCTCCATCATATCTCGGTGGGGTCCGCCCCCGCCGGCAACCGCCGGACGACGCGCCCCGAAAGGCGCGGCCGCGGCTGCGGCATTCACCGGGGGTAACGGTCGAGGCCCCCCGGTCGTTCCGAGAAATCTTATGGAGTGTGGACGCGGTCCGCCGGAGCGGACCGGCGTTAGGCCTCGACGATCGACTTGATCTTCGCCCGACGCCGATTGGAGCGCTGGGCGATCTCGTTGTCCTGATCCTGGATGGCCGTGCGCGCCAGATCCAGCAGGGAGTCGCCGAACGTCTGGTTCAGCAGCTCGTTCTCGACCCGGCGGTTCGAGGTGATCGACCCGTCCTCATAGGTGACGTTGAACATCGTGAACGTCGCCGGCTTGGTCTTGGATTTGTTGCGTGCCATGGGCCGTCCTCTGGGTTCATCGCTGCGGGTCGGGGAAAAGGCGTATCAGGCCACCCGGATGGCGGCGGCGTTGCCGAACGTGCCGGACAGCAGCGTCTCGGCGTGTCGGATCATCTTCTGGCCCGCCGGCGCGCCGATGGTGAAGACACTCTGGCCGCCGACCCGCTTGTGGGTGACGTAGGAGTGCAGGCCATAGGTGATGAGAAAATTGTCTGCGTTCTTCATGGGAAGTCCTTTGGGTTGGCCAGCGTCGTCGACAGGCGCTGCCAGGCAATGCCGAGCGCGTCGTTCGCTGGAAAGTCGGTATAGGGAGCGGGTCGCCGCCTGCGCGGACGCCCGGGTATGCGGCGCCATGGGGGAAGGACGGGCTTATGCCGCCGATCGTCGCCTCCGGTGCGCCGGATCGAATTCTGGTGTCAGGTCGAGGATTGCTCGTCGGTCGACGGCGTTTCGGCCTGGTCGTTGGAGTCTTCGGAGGCGCCCTCGGGCTCGCCTTCCACCGCGCGCTTCTTGTCGGCCAGACGTTTGGCCTTCTTTTCCGCCTTCAGGCGTTCGCGCTCGCGGCGTTCGAAATTGTAGTTCGGCTTTGCGGCCATGATGTCTTCATCCTATGGACCTGCCGAAGCGGTTCCCGGCACACGGCGCGAACGCCGGAGGTGGGATGGACCGTCAAAGGGAACAGGGCCTCAGTTTTCCGACATTCATCGGATCCGCGCGAACGTAGAGCCGTTCGCCAGCGTCTCCAGAGCCGGAGCGTAGCGTGAACCGCCCCGGACAGGTCCGGGACGGTTCGACACTATCGATAGATCGGTGTCAGTCGATCAGCTGCAGGTTCTCGGCGGCGGGCTTGCCGTCGCGACCAGCCTGAAGCTCGAAGGAGACCTTCTGACCTTCATTCAGGGTGTGCAGGCCGGCGCGCTCGACGGCGGAGATGTGAACGAACGCGTCGTTGCCACCATTCTCCGGCTCGATGAAGCCAAAACCCTTGGTCGAATTAAACCACTTAACGGTACCATTAGCCATGAAAGGATCCTCTAACAGGCGTTTCGTTACGCGCTCACGGCAGAGCCGGCGCGGGACTAGATAGCGATAACATTGTCAGGGGATATCTAAGCTTAACGGTGTACCGTCGGTCCAGGCAGCACCAAACGAATGTATCAACTACGGCCTATAGCTAATCCTTCTGAAAAAAAAGTCAATGAACATTACAGACGGTGGCGCCCTTTTTTCTGGCGATCGGCGGTTTCATTTTTTTGTAATCCGCCGTGCGAGCCCGGTTTTTACTAACGAAATCAGCGTCCCCGACCTGTTCGTCCACTGAAATGCGGCCGAATCCAGGGTCCGAGCCGGCCCAGGGTCCATCTATTGAGAACGCTACTAAGAATCGTTTGCAATAAAAATTCCATACCGACATACTCCGCGCGCCTCGGGTGGGAGCGGGGCGAACACGCAACACTGACCGGGGGGTCACCGGAGCATGTCCGCACGTACGCTCGCTGGCGCATTTGGCGCGCTGAGCTTTTCACTGATGTCGACGACCGCAATGGCGGAAGTCTTCGATCTCAAGCCGGTGGTCGTCACCGGTTCCACCGTCCATGAATCCCAGCAGATCCGCTCCAAAGTGGACGGCGCGTATAACAGCAGCCGCTCCGCCTCCGAGGTCGACGGGAGCGTCATCCAGAACCTGAACCCGATCAACAAGGGCGACGCCCTGCGCTACAACGCGACCGGGCTGATCAACCAGCCCGGCGCCGGCGACCGGTTCGGCAGCGGCACCAAGATCCGCACCTTCGGCGACTGGGGTGCTTCTGAATCGATCGACGGTCTGCCCGCCATCAAGTTCCAGGGCGGTGACGGCGGCGGCTACGGCAATACCGCCATCCCGTCCATCGCCGTCGACAGGATGACGGTCCAGAAGGGCGGCCGCGGCGTCAGCTACGGCGACGGCACCGACGGCGGCGTGGTCGAGACCCGGATCAAGTCGGGCCGCGACTACACCGACCACCAGGCGATCAGCCTGGACGCCAGCACCGCCCGGGAAGGCCTGGCCCAGGGCGAGATCGCCGACCATGACGGCAACTGGGACTACTACGCCGCGGCAAACGGCTTCTTCGGCGACTATGACGGCGATCCCGAGAACCTGGACGCGCAGTCGGTGCTCGGCGGCCTCGGCAAGTTCGGCTACAATTTCAGCACGGACACCCGTCTGGAGGTCCTGGCGATCGGCGACCGCAACCAGCCGGACATCATCCGCAACGGGAATGTGGAGCAGATCGAGAACCACACCCTGTTCGGCTCGGCCACCCTCGACCACCGGCTGACCCAGGCGCAGGCGCTGCAGGTCGGCGTGCTGGCCTCCGATGCCCAGACCAAATGGGACGCCCGCTCGCGCGACCGCAGCGTGGCCAACCAGATCGTCTTCGCCAATCACTTCCTGAGCACTTCCCTAGCGGACGGCGTCGACTATGACGGCTCGGTCGGAGCCGAGGTGAAGCGCACCAACATGGAGCGCGACGGCGTGTGGGACAACACCTTCACCGACTATGCGGTGAAGTCGACCAACGCCTTGACCTTCAACGATAATCTGACCCTCACCGGCGGGTTGCGGCACACCTGGTTCAACAACGACGTCGAATATCAGGGTGTGGAACAGGACAACCTGGCCACCGACGGCCTGTTCTCCTACCAGCTCGGCGCCTCCTACAACGTGCTGGAGAAGACCCGGGTGCGGGTGTCCTACGCCTCGGGCTACAATCGCTTCTTCGAGAAGTACGGCAATTTCGGCACCGACGTGCTCGACACCGCCGGCGCCGGCGACGAGGTGGTGGAGTCCACCACCATGGAAGTCGGCGTCAACCAGGGCTGGACCGGCGGCTATATCGACCTCGCCCTGTACAACATCGTGCAGGAGAACGTGCCGCGGCGGAACAACGGCGCGATCGAAAGCGTCGAGGTCGACCAGTCCGGCTTCGAGGCCGAGATCTTCGCCACGATCACCGACCGGCTGACGGCGTCGGCCGGCTATATGCGGGTGATCGATGTGGAGGCGACCCGGGCCGACGGGACCGAGGTCAATTCCAACATCTTCTGGGACGGCCAGGCCGCCTCGGTGCCGGACAACCAGTTCAGCCTGCGCCTCGACTACCGGGCGACCGACACGGTCGGGCTGTGGACGGCCGCCTACCACTCCACCGGCTATGACGCGGTCAATGCTGACGGGGTCACCACCAAGCGGGACGGCTTTACCCGCTGGGACATGGGGGCGAGCTGGTGGGCGACCGACAACTGGGCCCTGCGGGCCCGGGTCGAGAACATCCTGGACGAGCGCGACTTCGGCAGCACCGCGCAGGGCGTCAGCGTCGACGACGACGGCAAGCTCGGCCGGGTATTCTGGATCGGCACGGACATCACCTTCTAAGCGGCACGAAAACCCATGCGGTACCGAACCCTAAGACGACTGCACCTCTGGGTGTCCCTCCTGGTGGCGGTACCGCTGCTTGTTCTGAGCCTGTCCGGCGCGCTGTTGGTGTACGCACCCGAGTTGCAGCGGGCCCTAGACGGCCAGGCTCGGAACACAGGCCCGGTCGGCGCATCGCTGTCTCCCACCGCGATCGTCGATCGGGTCGCCTCACAGCGGCCGGATCTGAACATCTGGTCGATCTCCGTCGCCTCTCGGGACGTCTGGACCGCCTGGCTGGCCGACGGCGCGGGCGTGCTGCGGATCGACCCGGCCACCGGCGACATCATCGAGCATTTCCATCCGAAGGACCGGTTCGAGGGCTGGCTGACCGCCCTGCACCGGCGCTATCTGGTCGACGGCCCGGCGGCACCGTGGGTGCGGCACGGCGTCTCGGCGGTCGCCCTGCTGTTCGTCCTTCAGCTCGTCCTCGGCCTCTGGATCTGGCTCAAGCCGCCCCTGCCCTTCCGCCGGCTCCCGGTGAGTTTCCGCCAGGGCACCCGCTTCGGTATCCTGCGCCTGCATCAGGCGACCGGGATCGCCAGCTTTCTAATTCTGACCGCCGTGGCGCTGACCGGCATGGCGATGTACTGGCACGACCCGATGCAGGTGGCGCTGGAATGGATCACCGCCTCCAAGGTCGAGGAGGCACATCCGCCGAAAGAGGACGGCCATGCGCCGCTGCGAAATATAGACGAGGCGCTGAGAGTGGCCCAGGCCGCGGCGCCGGATGCGACCCTCAGCTATTTCCGTCTGCCGCGCCGGCCGGGGGATTCCCTGGTGGCCGGACTGATGCCCGAGGGCGGTGCCGAAGGACAGGCGACGCGGGTCTGGGTCGCCGGCGATCCGACGCGGGTGCTCTATGTCTACGCACCCAGCGAGGCCAACCTGGCCACCACGATCTGGCACATGCGCTACATCATCCATGTCGGCAAATTCGGCGGACCGATCATCCGCGCGCTCTGGGTGATCGTCGCCCTGGTGCCGGCCGCCTTCATGATTTCCGGTCTCTGGCTCTATCTCGGCCGTCGGCGCCGGGAGAGCCGTGCGCGCAAACCGATACCCGCGTATCTGCTACGACTGAGCAGCACTAAAGACTGAACCGTCATATCGACACAGAAAAAGCATAATTTCTTACCAAGCCCCAGAAATAGGCACGAAATTAAAATGATTTCCTAAGGCTAAATATACTCTATCAACGGCCACTATGACATCGTTGATTTCATTTTTTAGCTTCCTATCGAATAGTGAAATATCCAGCTCGCCAGAATGAACAATAAAATTTCGATTTTCCACGAGATATTCTATTGAGTCGTATAAATTTATTTTCCTCCCTCGAAATGGTTTCCGCAACACCCCGGCTAAATTTAATTTCGGATCGATCATTTTAAAGTTTTCCGATATATTGGAAGGCCTTTGGAAAGAAAAACAATCTGCAATAGCATCTTCCAAAGGTCGCCGTTCTGAAGCAATTTGCTCTAGTTGACTGTGGCTCAATCGTGCCTTTTTTAGCACAATCTCCCGTTTGTCAGCATATCGAAGCACAGCAGAAAATGTAGCCCGGAAATACTCTTCCCAAACACCGATTACAAAAGGTATTATTAAATTATTTGATATTATTCTGGGATTAATTTCATCAAAAAGATAAAATCCAGAAGAGCGATCCAGAGAAATCCCCCCTTTCAAATGCCTGTTCATCAAATAAATATTTGACTTCATTATTGAATTATTAAATCTCCACCGAGCGAGATAACAACCCGACGACATAGGTGACGGTGGAGGCTCATCAGGGCGCCAATACCTATTTTTACCAGCATCTGTTCTAAAATATCCGCCGAATAAGTCTCTAAGGGTTTTTATTGTATTGTTTTGATGCGCCAAATCCCAATAGCTTCGACTGGCACTCGATCTAGTATTAACTATAATTTTTCCATCCACTTGATACACATGAAGCTCAACCCCGACCCATGACTTATAATCATCATTATCAATCCAAACGTATGAACGCCTACGGCCAGATTTTTTCAAATCAAATCGAATTGACTTATAGTTCAGCAATTTAATAACGCTCAAGACATGAATAAGCCTTGCATTTTTATCTAGTATATTTTCTGACTCATAACTCAAGGTCGACTCCCACCTCCAAAGATTGGAAAGCACGAAATCGTATTAAGAACCCAACGCAGAATCAACTTGCGGCAATACCAGCTTGCCGAACTTCACAAAGTTCAAGAAACAGGAGATGCAGAATGCCAGGTGATCCGAGATTTCAGCCAGTGGACGCGGCGGTGGTGCCGCGCTTCGCCGATGTCGCCACCTTCCTGCGCACCAAGCGCCACGAGGTGCATCCGGACGTCGATATCGGCCTGGTCGGCGTGCCTTTCGATCTCGGCGTGAACTACCGCACCGGCGCCCGCCAGGGCCCCTCCGGCGTGCGCGAGGCCTCGCGCCTGATCCGCAAGGTGCACCCGACCCTCGGCACCAAGCCGTTCGAGGTCTGCAACGTGGCCGATCTGGGCGACGCGCCGGTCAATCCGCTCGACAAGGTCGCTTCCATCGACCTGATCCAGAAATTCTTCGAGGAGCTGCGGGAGAACGGCATCACCCCGATCTCCATCGGCGGCGACCACACGATCCCGACACCGATCCTGCGCGGGCTGGTCAAGGACGGGCCGGTCGGCATCCTGCAGATCGACAGCCACCCGGACACCCTGCCCGAGCTGTGCGGCGACACCCTCAACCACGCCACCTTCATGCGGCTCGGCATCGACGAGGGCTGGATCGACCCCAAGCGGGTGGTGCAGCTCGGCCTGCGCGGCAGCCGGTTCGGCGACGATATTCAATACGGCCTGGATCAGGGCTTCACCGTCATCACCATCGACGATTACGAGGAGATCGGCCGGGCGGAGACGATCAATCGCATCCATGCCGCCCTGGGCGACCAGCCGTTCTATCTGACCCTGGATATCGACGGGGTGGACCCGGCCTACTGCCCCGGCACGGCGGTCCCGGAGATCGGCGGCCTGATCCCGCGCGACCTGCAGGTCATCATCCGCAGCCTCGCCGGCAAGCCGATCATCGGCGCCGATATCAGCGAGATCGCCCCGTGCTTCGATCCGACCGGGATCACCTGCGTGACGGCGGCCAACCTGATGTTCGAGATGCTCTGCGCGATCGCGGAGGGGGGGAAGTAGCGAATAAGCCGGCCCTTCGACACGCCCTAGCCTGACGGCCGGCGCTGCTCAGGGCGAGGTCAAGACTTATGAAACTAGAAACCTCACCCTGAGCAGGAGCGCAGCGACGTGTCGAAGGGCGCACTCTGCCGTGCCAGATCGGCGGCCAGGGCGGCGGCGATCTCCTGCAGCGGCGGCACCAGGGCCGCCGCCGCGTCCTCCGCACTCAGCGCCGAGCGCAGATACAGCACGTTGATGCAGGCGAAGATCGTCGCCCCGTCGCGGATCGGCACGCCGACGCTGGAGATCCTGTTGTCGTATCCCCGCGCCATATAGGCCGGGTTCATGGTCGCGTAGCCCGCCGCGCGGATCCCGGCGAACAGGGCTTCGGCCCGCAGCCGGTCGCGGGCGACGTCGTTCCAGGGCGACGGGTCCCGGGCCGCCGCCTCCAGGATTTCCGCCCGCTCCGCAGCGGCGCAGAATGCCGTGTAGGCCAGCCCCAGGCTGGCGGCCAGCATCGGCGCCCGGTAGCCCGGCCCGCGGTTGACGAAGATCGGCCCGGCCTCGCGCGAGGTCTCCACCACGATCATCGCGTCGCCGTCGCGGATCGCCACGTCCGACGGCCAGCCGATCCGTCGGCGGAAATCGCCCAGGCGGCGTGAAACCACCGCGCCGACCGCGTTATGCGCCCGATAGCCGGCGCTGAGCTGCAACGTCTTGCCGGCGGCGTGATACAGCCGGGTGTCGTCGTCGCGCACCACGTAGCCCGCATGGGCCAGCGTCTCCAGCATCCGCAGGATCGTCGCCTTGTCCAGATCCACCACCCGGTGGATCTCCGCCAGACTGGCGCGGCCGGACAGGCTGTTCACCGCGGCCAGGACGTCCAGGCACCGCAGCACCGATGTCACCGGGCGATATGACGCCACCCTCTTCTCCCCGCTGGCTTCAAAGAAATTTCAACTGATGAAATTCTATTTCATTTACAGCCTAACAGCCGGACGCCCAAAGTGCCAACCGACTTCTAGGACCCAAAAAAATAGCGGAGGATTCACCGGTGGATTTCAGACTGACCGAGGAACAGCAGGCCCTGCGCGATACCGCGCGCCAGTTCGCCCAGACCGAGATGCCCGCCGTGGCCAAGGAGCTGGAGGAGAAGGACGAGGCGATCTCCAAGGAATGGCTGAAGCGCTATGCCGAGATGGGCTTCCTCGGCATCAACGTCTCGCCGGAGCTCGGCGGCCTCGGTCTCGGCAACCTGGAGGCGCTGATCGTTCTGGAAGAGTTCGCCAAGGTCTCCCCCGCCGTCGCCTTTCCGATCTTCGAGAGCTCCGTCGGCCCGATCCGGGCCGTCGAGCATTTCGCCGGCTCCGAGCTCGCCAAATCGGTCGTCCCCAAGGTCTGCGCCGGCGAGATCGTCTGTGCCGTCGCCATGTCGGAGCCCGATGCCGGCACCGCGCTGACCGACCTGAAGACCCGCGCCGTGCTCGACGGCGACCACTACATACTCAACGGCCAGAAGCGCTGGTGCTCCGGTGGCGGCCACTCCGACAGCTACGTGGTCTACACCAAGCTCTCCGACGAGCCGGGGGCCAAGGGTATCGGAGCGCTCTATGTGGAGAAGGACCGCGACGGCGTCTCCTTCGGCCCGCGCGAGCGGCTGATGGGCTTCCGCGGCATTCCGTCGGCCGACATCTTCTTCGAGGATGTCCGGGTCCCGAAGGAGAACCTGATCGTCCCCGCCGGCGGCTTCCGCAAGCTGATGGAGGCCTTCGACCTGGAGCGCTGCGGCAACTCCACCATGTGCCTCGGGATCGCCCAGGCGGCGCTCGACCAGGCCTTGGACTACGTCCAGGAGCGCAAGGCGTTCGGCAAGGAACTGGTGGAGTTCCAGGCCGTGCAGCTCAAGCTCGCCGAGATGGCCCTGAAGGTCGAGGCCTCCCGCCTGCTGATCTGGCGCGCCGCCCAGAATGCCGAAGACGGACTGCCCAGCATTCTCGACAGTTCGCTCGCCAAGTGCTTCTCCAACGAGATGGTGCGCGAGGTCACCGGCGCCGCCTTGCAGGTCATGGGCGGATATGGGTACGCCAAGGAATATGGTATGGAACAGCGCATGCGCGACGGCTGGGGTTGGGGTATTGCCGGCGGTGCGATCGATATTCAGAAGATCAACATCGCCAGCGCCCTGGTAGGCAGGCGGTTCAACCAACGCGCATAAGGCGCCGGCGAAAGGGCCGGATCGGATGGACAGACGCGGCCTGCTTCGCCATCACATCGACCTCGCAACGGCGCGGGTGCTGGAGATCGGCGCCCTCGCCTCCCCGCTCGTCGCGCCGGACGAGGGCCGGGTGGAATATGTGGACCACCTGGACACCGAGGGGCTGCGCCAGGAGTACCGCGGCCATGCCGGCGTCGATATCGACAAGCTGGTACCGGTCACCCATGTCTGGAACTCCGGCACCTTCGCCGAGGCCGTCGGCGCCACCGGCACCGTCGATGCCATCGTCTCCAGCCACGTCTTCGAGCATTTCCCGAACCCGATCCAGTGGCTGATGGACGCCTACGGGATCCTCGCCCCCGGCGGCCAGATCTACATGGTCGTCCCCGACAAGCGCTTCACCTTCGACCGCGAGCGGGCGAACACCCGCGCCGCCGAATGGATCGAGTGGTATCTGCAGAAGCCCTCTCGCCCGACCGTCGGTCAGGTCTACGACTACCATTCCAGGGTGGTGCACGTCCCCACGGGCCATGGCTGGAACCCGGCGCCGGGCGGGGGCTTCGCCCGGATCTACGATTCCGGGACCTCGCTGGACCAGGCGCGCAGGGCGGCCGACACGGACGACCATATCGATGCCCATTGCAGCGTCTTCACCCCCTACAGCCTGATCGAGCTGTTCAAGGAGATCGACCGGCTCGGTCTATTCCCGTTCGACGTCGTCGCGCTTTACCCGACGCCGGCGAACGACCTGGAATTCGCCCTGGTCCTGCGCCGCAGCGACGTCCCGCCGGTCACCGCGATCACCCGCGAGGTCGACCGGAAACTCGCCCGGGAGGCCGGCTATACCGGCGAATTCGGCAAGGGCGGCTTCGCCGAGGCCCTGGCGGCGGATCCGGCGCTGCAGCAACGGCATGCCGCGGCGCGGCGGAAGTGGATCGACGAGGCGACCCGCACCCGCAACCGACCGCCGTTCCCCGAGCTGGACCCGGCGCTTCACGACCGTCAGCCGGACCGCGACGATCCAAGGCTCAGGCAGGCCACGACCTGGTTCCAGCGGCTGCTGCGATAGGCCGACCGGCGGCTCACCCTCTATCGGTTGGAGAATTCCATGTCGGCGCCCCCCGGGCGGGAGCCCCCGGCGTCGGCGTCCGAGCCATCCCGGTCGCCGTCGGAGACGGAGTATCCGAGACTCTCCGCCCAGGCCGAGGCCATTTTGGTCTCCACCGCCTGCATGGCGTCGAACTTGGCCAGTTCGCGCTGCCACTGTTCGGCCGACACCAGGCTGGAATCCAGCGGATAGATCGCCAGCAGGATCCGCCTGACGTCGGACCCCTGGAGGCGCATCGGCAGGATCAGCCGGTCGTAGCCGAAGGACTTCTTGATGATCTGAAACTCGCGCCGGTAATACAGCGGCTGCCGGGTGTCCATCGACTTCCGCAGCGCGCCGCAGACCTCCAGGGCCACGTTCTTGGCATAGACCTGGTTGATCAGCCGCCCGGTCGGGTTGACGCCGAGCAGCTTGATCAGCGCCTCGCCCACCAGCAGATAGCGGGCGCGGACCGGAAAGCCCGCGGGCAGGTCCGGTTCGCCGGCCGTGGCCGGCGCGATGTCGATCAGCGCGATATTCCCGAGACAGTCCCCCATCTCCTGGATCGACAGATCCTTCTGTCGGGGCAGGTCGCCGCTGCCGGCCTGGTTGCGCCAGTATCGGTACAGCTCCGCCAAGGCCGGTCGCTCTATTGCGGACAGCGACAGGTATTCGGCGGTATTGGACCAGATCCGGAATCGTGACATGTCATACAGTCCTAGTGACCGGCTGCGCACCCGGCGCAACGAATCTCAGTTTTCATACGCAACACGGCCCGGATCCGACCACTTTCTCCGCAGTCGGCGTGGAAAAGTCGCACTAGGATTTACCCCATTCGTGGATTAAGTGTTCCAGGACAGCCACTATGTTGCGAGACCGCGTGCTTCCTTCGGAGGTTTGCTCCGTCGCGCCCGCAGCCGTGCCAGAGGCCGACGCTACCCGAATTGAACCGCAGGCTCGGCAGGAACCAGATTGTGCCATCGATTGATTTAAGCGACCTGACCCTAACGCTGCTTGATGGAGATTTCCTTAAAATCAACGCGGTGTTTAGGGCCGCCGGCGCCGACGATCCGGACATCCGGCTCGATCCGTCCCCGGAGGATGTGGACAGCATACGGCTGAGATCGCTGTTCCGGTACTGGGACGCCCTGCCCCGCGGCACCCGACTTCCGCTGACACGGGCGATCGACGCGGTCGAGATCGGCCCGGCCCTGGGCATCGTCATGCTCCTGGAGACCGGGCCGGATCCCTACGAGTTCCGCTATCGGCTCTACGGCAGCGAAATCGCGCTCGTCTCCAACCTGGAGATGACCGGCAAAACGACCGGCGAGATCCCCGCCCCGGAAATTCGGCCGTTCTTCCAGGCGACCTATGCTGCCGCGGTCCGATCGGGCGCCCCGATCCTGTGCCACCACCGGCCGCCGCCCGCCTACGGCATGACGTGCTGGTCCCGGCTGATCCTGCCCTGCGAGGACGGGAGCGGGCGGATCGACCGGCTGCTCGTCGGCAACGAGCCCGCCTTCCCGAAGCTGGTCGGCCGGACCCCCTGGCCCTATGCCTGAGCGCGGTCAGGCCGAAGCTTCGGCCTGGGAGGCACTCCGCACGACCAGCCAGGCCCGCCAGTAGTTCAGCAGGCCGCCCGCCAGGAACAGCACGCTGCCGGACAGGAACAGCCAGGCGAGATAACCGTCCAACAGCAGCCGGTCCGCCTCGCTGCGCAGGTCCCACAGGAACGGGATCGAGGCCACGCAGAACAGGGTGGAGCCGACGATGAAGCTGATGGCCGTCAGGTTGAGCAGCTGCAAGGTCTTCATGGTGGCGGCGAAGACGATCTGCAGCACGTTGACCACCGCGCCGAACAGGAACAGCGCCGACCCGACGAGGAACGACCAGGCACCGGGGCCGGCCCAGCCGATCTCGGGAAAGAAGCAGACGCTGCCCCCGACGAACAGCAGCGTACCGACCAGATAGGAGACCGCCGCCCAGAACTCCAGCACGCTCCACACCGAGCGCTTCCAGCCGCGCTGCCGGTGGCAGGCGACGACCTCGACCATGTCGTGGCCGGTGACCAGGAGGTACAGCAGCGAGCCGGCGAGGAACGCCCCCGCACCCAGATCCTGCCAGGCCGACAGGCTGGGAAAGAAGCAGACGCTGCCGGCGATGAAGATCACTCCACCGGCCGTGTAGACCATCGCATTGGCGGTCTCCCAGCGGAAATGCAGCCCCCGGTTCCCGGCGCGCGGCACCAGGGCATGGGATCGCTGGCGGTTGGAGAAGAAATGCGGCATCGCGCACCTCGCGGGTCGCGGAGATCGACGCCGGAAACCACCACCGATGGCCCGTCGCGTCAACCGTCCGGGGCGGCGGGGACGGCTCGGAAAGGGACTGGGCAAAGAAGGGAAGCGAAGGCGCAGGAGGGATTTGAACTCCCGATACGCGGATTATGATTTGAACTTCTCAACCAGTTTTTTCACGTCCGTCCAGAACGAGACCGATCAATCAAATTTAAGTCCGCTTCCCTCTCCGGACCGACAGGTCGTGTCGCGGCCTGCATCCGTGCCCTGGCCAATGCCGATAAGCCTGTCGTTTCGCCACTCACCGGCACAGCGATTGCCATTCGCGAATATATACGTACCCCGGCCGTTGTAATCGCCGTGCCTGAAGTCGCCTTCATACCGATCGCCGTTGGGCGAGGTTAGAACGCCGCGGCCGTTGAAATCGTCATCTCGCCAGTCGCCCTCATAGCGATATCCATTGGCAAAGGTGGCAACGCCCTGGCCCGATTGTTTGCCATCCTTGAAGTCGCCCTCGTAACGGTAGCCTGCGCCATCCGTGAAAACGCCCCGGCCGTTGAAGTCGCTGTCCCGCCAGTCACCCTCATAGCGGCTGCCGTCGGCAAAGCTGAAGACGCCCCGGCCCGTTGCCATGCCATCGCTGAAGCCGCCCTCATAGCGGTCGCCGCTGACCCAGGTATAGACGCCCTGGCCGTGCAACCTGCCAGCCTGGAAGCCTCCCTCGTAGCTGTCCTGCTGCCATGCGCCATTGAGAACATAGCGCCAAGTCAGTTGACCCTGGCCGTCGGCCTTGCCGTTTCGGCAAGCGCCGCTCCAACGGTAGGTTTCTCGCGCTCCGGGTCCGGCATTCCATATCTCGCAGCCAGTCCGATCCGTTTCTGACCACTGCGCCCGTGTCGCAGGATGCTCGCCGGTCAGTCGCAGGACCATGTCAGCGGTCAACTGACCGGTGACCGGCAATTGCCAGTCGCGCTGATAAGCCGACAATGCCGCCTTGCTGTCGTCCTCCCAGACCCCCGCGGGAAGATCGATGGCATAGTCGATCAACCCCTGCTGCGCCGCCTTGATGTCCTCCACCGATTGCGCAGCCGCCACCTGGGGTGCAACCAGCATCAGAGCCAGACCGACCCCCGCCAATGTCCGCATCGTCTGATCTCCCGAGGCCGCTGCCTTTGCCCGGCCGGCCATGGCTCAATGGACGGTATGAATGTGAGGGCACAGGCTGATAGATCGCCAAGCTAGCCGTTTGAACGGCGAGCGCAATCATCACGCATTTAAACCTGAAGGGAAGTGGTAGCGGAGGAGGGACTTGAACCCCCGACACGCGGATTATGATTCCGCTGCTCTAACCAGCTGAGCTACTCCGCCACGGAGACCGGCGATATACGGGGGGTCGGTGCCGGTGTCAAGCGCGGGGACGTTGTCTTTTCCACCACACCACCCGTTCCGCTCCCCGTCCCCAGGATCCAGCCGCCGCCGAGCACGCGGGAGCCCGCCTCGGCCCCCGTCTGCCCCTCCGGCTCGACGCCGTAGAAAACCGCCGCCTGACCGGCCGAAATGCCAAACTGTGGGTCGTCGAGGATCAGCCGCGCGCCCTGCCCGTCGCGGTACAGCGTGCCCACAGCCGGCGCCTGGGCGGAGCGCAGCTTCGCCGCGACCCGGATGCCGGTCTCGGCCGCTCCCGAGTCCAGCGACCCATCTCCCAGCCAGTTGAGCCGCCCGACCCGCACCTCGTCGGCGCCGAGAGCGGCACGCGGGCCGACCACGACACGGCGGGTCTCCGGTTCCAGGCGGACCACATAGAGCGGGTCGGTGTCCGGCAAACCGTCCTCGCCCTTGCGGCCGCCGATGCCGAGGCCGCGGCGCTGGCCGATCGTGTAGTGGAGGATGCCCTCGTGGCGCCCAACGACGGTGCCGTCCAGATGCACGATCTCGCCCGGATCGGCCGCACCGGGACGCAGCTTCTTGACGATCTCGGCGTAGTTGCCGTTCGGCACGAAGCAGATGTCCTGGCTATCCGGCTTGTCCTGCACCTCCAGGCCGAGGCGGCGGGCCTGATCGCGGGTCTGCTCCTTGGTCAGGGCGCCCAGCGGGAAGCGCAGGAAGTCGAGCTGCTCGCGGGTGGTGGCGAACAGGAAATAGCTCTGGTCCTTGCCCGGATCGACGGCCCGGTGCAGTTCGGTGCCGGCCGGCCCGACGACGCGGCGCACATAATGTCCGGTCGCCAACGCGTCGGCGCCCAGGTCGCGGGCGGTGGCCAGCAGGTCGCGGAACTTGACCGTCTGATTGCAGCGCACGCAGGGGATCGGCGTCTCGCCGCGCAGGTAGCTGTCGGCGAAATCGTCGATCACGCTCTCGCGGAAGCGGCTTTCGTAGTCGAGGACGTAATGCGGGATGCCGGCCCGCTCGGCGACCTGGCTGGCGTCGTAGATGTCCTGGCCGGCGCAGCACGCGCCCTTGCGGCCGACGGTCATGCCGTGGTCGTAAAGCTGCAGGGTGATGCCGACCACGTCGTAACCGGCCTCCTTCAGCAGGACGGCCGTGACCGAACTGTCGACGCCGCCGGACATGGCAACGACCACGCGCCGCGCGCTGCGCGGGCCGGGCAGGCCGAGATCCAGATCGGGGAACGGGTCGCTCTTCGGGCTCATGGGGCAGAGATATGCAGGTGCGGGCCCCGGATCGCAAGCCCGGCGGCCCCGCGCCCCCTTCAGACCGCGTTCAGTCCCATCTGCCAGAAATCGACCTCCAGCTCGGTGGCGGCGGTGAAGGTCTTCGACAGGGAGGCGAAGCGGGCATCGCCGCCGCGCTTGTCGGCCAGCCGGTCGAACTGGGCGACGGCACCACGGACGATGTCGAGATAATCGGCGCCGGAATACATGGCGATCCAGGCCTCATACGGATTGCTGTCGCCGCGCACGGTCGCCGGATCGGCGGCGATCCGGGCGCCGATGACGCCGTAGCCGACCACGCAGGGCGCCAGCGCCGCCTGCAGATCCAGCAGATCGCCCGCCATGCCCCGGTCCAGCACGTAGCGGGTATAGGCGACGCAGGCCGGGTCCTCGGGGATCGCGGCCATCTCCGGTTCGGTCAGCCCCCATCCGGCGCAATATTTCACGTGCAGGCTCATCTCGGTGTCGAGCAGGCCGTTCACCGTGGCCGCGGCCGCGCGCATCTCGGCGAGGTCGTCGGCCTTGTAGACCGCCAGCGCGTAGGCCCGGGCGAAATGGATCAGGAAGAGATAGTCCTGGGCCAGATAGTGCCGGAAAGCCGCCTGCGGCAGGGTGCCGTCGGCCAGGCCGCGCACGAAGGCATGATCGGTGTAGCGCGCCCAGGCATCGGGGCAGGCGGCGATCAGACGGCCAAGGAAACTTCCGGCGGGCACGATCTCGGTCATCGGACAGGTCTTTCGTTTCGACGTCAGGGTTGGGATGCGGCGGGGGACAGACGGTCGCGCATCGCGCCCCAGGCGTGCAAGAAGCGATCGGCATCCTCCGTCGTGCTGGCCCAGCCGAGGCTGACGCGGATGGCCTGGCCGGCGATCGGATCCCCCGGATGCATGGCGTCGAGCACGTGGGAGCGCTTCACCTTGCCCGACGAGCAGGCCGAACCGGCGCTGACGGCGATGCCGGCGAGGTCGAGGGCCATCACCTGGGTTTCCGCGGCCACGCCCGGCAGGGCGATGGAGAGCGTGTTGCACAGCCGCTCCGCTCCCGCCCCCATGATCCGGGCTTCCTGAGCGGCGGCGGTCACGCCGGCCGCGATCCGGTCGCGCAGGTCGATGAGCCGGCGGGTTTCCGGCTCCCGCGTCTCGGCCGCCTCGCGGGCGGCGACGGCGAACCCTGCGATGCCCACGTCATTCTCTGTACCGGAACGGCGGCCCCGCTCCTGTCCGCCGCCGCAGATCAGCGCGGTCACGGCGAGCCCGTCGCGCAGCACCAGGGCGCCAATGCCGGGCGGGCCGCCGATCTTATGGGCGGACAGGGCCAGGGAATCGACCTCCCCCACCGCGGCGGGATCGAGCCGTCCGGCACCCTGGACCGCGTCCACGTGCAGCAGCCACCCCGCGGCATGGGCGAGACGGGCGATCTCGGCAATCGGCTGCACCACGCCGGTCTCGTTGTTGGCCCACATCACGCAGACCAGACCGGGGGTCTGCGGCGTCAGCCGGGCCTCGAGCTCGGCCAGGTCGATCACCCCGTCGCCGGTCACCGCGATGCGCGGCGCATCGGGAGCCGCGGCCAGGACCGCGTCGTGCTCGATGGCGGAGACCAGGATGGGGGTGCGGCCCAGGCCGCGCACGGCCAGGGCATCGGCCTCGGTGCCGCCAGAGGTGAAGACGACATCGGCGCCCTCCCGGCCGACCAGGGCGGCCACGGCCCGCCGCGCGGCCTCGATGCGGTGCCGGGCGGCCCGCCCCTGGGCATGGACCGAGGACGGATTGCCGTGGGTCCGCGCCGCCTCCGTCATGGCGTCGATCACCGACGGACGGATCGGCGCGGTCGCATTGTAATCGAGATAGGTCGTCATCCCGCCATCGCCGTTCAGGGCAAGACGAGAGGCTTAGGCGTCCCGGCCCGCGGGGTCAACGCCGGCCGGACTCGCGCTCGGTCGCACCGGTCAGGGATCGGATCAGCCGGCGATCCGATCGACCGGCCGACCGCATCAATCGGCCGCAGCCTGGGCCTTGGGATCCTTCGCGGTGGTCGCACCCGGAACGTTCCCGGTCAGCACCTGCTCGACGGTGACCCGGTTCAGATACCAGAGCATCTGGTTGCCGAGCTGCTCCCACAGGTCGTGGGTCTGGCAGGTGGCGTTCTTCTCGGAACAGCAATGGGGCGCACCGGGCGTGCAACTTCCGCGCGGACTGTCGATATCGACGGCCTGGACGATCTCGGCGATCCGCATGTCGCCCAGCGCCTTGCCCGGCAGATAGCCGCCGCCGGGTCCGCGCACACTGCGGACCAGTCCGGCGCGGCGGAGCCGGGCGAACAGCTGTTCGAGATAAGACAGGGAAATATCCTGCCGTTGGGCGATTTCGGCGAGCGAAATGGGCCGGCCCTGGGCACTGGACGCCAAATCACACATCGCCATGACGGCGTACCGGCTCTTCGTGCTGAGTTTCACGATCAGACCTCTCCACTTGGCAGCAGCGACCAAACGCGGCTGACACCCCAAGATTGTTCTGGCGAGAGGAGGTCCCGTTCCCATCGCCCGACCGAGCCAAGGAAAAAACTAATTCGGTTTGTACGGGTATTCAAGGCGAAATGCAGCATGTCTTACGATTTCACAATGATTTTGTGTGAAATCGCAAATATCCCGCTTCCCGCCGCCGTACTCATGCGGAGCCGTCGGGAATGGGCGGGGTTGACGGGCGGACGGGCCGTTCCGATCTCCGCCATGCGTGCCGCAAATGACCCTGCCGCAAGCGTCGGATTAGACAAGGGGCGCCGGCCGCGCTATGTGGTCTGGTTCAATGCCGATCCGGAGGACTCCACCAGAATGCCCGAGGTCATGATCAACGGCCCCGAAGGCCGCATCGAAGCGCGTTACCTACACGCCCAGGACCCCGGCGCGCCGATCGCCCTGATGCTGCACCCCCATCCGCAGCACGGCGGCACCATGAATAACAAGGTGGTGTACTCGCTGTATCAGACGTTCGTCGCCCGAGGCTTCTCGACACTGCGGTTCAATTTCCGCGGCGTCGGACGCTCCCAGGGCGTCTATTCCGGCGGCGAGGGCGAGCTGTCCGATGCCGCCTCGGCCCTGGACTGGCTGCAAACCTACAACCCGAACGCCCGGTACTGCTGGATCGCCGGCTTCTCCTTCGGCGCCTGGATCGGCATGCAGCTGCTCATGCGCCGCCCGGAGATCAGCGGGTTCGTGTCCATCGCCCCGCCGGCCAACCTGTTCGACTTCACCTTCCTCGCCCCCTGCCCGGCCTCCGGCCTGGTGATCAACGGCGACAAGGACGAGATCGTCCCGGCCGATTCGGTGAAGAAGCTGGTCGATAAGCTGTCCACCCAGAAGGGCATCACGATCACCCACAACGTGATCAAGGGCGCCAACCACTTCTTCGGCCCGCAGATCGACGATCTGAGCCGGATGGTCGGCGGCTATCTCGACGCCAACGTCCCGGCGGCCGAGACCGAAGAGAAGTAGCGCTTTCCACCGGTCCGGGGTGCGGCCACGCCGGTCGTCCCCGGAAAGGTGATATCCAGCTCCAGGATCGAGCGGACCGCCAGATAGGCGAAGGCTTCCGCCTCCAGCGCATCGCCGTCCCATCCCAGATCGTCGGCATCGACGACCTCTCCCTCCACCGCATCGGCGATCGCCGCCATGAGGGCCGGGTTGTGCCGGCCGCCGCCGGTGGCGATCCAGCGGGTCGGGGGTGCCGGGAACCAGCGGGCCGAGCGGGCGATGGTCGTGGCGCTGAACGCCACCAGCGTGGCCGCTCCATCCTCCGGCGACAGCCCCTCCACCGCCTCGGCGACCCGTGCATGGAAGGCGTCCCGGTCCAGCGACTTCGGCGGTTTGCGGTCGAAATACGGATCTTCCAGCATCCGCGCCAGCCGCGCCGGGTCCACCGTCCCGGCCTTGGCCAGCGCACCGTCGGCGTCGTACATCCGACCGACGGTCCGCCAGCACCAGTCGTCGATGGGCGCGTTGCCGGGGCCGGTGTCGAAACCGATCAGGTCGGTCTCCCCGGCACCGAGCCAGGTGACGTTGGCGACGCCGCCCATGTTCAGCACCACCACCGGCCGCGCCTCGGGACCGGCCAGCGCGCGATGATAGACCGGGGCGACCGGCGCCCCCTGTCCGCCGGCGGCCATGTCGGCCAGGCGCAGATCGCCGACCACGTCGATGCCCAGATGATCCGCCAACCGCTGGCTCAGCCCGATCTGCCGGGTGCGCCCCACCTCCGGCTCGTGCAGGACCGTGTGGCCGTGGAAACCGACGATATCGACCGCCTCCGCCGACAACCCCGCCCGCTCCATCAGCGCGCGGACCGCATCGCGGTGCAGGTCGGTGATCTCCACCTCGACGGCGTCCATGTCGCCGGTTCCCTGGATCGCGGCGCGCAGACGGGCGCGGAAGCCGTCGTCATAGGGGATCGTCAGCGCCGGGCCGCGGTCCAGCCGGTCGCGCCCATCGGTAACCACCACGGCGGCGTCGACGCCGTCCATGGAGGTGCCGCTCATCAGGCCGATGGCGGTGTATGTGTCTTTCGTGTCCATGGGGGGCAGTTTTGAGTGAGTCGGGCGCGCTTGTCACCCGGCCCTTCGACACGCGCCCCGTCGGGGCGCTGCTCAGGGCGAGGTCGAATAAAAAGATCCGTCGTCCCGGACGGTTTTGTTCCTTGACCTCGCCCTGAGCAGCTCCGAAAGGAGCGTGTCGAAGGGCCGGCCCCATCCCCACACCCTTCATCCCTCCCCCTGGCTGTGCTACATCGCCTCGCCCGCAACGCAAGCAACCGGCGGATCCAGCCATGTCCACGCCCAAGTCGGATTTCCTCAACGCGCTCATGGGGCGCGGCTTCTTCCACCAGTGCACCGATCTGGAAGCGCTGGACCGCGATCTGACCGAGGGCATGGTCACCGCCTATATCGGCTTCGACTGCACCGCCGACAGCCTGCACGTGGGCTCGCTGCTGCAGATCATGATGCTGCGCTGGCTGCAGAAGACCGGCCACAAGCCGATCGTGCTGATGGGCGGCGGCACCTCGAAGGTCGGCGATCCCTCGTTCAAGGACGAGGCGCGCAAGCTCCTGAGCGAAGAGGACATCGCCCGCAACAAGGCCGGCATCCAGACCATCTTCGACAAGTACCTGAGCTTCGGCGACGGCCCACACGACGCGGTGATGGTCGACAACGCCGACTGGCTCGACAAGCTCGAGTACATCAAGTTCCTGCGCGACTACGGCGCCCATTTCTCCGTCAACCGGATGCTCAGCTTCGACTCGGTCAAGCTGCGCCTGGAGCGCGAGCAGTCGCTGAGCTTCCTCGAGTTCAACTACATGATCCTGCAGGCCTACGACTTCCTGGAGCTGCGCCGGCGCTACGGCTGCGTGCTGCAGATGGGCGGCTCCGACCAGTGGGGCAACATCGTCAACGGCGTGGAGCTCACCCGCCGGGTCGACCAGCAGACGATCTACGGCCTGACCTCGCCGCTGATCACCACGGCGTCCGGCGCCAAGATGGGCAAAACCGCCCAGGGCGCGATATGGCTGAACGCCGACCGCCTGAGCGTCTATGACTTCTGGCAGTACTGGCGCAACACCGAGGACGGCGATGTCGGCCGCTTCCTGAAGCTGTTCACCGAGCTGCCGCTGGACGAGATCGCCCGGCTGGAGGCCCTGGGCGGGGCGGAGATCAACGAGGCCAAGAAGATCCTGGCCACCGAGATTACCAAGCTCTGCCACGGCGCCGAGGCGGCCGAGACGGCAGCGCAGACGGCGCAGCAGACCTTCGAGGCGGGTGCGGCCAGCGAGGGCCTGCCGACGGTGGAACTGGCCCGCGCAGAGATCGAGGCCGGCCTTCCCATGATCGACGCTCTGGTCCAGGCCGGGCTGGCCGCCTCCAAGGGCGAGGCCCGACGGCTGATCCGTGGCGGCGGCGCGCGGGTGAACGACACCGCGGTCTCCGACGAGGCGGCCACGATCGGCGCCGATGCGATCAGCGGCGACGGGGTGATCAAGCTCTCCGCCGGCAAGAAGCGCCACGCCCTGCTGCGGGCGGTCTGACCGGATATCCACGCGATCGGATGACCTCATCTGATCGCGATTTGCTCTAGCGGGTCCGGCTCTCGTCCTGCTCGCTGCCGGGCGGCGGCGTCCAGGTCGCCGGCCCGTCCGAGGGGTGTTCCGCGGAGTCCAGGATGTCGCGCAGGAAGCCTGGCGCCAGAGCGGTCAGCGGATTGACCGTGATCGTCGGCTTGTCGAGGCTACCGGACACGGCGAAGGACGTGGCCAGCAGCCCCTCCCCCTCGCCGCCGGTCAGCAACTCGCCGATCACCGGCACCACGTCGATCAGCCGCGACAGGGAATAGGCCGGCGCGATCAGCCCCTCCACGTCTATGGTTTCCGATTTTCTTCCCAGCGTGCCGTTGATCTTCAGGCCCAGCCCCGGCCCATAGGCCACGCCGTTATCGATGCGGATGGTGTCGCGCGCCAGGCCGATATGCGCGGTCGCCCGGGCAAACCGGATGCCGTCGCCCGACA
The DNA here is from genome assembly GCF_034377285.1 of Thalassobaculum sp. OXR-137. Lineage (NCBI taxonomy): Bacteria > Pseudomonadati > Pseudomonadota > Alphaproteobacteria > Rhodospirillales > Thalassobaculaceae > Thalassobaculum > Thalassobaculum sp. OXR-137. The sequence continues at coordinate 2,685,993 of NZ_CP139715.1, read as the reverse complement.
GGGTGTCGAACAGGCCGGTGAAGGACGCGACCGACAGAAGCTGCGCGAAGACCGGCGCGTCGACGATGTGGAAGTCGTCGATCCGCACCGCCAGGTCCATGGTGTCGTCGAGCCCGTCGCCGATCAGTTCGCCGTCCACCCGCAACCGGCCGCCCTTCAGGGAGTCGGCGATGCCGAAGGCGCGAAGGAAGCTGCCGGCATTGTTGGTGGCGACCGTCACCAGACGGCGGCCGTGGGCCGGCTGGACCATCAGGCGCATGGGATCGCCGTTCAGACTGCCGGTGACGCTGAGGTCCTCGATCCGCGAGCCGATCTGGCGCACCGCCAGGGTGCCGTTGGCCAGGCTGATATCCTCGAGCAGGTGCAGCTCGCGGGCGACGAACCGGGCTTCCACCCTCTGTACGTCAGCCGTAGGCGAATCCGACCCGCCTTCATCGTTGCCATCCAGGATCGGCACCAGATCGATGACCGGTCCCTCCATGGCGATCCGCAGGCTGCCGTCGGCTTCGCTCTCGACCCGGCCGGCGGCCTCCGTGCGGCCCAGCCGGAAGGTGGAGAACGAGGCGATGGTCCCGCCATCCACCGGAAAGTCGACCGCGCCGGCGGCGTAGAGGGTCCCGGCGCGGATCTCGAAGCCCGGTATCGCCAGGACGTCCTCGTCGCTGCGGGTAACCTCCAGGCGCATGATGCCGGTGGTGTCGGCCGGCTTGTCCCAGGCGATCTCCGGCACCGTCAGCGAGGTCGCCTGCAGGTCGCCGTCGATCGTGGCGGTCAGGTTCCCTTCAACGTCCGTGGTGACCGAAGCTTCCAGCGCCACGGGTCCGGCGGCATAGGGGCTGAGGTCGAGGCCGAACTCGTTGAATTTCGACACGTCGGCCGTCGCCGAGAGCTTCGAGCGGGACCGGAACGGACCGTTGGACTGGAACCGCTCCTCATGGGTGATCCGGGCCGGCACCCCGCCGATCTTCGCCGTGCCGGCCAGGGACATGCCGGCGGCGGTCAGGTCGAGGGCCAGATCGCCGTCGGTCAGCGGCTTGCCGCGCAGCACGTCGGGGATCACCGCCTTCTTCAGCTTAGCCGACACGGCGATGCCGATATCCTCCACGTCCAGCGTGCGGATCAGCGGGATCTCCAGCTTGAGCCGGGCGCCGAAGGTACCGGCGGTCTTCTTGGCGTTCAGGCCGATTTCCGTCGGATAACCCAGCGGTTCGCGGTCGATCAGCTCAAGCGCCTCGCGCGCCGGACCCCGCACGACGACCTCCACATAGGCGGTCTCGCCGGTGTCCTGGTCGAGGTTCACCAGGGAAATATCGGACGTCTCGACCGTCAGGTTGCCGAGATGGCCGCCCTGCACGGTGATGGCCATGCTCTTCGCGTCGAAGGTGGCGGAGCCGTGGGTGTTCAGGACCGGCGGCAGCGGGCGAAAGTAGTGGGTCTCCACCCCCTGGAAGTCGATGGTGCCGGTCAGCGTGTCGAGCTCGTGGATGCTCGGGTCGGTGCCGTCGACCCAGCCTTCCGCCCGAAGCGTGGCGCTGGTGACCTGCCCGCTGACCAGGTTCTCGGTCACCCATTCCCGCGCCCCGTCGGACACCTCCGGGGGCCAGAAGTCCTTGATGGAGTCGACTGCGAAGTTCGAGACCGCGGCATCCACGATGACCGCGTAGCCGGCCCGGTCCCGGCTCGCGCGGGCCTTGAGCGCCAGCAGCGCGCCTTCGATATCCAGCGAGCCGTTCAGCGCCATCCACTCCGCGTCCGGCGCGACGGTGACGCTCAGGTTGCCGCCGGCGACCGTCAGCGGCTCGGGATTGATCTCGGGAACCAGCACGGTGCCGCCGCCCAGGGTGAGCTTACCGGCCCCGGTCAGCCCGCTGCCGTCGATGGCGCCATCGACTTCGACGACGCCGGACAGCGGCAGGTCGAGCGCGGCCAGTCGGCCGAGCTTCGGCTCGATCGCCGCCACCGCAGCCGGCTGCAGACCCTCGAACCGCATCTCGGCGTTGATATGGTTGGTCTCGGGCCGATATTCGCCGGCGACGGAGATCGGCGTCGGGTCGGCATCGGGCCATTCGGCCCGCCCGCTCAACCGAAAGCTCATGCCGGTGGAGACCAGTTCGATGCCGCCGGAGACGTTGGTCAGCACCTGGGTGCGGGCCCGGGCGTCGTCGACCAGCCGCACCCGCGCACCCCGGAGTTCCGCCGCCCGCAGATACCGCAATGTGCCGCTGCTCGACCGGTCGTCGACCAGGGCGCGGAGCACCTCGCCCAGATCCAGCGGCGCCCGCTCCTCGCCCGTTTCCGGGTCGTTCGGGGTCAGGGTCCAGTTGCCGTCCGCTCCCTTTACAACGGTCACCACCGGGTTGAGCACGTCGATACGCCTGGGCGCGAGCCGCCCGGCGAGCAGGGCCTCCGGGCTCAGGGCGACGGAAATCGCACCGATCCGGGCCCGCACCGCGCCCTCGCGACCGAGCACGACGACATTCTCGGCGACCACGTCGAACGCCCGGTCCCAGGCGCTCATCTGCAGGCTGGCGCTGCCGATCTGGGTGGTCAGCCCGGAATCCGGGTCGCTCAGCGCGGCGGAGAGATGCGGACGGGCCCAGTCGATCTCGATCGGGCCCTCGGACAGACGCCAGGCGACCGCACCGATACCGATGACCGCCACGACCACGAGGGCGATAAGAACCTCAAGAAAAAGAACCGTCGTACGTCTTATCACCAGCGGATCGTCCGGATCGCTTGAACCAATGGTTTTCCTAACATGATCGCCGAAAGTGTACGACCGGGTGACTTGACCGCAGGCGTCTGATCTCCGCACTCTCACAATCTTTCCATGGTATGACCAGAGTTCGGCGTGTCGTATTCCCTTGTTCCCCGGATCGTTCCGATCGCCCTCGATTCCGACGCCGCTGCAGTCGGCCTGGAACGCTGCCGGGAACGTCTCGCCGACCTGACCGACAGCACCGAGGCGGACCGCGCGGCGGGAATGCTGGACGATGCCAGCTGCCGGTCGCTGATCGAGGGGATCGCCGCCCACTCGCCCTATCTGACCCGGGAGATCGTGCGGGAACTCGCCTTCACCGGCGCGATCTTCGCCGACGGCGTCGATGCCGCCATGCAGCGGATCTGGACCGATCTGGAGGCCGTCGATCCGCGCGGCGACACCGCCCAGACGATGAAGTCGCTGCGGATCGCCAAGCGGCGCGCGGCCCTGACCATCGCGCTCGCCGACATCGCCGGGCTGTGGAACCTGATCGAGGTGACCGGCGCGATCTCGGAGATCGCCGAGCGCACGCTCGCCGTCTCCTGGCGTCACGCCCTGTCGGAGGCGATCCGGCGCAAGAAGCTCCCGCTCGACCCGGAAGGCGACCTGATCGACGGCTCCGGGCTGGTCTGCCTCGCCATGGGCAAGCTCGGCGCCCGGGAACTGAACTACTCCAGCGACATCGACCTGATCGTCCTGTTCGACGACACCCTGCCGGTCTACGCCGACCACTGGGAGCTGCGCCACGCCTTCGTCCAGGCGACCCAGACCATGGTCAAACTGATGGAGGAGCGCACCGCCGACGGCTACGTCTTCCGCACCGACCTGCGCCTGCGCCCCGACCCGTCATCGACCCCGCCGGCGATCTCGCTGACGGCGGCGGAGACCTATTACGAGAGCATGGGCCAGAACTGGGAACGCGCCGCCATGATCAAGGCGCGGGCGGTGGCCTCGGACGGGCCGTCGGCGGCGGCGTTCGCTTCGGCCATGACCCCGTTCATCTGGCGCCGTCATCTGGATTTCGCGGCGATCCAGGACGTGCACTCGATCAAGCGACAGATCGCCGTGCACCGCAAGGCGGCGGTGGTGAAGGCCGAAGGCCAGAACGTGAAGCTCGGCCGCGGCGGCATCCGCGAGATCGAGTTCTTCGCCCAGACCCAGCAGCTCATCTGGGGCGGTCGCGACGCCCGTCTGCGGGTCCGCGGCACCGAGGACGCGCTGAAGGCCCTGGTCGAGGCCGGCCGGGTCCGCGAGGAGGTCGCCAGCGACCTGAAGCTGTCCTACCGCTTCCTGCGCAAGGTCGAGCACCGGCTGCAGATGATCGAGGACAAGCAGACCCAGGAACTGCCGCAGGACCCGGCCGCCCTCGACCGGTTCGCCGCCTTCCTGGGCTACGAGGACCCCAAGGGCTTCCGCGGCGACCTCGCCCACCATCTCCACACCGTGGCCTACCATTACGGCCGCCTGTTCGAGGAGGCCCCGGCCTTGTCCGTTCCGACCCGCGAGGCGGGCAGCCTCGTCTTCACCGGGAGCGAGGACGATCCCGACACCCTGAAGACCCTGAAACAGCTCGGCTTCACCGACCCGTCCGCCGTCGCCGAGACGGTGCGCAACTGGCACCGGGGCCGCACCCGCGCCACCCGCAGCGAGCGCGCCCGCCAGATCCTGACCGAAATCACCCCGGCCCTGCTGGAAGCGGTCGGCCGGATGCCGCAGCCGGACCAGGCGTTCCGCCGGCTCGACCGGTTCCTCGACGCCCTGCCCTCCGGCGTGCAGATCTTCAGCCTGTTCCACGCCAATCCGAATCTGATCCAGGTCGTCGCCGAGATCCTCGGCATGGCGCCATCGCTCGCCGGCCAGCTCGGGCGCGAGCCGGCCCTGTTCGAGGGCATCCTGACCCATGACGTGATGCAGCCGCTGCCGGATGCGGAGACGCTGACCCAGGAGCTGGAACGCCATCTGGACGCGACCGACGATTACGAGCTGGCGCTCGACGTGACCCGGCGCTGGACCGGCGACCGGCGGTTCCAGATCGGCGTGCAGATCATCCGCTCGCACCTGGACGCCGACCGGGCAGGCACGACCTATTCCGACGTGGCCGACGCCACCATCAACGCCCTGCTGCCCTGGGTCGAGCGCGACTTCGCCCGCCGCCACGGGCGCCTGCCGGATGTCGAGCAGCCGGCGCTGGCCGTCATCGCGCTCGGCAAATACGGGGGCCGGGAACTGAGCTACGGCTCGGACCTGGACCTGGTGTTCCTGTACGACGCGCCGCTGGACCTGGAATCCGACGGCGACAAGCCGCTGTACACGTCGGCCTATATGATCCGGCTGGGCCAGCGGCTGATCTCGGCACTGAGCGCCAAGACAGCGGAGGGCGCGCTCTACGAGGTCGACATGCGGCTGCGGCCGACCGGCAACAAGGGTCCGGTCGCCATCAGCATGGAAGCCTTCCAGAAGTACCATGACGAGGATGCCTGGACCTGGGAGCGCATGGCGCTGACCCGCGCCCGGGTCGTCGCGGCGCCGGCCGGCTTCAAAGCGCGGATCGAGGAGAGCATCCGGGGGATCCTGACCCAGGAACGCGACGCCAAGACGCTGGCCGGCGAAGTCGCCGACATGCGCGAGCGAACCGCCAAGGAGCACAAGGCCGACAGCCCGTGGACGGTGAAGCACTGGCGCGGCGGTCTGCTGGACCTGGAGTTCATCGCCCAGTTCCTGCAGCTTCGCCATGGCCACGAGCATCCCGACGTGCTCGACGGCAACACCGCCAACGCCTTTCTGAAACTCGGCGCCGCCGGAATCCTGCCGGAGGACGAGGCCGCCTTCCTGTCCAACTCGGTGCATATCTGGCGCAACATCCAGGGCCTGCTGCGCCTGACGGTGGGCAACGAGTTCGACCCGGAAACGGCACCGGAAGCGCTGAAGGGCCGCCTGGCGAAGACCAGCCGAGCGATCGACTTCAACACGCTGGAACGGGTGATCGAGAAGATGAGCGCGGTGGTGATGCGGACCTACGACCGCTACGTGGTGGGCGCGCGCTGAGGGTCAGGCGTCCGTGTGCGTCCGCTTGGCGTCCAGATTCTTGCGGGTCAGCTTCGTCGCGTAATCCTCGTCGGCGCCGGCCGCCCCACCCGCCCCGTCCTTGGTCGAGCCGCCGGAGAACATGCCGGAGATGCCCCAGGAGAACAGCCCGGCCGCGGCGACGGCCAGAGTTACGATGATGAAGGCGACGGCAATCTGAAGGTCGGACACGGTGGCTCCACGGTTTCGGCGCCCGACCCGTCTCGCGCGGCCGATCGGTGCATACTGGCTGATGTGGCCGGCAGTATCCGTTATGACCATTAAGAAAAGGTCTGCCGATTTAGTGAAGATCTGCTAAGGCTGTTTCGGCGGGTTGAGCGCCAAGATCACCCGATGACCTCTGCGATCGATGGGCCTAGAGTTTCCCGACGATCAAAGGAGGACATCATGCAGGCTGAACCGATCCAGGGTCGCTGCGTCTGGACCGGCGCCGACCTCGAGGCTGCCGGCGACTGGCTGCGCACGTGGCCGCAGGACGCCTTTCCCGCCATCGACGCCGCGCTCGCCCGCGCCAAGGCCAGCGGCAAGCCGCTGACCGAGGTCACGGCCGCCGACTTCCCGCTGCCGGGGCTGACGGAGTTCTTCGCCGACGTGCTCGACGAGTTGGAGGATGGGCGCGGTGCGGTGCGGATCACCGGCTTTCCGGTGGAGCGCTACGAGGCCGACGAACTGCGGCTGATCTTCTGGGGCATCGGCCAGCATCTGGGCACGCCGCTAAACCAGACGGCTTTCGGCGAGATTCTGGGTGAGGTGCGCGACGAATCCCACGAGGACGGGCGCGTCACCCAGCAGCTTGCCGAGCACCGCTGCGGCTCCGACAAAGTGCTGGCCTCCCGTGCCCGTGCCCGCTCCACGGGGCCGCTGCGCTTCCACACCGACCGGTGCGACGTGATCACCCTGTTCTGCGTCGCCAACGGCATCGACGGCGGGGTCAGCAAGCTGGCCAGCATCCCGCACATCCACAACACGATCCTGGCGCGCCGCCCGGACCTGCATGCCCTGCTGATGCAGGACTATTGGCGTTCCCGCCCGGCCGACGAGGACGGCGAGACGACGGACAAGGTCTTCGCCCTGCCGGTCTTCGGCGTGCGCGACGGCAAGATCACCAGCCAATATTCCCGCACCTATGTGGAGCAGGCCCAGGAGACCCCGTCGGTGCCGCGGCTGACCGCCGCCCAGAACGAGGCGCTCGACATGCTCGCCGAGGTGGCGGAGGAGAGCTGCCTGCATTCGGCCTTCGCGCCGGGCGACATCCAGCTGCTGAACAACCACGTGGTCTATCACGGCCGCACTGCCTATGCGGACGACCGGACATCCGGCCAGGTACGCTGCCTGCTGCGGCTGTGGCTCAGCGTGGCCAACAGCCGGGCCCTGCCGGAGGGGTACGAAGTGCTATGGGGCTCGACCCGGCCGGGCGCTTTGCGCGGAGGTGTCGGGCAGGCGGCGGGGTAGCCCCCTGCCCCTCCCCCTTTTCCCCGACTCCCCGGCCTTGTGCCGGGGCCTACGCAGGGGAGCGCCTTAAGGTCTAAGGACTTTACGCAGCGCGCTCGTGCACTCGTCGGCGTGGGTCCCGGCACAAGGCCGGAAAGTGCGGGAGTGGAATGGGAGGAGAAGAGCTCCCTCACACCTCCCGCACCTCGACCTTGTCGCCATAGAACGCCACGTGCTTCGCCAGCGCCGCGCATTCGTCGTAGGGCAAATCGTAAGACCAGGCCGCGTTCTCCGCCTTGGTCCCGCCTGCGGCGATCGACCAGTAGCTCGCCTTGCCCTTGTACGGGCAGTAGCTCGACCGCGCCGTCGGGGTGAAGGCGTCGGCGCGCGTATCCACCATCGGCACGTAGTAGACCGGGTCGTGGCCGGTCTCCTCGCACAGGATGGCGGCGAGGCTGTCGGCGACCGTCTCGCCGCCCAGGTTCACCACGACGCGCTTGGCCGCCGGGGTCAGGTGGACCCGGTGCTCGGGCTTCTTGGCGAAACCCGGGGCGGGGTTGGTTCCGGTATCCGGCATGGGGTCCTCCTCGGCTGATCCCAGCAAGGTTGGACGGCGCGGTCGTTCCCGCAAGAGCCAAGAGCGCCCATTGCCAGCCGCTCACACAGCCGTGCATCCTTTCCGACAAGGCGCCCGGGAAACCGAAGAGCGCCGCCCCGCACGGTTTCAGGAGGACGCTCCCATGGCCGACCCGCAGCCGCAGGGCCCGTTCCGCGGCATCTATCCCATGCTCTACGCCCTGTTCGCCACCGATGGCGCGCTCGACCGGGGCGCCAACGACGCCCAGGTGGAGGCCTGCATCGCCGGCGGCGTCCACGGCCTCGCGGTCGGCGGTCTCGCCAGCGAATGCAACAAGCTGACCGTGGAGGAGCGGCGCGACCACGCCCGCTGGACCCTGGAGGCGGCGGCCGGCCGGGTGCCGGTCAGCATCACGATCTCCGACAACACGGTCGGCGGCCAGATCGACAGCGTGAAGCGCGCCGCCGATGCCGGGGCGGCCTGGGCGGTGCTGCAGCCGCCGCCGGTGAAATCGGCCAGCGAGGAGGAACTGATCCGCTTCTTCGGGGCGGTGGCCGACGCCTCCCCGATCCCCATCGGCATCCAGAACGCGCCGGAGTATATCGGCATCGGCCTGTCCAATGCCGGGCTGATCGCGTTGAACCGGCGTCATCCCACCGTCTCCATCCTGAAGGCCGAGGGCACCGGCCTCTATATCGGCCGGCTGGCGGAGGAGTCCGGCGGCGGCTTCACACTGTTCAACGGCCGCGACGGGATCGAGATGCTGGACAGCCTGCGCCACGGCTGCGCCGGCCTGATCCCCGGCGTGGAGGCCTGCGACGTGGAGAGCCGGATCTACGACCTGCACATGGCCGGCCGCGCCGCCGAGGCCGACCGGGCGTTCCGCCAGATTCTGCCGCTGCTGCATTTCCTGATGCATACGATCGACCATCTGCTGTGCTACGGAAAGCGCCTGGCCGCGCGGCGCATCGGGCTCTCCGAGGTGCATGATCGCGGCCCGGCCCTGGCCCCGCACACGGTGGGGATGGCCATTCTGGATCACTGGTCCCGCGACCTCGGGAGGCTTGGACAATGACCACCTACGTTCTCGTTCACGGCGCATGGCATGGCGGCTGGTGCTGGGTCCGCGTGGCCGAGCAGCTCCGCGCGGCAGGACACACCGTGTTCACCCCGACCCTGACCGGCCTCGCCGACCGCTCCCACCTGATGAGCCCGACGATCAGCCTGATGACCCACATCAAGGACGTGGTCGGCCTGCTGGAATGGGAGGAGCTGAGCGACGTGGTGCTGGTCGGCCATTCCTATGGCGGCGTGGTCATCACCGGCGCCGCCGACCGCGCCGTCGGCCGGGTGAAGTCGCTGATCTATCTCGACGCCCTGGTTCCGGCCCACGGCCAGTCGGCGATGGACGTGCGCCGCCCGGAGCAGGTGGAGGCCGCCTATGCCGCCGCCAAGGCCAAGGGCAACGGCTGGCGCATCCCGCCGACCACGGCGGCGACCTTCATGGTGAACGAGGCCGACCAGGCCTGGGTCGACAGCAAGTGCACCGACCTGCCGCTGGCCTGCTTCACCGAGCCGCTCTACCTGTCCGGCGCGATCGACGCGATCAAGACCCGCGTCTACATCCGCGCCGCCGGCTACCCGGCGCCGCAGTTCGACGCCACCCTGGAGAAGTTCCGCGACGACGACTACGACACCTACGCGGTCGATTGCGGCCACGACGTGATGGTCGACGCGCCGGAAGAACTGACCGAGATCCTGGTCAAATACGCGTAACGTGAGGGTGGAGCGCCCCGCACACCCCTCCCCGTCATCCCGGACGGCCCCGGACCCGGTCCGGGGGCGGGCCGGGACCTAGCGACACCGGCAGGTCTGGGTCCCGGCCGAGCTCCGGGTCGAGCCCGGACCTCGCTGGGATGACGTTCGTTAAAATAACACCGTCATCCCGAACTTGTTTCGGGATGACGGATGTGGGGAGATGGGTGGCTACAGCTGCTTCGCCGCCGCCAGCACCTCGTCCACATGGCCCTTCACCTTGACCTTGCGCCAGACGCCGCGGATCACGCCGTCGCCGTCGATCAGGAAGGTGGCGCGCTCGATACCCATGGATTTCTTGCCGTACATGTTCTTTTCGACCCAGACCCCATAGGCCTCGGTCACCGCGCCGGTCTCGTCGGCGCCCAGGGTGAAGGGCAGGTCGTACTTGGCCTTGAACTTGTCGTGCTTGGCCACCGTGTCGCGGCTGACGCCGATGATCTCGACCCCGCCGGCACCGGAGAAATCCGGCAGCGCGTCGCGGAAGCCGCAGGCCTCGGTCGTGCAGCCCGGCGTGTCGTCGCGCGGATAGAAATACAGCACCACCGGCTTGCCCTTCAGCTTGGCCAGCGACACCTCGCCGCCGCCATCGGTGGGCATTGTGAAGTCCGGGGCCTTGTCGCCGACATCGAGGCTCATGATCGGGGTCTCCTACGGGTTATGTGCGGCCACAGATGTCGGTCGGTGGGGGCATCGTGTCAATTGGCGACGGGGTGACTACGCGCGCTGCGGCGCAACAGAACCGGAGCACATTCAGCCGCCCCTTCCCACACACGACTTCCCGGACGATCCAGCAAGGATCGATCCGGGACCCAGGCGTAAGCGCGGCTCTATCCCTCCTCGTTCGATTTCTCTTCGGCACGAACCTTTGGTTTCCTACTTTGTCGTTTGGCGATGAGGGCAAGCAATGCCGGCACGAAAGTCAATTCCATCGGCAACTTCAGAACGAGATTACTCACCGAGGCCAATCCGAGAAACGTCGCCACATATGTGAGATCCAGTGCGGCCTCCCGACCTTCACTTGTCGCATCCTTCAAGAACTCTGCAGTAGGTGCGGATGCTCCGAAGGTCACGTTGAGGATGCTGTCGACCAAGCTACTCTCGACGATTGGCGGCAACCGGTCTTCACTGTTCGCGACGATGTCCCTTATCGGCATTGCCTGCCGTTCCGCCGCTTCGACGACGTCATCACCAAAGAGTCCCGGAAAATCTTTGAGCGATCCTGCTGTCTCGACTGCAGCCTGCACGACCTCCGGGTCCGGCGGTGGACGATTGCGATCGAGATAGCGCCGCCATCTGGGAAATTGGCGGATGAAGACAGCATGTGCGGTGAACAGAGACGTCAGGTCGGCGGCTGCACCTTCCATCAGTTCGATATCGGCACGCAGGACAAATTGACCAAGACGTTCGCCATGGACCCCCGTTGCGATAACGTTCATCACGTCAAAGGAAGCTCCCAAAGCGTCGGCGTAGTCCGCCAGCGCCAGTTTCAGATCCGGCCAATTCCGTCCGGGGTCACTCCGGGTAAGCGCGTTCAGGATCGCCCGATGCGCCTCGTAGGCATCCCTTAAATCAGCTTCCGCATCAGCATCATCGGCTTCCGGCGGCGAAGGTAATTTGCGGTGAATCCGTCGGTCCCTGCCTACCTCTACCTCTACAACGGCGGGTCGTTGCGCGGGTACTTCAGCAACTTCAAGGGCCTCTTCTGGATCGGCATCGTCGATCTCGTCCCCGAGGTCGAACATCGCTTCAGCGATGTCGCCTTCCTCGTCGTCTTCGGCCTGTCGGTACTGATCCTCCAACCTCTGGATCAGTGCATTGACGTGCTCTGGACCTTTCTTCCAATCCTCGTCGGGGATCAGGATACGGGCGATTTCCAGCTCTTCGATGACCGCGCGGCCACTGCCGCTGCCAAGCCCTCGATCATGGTACCAATCGATCCAAACGTTCCAATGCTGGTGCCTGCTGCTAGGCAGCACGTCTAGGAACTGTTCCCAGCGCTCATGAATCTCGTGCGGGAAAGTTTCTTGCCAGAGAGGCTCCAGGCCTAGGCCATGAGCACCGCCTCCGCGCCTTATAAAATCCACGTCGTGATTTATCTGCCGGAACGTAGCGGCGGCGTTGGCAGCGTATGCGACGGTTCTGGCGGTGTAGCCAGCGGCATTTGCGGCGTAAGCGGCGGCGTCCGCGGCATCGGCAGCAAGAGAATTTGCGTCAGTGGGAGATCTGGTCGCCGCGGAGCAAGCGGAGCCAGAAGCGGCGGAGGCGGCGGCGGACGCGGACGCGTCAGCAACGGCATCGAAGAATCTGACAGCGGCGGCGACGGATCTAAGTCCTGTCGCCCGGGCTGGCCATGTTCCCGCAGCCCAGGCGATAGCCGCAGCTCGGAAACAGGGCAGGAGCATGTCGGCTCCTGGCGCCTCACGGTCTAAGTCGGTGTGTGAAATCGCGAGCGGCAAGACACGCAGGGCGGCGCGTGCCGCGATGATCACGGCAACCTCCCTTGGCTGTTTCTTCAGCCAATTCTCCAAACTCCTGCGAGTACGAAGACGCGCCACACCCTCCCCCTCACCTACCCGGCGCAACTTAGACGATATGCAGGCATAGCATCACTCGCGGCGTGCCGATGTGTGCGGAGCCACAATTCCGGTCGCGCCCTGCTATGATTCCTGTTGAGGTTGGATCGGAGCACCCCGGTGTGGATTGCGAATCAAGTTTAGGATGGCGACGGAGGCGAGAAGCTACGTCTGGGCTCTTATCGTGTCCGACGTCCCCGCCAATTGCCCCCTCGCCACCCCGCCCCACATACTCCCGCCATGAACCACACCCCGCCCCTGCCCGCCCTGCCGCCCGCCTTTCAGGCGTGGTTCGCGGCCAAGGGATGGGCCGCCCATCCGCACCAGCTTGAGATGCTCGCCGCCGCCCGGGCCGGGCGGTCGGCGTTGCTGATCGCGCCGACCGGCGGGGGCAAGACGCTGGCCGGGTTTCTCGCCTCGCTGGTCGAACTGGCCGAAGACCCGAAGGCGGGGCTGCACACGCTGTACATCTCGCCGCTGAAGGCGCTGGCGGTCGATATCCACCGCAACCTCACCGCCCCGATCGAGGAGATTGGCCTCGCCGTCACCGCGGAGACCCGCACCGGCGACACCCCCGCCTCCAAACGCCAGCGCCAACGCCGCAAGCCGCCGCATATCCTGCTGACCACGCCGGAAAGCCTCGCCCTGCTGCTGTCCTATCCGGATGCGGGCGAGATCTTCGCCGGGCTGCGCTGCGTGGTGGTGGACGAGCTGCACGCGCTGGCCGGCACCAAGCGGGGTGAGCTGCTGGCCCTGGCGCTGGCCCGGCTCGGCACCCTGGCGCCCGAGGCCCGGCGGGTCGGGCTGTCGGCCACCGTCGCCCATCCGGCCGCCTTGGAGGCCTATCTGTCGAAGACCGGCCAGGCACCGGCCGAAGACGTCACCGTCGTGCGCGGTGGCGAGGCGGCGCAGGCGGAGGTGAAGATCCTGCTCCCTGGGGGCGAAAAGGACGAAGACCGCCTGCCCTGGGCCGGGCATATGGGGCTCTACGCCATCGACCGGATCTACGCCGCGATCCAGGCGCACCGAACCACTCTGGTCTTCGTGAACACCCGCGCCCAGGCTGAGCTGATCTTCCAGGCCCTGTGGCATGCCAACGAGGACCACCTGCCCATCGCCCTGCACCACGGCTCGCTGGCGGCAGAGCAGCGGCGCAAGGTGGAGGCGGTGATGGCCAAGGGGGGGCTGCGCGCCGTGGTCGCCACCTCCTCCCTCGATCTCGGCATCGACTGGGCCGCCGTCGACCTGGTGCTGCAGGTGGGCGCGCCGAAGGGCACCTCGCGGCTGCTGCAGCGCATCGGCCGGGCCAACCACCGGCTGGACACCCCGTCCCGCGCCCTGCTGGTCCCCGCCAACCGGTTCGAGGTGCTGGAATGCAAGGCCGCGCTCGACGCCATGCGGGCGGGCGAGCTGGACGGCGATCCGCCGCGCCCCGGCGGGCTCGACGTGCTGGCCCAGCACGTGCTCGGCACCGCCTGCGCCGCTCCGTTCGATCCGTCAGAGCTTTATGCCGAGGTGATCACCGCCTCGCCCTATGCCGAGCTCGACCGCGAGACCTTCGACGCGGTGGTGGAGTTCGTGCGCACCGGCGGCTATGCGCTGAAGGTCTACGACCGGTTCCAGCGCATCCGCCCCAATGCCGACGGAAGGCTGGAGGTGGCGGACAAGCGGGTGGCCCAATCCTACCGCATGAATGTCGGCACCATCGTCGAGGCGGTGACCGTGAAGGTGCGGATGGGGCGCGGCCGCATCCTGGGCGAGATCGAGGAGTATTTCGTCCAGTGGCTCCGCCCGGGCGACACCTTCCTGTTCGCCGGCCGGCTGCTGACCTTCCAGGGCATGCGCGAGAATTTCGTCGACTGCACCCCCGGCGGCGAGGGCGAGCCCGCCGTGCCGGCCTATATGGGCGGCAAGCTGCCGCTGACCACCCAGCTCGCCCACCGGGTGCGGGGCATGCTGGAGGACAGCGCGTCCTGGCCCACCCTGCCGGGACCGGTGGAGGAATGGCTGGAGCTGCAGCGCTGGCGCTCGGTCCTGCCCAAGGCCGACAGCCTGCTGGTGGAGACCTTCCCGCGGGCCGACCGGGAATACCTGGTCGCCTATACCTTCGCCGGGCGCAACGCCCACCAGACCCTGGGCATGCTGCTGACCCGGCGGATGGAGCGCATGGGGCTGGGACCGCTCGGATTCGTCGCCACCGACTACGTCATCGCGGTGTGGTCGGTGAAGGCTTGCGCGGACGTGGACACCCTGTTCGATCAGGACATGCTGGGCGACGACCTGGAGGAATGGATGGCGGAATCCTCCCTGCTCAAGCGCACCTTCCGCAACGTCGCCGTCATCGCCGGGCTGATCGAGCGCAAGCTGCCGGGCCATGAGAAGACCGGCCGTCAGGTGACCTTCAACGCCGACCTGATCTACGATGTTCTGCGCAAGCATCAACCCGATCACATCCTGCTGCAGGCGACCCGGGAGGATGCGGCGCGGGGGCTGACCGACATCCGCCGGCTGTCCGACCTGCTGGTCAGCGTGCAGGGCCGGATCGTCCACCGCCGGCTCGACCGGGTGTCGCCGCTGGCGGTGCCGATCCTGCTGGAGGTCGGTAAGGAACAGGTCGCCGGAGGCGCGATCGAAGCGCTGATGGACGACTTCGCCGAAAGCCTCATCGAGGAGGCGATCGGCGGCGACATGCAGGCCAGCCTGCAGCTCTAGTCCGCGACGGCGGGGAACCTGGACGATGGGGAGCGTGGAGTGTCCGTTCTGATGCTGCGGCCGGCCCGCGAAGACGACATACGGACCCTCGCGGTCCTGAACCGCCAGCTTCTCGACGATGAAGGCCACCCGACGGATATCGCCATTCCCGAGCTGATCGAGCGCCATCGGGTGTGGCTGAGCACCAAGGAGTGGCACCAGGACATCCTGGAGATCGAGGGACACGTGGTCGGCTATATCGTCCACGCCCTCAATCCCTACCCGCTGGACCCGGCGATCCCGGAGCGCTTCGTCCGCCAATTCTTCATCGACCGCGCCTACCGCCGCCAGGGGTTGGGGCGCGATGCGTTCGATCTGTTCATGGAGACCCGCGTGGCACCCGGCGGCCGGGTGACCCTGGACGTGCTGGAGAGCAATCCAGGCGGCCAGGCGTTCTGGGCCTCGGTCGGCTGCCGGCCGTTCTTCCACCGCATGGAGCTGACCCGCCCCGCCGACTGAGGGGGCGCCGGAAATTGACCCGGCCGGGCGGCACCCTACCTTTGACCGAGACCGATCCGTTATTCAGGCGATCCAGATGACCCTGCCCGACCGAATGTTCGGCGTCGTCCTCACCGGGCATGGCGGTCCGGAAATGCTGCAATGGCGCGACGACTTGCCCGTGCCCCGACCGGCGCGCGGCGAGGTGGTCGTCGAGGTCGCCGCCGCCGGGGTCAACAACACCGACATCAACACCCGGGTCGGCTGGTACTCCAAGAGTGGGTCGCCTGAAGAGGATGCGGGCTGGAGCGGATCGGCCATCGATTTTCCGTTGATCCAGGGGATCGATGTGTGCGGGCGGATCGCCGCGGTCGGCGAGGGCGTCGACCCGGCGCGGATCGGCGAGCGCGTCCTGATCGAACCCTGCCTGCGGGAGGCCGGCGGCCGTACCCTGGACACGCCGAAGTTTCTCGGCTCCGACTGCCCCGGCGGGTTCGCGCAATATACCTGCGTCGCGGCGCGCCATGCTTCCTCGGTCCGCAGCGCCCTGAGCGATAGCGAGCTGGCGTCCTTCCCCTGCTCCTATTCCACGGCCGAGAACATGCTGACCCGTGCCGGTGTGACCGGCGGCGACACCGTGCTGGTCACCGGCGCCTCGGGCGGGGTGGGGTCGGCCGCCGTGCAGCTTGCCCGGGCGCGGGGGGCCCGTGTCGTGGCGGTCACCAGCGCCGGCAAGGCGGACGCTCTCAGGGAACTCGGCGCGGACCGGACCCTGGGCCGAGAAGACGACTTCGTGGCGGAGCTCGGCCGCGGCGGCGTCGATGCGGTGATCGACCTGGTGGCCGGCCCGACATGGCCGACCCTGCTCGAGGTGCTGCGGCCGGGCGGGCGCTATGCGGTCTCCGGGGCGGTCGCCGGGCCGCTGGTCGAACTCGACGTGCGCACGCTGTATCTGAAGGATCTGAGCTTCTTCGGCTGCACCGCGCTGGAACCCGAGGTGTTCGGCAACCTGGTCGGCCGGATCGAGCGCGGCGAGGTCCGCCCCCTGGTGGCCGAGACCTATCCGCTGGCGGAGATCCGGGCGGCGCAGCAGGCGTTCAGCGACAAGGGCTATATCGGCAAGATCGTGCTGACGGTCGCCTGAAGAGGCGACGCCGTTCTAGCTGGGGCTCGACAGCTTCATCAGCACGAGACCCGAGACGATCAGAAGTGCCGCGACCAGACGCAGCGGGCTGACCGCCTCGCCGAGGAACACGATGCCGACGATGAAGGCCCCGACCGCGCCGATGCCCGTCCACACCATATAGGCGGTGCCCAGCGGCAGCGACCGCATCGCCCAGGCCAGCAGGCCGAAGCTCGCCAGCATGGCGGCCAGGGTAACGATGGACGGGCCGAGCCGGGTGAACCCGACCGACTGCTTCATGGAGTAGGCCCAGACGATTTCGAACAGGCCGGCGACGGTGAGAACGATCCACGGCATGGCAGCCTCCTTTCGGTGGACTGCCGGGCCGTCCCGGACTTCTACCCTTGGCGGGGGAGGACGTGGCCTCGCGGAACCGGATATACCGCCCTCGACGCGGCGTTCAAGAGGATTGGCGGCGGGGAGCGTGGCGAAGGGCGCGCCGTCGGAAGCTCTCCCCTCTCCTCATTTCCTATCGCCACTCCCCGGCCTCGGGCCGGGGCGAGGCACAGGATCGCGCGAACCCGAGAAGCACCACGCCTGCGGACGGGATCGCCCCGGCACAAGGCCGGGGAGTGAGCTTTATTTGGATTGGGGAAGTAACCCTGAGGGGGTGGAAGCTTGCGGCGACTCCTGTTCTTCGCTCGCACGCTACCTCATCCACAATTCCCGGCTTCGGGCCGGGGTCCACGCTGGGGCTCGCGCGTTCCCCTATGCCATCGCGCCAACGGACGAGCACGCCCGGCACGAGGCCGGGGGTGCGGAGAGAGCTTTCGCCTACCCCGCCGCCACCTCCACGCTCACGGAGCCGACACCGGGCACGGTGACGGTCGCCGTCTCGCCCGGCTGCACCGGGATCACGCCGACCCAGGACCCGGTGATGATCACGTCGCCCTTCTTCAGGCCGCGCGCCGCCATCTCGGGCCCCCAGCCGGCCATGTTGTTCGCCAGCCAGGTCGGCAGACGGTTCATGTCCTGCCCCGGATACTTCGTGCCCGGCACCTCCATATGCACCGAGCCCATCTCGAAGATCACCGTCAGGTCCTCGACCTTCGCCCCGGTCGCCGCGCGGCCGACGGCGGAAACCACCGTGCCGCCATTCGCCTGGAAATCCGCCATGGCGGCGAGCTTGGGGACGTCCGGCCAGTCGGCGAGCCGCGTCTCGACGATCTCGATGGCGGCGGCCAGTCCCTCCATCGCGTCCAGCACCTCCGCCTCGGTCAGCCCGTCCCGGCAGGCCAGGTCCCGCCCGACGACCATGGCCACCTCCGCCTCCAGCCAGAGCGGCAGTGCGGCAGTCGGCACGATCCGCGTGTGGTCGCGGAACACGGTGCCGGTGGCCAGCGGCGCCGCAGACGGCTCGCCGGTACGGCCGTCGGCGCCGACCTTGAACCCGGCCACGCCGAGGCCGAGCCCGTCCAGCGTCTCCACCTGAGCGGCGAAGGCGGCGGCACGGTCGGCCGGCAGGGCGTCGGGCAGCGCGGTGCGCGCCCGGGCCTTGCGGGCGTCGATCATCGCGGCGGCGAACGGACTGGTCATTCTGTTATCCTCCCTGTGACGCCAGACGGCGCAATTCAGACCGGCAGGCCTCCGCATCGGCGGCGAAGTCCCCGGCGATCCACCACGCCTCCACCCGGCGCAGCAACTCCCCGACACGCGGCCCGGGCGGAATGCCGAGACCGGTCACGTCGCCGCCCCCCAGCGGGAAGACGGGTCGGGTCCAGGTCCGGGCCGTGTCGAGATCCGCAGTAAGATCCTCGGCCACATCCTCGCCGGTTTCGGCCGCGCGCAGCAATCGGGCATCGGTGAAGGCCTCGGTCCCCAGGCGATAGACCGCCGACCGGCGCCCCGGCGCATCCGACGGCGCATCGCCCGGCGTGGACAGGGCGGCGGTGAGCCGCCGACCTTCCGCATTCGACAATTTCAGGCGGTCCGCCACCGGTTCGGCGGCCTCCGGTCCGGCCACCAGGGCCGCCAGCCGGCGCAGCGGGTCCGGCGTAAGCCCAAGGCGTCCCTCCAGCCCGATCAGCGCCACCGCCCGGCCGGCATCGACCGGCCCGTCCCACAGGTGTCGGGCCACCCCCGCCTCGGCCATGGTGACGAGCACGTCGCAGGCCCCGGGGGCGATCAGCAGGCGGGACAGTTCCTTCCAGATCCGCTCGCCCGACAGCCGCGCCATGCGCGGCGCCAGGGCCGTGCAGGCGGCGAGACCGTCGGCATCCAGCCCGTCGCGGCCATAGGCGGCATGGAAGCGGAAGAAGCGCAGGATCCGCAGCACGTCTTCGCGGATCCGGGTCTCCGGCTCGCCGACGAAGCGGATCCGCCGCGCCCGGGCGTCGGCGATGCCGCAGCCGGTCGGGTCGTACAGCGTGCCGTCGCTGTCCAGATAGAGGGCGTTCAGGGTGAAGTCGCGTCGGGCCGCGTCCTGCGCCCAGTCGTCGGTAAAAGCGACCACCGCCCGACGGCCGTCGGTCTCCACGTCCCGGCGCAGCGTGGTGACCTCCACCGGCTCGCGCTCGACCACCACGGTGACCGTGCCGTGCTCGATGCCCGTGGGGATCCCCTTCAGGCCGGCGTCGGCACAGAGGTCGAGGGTGCGCTGGGGCAGCGCGTCGGTGGCGATGTCGAAATCGGTGACCGGCAGCCCCAGCACGTGGTTGCGCACCGCCCCGCCGACGAAGCGCCCGCGATGCCCCCCGGCCGCGAGCACGGACAGCACGGCGGTGGCCGCCGGATGACGCATCCACTCGGCGACGGCGATGGTCTCGGCCGGTTTCATGGGCCCGGTCTCATAAATTTGCGCTCAGCGCTCCAGGGCGGCGTGCATGACGTCGGAGAGGTTCACCAGCATGCCGGCCGTGGCCCCCCAGATGTAGTAATGCTCATAGGGCAGCACGAAGAAATGCCGGGTGGTCCCCTGCCAGGTCCGGCTGTGCCGCTCCTGGTTGGCGCGGTCGAGCAGGAAGGACAGCGGCACCTCGAAGATCTCCGCCACCTCGACCGGACAGGCGGTCAGCTCCAGCGGCGGCTTCAGGAACCCGATGATCGGGGTCACCGAGTAGCCGGTCCGGGTCACGTAGGTGTCCAGCCGGCCGACGATCTCGACCTGGCGGCGGTCGAGGCCGATCTCCTCCTCGCTTTCGCGCAGGGCGGTATCGATATGGCTCGCATCGCCGTCGTCGACCCGGCCGCCGGGAAAACTGATCTGCCCCTTATGCACGGGCAGGTCGTCGGAGCGGCGGGTGAGCAGGATCGTCAGATGGCCGTCGCGCTGCACCACCGGCACCAGGACCGCCGCCTCGCGCGGATCGGCCGGCACTTCCATGCCGGGATTGAGATCGTGGTCGCCGCGGTAATGGACAACGGGCGACACGGCGTGGGGCAGGCCACCGGTCAGCCGGCCCTTCGTCGCGCCGAGGAACCGCTGTCGGAAATCCTCGTGACTGTCCGGTATCTGCAATTGCGCTGCGTCGCTCACTCGGCCCTGCCCAGAGGAAAGAACGTCCCGCCACTCCATACACCCAGAACACCGGTGCCGTCCGGGCTCTCGACCGCCATCTCCGCCAGCCGGTAGAAGGTCGCCCGGTTGATCAGTGCTTCGAGCCGGTCGCGCACCGTCACGTAGGGGGCGGGCTCGCCGGTTTCCCGGTCGATATCGATGCGAATCGGATGATCGGGTCCGGCGACCACGGTTTCGTCAAGATTGGTGCGGAAAGTCAGGGTCGCGTCGGGTCCGGCGCTGTCGTCCGGGGCTTCCAGGTCGACATCGACGGCGACGAACGGGGCGTCGTCCACATGGATGATCCCGCGTTCGACCGGCGTGACGAGCCAGAACCGGCCCTCGTCGTCCCGGCGCAGGACCGTGGAGAACAGTTTGACGAGAGGCAGGCGGTGAATCGGCGACTCCAGATAGTACCAAGTGCCGTCACGGCCGATGCGCAGCCCGAACTCGCGTGGTGTGTCGGCGACCGTGTCCTCGGCGCTACACGTTTCGTTGTATTGCTCGGTTGGCCCCTTGTGCGCAGCCTCTGTCACGCTACGCTCAATATCATGGATGGACCGAACGCTGTCTTGCCCCATGTCTCTCATGTCCGCTTCTGGCGTGCATCGACCCGGCCGCGTTCGTCGACGATCTTCCTGACGGTGCAACCCGGGTCTGGTCGGACGCGATCGGAAGCCGCGCCCCTGTAAAGGAAATATAGCCGCGATGAGCGATACCACCACCCTTGACCCCCGAACGGCCGGTATTCCGAAGGACGGCGATGCCTTCATCCGGGAGATCGAAACCCTGGCCGAGACGCTCACCACCGTGCGCAGCGGGGTGGCGAAAGTCATCTTCGGCCAGCAGGAGGTGGTCGATCAGACCCTGGTCACCGTGCTGGCCGGCGGCCACGCGCTGCTGATCGGCGTGCCCGGCCTGGCCAAGACCCGCCTGGTGGAAACCCTCGGCACCATTCTCGGCCTCGACGACAAGCGCATTCAGTGTACGCCGGACCTGATGCCTGCCGACATTCTCGGCTCGGAGATCCTGGACGAGGATTCCGACGGCAGGCGCAGCTTCCGCTTTGTCCAGGGCCCGGTCTTCGCCCAGTTGCTCATGGCCGACGAGATCAACCGCGCCAGCCCGCGCACCCAGTCGGCGCTGTTGCAGGCCATGCAGGAGCACAGCATCTCCGTGGCCGGCCACACCCATGCGCTGCCGGCACCGTTCCACGTGCTGGCCACCCAGAACCCGCTGGAGCAGGAAGGCACATACCCCCTGCCGGAAGCCCAACTCGACCGGTTTCTGCTGCAGGTCAGCGTCGGCTACCCCGACGTCGATGCGGAGCGGGCCATGCTGCTGGCGACCACCGGCGCCGACGAGGAGAAGGCGAAGAAAGTGCTGAGCGCGGACGATCTGCTGCGCGCGCAGAAGCTGCTGCGCTACCTCCCGGTCGGCGAGACGCTGGTCGAGGCGATCCTCGGGATCGTGCGCTCCGGCCGGCCGGAAAGCAGCGAGATCGACGCGGTCCGCCGCCACGTCTCTTGGGGTCCCGGCCCCCGCGCCAGCCAGGCGCTGATGCTGGCGATCCGGGCGCGGGCGGTGCTGGACGGCCGGCTCGCTCCGTCGATCGACGACGTGCTGGAGCTCGCCTATCCGGTGCTGCGCCACCGCATGGCGCTGAACTTCGCCGCCCGGGCCGAGGGCGTATCGCTGGACTCGGTGATCGACAGTCTCTGCGCCCCGTACCGGTGATGGAGCCCTGATGCGCCAACAGGCCCAGGACCTCGCCGCGACCCTGCCCCCGCTTCTGGTGGCGGCGCAGCGCGTGGCCCATACCGTGGCACCGGGTGCCCATGGCCGCCGCCGGGCCGGGCTCGGCGACGATTTCTGGCAGTTCAGGCCGTATCAGGCCTTCGACGCGGTGCGCAGCATCGACTGGCGCCGCTCGGCCATGGGGCAGACCACCTTCGTGCGCGAACGCGAGCAGGCCACGGCGCAGACCGTGCATCTGTGGCGCGACGCCTCCCCCTCCATGCGCTGGCGCTCCGGCCGCAACCTGCCGGAGAAGCGCGAGCGGGCGGAACTGCTCACCATGGCGCTGGGCGTCCTGCTGATCGAGGCGGGCGAGCGGGTCGGGCTGCTGGGCGAGCAAGTGCCGCCGCGCACCGGCCGGCCGGCGCTGGAGCCGCTTGCCGCCCTGCTGTCGATGACCTCCGACGCGGCCGGATCCCTGCCGATCTACGAGCCGCTGCCGCGCCACGGCACCGCCGTCCTGATCGGCGACCTGTTCGATCCGCTGAGCGAGGTCGACGCGCTGGTCCGGCGCTGGTCCTCCGAAGGGGTTCGCGGCCATCTGCTGCAGGTCACCGATCCGGCGGAGGAGAGCTTTCCGTTTCGGGGACGGGTCCGCTTCGAGGGCCTGGAACAGGAACTGCCGCTGCTGCTCGGGCGCGCCGAACGGGTGGCCGACGACTATGCCGGCCGCTTCGCCGCCCACCGCGCAGGCCTGGCCGAGATCGCCCGACGGGCCGGCTGGAGCTTCGCCCATCACACGACCGACCGACCGGCGGAGGCGGCGCTGCTCGCCCTCTACGCCGTGATCTCCCAACGGCCGGATTGAGGGGCGCACCGCCATGCTGACCCTCGGCCCCCTCGCCTTCGCCGTTCCCTGGGCGCTCGCCGCCCTGGCGGCGCTGCCCGTGCTGTGGTGGCTGCTGCGGGTCATTCCGCCGGCACCCAAGCGCATCAGCTTTCCGGCGATCCGCCTGCTCGACGGGCTGAAGCCGGAAGAGGACACACCGCATTCAACGCCGTGGTGGCTGCTGCTGCTGCGCCTGCTGATCGCTGCCCTGGTGATCCTGGCGATCGCCCGACCGCTGATCCCGTCCGGGACGGCGGTGCCGGCCGGCGGGCCAATCCTGCTGGTGTTCGACGACGGCTGGTCCTCCGCCCGCGACTTCGAGGCGCGGCGCGACCGGGCCCTGCGCATCCTCGATCAGGCAGAGCGGGAGAACCGCGCCGTCGCTCTAGTGACCACCGCCGACCCGCTGCCGGGCCAGCGGCGCGAGCTGGACCTGTCGCCGCCCGCCGCCCTGCGGTCCAGCCTGGGCGCGCTGCAGCCCAAGCCCTGGGGCCGCAACCTCGCCGCCGTCGGCGAGATCATCGGAGCCGCGCGCCTCGCCGACGATACCACCGTCGTCTGGCTGCGCGAGCCGATCGACACGGCCGGATCCGAGACATTCGGCGACCGGCTGGCCGCGATCGGTCCGGTCGTGGTCATCGACAGCGCCGATAACGGGCCGGTCTGGCTCGACGATCCGGACCCGGCCGCGCTCGACCTCACCGCCGAGCTGCGGCGCGGCACCGGCATCGGCGATCGCGCGGTGGGCGTGCGGGCCATCGCCGAGGACGGCCGCGTGCTGACGCGGCAGGTCGCCACCTTCGAGCCCGACGCGGACCGGCTCACGGTCACCGTGGAACTGCCCACCGAACTGCGCAACGACGTCGCCCGCCTGGAAGTGGAGGACGAGAACACCGCGGCATCCGTCTTCCTGATGGACGAGCGCTACAAGCGCCGCCCGGTCGGGCTCGTCTCGGCCCGGGACTTCGAAGGCTCCCAGCCGCTGCTCGACGATCTGTACTATCTCGACCGCGCTCTCGACCCCTTCACCGAGGTCCGGCGCGGCGACATCAACACGCTGCTGGAACGCGACCTCGCCGTGCTGGTTCTGGCCGATGCCGGCGGGCTGACCTTCGAGCAGCGCCAAAAACTGGAAGGCTTCATCGAGGACGGCGGCGTGGTGCTGCGCTTCGCCGGCGAACGACTGGCGGCGTCCGGCGCCGACGAGGGCGGCGACACGCTGCTGCCGGTGCGGGTACGCCGGGGCGACCGGACCCTCGGCGGCGCGCTGTCCTGGTCGCGGCCGGAGCCCCTCGCCCCGTTCGACGCCGACAGCCCCTTCGCCGGCCTGGACGTGCCGGACGACGTCACGGTTTCGCGCCAGGTGCTGGCCGAGCCGTCGATCGACCTGGGGGAGAAGACCTGGGCGCGGCTGCTGGACGGCACGCCGCTGGTGACGGCGGAGCGCCGGGGCGGCGGCTGGCTGATCCTCATGCACACCACCGCCAACGCGGATTGGAGCAACCTGCCCCTGTCCGGCCTGTTCGTGACCATGCTGCGGCGGATCGTGGCGCTGAGCCAGGGTGTCGGCGGGTCGAGCGAGCGGCCGATGCCGCCCTACGCCCTGCTCGACGGGTTCGGCACCTTGGGCGGCCCGGTCTCCGGGACCGAGCCCCTGCCCGCCACGGCATCGCGCGCGGAACTCGGCATGCCGGCCGTCGGTCCGCGCCATCCGCCGGGCTTCTACGGCGACGACAGCGCCCGCGAGGCCCTGAACCTGGGCCCGTCCCTCGACGGCGCGCTGCTTGCCTCCGGCGTTCCCGACGGCGCGGCGCGCCAGCCGCTGGAAGCCGGTCGCGATACCGAACTCCAGGGCTGGGCCTTCGCGCTGGCCCTGCTGCTGGCGATCCTCGACACGCTGATCGGGCTGGCGCTGCGCGGCCTGCTGACCGGCCGGCTGACCGGCGCCGGCGGACGCGGTGCCGCGGCGCTCCTGCTCGCCGCCCTTCTCCTGACGCCCACCGGCGGCAACGCCCAGCAGGCGCAGCAGCAGCCGGCGGATCCCGAGGCCTTCGCCCTGCAGGCCGCGTCCGAGATGCGGCTCGCCTATGTGCTGACCGGCGACACCTGGATCGACGGCATCAGCTATGACGGGCTGGCCGGCCTCAGCGACGAGCTGACGCGCCGCACGGCGGTGGAGCCGGCCGCCCCCTTCGGCGTCGACGTGGAGCGTGACGAGCTCGCCTTCTTCCCGCTGCTCTATTGGCCGATCTCCAAGGAACAGCCCGAACTCTCCGGCGCGGCGGTGGCGCGGGTGAACGACTACATGCGCAACGGCGGCATCATCATCTTCGACACCCGCGACCAGTACGAGGTGACGCTCCCGGGCGCCGCCGGCGGATCGGGCCTGCGCCGGCTCGCCCAGCTCAGCCAGAGTCTCGACATTCCGCCGCTGGCCCCCTCCTCCCCGGATCACGTGCTGACGCGGGCCTTCTACCTGCTGGAGGAGTTTCCCGGACGCTATACCGGCGGGACGGTCTGGCTGGAGGACGAGCGGGTGCGGTCCTCCGACACCGAGGTCTCCCCGGTGATGGTCGGCAGCCACGACTGGGCCGGCGCCTGGGCCCGCGATCAGCAGGGGCGCCCGCGCTTCCCCGTCGTCCCCGGCGGCGAGCTGCAGCGCGAGATGGCCACCCGCTTCGGCATCAACCTCGTGATGTACGCCCTGACCGGCAACTACAAGGCCGACCAGGTGCACGTGCCGTCCATTCTCGAACGGCTGGGACAGTGAGGCACATGCGATGATCGCCGACTCGCTCTCCGTCAGTTTCGCGCCGCTGGTGCCCTGGGCGCTGGTGATCGCCCTCGGCGTCCTGGCCCTGCTGGTGCTGGCCGTGGGCTGGTTGCGCGCGGCGACCGGGATCGCGTGGCGGACGCTGGCGCTGGCCGCGCTGACCCTGGCCCTGGCGAACCCGACCCTGATCGCCGAACGGCGCGAGCCGCGCGAGGACGTGGTCGTCGTCGCCGTCGACCGCACCACGAGCCAGTCGATCGGCGAGCGAACCGACCGCACCGACGAGGCCGTCCGCGCCCTGGAGGAACGGCTCGCCCGGCTGCCGGGGCTGCGGGTCAAGCAGGTCACCGTGCGCGACGGCGGGATCGGCGAGGCGTCGGAGGGCACCCGCCTCGGCACCGCCGTGCGCGAGGCCCTGAGCGACGTGCCCGACGGACGGGTCGCCGGCGTCATCGCCGTCACCGACGGTCAGGTACACGACGCGGACCGGCTGTCCGGCCTGACCGATGCGCCGCTGCATGTGCTGCTGACGGGCGACCAGGGTGAGCAGGACCGGCGCCTCCGGGTGGTCCAGGCCCCGAGCTTCGGCATGGTCGGCAAGTCGGTCACCCTGACCGTCGAGGTGGTCGACCCGGCCACGCCCCAGGGCGAACCGGTGGCGGTCCAGGTGTCGATCGACGGCGAGCCGGGTCCGGCCGTGCCGATTCCGGCCAATACCCGTCACGAGATCGAGCTGCCGATCGACCATGCCGGCCAGACGGTGGTGGAACTGTCCGTCGAACCCGGCCCGGCCGAGCTCACCCTGGAGAACAACCGAGCCGTGGTCGGCGTCGGCGGCGTGCGCGACCGGCTGCGGGTTCTGCTGGTCTCCGGCGCGCCCCATGCGGGCGAGCGGACCTGGCGCGACATCCTGAAATCCGACCCCTCGGTCGACCTCGTCCACTTCACCATCCTGCGGCCGCCGGAGAAGCAGGACGGCACGCCGATCCGCGAGCTGTCGCTGATCGCCTTCCCGTTCCGCGAGCTGTTCGAGCTGAAGCTGAACGAATTCGACCTGATCATCTTCGACCGGTACCGCCGCCGGGGCGTGCTGCCGCGGCTGTACCTGAAGAACATCGCCGATTATGTGCGCGACGGCGGGGCGCTGCTGGAAGCGTCGGGACCGACCTTCGCCGGCCGCCTGAGCCTGGCCCGCACGCCGCTCGGCGAGGTGCTGCCGGTGAACCCGACCGGCGGGGTGATCGAGCAGGGCTTCAAACCGCGGGTCACCGATATCGGGCAGCGCCACCCGGTCACCAGCGCCCTCGCCGGGGCCAATTCCGGAGCGACGACCGAGCCGCTCTGGGGCCGCTGGTTCCGGCAGATCGACGGCCAGGGGACCAACGGCAACGCCGTCATGAGCGGCGTCGACGGGCGGCCGCTGCTGGTGCTCGACCGGGTCGGAGAGGGCCGGGTGGCCCATCTGCTGTCCGACCAGATCTGGCTGTGGAGCCGCGGCTTCGAGGGCGGCGGCCCCCAGGCGGAGGTCCTGCGCCGCACCGCCCATTGGCTGATGGAAGAGCCCGATCTCGAGGAGGACGACCTGCGGGCGACGGCCCGAGGCCGGGTCATCGAGATCGAGCGCCGCACCCTCAGCGATACGGTGCCCCCGGTCCGGGTGACCGGTCCGGACGGCACCGACATTCAGGTCGAGCTGGAGATGACCCAGCCGGGCCGGGCCCGTGGCACGCTTGAGGTCGAGCGGCCAGGTCTCTACCGGCTGGTCGACGGCGAGCAGGATGCCCTGGTCGCGGTCGGCGCCCTCAATCCCATCGAGTTCGCCGACGTCGCCACCACCGAGACCCGCCTCGGCCCGATGGCCGAAGCCTCGGGCGGGTCGGTGACCTGGATCTCCGAGACCGGCACCCCGTCCCTGCGGCGGATCGGGCCTGACCGCACTGCCGCCGGACGCGGCTGGATCGGGCTGCGCGAGAACGGGGACTACGTCGTGGCCGGCGTCACCCTGCTTCCCGCCCTGCCGGCCGGCCTGGCGCTCGCCCTGGTTCTCGGTACGCTGATCCTGGCCTGGCGCCGCGAGGGAGACTGAGGCCGAGCGCCGGGAAAGCAAATTCACTCAAATTCAAATAAGTTAATACTCAATCACCACAATTCGTACAATTTCGATCAGAATTTGAACGTGACGTCTGCATACCGACGTTGCGATAGTCCCGCATGGTCTCAGGGAGGGAGCATGCAATGGACGAGATCTTTGATCATTGGATCGATCAGTCTGGCAGAACACTGTCGTTGAGCAACATCATACGCGATAAGACTGGGGAACAAGCGGTCTGGTATGCCCTGAAAGACTTGGGCTACGCGGCGGTCGCCTGGGACGAGGGGGGCGTGCGGGTGCGGTTGGCCGCAGACGGCGTGGATCCACGGACGATCGACGGGCTGATGATGACGCTCAAGGCGGTCCGGCGCCCGATCGTGCTGGAAGTCTGGAACGGCACCGTCTGGCAGCGGACCGACTATGCCCACGGAGCGGCGTTCGCGAACGACATCTTCACCGCCATCGACCTGCCGGAGTGAGATCACCCGGCGGACGCTACCCCTTCCCCGAATGCGGTCACAGCCAGGTCGATGAAGGCGCGCACCTTCGCCGCCAGCGGCCGGCCTGCCGGATAGATCGCGTAGATCCCGACATCGGGTTTGCGATGCGCCGACAGGATTTCCTCCAGCCGGCCGTCGCGCACCGGGGCGCCGATGATGAACTCCGGCATCTGCACCACCCCGAGCCCCTGTTCGGCGGCGGCCGCCAGGGCCGTGCCGTTGTTGGACAGCAGGCGCGGCTTGAACTTGTGCCACACCGATCCGGACGACCCGTCGAACCGCCACCGCACACCGCCGTCCAGATAGCTGTATCCCAGACAGTCATGGGTCGAGAGATCGGCCGGCGCTGCCGGGCGGCCGCGTCTGTCCAGATAGGACGGCGCCGCGGCGGTGATGCTGCGGACCGAGCCGAGACGGCGGGCCATCATGCTGGAATCCTCAAGCTCGCCGATCCGCACGGCCACGTCGTATCCCTCTTCGACCAGATCCACCCGGCGGTCGTTGAGCACCAGGTCGATGGACAGGTCCGGGCAGCCCGCCAGGAAACCGGCAAGCCGGGGCGCCAGCTCGCTCTGCCCGAAGGAGACGCCGGCGCTGACCCGCAGCAGCCCTGAGGGCGTGTCCCGATGGGCGCCGACCTCGGCCTCGGCGGCCTCGAATTCGGCGACCGCCCGCCGGCTGTGTTCCAGCACCCGCTCACCGGCTTCGGTCAGGCTGATCCGGCGGGTCGTGCGGTTCAGCAAGCGGGTACCGAAGCGGTCCTCCAGCCGGGAGACCTGCTTCGACACCGCCGATTTCGACATGCCCAGACTCTCCGCCGCCCTGGAGAATCCGCCGGTCTCCGCCACCCGGGCGAAGATCGCCATGGCGGTCAGGTGATCGATCATCGCTCCCTCTCATTGTCCACGTCAGGAAACAATACGTTGCCACATAGCCTATTTTATATTGGCGAGGAGAACACCAACTATAGCGCCAACGGATCATCAACCGCAGACCGCCGGCACCAAGTCGGGCGGCGCGAAGGAGAGAGCGAATGACCAAGGTTCTGGTGCTGTATTATTCGAGCTACGGCCATATCGAGACCATGGCCGGTGCCGTGGCCAAGGGCGCGGGCAGCGTGCCCGGCGTCGAGGTGACCGTGAAGCGCGTGCCGGAACTGATGCCCGAGGACGTGGCGAAGAAGGCCGGCGTCAAGCTCGACCAGGATGCGCCGATCGCCAAGCCGGAAGAGCTGGCCGACTACGACGCCATCATCTTCGGCACGCCGACCCGCTTCGGCAACATGGCCGCACAGATGCGCAACTTCCTCGATCAGACCGGCGGCCTGTGGGCCAACGGCAAGCTGATCGGCAAGGTCGGCAGCGTGTTCGTATCCACCGCCACCGGCGGCGGCAACGAGACCACCGCCACCACCTTCCACACCACCCTGCTGCACCACGGCATGGTGATCGTCGGCCTGCCCTACTCCGCCAAGGAGCTGCTGAACATCGAGGAGTTCCGGGGCGGATCGCCCTACGGCGCCGGCACCATCGCCGGGTCGGACGGCAGCCGCCAGCCCTCGGCCAACGAGTTGGCCTTGGCGGAATTCCAGGGCGCCCATGTCGCGAAGATCGCGAAGGGCGTCAGCGCCGAGCTGAAGAGCGAGGCGTAATCCCGCGCCGTGCTGGTGACAGGCGGCGCATCACCCGCGCCGTGCTGTCTCAGGCGGCGTGACGTCAGGAGGTTACGATGATCGAAGTGCGTCCTTTTGATTCCCTCGGCAAGTTCCGGATCGACTGGCTGAACGCCAGCCATCACTTCAGCTTCGGGCACTACATGAACCCCAAGCGCATGGGCTTCGGCGCCCTGCGGGTCTGGAACGACGACACGATCGAGCCGGGAACCGGGTTCGACCCGCACCCGCACCGCGACATGGAGATCATCACCTATGTCCGAAAAGGGGCGATCACCCACCAGGACCGGCTCGGCAACCAGGGCCGGACCGAGGCCGGGGACGTCCAGGTGATGTCGGCCGGAACCGGCATCGTCCACGCCGAGTACAACCAGGAACCCGATCAGACCCAGATCTTCCAGATCTGGATCGAGCCCTCGGGCCGCGGGTTCGAGCCGCGCTGGGATGCCCGGCAGTTCCCGAAGGGCGACCGCTCGGGCGACCTGGTGGTGCTCGCCTCCGGACGGGCGCAGGACGCCGGTAACGGCGCCCTGAGCATCAACCAGGATGCCGCCGTGCTCGGCGCCACCGTCAAGGCCGGGCAGAGCGTGACCCATATCCTGGGCGCCGGCCGCAAGGCCTACCTGGTGGCCGCGGCGGGTGCGGTCGAAGTGAACGGCGTCGCCGCCAAGGCGCGCGACGGCGTGGCGATCGCCGACGAGGAGACGGTGACCATCACCGCCACCGAGGACGCCGAAATCGTTCTGGTCGACGTACCCTGAGCGATTGGCGGGCGCCATGACATGACGGCAACGGGGCGGCTCGACCGCCCCGTTTCGATTCTTACGTCCCGTCGACGCGCGCGGCGCTCTCGGACTCGCCGGCCATGCGCATCCAGGTCGAGACGATGATCCCCGCATCCTCCGATGCGAAGCGCACCCGCGAGCCGCCGCCCTCGTGTCCCAGCACCTCTCCGTGCAGGCTCATGCCGGTCGCCGGGTCGCGCACGGTCACGACGGTCCCCACCGGCACCTCGACCGTCGGCACCACCCGAACGCCGCCCGCCGACACGTTGTCGACACGACAGGCGGAGGTGCGGCCATCGGCGATCACTTCAAGTCCTGAAGTCACCGGATAACGCTCGCTGCGACGGCGCTCGGCCCCGGAAGAAGTCGGCCCGAGAAGTTTCTCCCGCAGCCACGTGACAAACGACATCTACACCTCCAACACCGCATGGTACCGTCGCCGGAGATTTCGCGCGATGCGTGATCCACCGATTACGTGATGCAGCATTCTTGTTCGCCCACTGACGATTCTGATAAGTGTGCGAATGATAAGCCGGTTTTATATCAATTATCCGGCATTTTAGGGGGCTCGATGTCGGCGGTTGCGATCGACACGGAGGGATACACGGCTGAGGAGAAGGATGCGCTGCACATCCTGCCCCTGGCCATCGTCCCGCTTCAGACCCCCGGCATGCGCCGCATCCGCCTGATAAAGAACGCCCGGGTCGAGACCGTGGTGGAGCTGTTCAAGGACAATCGCGCCGGATCCGGGCAGATCGATATCCGCGCCATCGGCGACTACTTCGACAAATCCGCGCCCACCTTCGAGGAGGACCGGACCATCGTCGAGGCGCTGGCGATGGAGCTCAGCTTCGACGTCTATTCGCTCCGGCTCGCCCTGCGCTCGCACAACATCAAGGTCGACGAGGCCGAGCATCTTCGCCTGTCGCCGCAGATGCAGGAGAAGCTCACGGAGTACATGCGGGTGTTCACCCGGCCGCTGATCCAGAAGGTCTTCGGCAACGAGACCCGCGACGTCTCCAGCGCCTCTGAGATCTTCGAGATGTTCCGCGGGGTCGACCGCGACGTGGCCCTGAAGCGCATCAAATCGATCTCCGACGCGTTGGGGATCGAGATGGACCAGATCCCCGGATTTCTGGAGGATTACGGCGACATCTTCCTGTCGCTCTCCTATTTCAAGCGCGCCCTGGAGGACATCCGCCCGACCTTCGAGCGCTTCAAGGCCTGGACCCACGAGGGCATCCGCAACTCGCACCTGCGCCATAACCGGGACGCGATGCGCTACACCGACATCGTCGACACCCAGCTGGAGGAGGCCATCGCCTTCACCATGCTGCGCTTCAAGGCGTTCGACGAGGCCAGCCAGGACTTCTGGAAGGACCTGTCGGAGTACCGCTACGCCCATCTGCGCCGGCTGGTCACCAGCAACCACCGCACCATCGGCGGCATCCTCTGCGCCCTGTCGGTCAAGATGATCCGCTGGCAGGAGGATTTCCCCGGCGAAAGCGGCAGTCCCAACAAGCGCGCCGACTGGCTGCTGGCCGAAATGGTCCCCGGCCTTGACAAAATCCGCCATATCCAACGCAGTGCGCCCTCTCTGAACTCCCTCTGACCGACCCTCCCTCCGGAGCCCCGACCATGCGCATTCTCGGCGACACCGCCTCGGGCAACTGCCTGAAGGTCAAGTACGCGGCCGACTTCCTCGGCCTGCCCTACGAATGGACCGATATCGACATCCTGAAGGGCGAGAGCCGGACGCCGGAGTTCCTGGCCCTCAACCCCATGGGCCAGGTGCCGGTGATCGTGCTGGACGACGGCCGGGCGCTCGGCCAGTCCAACGCCATCCTGCAGTATCTCGCCGAAGGCACCGCGCTGGTGCCGGCCGATCCGTTCGACCGGGCCAAGGTCGCGGAATGGCTGTTCTGGGAGCAGTACAGCCACGAACCCTATATCGCCGTCTGCCGGTACCACATGGTCTACAAGGGCGAGCCCAAGGAGACCCGAGAGGCCTGGCGGGTCCAGCGCGGCGAGGCGGCACTCGATGCCATGGAGACCGCGCTGGCCGGCCGCGACTTCCTGGTCGGCCCGACCCTGACCATCGCCGACATCGCCCTGCTGGCCTATACGCGGCTGGCCGAGGAAGGCGGTTTCGACTTCGGCACCAGACCGGCGGTTGGAAAGTGGATCGCACGGTGCGAGGCTGTCCTGAAGCTCGACTGATCGGACATGCCCCAATGCCTGCCTCCAGCACCGCCGCCGTCGCCCTTTCCGGCGTCAGCCACAGTTTCGGCCCTCTCGGCGTTCTCGGTCCGCTCGACCTGACGGTCGGCGATGGCGAGTTCGTCGCCCTGGTCGGCCCGTCGGGCTGCGGTAAGTCGACCCTGCTGCGTCTCGTGGCCGGCCTGGTCACCCCGACCGGCGGCCGCATCACGGTCGAGGGGGTGCCCGTCACCGGACCCGACCCGAGGCGCGGCATGGTGTTCCAGCAGCCGGCGCTGTTCCCCTGGCTGAGCGTGGCCGCCAATGTCCGCTTCGGCCTGGACGAGCAGCGGGTGCCGCGCCACGAAGGCGACCGACGGGCGGCCGACTGGCTCGCCGCCGTCGATATCGCCGAGTTCGGCACCGCACTGCCCGCGACCCTGTCCGGCGGCATGGCGCAGCGGGCAGCCCTGGCCCGCGCGCTGGCGCCGGAGCCGGATCTCCTGCTGCTGGACGAGCCGTTCGGCGCCCTCGACAGCCTAACCCGCCGCGACATGCAGGCACTGCTGGAGCGGGTGCGCCAGCGCACCTCGGCCACCGTGATCCTGGTGACCCACGACGTGGAGGAGGCGCTGTTCCTGGCCGACCGGGTCGTCGTACTCTCGCCCCGGCCGGGCCGGGTGGTGGCGGAGGTGCCGGTCCCGTTCGACCACCCCCGCGACGACGCGCTGCGCCTGTCGTCGGAGTTCATGAAAGCCCGCGGCGAGGTCGAGGCGGCGCTGGCAGCCAGCCGTCCGACCTCGGAGCCGGTCAGGCAACCAGCGTCGGAACTCCAGCCCGGATGACGTCGACGCAGGGATTGAACCCGATCCGGTAGGCCAGCTCCGCCGGTTCCTCGATGTCCCAGATCACGAAGTCGGCGGCCTTGCCGACTTCCAGCGTGCCGCGCCGGTCGCCGATCCCCAACGCCCTGGCCGCGTTCCGCGTCACCCCGGCCAGCGCCTCCTGCGGGGTCAGGCCGAACAGCACGCAGCCCATGTTCATCGCCGTCAGCAGAGAGGTCACCGGCGAGGAGCCGGGATTGCTGTCGGTGGCGAGCGCGATCGGAACGCCGGCCTCGCGCAGGCGATCGACCGGCGGGCGGCGGGTCTCGTTCAGGGTGAAGAACGCGCCCGGCAGCAGTACGGCGACCGTTCCCGCCCGCGCCATCGCCCGGACGCCGACCGGCGACAGGTATTCCAGATGGTCGGCCGAGAGCGCACCCGCCTCCGCCGCCAGTTCCGCCCCGCCATAGTCGCTGAGCTGTTCGGCATGCAGCTTGACCGGCAGGTTGAACAGCCTGGCCGCCTCGAACACCCGTGCCACCTGCTCCGGGGAGAAGGCGATGGTCTCGCAGAAGGCGTCGACCTGGTCGACCAGCCCCTGCTCTACAGCCCCCGGCAGCACCTCGTCGCAGACGAAGTCGATATAGTCGTCCGCATCGCCGTCGAATTCGGGCGGCACCGCATGGGCGCCGAGGAAGGTGGTGATGACCTCCACCGGGGCCTCGCGCTCGATCGCCCGCGCGACTCGCAGCATTTTTAGCTCGGTATCCAGGTCGAGACCGTATCCGGACTTGATCTCGATGACGGTGACCCCTTCGGCCACCAGCGGCGCCAGCCGCCGCAAGGCCGACCGCAGCAGGTCCGCCTCGCTCGCCGCCCTGGTCGCCGCCACCGTGGCCCGGATGCCGCCGCCAGCGCGGGAGATCTCGGCGTAGCTGGCACCCGCCAGCCGCTTCTCGAATTCTCCGGCGCGCTGTCCGCCATAGACCAGATGCGTGTGGCAATCGATCAGCGCGGGGGTGACCCAGTTCCGCTCGCCGCTATACCGGACGGCGGCCAGCCCCTCTTCGGGACCCGGCAGGGCCGAGCGCGGTCCGATCCAGGCGATCTGCCCGTCCTTCACGGCGATCGCGCCGTCGTCGATCCGCCCGTAACCGTCCGCCGTGGCACAGGTCGCGATGTCGATATCGGTCCACAATGCGTCCCACATGGCGCAGCTCCCCACAGCCGGTCCCGTGAACCCTAAGGGGACCGGCCCTCGACTGCCAAGACTTGTGATGGCCGCGCGGCGGCGCCAGGATGGGGCCGACCGCGCCCCCAACGAGGAATGCCCCATGGCAACGCCCGAATTCATCGATGCCGACACCCTGGCCGACTGGCTCGCCGACGGATCGGTCGAGCTGATCGACGTACGCGAGGAGCCGGAATTCGCCCAGGCGCGCATCCCCGGCTCCCGGCTGATTCCGCTGTCCGGCTTCGACCCGGCCGCGGTCGAGCTGCCGGCCGACAAGAAGGTCGTCTTCCACTGCAAGAGCGGCGTGCGCTGCGGCCATGCCGCCGACCGCATGATCGCCAGCGGCAGCGACCGCCAGTTCTACCGGCTGCAGGGCGGCATCATGGCCTGGATGCAGTCCGGCCATGCGGTCGAGCCCGGCGAGTGAGGAAAAACGTCTCGACTGAATACAACCGAGCTAAGACCCTCAAATAAATAAACCTTTCAAGATCCGCCGTATGGGTGTAGGGATATTTCGTCGCCCCCCGTTATTCACGGTGGGGCGCGATCCCATTCATGCCGGCGGACAGACCTAACAGACATGGCCCGCCGGCCAGTCGGACTTCGGACCTTCACGGATCGGGCGCCTGATGCATCTTACCCTGCCCCTCGCCGCGCCGTCGGCGACAGAGCTCCCCGATCCGGGGACGGGCAGGTTGGCGGCGTCCAGGACGAACCTGCCCGGCGCGGGCGGAAGATCCTGATGATGGCGGGGCGGTTCCTCCTTCTGCTCGCGATGGCGGTCGGCCTGATCGGCGACATGCCGGCCCGGGCGCAGCAGGACCTCGTCGCCGATCTCAGCGAGCATCTGATCGCCATCACCACCGGGTTCACCGGCGCCGACGTGCTGCTGTTCGGCGCGGTCGAAGGCGAAGGCGAGATCGTGGTGACCGTCACCGGTCCGCGCAGCGACGTCACCGTCCGGCGCAAGGAACGGGTGGCGGGGATCTGGGCCAACGTGGAGTCGGTCACCTTCGACAACGCGCCGTCCTTCTATGCGGTGGCGTCCACTGAACCGCTGGAGAACGTGGCGAGCGCCGACATCCGCCAGCGCCAGGAGATCGGGATCGAGAACCTGTACCTGCGTCCGGACGATTCCGCCGTGGATCCCGGCACCGAAGCGATCTTCCGCGCCGGGCTGATCCGCAATAAGCAAGCCGCCGGCCTGTATTCGGAGTCGGTGCTTCCGATCACGGTGCTGTCGAACCGGCTGTTCCGCACCCGCATCCACCTGCCGGCCAACGTGGCGACCGGCACCTATACGGTCGCCGTCTATTTCCTGCGCGACGGCTCGGCGGTGCATGCCCAGACCACGCCGCTGGTCGTGTCGAAGACCGGCATCGGCGCCGATATTTTCCTGTTCGCACACGGCAACTCCGCCGCCTATGGTGTGCTGGCGATCATCATCGCCATCGCTGCGGGCTGGTTCGCGGCGTGGATCGGTCGTAAGGTCGGATGAGCGATCAGGCTGGCAGGGTCAAGGTCGAGCGGACATGACGGAAGACAGTCAACGCGTATTCCTCGTGGTGGTCGACGACAGCGAGGAACTCAATGTCGCGCTGCGTTTCGCGTGCCAGCGCGCCCGCCATACCGGCGGTCGTGTGGCACTGTTCCGCACCGTGGAGCCGGTCGAATTCCAGCATTGGATGGGCGTCGGCGAACTGATGCGCGAAGAGGCGCGGCAGGAGGCCGAACACCTCCTCGAACGGGTCAGCCAGCAGGTGCTCGACCTCTCGGGATCGATTCCGGTGGTCTATATCCGCGAGGGGACGGCCCGCGACGAGCTGCTGAAGCTGATCGAGGAGGAGCCGACGATCTCCATCCTCGTGCTGGCGGCCGCCCCGAAATCCGACAATCCCGGCCCCCTGGTCAGCCACCTGATGACCAAGGCGGCCGCCCGGCTGCGCATCCCGATCACCATCGTTCCCGGCTCGCTGACCGACGCGGAGATCGACGCGCTGACCTGACCGCGCGTCCGCCGCCTTCCACCGGGCATCGCCCGGCATGGCTCACCCGATCCTGGCGCGGGAGTCTTCCGCATCAACGTCTTGGTAAGGGCCACAGCTTGACCGGTCGTATCGCGGACTGCGATGCTCCGAGAACCATGCTCGTCTTAGCCCGGAAGAGGCAATGATCTCAAATCCCCTGGAGACCGTGCGCGAGGTCGTAGAAACCTCGCCCGTCGTCTCGGATTCCGTCTCCTATACGACCTGCTACATGTGCGCCTGCCGATGCGGCATCAAGGTTCACCTGAAGGACGGGCGGATCCGATACATCGAAGGCAACAAGAACCATCCCGTGAACAAGGGGGTGCTCTGCGCCAAGGGATCCGCCGGGATCATGCAGCACTACTCGCCGGCGCGGCTGTCCAAGCCGCTGAAGCGGGTCGGCCCGCGCGGCTCGGGCGAGTTCAAGGAGATCGAGTGGGAGGAGGCGCTGTCGACCGCGGCCGAATGGCTGGGCGACGTGCGCAAGACAGATCCCCGCAAGCTGGCCTTCTTCACCGGGCGCGACCAGTCGCAGTCGCTGACCGGATGGTGGGCGAGCCAGTTCGGCACCCCGAACCACGCCGCCCACGGCGGATTCTGTTCGGTGAACATGGCGGCGGCCGGCCTATATACGATCGGCGGCTCGTTCTGGGAGTTCGGCGAGCCGGACTGGGAGCATACCGAATACTTCATGATGTTCGGCGTCGCCGAGGATCACGACAGCAACCCGATCAAAGCCGGGCTGGGCAAGATCAAGACCCGGGGTGCGAAGTTCGTCTCGGTCAATCCGGTGAAGACCGGCTATTCCGCGATCGCCGACGAGTGGGTCGGCATCCGCCCGGGCACCGACGGCCTGTTCGTCATGGCGCTGATGCACGAGCTGCTGAAGGCACGCCGCGTCGATCTCGACTACCTGGTGCGCTACACCAACGCGCCCTGGCTGGTGATCCAGGATCCGGGCGCGGCCGACCACGGCCTGTTCGCCCGCGACGCCGACGGCGCGCCGCTGTGCTTCGACAAGAAGGCCACTGCGCTCGCCAACGCCATGCTGGCCGACGTCGCCCCGGCCCTGGTCGGCGAGCACACGCTGGCCGACGGCCGCAAGGCGGTGCCGGCCTTCCAACTGCTCTACGACCGCTACACCGCCGACGAATACGCGCCCGACGCGGTGGCCGAGCGCTGCGGCCTTGATGCCGACCGCATCCGCCGCCTCGCCGCCGAGCTGGCCCATGCCGCCTTCGAGAAGGAGGTGGTGATCGACCAGCCCTGGACCGACTGGGCCGGGCGGCGCCACGAGAAGATGATCGGCCGGCCGGTCGCCATGCATGCCATGCGCGGCATCTCCGCCCATTCCAATGGGTTCCACACCTGCCGGGCGCTGCACCTGCTGCAGCTTCTGCTGGGGTCGATCGACGCGCCCGGCGGCTTCCGTTACAAGCCGCCCTTCCCGCGCCCGGTGCCGCCGCCCCTGAAGCCGGCGGGCAAGGCCGGACAGGTCGAGCCGGGCAAGCCGATGGCCGGCCCGCCGCTGGGCTTCCCGACCTCGCCGGAAGACCTGCTGGTCGAGGCCGACGGCACCCCGCGGCGCATCGACAAGGCCTATTCCTGGGACGCGCCGGTGGCCGCCCACGGCCTGATGCACATGGTGATCCAGAACGCCTGGGCCGGCGATCCGTACCCGATCGACGTGCTGTTCATGTACATGGCGAACATGAGCTGGAACTCGACGATGAACTCGTCGGGCACCATGAAGATGCTGACGGACAAGGATCCGCAGACCGGCGAGTACAAGATCCCGAAGATCATCTACTCCGACGCCTACGCCTCGGAGATGGTGGCCTATGCCGACCTGATCCTGCCCGACACCACGTATCTCGAGCGCTGGGACTGCATCTCCCTCCTCGACCGACCGATCTGCGACGCCGACGGGGCGGCGGACTCGATCCGCCAGCCGGTTGTGAAGCCGGATCGCGACGTGCGCCCGTTCCAGGACGCGCTGATCGAGATCGGCGTTCGCCTCGGCCTGCCCGGCCTGACCAAGGAGGACGGCTCCGCCAAGTTCCCCGGCGGCTATCCCGACTATCTGGCCAATCACGAGCGCGCACCGGGCGTCGGCCCGCTGGCCGGCTTCCGCGGTGTCGACGGCACCAAGGAGGGCAAGGGCGAGCCGAACCCGGACCAGCTCCAGCGCTACGTCGACAACCAGTGCTTCTGGCGTCACGAGTTCGCGCCGTCGGAACGCTACTTCAAGCACGCCAACAAGGAGTATCTGGAGAAGGCGGTCTCGCTCGGCCTGATCGGGGCGGCGAACCCGATCATCCACCAGATCTACTCCGAGCCACTGCAGACCTTCCGCCTCGCCGCCGAGGGCCATGGCAACGTGGTGCCGCCGGAACATCACCGCGAGCGGGTGAAGACCTATTTCGACCCCCTGCCCTTCTGGTACGCGCCGTTCGAAGGCGAGGTCCTGGGCGAGGAGCTGGACCAGTTCCCTATGCACGCCATCACCCAGCGCCCGGCCGCCATGTATCACTCCTGGGGCTCGATGAACGCCTGGCTGCGGCAGATCCACGGGCTCAACAAGCTCTACATGAGCCGCCAGCGCGCCGAACAGCTCGGCATCGGCGAGGACGACTGGGTCCATGTCACCTCCCACCACGGCTGCATCAAGGCCCAGGTCCAACTCATGGAAGGGGTGAACCCGGACACGGTATGGACCTGGAACGCCATCGGCAAGCGCAAGGGGGCCTGGGGCCTCGACCCCAAGGCGCCGGAGGCGACCAAGGGCTTCCTGCTGAACCACCTGATCTCCGAACTGCTGCCGCCGAAGGGCGGCGGCTATCGCTATGCCAATGCCGACCCGGTCACCGGCCAGGCCGCCTGGTACGACCTGCGGGTCCGCATCGAGCGGGCCGAGGCCGACGCGCCCGGCACCGAGGCCGAACCGCGCTTCGCCCCGCTGCCCAAGCCGCCGGGCGGCAAGACCGGCCCCAGGACCCTGCGCTATGGGGCCAAGATCGACGGGGAGGCTGCGGAATGACCTCGCTTCCCACCAAGGCGCCGACCAAGAAGCTCGGCCTCGTCATCGACCTGGACATCTGCGTGGGCTGCCATGCCTGTGCGGTGAACTGCAAGGAATGGAACTCGGGCGGTCACTCCGCGCCGATGACCGACTGGAACGCCTATTCCGGCACCGAGAGCACCGACGGCGACGATGCCGGCGCCTGGGGCGTGTGGTTCAACCGGGTCCACACCTACGAGGTCGGCGACGCGCCGGAGAGCCGCACCGTCCACTTCCCGCGCTCCTGCCTGCATTGCGAGGAGCCGGCCTGCGTCACCGTCTGCCCGACCGGCGCCAGCTACAAGCGCGAGGAGGACGGCATCGTCCTGGTCAATCCGGACACCTGCATCGGCTGCAAGCTGTGCTCCTGGGCCTGTCCGTACGGCGCGCGCGAATACGACTACACCGACGGGGTGATGAAGAAGTGCACCCTGTGCATCGACAAGATCTACAACGAGAATCTGGAAGAGGTGGACCGGGTGCCGGCCTGCGTCTCGACCTGCCCCGCCAGCGCGCGGCATTTCGGCGATCTCGGCGATCCCGGCAGCGCGGTCTCCAAGATGGTGTCGGAGCGCGGCGGCTACGACCTGATGCCGGAGATGGGCTACAAGCCGACCAACAAGTACCTGCCGCCGCGCCCGCGCAAGAACACTGCCGGCGATACCGGCGCGCCGACGAAGCTGGAAGCGCTGGCAGCCGAGGCCGCCGATGCGGTGCCGTCCAACGCCGGAGGCAACGGCTTCCTGGCGTGGGTCGACGCCATGCTGTCGCGCTGAGGGAGGAGACCGAGATGCATCCCGCCTCCTCCGTCATCTTCTTCACCACCGCGTCGGGCGCCGGCTACGGGCTGCTGTTCCTCATGGGGCTGGCCGGGGCCGCCGGGCTGATGCCCGCCGGACTGTGGTCCGGCCTGATCGGCTTCGCCCTGGCGCTGGGACTGATCACGGCCGGCCTGCTCGCCTCCACCTTCCATCTCGGCCATCCCGAGCGGGCCTGGCGGGCGATGTCCCAGTGGCGCTCGTCCTGGCTGTCGCGCGAGGGCATGGCCGCGGTCGTCACCTACCTGCCGGCGCTGATCTTCGCGCTCGGCTGGATCGTGTTCGAGGATGCCCGCGGATTCTGGGGCGTGTTCGGCATCCTGGCCAGCGCCGGGGCCGCCGTGACGGTGGTCTGCACCGGCATGATCTACGCCTCGCTGCGGACCATCCGCCAGTGGCACCACCCGCTGGTGCTCCCCGGCTACCTGCTGTTCGCGCTCTATACCGGGGGCCTGTGGATGGCGGTATTGGTCTGCGGCTTCGGCGGCGATGCAGGGCTCCTGATCTGGGCCACCATCATCGCCGGCTCGGCCGCCGCCGCGGTGAAATGGACCTACTGGTCGCGGATCGACACCGACGCCCCGGTCACCACGGCGGGCACGGCCACCGGGCTCGGCCATCTGGGCAAGGTGCGGATGCTGGACGCGCCGTCCACCTCGAAGAACTTCGTGATGCGCGAGATGGGGTACCGGGTCGCCCGCAAGCACGTGCACAAGCTGCGGATGATCGCCGCCGTGGCCGGTGTGGTGGTGCCCTTCGCCCTGCTGATGGTGGCGGGCATCATGGCGACCGCCGGCGGCTGGATCCCGGCCCTGCTGGCTGCCGTGATCGGCACCCTGGGCGTGGCGGTCGAGCGCTGGCTGTTCTTCGCCCAGGCGACCCATGTGGTCACGACGTATTACGGGGCCGAAGCGGCGTAGCCTCGCCCCGAATACCCCTCCTCCGGATGGCGGAATTGGCAAGGGATTTGCTTCCCTCCCGCCGACCATCTGGAGGAGTTGTTCATGACATCGGTCACTTCCTCGACCGCTTTCACGCCCCCGTGGAAGACGGTTACCGCGTCCGAATACGCCCATATCACCCGCGACCGGTACGCGGATGCCGAACGCCTGACCCTCGACAGCGGCGCCCAGGTCGCCGTCTCGGGGCACGCCTACGACAATACCGGCAACATGATGCGGCTGGACGGCGACGCCGCCCAAAGCCTGATGAGCATGGTCTCCAAGCTGCGCGCCGGCTCGTCCCAGGATTTCGTCGCCAACCAGAGCATGATGCAGAACGCCTCCGCCGAACCGCTGGCGACCATGACCCTGCCAGAAGACGGTTTCTACCGCGTGGAACCCGACGCTTTCGGCGAGCAGCCTATCCATTCCATGGCCCACTGGCGCTTCGTCGATCTGGCCGAAGCGCCGGATCTGGGCGGCGGGCTGAGGTCCCTCACCACCTCCGATCAGACCGCGATGGACCGCATGGAGCAGATGCTC
Organism: Thalassobaculum sp. OXR-137; assembly: GCF_034377285.1. Lineage (NCBI taxonomy): Bacteria > Pseudomonadati > Pseudomonadota > Alphaproteobacteria > Rhodospirillales > Thalassobaculaceae > Thalassobaculum > Thalassobaculum sp. OXR-137. The sequence continues at coordinate 2,643,786 of NZ_CP139715.1, read as the reverse complement.
TCCGCCGAGAAAGAGCTGAAGGAGATCTATGGCGACGACATCAAGGTCGCCTATGACAGCGTCGCCGACGAGATGGTCATGCTGACGCCGGACGATCCCGCCTATGACAAGGTCAAGACCGGCAAGCAGGCCCTGGACGACCTACGCCTCGACCTGTTCAACGGCAACTCTCAGCTGGACCGGACCTGGGCGAAGGAATTCCTCAAGCAGTTCTGGTAATTTTTGCCCAGTTAATCAGGCAATAAGTGCCGACCGCCTTACCCCGCAGCCGGATTCGGCTGCGGATTTTCTTCGCCCGTCTCCTCTTCCGGCTCCCAGCGCGGATCGAGTTCGGCGGCGACCGGCGTGGTGCGGGAGACCGACACCCACGGCCCCTGTTCCTCGACCGGCAGGGCCGGACGCTGCTTCATGCGCCACAGGGTGAACAGGGCGATCGACCCGGCGGTCAGCGCGCCGAAGCCGTAATAGCCCCAGTTGCCGACCCACTCCATCGCCGAGGTGGCGGCGATCGGCCCGGCCACGGCGCCGATCCCGAAGGCGAGCAGCAGCCCGGCGCTGGCCGCTACCAGATCGGTCGACTCCACGTAGTCGTTGGTATGGGCGATGGCGAGCGAATACACGGTCATGCAGAGCCCGCCATACAGCCCCGCCATGGTCACGTAGACCCAGAAGCCGGGGAACGGCAGAAAGGCCAGCAGCAGCCCCAGCGCGGTGGCGAGCACCAGCGTGACGGCGATCACCGTGCGCCGGTCCATCAGGTCGGAGAGCTTGCCCACCGGCCACTGCATGACCAGGCCGCCGCCCAGGACGGCGGAGACGAAGATCGCCACCTCCGGCACGGTGAAGCCGATGGCGGTGGCGAAGACCGACGACGCGCCGAACAGCGCGCCGCTCAGGATGCCGCTGCCGAAACTGGCGACCATGCCGAGCGGCGAGACCCGATACAGTTGCCGGAAGCTGAGGGCCGAGCGGGCGACGCTGGAGGCCGGGGCCGACCGGGACAGGGTCAGCGGCACCAGGGCCAGGCTGAACAGGATCGAGACCAGGGCGTAGAGGATGAAACTGGACGGCGGCGCCAGGTTCAGCAGGAACTGGGCGCCGGTCATCGCCAGGTACTGGCAGACCATGTAGACCGAGAGCAGCGAGCCGCGCTGCTCGTTGCTGGTCGCCCCGTTCAGCCAGGATTCCGCCACCATGTAGGCGCCGGCCACGCAGACCCCGTAGATCACCCGCAGGGCGAACCAATAGACCGGATCGACATAGAAGGCGTGGGAGATCGACGCCGCCGACATGATCGACACCAGGGCGGCGAAGGTTCGGACATGGCCGACCTGCTCGATGATCCGCGGCACGGCGAGGCAGCCCAGCACCATCCCGACGAAATAGCCGGACATCACGAAGCCGGCGACCTGGGAGGAGATCTCCGGCTCCATGCCCAGCCGCACGCCCAGCAGCGACGAGAACATGCCGTTCGCCACCTGCAGCAGGATCACGCTCAGCAGCAGGGCGACGACGGCGGGGGACAGGGCGGGCATGGGCGTGGCCTTTCCGGGTGGGCCGCGTCGGTGGGCGGGTCGGGAGCGGGCGGAACGGCCGATCCTCGACCGGAACTGGGCCGCCCGTGTACCAGCAGGCGGTGTCTGTCCTTATGGCGGGTAGCATGGACCGGTGACAGCCGCTCTCTCAGGAGCGACAGATCCGGCGGAATCGGACGGGTTTGCCGGGGCGGCGCTTGCCCTCGCCCGTGCGGCGCGCTATGTGCCCGGGATGCGCTGGAGATCCCCCCTTGCCGGCCTGGTGATCATCGCCGGGCTCGTGCTGTACGTCATCGCCGTGGTGAGCCTCGCCGATTTCGTGCCGGACCATATTCTGGCCGAGACGGTCTATTACTTAGTGGCCGGGATCGTCTGGATCTGGCCGGCGGTTTCCGTCATCGGCTGGGCCCGGCGCGATGAGGGCTCGGACGTCGGCTAAGGGTTTCGGCTTCACTTCCCCTCACCACCCATTCCCCGGATTTATTCCGGGGCAAGCGTCGATGGCGTGCGTGTTTGTCGGGTAATGAAGCGAGTTGCTGTCTCGCCCCGGAATAAATCCGGGGAGTGGCGAAAGGTGGCGAGATTGGTGAAACGCCCCTAAAGCGCCTCCACCATCCCTTCCAGATCGGCCGCGCTCAGCCATTCGTCGTTGCTGTCGCTGGCGTAGCGGAACTCGGGGTCGACCGGTTTCGCCCCGGCCTTGGTCCAGATCGCCCGCGGCCCGTCGGTGAAGGCCGGCAGAATGATGTAGCGGTCGTCGATCTCCACCGTGGTGCGGGCGTCGTCCTCCGGCACCATGACCTCGTGCAGCTTCTCGCCCGGGCGGATGCCGACCACCTTGTGCGGGAGGCCGGGGCCCAGGCACGACGCCACATCGACGATCTTCATGGACGCGATCTTCGGCACGAAGATCTCCCCGCCCTTCATCATCTCCAGGCTGCTGAGCACGAAATTCACGCCCTGCTGCAGGGTGATCCAGAACCGGGTCATCCGGTCGTCGGTGATCGGCAGATGGTCCTTCCTGTCAGCGATGAGCTGCTTGAAGAACGGGATCACGCTGCCGCGCGAGCCGATCACATTGCCGTAGCGCACGACCGAGAAGATGCAGCCGCCGGCCCCCGACAGGTTGTTGGCGGCGATGAAGATCTTGTCCGAGGCAAGCTTGGTCGCGCCGTACAGGTTGATCGGGTTGGCCGCCTTGTCGGTGGACAGCGCGATCACCCGCTTCACCTTGCTGCGGATCGCCGCTTTGACGATGTTCTCCGCACCGTGGATGTTGGTCATCACGCATTCGAACGGGTTGTACTCGGCCGTCGGCACATGCTTGATCGCGGCGGCGTGGATCACGTAGTCCACGTCGCGCATGGCCATTTCCAGCCGGTCCACATCGCGCACATCGCCGAGGAAGTAGCGCATCTCGGGATACTTCTCGACGGGGATCTCCAGCCCCATCTCGTACTGCTTCTGCTCGTCGCGGGAGAAGACGATGCAGCGCTTCGTCTTGAAGTTGGCCAGCACCGTCCGGATGAACTGCTTGCCGAAAGACCCGGTCCCGCCGGTGACCAGCACCGTCTTGCCGTTCAGGTCGATGAAGTTCTGATCGAACTGCCGCATGCGGCCCTCCCGCCTCGATCCCGCGCCTATCCCCTTATCAGGAAGCGCGAATCACCCCGTATTGTCCCGCTCAGCGGCGCCCGCGGCAAGCTGGGCATCACCCGGCAGCACCACCGTTGCCGAGGGACCGGCTCAGGGCTGCCACCACGCGCCCCACATCCTCGTCCGCCATGGCCGGAAACAGCGGCAGCGACAGGCAGCGTTCGTAGTAGCGGTCGGCCCCGGCGAGCGCGGGGGTCGGGGCGGTCTCGCGGAAATAGGGCTGGCGGTGGACCGGGAAGTAGTGGACCTGGGTCCCGATCCCCTCGTCCCGCAGCCGCCGCATCACCGTGCCCCGGTCGGTGTCGAGGGCGGCGAAATCGATCAGCGCCACCGACAGGTGCCAGGCCGGATCGCAGCCGGGGGCGGTCGGCAGGGCCCGCACATGCGGCCCGCAGCGGCCCAGCGCCGTCTCGTACAGCCCGCGCAGGTGGCGGCGGCGGTCGACGAAGCCGGACAGCCGGCCGATCTGCGAGAGGCCCAGTGCGGCGTGGATGTCGGAAAGGCGGTAGTTATACCCCGGCTCCGGCATCTCGTAGTACCAGGGGTTCGGCTCGCCCGCCGCGTCGAAAGCGGCCTCGCGGTCAGTGAAGCGGGCCGGGTCGCGGACCATCCCGTGGTTGCGGTGGCGGCGCATCCGTTCGTCCAGCACCGGATCTCGGGTGCACAGCACCCCGCCCTCGCCGCTCGCCACCGTCTTCACCGGGTGGGTCGAGAACATGGCGATGGCCGAATGGGTGCAGGCGCCGACCGTCTCGCCGCCGTTCGCGGCGCCCAGCGCGTGGCAGGCATCCTCGACGATCGGGATCTCCGGAAAGGCCTGCGCCAGGGCGGCCACGTCCACGCAATGTCCGTTCAGATGGACCGCGACGATGGCCTTGACCCGATCCCGGCCCGCCCGCTCCACGGCTTCCGAGATCGCCGCCAGGGTGGTCAGGCCGGTATCCGGATCGACATCGGCAAAGACCGGCTCCGCCCCCACATAGACCGCGCAGTTGGCGCTGGCGAGGAAGGTCACCGTCGGCACGATCACCACGTCCCCCGGCCCGACCCCCAGCGCCATCATCGCCAGATGCAGCCCCGCCGTCCCGCTGGAACAGGCGACCGCATAGAGCGCGTTCACGGCGGCGGCAAAGGCCGCTTCGAAGGCATCGACCGTCGGACCCGTGGTCAGGAAGTCGCCGCGCAGCACCTCCGCCACCGCCGCGATATCGGCTTCGTCGATGCATTGACGGCCATAGGGCAGGAACGGGGGCGGAACGCTCATCCGGTCATTGCTCGCGCTGGTTATTGTTCCCGCAGGGCGGTCTCCAGGGACCGGGTCAGCGGGGAAATCAGGTAGTCGAGCAGAGTCTGGTCGCCGGTGGAAATGATCACCATCGCCGGCATGCCGGGGACGAGTTCCACATCGTTCTGCCGCATCATCTCCTCGCTCAACCGGACGCGGGCCTCGTAGTAGGGCTGGGTGCCTTCCGCCGACTGCATCACGTCGGGGGAGATGTCGATCACCCGGCCGTCGATCGGCTTGGCGGTGCGCTGGCTGTACGAGGTCAGCCGCACGGTCGCCGGAGCACCGATCTGGACCACGTCGATATCCGTCGGCTGAAGCTGGGCGCGGACGATCAGTTCGTCATCGTCCGGCGCGATGTTCAGCAGCGGCTCGGCCGGACCGATCACCCCGCCCACCGTGTGGAAGCGCAGTCCGTAGACCTTGCCGCCGATCGGCGCGCGCACGGTGTTGCGGGCGATGGAATCGTCGGCGGAGACGAGCTGCTCGCGCAGGTCCCGAAGCTGGGTCTGGGTCTCGCGCAGGTCGGTCTCGATCTCGGCGCGGTTCTGTTCCTGGACGGTGAGGCGCTGGTATTCGGTCTCCGCGATCGTCTGCTCGGCCCGGGCCATCAGCGCCTCGCGGTTGTCGATGGAGCCCTGCAGGGCGGCCTGCTCCCGCTCCAGGGCCAGCAGGCGCGGCTTGCGCTCCAGCCCTTTGTTGAAGAGCTCGCGCACACCCTTGATCTCTTCCTCGATGATCTGGAGCTGGCGCGCGTCGGACCGCTGCTGGGCGCGCAGGGCGACGATCTCCTCTCGGCTCTTCGCGACCCGCTTGTCGAGCAGGCCCTGCTGGCCCTGGTAGGCCGCGCGGCGGCCGTCGAACAGACGGCTTTCGCCGTCCATGATCGACTGCACATAGGGGTCGTCGGCCAGGCGCTTCAGATCGTCGGGATAGCTCACCACGGCCGTCTCGTCGCGCTCGGCGATCAGCCGCGCCTCCTGCCCCTTGAGCGCCAGGACGCGCTGGAAGAGCCGGCCCTGATCGACCGAGGCCCGCGTACCTTCCAGCACCATCAGGACGTCGCCTTCCTTGACGGTGTCGCCTTCCTGGACCCGGATCTCCTTGATGATGCCGCCTTCCAGGTGCTGGACGACCTTCTGGCTGCCCGCGACCTGAACCTGGCCCATCGCGATCGCCCCGGACCCGAGCGGTGCGAAGCCGGCCCAGACGCCGAACACCCCGAAGAACAGGAACAGGATGGCGTAGCCGATCCACAGGACCTTGCGCCAGGCCATCGGATTGCGGTCGGGTTCGTGGGCCAGCGGGTCTTGCCACCGGGTCAGGTCCCTCGATTCCTCGCTACGCACCATCGCCATGACGTCGCTCCTCGCTCAGTCCTTGGTCGGATCGGCCGAAATGGCTCGAACGCTCTGCACCTGCAGGGAGGTCGCCCGCGCCTTGTAGGGCGACGGCGGCCGGACCACCGCCCCACGGCCGCGCGGTCCCTTCGGGGCGTCCGGATCGGCGTCCTCCGGAGTCGGCGGCTCCAGGATCTCGCCCGGCCCCCGGGCATTCTGGCTCGCCGCCCTCGGCGTTTCCTGCGGGCGCTCGATCTCCGGTCCGGCGGAGGCGTCCACCGTCGGCTCCATCGCACGGCGGTCGGGCTCGGCCGGTCGGGCGCGCTGATCCCGGTTGTCGGCGATCTGCGGCGCCGGCCCCTCGATGCCGGGACGCCGGGCCTGCTGCAGGAAGGACAGGGTCTCGTCGCGCGGACCGAAGCGCTGCACCGTGCCGCCGTTGAGCACCAGGATCTTGTCCATCAGCGCCAGGGTGGAGGGCCGGTGGGTGATCAGGATCACCGTGACGTTCGCCGCCTTCAGCGCCTTGAGCGCCTGCACCAGCGCATCGTCGCCCTGGCTGTCCAGGTTGGCGTTGGGCTCGTCCAGCACGACGACCCGGGGATCGCCGTAAAGCGCCCGGGCCAGGGCCACCCGCTGGCGCTGGCCGCCGGACAGGAGCTGTCCGCCCCACCCGATCTCGGTGTCGTAGCCGTCCGGCAGGCGCAGGATCAGATCGTGCAGCCCGGCCATCTTGGCCGCCCGGACCACCGCTTCCGGATCCGGATTCTCCTGCAGCCGGCCGATATTCTGCGCCACGGTGCCGGAGAACAGCTCCACGTCCTGCGGCATGTAGCCCATATGCTGGCCGAGCGCCTCGTTGTCCCAGGAATAGATGTCGGCGCCATCCAGGCGGACCGAACCGACCGTCGGCCGCTGTACCCCGACCAGCAGCCGCGCCAGCGTCGACTTGCCGGCGGCCGACGGGCCGACGATGCCCAGCGTCTCGCCCGGTTCGACCTCGAACTGGATGCGCTGCAGGATCGGCTTGGCCAGCCCCGGGGGCTGGTAGAACAGGTTTTCCGCCGTGATCTGGCCTTCCGGATCCGGCAGCCGCATCCGCTCGGGCTGGGCTTGGGCGTTCAGCAGCGTCTCCTCGATCTGCTTGTAGGCGCCGAACGCCTCGACCATGCCGCGGGCCTGGGCCACGCCCTGCTCGATCGGCTGCAGCGCCCGGCCGAGGATCAGCACGCTGGCGATCATCATGCCGCCGGTCATCGGCGTGTGCGGATCGATGATCTGGGTCGCGGCCACCGTCATGATCAGCATCTGGATCAGCATACGGGCCGATTTGGACACGGCCAGGAACATGGCCGCCCGGTCGCTCGCCTTGCTCTGCAGGGCCAGCACGGTCTCGTTCTCGGTCAGATAGCGGCGGATCACCGACTGACGCATGCCCATGCTCTCCACCACAGAGGCATTGCGCACGGCGGCGTCGGCGGCGGCATAGGCCCGGTTGGAATAGGCCTGCGCCTCGTTCAGGGCGGGACGGGTCAGGTGGTCGTTGGTCAGCCCCAGCGCCAGCATCACCAGCGCGCCCCCCACGGCGGCGAAGCCCATCGGCGCGTTCAGATACAGGATCAGCAGCAGGAAGATCGGAACCCACGGTATGTCGAGCACGGTCAGCATCGCCGGGCCGGTCAGGAAGTTCCGCAGGACCGACAACTGGCGCAGCGCATTGCTGTTCGCCGTCTTCGACCGATCCAGGGCCTCGGCGACCGCAGCCGACAGCAGCAGCGGTGCGATCCGCCGGTCGATCCAGCGCGAGATGCGCACGAAGGCGAAGGACCGGACACTGTCCAGCGCGGCCTGCACGCCCAGCGCGATGGCGGCGATCATCAGCAGCAGGAACAGCGTGGATTCGCTGCGGCTCGCCAGAACGCGGTCGAACACCTGGAACATGAACAGCGGCATCGTCAACATCAGCAGGTTGACGAAGAAACTGAACACGCCGCAGGCCACGAAGGCCGTGTAGCAGGCCTTCAGCAGATTATGGACCGAAACGGGTTCTGGCTTGTTCATCGCGGCACCGATCTATCCGGCCTCAAAGAGGCGGGGGCATAACCGCCCAACAGAGTACCGCCGGTCGCCCCAGGGTAGTAGGGGCACGAATTCACTTAATCTTCGGTAAACTTCGCAAGATCGATGTCGCCGTGGCGGAACGGGATCCAGTACTTCGTCTCGCTATTGTACTGAATGCCGTAGATGTTCGTGCAGAAGACCTTCAGCGGCGGGGTGGTGGCGCCGGCCTCGGTCTCGGTGCGGGACGCATCGACCAGAGCGGAAGCCTTGAACTTCTCCCACGCGGCAGCAACGTCGCTTCGATCCGCCTCGGGAAGGTCGTTGATCTCCATGGCGAGATCCCAGGTCTTCTCCAGGTCGTTCCAAAGATCGTCGAGATACTTACCCATCGTGTCGTCCGCTATCGCTATGGTGCCCGCATCGGCATACGAACCGATTTGACTATTCCGGCTTATAGCCAAACCGGCGCATTCATTAAAAGGGAATTGTCATCCCCACGGGCGTCCCGGAGTGTGTTACGAAACGGGAATTGTTGCAAATCCTCAGTCTCCCGACGGAGACGGGAAGCCTAGTGTCCGGATAGCCGATGCCCACGACGACAGACGCCCCCCTCGATGACAAGGACAGCGGGGCAACCTCCGCACCGGACGCGCGACCGCAGACCGCCCTGCTCGTCCTGGGCATGCACCGCAGCGGCACCTCCGCCCTGACCCGCGTGGTCAACCTGCTGGGCGTCGAGCTCGGCACCGACCTGATGGAAGCGGCCGAGGGCAACAACGACCGTGGATTCTGGGAGCATCAGGGCGTCGTCACCCGTCACGACCGGCTGCTGGCCGATCTGGGCATGCGCTGGGACGATCCGCGCGCCATGCCGGAGGGCTGGCTGGATCATCCGGTAACGCGCGCGGCGCGCAAGGATCTGGAGGCCATCCTCGACGCCGAGTTCTCCGACGCCGCCCTGTGGGGGGTGAAGGACCCCCGCATGTGCCGCCTGCTGCCGCTGTGGCGCCAGATGCTGGCGGACCGGGGCGTCCAGGTGACGGTCCTGCACATGCTCCGCCATCCGCTGGAGATCGCCCGCTCCCTGGAGCGCCGCGACGCCATGCCCCGGGGCCGGGCCCTGATGCTGTGGCTGCGCCATCAGATCGAGGCGCTGACCTGCAGCGAGGGTATCCCGCAATCCTGGGCCAGCTTCGATCGGCTCATGGCCGGTTGGCGGGGGGAGATGGAGCGGGTCGACGGCGACCTGCATCTCGGATTTGCGAACCGCATAGGGGATGCCGCGTCCGAGATCGACGGATTCCTCGATGTCGGTCTGCGCCACCACGCCCTGGACGACGACATCCTGAAGACCGAGCCGGCCCTGGCGGCCTGGGTCGGCCGCATCTACGACGCCGTCCGGATGGCCGATACCGGCGACCGCGATACGGCGCTTGCACTGGTTAGGGAGGTTCAGGTCGAGATCGACCGGGCATCCTACTATTTCGACGACACCTTCGCCGACTGGGCCGGAATCGAACTGCGCCTGCGCGAAGAGATCGACCAGCGCGACAACCGGATCCGCCTCCTGGACGACAGCGTGCGCGAACGCGACGGCCGGGTGGCGGAGCGGGACCTGCGGGTCGCCGAGCGCGAGCGGGTCATCGACGACCGCGACCGCACGATCGGCGCCCTGGAAGAGACCATCGAGTCCCTGCGCGGCACCATCGACGACCTCCGCGACGACGTCTCGGACCTGCAGAGCGAGGTGAAGACCCGGGACGGCCATATCCACAACCTGGCCATGGCCCGCGCCGATCTGCAGAACCATATCGGCGCGCTGGAGGCTTCCACGTCGTGGCGCGTCACCGCGCCGCTGCGCAAGGCGGGCAACCTCGCCCGCCGTGCCCGCCGGGTGACCCACACGCTGAGACCGGGCGAGCTGTTCCGGGCGAAGCATATCGACGGCGACGTCTGGGAAGCCACCGACACCTTCTGCGTCATGGTCCTGCAGTCCGATCGGGTTCGGATGCCGACCGGTTGGGTCGAGCTGACCTATGCCATCAAGGCCGATCGGATGGCGGCGCCGTCGCTGTTCGCCGATACCGGCGCCGGAACGGCGGAGATCGACCGCAAGCGGCTGCCGGTCACCAGCGGCGAGACCGTCACCTGCTTCGTGCGCCTGCCCGACGACGTAAAGGGTCTTCGGCTCGACCCGATCAGCTGGAAGGGCCGGTTCGAGATGGGGCCGATCCGGGCACGGGAGATCACCCGGGCGGAACTGCTTCGGGTCCTGGCGACCAATGCCTATGCCCAGGAAGGCGTGCGCCCCATCGTCGGCAACCTGCGCCGAGGCGGTGTGCAGGGGCTGAAGGAATACCTGATCAAGAAGCTGCCGAAGCCGATCGAGACCTACGACGACTGGCGCGACCTGTTCTATGCGCTGACGGATAGCGACCGGGCCGCCATCCGCGCCCATGTTGCGCGCATGGAGACGAAACCTGTCTTCTCCATCGTCATGCCGACCTACGAGACGCCGCCCGCCCTGCTGGAAAAGGCGGTGGAGAGCGTGAAGGCCCAGCTCTACGACGCGTGGGAACTGTGCATCGCCGATGACGGCTCGAAAAGCCCGGAAACCCGGAAGATGCTGGAGCGCTACGCCGCCGAGGATCCGCGCATCAAGGTCGTCTTCCGCGAGACCAACGGGCACATCTCAGCTGCCAGCAACTCGGCGCTGGAGGTGGCGACCGGCGAGTGGATGGCCCTGCTCGACCATGACGACGAGCTGACGGAGGATGCCCTGTACTGGATGGCGGCCAGCCTGGAGGCCGATCCGGACGCCGACATCCTGTATTCCGACGAGGACAAGATCGACGAGGAGGGGCGGATCTCCGACCCCTACTTCAAGCCGGACTGGTCGCCGGAGCTGTTCCTGTCGCAGAACATGATCAACCACCTGGGCGTCTACCGCCGGTCGCTGGTCGAGAAGGCCGGCCGGTTCCGCGAGGGCTTCGAGGGCAGCCAGGACTACGACATGGCCCTGCGCGTGCTGGAGCAGACCAGCGTCGAGCGGGTCCGCCACATCCCCGCCGTGCTGTACCATTGGCGTATGGTCGCCGGCAGCGTGGCGCTGGGCACCGGCGAGAAGACCTACCCCTACGAGCGGGCGCGCAAGGCGATCGCCGAGCACCTGGAGCGCAGCGGCGTGAAGGCCGAGGTGGTCGCCGGCCGCGACGGACTGAGCCACCGGGTCGTCCCGGCCCTGCCCGCCCGCAAGCCGCATGTCACCATCCTCGTGCCCACCCGCGACCGGGTCGACATGATGCGCATGGTGGTCACCGGGCTGCTGGAGAAGACCGGTTATCCGAACTGGGACCTGATCGTCGTCGACAACGGCTCGCAGAAGGCGGAGACGCTGGAATACTTCGCCGAGATCCAGAAGGACGAGCGGATCGCGGTCCTGCGAGACGACGAGCCGTTCAACTTCTCCCGTCTGAACAACCGGGCCGCCGAGCTGGCCAAGGGTCCGCTGCTGCTCCTGTTGAACAACGACATCGAGCCGATCGATGACGGCTGGCTGGAAGAGATGGTGCGGCAGCTCCAGCGGCCGGGCGTCGGCGCCGTCGGGGCAAAGCTCTACTACCCGAACGACACCGTGCAGCATGTCGGCGTGACTACCGGCATCGGCGGCGTGGCCGGGCATTTCGACAAGCACCTGCCGCGCGAGGCGCCCGGATACTTCAACCGCGCCCAGCTGATTCACAACGTCAGCGCCACCACCGCCGCCTGCCTGCTGACCACTAAGAAGATCTACGAGCAGATCGGCGGCATGAATGAGAAGGAACTCAAAGTGGCGTTCAACGACGTGGATTTCTGCCTGAAGATCCGCGCCGCCGGCCATCGCATCGTGCTGACGCCCTATGCCGAGCTGTATCACCACGAGTCGGTGTCGCGCGGCCATGAGGACACCGACGAGAAGCGCGACCGCTTCCGTGGCGAGATGATGTGGATGCGCGACAAGTGGGGCGATGCGCTGGACGCCGACCCCTATTTCAACCCTAACCTGAGCCTGGATCAGGAAACGCCGACCTATGCCATCCCGCCGCGGGTGCCCAAGCCCTGGGAGTCGACGGAGCAGGACAAAGGAGAGTCCTGACCGCACGACGATCGGGACTTTCCGGGCACGCTGGTCGGTTCCCCCTATGCGTGGCTTCCGATAGACTCCTATCCAACCTATCATTCTGCGGTCGGGGCGGTTCCGGTCGCGCTCGAACGGGAGGATCGCATGGCGAGTCTCATCGAACCCGCCAGCCGGATCCTGGACGTGCACGATCAAGAGCTCGGATCGGGCGTCCGCTCCGTCGGCCTCCTGCTCATCAAGCCCTCCCACTATGACGACGACGGGTTCGTCATCCAGTGGTGGCGCTCGTTCATGATTTCGAACGTCCTGATCGTCGTCGACGGCCTGTTCGCCGAGGCGGCGGATCGATGGGCTCTCGGCCCGGACATTCGGATCGAAACCCGGCGCATCGACGAGATGAGCAACCGGCTGCGGCCCGACGAGCTGATGCGCTGGCTCGACGGTTTCGACCGCTGCGCCGTGATGATGGTGGGCGTGCAGACCAATCAGTTCCCCCGGGCCGTTGATATCGCCCGGCCGTTCCGAGAAGCCGGATATCCGGTGATCATCGGCGGCTTCCATGTCAGTGGCGTGCTGGCCATGGTGCCGGAATGGGAGGGCGCCTTTCCGGGTGTCAAGGAACTGGGCATCAGCCTCTTCGCCGGTGAGCTGGAAGCGGGGGTGGACGCCCTGCTGCGCGACATCCGGGACGGCGCCGTCAAGCCGCTCTACAACAATCTCACCCAGGTAGCGGATCTCAGCAAAGCGCCGGCCCTGATCGCCGCGCCGGATGTGGCGGCCAGAACCCTGGACAATTTCCACGGCATGGAAGTCGGCCGCGGCTGCCCCTTCATCTGCAGCTTCTGCACGATCATCAACGTCCATGGCCATGCGATGCGCTGCCGGTCGCCGGAAGCGATCGAGACGTATCTGCGGGGCGTCGCCGCCGTCGGCGGCCATTCCATCCTGATCAGCGACGACAATTTCGCCCGCAGCCCGATCTGGCGGGAGGTCACCGAGATCCTCATCCGCCTCTCGCGGGAGCTGGACTGGGAGTGGGACGTGCTCGTGCAGGTCGACACTCTGGCGAGCCGAATCCCGGGCTTCGTGGAGGCCTGCCGCGAGGCGGGGGTGAAGCGGATCTTCCTCGGTATGGAGTCCGTGCGCGAGGACAACCTGAAGGCCGCGGCCAAGGGCCAGAACAAGCTCCATCTGATGCGCGACATGGTGCTGACGTGGAAGCGCGCCGGGATCATGATCTACGCTGGCGTGATCATCGGCTTTCCCAACGACACGCCGGAGCGGGTCCGCGAGGACATCCGTTTTCTGCAGGACGAGATCCCCGTCGACATCGTCACCTTCTTCGCCCTCTCTCCCCTGCCGGGATCGAAGGACCATCAGCTCATGCTGCGCGGGGGCGTGCCGATCGACGAGGATCTCAACGCCTTCGACACCATTCACGTCATCACCGATCACCCGCTGATGACGCGCACGGAATGGCAGGCGCTGTTCCAGGAGAGCTGGCGGCAATACTACACGTTAAGGCACATGTGGACGGTGGTCGGACGGGGCCTCTACTACGGGCTGTCCATGAAGAACCTGTGCAGCACCTTCGCCGCGGGCTACGGCTCCGCCGTCATCGAAGGGGTTCACCCGCTCGATTACGGCGCCATCCGCCAATACGACGCCCCGTCACGGCGCCCCGGATATCCGGCATTGCCGAGACCTGTCCACGAGGTGCGCTACACGGCCAAGTCCCTGCTCGGCGCGGCGAGCGCGCTGATGCTGGTCTATATCGCCTTCGCCATGGCCGGCATTCTGTCGCTTGCCCGGCCGTTCGGGCTGCTGAAGCGCTTCTCCCTCGATGACCGGGTGGCCGCACCGGTTCCGGGCGCGGCCGTCGAACCCGCCCAGCAGACCGCGGCGGAATAGCCGCCGCGGACCTGCAACTGCGCGTCAGCGTCGGTCGGCGCTGCGGGTGTAGAGCACACCCATGCTGTCCGACAGGGTGATCGGTCCGCCGATATAGTCGCCGCCGATCGGCGGCGTGCGCAGGGCGACGTTCCAGCCGTCCCCTTCCAGCCCCTTGATCGGCAAGGTCAGCGGATCGAAGTTCTCCATCGCCCCGCCTTCCAGATGGGCGATGGCGTAGACCTGCTCGCCGTCCGGACCGTGGCGCAGGGTGCCGAACAGGACCCGGCCGTCGACCGGCTCGCGATACTCGTAGACGTCCTCCGGTCGCAGGTTGTCCCGCAGCCACGGCCGGGCGTGGCGGAACGCGCGGAGCCCCAGGTTGAATGCGGTCTGGCTCTCGCTCAGCGCCGCCTCGTAGCCCGACACGTTGCAGTAGTCGTGCATGTCGTCCATCCAGGCTCGGGCGATCTGCTTCAGGATCGGCACGGTGAACGGCGCCGGTCCGGCCAGCGGCGGATCGACCTCGTTCAGCAGCTTGGCGATCACGTCCAGGTCGTAGCCGGTGACCTCGACCAGGGCCGGCAGGAACTCCATGAACCGAACCAGGCTGTCCCGGTCCTCGAAGCCCATGGCCTTGAGCCGGCGGAACGCCATCGGCACCGAGTAGGAATAGTTGTCGACCTGCCATTTCAGCGAGATCGCCTCCTCGGCCACCACCTTCACGCCGTACTGGTCGTCCTGGTTGCGGATGAAGCCCCAGCTCGCCCGCGCCGAGGCATTCAGGAAGTCCATCGGCACGCCGGGAAACACGCCGTAGGTGATCAGCGAAACGGCCGGGTTGTCGTAGGCCTTGTCCAGGATCTCCATCCGCGTGTCGCCCAGGCGGGTGTTCACGTTGAGCTTGGGATTGATCTGGGTGCCCCGGCGCAGGGTGTCGTGGTTGGCGCAGCCCGAGATCCAGTGCGCCCCATGTTCCATGATCTCGCGGATCCGCCACCACTTGGACAGCCAGAACGTATAGAGGAACGGCGTGTTGTGGGCGAAGGTGAGCGGACCCCACTGGAACACGTCGTCGTCGCGCTGGGCGTCGATCACCGCGCGGTAGGTGGACGACAGCTCCCAGTCCTCCTGCGGCCAGGGCCGGCCGTCCTCGAACACGAACCACGGCCGGTAGCGGCGCCCCGCCACCTCCTGCACCACGTCGGACATGGACTGCAGGTACTCGTCGTCGTGCTCCACCCGCTCGGTGTTGCTGTCCCAGAAGGTGAAGTCCTGAGCGCCGTCGACGCGGATGCCGTCGGCGCCGAAATCGGCCTTGCGGCGCTGCATCTCCAGCAGCACGGCCCGGACGATGCCGTTCCGGTAGTTTATGTTCTGCCCGTACATGTTCGGGCCGGCGAAGTAGTGGTGGTTCAACGCCCGCAGGCCCTGATTGTCGCTGTGGCCGAAGACCACGTCGAACACCAGCTTCTTCGGCCCGCTCGGAAAGGTGTGGAGCACGGCGGCAAGGTCGACCAGCTCATCCGGGCGGCCGGTCTCCAGGATCGCCGGGTTGACGGCGCCCATGCCGGCGATCACCACGTCGTAGCCCCAGTTCGTGGTATTGGGGCGGTGCAGCTCGACGGTCACGCTCTCGTCGTCGGCATCGTCGTCGGACAGTTCTTCCCAGAAGTCCGGTCCGGTCTCGAACACCGTCGTCGGCTCCACGGGGAGCAGTTGGACGCCGTCATACCCCAGGAAAATGCGGTCGGCCGGCTCGACCGGCAGCTTCATGCGCACCCGCTCGGCCAGATGCTCGTAGCGCCGGGTAAGGCTGGCCAACGTGCCGCCGGCGGTCGCCGTGGCCACGTGGATCTGCAGGATGTTCACCGGCGGGCCCAGCTTGACCGGATCCCCCTCGGGGAGGTTGGCGAAATACTCCTTGTCCCGGCGCTCCGCCTGCATCGCCGCCACGTCGTAGTATTCGGCCGGCGCGAAGGCGCCGAACGGCAGGGAGGCGGCCAGGGGGTCCAGAATGCGGTGCCAGCCCTCGTCGTCGCGCCAGGCGAGCGCATAGAACGAGCCGATCTCGTCGCGGGTCCCGGCGCGCATGCCCTCGACGGCGGCGAAACAGAACGCCTCGCAGCGGCCGATCGGCACGAGCTGGCGGCTCATGCGCAGCGTCTGGCGCGAGACCGTCAGGTCGACCGGCTCTTCCGGCTCCAGCACTTCCAGAAAGATGTCGCCGTCCGGCACACGGCGGTCGAGCAGTTCCGGCGCCCAGAACCCGACTTCGCAGAGACCGTCGCGTTTATGCGCTCCCAGACCGCGGGCAATCTGAAGACCGGCGTCGAAATGGGTGGCCGAGGTGTCGAGCGCATTTCGGCACCAATCCACCAGTTCCTTTGTCCGTTCTTCGTTCT
This sequence comes from Thalassobaculum sp. OXR-137, assembly GCF_034377285.1. Lineage (NCBI taxonomy): Bacteria > Pseudomonadati > Pseudomonadota > Alphaproteobacteria > Rhodospirillales > Thalassobaculaceae > Thalassobaculum > Thalassobaculum sp. OXR-137. The sequence continues at coordinate 2,627,494 of NZ_CP139715.1, read as the reverse complement.
GAGTGACCGCGGTCGTCATCGCGTTTCCTTCCTATTCAAAGTGGTAAGGATGCCCCGCTGGACCCGCATAGTGCTAACCGGGACGGCGGTCCGGGATCAACCCGAGCCGTGCTGCACCGCAACAACTATGGGCCCAATCGGCGGGGTCAACCCTTGATCATTCGGCGCTGCAATGCATTTTAAAGAGGCCCCATTCAATCTTTGGAGTTCCCCCCATAGTCGATATGACAACGCTCTCCCCCGACATAAGTGACGCTCCGGCGATAAAAAAATTCGCCGTTATCGGTGCCGGCGCCTGGGGTACCGCCCTTGCCATCACCGCCGCCCGCGCCGGCGGAGAGGTCACCCTCTGGGCCCGCGACCCGGCCCTGTCCTCCGCGATCAACCGCGAGCGAACCAACGAACAGTTGTTGTCGGGATACGAGATTCCCGACGGCGTGACCGCGACCTCCGACATGGCGCAGGCCGTGGCCGGGGTGGACGCGATCCTGCTCGTGGTGCCGTCGCAGGCCATCCGCGATATCGGCGAGCGGGTGCATGCGGTCGCGGCGCCGGGCGTGCCCGTGGTCCTCGCCAGCAAGGGCGTGGAGCGGGAGAGCGGCAAGCTCATGACCACCGTCGTCGCCGAGGCCATGCCCGGACGGCCGATCGCCGTGCTCTCCGGACCGAGCTTCGCCGCGGAGGTCGCCGGCGGCCATCCGACGGCCGTGACCATCGCCTCGGCCGATGCGGCGGACAACCCGCACGGGTCGCTCGCCACCCGCCTGTCCCTGGCGCTCGCCACCCCGTCCTTCCGGCCCTACATCTCCGACGACCTGATCGGGGTCGAGGTCGGCGGCGCGGTGAAGAACGTGATCGCCATCGCCTGCGGCATCGCCAGCGGCTCCGGCTTCGGCACCAACACCTGGGCCGCCCTGATCACCCGCGGCCTGGACGAGATGAAGACCCTGGCCCAGGCCCTCGGCGGCCGCCGCGAGACGGTCACCGGCCTGTCCGGGATGGGCGACCTGGCGCTGACCTGCTCGAGCGAGCAGTCGCGCAACATGTCCTTCGGCAAGGCGCTCGGCCAGCGCAAACGCCAGGAGGACCTGCTGAGCAACCGCCGTTCGGTGGTGGAGGGCGTGGTCAACGCCGTCTCCGTCACCGATCTCGCCCGCAAGCTCGGCGTCGAGATGCCGATCTGCGAGGCTGTGCGCTCCATCGTCGCCGACGGCGTCGAGATCTCGGAGGCCATCGGCCGGCTGATGGAACGCCCGCTCAAGGCCGAGCCGGCGGCGATGAACATTCGGATCCCGCACGGAAACGAAGACGACGTAGGCGACTATGTATCGGAGATGCTGCCATGACCCGCACCGACCCCAGCAAGGCGGACGTCGTCCTGGCGACCGATCTGGACGGAACCTTCCTCGGCGGAACCGACGAAGAGCGCTCGACGCTCTATTCCGCCATCGACGCCAACCGTGACCGGATATCCCTGGTCTTCGTCACCGGCCGCGACATCCCCTTCATCCGCGAGCTGACCGGCGACGGCTGGGTTCCGAAGCCCGATTTCGTCATCGGCGACGTGGGCACCACCATCGTCCAGGGGGCCGAGTTCGAGACGGTGCCGGAACTGGAGGCCGATATCGCCCGGCGCTGGGGCGATGCGGGCGACCGGGTCCGCGAGATGCTCGCCGATGTCGACTGGCTGGAGCTGCAGCCCACCCCGTTCCGCTACCGGGTCAGCTACTACTACGATCCTGACCGCTACGATGCGGCGGTGGCCGAGCGGATCGAGGCGGCCGGGTTCGACTGTCTCACCTCCGCCAGCACCTATCTGGACGTCCTGCCCAAGGGCGTGAGCAAGGGGCCGACCCTGCTGCGGCTGGTCGATCATCTGAAGATCGATCCCGACCGGGTGCTCGTTGCCGGCGACACGATGAACGACCTGTCCCTGTTCGAGACCGGCCTGCGCGGCGTCGCGGTCGCGAACAGCGAACCGGACCTCGTCTCGCGCGTTAAGAGCCTGGAGAACACCACAATCAGCCGCGGCAACGGCGCCGCCGGTATTCATGAGGTGATTCGAACACTTACGAGCCTTCGGGGGGCAGCGGCATGAAATCGGATCTGGTCATCGTCTACCATCGTCAGCCTTATGAGGAGGTCGAGGTCGATGGGAAGATCGAACTCAGACCGAACAAGAGCCCGAACGGTATCGTCCCCACGCTGAAGAGTTTCTTCGGTCAGGTCTCCCACGGATCCTGGATCGCCTGGAAACTGCGCGAATACGGCGAGATGCCGGACTGGGAGCGGGTCGTCACCATCAGCGACGATTTCGGCGACTACTCCGTCTCCCGCCTGGCGTTGACCGAAGACCAGGTGAACAGCTTCTATGCGGTGACCTCCAAGGAGGCGCTCTGGCCGATCCTCCATTCCTTCGTCGACGCCTACGACTACGGACCGGTCGACTGGCCGACCTTCCAGGAGGTGAACTTCCTGTTCGCCCAGGCCGCCGCCGAACAGGCCGCCGACGACGCCATCATCTGGATCCACGACTACAATCTGTGGCTCGTGCCTGTCTATCTGCGGCAGATGAAGCCGAACGCACGGATCTCCTTCTTCCACCACACGCCGTTCCCGTCGCCCGACGTGTTCAACGTGCTGCCCTGGCGCAACGAGATCATGGACAGCCTGCTCCATTGCGATCAGGTCGGATTCCACATCCCGCGCTACGCCATGAACTTCGCCAACACCGCCCGCACCCTGTTCGATGTCAGCGTCGAGGAGGAGATCGACGTGGAGGACGGGATGTCGCCGCGCGGCATGGCACTGTCCGAGCCGACGATCATCACCCGGCTGAAGTATCACGATCAGATCGTCAACATCGACGCCTTCCCGGTCGGCACCAACGTCAACTACATCGAAGAGCTCGCCCGCTCCGAGGAGACCGAGACCAAGCTCCAGGAGATCAAGGAAGAACTCGGCGGCAAGCGGCTGATCGTCTCCGTGGCCCGCACCGACTACACCAAGGGCACCAAGGAGATGCTGGAGTCCTTCGAACGGCTGCTGGAGCGCCGCCCGGAGTTGCACGGCGAAATCCGCCTGATGTGCGTCTCGGTGCTGGCCAACCAGAACATGGCCGTCTACCGGCGGGTGCAGGAGGAGATCGAGGGGCTGGTCGGCCGCATCAACGGCCGCTTCGGCACCTTCGAATGGACGCCGATCATGCTGTTCACCGGCGCCATCCCGCTGCAGGACCTGATCGCCTATTTCCGCGCCGCCGACGTGTGCTGGCTGACGCCGCTGCGCGACGGCCTGAACCTGGTGTGCAAGGAATACTGCGCCGCCCGGATAGACGAGCTCGGGACCGTGGTGATCTCAGAGTTCATGGGGGCCGCGGTGCAGCTTCCCTATGCGGTGCTGACCAACCCCTATTCCGAACGCTTCATGGATTCGGCCATCGACCAGGCCTTGGACATGAAGCCGGAGGAGCAGCGCGCCCGCATGCAGATGATGCGCAAGAACGTGAGCCACTACGACATCGTCCAGTGGTCGCAGCACACGATGGAGCGCTTCGAGGAACTGGCCGAAAGCCGCGCCGGCCGCCCGGTCAGCCATAAGAAGCCGGTCGCAGCCGAGTAATCGGCGCGACCGGGTCTCCTCTCCCCGTCAGGCTTTAGCGCTCAGGCGCGTTCCTTGACCGTGTGAACGTGGTTGAGCGGCCCGTGGCCCTTCCCGTAGCCGGGGGCGGTCTCGATGGCCGTGATCACGTATTTCCGCGCCCGCTCGACCGCCTTCTCCAGGGCCAGCCCCTGGGCCAGACCGGTGGCAATGGCGGAGGCGAGGGTGCAGCCCGTGCCATGGGTGCTGGTGCTGTCGACACGCCGGCTCCGGAATTCCCGAATGCCGGATTCCGTCGCCAGAAGGTCGACCACGGTGTCGGAGGACAGGTGACCGCCCTTCAGCAGCACCGCCGGCGGACCGAGCGACAGCAGCATCTCGGCGGCGTGGTGCATGTCGTCCACGTCCTTGATCGTCATGCCGGTCAGCAATTCCGCCTCGGGCAGATTGGGCGTCAGCAGATGGGCGCGCAGGATCAGCCGCGCCTTCAGCACCTGCATGGCGTCCGGATTGAGCAACGGATGGCCGCCCTTGGCGATCATCACCGGATCGACCACCAGCGGCACATGCATCGCCTTTTCCTCGATCACATCGACGATGGTATCGATGACCGGGCCGGAATGCAGCATGCCGGTCTTGATCACATCGACGCCGATATCGTCGACCAGCAGGTCGAGCTGCTGGCGCAGGAACGGGATCGGCACTTCGTGGACGCCGAAAACACCCTTGGTGTTCTGCGCGGTCAAGGCCGTGACGGCCGTCATGGCATATCCGCCAAGTGCCGTTACCGCCTTGATATCCGCCTGGATCCCCGCACCGCCGCCGGAATCGGATCCGGCAGCGATCAGAACACGCCCTTCAGTCGACCTTGGCATGACCGCCGTTACTCCGCAGCTTTTGTTCCTACGAGTTCGATTGCGTCCACGACCCTGTCGACCGCGGCCACGACTTGACCTTCATCGTCCCCCTGGGCCATCACCCGGATCAGAGGTTCGGTACCCGACTTGCGAATGACCAGGCGCCCACCGGTGCCCAGCGCATCCTGGCTCGCCGCAATGGCTGCCTTGACCGTGTCGCTGGCCAGGGGATCGCCGCCGGCGAACCGGATATTGCGCAGGATCTGCGGCATCGGCTCGAACACGCGGGCGACCTGGGACAGGGGCTTGTCCGCCCGCTTCATCGCCGCCAGCACCTGCAGCGCGGCCGCAAGGCCGTCGCCGGTGGTGCCGTGGTCCGACAGGATCATGTGGCCCGACTGCTCGCCGCCGACATTGTAGCCGCCCTCGCGCATCGCCTCGAGGACGTAGCGGTCGCCGACCTTGGCGCGCACCAGCTCGAGGCCGATGCCGTTCAGGTAGCGCTCCAACCCGAGATTGGACATCACCGTGGCGACCACGCCGCCGCCGCTCAGCCGGTCGTCCTTCTGCCAGGAACCGCCGATCAGGCCGAGGATCTGGTCGCCGTCCAGCTTGTGGCCGGTCTCGTCCGCCAGGATCAGCCGGTCGGCGTCGCCGTCCAGGGCGATGCCAACATCGGCCTTCTCCTTCTGGACGCGGGCCATCATCGCCTCCGGCGCGGTGGCACCGCAGCCGTCGTTGATGTTGAACCCGTCCGGGGAGACGCCCATGGGAATGACTTCCGCGCCGAGTTCGAACAGTACCCGCGGGGCGGCCCGGTAGGCGGCACCATGGGCGCAGTCGATCACCACCTTGACGCCGTCCAGACGCAGGTCGCGGGGGAAGGTGGACTTCACCACCTCGATATAGCGGCCCTGCTCGTCCTCCAGCCGCCGGGCGCGTCCCAGCGCCTCCGGACCGGCCAGCGGCAGGCTATCCACCCGCGCCACCATCTCCTCGATCTCGGCCTCGACCGCGTCCGAGAGCTTGTAGCCGTCCGGGCCGAACAGCTTGATGCCGTTGTCGTGGTAGGGATTGTGGGAGGCGGAGATCATCACGCCCAGATCCGCGCGCATGGACTGGACCAGCATCGCCACCGCCGGGGTCGGCATCGGGCCGACCAGGACCACGTCCATGCCGATGGAGGTGAAGCCGGCGACCATCGCCGGTTCCAGCATATAGCCGGACAGCCGGGTGTCCTTGCCGATCAGCACCAGGTTGCGCCGGCCATGGTTGGTATGGAACCGCGCCCCGGCGGCCATCGCGACCGCCATGGCGGTCGCCGGGGTCATCGGCTCCGCGTTTGCGAGGCCGCGGATGCCATCTGTTCCGAAAAGGGAGCGGGCCATGGGCGTGTCAAAGTCTCTCAACTGTTTCGACATTTATAGCGTATTGCATCTTTAAAGGTGATTAACGCCGCGGGCTCAAGAAGCCGCCAGAATGGCACGGCGCAGAGCCAAGGCCTGCGCCGTCTCCGACACGTCGTGCACCCGCACCGTCTGCGCCCCCAGATCCATCGCCGCGCCGGCCAGGGCGAGCGAGCCCGGCAGGCGCGCATCGGCGGCCTCGCCGCGGGACAGAACCCCGATGGAGCTCTTGCGCGATGCGCCGAAGAGCACGGGCCTCCCCATCCCGTGGAGCACGGTGAGCCAGGCGGTAACCTGAATGTTGTGGGCGGCGGTCTTGGCGAAGCCGAAGCCCGGATCGACCACCAGACGGTCGCGGGATATGCCAGCGGCCTCCGCCGCCGTCAGCCGGGCCTCCAACTCGTCGTAGACATCCAGCGGCGCACAATCGTAACGCGGATCCGCCTGCATCGTTCCGGGCTCGCCGCGCATATGCATCAGGACCACCGGGCACGCCTGCCCGGCGAGGAAGGCCGGCGCCTCCGGATCGTGGGTCAGGCCGGAGACGTCGTTGACGATCGTCGCCCCCGCCTCCAGCGCCGCCCGCATCACCGGCGCCTTGCGGGTGTCCACGGAGATCCGGTGCCCCTCGCCCGCCAGCGCCTCGATCACCGGGACCACCCGGTCGATCTCCTGGGCGATGGACACATCCGCAGCGCCGGGCCGGGTCGACTCGCCGCCGATGTCGAGGATGTCGGCGCCCTCCTCTGCCAGCCGCCTGCCCTGGGCGATGGCGGCATCGCGGGAGGCGAAGCGCCCGCCGTCGGAGAAGCTGTCCGGGGTGACGTTGACGATGCCCATGATGGCCGGCGCGAGAGCGTCGGCGCCCCACAGGGGGCCTCGCGGCGCGGTCAGCCGGGCGATCGTGCCGGACGGCAGGGCTGCAGGGTCCAAGGCGTCGACAGGGACCGTGAGGACCCGCACGACCCCTGCCTCGCGGCGGATCAGGTCGAGGGAGCGGAAGGCGATGGGACCGCCGGCCAGGGGCAGCGCTTCGCCGGCCGCGACGGCCGCCTGGGCGGCCGCGCCATAGACCAGGCCGACCGGCCGGGCATAGTCGGACTGCGGGAGGGCAGATGCGGAGAGCCCGCGCCTGGGCGCGGGCTCGTAAACGATGGGTAGTGTCATGGGAGAGACCCTCTCCGGTGGGACGTCACCCGAACCGGGCAGGTCAGTCGCCGGGTTGCGGATCGGGCTCCAGACCGCCGCCGGGGGCGGTGCCGCCGGTGGGCACGGAAGCGCGTCGGCCGGGGCCGGTCGGCTTGGTCGGCTCGTCTCGGCCGCCGCGATCCACGGACCCGCTCGCGAGCAGCTCCTTGATCTCCTCGCCCGACAGGCTCTCGTACTCCAGCAGGCCCTTCGCCAGGGTGTGCAGATCGTCCATGTTCTCTTCGAGGATCCGGCGGGCGTCGTCATAAGCCTCGTCGGTGATCCGGCGGATCTCCTCGTCGATCACGTTGGCGGTCGCGTCGGAGACGTTCTTCTGCTGGGTCACCGAGTGGCCCAGGAACACCTCCTGCTGATCGGCGGAATAGGCCAGGAAGCCAAGCTTGTCGCTCATGCCCCATTCCGTGATCATCCGGCGCGACATCTCCGAGACCATACGGATGTCGGAAGAAGCACCGGTGGTGATCCGCTCCGCGCCGAAGATCAGGTCCTCGGCGATCCGGCCACCGCAGGCGACGCGCAGGTCGGCTTCGAGCTTGGCCTTGGAGAGCGAGATCCGGTCGCCTTCCGGCAGGCGCATGACCATACCCAGCGCACGGCCGCGCGGGATGATGGTCGCCTTGTGGATCGGATCGCTGTCCGGGCAGTGCAGGGCGACGATGGCGTGACCGGCCTCGTGATAGGCGGTCAGCCTCTTCTCCTCGTCGGTCATGACCATGGAGCGGCGCTCCGAGCCCATCATGACCTTGTCCTTGGCTTCCTCGAACTCGGTCATGCCGACCACGCGCTTGCCCTTGCGGGCGGCGAGCAGCGCGGCCTCGTTGACCAGGTTGGCGAGGTCGGCGCCGGAAAAGCCCGGGGTGCCGCGGCCGATGGTGCGCGCATCCACGTCGGGACCGAGCGGCACCTTGCGCATATGCACCTTGAGGATCTTCTCGCGGCCCAGGATATCCGGGTTCGGCACCACGATCTGGCGGTCGAAACGGCCCGGACGCAGCAGGGCCGGGTCGAGCACGTCCGGACGGTTGGTCGCGGCGATGAGGATCACGCCCTCGTTGGCCTCGAACCCGTCCATTTCCACCAGGAGCTGGTTCAGGGTCTGCTCGCGCTCGTCGTTGCCGCCGCCGAGGCCGGCGCCGCGATGGCGACCGACCGCGTCGATTTCGTCGATGAAGATGATGCAGGGGGCGTTCTTCTTGCCCTGCTCGAACATGTCGCGGACACGGCTGGCGCCGACGCCGACGAACATCTCCACGAAGTCGGAACCGGAAATGGTGAAGAACGGCACGTTGGCTTCGCCGGCGATGGCGCGGGCCAGCAGCGTCTTACCGGTGCCCGGAGGGCCCACCAGCAGACAGCCCTTGGGGATCTTGCCGCCCAGACGCTGGAAGCGCTGCGGGTCCTTCAGGAACTCGACGATCTCCTCAAGTTCGGACTTCGCCTCGTCGATGCCGGCGACGTCGTCGAAGGTCACCCGCCCGGTCTTCTCGGTCAGCAGCCGGGCGCGGCTCTTGCCGAAGCCCATGGCCTTGCCGCCGCCGCCCTGCATCTGGCGCATGAAGAAGATCCAGACCGCGATGAACAGCAGCATCGGGAACCAGCTGAGCAGGATCTGGAACAGCCCGGACGTGCCCTCTTCCGGCGGCGCGGCGGAGATCCGCACGCCCGACTTGGTGAGCTGCGGGACCAGTTCGGCGTCGCGCGGCGCATAGGTCTGGAACGTGCTGCCGTCGGAGAACCGCCCGGAGATCTGCTGACCCTGGATGGTCACCTGGTTCACGCGCCCGCTATCGACTTCGGACAGGAAGTCCGAGTAGGCGAGGCTGCGCTGGCCGGTACGGGGGGAGGAACCCTGGAACAGGTTGAACAGCGCCACGAGCAGGACGCCGATGATGATCCAGAGGGCGAGATTCTTGCCGAAATTATTCACGTGTCAGCCTTCCATTGGCCATCGGGCCATCGATCCGTCGCTCACGCGTCGCCAGCAGGTGGATTATCACCCCTAAGTCCTCCGGCCCGAAATCATCCGGGTTGGGCGCCCTTCGCTCGCCAAGCACAAGGTGGGGGAGCGCGACGACCCCGTCAAGGTCAGTGACAATCGGCCAGGCGAGCCGCGCGGGGTGCGGCAGCGCGCGGGCACTCTCGGGAAGCGCGGCATCCAGCCCTAAACGCTTGATCCGCCGCCAGCCTTCTGTGCCGCAGGCCTGAATCCCGATCGGACCGCCAGTTGCATTATGCACGAGAAAACGACCGTCCCAGCAGGCTGTGCGCCCGCTCGGTATCGACAGGGGCTGCGCGCAGGCCGCTTCCTCGCGCATCACGGTCACGCTGTCCCCATCGGCCTGCAGCAGGCATCCCCTCAGGGTGCGCCGCCGACCGCCCGCCGCGTCGCCCAGCCAGGCGAGGAGCCCGTCCATCGCCGCCGTCCGGGGCGGATAGCCGGTATCCCCCGCAATGTTCAGGACGCCGCGCAGCACGGCCGCGGCGAAGATCGGCGGTGCGGCCGCCAGCAGCGCCCGGTCGAGCCGGCAGGTGCCGCAGGGATGGATCCGGGCATGGCGGGCGAGCCAGTCCCTCACCTCCGCCTCCATGGCCCGGCGGGCGGCACCCATCGCGTCGGCGAGGCGGGCCATCCGGTCGGCGGTCAGCCCCGCGACGTCGAGCGCCGGGCGCAGCCGCCGCAGCTCGGCGCGGGTGAACCGCGGGTCGGCGTTGGAGGGATCCTCCACATAGTCCCATCCAGCCGCCCGGCAGGACGCCTCCAGCCGCTCCTTCGGGACGCCCAACAGCGGCCGGGCCAGCCGCACGCCGCACCGCCAGGCGACGGGCGCCATACCGGCCAGACCTTCGGGCCCGGTGTCCCGCTCTATGCGGTGCAACACCGTTTCCGCCTGGTCGTCGCGGTGATGCGCCAGCAGAAGGGTCGAAGCGCCGGCGTCGTGGCAGGCATCGGTCAGCAGTGTCAGCCGCGCTTCGCGGGCCGCGGCCTGAATGCCGGAGGTCGGCTTGTGGCCGTGCCAGGGGAGTATTCTGTGGGAATGGCCGAGTGCCGCGGCCCGGCGGGCAACATCGGCCGCTTCGGCCGCCGCCTCGGCGCGCAGGCCGTGATCGACGGTTAGGACCAGGAGCGGTCGGCGCCGGAGGATGGACCAGCGGTCGGCGAAATGCAGAAGGGCTGTGCTGTCGGGTCCGCCCGACACGGCGAGGGCGACCGGTCCGGTGGGATCGCCCTCTTCGGCCAAGACCGCCTCTATCAGGGCGATCCCATCCCGCTCGTCGAGCGGGGTCGGCGTCCGGGCAACGTCCGCGTTGGGGGGCGGGCTCACCCGCCGCAGTTCAGCGCCTTGGTCTCGTTGATCATGCGGCGCTTGATGTTCGTCGGCGCCTTGGGGAAGTCCTCGTTCAGCTTGGCGAAGGTCGTGCACGCCTCCTCCTTACGATCGATCCGCGCCAGGGCCATGCCGAGCTTCAACAGATTGTCGGCCGCCTTGGGGCTTTTGGGATAACTCTGATAGCCCCCCAGAAAGGCGACGGCCGCCTCCTCGTAGCGCTCCCGCGCGTAGTAGGTCTCGCCCAGCCAGTACTGGGCGTTGCCGGCGAGCGGGTCGTCCGGATGCGCCGCCAGAAACGCCTTGAAGGCCGCTTCGGCGGTCGGCAGGTCGTGCTTCACCAGATGATCGAAGGCCGCCTTGTACTGCTCCTCCACCGACCCCTGGGCCGGGAGCAGTGCCGTCTGGCCCTGGGCTGCGCTGGCCGGGGGCGGCGTTGTCGCCTTCAGGGCGGAGAGCTCGCTGCCCGACAGGGAGCCGAGATCCTTCGGCTTCGCGCCGGTGGTCGGCCCGGCATCCGAACCGGAGGCGGACGGCGTGGCGTCGACCGGCGGGGCCAGCTCGGTTCGCGGCTGCGTCCCGCTGTCCTGGAGTGCGGGACCGGCGGCGTCGCCGCTCAGCTCGCGGAAGCGGATGTCGGTATCGGTCTGAAGCTTGTCCATCCGGTCGGACACGTTCTGCACCTTGTAGCCCAACTCCTCTATGCGGCCGGTGATCCGGCGCAGATCGGCCTCGATCTGCTGGAGGCGGACTTCCACCCGGGCCAGCGGCGATCCGCCGACACCGTCGGGCTGGGAAAGCTGGGTGGCCTGGCTGGAGGTGACCGAGGCCGGCGGCTGACCGCCGGCATAAACCGTGCGCTGAAGGTCGGCCAGTTCCCGCTCGAGCCGCGCCATGCGGTTCAGCAGGGCGTTCACGTCCTGCGCCGAAGCGACGGACGGAGCGGCGGCGGACAACAGAAGGATGATCACGAGGAAGCGCATCATGGTCCCAGTCTCCAGGATGCTCGCGGCGGAATTATGGCGCGGAAGGCAGATTGCCGCCGCATCCGGTCCGCCCAAACGAAGCGGTCAAAAAAAGAACGGCGGCGCCCGGTGGGCACCGCCGTCCAATACGCGATCGCGAACCGTTAGTTGAGAACGGTAACGCCGCGACGGTTCTCGGCCCAGGCCTGCTCGGTCGACGCCGGGTTCACCGGGCGCTCCTTGCCGTAGGAGATGGTCGACAGACGGCTCGGATCGATGCCGAGGGAGACGAGATAGTCCTTCACCGCGCTGGCGCGACGCTCGCCGAGCGCCAGGTTGTACTCGCGGGTGCCACGCTCGTCGCAATGGCCCTCGACGGTGACCGAGGTGCTCGGATACTTGCGCAGGAAGAACGCCTGACGCTCGAGCGTCGTGCGGGCCTCGCTGTCAAGCGCGGAGCTGTCGAACGCGAAGAAGACGCGGTCGCCGACATTGACGACGAAGTCTTCCGCGCTGCCCGGGGTCGGGCCGGTGGGGGCCGTCGCCGTGCTGGAAGTGGTCGGCTGAACGTTGCCGCCCGAACCCGCATTCGCCGACTCGTCGGGAGCGGTCTCGCAAGCAGCGAGCAGCGCGACGGCGGCAAATACGCTGAGAAACTTGATGCGCATGGTAGGTGTGTCCCTCTGGAGAATTCTGTGGTGCCGGGCGCCCCGCCCCCCTCGTGGTCCAAAAGACCCGGCCTGCCGGGCCCGGACTCGTCGAGCCGGACTGCACAGTTTCCCGACAGCCGACCACGAGCGTGTTTCCTTATAACTTCTAATCCATTAGCGAAGCAAGGGGCTCCACGCTGGATCCGACGCATCCAGCGGGGTAATGACCTCGCGCTCGTTGTAGCCCGTAAGATCGATCGTGTACAACTTCGACGTTCCGCCGCGTCCGCTCCGGTCGGACGGCGTCTGCTTGAAGTAAACGAGAACGCGACCATTCGGCGACCAGCTCGGCGCTTCCACCAGGAATCCTTGACTGAGGAGACGCTCGCCGGAACCGTCGGGACGCATCACGCCAATGTGAAAGGTGCCGCCGGTGATCTTGGTGAAGGCGACCAGGTCGCCGCGGGGCGACCAGACCGGCGTGGCGTAGCGCCCGTCACCGAAGCTGATCCGCTTCACGTTCGAGCCGTCGGCGCCCATCGTGTAGAGCTGCTGGGTGCCGCCGCGGTCGGAGTTGAAGACCACCTGGCTGCCGTCCGGGGCATAGGTCGGCGAGGTGTCGATCGACCGGGTGTTGGTGAGCTGGGCCACCCGGCGGGTGCGCAGGTCCATGGTGTGGATGTCGGTCACGCCGTCCTTGGCCAGGCTCATGATCACCCGGTTGCCGTCCGGCGAGAAGCGCGGCGCGAAGGTCATGCCCGGGAAGTCGCCCAGGACCTCCTGCTGACCGGAATCCAGGTTGAAGATGTAGACCCGCGGCCGGTTCTGATAGTAGGCGAGGTAAGTGATCTCCTGCACCGTCGGCGAGAAGCGCGGGGTGAGCACCAGGGTGTTGCCGTCGGTCAGGAACTTATGGTTCGCCCCATCCTGATCCATGATGGCGAGCTGCTTCTTGCGCCGGTTCTGCGGGCCGCTCTCCGCGATATAGACGAACCGGGTGTCGAAGTAGCCGTCCTCGCCGGTGATCCGCTTGTAGATCATGTCCGAGACGATATGGGCTGCCCGGCGCAGCGATTCCTCGATGGCGGTCAGCGAGGTACCGGTCATGTACTGCTCGGCGAACACGTCCCACAGACGGAACTCGATGCGGTACTGACCCGGCGACGGGATGGTCACCCGGCCGTGCACCAGCGCCTGGGCGGCGATCTGACGCCAGTCGCCGAACCGCGGCGGCGTGTCGAAATCCAGGTCCGACTGGATGAAGGCCTTCGGGTTGATCGGCTTGAACAGCCCCGACCGCTCCAGGTTGGAGGAGATGATCTCGGTCATCGTTCGGCCGACCCGCGTCGCCTCCACGCCCTCGCCCTTGAAGTCGGCGATGGCAACCGGCAGCGGATCCACCCGGCCCCGGGTGATGTCGATGCGCAACTCGCTGCGCGCCGGGGCGGCGAAACCGCCGACCCCCGCCGCGCCGACCAGACCGGCCAGCGACAGGCGGGCGAGGTCGCGTCGCGACATCGACATGTCGACGGTGGGACGCGGCGGGCGGGGCGCCGTCACCGGGCCGCTCGAAACGGCGCTGTCGGTCATGACAGCATGTCCTTCGGATCGAAGGTGATCGTGAAGTTTTTCCATGTGTCGTACTTCTCCGGCGGAAGTTGCAGCGGGGAACAGTTCGGCGATTTCAGCGCCCGCATGGCGGACTCGGCGGCGGAGCGGAAGAACGGATCGCTTTGCATCCGTGCGGAATCCACCACCTTGTAGGACCGCACCGTGCGGTCGGGATTCATCGTGACCTCGATCTCGACCACGAGATCGGCGGCGTTCTTCGCGCCGGCCGGCACCAGCCAGCAGCTGCTGATCTGCTGGCGGATCGCGTCCATCTCCGACACCGAGAGCTTCTGGCTCGGATCGAAACTGGAGTTGCGCGCCGTGGTGTCGGCGTCGGGCACCGGCGACGGCTTCGATTCGGCCGCCGGCTTGGGCGCGTCCTTCTTCAGCTTCTGAACCGTCTTCAGGACGTTCATGAAGTCGTCCTTCTTCTCCGGCTCCTTCTTCTCGGGCGTCTTCGGCGCCTCCTTCTCGGCGACCTGCTTGGGACGCTCGGGCGGCTTCGGCCGGGCCACGGGCACCGGGGCGGGCGCTTCGTCCTCGACGCGCTCGACCTTGGCCGCCTCGGGCGCCTCCGGCTTCGGCGTCTCCGGCTTCGGAATTTCCGGTTTGACGACGTCCGGCTTCGGCTTCTCCACCGGCACCGGCTCCGGCTTCTCCGGCTCGGGCTTCGGCGGCTCCGGCTTCTTGGCCGGCACGGGCACGGGCTCCGCCTTGACGGGCGGGGCCGGCTCGGGCGGCGGGGACGCCTCGGCGACCTTGGCCGGCGGCGGCGGAGTCGGCTTGGCGGCCTCCTTCTGGGCAGGCGGCGGCGGTGCCGGCCTGGCTGCGGGAGGCGGAGGGGGTGGCGGCGGCGTGCGGTCTGGCTGGGCCGCGGCCGTGGGCGGCGGCGGCGGGGTGTTGTCCGGCTTGGTGGTTTCGGCCGGCGGCGGCGCGTTCGTGACTTCCGCGACGGTGACCACGTCAACGACCACCAGGCGGTTTTCGATCGGCTCGTCGCGGGCAAGCATCGGCAGACCGAAAACGGCCAGCGCCAGCACCCCGGCGTGCATCAGAATCGAAATGACCAGAGCCACGTTCATTGTTCGCTCGTCACGCTCCTCATTGGGCCATCACCACCGCGGCTCTCCGGGTCCCTGCACGGGATCCAGAGGCACCCTCAGTTGGTGCCCGCCGACTCCTCCGGAAGCTCCGCCAGGAGCGCCACCCGGGTGAACCCGGCCGAGCTGATCTGGCCCATGACCTCCATGACCGACCCGTAGGCGATAGACTTGTCGCCCCGGACGAAAATTCTGAGTTCGGGATTGGCACCCGCCACCGCGAGCAGTTTCGGGACCAGTTCGTCCCGCCCGATGGCGCTTTCCTGCAGGAACAGGCTGCCGTCCGCCCGCACGGTAACCACCAGCGGCTCCACCTCGTCGGTGAGCTGGGCCGCCTTGGTCTTCGGCAGGTCGACCGGCACGCCCACGGTCAGCAGCGGTGCGGTGACCATGAAGACGATCAGCAGCACGAGCATCACGTCGACGAACGGCGTGACGTTGATCTCGCTCAGCGGCGGGTTCCGACGACGCCCTCTGCCGTGACCGGTTCCCCGTTTGATGAGTCCGCCGGCCACGTCTCAGCGTCCCTCGTCCAGCTGTCGCGACAGGATCGACCCGAACTCGGTGGCGAACCCTTCCAGCCGGCCGGAGTAGCGGCCGAGGTCGCTGGACAGCTTGTTGTAGGCGACGACCGCCGGAATGGCGGCGACCAGACCCAGCGCGGTGGCGAACAGCGCCTCCGCGATGCCCGGCGCCACGACGGCGAGGCTAGTGTTCTTCGAGGCGGCAATGGCCTGGAAGCTATTCATGATACCCCACACGGTGCCGAACAGACCGACGAAGGGGGCCGTGGAGCCGACCGAGGCCAGGAAGGTCATGCGCTTCTCCAGCGCCTCCATCTCCCGGTTTATGGTCAGGGTCATGATCTGGTCGAGCCGCTCGCGCAGGCTGGCCCGCAGCTCGTTGGAGCGCTGGGTCAGGCCCTTGGCGGCCGAGCGGCGCCATTCCCGCATGGCCGAGGAGAAGATCGACGACATCGGGTCGGCCGGATGGCTGCCCATACGGTCGTACAGATCCTCCAGCGACCCGCCGGACCAGAATGCATCCTCGAATTCGTCCGCCCGGCGCCGCATCCGACGCATCTTCATGATCTTTTCGAAGATGATCGCCCAGCTCCAGACCGAAGCCAGGATGAGGAGCAGCATCACGATCTTGACCACGGTGTCGGCCTGCATGAACAGGCCCCACATGCTGAGCTCGTGGGACATCGCCACGGCGGGCGCCGCCAGTCCCGGCGAAGCCAGACCCGGGGCCGCACTCTGGGTCGTATCGACCACCGCTTGTGCAAGTTGCTGCATCGACTTCCTCTTCCTCGTAGCCGCCCGGGCGCGTTGCCGCCGGCCTGTCGTCCAAACACTCAGGCCGGGGCGGAGCCGCCGACCAGATCCCGTATCTTCTGAGGCAGCCGTACCGGCCGACCCCGCCCATTCACCCCGGCAATCACCAGATCCATCACCACCAGCGGATCGGACTCGCCCTGGCGGACGACCTCCTGCACCGCTTCGAGCGCGGCGCCGCGGACCCCGGTTATGCGGGTGATCACCTCCAGCGCATCGTCGAGAACCGCCGGCGCCCGGTAATCCACCGTGCAGCGCCGGACCACGAAGGCGAAGTCCTCCGCCTCCCGCATCTCCCGCTGTTCGACCCCCCGCGCCCGCAGAAATTCCGTGCGCGCCCGTTCGGCGTACCGCAGGTAATTGGCGTGGTAGACCACCCCGCCCGCATCCGTGTCCTCGTAGTAGACACGCACGGGGAAGCGAAAGGGTTCAGACATCGTCCTCCCCTTGGCCGAGCAGATCGAGCTGGGTGTCGACGGATTTCGGCGGCGTCAGGCCGAGATAGCGCCAGCCCGCCGCCGACAGGATACGACCGCGCGGGGTGCGCTGGATCAGGCCCTGCTGCATCAGATAGGGCTCGATGACCTCTTCGATGACGTCGCGCTGTTCGCCGAGCGCGGCCCCGAGGGTCTCCGCCCCGACAGGCCCGCCGCCGTAGTTCTCGGCGATGCAGCCCATGTAGCGCCGGTCCATGGCGTCCAGCCCGCGCTTGTCGATGTCGAGCCGGGTCAGGGCGGCATCGGCGAGGATCGCGTCCACCACCTGTTTACCGGCAACCGTGGCGAAGTCGCGGACCCGGCGCAGCAGCCGGCCGGCCACGCGCGGGGTCCCGCGGGCGCGCCGCGCGATCTCGCCGGCCCCGTCCTCGGTCAGGCCGAAGGACAGCAGGTCGGCGCCGCGCTTGACGATCCGGGTCAGTTCCTCCGGCTCGTAGAACTGCAGGCGCAGGGGGATTCCGAAGCGCTCGCGCAGCGGCGTGGTGATCAGCCCCGACCGGGTCGTCGCGGCGACAAGCGTGAACGGTGCCAGATCGATCCTGATCGATCGCGCCGCCGGGCCTTCGCCAATAATGAGGTCAAGCTGAAAGTCCTCCATAGCGGGATACAGCACTTCCTCTACGGCAGGATTAAGGCGGTGTATTTCGTCAATAAACAAGACATCGCGCGGCTGAAGGTTGGTCAGCAGCGCCGCCAGATCTCCCGCCCTGGCGATCACCGGGCCGGAGGTCGCGCGGAAGTTCACGCCGAGCTCGCGCGCCACGATCTGCGCCAGCGTGGTCTTGCCCAGGCCCGGGGGACCGAACAGCAGCACATGGTCCAGCGCCTCGCCCCGGCCGCGGGCGGCGTCGATGAAGACCTTCAGGTTCTCGCGGACCTTCTTCTGGCCGGTGAAGTCGTCCAGGGTCTGCGGGCGCAGGGTGGTCTCGCCCATATCCTCGGGCCGGCGCTCACCGTCGATGAGACGGTCACCCTCCGCCGTCTCGTCGTCCCACTCCCCGCTCACCCGGCCAGCTCCTTCAGCCCGCCGGTGATCAGCCGGTCGAGGGCCGCGTCAGGGCCGAGTGCGGACTGGGCGGCCTGCACAGCGCCATAGGCCTCGGCCCGGCCGTAGCCGAGATTGACCAGGGCGGAGACCGCGTCGGCGAGCGTATCGCCCCCGGCCGCCTTGACCGCAGCCGTCCGCGCCGCCGCCGGCGCGTCGGCGGCGATTCCCAGCGCCACGTTGACGGTCTTGTCCTTCAGCTCGTTGACGATCCGGGTCCCCAGCTTCGGGCCGACGCCGTCGGCCCGGGTCAGCAGCGTGCGGTCCTGGGCGGCGATGGCGGTGAACAGCTCGTCAGGCGACAGCACGGTCAGGATCGACAGGGCGTGCTTGGCGCCCACCCCCTGCACCGTCTGCAGCATCCGGAACGCCGCCTTCTCCGAGCCGCTGGAGAAGCCGTACAGGTGTATGTGGTCTTCGCGGACATGGGTCTCGATCTCGACCTTCACGGCGTCGCCGATCGCCCCCAACGCGCTCAGCGTGCGACCGGAGCAGAAGATCAGGTAGCCGACGCCGTTGACGTCGATCACCGCCTGACCGTCGCCGATACCGTCGAGAATGCCCTTCAGGCGCGAGATCATCGTCGTCCTCCTCCGGCGGCCGCTTCCTTGGCGAGCGCGGCGGCGATCGCCTTCTCCAGCCCCGGGGCCATGTCGGTGACGGATCCGGTCTTGCGCGCCGCCACCCCGGCCGTCTGGCCGAATGAGGCGCGGGACTGGACGTAATGGGCGTGGCAGACCGCCACGGCGAGGGCGTCGGCCGCGTCCGGGCTCTTGATGACTGCCCCCGGCAGCAGCGTGGCGATCATCGCCTGCACCTGCTCCTTGGCCGCGTTGCCGGTCCCGACCACCGCCTTCTTGACCCGTTTGGGCGCGTATTCGGCGACCCGCAGCCCCGCCTTGGCCGGCGCCAGCAGAACGACGCCTCGGGCGAGGCCGAGCTTCAGGGTGCTTTCCGGGTTGCGGTTGACGAAGGTCTCCTCCACCGCCGCCTCGTCCGGTTTGAAGCGGTCGATGAGGTCCAGGATTGCGTCGTAGAGCTGCACGAGGCGGGTGGCGATGTCGGCCTGGCCGTCCGAATGGACGGTGCCGTCGGCGACGTGACGCAGGCGCACGCCGTCGGTCTCGATCACCCCCCATCCTGTATTCCTGAGGCCGGGGTCGAGCCCGATCAGCCGCATGCGCGTCTCCGTGATGCCGCCTCCCTCCCCCGACTTCCGGCGCCCGTCCCGGAGGCGATCCGGAACGGGACGCGGACCCGATGGGGGATCAGGCGGACAGTTTCGCCATGACGTCGTCGGCGATGTCGAAATTGGCCGACACCTGCTGCACGTCGTCATTGTCTTCCAGGGTGTCGAACAGCTTGATCAGCGTGCCCGCCTGGTCCTCGTCCACCGCCACGGTATTCAGCGGCTTCCAGGTCAGCCCGGCCGATTGCGGCTCGCCCAGCTTGGCTTCCAGCGCCTCGCGCACGGTGTTGAAGTCCTCCACCGGGCAGGTGATCTCGTGCTCCGCCTCGGTGCTCTCGGCGTTCTCGGCCCCGGCCTCGATCGCCGCCTCCAGCACGTCGTCGGCGCTGCCGACCTGCGCCGGATAGATGATCTGGCCGACCCGGTTGAACATGAAGGACACCGAGTTGGTTTCCCCCAGGTTGCCGCCGAACTTGGAGAAGGCGGCGCGGACTTCGGAAGCCGTGCGGTTGCGGTTGTCGGTCAGCGCGTCGACGATCATGGCCACGCCGCCGGGACCGTAGCCCTCGTAGCGCACCTCTTCCCAGTTGGAGTCGTCGCCGCCGCCGGAGCCCTTCTTGATGGCGCGGTCGATATTGTCCTTGGGCATGTTCTCCTTGCGCGCGGCGGCGATGGCGCTGCGCAGCGCGGGATTCGAGCCCGGATCCTCGCCGCCGGTCTTCGCCGCGACCTGAATCTCGCGGGTCAGGCGGGTGAAGATCTTGGCGCGCTTCTTATCCTGCGCGCCCTTGCGGTACATGATGTTCTTGAACTGGGAATGACCGGCCATTTCCAAACGCTCCCGTCCGCGACCGTTCGTGGCGCGAATCGTCTCTCTATACCAGATGTGGGGTTTCGACGCACGGCTTCAGCCGTACCGCCCCGGCACCGACGCGGCGCCGCGCGGGGGTGTAGCACAGGCGGGGGCCTTCCCTCTACTCCCCGTCATCCCGGCGGACCCCGGACCCGATCCGGGGACCGGCCGGGACCCAGTCGGGCAGCACAGCCCGGTCCCGGTCTTGCCCCGGACCAGGTCCGGGCCAAACCGGGATGACGGTGTTGAGGGGATTGCGGGAGCTCCCGAAGCGAGATCGGGATCACGGGGGCGGAGTGTGAGGGCCCCCTCACCCCACCGGCATCGTCTCAGCCAACAGCCCGCCGACGCGCACCGGTTCGGCGCTGATCGCCAGGCCCGTGCGGTCGTCGGTCACCACGAAGACGCCGCAGACCGTCGCCTCGCCGTCGGCCGCTTCCAGGCGCGGGGTCGGCAGCTTGGTGGTGAAGCGTTTGACCGGGTATTCCTTTTTCATCCCGATCACGCTGTCGTAGTCGCCGCACATGCCGGCATCGCTCTGGTAGGCCGTGCCGTTGGCCAGCACCATGACGTCGGCCGTCGGCACATGGGTGTGGGTGCCGACCACCAGGGACACGCGGCCGTCGAAGGCGTGGCCGAAGGCCATCTTCTCGCTGGTCGCTTCGCCGTGGATGTCGATCAGGATGAAGTCCACGTCGCCGCCGAGCGCGATGCCGTCGATCGCCTTCTCCACCGCGGCGAAGGGGTCGTCCAGCGGGTCCATGAACAGCCGGCACATGGCGTTGATCACCAGCACCCGGCGGCCGTCGCGGGTCTCGTGCACCACCGCACCCTTGCCCGGCGTGCCCGGCGGGAAGTTGATCGGGCGCACCAGACGGCTGTCGTCGGTGATGGCGTCGAGGATCTCGCGCTGGTCCCAGACATGGTTGCCGGTGGTGATCACGTCGACACCGACGTCGTAGAGCTCGCCGCAGATCTTCGCGGTGATGCCGAAGCCATGGGCCGAGTTCTCGCCGTTGACCACCACGAAGTCGGTCTTCAGGTCCCGCATCAGGGCGGGGAGATGATGAATGACCGCCTCGCGGCCGGACCGTCCGACGATGTCGCCGAGAAACAACAGGCGCACGCTCTACTCCGAGATTTCGATGAAGCCGTTTTCCGTGACCACCCCGTTCAGCAGGGCGTCATGCGCACCGGCGGGGACGGCCTCGACCTCCTGGCCGGCATAGGCGACGCCGATGGCCTGGACGGTCTGCCATTCGCGCAGGGCGACGAGGGTGCGGTCGTAATAGCCGCCGCCATAGCCGAGCCGCCGGCCGCGCCGGTCGAAGGCGAGCAGCGGCACCAGCAGCAGGGTTGGGAACACCACCTCCGCCTCCGGCCCGGGCTCCGAGGTGCCGTAGGGGCCGGGGACCAGATCCTCGTCCGGCTCCCATTCGCGGAAGATCAGCGCCTGCTTGTCGTCGGGCACCACCGGCAGGGCGATGCGGCAGCCGGCGGACCACAGGGCGGTCAGGCAGGGACGCGGGTCGATCTCGTCGCGCATCGGCCAGTAGCCCGACACGATGGTGCCGGAGGACGGCGCGATGGCCGCCGACAGGTTCATCGCCAGCCGATGGGCCGCATCCGCCGCGTCCGCCGCCAGCACCTGACGCTGCCGGGCCATGCGCTCGCGCAGGTCGGCCTTGGCCCGGCTCAGCGCCTCCGGATCCAGGATCGGCGTATCGAGGGCGGGGGCATCGGGGGACAGGTCGGTCATCGGCGCTCTAGGGTCAGGTGAACAAGGACTCCGCAGCGTGCCGCGCCTCGCGGAGGCAGAGCGGCCGGCCGGGCACATGCCCTAGGAAAATTCAGCGCGACGGAGCCGCCTCGGCCGTTGGCATATGCATACCCTCTGTGGCCTGCATAGCAGGTGGGCGCCGCGATTCCGAGACCACGGTCCCGGAAGAGGCAGCTCCCTCAGAGAGATTATAGCCCCAGGGGTAAAGTGCGGCCTGACAAACCGCGCCGCCCCGTCGCTGACACCAACGTAACCCCGGGCCGGCTAAATTCAAGCGAAGATGTAGGAGTGAGAGCCGGCGTCGCTGCGCGGGCCCGGCAGGCCGCGGGTCAGGCCCCTTCGATGCGGGCGGCGATCCGCTCGATCCGCTCGGCCAGGCTCTCCATGGCGAGCGACATGTCCTCGATCTCGTTGGGCGAGAATTCCTCGTCGCCCTCGTCGACCTCGTTGGCGGCATCGCGCAGGTCCATGAGCTCGTCGGCCACCAGCAGGCTGGCCATCACCAACAGGCGGGTGTCGCCGACCTGGCCGACCTGCTCCACCATGTCGGCCACATGGGCGTCGACCATCTGGGCCAGCTCGCCCAGCCGCTTCTCCTGCCCGTCCTCGCAGGCGATGCGGTACGACTTGCCGTTGATGCTGATATCGACCTGGGCCACGGATCAGGGCTCCAACACGAGTTTGAGCTGGCCGATCGCCTTGTCGAGCCGCTGCTCGACCTGGTCCGCCGCCTTGGAGAGTTTGGCGTAGTCGCGACGCACCGCGGACAGTTCCCCGGTCACCGCCGACGCATCGCCGCCGCCGGAATCGTCGAGTCCTTCCAGCGCCTTTTCAAGACGGGAGACCGCCTTGTCCAGCCGTTCGCGTGCCGTATTCAGCCGAGACATACCCGCCGTCCTGGTCCGTCAATCCCGCCCATCGCCTACGATTCGGTATCCGAAACCGGCGATGTACCCCCTGAAACGAAGGAGTTAAGCCCCGTCGTTGAGGTGCCGCATGATATCCGTCGGTCGCGCCCACCGTCAATCGAACCGGCATGTGAGGTTCCGCACCGCCCTATATTGCGTGTCGGAACCACCGGGCCGGCTTGACGGAAGGACGCTCCCTGGGCATGTTCCGCGCCACCGAGGCGCCGGCGGTCGCTGGACGCCCGCCAAAAGCCCGCGAACCGTACCATGACCGCTTCCGCACCGATTTCCGGCGCCGCCCTCTCGGACGGTGACCACGCCAGCCTCGCCAGCGCCATCCGCGCGCTTTCCATGGATGCCGTCGAACAGGCGAAATCGGGACACCCGGGCATGCCCATGGGCATGGCCGATGCCGCCGTCGTCCTGTTCTCGCAGTTTCTGCGCTTCGACCCGCGCCACCCGGACTGGGCCGACCGCGACCGGTTCATCCTGTCCGCCGGCCACGGGTCGATGCTGCTGTACTCGCTGCTGCACCTGACCGGCTACCAGGACATGCCGCTGGAGGAGCTGAAGAAGTTCCGCCAGCTCGGCTCCAAGACCGCCGGCCATCCGGAATACGGCGCCGCCGCCGGGATCGAGACGACCACCGGTCCGCTCGGCCAGGGCTTCGCCAACGCCGTCGGCATGGCGGTCGCCGAGCGCCACCTGAACGCCCGCTTCGGCGACGACCTGGTCGACCACCGGGTCTGGGTGATCGCCGGCGACGGCTGCCTGATGGAGGGCGTCAGCCACGAGGCCGCGTCCCTGGCCGGCCATCTCGGTCTCGGCCGGATGAACGTGCTGTGGGACGACAACAAGATCTCCATCGACGGCCCGACCGACCTTACCCTGTCGGACGACGTGCCGGCGCGGTTCGTGTCCTACGGCTGGCACGTGGTGTCCTGCGACGGTCACGACCCCAAGGCGCTCGCCGCCGCCATGGCCGAGGCTGCCGCCGATCCGCGCCCGTCGCTGATCGCCTGCCGCACCACCATCGGCTTCGGCGCGCCGACCAAGGCCGGCAAGTCATCCTCCCACGGCTCGCCGCTGGGGGCCGAGGAGATCGCCGGCACCCGCGCCGCGATCAACTGGCCGCACGGCCCGTTCGTGATCCCCGAGGAGGTCGCCAAACTCGGCCTGTCGCTCGGCGACCGCGGTGCCGAGGCCTATGATTCCTGGACCGCCAACCTGTCCAAGTCGGGCAAGAAGGATGCCTTCGAGCGCGCCCTGTCCGGCGCCCTGCCGAAGGAACTGGCCGACGCCATCGACGCCCACAAGAAGTCGCTGAGCGCCGAGCAGCCGAAGCTCGCGACCCGCGTCTCCTCGCAGAAGGCGCTGGAAGTGATCGCCCCGGTGCTGCCGGAACTGCTGGGCGGCTCGGCCGACCTGTCGGGCTCCAACAACACCAAGGTCGGCGCCCAGGAGATCCTGGACAAGTCGAACTACGGCGGCCGCTACCTGCATTACGGCGTGCGCGAGCATGCCATGGCCGCGGCGATGAACGGCATGGCGCTGCATGGCGGCGTCATCCCCTATGGCGGGACCTTCCTGGTCTTCACCGACTACTGCCGCCCGTCGATCCGGCTGGCCGCCCTGATGGGCATCCGCTGCATCTTCGTCATGACCCATGACAGCATCGGTCTCGGCGAGGACGGCCCGACCCACCAGCCGGTGGAGCATCTGGCCGCCCTGCGCGCGATCCCGAACCTGGCGGTGTTCCGTCCGGCCGACGCGGTGGAGACGACGGAAGCCTGGCAGCTCGCCCTGCAGCGGGTCTCCGGCCCGAGCGTCCTGGCGCTGACCCGCCAGAACGTGCCGACGGTGCGCACCGAGCATTCGCAGGCCAACCTGTCGGCCAAGGGCGGCTACGTCCTGGCCGAGGCCAGCGGCGCACGCAAGGCGACCCTGATCGCCACCGGCAGCGAGATCGAGATCGCCATGGACGCCAAGGCCAAGCTGGAGGCCGACGGCGTGCCGACCGCGGTGGTTTCGATGCCGTCGCTTGAACTTTTTGCCGCCCAGGATCCGTCCTACACCAAGGAGGTGCTCGGCTCCGGCGTGCGCGTGGTCATCGAGGCCGGCGTGCGGCAGTGCTGGGACCGGCTGCTCGGCGAGAACGGCGTCTTCATCGGCATGTCCGGTTTCGGCGAGTCCGGCCCCTATCAGGAGCTGTACGCGCACTTCCGGATCACCGCCGGCGACGTCGCCGGTGCGGTAAAGGCACGGATCTAGTGGTGTTAATGGCGTCGATCTGACCCATATCCCCACCTGACAATCAGTTATGTGACGACACTCGGAGGAGAGAAACGATGGCCACGAAGGTTGCGATCAACGGGTTTGGACGGATCGGCCGCCTCGTGTTGCGCGCACTGTACGAATCGAAGCGCGACGATATCGAGGTTGTTCTGGTGAACGATCTGGGCCCGGTGGAGAGCAACGCCCACCTGTTCCGCTACGACACCGTGCACGGCCGCTTCCCCGGCAAGGTGACCACCGGCGAGGACTGGATGGACATCGGCCTCGGCAAGATCAAGGTCACCGCCGAGCGCGACCCGGCCAACCTGCCGCACAAGGAAATGGGCGTCGACATCGCCCTCGACTGCACCGGCATCTTCACCAAGCGCGAGCAGGCCGCCAAGCACATCGAGGCGGGCGCCAAGAAGGTCATCATCTCCGCGCCGGCGACCGGCGCCGACCTGACCGTCGTTTACGGCGTGAACCACGACCAGCTCACCGCCGAGCACGAGGTCATCTCCAACGCCTCCTGCACGACCAACTGCCTGGCCCCGGTGGCCTTCGTGCTGAACAACGCCATCGGCATCGAGCGTGGCTACATGACCACGATCCACGCCTATACCGGCGACCAGCCGACCCTGGACACGCTGCACAAGGACCTGCACCGCGCCCGCGCCGCGGCCCAGTCGATGATCCCGACCTCCACCGGTGCGGCCAAGGCCGTCGGCCTGGTGCTGCCGGAGCTCGCGGGCAAGCTGGACGGCACCTCGGTGCGTGTCCCGACCGCCAATGTCAGCCTGATCGACTTCAAGTTCGTGCCGAAGCGCGACACCAGCATCGAAGAGGTCAACAAGGCGATCACCGACGCGGCCAACGGTCCGCTGAAGGGCATCCTCGGCATCAATGACGAGCCGCTGGTGTCGACCGACTTCAACCACGACAGCCACTCCTCCACCTTCGATCTGGGCCAGACCCAGGTGATCGAGGGCAAGATGGTCCGCGTGCTGTCCTGGTACGACAACGAGTGGGGCTTCTCCAACCGCATGCTGGACACCACCGCTGCGCTGGCGAAAACCCTCTAAGACACGAGCGATCCGAGGAGAGCACCCATGAAGATCACGCAGAAGGTCAAGAAGATCCTGGATTGCTACGAGAGCGACAATCCCGGGACCAAGACCAACCTCGCCCGCATCCTGATGCAGGGTAAGCTCGGCGGGACCGGCAAGCTCGTCATCCTGCCGGTCGACCAGGGCTTCGAGCACGGCCCGGCGCGCAGCTTCGCGCCGAACCCGGAAGGCTACGACCCGCACTACCACTACAAGCTGGCGATCGACGCGGGCCTGAACGCCTATGCGGCTCCGCTCGGCATGCTGGAGGCCGGTGCCGACAGCTTCGCCGGCGCGATCCCGACCATCCTCAAGGTCAACTCCTCCAACAGCCTCGCCCGCGACAAGGAGGGCCCGTCCCAGGCCATCACCGGCTCGGTCGGCGACGCCCTGCGGCTCGGCTGCTCGGCCATCGGCTTCACGATCTACCCGGGCTCGGACTCCCAGTTCGAGATGATGGGCCAGATCCGCGAGATGGCCGAGGAGGCCAAGGCGTTCGGCCTCGCCGTTGTCATGTGGTCCTATCCGCGCGGCGGCGACCTCTCGAAGGAAGCCGAGACCTCGGTCGATGTCTGCGCCTATGCCGCCCACATGGCGGCGCTGATGGGCGCGCACATCATCAAGGTCAAGCCGCCGAAGGATGGCATCGGCCTGGAGGCCGCCCGCAAGGCCTATGAGAGCAACGGCATCCCGACCTCGACCCTGGCCGAGCGGATCAAGCACGTCATGCAGGCGAGCTTCAACGGCCGTCGCATCGTGGTGTTCTCCGGCGGCGACGCCAAGGGCCTGGACGGCCTGATGGAGGAGATCCGCGGCCTGTACGAAGGCGGCGCCAACGGCTCGATCATCGGCCGCAACACCTTCCAGCGCCCGCGCGACGAGGCCCTGGCGATGCTCGACCAGATCATCGACATCTACAAAGGCAAGTGAGCCAAGCCTCAATGGCATCCGAACTGTACCTGATCACGCCGCCGCGTCTCCCCGACGTGGCGGCGTTTTGCGACGACCTGGCGGCGGCACTCGACGCCGGCCCGGTCGCCTGCCTGCAGCTCCGGCTGAAGGACGTGGACGACGACGCCATCCTGCGCGCCGCCGATGCGATCCTGCCGGTCTGCCACCAGCGCGGCGTGCCGCTGCTGATGAACGACCGCCCGGACCTGGCGGTGACCTCCGGCTGCGACGGCGTCCATGTGGGCCAGAGCGACACGCCCTATGCCCAGGCGCGCAAGCTTATGGGCCCCGGCGCGCAGATCGGCGTGACCTGCAAGAACAGCCGCCACCTGGCGATGGAAGCCGGCGAGGCCGGCGCGGATTACGTCGCCTTCGGCGCCTTCTTCCGCAGTTCCACCAAGGACGAGACCACCATGGCCTCGCTCGAGATCCTGGAGTGGTGGGCGGAAATGATGACCGTGCCCTGCGTCGCCATCGGCGGCATCACCCAGCAGAACTGCGGCCCGCTCGTCGAAGCGGGGGCGGATTTCCTGGCGGTGATCAATGCGGTCTGGGGGTATCCCGACGGCCCAGCCGCCGGCGTGAAGGCGTTCGAGGACGTGCTGAAGGGCTGAGCCCCTACTTGTCCCCGTCCAGACCTTCGGACAGCTTCGGGAAGCTCGTCATCATCTGCTTCGCCCAGTCGAGCTGTTCGGGTTCCTCCGGCGGCGGTGCCGCCGGCTTGGCGTCGTGCCCGTCCAGATGCTCGAGCGCCTGGGACCGGATCCGGACCCGGTCGCCAAGGTCCATGTGGTCGAACTTGTCGCGGGCCGTCTCGTAGTCGTTGCCCTCGCCGTCCTCGGCGACCTTGACGATCGCCTTGTACACGTCGCCCCGGCCGACCACCTCGGCGGTCGCGTCGGCCAGCACGTTGAGACTGCGGCGGGTGGTGTTGTCGAGCTTTTCGGGCTTGCCGCGCGGACGAGCCATGGGCGGACGTCTCCCAGATTTCACAAACCGTTTGAATTAAATAGTACACCTACATTCAATTTCGCGCAGCAACCATCTGGGACTCCACACTTTGTCGGCCTGACACGCATTCGTGATCAACCGCCGGCCGTCGCGTTCGCGTGAGCGCCGGTCGCCCGGCGGCGGCACGGGCAGCGCCGGGCGGGGGCAAAGCGTGGACACCGCGCGCCCCGCCTGATAAAAGCCGCCGCGATTTCCGGCACTTCTTTTCGCGGACGGGACTTCGATGAAGATCAACGGCAACGCGGTGCGTATCGGCAATGTCGTCGAGCACCAGAACCGGCTCTGGGTCGTCACCAAGACGCAGGCGGTCAAGCCCGGCAAGGGCGGCGCCTTCAACCAGGTCGAGATGAAGGACATTCGCAGCGGAACCAAGCTGAACGAGCGCTTCCGCGCCGACGAGCAGGTCGAGCGCGTCCGGCTCGAGCAGCGCAACGCCACCTATCTCTACGAGGACGGCGACCTGCTGTACTTCATGGATGGCGAGACCTACGAACAGGTCGCGGTCAATTCCGAGATGGTCGGCGAGCAGAAGGCCTTCCTGCAGGACGGCATGGCGGTGACCATCGAGTCCTACGAGGAAGAGCCGCTGTCGGTCACCCTGCCGGACACCGTCGTGATGACCATCGTCGAGGCCGATGCCGTGGTGAAGGGGCAGACCGCCTCCTCCTCCTACAAGCCGGCGGTTCTTGAGAACGGCGTGAAGGTTCTGGTCCCGCCGCATATCGAGGCCGGCACCCGCATCGTCGTGAAGCCGGAAGACTGCAGCTACGTCGAGCGCGCCAAGGACTGATCACCGGCGCCCCGCCTGTCGCGGGGCCCCGCATCCAACCATCGAGGAATTTGCCCATGGCCGTCCGATCGGCCCTGTACAACGTCGTCTTCAAGGCCTGCCAGAAGGCGGCCCGCAGCCTGCGCCGCGACTTCGGCGAGGTCGAAAACCTGCAGGTCTCCAAGAAGGGTCCCGCCGACTTCGTGTCGACGGCCGACAAGCAGGCCGAGAAGGTACTGTACGAGGAGCTGAAGCACGCCCGGCCGAAATACGGCTTCCTCATGGAGGAGTCCGGCACGGTCGAGGGCACGGATCCGAACAAACAGCGCTGGATCATCGATCCGCTGGACGGGACCCTCAACTTCCTGCACGGGATCCCGCACTTCGCGATTTCCGTCGCCCTAGAGGAAAAGGGCGAGATCATCGCCGGCGCGGTCTACCAGCCGCTGACCGACGAGTTCTACTGGGCCGAGAAGGGTGCGGGCGCCTATCTGAACGACCGGCGCCTTCGGGTGTCGGGCCGGCGCAACATGCAAGAATCCGTGATGGCCACCGGCATTCCGGTCACCGGTCTCGGCGGCAATCACGACACGTTCCTCGCCCAGCAGCGCGCGGTGATGGAAGCGACGGCCGGCGTGCGGCGTTTCGGCGCGGCCGCCCTGGACCTCGCCTGGGTCGCCTCCGGCCGCTTCGACGGCTACTGGGAGCACAAGCTGAACCCGTGGGACATCGCCGCCGGCATCCTGCTGGTCAAGGAAGCGGGCGGGTATGTCAGCGACTTCGCCGGACGCACCGAGGTGCTCGAATCGGGCGATGTGGTCGCCGCGAACGACGCGCTGCACGTGCCGCTGCTGAAACTTCTGCGCGTCGGCAAGTCCGCCTAAAGCGCGATTCCAAGCCATTCCAAGTGATTTAGCCGCCGGGGAGACTCGGCGGCGCTGTTGTCGGACTCCCCACCTCTGGTATAACCGGCAGGAATTCGCTGGTTCGGGAGGAACGATGCGGGGACATCGCGCGCACGTCGCACTGACGCTTATCGCCGCCGCCATCGCTGCCGCGGGCGGCACCGCTCCGTTGCGGGCGCAGACGGTCACGAGCCCATACATAGAGACCAATCCGAACGTTACGGTCGATCTGAGCGTGCTGAACGGACTTGGCGGCAGCGCCGGCACGATGCCGGGCTACGCGCCGCCGATGCCGTCGCCGGGCGCCTATCCGACACCGGATGTAACGCCCGGCGCGCCGACCGATATTCCCGCTTTCCTGGTCCGGCCCGACGCGCCGCGCTACGCGGCACCCCCGCCGGCCGTGCAGGCGCTGATCCAAGGCCGCAGCGGCGGTGCGCCGTCGACCTCCGGCGCCGCCGTGCCGCGCGCAACCTCGCCCACGCCGGCGCCGACCCTGCGCGCGCCCGCGCCGCAACGGGCGACCCCGCAGCGTGCGGCCCCGCCGCCTGCGTCCACCGGCAGCACGGCCTCCGCGCCGAAACCGATGACGCCGAAGCCGCAGCCGGAGCAGACCGCATCCGCCGCGCCGACCCCGCCTCCGCCGCCGCCGGCCCCGTCGGCCAACACCGCCGCCAGGGCGGCTCCCGCGGCCCCGCCGCCGCCTGCCCCGCCGCAGCCGACCAGGACCGCGTCGGTGGCCCCGCCTCCTCCGCCGCCGCCCGCGCCGACGCAGGAAGCGGCGAAGCCCGTCTCCGCCCCGGCCGCTCCGGCCGCGGCTCCGGCGCCGAAGCCCTCGGCCCAGAGTGCCGGCGGCGACACCACGCGGATCGCCTTCCCTGACGGTCAGTCCCAGCTGCCCGGCGATGCCGCCGCCAAACTCGATCCGGTGATCGCCAAGCTGAAGCAGGATAGCGGGCTGCGCCTGCAGCTCATGGCCTATGCCAACGGCGACCAGGACGGGGCCAACAAGGCGCGCCGCCTCTCGCTGTCCCGGGCCCTGGCCGTCCGCGCCTATCTGATCGACAACGAGATCGCGAGCACCCGCATGGATGTCCGCGCCCTCGGCAACCGGCCGGACGACGGGCCGGCCGACCGGGTCGATCTCGTCGTGATCAACCGCTGACCGCTGGCCCGAGGGCCATCGGCTCCGTCCATGGGGGCCGAGGAAGAAAAGGACGTACCGTCTCGTGACCGATCCGCGTCGCTATCTCGTCCGCATGATCATTTTCCTCGTCGCGGTGCTGGTCGTGGCGGGCGTGCTGTTCAGTGCGCTGATCGACGCCTTCATGGCCAACCCCGCCCTGAACGGCGTCATTCTCGGCGTGGCGGTCATCGGCATCCTGTTCGTCTTCCAGCAGGTCTTCCTGCTCGCCCCGGAAGCGGCCTGGATCGACAGTTTCCGCAACAGCATGTCGATGCAGCGCGACCCGGTGCTGCTGGCGCCGGTGGCGACGCTGCTGAACGAGCGGGCTTCGAGCGGGCGGCAGGGCACCCTGTCGGCCATGTCCCTGCGCTCCCTGCTGGACAGCATCAGCGTGCGGCTGGAGGAATCGCGGGACATCTCGCGCTATCTGATCGGCCTGCTGATCTTCCTCGGCCTGCTGGGCACCTTCTGGGGCCTGCTGCGCACCGTCGGCGCGGTCAGCCAGGTGATCGATGGCCTGTCGATCGAGAGCGGCGACCTGGGCGCCGTCTTCTCCGACATGAAGGCCGGGCTTCAGTCCCCGCTGGCGGGCATGGGCACCGCCTTCGCCTCCTCGCTGTTCGGACTGGCCGGCTCCCTCGTGCTCGGCTTTCTCGACCTGCAGCTCGGCAAGGCGCAGAACCGGTTCTACAACGAGCTTGAGGAATGGCTGTCGAGCTTCACCCGCCTGGGCGGCTCCTCCCTTCTCGGCGACGGCGAGCATTCGGCGACCGCCTATCAGCAGGCGCTGATGGAGCAGACCGCCGAATCCCTCGACAAGCTCCAGCGCATCATGTCCCGCGGCGAGGACGACCGGCGCAGCAATAACGCCATCATGGTCGCGCTGGTGGAACAGCTCCGCGAGCTGACCGACAAGCTCGACACCGACCGGGATCTGCTGCACCGGATGGTGGCCGCCCATGACGACCTGCGGCCGGTGCTGACCCGCCTGGCGGATTCCAGCGGCGGCGGCCGGGACGAGATCGTGCGCAGCCACCTGCGCAACATCGAGGCCTACATGGCGCGGATGCTGGAGGACAGCGGCAACGGCCGGGCCCAGATGACCGAGGAGCTGCGGGGAGAGATCCGGCTCGTGGCGCGCACGATCGCGGCACTGGCCGAGGAAGAACGGCGGGACTGATCCATGTCCGCGCTCGCCCGCCGACGCAATCGCGACACCAACACGTGGCCGGGCTTCGTCGACGCGCTGGCCTCGCTGCTGATGGTGATCATCTTCGTCCTGATGATCTTCATCGTGGCGCAGTTCTACCTGACCCAGATCCTGTCCGGTAAGGACGAGACCCTGGCGCGGTTGAACCAGCAGATCTCCGAACTGTCGGACCTGCTGTCCCTGGAGCGCGAGGCCAACGCGGAACTTCGGGTCACCGTCGCCCAGCTCTCGGCTGAACTTCAGACCTCCCTGTCCACCCGCGACAAGCTCAGCGCCCAGGTCGACCGGCTGACCGCCGCCCAGTCGACCCTGGAGTCCAGGCTGGCGGAACTGACCCGCGAGCGGGCCGTCCTGCAGGGCCGGATCGACAGCCTGGAGGCGGGCCGCACCGGCGTCGACGCCAGACTGCTGGAAGTGCTGAAGGAGCGCGACGCGCTGCTCGGCAAGCTGGCCGAGACCGAGCAGAAGGAGCGCATCGCCACCTCGGAGCGCGATGCGATCTCGGCCGATCTCGACAAGGCGCTGGAGGTGGTCCAGGCCAACCGCGAAACGATAGAACTGCAGCTCAGGGACCTGGAACGTCTGCGCCGGGACCTCGCCGCCCTGCGCACGACCCGCGACGATCTGGAAAGGCAGGTCGCGAGCCTGGCCGCCCTGCGGGAGCGGCTGGAGGCCGACCTGACCGCCGAGCAGAAGAAGGTCGAGGACCTGGAGGTCGACCGCGACGCCTTGGAGGCGGCGCGCGCGGCCTTGCGCAAGGAGCTGGCCGAGGCGGCGGGCAAGATCGCCCAGCTCGACCAGACCCTCGGCGCCGAGCGCGACAAGACCAAGGCCCTGGAGGCGGAGCTCGCCGACCAGACCGAGCGTACCCAGCTCGCCCAGAAGGAGGTCGAGCAGCGCAACATCCGTCTGGAGGAACTGTTCAGCGAACTGAATTCGACCCGGGAGACCCTGACCCAGGCCCGCGAGGCGCTGAGCGAGGAGGAGAGGATCTCCGCCGAGGCCCGGCAGCAGGTCGAACTGCTGAACGCCCAGATCGCCGCGCTGCGCGAGCAGCTCGCCCGGATCGAGAGGGCCCTGGAGATCTCGGAGCAGGAGAACAGGGACAAGCGGGCGCAGATCGTCGATCTGGGCCAGCGTCTGAACGCCGCCCTGGCCACCAAGGTTCAGGAACTGGCGCGGTTCCGCAGTGAGTTCTTCGGCCGTCTGCGCGAGGTGCTGTCCGGCCGTCAGGACATCCGCATCGTCGGCGACCGGTTCGTCTTCCAGTCCGAGGTGCTGTTCGGCTCCGGCTCCGCCGATATCGGCGACAACGGACGCGAATCCCTGGCCCAGCTCGCCACCGCCCTGAAGGATATCGCCGCCCGGATCCCCGACGACATCAACTGGATCCTGCAGATCGAAGGGCACACGGACTCGGTCCCGATCTATAACGAGCAGTTCGCCAATAACTGGGAGCTGTCCGCCGCCCGGGCGATCTCGGTGGTGGAATTCCTGATCGACCAGGGCATCCCGGCAAGCCGCCTGTCGGCCACCGGATACGGCGAATTCCAGCCGATAGAGTCCGGCGATATCAGCCGCAACCGGCGCATCGAACTGAAACTGACCCAGCGCTAGCAGATTTTCCGCCGCTGCCCCTTGCGCTCTGTCCCCCTCTCGGGTAATTACCCGCGTTCTGAAATGCACCGGCGACCGTTGGGGCGCCTCGACGATGTGACGGGAGAGACCCGATGAAGGCCGACATCCATCCGGACTACCACGAGATCAAGATCGTCATGACCGACGGTACCGAGTACATGACCCGCTCCACCTACGGGAAGCCGGGCGATGTGCTGAAGCTGGAAATCGACTCCAAGTCGCATCCGGCCTGGACCGGCCAGCACCGCATCGTCGACAGCGGCGGTCAGGTCGCGCGCTTCAACAAGCGTTTCGCCGGTCTCGGCATCTGATCCTTTCGGATCGACGGAATACAAGCGGCGGCCTTCGGGTCGCCGTTTTCGTTTTCGGGGATGGCGCGCGCCGGCGGTGACCGTCAGGCCCCGCCGATCCGATCGTCCAGCCGGGACACCCGCTCGAACAGCCGGCGGCTGCGGGTCAGCAGGCTGCGCAGCTCGTCGGAGATCTCCGGGTCCTGCTCCGCGTCCGTGACGGTGCACACGTCGTGACCGTCCAGCCGCTTGTCCGGATCCAGCGCCGCTTCCGGCGGCAGCTCGCCGGCGTGGATCGCCTTCTGCACCATCAGCCAGGCCAGACAGTGGGACAGCCGCGTGGTGACCCGCAGCGCCTCGCAGCTCGCCCGCGTGCGGCTGCGCGAGGGCGGCATGCGGCGGGAGTAGCTGGTTCTGCGGGTACGCTCCGCATGGCTGCGGGCCTGCTCCAAAAGGTCCATGACCTCCCGATACGGGCCATCCAGGACCACGACCGCGGGGGGCGCGGTCCTTTGGTTAATTTGTTGCGTCATCAAAACAAGTATGGCGCAGACGATTAGAATGGCAACCCGCGAAGCCCCTCTTGAACCGAAATTAAGCCGTTCCCATCTGGAAGATCACCGGGGCGCCGATGATCGGGCTCCGGTGATGAACCGCCCGGCCACCATGGCGGGCAAGGCAGTAACACCACTTCGCTTCCGAGGAGGATGTGGCATGCGTACGATCGATTTCACCCCTGTTTTCCGGTCCACCGTCGGCTTCGACCGTATGGCGCGGCTGATGGACGACATGATGCGGGCCGGCGACTCCGCCAACGCCCCGGCCTACCCGCCCTACAACATCGAGAAGCTCGGCGAGGACGACTACCGCATCACCATGGCGGTCGCTGGCTTCGGTGAGGGCGACCTCGACATCACCGTCGAGGGCAGCACCCTCGTGATCTCCGGCAAGGTGGAGAAGACCGAGGAGGAGGCCAACCGCAGCTTCCTGCACCGCGGTATCGCCACCCGGGCGTTCGAGCGCCGGTTCCAGCTCGCCGAGACCATCAAGGTGGTCGGCGCCAGCGTGGAGAACGGCCTCCTGCACGTGGATCTCGTCCACGAGGTGCCGGAGGAGAAGAAGCCGCGCAAGATCGAGATCGCCGGCGGCGTGGCGACCAAGCGGCTGGAGGGCACGCAGGCCGCCTGACCGGCGCCCAGCCCTCTCTAACGAACGAGGCCGGCTCCTCACGGAGCCGGCCTTTTTCATGCCTGGATGTGGGATCGGCCTCAGGAGACGTAGGCCGCGAGCTCCCGCTTGATCGCCCGCTCCATGGAGCCCGCGAAGTCCCGCGCGGTCGCTTCCACCAGTTCGTACCAAAGCCGCTCCCGGTCGTTGAGCGAGGCGTTCTCGGCGATCGTCTTGGAACGCTCCGCCTCGGCCAGCGCCTGACCGAGCCGGATGCCGGCGCCGTCGAACAGGTCGAGCTGGCCGGCCATGGACACGATGTAGCGTTCGGACTGATCGGTGGTGAAGGCGCCCTTGATCCCGCCGGTGGTCTTCAGCCGCTCTTCGACGATCTTGCCCTGGCGGACGGCCATCACGGCGCGCCCGGAGGTTCCGGTAGCCTGCAGGACGTCCCGGGCCCAGCGTTCCATGGCGGCGGCGGGCGTCACCGGCGCCAGATGCTCGACATTCGGCGCCGTCATCGGCGGGACGACCTCATCGATGATCTGGAGGGTGCCGACGTTCAGGCGGATCGGTGGCCGGTTCACGAAGGTCAGGTCCGGATAGACCGGCGTAGGGTTCGGCGTGGTGCAGGCGGCAAGCGACCCGACACCGGCGGCGGCAAGGGCCGACAGCATCAGGGTACGGCGGTCGAGGCGCATGGGGACGTGTCCTCTTCTCGGTCGGTGTGACATCAGAAACCCGGCGACTCCGCGGAGTTCCGCAGAGCCTCCAGGGCGGCATCATCATAACGCCATTCGCGCTTGCAGAACTCACAGTTAACCACGAGCGCGCCGTCGACCTTCATGTCTTCGACGTCGGCCGGGTCCAGGGAGAGCAGCACCCGCTCCACCCGCTCCTTGGAACAGCGGCAGGTATCCGTCATCGGCTGGGCTTCGTAGGCCCGCACCCCCGCCTCGTGGAACAGCCGGTACAGCAGCTGGTCGGGCGACAGGTCGGCGGCCAGCAGTTCCTGGGCCCGCGTGCTGCTCATCAGCGTCACGGCGGTCCGCCACAGGTCCTCGTACTCGTCCTCGCTCGGCCGGCCCGGCAGGTCGCGGGAATACGGCAGGCGCTGCACCATGATCCCGCCCGCGCGCCAGCCGTCCTCGCGCCGGCCGGCGGCGATCAGGACGCCGGCGTCGAGCTGCTCCGACTGCTGGAAATAGGCGTGGGTGCATTCCGACAGGGTCCGGCCGGAGAGCTCGACGATGCCCTGGTAGCGGTCGGTATTCGCCCCCTGGTCGACGGTGAAGGCGATGTAGCCGCCGCCCAGCAGCCGCGGCACCGAGCGGGCGGCCGCGTCGGCGGGGTCGATCTGCGCCACCCGGTCGGCGTCGTAGGTCGCATAGGCGCGCACCGCGCCGGCCGTGGTCACGTCGGCCATCAGCACGCCGATAGGACCGTCGCCCTTGGTCTGCAGGGTGAACACGCCCTCGTATTTCAGCGAGCCGGCGAGACAGGCGGCCAGCGCCGCCGTCTCCCCCAGCATCACCGACACCACGTCCGGATAGGCATGACGACTCAGAATGCCGTCGATGACCGACCCCAGCCGCACGACACGGCCGCGCAGTCCGTAGGGGTCGATCTGGAAGGGCAGGATGATGTCGTCGCGACCGGTGTTCTCGAACAGCGTTTCGCGTTCTCTCATCTCGTCTCCGCCAGGCACCAATGCAGGATGGCCATTTGACTGTGCATCCGGTTCTCGGCCTCGTCGAAGACGATCGACTGCGGACCGTCGATGACCTCGGCCGTCACTTCCTCGCCGCGATGGGCCGGCAGGCAGTGCATGAACACCGCATCCGGCTTGGCCTTGGCCATGAGGGCGTTGTCCACACGGTACGGGGCCAGGAGGTTGTGGCGGTTGGAATCCGCATCGCCCATGGACACCCAGGTATCGGTGACCACCGCATCGGCGTCGGTCGCGGCGGCCTGCGGGTCGGCGGTGATCTCGATCCGTCCGCCCTGCGCCTTGGCCCAGTCGATGACGTCCTGCGGCGGCATGAGCTCCGGCGGACAGGCGATGCGCAGCACGAAATCGAACTGCACGGCCGCCTGGATCCAGGAGGCCGCCATGTTGTTGCCGTCGCCGGACCAGGCGATCACCTTGTCCTTGATCGGCCCGCGATGCTCTTCGAAGGCCATCACGTCGGCCATGAGCTGGCACGGGTGGGTGCGGTCGGTCAGACCGTTGATCACCGGCACCGTGGCGTTCTCCGCCAGCTCGGTCAGCGTGGATTCCGCAAAGGTGCGGATCATGATGCAGTCGACGTAGCGCGACAGGACCTTGGCGGTGTCGGACACGGATTCACCGCGTCCGAGCTGCAGATCCGCACTGTTCAGCATGATCACTTCGCCGCCGAGACGCTTCATGCCGGCCTCGAAGGAGACGCGCGTCCGAGTCGAGGGCTTCTCGAAGATCAGCGCCAGGATCTTGCCGTCCAGCGGACGCGCGGCAAGACCCTCGCCGCGCTTGAAGTCCTTCGCCAGCTCGATCATGCCGCGCAGGGTGGCGGGGTCGATCTGGTCCAGATCGAGGAAATGCTTCACGCTCCCAGGCGCCGAATTGCCGGGCATCGGCTCGCCCGCCCGATCAAGCGGCATGACGGGCCAGCCCGGCGCAGGCCGCGTCGATCAGGGAGACCGCCTCCGACACATGGCTCTCGTCGATGGTGAGCGGCGGCAGAACGCGCAGCACGTTCTCGCCGGCACCCACGGTCAGCAGCCCCTTCTCGCGCAGGGCGGTCTGCAGGTCGCCGGCCGGCATCACGCATTTCAGGCCCATCAGGAAGCCCGCACCGCGAACCTCCTCGACCACGCCCGGATGCTTGGCCACGACCTTCTTGAGCTGCTCGCGCAGGGATTCCGACGTCTTCACGACGTGCTCCAGGAATGCCGAGTCCGAGATGATGTCGAGCACCGTCTTCGCCGCGACCATGGCCAGCGGGTTGCCGCCGTAGGTCGAACCGTGCAGCCCCGGCTTCATACCGGAGGCAGCCTTCTCGGACGCCATCACCGCGCCGACCGGGAAGCCACCGCCAAGACCTTTGGCCGAGGCCATGATGTCCGGAACGATGCCCGACCACTCGTGGGCCCACAGCTTGCCGGTCCGGCCCATGCCGCACTGGACCTCGTCGAAGACGAGCATCAGGCCGAACTCGTCGGCGATCTCGCGCAGCGCCTGCAGGTATTCCGGCGGCGCGACGAAGATACCGCCCTCGCCCTGCACCGGCTCCACCAGAATGGCGGCGGCATCGTCGGCCGCGGCGGCGTCGCGCATCTCGTTCAGATTGCCGAAGGCCACATGGGTAAAGCCCTGCACGCGCGGGCCGAAGCCCTCGCGGTAGGCTTCCTTGTCGGTGGCCGACAGGGTGCCCAGCGTCCGGCCATGGAAGGCGTGGTTGCAGCAGATCACCTTGGTCCGGTGCGGCTGACCCACATGGAACTGATAGCGGCGCGCCACCTTGATCGAGCCTTCCAGGGACTCCGCCCCGGAATTGCAGAAGAACACCGTGTCGGCGAAGGACGTGGCGACGAGCTTGTCGGCCAGCGCCTCCTGCTCCGGAATCCGGTACAGGTTCGAGACGTGCATCAGCTTGGCGGCCTGATCGGCAATCGCCTTCACCAGCTTGGGATGGGCATGGCCCAGGGAGTTGGTGGCGATACCGGTCGCGAAATCGAGGAATCGTCGGCCGTCGGTGCTATACAAGTAGGGTCCCTCGCCCCGCTCGAAGGCGATGTCGATCCGGCCATAGGTCGGCATCACGCTAGTCACCACGACATTTACTCCTCGGTTGTTGCCGCCGGGTATACGCGAATCGTCCCCGGACCGGCGAAAACCGCGATACTCAGGATGCCTTCCGCCCTTGTCAACGTGAACTGCGTGATCCTTCGATTAATATTTACAGGGATATTCGCCCCACCCTTCGACAGGCCGCCGACCGTGCTACCCTCAAGGCATGAGTAATCCTTCCCGAACCAAGAAACGCGGCCCGCTGACCAAGACCTATCTGGAACGCGCCGCCCTGCATTACCTGGAACGCTACGCCAGTTCGGTGGAAGGGCTGCGGCGGGTTCTCATGCGCCGGGTCGACAAGGCGGCGCGCGAGGACCGGTGCGATCCGCAGGAGGCCGCCCCCTGGGTCGATGAGGTCGTCGCCCGCTATGCCGCGTCCGGCATCGTCGACGACCGGACCTTCGCCGAGGGCAAGGCCGCCAGCCTGCGGCGCCGGGGCGAGTCCGCCCGCCGCATCGCCCTCAAGCTGCGCGAGAAGGGTGTGGACGGCGACCTGATC
Organism: Thalassobaculum sp. OXR-137; assembly: GCF_034377285.1. Classification (NCBI taxonomy): domain Bacteria; kingdom Pseudomonadati; phylum Pseudomonadota; class Alphaproteobacteria; order Rhodospirillales; family Thalassobaculaceae; genus Thalassobaculum; species Thalassobaculum sp. OXR-137. The sequence goes on along the minus strand of NZ_CP139715.1, from coordinate 2,588,320 downwards.
GACACCGTGCTGGAGGAACAGGACGGCGACGACTCCGAGGCGGCGGAAATCGCCGCCGCCTGCCGGTTCGCCCGCCGCCGGCGGCTCGGCCCCATGCGGGCGCCCGAAGAACGCGAGGAGCGCCGCGACCGGGACATGGCGGCGCTGGCCCGCGCCGGCTTCTCCCTGGGCATCGCCCGCCGCGTGCTCGACCTGGACGACGCCGACGCCCTGGAAGACGCGATGCGGGGCGAGGTCCTGTAAACCCGGTTGTAAATCTTTTGACTGAACCACTGCCAAGCTCACGCGTTCCTTGACAGAATCCAGCCCGAACCCGGGAAAGTTCGGACCCGCATCTTGTTAACCACGCGCCCGATGCAGATACTGCGGTCTGAAAACCTCCCCGGTCAGGGGTAGAAAAACAGAGGGCAGAGGGAGCGATCGCATGTCCACAGACATCCTTGACGTACCAGCGGAGTTCGCCGCCAACGCCCTGGTCGACGCCGCCAAGTACCAGGAGATGTACAAGCGCTCGATCGAGGACCCGGAAGGCTTCTGGGGCGAGCACGGCCAGCGCATCGACTGGATCAAGCCGTATTCCAAGGTGAAGGACGTCTCCTACGACGCCAAGGACCTGCATATCCGCTGGTACGAGGACGGCACGCTGAACGTCTCTGCGAACTGCATCGACCGTCACCTGGCCGACAAGGCCGATCAGCCCGCGATCATCTGGGAAGGCGACGAGCCCGATGTCAGCAAGGTCATCACCTATCGCGAGCTGCACGATCAGGTCTGCCGCCTCGCCAACGCGATGAAGAGCCTGGGCGTCAAGAAGGGCGACCGGATCACCATCTACATGCCGATGATCCCCGAGGCCACCTACGCGATGCTGGCCTGCGCGCGGATCGGCGCCATCCACTCCGTGGTGTTCGGCGGCTTCTCGCCGGAAAGCCTGCACGGCCGCATCGAGGATTGCGACAGCACCCTGCTGATCACCTCCGATGCCGGCATGCGCGGCGGCCGCCACATCCCGCTGAAGAAGAACGCCGACGAGGCGCTGGAGCACTGCCCGAACTGCAAGACCGTGATCGTCGTCCAGCATACCGGCGACGAGGTCACCATGGTGGACGGGCGCGACCACTGGTACCACGAGGTCACCGAGGCGGCCTCGCCGGACTGCCCGCCGGAGGAGATCGGCGCCGAGGATCCGCTGTTCATCCTCTACACCTCCGGGTCGACCGGGAAGCCCAAGGGCGTGCTGCACACCTCGGGCGGCTACCTGGTCTACGCGTCGATGACCCACGAATACGTCTTCGACTACAAGCCGGGCGAGATCTACTGGTGCACTGCCGATGTCGGCTGGGTGACCGGGCACAGCTATATTGTCTACGGCCCGCTGGCCAACGGGGCCACCACCCTGATGTTCGAGGGCGTGCCGAACTACCCCGACACCAGCCGGTTCTGGCGGGTGGTCGACAAGCACAAGGTGAACATCTTCTACACCGCCCCCACCGCCATCCGCGCCCTGATGCGCGAGGGCGAGGGGCCGGTGAAGAAGACCGACCGGTCGTCCCTGCGCCTGCTCGGCTCGGTGGGCGAGCCGATCAACCCGGAAGCCTGGCTCTGGTATCATCGCGTCGTCGGCGACGAGCGCTGCCCGGTGGTCGACACCTGGTGGCAGACGGAGACCGGCGGCATCCTGATCAGCCCGCTGCCGGGCGCCACAAAGCTCAAGCCCGGCTCCGCCACCCTGCCCTTCTTCGGCATCAAGCCGGTGGTGGTCGACAACGAACACAACGACCTGGAAGGCGCCACCGAGGGCAACCTCTGCATCGAGGACAGCTGGCCGGGCCAGATGCGCACGGTCTATGGCGACCACGAGCGCTTCATCCAGACCTATTTCACCACCTTCCCGGGCCGCTACTTCTCCGGCGACGGCTGCCGGCGCGATGCCGACGGCTATTACTGGATCACCGGACGTGTCGACGACGTGATCAATGTGTCCGGCCACCGGATGGGCACCGCCGAAGTCGAGAGCGCTCTGGTCGCCCATTCCAAGGTCGCGGAATCCGCCGTTGTCGGTTATCCGCACGACCTCAAGGGTCAGGGCATCTATGCCTACGTGACGCTCAATGTCGGCGAGGAGCCGAGCGAGGAGCTGCGCAAGGAACTGGTCCAATGGGTGCGCAAGGAGATCGGGCCGATCGCCTCGCCGGACCTCATCCAATGGGCCCCGGGCTTGCCAAAGACCCGATCGGGCAAGATCATGCGACGGATTCTTCGGAAAATCGCCGCAAACGAGCATGATCAGCTCGGCGACACCTCCACCCTGGCGGATCCCGCCGTGGTCGACGACCTGGTCGAGAATCGGATGAACCGGGGGTAGGCGTCAGGCTCATGATCCGCCCCAAAGCCGGGAGCGGGCATGACGCGAGACGACCTGGTCATGACGGGTTTGGAGAACGCGACGGCATTGTCCGTCGCGTTCGCCCGACACTGGCTCTCCCTGCCGACCGTCGACCTGATCCCGAGCCGGCGGGATTTCGAGCCGGAACGGATCCCCGGCCTGCTTGCCAATCTGGTCATTCACGAACTGATCTCGCCGGAACACTTGAAGCTCCGGTTGGTCGGAACGGCCGTGGTGGACGATTACGGGCGGGAAATAACCGGCCAGAATTACCTCGACTTCGTAGAACCGGCGCGCCGCCAGAAGGCGTCGCGGGCGATCTTCCTCATCTGCGAGCAGCCGGCCGGGATGCTGGTCCACCTCCGGTCGGTGGCGGAGAACGGAACGGTGCTGACCCGGGAGTCGGTCGCCTTCCCCATGCGCGACGACAACGGCGTTGCTCGGCTGGTCTATTACTGCTCGAATCCCGCCACGGAGCGCAAAACCTTCTTCGACGACCGCCACGAGCTGAGGGTGATGAACGTGCTCGACCGGCGCTATATCGATATCGGCGCGGGGCTTCCGGACTTCAGCGATTGAGCGAGGCGCCGGGGCCCGCCGGCCCCTCTCTCACGACCGGCGCCTTCCGATGACAGACCTCGCGTCCAATCCGACGCTGCAGGTGTTCCAGCGTCATTGGATGGAGCTGCCGAAGACTGGCCTGGTTCCGCATCGGCGCGACTTCCGGCCGGAGGCACTCGGCCGGGCCCTCGCCCATATGGTGGTTCACGAACTCGTATCGCCCGACGATATCCGGCTGCGTCTGGTCGGCTCGATGGTCGCGCGGGCTTACGATGAGGAGATCACCGGCCGGAACTACCTCGAGATGGTGCCCGAGGACCGCCGCCAGGAAGCCTCGCGGCCGTTCTTCCTCGCCTGCGCGCAGCCTTGCGGCATGTATACCCGGATGCGCTCTGTCGCCTGGCGCGGGCTGACGATGCAGCGGGTCTCGCTGAGCTACCCCCTGCGCGACGACGCGGGCGTGCGCTGGTTCTACTCGTGCTCGACCACTGAACCGACGGGCGAGCCGGATTTCGACTTCGCCAATGACGGGATCGCCACCGTGACCGAGGTCCTCGACCGCCGGTACCTGGATATCGGGGCCGGCGTGCCGAACTGAGACGAATTCGTCGCATCCGCGCGAAAACGCACGTCAGATTCACGGTGTTCGACGTCGGGTGATTGACAGGGACCACGGGAAAGGGCGCATAAGATGTGATCCGCTTCTCAAACCGGACAGCGCGCCATGCACGTGTACCTGCCGATCGCCGAGGTTTCCGTGAACCTGCTGGTGATCCTTGGGCTGGGTGGCGCGATCGGCGTGCTGTCGGGGCTGTTCGGGGTCGGCGGCGGCTTCCTGATGACCCCGCTGCTGATCTTTATCGGCATCCCGCCTGCGGTCGCCGTGGCGACCAGCGCCAACCAGATCGTCGGCGCGTCGGTTTCCGGCGTGCTTGCCCATTGGCGCCGCGGCAATGTCGACCTGCGCATGGGCACCGTCCTGCTGCTGGGCGGCATCCTGGGCTCGTCCATCGGCGTTGTGCTGTTCAACCTGCTGCGGTCCGTGGGCCAGATCGACCTGGTGATCCGGCTGAGCTACGTGATCCTGCTGGGCAGCATCGGCGGGCTGATGCTGAACGAGAGCATCCGCTCGATCCGCCGGACCCGCTCCGCCACCCCGCGCCGGCGCAAGATTCACCAGCACACCTGGCTGCACGGCCTGCCGTTCAAGATGCGGTTCCGCAAGTCGAAGCTCTATATCAGCGTGCTGCTGCCGCTGGGCGTCGGCGTCGTGATCGGCACCCTGACCGCGATGATGGGCGTGGGCGGCGGCTTCGTGCTGGTGCCGGCGATGATCTATCTCCTCGGCATGCCGACCAGCGTGGTCGTCGGTACGTCGCTGTTCCAGATCATCTTCGTCACCGCCAACGTGACGTTCCTGCAGGCGATAAACACCCAGACCGTCGACGTCGTGCTGGCCATCGTGCTGCTGATCGGCGGCGTGGTCGGGGCGCAGATCGGAACCCGGCTGGGCGCCAACCTGCGCGGCGAACAGCTCCGCGGCCTGCTGGCGCTAATGGTGCTGGCGGTAAGCCTGAAGCTGGCGGTGGACCTCACCGTCACGCCGACCGAGACCTTCAGCGTCGAATTCACGCATCCCGAGGCCGCGGACGGTCACTGACGGCCGCCGACCCGGTGACGGCGCGTCAGACATCCTGAGACTTCCGCCACTTCTCCGCCGGCGGCATCAGGTATTCCACCCCGCCGCTGTCCTTCAGGGTGATCACCACGTCGATGGCGATGGAGATCCGGGTACCCGGCGTGTTGTTGGGCTCGGTGCCGTGATAGGTCTTCGACGGAAACACGACGATGTCGTCCTCCTCCACCGGCAGATCGACCAGCTCCGAATTCAGGATGTTGCTCTCGGTGATCAGCCCCATGTCGCGCGAATGTTGCTCGAACAAACCGGGGGAGAACTCGTTGAGCGGGTCCGGCAGGTGGAACACCAGGTTGCCCGTGCCCGCATCCTTCACCGGATAATACACCACCGAGATATGGCTCTGGTTGTGGCGGTGGCGCCGGATCGACTGTCCCGGCTCGCTCACCGTGCCCCAGGAGCGGGTGTAGTGCAGGTCCAGCTTGGAGGGATCGATCTTCAGCGCCCGCAGATAGTCGACCATCCGGCTGTGAACCGCCTTGAACATCGGCGCCATCGCCGGATCCAGGTGCAGAAACTCCCGGCCGTTACGGTCGCCCGTCCAGGCGCTGGTCTTGCTGACCCCCGCCTTCGGGCCGGTCCGGTAGGCGTCGATCACCGCCTCGCCGATCTGCCGTCGGTAGGCCGGATCGAGGCCCAGGCGGTCCTTGTAAACGGTCAACGGGAAGCAGTTCAGGATGGTCGCCATCACGCCCTCGGCAGCGGGTCACTCGGTGCCACAGCAATGCTATCGCCCCGCCGCCGCGTCAACCGCCCCGTCACCCAACGGCGCGACGATTGCGGCTGCATTCGCCCCGGCGATGGCCTAATTAGGCTGCATGAGCTGGTCGAGAGACGGATCCGGAGGGCCGAGGCGCGGCTACCATCACGGCAACCTGCGGGAAGCCCTGATCGAGGCTGCGCTGAACCTGATCGCGGAGAAGGGCGCCGGCGGCTTCAGCTTTGCCGACGCGGCCCGCTCCGCCGGGGTCAGTGCGGCTGCACCCTACCGGCATTTCCGGGACCGGGACGCCCTGCTGGCCGATGTGGCGGAGCGCGGCTTCACACTTTTCGCCGGCCGGTTGGAGGCGGCCTGGGACGACGGCAAGCCCGATCCCTTCAGCGCCTTCGAGCGCACGGGGCAGGCCTATCTCGCCTTCGCCCGGGATGAACCCTCGCATTATTCCGCCATGTTCGAGGCCGGGATCGACCGCAACGCCACGCCGGAGCTCCGCAAGGCGTCCGACCAGGCCTTCTCGGTCTTGCGCCGTGCCGCCGACACCCTATGTGCTCTGGCTCCGGAAGGCGAAAGACCGCCGGCCCTGATGGTCGCCCTGCATGTCTGGAGCTTGGCCCACGGAGTCGCCGCGCTGTTCACCCGCAATGCGGGGGGCTCGCGGGCGCTGCCGATGACGCCGGAAGAACTGCTGGAGGCCGGGGTCCTGGTCTATCTGCAGGGTCTGGGATTGCCGGTTCACCAGCGCTGACGCCCACCGCAAATCGCTGCGGCATTTACCACACGAATTTTTCCCCATGCCCTTCTTGATACGCGCTCCGCGGCCGCTTATGTAAATGTTATAAACATTAACATTGGAGGTTCTATGGAGCTGGTTCACAAGCTCGACGAATTTGGCAAGCCAGCCTGGATCGGGCTGATGGTCGCCGGCTTCGTCGTTTTCTGGCCGGTTGGCCTCGCGATCCTTGGTTACATGATGTGGAGTGGACGGATGGGTTGTTTCAAGAGCCGCCGCGGTCAGTGGTGGAAGTCGGAATCCCGCGCCAGCGGTTCGAGCGGCAACGCCGCCTTCGACGACTACAAGGCGGAGACCCTGCGTCGCCTCGAGGAGGAGCAGCAGGAGTTCCAGGACTTCCTGGAGCAGCTTCGCCGGGCGAAGGACAAGGCCGAGTTCGACCAGTTCATGTCGCAGCGCCGGTCCCGCCCCGAGGGCCCGACGCCGGACGCGAACCCGGCCTGAAACGCTGCACCGACGGCGCGATAGCCGGCGACGACCGGACACGCGAAGGCCCGCTCAAAGCGGGCCTTTGTCGTTTTCGGATGGCGGTCCCAGCGACAGGAAATGTCGGGGTGCTTGGATGCCTACCGACGACGGTCAAGCCGAACCAATGGCATCACCCTTCCCACCAAACTGCTGTTTCGTCAGAAAAATTCACACACATGATGGGCGAAGTGCGGGTTGTCTTCTCCAACCGCACCTCGCCAAATACCTAAGGCCCGAACGGTTACTCAGCCGCCTGGGCGTTGACCGAGGCCTGCTCCATCAGATCGTAGGTGAACACCTTGGAGATGATCTTCCACTCGCCGTCGATCCGGATGCAGTTCAGGTAGTCCGTGAACAGCTTCTGGCCGATGGCGATCTGCACCTTGGCCAGCGCCAGCTCAGGATTGGCGAGGTCGATCGACAGGATCCGGTCCCGGTTGGTCTCGCCATTGACGGCCGGCGCCGTACGGCCGGCGACACGCTTGTAGACCGCCTCCATGTCGTCATCCGTCAGCGCGCCATCGCGGGCGGACAACAGATGGCAGCTCGGATGAAACACGGTCTTCAGCAGCTCCACGTCCCCATTGTAGAAGCCGTCGAAATAGCGCTGCATCAGATCGGTGATCTCGGCATAGGCCTTGGTCATGGTGTCCTCCTCTGTCGATGGGATGTCCGGGCGTCGGGTTGTCCGGACTCTTGGTTGTCCAGGCGATCACATGGGCCGGTTTTCGTCAGAGTACAGGGGGGTCCGCCCACGCCCAAGCCGCAAAGATCGGCAGCGCATCGCAAATGGGCGATCGCGAATAATCGGCACGCAGTAGACGATCCGTCATCCGGATCGGCTATTGTTCCGACGTCCCGTCCCCTTTTGCGCGATCCGTCCCGTCATGATCGACACCACCACCCTGTTCGACAGCACCGTCGACCACTACGTCCGCTACCGGCTGCCCTACCCGCCGGAAATGATCGCCGACATCGTCGGGCGCTTCGCCCTGGAGGACGGAGTCGGGCGGGTGCTCGATATCGGCTGCGGACCCGGACCGCTCACCTTCGGCCTTCACGCGCTCGGCGTGGCCGTGACCGGGATCGAGCCGAACGAGCCCATGCTCGCCGCCGCGCGGCGGCGGGCCTTGGAGATCGGCGCCGACATTCCCTTCGTGCACAAGATTGCGGAAGCGGTGGCACCGGAGGACGGTCCCGCCCGGGTCGCCCTGTTCGGCCGGTCGTTCCACTGGACAGACCGCGCCCTGGTTCTGCACCGGTTGGACTCGGTGCTGGAACCCGGAGGCGGCGTGGTCGTGGTCCACGAGGACGGCCGCACCCGGTCGGAGACCAAGATCGGACGGACCATCGAGGCGCTGAAGGAGGACTGGTGCCCCGAGGGTGTTCCACATGCCGCCAACCGGGGTCAGCACGAGGATTTCCTGCGCGCGTCCGCCTTCTGCGAGGTTGAGCGAGTGCTGTATCCGGTCACCCGGCGCTGGACCGTCGACGACGCCATCGGCCACATGTTCTCCACGTCCTATTTCAATCCCAAACGTCTCGGAAGCCGGGTCGACAGCTTCGAGATCGATGCCCGCTCGCGGCTGCTGGCGCTCGAACCCACGGGTCTCTTCGAGGAACGGCTCGCCTTCTCCGCCCTCTACGCGCGGCGACCCAGACGTAAGGCCCATTGAGGCGCTGGCTGCTTGCCCTGTTCCGTCTGCGGTGGTTCTCTTTGCCCGTCACCCATGCCCGGCAGGAGCGGCCCCATGTATCTTTCATCCGACGATCAACGCGCCGCCGCGCAAGCCTGGTTCGAGGAGCTGCGCGACAGGATCTGCGCCGCCTTCGAAGCGCTGGAGGACAGCTACGACGGTCCGCTCAAGGACCGCGATCCCAGCCGCTTCGAGCGCAAGGCCTGGGAGCGCGACGGCGGCGGCGGGGGCGTCATGTCGGTGATGAAGGGCCGCGTCTTCGAGAAGGTCGGGGTCAACGTCTCCACGGTCCATGGCGAATTCTCCGAGGAGTTTCGCAAGCAGATCCCCGGCGCCGACGAGGACCCGCGATTCTTCGCCACCGGCATTTCCCTGGTCGCCCATATGCAGTCACCCAAGGTGCCGGCGGTGCACATGAACACCCGGCACATCGCCACCACCAAGAGCTGGTTCGGCGGCGGTGCCGATCTGACGCCCATGGTCCCGGAACAGGTCGATACCGACGCCTTCCACGCGGGCCTGAAGGCGGCCTGCGACAAGCACGATCCGGAGTACTATCCGAAGTTCAAGAAATGGTGTGACGAGTACTTCCACCTGAAACACCGCGACGAGCCGCGCGGCATCGGCGGCATCTTCTACGACTATCTCGACCAGGATTTCGACAGCGCCTTCGCCTTCACCAAGGATGTCGGCCTCGCCTTCCTGGAGACCTATCCCAGAATCGCGGCCCGGCGCATGGACGAGGACTGGACCGCGGCCGAACGCGAGCACCAGCTCGTGCGCCGCGGCCGCTACGTGGAGTTCAACCTGCTCTACGACCGAGGCACGATCTTCGGGCTGAAGACCGGCGGCAATGTGGAGGCGATTCTGATGAGCCTGCCGCCGGAAGTGCGCTGGCCCTGAGCCTGCCGCCTATGGCCGGCCACGGGACGCTTGACCGGGCGCCGCCCACCGGTACCGTCAGCGGATGAACCGACCCGTCCCCCTGATCCTGAACGGTGCCGAGCTGCTCGCCGATGCGGCCGGCGTGCTGATCTGGCCGACCCGCGAGACGCTGATCGTCGCCGACCTGCACCTGGAAAAGGGCTCCAGCCTGGCGCGCAAGGGCACGCTGCTGCCGCCCTACGACACAAGGGCAACGCTTGCGCGGCTGGCGACGGCGATCCGGACCCACGCGCCAAAACGGGTGATCTGCGTCGGCGACAGCTTCCACGACGCGGCGGCCTCATCCCGCCTGGACGAAGCGGACCGCTCCGGCCTCGCAGCCCTGGTAGACGCGGTCGACTGGATCTGGATCACCGGCAACCACGACCCCGGTCCGCCAAGCGGCCTGGGCGGCAGCGTCATCGACGGCCTCGTCGACGGCCCCCTCAGCTTCCGCCACGAGGCGGAGGAAGCCGGCCGGCCGGGCGAGATCTCCGGCCATTACCATCCGGTCGCCCGGCTGCGGGTGAAGGGGCGCACGGTCTCCGGCCGCTGCTTCGTCAATGACGGCACCCGGCTGATCCTGCCGGCCTTCGGCGCCTATACCGGAGGGCTGGACGTCCGCGCGCCGGATCTTCGGCGGCTGTTCGCCCGCCGTTTCGAAGTCGCCCTGATGCAGTCGGGCCGGGTCTGGCGCATCCCTTCCTCCGAGCTGCTCGCCCCGCCGCCGGCCCAGCACGGCCCGGTGGGTGAGCGTCGGGAGAGCATGCGATGAGAACGCGCGAGGCCGACCTGCTTGCCCTGGCCATGAAGGCGGCCGAGGAGCATCCCGATCTGACCGCGCTAGTCGTCGATCTGTCCCAGGTCCCGCATATCGACGACCCGGCCTTCTTCCGTGTGCTGTCCGGACGGTTGCAGGAACGCGCGCGGCAGCTCGACGCCCAGCGCTTCGACCTGGCGGATCATCGGATCTGCTTCGTCGTCCGCTCATCCGCCGCCACCGCCCTGACAAGCGCGGTGAAGTCGCTGTCAGCCCTGCTGGTCGCCCATGGCAAGCCGCCGATCGGCGAGACCCATTTCTCCCTGCAGTCCCGACCCGAGCCGTTCCTGACGGTCTGCCGGGAGATGGCCCGGGCGGTCGAGGCCCGCCCCGATTTCCGCGCCGAGGATGACGAGGACAAGGCGCTGGCCGCCTTCCTGTCGATCGAACGCAATCTTGCCTCGGCCGATATCTCGAACCTGCTGCGCGAACAGGCGATCGTGGATCTGTCAGACCCGGCGGCGCCGTCGGTCCTGGCCATCGAGATCTCCACCTCCATCCAGGCGATCCAGAAGCTCTACGGTATCCCGCTGAGCCGAAACCCGTGGCTGTTCGACCGGATTACCGAAATTCTCGACCGGCGCATGCTGCACCATCTGTCCCGGGACCGGGCTCGGACGGACCGGCGGCTGTCGATCAACATCCACCTCTCCACGATTCTGTCCGACATCTTCGAGACCTTTCTGCTCGACCAGCGCTTCGACTGGCGCCGGCATCTGATCTTCGAGCTGTCCCATATCGAGATGATCGACGCGCCGGACCGTTTCGCCGCGGCGGTGCGACGGCTCGCCGAGCAGGAGGCGACGGTTGCCGTCGACGCGGTGCCATGGACCTCCCTGCAACACTTCGTCGAGGCGTCCCCCGAGATCCGCTTCATCAAGGTCGAATGGACCCCGGCGCTGGCGAACCTGTCGGCTGGGGACCGCGCGATGCTGTCGCAGACCCTCGATAAGATCGGCCGTCACCGGGTGATCGCATATCACTGCCCCGATGAGGCGGCCGTCACTGCCGCCCTCGAGCTCGGCCTCCATCTGGTGCAGGGGTGGGGTGTGGACGCCCGTCTCAGCGCACCGCCGCCAACGGACGCGACGACGCAGCCTTCCGCCGGAAAACGCAGACCCAATCGGCGCCGAGCCTGATCCGGTGCGGGCAAGGACGCGTACCTCTCGTTACCGCCCGTAACCCGCCGAAGCTCTCCATGCCCGATACCGCGCCCACGATCCTCTGGTTCCGCCGCGACCTGCGCCTGGACGACAATCCCGCCCTTGCCGCCGCCGTGGAGCGGGGCGGGCCGGTGGTGCCTGTGTTCATCCTGGACGACGAGGATGCCGGCGACTGGCGGCCGGGCGGGGCGTCGCGCTGGTGGCTGCACGGCTCGCTGGCCCGGCTTGCCGAGACGCTGGACAAAGCCGGTAGCCCCCTCGTACTGCGCCGGGGCAAGGCAGCGGACGTGCTGGACCGGATGGTGGAGGAGACCGGCGCCGGTGCCGTGTTCTGGAACCGGCGCTACGAGCCCTGGGCGACCGAGCGCGACGGGAAGATAAAGGACGCCCTCAAGAAGCGCGACCTGGAAGTGCGCAGCTTCAACGGCAGCCTGCTCTACGAGCCGTGGGAGATCGTCTCCAAGCAGGGCACGCCGCTGAAGGTGTTCTCCCCGTTCTGGCGCGCCGTCCAGGCGAAGGGCGACCCCGCCGAGCCGCTGGCGGCGCCGAAGACACTGGCCGCGCCGAAGACGGCGCCGGACAGCGACGATCTGGACACCTGGGGCCTGCTGCCGACCGAGCCGGACTGGGCCGGCGGGCTACGTGAGACCTGGACGCCCGGCGAAGCCGGCGCCGCCGAGCGGCTGGAACGCTTCCTCGACGAGGCGGTGCCCGACTACAAGGCCAAGCGCGACATCCCCAGCACCAACGGCACCTCCGCCCTCTCGCCGCACCTGCATTTCGGCGATATCTCGCCCCGGCGGATCTGGCACGCCGCCCGCCTGGCAAGCGAGGCCCGCAGCAACGAGGCGATGGATCGCGGCACGGCGAGCTTCCTGTCGGAGATCTGCTGGCGGGAGTTCTCCTACAACCTGCTGTTCAACAATCCCGACCTGCCCGAAATCTCCCTGCGGCGCGAGTTCGAGGACTTTCCCTGGCGCGACGACCCCGACGGCCTCAAGGCCTGGCGCCGCGGCCGCACCGGCTACCCCATCGTGGACGCCGGGATGCGGGAACTGTGGCACACCGGCTGGATGCACAACCGGGTGCGGATGATCGTCGCCTCCTTCCTGATCAAGGACCTGCTGATCCACTGGCGCGAGGGAGAAGCCTGGTTCTGGGACACGCTGGTCGACGCCGACCTCGCCAACAACGCCGCCAGTTGGCAGTGGGTGGCCGGCTGCGGTGCCGACGCCGCCCCGTATTTCCGGATCTTCAACCCGGTGCTGCAGGGCGAGAAATTCGACGGTGACGGTCGCTACGTGCGGCGCTGGATTCCGGAACTGGCCAAACTGCCCGACGCCGTCATTCACAAGCCCTGGGAGGCCAAGCCGATGGAGCTGTCGCAAGCCGGCGTGACCCTGGGCAAGACCTATCCCAAGCCCATCGTCGACCACGCCGGAGCCCGCCAGCGGGCGCTGGAGGCCCTGGCGACGATCAAGAAGGAGTGATCGCGTCCCGTCGCCTGATCCGAGATCGCCCCCTGCTCGTAAGATGAGAGCCATTATGGGAGAGAGACAGCCTATGCGCATCGCCGTCATCGGGTCCGGAATCTCGGGTCTGTCCACCGCCTGGTTGCTCGACCGCGATCACGACGTCACCGTGTTCGAAGCGGCTGACCGGCTCGGCGGGCACAGCAACACCGTGGATGTCGATTACGACGGCGTCACCATCCCGGTCGATACCGGCTTCATCGTTTATAACGAGCGCACGTATCCCAACCTGATCGCGCTGTTCGCCGAACTGGGCGTGGCGACCGAGAAGAGCGACATGTCCTTCGCCGTGTCGGTCGATGGCGGCCGTCTCGAATACGAGGGCTCCTTTGCCGGCTTCACCGCCCAGCCGAGCAATCTGGTCAGCGCCCGGTACTGGCGGATGATCCGGGATCTGGTGCGGTTCTACCGCACGGCGCCGTCGCTGCTGGCCATGCCGGCCAATGACGAGACGATCACCCTCGGCGGCTACCTGACCCGCGAAGGATACGGCCCCGGCTTCATCGAGGATCACCTGCTGCCGATGGCGGCGGCGATCTGGTCCTGCCCCGCGGAAACCATGATGGCCTTCCCGGCGCGGTCGTTCGTCCAGTTCTTCTGTAATCACGGTCTGCTCGACTTCGCCGCGCGGCCGCAGTGGCACACGGTGACCGGCGGCTCGCGCGAATACGTTCAGCGGATCTCAGCCCCCTTCGCCGACCGCATCCGGCTGTCCACGCCAGTCCGCAGCATCCGGCGCGACGCGTTCGGCGTGGACGTGATCACCGACAGCGGAAGCGAGCGGTTCGACGAGGTGGTGATCGCCACCCATGGCGATACCGCCCTGTCGCTGCTCGCCGAGCCGGACGCCATGGAGCGCCGCCTCCTGGGCTGCTTCTCCTACCAGAAGAACGTCGCGATCCTGCACCGCGACCCGGCGCTGATGCCGCGCCGGCGGCGCACCTGGGCGTCCTGGAACTACCTGTCGACCGGCAGCGGGGCCGACCACGACGTGGCGGTCACTTACTGGATGAACCGGCTGCAGAACATCGACCGTCGCTATCCGCTGTTCGTCAGCCTGAACCCGCTCGACGAGCCCGATCCGGCCAAGGTCTTTGCCCGGTTCGAGTACGACCACCCGGTCTTCGACACCGCCGCGATCGCCGCCCAGGGCCTGATGTCCGACATTCAGGGACGTCGGCGCACCTGGTTCTGCGGCAGCTATTGCGGCTGGGGGTTCCACGAGGACGGACTGCGATCGGGTATCGCTGTGGCCAAGGCTCTCGGTACCGTGCCACCCTGGAGCGAGACCGTCGAGCCGGCGGACGGGCAACCCTTCCGAGCCGGCGCCCTGCGCTCCGTGGAAGCGGCTGACTGAGGCCCCCGATGACCGACCGCCGCTCGGCCCTGTATCTCGGCAAGGTGATGCATTGTCGCTTTGCCCCGATGCGCCACCGGTTTCGCTACCGGGTCGCGTCGCTCCTGCTCGACCTGGACGAACTGCCCGCGCTCGACAGCGCCATGCGGCTGTTCTCCGTCGACCGGGGCAACCTGTTCTCCTTCCACCAACGCGACCACGGCCCGGGCGACGGCGCGCCGCTGAAGCCCTGGGTCGAAGCCGTCTTCGCCGAGCAGGGCTGCGCCATTCCGGGCGGCCGGGTGCTGTGCTTCTGCATTCCGCGAACCCTCGGCTACGCGTTCAATCCGCTGACGGTGTACTGGGGCTACCGCGCCGACGGGTCGCTGGCGGGCGTGCTGTACGAGGTCAAGAACACCTTCGGCGACCAGCATTGCTATTTCATTCCCGCGGCGCCGGACCACGTGCCGGGCGAACCGCTGGTGCAGGAAGCGCGGAAGGTCTTCCACGTCTCGCCATTCTTTGATCTGGCCGGGAGCTACCGGTTCCGGACCGACGAGCCGTCGGAGACGCTGCGCCTGCTGATCCGTCTGGTCGGTCCGGATGGTGCCGACCGGATGATCGCGACCCATGCCGCCGAGCGTCGGACACTGACCGACCGCACGCTCACCGCGACCCTGTTCTCCCACCCTCTCAACACCTTCAAGGTGATCGCCGCGATCCTCTGGGAGGCCGGGAGGCTGCGTCTGAAAAAGGCAAAATTCCATCCGCGCCCCGAGCCGCCCCAGGCACCGGTCTCGCGCGGACAAAGCCACGACTCCCCTACCCATCCGGCCAAGGCGGCCTAGTTTCAACGGCGCCAGACAAGAGGGAAGCCCCCGATGTCAGACACCACTCTCTCCTCCCCGCTGTCCCAGTTCGATTTCAGCGGATTGGATGCCTGGACCCGACGCGGCATGTCGCTGCTCACCCGGCTGGCCGTGGGCCAGTTGACGGTACAGTTCCCCGACGGCCGGCAATTGACCTTCGAGGGCCGCGAACCGGGCCCCTCCGCCACCGTGCGGATCAAGGATCCCGGCGTGGTCCGCCGCTTCATGATGGGCGGCGACCTGGGCTTCGCCGAAGCCTTCATCGAGGACGAGGCCGAGAGCCCGGACCTGACCGCCCTGGTCGAGCTGTTCTGCCGCAACAAGGCAGCGCTCGAACACCACACCCGCGCCCACCCGCTGGCCAAGCTGGTGCGCCGGGCGATCCATATTCTGAACCGGAATTCCCGCAGCGGCGCCCGACGGAACATCAGCTACCACTACGACCTGGGCAATGCGTTCTACGAGCGCTGGCTCGACCCGACGATGACCTACTCCGCCGCGCTGTTCGACGGCACCCAGCAGGATCTGGAGGCGGCCCAGCTCGCCAAATACCATCGGCTCGCCCAGGATCTGGAGCTGAAGCCGGGCCAGACGGTGCTTGAGATCGGATGCGGCTGGGGCGGGTTCGCCGAAGTGGCCGCCCGGGACTACGGCGCCTCGGTGCACGGGATCACCCTGTCCACCGAGCAGCTCGCCTATGCCCGTGCGCGCGCTGAAGCGGTCGGCATGGCGGACCGGATGACGTTCGAGCTGTGCGACTACCGCGACGTGGCCGGCCGATACGACGCCGTGGCCTCGATCGAAATGTTCGAAGCGGTGGGCGTGAAGTACTGGCCGGCCTTCTTCAACACCGTGAAAGAACGGCTGAAGGACGGCGGCAAGGCGGCCCTGCAGATCATCACCATCGAGCCCGACTCCTTCGACGACTATCGCCGAAATCCGGACTTCATCCAGCGCTACATCTTCCCCGGCGGCATGCTACCGACCCGGGACCATGTGATCGACCACGCCGCGCAGGTCGGGCTGAAGCCACAGGACGAGCGCGGCTTCGGCGTGGACTATGCCCGCACCCTGGCCGAATGGCGCGACCGGTTCCTGGCCTCCTGGCCGGAGATCGCCGCGCTCGGGTTCGACGACCGGTTCAAGCGGATGTGGCTGTATTATCTCGCCTATTGCGAGGGCGGCTTCCTGTCCGGAAATATCGACGTGCGCCATTTCGCCTTCCAGCGTGGCTGAGCCCAAATCCCCTTCCGCCTCCGGCGGGAGGCTGTCGGTCGCCCGGCTGATCGCCTACGGCCTGCCGGGACTCCCCATCGGCGCACTCGGCGTGCCGCTGTTCATCTTCCTGCCCACCTTCTACTCGCAGGAGGTGGGGCTGCCGCTGGCGACGGTCGGCGCGATCCTGCTGGTGGCCCGGCTATGGGACGTGGTCACCGACCCGGTGATCGGCGCCCTGTCGGACCGCAGCCGCAGCCGGTTCGGGCGGCGGCGTCCCTGGATGCTGGCCGCCGTCCCGCTGCTCATGCTGTCCGTCTGGATGATCTTCCGGCCGCCAGAGGATGCCGGCGCCTGGCATCTGCTGGGCTGGAGCCTGCTGCTCTATCTCGGCTGGACGATGATCCAGCTTCCCCACGGCGCCTGGGGCGCCGAGCTCTCCGACGACTATGATGAACGCAGTCGCATCGCCGGCGCCCGGGAGTCCTGCGTGGTCATCGGCACGCTGCTCGCCGCCGGAACGCCGGTCTTTCTCGGGATCGAGGGAGACGTGCGGCCCGGAGCGGCGCTGGGAGCGCTGGCGCTGGCGCTGATGGTCGTGCTGCCGCTGACCGTCGGCACCGCCGCGGCGGCCGTACGGGACCACCGCACAGCCGCCCCGAACCCGCTGCCCTGGACGGAGTCCCGGCGCCTTCTGCTGCGCAACAAGCCGTTTCTGCGCCTCATCCTCGCCTATCTGATCAACGGTTTGGCCAATGGCCTGCCGGCGACCCTGTTCCTGCTCTTCGTGGAGCATGTTCTGGTCGCCCCGGAGCGGCAGGGGCTGCTGCTGTTCGTCTATTTCCTGTGCGGTATCCTCGGCGTGCCGCTTTGGCTGCTGGTGGCGCGCCGCCTCGGCAAGCACCGGACCTGGTGCACCGCGATGATCCTGAACGCCGCCATCTTCGCCATCGTGCCGCTGCTGGGGGCCGGCGACGCGGACGTCTTCCTCGTGATCTGCATCGCCACGGGCCTGTGCCTCGGTGCCGACCTGACCCTGCCGAGCGCGATCCAGGCGGATGTGGTCGATGTCGACACCGCGCAGGGCGGCGGCCGGCGCACGGGGCTGTATTTCGCGTTCTGGGGGATGGCGACCAAGATGGCGCTGGCCCTGGCGGTCGGCATCGCCTTCGGACTGCTCGACGTCGCCGGGTTCGACGCGGCCGGCACAAACGGCGACGGCGCGTTGCTGGCGCTCGCCCTGCTCTATGCCGGGCTGCCGGTCCTGCTGAAGGCGGTGGCGATCGGCCTGATGTGGCGTTTTCCACTCGATCGCGACGCCCAGGGACATCTGCGGGCGGAAATTCTGCGTAAAGATGGGGAAGTCAACCAGGAGACTGATCCATGCTCTACCGATTCGCGTATGTAGTGACAGTTCTCCTACTTTTGGGGGGTTGCCAGTCCATGCAGATCGACGATTTCAAGGGGACCACGCCCAAGCTCGTGCTCGAGGACTATTTCGAGGGCAAGACCAAGGCCTGGGGCATCTTCGAGGACCGGTTCGGGAACCTGCGGCGGCAGTTCGTCGTCGACATCACCGGCACCTGGGACGGAACCACCCTGACCCTCGACGAGCAGTTCGACTATGCCGACGGGGAGAAGGACCAGCGGATCTGGCGGATCGAGAAGGTTGGCGAGAATTCCTATGTCGGCCGGGCCAGCGACGTGATCGGCACGGCGCAGGGTCAGACCGAGGGCTCCGCCTTCAGTTGGACCTACGAGATGGAGCTGAACATCCAGGGCCACGACGTGAAGGTGCGGTTCGACGACTGGATGTTCCTGCAGTCGGACGGGGTCATGGTCAACCGCGCCTATGTCACCAAGTTCGGCATCGAGCTCGGCACGGTGACCCTGTTCTTCCAGAAGGCCAGCGCGGAGCGGGCCGAGACCGGCGAGGGCCGCGAGGCGGCATAAACCAACTCTCTGTCATCCTGGCCATGGCCCTGCAGGCCAGACCGGGATGACAGCCGATATCCAGTCGGATCCTTACAGCGCGATCCGCCTTCGGACCAATCCGATCGCCGCGCCCAGGACGGGGATCCGGGCATAGACCTGGGACCCGGAATCCCAGTGGTCCACATGGGCGACCACCCGGCCGTCCGGCCCGAAAGCGACCTCCGACATGCCGTCGATCGACATCTCGCGGCCGCGCAGGGCGAAATCGAACTGCCAGCGGATATAGCCCGCCTTCTCCCCGACCGCGCTGTCATGGATGGTGAAACGCGGATTATCGAGGGTGTCGTACATCTCGCGATAGACGTCCTTCAACCGCTCCACCCCGCGCAGGTCGTTGAACGGATCCACGAACCGCACATCGGGATCGCAGACCGTGTCGAACACGTCGAGGTTGTCCGGCCCCATGACCTCGTAGGCCTTCAGATAGGCGTCCAGATTGCGGCGACCGTCGATCATTGCCGTGTCTCCCTCATCCTCTGGTCCCCTTGGCGACCAGCGCAAAGTACAGCCGGTAGGGCAGGCTCGAGACGATCTTCACCAGGGTCGTGAACCGCTTGGGGAAGGTGATCTCGAACCCGCCGCCCTTCATGCCCGACACCATCGCCTTGGCGGCATCCTCCACTTCCATCAGGAACGGCATGGGAAACGGATTCTTGTCGGTCAGCGGCGTCTTCACGAAGCCGGGACAGACGAGCTGGGTCTTCACGCCGAAATCGTCCAGGTCGAACTTCATCGCTTCCGTGAAGTTGATCAGCGCCGCCTTGGTCGCCCCGTAGCCGGCCGCGGTCGGCAGGCCGCCATAGCCGGCGACGCTGGCCACAACGACCAGATGGCCGGACCGGCGCGCCTTGAAGCCGGGCAGGACCGCCGCGGTCGCATGGACCACGCCCATGACGTTGACCTCGACCAGCTTGCGGAAATCCTCCGGCCTGAAGTCCTCGGCCGAGGTCGGGATGTGCGTGCCCGCCGCCAGGACGGCACAGTCGATCGGCCCGATCTCCGCCTCGATCCGGGCGGCGGCGGCCTTGGTCGCCTCCAGGTCGGTCACGTCGACGGCGACTCCGGTGATCCGGCCGGCCGGGCCTTCCGCCGCCAGCTCGTCGAGTTCCTCCTGGCGCCGGGCCGAGCCGACGACCCGCCAGCCGTCCCGCGCCATCTCCAGCGCCACCGCGCGGCCGATGCCGGAACTGGCGCCGGTGATCCAGACAATCCGCTCTGCCATCGTCTCCGCCTCTCAGTCCAAGGTCTCAAGGAATCTGTCGGCCCGCGCCAGGATCGCCGCGCGCCGGTCGTCGTCGAACCGGTCCCAGGTTCGGTAGATCATCGCCATCCGCCGGTTGTCCCGCAGGTGCCCTGCGTTGCGATCGAGGAACCGCCAGTACAACGCGTTAAAGGGACAAGCGGTTTCCCCCGCGGTCTGCTTCACGTCGTAGCGGCACGTCCCGCAATAGTCCGACATCCGGTCGATATACTTGCCCGAGGCCGCGTAGGGCTTGGAGCCGAGCATGCCGCCATCGGCGTGCAGCACCATCCCGTGGGTATTGGGAAGCTGCACCCACTCGAAGGCGTCGGCGTAGACCGCCAGGTACCACGCGTTGACCTCGTCCGGATCGGCGCCGATCAGCAGGGCGAAGCACCCGGTCACCATCAGCCGCTGGATGTGGTGGGCATAGGCCTCGCGCCGGGTCTGGCCGACCACTTCGGCGAGGCAGCGCATGTCGGTCTCGCCGGTCCAGTACAGCGCCGGCAGCGGCCTGTCCGCGCCGAAGGCATTGGTCTCGGCGTACTCCGGCATGGCGTGCCAGTAGATCCCGCGCACGTATTCGCGCCAGCCCAGGATCTGCCGGATGAACCCCTCCGCCGCGTTCAGGGGGGCCACACCGGCGCGATAGGCCGCCTCCACCCGCTCGATCACCTCGCGCGGCCGCAGCAGGCCGATATTCAGCGCCGGCGAAATCAGCGAGTGGAACAGGAACGGCTCGCCCAGCGCCATGGCATCCTGGTAGTCGCCGAAATCCTTCAGCCCGCGCGCGATGAACCGGTCCAGCAGACCGAGGGCCTGATCGCGGGTGACCGGAAAGCGGAAGCCGTCGAGGTCGCCGAAATTGTCAGCAAAACGCTCGGCGACCAGCGCCAGGACCGGTTCGGTGATCTCGTCGGGGGCCACGCCCGCGAAATTCGGCGCCCGGATCCCCTTGGGCAGCGGCTTGCGGTTCTCCTTGTCGAAATTCCACTCCCCGCCCACGGGATCGTCGCCGTCCATGAGGATGCCGGTGCGCTTGCGCATCTCGCGATAGAAATGCTCCATGCGGAACATTTTGCGGCCCTTGGCCCAATCGGCGAATTCGGCGCGGGAGCACAGGAACCGGTCGTCGGCCCGGATCTCCACCGGCAGACCGAAAGCCTGCTCCCAGGCTTTCACGTCCTGCTCGACCCGCCATTCTCCCGGCTCGGTCACGACGATCCGCTTGGGCTTGTGTCGCTTCACCGCCCGATCGACTTCGCCGGTGAAGCTGCCCGTATTCTGCGAGGCATCCAGGCGGACATAGTCCACCGTCGCCCCCTCCGCCTCCAGCGCCGCCGAGAAATGGCGCATGGCGGAGAGGATGAGGGCGATCTTCTTGGGATGATGGGGGACATAGGTCGTCTCGTCCGTCACCTCCATCATCAGGACCACGTCCGCGTCGCGGTCGAGGTCGGTGAGGCTGGAGATCTGCCGATCGAGTTGATCGCCCAGGACGACGCGCAGAACCGTCACGCGGTCCCCGGCGGCGGCAGCGCGGTTCCGGTGGACAGGGGAGAGCCGAACAGCCCCTCGTCCTCGGCGGTCGGGGCGACCCGGTCGTACTCCATGAAGCCGCCCTTGATGGTGAAGGCCATCTTCTGCCAGACCCGATCCGCGTCGTACCAGAAGTCCAGATCCACATCCCCGCGCATCGCGAACCGGTCCGCCTCCACCGGCTGGCCGAGCACGTCGATCCGTTCGGTGCCGATCTTCGCGATGTCGAATTCCAGGATCCGGCCGAGCTGGCTGTCCAGCATGCTGGAGGACTCGGTGAACCGCGGGTGCCAGTAGCTGGACGGCAGAATGTCGGCCGGCGCGGTCAGCGCGCCTTCGGTGCCGGTAACCGCGAACCCGTCCGACCCGGCCCGACCCGTCACCGATTGGGGCTCGCCATTGTCGTTGGTCACCGTATCGAGCCGCACCAGACGGCCCTCGCGCCAGATTTCGCGGGCCCGGTGCTCGTAGCGATAGAGGGGAATGAAGGCCAGGGAGACCACGAAGCCGATAAAGACGTCGACCTGCAGTTCCTGGCCGACCGGCCGGTAGCGTTCCATCACATGGCCGATGAAGCCGCCGTCGCGCTGGACCCGGAATTTCAGGATGCTCGGATAGGCCGAGGCCAATGACGGGGCGGCCTGTGCGGCCGACATTCCCAATGGCGCTCCCAGGATCGACGCCGCCCCGGTCGCGGCCATCGCACCGAGCACGGTGCGCCGGGAGAAAGAGCGTGACTGTATGCCGGTCATGGTCGTTCTCGCTGCCAGACTGTTCCCCCGAACATTACGCCTGTCTACGGGGGAGGGCCTGCATCGGATCACCCGCACCGCGTTCGCCGTCTCGACCGGACCGGGTGGCAGCGGAAGGGTTGGTGGTCTATATCTGAAGCCCAAGCCAACGAACGGATCCGAGGCCCGTGACCAGCTTTCCCACCACCGACCACGATCACGACCGCTGCGTCGCCGATGCCCTGGCGTCGGCCGAGATCGTGTGCACGCAGCGCGGGGCGCGGTTGACCGACCTGCGCCGCCGGGTGCTGGAGCTGATCTGGGACAGCCACGCGCCGATCGGCGCCTACGACCTGATCGACAAGCTGAGCCGCGCCCGCGCCGATGACGGCGACGACTCCCGCGTGGCCCCGCCCACCGTCTACCGTGCCCTGGAGTTTCTGATCGAACAGGGCCTTGTCCACCGGATCGAGAGCCTGAACGCCTTCGTCGGCTGTGCCGAGCCGGAGCGGCCGCATCGCGGCTATTTCCTGATCTGCCAGAGCTGCGGCGCCGCCCATGAGCTGGCCGGCGGCGCGCTCGACCGTGAACTGCGGAACTACGCCGACGGCCTGAATTTCCAGGTCAAGCGCATCACCATCGAAGTGGCCGGGCTCTGCGCGGATTGCCGCGAGCCGGCCCCCATCTGACCAGGCCGGCCCGACCGAGCCGACGCCCGACACCAAAGAAGCCTCTCACGGGAGCCCCCCATGCCCGACGACACAGCCCCTCCCTCCCCGCTGGACCGGATGCCCGTCTCCATCCTCACCGGCTTTCTCGGCAGCGGTAAGACCACCCTGCTGAAGGCGCTGCTCGCGCATCCGGGGATGAACCGGGTGGCGGTGATCATCAACGAGTTCGGCGAGATCGGCCTCGACCACACGCTGATCGAGAGCGTGGACGAGGACGCCATCCTGCTGAATTCCGGCTGCCTGTGCTGCACGGTGCGCGGCGACCTGCTGGACACGATGAAGTCGCTTTACAAGCGCCGGGCCAAGGGCGAGATCGCCGATTTCGACCGGATCGTGATCGAGACCACCGGCCTCGCCGATCCCGCACCGATCCTGCACACCATGATGTCCGACGGTTTCCTGGTCACCCGCTTCACCCTGGACGGGGTGATCACCGTGGTCGACGCGGTCAACGCCATGACCCAGTTCGACCGGCAATTCGAGAGCGTGAAGCAGGCCGCCGTAGCCGACCGGGTGGTGCTGACCAAGACCGACCTGATCTCCGAGGAGGCCGCCAAGGCGGTCGAGCAGCGGATCGCGTCGATCAACCCGGCGGCCCCGATCCTGCGGGTGATCAGCGGCGACATCGACCCGGCCGAGCTGTTCAATGCCGGCCTCTATAACCCGATGACCAAGTCCTCAGACGTCCAGCGCTGGCTGAAGGAGGAGGCCTATCGGGATACCGAAGGCCACGTCTATCACCGTGAGGGTGAGGACGGGCACCACCATCATGGCCACGGGCACGGGGATCATGGTCATAGCCACGATCATGACCACGGCCATCACCACCACGACGTGAACCGGCACGACGACCACATCCGGGCGTTCTGCCTGACCTTCGACGAGCCGTTCCCCTGGAACAAGATCGCCCCGGCCCTGGACATGCTGGTGCAGACCCACGGCGCCAACCTGCTGCGGATGAAGGGCATTCTGAACGTGGTGGAGATCGACCAGCCGGTCGTGGTGCACGCGGTCCAGCACCTGTTCCACCCGCCGGCCAAGCTCGAGGCCTGGCCCGACGACGACCGCCGCTCCAAGCTGGTGATCATCGCCCGCGACATGGAGCAGGATCAGATGACCCGGATCTTCAACAGCTATCTGGCGCTGGAATTCGCCTAAGGCGGGCCCTGGGGCCGCCGGATCACTTCCCCGGCACGAAGCCGGCGGTGCCCATGATGGCGATGCCGCCGCTGTCCGGCACCGGCCGGGCCTGGATGATGATGCGGCGGCGCCAGCCGTCGCCCTGGTCGAGCGAATAGGACGCGCGGAACTCCCCGCTCTGCTTGGTCTCGAAGGCGTCCTGGGTGAAGCCCAGGGCGTCCTTGGAAAACCAGAAAGACACCTGATCGCGCAGGTTCTCGATGTCGGTGTATTTCGACACCACGAAGCAGTGGTCGGGCCGGTCGGAGGCCACGAGCACGTCCTGCTGGGTGTTGTATTTCCACACCCGTCCAGGCTGACCCTGGAGCCACTGCTGCGCCAGCTCGTCCGGCAGCTCGATCATCCCGTCCGGCACGATCGGCGTCTGGTTGTGGGCCGCGGGCATGCAGCGCGTGAGAAACGCCTCCAGGAAGGTCCGGTTATGGTTCATCCCCCGCTCATCGGCGGAGGCGGACGATCCCCAGGCGACGAGGCCGAGGCAGAGAAACAGGGTACGGAGCAGCATATCGATCTCGTCAGGTTCCGGGCATCACGAGGTACAGGACCAGCGGCAGGGACACGAAGCTGAACAGGGTGGACAGCACCACGGCACCGGCCAGGGTCTCCGGCGAACGACCGTAGCGCAGGGCGAACAGGTAGGTGAAGACCGCCACCGGCAGGGACGACTGGATGATCAGCACCCCGGCCATCACCGGCGGCAGCGCGAAGGCCCAGGCGGTCGCCGTGCCGATGCCGAAGCCCAGCACCATCCGGGTCACCGCCACCGCCAGGCTCTCCCCCAGCGAGGAGATGCGGAGCTGGGCGATGGAGACCCCCAGCGCGATCAGCATGACCGGGATGGTGATGCCGGACAGCAGTTGGGTGGTTTTGCTGATCGGCTCCGGCACCTGGATGTCGAAGGTCATCACCAGCAGCGCCAGGACCAGCGCATAGGCGACCGGCGAGGTCAGCAGCAGGCGGAACGACGCCTTGCCGGCGGCGATCGCCACGCCGACGGTGAACTGCAGCACGATCATCACCGCGAAGAACGACACCGCCGAAGCAAGCCCCGCCTCGCCGAACGCGAAGAGGCAGACCGGCAGGCCGATATTGCCGCAATTGGGGAACATCAGCGCCGGCAGGAACGCCGCCTTGGAAAACCCGGCGATCATGAGCCAGAGCAGCCCGACCACGGCGAAGCCGAAGATCGCCGTCAGCGACGCCGCGGCCATCAGCCCGAAATCGCCGAGCGACACGTCCAGCCGGGTCAGCACGTCGAAGACGATGCACGGGGTGCCGATATTGACCGTCAGGCCGGTCACCGTCTCGGCATCGAACGGCCGGTCCATCCGCCGCCATACCCAGCCGATCGCCGCACACGCGAAGACGGGAGAGACGAGGGCGACCAGGTCCAGAAGGATCAAGCGGATGAACTCCGATGGCTGAGGGCTCGGGCTGCCCGGCGAGTGCTGCCGATATGTAACCGAGCTCGGGCTCCCCGTCACGCCACCGCCTTCGCACCTGCAAGAGGACCCGGCGCACGACTGCCGTTCCCCGCGGCCTCTTGTCAAACGACGCCCGCTGCGTCACCAGTTCTGCAACGAAAAGAGAGACCAGGAGAGGCGCATGATCTTCTACGAGCCGGGACAGCATAAAGAGCACGGGTTCAGCCACGATCCGTTCAAGGCCTTCTGCAGCCCGCGCCCCATCGGCTGGATCGGGTCGATCGACGATCAGGGCCGCACCAACCTCGCCCCCTACAGCTTCTTCAACGCCATGGCATCGAACCCGCCCCAGGTGGTGTTCGGTACCGGCAGCCGGCCCGACGGCAGCAAGAAGGACAGCCAGCTCAACATCGAGCAGACCGGCGAGTTCACCCTCAGCATCGTCGCCCATGCGCTGAAGGACGACATGAACCAGAGTTCCGCCGCCCTGCCCCATGGCGAGAGCGAGTTCGAGGCGGCCGGCATCGAGGGTGCGGCCTCGCGCCTGGTCAAGCCGCTGCGGGTCGCCAAGGCGCCGATTTCCTTCGAATGCGTCTACAAGCAGACCATCGAGATGGAATCCTGGGACCCGAAGCATCGGAACTTCATGCTGATCGGCAAGGTCGTCGGAATCCACGTGTCCGAGGACGTCATCGTCGGCGGCAAGGCGGACGTCACCAAGTGGAAGCCGGTCTCGCGGCTGGGGTACTACGACTACGCCACGGTGACCGAAGTCTTCGAGATGTTCCGCCCCGAAGGCGCGCCGGGCCCGACCTGAGGCGGGGGCGCCCGCCCCTCCCCTCATCTCTCACTCCCCGGATTCATTCCGGGGCAATCACATCCGATGCGCGAAGCCTGACGCGCCCGCCCTTGGCCCACCCGCTAACCCCGGAATAAATCCGGGGAGTGTCTGGAGGTAAGAGTGCAGGCGGGAGAGGCGAGGCGACGGCAGAGAATGTCCTATTCCCTCTACTCCGCACTCCCCGGATTCATTCCGGGGCAACCCCGTCCGACGCGCGAAATCTGACGCGCCCGCCCTTGGCCCACCCGCTAACCCCGGAAAAAATCCGGGGAGTGTCTGGAGGTAAGGGTGCAGGCGGGAGAGGCGAGGCGACGGCAGAAGCTGGCCTATTCTCTCTACTCCGCACTCCCCGGATTTATTCCGGGGCAATCCCGTCCGACGCCCGAAATCTGACGCGCCCGCCCCCGGCCCACCCGCTCGCCCCGGAATAAATCCGGGGAGTGAGCAGCGAGTAAGAAGCGGGGCGGGCTCCCTAAACCGTCAGCACCAGCTTGCCCGTCACCGACCGGGCCGAGAGCGCCGCCAGGGCATCGCGCGCCTTTTCCAGCGGGTAGGTCTCGCTCACCAGCGGCTTGATCTTGCCCGACGCGTGTAGGTCGAACAGCGCCTTGAAGTTGACCGCGTCCACCTCCGGCTCGTTGCGGCGGAACTGGCCCCAGAACACGCCGACAACCGAACAGCCCTTCAGCAAGGTCAGGTTCGCCGGCACCTGGGGGATCTCGCCGCTGGCGAAACCCACCACCAGATACCGACCGTTCCAGGCCATCGAGCGCAGGCTCGGCTGCAGCAGATCGCCACCGACCGGGTCGTAGACCACATCGACACCGCGCCCGCCGGTGATCTCCTTCAGTCGGTCGCGGAAGCCCTCCTCGGCATAGTTCACCCCCTCGTCGGCCCCCTGCGCCTTGGCGACGGCGAGCTTCTCCGCCGTGCTGGCCGCGGCGATCACCTTTGCGCCCAGCGCCTTGGCGATCTGGATCGCCGCCACGCCGACGCCGCCCGACGCGCCCAACACCAACAGCGTCTCGCCCGGCTTGATCGCCGCGCGCTGTACCAGGGCGTGATAGGACGTGCCGTAGGTGATGGCGAAACCGGCCGCCGTGACCTCGTCCATCGTGTCGGGACGCCGCATCAGGCGGTCCGGGGTGGTGACGATCTCCTCGGCGAAGCCGCCCCAGGTGGTCGTCGCGATCACCGGGTCGCCCACCGCGAAGCCGGTAACGTCCGGGGCCACCTCGGCCACCGTGCCGGCGACCTCGCCGCCCGGCGAGAATGGCGGCTCCGGCTTGAACTGGTACTTGCCCTGGGTGATCAGCACGTCGGGGAAGTTCACCCCGCAGGCCGCCACCTTGAGGCGGACCTGGCCCGCCTCCAGCGGCGCGGAGGCCACCTCCTCGACCACCAGATCGTCGATAGAGCCGTAGGCCTTGCACAGCACGGCGCGCATGTTTCTCTCCCTGAAAATCGGTCTTTTGGGTTGGAAGGCAGTGTGGCTCAGGCCGCCGTCACCCGATAGGCGCAACGTCGCCCGCCGGCCAACACATGATCGACCCGCTCCACCGTGGCGTCGCTGCCGAGCGCTTCGCGGAAGACGGTCAACTCGGACCGGCACAGGTTCTGGCAGGACGCGGCGGCGGCGCAGATCGGGCAATGGTTCTCGATCAGCAGCAGCGCACCGTCCTCCTCGCGCCACCATTCGGCCATGTAGCCTTCGCGATGGCGCAGGTCGGCCAGACGGGCCACCCGTTCCTCCAGACTGCCGGCTCCGTCGGTGGCCCGAAGATACGCCTGGCGCTGCTCCGCCTCGCGCCGGGCGATCAGCCGGTCGAGCCCGGCCTCGCCGAACTCCGCCCGAACCGCGTCGAGCAAGGAGAGCGACAGATCCGCATGCCGATCCGGGAACCGCGCATGGCCGGTCTCGGTCAGCCGCCACAGCCGCTTCGGGCGCCCCCGTCCGGCGCGTTGGTCCTCGAAGGCGACCAGCCCTTCGGCCTCCAGCTTCACCAGAAGCTGGCGCACCGCCTCGCTGGTCACGCCGAACGCCGCGCTCAGATCGGCGATGCTCTCCGGTCCCCGGGTCTTCAGGCGGAACAGGATGCGATCAACCGTCGTCTCGGACATATCAATCACTCTTTTAGCCAAGTCACGCCTTGTAAATAGTGGATTTATTCGCGGATTTCCAGACGCGGGAAATTATCTGTCCATACAACCAGAAATTAACGTCTTCTTATCCATCTGGTGAGATCCTCCATTAACCTTAGTACGCCCAGCGAGGGGACGGCGATGAACTGGAATTTCGGCAGTTCGGCCAAAGGTCACGCATCGACATCGGACCTCAAGGCCATCTACCAAGCTTTGAACATGTCCCAGGCGGTGATTCAGTTCGCCCCGGATGGGACGATCCTGGACGCCAACGACAAATTCTGCGCGGCGATGGGCTATTCCATCGGCGAGATCCGCGGCAAGCATCATCGCATCTTCATCGATAAGACCGAGGCGGAGAGCCTGGCCTACGGGCAGTTCTGGGATCGTCTCCGCAAGGGCCAGTATCAGCAGGCGGAATTCCGGCGTTTCGGCAAATCCGGCAACGAAGTCTGGATCCAGGCGACCTATAACCCGCTGCTCGATTCCTCGGGCAAGGTCTATCGGGTGGTCAAGTTCGCCACCGACGTCACCGACCGCAAGCTGCGGGATGCCGATGTCGCCGGTCAGCTCGCCGCGATCGGCAAGGCCCAGGCGGTGATCGAATTCGACATGGACGGCACCATCCTGTCCGACAACGACCTTTTCCTCACGGCGATGGGGTACCGGCTGGAGGAGATCGTCGGCAAGCACCATCGCCTGTTCGTCGAGGACAGCTATGCGGCCAGCCCCGCCTACCGGTCGTTCTGGTCGGCCCTGCGGCTGGGCGAGTTCCAGCAGGCCGAGTTCAAGCGCTTCGCCAAGGGCGGCCGGGAGATCTGGATCCAGGCCACCTACAACCCGATCCTCGACATGAACGGCAAGCCGTTCAAGGTTGTGAAGTTCGCGGTGGACATCACCGAGGCCGTGAAGGCCCGCCAGCGCGACGAGCGCCTGGCCGCCCTGGTGGTGGAGAACATGGAGCATATCGGCGACGCGGTTCAGGTCGCCAACGCCAAGTTCGCCGCGACGGCGGAGGCCTCCCACGAGGTCTCGGCGACGGTTCAGCAGGTGGCCGCCGGCGCGGAGGAACTGGACAGCTCGGTGCAGGAGATCGCCCGCAGCACCGCCATGTCCACCGAGCAGGTCGCGCGGGCCATCGCGCAGACCAGTTCGGCCGACACCGCCGTCGCCGACCTCACCAAGTCGGCTGAGGCCATGGGCGGCATCATCGAACTGATCCAGGACATCGCCGCGCAGATCAACCTGCTGGCACTCAACGCCACCATCGAATCCGCCCGGGCCGGGGAAGCCGGCAAGGGCTTCGCCGTGGTCGCCGGCGAGGTGAAGTCGCTCGCCAACCAGGTCGCCAAGGCCACCGACAGGATCTCCACCGAGATCGATACCATGCAGTCGGTGTCGGACGCGGTGGTCTCGGCGCTGTCGGTGATCAAGACCTCCATCACCGAGATCCAGACCAGCGTCACCGGGGTCGGCGGCGCGGTCGAGGAACAGGCGGCGGTGACCCGGGAAATCTCCCAGAACATGCAGGTCACCTCCGAAGCGGTGAGCCAGATCGACAGCGGAATCAACGATATCCGCTCCTCGATCGAGATCGCCGACACCGCCTCCACCACGGTCCGCCAGGAGATCCAGGTGCTCAAGACCAGCAAGGCGGCCTGACCAGTCGGCCGGCCTGCGCCCATAAAAACGCTTTCCGCCGTCCCACCCTCGAATTAGAACAAGAAAAAAGTTGTTATAATTCGAGGGTGGGACGCATGACCGACGACCAGGACGACCGTCTGCTGCGCTGGGGCGAGTTGCTGGGCCCGCACTACCGCGTCGCCACAGTGATGATCGGCCTCGGCATCCTGCTCAATGCGGTCAACTTCTTCGTTTTCTCCTCACTTGCGCCGAGCGTCGTGCGGGATATCGGCGGGCTGGAGTTGCTGCCCTGGGCCACCACGCTGTACGTGGTGAGCTCGATCGTCTCCACCGCCGCCGGCGGGCTGGTGCGCTCGCGCATCGGCGCCCGCAAGGCGCTTACCATCGCGATCTTCGGCTTCGCCGCCGGATCGGCTGCGGTCGGCTTCGCGCCGACCATGCCCTGGCTGCTCGCCGCGCGGGTGCTGCAGGGGCTCGGCTCGGGCCTGCTGATCGCGAATTCCCACGGGCTGATCCGCGATTTCTATCCGCCGAAGAGCTGGGCCCGGCTCTTCGCCGCCGTCTCCGGCGCCTGGGGCATCGCCGCCCTGTCCGGCCCCCTGATCGGCGGCATCTTCGCCGAGCTGGAGGACTGGCGCTGGGGCTTCTTTGCCATGGTGCCGGTGTGCGCCGTCTTTCTGGTCCTTGTCGTGCGGACGGTCAGGGACGGCGAGCACGAGACGAAGGGCGGCCTCACACCGGTCTTCCGCCTAGCCCTGATCGGCCTCGCCGCCCTGCTCGTCGGCGCCACCGGCAAGGGCGCGCATGCCCAGGAGGAAATCGGCCTGACGGTGGCGGCCGTCATCGCCCTGGCCGCAGCGGTGATCTGGGAACGGCGCTCGTCCACCCCGATCTTCCCGCGCGACATGTTCCGGCCGACCACGCCGCTGGGCGCCGGCGCCTGCTTTTTCTTCTTCGTCTCCATGGGGACCGTCGCGACCGGGGTCTACGGCCCCTATTTCCTCCAGCTCCTGCACGACGTGCCGCCGCTCGTTGCGGGCTATACCGTCACCGTGCAGTCCCTGAGCTGGACCGCGGCGGCCATCCTGTTCTCCGGCCTGGCCGCCGGTCGGGCCCGGACCGCCATCTGCATTGGACCGATGCTCACCGCCGCCGGATGCCTCGGCACCGCGCTGTTCCTGCCCCAGGGCCCGCTGCCCCTCGCCATCGCGTCCATCGCCGTGCTCGGCTTCGGCATCGGCACCGCCTGGGGGCATGTGGCCAAGCGGGTGTTCGACGCCGCCGGCGACGCCGACCGCGACCGGGTCGGCTCCACCCTGCCGACCATGCAGTCGCTCGGCCTCGCCTTCGGTGCTGCGGCGGTCGGAGTGGTCGGCGACCGGGTCGGCCTGAGCGGCACGCCGGACACGGCGGTGATCGAGGCGGCGGCCCGCTGGACCTATCTCGCCTTGCTGCCGGCGGTGGGATTGGCCATTCTCGGAGCGCTCGTCAACGCGCTGCGGTCGATCCCGGAGCATCGCTGAGGCGCCTTGGACCAAAAGCCGTCGCGACCCGATGGTCCCACCCGCCCCCTCATTCTTGATACAATGACCACGCCAAAAGCTTGGAGCCTTCCCCGGAGCCCCGCATGATCGCGCTCAGCGTCAATCTCAACAAGGTCGCCACCCTCCGCAACACCCGCCCCCACGACGACCCGTCGGTGGTCCGCGCGGCGCGCACGGTGCTGGATGCCGGGGCGGCCGGCGTGACCGTGCACCCCCGGCCCGACGCCCGCCACATCCGCGAGCAGGACGTGCTGGACCTGGCCGAGGTGATGAAGGAGCCGGCCTATGCCGGCCGCGAGTTCAACATCGAGGGCTATCCGGACGACCGCTTCCTCGAGCTGATCCGCCGGGTCAAGCCGGACCAGGTCACCCTGGTGCCCGACGCGCCCGACCAGGCCACCTCCGACCATGGCTGGGACCTGCCGGCCCAGCACAATTTCCTCGCCCCGCTCGTGGCCGAGCTGAAGGAGATGGGCTGCCGCGTCTCGCTCTTCGCCGATGCCGATCCGAAGATCGCCGACGCGATGGCCAAGACCGGCGCCGACCGGATCGAGATCTATACCGGCCCCTATTTCGAGACCTTCGGCACGTCGGAGAACGCGGCGATCCTGCAGGCGGTGCACGACACCGCCGCCGCCGCCCGGGATCTCGGCCTCGGCGTCAATGCCGGCCACGACCTCACCCTGGAGAACCTGCCGACTTTGGCCAAGGCGGTGCCTTGGATCGACGAGGTCTCCATAGGCCATCACCTGATCGGCGAGGCCCTGTGGATGGGTCTGGACGGGGTGGTGCGGGCCTACAAGGAGTGCCTCGCCGTCGCCGAATAGACCGCGGCCGACCCTGGCTGCCGGGTCCAGGCGGCCTATCTCAGGGCGATGATCGAGGTCGTCTGGTTCAAACGGGATCTGAGGGTGATGGACCACCGTCCGCTGGCCGCCGCGGCGGCGACGGGTCGTCCTGTCCTGCCGCTCTATGTGGTCGAACCCGAATGGTGGCGCCAGCCCGACATGGCACGACGCCATTGGGACTTCATCGCCGAGTCCCTGGAAGAGCTGCGCGGCGCGCTGGCGGACCGCGCAGCGCCGCTCGTCGTCCGCGAAGGCGAGGTCGTGCCGGTGCTGGACGATCTGCACCGGCGCTACGGCATCTCGGGTCTGTGGAGCCATGAGGAGACGGGCGGCGCCTGGACCTTCGCCCGCGACCGGGCGGTGGGCGCCTGGGCGCGCGCCGCCGGTATCCGCTGGACAGAACTGCCCCAGCACGGGGTCCTCCGGCGCCTGCGCGACCGGGACGGCTGGGCCGCCCGCTGGGACCGCTTCATGCAGGAGCCCGTCACCCCGGCGCCCCGGACCCTCCTCCCCGTCGATGGCATCGAGCCCGGGTCGATCAGGCCGCCGACTGGAATCCATTTCCGCGACCCGCCCTGTCCGGACCGGCAGCCGGGCGGGACCCGAGCCGCCACGGCGCTTCTGGACAGTTTCCTGGCCTGCCGGGGCGAGAGCTATCAGCGCGGCATGTCCAGCCCGCTGACGGCCGAGGAGGCCTGTTCCCGGCTCAGCCCCCATCTTGCCTGGGGCACCCTGTCGATGCGCGAGGCGATCCAGGCGACCTGGGGTCGGATGGCCAGTCTGCGCGGTCTTCCCCGGGACGAGGTCGGCCGGTGGCCGGGCGCGCTGCGCTCTTTTGCCGGCCGGCTCCACTGGCACTGCCACTTCATCCAAAAGCTGGAAAGCGAGCCGGAGATCGAGCACCGCGATCTGCATCCGGCCTATACCGGCCTGCGCGGGTTCGACGAGCGGCGCCACGAGGCCTGGGCCCGGGGATACACCGGCCTGCCCTTCGTCGACGCCTGCATGCGGTCCCTGGCGGCGACGGGCTGGATCAACTTCCGCATGCGAGCGATGCTGGTCAGCGTCTCCAGCTATCACCTGTGGAACGACTGGCGGGAGCCGGGGCTGCACCTGGCGCGCCTGTTCACCGATTACGAGCCAGGCATCCACTGGAGCCAGACCCAGATGCAGTCGGGCACGACCGGCATCAACACCGCGCGGATCTACAACCCGGTCAAACAGGGCCTCGACCACGATCCCGCCGGCACGTTCGTGCGACGCTGGGTGCCGGAACTGGCCCAGGTGCCGACGCCGTTCATCCACGCACCCTGGAAGCTCTCACCGCTGGAGCGTCGGGATCTTGCCCTCGCCTATCCCGACCCGGTGGTCGAGCCGGTCACCGCCGCCCGCGAGGCGCGCGCCCGGATCTGGGGCGTGCGGGGGGACACGGCCTTCCGGGAGGCGGCGGACGCGATTCAGGATCGCCATGGCAGCCGAAAAAGCGGCCTGCCCTTCACCGGATCCGGTCGGCGGCGCGCGACGGCGGACGACCGCCAGACGCGCCTCGACCTCTGACCGCCCTGCGCTGGAGACGTCCCGTGGCCCATCGCAAACCAACGCTCCCCACCAAGATCTGCGCCGCGTGCGGCCGGCCGTTCGCTTGGCGCCGGAAATGGGCACGGGACTGGGAGAGCGTGCGCTACTGCTCGGACCGCTGCCGGCAGGCGCGTGGCCGGTTGCCTGCCGTACCGGCCAAGAGCTAGCGTAGACCCATGACCGATCATACCGCCGCCCAGAGCCCCGCCGCCGCGCTGCCGAAGCTGTTCCAGCCGATCACCCTGCGCGGCATCACCGCCCGCAACAGGGTGATGGTGTCGCCGATGTGCCAGTACCACTCGGTGGATGGTGCGCCGACCGACTGGCACATGATGCATCTGGGCCGCCTGGCCGTCGGCGGGGCCGGGATCCTGTTCGGCGAGGAGACGGCGGTGGAGGCGCGCGGGCGCAAGACCCACGAATGCGCCGGTCTCTGGGATAATGCGCAGATCCCGCACTACGCTCGACTGACGGAGTTCATCCGCGAACAGGGCGCGGTGCCGGCGATCCAGATCGGCCATTGCGGCCGCAAAGCCGGCTGCCACGGGGCGGTGAAGGACTGGGCGCCGCTGACCGAGGCTGACGCCGCCGAGGGCCGCCCGCCGTGGCAGGGTCTGGCGCCGAGCCCTATCCCCTACGGACCGGGCTTCATGGCACCGAAGGAGATGGATGCCGACGACATCCGCGCGGTGATCGACGCCTTCGGCGAGGCAGCGCGCCGGGCGGTGGATGCCGGCTACGACATCATCGACGTGCACGGCGCCCACGGCTATCTGCTGCACCAGTTCCTGTCGCCGATCACCAACAAGCGCACCGACGGCTATGGCGGCGACCGCGAGGGGCGGATGCGGCTGCTGCTCGAAGTCACCGAGCAGGTCCGCGCCGTCTGGCCGAAAGACCGACCGGTCTTCGTGCGGTTCTCGGTGGTCGACGGCAAAGGCGGGGTCTGGGGCCTCGAGGACAGCCTGGCGCTGGCCCGGGCGCTGAAGGACCGCGACGTCGATGTGCTCGACATCTCCTCGGGCGGCATCGGCGGCGAGACCGACATGCCGGCCCTGCCCCGCACGCCGGGCTACCACGTGCCCTTCGCCGAGCGCATCCGCGCCGCCACCGGCCTGCCGGTGGTCGCCGTCGGCATGATCACCGATCCGCGCCACGCCGAGGACATCCTGCAGCGGGACCGGGCCGACATCGTCGCCATCGCGCGCGAGTTCATCTGGAATGCCGACTGGGCGGCCCATGCGGCGAAGGCCCTGGGCGTGCCGGGGGCGAACCGGCTGATGCCCGAGGAATACGCCTACCGCCTCGACCTGCGCGACCGGCAACAGGCGATGAGTTTCAACCGGCCCGGAGCCGAGAGCGCGGCGGCCTTCGCCGCCCTGCTCGGCGACACGGAGGCCACGGCGGCGCAATGAGCCGGTTTCTGGCCGGCCGTCTGCTGCAGACGCTTTTCGTCCTGCTTCTGCTGTCGGCCGCCACCTATGCTCTGCTGGGGCTGATGCCGGGCGATCCGGTGGACCTGATGGCCGGCGCCAACCCGGACATCACGCCGGCGGACATCGCCCGGCTGAAGGCCCTGTACGGGCTCGACCGTCCGATCTGGGAACGCTACCTGACCTGGCTGTCGTCGGCGCTGCAGGGCGATTTCGGCTATTCGCGCCTCTATGCCCGGCCGGTGCTGGACATCGTCGCCGACCGGCTGCCGACCACGATCCTGCTGATCGGCCTGTCCCTGGCTCTGGCCCTGGCGGTCGCCCTGCCGGCGGCCATCGTTGCGGCACGCAACCCTGGCGGCCTGGTCGACCGGACGATCAACCTGCTGTGCTTCGCCGGTGTGTCGGTGCCCCCGTTCTGGCTCGCCCTGCTGCTGATCATCCTCTTCGCGGTGACGCTGGGATGGCTGCCGGCGGGCGGCATGTCCTCGGCGTCCGGAGACGGCGGCGTCCTCGACCGCGCCCGGCATCTGGTCCTGCCGGTGCTCACCCTGTCGGCGGCGACGGTGGCCGCCTATACACGGCATCTGCGCTCGGCCCTGATCGAGGTGCTGGGGGAGGATTTCATCCGCACCGCCCGCGCCAAGGGAGTACCGGAGCGCCGGGTGATGACCCGCCACGCCCTGCGCAACGCCCTGCTGCCGGTGGTCACGCTGATCGGTCTCGATCTCGGCTCCCTGGTGTCCGGCGCGCTGATCACCGAGACCATGTTTTCCCAGCTCGGAATGGGGAAGACGATCTACGACGCGGTGATGGGCAACGACTACAACCTCGCCCTGGTCGGGCTGCTGACGGCGGCGGCGGCCACGCTGATCGGCAATCTCGGCGCCGACATCGCCTATGCGAAGCTCGACCCGCGCATCGTCTATCGCGAGGAGCCGGGGGCATGAGGCGGACGGTGCGCGACCCGCTGGCCCTGCTCGCGCTGCTGGTGCTGGCCGCCCTGGCCCTTGCCGCGCTGTTCGCGCCGATGATCGAAGCCGCCATGGGGCTGGATTCCGAGGCGGTCGACCTGTTCAACCGGCTGACCCCGCCCTCGGCGGAACATCCCCTCGGCACCGACGAGCTGGGGCGCGACCTGCTGCTGCGGCTGTTGGAGGGCGGACGGGTGTCGCTCTCCGTCGGCCTTTCGGCGGCCCTGGTCGCCTCGGGGATCGGGACCCTGATCGGCCTGGCGTCGGGCTTTCTCGGCGGACGGCTGGACACGGTGCTCATGCGGATCGCCGACGGGGTGATCGCCCTGCCGCTGCTTCCGCTGCTGATCGTGCTGGCGGCGGTCGATCTGTCCAAGCTCGGCGTGCCGCCGGACATGGCGCAGTCGCAGACCGCCTCTCTGGTCCGGCTGGTGGTGCTGGTCTCCCTGGTCGGCTGGCCGGTGACCGCCCGGCTGGTGCGCGCCTCGACCCTCAGCCTGCGCAAGCGGGAGTTCGTGTCGGCGGCCCGCGCGCTCGGCTATTCGCCCTGGCGGATCGCGCTGCGCCATGTTCTGCCCAACGCGCTGGGCCCGATCCTGGTGGCCGCCACCCTCTCGGTCGGCAATGTGGTGCTGTTCGAGAGCGTGCTGTCGTTTCTCGGCCTCGGGGTGCGCCCGCCGACCCCGAGCTGGGGCAACATGCTGACCGGCGCGCAGGAGCTGATCTGGGAGGCGCCGCGGCTGGCCATCTGGCCAGGCGTGCTGATCTTCGCCACGGTCGTGAGCGTCAATCTGCTCGGCGATGCGCTCCGCGACCGGCTCGATCCCCGGACGGCGCGGAGATGATCGGCGCGGAGAAGAACGGCGCGGCGCTGAAGCCTGCGACGTTCAGTCCCTCCCGCGCCTGTGCGTTGACGCGGGCCGGCCGGCTGACCACTCTGCGGACATGATACGTGCCCTCGCCCTGCTCGCCGTCTTCGTCATGACCCTCGGCCTCGCCGCCTGCGAGGAGGAGCCGGCTGCGCCGCCGCCGCAGAATCAGCGGGCCGGCCTGCCGCCGAACGGCCCGGAATATACCGGCGACCTCTGCGCGGTGATCCGCAACCGCGCGCCCTTCACGGTGACCGGCCGCATCGAACTGAAGGATCACAAGCGCGCCACGTTCCGGCTGGCCCGGAACCAGACGACAAAGCTGTGCCTGACGGGAACGACCTACGGCAACTACACGGTGACGCTGGTGGTCACCAACTTCGTCACGATGCCGATCTTCAGCTGCTACACCACGGTGAACGAGGCGATCGAGATCTTCGCGCGGCCGAACGGCGACGGTTTCACCTACTCGGCGACGTGCCGGTAGCCAATCACCAAGACTGTAATCGTCATCCCGGCGGACCCCGGACCTGATCCGGGGGCCGGCCGGGACCTATCGCGTCCGACGAAACTCGGTCCCGGTCGCCCTCCGGATCAAGTCCGGAGGCCACCGGGATGACGGATCGGGGATTAGCGGGGAGGCTCTTACGCCGCCTTGTCGCCGAGCACGTTTTCGACCAGTTCGGTCCAGTAGCTCGCCCCCCAGGTCAGAACCTCGTCGTTGAAGTCGTAACCCGGATTGTGCAGGCCCTCGCCCGGACCGGCAGGACCGTTGCCGATCCACACATAGGCGCCCGGCTTCTCCTGCAGCATGTAGGCGAAGTCCTCGCCGCCCATGCTGGGCAGAAGGTCGCCGACCACGTTGTCCTTGCCCATCAGGCCGGCCGCGATCTCCGCCGCGACCCCGGCCTCGGCGTCGCTGTTCACGGTCGCCGGATAGCCGTAGCGGAAGTTCAGTTCGCCGCTGCCGCCATTGGCCGCCGGGATGCCTTCGATGATGGCCCGCATCCGCTCCTCGGCCATCTTCATGACCTCCTCGGAATAGGTGCGCACCGTGCCGCGCAGCACGACCGACGGCGGAATGACGTTATAGGCGTCGCCCGCGTGGATCTGCGTCACCGAAACGACGAGGCTGTCGACCGGATGGGTGTTGCGACTGGCGATGGACTGCAGCGCGCCGACCACCTGGGAGGCCACGACGATCGGATCGACCGTCTGGTGCGGCATCGCGGCGTGGCCGCCCTTGCCGTGGATGACCGCGTCGAACACCCCGGTGCCGGCCATCATCGGTCCCGGCATCACGGCGAGCTTGCCGACCTCGAGGCCCGGCCAATTGTGCATGCCCCACACGCTCTCCACCGGGAAGTCCTTGAACAGGCCCTCCTCGATCATCACCCGGCCGCCGCCGCCGCCCTCTTCGGCCGGCTGGAAGATGAAATAGACCGTGCCCTCGAAGTTCCGGGTCTCGGCCAGATACTTCGCCGCGCCCAGCAGCATGGTGGTGTGCCCGTCATGACCGCAGGCGTGCATCTTGCCCTCGGTCTTCGACTTGTAGGGAACGTCGTTGATCTCGTAGACCGGCAGCGCGTCCATGTCGGCGCGCAGGCCGATCGCCCGACCGTTGTCCGTCTTGCCCACCAGCTTGCCGACCACGCCGGTCTTCGCCAGGCCCCGATGCACCTCGACGCCGAACTCCTCGAGCTTCTTGGCGACGAAGTCGGAGGTCAGCACCTCCTCGAAGCAGAGCTCCGGGTTCTCGTGCAGGTACCGGCGCCACTCGGTCATTTCGGCATGGAAATCGGCGATGCGGTTGATGATGGGCATGGAATGGCACTCCCGTTTCGATCGGAGCAGATTAGGGCCGTCCGACGGCGGTGTCACCGTGCTGCAAAGCAACAAAGTGATGCGCGCCGCGAACGGTTGGTCGGGGGCTCTTCAGTCCCCCAGGAACACCCCCGGCGACGGGTATCCGCTGTACCGGTCGCTCTCCAGTCGGCCGAGCGGGCTGCGCCCCTCGGCATAGTCGATGGCCTTCAGTCCCGCCGCGTCGCGGGCGGCCTTGTCCGACCCGGCCGTCAGGAGCTGGACGACCAGCTCTCCGTCCTCCGTGGCCGCCGCCCGCATCAGCGCGGTCTGTCTCTCCCGCGTCCGGTCCGTCGCCGGCAGACCGGCCGACAGGCGGTCGATCTCCGCCGCGTTCAGACGCGGATTGGGCCCGGAGGGTCCCCGACCCTGAAGATAGTCGAGAACGCCGAAACCCTGGGAGTCCAGCACAGCGGGATCGGCGCCGGCGGCCAGGAGCATCTCGATCACCGGCGCCGAGGCCTTGGCCGCCGCATACATCAGCGCCGTGCGATCCGAATGCCAGAGGGAGGAGTGGCTCAGGACCGCGTTCGGGTCCGCCCCGTGCTCCAGAAGCAGGCGGACGGAGTCCGGCCGGTCGAGTTCCGCCGCCGTCATCAGCGGCGTCTTGCCGATCCAGTTGCGGGCGTTCGGATCGACCGTCTGGTCGCCCCGGGCCAGGCCGGCGGTCACGGGCGGCGCCAACGGCCCCTTCTCCAGCAACAGCGTCAGCACGTCGGGCCGGCGCACGGCGACGGAGACGAGGGGGTCCGGCATCCCGCCGACGAAGTCCCAGGCGGCCTCGTCGTCGACCACGCGCAGCATGGTCATCGGCACCGAGGCCCGATCCGGCGCGCCGTCGATCAGCGCCGCGATGTCGGCGAGAGGCGCGCCCTCCAGGATCATGTAGCGCAGGCCGGAGCGATCCGGCGCCGCCCAATATCCCTCGTAGGCCGGGAGCAGCAGGGCGGCATGCGCCGCCTGCACGGCCTGCGCCTCGGCCAACCCGTTCGTGCGCCGATAGCGCTCGGCCAGGACCGGCAGGGCCGCGTCGAACAGCACGGCCACGGGCGCGAAGCGGGTGCGGTTGGAGAGATTGAGCATCGACCAGGTTTCCAGCGGCCGATGCGTCGCCTGGGGTTCGCCCCGCTCCGCGTCGGCCAGCAGGGTCTCCGGAATCACCCGGATTGCCAGATCGTCTGCGGTTCTGCTTCGATAATAGGCATAGCGGATGGTGCCCAGGCTGGGGACGTCCAGCGCCTCCTCGAACCGGCCGGAAAGCGCCTCGAAATAACGCTCGGCCTCCGGCGGCAGCGCCCATTCCGCATCGTCGCACTCGAAGACCGGCAGGAAGTTGTCCCGCGTGCTGCCGAAATACGGCTCCGCCAGCTCCAGATAGGCCGGCCGACGCTTCAGGACCTTGCAGTCGAGGGCGAAGGTGTCGGTCTTCTCGGCGCCGGATTCATGGGCGACGTAGCGCAGCACCTCCAGTACCGCGTCCTGTTCCAGCGGGTCCTTCTCCTGGATGCCCTGCTCGCTCATCCAGTCCGGCCAGTACGGCCAGGCATAGTCGTCCGGCGGGCCCGCCTGGATCTTCGCCACGGCCCGGGCCATGACCGCCCGTTTCTCAGCCTCAGTCGACGGCGTCTGCGGGAGCCAGACATCCAGGGCGACGATCAGGTGAAAGGCGGCCAGCAGATCGGTCGGTGCCGCCGCCCGCAGCATGTCGACCGCACGCGGCGGATCCTGCGGCAGAGCCCGGATCGCGTCCTCGAGCGACCCGGCACGCGCCGCGCCGCCCAGACTTCCCAGAACCAGCGCCAGAACCGCGATCGCGGGCCAGCCCGGTCGAACCATCGACATTCCATCCTCCCGACAGGGTCGTCGGGCGGATGGAACATCGACTTGGGGCAGAAAGTATAGAGTCGTCTGTGACGCGCCCCGTCTTTCGCCCCGCCCGGTGCCGGGCCTTACGGCGTCATGGTCGGGCCGAGGGCCCGGCGCTCGGTGATCGTACCGGTCACCGCCACGCCGTTCTTCACCACCATGCGGTGGTTGGCCCGGCGGGCGACCTTGGTGATGTCGGCCAGCGGGTCGCCGTCGACGACCAGCATGTCGGCGGCCTTGCCCTCGGCGATGGTGCCGCGGTCCTCGAGACGCATGAGATCGCAGCCGTTGCGGGTGGAGAAGGTGATCGCGTCCATCGGGCTGATCCCGGTCTCCTCGACCATGTATTCCAGCTCCAACGCATTCTCGCCGTGCTTGTTGTACGGCGTGCCCGCGTCGGTCCCCATGGCGATCTTGCCGCCGGCCTCGTAGAACTTCTTGATCGAGGCGACGTGGTGGACGACCACCCGCTCGCACTTCTCGACCGCATAGGCGGGGACGCCGTGGTCCTTGTTGGCCAGGATGTTCTTCACCGCCGCCAGGGTCGGGACGAGATAGGTGCCGTGGGACAGCATCTCCTCCACGCACTCGTCGGTCATGAAGATGCCGTGCTCGATAGAGTCCACCCCGCCGCGGACCGCGTTGAGGATGCCTTCGGAGCCCTGGGCATGGCTGGCGCAGGTGCGGTGGAAGCGATGACCCTCGGAGATGCCGGCCTTCATTTCCTCCGCCGTGTAGTGAGCGTCCTCCGGGTTCACGCCCGGGGTCATCACGCCGCCGGTGGCCATGATCTTGATCAGGTCGGAGCCGGCATGGATCTGCTCGCGCACGGCCTTGATCACCTCGTCGACACCATCGGCGATGCGACCGTTGCGGTGGCCGTGCCCGCCGGTCATGCAGACCACCTTGCCCGAGGCGCGGATGGTCGGGCCGAGCTGGCGGCCGGTGTTGCAGGCGTCGCGCACGGCGAACTCAAGATAATCCTTGCCGCCGCAGTCGCGCACCGCGGTGATGCCGCCGCGCAGGGAGGTCTGGGCGTTGTCCAGCGCCTTCATGGTGAGCTGGCTTTCGCGCAGGGCGATCATCGACGCCCAAGGGTTCCCCTCGGCGCCGTAGCACAGATGGACGTGGCAATCGACGAGACCGGGCAGCAGCGTGCCGCCGGAGGTGTCGACCCGCTCGCCCGCAAAGCCGGCGAACTCGGCGAGCGGAGCGACGCGCTGGATGACCGCTCCCTCGACCAGCACGCCATGATCTTCGAGGACATTGCCGGCGCCGTCGATGACGCGGCCGCCGGAGTACAAGGTGGCCATTAAGGGCTCTCCCATTGGTGAGGTTCTACCCCCGCTTATCCGATCGGCCTAAGCCCCTACAAGCCCACACGTTCCACTCAATTGCAGGCTGCAGACAAGCACGTGGCTCTGGCGGTGATATTCCTCTACCGTCTATACACAGTGAGCGGGCGATTTTCCGCCCTCCTCAATCTGCACCCGTGCGGGGAGCCTCACTGTGAGCAATGACACCTCAGCGTCGTCCAGGGTGGGCTTGAAGCCGGTAGACTGGATGGTGGCGGCCGTTGCCGCGATCGCCTGTTTTGTCCTGATGTTGAAGCTGGGGAGTTTCCACGTTACGCCGCCCAGGTCACTCGACGGCGGATGGCAGGCGGCGCTGCAGGTCGCCTGGCTTCACGATCTCCAGTTCGGCCGCGACATCGTCTTTCCCCACGGCCCCTACGGCGCTTTCTACGCCCAACTCTACAGGCCGGACCTTGTCGGCCTCTGGTACCTGGTCAACCTCTCCCTCACCGGTGCGCTGGCGGTCGCCCTGGTCTGGTCGCTACGGATCATCGCCGGTCCGGGATCGGGATGGCAGGTCCTGGGCAGCCTGCTCGCGGTCGTCGCCGCAGCTGCCCTGGCTCCAGGACCGGACGGGGTCTGGATGCTGCCCTCCTTTCTGCTGCTCAGCCTCGCCCTGGACGACCGGAACGCACCGCTGCCGCTGATCATCCTGCTGGTCCTCGTGCTGGCGTTGGCGACCCTGGTGAAGTTCTCCTTCCTGGTCATGGGCGTCACCGCCGTGGTGGCCTGGAGCGTGGCCGCGGCCTATCGGCGCGATGCTCTGGCGCTGGTCGCGCTCCCCTTGTACGCCGCGGCGGTCGTCCTGCTCTGGCTGGCTGCGGGGCAGGAACTGTCCGGGATGCTCGACTGGATGCGCGCCTCCTTCGAGGTCGGGCGGGGCTACGGGGCCGCCATGTCCCTCACCAGCAACCCGTTCGATCTCGCCGTGTTCGGGACGCTCGTAATCCTTCTGCTGCTCGGCGTCTGGTCCGGCTCCCAGGACAATGCCGCACGCTTCGTCAGGGCGGTCGTGGTCCTCGGCTGGCTGGGACTGTTCCTCCTGGTCGCCAAGGCGGGGTTCGTGCGGCACGACGGTCATGCGACCTTCCCCTTCGAGATGGTCGTGGTCACGGCGGTCATCCTGGTCGCCCAGGGGCTGTCGCCCCGACGCAAGATGGGTGGGAACCTGGCGTTTCAGATCCTGTTGCTGGTCGCTGCGGCGGGGTGGCTGGAAGTCGCCCATACCCGTCTCACGCCGAGCGGATACCGCATCGAGGAGCAGATCGCCGACCGGGTACGCCACGCGCCGGCGCTCCTTCTGGAAATCGCCAACGATCTGCTCTCCGACGAGGGCAAGGCGGCCGAGTACCGGGTGGCGGCGGACGAGTCCCGCGCCTTGCTCGGCGGCCCGCATCCGCGGATCGCGTCCGCCGCATCGATCGACGTCTTTCCGTTCCTGAGCGCCCCGCCGATCCTGGCCGGCCTCCCGTACCACCCCCGGCCGGTGGTCCAGTCCTATCAGGCGTATCTCCCCTCCCTTGCCGAGCGCGACGTCGAGCAGGTCCGCCGGGACGGGGCGGAGGTCTATGTGCTGCATCTCCGCAGCATCGACACCCGTCCGGCCATGGCCGATGGCGGCTATCTGTGGCCGGAATTCCTGTCGCTCTACGATCCGGTGGATCAGGTTCCTCTGGGCCTGCTGATCGAGCGGCGCCAGGAGCAGTTGACGCTCGACAGCCGAACCGTGATCGACGCGAAGGCCGTCTACAACACCTGGATCGATCTGCCGGAAACCGCCGCCGGCGCGATCCTGCAGGTGCACGGAGACATCCGGCCGACCCCGCTGGGGCGGCTCTTCGCCCTAGGCTTCAAGCCGCCGCGGATCACGATCACCCTGCGCGACGCGCAGGGACAGGAGAAGACCCGCCGGCTGGTGCCCGGCCAGTTCGGTTCCGGCTTCCCCGTCTCGCCGGTCCTGGGCTCGGCGGAGGACATTCGTGCGCTGTTCGACGGCGAGGCCGCCGGCGCTCCGGTCACCGCTTTCCGGATCAATGCCGCCTGGCTGCAGCAGGCGTTCTGGGGCGAGGGTTTCGCCCTAACCGTGACCGAGATCCGTCGCCCCGGCCAGGGCTGAGAGCGCGCCGTCGATCTCCGCCGCGTCCGGCAGAGCGGCGGCCGCGCCCGGACGCGTGCAGGTAAGTCCGGCCGCCACGGACGCCCGCCGCAGCGCATCCGGGAGGACGCGCCCGGCATCGAGAGCGGCCGCCAGCATGCCGACGAAAGCGTCGCCCGCGCCGACCGTGTCGACCGCCTGCACCGGCAGCGTGGCGACCCTGTAACCGCGGCCGTCCGGCATCGCCGCAATCGCCCCCTCGCCGCCCA
Organism: Thalassobaculum sp. OXR-137; assembly: GCF_034377285.1. Taxonomy (NCBI): domain Bacteria; kingdom Pseudomonadati; phylum Pseudomonadota; class Alphaproteobacteria; order Rhodospirillales; family Thalassobaculaceae; genus Thalassobaculum; species Thalassobaculum sp. OXR-137. Next base: position 2,543,961 of record NZ_CP139715.1, on the reverse strand, counting down.
GGGTGATGACGCAGGTCAGGCCGTGAGTCGCCGCAAGGCCGCGTGCGGTCTGAGCCGCCGGTGCCGAACCGCCTGCCAGCACCGCCGCCTCGCCCTGGTTCAGAACCAGCAGATCGACGGTGCGCAGCACCTCCGGCGACAGGGGCCGGGCCGGCGCGAGATTGAGGACGGTACGCGCACCCGCCCGCTTTGCCGCCGCCAGGGCTTCCTCGGTCGCCGCTTGCGGGATTTCCATCTGGCAGACGAGCGTGTCGCCCGACCCGAGTCCGATGCCGTCCAGCAGGGCGGCGGTCACCGCCATGTTGGCGCCGCTGCCGACGACGATCTGATTCTCTCCCGAGCGCTCCACCATCACCACGGCCGTGCCGGTGGCCCCGGGAACCGCCCGCACGCCCGAGACGTCGCAGCCGGCGGCCGACAGCGAGTCCAGCACGGGCGCCCCGAGCCCGTCCTCGCCGACGCAGCCGACGAACCGGGTCCGTGCACCCGCCCTGGCGGCGGCGGTCGCCTGGTTCGCCCCCTTGCCGCCGGGAAGCTGCACGATCTCGCGGGTCAGCACGGTCTCGCCGGGTGCCGGCAGCCGGTCGAGATTGAACAGAAGATCGACGTTGAGTGAGCCGAAGACGGTGATCATGACATGCCCTCGATCCGAAACCATCGGGTGGTCAGCGCCGACGACGGTGGCAAACCGTCCGGCCGTCCGCAAAAGAAAACGGCGCCCGAAGGCGCCGTTGTCGTCAGGCCAGGCCCTCCGGCCGCGCCGGCGGCGCCAGGATCGGGCTGTCCGGGATGCGGCCTTCCTCGATGCCGTGGCAGGCCACGATGGCGCCGTCGCCCAGCGCGCGCGGCTTCGGGATCTCCGCCCGGCAGCGGTCGTTGGCGAAGGGGCAGCGCGGATGGAACGTGCAGCCCGACGGCGGATTGATCGGGTTCGGCACTTCGCCGGCCACCGGCATCCGCTCGCGGCCGGTCATGTCCAGATCCGGGATCGTGTCCAGCAGCAGTCGCGTGTAGGGATGGCGCGGCGTCGCGAACAGCGTCTTGGCCGGCGCCACCTCGACCAGCTTGCCCAGGTACATGACACCGACCCGGTCGCTGATGTGATAGACGACCGCCAGGTTGTGGCTGATGAACAGATAGGTCAGCCCGAACTCGCGCTGCAGATCCTTCATCAGGTTCAGGATCTGCGCCTGCACCGACACGTCCAGCGCCGAGGTCGGCTCGTCGCAGACCAGGAACTCCGGCTCCGACGCCAGAGCACGCGCGATCGAGATGCGCTGGCGCTGACCGCCGGAGAACTCGTGCGGGTACTTCTCGCCGTCGCGCGGGTTCAGCTTCACCGTCTCCAGCAGGTGACCGACGCGGGCGTCGATCGCCGCCGGACCCTCGGCCAGGCCGAAGGCACGGATCGGCTCGGCGATGATGTCGCGCACCCGCCAGCGCGGGTTCAGGCTGGCATAGGGATCCTGGAAGATCATCTGCAGCCGGCGGCGCATCGGCGCCATCTGCTGGCGCGACAGGCCGGCAATGTCCCGGCCCTCCAACTCGATCGATCCTTCCGTCGGGCCGTACAGCCCGACGATCAGCCGCGCAACCGTGGACTTGCCGCAGCCGGACTCACCGACCAGTCCGAAGGTCTCGCCCTGGCCGATCTCGAAGTCGATGCCGTCGACCGCCCGCAGGGTCTGCTTGGGCTGGCGCTCGATCATCCGGTTCAGCCAGGGAGCCGACACGTCGAAATGACGCTTCAGCCCCTGGACCTTGAGCATGGCGACCTCATGGCCGCCCGCATCGCGGATCTTCGCCCGGGCCTCGCGCTTCTTCGCCACCGCCTCAGCCATTGTTCTTCTCCAGCACAGCATCGGCCTTGGTGTTCGCCACCAGCGTCTTCGACGCATCCTTGCTCCGCCCGTCCTGGCCATCGTACAGCCAGCAGGCGGTCCAGCTGTCCTCCACGGGCAGCAGGTCCGGGCGCACGGTGCGGCACTTGTCGAAGGCGTGCGGGCAGCGCGGATTGAAGGCGCAGCCGGTCGGGATGTCGGTCAGCCGCGGCATCGAGCCGGGGATCTGCTCCAGCCGCTCGCTGTCATGGCCGATCGACGGGATCGAGCCCATCAGGCCGTGGGTATAGGGATGCTTGGCGTTCTTGATCACCTCGCGCACCGGACCGATCTCGGCGATCCGGCCGGCATACATCACCGCAACCCGGTCGGCGGTCTCGGCGATGACGCCCATGTCGTGGGTCACCAGCATGACAGCGGTGCCGTGCTCGCGGCACAGCCGCTTCAGCAGGGCGATGATCTGCGCCTGGATCGACACGTCGAGTGCGGTGGTCGGCTCGTCGGCGATGATCAGCCGCGGGTTCACGCAGAGCGCGAGCGCGATCACCACGCGCTGGCGCATGCCGCCGGAGAACTGGTGCGGGAACTGGTCGACCCGCCTCTCCGGCGCCGGAATCCCGACTTCGGTCAGCAGCTCGATAGCCCGGGCCCGCGCCTGGGTCGGCGTCATGTCGGTATGGGTCTGGATCGTCTCCACCAGCTGACGGCCGACCGAGTAGAGCGGGTTCAGGCTGGTCAGCGGATCCTGGAAGATCGCGCCGATCCGCTTGCCGCGGATCCGCCGCATCTTCTCGTAGGGCAGATTGTCGATCCGCTCGCCCTCGAGCAGGATCTTGCCGCTGGCGACCCGGCCCGGCGGTTCCAGCAGGCCGATGATGGCGGCCCCGGTCATGGACTTGCCGGCGCCGGACTCGCCGACCACGCCCAGCACCTCGCCCTCATCGATATGCAGCGAGATGTCGTTGACGGCGGTCAGCGTGCCCCGGCGGGTGGGGAACTCTACGACGAGGTTTTCGACTTCAAGCAGGGGCATCGGATCAGCGCAGCTTCGGGTTCAGGGCGTCACGCAGCCAGTCGCCCAGGAGGTTGACGGCGAGCACCAGAATGGCCAGGGCGGCGCCGGGGAAGATCGTGATCCACCATTCGCCGGAGAACAGGTAGTCGTTGCCGACGCGGATCAGCGTGCCGAGCGACGGCTCGGTCGGCGGCAGGCCGACACCGAGGAACGACAGGGTCGCCTCCGCGATGATCGCCAGCGCGAGCTGAATGGTGGCGATGACCAGCACCGGGCCGAGCACGTTCGGCAGGATGTGGCGCCACATGATCAGCGACGGCCGGATGCCGATGACGCGGGCCGCCTGGACGTATTCCTTGTTGCGCTCGACCATGGTGGAGCCGCGCACCGTACGGGCGTACTGCACCCAGTTCGACAGGCCGATGGACAGGATCAGCACCGCATAGGCCAAGTCGGCCTGGTTCTGCAGCTCGATCACGCCGCGCAGCACGCCGTTGATCAGCAGGGCGATCAGGATCGAGGGGAAGGAGAGCTGGATCTCGGCGACGCGCATGATGAAGGCGTCGATCGCGCCACCGACGAAGCCGGAGATCAGGCCGAGGCCGACCCCCAGGATCAGCGACAGGATCACGCTGGCAAAGCCGATCAGCAGCGAGACGCGGCTGCCGTAGATGATCGCCGACAGCACGTCGCGGCCCTGGATGTCGGTGCCCAGCAGGAAGCGCGGATCGCCGTCTTCCATCCAGGCCGGCGGCAGCGAGGCGTCGAGCAGCGAGATCGACGCCAGATCGAACGGATTGTGCGGCGCCACCAGCGGCCCGAAGGCCGCCATGAAGAAGTACAGGAAGGTCACCGCCGCGGCGAGCATGGTCACCGGCGACCGGGTGAAGCTGTACCAGATGTCGCCGTCGAAGAACCGGCGCACGCCGTCGAACATCCCAGACCCCTTGGTCATGTTGGTATCAGCCATGGCCGCTGGCCTTTCCGGTATCCACGCGCAGGCGCGGGTCGACCACGTAGTAGAGCATGTCCACGATCAGGTTGATCACGACGAAGAAGAAGGCGATCAGCATCAGATACGCCGCCATGATCGGGATATCGACGTTGGTCACCGCCTGCAGGAACATCTGCCCCATGCCCGGCCACTGGAACACGGTCTCGGTGATGATCGCGAAGGCGATGATCGAGCCGAGCTGCAGGCCGGTGATGGTGATCACCGGGACCAGCGTGTTCTTCAGCGCGTGGCCGAAATGGACGGCGCGGTTGGACAGCCCCCGGGCCCTGGCGAACTTGATGTAGTCGGTGCGCAGCACTTCGAGCATCTCGGAGCGCACCAGACGCATGATCAGGGTGAGCTGGAACAGACCCAGGGTGATCGACGGCATGATCAGCGACTTCCAGCCGTCCAGGGTCAGGAACCCGGTCTTCCACAGCCCGATATCCACCAGCCCGCCGCGCCCGAACGAGGGCAGCCAGTTGAGCTGAACGGAGAAGAAGAAGATCAGCAGAATACCGATCAGGAAGGTCGGCAGGCTGATGCCCACCAGGGATACGGACAACAATACTTTGGACAGGAAACCGTCGCGGTTCAGGCCTGCATAGACGCCCATGGGCACGCCGACCAGAAGCGAGAACACCGCCGAGACCAGCGCCAGTTCCAGCGTCGCGGGCATCCGCTCCACCAGCATCTCGGCCACCGGGCGCTTGTGCTGATAGGAGACCCCGAACTCGCCGGTGGCGGCCTTGGAGATGTACCGGCCGAACTGGACCAGGAACGGATCGTTAAGGCCGAGACGCTCGCGCAGGGCTTCGCGTTCCGCGATGCTGGTCTCGATGCCGACCATCTGGTTCACCGGGTCGCCGACGAACCGGAACATCGAGAACGATACCAGCGCCACGAAGAACATGACGAATAGCGATTGTATCAACCGTCTTAGAATGAAAGCGACCATAGGGCGCGCAACCTGAAACCGAAAAAGGTCAAAAATCGGTGGTCCTGGCCCACCCTCAGGCGGACCAGGACCGGTTTAGTATCCGAATGCTTCAGTCCACTTTGACGTAGTCAAGCATGAACTGGTTATCGGCGCGCTGCACCAGCGAAATGTTGCTGCGCTTGCCCCAGGCCAGAGCCTGCTGGTGGAGCGGGATGTAGCCGCGCTCGTCGTGCAGGATCGTGTAGGCCTCGCGGATGTAGTCGTTCCGCTTCTCCTCGTCGGTCTCGGAGAGGACCAGGTCGGTCAGCTCGTCGAACCGGGCGTTGGAGTAGCCGCCGTTGTTGAACTTGCCGCGGCCGCTTTCCAGGTCCGGGGTGCCGATGATGTTGAACATCACGTTCCAGCTATCCAGCGAGCTCGGCGTCCAGCCCAGCAGGTAGAAGCTGGTGTCCCGCTTCGGGGCCAGGATCTTGGCGAAATACTGGGCCTTCGGCTGAGCGAGCAGATTCACCTTCACGTCGATGCGGGCCAGCATTGCCACGACCGCCTGACAGATCGCCTCGTCGTTGACGTAGCGGTTGTTCGGGCAGTCCAGGGTGATCTCGAAACCGTCCGGATAGCCGGCTTCGGTCAGCAGCTTCTTGGCCAGCTTGGCATCCGGCTCCAGGCGCTTGAACTCGTCGGAATACTTGTACAGCAGCGGCGAGATCATGAGGGCCGACGGGGTCGACAGGCCGCGCATCACCTTCTTCTGGATCAGCTCGACGTCGATCGCGCGGTAGAACGCCTCACGGACGCGGACGTCCTTGAACGGGTTCTTGCCCTTGACGCTGGAATGCAGCAGCTCGTCGCGCTCCTGATCCATGCCCAGGAAGATCGTGCGCAGCTCCGGGCCGCCCAGGACTTCCGTGTTCGGGTCGCTCTCCAGGCGGTTCATGTCCTGAACCGGCACCGGGTACATCATGTCGATCTCGCCCGACAGCAGCGCGGCCACGCGGGTGGAGTCGGAGCCGATCGGGGTGAAGATCACCTCGGTCAGGTTGTGGTTCTTGTTCGCGTCATCCCACCAATTCGGGTTCGGGACCAGGACCGTCTTCACGTCGGTCTCGCGCGACTTGATCATGAACGGACCCGTGCCGTTCGCGTTCCGGGTGGAGTAGTTCTCCTTGCCGGCGGTCACGTCGGTCGGATCCTCGGCGCCGTTGGCCTCGGACCACTCCTTGTCCATGATGTACCAGGTGCCCCACTCGTTCGCGAGGGTCGGGACCGGCACTTCGGTGACGAAGTCGACCGTGTAGTCGTCGACCTTCACAACGTCGACGACGCCTGCGAGGCGGCCCTTGAGGTCGGAGCCTTCCTTGCGCACGCGCTCGGCGGAGAACAGCACGTCATCGGCATTGAAGTCGTTGCCGTTCTGGAACTTCACGCCCTTGCGGAGGTTGAAGCGCCAGCGGGTCGGCTCGACGATTTCCCAGCTCTCGGCCAGGGCCGGCTCGATCTGCAGGTCCGGACCGCGGCGGATCAGACCCTCGTAGATGTTGCCCTGCAGGCTGAGGGTGAAGGTCTCGCTCAGCGAGTACGGATCGAGCGACTGTGCATCGCCCTGGAAGGCCCACTTGAAGGTCTTGGCATCCGCCGAGGTGGCGCCAAAAGCTCCAAGGACTGCGGCTGCCGTAGCGGCGGCCAGCAAAAGATTTACGCATTACAACTAGCTCCCACGTGTGTGCCAATGGACGACGGTCCAACACGTAGCCGATCCGAGAAAACGCCAGAATCGGAACGGCAGAGGCCGACGTTCGCATTGTTGGCGCCGAGCCCCAGGCCCGGCACGTCGGGGGGACTTAACCGGGGGATACCAACCGCGTCAATGTGCACATGCAGCACAGCCGCGTCAGAGCGGATTTTCTAGCAGCGGTTCACAGGAGCCCCACCACCGCCCCGGTGGACAGGGTGGAGAGCGTCCCCGCAACAAGGGATTTCGGCGCCAGCCCGGCGATTTCTCCGCGCCGATCCGGCATCATCGTGGCCAGCCCGCCGATCATGATCCCCAGGCTGCCGAAATTCGCGAAGCCGCAGAGCGCATAGAGCATGATCAGTTCGGAGCGTTCGCTCAGGGTGCCCTCCGGAAGCCTGGCGAACTCCAGATAAGCCAGCAGCTCGTTCAGCGCCGTCTTGGTTCCCATCAGACGGCCGGCCTCCCCCGCCTCCTCCCAGGGAATGCCGATCATCCAGACCAGGGGGCCGAACAGCCAGCCGAAGAGCATGCCCAGGGTCACCGGCCTGCCCTGGATCTCCGGCAGCAGCCCGAGCACCGTGTCGACCAGGCTGACCAGGGCGACCATGACCAGCAGCATGGCGAGAATCGACAGGAACAGCTTCAGCCCCTGCTCGGTCCCCTGGGTGATCGCGTCCATCAGGTTGGCGGCGGGCGAGACGATCTCCAGATGGCCGGGGGTGGGCGGGCCGTGGCGCGGCACCATGATCGCGGCGATGGCGATGGCCGCCGGCGCGCTGATGATCGAGGCGGTGATCAGATGGCCGATGCCGTTCTCCACCACCGGCGCCACGAAACTGCCGTAGAGCGCCAGCACGGTCCCGGCGATGGTCGCCATGCCGGCGGTCATGACCATGAACAGCTCGCCCCGGTCGAGCCGGTGCAGGTAGTTGCGAGCGAACAGCGGCGCCTCGATCATCCCGAAGAACACGTTGGCGGCACAGCACAGCCCGACCGGACCGCCGATCCCGAAGGCCCGCTCCAGCGCCGCCGCGAAGCCGCGCACGATCCACGGCAGGATCCGCAGATGGATCAGCGCCGCGGTCAGCGCGCTGACGACCAGAACCAGCGGCAGCGCCTGGAACGCCAGCACGAAGGCGGCGCCCGGATAGGTCTCCTGGAACGGCAGCGCTGCCCCGCCGAGATAGCCGAAGACCAGGGAGGTCCCGGCCTTGGTCGCCGCCTGCAGGGCCAGGAAGGCGTCGTTCAGCGCGGCCACCCCGTCGCGCAGGACGGCGACCTTCAGCATCGCCAATGCCAGGACAACCTGCAGGACGATGCCGACCGCCGGCACCCGCCAGCCGACGGCGCGACGATCCTCGCTCAGCGCCCAGGCGATCGCGAAGATCGCCAGGAGTCCGATCCCGGAATGAAGCTGCGCCATGTCACCCCCGCGTTCAGCGCACTGCCGGCCCGCCGCTCTTGATGGGCTGACGGACCTGCTCAGGATTTCTACGTTGCCAGGAGGGGTGCGTCGACTCCAGGGTTGGCGCGTCACAGACCCAGGGAGACGCCCGGATGTCCACGCCCCGCGATATCGACCACACCGTGGTCATGACCCGCGACCTCGCCGCCGCACAGGCTGCCTGGAGCGCCTGCGGCTTCACCTGCACGCCGCGCGCGGTGCATCCGTTCGGCACGGCGAATTCGCTGATCCAGCTCCAGGGCAATTTCGTCGAGCTGCTGGAGATCGACGACGCGAGCCGGATCGAGGAGGCCGAGGGCGACCGGTTCTCCTTCGCCGGCCACAACCGGGACTTCCTGGCCCGGCATGGCGAGGGCATGTCGATGCTGGTCCTGGCCAGCGACGACCGCGACGGCGACCTCGCCGACTGGCGATCCAAGGGCTTGCGGGTCTACGAGCCCTTCGACTTCGAGCGCCAGGCCAAGCAGCCGGACGGGTCGAGCCAGCGGGTCGCGTTTTCCCTGGCCTTCGCCTCGGAACCGTCGCTGCCGGGTCTCGGCTTCTTCACCTGCCAGCAGCACACCCCGGAGGTGTTCTGGAAGCCGGCCTATCAGGTCCATGCCAACGGTGCCCAGCGGATCGCCTCGGTCCAGGTGACCGGCCCCGACCCGGAAGCGGCGGACGCCTTCCTGCGCGGCTTCTCCGGCGGCCGGCGCACCACCCATATCGCGCTCGACCGCGACGCCCTGACCCTGGAAGAGGGCGCGCCGGCCTTCCCGGAAATCACGATCCGCGTGGCCGACCTGGAAGCCGCGGCCGCCCATCTGCCGAACGCCCGGCGCGACGCCGACACCCTGGTGGTCCCGGCAGCGCAGCTCACCGGGGTGCAGGTCCGGTTCATGCGGTAGATCGGCGTCGCCCTCTCTATCCTTTCTCGTCATCCCGGCGGTCCTCGGGCCCGACCCGGGGACCGGCCGGGACCTTCTTCCACCGCGCCGGCCCGCCCGGTCCCGGCCTTGCTCCGGGTCGAGCCCGGGACAAGCCGGGATGACGAACGAAGGGTTCGGGGCGACGGGAGGGGCGTTTGCAGCGCCTCGACACCCCGCAACCGTCCATGGTCTAAGGTGCGGCTAAACAAGAGGCCGCCAATGACCCACACGACCGCCCCCGCCCATCCGACAGTCGCCCGCCTGCTGCTCGTCGTGTTCATGCCCTTCGCCGGCGGGTATTTCCTGTCCTACCTGTTCCGCTCGACCAATGCGGTGATCGCGCCGCAGCTGATCGCCGAGATCGGGCTCGACGCCGGCGATCTGGGACTGCTCACCAGCACCTATTTCCTCGCCTTCGCCGGTTTCCAGCTTCCGCTCGGGCTGCTGCTCGACCGCTACGGGCCGCGCCGGGTGCAGTCGGTGCTGCTGCTGTCGGCCGCCCTCGGCGCAACCCTGTTCGCGCTCGGCGACTCCCTGGTGGCGCTGGCCGTGGCGCGCGGCTTCATCGGCCTCGGCGTGGCCGGCGGGCTGATGGCGTCGTTCAAGGCGATCACCCTGTGGTTCCCCAAGCAGCGCTGGCCGCTGATCAACGGCTGTTTCATGGCGATCGGCGGGCTGGGCGCGGTCGCCGCCACACGGCCGCTGGAGATGGCGCTGCACGTTACCGACTGGCGCGGTGTGTTCCTCGGTCTGGCAGCGGTCACCGTATTGGTCGCGCTGACCATCCGCCTCGCCGTGCCGGAGCGCGAGATCCACGGCGCCGGCGACACCCTGGGCGAGCAGCTCGCCGGGCTGAAGCGGGTCTTCGCCGACCGGCTGTTCTGGCGGGTCGCGCCGCTGACCGTCACCACCATGGCCGCCAATCTGGCGATCCAGGGCCTATGGGCCGGACCGTGGCTGCGCGACGTCGGCGGCATGGATATCCAGGGCGCGGCCGACACCCTGCTCTGGCTGGCTGCCGCCATGACGGTCGGCTTCGTGGTGACCGGCATGATCGCCGACCGCTGCACCCGGCGCGGCATCCCGCTGTCGCGGGTGATCCTGGTGCTGACCACCCTGTTTATGGCGAGCCAGGCGGTCATCGTCTTCGAACTCGCCCCGGCCAGCATCCTGCCCTGGATGGCGTTCGGCCTGCTGGCGAACGGTGCGGCCCTGGTCTACCCGCTGCTGAACGGCCATTTCCCGCTGGCCCTGTCCGGCCGGGCGTCGACCGGCCTCAACACCCTGGCGTTCTTCGGCGCCTTCGCCGGCCAGTACCTCATGGGCGCGGCCATCGACCTGTGGGAGCCGCTCGCCACGGGCGGCTACCAGCCCGAAGCCTATCAGGCGGTGTTCGGCGGCATCCTGGCGCTGCAGGTCCTAAGCCTTCTGTGGTACGGCTTGGCCGGGGCCGGTCGGCCGGGCGACCATCGGGAGGAAACGGGCGTTTGATCAAGCGCAACATCAAGACGGAGGCCTTCGCCATGGCCTCCTTCATCCTGCAGGTGAACACCATGCGCGCCCTGGTCTCCAAGGGCGTGCTGCACCGGGACGAGGCGGTGGAACTGGTCGACGAGGCCCGCCGCCAGCTCGACCATCTGATCGCCGGCAACGCGAGCGACCGCGAGGCGATGCTCGACCGCGAACTGCTGGATTACGAGGCGATCTTCCGCGACATCGACGACCGCGCCGCCGAGGACTTGCTGCGCACCCTGCGCGACGCCTTGAACCGGATCCTGGACGAGGACGAGTCGGTGGCGGCGCTGGCGGAGGAGATCCTGGAGGCCGAAGAGCCGGACGCCTTCGACCTGGACGGCCGCTGAAGACCGATGGTCAGCGGGGGATTCGCCCCCTTTCGCCATCGGATTAGCGTGGTATGCTGCCGCCAAGTCATTTCCGACGATATCCCAGATCCTTTTGGAGGACGCCATGAGCTTCCAGCCGAACTCGCCGGCCGCGCGAGACGTCGCGTACGTCTTGCACCCCTACACCAACGCCCGGGCCCATGAAGAAAACGGTCCGATGATCATCACCAAGGGTGACGGCGTCTACGTGTACGACGACGGCGGCAAGCAGTACCTGGAAGCGATGGCCGGCCTGTGGTGCGCGTCCCTCGGCTTCAATGAGGACCGTCTGGTCAAGGCCGCTACCAAGCAGATGGAGACGCTGCCGTACTACCACACCTTCGCCCACAAGGCGCACCTGCCCGGCATCGATCTGGCCGAGAAGCTGATCAACCTCGCTCCGGTGCCGATGTCCAAGGTGTTCTTCGCCGGCTCCGGCTCCGAGGCGAACGACACCGCGATGAAGCTGGTGTGGTACTACAACAACGCCCGCGGCCGTCATGCCAAGAAGAAGATGATCAGCCGCGTTAAGGGCTATCACGGCGTGACCATCGCCTCGGCCTCGCTGACCGGCACCCCGGTGAACCACCCGGGCTTCGACCTGCCGATCGCCGGCGTGAAGCACACCTCCAACCCGCATTACTACCGTTTCGGCCAGTCCGGTGAGAGCGAAGAGGATTTCGCCACCCGGATGGCGCAGGATCTGGAGAACATGATCCTGGAGGAGGGTCCGGAGACAGTCGCCGCCTTCATCGCCGAGCCGATCATGGGCGCCGGCGGCGTGATCGTGCCGCCGAAGACCTATTTCGCGAAGATCCAGGCCGTGCTGAAGAAGTACGACGTCCTGCTGATCGCCGACGAAGTCATCTGCGGCTTCGGCCGGACCGGTGAGTTCTGGGGCAGCCAGACCATGGGCATGAAGCCGGACATCCTGACCTGCGCCAAGGCGCTGTCGTCGGCCTACCTGCCGATCTCGGCCGTCATGATCAGCGAGGACGTGTATCAGCCGATCGCCGACCAGAGCAAAGACCTGGGCGTGCTCGGCCACGGCTACACCTACACCGCCCATCCGGTCTGCGCCGCCGTCGCGCTGGAGACCCTGCGGATCTACGAGGAAGACAACATCGTCGACCACGTGAAGTCGGTCGCTCCGCTGTTCGAGGAGCGTCTGGCGGCGATGGCCGACCACGAGCTCGTCGGCGAGGCCCGCGGTCGCGGCCTGATGGGTGCGGTCGAACTCGTGGCCGACAAGGAGACCCGCGAGTCCTTCGATCCGAAGATCGGTGCCGGCGCGAAGACGAACGCCGCCGCCAATGCCCATGGCCTGATCATCCGGGCCATCGGCGACAGCATCGCGATGACCCCGCCGCTGATCATCACCGAGTCTCAGATCAACGAGATGTTCGACAAGCTGACCCTGGCGCTGAACGACGCCGCGGCCGAGATCCACAAGGCGAAGGCGGCCTGAGCCGTCCGCGCCCGATACGGAAGACGGGAGGGGCCCTGCGGGGCCCCTTTCTTTTTGAGTGGTAGGCCCAATCGCATTGTGGAATTATGCGGCCGCTCGGCGTTGAACCCCGCCGAACCCGACGGAGATACAGATGAACCGCTCGATGCGACTTTCCGCACCCCTCTTCGGCTGACGCCCGGCGCGTCATCGATCGAGCCTTAGGACCCGGTTCTCCCGTCCCTCCCCTCGCTCTCCCCCGCGCCCGGCGTTGTCGCCCGTTCCGACAACCCTCCCGCCCGTGGAGAGCTTCATGTTCCGCCGTTTCAACTCCCTGATCGATCCGTTCGCCTCGGACCGGCTGGACCAGCCGCCGACCGGGCTGTTCGCGTTCTATTGGCACTACGTGCGCCAGGTCTGGCCCTGGTTCGCCGCCCTCACCGTCACCTGCGGCCTGCTGTCGATGATCGGGGCGTCGCTGTTCGCCTATGTGGGCGAGATCATCGACCTGATCGGTCGGGCGGAGACGCCGGCCTCGTTCCTGCAGGACAATCTGGGCCTGCTGATCTGGGTCGGCTTCCTGGTGCTGATCGCCGAGCCGCTGCTCGCGATCGTCCATATGGCGATCGGCAACCAGGCCCTGGCCCCGCCGTTTTCCGGCCTGATCCGCTGGCAGACCCACCGCTACCTGCTGCGGCAGAGCGTGGCGTTCTTCCATAACGACTTCGCCGGGCGGATCGCCCAGAAGGTCATGCAGACCTCGCTGGCGCTGCGGCGCTCGGTCGGCGAGCTGATCGACGCGATCTGGTACGTCGCCATGTTCTGGATCTCCGCCCTGGTGATCCTGCTGACCTTCGACCCGCTCACCGCCATCCCGCTGGCGCTGTGGCTGGCGGTCTATGTCGGCGCGCTGGTCTATTTCGTGCCGCGGGTGCAGCGCCGGGCGACCGTGTCCTCGGAATCCTCGTCGCGGCTGACCGGCCGCCTGGTCGACAGCTACACAAACATCCAGACGGTGAAGCTGTTCGGCCATGCGCGGCGGGAAGACGAGTACGCCCGCGTCGGCATCGCCGATCAGCGCGACAAGTTCGCCGAGCTGATGATCGAGATCTCCTGGTTCCGCACCTCGATCAGCGTGCTCAACGGCGTGCTGCTGGTCGGTCACGGCGCCCTGGTGCTGTGGCTGTGGAGCCGGGGCGACCTAAGCGTCGGCTCGGTCGCCGGGTCGCTCGGCCTGATCATGCGGGTCACCACCATGTCGCACTGGATCATGTTTGTGGCGGCCGAGATCGCCGAGAACGTGGGGGTAGTCCGCGAAGGGGCCGACACCATCGCCCGACCGCGCACGGTCACCGATCCGGCCGGCGCCCCGCCGCTGCGGGTGAGCGAAGCGGAGATCCGCTTCGAGACCGTGTCCTTCGGCTACGGTTCGGCCCTGCCGGTCCTGCACGACCTGACGCTGACCGTGCGGCCCGGCGAGAAGGTCGGGCTGGTCGGCCGCTCAGGGGCCGGCAAGTCGACGATGATGCATCTGCTGCTGCGGTTCTACGACCTGCAGGGCGGGCGCATCCTGATCGACGGCCAGGACATCACGCAGGTCGAGCAGGAAAGCCTGCGCGCGGCCATCGGCGTGGTCAGTCAGGACACTTCCCTGCTGCACCGGTCGATCCGCGACAACATCCGCTACGGCCGACCGGAGGCGGGCGAGGCCGAGGTGGTGGAAGCGGCCCGGCGCGCCCATGCCCACGACTTCATCCAGGAGCTTGAGGACAATGCCGGACGCCGGGCCTACGACGCCCAGGTCGGCGAGCGGGGGGTGAAACTCTCCGGCGGCCAGCGCCAGCGCATCGCCATCGCCCGCGCCCTGCTGAAACGCGCGCCGATTCTGGTCCTGGACGAAGCGACCTCGGCCCTGGACAGCGAAGTGGAAGCGGCGATCCAGGAGCAGCTCTTCGACCTGATGGCCGGCCGCACGGTGATCGCCATCGCCCACCGCCTGTCGACCATCGCGGCCATGGATCGGCTGGTGATCATGGACGGAGGCCGGATCGTCGAGCAGGGCACCCACCGGGAACTGCTGGAGAAGGGCGGGCTCTATGCCGATCTCTGGGCGCGCCAATCCTCGGGCTTCATCGCCGATTGATCGCAGCCGGCTCCGGGTATGCCATACTCTGCGATAACAATCGAAGCGTAGGAGGACCCGCCCATGCCCCATCCCGCGATCGCCCGAGACAAGGCCGCCGTCATCACGGGAGCCGCCAGCGGCATCGGCAAGGCAACGGCGGTCCGGCTCGCCGGGTTCGGCATGCGGGTCTACATGGTGGATCTTCCGGGCCCGGCGCTCCAGTCGGCGCTAGCGGAGGTGGCCGGTCAGGCGGCGGAGCCGGATCACGTGGTCGCCCTGCCCTGCGACGTCTCCGACGAGGCGGAGATGCGGCGCGCGGCCCAGCGGGTGATCTCGGTCTGCACCGCGCCGTCGATCCTGATGAACAACGCGGTCACCCGCACCGGCGGCGGCGTGTGGAACCCGTGGGCCGACTGGAAGAAGGCGGTGGACGTGAACCTGTGGGGCGTGATCAACGGCGTGCGCTGCTTCGTGCCCGCCATGATCTCCGCCGGCGCCCGCGCCCATGTGATCAATGTCGGCTCCAAGCAGGGCATCACCAACCCACCGGGCAACACCGCCTACAACGTTACCAAGGCGGCGGTGAAAGCCTATAGCGAAGGGCTGCAGCACGATTTGCGCAACACGCCGGGCTGTCGGGTCAGCGCCCATCTGCTGATCCCGGGCTGGACCACCACCGGCGACCGCGAGCACAAGCCCGGCGCCTGGCTGCCGGATCAGGTGGTCGACCACATGCTGACAGGGCTGGAGGCGGACGATTTCTACATCCTCTGCCCGGACGACGAGACCACGCCGGAGATGGACCGCAAGCGCATCCTGTGGGCGGCCGGCGACATCACCGAAAACAGGTCGCCCCTGTCCCGCTGGGATCCGGCCTACAAGGCGGCGTTCGAGGCGTTCGAGCCCTGAATTCCTACTGGAACAGCCCCAGGGCGATCTGCGGGGCGTTGTTGGCGATGCCGAGGGTCTGGACGGAGAGCTGCTGACGGACCTGGGCGGCAGTGAATTCCGCGGAGGCGCGCGCCATGTCGGCATCGACGATGTTGCCGAGCCCCTCCTCGGTCGCGTCCAGGGTTGCCTGGAGCTGGTTCACCTGCAGCTCGAGGGCACGCAGGTTGGCGCCGAGACTGCCCAGAGCGGTGGCGACCCGCTCCTCCTCCTGCTCGAAAGCCGTCAGCGCGGCCAGGGCGTTGGCCGGCGTGGAAATATCCTCATTGATCAGCACGGCGTAGGAGAGATCCAGCCGCTGTCCGTCGAGCCGCAGCGTCCCTCCCTCCAGGTTGGAGAGCACATCCACATCGCGCACCGTGCCGACCGCCAGGTTGAAGGGCACCGCCACCTCGATAAGGATGTTCACGTCGTTGAACGTGCTGTTCTCCAAAATCTGCCGCATCTGGCCCAGCATCTCGACATAGTCGTTCTGCAGGATCTGCTGCTGTTGGGCGGTGTTGCCCTCGTTCGCGCCCTCTGTGATCTTCTTGCGGATATCCGTCATCAGATCGGACACCGCCGTCGCGCCGGCGAGAGCGACCTTGTTGATCCCCTTGGCGTTGTTCAGTCCCTGGATCACCGAGTTGATTGCACGCACGTCCAAGCGCAGCCCCTGGGCGATCGCGAAGTTGGAGGCGTCGTCCTTGGCACCGCGCACCTTCAGGCCGGTGGAGACCTCTGCCCCGATCTGAGCCACACGGGCGCCGGCGGCGTTCAGATTCCTGAGCGCGGCAAGAGCTTCCGGGTTCGTGCGAATCGACAGGGTCATACGGCTCTGCTAGCAAGATGCGTGCCGATAACCCCTTTTCATAAACGGTTATGCCCAAATCACCGCTGATCCTACCCTCCGATCCGTCCTTCTACGAGCTGCCGCCGCCGCCCGGCAGCGCCCCGTCGCCGAGCCTTGAGGAGCGGCTGTCCTCCCTGCGCGACGAGGACGAGGAGGAGGAAGACCGGCAGGAGGAGGAGGCCGCCCCGCCCCGTGCGGGAACCTGCGACAGCCACGTCCAGATCTTCCCCGATCCCGAGCGGTTCCCCCTGGCCAAGGACGCGGCCTTCACGCCAGGCGAGCACCCGGTGCGGGACTACGCGCGGCTGCGCGACCGGCTGCGGCTCGACCGGGCGGTCGTGGTGCAGTCCTGCGTGCACGGCACCAACCATCACGCCCTGCTCGATGCGCTGGAGCATCTCGGCGCCGAGCGCAGCCGGGGCGTGGCGGCGGTCGGACCGGATGTCAGCGACGCCGAGCTGCGCGACCTGAATGCCGGCGGCTGCGTGGCCACCCACTTCCAGATGCGCGAACCCTGGCGCCGGATCGACTGGAACGACACCGGCCGCATCGCCTCGCGGGTCCACGACCTGCTGAACTGGCATATCGGGCTGCAGATGGACGGCCGCTTCCTGATGGAGGTGGAGGAGCGGATCCTCGCCTGGCCCGGTCGGGTGGTGCTCGACCATATCGGCTGCTTCCTCGGGCCGGTCAGCGACCGCGATCCCGGCTTCCGCGCCCTGCTGCGCCTGATCGACGCCGACAAGGTCTGGGTCAGCCTGTCCGGGCCGGAGGTCAGCGACCCGCAGCATCCGCGCTATCCCCATGCCGAGCGGCTGGCCCGCATGCTGATCCGCTTCGCGCCGGAGCGCGTTGTCTGGGGCAGCAACTGGCCGCGCCTGGAGGCCGCCGATCCGGTGAGGGACCGGCTGCGCCCGGACGAGCGTCACCTCCTGCGGCTGCTGGACGAATGGTGCGAGGACGAGACATTGCGCGACCGCATCCTGATCACCAACGCGGCCGAGCTGTGGCGTTTCCCCGCGCTGTCGGGGGAGACGCCGGCGGGCGAGACGTCAGTCGCCGGCTGAGTCCGGCACCACCCACTGTCGCGTCCGCACGTCCGGCAAGGCGGAAAGCGCCGTCGCCACGATGGCCGAGGCATCCAGCCCCGCCTGGGCGTATTGCAGTTCCGGCTTGTCGTGATCGATGAACCGATCGGGCAGGGTCATCGGCCGCACCGCCAGCCCCTTGTCGAGCAGGCCGCTCAGGGCGAGTTCGTGCAGGACCTGACTGGCGAAGCCGCCGGACGATCCCTCCTCCACCGTGATCAGCACCGCATGCTCCCGGGCCAGGCGGCGCACCAGATCGCTGTCGATCGGCTTGGCGAACCGGGCGTCGGCCACGGTGGTGGACAGGCCGCGCGCCGC
This sequence comes from Thalassobaculum sp. OXR-137, assembly GCF_034377285.1. Classification (NCBI taxonomy): domain Bacteria; kingdom Pseudomonadati; phylum Pseudomonadota; class Alphaproteobacteria; order Rhodospirillales; family Thalassobaculaceae; genus Thalassobaculum; species Thalassobaculum sp. OXR-137. Next base: position 2,526,422 of record NZ_CP139715.1, on the reverse strand, counting down.
CAGCGCGTCGGCCGCCTTCAGGCAGTCCTGCATCCGGCCGCCGAGGGACAGCAAGGCGATCGTCGTTCCCTCCCGCACGATCCGGCCACGGCCGATCTCCAGCGGCTCGCCGTGGGCCGGCAGTTCGATGCCCACGCCGTCGCCGCGCGGGAAGCGCACGGCCGAGGGCCCGTCGTCGATCGCCGCCGCCGTCGCCACCATGTGCCGCAGCTCCGCCTCGTCGGACGGCGCCATGATCACCATGCCCGGCAGGCAGCCGAGATAGGCGAGGTCGAAGGATCCGGCATGGGTGGCGCCGTCGGCCCCGACCAGCCCGGCGCGATCCAGGGCGAAGCGCACCGGTAGGCTCTGCAGGGCGACATCGTGCACCACCTGGTCGTAGGCGCGCTGCAGGAAGGTCGAGTAGATGGCGACGAACGGCTTCAGCCCCTCCGTCGCCATGCCGGCGGCAAAGGTGACCGCGTGCTGCTCGGCGATGCCCACATCGAAGCAGCGCTCCGGGAAGCGCTTGGCGAAGATGTCGAGGCCGGTGCCCGACGGCATCGCCGCGGTGACCGCCACGATGCTGTCATCCGCCTCCGCCTCGGCGACTAAGCTGTCGGCGAAGACGCGGGTATAGGTCGGCGCGTTGGACGGGGGCTTCGACTGCTGGCCGGTGACCACGTCGAACTTGGCGACGGCGTGGTACTTCTCCGCATGGGCCTGCGGGAAGGGGTGGCCCCTTCCCTTCTCGGTGATGACATGGAGCAGGACCGGCCCGTGGCGCCGGCCGCGCAGCTTGCGCAGGATCGGCAGCAGGTGGTCGAGATTGTGCCCGTCCACCGGCCCCACATAGAAGAAGCCCAACTCCTCGAACAGCGTGCCGCCGGTCACCAGGCCGCGGGCGAATTCCTCGGCCCGGGCGGCCGTCTTCTCCAGCGCCCGGGGGAAGCGCTTGGCCATCTGCTTGGCCAGTTCCCGCAGGGTGCAGTAGGAGCGCGAGGCGACGATCTGGGAGAGATAGGCGCTCATCGCCCCCACCGGCGGGGCGATGGACATCTCGTTGTCGTTCAGGATCACCAGCATACGGCTGTCGGACGCCCCGGCGTTGTTCATCGCCTCGTAGGCCATGCCGGCGCTCATGGAGCCGTCGCCGATCACCGCCACCACATCGAAATCGTCCCCCTTCAGGTCCCGTGCCGTCGCCATCCCAAGGCCGGCGGAGATCGAGGTCGAGCAGTGGGCGGCGCCGAACGGGTCGTAAGCACTCTCCGAGCGCTTGGTGAAACCGGAGAGCCCTCCCCCCTGGCGCAGGGTGCGGATGCGGTCGCGCCGGCCGGTGAGGATCTTGTGCGGATAGGCCTGGTGGCCGACATCCCAGATGATCTTGTCGTTGGGCGTGTCGAACACGTGGTGCAGGGCGACGGTCAGCTCGACCACGCCGAGTCCGGCGCCCAGGTGCCCCCCGGTGACGGAGACGGCGTCCACGGTCTCCTGCCGGAGCTCGTCGGCGAGCTGCTTCAGGTCCGATGGGCTGAAGGTCCGCAGATCCTCAGGAAAGGTGACCCGGTCCAGAAGCGGTGTTCGCGTATCGGCCATGTCACTCTCCTTGGTTGGGCGGCGTCAGACTAGGTCTGCACCCGCAGGCGGTCTCGAAGTTCCATCGCATGGGCGGCAAAGGCGCAGGCGAGAAAGGCGGCGATCCAGGGCCAGGGCGCGTCCAGAGAGCCGGCCCGGAAGGCCGCCACCAATGCGGCGCCCGACAGCAGGAAGGGCAGCAGCCGCGACGGCGGCGGACCGTGTCCGGTCAGCCGCCAGCGGCCCCAGAGAAATCCGCCTTCCAGCGCCAGGACGACCAGGATCACGTCGTAGATCCGCCCCTCGGTGAACAGCGCTTCGACCATCGCTCACCGCACCCGGGCCAGACCCAGAAGATGGGCCGAGTCCTTCAGGAAGATCCGCAGATGGGCCAGCGGGTCGGAGCGGACGAGCTCCTTGTTCATGTAGGACTGCCAGGTCAGGCGCTGGACGTCCGGGTCGGCGCAGATGCTGACGAAGCGTTCGCGCCGGCGGTCGGTCGTGTACCAGAAGGCCTGCAGGATCCCGAGGATCCAGAACACCCGGCCATGCGCCTTCATGAAGGTCTTGCGCGCGCCGGCCAGGGCCCGGGCATCGCCGGTCTCCAGGTAGGCCAGCGCCGCTTCGGCCGCGATCTGGCCGCCGACCATGGCGTAGTAGATCCCCTCGCCAGAGGCCGGTGCCACGGTCCCGGCGGCATCGCCCGCCAGCACCACGTCGCGGCCGTTGTCCCAGCGCTTCAGCGGCTTCAGCGGGATCGGCGCGCCCTCGCAGCGGATCGTCGTCGCCCCGGCGAGGCCGGCGCGGTCGCGCAGCACCGCCGTCGCCTGGCGCAGCGGGAAACCCTTCTGCATGCTGCCGGTACCGACGCTGGCGGTGCGGCCATGGGGGAAGATCCAGGCATAGAAATCCGGCGACAGGTCGCGCTGGTAGTAGACGTCGCAGCGGTCCTCGTCGATGCCGTCCGGCGTGTCGATGATCTCGTGATAGGCGAAGACGCATTTCACCATCCCGCCGCCCGGCACTTCCTGGCGGGCGACCTGGGAGCGCGCGCCGTCGGCGCCGACGACCACCCTTGTATCGATCGCATGAAGCGTGCCGCCCACCTTATCCCGGTAATGGACGGTGACGGTGCCGTCGCCGCGGCGGGTGATGTGGTCGAAGGTGCCGGTGACCCGCTCGGCCCCATTGCGGGCCGCGCGGACGCGCAGGGCCTCGTCGAAATGCTCCCGGTCGACCATGCCCACATAGCCGCCGTCGATCGGCATATCGACCGTGCGGGCCGACGGTGCCACGATCCGGGCCCCGCGGGCGCGGGCGACGATCAGGGCCTCGGGAATGTCGAAGTCTCGGACCAGACGCGGCGGGATGGCGCCGCCGCAGGGCTTGATCCGGCCATCCCGATCCAGCAGCACGACCGTGCGACCCTCGCGGGCCAGGGTCTGCGCCGCCGTCGCCCCGGACGGCCCGCCGCCGACCACCACCGCATCGTAAACCGGTCCTGCTTCGGCCATGGCAGCTCTCCTATCGGACCACGCCGGCGATCACGCCGCGTCCCAGGGTTAGACGGTCGATCGTTCGGGCCGGCGCCTCGCCGCCGCGTCCCAGCCGCAGCGCCAGAAGCCCGGACAGCACGAACAGCCCCGCCTCCACGGCGAAGACGGTGCCGTAGGCCGCCGGAATCGAGTCGAGGGCGAGCCGGGCCAGGTCCACCGAGACCGCGCCCAGAAAGCCGCCGAGCCCGAAGGCGACGGCCTGGGCCGCGCCGAACACGCCCATGCGCGTCCCTTCCCGACGGGACTGACCGCCGGCGGCGATGGACATCATCATGGCAATGGCCGCCACGGCGAAGGCGCCGTTGGACACGCCCAGCACGAAGACGTTGAGACGCAGCGGCCAGACCGTCGGCGCAGTCCCGGCCAGGGCGAGGCCCAGCATCGCGACTCCGGAGCACAGGCATCCGCCGACGACCCAGGCGCCGAGCGTGCCGATCCGCCGTCGCCCCAGAAAGGTGCAGACCGCACCGACCGCGATCATGCCCAACAGAACGCCGCCATGATGGACGCCGGACAGGGCGGTGGATTGGCCCGGGGTGAAGCCGAAGACCAGCCCGGCATAGGGCTCGAGGATCAGGTCCTGGGCGCTGTAGGCGAGCATGGAGAGGAACACGAAGACGGAGAACCGCCGCACGGTCGCGTCGCGCCAGGCTTCGGCCAGGGCGGCGCGGAACGGCGGCGGCGCTTCGGCGCTCGGTGTCTGGCGCCGGCCGCGCTCGACGCCCCAGACCGCCAGGGTGGCGACGGCGAAGGCGATGGCGGTCGCCACGGCGACGATCGCCACGAGCCGCTGCGGCGAATACGGATCGATCACCGCGCCCAGCGTGCCGGCGGTGACGGCGAAACCGGCGATCATCATCAGCCACACCACGGTCGCGGCCGCCGGGCGGCGCTCGGGCGCGACTTCGGTCGCGAGCAGGACAAGCAGCGAGGTTCCGGCCGCCCCGACGCCGATCCCGATCATCAGGAAGGCGACGGCGGCGGCCACCAGCCCGAGGACCGGATCGACCGACATCCAGGCCGTGGCAGCGGCGGCACCGGCGCCGCCCAGGCTGAGCAGCGCCATGCCGCCGACGATCCAGGGGGTCCGCCGGCCGCCCGCATCGGAGCCGTAGCCCCAGCGCGGCCGCAGAACCTGCACGGCGTAATGGGCGGCGACCAGGAGACCGGGAACCATCGCCGGCAGGGCAAGCTCGACCACCATCACCCGGTTCAGGGTCGACGTGGATATCACCACGACCGCGCCGAGGGCGGTCTGGACCAGCCCCAGCCGCAGAATGCCGAGCCATCCGAGGGTCGGGCCGGGGACGGGGACCATGGCCGCGCTCCCCTAGAGCCCGCGCAGCGCGATTGCGCTGGCCAGCATGCCGAGGACGTAGAGCGTCGTGCCGGTGGCGTTGTACCAGGCGGCATAGGCCCGCGGATTCTCCAGCAGGCGCACCATCAGCACCACCTGGACGGCCAGCAAAGCGGCGACCATCGCGCCGGCCAGGGCCGCTCCCCAGGAGAACAGCAGCGCGCTCACCGCGACCTGCGGCACGGCCATGACGACGCAGGCGAGCCAGGCGGCCCCGCGCACGCCGAGTTGGACCGGCAGCGAGCGCAGGCCGAGCGCCTGATCGCCTTCGACCGCCTTGAAATCGTTGAGCGTCATGATCCCGAAGGCGCCCAGGCTGTAGAGCCCGGCCATCCACAGGACCGGTGTGTCCGGCAGGCCGCCGACCATGGCGGCCGTGCCGGTGAACCAGGGCAGGCCCTCATAACAGAGACCGACCGCCAGGCAGCCGTACCAGCCGTTGCCCTTCAGGCGGACCGGCGGCGCGCTGTACAGCCAGGCGAGGACGAGGCCGACGCAGACCGCGGCGACCACCCAGATGCCGAGAAACGCCGCGACGGCGAGCGATACGGCCGACCAGACGATCCCGACATAGAGGCCCCAGCGCCCGGGCACGCGGCCCGAGGGGATCGGCCGGTTCGGCTCGTTGATGGCGTCCACATGGCGGTCGAACCAGTCGTTGACCGCCTGGCTGGTGCCGCAGACCAGCGGACCGGCGAGCAAGGCGCCGAGCACCAGCATCGGCCAGGCTTCCAGGATCGGTACCCCGGAGGACACCACGCCGCACATGAAGGCCCACATCGGGGCGAACCAGGTGATCGGCTTGAGCAGTTCCACCAGCGCACCCGGCGCCGGATGGCGGGACTGCGTAGCCCGAACTGAAAGGGTATCGACCATGGGGAAACGGTAAAATTGACACAGCAGTATGTCAATTTAACTTTACACTTCCGGCACGAGAAAGTTCGCCCGTCGCGTGTCGGCGAAATCGGAGGGATCAGTCTTCGGGAGAATCGAGGTCCGAGAACCCGTAGCGCCGCAGCTTGGAATACAGACTCTGACGGCTCATCCCCAGCATTTCGGCGGCCGAGGCCCGGTTGTCGCCGGTCAGCTTCAGGGCCGTCTCGATGCACAGCCGTTCGATCACGTCGGTCGTCTCGCGCACGAGATCCTTCAGGGTGACCCGGCCAACCAGGGCCGTAAGCTGGGAGGCGTCGCGCGGCAACGCGGCGGGATCGCCGCCGATCACGTCGATCCGACGCCGCACCGGACGCATCGCGAAGCCGAGACAGGCATCGTCGGCCCCCGATACGGAGACCGCCGACAGCTCGATCGGCTCGCGGGCGCCGAACTCGCCGTTGATGACGGTGGCGAACTGGCGCAGGGAACCCTGCTTGCGCAGATTGGCCGAGATCACGTTGACGTCGACCGAACGGCCGAGCCAGCGGCTCAGCGGCTCGCCGATAGCCTGCTCCTCGGTCGCAAGCTGGGCCAGGTCGAGGAAGGCGGAGTTGGCCGCCATGATCCGCTGGTCCAGGTCGGTCACGACGAAACCGTCCGGGATCTCCGAGATCGCCCGCAGCATCGAACTGCGCACCGGATCGCCGGACTCCGCCGACGCGAGAGAGTCGGGACGGCCGAGACGCAGCAGGAAATGGGCGTCGTTGCCCTGGCGGAAGATCGAGGCGCCCATGTCCAGGGCCACATCCTTGCCGTCCACCTTGACCGAGGTCTCTGCCGCCCGGCCGGTCGCCGCGACGGAGACCAGCAAGGCATTCATCTCTTCATGACTCTCCGGCGCGATCACGTCCTTCAGCGCCCGGCCGCCCAGAGTCTTGGCATCCTGGTCGAGCAGGCGGGCGGCGGCCGGATTCACCTCGACGATCTTGCGGCTGGCCACATGGACGATGACCACCGCCTCGGAGGCGACCTGGAACAACAGGCGATAGCGAGTCTCGGCATGGCGGAGCTTGGCGTATTCGCGCTCCATGGTGTTCTGCGCATCGATCAGCCGCTGCTGCAGATCGGCCATGGCGCTGAGATCGCGGCCGAGGACCAGAATGCGCTCGTCATTCATGCGCAGGGCGATGTAGCGGACCGGCATGTCGATGCCGGTGGGTGAGGGATGGTTCACCTGGCGCCAGCGCGAGGCGGTCCCGTCGGCCGCCTCCGACAGCAGGTCGGTAACCTTGTCGCGGCTTTCCTTGGTGACCGTATCGACCCAGGGACGGCCGATCCACTGATCGAACTTGCGACCTTCCAAGTCGGAATTGCTGAAGGCGATGTCGCAGATCACCCCGTCGTAGTCGACGATCAACGCAATATCCGCCGCCATTCCGATCGCCATGGCAGCAATATCGGCGTCGAGGTCGCCGATAGATTTTCGCGGCGATTTGAAAGGGTTCAACACGTCGGCTAGCGTTGGCAGGTTGATGACCACTCGCGACTCGCTCAATTTTCACAATGACAAGCCGCGGGCCGGCGGCCTGAACCCTAAAACTCTGAATCCAGAGGCTTCCAACCTCTGCGCTAGACAACACCTACGCCGGCATCACGCCTTCAGCAGCTGCGACAGGCTTTGCGATTGGACAACGGCCTCAAGGCCGTCGTTCGCAGACGCATCCGCTCCAACAAGGCTTACCCATTCGGGATGCTCCTGGAAAGCGGCGCCCCCGACAATGACCCCAACATTCTTATTACGCGAAAACTTTCTTACGCTTTTGATAACCGAGGCCAATCTGTCTCGCAATAACTCACCGCTGAGCGAGAATCCGACCACCGTGAAGGATTGCTGACGCACCCGTCGGACGACGTCTTCCTCGGTTTCGGCCAATTCGTCCACGACCGACCATCCGGCGCGCCGGAAAAACTCGCTCACCAGGGACAGACCGAAGGTGTGCTGTTCCCCGGGGGTGACCGACAGCAGCACGGCCGGACCCGACGGCATCCATTCCTCGGTCGACTCGAAGCGCGCGGTCATCTTCCGCAGCACCCGCTGCAGCCGGGCCAGGGCGATCGTCACATCGGTGAAATCGCACAAGTCCTGTTCCCACATGACCCCGAGCAGCCGGGCGCTCGGCGCCAGCAGATCCAGCAACAGGGTTTCCAGGTCGATCCCGCGCGCCTCGATATCGATCACGAACTCATCGACGAAATCGTCGGACCGGGCCAGCAGGTGGGAGGCGAGAAGTTCCACATCGGCGTCGGTGACCCCGGAGCGCGCCCGCGGCGCGGTGGGACTGACGCCATGGATGAGGAGCAGGCGTGGAATGACCTCGCTCTCGATCGTTCGCATCAACCGGCTGGCCGAGGGCGGCGCCCGCGGGTCTCGCCGGGGCAGCTCCCGGTTAGCTGTCAGCAGAGCATGGTCTATTGCACGGTACAGGCCATCTACAGCTGCTCGAATCTCCGGCATGGCACGCAACCCCCCGTAGTTTTTATCGAGCTCTTTTTTTAAACGCTACACCCCTTTGACATGGCTGTAAGTCCAAATTTTCGGACACCTGCCGGTCCGCGCTCTCATCCGCCTCCCGCGTGAGGTGGGTCAACACAGCTCAGCGTCAAGCTTACGCCAGATCCGGGATCGAATGTACAAATTATTTGACGTCAAGTTTGTTTGACACTTCTCGTAAATCGCTCTTACAGTGTTTTGACAAGGAGACCGGAAACCAATTCCGGCAGGCCTAGAAGGGAGATGGACGATGCCTGAACCCAGGACGCCAAACCGGCCCGTCCCACCGATCTACACCGCGGAACAGCGGCGTCGGAGGGACGAGACCCGATGGACCCTCGTCCAGGGCGTCCTAGCCCCCGCGCAGTTCTTGGTCTTTCTGGTGAGCCTCGCCCTGGTCCTGCGGTTTCTCGCGACGGGCGAAGGCGCGGATCTGGCCGCCGCCTCCATCGTCGTTAAGACCCTTTTCCTCTACGCGATCATGGTCACCGGCTCCTTCTGGGAGAAAGCGGTGTTCGGGCATTACCTCTTCGTGCCGGCCTTCTTCTGGGAGGATGCGGTGAGCATGGTGGTGATCGCCCTGCACACCGCCTATGTGGTCGCGCTGCTGGCGGGCTGGGGTTCCACGACCACGCAGATGACGATCGCCCTGGCCGCCTATGCAACCTACGTGATCAATGCCGGCCAGTTCCTGCTGAAGCTCCGCGCCGCCCGGCGCCAGGCGCCGGCCCGTCCGGCCGCCGCCCTCGACGCCCCCGCTGCGACGATGGAGATGGCGCGATGAATGTCGTCCTGAAGCCCGATCCCGCCGCCTCCACCGGCTGTCTCGACGCTCCCGTACTGCGGGAACGGGGCCAGCGCGAGGTGTTCTGCGGCCTGACCGGAATCATCTGGCTGCACCGCAAGATCCAGGACGCCTTTTTCCTGATCGTCGGCTCGCGCACCTGCGCCCACCTGATGCAGTCGGCCGCCGGCGTGATGATCTTCGCCGAGCCGCGTTTCGCCACCGCGATCATCGAGGATCGCGACCTGGCGGGCCTGTCCGACGCCAATGACGAGCTGGACCGGGTGGTCGAGCGCCTCCTGGCCCGCCGGCCCGACATCAAGCTGCTGTTCCTGGTCGGCTCCTGCCCGTCGGAGGTGATCAAGCTCGACCTGTCGCGCGCCGCCGGGCGGCTGTCGCAGCGCTACACGCCGGACGTCCGGATCCTGAACTACTCCGGCAGCGGCATCGAGACGACCTTTACCCAGGGCGAGGACAACTGCCTGGCCTCCCTGGTCCCAGAGCTTCCGGCGGTCGCGGATGGCTCCGACTCGCTTCTGGTCGTCGGCACCCTCGCCGACGTGGTCGAAGACCAGTTCTGCCGTCTGTTCGAAGAGATGGGCATGCCGGCTCCCGCGTTCCTCCCGGCGCGGCGGGCCGGCTGCCAGCCGGCGGTGGGACCCGGTACCCGATTCCTTCTGGCTCAGCCCTACCTGCCGGAAACCGCCCGCCTGCTCGAGGCCCGGGGCGCCACCCGTCTGGCCGCACCCTTCCCACTCGGCGCCGACGGCACCACCCGCTGGCTACAGGCCGCGGCCGAGTCCTTCGGCGTGCCGCAGGACCGCTTCCGCGCCGTGACCGAACGCCCCAGGGCGCGGGCCCTGGAAGCGATCGCCGCCCACCGGTCGCGACTCGAGGGACGCCGGATCTCCTTCTTCCCGGACAGCCAGCTCGAGATCCCGCTGGCCCGGTTCCTGGCCCGAGAACTCGGCATGGAGCCGGTGGAAGTCGGTACGCCCTACCTGCATCGCGGCATCATGGATCCCGAGCTGGCCCTGCTGCCCGCCGGCACCCGGCTGTCCGAAGGCCAGGACGTCGACCGCCAGCTCGACCGCTGCCGTGCCGATGCGCCCGACCTGGTGGTCTGCGGCCTCGGCCTCGCCAATCCGCTGGAGGCCGAGGGCATGGCCACCAAGTGGTCGATCGAACTCGTCTTCACCCCGGTCCAGGGCTACGAGCAGGCGGGCGATCTCGCCGGCCTGTTCTCGCGCCCCTTCGACCGGCGCACCCGGCTGGAGGTCTGACCATGAAGCTCGCGGTCTGGACCTACGAGGGACCGCCCCATGTGGGCGCCATGCGGGTCGCGACGGCGATGCGCGACATCCACTACGTGCTGCATGCGCCCCAGGGCGACACCTATGCCGACCTGCTGTTCACGATGATCGAACGGCTGCCGACGCGACCGCCGGTCACCTACACCACCTTCCAGGCCCGCGACCTCGGCACCGACACCGCCGAGCTGTTCAAACGCACCCTGGGCGAGGCCTATGAGCGGTTCAAGCCGCAGGCCGTCATGGTCGGCGCCTCCTGCACCGCCGAGCTGATCCAGGACGACCCGGGCGGCCTGGGCCGCACCCTGGGCCTGCCGGTCCCGGTCGTGCCGCTGGAGCTGCCGTCCTATCAGCGCAAGGAGAACTGGGGCGCGTCGGAGACCCTGTACCAGCTCGTTCGCGCCTTCGCCGGCCCGAACGCGCCGGAGGCCGGCACCGAGCGCGCGCCCCGCGATCCCGCCGCGCGCGCGTCCTGCAACATCCTCGGCCCGACCGCCCTCGGCTTCCGCCACCGCGACGACGTGGACGAGATCGTCGGTCTGCTGGGCCGTCTCGGCGTCGAGGTCCGGGTCATCGCCCCGCAGGGCGCGACGCCGGCCGACCTTGCCCGGCTGGGCGAGGCCGATTTCAACGTGGTGCTGTATCCGGAGACCGGCGAGGCCGCGGCGCGGTGGCTGGAGAAGACCTTCGGACAACCGCGCACCCGCACCGTCCCGATCGGAATCGGCGCCACCCGCGCCTTCATCCAGGAGGTCGCCGATCTCGCCGGGATCGACGCCTCGGCCGTCCTGGACCGCGAGCAGTCGCGCCTGCCCTGGTACTCGCGCTCGATCGACAGCACCTACCTGACCGGCAAGCGGGTCTTCATTTTCGCCGACGCGACCCACGCGGTCGCCGCCGCCCGGGTCGCCGCCCACGAGTTCGGCTTCGAGGTGGTGGGCGTCGGGACCTACGACCGGACCTTCGCCCGCGACGTCCGCGCGGTCGCCGAGGAGCTGGGGACCGAGGCGCTGATCACCGACGACTATCTGGAAGTGGAAGACAGGATCACCGAGCTGCGGCCGGAGCTGGTCCTCGGCACCCAAATGGAGCGGCACATCGCCAAGCGGCTCGGCATCGGCTGCGCCGTCATCTCCGCGCCGGTGCATGTGCAGGACTTCCCGGCCCGCCGGTCCCCGCAGATGGGGTTCGAGGGCGCGAACGTGCTCTGGGACACCTGGGTCCATCCGCTGATGATGGGCCTGGAGGAACACCTGCTCGGCATGTTCCGCGGCGATTTCGAGTTCCACGACGACGCCGGCGCCTCCCATCACGGTGCGGCCCCCACGCCGCGCGCCGAGGAGCCGGATCCCGATCCGACTTCGCCGGCCGAGCCGGCCAACGACACCGACGGCCCGCACTGGAGCCAGGACGCCGACCGCGAGCTGCGCAAGGTGCCCTTCTTCGTGCGCGGCAAGGCGCGCCGGAACACCGAAACCTTCGCCCGCGACCGCGGGCTCGACACCATCACCATCGAGACGCTGTACGATGCGAAAGCCCATTACGCGCGATAGGGCCACCCCGCCCGTGCGGGTGGTGGTGGTCACGATGGACAGCCATCTGGCCAATGTCGTCCTGCGGGCCGGCAGCGAGCTGCGGCGCGAGATCCCGGGGCTGCGCATCGACTATCACGCCGCGTCCGACTGGAGCGACAATCCGGGGGCGCTGGAGCGCTGCAAGGCCGATATCGCCCAGGGCGACATCGTCATCGTGACGATGCTGTTCATCGAGGAACACATCCGGCCGGTCCTGGAAGACCTGCGTGCCCGCCGCGACCACTGCGATGCGCTGGTCTGCTGCCTGTCCGAGGGGGCGGTGGTCCGGCTCACCAAGCTCGGCGGCTTCAAGATGGACGGCAGCCAGAAGGGACCGCTGTCCCTGCTGAAGAAGCTGCGCGGCTCGAAGAACGGCAAGTCGAGCAGCGGCGCCGGCCAGATGGCCATGCTGCGCCGCCTGCCGCGGATCCTGCGCTTCATCCCGGGCACCGCCCAGGACATGCGGGCTTATTTCCTCAGTCTGCAGTTCTGGCTTGCCGGCTCCGACGTCAACGTCGCCAACATGATCCGCCTGCTGATCGACCGTTACGCCGACGGCGAGCGGCGGGTCCTGCGCGGCAGCCTCACGGTCGGCGACCCGGTCGAGTACCCCGATGTCGGCCTCTACCACCCGCGCCTTGAGCCGCGGATCACCGATCGGCTGGACCGTCTGCCCCGGCGCAAAGGCGCCAAGGGCCGGGTCGGCGTGCTGATCCTGCGCTCCTACGCCCTGGCCGGCGATACCGGCCATTACGACGCCATGCTGCAGACCCTGGAGGCACGCGGCCTGGAGGTGGTGCCGGCCTTCGCCAGCGGCCTGGACTGCCGTCCGGCGGTGCAAGCCTTCTTCATGAAGGACGGCAAGGCCACGGTCGACGCCGTCCTGTCGCTCACCAGTTTCTCCCTGGTCGGCGGGCCGGCCTACAACGATGCCGCCGCCGCCGAGGACATGCTGGCCCAGCTCGACGTGCCCTACCTGATCGCCCAGGCGGTGGAATTCCAGACCCTGGAACAGTGGCGGGCCGATGCGCGCGGGCTGCTGCCGGTGGAGAGCACCATCATGGTGGCGATCCCCGAACTGGACGGGGCGATCGCGCCGACCGTGTTCGGCGGCCGCACCGGCGAGGCCACGCGCTGCGCCGACTGCGATCCGAGCTTCTGCGCCAACCGCGACGGCGCCCGGGCCATGTGCCCGGACATGGAGCGGGTGAACGCCCTGGCCGCCCGCGTGGAGAAGCTGGTGGCCCTGCGTCACACGCCGGTCGAAGACCGCAAGGTGGCGGTCGTCCTGTTCAACTTCCCGCCCAACAGCGGCGCGACGGGCACGGCGGCCTACCTCTCGGTCTTCGAATCCCTGTTCCGGGTCCTCAAGGGCATGGCGGCGGCCGGATATCGGGTGGACGTGCCGGCGGATGTCGACGACCTGCGCGGCCGCATCCTCGCCGGCAACGCCGCCCGCTTCGGCGCCGACGCCAACGTGCTGACCCGCATCACCGCCGACGACCACGTGCGCAGCGAGCGCCACCTGACGGAGATCGAGGCGGTCTGGGGCCGCGCGCCGGGACGTCATCAGAGCGACGGTCGGTCGATCTTCGTGCTGGGCGCGGAGTTCGGCAACGTCATCGTCGGCATCCAGCCGGCCTTCGGCTACGAGGGCGACCCGATGCGGATGCTGTTCGAGAAGGGCCTGGCCCCGACCCACGCCTTCTCCGCCTTCTACCGCTGGCTGCGCGAGGACTTCGCCGCCGACGCGGTGCTGCATTTCGGAACCCACGGCGCGCTGGAATTCATGCCCGGCAAGCAGACCGGCGTGTCCGGCGCCTGCTGGCCCGAGCGGCTGATCGGCTCCCTGCCGAACATCTATCTCTACGCTGCCAACAACCCGTCGGAAGGCACCATCGCCAAGCGCCGGGCCGGCGCCACCCTGGTCAGCTACCTGACCCCGCCGGTGACCAATGCCGGCCTGTACAAGGGCCTGATCGACCTGAAGGAAGCGCTGACCACCTGGCGGCAACTGGCGCCGGACGCGGAGACCGAACGCGCCCGCCTCGCCCCGGTGATCCAGGCCCAGGCCGCTGCCTTCGACATGACCGACGCCGAGCCCGCCTGGCCGGCGAGCGATGCCGATGCCCATGCCCGCCGCCTGACCGACCAGGTGGCCGAACTGGAACAGACGCTGATCCCCCACGGGCTCCACGTGGTCGGCCAGCCGACCGGATCGGCCGAGCGGTTCGACCTGCTGATGGCGGTCAGTGAGGCCCGCACCGGCACCGCGCCGGCGGCCGACGCGATCCGCGCCCTGGTGGCGGGAGCGCCCCCCCGATCCGCCGCAGGACCCTCGGCGTCCGCCGACCTGGTGGCCGAACTGACCCTGCTGGCCGACATGGATGCGAAGCTGCAGAAATGCGTCGAGATCGACGCCCTGCTGCACGCGCTGGACGGCCGCTACATCCGGCCGGTGGCCGGCGGCGACCTGCTGCGCACCCCGGCGATCCTGCCGACCGGCCGCAACATCCACGGCTTCGACCCCTACCGCCTGCCCAGCGCCTTCGCGGTAGCCGACGGGGCGGCCCAGGCCGACCGGCTGATCGAGCGCCACCGCGCCGACGGCAATGGCCTGCCGGAAACCGTCGCCATCGTGCTGTGGGGCACCGACAACCTGAAATCCGCCGGCGGTCCGATCGGTCAGGCGCTCGCGCTGATGGGCACGACACCCCGCTTCGACAGCTACGGCCGGCTCTGTGGCGCCGAACTGATCCCGCTGGAGGTTTTGGGCCGGCCGCGCATCGACGTGATGATGACCCTGTCCGGCATCTTCCGCGACCTCCTGCCGCTGCAGACCAAGCTGCTGGCCGAGGCCGCCTATATCGCCGCGGCGGCCGAGGACGAGCCGGAAGAGATGAACTTCGTGCGCAAGCACGCGCTGGCCTATCAGGCGGCCCAGGGCTGCGACTTCGAGACGGCCTCCCTGCGGGTCTTCAGCAATGCCGACGGCGCCTACGGCTCCAACGTCAACCTGATGGTGGACAACGGCGCCTGGCAGGACGGGGACGAGTTGGCGGAGACCTATACCAACCGCAAGTGCTACGCCTACGGTCGCTCCGGCCGGCAGCAGCGCCAGCACGATCTGCTGCAACGGGTGCTGGGCGACGTCCAGCTGGCCTACCAGAACCTGGAATCGGTCGAGCTCGGCGTCACCACCGTCGACCACTATTTCGACACGCTGGGCGGGATCGGCCGGGCGGTGCGCCGGGCGCGTGGCGCCGAGGTGCCGGTCTATATCGGCGATCAGACCCGGGGCGCCGGCCTGGTGCGCAGCCTGGGCGAGCAGGTCGCCCTGGAGAGCCGCACCCGCGTCCTGAACCCGAAATGGTACGAGGGCATGCTCGAGCACGGCTACGAGGGTGTCCGCAACATCGAGGCCCAGGTCACCAACACCATGGGCTGGTCCGCCACCACCGGACAGGTCGCCCCCTGGGTCTACGAGCAGATCACCGAGACCTTCGTCCTCGACCCCGCGATGCGCGAACGGCTGGCCGCGCTGAACCCGAAGGCCTCGGCCCGGGTCGCCAACCGCCTGCTCGAAGCCCACGAACGTCACTACTGGTCGCCGGATCCCGAAACCCTGTCCGCCTTGCGCGAGGCAGGAGACGAGCTGGAAGACCGGCTCGAGGGAATCACCACCGGGACGGCCGCAGCATGAAGCTGGGAAAGGACATCACTATGGCACCCCCCGACGGCATCACCGGCACCCGCCAGGACGGCGAGGGCAGCGTTCAGGTCCAAATGGACCCGTCGCTGTCCATCGGGAAGGCCAAGGTCTTCGCGGTCTACGGCAAGGGCGGGATCGGCAAGAGCACGACCTCTTCCAACCTCTCCGTCGCCTTCTCCAAACTCGGCAAGCGGGTCCTGCAGATCGGCTGCGATCCAAAACACGACAGCACCTTCACCCTGACCAAGCGGCTGGTGCCGACGGTCATCGACGTGCTGGAGAGCGTGGACTTCCACCCGGAGGAACTGCGGGTCGAGGACTTCGTCTACGAGGGCTACAACGGCGTCATGTGCGTCGAGGCGGGCGGCCCACCGGCCGGCACCGACTGCGGCGGCTACGTGGTCGGCCAGACGGTGAAGCTGCTCAAGGAGCATCACCTGCTCGACGACACCGACGTGGTGATCTTCGACGTGCTGGGCGACGTGGTCTGCGGCGGGTTCGCCGCGCCGCTCCAGCACGCGGACCGGGCGCTGATCGTCACCGCCAACGACTTCGACTCGATCTACGCCATGAACCGCATCGTGGCGGCGATCAGCGCCAAGGCGCGGAACTACGACGTGCGCCTGGGCGGGGTGATCTGCAACCGCAGCAACGCCACCGATCAGGTCGACAAGTTCAACGCCGTCGCCGGCCTGCAGACCATGGCCCACTTCCCCGACCTGGACGCCATCCGGCGCAGCCGCCTGAAGAAGGCGACGATCTTCGAGATGGAGGACGTCCCGGAACTGGACGCGGTGCGGGCCGAGTACCTGAAGCTCGCCGCCGCCCTGTGGGCCGGGGTCGAGCCGATGGTCGGCACACCGATGCGCGACCGCGACCTCTTCGAGCTGCTGGGGTTCGACTGATGCTAAGCGCGACCTACACCGACCGCCGCCAACAGGTGGAAGCCTATTTCGACCGGACCGCCGTGGACGCCTGGGCGCGGCTGACCTCCGACGCGCCGGTCAGCGGCATCCGGGCCACGGTGCGCGCCGGACGGGACCGGATGCGCCGCCTCCTGCTGGGGTGGCTCCCTGAGGATCTCGCGGGCCGGCGAGTCCTCGATGCCGGCTGCGGCACGGGTTCCCTGGCGGTCGAGGCGGCGCGCCGCGGTGCCCATGTGGTGGCGGTCGACGTCTCGCCGACCCTGATCTCCCTGGCCCGCGACCGCATGCCCAGCGACCTCGGCAGCGGCCGGATCGACTTCCTGGTCGGCGACATGCTGGACCCGGAGCTCGGCGCCTTCGACCACGTGGTGGCGATGGACAGCCTGATCCACTACCGCACCGACGACGCGGTCCGCGCCCTCGCCAGACTGGCGCCGCGGACCAGCAGTTCCATCGTCTTCACCTTCGCCCCGCGCACCGCACTGCTGACGGTCATGCACACCGCCGGTCGCCTGTTCCCGCGCGGCGACCGCGCCCCCTCGATCCAGCCGACCGCCCATGCCCGCCTGCGGGCCTCCCTGGACCGCGAGGGCTGGGTCTCCGGCATGCGCCCCAGCCGCAGCGAGCGGGTGGATAGCGGCTTCTACATTTCCCAGGGGATGGAGCTGGTCCGGTCATGACCATGCAGCGTCGCAAGCTCTCGGCCTTATGGATGGAGGTGGGTCCCCGCTTCCTGCCCTTCGCCGATGCCGCGACGCCCGACCTGCCGCTCGGCCGGCTGCTCCGCCTGTCCCTGTTCCAGGTCTCCGTCGGCATGGCCGTCGTGCTGCTGAACGGCACCTTGAACCGGGTGATGATCGTCGAGATGGGCGTGCCCACGTGGCTGGTGGCGCTGATGGTCTCGCTGCCGCTGCTGTTCGCGCCGTTCCGTGTGCTCGTCGGTCATCGCAGCGACACCTACCGCTCCCTGCTCGGCTGGCGCCGGGTTCCGTTCCTGTGGATGGGATCGCTGCTGCAGTTCGGCGGGCTGGCGATCATGCCCTTCGCCCTGATCATTCTATCGGGCGACATCACCACCGGCCCGCAATGGGTCGGCTATGTCGCCTCGGCCCTTGCCTTCCTGCTGGTCGGCATCGGCCTGCACACAACGCAGACCGCCGGGCTCGCGCTCGCCTCCGATCTGGCGACCGAGGAGTCCCGGCCGCGGGTGGTGGCGATGCTCTACGTCATGCTGCTGGTCGGCATGGGGGTATCGGCCCTGGTGGTCGGCGAGCTGCTCCAGGACTTCAGCCAGCTGCGGTTGATCAAGGTCATCCAGGGCACCGCGGTCGCCACCATCGTTCTGAACCTGATCGCCCTGTGGAAGCAGGAGGCGCGGGATCCCTCGCGCACCCGCCCGGACCGGGAACGGCCGAGCTTCGGGGAATCCTGGACCGACTTCATCCGCGGCGGGCGCGCCGGGCGGCTCCTACTCACCGTGTTCCTCGGCACCGCCGCGTTCAGCATGCAGGACATCCTGCTGGAACCGTATGGCGGCGAGATTCTGGCCATGACGGTCGGCGAGACCACCCGGCTGACCGCCCTGTTCGCGGCGGGCACGCTGGTCGGCTTCACCCTGGCCGCCCGCGACCTGTCCCAGGGCGGCGACCCGTGCAAGCTGGCCGCCTTCGGCTGCGTCATCGGCGTCTTCGCCTTCTCCGCGCTGGTCTTCGCCTCACCGTTGCAATCGGCCGCCGTGTTCCAGTGCGGCACGGTGCTGATCGGTCTCGGCGGCGGCATGTTCGCCATCGGCACGCTGATCGCCGCGATGGCGCTGGCGGAAACCGGCGGCGGCGGCCTGGCGCTCGGCGCCTGGGGCGCAGTCCAGGCGACCGCCGCGGGCGGCGGGATCATGCTCGGCGGCGCGATCCGCGATCTCGTTTCGCAGGTCGCCACGCGCGGCCTCCTGGGCGAGGCCCTGAACCACCCCGCCACCGGATACGGCGCGGTCTACCACCTCGAAATCGTTCTGTTGTTCGCGACGCTCGCCGTCGTCGGTCCCCTCGTCCGCTACACCGGCGGACGGCGCGGCCCGGCACCGGAGAAATTCGGGCTCGCGGAATTTCCCGGATAAGGGAGGGAGGAAGCCATGGAAATCGGCTCTGTGATTGGAAATATCGATGTGGCGCAGATCGTTCTCTACGCCTTTTGGATCTTTTTCGCGGGGCTGATCTACTACCTGCGCCGCGAGGATCGCCGTGAGGGGTATCCGCTGGAGGATGCGGTCACCGGCAAGCTCTGGCCCGTGGGCGCCCTGACGATGGCTCCGGTCAAGCGCTTCGCCCTGCCGGAAGGCGGATACGCCGAGGCGCCGAACATGCTGCGCGAGACCCGCCCCCTGAACGCCGAGCCGGTGGCCCGGTTCCCCGGCGCGCCGATCCGGCCGGTCGGCGATGCGATGCTGGCCGGCGTCGGCCCCGGCGCCTGGGCCGAGCGCAAGAACATCCCCGACCTGACCGCCGAGGGCGCCCCCCGTATCGTGCCGATGCGCACGGCGGAGGATTACGGCGTGGTCGAGGGCGATCCCGATCCGCGCGGCATGCCGGTGGTGGCCGGTGACGGCAAGGTCGCCGGCACCGTCACCGAGCTCTGGGTCGATACCGCCGAGGTCCTGATCCGCTTCCTGGAGGTCCAGGTCGGCATCGGCGAAGGTGCCACGAAAGTGCTGGTGCCCGCCGGCTTCGCCGAGGTCAGCCGCGGACGGGTCGCCGTCCCGTCGATCCTGTCCACCCAGTTCGCCGCCGTTCCCGGCATCGCCGGTCCGGACCGCATCACCCGGCTGGAGGAAGAGCGGATCATGGCCTATTTCGGCGCCGGCCTGCTCTACGCCGACGTCCGCCGGCAGGAGCCGCTGCTATGAGCGGTGCGACGGTGATGTTCGGGGAGTTCGACGACTCCCGCCCCGTGACCGATGCCCCGGCCGCCATGGCCGGGGACGAGCGGATCGTCTGGCAAGGCACGCCCAACTGGCAGCGCTTCGCGGTGTCGGCGATGAAGATCCGCACGATCGCCCTGTACTTCGCGGTCATCATGGCCGCCCGCTTCGCCGCCGAACTGGTGGCGGGCGGGGGAGTGGCCGACGGCCTGGTCTCCGCCGCCTGGACCCTGTGCCTGGCCGTGCCGGTGCTGGCCTTCCTGGCGGTCTACGCCAAGCTGGTCGCCCGCAGCACCCGCTACACGGTGACGACCAAGCGCATCGTCCTGCGGATCGGCGTCGCCATGCCGATGACCGTCACCATCCCGGTCGGGCTGGTCGAGTCGATCGACCTGCGCCGCAATGCCGACGGCAGCGGCGACATCCTGATCGGCGTGCTGCCGCAACAGCGGCTGTCCTACACCGTTCTCTGGCCGCACGCCCGGCCCTGGTGCTTCAGCCGGCCCCAGGCCGCCCTGCGCGCCGTGCCCGACGCCGAAGCCGTGGCGGAGACCATCGGCCGGATGCTCGCCCGCCAGACCGCACCCGCCGCCGGTCCCGCAACCGCCGTTCCCGCCGCCACCGGCCCGATCGCCGCGGCCGCCGCCGGCTGACCACAGAGGAGGATGACGATGGCCACCAACACCCAGCCCGCCGACACCGTCGTCCCCCACAACGACGTGCCGCACAACCAGCTCCCCAGGGGCGCGCTGATCGCCGCCGGCATTCTGGTGGCGGTGTCCATCGCCCTCGCCGGCGCGACCCGGCTCGAGGGCGGCTACATCATCGCCCCGCCCGCCGCCGAACAGGCCGAGAGCCGGGCGCTGATCTTCCGTGACCTCCCCGACCGGGGCATCGCCGTCATCGACGGCACCACGGGCGCACCGATTGCCGACCTCGCCCCCGGCACCCACGGTTTCATCCGCGGCATGCTGCGCGGCCTGTCCCGGGACCGTTTCGTCCACGGGATCGGCGCCGACGTACCCTTCACCCTCACCCGCTGGTCCGACGGCCGCTATTCGCTCAGCGACCCGGCGACCGGCAGCATTTTGCACCTGGCGGCCTATGGCTTCGCGAACGTCCACGAGTTCGCCGCCTTTCTGCCCGGCCCGGCAGAAAAGGCCGTCCAACAGAAGGAGGCACGCCCATGATCGGGATGTTCCTGGTCGACCGACAGGTATTCGACGTCGACTGTACGATCGACGTGGAATGCTCCATCGAGAGCTTCCACGCCCATGTCGAGTTCGAGGGCGATACGTCGCTCAAGCCCGGCGATCAGGTGCTCGTCCATGGCGAGCCGATCACCGTGCCCTATGGCGAGAAGCGGCAGATCACCCGCCGGGCCACCGTGACCCGCGCGGGCTGGCTACAGCAGCAATGGACCCGGCTGGCCGCCCATCTGGAATTCACCGAGCTCTACGACCTCAGCTTTACCGATCGGAGGGACCTATGAACGCCGCCGTTGCCGACGCGCTGGACGCGCGCTACGACACCACGGACATGGCGCGGCAGGACACCGTGCTGAGCCCGCATTTCTACACCACCGATTTCGACGCCCTGGACCGCATCGACGTGGAGCCGGTGCGCGCCGACTGGGACCGCCTGATGCAGGAGTTCCAGGACGACGCCAACCGCGGGCACTTCAAGCGGACGTCGGAATGGGAGGATGTCGATCTGGCGTCTTATCCGCCGGAGCTGCAGCGCGAGCTGGTCGATTTCTTCGTCAGCTCGGTGACCTCTGAATTCTCCGGCTGCGTGCTCTATGCCGAGACCAAGAAGCGGGTCGCCAACCCGGAGATCAAGCGGCTGTTCCGCTTCATGGCCCGGGACGAGTCCCGCCATGCCGGGTTCATCAACGACACGCTGAAGGATTTCGGCATCGGCGTGAACCTGGGCTTCCTCACGAAGTCCAAGAAATACAAATACTTCAGCCCGAAGTTCATCTTCTACGCGGTCTATCTGTCGGAGAAGATCGGCTACGCCCGCTACATCACCATCTACCGCCAGCTCGAGCGCCATCCGGAGATGCGGATCCATCCGATCTTCAAGTGGTTCAAGGAGTGGTGCAACGACGAGTTCCGCCACGGCGAGGCTTTCGCCCTGCTGATGCGGGCCAACCCGCACCTGCTGACCGGCCGCAACAAGCTGTGGATCCGCTTCTTCCTGCTGGCGGTCTACGCCACGATGTATGTGCGCGACCACAACCGCCCGCATTTCCACGCCGCCCTCGGCCTGGATCCGACCGAATACGACCTGCAGGTGTTCCGGGTGACCTCGGAGATCTCCAAGCAGGTCTTCCCGTTCACGCTGCAGACCGACGCCCCGGCGTTCCGCGAGGGGCTGGAGCGGCTGCGCGGCATCGCCGCCCGCATCGCCGACGCCAAGGCCCAGGGCGGGCTGATCGGCGGCCTGCGCCGGCTAGGCCTGACCGCGGCGGCGGGGGCGACCCTGCTGCGGCTTTACCTGCATCCGGTGCGCAATCACGAGGTCCCGGCCTCGATCCGTCTGGCTCCGAGCTGGTAAGCGGCCGGTGCCGGACCTCGCCACATACGCCCTGCCCCTGCTCTTCGCGCTGGGGCTGTGGTGGTTCAGCACCGGGCTGATCCTGTGGCTGGTCCGGCTGCCGCGAACCCATCGGCCTGTGGTTTTGACCGGGGCGACCCTGCTGCTGGCGATCGCGCTCATCGCGATCATCCGCACCGCCGATGACGTCGCCATGGCCGCGGGATACCACGCCTTCGCCGCGGCCCTGGCGATCTGGGGCTGGCATGAGCTGACCTTCCTGCTCGGCCTGGTGACCGGCCCACGCAAGGCGCCCCTCGCGCCCGGCGCGTCGGCCGGCCAGCGGTTCCGCCAGGCGACGGCCGCCATCGCCTATCACGAGGCGGCACTGGCGGCGACCGCCGCCTTGCTGGTCCTGCTGACCTGGGGAGCGGAGAACCAGGTGGCCGCCTGGACCTTCGGCGCCCTGTGGATCACCCGGCTGAGCGCCAAGCTGAACCTGTTCCTCGGCGTGCCGCATTTCGGCGACGAGCTGATGCCCGACCAGCTCCGCCACCTGCGCAGCTATTTCGCCGTGCGCGCCATCAACCCGCTGTTTCCCCTGTCGGTGACGGCCATCACCGCGGCCGCGGCCCTGTTCCTGGCGCAGGCCTGGGCTCCCGGCACCACCCCGGCGGAGGTCGCCGGCCTGATCTGCCTCGCCGGCATGCTGCTGCTGGGCGCGGTCGAGCACTGGTTCATGGTGCTGCCGATCCGCGACGCCGCCCTGTGGCGCTGGGCCGCCGGCAGGGCCGGCGCGGATATGTCCGTGCCGCTGGATACCGACACGACCCGTTTCGAACCACGCCCGACCCCGGCGGCCGGCTCTGGATGAGCCCGGCACCGCGACGACACAGGAGGTGAGCATGAACTACGAATCCTTCTTCCAAGGCCAGCTGGAGGCCTTGCGGGACGAGGGCCGGTACCGGGTCTTCACCGATATCGAGCGTCATCGCGGGGCCTTTCCCAAGGCACGGCGCCATTCCCAGGACGGATCGCAGACCAGCGACGTGACGGTCTGGTGCTCCAACGACTATCTGGGCATGGGTCAGTTCCCGCCGGTGCTGGAGGCCATGCACGCCGCCCTCGACCAGTGCGGCGCGGGGGCCGGCGGCACCCGGAACATCTCCGGCACCAACCATCACCACGTGCTGTTGGAGCGCGAGCTGGCCGATCTCCACGGCAAGGAGGCGGCCCTGCTGTTCACCTCGGGCTATGTGTCCAACTGGGCCGCGCTCAGCACGCTTGCCGCCCGCATTCCGAACTGCGCCGTGCTGTCCGACGCCTCCAACCACGCTTCCATGATCGAGGGCATCCGCCACAGCCGGGCGGAGAAGATCCTCTTCGCCCACAACGATCCGGAAGACCTGAACCGCAAGCTCGCCGCCCTGCCGGCGGACCGGCCCAAGCTGGTGGCGTTCGAGTCCGTCTATTCCATGGACGGCGACATCGCCCCGATCGCCGAATTCTGCGACGTGGCCGAGGCCCATGGTGCGATGACCTATCTGGACGAGGTCCATGCGGTCGGCCTGTACGGGCCGCGCGGCGGCGGCATCTCCGAACGCGAGGGCCTGGCCGACCGGCTCACCGTGATCGAGGGGACGCTGGGCAAGGCCTTCGGCGTCATGGGCGGCTACATCGCCGCCTCGACCGCACTGTGCGACTTCGTGCGCAGCTTCGCCTCGGGCTTCATCTTCACCACCGCCCTGCCGCCGGCAGTGGCCGCCGGTGCGGCGACCAGCATCCGCCACCTGAAGACGAGCCAGATCGAGCGGGAACGCCAGCGCGACCGGGTGGCGAAGGTGCGCGCCGGCCTCGACGCCGCCGGCATCCCCCATCTCGCCAACCCGAGCCATATCGTGCCGGTGATGGTGGGCGATCCGGTGCACTGCAAGCAGATCAGCGACACCCTGCTCGACGAGTTCGGCATCTACGTGCAGCCGATCAACTATCCGACCGTGCCCCGAGGCACCGAGCGGCTGCGGATCACGCCGTCGCCGATCCACTCCGACGCCGACATCGCCCATCTGCTCAAGTCCCTGGGCAAGGTCTGGGCACGCTGCGGCCGGAGCCGGATGGTGGCCTGACCGCCATGGCCCTTGGAGAGCCGCGCATCCCGGCGATCGCAGCCGACGGGAGTCTCTATCCCGTCGGTAAGATGGAGGCACACCGGAACGGCCTGCTGCATGTGGCCGTGTCGGTGTTCCTGGTCTCCAACGGCCGGCTGCTGATCCAGCGGCGGGCCGATGCCAAGTACCATTGCGGCGGGCTCTGGGCGAACACCTGCTGCAGCCACCCCCATTGGGACGAGCCCGCGGCCGAGGCCGCCGCGCGCCGGCTGACCGAGGAGCTCGGTACCGGCCGCGTCCCCCTGACGGCGGTGGGTGATCTGACCTATCGCGCCGATGTCGGTGGCGGTCTGGTCGAGCACGAGCATGTTCACCTGTTCTACGGCAAAGTGCCGGTGGAGCTGGCCCTCGCGCCCGATCCGGACGAGGTCGCCGCCACCCGCTGGATCGGCATTGGCGAGCTCCGCCGCGAGATGGCGGCCGATGCCGGTCGCTTCGCGCCGTGGTTCCGGATCTACGCCGACCGGCGCCCCGACCTGATGGGCTGACGGCCCACCTTCCCTCCCTCCCTCCCTAATTCATGCACTCCCCGGAGTCATTCCGGGGTCCACGCCTGCTTGCCGCAGCGACCGAACAGAACCACTGCCGGTGCTTGAAGCGGGAAAGTGGACCCCGGAATGACTCCGGGGAGTGAGCGAAGGGTGAGGAATGGCGGAGGAGCGGTAAAAAAATGGGCCGGTCAGCCATGCGCTGTTCCGGCCCAAGGAGAGGGATGAGAAGGGCGCCGGCTTGGGTCGGCGCTCTTCCCGGACGCCGTCACTTCATAGGGGCGAGTGACGGGTACTTGTCGAGCATCGTCGCACCGTAGAACGGCTTGAAGACACCCTGGTGGCAGGTCGCGCAGTTCGCCTTGGCCACGTCGCCGGTCGGCCCCAGGCGGTTCTCGGGGAACGTACCCTGCAGCGGGGCCAGATAGTCGGCGTTGATGCCCCGGACCATCTGGATGCCGTGCCAGGCGGTCGTCCGGGTCGGCGGGCTCATGTCCCAGCTCCCGATCGCCTGGGTGTTGTGACAGTAGGTACACCCGACCCCAAGGCTGCTGGACATGTGCATCATCAGCCCGTAGGTCTCCTCGGTCTGCTTGATCGAGGCGCCGCCGGCATCGGTCGGCAGGGCCGCGGTGGCCTGGACCCGGATATTGCCGTCACCCGCCAGATAGCTGGCCAGCGACGTCGCCGGCAGCGAGGTGTAGCCGTTCTGCGCCGAGGGCCGGTTCTGATCGTGGTTCCAGCCGAGCATACCCTTGCCGGCATACCGCTGCGGCTTCTCGTCGAACCAGATATTCTCCGGCACCGGATTGCCGCGGTGGCAGGTGTAGCAGGTCACGCCGGTCTCCTTGACGTGGTCCTGCCAGTTCGCGTTCACGTCCCGGGTCATCTGGATCATGCGGCGGGCGACGACCTTGGTGTAGACCGAGTCATCCGCCAGATTGTCCGGATTGTGGCAGTAGTTGCATCCCTGTTCCGGCGACACCCACTCGGTCATCGCCGTCATCAGCCGGATGAACTGCGGTTCCGGCAGATCGCCCAGAACCTGGACGTTCTCGTAGACCTCTCCCGCCTTCTGCGCCTGGGCCAGGTCGGCCGGGCTGTCGAGCGGGTAGATCTCCTCGGGAATGACGTTCAGGGCGGCCAGCTTGGTCTGCTCGCGGGGATTGTTCGGTTCCTGCATGCCGGTTCCGCGATACCCGGTCTGCTCGTAGGCGATCGGCGGCCGTTCCCAGCCCACGGTGAAGACGGAGGCGATCACCAGGAGTCCGACGAACGGAAGGATGGCCGCTAAGATGCCGAAGTTTTTCATGACACAGGCCCTCCTTTACTGGGTCGGATCCGGGGTGGGCGCCCACATTTCAGGATAGGCCGGCGCGAAGTCGTGCTTCACCGCCCACAGGTACCAGTTATCGACCACCGTCCCGGTGAGCAGGATGCCGATGCCGCCGGTCAGCGGACACAGGACCGCGAACCACCAGGCCCAGCGGTGGATGGATTCCATCGAGGCGTTGAAGCCCATGGTCCAGCGCCAGAACAGGGCGGCGCGCTCCGATGCCGTGCCGCGGTCGACGATCTGCTCGATCTCCCGCTCGCCGCCGTACTTGCCGACCGCCAGGATGGTCGCGCCGTGCATGGCGAACAGCAGGGCCGAGCCGTAGAGGAAGACGATCGAGAGGGCGTGGAACGGGTTGTAGAAGAGGTTGCCGTAGCGGATCGAGAAGGCAGCCGTCCAATCCAGGTGCGGGAAGATCCCGAAGGGTACGGCCTCCGACCAGCTCCCCATCAGCAGCGGCCGGATGAAGCCGAGCACCAGGTACAGCCAGATCGCCGCGGCGAAGGCCCAGGCCACATGGGTGCCCATGCCGAGCGCCCTGGCCCGGGAGTACATGCGCAGCCACCACAGCAGAACCGAGGTTGTGAGCATGAAGCCGGTGAACAGCCACCATCCGCCCTCGTTCATCGGCGGGATCTTGAGCCCGTATTCCGGCGACGGCGGCTCCAACGCCAGCCAGGGAAGCTGGCGCACGAACTCGATCGGATTCCAGTCCACCGACGCCCACATGTTGAGGCCGATGGTGACGAAGGCGGTCAGTCCGAAAGCCAGCGAGGCGAGGCCGAGCCACCCGAGATAGATCGGGCCGATCTGGGCGTTGCCGATCCAGCCTAAGGCCTGGACGGTCGTCGGCGTGCCGATCCTCGGCTCGTCGCCGGCGGGCAGCGGGACACCGTAGTGCGGATGACCCTCAACCCGGACGCGTGTGAAGATATTCTGATAGTGAGCCATTTTTCCCTCCTCACCCGGCTAGCCCCAGACCGGCAGGTCGAGCCACCAGTTCCACCATTCGGGCCAGCCGCGGGTCCAGAAGGGCCCGCTGATTACGATGCACACGGCACTCCAGAACCCGGCGTTCAACGCCACGAAGAGGCCGAGCCGATGAATTCCCAGCGTGCCGACCGAGTAGCCGATCGTGTCGCGGATATAGGTGTCCTCGTGCTCCGGCGTCTTGATGGTCTCGCCCGGTTGCGGGTTGACCGACGACAGGACCACGGCCCCGTGCAGCGACAGCAGCAGGCAGGTGGTGAAGAAGAACGTCACCGCCAGCATGTGCGCCGGGTTGTAGTGGAAGTGCAGGAACTGGTAGCCGACGTTCGACACCCAATCGAGGTGGCTGAAGATGCCGTAGGGGAACCCGTGTCCCCAGGCACCCAGCAGGAACGGCCGGATCACCACCAGCGTCACATAGGCGAAGATCGCGACCCCGAAGGCGATCGGCACGTGGTAGCCGATGCCGAGCTTGCGACAGATCTCGACCTCGCGCAGGGCCCAGGACACGAAGGCCCCGATGGCGCACATGGTGATGATCTGCCAGAGCCCGCCCTCGGCGAGAGGCGCCAGCGCCAGGCCGTAACTGATGTCCGGCGGCGCAATCGAGATAAGCCAGGGGTTCCAGGTCGGTCCCAGCGCCGCACCCCAGAAGATCAGGGCGGTGCCGAGCACCGAGAAGAAGATCGTCAGGACGCCGAAGAAGCCGACATAGAACGGGCCGAACCAGAAATCGAAAAGGTCTCCGCCGATCAGCGTACCGCCTCGGACCCGGTATTTGCGTTCGAAACTGAGCAAAGCCATTGTCGCGCTCCTCCGATGGCCGCTTTGTTGTCCATCCGCCGGGAAATGTGTCGGTCAGCGGCCGAAAAGGTCCCGCGGTTTTGGGGACGGACGGGGTTTAGGAAACACACCGTCCGTTCCCGAAGTGGGTGCCGGGCGTCCGGATCGGCAGGGTCATTGTCTGAGCCTCCGATCACGGTCGTCCCGGCATGGCCGTCGTCAGCCACCCAGCCAGTTGAAGCGCTCTGTGCTCAACAGGATGAAATGGATCAGGAAGGCCAGGATCCCCAGAAAGACGAACTGCCCAACGAGCACCCGTCTCGGATCCATGATTAGCCAAAGTCTCCACATTGCTCGTCCCTCCCTAGACCAGGTTGACCAAAGAGGTCGCGGCGACCTTGACGCCGTCGATCATCGACTGCGCGTAGCCGTCAGGACCCGGGATCCAGGGACGCCACATCCAGACCAGGATGTGAGCGACCACCGCGATCGCCGTGAAGATCAGGAATCCCTGCATGTAGAAGCGGTGGAACTCCTGCGCCTCACCTTCGGTGAGTCCCGAAAGAGAGTCGGCCCGATTGGAATCTACCATTTTGTTTCCCTTCGGATTCTTCCTCGTATGCGTTACCGCGCTTCTCCCGCGCGGCAGAGAATCCGTCGATGCCGGGCTAGGCCCGAACATTCTCGGCGGATGCCCGCCCGGCCGAGGCCGGACGAACCTCGGAACCCGCTAACCCATCATCGCGTAGGGCAAATACGCGCCGGCGGCGGCCCGCGCGTCTGCGAAGATGGAGCGGGTGGACTGGTCTGACGGGGGCCATGGGCGCCAGCGCGCCGGCAGAACCCGGGCGACGATGGCGGCCGACAGAAACAGTGGCAGCGTCACAATGAAGAGCAGCCGGTAGTCCCGGTGGTCCGTGCCGTGGCCGTGGCGCCGCGGAGGCGTGTGCGTTTGCATCTGTAGTCCTCCCGTCTGGTCTTCCGTGGTCAGGCCGCCCGTCCCCCCTTCATTGCGAACAGCGCCTGAGTGACTCTTTGCAGCGTGATCCGCTCCTCGCCGGCTGCCTGCGCGTCGCGTTCGACGCGGTCGCGCAGTTGCTTGGCGGCGGAGATCCGGACCAGGAAGGGAACGGCATCGACATGCCGGTCGAGCAGCCCCTGGGCGTCGGCGTCCCAGGGACGCGCCGTGGCGGCGACGGCCTTGACCGGCGTGGCCTCGACCCGGTCCATGTCGACCGACAGGGGCAGGATGTTGAACAGGGCGTCGAACAGCGCGTTGCAGTATTCCTGCACCACGTAGGTCGCTCCGGCGTAGCCCATGAACGGCGTGCCGGTGGAGCGGCGGATGATCGCGCCCGGGAACGAAGCCGGGATGTACTGCGCCCGGCAACCCAACTCGGCGGCGTAGAGCCGTTCGTTGTAGGAGCCGAACAGCACCAGCGGCGGGGTCTTGGCCAGCGCGTCCTTCACCGCGGCGTTGTCCGACTTCGTGCCGGCCGTGCGCGATACCGAGAAGGCGCAGGGGATGCCGAGCTCCTCGGTGAGGAACTGGGTCAGTCCGCGGGTATAGGTGTCGGTGGCCACCACCGCGTAGGACGCGGTCGGGAAGAAGTCCTGGGTGACGCTGCGCCACAGGTCCCAGATCGGCTTCAGGGTGGTCTGCTTCTCCCGGGCGATGAACGGCTCCGGATCGAGGCCGGTCAGTTCGCCGAGCTTGCGCAGGAAGTTGGTGGTGGCGTGCATCCCGATGGGCGCCTGCAGGTAGGGCCGGTCCATCTCCTCGCAGAGATTGCGGCCGAACTCCCGGTACAGGCAGATGTTCACATCCGCGTCGGGCAGCTTCTTGATGTCCTTCAGGTGGCTGCCCAGCGGGAAGGTCATGTTGATTTCGCAGCCGATGCCTTCCACCAGCCGGCTGATCTCGGCCAGATCGGAGGGCATGTTGAAGGTGCCGTAGATCGCGCCGATGATGTTCACCCGCGGCTTCGCACCTTCCCTCTTCTTCATCTCCGCACGGGCCGGCACCTTCTTCGGGCCGAACTCGGTCCACAGCCAGTACAGGGCGCGGTCGGCGCTCTGCCACTGGTCCTCGTCGATGGTGCGCGGCAGGAACCGGCGGATGTTGGAGCCCTCCGGCGTCACCCCGCCGCCGATCATCTCGGCGATGCTGCCGGTGACCACCACGGCCGGGATGCTCTCGTCCTGGGTGGCACTGGCCCGGCGCAGGGCCTGCTCGGTGCCGTTCATCGACAGCTCGTCCTCGGACAGGCCGGTGACGGTGACCGGAAGCTCATGCGGCGGCAGGCCGTCGGTGTAGTGCAGGACGGCGGTGACCGGGAGGTTCTCGCAGCCGACCGGACCGTCGATGACGCAGCGCAGCCCCTTGATGGCGGTGAAGGCATAGACCGCCCCCCAGTAGCCGCCGGCGCGATCGTGATCGAGGACCAGCATGGCTCAGTCCCCCGCCGACATCGGATGGGCGGCCGCGCGCGGCGGCACCGTGTAGCCGGCCGTCTCGCCGGAGCCGACGCCATCGAAGAAATCGACCATGTCGGCGAAGCGGGCCCGTCCCCGGGTCTGCGCGGCGACGATGCCGGCCATGGAGGCCGCACCGGCGGGGCCGAACAGGGGACGGGCGGAGACCATGTTCGTGAAGTAGACCGCCGGCGTTCCTTGCTCCTTGGCAGCCTGCACCAGTGGCGTGGTCCCCAATGCCAGGTCGGGTTTGACGTCCTTCATGGCCGCCAGATCCTGCTCCAGCGAGGCGCGGTACTGCACGTGGCAGCCTTTGGCCTCCAGCCACTCGCGGTCGTCTTTGCTCCATTCGGTCTTCGGGCAGGCGGTGCCGACATAGGGCACCCGCGCGCCCGCCTCGATCAGCAGCCGGGCCACCAGCAGTTCGGAGCCCTCGTAGCCGGAGACCGTGACCGTCGCCTTGATCGGATTGTCGGCCAGCGCGCCGCGGATCGCCGGCAGGGCGGCCGATTTGGCGGCGTCGATCTGCTTCTCGGAGATGCCGGCGGCGGCGCCGATCTTCTCCAGCCAGGCGGCCGTGCCGTCGAGACCGACCGGGCCGGAGCCGACCACCGGGCGACCGGCGGTCGCGAACTCGCGCACGCTGGCGGTATAGAAGGGATGCACGGCAGCCGCCACGCGGCTGTCCAGGCAGGCATACAGGTCGCGCCACTCGCGCGAGGGAAGCTGCGGCGCCACCGACAGGCCCATGGGATCGAGCAGGGCGCCGATGCCGACCGGATCGGCCGGGAACAGCTCGCCGATCAGCGTGACCGTCGGACGGTCGTCCTTCAGCGAGCGGGGACGCGCCACCGGACCGGCTTCGGCCTCCAGGCGGGCATAGCGCAGCATGGCGCCGGCCAGCACGTCCTTGGCCTCGGCATGGGTCGGGACGCCGAAGCCGGGCACGTCGATGCCGATCACCCGAACGCCGTCGATCTCGCGCGGCAGGCGGTCGAGCGGCACGCCGGAGGCGGTCGGCACACACAGGTTGATGACCACGACGGCGTCGTATTTCTCCGGGTCCGCCATCTCTTTGGTGGCGTCGCGGATATCCTCGTAGAGCTGACCGGTGACCAGGGTCTCCGAGTTGAACGGCACGTAGCCGACCGTGCGGCGGGCGCCGTAGAAATGCGAGGTGAAGGTCAGGCCGTACACGCAGCAGGCCGAGCCCGACAGGATCGTCGCGGTGCGGCGCATCCGCAGGCCGACGCGCAGGGCGCCGAAGGCAGGGCACATGGATTGCGGCTGGTCGTGCGGTCCCTTCGGATAGTCGGCGGCGAGCTGGTCGAGGGTCTCGCTCTTGCCGGCCGAACGGGCCGCCTCTTCCATCACGCCGGGACCGGCGTGGCAGCCGAGCAGGGCCGCCTCCGCCTTCTTCTTCGCGGGCGACGGCGCGGCGGCTTTTCTGGGATCGGGGCCGATGTCCTGCATGATGCCGCCCTCACACGCCTTCGTAGACGACTTCGAGGGACGGCCGCGGCGCGTAGGCGGCACCGCACATGTCGGCCAGGGAGGCCGGCTGCAGGGTCACGCCACGACCGACCGCGTCGCCCTTGAACAGGCCGAGCAGATCGTCATGGCTGAGCGGGGTCGGGCGCACCGGCGGTGCTTCGGCGGCACGGGCGGCCAAGCCCTCGAACAGGGAGGCCCATTCGGTACCGGGGCGGCCGATGATCTCGTAATTCGCGCTCTTGCGGCGGATGTCCTCGTGCGCCGGGATCTCGGCCAGGACCGGGATGCCGACCGCTTTGGCGAAGGCCTGGGCCTCGCCGGTGCCGTCGTCCTTGTTGATCATCAGGCCGGCGACACCGACATTGCCGCCGAGATTGCGGAAGTAGTCGACCGCCGAGCAGACGTTGTTCGCCACATAGAGCGACTGCAGGTCGTTCGAGCCGACGACGATGACCTTCTGGCACATGTCGCGGGCGATCGGCAGGCCGAAGCCGCCGCAGACCACGTCGCCCAGGAAGTCGAGCAGGACGTAGTCGAAGTCCCAGTCGTGGAAGCCGAGCTTCTCGAGCAGTTCGAAGCCGTGGATGATGCCGCGTCCGCCGCAGCCGCGCCCGACCTCCGGGCCGCCGAGCTCCATGGCGAAGACGCCGTCGCGCATGAAGCAGACGTCGCCGATCTCGACACTCTCGCCGGCCGCCTTCTTCTTGGACGAGGTTTCGATGATCGTCGGGCAGCTTCGGCCGCCGAACAGGAGGGACGTGGTGTCGCTCTTGGGGTCGCAGCCGATCAGCAGCACCCGCTTGCCCTGCTGCGCCATCATGTAGGACAGGTTGGCGAGCGTGAAGCTCTTGCCGATCCCGCCCTTGCCGTAGATCGCGATGACCTCGGTCTTTTTGGCCGGGGCGCGCTCGGTCGCGGGATCGACGGCGAGCGTGGCTTGGGCGGTCAGGGTCGGCGTCATGAGAACGCTCTCCAATCCATGATCATCTTGAGGCAGTCGGCATCCTCGAAGGCGGTGCGGTAGGCAACCTCCGCCTGAGAGGCGTCGGCACGGTGGGTGATCAGGCCCTCCAGGGAGAGCCGGCCATCGGCGATGAGGGCCGCCGCAGCGGTGAGGTCGGCCGGCTTCCATTCCGCGGCGATGCGGATGCGCGCTTCGCGCATGAAGGCCGGCGGGAAGGCGAAGCCGAGCGGCTTGCGGTAGAAGCCCGCCAGCACGATCTCCCCGCCCGGGGCGAGACAGGCGATGACGGTGTCCAGGATCTCGGAGTCGCCGCTGACGTCGCAGATCACGCGATAGTCGCGGCGGTCGTCGTCGACCGGATGGAGAACCTCGTAGCCGTCCGCGCCGGAGCGGCGGGCGGCGTTGGTCTCCCACACCACCGGGGCGGCAGTGCCGCGCTCCTTGGCGAGGGCGGTCGCGATGCGGGCGATCAACCGTCCGAGCACCCCGTGGCCGACGATCAGGTCCGGCAGCGCGCCGGTCCCCGAGGCAATGGCATGGTAGGCGGTGGCGGCCAGGGCCATCAGCGCGCCGCGCTCGCCCAGGTCGTCGTCGATCCGCACCGCGCGGGAGGACGGCACCACCAGGCGCGATGCCGAGCCGCCGAACAGGCCGCGGATCTCACCGAAACACTGGGCGCCGGGGACGAACACCCGTTCGCCCGCCCGCGCCCCGCCGGAGATCCGGCCGACCGTCTCGTAACCCGGAACGAGCGGATATCCCATCCCGGGAAAAGCCGGCATCTGACCGGTGAACAGCAGTCGTTCCGTCCCGGTGCTGACGCCCGTCCACTCGATGTCGACGACCACATCGTCCGGACGGGGCTCGGTCAGCGTGATCGCACGAAGCGACAGACGTTCCGGCTGGTCGAGGACGATGGCGTTGGCGGAGAGCATCAGGCGTTTCCTCCGGGTCGGCGGGTTGGGTCCGCTCTATCTAGGATTGTCAGTCTAACTTTACATTTTAGAGTGTCAAATCTTTTTGACATCTTTTCTTAACCAGTCGCTTTACACCTCGGCGACCAGCAGCCGGGCCAGCATGGGCCGGC
Source organism: Thalassobaculum sp. OXR-137 (assembly GCF_034377285.1). Taxonomy (NCBI): domain Bacteria; kingdom Pseudomonadati; phylum Pseudomonadota; class Alphaproteobacteria; order Rhodospirillales; family Thalassobaculaceae; genus Thalassobaculum; species Thalassobaculum sp. OXR-137. The sequence goes on along the minus strand of NZ_CP139715.1, from coordinate 2,492,979 downwards.
GCGTCGCCACCTCACGGACGCTGCGGAAGCCGGCCGTGCGCAGCATGCCGCTCAGCGTCTCGACGCTGCGGCAACGCCCGCGGCCCATGGCCAGGAGGTAGAATCCGAAATAGGCGTCGCCGATCGGCTCGGGCCGGTCCGCGTCGGTCATCGCCTCGGCGAGCAGGAGCTTGCCGCCCGGCGCCATCCCGTCGCGAATGCGTCTGAGCAGGCGGGCGACCCGCGCGTTGTCATGGTCGAAGCATACCCGGATCAGGGTCGCCAGATCGGCGCCGACCGGCAGCGGATCGCTGTGGAAGTTCAGTCCCGCGACCTCCGCCCGTCCGGACAGGCCGTCTTCGGCGAGTCGGCGCCCGGCCATCTCGGTAACCGCCGGCAGGTCGACGACCAGGCCGCGCAGATCCGGCGTGCGCTGGAGCGACGCGGCCACGAACCGCCCGGTCCCGCCGCCCACGTCCATGAGCAGCCGGTGTCCGTCCATCGGATAGGCGTCGAGTACGTCCTCGGCGATCATCGGCACCGAGGCGGCCATCAGCTCGCTATAGGCAGCGACCCGCTCGCTTCCCAGCGCCTGCGCCTTCGGTGCCGTGGCATAGCCCCAATACCGTTCCAGCGACGCCTCCCCCGTCCGACCGCGCAACAGGGCGGCTGGATCGGCGAGGTCGGCGTAGAGGGCGGCGTGATGCTCGACCATCTCCGCCACGCCCGCATTCCCGAGCAGCGCGGCGCCGAGATCGTCGAGCCCGTAGGCGCCCTCCCCGCGAAGCCGGGTCAGGCCGAGGGCCGAACTTGCCCGCAACAGCCGCTCGACCGCGTCGGGGTCGAGCGCGAGGTCGCCGGCCAGGTCGGCCACGGTGCGGGGACCGTCGGCCAGCCGCTCGGCAATGCGGAAGCGCACGAAGACGACGAGGATCTGGGAATAGACGAAGCCGGCGCAGAGGTCGAAGAGGGCCTGGCCCTTGCGCCGGGCGATCCACCGTGTCGGCGGAAAGCCGTTGGCGAACCGCTGGAACCTCGGATCGGCAATCAGCCGGACCCGCAGGTCGAGCCAGCGGTCCCACCAGGACCGGGCGGGCGGTGGGACCCGATTGGCGACGTGATCGGCCATGACGGCACCCGCCCTCAGGCGGCGTGCCGCACGGCTCCCTTGGGCAGGATCTTGCCGCCTTCGGCCATGACCATCTCGCAGAGGCCGTCGCGGCCGGGGCAGTCGGGGATCGAGTCGATGGCCCGGCGCATCAGCGTGCCCAGCCATTTCTTCGCGCCGTCGATACCCAGTTCCCGGGCGGCGTTGGGCCGGGCGTTGGCCTGGTCCTGGCCGACCGGCTTGCCGATGACCTCGGGGTCCGCGATCAGGTCGCAGATGTCGTCGGCCACCTGATAGGCCTCGCCCAACCCGTTGCCGAAGGCCATCCAGGGATCGCCGGCCCGTCCGGCGGCAACGGCCCCAGCGGCGGCGGCCCCGGCGAACAGCGCACCGGTCTTGGCCCGCTGATAGGCGGACAGGTCCACCTTGGCCTCGCATTCCCAGGCCTGCCCGGCGCAGATACCGCCCGGCGAGCCGACCGCGCGGCCGACGGCACCGATCAGGGGCGCCAGCCGCTCGGGCCGGTCGCCCGCCTGGCGGGCAAGGGTTTCGAAGGCCATCACGATCAGCGCGTCGCCCGCGAGCACCGCCAGCGGTTCTCCGTAGGCGCGATGTACGGACGGTTTCCCGCGGCGGGTCGAGGCCCCGTCGAAGGCTGGAAGATCGTCATGCACCAGGGAGGCGCAGTGCAGCAGTTCGATGGCTGCCGCCGCCGCGGCGCTCACCTTCGGGGCGTCGTCGCCGCAGGCCGCCGCGACACCCAGAAGGATGCGCGGTCGGATCCGGTGGCCGGCCGGGAAAACGGCATAGCGGATCGCCGCGGCCAGGCCCGGCGGCGCTTCGGAGGTCTCGCCGACCGAGACGGCGGCCTCCAGGGCCTGTTCGATCCTGAGCCTGATGTCCATGTCCGCCTCCCGTGCGAGATCGAGTGTAATTATTATTGAACATTATTAACTGTCATATATTCTATACACATCGTGTTTTCCCCGGCAACGAACGATTGCGGCCGCCGATGATCCGCTCAGACCGGAAGCGCGACACCCCCGCCAGACCGCCGGCCCGCGACCGCGCGATCGTCGTCGGCGCGGGGATGGCCGGGCTGTCGTCCGCCCTGCTGCTCGCCTCCCGTGGCCTCGCGGTGACGGTGGTCGAGGCGGCGGAAGCGCCAGGCGGGAAGATCCGGCACATCACCGTGGAGGATCGCCCGGTCGATTCCGGTCCGACCGTCGTGACCATGCGCTGGGTCTTCGAGGAGCTGTTCCGGGATGCCGGTACCAGCCTCGACGCCCACCTCACGCTGCGGCCCGCCGAGATCCTGGCCCGTCATGCCTGGAGCCAGGACGAGCGCCTGGACCTGTATGCCGATCCGGAACGCTCGGCGGCCGCGATCGGGGCGTTCGCCGGGCCGGCCGAGGCGGACCGGTACCGCGCCTTCTGCGAGCACGCGGCACGGGTGTACCGCACGATGGAGGCGCCGTTCATCCGTGGCCCGCGTCCGACTCCGGTCGGGCTGTCCCTGGCCGGCGGCCTGACCGGCGCGCGCGATCTGGCCGCCGCCCAGCCCTTCGCCACACTCTGGGACGGGCTCGGCCGCCGCTTCCACGACCCGCGCCTGCGTCAGCTCTACGCCCGCTACGCGACCTATTGCGGCGCGTCCCCGTTCCAGGCCCCGGCCACGCTGATGCTGATCGCCCATGTGGAACAGTCGGGGGTCTGGACTATCGACGGTGGGATGGGTCGGCTACCCGAAGAGATAATGCAGGTGGCGCGGGCGCAGGGGGTCGACTTCCGGTTCGGCACCGCCGTCGACAGGATCCTCACCGCCGGCGGTGGCGCATCGGGCGTCCGACTCGCCGACGGCGAGACGCTGGCGGCCAATGCCGTCGTGTTCTGCGGCGATGTGAGCGCGCTGGGGACCGGATTGCTCGGCGATGCCGTGCGGCGCGCGGCCCCGGCCACGCCCGCCGACAGGCGCTCGCTCTCGGCGCTGACCCTGTCGATGGTCGCCGTTCCGCAGGGCTTTCCGCTGGTCCGGCACAACGTCTTCTTCGGCGACGACTACCGCGGCGAGTTCGACGACCTGTTTCATCGGAGGCGACTGCCGCGGCGGCCGACCGTCTACCTCTGCGCCCAGGATAGAGATGCCGGGGAGTCGGCTGGGGACGGCGGATCCGAGCGGCTGTTCGCCATCATCAACGCGCCGGCCACCGGCGACACCCACAGCTTCCAGGACGAGGAGACCGAACGATGCCAGGAAAGCGCGATGGACCTGATGGCGCGGTGCGGGCTCTCCCTCGATCCGGCGACGACACGGACCGCGGTCACCACGCCGGCGGATTTCGCCCAGCGGTTTCCGGGAACGGGCGGGGCGATCTACGGTCCGGCGGGCCATGGCTGGAAGGCGGCGTTCGAGCGCAGCGGGGCGGCCAGCCGGATCCCGGGCCTCTATCTGGCGGGAGGCAGCGTCCATCCGGGACCGGGGATCGCGATGGCGGCCCTGTCCGGACGACAGGCGGCCGAGCGGATCCTGGCGGACCTGACTTCGCGCAGCCGGTCCCGCCGGGTGGCTATGCCTGGTGGTATGTCGATGCGCTCAGCGACGACGGAACCTGCGGACTGACGATCATCGCCTTCGTCGGCAGCGTGTTCTCGCCCTACTACGCCTGGGCCGGCCGCCGCGATCCGGAGAATCACTGCGCCGTGAACGTGGCGCTGTACGGCCGGGACGCCGACCGCTGGGCGATGACCGAGCGTGGGCGCGGCGCCCTCGACCGGACTCAGGACCGGTTCACCCTGGGCCGGTCGTCGCTGCACTGGTCCGGATCGGCCCTGACCATCACGCTGGACGAACGGGCCACCCCGCATCTCACCCCGATCCGGGGGACCGTGACCCTGAGCCCGGAGGCGATGCCCGGTCGGCAGTTCCCGCTGGACCCCGAGGGCCGTCACCAGTGGCGACCGATCGCACCGCTGGCGCGGATCGAGGTCGATCTGGACAGCCCCGAGACCCGGTGGAGCGGGCATGGATACCTGGACGCCAACCACGGTAGCGACCCGCTGGAGGCGGGGTTCCGGCGGTGGGACTGGTCGCGGCTGCGCCAGGACGGGACGGCGACGGTGCTGTACGACGCCGAGCGCCGGGACGGCGGAGACCTGCGCCTCGCCCTCCGGTTCGGGGCCGACGGAACGGTCGAGCCCTTCACCCCACCGCCGCAGATCTGCCTGTCGGACGGGTTCTGGGGCGTGCGGCGGAACACGCGGGCCGATACCAGCAACGGCGCCGCGATTCTGCGCGTGCTGGAGGACAGCCCGTTCTACACCCGCGAGGTGCTAGAGACCCGGCTGGGCGGCGAGCGGTTGGCGGCGATCCATGAGAGCCTGGATCTGGACCGCTTCGCCCATCCCGTCGTCAAACTGATGCTGCCGTTCCGGATGCCGCGCTGGACGGGCCGTTCCAACTGACCGTCAGCACGGCTCCGAGCCGTCCTCGCGCGCCTGTTCGCGTTCCCGCCGCTCGCGCTCCCGTTTGAGCTGCTTCAGCTCACGCAGCTGCCAGAACCCGATACCGAACGCCACGACCACGATGAACAGCGGCTCGATCAGCGACAGCATCTGCGAGGACATCGCCTACCCCCTCGCCAGATCCGGGTTGCGCAGCACGATGCTGCGGTTCAGCGCCCCGGCGAAGGTCACCCAGCACAGATAGGGCACCAGCAGCAGGGCGGCGAATTGCGAGATCTGCAGGAAAGTGAGGGTCGTCGCCAGGATCGAGGCCCAGAGCAGCAGAAGCTCGTAGAAGGCCAGGTCCGGGCGGCGCAGCCCGAAGAACAGCGGCGTCCAGCCGGCGTTCAGCAGGAGCTGAACCCCATAGATCGCCATCGCCGGCGCCACCGCGGGCCAGGACGAGGCCTTCCAGACCATCCATCCGGAAATCGCGATCATCGCGTACAGGATCGTCCAGGCCGGGCCGAACAGCCAGTTCGGCGGCCGCCACGGCGGCTTGGCCAAGTTCTCGTACCATTGGCCGGGCTTGAAGAAGACGCCGGTCAGCGCCGCCGCAGTACAGGCCGCGATGAACACGAGCAGGGCAGGATCGAACAAAAAAGTCTCCCTCAGGCTTGGCCGAGCGGCGTCCCCGCCGAAACGGATCTAGGGCGTCGGTCGCCCTTTTCCAAGCGCATGACGAGATCGGTGGTCCACACGGCGCGCTCCCCGAAGGTGCGCCCGGGCTGCGGACGCGGCGCCGGGCTCGCCGCCACCGCCTCCACCAGGAAGCGGGTTTCCGGTAACGGTTCGAAGCGAAGGCCGGGCGTCACCCGCTGCCCGGTGAGCATGGCCCAGGCGAGTAGCGTCAGCTTGCGACGGCGGCCGACGACCGCCCGGCGGTCCACGCCGTTATAGCCGCGGCGTGCCACCTCCCGGCCGATCTCCGCATAGAGCAGTTGCGCCGCCCGCACCCCCGTGCGGCAGGCAACCGGCAACTGGCCGATGCCGGCATGGGATCGGACATACAGCCGCTCCGCCTCCATAAGCAGGCGGTGGACGACCTCGGCCAGGGCGGGGTCGTGACGCGGCCGGGCAAGCCAGGCGTCGGGATCGATCCCGGCCTCCCGCATCCACAGCTTCGGCAGATACAGTCGGCCGAGTCGGGCGTCGGCGCCGATATCGCGGGCGATGTTGGTGAGCTGCATCGCCACACCCAGATCGGCCGCACGGGCGATCACCGGCGCGGACCGGGCCTCCATCAGCACCGTCATCATCGCGCCCACGCTGCCGGCCACCCGGGCCGCATAGGCGCGCAACTCGTCGATGGTCTCGTACTCACGCCCGCGGGCATCCCAGGAGAATCCCTCCACCAGCGCGTCGGGCAGCGCGCGTGGCAGGGCGAAACGCGCCACCACCCGGGCGAACTCCCGATCCACCGGGTCGTCGGCGGGCCGGCCCGCGTAGATCCCGTCCAGCCGATCTCGCACCGTCTCGACGGCGGCGTCGACCCGATCGGCGCCGGCCTCGTCCACCGCGTCGTCGGCGGTCCGGCAGAAGGCGTAGAGCGCCAGGGCCGGCTCCGCGACCGAGGCGGGCAGAAGGCGGGAGGCGGCGTGAAAGCTGCGCGACCCCTGGGCGATCATCGCCCGGCAGGCCAACCGGTCGGCCGCTTCCAGGGCGGCCTCAGCGGAGCGTTTCGGCATGGGGCACCACGGTGTCGAGAATCTTTGCGGAACACAGGACACCCGGCACGCCGGCGCCCGGATGGGTGCCCGCCCCGACCAGATATAGGCCCTCGACCTCTTCGGAGCGGTTATGCGGCCGGAACCAGGCGCTCTGGGTGAGCAGGGGCTGCAACGAGAAGCCGGCACCCAGGGGCGTGTTCAGGCGGTCCCGGAAGTACGGCGGCGTGACAACATGGGACGACACGACCGACTGCGCCAATCCCGGAAGAACGGTGTCGGACAGGTGGCGCTCGATCCGGCGACGATAGGGCTCCGCCGCACTCTCCCAGTCGATATCCGCCGACAGGTTGGGCACCGGGGACAGAACGTAGAAAGCGTCGTGCCCCGGCGGCGCCAGCGACGGATCGGTCGCGGTCGGCCGGTGCAGATAGAGGCTGAAATCGTCGGCGAGGGTCTTGCGCCGGAAGATGTCGTCCAGCAGACCGCGATAGCGCGGACCCAGCAGGATGCTGTGATGCGGCACGTCCTCGTAGCGCTTGTCGGTGCCGAAATACCAGACGAACAGGCTCATGGAGTAGCGGGCGCGGGCGACCTTGCGCTCAGTCCAGCGCCGCCGGGCCGTCCGTCGCAGCAGATGGCCGTAGGTCCAGCCCGGATCGGCGTTGGAGACGACAAGGTCCGCCGCCAGTGTCTCGCCGGAGCCGAGCCGCACGCCGGTCGCCCGGCCGCCCTCGACCAGGATCTCGTCGACCTCCTCGGCACAGCGGATCTCGCTCCCCTGCCCGGCGATCAGCCGTGCCAGGCCCTGCACCAGAGCGCCGGTGCCGCCCATGGCGAAATGCACGCCCCAGCGCCGCTCCAGTTCGGGAATCAGGGCATAGACCGCCGTCGTCTTGAACGGATCGCCGCCGATCAGCAGCGGGTGAAAGCTGAGGATCGCCCGCAGGTCCGGGTCGCGCACGTATTTCGCCGCCAATCCATGGACCGAGCGCAGCGCGCCATGGGTCAGCAGGTCGGGAGCGAGCTTCGCCATGCCGACCAGATCGTGCATCGGCCGGTCGCTCTGGCCGAGAAAGGCCAGATCGCACAGCCGCCGGCATTCGGCCTGGAACCGGAGAAACCCCGCCCCCTCGCCCGGAAACAGGACATCGACTCGCCGGCGCATCTCCGCCTCGTCGCGGCAGACGTCGATGAAGCGGCCGTCGGCCAGCGAAATCCGGTAGAACGGGTCGAGCTCCCGCAGATCGATATCGTCGGCGAACCGGCGGCCGGCGAGGGTCCACAGCTCCTCGAAGACAAAGGGCACGGTGATGATCGTGGGCCCGGCGTCGAAGGTGAAACCGTCCTGCCGGAAAACGAAAGCCCGGCCGCCGGGGGCGTCGAGCTTTTCCAGGACCGTCACCCGATAGCCGCGCGCGCCGAGCCGGATCGCTGCGGCCAGACCGCCGAACCCGGCGCCGATGACCACGGCATGGGGCCGCCGATCTTCCGACCGCCCGTCGGGCGGGGGGTGGGAGCGTCCTGCGACGCGTCTCCCAATCGGCAGATCGAGTGTATCCATTAATTTACACTACGTGTGTCCAATTCATTTTCCAAGCCTGAAGCGGCGGATGCGCCGCAGCCAGGCAGGATGCCGAACTCGGCGGCCAGTCGACGGACCAGGGCGACGATTTCCTCCGGCCGTTCCTCATGGGCGAGATGCCCGCCCCAGGGCAGCCGCTCGAGGCGCGCCGTGGGGATGCGGGCCGCCAGATCCGACGCCTGGCCCGGCGGAACCGTCCGGTCTCCCGACGCCGCGACCAGGACCAGCGGAAGAGTCAGATCCGGCAGGTCGCGCGCCAGACGGCGCAGATCCCAGTTCGCCATCATGCCCAGCGTTCCCGCAACATGCCGGGGACTGGCGGCGAGCCGGCGGTAGATTGCCGAGCTCTGCGCATCCACGCTCGACCCGGTGCTCGCGATCAGCCGGTCGAAGGCGGCCGGCCGGGACAGCCGCCGGGCGAGGAATCCGGGCGTGACAGGGTTGATCGCCAGCAGCTTGGCCAGCGGCGAGAACAGCCGTCCCGCCACCCCGTCGAACGGGACCAGCGCCCCGTTCAGACTGATCAGCGCCTGCAGGGGCGGCCGGCCGTCGAGAGCGCAGCGGGCCAGGATCGCCGCGCCGGCGGAATGGCCGACACCCAGGACCGGCCGGATGTCCAGGGCGTCGAGAAGCGCGCCGATGCCATGGGCCATGCCCGGCAGCGACAGGCCGTAGGGCGAGGCCGAGCCGGTGAAGCCGTGGCCCGGCAGGTCGGGCGCGACGACCGTGAAGTCCCGCGCCAGCCCCGCCACCATTCCGGCCCAGCTATGGCTCGATGCGCCCGTTCCATGAAGCAGCAGCAGTGCCGGACCCGCCCCGGCGATCTGGACATGCCAGCGGAGGCGTCCGGCGCGCAGGAACCGGCTGTAGGGGGCATTGGGCCAGTCGGCCCTGTCCCGGTCCCAGTCGAGATCGCGGGCGGATGGCACGGCCGGGGCCTAGCCGCCGCGCGCGGCGATCACCGCGCGGGACACCGCCGCCGCGTCGGCCTGGGGAAGCGGCAGGTAGAGCGCTCGCATGGTTCCCGCCAGCGCCGACGCTTCCGGCCTGGGCCGGGGGCTGGTGTCGACCACCAGGGCGGGGAGGTTCTCGACGGCGATCCGGCGCGCCGCGTCGATGGCATCCTGGGTCGCCGACTCGCGGCCGGGCGCGCCGTCGCGGGCAATATTGGCCCGGCCGTCGGTAAGCACGACCAGGGACGGAGATCTGCCCTCGCGTCTTACCGACCGGGCCAGACCGGCGGCCATATCGAGGCCCGAGGCGAGTGGCGTTCCCCCGCCGCCGGGCAATCCGGCCAGCATCCGTTTCGCACGGACCAGCGACCGGGTCGGCGGCAGGAGCAGATCCGCCGCCGGTCCGCGAAACGCCAGAAGCGCCACCTGATCGCGGCGCACATAGCATTCCGCCAGCAGCAGTTCGACGGCCCCCTTGGCCTCGGCCAGCCGGTGCAGGGCCGACGATCCAGAGGCATCGACGACGAAGATGGTCACGCTCTCGCTGCGGTGCTTGTAGCGGGTGACGCGGAAATCCTGCGGCTGGACCAACACGGTCGCACCCTGGCGTCCGCGCAGCCTCTGCCAGGGCGCCGCCGCCCGCAGGGTGTCCGCCAGATTCAGCCGGTCGCCCCGCCGCGGATCGCCGGGAACGGTGCCGAGCGGACGGCCGCGCCGCCGCGAGGCCGCTCCCTCCCCCCGGCGTCCGGCCGCAGTCCCCTGACGCTTGGGCATCAGGCCGCCGGCGAGCCGGGCCAACAGGTCCGGCGGCAGCACGGCCCGCGCCACCTCCACCAGCCGGTCGCCGCTCGCGTCGGCGGTGGCATTGTCGTCCGTGCGCTCCGACTCGTCGGCCGGCGGCGGTGGCGAAGACGTCTGTTCCTCCGCGGCCGGCTCTTCGGCGGGTGCCGGAAGTCGGGTTGCGCGCCGGGCGAAGACGAGACGGACCGCCGCCTCCACGTCCGACCGGGCGACCGCGTCGCGTCCGTTCCAGGCGGCGTGCACCCGGGCGACCTGCAGGGCCGCGAGCGCCAGACGCAACGACTCCACACCGAGCGCCGGGCCGATCGAACAGAGAGCCTCGCACTCCGGACCGTCGATCCGCACGTCGCCGAGACAGGCGCGCGCCCGCGCGATCCCGCCGGACAGGTCCGTCTCCCGATGGTCGAGGGGAGCGTCAAGATCGATCGCCAGCGCCAGCCGGTCGAGCAGAGCGGCCGGCACCGGATCGTCGTCGTCCCGGCCTTCATCGATGGCGACCACGCCGAGACGGGCGGGCCAGACGGCGCTGATCCCCTCGCGCTCGGCCACAACCGCCCCCCGGTCCAGGGTGGCGGCGAGCCGCGATGCCGTCGCGCCGGTCATGCGCTCCGCCATGGGGACGACAAGGATGCCGCCGTCGGTCTCGGCCAGCAGGCCGCGTTCGTGAACGGTGCGCCCACCCCTCAGGGAGGCGGCGAGGTCGATGCCGCCGATCAACCGGTCGTCGGCCACGTGCACCGGCAGACGGCGGACCGGCATTGCCGGCGGCAGACAGGCGCGGAACAGGGCGGTCCATTGATCCAGGGTCGGCCCGACCCGCGCCCGTACCCAGATCCCGCCCAGTCCGAGCGGATCGATCGCCAGCATCACGGCCGCCAACGCGGCATCGGAAAGGGCTGGGGCCGCCGGCGCCGTCACGCCGCGAAACACTCGTCGAGCACCCGCTCGACCCGCACGCTCGCGCCGACATCGTCCAGCGGATCGCGGCGCAGGCGGTGCCGCAAGGTCATCGGAGCGACGCGGCGCAAATGTTCGACGGTGGCGGTCTTCTTGCCGTCGAGGGCGGCGAGCGCCCGGGCGGCCCGCATCAGGATCAACTCGCCGCGCAACCCGTCGGTGCCGAGTGCCAGACAGATCTCCGCGGCCCGTTCGACCACGGCGTCCGGCACCTCGACCGCGCCGAGAAGTTTGCGGGCGCGGACGATCTTGCGGCGGATCGCTTCCTCCTTGCCGGTCCAAGCGGCGACGAAGCCGGCCTTGTCCCGTTCGAAGGCGTCGCGGCGGCGTACCACCTCCACCCGGTCCTTCAGATCCTTCGGCGTGGTGACTTCCACCGACAGACCGAAGCGGTCGAGGAGCTGCGGTCGCAGTTCCCCCTCCTCCGGGTTGCCGCTGCCGACCAGGACGAAGCGCGCCGGGTGTCGGATGCTCAATCCCTCGCGCTCGACCACGTTCTCGCCGGACGCCGCGACATCCAGCAGCAGATCGACCAGGTGGTCCTCCAGCAGGTTCACTTCGTCGATATAGAGGAAGCCGCGATGGGCGCGTGCCAGCAGGCCGGGCTCGAACCGCTTCTCGCCCCGGCTGAGCGCGACCTCCAGGTCCAGCGCGCCCACAACCCGGTCCTCGGTCGCCCCCAGGGGCAGATCGACCACGGGGATCGGCACATCCGCCGACTTCCGCCGCCCGCCCTGTTTGGCGCAGGCGTGCCCGCACAGGTCGGCGGGGGCGGAGGGATCGCAATTGTACCGGCACCCGTCGACGACCTTCATGGTCGGCAGAAGGTGGGCCAGCGCCCTGATCGCGGTGGATTTTCCGGTGCCGCGTTCGCCGAAGATCAGAACGCCGCCAACGCTCGGATCGACAGATGCGACTGTCAAGCCGAGCAGCATCTCCGACTGTCCAACGATCGCACTGAAGGGATACAAAGCCGCCATAAATTCCATGATGTCGCGTGACCGACGGCAAAACAAGGACGGAAACAGCGGGATTCTCCGGCACCGCACTGACGGGAGTTACGTACCCGAGCAGGGTTGCTCCCCGACCGAAGTGTCGCTTAGGGTTGACACCCAACGTCTGCGAAACAAATCGCTGGACGGGACAATACGACCTTAGGGAGTAGAATCGTGCTAGTTCGTCTATCGACTGCCGCCGCCCTCCTGATCAGTCTGGCCCTGCCGGGTGCCGCCCACGCGGCGGGCGATGCAGCCGCCGGCAAGAAGCTGTTCGTCAAATGCCAGGCCTGCCACTCGCTTGCGGACGGCAAGCGCAAGGTGGGTCCGTCGCTCTACAATCTGTTCCAGCGCAAGGCTGGCAGTTTCCCGGGCTTCAGCCACTCCGACGACATGGTCGCCGCCGGCGCGACGATCGACCCTTGGAACGCCGAGCATTTCGAGAAGTACATCGTCGATCCGAACGGCTATATCGGCTCCGTCATCGGCAAGGACAAGGCGCGTACCAAGATGACGTTCCCCGGCCTGAAGAACAAAGAAGAGGCCGACGATATCCTGGCCTATCTGCAGCCGTTCTTCGAAGGCAAGGAAGAAGGCAAATAGCCTGACTGTCGCAGGCTTCAGACCGAATCACGCTTCGGAACGCTGGGATCCGGCCCGATCCTGCCCTAACGGGTCATCGGGTTCAGCGGCCGGTCGGGACAGCGTCTGTAGGTGAGCCGGGGTGCCGGCTCCACGCGCAGAAGGACGTCCCCCACCGGGTCCCAGTGCAGGACCTGCCGCGGCTCCGGCCGGGCAAAGGACAGTGTCGGCGCGATCTCGATCCGATCCCCGGTAAGGGTATAGGTCGAGGTCCCGGCTATGCTGTCCCTTTTGCCCTGGGTGGTGCCCAGATCGAGCAGCACCTTCGCATAGGTGCCGTCGCGCAGCACCATGACCAGGGTGCAGTCCGCCGCGCCGTCCCGGTCCACGCCCCAGATACCGTCCAGCGAGGCCGCCGCCGCCGGCGACGCCCCGATCGTCAGGACGAGGAGCGCGGCGGCCGGTTTCATTTCCTGCCGGCCAGGATCGCGGCGATCCGCGTTGCGGGTGCGTCCGTGCGATAACTGTCGGCGAACTCGCGCACGCTGGCTTCCACCGCCTGGTCGATGCTCATGTCGTCCCAGGCGCGGATCAGCCGTTTCTGGGCGCGAATGGCGAGCGGGTCCGCCTCGGCCACCTCGGCCGCGAGCGCTCCGGCCCGGAACATCAGGTCGTCGCCGGAGACCAGTTCCTCCACCAGGCCCCAGTTCAATGCGGTCTCCGCGTCGATGGTCTCGCCGGTGAGCACGAACCGCGCGGCCTTGCCCCGGCCCATCAGCCGCGGCAGCAGGGCCGCCTCGATCGCCGACGGGACGCCGATCTTCACCTCGGGCATGGAGAACCGGGAGTCGTGGCTGGCCAGCCGCATGTCGCAGCCGGCCACCAGTTCCAGACCGGCACCGATACAGGCGCCCCGGATCGCGGCGATCACCGGCACCGGGCAGACCATGACCGAGGCGATGGCGGCGTGCAGCCCCCGGATGAACCCCTCCGCGGTCTCCGGGGTCAGCGCGCCAAGCTCCGTCACGTCCGCCCCGCCGCAGAAGCTCGGCCCCTCGCCGGACAGGACCACCGCCCGCAGGCCGTCCTCGCCGGCCAGGGACAGGAAGGCGGCGGTCAGTTCGGCTGCGACGTCGCTGCTCATCGCGTTGCGTTTGGTCGGACGGTTCAGGGTGACGCGGGCGACGTGGTCGTAACGTTCGATGCTGACGGTACTCACGACGCGGCCTCCTGGGTCCCGGTCTCCGACCCGTCGTCGATATCGATCGGCTCGCCGCCCAGCGACCGGACCAGCTTGCGCACCTCCTCGGTGGCCGCCTCCAGCCGTGTCTCGTCGGTTCCGCGCAGGACCAGACTGGTGCCGAACGCGCCGGCGCGGAAATACGGATAGCTGCCGATCTCGACATCCGGGAACTGCGTCTGGATATCGCCCAGACCGCCGGCCACGGTGCCCTCGCCGACCGTGCAGGCCACGGTCCGCGACAGCATCTGAGCGCCACCGGTCAGCGCCGGCTTCAGGCCTTCGAACATCGCCTGAAGGATGCGCGGCACGCCGGCCATCACATGCACGTTCTTCAGGATGAACCCCGGCGCGGCCGAGACCGGGTTGTCGATCAGGTCGGCGCCGACCGGGATCTCGGCCATCTTCTGGCGGGCGGCGTTGAACTCGACGCCGCTGTTGGCGTAGTGCGCGGTCAGCCGCCGCATCGCCTCGGCATTGCGCTCGACCGGGACGCCGAAGGCCTTGGCGATGCAGGCCGTGGTGATGTCGTCGTGGGTCGGACCGATGCCGCCGGAGGTGAAGACGTAGGTGTAGCGCTCGGACAGCACGGTCACCGCTTCGATGATCGCCGCCTCGTCGTCGCGCACCACCCGGACCTCGGACAGCCGGATGCCCATCGCCGTCAGTTCCTCGGCGATATAGCCGACATTCTTGTCCTTGGTGCGGCCCGAGAGGATCTCGTTGCCGATGATCAGCATGGCGGCGGTGACGGTCGAAGATGGGGAATCGGTCATTGCGGGCTCCGGGCGGACGTGAGGGCGACAGAGGATGGTGCAGCGGCCCGCCGACAGCAAGGGAGCAGCGCGCCGATCCTATCCGGTCAGTTGCCGCGTCTCAGCGTCGGCAGGCCGATCCCGGCCGCGTCGAACCCGCCGTCGACCGCAAGGGTCTGGCCGGTGATGTAACTGGCCTGGTCGCTGCACAGGAAGAACACGCCGTTGGCGATCTCCTCCTCCAGCCCGTAGCGGTTCAGCGGGATCGCGTCGTGATAATCGGCGCGGATCACCGGCGTATGGACCTCCTTGGCCATGGCGGTGTCCACCGGGCCGGGGGCGATCAGGTTGACCCGCACGCCGATCTCGCCGAGTTCGGTCGCCTGCTGCTTGGTGAGGTGCACGAGGGCCGCCTTGGAGGTCCCATAGGCGACCCGCAGGGTGCTCGCGCGCAGGCCGGAGATCGAGCCGATATTGACCACCGCCCCGCCGCCGGTCTCGGCCATCAGCCGGGCGGTCTCCTGTACCATCAGGAACGGCCCGTTGAGGTTGACCGCCAGCACCCGTGACCATTCCTCGTAGCTGGTGTCGAGCAGCGGCTTGAAGACGGCGATGCCGGCGTTGTTCACCACGGCGTCGATCCGCCCGAACCGTTCCATGGCGACCGCGGCGACCCGGCGTACCTGTACGGGATCGGAGACGTCGCAGACCTGGGCAACCGCGTCGTCGGTACCCAGGCCGTCCTGGGCGGCCAGCAATGCCTCCGCCTCGATATCGACCATCAGGACCTGCCATCCTTCGGATAGGAACCGCCTGCTGACCGCAAGCCCGATACCCCGCGCCGCGCCGGTCACGATTGCCACTTTCTGCGTCATGCTCTCGATCCTTTCGCTGGGTCCAGGGCCGCCAGCAGCGTCACGTCCAGCACCCCGTCATCGCGCATCGGCGACGCCTGGGGGGCCTGCGACAGGGCGATCCCGAAGCGGTGATGGTACAGGCTGAGCCAGGCCGGGTTCCGCAGCAGCGCTTGGTAGGCCCAGCTGTAGAGCTCTTCGCGCCGCTCGGTGTCGGTCTCCCGCCGCGCCGTATCCAGCAGGTCCTCGATGGCCGGATCGCGATAGCCTTCCCACCAGGAGCCCGCAACCCGGCTGTCGATCTTCTCGTACAGCACCCGGAAGGTACTCATCGGGCTGGAGTCGAAGACGCAGAGGTCGTGGATCCGCTTGTCGCGCACCTGCTCGGCATAGGCGACCCGGTCCTCGGTCACATGCGGCACCAGGGTCACGCCGAGGCCGGCGAGCTGCTCGGCAACCTCGGCCACGAGCGCCTGCGCCTCGTCGGGCAGGCGGGTGGGGGTGTCGACATGAAGGGTGAGCCCGGCGCCATGCCCCGCCTCGGCCAGCAGGCCGCGGGCGCGCTCGAGGTCGAGGCCGTCCCCCGGCACCAGATCGGCGCCGAGATGGGCGGCACTCACATACCCGGTCAGCGGCACCCCGTCGCCGTCCAGCACACGGTCGACGGCCCGCTGCCGATCCACGGCCAGGGACAGGGCCAGCCGGACGCGCGGATCGGCACAGGGCCCCTTGGCGGCGTTCAGGATCAGGATGATCGAGGTCGGGTCGGTGAAGTCCACCCAGGCCCGCCCCGCCTCCTCGACCCGCCGCTTCTGCCGCGAGGCGCGCAGCCGGGTGGCGACGCCCGCCCGTCCCTGCGCCACGGCGGCGGCCCGTGCATCCGCATCCGGTTCGCAGCGGAACTCCAGCACAGGATTGGCGGGCGGCGTGTCCCACCAGTCCGGGTTGGCGGACAGCCGCACCGACCGCCCGGGCTCCACCGCGTCGACGCGATACGCGCCGCTGCCGACCGGGGCGGACAGGAAGCCGGCATCGTCGACCTCCGGGGGAACCGCATAGGCCGAGACCAGAATGTCGAGCAGGTCCGCCAGCGGCTCCCGCGTGGCGATCGTGACCGTCCGGGCATCCGGCGCCGCGATGATCGCCCCGCCGAGATACTGGCCCCACACGGCCGGCGCACCCAGGGTGGCGCCGACATCCGGGCGCTGCATCCGCGCGATCGACCGGGCCATCGCCGCCGCGTCCAGGGGACGGCCGTCGTGGAAGCTCAATCCGTCGCGCAGATGCAGCGTCCAGGTCCGGGCATCGACGCTGACCTCCCACCGCTCGGCCAGGGCCGGGGCGTACCCGCCGTCCGGGCGCCTGCGGACCGGCGCGTCGAATATCGCGTCCAGCAGGGCGAGCGCATCGCCGCTGTCTGTACAGTCATGCGGATCGCGCAGGTCGACCGCCTTCTGAAGGATCAGGACCGGATCTGTCATAGTCTCCGTCTAAGCATGTTCCACGGGCGGGCGGAAGGGATGACATCGCCCAGAGCCCCGGCTAGCTTCGGCCCATGGACCTGCCCAAACCCCTCTATGAAGGCCGCCTGATCAAGCGCTACAAGCGCTTCCTCGCCGATATCGATCTCGGCGGCGAGGTGGTGACCGCCCATTGCCCGAACCCGGGTGCGATGACCGGCCTGAAGGATCCCGGTTTGCGGGTCTGGCTGTCGCGCTCGCCCGATCCCAAGCGCAAGCTGCCTTACACCCTGGAGCTGGTGGAGACCGAAGGCGGGCTGGTCGGCATCCATACCGGCCGACCGAATGCCATCGTCGCCGAAGCCATTGCCGCGGGGCGGATTCCCGACCTTGCCGGCTACGAGACCCTGCGCCGGGAGGTGAAATACGGGGTGAACAGCCGCATCGACATGCTGCTGGAGAGCCCCGGCCGCCCGCCCTGCTATGTGGAGGTCAAGAACGTCCATCTGGTGCGCCCCGACGGCCCGAATCCCGGCGCCCACGAGTTCCCGGACAGCGTGACCGCCCGCGGGTCGAAGCATCTGGACGAACTGGCGGCCATGGTCGCGGCGGGGCACCGCGCCGTCATGCTGTTCTGCATCCAGCGCATGGACGGCGACCGGCTGACGCTGGCCCGCGACATCGATCCGAGATACGGCCTCGCCTTCGACCGCGCCCGTGCCGCCGGGGTGGAGGCGCTGGCCTGGGAATGCGCCGTGACGCTGGAGCGCGTGGTGCTCAATCGGCCGGTTCCGGTCGCGGAGTAACCCCCGAACCTTGACCTTCCCGGCCCGCGGCAGCAGATTGCAGCCACGTTACGGAGCAAGGAAGATCGCGATGCAACAGCTCGCCGAAGCGCGCCAGATCGTGCGCCATGGGCCTGGGGATTTCGAGGGCATGCGCAAGGCGGGACGCCTCGCCGCCGAAATCCTCGACATGATCACCGACCATGTCGCCCCCGGCGTGACCACCGACGAGCTGGACCGGCTCTGCCACGAGATGACCCTGGCGAACGGCGCCACGCCCGCGCCGCTCGGCTACAAGGGCTTCCCGAAGTCGATCTGCACCTCGATCAACCACGTGGTCTGCCACGGCATTCCGGGCGACCGGAAGCTGGAGGAAGGCGAGATCGTCAATATCGACGTGACCGTCATCCTCGACGGCTGGCACGGCGACAGCAGCCGCATGTACCTGGTCGGCGACAAGATCTCGGTGAAGGCCAAGCGTCTGGTGGAGGTCACCTATGACGCGATGATGCTGGGCATCGAGGTGATCCGGCCGGGCGTGCATCTGGGCGCCATCGGCCACCGCATCCAGACCTTCGCCGAGGCGCAGCGCTTCTCCGTGGTGCGCGACTTCTGCGGCCATGGCCTGGGACGCACCTTCCACGCGCCGCCCAGCGTGCTGCATTACGGCCACCCGACCGACGGGCCGATGCTGGAGCCGGGCATGTTCTTCACCGTCGAGCCGATGATCAATGCCGGCAAGTTCGCGGTGAAGATCCTGGAGGACGGCTGGACCGCCGTGACCCGCGACCGCTCGCTCTCGGCCCAGTTCGAGCATTCCATCGGCGTGACCGAGACCGGGTTCGAGATCTTCACCCTGTCGCCCAAGGGCTACACCAAGCCGCCGTATATCTGATCGTCATCCTGACGAAAGTCAGGACCATGCCCCGCTGGCCGTCGAGCACCCTCCCGTCGTCCTGAACTCGTTTCAGGACCAAGCTGCCGGCGTCTGAGTCTTGGTCCTGAAACGAGTCCAGGACGACGGCATTGGCTGGGGAATTGTTGCGTCACGCCGCCCATTCCGCCCCTGCCCCTTCCATAGCCTCCCCTAGACCACGGGCCAGGGAGGAAGGGTGTGTATGACGGGTTGGCGGATGCGCAGGATCCGGGGCCGGAGGGGCATCGCCAGCGGCTGCGCAGGCGGTTCCTCGCGGCGGGTGCCGATGCCCTCGCGGACTACGAACTCATCGAACTGCTGCTGTTCCTGGCCAAGCCGCGCGGCGACGTCAAACCTCTGGCTAAAAGGTTGATCGCCCGCTTCGGGTCCTTCGCCGAGACCATCAGCGCCGAGCCGGCCGAACTGGCGAAGCTCGACGGCATGGGCGAGGCCTCGGTCGCCGCGCTGAAGACCGCAAAGGCCGCTGCCGACCGGCTGCTAGGGGAGCCGTTGCTGAAGCGGCCCGTGCTGTCGGGCTGGAAACAGCTCCTGGATTACTGCCATGCCGCCATGGCGCACGAGCCGGTGGAGGTCGTGCGCGTCCTCTATCTCGACAAGAAGAACCGGCTGATCCAGGACGAGCTGCAGGGCCGCGGCACCATCGACCACACGCCGCTCTATCCCCGAGAGGTGGTGAAGCGGGCGCTGGACCTGGGCGCCTCAGCCCTGATCGTCGTGCACAACCACCCGACCGGCGATCCGACCCCGTCCCAGGCCGATATTTCCACCACCGCCCAGCTCAAGGAGGCGGCGGCGACCCTGGGCATCGTGCTGCACGACCACCTGATCGTCGCCCGGCACGGCCATGTCAGCTTCCGCTCGAAGGGGCTGCTTTGAGGAAATCGGAGGACGCTTCACGCTTCGGGCCGGACTGGCCTGAAACTCACATCTAGCTCTCGACCGACTTGCCATGGGTCTCGCGGATCGCCAGGGCGACCAGCAGGCCGAACACGCCGATCACCGGCAGGACCAGGAACGCCCGCTCGTAGGCGGCGGCGGTGTACACCCGCGCGCCCTCTAGCAGCGTGCCGTCCCAGGCGAGATCGAGCACCCAGCCGAGGAGCGGCTGCAGCACCGCGCCGGAGCCGACCACGCAGCCGTTGATGATCCCGATCGTGGCCCCGGCCGCCCAGAGCGGCGTGTTCTCGCGGCCGACCGAGAAGGACAGCACCATGGACGACGCGCCCAGGCCCTGGATCATCAGCGACAGAACCAGGGTCGCATCGCCGCTATGGGGCAGATAGACGGCGGCGGCGATGCCGCTGGTCGACAGGATCGCGCCCAGGATCATGAAGGGCTTGCGCCGGCGGTAGCGGTCGGCGAGCCAGCCGAACAGCGGCGCGCCGACGCCCCAACCGACGAACAGGCAGCTCACCAGCAGGGCGGCCTCCGCCTTGGGATGGTCGTAGGCCTGCATGACATAGGGCACGCCCCACAACCCACCGAAGGCCAGCATGGCGCTGGTCATGGCCAGCCCGAACATGGCCGCCAGCCATACCTGGCCGCTGGCGGCGGCTCGCTTCAGCCCGGCCAGCAGACGCGGGCGGGGCGTCGCACCGTCCGGCCGGGGCCGGTCGCGCAGAATGAAGCCGCAGGCGATCGCCAGGACGGCACCGAACACCGCGATCACCAGCATCATCGGCCGCCAGCCGAACGCCTCCACCGCCGCCCCCAGGGGCGCCTGGCCGGTGATGCCGCCGATCACGCCGAGCATCTGGGCGCCGCCGCTCAGCGTGGCGAAGCGGTGGGCCGGCATCCAGATCGCGGCGTAGTTCAGCGCGCCGGCAAAGCTGAAGGCGCAGCCGAAGCCGATCAGCATCCGCCCGAGATAGGCCATCCACAGGGTCTCCGCCCCGGCGAAGACGAAGCTGCCGATGGCGACCAGACCGACGGCGACGGTGATCAGACGGCGCGGCCCGAACCGATCGAGCATCACCCCGACCGGGATCTGCGAGCCGGCATAGGCGTAGTAGTAGAAGGCCGACAGGTTCCCCACCAGCGCCCCGCCGACCGCGAAGTCGCGCATCAGCTCGTCGACCATGACCGACGGCGCCACCCGCTGGACGAAGGCATAGAAGAAGAACATCGCGCACAGGAACCAGCCGATTCCGAGCAGGGTGTGGGTCGGCATGGCGGTCGAGGGCGCGGCGGGCTGGGCGGGGGTCATCGGATCCGTGGGGTGATCGATTGGTGCGGGAGGTCCTGACGGAGGTCAGGATGACGGCGGAACGGAACGGCCAACCCTATCCGTCCTCCTGACGAAAGTCAGGATCAAGACGCAGCCCTAAATCATCCGTCCGGACACAGGTCCTGATTTGCATCAGGACGACGCAAACGGGTAGCGGCCACGCCCTGCCAAACCGTCATCCTGACGCAAGTCAGGATCCAGCCGCCCTCTCATGCCGAACAACGGCCTACGCCCCAGCTCGACCATCCATGCGTTGGTCCTGACTTTCGTCAGCGACTGTGATCTTGGTCAAGCGACTTGCCATGGCTTTTGATCTCTGACGATGGCGTTGAGGATGGTAAGCAGCTTTCTGGCGACGGCGATGAGGGCGACCATCTTGGGCTTTCCTGCAGCGATCAGTCTGGCGTGGAAGGCCTTGAGGGTAGGGTTGTAGCGCGCGCCGACCATGGCTGCGACGAACAGGGCGGTGCGTACGCTCGCGCGTCCGCCGCCGATGAAGGCTTTGCCGCGCCAAGTTCCCGATTGGCGCGTCCACGGTGCCAGCCCCGCCAGGGAGGCGATCTGGCGCCGGTCCAGTCGGCCGAGTTCGGGCAGATCGGCGAGCAGGGTGCGGGCGGTGGCCGGACCGATGCCGGGCACGCTGCGCAGCAGATCCTCCTGTGCCTGCCAGACCGGCGAGCCGCGGACCTGGTCGTCGATCTCGCGGTCGACCTCGTTCAGTTCCTTCTCCAGGGCCGTGATCAGACGCAGGATCGAGCGCCGCACCCGCGGTTCCGTGAGGCGGCTCTGACGCTGGCGCTCGGCGGCGATCATCGACACGATCTGCCGTCGCCGGGCCACCAGATCGGCCAGCAGGCGGCCGGACGCATCGGGCAATGCGCGCGGCTCAGGCCGGGTCGCCGCCAGGAACCGGGCGATCATCTCCGCATCGATCGGATCGGTCTTCGCCCGACGTCCCAGCGCCTGGGCGAAGGCCCGGATCTGGCGCGGATTGACCACGACGACCGGCAAGCCCGCCCCGGCCAGACCCGCCGCCACCACCGTCTCGAAGCCGCCCGTCGCCTCGACCCCCACCAGCGTTGCTCCCAGCGCTCCAAGACGCTCGGCCAACGCTGCAATCCCAGCGCCGTCACGCGGCACCGCCTCACATTCGCCCGGCCCTTGCGCGCCGAGCAGGATATGAACATCCAGACGGCTCTTGGAGACGTCGATACCCACGATCACCTGGTCCATCGCTACCCTGCCTTGCCTAAACGGGCTCGCCATATGGCGGCCCCGGCGACTGTTCGGGTTCGAGGGATGAACGGTGGATGGGCAACCTTGCTGACGTTCGGGCTCGCACGCTCCAGGACGACTCGGCGTCCCATCCACCACCGCTTCCGAAACTCTACCAGAAGCGGAAGACGATAAGTTACAAGGACGACGGGAGGAGCCGGCGGCGGGGCCTGCGCCGGCTCCTCCCCCAGCCTCCCGGCGTCAGTGGCTCTCGCGCATCAGCGGGGTGCCGGAATTGCCGACCAGGAAGTCCAGATCAGCACCCTTGTCCGCCTGGTTGACGGTCTCGACATAGAGCTTGGAATAGCCGCGGTCGTAGGGGCTCTGGAACGGCGCCCGAGCGGCCCGACGCTTCTCCAGTTCGGCGTCCGACACGTCCAGGTGCAGGCGCCGGTTCGGCACGTCGACCTCGATCATGTCGCCGCTCTCCACCAGGGACAGCGGGCCGCCGGCCGCCGCCTCGGGAGCACCGTGCAGGATCACCGTCCCGTAGGCGGTGCCGGACATGCGGGCGTCGGAGATGCGGATCATGTCGGTGATGCCCTTGCGCAGCACCTTGGGCGGCAGGCCCATATTGCCGACCTCCGCCATGCCCGGATAGCCGATCGGGCCGCAGTTCTTCAGCACCATGATGCAGGTCTCGTCGATGTCGAGAGCCTCGTCGTCGATCCGCGCCTTGTAGTCGTCGATATCCTCGAACACCACGGCCCGGCCGGTATGCACCATCAGCTCCGGCGTGGCGGCCGAGGGCTTCAGGATGGCGCCGTCCGGGGTCATGTTGCCGCGCAGGACGGCGATGCCGCCATTCGGCTTGAACGGCTCCTTCAGCGGGAAGATGACGTCGCGGTTATAGCATTCCGCGTCCTTGACGTTCTCCCAGATGGTCTTGCCGTTGGCGGTGACCGCGTCCTTGTGCAGGAAGTCGCCGATCTCCCGCAGCACGGCAGGCAGGCCGCCGGCGTAGTAGAAGTCCTCCATCAGGTGCTCGCCCGACGGCATCAGGTTGACCAGGCAGGGCATGTCCTTGCCGAGCCGGTCCCAGTCGTCGAGGCCGATATCGACCCCGAGACGGCCGGCGATCGCCTGCAGGTGGATGACCGCGTTGGTCGAGCCGCCGATGGCGCCGTTGGTCACCATGGCGTTCTCGAAGGCGTCCTTGGTCAGGATCTTCGACAGGCGCAGGTCCTCGATCACCATGTCGACGATCCGCTTGCCGGACATATGCGCCAGCACGTAGCGGCGGCTGTCGACGGCCGGGATCGCCGCATTGGCCGGCAGGGATACGCCCAGGCTCTCGACCATCGACGCCATGGTCGAGGCGGTGCCCATGGTCATGCAGTGACCGGCGGAACGGTGGTTGTCCTGCTCGGCGCTCATGAAGGCTTCGATCGACATCTCGCCGGCGCGCACGGCCTCGGAGAACTTCCAGACATGGGTCCCGGAGCCGATCTTCTCGCCCTTGTAGTAGCCGTTCAGCATCGGGCCGCCAGACACGCAGATGGTCGGCAGGTTACAGCTCGACGCGCCCATCAGCAGGGCCGGCGTGGTCTTGTCGCAGCCGACCAGCAGCACGACGCCGTCCATCGGCAGGCCGCGGATCGCCTCCTCCACGTCCATGGACGCGAGGTTGCGGTACAGCATGGAGGTCGGGCGGAGCTGGCTCTCGGAATTGGAGAAGACCGGGAACTCGAGCGGGAAGCCCCCCGCCTCCCAGACGCCGCGCTTCACATGCTCGCAGATCTTGCGGAAGTGGGCGTGGCAGGGATTGAACTCGCTGAAGGTATTGGCGATGCCGATGATCGGGCGACCGTCGAAGACCTCGGCGGGAAAGCCCTGGTTCTTCATCCAGGACCGGTGGGCGTACCCGTCCTTGTCGATCTTGCCGTACCACTGGGCGGAGCGGCGTTTCCCCTTCATGGGGTCGGAACGGTCGGTCATCGCGCATTTCCTCCGGTCGAGCGACTGCGCCGACACTTTTTGGATGGAATTCTTAAGCGCGTCGGCGAGGCGCAGGGTGCGCTGTGTCGCCCCGTCCGGTCAAGACACGCAGACGCCGGCGCGAGGGACCCGCGCCGGCGTCGGAAATGCGATGCGGATGCGACTTAGGAGAGCGAGCCGCAGAACCGCTGGATGCGCTCGCAGGCCTCCTCAAGCACCTTGGTCGAGGTGGCGTAGGAGATCCGGAAATGCGGGCTCAGGCCGAAGGCCTCGCCCTGCACGGCGGCCACGCCCTCGCTTTCCAGCAGCGCCGTGACGAAGTCGCTGTCGCTCTCGATCACCTTGCCGTCCGGCGTCTTCTTGCCAATGCAGCCCTTGACCGACGGATAGACGTAGAACGCGCCGTCCGGGGTCGGACAGGTGATGCCGGCCGCCTGGTTCAGCATGGAGACCACCAGGTCGCGGCGCTCCTTGAAGACCTTGTTGTTCTCGGCGATGAAGCTGTGGTCGCCGGTCAGCGCCGCCACGGACGCCGCCTGGCTGACCGAGCACGGGTTCGAGGTCGACTGCGACTGGATGTCGGTCATCGCCTTGATCAGGTTCGCCGGGCCGCCGGCGAAGCCGATGCGCCAGCCGGTCATGCAATAGGCCTTGGACACGCCGTTGACCGTCAGGGTGCGGTCGTACAGGCCGGGCTCGATCTCTGCCGGGGTGCAGAACTCGAAATCGTCGTAGACGAGGTGCTCGTACATGTCGTCGGTCATCACCCAGACATGCGGATGCTTCATCAGCACGTCGGTGATCTTCTTCATGTCCGCGCGGGTGTAGCCGGCGCCCGTCGGGTTCGACGGGGAGTTCAAAACCACCCACTTGGTCTTCGGGGTGATCGCCTTGTCCAGATCTTCCGGCTGCAGCTTGAAGCCCTGCTCCTGCGGGCAGTCGATGAAGACCGGCTTGCCCTCGGCCAGGATCGCCATGTCCGGATAGCTGACCCAGTACGGCGCGGGGATGATCACCTCGTCGCCCGGATCCAGGGTCGCCATGAAGGCGTTGTACAGAACCTGCTTGCCGCCGGTGCCGACGACGATCTGGTTGCGGGCGTATTCCAGATTGTTGTCGCGCTTGAACTTGAACGCGATGGCGTCCTTCAGCTCCGGCGTGCCGCCCACGGCGGTGTACTTGGTGTTGTTATTGTCGATGGCCGCCTTGCCGGCGTCCTTGATGTGCTGAGGCGTGGGGAAGTCGGGCTCGCCGGCGCCCAGGCCGATCACATCGTGACCCGCCGCTTTCAGTTCCATGGCCTTGGTGCTGACGGCGATCGTCGGCGACGGCTTCACGCGGCTCAGCCGCTCGGCAAGGATGCCCATCTCTCGAAAACTCCCAGGAATTCGCGGTTCGCGGAATGCCCGGCACGCTACGCCCGACCCTTTCGCAAAGCAAGGCAGCGGGGCGTCGCGGAGACAAAAAAATGACCCTGTCCGGCCGGGCGGATCGAAGTCCGGAATCCGGGCAAAAAAACGGGCCGGCTCTGGGGAGAACCGGCCCGAGGGGGCACCCGGGAGGGATCGGGGAGATGCCTCTCCCCGTCGGGCATGCATCGCTGCGATCAGTTCAGCTTCTCGACGTTGATGCCGATGGTGATGGCGCCGATAGCCTGGCCGTTCGCCGGATCGACGACAGTGGCGTTGACCTGGCTCTGGAACTGGCCGCTGGAATCGTCGAACTCGACGTCGTCGATGAACACCGCGTCCGGGCCGACCGGATAGGTCTTCTGCCACTTGTCCTCATCGCCCTGCATGTAGTCGGAGGTGATGTCGCTCTGGCCGACGTTCAGGCCCTTGGCGTCCATGATGAAGACTTCGGCGAACAGACCGTCGGAGGAGGCTTTCTTCTCCTTCAGGAAGGCGGACAGCTTGTTGCCCAGCACCTTGTCGATCAGCGGGCCGCTGCCGGTCTTCGCTTCCGCGCGCCACTGCTTGTCCAGGGCGTCGATGTCGCCTTCGGACAGGCTGGCGGTCTCCGCGTTCTGCGCCTTCACGGCCTCGACGACCACCGGATCGCTCAGCCACGGGCGGATCTGCTTGTTCAGCGCATCGGTGAGCTGGGCAGCAAAATCGTTGGCGGACGCAACACCGGAGCTGAAGGCCACGACCGTCGCCACCAGACCGATCTGTTTCAGATATCGACCAAATGTCATCTAGGTTTCTCCCTTGAGTTTACTTGCACCGACTACGGGCTCTGCTCGACAGGAACGAGTCCGACCTGATACCGGAGAGTGTTAATCAATTGTTACCGTGACCAACGCATTCGGTGCCTGAAATTGCGCAGGGAGAAATTAACAAAAGCTAAAAATAATGAAATATCGCCGCATAAGTGCTGCTTAATTTAATAAACGTCTTCTTAATATTGTGGCGAATAAGCTGTCTGGCGGATTGCAAAAAGGCCAGGGGGCATCAGATGCGTATTGGTTTTCGGATTGGAGCAGGATTCGCTGGGGTCGTTACGCTCACCCTCGTCCTCGGCGCAACCGGTTGGCTCGCTCTCGAACGCTATTCCGATCAGGTCTCCCACGCGGATCGCGTCGCCGAGATCGAGCGTCTGATCCGCGATGCCCAGATCGCCGCCGGCTCCTTTCGGATCTCCGGCGACGCGACCGATCGCGACGACGCGTTCGGTCATCTGGACGAGGCGGCGGCTCGGGCCGACGCGGTCGATCAGCCGGCAACCGCCGCGACCATCGTGGAATATCGCCGCCAGTTCGACACGCTGGTCGCCGCCAGAACCAATGCCGACCGCCTGATCGCCGAGATCCAGTCCAATACCGTCGAGTTCGAACGCTTGGCCGGCAACATCCGGCGCAGCCAGGACGAGCGGCGCGCCGAACTCAATCGCCAACGCGATGCGGCGCAGGCCGATCAGTCGGAGAAGCTGCAGATCGAGGAACTGACCCGGGCGCTGATCCTGGCGACCCTGAGTGCCCGGCGCGATGAGGCCGTCTACCTGAGGACCCGCGATCCGGCCGACGCGAGCGCGGCGCGCGAGGCCACAAAGGCCATGTTCCTGACGGCCATCAAGCTCAAGAAACTGACCACAGGCAGCGATGCGGAGAAGCCGGTGGCCCTGCTGGCTGCCGCTGTCGGCGGATACCGCAAAGCTCTGGAATCCCTCGTGTCCACCGTCGAGGCGAACCAGGACGTGACTGCCGCGGTCACCGAGTTGGAGACCGTGTCGAAGCGGATCAACGCCTTCGCCGCCGCGCTCGCCCGGAAGGAGACGGCCGCCTACGAAAAGGCGCGGGCCATGGCGGACGCCGCCACGGCCGACGCGGAAGCGGCATCCGACATCACCACGCTGGCGGCCGACCTGGTGACGGCGGTGAAGCAGGTGGACGTCAACATCCGCGAGGTGGTCGCCGCCAATGGCGAGGGCCCTGCGGTCACCGGCCAGGTCTTCGCCTTCGGCACTCTCGAGAGACTGGTCAGGCAACTGGCCGAACGCCTGCCCGACAGCGACTCCATCGGCCAGTTCAGCTCGATGGTGGAAGACGGCAAGGCAAGATTCGACCAGTTGGTCGAGGCGCTTCGCACCCGGACGACGGCCGCCGAGGAGATGACCGTCGCCGCCGAGGCCGTGGCCGATCAGGTCGGGGCCAGCGTCGCCGCCTCCATCGCCGCGCGCACCGACGACAAGACACTCTCGACCCTGCTGATCCTGGCCGGGACGGCCGCAGCCGCCCTCCTCGCCGTCGTGCTGGCGGTCTTCCTTGGCCGGGGGATCACCCACCCGCTGCGGTCGATCACCGGCGCGATGGAACGGCTGGCCGACAACGACCTTCAGGTCGACATCCCCGGCGTGAACCGCAAGGACGAGATCGCCGATATCGCGCGCTGCGTCCAGGTGTTCAAGGACAACGCCCAGCGGGTCCGCCGCCTGGAAAAGGAACAGGAGGAGGCCGACGCCCGGGCCGAGGCCGAGAAGCGCCGGTCGCTCGATGCCCTGGCCGCCAGCTTCGAGGAGTCGGTGGGCAAACTGGTGGAGGGCCTGACCTCGCAGGTCGCCGACGTGCGGGCGCGGGCGGAGGCCATGGCCAACTCGTCGACCGCCTCCCTGTCCCGCGCCGACGCCGTGGCGATCTCGTCGGAACAGTCCACCGCCAATGTGAAAGCGGTGTCCGAAGCGGCGGAGGAACTGGCCTCGGCGTCGGCGGAGATCGGCTCCCAGGTTGCCCGGGCGGCGGAAATGGCGCGCGGCGCCAGCACCCAGGCGGGCATCGGCAACGAACGGATCGTGGCCCTGGCCGACACGGCGACCCGGATCGGCGCGGTGATCGCGCTTATCCAGGAGATTGCCGAACAGACCAACCTGCTGGCCCTGAACGCCACCATCGAGGCCGCCCGCGCGGGCGATGCCGGCAAAGGCTTCGCGGTGGTGGCCTCGGAGGTCAAGAACCTGGCGACCCAGACGGCCAAGGCCACCGACGATATCCGCCAGCAGATCGAGCAGATGCAGGGTGCGAGCGGCGAGGCGGTCAAGGCGATCGAGACGATCGCCCACGCCGTCGCAGGACTGGACGAGATGAATGCCGCCGTCGCCGCCGCGGTCGACGAACAGGCGGCCACGACCTCGACCATCGCCGGCAACAGCCAGGATGCCGCGGCCCAGACCCTGAAGGTGTCGTCCGAGATCGCCGAGGTGAGCGATGCCTCCCGCGAGACCGGCCGCAGCGCCGAGGAAGTGCTGAGCACCTGCAACGTGCTGGAGGCCGAGATGCGCAGCCTCGAGCGCGAAGTGGGCGGCTTCGTTCAACGGATCCGGGCAGGGTAAGCATGCTCTGCCTCCGGCGCCCGCTTGACGGCACGCTTCGATCGACGTGAAAGTGGGTATGTTCCTCCAATCTTGGTGAAGAGCGTGTCGCAAACCGACGGTCCACCCTCTCCCCAAAGTGCTTCGGCGGCGGTCGGCCGGCTGGTCGGCCTGCCGTCGCTGTCGACCGTCTGGACCGTCACGAGGTCGGCGCAGGGGGAAACCGCTGCGCCCGACGCGGCGTCCCGGCAGCGCGACGTCACCTACGACAGTCTCGAGATCCAGGACCATCCGCGCCACCCCGGGGTGGCCGCCTTCGCCGCGCTCTGGGATGCCAAGCGGCAGGGGGCGTGCCTGCCGGCGCGCGAGGACTTCCCGGTGGAGGATCTGCAACCCTGGTTCGGCCATGTGCTGATCATGGATGTCGCCTCCGGCGCGACCGACTTCCGCTATCGGATGATCGGCACCGAGATCACCGCCTTCCGCGACCGCGACTACACCGGCAAATGGATCTCCGAATGCAGCTTCGGCGAATCCCGGGAGTCGATGATCGCCACCTTCCGCAATCCCGTGGTCCAGCGCCGCCCGGTCTTTCGCTCTGGCTGGGTCCAGTGGCCGGTCGACGGCACCTGGCGCAGCTTCGACAGCGTGCACTGCCCCCTCGCGACGGACGGTCGCACCGCGGACATGACGATCGGCGTGCTCTACTTCGACGCTTTTCCCCCGCCTGGAACGGATGAATGACCGATATTGAATCGCTGGTCGCGGGCTTCCGCGACATCGCCACCCCGACCATCGCCAACGCCCTGGACGAACTCGACCTGAACGGCGTGGTCGTCGGGCTTAACCCCATCGTGCCCGGCACCAAGGCCGTCGGCCCCGCCGTGACCGTGCGCCAGCAGACCGGCGCGAAGGGCACCTTTCCGGTGGAGGATTTCAAGGTCGGCCACATGATCGAGGCGGCCGGCGCCGGCGACGTGATCGTCGTGGACAACGGCGGCAACCCGGTCTCGACCTGGGGCGGCATGGCAAGCTACGCGGCCAAGATCCAGGGCATCGAGGGCCTGCTGGTCGAGGGCGGCGTGCGCGACTGGGAGGAACAGCAGGAGTTCCGCTTCCCGATTTTCGCCCGCCACATGGTGCCCACGCCCGGCAAGACCCGGCTGAAGGTGGAAGCCATCGGCGAGCCGATCACCATCGCCGGCGTGCTGATCCGGCCGGGCGACCTGATCGTGGCGGACGGATCCGGCATCTGCGTGATCCCGATCGAGCGGGCGGCCGAGATCCTGGAGATGACCCGGCGCTACGCGGCGGACGACGCCCAGGCGATGAAGGAAATGGATAAGGGCCTCACCTTCCGCGAGGCCCTGGCCAAGTTCGCCAAGATCTGAGGCGGCCTACTCCTCAAATTTCTCACACTCCCCGGTCCTGGGCCGGGGTCCACGTGTCAGCCCGCATGACCTCGGACGGGTCCGTGCACGTTTAGGCGTAGACCCCGGCACAAGGCCGGGGAGTGACGGAAATGGTAGGGTTTGCGCAGCTCCGCCCCAGCTCAGTGCAGGCGGCCGCCGTTCGGAACTTTCGTCGACGGGGAAACCAGCACCGTCTGGCCGTTTTCGTCCATGAAGCCCAGGGTCAGGACCTCGCTCATGAACGGGCCGATCTGGCGCGGGGGGAAGTTCACCACCGCCGCGACCTGGCGGCCGACCATGTTTTCTGGCGTGTAGTGCACGGTGATCTGGGCCGAGGTCTTCTTCACTCCGATCTCCTCGCCGAAATCGATCCACAGCTTGATCGCCGGCTTGCGCGCCTCCGGAAAAGGCTGCGCCTCGATCACCGTGCCGACCCGGATATCGACCGTCAGGAAATCGTCATAGGTGATTTCCGCCGCGCGTTTTTCCGCCATGTCCATTCCCCAGTTTCTGGCTGCCACCTGCCTTTGCCGGTAGCACGCAGCGGCGGATGGCTGCAACCGGTCGGAGTGCCCGCCCCCTCAGCCGGATACGAAAAGGGGCCGTCCGATCGCTCGGACGGCCCCCACACCTCGCGCCCCTCGGGACAGGGCTTGAGTATCGTGGATTACTTCTTGGACTTCTCGATCGCGGTCTTGACCTCGTCGAGGGATTCCATGATGCGCTTGTTGATGATGCCCGACGCCTCGGCGTTGGACTTCGCGACCATCTCCTGAAGTTCCTTCAGGTTGGCCAGCGCCTGCTCGAGGGTCGACTTGGCGATCGCGGCCTGCTGCGCCAGCTTCTCTTCCGGCGCGCCCTGGGTGGCGATGGCCTGCAGGTTCGACTGGACCTCGGCGATCGCGGCCTGAGCGATCTCGCTCTGGCGGCGCATGATCGCCTGCATGCCCTCGGCGGCGATCTGGTTCGCCTGCGCGATGGCGTCGAAATTCCGCTTGTGGGCGGCGACGATGCCGTCGACATCCACGTTGGGGATCTTGAACTCGCCCATCATCTTCTGAACGTCGAAGTCCAGGAACGGGTTTTTGAACTCGGCCATTTCCACTCTCCTCGTTTTGGCGGCTGAAGAAACCGGGAGGAATTTCAGCCGGCGCAGTCGTTGCTGCACTGCACAATCACCACAGATAAATGGGGTCGGCGCGAATAAGAGTCAACCGAAATTTGTGCACTGCAACATAAACAGCGGCAGGGTGCTCCGACAGCCGATCAAGGCCATGTAATAATTGTGGTTTTAGCCGCCGGCGGCAACCTCGAGATGGCGCTCGATCAGAGTCACGATGCCGGGAACGGCTTCCTTGGCGATCGGCGAGGCGACCGGCCCCCAATCCTTGTCGAGATAGCCCGACGGTACCGTGTTCGACTGATCGATCACCCCCACTTCGCGGCCCCGGCCATCCAGCACGCTCCAGGATACGGCCACCAGATCGCCGCCGAGCTCCTTCGGCGTGATGGTCACCGTCCCCTGCACCACGAACCCGTCCGGCGGCGGGAAGTCGGCGACCTCGACCTCGGCCCGCTTCAGAGCGAAGGCCATGGCCCGACGCAGCAGGTCGTTGCCGTTTCCCGGCGCGCCGGCGACCTCATAGACGGTGACCGAGAAGGGCGGCTCGTCGATGTCGGTCCGACGGGCGTTGGGGACGATCCAGCGGGCGACCTGGGTCACCGCCTGCTCGAAGCGGGCATCGCTGGCGATCGAGTCCTCGCGGGTGCCCACGACCTCCCCGCTCGGCCGGCTCAGCCGCCAGGTGATCTTCAGGGCCCCGTCCGGCTGCCGATCGCCCGACGTCGTCAGCATCAGGCTCTGGCGGTTCGACGCATCGGAGCTGGCGGCCACGCCGCGCTTCTGCAGCGCGTCCACGGTCATCTCGGTGATCAGGTCGGCGATGTCGTCCGGCACGCCGACCATCGGCCAGACCAGCACGCCCTCGGTCGCCGGCGGAATCAGGAAGGGCGCCTTCGCCAGGTTCGCCTCGTCCTTGGCGAACGGCTGCGGAAGCTGCCCGCACCCGGCCAGAGCCAGGAGCAGCAGGACGGAGACCAGGCGGTGGATCATACGATCACGCAGCTGGCCATCAGGCCCAGGAACAGGAAACCGAGAAAGATCCAGAGGTGCGGCATGGCGGAGATATGCCGCGCCGCACCCGGTCTTGCCAAGACCTACTTGGCCTGTGCGCTATCTGGTCACGAGTTCGAGCGGCATGGCGGACAGCCGCTCCGGCGCACCGTCGGTGACGATGACCGTCTCGCCCAGGGTCATGGCGAGCTGGGCCTCGCTGTCCATCAGGATCATGTGCAGGAAGAACACCATGCCCGGCGCCGCCTCCACCGGGTTGCCGTGATAGAACATGGGGAAGTCCATCCAGATCGGCGCGAAGACCGCGCCCAGGGAATAGCCGCAGGCGTTCAGACGGGCGTGGCGCAGGCCGTTGGCGTCCATCACCCGCGCATGGGCGTCGAACACCTCGCCGATCGGCCGGCCGGGGCGCAGCGCCGCCTTGCACGCTTCGAGCGCCTCGGCGCAGGCGTTGAACATATGCACCTGGTGGTCCGGCACCGGTCCTACCGGGATCGTGCGCATCAGGCAGGCATGGTAGTGCCGGTATGCCCCGGCAAACTCCAAAGTGAGTTGGTCCTGCGCCGCCAAGGTCTTACGGCCGGTGAAGTAGCGGCACAGCAGCGCGTCGCCGCCGCTGCCGATGATGAACTCGTTTCCGGGGTAGTCCCCGCCGCCCTTGAACACCGCTCCCTGCATGGCGGCCAGGATCTCGCCCTCGTCCACGCCGGGACCGGTCAGCCGGTGCGCCTCCTTCAGCGCGTCGTCGGCCAGCACGCCGGCGCGGCGGACATACTCCAGCTCGGCCGGCGACTTCACCAGCCGCAG
The DNA here is from genome assembly GCF_034377285.1 of Thalassobaculum sp. OXR-137. Lineage (NCBI taxonomy): Bacteria > Pseudomonadati > Pseudomonadota > Alphaproteobacteria > Rhodospirillales > Thalassobaculaceae > Thalassobaculum > Thalassobaculum sp. OXR-137. The sequence continues at coordinate 2,460,224 of NZ_CP139715.1, read as the reverse complement.
CAGCGAGACCAGCTCGGAGGCGTCCTCCAGGGTGGCGAAGCCGTCCAGCGCCGCGTCCAGGCGCTTGCCGTTGCGGGCGTTCAGCCCGTAGGCGTCATACTCCACCCCCAACCGCTTGCCGCGCCCACCGACCGACTCAAGCACGTCGCGCAGGTCGTCGGCCGGTGTCGCCCCGTCCCGGTCGACCCAGATACGGATATCCTCGATGGTCGAGGTGTTCTGGGCCTGGCGCAGGTCGGGCGCGCGGGTCAGCAGCACGACCCGGCCATCACTACCGAGATACAGGCACTGGAAGAAGCAGAAGCCGAAGGTGTCGTACCCGGTCAGCCAGAACATGCTCTCCTGGCGGAACATCAGCAGCCCGTCGAGGCCCGCCGCCTCCATCGCCGCCAAGGTCTGTGTCTTGCGCGCCTCGAACTCGGCGCGGGTGAAGTGCAGTGCCATGGTGTCCCCCGAGTTAGGCGATCAGGCGCCCAGTGTGATGGCGGCGAGCTGCCGGCCGTAATCCGGTTCGTTGCGGTGCCGGGATCGGCGGTAGCTGAAGAAGTTGGCTTCGTCCCGGCAGGTATCGGCACTCATCCGCACGACCTCCCCGAGCCCGAGCCGCGACAGCCGGTGCACCAGATAGCCGGACAGGTCGAACAGGAAATGCCCGTCCCGCTCCGCCTTTTCGAAAAAGCGGCCATTGGCCGAGTCCTGATCGAGGAAGGGGGCCGGAAACTCCGGGCCCACCTCATACGATTCCACGCCGATGCAGGGACCGACCGCCGCCTTGATGCCGTCGGCGCGCACTCCGAGATCGATCATGGCGTCCACCGTCGCGTCGCAGACACCGTCGAGCGCCCCGCGCCATCCGGCATGGGCGGCACCGATCACGCCGTCGCCGGGAGCCGCGAACAGCACCGGCGCGCAGTCGGCGGCCAGCGCCCCGATGACGATGCCCCGCCGGTTGGTGACCAGGGCATCGGCCTCGCGCTTGGCGTCCGGCTCGCCGGTCTCGTCGATCACCACGACCTTGTTGGAGTGGATCTGGTGATTGGTGAACAGGGTGCCGGGCGGCATGTCGAGGGCGGCCGCCGCGCGCGCGCGGTTGGCCTCCACCGCCTTGGGATCGTCGCGCGATCCGCGTCCGCAGTTGAGAGACGTGTATATGCCCCGACTCACACCGCCGCGGCGGGAGAAGAAGGCGTGGGCGATGCCGTTTTCGTCGAAACCGTCGATCTGGAACAAGAACCGTGTCTCGCTGTCGTCCGATCTTCGTTTCGGGCCAGGGCCTAAGCCTCGAACCCGGGCGGGGGGGCGTCCATCGGGCCGGTCCAGGCCGCGACCTTGAACAGGGTGCCCATTTCGTCGGGACCGATCAAGCGGACCGTCGCCGCCTCGATATCGCGCGCCTGCTCCGGCGTCGCCTTCGCCATCAGCGCCTGAGCCCGCTGGACGATGCCGAGCGCGCTCAGGAAGGCGCCCTGGGTGGTCGGCCCATGGGCGGCGCCGCCGGCCTGCTTCACAACCTGGGCAAGCGCGGCGAAATCCACATGGGCGGTCAGGTCCGCTTCTCCAAGGGTGGCCAGTACGTCGACGGGCCTGTGCGCCTGGACGGCCTGCAGGGTGTCGCCGACGCCGCTGCGGGCGTGGCCGTAATCGATGACCAGCGCCGCCCCGCCCTGGCCGACGATCCGCTTCGCCAGCACGTCGGCGACGGACAGGGAGGCTGGCGACACCTCGGCGATGTCTCCCGGACGCGCCGTGGCCAGGATCCGCGGATTCACAAGGGCCGCCAGCGGAGACATGCCCGGGGTCAGCGTCCAGATTGGCGCCCCCGACTCGGGATCGAAGGCCAGCCGCCTTTCGTGCCAGCCCGCGCCGGTGCGCTGCAATTGCGCGATCGGCAGGGCGTCGAAGAACTCGTTGGCGATGACGATGGCGGGACCGTCGGGCAGGTGCGATACGTCGTCATGCCAGGTCGGAGAATAGTCCGACAACACACGGCCCTGGATCTCGCGCAGGGTCCGGCTCGCCTCCACCAGATGGATCTCCAGCGCGGTATGGAAGCCAGGGACCGGGCGGGTGGCCCGCAGCGCATCGGCCATCAGCGTGCCGCGGCCGGGGCCGAGCTCGACCAAGTGCACCCAGCCGGGCGAGCCCATCTGCTGCCAGACCACCGCCGCCCACAGGCCGATCAGCTCGCCGAACATCTGGCTGACTTCGGGCGCGGTGACGAAATCGCCCCCGGCGCCGAACGGATCGCGGGTTGCGTAATAGCCGAAGCGCGGATGGGTCAGGGTATCGGCCATCACCTCGGGCAGCGACAGCGGTCCTTCGGCCGCCACCCGCCGACGCAGATGGTCGAGCAGCGACACGGCGCTCACTTCGTCGCGACGGGTTCCCGCCGCGCCGCCCAAACGATGATCGCAGTGCCGACCGCGACCATCGGCAGGCTGAGAATCTGGCCCATGGTCACATGCGGCAGGATGAAGCCGAGCTGGACGTCGGGCTCGCGGAAGAACTCGCAGACGATGCGCGCGATCCCGTAGCCGGCAAAGAAGGCACCGATCACGATGCCCGGTCGCCGCCGGATGCTCTCCCGCCGCGCCAGAACCAGCAGCACGACGAAAAGCACCAGCCCTTCAAGAGCGGCCTCGTAGAGCTGGGAGGGATGACGCGGGATCGGCCCGCCATGGGGAAAGGCCATGGCCCAAGGCACATCGGGCGCCGGCCGGCCGAACAGCTCGCCGTTGATGAAATTGGCGAGCCGTCCGAAGAAGATCCCGATCGGTGCGGCGGCGGCGACCAGGTCACCGATCGCCAGCACCGGTGCGCCGACCCTGCGGGCGAACAGCGCTGTGGCGACCACCACGCCGAGGAAGCCGCCATGGAACGACATGCCGCCCTGCCAGACCATGAAGATCTCCAGAGGATGGGCGGCGTAATAGGAGAAATTGTAGAACAGCACGTAGCCGAGCCGCCCGCCGAGGACGATGCCGATGGTGGCGTAGAACACCAGGTCGTCGATCAGCTTAGCCTCGAAGAACACCGGCTGCCGCCGGGCCAGCCAGACGGCGTATTTCCAGCCCAGCAGGATCCCGGCGATATACGCGAGCGCGTACCATCGGATCGCGAAGGGTCCGATGGCGACCGCGACCGGGTCTATCACCGGGAACGGAATGGCGGGCAGGATCATGTCTCGGCCTCGGCGGCGTTACTTGGGCTGGTGTCAGTGCGCGCTCGCCCCGCTCTCGGCCGGGTAGATCGCACCGGTGATCTTTCGCGCTTCGTCGCTGGCGAGATACAGGGCCAGGTAGGCGATGTCATCCGGATCCATCGGCCCCATCAGCGATTTGATGGCGATCGGGTTGGTCTTGGGGTCGAGCATCGCCGCCACCCGCTCGGTCAGGACCATGCCCGGCCCGATGGCGTTCACTCGGATGCCGGCGGTGTGCCACTGCATGGCCAGCGCCTTGGTCAGGGCGATGACGCCGCCCTTGGCCGAGGAATAGGCGTCCGCCCCGGCGGTGCCGGTCAGCGCGCGGATCGAGGTGGTGTTGATGATCGAGCCGCCGCCGTTGCGCTCCATATGCGGAATGGCGAAGCGGCAGCCGAGGAACGGGCCGAACAGGTCGACCGAGATCGTGCGCCAGAACTCGTCCAGCGGCATCTCGGTGACCTTGCCGTCCTTGGGCGTGGCACCGCCGGCATTGTTGTAGAGCACGTCCAGGCGGCCGTGACGTTCCACGGTGCCGTCGACCAGCGCGCGAACGTCGTCCTCCTTGGAGACGTCGGCGGTCACGAACTCGACATTGCCTCCGGCATCCCGGATCGCGGCGGCCGCCGCCTCGCCCAGCTCCGATTTCACGTCGGCCATCACCACTGTCGCACCCTCGCGGGCGAACAGGGCCGCCGAGGCCTTGCCGATCCCGGCCGCCGCCCCGGTGATGATCGCGATCTTTCCGTCGAGCCTGCCCATGCCGTTTTCCTCCCGGTTATCTGACATCGGAGCCCCGCATACGACAAGGCCGGCACCGCTTGGCGGTCCCGGCCCTCTCGGTTCAGCGCGCCCCGTTGCCGGGCAGGATCACATATACAGGCTCTCGCCCTCCAGCCCCTTGTACAGATCGCCCACGAACTCTTCGTAGCCGTTGTACAGCAGGGTCGGCACCATATCGCCGGTCCCCAGCACCCGCTCCGACGCCTGGCTCCAGCGGGGATGCGATACCTCCGGGTTCACATTGGCCCAAAAGCCGTACTCGCTGGCCTGGAGTTCTTCCCAGAACGACACCGGACGCTTGTCGGTGAAGGTAAAGCGGACGATCGACTTGACCGACTTGAAGCCGTATTTCCACGGCACCGCGAGCCGCAAGGGGGCACCGTTCTGACGGGGAATCGGCTTGCCATAGAGGCCGGTGGCGATGAAGGCGAGCTCGTTGGTCGCCTCCTCGATGGTCAGCCCCTCCACGTACGGCCAGGGGTACCAGACCTGCTTCTGGCCCGGCGCGATGTCGGAATTCTGGAAGGTCTGCATCACCAGGTACTTGGCCGAGGACAGCGGCTTGGCGTACTCCACCAGCGACTTCAGCGCGAAGCCGGACCACGGCACCGTCATCGACCAGGCTTCGACGCAGCGGTGGCGGTAGACCCGCTCCTCCAGCGGCATCGCCGCCAGCAGGTCGTCGATGGCGACCGTGCGTTCCTGCTCGACCATGCCGTCGAAGGTCACGGTCCAGGGCCGGATCGGCAGATCCTGCGCCTCCCGCCAGATGTTCTTGGACGACCCGAACTCGTAGAAATTGTTGTAGGTGGTGGCCATCTTCTCTTCGGTGATCGGCCGGTCGACCGTGTAGCGCTCGTTGCGTTTCACGGGATAGAGTCCGGCCGACGGGTCCGGCGGCAGGTCGGCGAGCTGGACCGTCTCGTTATCCGCCGAGGCCTCGTCGCCGCACGCCGCCAGCGCACCGCTTCCGGCGAGCACCGTTCCGATGCCGAGCCCGCGCAGCAGTGCGCGCCGGTTCAGGTAGACGCTCTCCGGCGTGACGAGCCGTTCCGGCAGTTCCCAGCCCTTCGGCCGCTTGATCAGCATGGTGAGAGACTCCCTTGTCGCGTTCCTCATTAGAGAGGTAGCGCGCGGCATCGCACACGCCAAATCAACTCGGGGTGAGAGGATTTGGCAGGTCACAGGAGCTTTGCCTTTTCACACAAGCGATCCATGTTTCACGGAATGACGACCGAGACCCCCGCGCCCGCCGCCCCGAAACTCATCCATCTGCTCGCCGGAGACGCCGCCGGAGAGCTCGCCGAGCAGCCCAAGGCCACCCGCGCCTACCTGCTGAACGTGGCCAACGGCGCCTGCACCAAGCTGGCGGAGAAACTCGCGGGGCCGGACCTTGTACTGCCCTGGCTGCTGGGTGCCATCGCCGCCCCTTCGGGGATCGCCGCCATGCTGATGCCGGCCAAGCAGGCAGGCTCGCTCCTGCCGCAACTCATGATCTCCGGCTGGATCCGGACCCGGGCACGACGCAAATGGGTCTGGGTCGCCGCCGGCCTGCTCCAGGCCCTGTGCCTGCTGACGATGGTGGCGGCGGCTCTGTGGTTCCCCGCGGCTGCGGCCGGGTGGAGCATTGTCGGCCTCCTGCTCGCCTTCAGCATCGCCAGCGGCTGCGGCTCGGTTGCGTTCCAGGACGTGACGCCGAAGACCGTGCCGTCGGGCGCGCGCGGCCGGATGCTGGCGAACCGGTCGGCCATCGGCGGCGCCTTCGCGCTGGCGACCGGCGTCTGGTTGTCCACCGGCGTGACGGGCACCGACGCCCTGTCGCCGCTGCTGATCCTGATCGGGGCCGCGGCGGTACTGTGGGCCGCCGCAGCCCTTCTCTTCGCCGGCATTCCGGAGGACAAGAGCGAGCCCGGCGAGGGGCGCGATCCGTTGGAGGAGATACGACACGGGGTGAAGCTGATGCGCGAGGTCAAGGGGTTCCGCCGCTTCCTCGCCGCCCGCTCCGCCCTGCTGTCCGTCGAGATGGCGACACCGATCTTCGTGCTTTTCGCCCAGAACCATGCCGGAGCGACCCTTGACGATCTCGGCATCTATATGGTGGCGAGCGGTCTGGCGGCGGTCCTGTCCAGCCCGATCTGGGGCGCGTTCTCCGACGATTCCGCCCGCAAGGTGATGACGGTCAGCGCCGTTCTGGGCGTGGTCGCGGCGGCATCCGCCCTCGCCCTCCCTGCTGTGGTGCCGGAGGAGAGCCGCCACTGGGCCTTCGCCGGGGTGTTCCTGATCCTCGGCGTGGCGGTCGCCGGGGTCCGGCTCGGCCGCAAGACCTATCTCGCCGACGGCGCGCCGGAGGAGGAGCGGCCGCTCTATGTCGCCTTCTCCAACACCGCCGCCGGGATCGTCGCCATCGGCTTCATGGGGCTTGGGGTCGTTGCCGAAGTCACGAACGTCTCGACCACCGTCATCGTCCTCGGCGCCCTGTCCGCCCTCGGCGTCGTGCTGTCGCGCACCATGCCGAAGGCCAGCCGGATGGCGGAGGCCGATTGACTGGCGAAACAACCGTAATCTGCTGCCTTCAGGTATCGTCAGCGGCCGGTGTCTCATGACCCCTCGAGCTGAGACGTCTATAAAAGGCTGATACTTCCGGCTTGCCCCGGGTCGGCAGAAAACGATATGCGCACACAGGTTGACGATGCCGTTCGTTCAGGAGCGGGATCTGGATCCTTTTGAGGCTGGTGCCAACCATGGACGACCGAATTTATCTCAGCAAAAAGAAAGGTTCGGGGGATATTCAGTATTATTTAAAAAAAATTAGCGAACTATCTGGATGCAACCTTAGCATTTCAGTTGCACCAGGAGAAAATAGCCGACTTTATGTACAGAATAGCGATGGCATTTCCGCTCCTTTATTTCTTCCCTTCGGGGGAGCTATCAGCGGCGAATTCCTAGTCGATGGGGAATATGAAGTCGTGTCGATGGAATTGCTTTCACGGATTGTCAGAAATGTCCTTGGCCAATTTGTTTTTGTTGATATTGGAGCAAACATTGGACTGATATCCCGTCAGGTAGCAAAACTCAACCCGGCCGAGATATATTGTTATGAAGCAAACCCATCGGTATTTTCATACCTTAAGAGAAATATGGATTTATCTACTCCAGTAATACACCTGAATAATGAGGCAGTTTGGAAATCCTCCGAAGAAAAGGAATTCATCGACACAGTTGATATCGACGGATATGGGTCTCTCAATCACGAATACTTTCAAAAATCTCTTAGACTAAAGAAAGATCTCATCCATTTCACCAAAACGACCCTAGATATTTCCGAAGAATGCTCTAAATGGAAACAAAAAAACTTACCTATCGTATACAAGAGCGACATCCAGGGCGCCGACCTAGATCTTCTTTTGCACATTAAGAACGAGAAACTATTTCATATAAGCTGCGGACTCATTGAGATATCTAACAATGAATTTGGACTCTTGTTTGGCGAACTAATGGAGTTTTTTACGAAGACTCACAGGTCTGTGGTAATTGCTCCAGATGGCATAATATATAAAATGACGGAACATTCTAAAATAGAAAATATAATAGAAAAAAATTACAACTATGTAGATATTTTCTTCATACGCGATTTTGAAAATTCTGGTTGGTACCATAGCCGACCAATTCTTTAGTTCATAAAAAATTTTGAACCGCGACTTGAGTACACATTGCGTAGCGCAGGATGTTTGATTTTCTCATGCCCCGCTTCATCCTGATCCGATTGGCACGTTTGACCCGGGATTCAGCCCGAATCGCCTTGCGCCCTCGCCGTCGGAGTCCTTCAATACGCGGACATAGACGCCGGTCGTCCCGGCGCTCGCCATCGGGCCCTCGGGGCGGCCTCGGGCACATGACCCGGGACACCCCCGTTTAACGCCTTTCCCAGGCTCCTTCCGGGGATCTCCACCCGGGCGAGCGACGGGAGAGACAGCATGGCCTCCAATCCCAATGGCAACGCCGGAGCGACAGACAGCGGCAGACACGGCGGCGGCGCGCCCCGCTGCGCCGCGATCCTCGGTCCCTACCAATCCGGCAAGACCAGCCTCTTCGAAGCCCTGCTCCATGCCACCGGAACGGTGGACCGCAAGGGCACCGTCAAGGACGGCAACACCGTCGGCGATACCGCCCCCGAAGCGCGGGAGCGCGGGGCGAGCACCGAGCTGTCGATCGGGCACGGCACCTATCTCGGCGACACCTGGAGCTTCATCGACACGCCCGGCGGCATCGAGTTCACTCTGGACTCCCGCCACGCCTGCATGATCGCCGATGTCGCCATCGTGGTGGTGGAGCCTGAAACGGCCAAGGCCGCCGCCGCCGGCCCGATCCTCAAGTTCCTCGACGATCACGGCATCCCCCATGTGGTGCTGGTCAACAAGATGGATCAGGCCTCCGAGAGCGTGCGCGACATCCTCGCCGCCCTGCAGGGCTTCTCGGCCCGTCCCCTGGCCCTGCGCCAGGTGCCGATCCGAGACGGCGACAAAGTGACCGGCTATGTCGATCTGGTGAGCGAACGCGCCTACCGCTATCGCGAGGGAGAGCCGTCGGCCCTGATCGAGCTGCCAGGCTCGGTGGCCGACCGCGAGGCGGAAGCCCGCAACGCGTTGCTGGAGACGCTGGCGGACTTCGACGACCATCTGCTGGAGCAGCTTCTGGAGGAGATGGATCCGGACCGGCAGGAGGTCTACGCCCATCTGGCAGAGACCCTCAGCGCCGACCAGCTGGTACCGGTTCTGCTGGCGGCCGGCGAACACGATCACGGCGTGCAGCGCCTGCTGAAGCTGCTGCGCCACGAGACGCCGGACCACACATCCACGGTCGCCAGACGCGGCCTGGGCGAGGGCGAAGCGCCCATGGCTCAGGTGTTCAAGACGGTCCACGCCCCGCATATGGGTAAGCTGTCCCATGTCCGGGTCTGGCGCGGCACGGTGAAGGACGGGGACACCCTGAACGGGGTCAAGGTATCGGGCATCTACGCCGCCACCGGCGGCAAGCTGGACAAGCGCCCGTCGGCCGATCCGGGCGACGTCGTCGCGCTCGGCCGCATGGATCCGATCCAGACGGGGGACGTCCTGACACCGGGCGGCGGCATCCCGGATGGCGGCCTCGGCTGGCCGGAAGTGCCGCAGCCGGTCTTTGCCCGCGCCATGACCGTGTCGGAACGAAATGACGAGGTGAAGCTGTCCGGCGCCCTGGCCAAGCTGTCGGAGGAAGATCCCTCCCTGCTGGTGCGCCAGGACCAGGAACTGGGCGAACTCACGCTCTGGGGTCAGGGAGACACCCATCTGCGGGTGACCGCCGACCGGCTGAAGTCGCGCTTCAAGCTCGACGTCACCCTGAGCGAGCCGTCAGTCGCCTATCGCGAGAGCATCCGCAGCCGGGTGGAGGAACACGCTCGTCACAAGAAGCAGTCGGGCGGCCACGGCCAGTTCGCCGATATCCGCATCACCGTGGAGCCCACCGCCCGCGGGACGGGCTTCGCCTTCGCCGAAAAGGTGGTCGGCGGATCGGTGCCGAAGAACTACATCCCGGCCGTGGAGGAAGGCTGCCGCGAGGGTTGCCGGCGGGGGCCGCTGGGCTTCCCGGTGGTCGACGTGAAGGTGACCCTGACCGACGGCCAGCACCATTCGGTCGACAGCTCCGACATGGCCTTCAAGATCGCCGCCCGGTCGGGTCTGCAGGATGCGCTGGCCAAGGCCGGACCCGTGCTGCTGGAGCCGATCCATCAGGTCACCATCTCCGTGCCGTCGGAGGCGACCAGCAAGGTCCACGGCATCCTGTCGTCGCGGCGCGGCCAGATTCTCGGCTTCGACACCAAGGAGGGCTGGCCCGGCTGGGATGCGGTGACGGCCTACCTGCCGGAGGCGGAGATGCACGACCTGATCCTGGACCTGCGCGCGCAGAGCCAGGGGCTCGCCTTCTTCGCCTGGAGCTTCGACCACCTGCAGGAACTGACCGGGCGGCTCGCCGACCGGGTGGTGGAGCATCACGACGCGGCGGTGGGATAGCGTGTCTGGCCGCCGGAGGAGGTGCGCTACTTCCCCCCGGTATTCGACGCCGCCGTGTCCATGTACTTCGCCAGCTCGATGTCGAGATCCGTGACCCCGCCGGCGTCATGGGTGCTCAGGGACACCTCCACCGTGCTGTAGGCGTTGGACCAGTCCGGGTGGTGGTCCAGCGTCTGGGCCTTGATCGCCACGCGGGTCATGAAGCCCCAGGCGGCCTCGAAGCCGTCGAATTTGAAGGTCTTGCGAATGGATTTGCCGTCGTCTCCCTCTGCCCAGCCGCTCATGGAGGCGAGGTGGGCGCTGCGGTCGTCGGCGCTGAGTTTGTCGGCCATGGGGGTGTCGTCTCCCGTCAGGTTTCTCGGTGGGCCCGCATGCGGACCCGACCCGTTCAACGTTGGGGCGCGGCCGATCGTTGCAAGGCGGGGGCATCGGACACCGGTTTCAGGCCGGTTACAGGAACGTCTCCCGGACATCGATCGACGACTGTTCGCCGACGCAGCCGAAGCTCTCCTCCAACCAGGTCTGCGCCACCGTTCGGCCGATGTCGCGCAGGTGATGGAGGAACGCCCGCTCGGCATTGAGCTTCGAGGAGGCATGCATGTCCTGCATCTCCTCCGTCGCCTCGATCATGTGGATGCGGGTCACCCGGTAGGCCTCCGGGTCCAGCTTGCCGGCGGCGATCAGACGGTTCACGAAGTGGATGGCCCGCATCTCGCGCATCAGCGTCGAGTTGAAGGAAATCTCGTTCACCCGATCCATGATCTCCCGCGCGTCGGTCGGCACGGAGTCGCGGTACAGCGGGTTGATCTGCACGATGACGATGTCGCGGCAGGCGGAGTTGTAAATCAGCGGATAGAGAGCCGGGTTGCCCATATAGCCGCCGTCGTAATAGGCCTCGCCGTCGATCTCCACGGCCTTGTACATGGTCGGCAGGCAGGCCGAGGCCATGACCGCGTCGATCGACAGTTCCGTGTTGTCGAATACCCGGATCTTTCCCGAGCGCACATTGGTCGCGCTGAGGTACAGGTTCAGCCCGCTGCGGGCGACGATGCCATCGATATCGACCAGGTCCTCCAGCACGTCGCGCAGCGGATTGAGGCCCATCGGGTTCGTCTGATAGGGCGACAGATAGCGGCTGAGGAAATCCAGCGCGACGAAGCCGGGCGAGCTGTCCACCCGCCAGTTGCCCATCACCCGGTCCATCCAGGTGCGCTGGATCGGGCTGAAGCGTCCGGCCTTGGCGATGGCGTTCCAGAAGGCGTCGAGCTTGTCGCGGGCGCCCTGAGCCCCGTTCTCCGCCATGCCGGCGGCCATCACCACCGCGTTCATCGCCCCGGCGCTGGTCCCGGAAATCGAATCGAACGCGACCCGGGGATCGGCCAGCAACCCGTCCAGCACGCCCCAGGTGAAGGCCCCGTGGGAGCCGCCGCCCTGGAGCGCGAGGTTGATCCGCTTGATCTCCGGGCCCGCCTTCGACCGCGCGTGTTTGGGCTCGACCGCCGCCTCGGCCTCCTTGCGGACATGCTCGGGAACCTCGGCCCGTTTGCGGACCGGATCGTTGGCCACGTCCGATCCGTGCTTCGGTCCCTGGCGGCGGCCGGCCATCAGCGAGCGACCCAGCCGCCGTCGACCTGGAGGGCGGCGCCGGTGATCGAGCCGGCATTGTCGCCGGCCAGGAACACCGCCAAGGCGCCGAGATCGTCGACCTCGACGAACTTCTTGGTCGGCTGACTGGCCAGGATGACGTTCCGCACGACCTCTTCCTCGGTCATGTGATTGGCCTTGGCCTGCTCGCCGATCTGGCCTTCGACCAGCGGGGTCTTCACAAATCCCGGGCAGATGGCGTTGCAGGTGATGCCCTGCTCGGCCGTCTCCAGCGCCACAACCTTGGTGAAGCCGACGACGCCGTGCTTGGCCGCGACGTAGGCGGCCTTGTACGGCGAGGCCACCAGCCCGTGGGCCGAGGCGATGTTGATGATCCGGCCCCAGCCGCGCTTCTTCATGCCCGGCAGTGCTGCCTTGGTGGTGTAGAAGTTGGAGGACAGGTTGAGCGAGACGATCAGTTCCCAGCGGTCTTCCGGGAACTCGTCGACCGGCGCCACCGTCTGGATCCCGGCGTTGTTGACCAGGATGTCCACCTTGCCGAACGCCTTTTCCGCCTCGGCGACGAGGTTCTTGGCCTGATCGCCCTTGGTCAGATCGGCGCCGTCGAAGGCGGCCTTGATCCCGAACTCCGTCTCGAGGCCGGCCCGGATCTCCTCGATCTCCTGCGCGTCGCCGAAGCCGTTGAGCATGATGTCGGCCCCCTCGGCCGCCAGCGCCCTGGCGATGCCGAGACCGATGCCGCTGGTCGAACCGGTGACGACGGCGGATTTGCCTTTGAGGCTCATGTCGATTTTCCTTTGGTTCGCAGACCGGCGGATCGGGCCGGCCGAATATTCGTTGCACTGCACAATTTGAGCCGCGGCCGCGCAGGCGCAACCTTTTCTGTGCGGCCGGGCGGTGCGGCAAACTTTCCCTGTGCCGCGGAAGCGGTTATAGCTGCGCTCATGTGCGCACAGAAAGCCCGTCCCGGAATCCTCGCCCCCACCATCGACCAGATGGCGGCACTGGCGGAGGACGCCCTGTCGAACGTTCCCCAGGAGCTGTTGAAGCCGCTCTCGGGTCTCGCGATCCTGGTCGAGGATTTCCCCGACGACGAGATCTGCGAGGCCATGGACCTGGAGACGCCGTTCGACCTGCTCGGCCTGTACCAGGGAGTGCCGCTGAACCACCGGTCGACCGGCGAGACGCCGGCGGATCTGGACCGGGTGTTCCTGTATCGGCGGTCCATCCTCGACTACTGGATCGAGAGCGGCGACGACCTCTATTCCGTGGTCCGTCACGTGCTGATCCACGAGATCGGGCACCACTACGGCTACAGCGACAGCGAGATGGAAGAGCTGGAACGGCTGGCCGACGAGGAAGAGACGAACGCGCCGGCGGGCCGGGCTTAGTCACCCGCTGCCCCTTCCCCGTCGTCCTGAACTCGCTTCAGGACCAAGCCACCGGCGCCTGTTCACCGCAGATCCTGACGTGCGTCAGGACGACGGCTTCGGTTGGCTTGGCGTGCAGTGCCCCCTACTTCGCACCCATGCGGATGGCACCGTCGAGCCGGATGGTCTCGCCGTTGAGCATCGGGTTGTCGACGATGCTCTCCACCAGCCGGGCGAATTCCTCCGGCTTGCCGAGGCGCGAGGGGAAAGGGATCTGGGCGGCGAGGCTGTCCTGGACCTCCTGGGGCATGCCGAGCACCATCGGGGTGCCGAAGATCCCCGGCGCGATGGCGCAGACCCGGATGCCGGTCCGGGCGAACTCGCGGGCCGCCACCAGGGTCAGGGAATGCACCCCGCCCTTGGACGCCGCATAGGCCGACTGGCCGATCTGACCCTCGAAAGCGGCCACGCTGGCGGTCGAAACGATGACGCCGCGCTGGCCGTCGCCATCCGGCTCGTTCCCGGCCATGGCGGCACCGGCGAGGCGGATCAGGTTGAAGCTGCCGACCAGGTTGACGTCGATCACCTTTTTGAAATCGGCCAAAGCCATCGGCCCGTCGCGGCCGACGATGCGCTTGGCAGGGGCGATGCCCGCGCAGTTCACCAGCAACACCGGCGCGCCATGGGCCTCGCCCGCCCGGGCCACCGCCGCTTCGGCCGAGGCCGCGTCGGAGACGTCGCAGGACAGCGCCAGGCCGCCGATCTCGTCGGCCAGCGCCTTGGCCGCGTCGAGGTTCACGTCGAGCAGCGCCACCTTCGCCCCGCGCGCCGCCAGCGCCCGTGCGGTCGCCGCTCCCAGCCCGCTGCCGCTGCCCGTCACCAACGCGCCCTTGCCCTTGAGATCCATCGTCTTGCTCCCGTCGCGGTCTATCTGTTCTCGCGGCCCCGGTGATATCAGATCGCCCGGGCCAGGACGAGACCGGCTAGGACGAGACCGGCCAGAACGAGCCACGCTGCATGCATTGGAGACCGAGACCGCCATGGCGACCCTCACAGACATCCCCGTTCCCGCCCGCCTGCTCGGCTTCGGCGGCGCGATCCCCTTCGTCGCCGGCGCCGTCGGCGTGTGGGTGCTGGACACCCCCTGGGACTGGGTGGTGCTGAACGCGCAGGTCTATTACGGCTGCGCGATCCTGGCCTTCCTCGGCGCGGTGCATTGGGGCCGGGCGCTCGGCAGCGGACTTGACGGCGAGGCGCTGTGGCGGCCGTTGGCCTGGAGCGTCACGCCCGCCCTGCTGGCCTGGGTCGCCGCCCTCGCCAAGCCGGACCTGGCGATCGTGCTGCTGGTGGGCGGTCTGGTGGCGGCCTATCTGATCGACCGCTCCGCCACCGCCCAGGGCTGGTTTCCCGGCTGGTACGGGATCCTGCGGAAATATCTGTCGGCCATCGCCGTGGCGAGCCTGGGGGCCAGTCTGGTGAAGGTGATGGCCTAGCCCTTCGACACGTCGCTCCGCTCATGCTCAGGACGAGGTCGATCACCTTGAAACGACCTTGTCCTGAGCAGCCCCGCAGGGGCGTGTCGAAGGGGCGGGAAGACAATGTGGGGAGAGGGCGAGCGGCCCCCTCAATACCCCCGGTTCCGATCCACCTGATGCAGCAGCGGCCGGCCATCCAGGTAGCGGGCGGTGTTCTCCACCACCAGTTCGGCGACGATGGCGTCGCGGTCCGGGTGCAGCCCGCCCACATGCGGCCAGACGCTGATCCCCGGCGTCGTCCAGAACGGATCGTCTGCCGGCAGCGGCTCCTGCCGGAAGACGTCCAGCACCGCCCCGGCGATGGTCCCGCCGGTCACCGCGGCGATCAGATCGGCGTCGACCACCGTCGCCCCGCGCCCGAAATTCAGGAACCAGGCGCCCGGCCGCATAGCCGCAAAACGCTCGGCGTTCATGAAGGACAGGGTATCGGGGGTCACCGGCAGCAGGTTCAGGACGAAATCGGCCTCCGCCAGCATCCGGTCGGTGTCCTGCGGCGCATAGACCGTCTCCACATGGGCGACCTCGCCCGGCGTCCGGCGCACGCCGACCACCCGCAGCTCCAGCGCGGCGGCCTTGCGGGCGAGCTCGGCGCCGATCGTGCCCAGGCCGAGAATCCCCAGCGTCTTGCCGGCCAACGGCACAGCGACCCGGCGGGTCCACTTGGACGCCTGCTGGTCGAGGGCGGCGGCGGCGATCGGCTTGGTGGCGTGGAACAGGGCGGCCAGGATGTTCTCCGGCATCTGCACCCGGTGCACGCCCTTGGCCGCGGTCAGCAGCAGACCGTCGGACAGGTCCGGCCGCGACAGCCAGGCTTCCACACCCGCCGTGGTGGTCTGCACCCAGCGCAGCTTCGGCATCTCGGCCAGCAGCCCCGCCGGCGCACCCCAGGCGAGCACCATCTCGGCCTCAGCCTTCTGCGCCTCGCTCGGCGCGTCCGCCCGGTCGATCCCTTCCAGCCGCAGCCGGTCGCCCAGTCCCGCGGCGGCGAGCGCCTCCACATAGATCGGCGCGCCATCGGTCCACAGCAGCATCAGCGGCTTATCCGCCATCTTCTTCCTCTTTCGTCACTCGGTCATAGGAGAGCCGGACGACATCGACCGGCTCGCTCAGGCCCCGGACCAGCGCCCGCTCACGGCGACCTTGCGTCACCAGCAGCATCACGGAGGGATCGGCGGCGAGCTGGCCGCTCACCACCACGTCGCCGCCGGCGGCCAAGCCCTGGATTCGGGCTGCCAGATTGACCATGGAGCCGAAATAGTCCAGCCGGTCATTCAGCGTGACAGCAATGCTCGGCCCGGCATGAACGCCGATCTTGATGGAGATCGGCGCCGCGGCACCGGTCCGCTCGCTCAGCGCCGCGTTGAACGCCGCCGTGCCTTCCTGCACCGCGAGGGCGGCGCGCACCGCGTCCGCCGGCTCGGCGAAGGCGGCCATCACAGCGTCGCCGATGGTCTTCACGATCGCCCCGCGATGGCCGCGCACGATCCGGCCGAGATAGGCGAAATGCTCGCGCACGAGCTGGTAGGCGTTGGCGTCGCCGATCCTCTCGTAGAGGGCCGTGGAGCCCTGCAGGTCGGTGAACATGAGCGCGATCTGGGCGATGGAGACCTGGTCGCCCGGATGCAGGACCGCGTTGGAGAACAGGTCGCGGAACGCCTGCAGGGTGGTGACCTCGTGCGCCGTCAACGCATCGGCGACCCAGGCGCGCGACTCCACCACCAGCGTCCGTCGGACGTCGCCCTCGTTCCGCAGCACCAGCATCCCCGCCGGCGACGGCGCTTGGGCCGTCACCTGGGCGCCGTCCACGACCAATGTCGGTGCCGGCCCGTCGATCTCGACGTCGCACTGGCCGCCGGTCTCCAGGGTGCGGTAGCGGTAGGCGCCCGGCGCCAGCCCCGCCGGCACCGTCCGGCTCTCACCCGGATCCAGCGCGACCTGCAGGATCACATGCGGCATCGACATCGGGCCGAACAGGCAGAACTCTC
This sequence comes from Thalassobaculum sp. OXR-137, assembly GCF_034377285.1. Lineage (NCBI taxonomy): Bacteria > Pseudomonadati > Pseudomonadota > Alphaproteobacteria > Rhodospirillales > Thalassobaculaceae > Thalassobaculum > Thalassobaculum sp. OXR-137. The sequence goes on along the minus strand of NZ_CP139715.1, from coordinate 2,443,697 downwards.
CGTCCTGCACCGGCCGGATGGCAGGGGCCGGCTGGAAGCTCAGTTCCACGTTCCGGGAGAAGTCGCGGTCGTAGCTGATGTTGCAGGAGTCGCAATGGGCGCTCGCCGGCACCCGGTCTAGCGAGGAAACCGACAGCTGGGCGCCGCGGCAGCGCGGGCACAGCAGGTCCCAGCGCGATTCCAGTAGGCCGTCTCGCACCGCCTCCAGGCAGAGTTCGGTTACCGCCAGGGGATCGGCCCGCCACTGCCGGGCGAGACGCCGGGGCCGGATGCGCATCAGGTCCATTTCCTGTGCGTCGAGAATGAAATCCGCCAGCCGGGTCCCCAGGCCATGGCCGTTCGGGCTGGCGTTGATGTCGGCGACGATACGCTCGAGGCGCTGGCTGCGCTCGGCGTCCAGCACCACCCGCTTCGACATGAAGACCTGATCGCCCTTGCCCGCCGCGAACCGGCGGACCTCGTCCACCAGCCGGTTGAAGGTCTTTTCGGATGCCGAGAAGAACCGGGTCGCCAACATCACCCGTCCGATCAGGTTCGCCGGCTCCACCTCCATGCGGTAGAGGCAGCGGCATCCGCCGTTGGTCTTCTCCAGCTCGGCGGTGGCAACCAGCACGGCCAGGGGGCCGCGGGAGAACCGCCGTTCGTGCCGGAACCAGCGGTCGGTGACCCATTCGACCGGGATCTCCTCCCAGGCCAGGGCGAACGGACCGACATTGGCCTCGGCGAAGAACCGGACGGAACCGTCGGGTTGTTCGACCTGGCGGATCTGATGTTTCGGCAGTCCCGCCGCCTCGTTGAATCGGCCGGTGTCGGCAAGCAGCGGCCAGATCACCTCGGGCGGGTGATCGAACTCCCACACGATGGTGTGGCTCTTCACGGCCGCCGCCTCATTCCGCCGCCTCGTTGCGACCCTGGCGTTGCCCGGCGAGATATTCTTCGCCGAGCGGGCCGTAGAACGCCGCGTCGAACCCCGCCGCCTCGCGGGAAGGGATGTTGAAGGGCGGCTTCACCCCGCCCCGGAACCGGGCGCGCACGATCGTCTGCCAGGTCGAGACCGGCTCCAGTCCGCGGGCGTCACAGAGATGGTCGAACCAGCGCTTGCCCACCGCCACATGGCCGATCTCGTCGTCGTGGATGATCTGGAGGATGTCGGCGGAGGCATCGTCGCCGACCTCGCGCAGCTTGGCGATCATCGGCGGGGTGACATCGAGGCCGCGCGCCTCCAGCACCAGCGGCACCACCGCCTGGCGGGCCAGCGGATCGTCCGCCGTCTCCACCGCGGCCTGCCACAACCCGTCATGGGCCGGCAGCGCACCGTAGCGCGAGCCGAGCTCCTCCAGCCGGTCGGCGATCAGCAGGAAATGCTTGGATTCCTCGTCCCCTACCCGCACCCAGTCGTCCACATAGGCGCGTGGGAACCCGGCATCGGGGAAGCGCACCACCGCGTCCCACGCCAGGTCGACGGCGTTCAGCTCGATATGCGCCAGGGCGTGCAGCAGGGCGATGCGGCCGCGCGTCTCGGAGGTGATCTTGCGCTTCTTCACCCGCCGGGGCGGCAGCAGCGGCGGCTCAGGTGGGCGGCCGGGCCGGTCCGGCGGGGACACCGAATGGGCAAGAGGAAGCGCACCCGATCGCCATGCCGCGGCGGCCCGTCGGCCCAGCGCCGCCTTGGCCCGGGCATCGGCCGTTTCGAGCACGGCGACGGCGGCCTGACTGAGATCGGTGAACTCCATGCCGCACTGATGTAGCGCGACTGAGTATTCCGTGCACCCGCCTGCCCGCTTATGGTCGTCCCAATCCACGAAAAAAATGCGTGTTCCAGATACAGAGGTGACTAGATGACTACGCGCGAAGCAGCGATCGATGCGGTGCGGGAGTATTTCGATTCGGGCGGATTCCGTGCCGAACTGGCGGAACGGGTGGCCGTTCAGACCTCCAGCCGCGAGGAAGAGCATCGGGCCGACCTGCTGGACTACCTCGACCGGATGATGCGCCAACGCTTCGAGGCCATGGGTTTCAGCGTCGAGATTTTTCCGAACACCCTGCTCGACCGCGCGCCGTTCCTGGTCGCCAAGCGGGTCGAGGACCCGAGCCTGCCGACCCTGTTCTGCTACGGCCACGGCGACACGGTCCCGGGCGAGGAAGGCCGCTGGGCCGAGAACCGCGAGCCCTGGACGCTAGAGGTCGCGCAGACCCCGTCGGGCGAGCGCTGGTACGGCCGGGGCACCGCCGACAACAAGGGCCAGCACGCCATCAACATGGAGGCGATGCGCCACGTCATCGAGACCCGTGGCAAGCTCGGCTACAACGTCACCTTCCTGATCGAGATGGCCGAGGAGATGGGCTCGCCGGGTCTGGCCGAGTTCTGCCGGGACAACAAGGACATGCTTGCCGCAGACCTGCTGATCGCGTCGGACGGGCCGCGCTTCTCCACCGACGGGCCGGACATCAAGCTGGGCACTCGCGGCGGGCTGAACATCCGCTTCCGCCTGGAATACCGCGAGGGCGGCCACCATTCCGGCAACTGGGGCGGGCTGCTGGCCAACCCGGCGATCGTGCTGATGCACGCGCTGACCGGCATCGTCGGCCGCGAGGGCAAGATCCTGCTGCCGGAACTGAAGCCGGCGCAGATCAAGAACTCGGTCCGCGACGCACTGGGCCACGTGAAGGTCGAGTCCGGCCCCGACGATCCCGAGATCGATCCGTGGTGGGGCGAGCCGGGGCTGACCCTGGCGGAGAAGGTCTTCGGCTGGAACACCTTCGAGGTGCTGTCGTTCATCACCGGCGATCCGGAGAAGCCGCAGAACGCCGTGCCGCCCTTCGCCGAGGCGATCTGTCAGATCCGCTTCGTCGTCGATACCGACCCGGACGTGTTCCTGCCGACGATCCGCGAGCACCTGGCGGCGAACGGGTACGGCGACGTCACGGTGGAGCCGGCCCGCATGTCGATGCTGCGCGCCTCGCGGCTCGATCCGGATCATCCGGCGGTGCCGTGGGCGGTGAAGTCCATGGAGAAGACCACCGGCAAGAAGGTGACGGTGATCCCCAATGCCGGCGGCTCCCTGCCGAACGACATCTTCCTGAACGGCATCGGCATGCCGACGATCTGGGTGCCGCACAGCTATACCGGCTGCTCCCAGCACGCCCCGAACGAGCACGTGCTGCCGGGCCTCATGCGAGAAGGGCTGGAGATGATGACCGGCCTGTTCTGGGACCTGGGCGACGGGTTCCCGGGGAAGTGACCTGACATTGGCGGCCGGGACCCGATGCCGGGCCCCGGTCCGCCCACCCTTTCACTCCAAACACTTCCCGGCCCAAACACTTCCCGGTCTCGTGCCGGGACCCACAGACGGGCCGCACGGGCGTCCGGGCAATTTCTCAAACGGTCGGGAAGGCTTTCAGCGTAGACCCCTGCACGAGGCCGGGGAGCACGCAACGAGGGGCAGGGTGTTGGCTCTACCCCGGCCAGCCGCCGGTCTGGCGCAGGCCTTCGCTGAGCAGGATACCGGCGCTCACCGCCACGTTCAGCGAGCGCGCACCCGCCACCATCGGCACCTTCACCGCCAGATCGGCGGCCGCGTGGACTTCGTCCGGCACACCGGCGCTTTCGCGGCCGAGGATCAGATGGTCGTCCGGCTCGAACCGCGCGTCGGGCAGCGTCACCGCGCCCTTCGTAGTCGCCAGAACCAGCCGTCCCGGGGCCCGGCCGGAGAGAAACGCCTCCCACGAGCTGTGCCGCCGGACCGCCGCGAATTCCAGGTAATCCATGCCCGCGCGCCGCATCCTCTGGTCGGACCACACGAAGCCGCAGGGCTCGATCACATCGACCTCAACCCCAAGGCAGGCGGCGAGCCGGAGGATGGTTCCGGCGTTCTGGGGAATGTCGGGCTGGTACAGAACGAGGCGCATAGCCGCATCTAAACGCCTCGCGATGCTTTGCAAAAGGCAGATTGCTGCGCTATACGCATGCCGGATCGGGGCGGAGGTATTTGCGACAGCGGGTCGCGTTGCGTTCCTGCGCCATTGGTCGATAGTGCCTGACGATCCGGCACGCGGGCCGGAAACCCGTCGAGCGCCACCTAGGACGAGTGGAGAACCATGGCCGAAACCCACGAAGGCGACTCCCGCCGCGACTTCCTGATTATCACGACTACCGCCGTAGGTGCGGTGGGCGCGGCTTGCGTCGCCTGGCCGTTCATCGACCAGATGAACCCGGCCGCCGACACCCTGGCGCTCGCCAGCATCGAATTCGACGTCTCGACGGTGGCCGAAGGCCAGTCGGTGACGCTGACCTGGCGCGGCAAGCCCGTCTTCGTGCGGCACCGGACGCCGGCCGAGATCGAGGAGGCCCGCGAGGTTCCCCTCGACGAGCTGCGCGATCCGCAGACCGACGACGAGCGCGTCGAGAAGCCAGAATATCTGGTGATGGTCGGCGTCTGTACGCATCTCGGGTGCGTGCCGCTCGGCCAGAGCGTGTCCGATCCGAAGGGCGACTACGGCGGTTGGTTCTGCCCCTGCCACGGCTCGCACTACGACACGTCAGGCCGCATTCGCCGCGGTCCGGCGCCTCTGAACCTCGCCGTGCCGGAATATCAGTACATTTCCGACACCGTCATCCGTATCGGTTAAGAGGGAGCGCCGGAGCATGGCTGCTAATTTCTCGAATCCGGTGGTGCGGTGGATCGACCATCGCCTCCCCGTCTTCACCTTCATGCACCATGAGATGCATGAGTACCCCACCCCGAAGAACCTGAGCTATTGGTGGAACTTCGGGTCGCTGGCCGGTATCGCGCTGGTGATCATGATCGTCACCGGCATCACGCTGGCGATGCACTACACGCCGCATGTGGACCATGCCTTCGCCAGCGTCGAGCGCATCATGCGCGACGTCAACTACGGCTGGCTGATCCGTTACATCCACATGAACGGCGCCAGCTTCTTCTTCATCGTCGTCTACATCCACATCTTCCGCGGGCTGTACTACGGCTCGTACAAGGCGCCGCGCGAGATCCTGTGGATGCTCGGCGTGGTCATCATGCTGCTGATGATGGCGACGGCGTTCATGGGCTACGTGCTGCCGTGGGGCCAGATGAGCTTCTGGGGCGCCACCGTGATCACCAACCTGTTCTCGGCCATCCCGCTGGTCGGCGAGTCGATCGTCACCTGGCTGTGGGGCGGCTTCTCGGTCGATAACGCGACCCTGAACCGGTTCTTCTCGCTGCACTTCCTGCTGCCGTTCGTGATCGTCGGCGTGGTGGTGCTGCACATCGTCGCGCTGCACCGTTTCGGGTCGAACAACCCGCTGGGCATCGACGTGAAGGGTCCGAAGGATCAGATCCCGTTCCATCCGTACTACACGATCAAGGATGCGTTCGGACTGGGCGTCTTCCTGATCTTCTTCTCGGCCTTCATCTTCTTCGCGCCGAACTTCCTGGGCCACCCGGACAACTACATCCCGGCCAATCCCCTGGTGACGCCGGCGCATATCGTGCCTGAGTGGTACTTCCTGCCGTTCTACGCGATCCTGCGTGCGATCCCGGACAAGCTCGGCGGCGTCCTGTTCATGTTCGGTGCCATCGCGGTGCTGTTCGTGTTGCCGTGGCTCGACCGCTCGCCGGTCCGCAGCGGCCAGTTCCGCCCGATCTTCAAGATCTTCTTCTGGATCCTGGTGGTCGACGTGGTGGCGCTGACCTATCTCGGCGGCAAGCCGGCGGAGGGCATCTACGTCGTCCTCTCCCGTATCGCCACCGCCTACTACTTCATCCACTTCCTGATCATTCTGCCGGCCCTGAGCATCTTCGAGACGCCCAAGCCGCTGCCGAAGTCGATCAGCGAGCCGGTGCTTGGCGCCGGGGGCGGTTTCGCCGGAGCCACCGCCGCACCGAGGGAGAAAGTCTGATGATCGCGCGTCTTTCCACCACCATCGCGGCCGTCGCGATCGCGGCCGGCGCCTGGTCCTTCGCTCTCTCCACCCCGGCTTCGGCCGCGGGTGAGGCGATCGAACTGCCGCAGCACGAGTGGTCGTTCAGCGGCCCGTTCGGCACCTATGACCGCGGCGCTCTGCAGCGTGGTTTCCAGGTGTACAAGAACGTCTGCGCCGGCTGTCACGCCCTGAGCTACGTCGCCTACCGCAACCTCGAGGACCTCGGCTACAACGAGGACGAGGTCAAGGCGATCGCCGCCGAGGCCACCGTGATGGACGGCCCGAACGACGACGGCGAGATGTTCGAGCGTCCGGGCAAGCCGTCCGACCGCTTCGTGTCTCCGTTCCCGAACGAGCAGGCGGCCCGCGCGGCCAACGGCGGCGCCTATCCGCCGGACCTGTCGCTGATCGTGAAGGCACGGCCGGACGGCGCCAACTACGTCCGCGCCCTGCTGACCGGCTATGTGGAACCGCCTGCCGACTTCAACCTGATGCCCGGCATGAACTACAACGCCTACTTCCCGGGCCATCAGATCGCCATGGCGCAGCCGCTCTACGGCGACGACGTGACCTTCGCCGACGGCACCGCCAGCACGATCGAGCAGGAGGCCGAGGATCTGGCCACCTTCCTCGCCTGGGCGTCGGAGCCGGAGATGGAGGAGCGGAAGCGCGCGGGTGTCATGACCCTCATCTTCCTGCTGGTGTTCACCGGCCTGCTCTACGCCACCAAGCGCAAGATCTGGGCCGACGTCCACTAAGCGGCGTCCCCTCATCGACGATTGCAAAGGCCGCGGCTCGTCCGCGGCCTTTCGCGTTCCGGGTCCGGCGCGCTATACCTGTCGGACAGACAGACGAGACGGGACAGAGATGAGCAGTCAAACACGCAAGGCCCTGGTCGCGGTCATCGGCGGCAGCGGCGTCTACAACATCGACGGCCTTGAGAATGCCCGTTGGCAGACCGTGACCTCCTCCTTCGGAGAGCCGTCCGACCAGCTTCTGTTCGGCGAGCTCGGCGGCCAGCCGCTGGTCTTCCTGCCCCGGCACGGGCGCGGCCACCGGTTCAGCCCGACGACAATCAACTACCGCGCCAATATCGACGCCCTGAAGCGGGCCGGCGTGACCGACATCATCTCGGTCTCCGCCGTCGGCTCGCTCAAGGAGGAGTACGCGCCCGGCCACTTCGTGCTGATCGACCAGTTCATCGACCGCACCTTCGCCCGCGAGAAGACCTTCTACGGCACCGGCTGCGTCGCCCATGTCTCCATGGCCCATCCGGTCTCCACCCGGCTGATGGACGCCCTGGACGCCTCCTGCAAGGAGCTCGGGCTGCCCTACAGCCGCGGCGGCACCTACGTGACCATGGAGGGCCCGCAATTCTCCACCCAGGCCGAGTCGTTCCTGTACCGGTCCTGGGGCGCCGACGTGATCGGCATGACCAACATGCCGGAGGCCAAGCTCGCCCGCGAGGCGGAGATCCCCTACGCCACCGTCGCCATGGTCACTGACTACGACTGCTGGCACCCGGACCACGACCATGTGACGGTCGACGCCGTGGTGAAGGTGCTGACGGCCAATGCCGACAACGCCCGCGCCCTGGTGAAGACCGTGGCGCCGAAGCTGTACGACCGACCGATGGTCGACGATCAGGGCGGCGATCACGCGCTGGAATTCGCGCTGATCACCCATCCCGAGGCGCGCGACCCCGACATGGTCGCCAAGTTGGACGCGGTCGCCGGACGCGTGCTGAAGGGCTGACCGGTCATGGCGGGACGCGGCGACGGAATCGGGCGGCTGGAGGGGCTCTACAACCGGGTCACCGCCTCCACGCCCGACGACGCGCGCACGCTGAACGTCAAATCCGTGATGGCGCTGGACAATGACCGCCCGAACGAGGCGGCGGAGCTGATCGGCCGCGCTCTGGTCATCGAGCCGTCCGAATACGCCTATCTCTTCCACCTGGCCAAGGTCTGCGCCAAGGCCGGGTGGTGGAGCCACAGCGTCGATGCCCTGCGCCGGGCGATCTATGTCGACCCGGTGAACCCGGAGGCCTGGTACGGCCTGGGACGGGCCTTCGAGGAGCTGGACAGCATCGGCGAGGCGGAAGTCTGCTGGCGCCAGTGCCTGGCCCTCGACCCGAAGCATATCGGCGCCCGCGAGGCCATCGTCGCCCACGCCCGGCGGTAGCCGCTCCCCTGCCCTGTATTCTTCAAACTGTCATCCCGGACGGGCCCGGATCCGGGTCCGGGATCTCCCAGGATGACGAAGAAATGCGGCCGGAAACGAGTCGGGGCCCCTTGGTTTCCCAAGGAGCCCCGGTTGGTGGAGCCAAGGAGGATCGAACTCCTGACCTCTACAATGCCATTGTATTGTTGGCCAACATTCCGATTTGTTGGCCAACAAAGACTTAGCGGATCGTCTAGACCCCGCAGGGCGTCATACGCTGCCGTTGGCCGACAGATCATACACCCGATTGGGCGTTAACGCCCGGCTTGGTGCACAACTTCTCCCAGATCCGTGACCCGGTGCCAGTGCTTGTCCGCCATCGTGTAGGCAGCGTCCTCCGCGCAGAATTTGGCCGAGATTGTTTCCGTGTCCTCGAACACCCGTTCAACCTCCTTGTACTGCTCGTCCGTCGGGTCGAAGTATTCCAGCTTGAACCGATATGCAGCCATCACGTCCTCCCTACTGTTGCAGACACCATGCCCAGCAGCCCGTCCTCACGCATCTCCGCAAGGGTGAGCCAGCTCGGGCCTCGATCGTCGAGCCGGTCCTGCTCCTTGAAGTCGGAGGCATACCGGCAGATCAGCTTGTGGGCCTCGCGGCCATCACCGGGGCGGTCGTACCGCCACAGCATGAGCAGATCGTAAATCTTCTGGCCGCGCGCCTGGCGGCGGTTGTGAAAGCTCTTGCGGCAGCCGCCCGAGCAGAACCTATGCTGGACGCGCTGAGCGACGAACGGGCCGTCGCACTCCTTGCACTGTCTCTCCTGACCGATCATGCGTTGACCTCCAATCTGTCGCTGTTGGCCAACATATAGGACAAGCGTCTAGGCGCTTCAAGGAGATTGTGGGTTCCAGTGGTTGACCGCCCCGCGCAGATGCTCCGGGCAGTGGTGCAGATAGGTGTTGGTGACGGTCTTCACGCTGTCGCCCAGCACGCCCGCGATGTCGAGCAGCGGCACGCCCGCCTGCGCGGCCCGTGTAGCCCATGTGTGGCGCAGGACGTGGGGCGACACGCCCTCCAGCCCCGACCGCTCCACGGCGCTCTCGAACGCGGCGCGGATCGAGCCTGGATGGTCCAGCAGATAGTCGCCCTCGATCTCCTTCAGCGTCCGCTCCAGGATCGGGCGGAGCCAGTCGGCGATGGGGACCTGCGGACGGCGCTTGTTGGTCTGCCGTCGGCCCTTGGGGTTGAGCCGGATGATGCCGTGCTTCAGGTCGACCTGCTCCCTGGTCAGCGTCTCGATCGCTGCCCGGCGGGATGCCGTGCCCAGCGCCAGGGCCACGAAGCGGTAGGCCCGCGTCAGCCGCTCACCGTCGCCGCTGGCGGCTTCCAGGAGCTTCCGACACTCGGCGTCCGTCAGCCACCTGTCGCGGGGCTCCGGCTCCTCTGGGATGGCGTCGGTGGGGAACACGAAGGGAGGGATACGCCCCTTGCGCGCGGCGCGGGTGAGAGCGGCACTGAGCACGGCCAGATCCCGGCGGATGCCGCCGTTGGTGGCCTTGCGGCCGATCCTGCCCTGCCGGCGCGCCTTGACGAACCGCTCCACCAGATCCTCGGTGATCTCGCTGGGCTTGTAGCCGCCGGGGTGCAGCGCCAGTGCCTCGAAGTACTCGGGGGCCTGGGAGACCGGGAACTCCGAGCCGTCGAACTCGGCGAAGAACGCCGCCGCATTGCGCAGATTGTAGAACGCCGTGTCCTTGCCTCTGGCCTTGGGGGTGATGTGCTCCTCCCAATAGCGCGCGATGCACGCGGCGACGTTGACCTCGCCCATGGCCGGCTTGGTGGCACCCTTAAATCCGACGAGGAAAGCGTGATAGACGCCTACAGCGTCCGCAGCATTCGCGCAGCCCGTCGAGCGGCGGCGGCTGCGTCCATCTTCCGACCATCTGATCTCGTAGAAACCCGCGGAGTTTGGCTTGTCGGAGAGCTGCGGCCCCCGGTTTGGTTTCGACATACGGTCCCCTCCACATAGCGGTTCACGTCGCTCTCCAGGAACGTAACGGGGCGTCCTGGGCGAAATGGCAGCGCGCCCGACGACTGAAGTCGCTGGACGGTCCTAACGTTAACCCTGAGTCTGTCCGCAACCTCACGTTGCGTCAGAAGCCGGCTCATTATGCGACTTCCGGCTTGACCATCTCCACAATCTGCCCGGCCAAAGTGATAGGAATGGAGCGGTTGACGGTGAGGAACACACGCATCGGGTCATCCGGGTCTTGCCGGATCGAGATGGCGTGCCCCTTGGCCGGGTCGGTGGAAACGGTCGGGTAAATGTCCTTGATTTCCTTCCCCAGCGCCGTCGCGATTGCCTTCAGCGATCTCGGCTCGGGAAACGAGCGTGCGTTGACGTAAGTGCTGATCGCGTCCCGCCCGAGCCCGGATCGGTTGGCCAGGTCAGACTGTGTCCAGTTGTGCTCCAGTAGTTCGTTTTGGAGTATCCTGGCAAACGCTTGTTTCAGGCGCCTTTTCCCCTCCCGAGACGCCCCTGAGAACTCTGAGATATCCAGGTCGCTATTCATACGGCCCTCCTATTCGTTGCACGGCTACCGTCGGTTGTGACCGTGTTGCCCTACATTTTGTCGGTCCTGGGCATTTTTTCAAGCAGTATCGCAAACAATTTGATCTATCAGCGATTGGTGGCCAATCTGTCTCATTCCATGGTTGACGTTCCGACGTTCTGTCGGTAGTGTCTCCCAACATTGGCCAACAACGGTAGCCCCCCTCATGCCCCGACTCGATGTACCGGCCCTCATAAAAACCCTTGGCGGGCCAACTCAGGTCGTCACCGACATCGCTTCTACGCTTAACGATGCGGAGGCGATCACTGTCAAGGGCGTCGAGAAGTGGATCAGCCGCGGCCAGATGAAGAGCTGCTGGCTCATCGTCCTCCTGCATCTGCCGGTGGGGCGTGGCAAGCAGCCCTTGGACCTCCGCAAGTTCATCGTCGACTAGGAGACACCGATGGAAGACGCACCTCCTCGTGCATACACGCTCGACAACTACTCCCTGGCCGATCTCGACGGCGAGCTGAAGCTGATCGAGGCCGGCGAAAAGCTCAACAAGACCCGCAAGGCCGAAATCCAGGACGAGCTGGAGCGCCGGCTGGGCGCGCAGCTCGACGCCGCGCTGGCGGCCGACAATAAGGACACTGGCACGGCCACGGTCATCCTGCCGGGTGGCGGCACCGCCAAACGCACGATCAAGAAGGACGTGAAGTACGACGGCGCTGCGCTGATCAGCATCGCGTCCACCATGCCCTGGGAGACCGCCAGTCTGCTGTTCAAGATCACGGCGACGCTGCCCGAGGCGAACTACGCCGGGCTGGTCTCCAACCCCGATCTGAAGGCGAAGATCGACGCCGCGCGCACGGTCACGCCGAAGGCGGAGGCCATCAAGCTCGACCTGCCCGCGACGGCCCCTTGAACCGGGCCAACATCAAGCGGCTGAACGGCCGTCTTGCCCAGGTCATGTTGGCCCTGGCGGACGGCGGTTCCTACAAGTCGATCGCCAAAGACCTCGGCATCTCCCCGGCGACCGTGAACGTCTACGTCACGGAGATTTACCGGCTGCTGGCGATCAAGACCCAAGCCCAGATCGGCGTGGCCGTCGAAATGTACCGCCCGCAGATCACCGCGCGCGCCATCGACGGGAAGCCCGCCATCAACCGCAAGGAGGCACCGAATGGCACACAAGCCCGACAGTGAGGCGATCCAGGACGCGCTGGACGCCGTCGGCCGAGACGACGGGCTCCGCAAGGTCGCTCTCGCCGAGGCCGTGAAGCTCGCGAACAAGAAGGGTCGCTGGAACATCGGCGCGACCGTCGAGTGCGCTAACGCCTTCCTGCGCTTCCTGCGCGGCACGGCCCAGACCAACGACCTGCACAGCAAGGAGGCGTGACCATGTCGAGATACCTCCCCGTCTATGAACTGCACGATTACGACCTGCGCCATGTCGTCGAGCGCATACCGCGCGACCTGCGGGACCTGCTCTCGGCATATCCGAAAACGCTAATGGTCGGGGGCGGGTTCATTCGCTCCGTCATCGGCCGCGAGCCGGTCAACGACATCGACCTGTTCTGCGATAACGCCGAGTGGGGCGAGGCCATCATCCGCGAGTTCGCGAAGAGGCGCGAGGCCCGTGTCTACAAGAGCGGCAACGCGCTGACGGTACTGACGCCCAACCGCACCAACATCCAACTTATCACACGCTGGACCTTCGACAACATGCCGGACCTGGTCGACAGCTTCGACTTCACCGTCTGTCAGGCGGCCATCTGCCGCAGCGGCAGGGTGTCGAATGATCCCTGGATCAGCCGGGTCGGCCCGCGGTTCTACAGCGACCTCGCGGCCAAGCGGCTGCACTACACCGCGCCGAAGCGCGAGGAAGAAGCCGGCGGCTCCATGCTGCGCGTCATCAAGTACGTGCAGCGCGGCTATTCGATCCAGGTCGGATCTCTGGGCGCGGTGATCGCCCGCCTCACCGCCGGTGTGCCCGAAGAGGCCGGGCCGAACCAGGAGCTTTACCGCGGCGGTCACATCGCCACGCGCCTCCGCGAGGTCGACCCCGCGCTTCAGGTGGACGGTCTGGAGATCACATTCGATCACGAGGCCGACGAGCCCATTCCCACACTCGACGAGGCCGCATCATGACCCTCCAGATCCGCACCGCCGACCAGCGCATGCAGGAGCGCGGCAAGCTCAACATCATGATCACGGCCCCCCATGGTGTGGGAAAAACCACACTCGCCAGAACACTCCCGTATGCGGGAAAGTCTACCCTCTTCATCGACCTGGAGAGTGGCATGGAGGCCGTGAAGGGCGACGTGGTGTTGCCCGACGGCACGCCGCTTGGCGGCTTCGCCGGTGGCGACATCAACGTCCGACGGGAGGCCGCCAAGCTGGGCGTCCACCCGTGGGCCTACACCAAGGCCCTGGCCTGCCTGCTCGGTGGCCCGGACCCGGCGGCCAAAGCCGGCGTGAACCAGGAGACCGGCGACTTCCACTCGCCCTACAGCGCCGACGCCTACAACGCCTATGCGTCGGCCATCGGCGATCCGGCCATGTTCTCCGGGTTCGACACGATCTTCGTGGACAGCGGCTCGGTCGCGTCCCGCAGCGCGTGGTCCTGGTCGCTCGTGCAGCCCCGCGCCTACAACAAGCAGGGCAAGCAGGACACCCTCGGGGCCTATGGGCTGGTCGGTGACGAGATGATCGAATGGGCGACCCAGCTCCAGCACATTACAGACAAGTCGGTCATCGTCCTGTTTGCCCTCGACGTGATCAAGGACAAGGACATCCCCGGTCGCGTCAGCTACGCCATCCAGGCCATCGGCGGGCGCACCGAGCGCGAGCTGCCCGGCATCTTCGACAACGTCATGACGCTGGGCACGTTCAAGCTCGACCAGAGCGGCAACGCCTCGCTCGACTACGAGAAGGGCCAGCACCGCGGTCTGATCTGCACGTCGGCCAACGGCTATGGCGTGCCCGCCAAGGACCGCACGGGCCGGGCAGCCCCGATCGAGCCCCCCAACATCGCCGCCCTCATGACGAAGCTGGCCGGCGCGAAGCGTGCCGACCAGGTCACCGTCACCACCGACATTCCCCCGCACGCCGCCGCGGCTGCGGAGCCCACCGCCGCCACCGCGGCATAACGACAGGAGACGCCATCATGGCAATGGACTTTTCGGGCGGGGCCGGTGCCGGCTCCCCTATGGACCTGATCCCCAATGGTCAGCTCGCTTGGGTGATCATCACCTACCGCGACCAGAAGGTCGGCGCGGGCAAGGGCACGGTCTACCACGACCTGGAGTTGACACTGGACGCGGAGCAGCCGTTCAAGGGGCGCAAGCTCTGGCACAACCTGATGGACCCGTCGGCCGAGGCCAACAGCGCGACGGTCAAGCAGATGGGGCTGGCCGACATCACCCGGATCCTGGAAGCGGGCCGGTGGGCGCTCAACCCCAACTTCGACCAGGGCCTCTTCGCCAGCCAGGGCGGCTACACCATCAACGCCTTCCCCGAGATCGACGGCCTGCGCGTGGCGGTGAAGATCAAGGTCGAGAAGGGCACCGAGGGCTACGCCGACAAGAACGTCGTCGCCGAGTTCCTGTCGCCCAACCCGGCCAGCTCCGGCCACAAGGGCTGGAAGGACCTGATCGCGGGCAAGTACAACTCCACGGCCGCTGCCGCCGGACCGCCCGCGCAGGGCACCTTCGGTGGGTTCGGCGCCGGGGCCACGGCCCAGCCCGCTCAGACGGCCCCGGCCTTCGGCAACACCGCCGCTGGCGCGACCACCTCCGCCCCCGTCTTCGGCAACGCCGCCCTCGCCCAGCCCGCCGCCGGAGGTGCGGCTGCGCCGGCAAACCCTACCCTTGCGACCGGACAACCGGCTGCGCCGACGCCCGCTCCTGCCGGCACGCCGGCTGCTGCCTCGGTGACATCCCCTTCTAACCAGCCGGCGGCTGCCCCCGCCCCGACCAGCCCGAATAGCTGGCTGGCTCAGGCCAACAGCTAAGGGGCCACGCACTCCCCGCGGCCCTCCGGGGCCGCGGTCTGCCACTAGACACAGGGAGACGAACCAATGACCAAAGAGAGCGTGACTGAAGAGAGACAGCTTTTCCTTTCCATGTGTGCCCACCGGCACGCCTCCGACCTGACTGCCCGGGGCGTCGCCACCGGGGCCATCATCGGCCTCGCCATGAATGCCGAGAAGGACTGCGTCCGTGCCGCGGCCAGTCGCTGGCTGTGGCGCCAGCACCAGATCACCATCTCCCCGCTGGGAGCGCCGGCCCCGAAGGTCGAGGCCCTCTGACCATGAAGCTGCGCGACCGTCAGGTGGTCTTTTCCGACCGGTGCAATGCCGCTCTCGACGAGCGGGGGAACACGCTGGGCGTGGCTCCCACCGGGGCGGGAAAGACGGTGATGCTTTCCCACATCACGGGCCGGAGGCCGGGGCAAACCCTCGTGCTCCAGCACCGCGACGAGCTGGTGACGCAGAACCGGAACACCTATGGGCTGGTCAACCCCCGCAAGTCCACCGGGCTCTACACGGCCAGCCGAAAGGAGTGGGGGTACGACGCGACGTTTGCGATGGTGCAGACGCTCGCGCGGAACATCGACGATATGCCGGCAGTCGACACGCTGGCGATCGATGAGGGGCACCATGCGGCGGCCGACAGCTACCGCAAGATCATCCACGCAGCCATGGAGCGGAACCCGAACACCAAGCTCCTGCTGGTCACCGCGACGCCGAACCGGGGCGACAAGAAAGCCCTGCGGGGCGTGGTGGACAACTGCGCCGATCAGATCACGCTCAAGGAGCTGATCGACAGCGGTCACCTTGTCCCGCCCCGGACGATGGTCGTGGACATCGGTGTTCGCGATGCTCTGGCGGGCGTGCGACGCACGATCAGCGACTTCGACATGGATGCGGTCGCCGCGATCATGGACAAGTCCGTGCTGAACGATCAGGTCGTCAAGACCTGGAGGCAGCACGCAGCCGACCGCCAGACCGTGGCCTTCTGCGCGAACCTGGAGCACATGCAGCATGTGGCCGAGGCGTTCACGGCGGCAGGCATCGTCGCGACCACCATCGAAGGCACGCTGAGCAAGGATGAGCGCGCCAAGCGCCTGGGCGCATACGACCGGGGCGAGGTCCAGGTCATCGTCAATGTGGCCGTGCTCACGGAAGGGTGGGACCACCAGCCGACGAGCTGCGTGCTCCTGCTGCGCCCCAGCTCCTACAAGTCGACCATGATCCAGATGATGGGTCGCGGGCTGCGCAAGGTCGACCCCGAGCGGTATCCAGGGCGGCGCAAGGACGACTGCATCATTATCGATTACGGCACGTCGCTGCTCATGCACGGCGGCATCGAGCAGGACACCAACATCGACCAGGAAGGGTCGATGCAATGCCCGGAGTGCGACGCCACGGTCCCGCGCCAGACGCGCGAGTGTCCCATCTGCGCCCACGAGTTTCCCGTCCGGGGCGAGGCCCCGCAGAAGGTCTGCCAGGCGTGCGGCAAGGACAACCACACGGCCGTTCGCGCCTGCGTCCACTGCGGCGATCTGTTCCCCGAGAAGGAGCAGGGCGCGCTCGGCGACTTCGAGTTGACAGAGGTCGGCCTGTTCGACGCCAGCCCATTTAAGTGGGAGGCGATCGGCGAGTTCGCCGGGATAGACGACCACCTCGTGATGTGCGCCGCCGCCTTCGACACATGGTCGATGGTGCTGTCCTACTACGGCCGATGGCACGTCTTCGGCGGGGTCAAGGGGCAGGGTATCCGTCACCTTGCGGATCTGGCCGACAGGCTGCCCGCCCTGGCCACGGCCGACGATTTCCTGCGCGAGCACGGCGACCAGGACCAGGGGTCGAAGACCCGCGCCTGGCTGCACATGCCGGCGACGGAGAAGCAGGCACAGATGCTCGGCACCACGCCGTTCCATCTGTTCGGCGTCAGCCGCTACCGCGCGAGCTGCATGCTGACCTGGAAGTTCAACGCCCGCCATCTGCGGGCCAAGCTGGAGCACACGCGCATGGTGGCGGCATGAGTGACCGATGGGATCGTCACTTTCTTCAACTCTGTCTCGATCACGCGCGGATGTCGAAAGACCCATCTACGCGCGTCGGTGCCGTCATCGTCGGCCCTGATCGCGAGATCCGCTCTGCCGGCTACAACGGCCTGCCACGCGGGATCGCTGACACCCCCGAGCGGCTGAACGACCGCGACACCAAGCTGGCGCTGATCGTTCACGGCGAGATGAATGCTGTGCTGGCCGCTGTGCGCATGGGCACTCCCTTGAAGGGCTGCACCCTATACCTCGCCGCGACCGATGACAGCGGTAACGTCTGGGGCGGAGCGCCGTGCACCCGCTGCACCGTCGAGATCATCCAGACCGGCATCGCAGAGGTCGTGTCGTGGCCGTTCAAGAACACGCCGTCTCGCTGGCTCGCGGACACCGAACGGGCCAAGGCGCTACTTGCTGAGGCGGGCGTGATGTTTCGAGAGGTCGGATCCCAGGTGAACCCCAACGACGGAGAGTAGCATGGCTGAGTCCCTCAAGGCCTACATCGTCACCGAGCACGTGAGTGGTGAGGACCAGGCTGTCGTCCGGTTCGCTGCCTCCAATGTGATCGCCAGACGCGAAGGCGCCAACGGTCTCGATGTCGAGTTCCCGGACGTGAGCTGCAAGCGTGCGGAACATTTCGACGGGTTCGCCCCCGGCCCTGTCCCGGATCACGCCCTCTTCAAAGCCGGGTGGTGGTTCTTTTGCACGCACTGCCAAGCGCGCGCCTCCGATGGTTCGGGCGCGCTAATCGACGGGGTCGCCTACTGCTCCGATCACGAGAACGCCGCCACCGTCGCAGCGCGTGTCGTCCAGGACGTGGCCGAACTTCCGGATCGGACAAGCCCCGACGACTGGCCTGACGCAATGCTGGTCACTGCCAAAGAGCTTCGGCGGATCGTCGAAGACGCTGTCTATGCCGCCGGACCCCAGGTGGATGGAGGCTACGGTGAGTGACGACCTCATGCCGATCATGGCGGGCGAGTTCTTGAAGGCCACACCGATGGCCCTGCTCAACGAGGATCAGGCCCGGAAGAACCACGGCCAATCGCTCGAGAGGCTTCGATCGCGCGGCGGGCTCGACCCGAACGAAGCGTGGGCGATCGTTAACAACAGAAGCCAGTTCTATTTTCGGGGAAAGAACTGCGAGCCCGCTCTCATGGCGCGGATCGTGAACACCCGTGCGCGTCTACGGTCCGAAGTCGGACCCCAGGCGAACCCCAAATGACCATCGACTAGTTCGCGCTGATGCAGGCCAAACAAGACCCGGTGGTGGCCGCTGTGCTGGAGCTGTTCCCCGGCGCGTACATCACCGAGATCATCCCTCACGCAGAGGAGACCGCCCCAATGGACTTCACACCTACCAATGTTTCCCCGACGTCTTTCTCTGACGCCTTTCAGGCCCTCCTGGATGAAGCGCACCAGATCCACAATATGGAGCAGGAACCGCGTGATTATCTCGGCGGCTCACGCCTTGGCGTGGAATGCGACCGCGCCCTCGCCTACGAGTATTTCCAGGTCGCCAAGGACCCGGACAGGAACTTTAAGGGCAAGATCCTGCGGATCTTCGACATGGGACATGACGGCGAGGACCGCATGGCCGAGTACATCCGCCGAGCCGGCTTCACGCTGCTTACACACCGCTCGGACGGGCAACAGTTCGGCTTCGGCGTCGCCCCCGACCCCGTGACCGGCAAAAGCAGGATCGCCGGGCACATCGACGGAATACTGACAGACGGGCCAGAGTACGTTGGGTGCACCAAAATGACGTATCCCTGTCTTTGGGAGAACAAAGGACTCAACGACAAAGGGTCCAAGGGATGCGTAAAGAAGGGTGTGAAAGAAGAGAAGCCAATCTATTACGCCCAGATGCAGATTTACATGGCGTATCTTGGTCTCGGCGACAATCCAGGCCTGTTTACTGCGCTTAACAGGAACACCGGAGACATTCACTCGGAGCTGGTTCCCTTTGACGCACAGGCAGCGCAACAGGCCAGCGACCGAGGGGTCCGGGTGATCCGGGCCGACAGTCCCGAGGACCTGCCCAGGATCGCGCGAGAGAGCACGGACTTTCGGTGCAAGTTCTGCGACTACGCCGCGCGGTGCTGGGGTGCTGCGGAGCCGCAGGCAGCCGCGCCGGTCCCCGCTCCGCTATTCGGGGCGCAGCCCGCTGCGCCTGTGACCGCCCCCGCCGCACCCGGCACCAATTGGCTGAAGAACGCCAACTCTTAGCATATTCCGCTTGTCTGATTTGACGACAGATTGTAGGCTGTTCGTCTTCCAGATACGACCCTGAGACCACCAACCCCCACCAAGGAGACACCCCAAATGAAGATGTTCAAAGCCACGCTCACCACCGAGTTCCCCTACGACGGCATTTCCTCCCCGCTCGCGCTGGCGGCTCAGATCGAGGCCGCGCTGGCCAGCGGCAAGAAGATGATCGAGGACGAAATCGTCGCGCTGCACCCCGACGCTGCGAAGATCGTCACCACGCTCGACACCGGCATCGTCAACGTGCGCCCGAAGAAGGCGGAGACCCAGCCGCCCGTCGAGCCGCTGCACGATCCGAGCCAGACCGACCTAAAGGACGCCGTGAATGCGGCGGCGGCCGGCGAGGCTCAGGAAGTGCCCGCTGCCGAGTAACCCCGCGCTCTGTCGCCTACCGGAGCCCGGCTCGCACTGCGGGCCGGGCTTTTTCATGGAGTGAGGGATGAAGTTGCACGCTGGAGAGGCGCACGCCGAGGCACGGCTATGGGAGCGGTACGGACTGCCGTTCACCGCCGAGCTGAAGGCCGAGATCGTGCGAGAGATAAAGCGGGCCAATCGCGCGCATAGAAATCAGAACGACCGCAAGAGCGAGCGCCGCGCGAGCAAGTTGCCGCGGCCCCCGCGGGCGATCCTGTTGAATGCCCGCCGAGAACGTCACCAGAAATGGAAGGTGGATACATCCCGCGGGGTGCTGCTCGTCATCTATGATCGGGTCGACTGCCTCATTGTTACTTTCCTCCCGCGCAACGGTGACCATAAGTGACCGACTCCATCTATCCGATCCTGGAGAACGCAGCACTGGTCGACCGCCGGCAGGTCGACGCCTACCTGGAGGTGCTGTTCGGCTACGTGGATTGGAGCGACCGCGTGTTCGCCCTGCGCGGGCTGGGCGAGAAAGGCACCGAGAAGGAAGGCGTGTTTCGTGAGCCGCTGCGACTGCCGGCCGGGCTGTGCTCGATCGAGGAGCAGACCGAGACCGCCGCGCGCCGGTGGGGGCAGTACCATGTCGCGACGTTCGTGGTACCGGCTGTGGTGTCGGCCGATGCGATCGAGCTGCGCAACGTCGACCACGAGCAGATCGCCGAGTTCACGACGATCCTGGTGGACATCGACAGCGGCGACACCGACGAGAAGCTGGTGTGGCTGGCCGAGATAATCGGCCGGCCAACTCTGGTCGTGCAGTCGGGCGGTGTCACCGACGCCGGCAAGCCGAAGCGGCACGTCTACTGGCGGTTGACGGAGCCCAGCACCGAGATCGACCGCATCGCGGCCCTGCGGGAGACCCTGGCGCTCAAGGTCGGGGGCGATCCCTCTTTCAAGCGGGCCACCCAGGTCATCCGCGTCCCGGGCACCGTCCACGGCAAGAACGGCGTGATCACGCTGTGCCGGATCGAGGCGCTACACGACATCGGCGACTATGACCTGGATGATCTGGCGGAGCGGATCGAGCAGGCCCAACCGATGCCGGGGCTCCCGCCCGTGCCGGCGAAGACCGCTGTGCTCGACTTCAGCCCGACCCAGGGTGGGGCGATGGACTTCTCCGCCGCGGCGGGCGGCAACCGACCCAACGCGGTCAAAGCTCTCACGTCCGATGTGCATGAGGGCGGGACCGGGCGAGAGACCCGCTGGGACAACTTCAATCAGGTGGCGGGCTACCACCTGCGGCTGGTGCGTTGGGGGACCATCCCGCTCGATCAGGCCGCACAGGCGACATACGACTGGATGCAGGCACACATGGTGCCGCCCTGGAGCGAGCAGCGGTTCAAGGCCGAGTTCCAGGGCCAGATCGACAACGACCGCCGGAACAACGGCGCGCTGCCCGACACCACGACACCGCCGCCCGAGCCTTATGCCGGGGCGCTGAAGTTCGACATGAAGCTGGGGGCGCTGCGCGGCTTCGACATCGGCAATTGGGCCATGGGCACGCCGCCGAAGCGCCGGCACCTGGTGCAGGGGCTTATCATGGCCGGGCAGACGCACGTCCTGGCCGCCGAGGGCGGGGCGGGCAAGACGTTCCTGTGCCTGGACCTGTGTCTGCGGCTGGCGGCTGCCGGGAACAGGACCGACCCCGCGGCGGACAATCAGGTGCTCTGGATGGGCCAGCCGGTGACCGACGAGGCGGCGGGCGGCACCGTGATCATGATCACCTCGGAGGACGCCCACGACGAGCTCCATATCCGGCTCGACGACATCGATCCCGACGGCAGTATGCGCGCGGCCGCTACCGGACATCTGCGGATTATCCCACTGCTGGACGTGGGCGGCGCGTTTCCCTTCGTGGCGCACGACCAGGCCCGCCAGCCTCACCAGTCGCCGCGGTGGGCAGCACTCTATGCGGCGATCGCGGAGATCGTCGGCGAGGGCGGCAAGGTGTCGGCCGTGGTGGTGGACACGATGGCCGCCACGCTGCACGGCGAGGACACCAGCGGCTCCGTGGTCACCGAGTACATGGCGGAGCTGTCCCGGCTGTGCGGGGCGCTGGGGGCGGCCGTGGTCATCACGCACCACATCCGCAAAGGCAACGACCAGACACCGATCAAGAACCTGGAGGACATGAAGGCGGCCGTGCGTGGATCCACCGCCATCATCGGATCCACCCGCGTAGCACTCGGTTTCTGGCACGCCTCGGACTTCCGTCGAAAGATGGAGGCTATGGGTCACGCTCCATCAAGAGGCAAGGTCTATTACGCCGGGGTGCTCAAGGCCAACAATCCGGAGATGTTCGACGGCGTGAAGACGCTGATGCGGCAGCTCTCGGGGTTGCTGGTGGACGTGACCGACAGGGTCCCGGCCGCCGACAAGATCCGCACTGAGCGTCTGGCGTGGCTGGTCGTGGCCGTGCAGCGCGCGGCGTTCGACCACTACCCCCTCACCAAGACCAACGCCAACGGGCTGTTCCAGCGCCGCTCGCAGCTCCCGCCTGCCCTCCAGCAGCTCCCGCGGGCCGAGTACGAGCGGCTGGTGGACATGGCGCTGGAGGCGGGCTTGATTGTCCGCGGCGCACTCGCCAACAAGCCCGCCAATACCGGCCATCTGGATGTGCCGGGCGGTCCCATCGACCGCAAGCAGGGCTTCCAGGACGACGGCGTGTGGAAGCCAGAATGGACCCGGTTCGAGTACGACCCGACCATCGAAATGGTGGTCATGGCGGATGAGTGAGGCCCGACACATTGGCGGGGAAGCCCCGGTCCCGTCGAAAAACGGGACCGGGCGGGACCGGCGGGACCGAGTATGCTAAGTCACTGGAGCCTCAAGGGCCCCGACGCTTTTGGCGAGGTCTCTATAAAATTTATAAAATACGGTCCCGCCAACTGCTCTTCATTAGATCAACTACTTAGTTCGTGTTTTCCCCGACAAATTGGGTTGGTCCCGCGGGTCCCTATTATATACTCTTAGGTAGGGAGGGGCGGTACTCGCTCCGCTCCGCCACTCCCCAAGAACGAGTAAGCAGGCCCAGCAGGATCACAACACCATGGAGGCAGGCATGAATGACTTCGCGGCGGACACCGATGAGGGCGACGAGCGGGTGCTGATGTTCGTGGTGCCGGGTACGCCAATCCCGAAGCCGAGCGCTCGGGGGAAGAACTTCAGCGTGCGGACCAAGCGCGAAGTGGTGGCCCATCGGGAGTTCGTGGCGCGGATCGCAAAAAACGCGGCGGACACGATGCTGCGGGCGGGGGTGGATCTGACGTGGCTGCACGGCCCGGTGCGGATCGATGTCGACTTCCGGTTCCGCCCCCCGCACCGGGCAATGCATCGCGTCGGGCTTCCGCACGACATCAAGCCGGATCGGGACAATTTGTTGAAGCAGCTACAGGACGCGATGGAGGATGCAGGGGTGCTGATCCGGGGGGACCAGAAAGCCAGCGCGGGGGAGCTTCGTAAGACGTGGGCCAGGGAGGCGCGGTCGTTGGTGGTCGTAAGGCCCGACATTCGGCACGCGGTGAGCGGTGAGGGGCCGAGCGGGCCTTCCATGGTGGGGTGGTAGCCGAAGGGGCGACTTGCCCGTCAGCGGGGCTTACAGAGCGAAAAGGGCCAGTTGTGACGCTGGCCCTTTTGTTGTTCTCGGTGGCGGATTATCCGCGCGGTGGCTTTTTCGGGCTCAAGTGGCGCGGTGTGGTGTGCTTGGGTTTCTTGGGTGCTGGGATCGTCTCTGGCTTGGGTGGGAGTTTTCGTTTGGCCCGCGCCTTCCCAACGTTGCATTCCCTGCACATCAGGCCGGGGGTTTTTGCTGTGCAGTGGAGGTGATCCGGACATTCTGGGTGGTAGAGCGCAGCCTTCAGCCCTGCGTCTATGGTGTGAGCCATGTGCTCAGCCTGGAACCGAGTAACCTGCTCCCCCTGAATAATAGAGTTCAACAAAGGAAGAACCTTCTGGTTTAAATGGGTCAGCTTTTTCACTGTAGCCAATAGATGCTCGTTCGAGTTCATAACCTGTTTCCTCTCTTGCTGTGCATCGTCCAACAAGCACTTGAAAATGTCCCGCTCCTGCGTGAGGCTGATGATTTTACCTTCCAGGTAGGCTTCACGTCTGGTCATCGCCCGCCCTCCTTCCGGTTGATCGCGTTTTCCAATGCGGTTTCGATATCGTCGCGCCAGTCGGCGGGTACCCACCATTCTAGACGGATGAAGCCAGGCTCGCGGGCATGGTCGGGACGGGGGCGGTAGTCGGACAGGCAAACCACGTTGCCGGTATCGGGTGCGCGCATGGTGCGGGCTCCTACGCTAACGGTTGCCAGAACCGGTGCTTTCCACGGCACGGACTCCGGGGGTTGGAAACTCGGCGTAGGTCGAGCGCATGCGGCTTTAGGCTTGCGCCCTGGACATTCCCGCATGCCCCCCGGATGTATCTGGCTGGTCGCGTGTCGTGCGAGGTCGCCTACGTCGTATGGAGTTTCCACGCTCCAAGGCGACGGTATGCAGAAAGCGGTTAGCCTGTCAACTTTTGAAAAATGCCGTAGAGCAAGAAAATGGCGAAACCAATCATGTTGAAGGCGAATAGTGCAAGCGTTGCGTAGCCAATGAATATGCCGAACTTCTCCACAAATATCAGTGATTTCGGCTTCTTCTCCCAAGGCTTCTGTCCCATGGTGCGCCCTCCGACGTGGAAAGGCGCACCATAGCGTGTGTGAGGCGGGCTGTCTCAAAGGCCGAGGTGCACCAGGGCGTAGGCAGTGGCCAGGACGATCGCCGGGCCGGTCAGGTGGAACAGGGCGCGGATCATTGCCCGGGGTACTCCTCTCTGAAGGCTATGGCGGGATAGCGTAGCCCGCCCAGGGTGGAGCCGCAGCACTGGCACGGCAACCAGGTGAAGCCGGGGCCGGCCATGCCGTTCGAGGCGATGATGTCCCAGCCGTCCGCCTTGGGCCAGATCCGATCGATGTCGGCGGGGAGCGTGGGCCGGTCGTGCGGCAGGATGTCCGCCTCAATCCAGCCGTTGCAGTCCTCGCAGACTTCCAGGGGATGGTGCGCGAAGCGAGACCGGTGGTTCTGCACGGGCGTCGGGGGCTTCTTGGCGTAGGGGATCATAGTCAAACCGCCGTGACTACGCGGTAACCGCGCGCCTTGAGCCGATCCAGGCCGGGCAGGATGTACCAGTCGGAATAATCACGCGTTTCCAGGTTGTAGTTCGCTCCGAAAACGTCCTTGGCGCCCTTGCGGCCCTTGGTGCAATGGTCGGTCATGGTCGCGCCATCGATCACCAGACCGGACAACGCGGCCGTGAACTTGTCATAGCCTCCGCCGCTGGCGGACCCGGTCTGCACCGTGTCCGGTCCCTTGCCGAAGTTGCAAACCTCGACGAAGCACGTCCCGCCGTGGTGCACGCGAACAGTGGCGACGTGCCGGGCGCCCTTCATGACGACATAGACGGAAATGTTTTTGGTCGCGGCGAAGTCGTGAAAGCGTCTCATCTGTCGATCCTCAATCTGTCGTGGTTTCAGACAATGCGGGCAAGCGAAAGGCGGGTCGCCTCTTTGGCGGCCTCCCTCGCGTCGAAGCCAGCGCGTCGGAGAATGGCGCGGATGCGCCGGGGTGGAGTGCGGCCGGTCGCGGCGCGGCGGTGGTCGGACTGAGTCATGACGTGGCGTCCTCGTCCTCAGACTCGATGCTTGGGCTGACGCACCTGATGATTTCCAGGATGTCATCTCCTACGTCTGGCGAGAGCGGCCCGAAAAACACAAGTTTCGGATTGTCCCATTCGCCGCGAATGCGTGCTCTTATCGCGGTCAGGGCGTTGTATGGGGTCATGCTCGGCCTATCCATCGTCTCATCCTCCCCCGTAGCGAGCGGGTGTTGCCTCATCAGCGCCGGAGCTACCGGCGGACGCGCCTTGGCGCGTCGGTGGTCGGACTGGGTCATGACGTGGCCTCTAGTCCAAGCGCTTCGAAAATCTCACCCATGACGCTGTCAAGGTCGCGGTGCGGGGCGGACCGTTCGGAAACGAAGGCGTCAAAAATCACCGTCGGACAGTCGTCTACTTGCTTCGCAAGAAAGGCGCCCAGTCGATCCGCCTCCGCAACGGTCAGCGTCGCGCTGGTCAGAAACCCGGACGGGCCGTCACAGTATGTCCAGCCAATTAAATATTCATTCATCGTCTCATCCTCCCCCGTAGCGAGCGGGTGTTGCCTCATCAGCGCCGGAGCTACCGGCGGACGCGCCTTGGCGCGTTTCGGCTATCGCTTGCGTTGGTGGGGGAGCTTGCCCTGCATGGCCATTTCGACCCGGTGTTCCGCGAGAATGCGGTGGATATCTTCGCGGCATTCTTCGTTGGTCAGGTCCCGATCGAGCTTGGCGACGAGGTTTTCCCATATGGTGGGTTTGCGGGTCATCGTGTTCCCCGCCGCTTGATCACGCGGACGCGATAGCCATAGGGCGCGCTCTCCATGGAGCGCTTGAGCGGCGCGTATTCCTCCGGAGTGGCAGGGCGAGACCCACGGATGCATGCCTGATAATTCCCGCCGCAATGGCACCCGTCGAAGACGGTGACGCTTCCGCGCCTGTCCCATTCCTCGGAGGGGATGATTGCAAAAATCTCGTGTTGCTTATTCCGCCAGCGACGAAACATCACCGAGGTTTCATCGTCGTCTTGCTTGAAGGTATCGGCCATCGTTCTGTCCTCAGATCATACAAGCGGGTCAACGGTAAGCACGGCTGCCACGATGTGGAGACCGAGCAGGAACGCGGCCAGGAGTAGGATGCAGGCGATTTCGTGGAGCCAGTACAGGAGGCGGGTCATGCGGGGCCTCCGTCTTCGGTGAACTCGTATTCGTTGAGGCGGATGCTTTCATCGACGTTTTCGTCGCTCATGCGGTACTCGTATTCCGCCTCAAGCTGGGAATAAATCCAGTCCGCGAAGGCGCGCAGCGCGTCGCGGATGTCCTCTTCCGCCTCGCAGGTCGGGTCGATGTAGTGCTCGCTTTCCAGGTCAACCGACACCGACATACAGCCGGAGTGGTAATAGCGGCCGCTGTGAGAACAGGACGCCGTCAGGCAGTAAAACGCCTTGCGCTGCGCGTCCTGTAGATCCTTAGCGATTTGGTGCAGTTTGGTATCGGTTGGCGCGTGAGCTTTCACGGCCGCGAGTGCTCCCTTGCGGTAGCGATAGGTGCCCTCGAAGCACGCGCCGTCGCCTTGAGAGGAAAAGCCGGAATACCAGATGCACGGGTCGAAGCGGGTGCTCCCGTTCATCAGCTTCACAGGACGGGTGCGCAGATCAATGCCAAGCAGATCCGCGATGGTCGCAGCGTCCTCATAGGTGCAGCTTGTGTCGGTGTCCTGATTTTCGCACTCGCGCCACCAGTCGCGGGCTTTCTCCTTTGCCTCGTCACTCAATTCATCGAAGTGGCAGAGGGTGCGAACGATTGTCTGTGTGCGGGCCATGATGGTCACCTTTCTGTCGCGGTTTCAGACACTCATGCCAGCAGGCAGCGCGGGGACCGCCTGCTAAGTGAGGGCCCGATTACTCGGCAGCCTCGGATTTCGGCAGGGCGTGCGGGTTGTCGTTGAGCCAGCCCGGGCGGATATCGGGAGTCTTTTCCGGGTCGGCTGCGCGCATCGGCATCAGCACGGCGAGGAAGTCCGGGAACGCGGTGTTGCGGACCACCGCGGGGTCGCGGTGGTCGCCCTGTTCGATGGTAAGAGCGGGAGTTGCACCGCTGAACGGCTTGAAGTTGAACGCTGCCAGATAGGCCGGATTGTAGGACTTGTGCGCGTGGATGGTCTGTGGCTTGAAGGGGACAACCCGGCGCCAGTCGGGAAAGGTGCCGTCGATCACGGAACCGCAGTTGATTGCCAGAGGGGACGGCGCCGAAGCGGCCGCGTCGCCGGCGGTGCGGTCGTGAATGGCGACGGTGGAGCCTTCGACCACGACCATGCGGCCGTCCATGTCATGGCGCCCCGGCTTGCACGCGGCAAGGCCGGTCTTGTTCAGCGACACGATAATGCCGGACTGGTCGGTGTGCGCAGTGGCGTCATAGAACACGCCCATGCGGTGACCGTCGGTGGCGACAAGATAGCAGCCGGGGCGGGTTTGCGCTTTCTCGACGCAAACGCCTTGGAGGTAATAGCGCGTCTGTTCTGTGGAGACGAAGCCGGCTTTGTGGAGGTGGTAGGCGTATTCGGCGGAGAAATAAGTGGTCATGGTCTGCACTCCGTTCTGTGGGGTTGTTGGTCTCTGTCTGTCCCCAATCCCTACACTAGTGATTTGTAGGGTGTCAATGGCAATAATCTGGCGACAGTCTGTCGGGATGGCGGATTGTAGGGAGAGGTGACGGGTTGCTTGGCGATTGATAGGATATTTCTATGGGAAAGAAGGCAATCGTAGCGTCTACCGAAAAGCGGACGGTGTTCGTCCGAAAGCTCTCGGATGGAATGAAGCCAATCGACGCGGCACGCGCGGCCAAGTTCGCCAATCCGGCAACGGAAGCGTACCGGCTGATGCGGGATCCGGAGATTGTGGAGGCAGTCCGCGAAGCGGGGGACGCGCGGAGCGCAGGGCTCATTGGAGCGGCGCTTTCGACGTGCGCGCGCCTGATGGACGAGAAATATCCTCCAGTAACTCAACTAGGGGCTGCAAAGACCATATTGGAGCACGACCGCCAGCTCCGAAAGACCAATGATGACAATGGCTTAGACGGCAAGAACCCTACTCAGATGACGGACGACGAGCTTATGGCAAGCCTCATTCGGGTGCGGGAAAGGATGCGGGAAGTAGAGGGTAGCGCCCCGCAAGACGCCCCATCACAACCTCAACTCACTGAACACAAAGAGTAATTCACTACACTGACAACGTAGCGCGGGCGCATTGATGCAGCCCGCCGGGGCCATGAGGCCAGGCAGAGACTTTGACCCCTGGGTGGGGGGTCTCGATCCGCGCGCAATTACCTATTCCCCTGTCCCGACAAATTTTTCGCCCCTCCAGCTTTTGCACCCCTCCGATTTGTCTGTTGACATTGCAGACAACAACCGACAGTCTGTCGCAAACAACGAGGAGGCATCAACATGACTTCAACTGGAGCAAGTCCCCGCGGAAGCGCAGAGTTCAGCCCGTGTGGCGAGCACCGTCTCCGCCTCGATCGCTGGTGGGCGGACGGCCCCCGCGCTCTGATCGGCCTGGCCAATCCGAGCAAGGCCGGCGGCGACGTGAACGACCCGACCGTTCACCGGGGCATGGCTCTGACCAGGGAGCGGGCCGCCGGCATGACCTATGTCAACCGGGACAGCTACATCGCGACCGATCCGGACGACCTGACGCGGTGGCGCCTCCGCATGCGGCGGGAGAGCCCCGCTGATCTGGATCGGATCGAACGCACGAACCTCGATTTAATCCGCGAACTGTCGGCAGGCGCCGCGATCCGGATCATCGCCTGCGGGAACCTTGTGCAGATGCCACGGCTACCGCCGTTCCTGGCCGCGTTGTCGCTCGACGGAAAGTATCCGGTCTACTGCTTTGGCCTCACGCAACACGGAGCGCCGAAGCATCCACTGGCCCGGGGCAAGTCGTTCATCAAGGCGTCCGACCCGCTGGTGGACCGCATCCATACGGCCCTGACCCACATCAACCGCCGCGCCAACACGATCATTCACCTGACCGAGCTGCTGGCCGAGCAGACCGCGCGGCTGGAGCGCCGCATCGGTCAACGAGACGGCTGAGCCCGGCAGGGCTCAGCGCATAGGGCCCGTCCCGTTTCACATCCTGCCGGATTGGCGGGGCGGGTCCGATGAAACAGGAGAGAGAGCATGCCGAAGTTCCGAAAGAAGCCAGTGGTTATCGAAGCCGTGCGAATGCCAACCGAGGCGTTCGACTTTGCCCCCATAGCTCGCGCGGAAGTCATGGAGCAGATCGAGCAATTTATGGTCGGCGCCAAGGCTCGCTGGCGGGGTGGAAGCATCGACATCACCACGCTCGAAGGTGTCATGACCGCCAGTCCGGGCGACTGGATCATCAAGGGTGTGAAGGGCGAGTTCTATCCGTGCAAGCCGGACATTTTCGAGGCGACTTACGAGCCCGCCTAACCCCGATCAGCGTCAACGGCTCTCTCCTCGGCCCGGATGGAGCGTAACGGGCTAGGTGCGAGTTAGGGGAGAAGCAAGCGCCTCCACGGCCGTTGGCGCTGAGCAGTGAATGAAGGAGGTCGGTTTAGCGGTGGGTTGGCCCATCGCTTGGTGGAACGGGTGCTTAACACCAACACCCCCGGCTCACCGCTAAGCCGACCACACAGCCCGCATAGGGCGGAAAGGAGAATGAGGATGAGCGAAGAACGCATCAAGGTCGTCCGCGTCCTGACCTACGAAGGGACGCGCGCGCAGATCGAGCACAATTTCAGCCTGCGCGGGGTGCGGGAGGGCGTCGAGACCCCTGGCCCGCTGAAAATCCACGAGAGTTTCCCTGATGGGGCAAACGGCGTGGATGTGACCATCGACCGCCGCAGCCAATACCCCGAGTGCCCGTGCCCAGGCGCGCGCATGAAGATGGGGGTGGGCGCATGACCAAGCCCCTGTGCATCTACCACGCCAACTGCGCCGACGGCTTCGCCGCGGCATACGTGGTCTGGCGGTACTATGACGAGGTCGTGGATCTGCACCCCGCGAGCTACGGCAACACGCCGCCCTGCTGCGATGATCGCGACGTGATCATGGTCGATTTCAGCTACAAGCGCCCCGTGCTCGGCGTCATCGCGCAGGAGGCACACTCTCTGCTGGTGATCGATCACCACAAGACGGCCGCCGAGGACCTGGCGGACTTCGATGTCGGGAACACCCGCATCGTGTTCGACATGGAGCACAGTGGCGCGATGCTGGCGTGGAGGGAGTTCTTCCCGAAAGACCTGCCGCCCTTGCTGATCGAGCATATCGAAGATCGCGATCTCTGGCGGTTCAAGATCGACGGTTCGCGCGAAGTCCATCTCGGGCTGATGTCCCGCCCGATGTCGATGGCCCACTGGCACGCGCTCATGTGCGGAGGGTCGAAGTCCAGGGGCGAGCTGTGGCGCGACGGCACGGCCATCAAGTCCCACCAGGACAGGTGCATCGCTGACGCGATCCGCGATGGCGTCCATGATCTGGTCATCGGTCAAGTCACTGTCCCCGCCCTCACCTGCTCCTATCAGTGGGCCAGCGAGGCAGGCAACGCCATGGCGGTCGATCATCCGTTCGCGGCCTGTTACGGCCGGTCGGCCAACGGGGAGTGGGTCTTCTCCCTGCGCTCCAATGACGAGGGCATGGACGTATCGGCCATCGCGCAGCAGTACGGTGGCGGAGGCCACCGCCACGCGGCGGGCTTCCGCATCAGGTCCTTGGATAACCTGTAGTCTAAATCATCCCTCTGGCATTGCTGGCCGACTGTCTGTAGTATGTTGGCCAGCATTGACCACACCAGGGATGCCAATCTGTGGCTCAGCCTCCGGCATACGAGAGACAGGCGGACTTCTCCGCCTTCGCCGCGGCCAACCCGGCGACCCCTCACTCCGGCGTCAACCTGGATGCGGAGTTTAATCGCATCAAGGCTACGTCGGATGCCGTTCGCACCAACCTGGCGCTGATCCAGCGCGACGACGGCCAGATCGCAAGCCAGGCCGTCGGCATCGACCAGCTCTCCCCCGAGATCGATTTCGGCCTGCGCACGGTCGCCGACTGGGTGACCGCGACGGCGTATCGCCTGCGCGACGGCGTCTATGAGTCGTCCAAGCTCTATCGCTGTGTGGTGGCTCACACGTCCGGCACGTTCGCGACCGATCTGACGGCGGAGTATTGGGTCGAGGTCGTTGACCTGGATGGTGGTGCCGCCGACGCCGCTGCTGCCGCTGAAGCCAGCGCCACCGCGGCAGCGAGCAGTGCCGGCACAGCCTCCTCCTCGTCGGCCACGGCTGTCGCAGCGGCCAGCGCCGCCTCTGACAGCGCCGACGCCGCCGCTGCTTCCGCTGTCGAGGCGGCCGCTGCCACGGGCGGGCTGCGGGTGTCGAGCAACGACACGACCCCCGCTGACCTA
Organism: Thalassobaculum sp. OXR-137; assembly: GCF_034377285.1. Taxonomy (NCBI): domain Bacteria; kingdom Pseudomonadati; phylum Pseudomonadota; class Alphaproteobacteria; order Rhodospirillales; family Thalassobaculaceae; genus Thalassobaculum; species Thalassobaculum sp. OXR-137. The sequence continues at coordinate 2,412,236 of NZ_CP139715.1, read as the reverse complement.
GAGGCAAAGCTCCTCCCCGGCCCCGGCATCAGCCTGACCACGCAGAACGGCGGCGGGAACGAAACCCGGACAATCTCCTATAGCGGCCACGGCGAGAACATCCGTGCGGCCCTTGGTCTGTGAGGTGAGGAATGGCTAACCCTTTGATTACAGGAAGCATGCCGCTGAAGCAGTGGGCGGGCTCATACGAGTTCTCCACCACCAGCGCCATCAACGTGATCAGCAACAGCTCCGGGTCGGACGCGGTCGTCGATGTCGACCACATGTCGCTCAGCAACGTGGACGGCACGAACGCGGCGACCGTGACCATTGCTCGCTACAATCAGGACGGCACGGCGCTGTTCAGCGAGGCCGGGACCGAGACGACCGCCGGGGCCAACGTCATCGACGGAACGGGCGTCGACATCATCGTCGGGTTGACGGTGCCGGCCGGCGGGAAAGTCGTGTTCTACGACAAGCAGGCACCCGGTCGGCTGCTGGAGAACCAGAGCTACGTCATTACGCCCAGCGCGGGTGCGGACGTCACGGTTGACCTGGCCTGGACCACGAAGGGCGGGTCCTGATGCCCCGGGAGATGTACATCGGCGGTAGCCCCTCCGACCGTGTCGTTCGTCGGGTCAGCGACTTTACCGGCGCCGCGGGCGGTGCGGTCGGCCCCCAGGGAACTTGGATCGTCAGCGAAGGCGACGCAATGTTGGCCGGAACAGATCTCGGTCCGCTGGCGACGGCGATCGACAATGCGCCGTACAACCATGTCCTTTCGACGGGGGTTGCGCCAGCATCCGGCAAATATTACGGCGAAATTCTGGTGATCGTCGGCACAAACATCGTGATCGAGGTCGGAGTAACGGAACTCGATACGAGATTCGGTGCGGGGGTGCCGGCGGGGAACTCAGGGTCGAGTGCTCTGGGGTACAACTTCGCAAATGGCACGAGGCGAACCGATCTTGGTGGCTCGACAGCGAGTCCTGGCCTCGGCACTTGGCCGGGCGATGAAAAGGGTGTGATCCTTCAAGTCGCCTATGACGGTCCGGGCGCCAAGCTATCGGTCGGTTTTAATGGTTCCTTCGGCACGCAGGATCCATCTGCAGGGACTGGCACGGCGTTCTCGGGGTTCACGGTGTCTGGCGACGTCCGGCTCTGCGTCGCGCTCTATTCGAAATACGACACGGCCATCTTGCCGGCGACGCTGACCTATACCCCGCCCTCCGGTTTCACCACGTGGGGGTCGTGAGATGAGCGACCTTTACAGCCACCAGGGTTCGGGCCCGGCGCCTCTGCCGATGCTTCCGGGTACGGCGACCCCTCATATTCGGATCGGGCGGCGCGTCTACACTGGCGAAGCGATCACCGCCTCCCGGTTAGCTGCCGCGGGCTATACCGGGTCGCATCCGGTGCCGACGTACGACCCCGCGACCGAGTGGCCGGCCAACTGGAATGGCACCGCCTGGATCGTGTCGGACATGCCGGTCGCCGCCCGCAAGGGGCGCATGAAGGCCGCCGCGACGCAGCACAGGTGGGAGGTGGAGACCGGCGGCATCACGGTGTCGGGCGTCCCGGTGGCAACCGACGCCCTGACGCAAGCCAAGCTCAGCGGAGCGCGCCAGCTCGCCCAGGACGACGACCAGATCACGATCAAATGGAAGAGTGCGGACGGAACGTGGGTGACGTTAGACGCCACGGCCGTAACCGCCATCGCCCGCGCGGTGGGGCTCCACGTCCAGGCGTGCTTCGCCCAGGAAGAAGCCCTCCACGCGGCGATCGATGATGCCGCTGACCACGACGACCTGGATCTGATCAACACCACCACCGGCACGATTACCACGATCGTCGAGGGCGAGCCGGTCGAGAGCGACGGGTGGCCTTCCTGATGGACGTAGACGTTGTGACCCTGGGCACGCTCCAGCTTGTCGGCACCGTGATCGCCTTGCTGTTCACGGGTTCCGGAATGCTGATCGCCGGCCTCATGTGGGTCGAGAAGCGAAGCACGCACCGGTCGGAGGTCTTGCACCAAAGGATCGAACGGGTGCGCGAGGAGTGCATGCGGCGCGACGAGATGGAGCGCATTCTGCGCGGCGTCCAGGGCGACTTTGACAAGATATCCACGGGGATGCGGGAGGGGTTCTCCGGCCTCACCACGCGGATCGACGCCATGATGATCCGCACCTCCTCCCATGTTAGCGAGCGTCCGCGCGATGGCTGACGCCACCATCGACTTCTCCCGCGAGGCGGAGCTTGCGGCGCTGCGCAGCGAGGAGCTGGCGGCTGTCCGGCTGCTGAAGATCCGCGCCGCGCGAGAGAACCTGCTGGACTTCATCGAGCTGATGATGCCGGACCCGGAGTTCTCCGAGGACGCCTCCAAGACATCGTATACCGCGAAGCCTCACCACAAGCTGATGATCGGCGCGGTCGAGCAGGTCGAGCAGCGCAAGATGATGCGCTCCGCCTACAGCCTGCCGCCGCAGCACGGTAAGACCACGATCCTGTCGCTCATGGGCATGGCCTGGATCATCGGTCGCCGGCCTCGCTGGGACATCATCGTCGGCACCTACTCCGAGGACCGCGCACAGAAGGTGGGCTCCGAGCTGCGCGACATTCTCCAGTCTGCCGCCTTCCGCCAGGTGTTTCCGAAGTGCGTCATGAAGAAGGGCTCCAAGGCGAAGGACGACATGGAGTTTGTGCTGGGCGGCTCGATCACTCTACGTGGGCGCGGCAACGGCACCACCGGCTATTCCTGCGACCTGTTCGTCATCGACGACCCGATCAAGGACCACGTCGAGGCGGCGTCGGCCGCCGTGCTCCAGCAGTGCAAGGACTGGTATTCGTCAGTCGCCTTCTCCCGCGTGCGCGCTACCACGCCGATCATGATCGTGCACACGCGCTGGAATGAAGACGACCTGATCGGGTGGCTGTGCGACCCGGAGCACCCGGAGAACATCGCCAAGCCCGACCGCTGCGCCAAGTGGAAGTACCTCAACATCCCGGCCATCGTGGACGACCCCGAGCTTGCCGAGCTGCTGGGCATTGAGCCGGGGGGCGCGCTGTGGCCCGAGGAGTTCCCGCTGGAGCTTCTGGACGAGGCCAACGACAACGACCCCAGGATCTTCTCCGCCCTGTACCTGGGGCGGCCGAGCCCGGCCGATGGCGACTTCTTCAAGGCCACGCATATCGTCCCCTATCAGGCCCACAACCGGCCGCCTGTCGGGCGCATGCGGATCTACGCCTCCAGCGACCACGCGGTGGGTCTGAAGCAGCGCAACGACCGGACGTGCCTGCTGATCGTCGGCGTCGACCAGGACAACGCGATCTGGCTGCTGGACTCGGTGTGGGGGCGGATCGACAGCGCCAAGACCGTCGAGGAGATGCTGCGGCTCATGAAGGAGTGGCGGCCCCTCGTCTGGTGGGCGGAGAGCGGTCATATCTCCAAGTCGATCGGGCCGTTCCTGCGCAAGCGCATGCAGGAGGAGCGGGTCTACATCAACATCGTCGAGCAGGTGCCGTCGGCCGACAAGGTGACGCGCGCCCAGGCCATCCAGGCCCGCGGCTCCATGGGTATGGTGCGGTGGCCGGTGGCAGCGCCCTGGTACGAGCGAGCCCGCGCCGAGACCCTGAAGTTCCCGAACGGCAAGCATGACGATTTCGTGGATGCCCTGGCCCACATCGGCCTCGGGCTGAACCTTCAGTCGAAGCCCAAGCGGGACGGAGTGGCGACCACGGACAGCGGATACGCGCCTGTCGGGTCGCTGAACTGGATCAAGCAGGCCGCCAATGATGAACGCCGGGAGCGCGCGCGCACTCTGGCCATGGGAGACAGGTAATGGGCATGCGTCAACGCGAGCCGGCGTCGCCGTACCTGGTGCAGAGCGGCATGGACGATCAGCCCGACCCGATGCGGGTGCCGGAGGACGAGAAGCGCAAGCTCCGCCGCGAGGAGGACAACGCCGGTATTCCCGAGCAGCGCAAGCGCCTGGTCAACTCCCTGCTGGACAATATCCGGCACGATGAAAAGCACCACGCCCCCGCCTTCAAGCGCATGAAGGAGGACATGGCCTTCGTGTCCGGCAAGCAGTGGAACGGCCAGACCGACGCCGACAACCGGTACGTCCTGAACATCTGCCTCCAGCACATCCTCAACCGCACCTCCGCGCTCTACGCACGCGACCCGAAGGCCATCGCCAAGCGTCGCCCCCGGCTGGACTTCGCGGTGTGGGACGAGCGCCCCGAGAGCATCATCGCCGCCAAGCAGACGGTGATGATGTACGAGCAGCAGGTGGAGGCGCTGGCGCAGGGCGGTGCTCCTGGCGAGGCCGCGGCGATCGAGCCGCCCGAGACGGCCATGGCCATTCTGGACGACTTCGCCCAGGGCATGGACGCGCGCGAGCAGATGAACCGCTACGCCAAGACGCTCCAGATGCTCTACGAAAACCAGCAGGGGCAGGTCGAGCCGACCTTCAAGGAGTGCATCAAGCAGCTTGTCCGGCGGGTCGAGTCCACGGGCGTCGGCTATGTCGGCGTCGGCTTCCAACGGATCACCTCCCGCCAGCCCGACGTGGTGGCAAAGATCGCGGACGCTACGGCGACCTTGCGCAAGATCGAGCGGCTGTCGGCCGAGCTGGACGACGGGGAGACGGAGGTCGATAGCGCCGAGGCCGAGGAGCTGCGCCTGATGCTCCAGCAGCTCCAGGCTGAACCGGAGAACGTGGTCGTCAGCGAGGGTCTGACCTGGGACTTCCCGAAGTCCACGAGCGTCATCCCCGACTGCATGACCCGGCACCTGAAGGGGTTCGTCGGCGCGCGCTGGGTGACGCGGAAGCACTTCATGACGGTCGACGCCGTCAAGGAGACCTACGGCGTCGACCTCAGCGAGAAGAACTTCACGCGCTATCACAGCATGCACATGAAGTCCGCGCACGTCTGGGCGTCGAGCAAGCCCGGCCCCAAAGAGGATATGTGCTGCGTCTACGTCATGGAGTGCAGGGCCGATAACCTGATCTACACGATGGTCGACGGCTATAGCGACTTCCTGGAGGAGCCGCGCCCGCCGTTCGTCGCGATCGAGGGGTTCTGGTCGCTCCAGGCACTCACCTTCAACGACATCGAGGAAGAAGACGCTCTGTTCCCGCCGTCGGACGCGCGCCTGCTGCGGCACCCGCAGAAAGAGTACAACCGCACGATGGAGGCCCGCCGGCAGCACCGGATCGCCAATCGCCCCCTGTATGCGGCGGCGCAGGGGTCCATCCCCGAGGACGACGTTCGCGTTCTGGCCAACGCCCAGGACCACGATGTGCTGTTCCTGACCGGCCTACAGCCCAACGGCAAGGCAGGGGACCTGATCTCCGAGGTTCCGCGCACCGCGATCGACCCGAACCTGTACGAGACGGAGACTGTCTTCCAGGACTTCACCCGCGCGAGCGGCAGCCAGGAGGCCACATTCGGCAGTCTGTCCAGCGGCTCGGCCACCGAAGCGTCCATCGCGGAAGGCAGCCGGGTGTCGTCGCTTCAGTCCAACGCGGACGACCTGGACGAGCTGCTGTCGATGATCGCCCGCAAGAGCAGCCAGATCCTTCTGCTGGAGTTCTCGGCGGAGAAGGTCAAGGAGATCGTGGGGCGCGGGGCCATGTGGCCGACGCTGACGCGCGCGGATGTCGCCAAGGAGCTGTATCTGGAGATCGAGGCGGGCAGCACCGGCCGGCCGAACAAGGCCCAGGACATCGCGAACCTGGAGCGCCTGTCGCCGCTGCTGCTGCAAGTCCCCGGCGTTACGCCCGCGTGGCTGGCGCGCAAGGCTGTCGAGACCCTGGACGACCGGGTGGATATCGGCGAGGCGGTCAACGAAACCCTCAAGCAGTCCATCACCGGCATCAACGCAATGGCCAAGCCCGGCACGGGCGACCCGTCCAGCGACCCCGCCCAGCAGGGCGGCCAGGGCGGCGACAACGCGAGTAAAGCGGCACCCGCCAGGGCAGGCCCACAGCCCGACTACACCCCCGCGAGCGGTCGCACTAGCGGCGGAGAGGTCGCGGGCCGGGCCTGAGTCCTGACGCAGAAGCGTCTAGGCGGTGGCCACATGTTGATCGTTTGTTGGTTTTGCCGACAGAATGTAGTAAGTTGGGACCGACACAAACCAGGAGGACGCTAAATGCCCCCGATTGAGGAGGGTGCCGGTTCGTCTCCGGCCGAAGATATCGTTACGGCCCCCGTCGAGGGACAGGTCGATACAGACGCTAATCCTGCGGGCTCGTCTGCCGCGGACAAGACTGAACCGGACGCTAAATCCGAACGGGCCGCCGGCCTCGACCTGACGCTTAAAGCGTTGGAGAAGGCCCCCAAGGCGGAGACCGGCGGCGAGGCCGCGTCTACCTCGAAGGGAGAGGACGGGAAAGCGAAGGCGGACGCGGAGGCGAAGCCGGGAGAGAAGGCCGAGGAGGCCGAGGACCCCGATGCCAAGCTGCCGTTCCACAAGCACCCGCGCTGGCAGGAAGTCACCAAGGAAAACGCCACGCTGAAGGAGGAAGTCTCCTCCATGAAGGCGGACGTTGAGCAGTTCCGTGCGATCGAGGAGTTCCGGCAGGGCCACGGCCTTGAGGTCACCGAAGTTTCGGATGGCTACAAGATCATGGCCCTGATCAAGAACAGCCCGGCGCAAGCCCTTCCGTACCTGAAGGGGCTGGTCAAGGACATCGAGGGCATCACCGGGCACACGCTGCCCGAGGATCTTCAGGCGGAAGTCGACGCCGGCGGCATCACGGAGGAACGGGCGCGGGAGCTTTCCATCGCCCGCGCCACCACGGCCACCATGACGACCAGGCAGAAGGAAGCCCACGAGCGTCAGACCACGGAGCGGCGCGCAGCCCTTGGCGAAGAACTTGCCGGTGCAGGCCAGCAGTGGGCGGAAGAAGCCCGCAAGAGCGACCCCGAATACTCCCGCAAAGAGAAGCTGGTGGTGAAGGAGATCAGGGCGATCCTGCATGGCGATCCGAGCCGAACCCCGAAGACCGTCGCGGATGTCCGCGCGCTTTCGGACGAGGCGCTGAAGAACGTCAATGCGGAGCTTTCGGAGATCATGCCGAGACGCCCCACACCTCCCTCTCCGGCCGGCATGTCCGCGACCGCCGTTACTGCCGCCAAGAGCGGCCCGGCGACGCCTCTGGACGTTACCAGGCGCGCGCTGGGGCTGTAACGGCCTGACCAATGGGAGCTTCGGCCATGGCCGATTTTACCGCGCAGGAAGTGGCGAACATCTTCAACGCGCATCTCGACGAGTACATGAAGGGGGACGCCACCCCTCAGAACCTCCAGGACCGCCCGACCATGGGCGAGTTCCGCAAGAACCAGGACACCTTCTCCGGTGGCCGGGGCTCGATCCGCGGCAACGTCGTGGGCGACTACACCACCACGTTCATGGGCTATGTCGGCTCGGACACGGTGACCTACGCCAACCCGGCGAACCTCAAGCAGTTCTCCTGGGAATGGTTCGAGCTGCATGCCGGTATCAGCCTGACGCACTCCGAGCTGAAGCGCGACGGCATCTCCGTCACCGACAGCACGACCGGCGAGAGCACGTCCGAACACAGCAACCGGGCGCTGCACACGATCACCGGGCTGATGAAGAACAAGGTCAGCGACATGAAGGAGGGCTCCGAGCGCTCTTTCAACGAGATCATGTGGCTTGACGGGACGCAGTCCGCGAAGGTGTTCCCCGGCATCCAGGCGATCGTCCGCGATGACCCGACCACCGGCATCGTCGGCGGCATCGACGCCTCCACCAACCCGTGGTGGCGCAACCGCTCTCTGGTGGGGTCGAGCAAGATCGTCTCGTCCACCTCCAGCCAGACGCTGACCAAGAAGCTGCGGAGCGAGTATCGCCAGCTTCGCCGCTACGGCGGCCGTCCGACCATCTGGCGTGCAGGATCGACCGCCATCGAGAAGATGGAGGCCGAGATCCACGAGAAGGGCACGTATACCGACTCCGGCTTCATGAAGTCGGGGGCGACCGAGCTTGGCATGCCGTCGGTGACGATGAAGGGCGTCGGCCAGTGCGTCTACGACCCGACGCTCGACGACCTGGGCCGCGCGGACTTCATGTACTTCATGGACCCGCGGCACATCAAGCTCTGCACCATGGAAGGGGAGGATTGGAAGTCCCACGCCCCTGCCCGCCCGGCCGACAAGTACACCCTCTATCGGGCGGTGACCTACACCGGCTGCATGAAGGCCGACAAGCTCAACTGCCACGCCGTCTATCAGGTCTCCTGATCGGCACCATTCACACCCCTGGTCGCTGACGCGATCAGGGGAACGGAGGAACGAACCATGTCACACTCTGTTGTTGAACTGGTGCTCGCGTCGGCAGTAGCGACCGACGGCACCTTTACGGTGGGATACCCCGCGGGCAAGTCCAAGGGTGATTTCATCAACGGCTCCGACCATCGCATGGTCGCCCTTCAGGCGGATCATCGCGTCGGCAAGGGCTTCACCATCGCCTTCGGCGACACGGCGGCCACCGTGACCTGGAAGGGGACCACGACCATCCCCGCCAGCTCGCGCGTGTGGGTGCAGCTCGACGAGAGCGGCAGGGACTACCGGGACGAACATCTGATCAACAAGGCGGTCTCCGCGACCCCGATGCTGATCTCGCTGGGCTCCCCGGACACGGCCGACCCGAACGGTGCTGTCGAAACCCAGGCGTGTACCGCGGCCGGCGGTCTCGCCACGGGCTTCAATGGCGTCTACGGCACCGATGGCAGCGATCGCGCCATCTTCGACGTGCCCCGTGCCCCGGTGGCCGCGTGGACCACTGAGGCCGTTCTGACCCTGACCTGCAAGGACGAGTACGGCAACCTTGTCGTCATGTCCTCTGGCTCGGGGACGGCACTGACCGGCACCAAGGCGGTCAAGGAGATTATCTCCGTGTCGTCCAGCGTGGATATTACCGGGCTTACGGTCGGCACATCCGATGTCCTGGGCCTGCCGTTCTTCCTCCGCGATCCGAACATGATCACGGCGGAGTTCCAGAACGACAGCCTGATCTCGGGCGGCGGGCAGAAGGTGTTTCTGCCGTGGCAGTACAACGCCACGCAGATCAACGCCGGCACGCCCTGGTATCTGGTCTGCCCGGTCTACGGGAACATCACCGGCATCCGTAGCGCGGTCGAGATCGCGTTCACGACTGGCGGCGACATCACCGTCGAGGTGACCGGGACGCCGGTTGACGGCCTGTCCATGGCTGTCGACACCGGGGCCGCCGGCACGCTGGACTCCGACACCCCGACCCTGGGGCACGCCACCACGGCGGTCGCTCCGGGCGTCAGCATTGAGGTTATCGGGTCCGCCGGCTTCGACAGTGCCGGGGCGCTCAATGGCGTCCTGGAGATCACGCAGTCGGGCGGTCAGCTCGGCGTCTACGTTGCCGGCTCTCAGGCCGTCGGCACCGCCACCTCGGGCGATGTCCGGGGCACGCTGGACCCGCTCACCGCCTGCGACGGCGTCACCTCCTTTGCGATCGTGGCCCTGGTCGACGACCCGAACTACCTGGGCGCTCCGCAGTACGCGGGCTGACCCCCAGCCAACCAACAGACCGGGGCGACAGCGCCCCGGTCCTTCCCCTCACCCTGGAGGACCCAATGGAACTGTACAACGCGACCGTGCTGCACGGCGGCCGTCTGGAGATGGCCATCCCGAAGAACAACCTGACTGTTCCCGAGATCGCCATTCTGCGCCACCTCCACGGCAGCGACGCGGTCAAGGAGATCCACCCCTGCGGCTCCACCAAGCGCCAGCACACCATGGAGCTGGACCGACTGCGGCACCTCTACCAGAAGCGCCTCGCGGACGGCCCGCACCCGATCGAGGAGCTGTGGCCGGGCACGCAGCAGCAGAACCTTCCGACGACGCTCTCGGATATCGGCATCGGCCGCGACAGCCCGTACCTGGGCTCCCGTCCGAAGTCGGCTCCGCCGGAGGATGCGATCAACTACTACCGCATGGACGACGTGGACGACACGCCGTACTCCGATGACGAGGAGGCCGACCTGGACGCCGCTGCTGCCGAGGAGGTCGCGAAGTCCGAGGCCACCGCCAAGGCCGCCGCTGCGAAGCCCGCTGCGCCCGCGAAGCCGGCTGCTGCCGCCTCCCCCCAGCCGGCGGCCTGATCCATGCCGGTCGGCGTCGCTCTCGAACAGCTTGTCGCCGAACTTCGGGCGGAGACCCTGCGCGCCACCGACCCCGCGCAGGGTCTCTCCGAACGTGAAGGGCTCGTGCACGCGCTCCGGCGCACGCAGCGGGTGCTCTATGACAGCCACGAGTGGCGGTTCCTCAATGCCGACTGGCGGCTCCCGCTCCGGGCGGGGCAGCGGTTCTATGATGTCCCGTCGGGGCTGAGCATCGAGAAGATGAACTCGGTGGTCGTCAAGTGGGGAGAGAACCTTGTTCACCCGTTCGAGCGCGGTGTCGGGTTCGAGGAGTACAACGTCCATGAGAGCGAAGGCGTCCCCGCCACCGCGACGTTCACGATCACCTACGGTGAGCAGGCCGCGGCCGTGGGTGGGTTCACCGTCAACGCCGGCACGGCGGGAAGCTCCAACAAGATCACGTCGATCACGGTGGACGGCACAGAGCTGCTGGGCTCCGAGGTACTGTGGCTGACCAGCCATACGGCCTTCGCTGCCGCGCTCGCCGTCGGCGTCAACAACTACACCGCCACCTCCGGCTATACCGCGACCAGCGTGGGGCCGGCGCTGAGCGTATACGCGAGCCCCGATGACGGCGACAGCGCCAACGGGCGAACCGTGGCCGCCACGGTCGGTGGGGACGTGACCGTCACCTCTGTCGCGAACATGGCCTCGGGCGTGGACAACCGCATTGCCTCCGTCCTGGTGGACGGGCTGGACATCCTGGATGCGCCGGTCGGATGGCGCACCTCGAACGTCGCCACCGCCACCGCCGTAGCGGCGCAGATCACCGCCGCCAGCACTGTGCCGGCCTATACGGCAACGGCTCAGGGCAACCAGGTCACGATCGCCGCCGGGGTTACGTCGGCCTCCACCTCCAACGGCCTCACGGCGACCGTGAGCGTCGAGGGCGCGGTGACGGCAGGCACCCCGACCGCCTTCTCCGGCGGAACCTCCCAGGAGCGCGCAGACCCGCCGCAGCGCTGGGACATCAAGGACGCGGGGTCCGGGCCGCAGATCGAGATATGGCCGGTGCCCGCCTCGAACGGCAGCGTTCTTCAGATTTCCGGGGAGCGCGCCCTGCGCCCTCTGGTGGCCGACACCGATATCTGCACGCTGGACAGCGATCTGATCGTGCTCCACGCGGCCGTCGGGCTCACCAAGGACAAGGACCGCAAGGCAGAGCTGACCACCGCCGCCGTCGCCAAGCTCAACTATCTGAGGGCCAATCAGTCCAAGGGGTCCAAAGGGTTCAACTTTGCTACGGGCGGGCAGCAGAGCACGCGCCTGCCGCAAGATCGCATCCTTACCGCCACCCGCGTCGAGATCAACTCGTAGGAGCCGGCGTTGGCGTATCTGGTCATTGAGGACTTCAAGCGCGGGCAGGACGACCGGAAGTCCAAGCTCACCCTCCCGTCGGGCGCGCTGGTGTCGCTGGTCAACGGCTACATCAACCGCGGCGGCGAGGTTAAGAAGCGCAAGGCGTTCGTTTCCACCTACACGCTCCCCGAGGACGCGACGACCGGCATGGCGAGCGCCGGCAACGCGCTTTATGTCTTCGGCTCCAGCGGAGCCTACGCCACCACCTCATTCGAGGTTACGGCGGGCACGCTGAACGCCGGCACCAACCGGGTGACGGGCATCACCGTCGACTCCATCGAGATCCTGGGCGTGGCCGTCGATTGGGTTGAGAGCCACGCTGCCACCGCGACCGCGCTTGCCGCGCAGATCACCGCCTACGTGTCGACGCCCAACTACACCGCGACCGCCGACGGCGCAGTCGTCACCCTGACGGCGTCCGCCATCGGCACGGCCGCGAACACGCTGGCCGTCGTGGTGGGGGTGGCAGGCAATGTCACGACATCCACGCCGGATGCTATGTCCGGGGGCATCGCCGCTCCGGTGACCCCCTCGGGGGTGGATTACATCCGCATGCAGCACCCGACCCCGGCAACCGCTCTGTCGGCAGTGCTGTTCACCGACATCTTCGACGGTAAGGTCTACTCGGTCGGGGAGTTTGCCGACGCCTCAATCCATCACTTCTATGACGGCGTGCGGGTGGCCGACTGGTTCGACGGCCGCGCGCGCGGCAGCTTCACGGTGGCATCCGGCGGAGCTGGTGCCGGCACCAAATCCACCACGCAGTTCGAGATCACCGCCGGCACCAGCTCCGCCGGCACCAACAAGGTTACGTCCGTCGCGGTCAACGGTGTCGAGATCCTGGGGTCAGCCGTGGATTGGGTGACATCGCACTCGGCGACCGCCACGGCCGTTGCTGCGGCGATCACCAGCTACAGCTCGACGCCCAACTACACCGCCGCTGCCGTCGGCACCATCGTCACGGTCTCGTATCCGACCGTCGGCAGCCTGCCGAACGGCTACACCGCGACCGTCGGCGTGGCCGGCGACGTCACGACCACGGCTCCTCCGGCGATGGCGGGCGGTGTCGATGCGAGCCAGATCACCGAGATCACCGTCAACGGCGAGGACGTGCTGGGCACCGCGATCAGCTACGGCGCGACCGCCGCTGCGACCGCCGCCGATATCGCGGCGCAGATCGACACCTATTCATCGACCCCCGAGTATACCGCCTCCGCCCAAGGGGCGACGGTGTTCATTCTCGCCGCGGTGGACAGCGGGGTTGCCCCGAACGGATACGAGATTGCCGTCACGACCACCGGCGACGTCGCTGTGTCCGGCGTATCGGCCTTCTCTGGCGGTGAAAGCTCCGAGGAGACCTTCACTCCCGGCGAGAGCGTCCGGACGGTGGGCACGAAGATGTACTCGACCAGCGGGTCGCTGATGCACTTCTCCGGCGTGAACCAGCCGACCAAGTACACTGGCGATGCTATCGGATCCGGCTTTGTCAACATGTCCAGCCAGGCATCCGGTTCGGAGACGCTGGTCGCGATCGAGGAGTTCTTTTCCTACATTGCGATCTTCGCGTCGAAGGCGATCCAAATTTGGTCGGTGTTCGCCGACGACGAGCAGAACCGTAAGGTCCAGGTGCTCAAGAACCAGGGCTGTGTCGCACGTCGATCGATCGTGCCCTACAACGACGGCGAGGTGGTCTATCTGGCGGAGAGTGGGGTCAAGTCGCTCCGCGCTCGCGACAGCACCAACGTCGCCAGGGTGACGGACATCGGTGACGCCATCGACGAGACGGTGATCGCGCAGATGGCGGCCGTGACGGCGACGCAGAAGGAGCGCGCCTTCGCCGTGGTGGAGCCCTCCGACAACCAGCTCTGGATGGTCATCGGCACTCAGATCCACGTCCTGTCCTTCTACAAGGAAAGCACCATCGCGGCGTGGTCAGTTTTCTCCCCCGGCCTGGAGTTCACGGACGCAACGGTCATCGGCACCAAGCTGTATCTCCGCGCTGGCGACGCAATCTACGTCTACGGCGGCGCGGACGGGTCCGACTTCGGCTCCGACTATATGGTCACGGTCGAGCTTCCGTTCGTGAACGCCCGGCGCATCGCGACCTGGAAAAGCTGGGAGGCGATCGATCTCGCGGCCGAGGGGACGTGGGACGTGGACATGGCGCTCGATGTGCGCAACCCGGACACCTACACCGACCTCGCGAATATCAACGGCCCGACTTATTCCGACCTTGCGTCGGGCGTGGCCGCGAACGCCACCAACATCGGCCTTCGCCTCCAGCACCAGGCCGCCGGCGACGCCACGCTTTCCAACATCGCGCTGCACTACGAAGCCAATGAAGCTGGTTGAGTTCAGCCCCGATCGGGTTCGGCACATCGCCCGCAACATGCGGGCCGATGACCGTGCAGAGGTGCACGCGACCCGATGGGATGACGATGACGACCGGCTGGCCGCGGAGGTGTGCGCCTACCCGACGAAGTTGCGGTGGGTGGCCTGCCATGGCGACGAGCCCGTGGCCGTGATCGGGGCGGTCAATATGTGGCCAGGGAACTTTTCCGTCTTCATGTTCGCGACAGACAATATCCAACATATCGGATTATCTCTGACAAGGTTCGCGAAATACCGTATGATCCCAACGCTACTTGACATGGGCGGGTGGCGTGGTGAGGCCCGATCCGCGGCCTTCCACACTGAGGCCCATCGGTGGCTTGAGGCCCTGGGGGCACGACGTGAGAGCACGTTGGCCAACTACGGCAAGAACGGAGAAGACTTCTACAACTACGTCTGGACCCGCCCCGATGTGTCTTAGCGCCCCCTCTCCGCCGGATACATCTGCTGCCGACGCCGAAGCCAATCGCCAGGAGCAGGAGAACCGCGAGCGCGAGCGCCAGGAGCGTAACGAGCGCGAGGAGCGCGAGCAGGCCCGTCTGGCCCAGGAGCGCGCGGACCGCCTCGCCTGGGAAGAGGAGCAGCGCCGACTGCAAGCTGACCAGCTCCGTCGGGAAGAAGAAGCTGGTCAGCGCATCCGCGAGCAGCAAGACGCGGACATCGCAGCCGCCGAGGCTCAGGCCGACCGGGTATCGCAGTACCAGACCGCGCGCGGCAGTCGCGAGGCGGAGCTTCAGGCGCAGATCAACAACGCATTCTCCGGCTATGACGATGCCTATTTCCAGGGGTTCGAGAGCGACTATCTCGCCTACTACAATCCGGTCATTGCGCAAAACGCGAACGAAGCGAAGCGCTCCGCCACCCTGGCGCTCGCGCAGAACGGCAACCTGCAAAGCTCCGCCGCGACCCGGCGCTTCGGCCTGCTGGACGAAAAGCTAGCCAGCGAGCAGGCGCGCATCGCCCAGGAGGCGTCCGACGCCGCCGCGAGCTACCGCAGCAACATTCTGGACCGCCGCCGGGCGCTGCTCGATCAGGCGCTCAGCTCCACGATCCTGGGCGACCCGGACCTGATCCCGACCGACATCGGGCAAACGCTCTCCGACCTGGATCGTCGCGTGACGGCCTTCACCCCGCAGATCGAGGCCGGGGCCGCCGTGGATCGGCCGACCTTCGGAGAGGTCGGCAACGCCTTCCTGGACGTGGCGACCACCGCGAACACGGCCGACCCCGCGGGAGCTGAGGCTGATGCCCAGGCGTCCAACTTCTCCAGCGCCCTCAAGGCCCCGGTGTCCGAGGGCAGCCTGTCGGTTGTCGGTGCCCAGCCGGAGGCGCAGAAGAAGAAGGCGGCAGCGAAGCCGGCTGCCTCCCTTTACGGCGTCACGGCCGCGTGAGGTAGCGCCCCATGTGCACCCCCATGGCAGCAGTCAGCGCCGCGGCTACCGGAGCCTCCGCCATCGCTCAGAGCCGGCAGGCGAACGCCAACGCGGCAGCGACGCAGGCGGAGGTGGACCGGCAGACCAACTACAGCCGCGAGCTGTTCGACGACCGCAACAACCGCCTGATCGAAGCCAATGACGAAATGTTCGGCGTCTCGGGCGAGCAGTACGACATTCGCCGCACGGAGCGTCGGGACACCGAGAGCGAGATCGCGCGCATCCTGGGCGATGCTGTGCGGACGCAGGGCGACATCGAAGCCCGCGTGGCCGGCGAGAAGAACGAAGCGGCCGGGGGTTACAACGCCCTTCTGGCGGGAGCGCGGGAGCGCGCCGCAGGCTTTGCCCGTGAGGGCGATGCGGCGGTGGACAATACCGTCAAGATGGCCGACTTCAGCACCAGCGAGGCCGCTCGGCTGGAGAGTGCCGCGCGCCGCGCTGGCGTGATCGAGGGCAACATCAACACCGGCCCCTCCTACATCGACGTGATGGGAGACGTGCCCGCTGCGGTCGCGAAGCGGCTCCAGGCGGACCGGAAGACCGGCGTGGACCGTGCACGCGCCGTCGGCACCGCCGGGGCTAACGTTGCGAGCTATGCCGACAACCTGCGCCGCACCGACGAAGTTCTCCAGGACGGCAGCGAGGATCTTGCCGCCATCGGCAGCAAGGCCAACCGCGACCTGAAGAAGCTGGGGGCCGGGCTCACGCCGTTCCAGGTGTCCTACGAGGGGGCCGAGAAGGTTGGCGAGTTCGACATCGCGAACGTCCTGGCCGCGTCCGAGCGTCAAGCCGGGTTCGAGGCCGAGCGCGGTGGGCGTGTCATCCAGGCAAGCAGCGATTACGAGACATCGCGGGGCGCGATCATTGACGACTACGTGACCAGCCTCAACTCGTCGTCGACCGCCTACGAGGACGCGCTGCGCCGCAACGGCCAGATCCGGCTCAGCGGCCTCAGCAATTCCAGCCCGATGGCGGGCCTGTTCGGAGCGATCGGCAGTGCTGCGGGCGGTGCCGCCAGCGGCGGGCGCGGTCCTTCCTGGGGCAAGGTCGGCAGCTATCTGAGTGGTCTGGGCGCGCGGCCCGCGCTTGCTGGCGGGAGCAACTACCTCCCGCCGTCGTTCTAGGAGGGCGCGATGCAGAACGCATATTACGCACGCATAAACAGCAACATCTCCAGCCCCGGCCTCTCGGTCGGCGGCGGTGGTGGGCGTGGGGGCGGTCAGCCTTGGGGGCAGATCGCGAACCTGTTCAGCAACGTGATCGGTGCCGCGACCTATGACGAGGACAAGGACCCTCGCGCGCAGGCGGCCCGGAAGTATGGCCTTGAGGCGGACAACCTGGCGGCGGAAGCCACCGGGCGTGGTGCGATCGCCGATCTGTTCGGCGGGCTGGACCTGTCCAACCCGGACAGCGTGGCCCAGGCGGTCAAGGGCATCACTACCGAAGTCGCGCGTAGCGGCGGCAACCCCGACAGCGTGTCCGACCTGATGCGCTTCCTGACGGCGAACACGCCCGGCACGAGCGAAGATCAGGTGGGCCGGGCTGCCGTCGGTGCCGGTGGCTCCGCGCGCACGGCTGACACCGCTTACACGCTGGCGGGCCAGACGGCGATCCGGGGCGACAACGAGCGCGTCGCGGACGAACAGCTCGATACCAAAGAAACCGGGCTGGGCAATCGGAACCGGGACACCATCGCCGGCTCGATGCGCGAGGCCGTTCTGCAAGAGGGTGGACGTAACACCCGCGCCGACGCTGATCGAGCCAGCAAGGAGACGCTGGAGCGCGAGAAGCCCGTCGTGGCCTCCGGTGGCTCCACGGTGCTCACGGTGCCCGGCGACCAGCGCACGACGCAGACGACGGTTCCGGGTGGGTCAGCGGACAAGCCGATCAATGTTTCCCCGCAGGACTCGAAGGTCATGGAGGAGATGGTTTTGCGGTCGCTCCCCGAGGGGGCGGAGGTGGAGGACGGCGTCATCAATTCAGTCGTCAACCGGGCGAGCGAGCTTTACCAGGAGACCCGGAACGCGGGAACCGCTGTACAGCAAGCAATCAAGGAGCGCGCGGAGGTCGGTTCGACCGGAGGATGGTGGACGCTTGGGGCTACGCCGACTGTTACCGGGAAGAAGGACGCCTCTCCAGCGGCTCCGGCTGAGGCCGGAACCCAGGCCCGTCCCACCGCGACCAATCCGCAGACTGGCGAGAAGATCGAGTGGGATGGCACCAAGTGGGTTCCGGTAACCTGATGGCCGGCATGATCCCCGCCCCACCGCCGGGCTTCCTTCTTGACGGGGACCCGAAGCAGCCGGCGACCCTGCCCCCGCCCCCGACCGGGTTCGTGCTCGACCAGGCGGACGCGCCGGGGCGGGGGCCGTCCCTGCTGGATCGCGCCCGCATCAACGCGGAGCAGTCGTTCGCGGAGGGGACGCTTGCGGGACAGGTGGTGTCGGACGCGCAGTCGCGCGGCGGCACCCGAGAGCTTGCGGATGCTGCCGACTATGAGCTTGCCCGGCGCAGGGGCGCGGACCCTCGCGCGACCGGCATGGCCGACCTGCCACCAGATCCGGCCGCCATGCGGGCGATCGCCAGCGGGTCACAGGCTACGATCCGGGGTATGAGCGACGCCGATCTGGAGCGCTATGCCGTCGAACAACGTGGCGTCGCCGATGCGGCGCGCGCTGATTTCCAGGAGAAGGACGCCGCGCGCCGTGCGGAGTTCGATGCGCTGCCGGAGTGGTCCGGCCCGGCCGAGGGGGCTGCCGCGCTGCTCGGGCAGATCGCCGGCGGCATCCCGACCCCCGAGAACCTGATCCCGGTGGGGCGGGCCTCGACCGTGCCGCGCACACTCGCCAAGGGTGCTGCGGCAAACGCTGGGGTGAGCGCTGCCGTCGAGCCCGTCATCCAGGTCGGCAACATCCAGGCCGGCCGGCAGGAAGCGCCGGACGTTGCTGGCGGAGCCGCGGGGGTGGCGATATCGGCACTGATCGGTGGCGTGCTGAACGTAACGCCCGAGATGTCCCGTGCCATCGGCGGCCGTGTCGCGAGGCTTTTCGGCAAACCCGAGGCCGAGGTTTCGGCCGAGGAGGTGGCGCGTGCCGTGCAGACCGATCCGGAGACAAGAGACCTTCTTCGCTCCGCCGGAGCGACGGACGAGCAGATCAGCGCCATGTCCGACCCGGCGAAGATGGCTGAGCGCGTGCAGGCTCGCCGCGCCAACGAGGCGGTTCGAGCACAGGAAGGGGCGCAGCCGCTCACCACGACGACCGAGGCGACGGCGCAGGCGAAGGCAGATGCAGAGGCGACCCGCAAGGCCGAGCTTGCCGCCCGGAAGGCCCCGGCGGAACTGACCCCGGAGCAGCTTGCGGAAGCGCGGGCTGCCGGAGAGCAGCCGCCTCCGCCGCGCGCACCCGATACGATCGAGGCCGGGCCGCCCGTCCGCACAGGCGCCGGAGCGCCGGAGGCCACCACGGCACGCCCGGCGGGCACGGTCGACCCCGGCCTGGATGCGGGCATCGCCCGTGCCCGTGGCGACGACATCGGCGCACGGATCGACGAGGACCCGGAGGTCCTGGTGCAGACCCAGCTCGGCATTCCGGCGGAGACCTACCGCACGCTGCCGGCGGAGGCCCGCGAGCGGGTCGTTGCCGCTGCCCAGCGACAGCGGACGGCGGAAGCTCCTGCCCCGGCGCGCGCTACGTCCGATGCTGCCATCGGGGATGGCCAGTACAGCCCCGCCACGCGGCCCCAGCAGGGCGCGGGAGAGGCCGGTCGGGGGCGACAGCCCACCACCACGGAGATCGACGCTGGCGGGCAGCCCTACGCCCGCACGGCGACGGGCACCGCTGACCGACCGACCCGGCTGGACAGCGACAGCTCGGGCATGGACTTCGCCACCCGCGACCCCGAGACCGGTCGGCCGCGCGACGAGCGCGCTGCCCGCTTCGAGGACCGGGCCTATGTCCGCGCTTCGGCCGAGCGGATGTCGAGCGTGGCTGACCTGTTGCGAGAGTGGGAGCAGCGTTCCCGATCCCGCCGTGCCGACAGCGAGCGCGGATACTCGACCGGCGACGCCCGCTCCAAGTACGAGGGCGCGAAAGCCTCCGGCTTCTCCCCGAAGACGGGCGAGCCCGGTACGGACGGGCGCTATGCGACCGACGAGTTCGGCTTCGTGGCGTCCGACAAGGGCGGCCCGGTCAAGTTCAAGGACCAGAAGCAGGCCGCGCGCTGGGTGCTGAGCCAGGGCCACAAGCGCAGTCCGGATCAGATTTTCGAGATCGACAACCACCCGTCGGGCAACGGCTTCACCGTGCGCGAACGTGGGCGGAGTGAGACCAACACCAACGCAGGAGGACAGGATGGAAACGGAGCGCGAGACACAGGCACGACGGCTGGAAGAGATGGCCGCGCCGTCATCGGAGAGCGGGTCGATCGACCGGACCCCGCTGCCGTGGTGGAAGACAGGGGACGTGGTGACGGTGCCGCTGCTGACCGACGCGAGCAGGGAGATGATGCGCGAGGTATGGGGCGCGGTGACGGCAACGCGCCTGGACGAGACGATCGAGTTCGGGGTCCAGACCCCCGCGGAGAGGATGCCCCCGGCGGTCGCGTTCCACAACGGCCGGCCCGATCTGCCCCTGCCCCTGACCGAGAGCCCGGCGTTTCAGCGCGCGTTGAGGGCGGCACAGGAGAAGTTCGCGGAGACGATGGCCGCGATGCCGCCGGAGGCTCGCGAGATGCGCCGGAGGCTGATGCGGGGAACGGCGATCGTGCCCCCCGGAAGGAGCGCTCCGTAACGCTCAATTCCGGCGTCGATCCGGCCGAAGTGGGGCGGCTGATCGGTAAGCCGTTCGCCGCCACCATCGGCAAGGAGGCCGCTGCCGCCACGAAGGACGCGATTGCCGTCCGCCGGCTGCTGAAGGCGTCGACCGCCAACTCCTCCCCGATCCGGGCGCTGACCAACGTTGCCGGCTACGTCGCGAACAGCAACCGCGGGCAGATGTTCATGCTGCGCGACCGCTACTCCGGCGAGGCCAAGAAGATCATGGGCGAGGTGATCGACAAGATCGCCACCGACCCCGGATCCGGCCGGAAGGTCGGACAGGTCTACGAGGAAGCCGTCAACCAGAAGACCTTCAACCTCATGAACCGCATGGGGAACATCGTCGGCAAGGACAAGCTGGGCGACCTGGCGTTCGCCACGGAGGTCGGGGACATTCTGGCCGGGCGCGCGAAGCGCGGCTCCGAGGCGGCGCAGACCGTGGCCAAGCGGCTGCGGGGCATTCTCGACGAGGTCCATGCGTATGCCCAGGACGCCGGGCTGGAGCTTGGCTATGCCAAGGACTACTTCCCGCGCATGCTCGACAGCGACGCCGTCCGCAAGGACGGGGCCGAGTTCGAGGCCGACGCCATCAAGGTCTATCGCAAGATCGGCCTGTCCGAGAAGGACGCGAAGCAGGCGGCCCTCGACTGGCGGGAGCGCGAGCTGGGCGTGGGCGCGATGCGCTTCGGCCAACAGGGACCGCTCTCCGACTTCACCAAGGGCCGCAAGCTGCCGCCCGAGGCGGACGAGATGATGGCGAAGTGGTACAACCGCGACGCCTTCGAGACGCTTTCTTCCTATTATCGGAACGTTACGCGCAAGGTCGAATTCACCCGCCGGTTCGGCAAGAACGGGGCCGACCTGGACAAGGCGTTCGACGGCATGATCCGGGCGGGCGTCGACCCCGCTGATCTGGCCTACCTGCGCACGGCGATCGACAGCTCCCTGGGCCTGCTCAACGGCAACGGCCTATCCCCCGTCGGCTCCGCCGTCGCCTGGGTGCAGACCGTCGGCATCCTGCGCATGCTGCCGCGCGCCGTGTGGTCCTCGATCGCCGAGCCCTTCGCCTATGGAGTGCGCACCGGCAACGCGCTGGACGGCCTGAAGGCATTCGCCGGCACCTGGGAGGAAATCTTCCGGGGCAAGTCGCTCGACGACCACCGTGACGCGGCCGAGTTCATGGGCGTGGTGGGCGACGCCATGACCCACATGGTGCTGGCCGGCCAGTTCGGCGGCGGGCAGGCGAGCCGCCTGAACAACGCGCTGCTGGCCCGGTTCTTCACCCGCTCCGGCCTCCAGCCGCTTACCGAGGCCCAGCGCCTCGCGGGCGTGAAGATCGGGCACGACTTCCTGGCCCGGCTGGTTCGCGACGCCGGCGGCGAAGGCAAGCGCACGGCATCGGCCAAGCTGCTGCTGGCCGACCTGGGCGTCGCAGATGGCGATGTCGCGGCCATGGCGAAGTTCCTGGGCAAAGCCGAAGGCCGCGCGCCGAAGGTGGCAGACCTGATGGGCGACAGCCCCGCCGCGCGGCAGTACATGGCCGCGATCCTGCGGTTCGTGGACGAGAGCATTCAGAACCCGAAGGCCGTCGACCGCCCGGCCGCCGCCAACCACCCCGTTGGCCGTCTCGCCTACGGCATCATGTCCTTCATGTACACCTACACCCGGAACGTCACCTATCGGGTGGGCAAACAGGCGTACCGCGCGGCCACCGACAAGGACCTGACTCTCGCCGACCGCGCCACCCTGGCGCTGGGGCCGGGCATGGCCTTGGCAGTCCTGGGTGGCATGCAGATGGGCGTGGCGAGCCTGCGGGACCGGCTGACCAACTCCGACGAGGCGGAGGAGCGTCCAAAAGAGCTAAGTATTGTCCAGTACGCCAGCCGCGCGGGGGCGCTCGGCAATTTGGACCCGCTGGTGAACGGTGTGCTCGGCGCGAAGTACGAACGGGATCTGACCGCGCTGATCGCCGGGCCGTATGTCGGGCAATATCTCCAGGACGGACAGAAACTCGTGGGCCTGATCCCCGAGCCGATCGGCAAGAACAGCCCCAACACCAACTCGGCCGAGTGGAATGCGTGGCGCGCGGTCTACAACGCCGTGGTCGTGCCCTCCGTCGCCGCTGGGCTCGCGCTCGCCCCCGGCGGCCCCGTGCTCAACAAGGCATACGGCGCGCTGATCGCCTCACCCTTCGGCCCCATCGGCGGCCCGGCGACGGCTCCCCTCTCACCGCAGGCAGCCAGCGACTTCGCGACCTTCCTGACCGGCGAGCGCGTGCGGCGCTGGAGCAAGGGCAAGGACCCGGAGGGCAGGACCACCGGGCGCGGCAGCGGCGGGCGCACGACCGGCCGGGATTGATTTGTCGACCGACAATCTGTAGACTGCGGCTCTCAACTTCGGAGAGCGTCATGCTTAACCCCTACCAGTTCCGCACCGACGTGGTCGCCCCGGCCATCAAGGCTCTTGGCCCCCGCTTCCACACCCCCGCGGCGGAGGGGCTGGTGTTCTGCACGGCGCTGGCCGAAAGCAACCTGACCTATCTCCGCCAGCATGGCGACGGCCCGGCCCTCGGCCTGTTCCAGGTCGAGGTGGCGACGTTCAATGACATCTATCGGCGCTATCTTGGCACCCGGCCAGACATCACGCGGAACCTTCAGCCGCTCATGACGGGCGAAGCCCCGCACCTCCAGCTCATCACCAACCTGTCCTTCGCGGCTGCGATCTGCCGGCTGCGCTACTGGATGGACCCCTCCCCCCTCCCGGCCTACGAGGACGCGGACGGCATGGGGGCGACGTGGAAGCGCGTCTATAACACCGAGCTTGGGGCAGGCGTCCCGGCGCACTTCGCGGACCTCTATCGCAAATACGTCCTCTGAGGAGATGAACATTGACGCAGGTTGACAGCGCCAGCGACGACCGCACCGCCAACAACGCCGTGCGCCACACATACCGCGTTCTCTCGGACGCGGAGAAGGCACAGATGGTCGCCATCAAGGACAAGGGTGCAGAGCTGCTGACCTTGATCGACAGCATCGGTGGAAGCCGCGAGCTTTCGATCGCCAAAACCAAGACCGAAGAAGCGGTGATGTGGGCCGTTAAGCACGTCACGGCCTGACCGGCCCCCAGACACAGGAGACCCAACCCCATGAACCTCCGCCCGTACCGCAAGCTGATCGTCGCCCTGGTCGGGGCCGCGCTCGTGATCATCCAGCAGGTCTACCCGCTGGACCTCCTCGTCGGCGTCACCGCCGATCAGGCCCTTGAGGCCGTCGTGCCGCTGCTGACCGCCTTCGGCGTGTGGGCCGTGCCGAACGAGACCTGACCATGTTGACCTGGGCGCAGCTCGTGCTCGTGCTGGCGAGGTTCGCTGACAGGATCGCGGGCTGGCTCAGGGACAACCAGCTCCTCAAGGCAGGAGCGGATCGGCAGAGAGCGGAGGACGCGGATGAAACGGCTGATCGACAGAGCGCAGCGCACGATGCCGTTGATCGGGCTCGCGCTGATCCTGACCGGGTGCTTCGGTACCGCGACTAGCGGCGACGCGGGGTGCCTGACGTGGCGGAGCTACGTGCTCTGGCCGTCCCGGCAGGACACGCCGGCGACGGCCGTGGGGTTGAACGACCTGAACGATGCGATGGGGGCGGCTTGTGGCCAGCGGTAACGGAGTGGCCGGAGCCAGGAAGGTCCTGGCGTCCGCCGAGATGGAGGCCCTGGACGAGCTGCCGCCATCGTTGCGGCAAGCGATCTACAATTCCCCGTTACAGATCGGCACCCAGGGCGTCCTGGACGAGGTGTTCTGGGGCGAGAACGAGGAGAGCATCATCCGGCAGATCCGCATGGCCAACGCCAAGGCCGGCGTTCCTACGAAGGTGCTGGAGGAGACCCTGCCACTGAGGAAAGGAAAGCTGCCGTGAGCGACCCAAGGAAGGCAAGGGCGCTC
Organism: Thalassobaculum sp. OXR-137; assembly: GCF_034377285.1. NCBI lineage: Bacteria > Pseudomonadati > Pseudomonadota > Alphaproteobacteria > Rhodospirillales > Thalassobaculaceae > Thalassobaculum > Thalassobaculum sp. OXR-137. Next base: position 2,388,107 of record NZ_CP139715.1, on the reverse strand, counting down.
GAAGAGGCAGCGGCCAACCCGGACGGCACATGGAATGGGCCTAGAGCCCTCTCTTGGCTCAGCGAGGCTATGTGGCCCGGCCGCGGAATGCCGGAAGACGAGGTTAGGCGTATCTGGGACAGCGCCAAGGCCAAGGCGAAGGGCCCGCTTTAACGCCCGGTTAATGCCCCGATCGCCTGTATGACGCACAAGAAAAGGGCCGCCCAACAGCGGCCCTTTTGCTTTGTATTCAACGTCTTGGAAGTGGTGGAGCCAAGGAGGATCGAACTCCTGACCTCTACAATGCCATTGTAGCGCTCTCCCAGCTGAGCTATGGCCCCGTGTCTCGCAGGCGGCTCTGGGTGCCGCCGGAGGCCGCTTATCTATCCCCTCGTTTTACGAAGATCAAGAGGTTAGCGGCACAAAAAATCATTTAGTTTCGTCGTCCTCGTCGTCGTCGAGCGGCAGCTCGTCGTCCTCGTCATCGTCCGGGAGGAGCTCGTCGTCATCGTCGTCATCGGCCGCGAGCGGATCGACGACGGTACGCTTCTTCACGACGTCGCTTTCTTCCTCGTCCTCGTCATCGACGGGCACATCGTCGTCGAGAAGGTCTTCCTCCTCCTCTTCTTCGATGTCCTCGTCGTCCTCCGTCTCCTGATCCTCCGCCTCGTCGTCCACGGGACGCTTCTTCGGCTTCTCTTCAGGCGGAAGGGCACGGGTCCGACGGCTCTTCAGAACCGCTTCCGGATCGTATGGCGTATCGCAGGCCGGACAGACGATCGGCAGACGCTCAAGGTCATAGTACCGAGCGCCGCAGGACTGACAGACCCGCTTGATTCCCCATTCAGGCTTCGCCACGGTCAACTCCGCGTCGCTTCATCAGAAACCTACCTTTACGGTGTGGCGCGGGAATATCCACGATAGCCAAACCATGTCAAAGGCAAATTTGCCGACCCCTCGCCGGGTCGCTCCAAATATGCCATCCCGCAGCCGGAAAAATGCGTCTCGGGATCGTAAGTAATGCCGAGACCGTCCCCCGTTTAATGCATAACCGCCGGCCTGTGCACCCCGCACGGCCGGGCCGGATGATATTTATATCGTGTCGGCCGCGCGACGCGTCCGTGATCTAGACGCGACCGGCACGGCTCGCGGCAGACAAACGGGCATGATATGACCGCCCGGACCGAACCGTTCCGCTTCAACTGCCCGCCGGAGACCCGTCCCATGCCGCAGCCGCTGATCTCGTCGCGTGCCCGTCCGCTGACGGGGACTCTGCGCATTCCCGGCGACAAGTCGATCTCGCACCGCTCGCTGATTCTCGGCGGCCTGGCGGTCGGCGAGACCACCATCGAAGGGCTGCTGGAAGGCGAGGACGTCCTGGCCACCGCCGCCGCCATGCGGGCGTTCGGCGCCACCGTCGAGCATCTCGGTCCGGGAAGCTGGCGCGTGGTCGGACGCGGGGTCGGCGGCCTGGACGAACCGGCGGACGTCATCGACTGCGGCAATGCCGGGACCGGCATGCGCCTGCTGATGGGCACGGCGGCGGGCCAGCCGATCACCACCTTCTTCACCGGCGACGGCTCCCTGCGCCGCCGGCCCATGGGCCGGGTCGGTGCGCCGCTGGCCCAGATGGGGGTGAAGATCGTCTCGCGCGACGGCGGCCGGCCGCCGCTGGCGGTCACCGGTCCGGAAACGCTGACCCCGATCACCTACACCCTGCCGGTCGCCTCCGCCCAGGTGAAGTCGGCGATCCTGCTGGCCGGTCTGGCCGCGCCGGGCGAGACCACCGTGATCGAGCCGAAATGGACCCGCGACCACACCGAGACCATGCTGCGCCATTTCGGCGCCGAGGTCCGGGTGGAGGACACCGCCGAGGGCCGCCGCATCACCGTGGTGGGCGAACCGGAGCTGACCGGCCGGCCGGTGATCGTACCCGCCGACCCCTCATCCGCCGCCTTCCCCGCCGTCGCCGCCCTGCTGGTCGAGGGCTCCGAGCTGCTGCTGCCGGGGGTGGGCACCAACCCGCTGCGCTTCGGCCTGTTCGAGACGCTGCTGGAGATGGGCGCCGATATCGAGCTGACCAACAAGCGGATCGAGGCCGGCGAGCCGGTGGCCGACCTGGTCGTGCGCCATTCCCTCCTGAAGGGGATCGACGTGCCGGCCGAGCGGGCGCCGTCGATGATCGACGAGTACCCGATCCTGGCCGTCGCCGCCGCCCATGCCGAGGGCACCACGATCATGCGCGGCCTGGACGAGCTGCGGGTGAAGGAGAGCGACCGGCTCGCCGCCACCGCCACCGGCCTGACCGCCTGCGGCGCCCGGGTGGAGGTGGACGGCGACGACCTCACCGTGCACGGCGCGAGCAACGGCGTGGCGGGCGGGGCGACCATCGCGGTCGATCTCGACCACCGCATCGCCATGGCCTTCCTGGTTCTCGGCATGGTCTCCGGCGAGGCTGTCGCCATCGACGACGAGGCCGCCATCGCCACCTCCTTCCCCGGCTTCAAGGATCTGATGAACGGCGCCGGGGCCGCGATCGGGACCGGGGCATGATCGTCGCCATCGACGGTCCGGCCGGGGCCGGCAAGGGCACCCTGTCCAAGGCGCTGGCCGCCCATCTGGGCTACCCGCACCTGGACACCGGCGCGCTGTACCGCGCCACCGCCCTGGCGGTCCTGCGGGCCGGCGGCGATCCGGAGGACCCGGCCGCGGCCGAGCGGGCCGCCCGGTCGCTCGACACCGCGATCCTGGACAGCCCCGACCTGCGCTCGGCCGAGGTCGGCTCCGCCTCCTCCAAGGTCGCCGCGATCCCCGCCGTGCGGGCCGCCCTGCTGGATTTCCAGCGCGATTTCGCCCACCGCCCGCCGGGCGCGGTGCTTGACGGACGGGACGTCGGGACGGTCGTCGTGCCCGAGGCCGAGGTGAAGCTGTTCGTGACCGCCTCGGCGGCCGTGCGGGCGACCCGCAGACATCAGGAGTTGCTAGAGCGGGGCGAGGCCAGTATATATGCGCGCGTTCTCGCCGATATTGAGGCGCGGGACGCACGTGATGCGGGTCGAGCCGATGCTCCGATGCGCAAGGCCGACGATGCCGTCGAGATCGATACCTCGGATCTCTCGCCGTCGGACGTTTTGAAGCGTGCGCTCGCCGTTATCGAGGCGGCAGGAACGAAGTAAGGCGCCGGTCGCCTCCAGGAGGGAGGACCGGCATATGTCAACCAACCCGGCGGCCGCGGAATTCGGTCGATGCCCGACACAGGAGAGTCGGGCCGCCCGCGAAGGATCGGGCACATGATCTTCCCGACGGCCGATATGGCCGCAGATGAAGATTCGATCCAGACATCGCAAGCCGCCGCTAACCGGACATGACGCCCGACCCGTTGGGCCATGGTCCGTATACGTGTTTCTGAGGAGAACTAATGGCTGAAGCCGCTTACGCCGACGAATTCGAATCCATGCTGGAGGAGTCGTTCGGCCAGGTCACCTCGATCGAAGGCAGTGTCGTCAAAGGCATCGTCGTCGAGGTGGAGAACGACTACGCACTGATCGATGTCGGCCTCAAGTCCGAGGGCCGCGTCGCGCTTAAGGAATTTGCCGCCCCGGGCCAGAAGGCCGAGCTGAAGCCGGGCGACGAAGTCGAGGTCTATGTCGAGCGCCTCGAGGACCGCAACGGCGAAGCGATGCTGAGCCGCGACAAGGCTCGCCGCGAAGAGGCCTGGGCCGCGCTGGAGCGGGCGTTCAACGACAACGAGCGGGTCACCGGCGTGATCTTCTCGCGCGTCAAGGGCGGCTTCACCGTCGACCTGTCGGGCGCCGTGGCGTTCCTGCCGGGCTCCCAGGTGGACATCCGTCCGGTGCGCGACATCGGTCCGCTCATGGGCACCCCGCAGCCGTTCCAGATCCTCAAGATGGATCGCCGCCGCGGCAACATCGTGGTTTCGCGCCGTGCCGTTCTCGAAGAGAGCCGCGCCGAAGCCCGCAGCGAGCTGGTCGCTTCGCTCAAGGAGGGCATGGTCCTCCAGGGCGTGGTCAAGAACATCACCGACTACGGTGCGTTCGTTGACCTGGGCGGCGTCGACGGCCTGCTGCACGTCACCGACATCGCGTGGCGCCGCATCAACCACCCGACCGAGGCCCTGCAGATCGGCCAGACCGTGAAGGTCCAGGTGATCCGCTTCAACCCGGAAACCCAGCGTATCTCCCTCGGCATGAAGCAGCTCGAGGCGGATCCGTGGGAAGGCGTGGAGCTGCGCTACCCGGTCGGCACGAAGTTCACCGGTCGCGTCACCAACATCACCGACTACGGCGCCTTCGTGGAGCTGCAGCCGGGGATCGAGGGCCTGGTCCACGTCTCCGAGATGAGCTGGACCAAGAAGAACGTCCATCCGGGCAAGATCGTCTCCACCTCCCAGGAGGTCGAGGTGATGATCCTGGACGTCGATCCGAACAAGCGCCGCATCTCGCTTGGCCTCAAGCAGTGCCTGGGCAACCCGTGGGAAGACTTCGTCGAGAAGTACCCGGCGGGCACCGAGCTCGAGGGCGAGGTCAAGAACATCACCGAGTTCGGCCTGTTCATCGGCCTGCCTGGCGAGATCGACGGCATGGTGCACCTCTCCGACATCGACTGGGACACCCCGGGCGAAGAGGCGATCCAGACCTACAAGAAGGGCGACATGGTTCGCGCCAAGGTCCTGGACGTCGACGTCGAGAAGGAGCGCATCTCGCTCGGCATCAAGCAGCTGACCACCGATCCGTTCGAAGCCGGTTCCGCCGGCGTCCGCAAGGGCGCGGTCGTGACCTGCACGGTAACCCAGATCACCGATGGCGGCATCGAAGTCAGCGTCGGCGAAGGCATGACCGGGTTTATCCGGAAGGCCGAGCTGTCGCGTGATCGTTCCGAGCAGCGCCCCGAGCGTTTCGCCGTGGACGAGAAGGTCGACGCCAAGGTCACCAACATCGACAACAAGACCCGCAAGCTGACCCTCTCCATCAAGGCCCGTGAGGTCGAGGAGGAGAAGAAGGCGATGCAGGAATTCGGTTCGTCCGATAGCGGTGCCAGCCTGGGCGACATCCTGGGTGCGGCGCTCAAGCAGCGCGAAGAGGCGGCAAAGGGCGACGAATAAGCCCGCTTCCGTTCGAAAACGTATCAAATTGGGGCCGTCCGCATCGCGGGCGGCCCTGTTTTTTTGCCCCACTCAATATGAGTAGGCGAAAATGGTTCTATTAGAGATACTTAGACTTGACGCTACCCGGTAGCACTGGCACATTTTCGATGGGGCGGAAGGGTGCGCCGACTTGGTACGTGCCAGCCGCTTCGCGATTTGACCTCGCGGAGGCTCGGAATCATGACCAAGTCCGAACTGATTGCGCGCCTGGCTGAGGCGAACCCGCATCTCTTCCAGCGCGACATCGAACGGATCGTCTCCACGGTGTTCGAGGAGATTGCCGAAGCGCTGGCCCGGGGCGACCGGGTCGAATTGCGCGGTTTCGGCGCCTTCTCCGTCAAACAGCGCGAGGCCCGGGTGGGGCGCAACCCCCGCACCGGCGAATCCGTGAAGGTGGACAGCAAGGCGGTGCCGTTCTTCAAGACCGGCAAACTGCTCCGCGAGAAGCTGAATACCGACTGACCCTGCTCCCGGATCCGATCCGGGATTTTTCTTCCGACACTCCTCCGAAGCCGTCCCCCGGACCATGCCCGGCCAGGCCGCCTATCGTGCGGTGGCGTCGATGGCCGCCTTCACGCATCCGGCCGCCCAGCGGGCGCGCGCCCGTGGCAGCGAGGCGAAGCCGACCAGCAGGCCGTTGCGCCGTGTCGGATCGCGGAAATACGCGGAGATCGGCGCCGGCCGCACGCCGAGCGCCATCGCCTTCTCGCAGACGACCCGGTCCTGCGGCCCGCCCTCCAGCGACACCACCAGATTGATCCCGGTTTCCGGCCGCTCCACGGTGAAGCGGCTGTCCAGCACCGCCTCCAGCGCGTCGGCCAGGGCGTCGCGGCGCTCGCGATAGAGGGTCCGCATCCGGCGCAGGTGGCCGGCCATGTGCCCTTCGTCCAGGAACCGGGCCAGCACCGCCTGGGTGTCCAGGGCCGGCTGCCGGTCGAAATGTCCGCGCAGCCGCACCAGCGGATCGACCAGGCGCTGCGGGGCGGCGATGAAGCCGATCCGCAGGGAGGGCGCCAGGGCCTTCGACACGGTGCCGACATAGAGCACGCGGTCGGCGCCATCGAGCGCCTTCAGCGGCGGCACCGGCTTGCCGGCGTAGCGGAACTCCCCGTCGTAGTCGTCCTCCAAGACGAACGGTCCGCCGCCGGTCGCGAGATCACCCATCGCCCAATCGACCAGCGCGCGGCGGCGCGACAGGGACAGGGTGACGCCGAGCGGGAACTGGTGGGTCGGGGTGACCGTGACCAGACGGGCGTCCGGAGCGGCCGCTCGAGCGCGGGCGACGTCGAGCCCGTCGGCATCCACCGGCACCGTCACCAGCCGCGCGCCGGTGGCCACCATCGGGCCGCGCAGGCCGGGATAGCAGGGTTCCTCGATCACCGCAGTATCGTCCGGGTCGAGCAGGGCGCGGGAGATCAGGTCGATGGCCTGCTGGGCGCCGGAGGTCACGATCAGCGCGTCCGGATCGACGATCAGCCCGCGGAAGGCGCCGAGATAGCGCGAGATCGCGAGGCGCAGGTCGATGAACCCGGCCGGATCGCCATAGCCGAAGGCGGTAGCCGGCGTCTCGCGCCAGAACCGCCCCGCCAGCCGCGCCCAGACCCGCCCCGGGAAGGCGTCCAGGCCCGGGCGTCCCGGCTGCAGCGGACCGTCGACCGCGCCGATCCCGACCCGCTCGGCCATCATCTTCTGCGCCGCCTGCGACAGCCGCACCGGCGCCTGCGGCACGGCCGGGGCCGGCTGGGCCGGAACCTGCGGCTTCAGATCGGGCAGGTCGTGCGCCACCCGCGTGCCGCCGCCGCGCCGGCCAACCACGTAGCCCTCCGCGGTCAGCCGCTCATAGGCGAGGCTGACCGTGTTGCGGGCGACCACGAGCTGGTCGGCAAGCTGGCGGCTCGACGGCAGCCGGGCGCCCGGCGGCAGCCGTCCCTCGGCGATCGAGCGCCGGAAGAACCCGGCGATCTGCTCCTGCAGCGGCGTCGGATCGCCCCGGTCGGGCTGGAAAACACCCCAGACGGGCAAGGCATCGGCCATCTCTTGGACCCATATCGAAACGGACTTTGGTGCATATCATACGACCAAAAGAGCGGTAGACAACCCGACCAACGGTACGGAGCCGCGCCATGTACATCCCTCCCGCCTTCCGCCTCGAGGACCGCGACGCCATCCTCGCGGTCATGCGCGAGAACGCGTTCGCCGTGCTGATCGCCCATGCGGGGGATGGCATCGAGATCACCCACCTGCCGCTGATGGTGGAGTCGCGCGGCGACGAGCTGGCGATCCGCGGCCATGTCGCCCGGGCCAATCCGATCGTCGCGCTGATCGAGTCGGGGGCGGCGGCCACCGCCGTCTTCACCGGCCCGCACGCCTATATCTCCCCCGACTGGTACGCCAGCGCGGACCAGGTGCCGACCTGGAACTACATTGCCGTTCATGCCTCCGGCCGGCTGAAGGCGGTGACGGAGGCGGAGCATACGACCGATCTTCTGGCCGACCTGTCGGCCGAGCACGAGGCTCCGCTGGCGCCGAAGAAGCCCTGGACCCACCACAAGATGCGCGACGGGCTGATGGCCCGGATGATCAAGGGCGTGCTGGCCTTCGAGCTTCCGGTGGAACGGCTGGAAGCCAAGTCGAAGATGGCCCAGAACAAGAAGCCGGAGGATATCGGCGCCGCGGCCGCCGGCCTGCGCGGCCGCGGCGATGCGGGGAATGTCGCTGTCGCGGAGATCATGGAGGGGTGACGGCCTGCGCCTGTGGGAGATGAGGTCCCGAAACGAGTTCGGGATGACGACAGTGTCATGACCAGTGTCATCCCGAACTCGTTTCGGGACCTCCCCCGTGCGCCGCCCGCCCGGTTTCGAAACCCACAGTGCCCTGTAGCGTTGTCCAAACGACGCCGCATCGCTAGATTGTGGCCACCGTAACCGTCGAGGTTCGCCATGGGGCATCGCAACTGGGCAACTGCCCTGATCTCCTTCTGCATCAAACTTCCCATCACCATCGTGGTGGTGCTGTTCGCCGTGTCGAACTGGAAGCCGGTGTCGATGGAGCTCTGGCCGCTGCCGGGAGCGCTGGACGCGCCGCTGTCGCTGATCTTCCTGCTGGCGGTCGTCGCCGGCTTCATCCTGGGCGCGGTGATTGCCTGGACGGGAGAACTCGGCCACAAGATGCGGGCGAACCGCGCAGAGAAGCGCGCAGAGGACCTGGAGCGCGAACTGGCGGTGATGCGCATCCGCGAAGAGGAGATCCGGGCGCAGGTACCGGCTTCCCCGAAGCGCCCTGCACTGGTCGATAAACGAGCAAGCTGATGCAGCCCCACGAAAGAATACTGGTCGCCATCGATACCCCGGACATGGCGACGGCCCGGACGCTCGCCTCCAAGGTGCGCGAGCATGTGGGGGGCATCAAGCTTGGCATGGAGTTCCACAACGCCAACGGCCCGGGCGGCGTGAGGGAGATCGCGGGCGAGACACCGCTGTTCCTCGATCTCAAATATCACGACATCCCGAACACGGTGGCCGGCGCGGTGCGCTCCGCCGTCACGACGTGCCGGCCGAAAATCATCAACGTCCACGCCTCGGGCGGACCGGCGATGATGCGGGCCGCGGTCGCCGCCAACAGGGAAGCGGCGGAGAAGATCGGGATCGCGCCGCCGCTGCTGATCGCCGTGACCGTGCTGACCAGCATCGACGACAGCGACCTCGCCGCGGTCGGTCAGGCCACCCCCTCCGGCGACCAGGTCAAGCGCCTCGCCCTGCTGGCCCGAGAGGCCGGCTGCGACGGCGTGGTCTGCTCGCCGCACGAGATCGCCTCGCTCCATGCGGCCTGCGGCGGCGACTTCGTCCTGGTGGTTCCGGGCATTCGCCCGGCCGATGCCGCCGAGGACGACCAGAAGCGCAAAATGACCCCGGCCGACGCCGTCGCCGCCGGGGCGGACTACATCGTTATCGGCCGACCGATTACCCAGGCCGCCGATCCCGCCGCCGCCGCCAGAACGATCGCCGAGAGCCTGCTGTGACCAGACCCCCGAAAAAAACCGCGCCGCTGGTGAAGATCTGCGGGTTGAACACGCTCACCGTCGTGGATGCGGCGGTGGACGCGGGGGCCGACATGATCGGCTTCATGTTCTATCCGCGCAGCCGCCGCGCCGTGACCCCAGATCTGGCCCAGGCCCTGGGCGAGGATGTGACCGGCGTCACGCGGGTCGCCATTGTCGTCGACGCGACCGACGCGGAGATCGACGCCATCACCGCGACCGGCGTCATCGACATGCTGCAGGTCCACGGCCGGGAGGATCCGGCGCGGGTGGCCGAACTGAAGGCCCGGACGGGCCTGCCGGTGATGAAGGCCCTGCGGATCGCCACCCGGGAGGATATGCTGGAGGCGGACGCCTTTGTGGACGTCGCCGACCATTTGCTGTTCGACGCCAAGGCGCCGAAGGACATGAAGGGCGCCCTGCCCGGCGGCAACGGCCTGACCTTCGACTGGAGCCTGCTGGACGGCCTCCGGTTCGACATTCCCTGGATGCTGTCCGGCGGCCTGACCGCCGACAACGTCGCCGAGGCGATCCGGCTGACCGGCGCGCCGGGGGTCGACACCTCCTCCGGCGTCGAGGACAAGCCCGGCGTGAAGAGCCCCGAAAGGATCCGCGCCTTCCTGGCCGCGGCCAAGCAATCCCATCTGGAGACCGCACAATGACCGCCCTGCCGACCGCCAAGGTTCTGGAGCATGTGGATGCCAACCTGGACGCGTCGGTCGAGCGGCTGTTCGACATCCTGCGCATCCCCAGCGTCTCGACCGACCCGGCCTTCGCCGGCGAGGTGAAGCGCGGCGCCCAGTGGATGGCCGACACCCTGGCCGAGCTCGACTTCGACGCCTCCGTGCGCGAGACCAAGGGCCATCCCATGGTGGTCGCCCACCATGCCGGGCCGGGCGGTGACGCGCCGCATATCCTGTACTACGGCCATTACGATGTGCAGCCCGCCGACCCGCTGGAGCTCTGGGACTCCGGCCCGTTCGAGCCGGTTCTGGTCGATGCGGAGCGCGGCAAGCGGATCGTCGCTCGCGGGGCGGTGGACGACAAGGGCCAGGTCATGACCTGGATCGAAGCGTTTCGCGCCTGGATCGCCGTGCACGGCACCCTGCCCTGCCGGATCACCGTCCTGCTCGAGGGCGAGGAGGAGACCGGCAGCCCGTCGCTCGACGCCTTCATCGCGGCCAATGCCGACGAGCTGAAGGCCGATGCCTGCATCGTCTGCGACACCGGCATGTGGGATGTCAGCCAGCCGGCGATCACCTACAGCCTGCGCGGCCTCGCCTATCTGCAGGCGACGATCAAGGGGCCGGACCGCGACCTGCATTCGGGCCTGTTCGGCGGCACCATGATCAACCCGTTGAACCTGATCGGCCGGATCGTCGGCGAGCTGCACGACGAGAAGGGCCGCATCCAGATCCCGCATTTCTACGACGACGTCATCCCGGTCGGGGAGAACGAGCGCGCCCAGTGGGACGCGCTGGGCTTCGACGAGGCGGAATTCCTCGGCGAGGTGGGGCTGAAGACCGCCGGCGGCGAAGCCGGGATCGGCGCGCTGGAACGCCAGTGGGGCCGGCCGACCTGCGACGTGAACGGTATTCTCGGCGGCTATGTGGGCGACGGGGCGAAGACCGTGATCGCCCGCGAAGCCATGGTGAAGATCTCCTGCCGCCTGGTCCCGGACCAAAATCCGCGCGCGGTGCTGGATAACCTGAAGAAGTTCATCACCGACCGCCTGCCGGAAGAATACACAGCTTCGTTCGTGGAACTCGGCGAGGCGCCGGCGATCCGGGTGCCGACCGACTCCCCGTATCTCCAGGCGGCCCAGGCCGGACTGAAGGACGTGTTCGAGCGCGACGCCCACCTGATCGGCTCCGGCGGCTCGATCCCGGCGGTCGGCTCGATCAAGCGGTACCTGGGGATCGAGTCGATCCTGCTCGGCTTCGGGCTGGCCGACGACCGGGTGCACTCCCCCAACGAGAAGTTCGAGCTGGTCTGCTTCCACAACGGCATCCGCTCGAACGCCGCAGTGCTCGCCCGGATCGCGGCGCTGTAAAGCGCCTCAGGAATCCCGCAGGCAAAGTTCGTTGAGGACGCCGTCCTTCAGGCTGTAGACCACGCCGTGGACCTGCAGCTTGCTGCCCTGCTCCCACGCCTTGCGGACGATGGTCGTGCGACAGACGTTGTCCACCTGCTCGATCACGTTCAGCTCGCAGAGCCGGTCCAGCGCCTCTTCCTGGAGCATGTCCTCGGGCAGGTCGCGGGCGTGCAGCCGATGAACCAGACGGATGTGGTTCAGCCAGTTGTCGATCAGGCCGTTGTCGGTATCGGCCATCGCCGCACGCACGCCGCCGCAGCCGTAATGGCCGCAGACCAGGATGTGGCTCACGCCCAGAACCTCGACGGCGAACTGCAGGACGGACAGGCAGTTCAGGTCGGAGGGGACCACCACGTTGGCGATGTTGCGGTGGACGAAGACTTCGCCCGGCGGCAGATCCAGGATCTGATTCGCCGGCACGCGGCTGTCGGCGCAGCCGATCCACAGGATGTCCGGCGCCTGCTGAAGCGAGAGCTTGGCGAAATAGTCCGGATTGGCCGCCTTGATGCGATCCGCCCACTGGCGGTTGCGGTCCAGGATCTTTTCGAATGCGTCCATCGGTAACCCGTACGGTGACTCGTTTCGGTGCCTATATCACGCCGGCACCGAAAAGTTCACGTCCGGCGAGACATCCGACGCCGCCGGGTCAGTCGGACAGACGGGCAGCGGCGGCCGCCAGCGCCCCACCCTCGTCGGCATTGCGGCCGAGATCGGTCATCGCCTGGGAGATCTGGTGGATGTCGGTCAGGATATCGCCGTCGGTGACGTATCCCATGGTGCCGATGCGCACCAGCCGGTCCTTCAGATCCTCGAACCGGGTCCCGGCGATGACGGCGTTGTAGCCGTCGGCGAGCCGGTCGATCAGCGCCGGCGCCGACAGACCTTCGGGTGTCTTCGCCACCACCAGGGTCGGGCTCGGCGTGCCGGTCGGGAAAACCGAGAAGCCGAGCGCCTCCAGCCCGGCGGTGAGCGCCGCGTTCAGACGGAGGTGACGGGCGATGGCCGCCTCGATCCCCTCCTCGCCGATCATCGTCAGCGCCTCGTCCAGGGCGTTCAGCATGGCTATAGGGGCGGTATAGGTCGGCTCCCCCTTCTCGGCCATGGGGCGGAAGCGGCGGTAGTCGAAATAGCTGCGCGGGCCGCGGTCGTCCCGGTTGATGAGATCCCAGGCCTTCTCGCTGATGCTGGCGATGCCGAGGCCCGGTGGGCACATCAGCGCCTTCTGCGAGGCCGAGACGACAACGTCCACGCCCCACTCGTCCGCCCGCATCTCCGCGCCGCCCAATCCGCTGACGCTGTCGCAGGCCAGCACCGCATCGGTCTCGCCGACGATCGACCCCAGCGCCTTCAGATCGGTCAGCGCGCCGGTGGAGCTCTCGCTGTGGACCGTGAACACCGCGTCGTAGCGCTTGTCCTTCAGCGCCTGGCGCACGCCGTCCAGATCGATCGGCGCGCCCCTGTCGGAAACCACCTCGTCCACCTCGGCCCCGATCGCCTCGGCGAGACGCCGGAACACCGGGCCCCATTGGCCGTTGGTGGTGATCAGGATCTTCGCGCCCGGACCGGCGACGTTGACCATGGCGGATTCCATGGCGCCGATGCCGGTGGAGGCGAACAGGAAGGGCGGCACGCCGCTGCGTCCGAGGATCGGTTGCAGCCGGCGCTGGATGGCCTGGAACCGGTCGAGGAACTCGGGACCGCGATGGGCGACCATCGGCCGGCCGGCGGCCTTGAGCACCCGTTCCGGCACGGCGGTCGGCCCCGGCAGGCGCAGTCGATAAGGCAGCGCCACCCCGGCAGGTGTGCCTTGGTCGGCAGAGCGGGTCTCGGTCATGATCGGATCTCGGAAAGCGGTGGGAACGCTATCGAAGCAGGGGCGGCGCGTTTCGGCAAGACCGGCTCTTTTCGGCTCCCGACCCCCGACGCGGTGCCGTCGGTGTCTTGGCGCTGCACCGCAGCACGCCTAAAGTCAGCGCTCATCAATTCAGGAGACGAAGATGGATCTCGGACTTTCGGGCAAGGGCGTGATCGTGACCGGCGGCACGCGGGGCATCGGCCTGGCCATCGCCAAGGCCTGCCTGGCGGAAGGGGCCAAGGTCTCGATCTGCGGCCGCACCCAGGAGTCGCTGGATGCCGCCCTGGCCGAGCTCGGCGGCGATGCGCCGGCGGAGAACGTCCACGGCGCGATCTGCGATGTCGGGGACGCCGAGGCGCTGGCCGCCTATGTGCAGACCGCGACCGACGCCCTGGGCGGTCTGTTCGCGCTGGTCAACAACCCGTCCGGCTTCGGCGCCACCGACGACGAGGAGGGCTGGAAGAAGGGCATCGACGTCGATCTGATGGGGGTGGTGCGCGCCACCTGGGCCGCGGCCCCGCATCTGGAGAAGACCGGCGGCAGCGTGCTGAACATCTCGTCCATTTCCGGCATCGGTCCCAGCGGCTCCATCCCCTACGGGGCGGTGAAGGCGGCGGTGATCCAGCTCACCCAGTCCCATGCGGTCCGCTACGCGCCGCAGCGCATCCGGGTGAACTGCATCGCGCCGGGCTCCATCGAGTTTCCCGGCGGAAGCTGGGAATGGCGCCGTTACAACGATCCGGACAAGTACTTCGCCACCCGCGACAAGATCCCATTCGGCCGGATGGGCACCCCGGAGGAGATCGCGCGTGTCGCGGCCTTCCTGGTCTCCGACGCGGCCAACTGGGTGACCGGGCAGACGATCGCGGTGGACGGCGGCCAGAACTACGGCTGATCGGCTGGGCCGCCAGGGACCGGACTCCGGGCCGGCGATCGGCCGCACCCGTCGGGGGCGCGACACCGGTGCAGACCTGCTATTGTCGTGCCGAGTGACAACGCCCAGGCCCGGAGCATCTGTCCCATGGCGGAGATCACCCGAGACGGTCCTTCCCTCGCCGGCGCGCGTACCGACGAAGCGTCGCTCAGCCGGCCGCGCGTGGCGGATATGCCGGGCCCGGCGAAGAAGCGGCTGAAGCGGTACCTGCCCAAGACCCTGTTCGGCCGCGCCCTGCTGATCATCGTCACGCCCGTCGTGCTGATGCAGCTGATCTCGGCCTACGTCTTCTACGAACGGCACTGGGAGATCATGACCCGGCGCCTGGTGCACAGCCTGGCGGGCGACATCGCCTTCCTGATCGAGGAGCTCCGCCCGCCGGTCAGCCAGGACTGGGTGGCCGAGCTGTCCGAGCGGGCGAGCCGGCATTTCGACATCGAGCTGCGCTGGCAGCCCGAGGGCATCCTGCCGAACCAGCCGATCTATTCGGTCTTCGACCAGACGCAGGAGGCGATGAAGGACGCGATGGAGACCAAGGTCCATCGCCCCTACATCATGAACACCGAAACCATCGACCGCCGGATCGAGATCCTGGTGCAGCTTCCCTCCGGCGTGCTGCAGGTCCTCGCCCACAAGAAGCGGCTCTTCACCTCGACCACCTACGTCTTCCTGCTCTGGATGTTCGGCTCGTCGCTGGTGCTGTTCGCCATCGCCATTGTGTTCATGCGCAACCAGATCCGGCCGATCCGCCGGCTCGCCATCGCCGCACGCGCTTTCGGCCTCGGCCGCGAGGTGACCGGGTTCAAACCGGAAGGCGCGACGGAGGTACGCCAGGCCTCGGCCGCCTTCCTGCAGATGCGCGACCGCATCAACCGCCAGCTTTCCCAGCGCACCGAGATGCTCGCCGGAGTCAGCCACGACCTGCGCACGCCGCTGACCCGGATGAAGCTCGAACTGGCCATGCTCGGCGATAACGACGACACCGCCGAACTCAAGGCCGACGTGAACGAGATGGAGCGCATGGTGGAGGGCTACCTCGCCTTCGCCCGGGGCGAAGGGGCCGAGGTGCCGGTGGAGATCGACATCGGCACCCTGGTGAACGACCTCATCGCCAACGAACGCCGCGGCGGCACCCGCATCGTCTACGAGCAGCCCGACGACGGCCAGGCGGTGCTGCCGGCCCGCCCCGACGCCCTGCGCCGGGCGGTGGCGAATCTGGTCCAGAACGCGGCGCGATATGGAACCCGCGTGAACGTGGCGGTGGTGCGGACCGGCGATATGATCGAGATCACTGTCGACGACGACGGCACCGGCATCCCGGAGGACCGCCGGGAGGAAGCGTTCCAGCCGTTCAAGCGTCTGGAGCCCTCGCGCAATCTGGAGACCGGCGGCACCGGCCTCGGCCTCACCATCAGCCGCGACATCGTGCGCAGCCACGGCGGCGACCTGACCCTGGAGGACTCGCCGCTCGGCGGCCTGCGGGCGGTAATTCGGCTGCCGATTTAGGGCACACCTCAAAGCTGTTCCCTTTTCGTACCCCCGACCTTATGTTCTCAGCATGAGCACAGACCTCATCGAAGCCCAGCTTGAGCATCTCCGCGGCCTGCGGCAGGAGGTGAACGCCACCAACCGGGCGATCACCGCCGAGATCAAGGCCGACGTCGCCGCCCAGGATGCGAGCGTCCCGTTCCAGGTCGTGTCCGAGTTCCAGCCGGCCGGCGACCAGCCCCAGGCGATTCAGGAACTGATCAAGGGGATCCACGCGAACGAACTGGATCAGGTGCTGCTCGGCGTGACCGGGTCGGGCAAGACCTTCACCATGGCCCACGTCATCCAGGAGGTGAAGCGGCCCGCCCTGATCCTGGCGCCGAACAAGACGCTCGCCGCCCAGCTCTATGGCGAGATGAAGAGCTTCTTCCCGCATAATGCGGTGGAGTATTTCGTCTCGTATTACGACTACTACCAGCCGGAAGCCTATGTGCCGCGCACCGACACCTTCGTGGAGAAGGAATCCTCGGTGAACGAGCAGATCGACCGGATGCGCCACTCCGCCACCCGCGCCCTGCTGGAACGCGAGGACGTCATCATCGTCGCCTCGGTGTCCTGCATCTACGGTATCGGCGCGGTCGAGACCTACGGCAACATGATCCTGAAGCTGAAGGTCGGCGAGCGGGTCGACCGGACGGCGACCATGCGCCGGCTGGTGGAGCTGCAGTACAAGCGCAACGACGCCAGCTTCCACCGCGGCACCTTCCGGGTGCGCGGCGACAGCCTGGAGATCTTTCCGGCCCACTTGGAGGACCGCGCCTGGCGCCTGTCCCTGTTCGGCGACGAGCTGGAGGCGATCCAGGAATTCGACCCGCTGACCGGCGAGAAGACCTCCAGCCTCGACCAGATCCGGGTCTTCGCCAACTCGCACTATGTCACCCCGAAGCCGACGTTGCAGCAGGCGGTCCGCCTCATCAAGGAAGAGCTGAAGGTCCGGCTGAACGAACTGAACCTCGCCGGCAAGCTGCTGGAGGCGCAGCGGCTGGAGCAGCGCACCACCTTCGACATGGAGATGATCGAGGCGACCGGATCCTGCGCCGGGATCGAGAACTACTCGCGCTATCTCTCGGGCCGCAATCCGGGCGAACCGCCGCCGACCCTGTTCGAATACCTGCCGGAGAACGCCCTGCTGATCGTCGACGAGAGCCATGTGACGGTTCCGCAGATCGGCGGCATGTTCAAGGGCGACTACGCCCGCAAGTACACCCTGTCGGAATACGGCTTCCGCCTGCCGTCCTGCATGGACAACCGCCCGCTCAAGTTCGAGGAGTGGGAGGACATGCGGCCGCAGACGGTGTTCGTCTCGGCCACCCCCGGCCCCTGGGAGCTGGAGCGGACCGGCGGCGTGTTCACCGAGCAGCTCGTCCGGCCGACCGGCCTGATCGACCCGGTCTGCGAGATCCGGCCGACCAAGAGCCAGGTGGACGACTGCATCGCCGAATGCCAGGACGCCGCCGCCCGCGGCCACCGGGTGCTGATCACCGTCCTCACCAAGAAGATGGCCGAGGCGCTGACCGAGTACATGAACGAGGCCGGAATCAAGGTCCGCTACATCCACTCCGACGTGGACACGCTGGAGCGCATCGAGATCATCCGCGACCTGCGGCTCGGCGTGTTTGACGTGCTGATCGGCATCAACCTGCTACGCGAGGGCCTGGACATTCCCGAATGCGCCCTGGTCTGCATCCTCGACGCCGACAAGGAAGGCTATCTGCGCTCCAAGACCTCGCTGGTGCAGACCATCGGCCGCGCGGCGCGAAACGTCGAGGGCCGGGTGCTGCTCTATGCCGACCGGATCACCGACAGCCTGGAATACGCGCTGGGCGAGACCGAGCGCCGCCGCCAGCGCCAGATGGAATACAACACCGCCC
Source organism: Thalassobaculum sp. OXR-137 (assembly GCF_034377285.1). Taxonomy (NCBI): domain Bacteria; kingdom Pseudomonadati; phylum Pseudomonadota; class Alphaproteobacteria; order Rhodospirillales; family Thalassobaculaceae; genus Thalassobaculum; species Thalassobaculum sp. OXR-137. The sequence goes on along the minus strand of NZ_CP139715.1, from coordinate 2,370,625 downwards.
ACGGCATCACGCCGGAGAGCGTGAAGAAGAACATCGGCGACATCCTGCAGAGCGTCTACGAGCGCGGCGACCACGTCTCGGTGGATACCGGAAGCGGCGAGGGCGAACTGGTCGACAAGCCGATCCGCCAGATCATCGAGGAGCTGGAAGTCCGGATGAAGGCGGCCGCCGCCGATCTGGAATTCGAGGAGGCGGCCCGCATCCGCGACGAGCTGAAGCGCCTGGAAGCGGCCGAACTGGGCGTCACCACCGACGGCAAGCCGCTGCCGAGAGGCGGCGTGGTGCGCCTGAAGGTCGCCATCCAACCGCCCAGCGGCCGCCCACCCGAGAAGGGCAGCGGCAGCAAGGGCAAGGCCCGGAAGCGGCGCGGCCGCTGAAGCCCGGTCGCTGTTTCAGAGCAGCGGCAGAAGTCTGGTGGACAGGATCGCCAGCGTGACCAGCAGCAGGATCGACAGCACCCCGGCCGCCAGCACCCGCCCGCCCGAGGCCAGCACCGAGCGGAGGTTCACCGACAGGCCGAGTGCGGCCATCGCCACCAGCGTCAGGTTGGCCGAGGCGGCCTGCATCGGACCGGCCGCCGCATCGGGCAGCAGGCCGAAGGACCGGCACAGCATCAGGGCGATGAAGCCGAGGATGAACCACGGCACGAGAACCGACAGGGGCAGCCGTCCCCCGCCCCGCCGGCCGTAGCGCAGCCCGGCGGCCAGCACGACCGGCCCCAGCATCAGCACCCGCACCAGCTTCACCAGCGTGCCGATCTGTGCGCTCACCGCGCTGACGGGCGCGGTCGCCGCCAGGACCTGCGGCACCGCATAGACACTGAGCCCCGCAACCACGCCGTAGTGCCAGTCGTCCAGCCCCAGGGCCAGCGCAGCAAGCGGCAGCAGCAGGACCACCGCGATGCCAAGCACGGCGGTGAAGCCGATCGAGGCGGCCACATCCTCCGAGCGGGCGTCGATCGCCGGCGCCGCCGCCATAATGGCGGAGTTGCCGCAGATCGAATTCCCGCACGACACCAGGGTCGCCAGCTTGTCGTCCAGGCCGAGCGACCGGCCGATCAGGTAGCTCGCGACCAGCGTCACCGTCACCACCGCCACGGTGGTGGCGATCAGCGGCAGACCGGAGGAGGCGATGGCGGCGGCACTGATCGTCCCGCCCAGCAGGACGATGGCGACCTCCAGGACGATCTTGGCGGAGAATGACACCCCCGGCCGGAACCTGTCGGGCAGGCCGAAGAACGTGTGAACCAGCGTCCCGGCCAGGATGGCGACGACGAGTCCGTCCAGATAGACGTGGCCGAAGATCTGGTGCTCGGCCTGCTCGAACCCGTATGCCAGAAACCCGATGGCCCCCGAGAGCATGAGCCCGGGAAGAATCTCCGCCATGAATCGGGGTGTGCGCATTCCATCCTCCTGATTGGGAGGTGGAAACTAGGCATTCCTCTAATCCATAAACATCGAATAATATAAGATGTTTCATTCAATTGGATCGAACGATTGACCCTCGAACAGCTCGCCATCTTCATCGCCGTCGCCGAGCGCGAACATTTGAGCCGGGGCGCGGAATCCCTCGGCCTGACCCCCTCGGCCGCCAGTGCGGCGATCAAGACGCTGGAGACCACCTACGATGTCCACCTGTTCGACCGGGTGGGCCGCCGCATCGAGCTGACGCGCGCCGGACGGGTGTTTCTGGAGGAGGCCCGCCACACCCTCGCCGCCGTCAACGAGGCCAAGGGGCTGCTGAGCGAGTTGGGCGGATTACGGACCGGGCATCTGGACATCGAAGCGAGCCAGACCATCGCCAATTACTGGCTGCCGAACCGGCTGATGCGCTTCTGCGAGCGCCATCCCGGCATCACCCTGGGATTCCGGGACGGCAACACCGCCAATGTCGTGCAGGCGGTGATCTCTGGCCGGGCCGAGCTGGGATTCATCGAGGGAACGGTGGACGAGCCGGCGCTGGCGGCACAGCCGTTCCTGGCGGACGAGTTGGTCATCGTGATGGCGCAACGGGCCGCCGCGATCGCCGCGCGGACCACGCTGGAAACGCTCCATCACCTGACCTGGGTCATGCGCGAGCGGGGATCGGGCACGCGGGCGGAGTTCGAGGCGGCGCTGGACCGCCATGGCATCGACTGCGCCACCCTGCCGACCGCCGCCACCCTGCCGACCAACGAGGCGGTCCTGGGTGCGGTGCGCGGCAGCTCCTGTGCCGCGGCCCTGTCGAAGCTGGTGGTATCGCCGTTCATCGCCGCCGGCGAGCTGGTGGTTCTGGATATTCCCCTGGCGCCGCGGCAGTTCACCCTGCTCCGCCACAAGGAGCGGCGGCTGTCGGCGGCGGCGCTGGAATTCGAGCGGATCTGCCGGGAACCGGCCTGAACGGCCGGCGGGGCGTCAGTCGCCCTTCATCACCTGCTGGCGAAGCGCCCCGCAATCCACGTCCTCGGCCTCGCCCATCTCGAAGAACGGGATGTCCGGCTTGTCCGGCGAGATGCTGGTCTCGGGATCGCCCAGGGGGCCCCTCACCCGGACCGGGGCTTCCATGTCGATCAGGCTGAAATCCTTGGCGTCGGCGGTGATGAAGAGATCCACCGTCTGGTCCAGCAGATTGACCCCGCCGCGGGCATAGAGAACCGAGTCGGCAGTATCGACCACGACGCGGTCGAACTGGGCCACCCCGTCCTTCACCACCGCCCGGCCGGCGCCGCAGCGGATCGGCACGCGGGCGTCGTCGCCGATGAAGAGGATCAGTGATTCGACCAGATCGACGCCAGCCGCCTCGATCAGCAGGCCGCTGAAGGCGCCCTTGGAGATCTCGATCACCCCGTCGCCGTTGGCCGCGGCCATGATATCGGCCAGGGAGTTTCCCCTGCCCAGGATGTACAGGCTTCCGGACAGGGTCCCGCCCATGGTCTCGAAGTATTTGCTGTCCTTGAAGAACGCGGCGAGGGCCAGGTCGTCGAACGTCACGTCCGCATCGGCCGAGGGGACCTCGTCCCGCGCGTTCAGGGCCAACTCGCCGGACACCACGCCATCTGCAACCCCCATCTTGAACGGCTTGGCAACGGCGCGGCCGTTCTCCAGCGTGACCGTGGCTTCCAGCGAGGTCACCGCCAGTTCGGTGCGCGACAGCACGTTCGGTGCCTTGAAGGTCACTTTCATGTCCATCAGCCGCAGCCGTCCGGCGGCGATGGGAATGTCGGGGAACAGCTTGCCCTGATCGACGAGCTGGCGGCCGATCCGTTCCTGCTCTTCCGACGCGGTCTCACCCTCGCCATAGGCGGGCGTGGCGCCCACCAGGGGCCCGAGATCGTCGAAATCGAGCTTCTGCGAGACCAGATCGGCGGTCAGCATCGGGCGCTCAGGGCCGTAGTCCAGGGTCGCGCTGCCGGCGATGTCGCTGTCGCCGATCCGGCCGTCCAGGCCCTCCACCGTCCAGACCTTGCCCTCCCGGGTCACGCGTCCGGTGAGCTTGTAGGGCGGGGTCGGCGGCGTGGGGACACCGAATAGCGGGAAAATATCGGCGAGGTTCGGACCGCTGAAATCGATCTCCACGTCCGCCCCCTCCAGGGCGATCGGGTCGGCGAAGGTACCTTTCAGGGTGAAATCGGTCTTACCGGCGGCGATCGTCAGGTCGACCGGGTACGGGTCGTCGCCGTCGCGCAGCTCCAGGATCGAGCCGCCGACGAAGTCGATGCTGAGCGGCTGGTCCTGCAGCGTCCCTTTCAAGCCGAGGGACAGCGGTTCGGGCGCGTCCATTTCTCCGCTGCCCGTCGAAACCGTGCCTTCAACGTCGATCCCGCGTTCCGGATCGCGATAGGCGAGCGTGCCCTCGCGGATCTCCAGGCGGCCGATCCGCGGCGCGTCGTCCCGGTCCTCCGGGGACACGCCCTCGACCGCGGCGGCGGAAGCCGGGTTTTCCCCGAAGCTCCAGTTCGCGTCACCCTCCGCGTTGCGTTCCAGATCGACCTTCAGCCCCTGCAGGATGAGGTAGTCCAGCTCGATATCGCCGCGGAGCAACGGCCAGGGGTGGATCTTGAAGGCCACCCGGTCGGCCGTCAGCAGGTGGTCGGCCCGCGCCCAGACGGCATTGGCAAGTTTGAGGCCGGTCACGTCCACCTCGGGCCGCCAGCCCCAGTCGACGCTCATGTCCTCGACGATGATGTCGCGGCCGACGCGTTCGCTGACCTGGCCGACCGCCCAATCCCGGCCGCTGCCGGTGGTCAGCCACCACATGCCGGCGACCACCGCGATCAGAGCGACGGCAACCAGGCCACCCAGTATGCCGAACAGGATGCGCATGCGCCCAAGGTATCCGTTTTGTGAGATCGCCTTGGGGAACGCATGGCGGGCCGGCGGGTTCCCGGGAGGGCTCTACCCGGCCTTGAGCATCGAGAAGATCTGATCCTTCAGCGCCAGACGCTTTTTCTTGCACTCCTCGGCATAGGCGTCGGAGGCCGGTTCCACCTCGGCCTCGATGCGGGCGACCTCCCGGTCGACCTCGTGATAGGCGTCGAACAGCTTCGCGAAGTGAGCGTTCTCCGTCTTCAGGACATGGATCTTGTCCTTCAGCTCCGGGAACTCGCTGCCGATGTCGTGGTGCAGGTCGGTGGTCATGGGGGTTTCCTCCTGGCGATGTGATGACATGACGCTAGGAGGAGGAGAGGGGCAGATCCTTGACCGAGATCAATCCCTCGTGCGGCCACCTGTGTCGTCGTCCTGCAGCTTCGACGGAAGGGCCGGCACCGTCTCCGCGTCGGAGCGGGTGCGCTCGGCGAAGACCTCGTCCTCTTCGGACGTGGCGTTGCGGTCATCATCGTCCCGCGGGCCGGCGGCCGGCGCCGGCTGGTCTGACTTGGCCCCGTCCCGGTTGCGGGCCTTCTCCTCTTCCTCCTCCGCCCACAGGGCCGCCACCAGGACCGGGTCCTCCGGTGGGGCGACGGGGCCGGCCTCGCCGTCCGGGCGCTCGCCGATCTTCCGGCCGATGCCGTCGACCATTCTCAGGCTGCTGATCAGTTCTTCGATGTCGCCCCAGGGCGTTCCCGTCTGGCGCAGCACGGCACCGCCCAGCTGCAGGCTGGCCTCCATCGTCTCGACCACGGTGCCGGCCGCTCCCAGCTCCTCCAATCGGCGGGCATGGAGCGGATCGCGGGCGCGCGCGAAGATCGGCAGATCCGGCAGCCGGCCGGCGAGGTGCTGAACCGTCCGCTCGACCGCATGGCCGCCGGTCGACATGGTCAGCACCACGGCCCGGGCGCGCTCGCCGCCGAGCTTGTGCAGCACCTCCGGCCGGCTGGCGTCCCCATAGAAGACGGTGTGGCCGTCGCGGCGCCCGTCGCGCACGTTCTGGGCGTCGGTATCCACCGCCACATAGGGGACCATCTTGGCGTCGAGCAGCCGGGCGATGGTGTGGCCGACCCGGCCGAAGCCGGCGATGACCACGTGATCGTGCATCTCGTGCCCCAGGTTGACATCGGCCGAGAGCTCGGAATTCTCTTTGTTCTCCAGCAGGATGGCGACCTTACCCACCGCCCAGACCACCACCGGCGTGACCGCCATCGATACGGCGACCACCAGGAACAGCAGGTCGACGGCGAAATCGGAGACAACCGAAGACGCGGCGGCGATGCCGAGGATGACGAAGGCGAACTCGCCTCCCTGGGCCAGCAGAGCCGCACTGCGCAGGCTCACCGCGATGGGCATCTTGAAGGCGAGCGCCAGCCCGAGCACGACGGCGAACTTCAGCAGGATCAGCCCACCCAGGTAGCCGAGCACCGTTGCGATCTCACGGAAGGCGAGGCCCAGGTCGATGGACATGCCGATGGTCATGAAGAACAGGCCGAGCAGGATCCCCCGGAACGGCTCGATATCGGCCTCCACCTGATGGCGGAACTCGCTTTCCGACAGCAGCAGGCCGGCGAGGAAGGCGCCCAGGGCCATGGATAGCCCAACCTGCTGGGTGGCCCAGCCGATGCCGAGCACCACCAGCAGCGTCATCGCGGTGAACAGTTCCGGCGCGCCGGCCGAGGCGATGACATGGTAGAGCGGCCGCAGGAGCTGGCGTCCGGCGATGACGATGATCGCCAGGGCGAGAATCGCCGTGCCGGTGACCTTGAGCAGCTCCAGCAGGATCGTCAGGCCGTCCAGGTCGCGGCCCAGGAGCGGGACGACGATGACAATGGGGACCACCGCCAGGTCCTGGAACAGCAAGGCGGAGAATGCCGCGCGGCCGTGACGGGTCGCCAGTTCACCGCGCTCGTTCATCAATTGCAGGACGAAGGCGGTGGAGGACAGGGCGAGGGCCGCACCGATGGTGACCGCCGCGCCGTAGGTCTGCCCGAGATACAGAGAGATCCCGGCGACCAGAATGCCGGTCAGCACCACTTGGGCGGTACCGAATCCGAAGACCAGCCGGCGCATCACCTTCAGGCGGGCGAAGGACAGTTCCAACCCGATGGTGAAGAGCAGGAAGACGACTCCGATTTCGGCCAGTTCGCGGGTTTCGGCGACGTCGTCGATGATCGACAGGCCATGCGGGCCGATCATGGCCCCGGCCGCGAGATACCCGAGAACCAGGCTGAATTTCAGCCGCCGCAGCAAGGGGGCGAACAGAACCGCCGCCGCCAGGAAGATCAACGCATCGCCGATCGGGCTCCCGTGGCCGCTCGACTGCATGATGTCGAATGCGTCCAGCAGGCTTTCCACCGATTTTTCTCCAACCAGTCTCGGCAAATCGCCGGTCCCGCCAACCGGCAAATCGATCCTAAAGAGTCAGCGCGGGCGATGCTACGGGAGCCATGAAATCTCTTCGTATACAATCATTGAAATTTCGTCGCCGCTCCCCATTCCTATGGGTCACGCGCGCCACATTCCGCCACCAACCCTCAGATTTACATGACCCGATCGCAAGCCCGCCAGACCGCCCCGTCGCGCCCCGGCACAGATAGCCGCACGCACTCGACCGGCGATTATTTCTGGAGGGCCTCATGATCTCTGCAGGGTTGATCTTCGCCGGTCTGGTCCTTCTTCTGGTCGGCGCCGAGACGATGATTCGGGGCGCGGTGGCCATTGCCCGGCGCCTGAACATCAGTCCCCATGTCATCGGGCTCACCGTCATTGCCTTCGGCACCTCGGCGCCTGAACTGTTCGTCAGCCTCAAAGCGGCGATGAACGGGTCTCCCGGCATCGCCATCGGCAATGTCATCGGCTCGAATATCGCCAACATCCTGCTGATGATCGGAACGGTCGGCGTCATTTCGCCCTTCGTGTGCGGCGGCGCGCCGCTGCGCCGGGACGGGCTGGCGCTGATTCTGGGCACCATCCTGTTCGTCGGCGTGGGGCTGCACGGCATCATCGAACGCTGGCACGGGGCGGTCATGCTCGCCCTCCTCGTCGCCTACCTGCTCTATTGCTATTACGAGGAGCGCCGCCGCCCCGACAGCGTGCACGCCAAGGAGGTCGAGGAGTTCGACGCTCTGCCGACCAGCACCCTGCGCAGCGTGCTGTATACCGTGGGCGGCCTGATCGCCGTCCTGGTAGGCGCCCGGCTGCTGGTCGACGGCGCGGTGGACGTCGCTAACCGGGCCGGCATCTCCGAGACCGTTATCGGCATCACCGTCGTCGCCGTCGGCACGTCGCTTCCGGAACTGGCCACGACGCTGGTCGCGGCGCTGCGCCGTCACAGCGACGTGGCGTTGGGCAATATCATCGGGTCCAACATTTTTAATACGCTGGGCATTCTAGGGACGGTTGCATTGGTCAGCCCGCTGCCGATCCCCCCCGAAGTGATGTCCCTGGACCTCTGGTTCATGCTGGGTGTGACCATCGTCTTCGTGGCAATGGCGATCAAGCTGCCGGCCTTCAGCCGGCCCTGGGCCCTGGTCTTCTTCGCCGCCTATGTGGCGTTCATCGCCAACCAGTTCGTGCCGATGCACACGATCAACTTCGCGTCCTACTGAGCCGCATGCCGCAGCGTACGCCCAACCCCCTACCCAAGACCGCGCTGGTGACGGGCGCGGCGCGCCGGGTCGGTCGCGCCATCGCCCTTGCCCTGGCCGGGGCCGGCTGGGACGTCGCGGTGCATTACGGCCGCTCTGAGGAGGCGGCGCGGGACACGGCCGAGGATCTGCGCGCGCTCGGCGTCCGCGCCGAAGCCGTCGGCGCCGACCTCGCCGACGAGGCGGAGGTGCACAGCCTGATCGAGCGGACGGAGGCGGTACTCGGCCCGGTCGGCCTGCTGGTCAACAACGCCTCCACCTTCGAGCGCGACACCCTCGCCACGGCAACCCGCCAGAGTTGGGACCGGCACATCGAGCCGAACCTGCGGGCGCCCCTTGTGCTGATGCAGCAGTTCGCCGCCCGGCTGCCCGCGGAGAATGACGGCGTCGTCGTGAACATCATCGACCAGCGGGTCTGGAACCTCACCGACGACTTTCTATCCTACACCCTGTCGAAGGTCGGTCTCTGGGGGCTGACGCGCACGCTGGCCCTGGAACTGGCACCCCGGATCCGGGTGAACGGCGTCGGTCCCGGCCCGATCCTGCCCAGCACCCATCAGGACCAGGAGCGGTTCGATGCCCAGGCGCGGTCCATGCCGCTCCAGCATGGCGCCGACCCGGCAGAGGTGGCCGAGGCGGTCCTGTTCCTGGCAAACGCCCGATCGGTCACCGGTCAGATGATCGCGGTCGATGGCGGCCAGCACCTCTGGTGGGCCCCGCCGGGGCCGGACACGCCGCGGGACTGAGATCGCGCGGCGGCGCCAGGCGCCAGGCCCGCTATCCGGCGGAAATCGTGGTCTCCGACTTGCCCATGTAGCCCAGCAGCCAGATCAGCCGCTCGGCGTGGTTGGAGAGCGCCAGCAGGCGCAGCCGCTCGTCCGCCTCAAGCCCGCGCTCCTCGGCCAGATAGGCCTTGCGGACGGCCTTCATCCCGTTGCCGTCGTCGGACGTTATGGCGGACAGCAGGTCGCGGTCGTCCTGGTCGTGCTCGCGCAGGACGTCGCCAAGTGTCAGGACGATGGTGTCGATGCCTTCGACGATCGCACCGGTGAAGCGCCGGCCGGCATCGCTGGTTGCCAGAAGCCGCTGCTCGCGCGCGATCCCGGCCATCGTCTCGGCGGCGGCGTCCAGGGCGTGTTGAAAGCTCAGCAGGGCGTTCAGGCGGTCGTACGACCGTTCCGTCAGCCGGCGGCCCGAGCCCAGGTCGTCGATGGTCTCGCGGATGGTCGTCCCGAGGATCGCGGACGCCTCCAGGATCTGCTCGAACGCGCCCTGGGGCCGGTCCTCGCGCAGGGCGTCGAACATCCGGGACAGATAGCCGACCAGTCGGGCCTGTTCCAGCGCGACCAGGTCCATGGCCGTGTCCGGGTCGTCGGCGGCGTGCTCGTGAAGGTATTTCGGACGCGACGCGATTTCGACCTCGGTGTCCGGCCAGATCCGTTGCAGAAGCCTGACCGAGGGACCGACCGTCGGCATCAGGGCGAAGGCCGGCACGAGGTTGAACAACACGAAGGCGATCGCGATCCGGGTGTCCGGGTCGTCGGACATCACCTCGAGCAGAGCCAGCATCAGCGGCGTTCCGGTCCAGACCTCGATGTAGAGCAGCGGCACCAACACCGCCGCACCGGCGAGGTTGTAGAACGTCTGGTACATGGCGATCTGCTTCGACTGGCCCTTGAGGTGGATCGAGAGCGCCAGGGTCAGCAACGACGAACCGGCATTGGCGCCGTAGATCAGCATCAGCGACTCGCCGGGGCCGAACATACCGGCGTGCTGGAATGCCAGCACCACCGCGGTAACGGCGATCGAAGACTGCACCACGAAGCTCAGGACGCAGCCGATCAGGAAGCCGACCATGTAGGAGCCGCGCGTCCAGGTCAGAAGGTCGGAGAACCACGCCGCGCCCGCCAACGGCGACACGCTCTCGTTCATCAGGTCGAGGCCGAAGAACAGCATGCCGATGCCGAGGAGCGCGCCGATCAGCGAACCGCGCAGGGTCCGGGCGTCGGCGCTGTAGAACACGCCGGCGAATCCGAGCAGGAACAGCACCGCGAGCCTGATGTCGATCACCAGGATCAGCACCACGAGCGCGCCGAACACGTTCAGCCCGATGATCATCGGCATCGCTTGACGAATCGACATAAGACCCGAGCGCAGCATGCTCACGATGATGAACATGGTCGCCGCACCGCTCTGGGTGACGACCGCGAACGCCCCGCCGCACAGGGCGCCGAGCAACGGATTGCGGGTGTAGCGTTCGACCAGCGTGCGCAGCCGGCGTCCGCTCAGGCGCTTGAGATGTTCGGTGAGAATCTGAAGGCCGGCAAAGAACAGGCCCAGGCCGGCGAGCAAAGTTCCGATGATCGAGACCACAAAACCCCCAATTCAGACGCCGCACCGCCACAGGCCGCGCGCCGTGTCGTTCGGCACCATGATACTATCGGCCTTCTCCCCTATGAGCGGCCGAACCACCCCGTTCCGTTGCAGGCTAACCCACGCGCGGCCCTGCAAAAAGTCGGATGGCCTCTGCGGCGCCCCCGGCGACGCCGTCTCGAGCCGTCAAATCCCGGCCTCAGACGGGGTCGAACTCAAACCGAAGAGACCCGGTTTTGGCTCACCCGATCCGTCAGGTTATCGAGACTCCGCCCCGGTCGCCGCAACACCATGATCTGCCGTCGCGAATCGGCTCACGCGCCCCGCATCCGCAGTCCCGTCCGGGAAAATTGGATAATCCTGCAATCGATATTGTGAAATAACCGACAAGATTTACGAGCGTTAACACCTTGTTGGCGTTACGAATGCGCCCAGGTCCACTACTGACTTGTTCACACTGACAAGCTTGGGGAGGGGTCGTAATCTGGTCGTAACAGAAGTTTCGTAGAGCGATGGAACAGAGCCAGGAACGACAAATAATATTGTTTAAAATCAGTGACTTATTTTGCTGCCCAAATTTTGGGCATTCGGCTCCGGGGCCCCGGACTCTGCGGTCTCCAGATGCCTCCTCAACGGTTTTCCACCTAGTTTTCCACAGGAATCGTGGATTAAGAAGCCGCACGTGGTGCGTGTTTAATCGCACCCCGAACTCACTTTGAAGGGCGCCCTGAAGAGTCCATGACCAAGTCCTTGGAACAGAGCGATATTAGCGATCCCCCCTCCGGCACCGAACGGGCCCGGCGCGGGCGGAAGACCGTTCCGGATATCGAACGCGGCGTCGCCGTGATCCGGACTCAGGTCAAGACGCTGCCCAATGCTCCGGGCGTGTATCGCATGCTCGACGAGAACGGCGACGTGCTCTACGTCGGCAAGGCGCGCAGCCTGAAGAAACGGGTGGTGAACTACACCCACGCCGCCAAGCTGGAGCACCGGATCTTCCGCATGGTCAGCGAGACCGCGTCCATGGAGATCGTGCGCACCCATACCGAGGTGGAGGCGCTGCTGCTCGAGAGCAACATGATCAAGCGCCTGAAACCGCGCTTCAACGTGCTGCTCCGTGACGACAAGTCGTTCCCGCACATCCTGCTGACCGGCGACCACCCCTACCCGCAGATCACCAAGCACCGCGGCGCGCGGAAGCGGAAGGGCCAGTATTTCGGCCCCTTCGCCTCTGCCGGGTCGGTCAACCGGACGATCACCGCCCTGCAGCGCGGCTTCCTGCTGCGCAACTGCACCGACAGCATGTTCTCCAACCGCCAGCGGCCGTGTCTGCAATATCAGATCAAGCGCTGCTCGGCCCCGTGCGTCGGCTATGTGACCGAGGCCGAGTATGCCGGTCAGGTGGAGGACGCGACCCGGTTCCTCACCGGCCAGAGCAACCAGATCCAGCGTGAGTTCGCCGCCCGCATGCAGGAGGCGGCGGAAGCCCTGGAGTTCGAGACCGCCGCCATCTACCGCAACCGTATCCGCGCGCTGACGGCGGTGCAGGCAAACCAGGACATCAATGTGGAGGGCCTGGAGGAAGCCGACGTCATCGCGATGTACTACGAAGGCGGCAATACCTGCATCCAGGTCTTCTTCTTCCGCGCCGGCAGCAACTTCGGCAACCGCGCCTACTTCCCGGCCCATGACAAGCAGACCGAGCCGGAAGACGTGCTCGCCGCCTTCATCGGCCAGTTCTACGACGACAAGGTGCCGCCCCGGCTGGTGCTGATCAGCCAGGACATTCCGGAGCAGGACCTGATCGCCGAGGCGCTGTCGACCCGGGCCGACCGCAAGGTAGAACTGTCCCGCCCGCAGCGCGGCGGCCGGCGCAAGCTGATGGACCACGCGCTGACCAACGCCCGCGAAGCGCTCGGCCGCCGCATGGCCGAGAGCGCCTCCCAGCGCAAGCTGCTGGAAGGTGTCGCCGCCGCCTTCGGCCTCGACACCACGCCTGAGCGGATCGAGGTCTATGACAACTCGCACATCCAGGGGACCAACGCGGTCGGCGCGATGATCGTCGCCGGGCCGGACGGGCTGATGAAGAACGCCTATCGCAAGTTCAACATCCGCAACGTCACCGACCGGGAAAGCATGCGGCAGGAGGGGCTGGACGATGTGGAAGCCGGCGACGACTACGCGATGATGCGCCAGGTCCTGACCCGCCGGTTCGGCCGCGCCCTGAAAGAGGATCCCGACCGCACGACCGGGGTCTGGCCCGACCTGATCCTGGTCGATGGCGGCCAGGGCCAGCTCTCCGTGGCCAAGGAGGTCTTCGCCGAACTCGGCATCGACGACGTGGCGGTGGTCGGCGTGGCCAAGGGTCCAGACCGCGACGCCGGCCGCGAGCGCTTCTTCATGCCCGGCCGCGAGCCGTTCCTGCTGGAGCGGCGCGATCCGGTGCTCTATTTCCTGCAGCGGCTGCGCGACGAGGCCCACCGCTTCGCCATCGAGACCCACCGGGCCAAGCGCACCAAGCAGATCAGCGCCAATCCGCTGGACGAGATCGCCGGTATCGGCGCCAAGCGCAAGAAGGCGCTGATGCACCATTTCGGCTCCGCCCGCAGCGTCTCGCGCGCCGGGCTCGGCGATCTGGAAGCGGTGGAAGGGATCAGCAAGGCGGTGGCGCGGAAGGTCTACGACCATTTCCACGAGGATGGGTGATCAGGGGGAGTTGCCCCCGCCCCTACTCTCCCGGCGTGCGGTCGGCTTCGCTTGAGACGTGGCGCAGGCCGGCGTTCAGGTAGTCCCAGCCGGTGTAGAGGGTCAGCACCGCGCCGATCCACAGCCCGACCTCCCCAACCAACCGGGAATCGATCCAATCGGGGGAATCGTCGCCGATGATCAGGAAACCGATCGCCAGAAGCTGAACGGTGGTCTTCCACTTGGCCAGTTGGCTGACCGGCATGCTGACCCGCAGTTCGGCCAGGAACTCCCGCAATCCAGAGACCAGGATCTCGCGCAGCAGGATCACCAGGGCCGCCAGCACGGTCAGCCCGGAGATGTGGTCGAGGGCGACGAGAACCAGCAGCGACGATCCGACGAGCAGCTTGTCGGCGATCGGGTCCAGCAGGCGTCCCAGCCCCGACTGCACCTTCATCACGCGGGCCAGGTAGCCGTCGAAATAGTCGGTGATGCTGGCATACGAATAGAAGCCAAGCGCCACCCACCGCAGCGTCTCGCCGCCGAACCACAGACACACCACGACCGGCACGACCGCGAAGATGCGGGAGATCGTCAGCAGATTGGGGAGTTGGGCTAGCATTTCGATCCAATCTGCCGTCTCCGGCGGGGAAATCGTTCGGGCATTGGCAGCTGCATTACGCCATAGGGCCGCGGCAAAGAAAATGGCCGAGATTTAACGACTTACGTGCGGCTACGCACATCAACGCACACATCTTCCGCATATGGTGTCGCCGCATCCGACGCGGTAGGCCGTCCCCGCATCTCCCGCCCTCGGCCGCCTGCCGCGGCCCCCGCCTCAGTTTCGAAGGAGCCACGCCATGAGCCTGTCGCTGACGAGACGGGTTGTGTACCACGCCCTGGCCGGTGCGGTCGCCCTCCTCCTGCCGAGCTCCGGTGCGGCCGAAAGCCGTCGCACGGATGAGGCGATCGTCGCCGCCCGCCGGTAGGACGGTTCAGGCGAACAGGTCGAACAGGGTGTCGGCGAAGGCACGGGGGCCGACGGCGGTCGATTCCCGCAGGTACAGCAGCAGATCCAGCTCGGGCAGCTCCGGCAATCCAGCCACTTTGCCCACGTTCCGAAGGTTCGGCCCCACGGCGCTCGCCGGCATGATGGTCACCGCGATCCCGGCCGTCACCGCCGCGCTGAGCCCGAGAGAATTGGCGCTGCTGTAGACCAGACGGTAGTCCCGCCCGGCAGCCTCCAACAGCCGAAGCACCGCATCGCGATAGACGCAGCCCGGGGCGAAGAGAGCCAGGGGCAGCGGCTCGCGGGCCTCGGCCTCCGCGTCGGCGGCGGCGACCCAGACCAGCGGTTCGCGCCACAGCAGCCGCCCGCCCTCATGGCCGCAGGGCTGGGTGACCAGGGCGAGGTCGATCTTGCCGTCCTCCAGATCCGCCAGCGCCTCCCAGCTCCGCCCGCAGGTCATCTCCACCTGGACCAGAGGGCAGCGTTCGGCGAAGGCGCGCAGGATCCGGCTGACATAGATCATCGAGGTGTCGGTCACGCCGACGCGGACCTTGCCGGTGCGCGCGCCACGGTCGAGCGATCCCAGCGCCTCGTCGTTCAGCCGCAGCAAGCGGCGGGCATAGGAGAGCAGATGCGCCCCGTCGGGGGTCAGCTCGACCCGCCGGCGCGTGCGCGACAGGATGTGGCAGCCCGTGAGCTCCTCCAGCCGCTTCATCTGCATGCTGACGGCGGACTGGCCCCGGTTCAGCCGCTCCGCCGCCCGGGTGAAGCTGCGGGTCTCGGCGACCAGCACGAAAGCCCGCAAGACATCCAGGTCCAGGCTGCGCAGGGACTCGCCCAGGGTGGCGGGCGCCATCGGGGTTTTAACATCATTTTTCATGATAAATTCATCAGTTTAATTCGTTTCCAGAATGTTAGGCCCCTGGCTACCGTCGCGCCATCGCAAACCGAGCGGAGTGACCCGCGATGGCCCTCAGGCTTCTGATTCTCGTTCTGTGCACCGGCGCCATCATGGGCATCGCCGTCGGCTTCCGGCAGGGGCTGGGCCTCTATCTGCCCTTCGTCAGCGAAGGCCTCGGCGGGCGGGAGACCTTCGCCCTGGCCATGGGACTCATGAACCTGTTCTGGGGGCTGGGCGCGCCGGTGGCCGGCGCCATCGCCGACCGCTTCGGGCCCGGTCGGGTCGCCGCGGTCGGCGGTCTGACCTATGCCCTCGGTCTGTGGCTGATGATGCTGGGCGATGCCGACACCTTGCTGGCAAGCGGCGTGATGATCGGCCTGGGGCTGAGCGGCACCGGCTTCACCGTCCTGCTCGGCGCCGTCGGACGGGCGGCACCCCCGGAGCAGCGCGGCAAGGCGCTGGGCCTGGCCTCAATGGGCGGCTCGCTCGGCCAGTTCCTCGCCCTGCCCTATGTGCATTTCCTGATCGAGGGCACCGGCTGGCAGACCAGCCTGCTGATCCTGGCGGCGTCGGCCCTGCTGATCGTCCCGCTGGCCTCGGGCACCGCCGGCCGTCCGGTCGACACCCCGGGCGGGCAGAGCATGAGCGCCGCCTTCTCCCAAGCCCTGAGGTCGCGCGACTTCTGGCTGCTGAATGCCGGGTTCTTCGTCTGCGGCTTCCATCTGGCCTTCGTCGCGGTGCACCTACCGGCCTATCTGTCCGACCGCGGCTTCGAGCCGTGGCTGGGCGCGGCGGCGCTGACGGTGATCGGCTTCGCCAATATCCTGGGCAGCTACGCCTTCGGCGCCCTGGGCGACCGGTACCGCAAGAAGAACGTCCTGGGCGTGCTGTACCTGATCCGGGCGGCGGTCTTTGCCGGCTTCCTGGTCCTGCCGATCACGCCGCCTCTGGTTCTGGTGCTATCCGGCCTGCTCGGTCTCACGTGGCTCGGTACATTGCCGCTGACCAGCGGGCTCGTCGGCGCGATCTTCGGCATCCGCTACATGTCGATGATGTTCGGGCTGGTCTTCGTCGGCCACCAGATCGGCGGCTTTCTCGGCGCCTGGATGGGGGGCATCGCCTTCGACGCCTTCCAGTCCTACGACGTCATGTGGGGATTGAGCGTCACCCTTGGCGTGCTGTCGGCCGCCCTGCACTGGCCGATCCGCGAGGCCCGACCGTCGGCGGCATAGGCCGCCGGAGCCGAGCCCTACTGGGCCGACTGCGCCGCCCGGATTTCCTGCTCGCGCCGCCGGCGGGCGACCTCGAGCAGACGGACTCGGCGACGCTGGGCGCGGGCCTCCAGCAGGCGCTCAATCACCCGGCCGAGAAAGTAGCCGACCGGAAGACCGACGATCATGAACGGGATCGATCCGACGAAGATCGCCACCGTTCCGTCGCCGAGGGCGTAGACGAAATCCTTGATGTGATCGGCGTCCTTGAACTCGACCAGGCTGGCGCAGGTCATCGCCTGACAGCCGATCCAGTAATAGAACGTGTAGGTCGGCACCATCGTCAGCGGGTTGACCACCAACGACCCGACCAGGGCGATCACCCAGTCGAACATGGCCGGGCGCCAGAACCGGTTGCAGAGGAAGGCGATGAGGAAGCACATCACCGCCTGCAGACCGACGGTCGGGGAGAATCCGACCGCCATGCCCATGCACATGGAACGGGAGATCACGCCGGGCGACATGCTGGTCCGGCGCCACTGACGCAGGATCTTCCCCACCATTTTCACCTGCAATCGACGCACGCGCTTTCCCCGGACTTCACATCGCTGGCGAACCTATATTTGCGGTCCGCCCGAAACAACCTTATCCAAGCATTTATGTCGAACTCGTAAATCCGGTACGATGAAGCGCGTGTTTGGGATCGCCGGCTGGTCCGGCAGTGGGAAGACCACGCTCCTTCGGGCACTGATTCCGGTGCTTTGCGAACGTGGGGCTACCGTGTCGACAATCAAGCATGCTCATCACGATTTCGATATCGACCGTCCAGGCAAGGACAGCTACCTGCACCGCACCGCCGGCGCGCACGAAGTTATGATCGGGTCGGCCCACCGTTTCGCCCTGATGCACGAGCTGCGGGGCGGGCCGGAGCCCACGCTGAACGACCTGGTCGAGCGGTTGGCTCCCGTCGACATCGTGCTGGTGGAGGGGTTCAAGTTCGATCCGATCCCCAAGCTGGAAGTGCATCGCCCCGCCCTCGGCAAGTCACCGATCTGGCCGGACGATCCCCATATCGTCGCCGTCGCCACCGATGTCCCGCTGGCCGAATGCCCGCTTCCGGCCTTCGACCTCAAGGACACCGCCTCGATCGCCTCCATGGTGATGGAAGCCGCGGCAGGACTGGAGGTGGCGCGATGACGCGGCTGGCCGACGACTGCTTCGCCGCCGATCCCACCCCGCTCACCGTGGAAGCGGCCCTGGAGCGGATCCGGGACCGGTTGCGGCCGATGACCGGCACCGAAACCGTCGCCCTGGATGCGGCACTGGACCGGGTTCTGGCCGAGGATGTCGTGTCTCCGCTGGATGTCCCGCCCCACGACAATGCCGCCGTCGACGGCTACGCGGTGCGATCGGTCGACCTGCCCTCCGCGGGCGGCGAACTGCCCCTGGCGGGCCGTGTGGCCGCGGGCCATCCGCTGTCGGCTGAGCCTCCGCCGGGCACGGCGGTCCGCATCTTCACCGGCGCTCCGGTACCCGACGGGTTCGACACGGTGGTCATGCAGGAGGACTGCATCGCCGGCGGGGATCGCGTCCGGCTCCCCGCCGGTGCGCGCGCCGGTGCGAATGTCCGCCGCCAGGGCGAGGACGTGACGCGCGGCGCGGTGACGCTCGCCGCCGGTCGGCGCCTCGGCCCCGGCGATCTCGGCCTCGCCGCCTCGATCGGCCGCACCGCGCTGACGGTTCGCGCCCGGCTGCGGGTGGCGCTCGCCTCCACCGGCGACGAGGTGACCGAACCGGGGGAAGAGCTGCGCCCCGGCGCGGTGTTCGACGCCAACCGGCACACGGTGAAGGCCCTGCTCGCCCGGCTCGGCTGTACGGTGACCGATCTGGGTATCCTGGAAGACGACGCCGGCACCATCGCCCGATCCCTGTCGGAGGCGGCCGACGATCACGACGTGATCATGACCTCCGGCGGCGTGTCGGCCGGGGAGGAAGACCACGTCCGGGCCGCCGTCGCCGCCCATGGGCGGATCGATGCCTGGCGGCTGTCGGTCAAGCCGGGGCGGCCGGTCGCCCTGGGGGTCGTCGGCGGGCGCGCCTTCATCGGTCTGCCCGGCAACCCGGTCGCCGCTGTCGTCGCCTTCGTCACCTTGGCCCGGCCGGTCCTGCTGGCCCTGTCGGGGGCGGACGTATCCGCCCCGCCCCGCTACCCCGTGACGGCGGGCTTCGACCATGCGAAAAAGCCCGGGCGGCGCGAATTCCTGCGGGTGCGCCTGGAGCCGGGCCAGGGATCGGATCGGGCGCCGGTGGCCGTGAAGGCGGGGCCCGACGGCTCCGGCATCCTGTCGGCGCTTGCCGCCGCCGACGGCCTGATCGACCTGGCCGAGGGCTCCCCGGGGCTGGCGGTCGGGGACATGGCCGCCTATCTGCCGTTCAACGAGGTGATGCGATGAAACTGATGTATTTCGCCTGGGTGCGCCAGCGCATCGGCAGCGCCAGCGAGACCGTGGAGGCCCCGGCCGAGGCGGCCACCGTCGGGCAGCTCGTCGACTGGCTGAAGACCCGCGGCCCCGGTTACGCGGAGGCCTTCAAGGACACCCGGGCCATCCGCTATGCGGTGAACCAGGAATATGTCGAGCCCGACCACCCGGTGGCGGCCGGCGACGAGGTGGCGTTCTTCCCGCCGGTGACCGGGGGCTGACCATGGCCGTCCGCGTCCAGGAAGAGGATTTCGACATTGGCCGGGAACTGGCCGCGCTCACCGCCGGCAACCACGCCATCGGCGGGCTCGGCGTCTTCGTCGGCCTGGTCCGCGACATCGCCGGCGGCCAGTCCGTCAGCGCCATGTCGCTGGAGCACTATCCCGGCATGACCGAGCGGCAGTTGGAGGAGATCGAGCGCGAGGCCCGGGCCCGCTGGCCGCTGGATGCCACCCTGATCATCCACCGGGTCGGCGACCTCGCGCCGGGGGACAACATCGTGCTGGTCGCCTGCGCCTCCGCCCACCGGCAGGCCGCGCTGGACGCGACCGGCTTCCTCATCGACTGGCTGAAGACCAAGGCGCCGTTCTGGAAGCGCGAGGACACCCCGGACGGCGCGCGCTGGGTCGATGCGCGCGAGGCCGACGACGAGGCCGCAGCCCGCTGGGGGTGACCCACCGGATGGCCGATTGCCAGCCCGCTTCTCTCCACCGATGATCGGTCGACAGAACCGACGGTTGAGGAGAGACGCATGCGCATTGCGGCAATCGCGGATATTCACGGAAACCACCTGGCGCTGGAGGCGGTGCTGGCGGATATCGCCCGGATCGGGGTCGATCTGACCGTCAACCTGGGCGACCACCTGAGCTCGCCCCTGGAGGCGGGGAAGACGGCCGACCTGCTGCTGGCCAACGAGATGATCTCCATCCGTGGCAACCACGACCGCTGGATCCTGGAGAAGACGCCGGAGGAGATGGGAAAGTCGGATCGCTGGGCCCACAGCCAGCTCACCGAGGCCCATTTGGACTGGCTGTCCGCCCTGCCCGCGACCCGCCTCGTGGAGGACCGGATCTTCCTGTGTCACGGCACGCCGAGCGACGACAACACCTACTGGCTGGAGCGGGTTCTGGACGGCGGCATGGCCATGAACCGGCTGCAGGCCATCGAGGCGGAGGCGGCCGGGATCGACTGTCCGCTGCTGCTCTGCGCCCACAGCCACATCCCACGGGCGGTGCGCCTGTCGGACGGGCGCATGGTGGTGAACCCGGGCAGTGTGGGCTGCCCCGGCTACGAGGATCCGACGCCGCCGACTCCGCACACCATGCAGGCGGGCACGCCGGACGCCGCCTACGCGATCCTGGAGGAGGCGGGCGGCCGCTGGACCGTCAGCTTCCGGCAGGTGCCCTACGACAACATGGCCATGTCCCGCCTCGCCGCCGAACGCGGCAACAAGGCCTGGGCCAGCGCGCTGGAAAGCGGCTGGGTTCGGTAGAGCCGTCATCCTGACGCAAGTCAGGACCTGCGGTGCACAGTCGACGGAGCTTGATCCTGATTTGCATCAGGATGACGGGATAGGGTGACTGAATCGAAACGGCCCCCTCCCGATCGGGAGAGGGCCGCGGTCTCGTACGATGGAGGCCGGGTCTAGTCGACCAGTTCCTCCACCTTGCCGGTGTCCTTGCCGCCGCCGCCCTTGCGGCCCTTGGCCTTGGTCGGCTTGCCGGGTTTCTCCGGGGTCGGCTCGTCGTCGAAGTCGAAGGCGAGCTTGCCGTCGACCAGACCGATGCGCACCACCCCGCCCTTGACCAGACGGCCGAACAGCAGTTCCTCGGCCAGCGGCTTCTTGATGTGCTCCTGGATGATCCGGGAGAGCGGCCGCGCGCCGTAGAGCCGGTCGTAGCCCTTCTCGCCGAGCCAGGCACGCGCCTGGGCGCTCGCCTCGATGGTCACGCCGCGATCCGCGAGCTGGGCCTCGAGCTGGATCAGGAACTTGTCCACGACCCGGCTGATGATCTCCTGACCCAGCGGCTTGAAGCCGACGATGGCGTCGAGACGGTTGCGGAACTCCGGCGTGAACATCCGGTTGATCGCCTCGGTGTCGTCGCCCTCGCGCTGCGACCGCGCGAAGCCGACGGCCTCCTTGGCGAGATCGGCGGCGCCCGCGTTCGTGGTCATGATCAGGATCACGTTGCGGAAGTCGACGTTCTTGCCGTTGTGATCGGTCAGCTTGCCGTGGTCCATGACCTGCAGCAGGACGTTGAACAGGTCCGGATGGGCCTTCTCGATCTCGTCGAGCAGCAGGACGCAGTGCGGATGCTGGTCGATCTGGTCGGTCAGCAGACCGCCCTGGTCGAAGCCGACATAGCCCGGCGGCGCGCCGATCAGACGGCTCACCGAATGCCGTTCCATGTACTCGGACATGTCGAAGCGGATCAGATCCACGCCCATGATCAGGGCGAGTTGCCGGGCCACCTCGGTCTTGCCGACGCCGGTCGGGCCGGAGAACAGGTAGTTGCCGATCGGCTTGTCGGCGTCGCGCAGGCCGGCACGGGCCAGCTTGATCGCCGTCGACAGGGAGGAGATCGCCTCGTCCTGACCGAACACCACCGTCTTCAGATCGCGCTCCAGATTGGCGAGCACGGTCTTGTCGTCGGTCGACACGCTTTTCGGCGGGATGCGGGCGATCTTGGCGACGATGTCCTCGACCTCCTTCACGCCGATGGTCTTACGGCGCTTGGACGGCGAGACCAGCATCTGGGCCGCCCCAACCTCGTCGATCACGTCGATCGCCTTATCCGGCAGCTTGCGGTCGCCGATGTACTTCGCCGACAGCTCCACCGCCGTCTTCAGCGCCTCGTTGGTGTAGCGGACCTTGTGATGCTCCTCGTAGTAGGGCTTCAGGCCCTTGAGGATCTTGATCGAATCCGCGATCGACGGCTCGTTGACGTCGATCTTCTGGAACCGGCGCACCAGGGCGCGGTCCTTCTCGAAGTAGCTGCGGTATTCCTTGTAGGTGGTCGAGCCGATGCAACGCAGGCCGCCCGACTGCAGTGCCGGCTTCAGCAGGTTGGAGGCGTCCATCGCCCCGCCGCTGGTCGCCCCGGCGCCGATCACCGTGTGGATCTCGTCGATGAACAGGACCGCGTGCGGGTTCTGCTCCAGCTCGTTGACCACCGCCTTCAGCCGCTCCTCGAAATCGCCGCGGTAGCGCGTACCGGCAAGCAGCGCGCCCATATCGAGGGAGAAGATCTGGGCGTCGATGAGCACTTCCGGCACGTCGCCGTCGACGATGCGCTTGGCCAGACCCTCGGCGATGGCGGTCTTGCCCACGCCCGGGTCGCCCACATAGAGCGGGTTGTTCTTGGTCCGGCGGCACAGGATCTGGATCGTCCGCTCGACCTCGTGCTCGCGGCCGATCAGCGGGTCGATCTTGCCCGAGGCAGCCTTCTTGTTCAGGTCCACGCAATAGGCGTCGAGCGCCTCATGGCCCTGCTTGTTGACCTGCTCACCCTTCGACTCCTCCTCGGCCCCGTCGACCGAGCGCTTCGGCTCGGCCTGCTGCTGGCCGTGGACCTTGGCGATGCCGTGGCTGATGTAGCTCACCGCGTCGAAGCGGGTCATCTCCTGCTCCTGCAGGAAGAACACCGCATGGCTCTCCCGCTCGGACAGCAGGGCGACCAGCACGTTGGCGCCGGTGACCTCTTCGCGGCCGGAAGACTGCACATGAATCACGGCGCGCTGAACCACGCGCTGGAATCCGGCGGTCGGCTTGGCTTCCTCGAGCGCACTGCCGACCAGGCCGTTGAGCTCGGTGTCGATATAGGTGATCAGATCGTCACGCAGTTTGGTGACGTCCACACCGCAGGCCTTGAGAACGGCGAGCGCATCCTGATCGTCCGTCAGCGAGAGCAGCAGGTGCTCCAGCGTGGCGTACTCATGGCGCTTCTCGTTCGCGAGACCGAGGGCGCGGTGCAGGCTCTCTTCGAGGTTCTTCGACAGCATGTCGTCAATCTTTCTCCAAGGTGCACTGCAAAGGATGGTGATGCTGACGCGCGAAGTCCATGACCTGAGTGACCTTGGTCTCGGCCACCTCGTATGTGAAGACTCCGCACACCCCCACCCCGCGCTGGTGTACGTGCAGCATGATGCGGGTCGCTTCTTCTCGATTCTTGTTAAAGAATCTCTCCAACACGTGAACGACGAACTCCATCGGCGTGTAGTCGTCGTTCAGCATGATGACCTTGTACATCGACGGTTTTTTGGTCTTAGGACGCGTCTTTACGACCACGCCGGTGTTGGTGCCGTTCCCGTTTCCGCGATCGTCGTCACTCATTCTGAACCCGTGGGCGTCTGGTGATATCCCCGGCGATCGGCGACCGCCGGCCACCGAGATATGGGCGACCGTCGAACCGCGCAGGCGCCGCCGCTCTCTGGAGAATATGAGATTCATCCGGCCGGGGGGAAGGGGGTGCCGTGGGAACCGGACCAATTCGCTTCAGACCGGACCGAAAACCCCGCTGCAAGGGTGGCCCGGAACGCGCGGAGGCCCGGTCGATTGCCGACCGGGCCTCCCATGCGAAACAGATATCGGCGAGCGCGGTCATCGCGCTCGGGCAGCCGTCAGGCGGCGACCTTCGAGATGCTGACGACGGTCTCGTCGACGCGGGCCTTGATCGGCTCGATCGCCTCGTTGGCGGTCTTCACGGACATCTCGGAGAGCTTGGTGCTCTCGGCGACGAAGCTGTCGAAGGAGGACTTGGCGAAGTCGTTCTGGAGATCGACGATCTCGTTCACGCTCTTCGCGCCCATAACCTTCTTGGAGAAGTCGACGCCGGCATCGACCGAGCTTTGGGTGTAGGAGAACCAGGCCTTGGACACGTCCTCGAAACCCTTGGTCATGATGCCGAAGGACTTGTTGAAGGCGTCGTAGTTGGCCTGCGAGTAGGTGGCGAACTCGTCGTAGCCCTTGAACGCGGCGGCCGAAGCCTTCTCCATGTTCTCCTTGGCGACGGTAACGGCCTGCTCGAAATTCTTCTGGCCGGTTTCGTGCGTCAGCTTGGTCATCTTTTCCATGGTCTCCTTACCAGCGGCGACGGCTGCGTCGACCGGCGTGGCACTGCTTGCAGTGGTTTTCTTGGTGGTCATTTCTCTCTCCATTCGGTCGAATGCGCGTCGCGACCCGGATACGGGGATCCGGAATTGTGCATCGCAACATGACGGATATGTAGGGAGTACGATGGACGGGTCAAGGGATTTTTTGTGCACTGCACAATAATCTTCCGCGTTGCACCAAAACCATTGGCCGAACACAGAGAGCCCTCAGCAAAGTCGTAAACCTGAATCAATCGGTTATGGACAGAAGCTAATCCAGCGTCTAGGGTAGGGTTCGTTGATTAGGTGGTCGCAGCGTCGACCCCAGTTCCGTTCGAGCCCCAGCCCAAACGGCAATGGAGTGCACGCATGCGGCGGATCGGTCAGGTATTGGCAATACCGTTCCTTGTCCTCGGTCTTCTGGCCGGGTTGACCACCATGCCGGCCATGGCAGCCACCAAGTACGCGGCCCTCGTCCTCGACGTGGAGAGCGGCAAGGTCCTGTTCGCCCGTCATCCGGACGAGCAGCGCCATCCGGCCTCGCTCACCAAGATCATGACCCTCTACATGGTGTTCGACGCGCTGGAGAAGGGCAAGCTCTCCCTGAACCAGCGCCTGACCGCCTCCGCCCGCGCCGCCGGCCAGGCCTGTTCCTGCCTCGGCCTGCGCGACGGCGACACCATCCAGGTCCGCGACGCCATCAAGGCGCTCGTCACCAAGTCGGCGAACGACGTCGCCGTCACCGTGGCCGAGGCGCTCGGCGGTACCGAATACCGCTTCGCCGTGTCCATGACGGAGCGGGCCCGCGATCTGGGCATGACCTCCACCCGTTTCATGAACGCGTCCGGCCTGCACGACAGCCGCCAGGTGACGACGGCGCGCGACATGGCCCGGCTGGCCATCGCCATCCGGCGCGACTTCCCGGGTTACTATGGTGAGTTCTCGACCCGCAGCTTCAGCTACAAGGGCCGGACCTACACCAACCACAACAAGCTGCTCGGCCACTACGAGGGCACGGACGGAATCAAGACCGGCTACATCAACGCGTCGGGCTTCAACCTGGTCGCCTCGGTGGTGCGCGACGGATCGCGGCTGATCGGCGTCGTGTTCGGCGGCGAGTCCGGCAGCAAGCGCAACGCGCATATGCGCAACATCCTCACTGACGGGTTCAAACAGGCGGAGAAGATCCGCATCGCCTCGTTCAAGCCGCCCCTCCCGGTCGCCCGGCCGACCATCATGGCGGCCGCCGTGGCCCCGGCGCCCGCGCCGGCTCCGCAGATCATCGCCGCCCTCACCTCGATCCCGGAGGATGTGCCCAGCCGTGGCGACAATCCCGAGGAAGAGGTCGGGTCGCGCGACGATTCCGGTGCCTGGGGCGTGCAGGTCGGCGCCTATTCGACGGAAGTCCGGGCCCAGCGCTCCATCGCCACCGCCCGCGGCCTGCTGCCGGGCCTGCTGAACGAGACCGAGGGCAAGGTCGAGCCGCTGACCAACCGCGACGTGCCGATCTACCGCGCCCGGCTGATCGGCCTGCTGGAGAAGGACGCCCGCTCGGTCTGCCTCGACCTGAAGCGCCGCAAACTGCCCTGCGTTCCGGTGCCCGCCGGCGGCTGAGCCGCCCGGCCGGGTAATCTCGCCGGATCTCTCTCTCAGAAGTCGGGAACGTCGAGTCCGACGGCACGGACCGCGCCGCGCACCTGCTCCTTGAGCCGGTCGAGAGCTTCCGGGCTCTGCGCCTCGCAGCGGGCCACAAGCACATCCTGGGTGTTCGAGGCGCGCAGCAGCCACCAACCGTCGTCCGAGCTCACGCGGACGCCGTCGATGTCGTTGACCGACACGTCGCGTCGGCCGGCGAGCGCGGCCTTCACCTCGGCCACCGCCCCGAACTTGCGCTCTTCGGCACAGGGGAAGCGGATCTCCGGCGTGTTCAGCACGGTCGGCAGATCGTCCCGCCAGGCCGATACCGGCCGGTCCGATCCGGCCACCAGCGCCAACAGCCGCACCGCCGCGTAGAGTGCGTCGTCGAACCCGTAGTAGCGGTCCTTGAAGAACAGGTGACCGCTCATCTCGCCCGCCAGGGGCGCGCCGGTCTCGGCCATCTTGGTCTTGATCAGCGAATGGCCGGTGCGCCACATCAGCGGCACCCCGCCCAGCTCGGCGACCCGGTCGAACAGCACCTGGCTTGCCTTCACGTCGGCGATCACCGTGGCACCGGGGGCGTCGGCCAGGATCTCCGTGGCGTAGATCGCCAGGAGCTGGTCGCCCCAGATTACCCGTCCGGTCTCATCGATCACCCCGATGCGGTCCCCATCGCCGTCGAAGGCGATGCCGAGATCGGCGCCGGCCGCCTCCACCGCCGCCCGCAACCCCTCCAGCGTCTCCGGGACCGTGGGATCGGGATGATGGTTCGGGAAGGTCCCGTCCACTTCGGGATACAGCACCGTGTGGGTCCCCGGCAGAACCTCGGTCAGCGCGGTCACCACGGGGCCGGTCGCCCCGTTGCCGCAATCCCAGACCACCGACAGATCCCGTCCGGCGCGATGGTCCTGCAACAGGCGGGCGACATAGGCCTCCAGCACAGGCGCGGCCTCGACCGACCCCTGCCCCGCGGCAAAGCCGCCGGTGCCGGCGATCTCGCCCAGCCGCTGGATATCGGCCCCGAAGAACGGAGCCGTTCCCAGCATCATCTTGAAGCCGTTGTAATCCGGGGGGTTGTGCGAGCCGGTGATCATGATCCCGCCATCCGTCCCCAGATGGTGAACCGCGAAATACAGGGCCGGGGTGGGGCAGCCGCCCACATCGAGCACGTCGATCCCGGCGGCCCGCAGGCCGGCGATCGTGGCGGCGGCGATCTCCGGCGAGGAGATCCGTCCATCGCGTCCCACGGCGACCCGGCGACCGCCCTTCTCGGCGACGATGGTGCCGAAGGCGCGGCCGAGCGCCTGGGCGTCGGCCGCATGCAGGGTGCTGCCGATCACGCCGCGGACGTCGTATTCGCGCAGGATGGTCGGGTCGAACCGGTGGGAGGCCGTCGCCTGTTCCGCCATGACGCCGGGCCTTAATGCGCGGCTTGACTGGCGGCGGTGCCGGCACGCTCGGTGCCGCGGCCGATGCAGGTATAGGCGAAGCCGGCGGCGCGCATCTCCTGCGGATCGTAGACATTGCGCAGATCGACCATCACCGGTGCCTTCAGCAGCGTCTTGATCCGGTTGATGTCGAGGGCGCGGAACTCGTTCCACTCGGTGACGATGGCGACGGCGTCGGCCCCGTCCATCGCCTCGTAGGCGCTCTGACAGTACTTGATGTCGGGCAGCAGCTTGGCCGCCTCGTTCATGCCTTCGGGGTCGTAGCCGCGCACGGTGGCGCCCGCCTTGATCAGCTCCGGGACGATGTCGAGCGACGGGCTGTCGCGCATGTCGTCGGTGTTCGGCTTGAAGGTCAGGCCGAGCAGGGCGACCGTCTTGCCGGCGACCGACCCGCCGCAGGCGGCGACGATGCGCTCGGCCATCGCCCGCTTGCGCTTGTCGTTCACGTCGACGACGGTCTCGATGATCCGCAGAGGCGAGCCGTAATCCTGGGCCGTCTTGACCAGCGCCAGGGTGTCCTTCGGGAAGCACGAGCCGCCGTAGCCGGGACCCGGGTGCAGGAACTTGCGGCCGATGCGGCCGTCGAGGCCGATGCCCTTGGCCACGTCGTGCACGTCCGCCCCCACCCGCTCGCACAGGTCGGCGATCTCGTTGATGAAGGTGATCTTCGTCGCCAGGAAGGTGTTGGCGGCGTACTTGATCATCTCGCTCGTCTCCAGCTCGGTGAAGACGATCGGGGTCTCGATCAGGAACAGCGGCCGGTAGAGCTGGCGCATCACCTCGCGGGAGCGGTCGCTGCCGGCGCCGATCACCACCCGGTCCGGGCGCATGAAGTCGTTGATCGCAGCACCCTCGCGCAGGAATTCCGGATTGGAGCAGACGTCGAAATCGCCGTCGGGCCGGCGCTCGCGGATGATCCGCTCGACCTCGCGTCCGGTGCCGACCGGGACCGTGGACTTGGTCACGATCACGGTGTAGCCGTCCAGATTGTCGGCGATCTCCGCCGCGGCGGCGTAGACGTAGCTGAGATCGGCATGGCCGTCGCCGCGCCGGCTGGGCGTGCCGACGGCGATGAAGACGGCGTCGCAGCCCTTCATCCCTTCGGCCAGGTTCGTGGTGAAGGAGAGACGGCCCGCCCGGACGTTGTTGGCGACCAGGTCGTCCAGGCCGGGCTCGAAGATCGGGATCTCCCCGGCCTTCAGCCGGCGGATCTTGTCCTCATCCTTGTCGACGCAGACCACGTCCACGCCGAACTCGGAAAAGCATGCGCCGGTGACGAGGCCCACATAGCCCGTGCCGATCATCGCAATGCGCATCGATGTCTCCCCATGCCCCGGGCCCGACGCGGGACGCCGGGCCCACCGCAGATATCAGACGTAGTCTTTCAGGAACGACTTGATGTCGTCGCGCATATCGTCGCGTGCCAGCGCGAACGCGAGGTTCGCCTCCAGGAAGCCGACCTTGTTGCCGCAGTCGAAGCGCTTGCCCTCGAACAGCACGCCGTTGAAGGGCTGCAGGCCGAGCTGGCGGGCCATGGCGTCGGTGAGCTGGATCTCGCCGCCGGCCCCCTTCTCCATGCGGCCCAGATCCTCGAAGACCTTCGGCTGCAGGATGTAGCGGCCGATGACGGCGTAATTGGACGGCGCCTCTTCCGGCTTCGGCTTCTCGACCAGACCGCGGACCTCGACCAGATTGCCGTTCACCTCGCCCGGCGTGACCACGCCATAGGCGGAGATCGCATCGCGCTCGACTTCCATCAGGGCGACCATGTTGCCGCCGACCTGATTATAGGCCTCGATCATCTGCTTCAGGCAGCCCGGTTCGGACAGAATGAGGTCATCGGCGAGCAGGACGGCCACCGGCTCGGAGCCGACGAAGTTGCGGCCGCACCAGACCGCGTGGCCGAGGCCGAGCGGCTCCTGCTGGCGGGTGAAGGCGGTGCTGCCCGGTGCCGGGATGGTGGCGCTGAGCAGCTTCAGCGCATCGTTCTTCTGACGCGAGGTCAGCATATCCTCGAGCTCGTAGGCGACATCGAAGTGGTCCTCGATGGCACTCTTGCCGCGGCCCGTGACGAAGATCAGTTCCTCGATGCCGGCCTCGCGCGCTTCCTCGACCGCGTATTGGATCAGCGGCTTGTCGACAACGGTGAGCATTTCCTTCGGCATCGACTTGGTGGCCGGCAGGAAGCGGGTTCCAAGGCCACCAACAGGGAAAATGGCCTTGCGGACGGGTACAGGCATCGTCTCCTCACAATCGGGATATCAGTTAGACGGGGGTGTGCCTATGAGTTGGGGGGTTATCGCGCAATGCCAAGGTCCGACGCAAGCAAACCCCGCTCACCCCTGCCCGAGCAGCACGTCCTTCGCCAGGTTGATCTGGGTCGCCAGCCAAGAGGATCCGCCCCGGTCCGGGTGATTGGCCCGCATCAGCCGCCGATGGGCCTCGCGGATATCCGCCTCGTTCGCGTCCTCGGCGACGCCCAGGATTTCGCGCGCCCGGGCGGCGGTCATCGCCGACTCGTCGCCTCCTCCCGGCGGCGGCTCGCCGCCGGCCTGCTCCCACATCTCTGGACCCATCCGGTTGAGCCATGCATCGAACACCTGACGGGACTCGGTGTCGCCGTCCAGTTCGTCGGCCAGCGCCGACAGCTCCTGGGGCGACAGCTCCGACAGGTATCGGCCGGCGAAAGGACCCTGCAGCACCTCCCCGTCCATGGCACCGGTGTCGTGGTCGAGAGTCATGGCGAGCCAGCGGGTCCGCACGCCCGTGCTCTGACCCGGCGTGGGGCCCCGCGCCGTCTTGGCGGCATTGCGCATCGCCTGCCAGATGCGCCGGCCGCGGAACAGGAACAGCAGCAGGGGCGGCACCGCCGCCGCGAGCCCCTGCAGACCGCCCCGGAACAGCAGGACCATCGCCAGCGCCCCGGCCAGGACGATGCCCAGCCACTTCGCCGCCTTCAGGATCTTGCGGGGCTCGGCGTTGAGCAGCCAGCGGCCCATCAGCGCGAGGCCGACGATCAGGCACAGCCCGAGAACGACATATTGCACCGATCAGCCCCTGACCTGGCTGGTGAGCAGCCTGACGGCCTCTCCCCGGCCGGCGCCGTAGTTCAGCAGCGCCTGCCGCCCCCCGGCCGCATAGACCGCCACGGCCGCCAGCAGTTCCTTCAGGCGATCGGCGCTGGACAGATCGAACGGGCAATAGGCGCCGCGGGTCAGCGTCGCGATCTGCTTGAACGCCCGGGCGACCACCGGATTGCCGCCCTCGTGGAACGCGAAGACCGGCACCCCGAGCACCCCGAGTTCGCCCGCCGCGTGACAGACCGCGTCGATATCCTCCTCGAACGCGTCGCCGACGAAGATCAGGGCGCCGATCTTCTCGCGCTTGGTCTCCTTAATGGCGTGCTTGAGGATCTTGGCGATCTGGGTCTGGCCGCCGAGGCAGCGCACGCCGGTCATCACCTTGCCGAGCGCCTTGGGGTCAGAATGCCATTTCGACGCCTTGCACTCGCCGTAGCCGCGATAGAACACGAGCTGCACGTCGAGCCCGCCTAGCGCGGCGGTCTGGTGAAACATCTCCGCCTGAATGTGACAGGCCCGGTCCCAGGTCGGCTCCCGGCTGGCGGTAGCGTCGAGGGCGAAGACGAGCCGTCCGCGCCGGCCGGTTCCCGGCTGCGCCGGCATCGACCGGACGGTGGACAGGAAGGCGTCGATCTCGGATCGCGTCGAGATCTCGCCGCCCACCGGGTCCGGTGTCGTCGGCAGTTTGCGGTCTCGGTCTTCCCTGGTACCCATCACTCGCCCGCTTTCCGATGCCCGTTCGGGCCCGTCCGTTCCCCTGTCCGGGTCTCTGCCACTAAGATCGGTTCTCCGGCGCCGGATTCCAACATTTTAGCGCCATCGACTTACAGGCCGGGGAGGAAACGATGCAGGACCAGCCCGACCGTCCGGATTTCCGCATCCGGCCCATGCAGGAGGCCGATGCGGACCGGGTCATCGCCATGATCGCCGCGCTGTCGGCCCATGAGGGCGCACCGCCGCCGCCGATGGACGCAGCCGAACTCATCCGCTGGAGCCTGGGAGACGACGCCCGCTTCTCCGCGCTGGTTGCCGAACGGCGCGGCCGGGTGGTGGGCTATGCGCTGTTCCACGAGAGTTTTCATATCGGCCGGGGCCGCCCGGGAAGCGCGCTCATGGACCTGTTCGTGGACCGC
This sequence comes from Thalassobaculum sp. OXR-137, assembly GCF_034377285.1. Classification (NCBI taxonomy): domain Bacteria; kingdom Pseudomonadati; phylum Pseudomonadota; class Alphaproteobacteria; order Rhodospirillales; family Thalassobaculaceae; genus Thalassobaculum; species Thalassobaculum sp. OXR-137. The sequence goes on along the minus strand of NZ_CP139715.1, from coordinate 2,339,580 downwards.
GGCCACCGGCGGCGGGGGATCGCCCGGGCGCTGCTCGCCGCCGTCGCCCGGACCACCCTGGCGCGGCAGGGCGACTGGATGACCTGGCAGGCGCATCCGCGCAACGTGGAGGCGCTGACCTTCTACGAGGCGATCGGCGCCCGGCGCTTCGCCGCCGCGGATTTCGAGATGGCGGACAAGGCCCTGGAACGTCTTATTCACGAATAACGGGAAAAATCACGGACTGAATACTCTTTTATGATATATGCTGCCGCTTCCATCGATGGTGTCGGAGGAAGATCCCATGGCATCCGAGCGCAGCGCAGGCGCCGTCCTTTGGCAGTGCATCCGCTACACCCGCTTCAACCTGCTGGTCATCGCGGTCGGGGTCTTTTTCCTGATCGGCGCCGGCCAGGGCGCGGACATCGTCCTCGGTCTCTCCCGCGGCATCGCGCAGGAGGTCGCCCTGTTCTATTTCGGGGTGAGCCTGTGGGCCTGGCAAAGCTGGTTCTGGGCGCGCTACATCCTGGTCACACGGGGGATCGACCGACGCCGGGCCGTCGCGTTCACCGACCCGGTGGAGCATCCGGCACAGGCGGGGGCCGGTTATGTCCCCCCGGTGCTGCCGGCGGGAGAGCGGCGGATCGTCTCCTGGTATCCGCGCATTCTCGGCCTCGTCGCCTATCTCAGCGCCATTTCGATTCTGGCCACCACCCATGGCGTCGATAACTGGCTGACCCAGATCGCGGTCGCGCTCGCGGCGGTCTATCTGCTGGCGGTCTGGAAACGCACCGCGCTCGGCAGGCCCCGGCCGCAGACCGGCATCAACTGGAAAGGCCAGGGCAGTCTCGGCCTGATCGTGCCGATCACCGTCGCGGTCTCCCTGGCGACCGCCATGATCAGCGGGGTCTTCGCCCTGGCCGATCCGGTGGCCTACGGCTTCACGGTGGGGGCGGCGCCGGTGCTGTTCCTGGCCCTGGCCTCGATCCTGCCGATCGGGTCGCTGCTGGTGCACGTCACCCAGGCGCACGGCTTTCCCATCATCACGATCCTGGCGGTTCTCGCGGTCGTCAGCGCGTTCTGGGTGGAGAACCATCAGGTCCGCAGCGTGGGGGTCGAGCGTCTCGACCGCCCGAAGATCTGGCAGGTCATGACCGACTTCGAGGACCGGTTCGACACCGATCCCGACACCGTGGTCCCGGCCGTCTTCGTCGCCACGGCCGGCGGCGGCATCCGGGCCGCCTACTGGACCGCGCGCGTCCTGAGCGAGGCGGAGCGGGCCCTGAAGGAGAGCGGCCATCCGCGTCCGCTGTCGGACCATGTGGTGGCGATCAGCGGCGTGTCCGGCGGCAGCGTGGGCAGCGCGTTCTACACCGCGGCGCTCGCGGATCTGGGACCGACGGCGGACAAGTGGCCGGCCCTCGACGCGGCGATGACCCACGACTTCCTGGGCCCGGCCCTCACCGGCCTCATGGTGCAGGACCTGATGCAGTCTGTGGTGCCCTGGCCGATGTTCGAGGGGCGCGGTGCGATCCTGGAACAGTCCTTCGAGAGGGCCTGGGCCGCCCAGGCGCCGGACGGCATCGGCAGCCTCGCCAGGCCGTTGCGGGAGGTTGCCACGACGGTGCCCCGGTGGTTTCCCCGCCTGCTGCTGAACGGCACGAATACCGTCACCGGCCAGCGGATGATCGCCGGCACCCTCGACCTGATCGACGACGCCGACCAGCAGGTGATCGTCAACGCGCTGGATCAGCACGCCTTCCTGTTTCCGGCCGGGGACGGCAAGCCGGCAGCCGACATGCGCCTCAGCACGGCGGCGCATAACAGCGCCCGGTTTCCGGTCATCAGCCCGGGCGGGATGCTGAACAACGGCGGCAGCGCGGTGGTGGACGGCGGCTATTTCGAGAATTTCGGGGCGGCGACCCTGGTCGACCTGCTGACCTACATCAAGATGCGCCGACGCATCGGGGACCGCTCTCAACGCATTCTCAGGCCGATCCTGATCCAGATCTCCAGCGATCCGCAGCTCGGTCGCCAGCTGTCGGAGAACGCGCCGCCGAAAGAGGTGGACGGCGCGCTGTTCACCCTGTTCGGCCATCCGTTCCGGAACCGGCTGTGGAACCTGATCGGCGCGCCGGTCGGCGGGATCGTCTCGCCCCGCGGCGCCCGCGGCGTTCTGGCGGGCCAGCATCTGCGGCTGTGGGATCTCGATATCGGTTTCGGCGACGACCGGGCCCGCATCGTCGATCCGGTCTGGCTGCACTTCCGCATGGACGTTCCGGACCGGCAGATCGCCGGCTGCGAGGACTCCATCGATATCGAGCCGCCGCTGGGCTGGGTGCTCTCGGCGGATGCACGGGCGTCCGTCCAGGAAATGATCCGCTGCGTCGAGCACAATACGGAGACGATGGCGAAGCTGGTGGAGGCGATCCGCGACGCCGGCGGACAGCTCAGCCGGACTGGCGGGCCCGGGGACGGCGTTCGGGAAGCTGCAGCGCATTGATCAGCGCGCGCACTTCCTGACGGGCGGCGACATGGGACATCCGGGGCCGGTTCGCGTCCGTCCGGGCCCGGTCGTCGAACATGTCCAGCATGGTCAGCCCCTGCAGGAACAGCTCGCGGAAGATCACGCGCTCGCTGAAACCCGGCGCGATCCGGAAGCCGATGCGGCGCGCCAGGCGCTGCAGCACGTCGGCCATTTCCTTCTTGTTGTTCGCCTCCAGGGTGGAGAGGCGGTTCCGCATGACGATCCAGTCGATCGAGCCGCCGTCGCGCTGGGCCCGGGCCTTGCGCTGGTCCCAGACCATCTCGGCATAGACGCTGGGCCGCGCCATCTCGCCGGTCTGGCCGTCCACATGGGCGACCACGTCCAGGTCAATGAAGCTGTCGTTCACCGGCGTGACCAGGGTATCCGCGTAGGAATGGGCCACGCGGGCCAGGTAGCTGTCGGTACCGGCGCAGTCGATGACCACGTAATCGACCAGCCCGCGCAGCTTCTCCAGGATCGCCTCAAACCGCTGGCGGTCCTCGGCCCGGGCCTCGTCGCGCACGGGCTTCTCGGAGGGAGCCAGGAAGAAGTGACGGGGCATCGGCAGCTTGCGCTGCTCGCGCTGGATCGTCGTCGCCCGGTTGGACAGGTAGCGGGTCAGCGTCCACTGGCGCGCGTCGAGATCGATGGTGCCGACGGCGAAGCCGAGCCGCAGCAAGGCAACCGTCAGGTGCATGGAGGTGGTCGACTTGCCGGAGCCGCCCTTCTCGCAGCCGACGACAATGACATGCGCCGGCTCGCCCGGCAGGGCGTCGTTGGCGGGGGTCGAGTCTACGGCTGTATCGGCCACGGCGATTTTATTCCATGCGATTTCGACACCATGACTCGTTACAGGCGGAACGGGTTCCGCGCAAGCACGCGGTGCGCGGAGTGGGGGAACAGCGACGGCCCTTCGACACGCCCCCTGGATCAATCCCGGATTAAATCCGGACAGGGGGCTGCTCAGGGCGAGGCGCTATCGAAAAGGTCTCGCTTTGTTGAGGACCTCGCCCTGAGCAGCCCCGGCTGTTAGGCCGGGGCGTGTCGAAGGGTCAGGCCCCGCGCACCCACACGGCCGTGTCGTGGAACACCGCGCCGCCCATGGGCGGTGGGCTGTCGGCGGAGGTCAGCAGGTTGATGCCCACGCCCTCCTCGAAGGCCGCGTTCGGCCAGACGGATTCGACGATGACCGTCCCCTTCTGCACCCCGTCGAACAGCCTGGCATGCAGCACCACCGACCCCTGTTCGTTGCCGAGCCGCACCCGACCGCCGTCCTCCACGCCGAGCTCGGCCGCCGCGTCGGGATGCAGCATCACCGTCGGCCGCCCCTCGCGCTTCTTGCTGGTCGCCGTCTCGGTGAACGAGGTGTTCAGGTAGTTGCGGGCCGGGGCCGTCACCATGCGGAACGGCTTCTCCTCGGTCGCCCGGTCGACGATGTCCACATGGTCCGGCAACCCTTCCAATCCCGCCCCGCTCGGGCCCAGGGCCGACCAGTCGGCGCGGAACCGGAACTTGCCGGACGGGGTCGGGAAGCCGTTGGCGAAGCGCCTGTCGGCCTCCTCCTTCGGCCCGACATCGAGCCAGCGCCGCTCCACCATCTCGGCGAAGCCCGGATAGCCGGATTTCTTCAGGGTCGCGTCGAGCAGTTCGGCCTCGGTCATGTGGCAGGACGGGTGGTCGCCGCCGAGCTTCAGGATCAGGTCGTTCAGCAGGCGGTGGTTGCTGCGGCAGTCGCCCGGCGCGTCGATGACGGCGTCATGCACCTCCAGATGCGGATGCCCGCCGGCGGTGTACAGATCGGCATGTTCCAAGAAGGTGGTCGCCGGCAGAACCACATCGGCATGCCGGGCGGTCTCGGTGAGGAACTGCTCGTGCACCGCCACGAACAGGTCCTCGCGGTTGAAGCCCTTCAGCACCCGACCACTGTCCGGGGCCACAGCCGCCGGATTGGTGTTCTGGATCAGCATGGCGGTGACCGGCGGTCCCCGGCGCACCACCGCATCCTCCCCGGTCAGCACCGGACCGATCCGCGACATGTCGAGCACCCGGGTCGCCGGGTCCAGCCGGTCCGTCGCCTCGATCAGCGACTTGTCGACCTTGTAGTAACCGTCGACCTTCCACAGGGCCCCGCCGCCCTCGTACTGCCATTTGCCACCCACGGTCGGCAGGCAGGCGACCGCATGGACCTGCATCGGCCCGTTGCGGGAGCGCGCGAAGCCGTAGCCGACCCGGATATAGGCCCGCTGGGTCTCGCCGTAGCGTTTGGCCAACGCCTCGATCTGGGCGGCCGGCACACCGCTGATCGCCTCGGCCCATTGCGGCGTGCGGCTCTTCAGGTGGTCTTCCAGCTCGGCCACGTTCTCGGCGAAGCGGGCCATGTAGTCCCGGTCGGCATATCCATCGCGGAACAGCACATGCATCATCGCCGCCGCCACCGCGCCGTCGGTGCCCGGGCGGACCATCACATGCTCGTCGGCCGCCTCCGCGCTGGGGGTGCGGTAGGGGTCGACGACGACGAAATGCGCGCCGCGCTCCTTGCGGGCCCGGGCGACGTGGGTCATCACATTGACCTGGGTGGAGACCGGATTGCCGCCCCACATGATGATCAGGTCGGACTGCGCCATCTCCCGCGGGTCGGTGCCCTTCACGTCGCCCATCCCGGCGATCCAGCCAGCCCGCACGACGGTGGTGCAGATGTTCGCATCCTGGCGCGAATAACCCATGACGTTGCGCAGACGGTTGATCCCGTCGCGGTTCACCAGGCCCATCGTTCCGGCGAAATAATACGGCCAGACCGTCTCGGCGCCGTGTTTAGCGGTGGCCTCGGCGAAAGCGCCGGCGACCCGGTCCAGCGCCTCCTCCCAGGAGATCTCGCGGAACTGGGTGGAGCCCTTCGGTCCGGTGCGCAACAGCGGCTTCATCAGCCGTTCGGGATGGTGCACCCGCTCGGCGTAGCGCGCGACCTTGGCGCAGATCACCCCGGCCGTGTAGTCGTTCGCCGCCGCGCCGCGGATGCGGCCGATGGTCGAACGGTCGATCCGCTCCACCTCCAGGGCGCAGGCGCTGGGGCAGTCGTGCGGGCAGACGGAGGCGACGGTGTCGAGCGGCATGACGAAAGCCTAGAGGGGTCCGACGGCCGAGTCACTGGCACATTCCGAAATCGTCGGGCAAACGCCTGAGTTGCATTGACCAACCGAAAAGCCCTTCTTATGATACTGGAATTCTGAAAATTCCCTCATAGGGTCAAATAGTTATGCTGCGTCAGTCTGACTACAGGGGTTTCTATTTCTTCTCGGAACGTCCGATCACTTACACGTTCAGTGTTGGCGGCGTATCCGACAATTTCTCTGAGCTCGATCAGTCTTACCAAGACCGGTTCCGCTCAGCGCTGGATGCTTGGTCTTCTCAATCAGACCTTACTTTCGAAGAGGTTCTTGATCCGTATGCCGCTCAGGTCCTTATCTCCTGGGCACTAACTAGTAACGGCTCAGATGGGGATGGCCGAGGCGGTAACATTGTATATACGCAGATGTTCACCACTGATGACGACTTAATAGTCGGAAACAGCGCACTAGAAGGCGTACATATTCTTCTCGACAGATCAGATATAGATTACTTCGATCGAGCATCACTTATAGGTATCGGTCAAATTTTAGGCATCGAAATTATTACTCATACATCATCTGTTATGAACACATTCGAAAAAAATCACACGTCTTTGACAGACTACGACGTCTCGATCATTCAGTCTCTGTACGGCGCACCTGGTAGCGGTAATACGGGCGAATGGAAGGGAACGGCCGCGGCCGAAAGCATGGCCGGCGCGCCCAACTCAGATATATTTTATGGCGCCGGCGGTGACGACACGATCTTCGGATATGGCGGCGATGACCTCGTATATGGGAATCAAGGGGAAGACTTGCTGTTTGGCTCTTCCGGCAACGACACACTTTATGGCGGCCAGAACGGCGGGGTGCCATCCGGCACTCCATCCGCCCTGCGGGATGGACATGACCTCATCAATGGAGGCATCGGAGACGATCTCGTGTATGGAAATCATGGCGGAGACTACCTGTCGGGAGGCTCAGGCAATGACACCATCTATGGCGGTCAGGACAGTGACACGATCGAAGGGGGACCCGGCAATGATGTGCTGTTCGGTAACCTGGGTTCCGATATCTTCAGCGCCGGATATTACCTCTCAAACTTCGGGCAGGACACGATCTACGGATTTGAACTTGGTGTCGATTTTATCTACAAGACCAATGATACCGTTCCTTCGTATGGCTATGTCGATGATGCTTTTCTGGTCGATTTCGGTCGGTACGGATCGTTCCTGCTCGTAGGCGTCAATCCCGAAGACCCGAATACGATATATCTGTGATGAAGAATATCTTTGCTCGACCTCCCTATTCGACCGCCGGAAGTGGCACGTCGCCGAGATAGATTCCCAGCCCCAGCGCCGTGCGCACGACGATGTCGTCGGCGGAGACCGGGCGCTTGTTGGACACCACGTCCTCGATGGACACGTCGCCCACGCCCCGGTTGCGCCAGACCGCTACCCGACCCGTCTTGCCCTTGGCCATCAGGTCGACCGCATGGACGCCGAGGGCGCTGGCCAGCACCCGGTCGGCCGCGTTCGGCTCGGCGCCGCGCTGGACATGGCCGAGCGTGGTGACGCGCACGTCGGCGCCGATCCGCTTCTCCAGTTCGTCGCCGATCCACTCGCCGATGCCGCCATAGCGCTCGCCGCCGCCGGGGCGCGGGCGCATGGCCTGGGTCCCGTCGGATTTCGGCGTCGCCTCGGCCACCACGATCAACGAGAACCGGCGGCCGTGATGACCCACGCTCTGGATCGTCTCGACCACCCCTTCCATGGAATAGCGGAACTCCGGGATCAGACAGACATCGGCGCCGCCGGCGACGGCGGCATGGGTGGCGATATGGCCGGCATCGCGGCCCATGACCTCCAGGATCATCACACGATTATGGCTCTGCGCCGTGGGGTGCAGCCGGTCCAGCGCCTCCACCGCCACCGTCACCGCCGTGTCGAAGCCGATGGTGGTGTCGGTGCCGAAGACGTCGTTGTCGATGGTCTTGGGAATGCCGATGAAGGGCAGGTCGGCGCGCTGCATGATCTTGTCCAGGATCTGCATGCTGCCGTCGCCGCCGATGCCGATCAGGCCGTCGATGCCGAGGTCCTTCAGGCCGGTGACGATCTCCTCCGACCGGTCCACCGGTCCGTGCGGCGAGGGAAAGGCGAAGGGGTCGCCGGTGCTCACGCTGCCCAGCATGGTCCCGGCGCGGCGCAGCATGTGGCCGTCGAAGCCGGACGGGTCCAGGGGATGGACCCGCATCGGGCGCTCCATGACGCCGCGGGTGCCGTCCTCGATCCCGATCACCTCCCAGCCGTAGATCGTGTTCGCGTGGAGTACGACCGCGCGGATCGCGGCGTTCAGGCCGGCGCAGTCGCCGCCGCTCGTCAGTACCGCAATCCGTTTGGTCATTCTTTTCCCTCGTTCAATCCGTCGGTGCATCTCTTGGCCCGCGGCGCCGGGCCGTGCCATGCTCCCCGGGACACGAGTAAGCCGGACCGCGCCGCATGACCGATCTGAAGATCGTCGACTCTCATCACCATCTCTGGGACCTGGAGGCGAACTATTACCCCTGGCTCATTGACCGCCCGGAACCGCATTTCTTCCTCGGCGACTACACTGCGTTGAAACGCACCTATCTTCCAGAGGACTACAAGCGAGATGCGGTCGGTTTCGACATCGTCAAGACCGTGCACTGCGAAGCCGAGTGGGACCGGGACAACCAGGTCGCCGAAACCGAGTGGCTGACCGCGCTCGCCGCCGAGGCCGGAATGCCCGATGCCATCGTCGGTCATGTCTGGCTGGACGATCCCGAGGTCGAGGCGAAGCTGGAGGGCCATTGCCGCTCGCCGCTGATGCGCGGCATCCGCTCCAAGCCGGTGACCTCGGCCGCCATCGACGCGCCGCGGCCGGACGGCGCGCGCAGCCTGTCCGATCCGGCCTGGCGCCGCGGCTATGCCGCGCTGGGGCGGTTCGGGCTCAGCTACGATCTGCGGGTGCCGTTCTGGCATCTGGGCGAGGCGGCCGAGCTGATCGAGAAACACCCGGAGATCCCGGTGGTGGTGAACCATACCGGCTTCCCCTGGGACCGCTCGCCCGAGGGCCTCGCCGCCTGGCGGGCCGAGATGAAGCGCATCGCCCGGATCCCCTGGGTGCACCTGAAACTCTCCGAACTCGGGCTCAAGGACGCGCCCTGGAGCGTGGAGAGCAACCGGGGCGTGGTGCTGGAGGCGCTGGAGATCTTCGGGCCCGAGCGCTGCATGTGGGCCTCCAACTTCCCGCCGGCCAGCCTGCGCGTCGGCTTCCGCGACCAGTTGGAAGGCTTCCTCGAGATCCTGTCCGGCCTGACCGGGCCCGAGCTGGAAGCGGTCTTCCACGACACCGCCACCCGCTTCTATCGTCTGTGACCGACCGATGCCTTCAGGGGGACTGACCGCGTGACCGATTTCCACGAGACCTTCCGATCCGCCGTGCCGCCCTGGGAATGCGACATCGTCGAGCATTTCACGGTGGCCTATTACTACGAGAAGTTCCGTGCGGCCGGCGACCGGGCGCTGCTCGGCCTGGGCGTGCTGGCGAAGGAGGCGCGCACCACCGCCTGCTACACCCGCTACAAGAAGGAACTCCGGGCCGGCGACAGTTACCGCATCGTCTCCGCGCCGATCCGGGCGACCGGCGACGGTGTTTCCGGCGGCGGGCTGACCATCGGCCACAAGCTCATCGACATGGAGGCGGATGCCGTCGCCGCGACCACCGAGCAGACCTTCGCCCTGGACAGCCCGATCTCCCTCGACGGCTATGCCGAGTGGGACGGCGACCCCCGCGAGGCGCGCCCGGCCGTCGGCGCCGACGCCGAATGGGTGCCGGCGGCAACCGACGTGGTCTTTCCCAAGGACGTGGACGCCTATGGCCGGCTGACGCTGGACGCCATGGTCCACCGCTTCACCGCCGCCGGCGGGCAACTGCTGAACGCCATCGGCTGGACGCCGTCGCATATGCGCGACAACCGGGTCGGCTACTCGACCTTCGAGTTCCAGATGACGCTCGGCGCCCTGCCCTGGGTCGGCGTGCCGCTGGACACCGAATCCACCATCGGCGGCATCGGCCGGTCGTCCATGCGCATGGTGCACCGGATGATCCGGGCCGATACCGGCGACCTGGTAGCCGAGCTGTCCCAGTTCGGCGTGCATCTGGATATGAACGCCCGGCGCCCCTCCTCGATCCCGACGGAGATCGCCGAGGCCGCGCGTGCCCTGGCCGGAGAGTGACGATGACGGCGATGCCCGAGATCCGCGAAGGCGGGCTGGACCTGGCCGAGGTGCACGCGCTGCTGCAGACCCATCTCGACACCATGGCCCTGCACTCGCCGGCCGAGAGCCGCCATGCGCTGGACCTGAGCGGGCTGCGGGTGGCGGAGGTGACGTTCTGGAGCGTGTGGGAAGGCGATGCCCTGATCGGCTGCGGCGCCCTAAAGGAGCTGTCGCCGGACCACGGCGAGATCAAGTCGATGCACACCGCCGCCGCCCATCGCGGCAAGGGGGTGGCCGGCCGGATCGTCGAGCATGCGATCGCCAGGGCCAGGGCACGGGGCTACACGCGGCTCAGCCTGGAGACCGGCTCCCCCGACGGCTTCGCCGCCGCCCGGGCGCTGTATGCGCGCTACGGCTTCACCGAGTGCGGGCCGTTCGGGGACTACCGGGAGGATCCCTACAGCGTGTTCATGACGCTGGAGCTGGGGTAACCGCTCCCTTTCTCCTACACACACTCCCCGGATTTATTCCGGGGTGAGACCGCAGCTCACGCGAACATTGGACCCAATCCGCATGCGGTTCGCCTCGCCCCGGAATAAATCCGGGGAGTGTTCAAAATTACGTTTCCTCCACCACCCGGTTCACCCGCTCGCGCCAGACCAGCACGATGGCGCCGGTGACGATCAGCGCGGCGCCCACGATCGACAGCGGCATGGGTATCACCCCGAACACTGCCGCATCGTACAGCGCCGCGAAGACCAGCGTGGCGTAGAAGAACGGGATCACGTAGCTGGCATCCGCCCGTTTCATCGCCTGGATGAACAGGCTCTGGGCGGTCACCATGGTGAAGCCGATGGCGGCGAGCACCATCCACTGCTGCTGCGTCGGCCATTGCCAGACCGTCAGCGCCACGCAGAGCGCCACGGTCGCGCCGATGGAATTGTTCACGAACAGGATGCGGACCGGCGGCTCGCCGCCACCCTCGGCCTTGCCGGCGAGCTGCTTGACGAAGATCACCTCGAACGCCCCGAACACCGCCGCCCCCAGCGCGATCAGCGCCGCCGGTTGGAACGCCGCCATGCCCGGCCGGATCAGCACCAGCGCCCCCAGCACCGCCGCCGCCGCCGCTCCCCAGCGCCACGGCCCGACCCGCTCGCCCAGCAGCGGGATCGCCAGCACCATGGCGATCAGCGGATTGAGGAAGGAGATCGCCGTCGCATCCCCCAGCGGCATCAGTGCCGCCGCGGTAAAGATGCAGGTCACCGTCGCCCACCCGGAGACCGAGCGGTAGACGTGCAGCCGCCACTTCGTCCCCGCGAAGCCCGGCCGCATGATCAGGATCACCGGCACGAGCGCCATCCAGGCGAACAGGAACCGCCCCGCACTGACCATGAAGCCCGGCAGCGGCGGCCCCAAGAGGTCCTGGCCCAGTACCTTGGCCATCAGTGTGGTGGCCGCCACCAGCGAGGCTGCCCCGGTCATGAACAGGGCGGCGACCGTCAGCCGGCGGCGATCGATCGCCTGCTCCACGGACAGGTCAGACGGCACCCTTGTCCCTTTCGGCGGCGATCTCCTCGGCGGACAGGCCGAGAATCTCCGCCAGCACCTCGTCGGTATGCTGGCCCAGGGTGGGCGGGGCGTAGCGGTAGCGCACCGGCGTGCCGGACAGCTTCACGGGGTTGGCGATCAGCGGCACCGTCCCCTCGCCTGCCAGCGGGTGGGGCAGGTCGATGCGCATCCCGCGCGCCTGCACCTGCGGGTCGGCGAAGGCGCGGTCGATGGTGTTCACCGGCCCGCACGGCACCTTGGCCGCCTCCAGCGCCGCCACCCACTCGTCGGTGGTCTTGGTCATCATGTAGTCGGGCATCGCCGCGTAGAGCGCGACCCGGTTCTTCAGGCGCAGCGGGTTGGTGGCGTAATCCGGATTGTTCTTCAGCTCGTGCGCCCCGGCCACGTCGCACCAGCCCTGGAACTGCCGGTCGTTGCCGCAGGCCAGGATGACGTGGCCGTCTGCCGTGGGGAACACCTTGTAGGGCACGATGTTCGGGTGCTCGTTGCCCATGGGCTTCGGCACCTCGCCGGAGACCAGGTAGTTGGTCCCCTCGTTCACCAGCCAGGCCACCTGGGTGTCGAGCAGACAGACGTCGATATGCTGACCCTCGCCCGTCCGGTCGCGGTGGCGCAGGGCGGCGAGAATGTTGGTGGCGGCGTACATGCCGGTCATCACGTCGGCGATGCCGACCCCGACCTTCACCGGTTCCACCCCCGGCGTGCCGGTGACAGACATGATCCCGCCCATCCCCTGAGCCAGGAAGTCGTAGCCCGCCCGTTCCGCATAGGGGCCGGTCTGCCCAAAGCCGGTGACCGAGCAGTAGACCAGGCCCGGGAACTCCTCCTTGAGCTGGTCGTAGCCGAGACCGAGCTTGGCGAGCGAGCCGACCTTGAAGTTCTCCACCAGCACGTCGCATTCGGCCAGGAGCCGCTTGGCCAGGGCGATGCCGTCGGCGCTGGCAAGGTCGATGGTGATCGAGCGCTTGGAGCGGTTGGCGCAGAGGTAATAGGCGCTCTCGGTCGTGTCCTCGCCGTCCGGCCCCTTCACATAGGGCGGCCCCCATTTGCGCGTGTCGTCGCCCTGGCCCGGCCGTTCGATCTTGATCACATCGGCACCGAGATCGCCGAGAAGCTGGGTGGCGGTGGGGCCGGCAAGGATGCGCGTCAGGTCGAAGATGCGCACGCCGTCGAGCGGAAGGGCGGACATGGGGGCCTCGTATGCGGGTCTTGGGGGTTCGTTATCGTGTGAGCGGACGCAGGGCGTCAGCGCGTGAGAGGACGCAGAGCGTCCTGGCTGGGTTTGCTGGTGGCGATCGACTCCACCGTGTCGTAGGCGTCGGACCAGGCGGCGAGGGTCGGGTAGGTCTTCCGCCAGTCCGGCACCAGCTCGTAGAACTCCATCATGCCGATGCCGGCAACGATGCAGAGCGTGTCGAAGCTGATCGGCGGCGCCCCCGCCGGCACGCTCAGGGTCTTGTTCAGATGGGCGAGGCCGCGGCGGACCTGGATGTCGGCCACGTCGAGCATGAACTTGGAGCGGTCCTCCTCCTGGCGGCGCGTCTCGCGCGACCAGACGGTGGCCACGTCGAGGAAGGCGAGCGACTGGGCCTCCGAGGCCACCGCCGGCCAGTCGCCGTACGGGGCAACGGTCTGTTTGCCCGACTTCTCGTCGAGATAGGCGCAGATGTGCCGGGCTTCGGACAGGACGAGGTCGCCATCCTCCAGCAGCGGCACCCGACCGAGCGGCGAGATCGGGATGACCGGGCTGTCGGGGGTGCGCAGGCCGACCCAGTCGAGCTCCAGTTGCTCGCCGAGGCCGCTCTCGATCGCGGTGACCCGGCAGATCCGGGCATAGGGCGAGTTCGGGGTGTAATAGAGCTTCATGGCGGCGGCCTCCCGTCGGTTCTTCTGGCGGCCGACACCCTACAGCAGGCAGCGCGCGGAAGGAGGAGACAGATTTGAACAGCGTGGGAACGTCTTCAGATCCATTTCCAACCGACTTCCTGGACGGACGCCGGACACCGTCCGGCGGCCGATCCAGGATCCTGTACCCGGCGCCAGAATCACGGTCCTGGATCGGCCCCCGGATCAAGTCCAGGCGCCGTCCAGGAAGCCGGAAAAATTTGGAGTGCGTCCCTTACGCCACCCGGTCGCCCTTCTTCACCTGCACGGTGCGGTTATCCACCGCCGGCAGCATCTTCGCCGGGTCGCGGGTCACCACCACGTCGAGCACCGTCGGCCGACCCGTCTCCGCCAGCGCCTTGGCCAGCGCCGGGGCGATCTCGTCGGGGGTCTCCACCCGGATGCCCTGGCAGCCGAAGGCGCTCACCACCTCGGCATAGTTGGTCTCCGCCAGGTCGGAGGACTGGTAGTTCCCCTCCCCGTACATCAGGTGCTGCAGCGCCTTCACGTAGCCGGACGCGGCATTGTTCACGACGATCACCGTGAAGGCCAGGCCCAGGCGCCGCGCCGTCTCCAGCTCGCCCAGCACCATGTTAAAGCCGCCATCCCCGGTCAGCGCCACCACCGGGCCGAGCCCGTCATGCTGTGCGCCCAGCGCGGCCCCGATCCCGCCCGGCACGCCGTAGCCGATGGAGGCGAACCCGCGGTCCGGCACGAAGCCTCGGCCCGCCTGCTTGGTGTCGTAGACCAGCCCGCCCCAATGGGCCGCGAAGCCGCCATCGGCCACCAGGGTCGCGTCGGCGGGCAGCGCCTTGTTCAGCTCGTTCAGCAGCCGGGCCATGTTGATCGGCGAGGCATCGTCGTTCAGCCGGCCGTCCACGTCCTGGCGCCAGGCGGCCATGCGCTTGGGCACATCCGCCGCCCAGTCGGCCAGCTTCTCCTTCAGCCCGCGCCCGGCCAGTGCATTGCGCAGCTCGTCCAGAGTCGCCTTGGCGTCTCCCCACAGGCTGAGCGCCGGCATCAGGGTGCGGCCCATCTCCTCGGCGACGATATCCAGATGGATGACGGTCTTGCCCTTGGGCGGCACGGTGTAGCGCTTGGTCGCGATCTCGCCGAGCTTGCAGCCGACCACGAACAGGACGTCGGCCTCATCGATCAGTGTGTTGGCGATCCGGTCGTAGCGCCCGAACAAGCCGGCCGACAGCGGATGGGTGCAGGCGATGGCGCCCTTGCCGGACATGGTGTGGGCGACCGGCATGTTAGTCGCCTCGGCGAAGGCGGTGACGCTGTCGGCCGCCCGGCTGATATGCACGCCGCCACCGCAGAGCATCAGCGGCCGCTCGGCCGAGGCCAGCATGTCGACGGCGGTGTCGAGCGCGGTGGCGTCCGGCCGGCTGCGCAGGGCCGGGGCGGCGCGGTGGATCGGGTCGACGACAAACTCCTCCTCGTCGAAGCCGTAGGTGCCGTGGCAAATGTCCTCCGGCACGTCGAGCACAACCGGGCCGGGCCGCCCGGAGGTGGCGACGGCGAAGGCGCGGCGCACCAGCTCGGGGATGCGCTCGATATACTCGACCCGCAGCACCTCCTTCACCGCCGGGCGCAGGATGTCGAGCTGTCGGGATTCCTGCGTCATGTTCTTCCAGGAATGCAGCCGGTGGCTGTCGCCGACGATGGCGACGATGGGGATGCCGGCGTTCAGGCTCTCCACCAGGGCGGTGACCAGGTTGGTCGCCCCCGGGCCGAGGGTGGCGTCGACCACGCCGACCCGGCCGGTGACCTTGGCATAGGCATCCGCGGCGAAGGCGCCGCAGCGCTCGTCGTTGATCAGGTAATGCTTGAGCCCGAGGCGGCGGGCGGCGTCGTAGAACGGCAGGAGCTGGAAGCCGCCCATGCCGAACATCGGGCCGGTCTCGAAGGCCTGCAGCATTCGCGCCAGCGCTTCGCCGCCGGTCATCTCGTTGGTGGTCATGCCAATACGCTCCCAAACATTAAGCCGTCATCCTGACGCATGTCAGGGTCTGCATTCCGTCGCTCCCCGGCCCTTCGACACGCCCCCGCGAAGGCGGGGGCTGCTCAGGACGAGGTCGAAAAAAACATAAAGGCCTCGCCCTGAGCAGCCCCGGCTGAAGGCAGGGGCGTGTCGAAGGGCAAGCTCGTCACATCTTCATCAGCTTCCGCGCCGTCTCCGCGATCATCGCCGCCGTGACCCGCACGGTGTCCTCCAGCGGTGGGGCGTAGGCGATGGGTACGCGCGGCGCGCCCAGGCGCTTCACCGGTGCCCTGAGGTCGCGGAAACAGACATCGGACACGGTCGCCGCGATCTCCGCGCCGAAGCCGCCGGCCTGCACGCTCTCATGGGCCACGATCAGCCGGCCGGTCTTCTTCACGCTGTCGAACACCCGCTCCTTGTCCCAGGGCCAGAGCGTGCGCAGGTCGATCACCTCCACCGAGGCGCCCGCATCGTTCAGAGTCTTCGCCGCCGCCATGGTCTCGTGCACCGTGGCAGACCAGGACACCAGGGTGATGTCCGTTCCCTTGCGCAGGAACCGGCAGCGGCCCAGCGGCAGCGGGTCGTTGTTGTCGACCTCGCCCTCCAGCGCCCAGAGGTTCTTGTGCTCCATGTAGACGACCGGGTCGTCGCAGCGGATGGCGGATTTCAGCAGGCCGTAATTGTCCACCGGGCTCGAGGGGCAGACCACCACGAGGCCGGGGATATGGGTGTACCAGCTCTCCAGGCTCTGGGAGTGCTGGGCGGCCGAGGAGCGCCACATGCCCATGGGCTCGCGTACGACGATGGGCACCTTGGCCTGGCCGCCGAACATGTACCGGGCCTTGGCCGCCTGGTTCACCAGCTCGTCGACGGCGCAGAGGGCGAAGTCGGCGAAGCGCATCTCCACCACCGGCCTTGTGCCGGACAGGGCGGCGCCCACCGCCACGCCCATGATCGCCGCCTCGGAAATCGGCGCGTCGGAGATCCGGTCGGGGCCGTAGATCTCCGGAAGGCCCTTGTACTGGCCGAACACCCCGCCCCGGCGCAGGTCCTCGCCCAGGGCCCAGACGGTCGGATCGCGCTGCATTTCCTCGTGCAGCGCGTTCTTGGCGGCCTCGCCATAGGTCATCGTCACCATGTGCGGGGCCTCCTCAATACGCGCCGTTGCGCGGATCGCCGACGTCCTGGACATCGGCAAAGGCGCGGGAGAGCGGCGGCCAGGGCGCGGCCTTGGCGTCGTCATAGACCGCGTCCATCTCCTCGATGGCATCGCGCTCATGGGCCGCGAGCTGGTCGCCGCGCACCCCGGCATCGGCCAGGGTCTGCGCCAGCCGGGTGATCGGGCAGCGCTTCCAGGCGGCGGCCACGTCGTCGCGGGCGCGGTAGCCGTCCGGATCGGCGGCGGTATGTCCCGTCAGCCGGTAGGTCTTGGCGTTGATGAAGCGCGGCCCGCCGCCGGCGCGTATCGCGGCGACCGCGTCGCGCACCGCCTCGTCCAGGGCGACAACATCGTTGCCGTCCACCTCCACCGCCGGCAGGCCGATCGCCTGCGCCCTTGCGGCGGGGCCAGGACCGGCGGTCATGTCGGCGGTGCGGGTGGTCGAGGCGTAGCCGTTGTCCTCGCACACGAACAGAGCCGGCAGCTCGAACACCTTGGCCCAGTTCAGCCCTTCCAGGAATGGGCCCCGGTTGATCGCGCCGTCGCCGAAGATCGAGCAGGCGACCCGGTCCTCGCCGCGCAGCTTGATCGCATGGGCGGCACCGGCGGTGATGTGGATGTTGGCGGCGACCACGCCGTTGGCGCCCAGCATGCCGACCGAGAAGTCGGCGATGTGCATGGAGCCGCCCTTGCCGTGGCTGGTCCCGCCCTCGCGCCCCAGCAGCTCGCGCATCATGGCGGTCGGGTTCGCGCCCTTGGCCAGGGTGTGGCCGTGGCCGCGATGGGTGGAGGCGAGAATGTCGTCGGTGCGCAGGTTGGAGCAGACGCCGACGGCGATGCCTTCCTGGCCGATGGAGGGGTGGATGGCGCCGAGCACCAGTTTCTCGGTATTGGCGCGAAGGGCCGCTTCCTCGAAGGCGCGGATCCGCCACATCAGCTTGTGATGGGCCAGCAGCCGGTCGAGATCGAGGTTACGCGCCGCCCCTGGCGTGCGTGGGTCTGCCGTCACGACTGTCCTCCCCCGAGTGGACACCGGTCTTGTCGCCGGATGGCAAAACCTTAGAGAGCGGGGGGATAGGGGGTCAAGTCGAGGATGGTTAACCGCGGTCAGGCATGGTCGAGGCCGAACGCTTCCAATATCCGCGTCGCCGCCACCGCCGGGGTCGTGTCGCCGTCGACCACGGCGGCCTCCAGCTCGGGCACCAGGGCCTTGACCTCCGGGTGGCCCTCCAGCGCGCCGATCAGCCGGTCGCGGACCATGGCCCACATCCAGCGCACCTGCTGGCCGGCGCGCTTGCGCTCGAAGCTCCCGGCCGCCTCCAGTGCCTGGCGGTGCTCCTTCACCGTGCCCCAGACATCGTCGATCCCCTGCTTGACCAGCGCCGAGCAGGTCAGCACCCGGGGCGACCAGTCGGGATCGGCCTGCTGCAGGATGTGCAGCGCGCCCTTGTACTCGCGCGCCGCCCGCTGGGCGCGGTCCTTGTTGTCGCCGTCGGCCTTGTTGATCACCAGCATGTCGGCGATTTCCAGGATGCCCTTCTTGATGCCCTGGAGCTCGTCGCCCGCCCCCGGCAGCATCAGGACCATGAACATGTCGACCATGTCGGCGACCGTGACCTCGCTCTGGCCGACGCCGACGGTCTCCACCAACACCACGTCGAAGCCGGCGGCCTCCACCACCACCATGGACTCGCGGGTGGCGCGGGCGACGCCGCCGAGGGTCCCGGCCGAGGGCGAGGGGCGGATGAAGGCGTTCTCGTCCTGGCCGAGATCGGTCATCCGCGTCTTGTCGCCCAGAATGGACCCGCCGGAACGGCCGCTAGTCGGATCGACGGCGAGGACGGCGACCTTGTGGCCGCTGCCGGTGAGGTGCTTGCCGAGCGCCTCGATGAAGGTGGACTTGCCCACGCCCGGCACGCCGGTGATGCCGACCCGGTGGGCCGCGCCGGCATGGGGCAGCAGGCGGACCAGCATTTCCTGCGCCAGCTCCCGGTGGGCCGGCTTGCGGCTTTCCACCAGGGTGATGGCGCGGGCGATCACCGCCCGGTTCCCCTCCCGCACGCCGGCCACATAATCGTCGACCGACAGCGTACGGCGGCGGGGCTGGGTGGCCGGGGCGTCTGTCATGGGATCCTTACTGGAGCACTTTAATCTTGATCACTCCCCGGATTTATTCCGGGGTACTCCCGTCCGCTCGCGATACCGCAGACGGCGAAGCGGCCCAACCGATCGCCCCGGAATAAATCCGGGGAGTGAGTATGGTTGGGAAGGTTGGGGAAACTCTCCCAAGCGCCTCCCTCAGGCCGCCCGGGTTTCGTCGCCGAAGGTGTCGAGCAGCTTCTTCAGCAGGTCGATGGCCGCCTCGGCGATCACCGTGCCCGGCGGGAAGATCGCCGCCGCACCGGCCTTGTAGAGCGCGTCGTAATCCTGCGGCGGCACCACGCCGCCGACCACGACCATGATGTCCTCGCGCCCCAGCTTGGCCAGTTCCTCGCGCAGTTCCGGCACCAGCGTCAGATGCCCGGCCGCCAGCGACGAGGCGCCGACCACATGGACGTCGTTCTCCACCGCCTGACGCGCGGCCTCGGCCGGGGTCTGGAACAGCGGGCCGATATCCACGTCGAAACCGAGATCGGCGAAGGCCGTGGCGATCACCTTCTGGCCGCGGTCGTGGCCGTCCTGGCCCATCTTGGCGATCAGGATGCGGGGGCGTCGGCCCTCCTGCTCCTCGAATTCGGCGACGAGCTGCTTGACCTGGTTCACCACAGCGCTCTCCCCTACTTCCTTGGAATAGACGCCTGAGATCGCCTTCACCTCGGCCACGTGACGGCCCCAAACCTTCTCCAGCGCCATGGAGATCTCGCCCACGGTCGCCCGGGCCCGCGCCGCGTCGACGGCGAGCGCCAGCAGGTTGCCCTCCCCGGTCTCCGCCGACTTGGTCAGCGCGTCGAGGGTGGCATCGACCTTGGACTGGTCGCGCTCCGCCCGCAGCCGCGCGAGCTGTTCGAGCTGACCCTTGCGGACCTTGGCGTTGTCGACCTTCAGGATCTCGATGTTCTCGGGATCGTCGGTCCGGTACTTGTTCACGCCGACGATGGTCTGGCGGCGGCTATCGATGCGCGCCTGGGTGCGGGCGGCCGCCTCCTCGATCCGCATCTTCGGAATGCCGGCCTCGATCGCTTTGGCCATGCCGCCGTAGCTTTCCACTTCCTGGATATGCGCCCAGGCCTTCTCCGCCAGATCGCGGGTCAGCCGCTCCACGTAGTAGGAGCCGCCCCAGGGGTCGATCACGCGGGTGGTCCCGGTCTCCTGGGCGATCATGAGCTGGGTGTTGCGGGCGATCCGGGCCGAGAAGTCGGTCGGCAGCGCCAGCGCCTCGTCCAGGGCATTGGTGTGCAGCGACTGGGTATGGCCGTGGGTGGCGGCGAGCGCCTCAACGCAGGTGCGCGTCACGTTGTTGAACACGTCTTGAGCCGTCAGCGACCAGCCGGAGGTCTGGCAATGGGTGCGCAGGGACAGGGACTTGTCCGACTTCGCCCCGAATTCCTTCACCAGCTTGGCCCAGAGCAGGCGCGCGGCCCGCATCTTGGCGACCTCCATGAAGAAGTTCATGCCGATCGCCCAGAAGAACGACAGGCGCGGCGCAAAGCGGTCGACGTCGAGACCGGCATCCATGCCGGCGCGGATGTACTGCACGCCGTCGGCCAGGGTGTAGGCCAGTTCCAGGTCGGCCGTCGCCCCGGCCTCCTGCATGTGATAGCCGGAGATCGAGATCGAGTTGAACTTCGGCATCTTCTCCGAGGTGAAGGCGAAGATGTCGGAGATGATCCGCATGGAGGGGATCGGCGGGTAGATATAGGTGTTGCGGACCATGAACTCCTTGAGGATGTCGTTCTGGATGGTCCCGCTGAGCTTCTCCGGCGCCACGCCCTGTTCCTCGGCGGCGAGGATGTAGAGCGCCATCACCGGCAGCACCGCACCGTTCATGGTCATCGACACGCTCATCTCGTCCAGCGGAATGCCGCTGAACAGGGTCTGCATATCCATGATGCTGTCGATCGCCACGCCGGCCATGCCGACATCGCCGGCGACGCGCGGATGGTCGCTGTCATAGCCGCGGTGGGTGGCGAGGTCGAAGGCGATGGAGAGACCCTTCTGCCCGGCCGCCAGGTTGCGGCGGTAGAAGGCGTTGCTCTCCTCCGCCGTGGAGAAGCCGGCATATTGGCGGATCGTCCACGGCTTGGTGACGTACATGGTCGGGTACGGGCCGCGCAGGAACGGCGGGATACCAGGCCACGTGTTCAGGTGATCGAGGCCTTCCAGATCCTCCGCCGTGTAGAACGGCTTCACCGCGATGCCTTCCGGCGTCAGCCAGGGCTCGGCGTCGGGGGCAGAGGCGGCGGTGCCGCGGCCCAGGTCGAGGCTGGCGAAATCGGGTATCCGGCTCATCACTGGCCTCCCTCGTTCAGAACGCCGAGACGGCTGAGCACGCCGCGCACCGTGGCGAGCGTGTCGTCGCCAGCATAGATGTAGCCGTCGATCCCGGCCTGCCCCCAGGCGGCTTCGTGCTCGCCCGGCCGGCCGGCCAGCAGCACCTCGCGGGCGCCGGCGGCCTTCAGGGCCTTGGCGGTCTCCGCCGCCCGGTCGGCATAGATGCTATCACTGGAGCAGATCACGGCCAAATCGGTCCCGGCCTCGGTCAGGGCAGCCTTAACGTCGCCGGTGTCGGCGTCCACATCCACACAGGCAACGCCGCCGGTGCCGAGATGGTTGCGCGCGAAGGTCGCCCGCGCCGTCGACATGGCGGGCCCGCCGAGCAGCACCAGCAGCGCCGTGGGGCGCTTTGCCGCAGCGTCGGAGGCATCGCGCAGGATCTCGAACGCCTCGCCCAGGCGGTGAACGGTCGGGGCCTGAATGGTTTCGGCGGGGCCGTGGGTTTCCAGCAGCTTGTCGAGGGTCTGATCGCCCGACAGCCCCTTGGCAGCGCCGGCCACCAAGGCGTCGCGATCGACTTCTCCGACGTCCACCGGCGGCTCGTCCACCTTCGGGAAGGCGTTCACGCCGGTCAGTTCCTCGCGGCGGCCGGCGATGCGCCGCTCGCGCTCGGCCCAGGCCTCCGCACAGTCCTTGGCGGCAGCGCCGGAGGTCAGGTGCCTGGCCATGCCGCCGGCCGCCTCGATGACGCGGAACCGCTCCCAGGCCTTGGCCGCCAGCTGGTCCGTCAGGCTCTCCACGTACCAGCTCCCGCCGGAGGGATCGCCGACCTTCGCCAGGTTGCTTTCCTCGGCCAGGATGACCTGGGTGTTGCGGGCGATGCGCCGGGCGAAGCCGTCTGGCAGGCCGCAGGCATGGCTGTAGGGCAGCACGGTGATGCTGTCGGCCCCGCCGACCGCACCGGCAAAGGTGGCCACCGTCGCGCGCAGCATGTTCACCCAGGGATCGCGCCCGGCCCAGGCATTCGGCGCAGTGATCACATGCAGCCGCATGGAGCGGGCGTCCTCGGCCACGCCGCAGGCGCCCAGGATCTCGGCCCAGAGCCGGCGGGCGGCCCGCAGCTTGGCGATGCCGAGGAATACGTCCACGCCGACCGGCAGGGAGAACTCGATCTGTTTGGCGGCATCCTCAACCGACAGGCCCGCCGCCTCCATCGCCCGCAGATAGGCGACGCCGGTGGCCAGCGCGTAGGCGAGATCCATCGCCTCGTTCGCCCCCGCACCGTGATAGGCGGAAGTATCGACCGAGACCGTCGTGACGTTGGGATAGGTCTTCGCCGTCTCGGCCGCCAGCCTGGCCATCCGGGACATCGACGCGTCCAGGCTCTCCGGCAGCATGCCCTCGCCGGCCAGCGACCCAAGCGGGTCGGCGCCGAGATGGCCCAGCACGTCGGTCTCGGCGATGCCGCGCTGCTTCCAGACCGCCTGCATCATCGCCGCGGTCGCGCCGAACGCGCCGCCCGGCTGCAGCGAGACGGTGGCCGCCTCCAGAAACACGTCCTTCAGCGCCGCATCGACCGCCTCGACCGAATGCAGCAGGACGCCGTCGACCCCGGCATTCTCCGCATCGCTCGCCGCGGTACCGCCACGCCGGCCGGCCTTGTCCAGGCGCAGGATCACGGAATTGGCGCCGCGCTCCAGGTCGGTCAGCACCGCCTTGTTCACCGCCACCGGATCCGGATGGGCATGGAGCTGACGGATGTCCCAGCCATGGGCGACCCGCTCCAGCGCCCCGGCATTGCGGGTCGCGGCGTCGGCCGGCGTCTGCTCGGCATCGGCTGCATAGATCGGATCGGTGACGATCCCTTCGGCCAGGCGCCGGGTCAGCGCCTTGTCGAAGGGAGCGCCCTTCAGCGCCGCTTCCGCCAGCTTGCGCCACGCATCGCGGTCGGCCGCCGGGAAATCGGCGGCAAGGGTCAGACCCTCGGTATCGGCGGCAGTGGTCTCGGCGTCGGTCATCGCACTCCCCGTGCCCGTCTCAGCATGAACCGTCGTTCATCAGATACGATCTGATCGCCGATCAGGCAACTGGCCGTAATCTATACGCACCAAACGGAGACCGTCGCTCCGCCCGTGACCTCGGGGTCGGAAGGTGGCAAAAGAGGCGCCATGACGCCGTCCGACCATACCCGCCCGAACTGGCTGGCGCCGGCCATCGCCACCGTCATCCTGCTGATCCTGGTGGCGACATCGGCGGGCGGGGCGAACTGGCACCTGTCGGCCATGGTCCTGGCGACCGTGGCCGTGGTCGTCGCCCTGCTGCACCGCCTGCTGCCGGGCAGCCGGTTCTTCTCCATCACCTTCGCCAACGCGATCAGCGTCTATGCCTGCATCTACGTCTCCTTCCTGGAGGCGCGGTTCGAGCCCGCGACCCGGCTGGTCGAGGTGGTGGCCTTCCTGCTGCCGATCCTGGGCTTCGCGCTCGCCGTCGTCGTCCGCCGCAAGGGCATCCGGGCGGTCATCCTCTCGGAGCATCCGCGTATCGAGACCCGGTTCGACCGGGTGTTTCTGTGGCTGCTGCCGGTGGTGCTGATCGGCGTGGCGAACTTCCTGGTACCGATGCAGGACTGGGAGCCGGCGGCTCGAAGCGCCTGGCTGTTCGCCAGCATGTCGGTGATCGCCGCGATCATCTTTCTGGCCGGCCACAGCGTGGCGGTGTTCCTGGTCGATACCGGGCTGCTGTTCGAGGATTTCTATCTGACGGCGGCCCGGCTGGTGAAACCGGCCTTCGCCTTCCTGACCTTCTATTCGCTGATCACCGTGATCTTCGCCGCGATCTACCGCCTGATCGACCGGTTCGACGGGGTGCCGACGTTCACCTTCTCGGGTGTTTCGCGGGATATCGGGTTCTCGGAAAGCCTCTACTTCTCCATCGTCACGCTGTCCACGGTGGGGTATGGAGACATCGTTCCGCTGACCCATGCGGTGCGCGCCGTCGTGGCGGTGCAGATCGTGCTGGGCATCATTCTGCTGCTGTTCGGCTTCCAGGCGGTGCTGCGGTCCACCCGGGATACCTGACGCCAATGACCTCTCTCTCCATGACGACATCCGACGAGACGACGCATCTGCGCATCGCGCTGGCCTGGGTGATCGGGCTGACCGTGCTGCGGCTGTTCGCCAACGCGCTGACCGGACTGGAGCTCTACGGCGACGAGGCGCAGTACTGGACCTGGGCTCAGACCCTCGATTTCGGCTATTTCACCAAGCCGCCCCTGATCGCCTGGATCATCGCCGCCACCACCTCGGTCTGCGGCGACGGCGAGGCCTGCGTACGGCTGTCCTCGCCGCTGCTGCATGCCGGCACGGCGCTGGCGCTGTACGGCCTCGGCCGCAGCGTGGCGGACAGCCGGGTCGCCATGTGGTCGGCGCTGATCTGGATCACCCTGCCGTCGATCGCCTTTTCCAGCCTGATCGTTTCCACGGACGTCCCGCTGCTGTTCAGCTGGGCGGTGGCGGCGGCCGCCTATCGCCGCCTGCTGGATACACGGGCGTGGCGCTGGGCGGCGGTCGCCGGTATCGCCATCGGCCTGGGAATGCTGGCGAAATACGCCATGGCCTATGCCTTTCTCGGCATCGCCCTGCATCTGGTGCTGAGCCCGCGCGACCGCTGGATCCTGCGCGACCTGCGGGGCCTGCTGATCCTGGCCCTGGCGCTGCTGGTCCTATCGCCGAACCTGTACTGGAACGCCGCCAACCATTTCGCCACGGTGGCCCATCTCGGCGACAACACCAATCTGGGCGCCGACTCCTCGCAGAAATTCCGCATCTCCAAGGCGCTGCAGTTCCTCGGCGAACAGGCCGGCGTGTTCGGCCCCGTCCCCTTCGCCATCCTGGCCTGGCGCATCGTCGCCTTGATCCGCGGCCGGGCAAGCGAGGCGGAGAAGTTCCTGCTGGCCATGGCCCTGCCGCCGCTGGCGATCATCACCTTCCAGGCCTTCCTGTCCCGGGCCAACGCCAACTGGGCGGCAACCGCCTATCCGACGGCGACGGTGCTGGTTGCCCTGTGGCTGGTGGCCCAGGCGCCGCGCTGGATGCGGTACGTGACCGTGGTCCCGCATCTGGTCGCCTGCCTGGCCTTCGCGGTGATCGTCGCGGTCTGGCCGACCGTGCGGATTCCGCAGGCCGACCGCGGCTTCTCGCGATTGACCGGCTGGGAACAGGTCGCCGATGCCGCCCGCGGCGACGTGCTGACCAATCCGGACCTGCCGATCCTGATGACCGACCGGATCGCCATGGCGTCGATGCTGTACTACATGCGCGACCAGCTCGGCGTCGGCACGCTGCAGCCGGGCAAGCGGCCGGTCTATGTGTGGGACTGGAATCACCGGCCCGAGCACCATTACGAACTGGCGGTGCCCTACGATCCGGAGACGACGGACAAGGCGCTGATGATCACCGACTGGGAGGATCCCGGCCCGATCCTCGCCCATTTCGAGACCACCGAGCAGATCCGCGTGATCTCCATCACCAGCTACGGCCGCACCAAGCGGCTGGAGATCTGGCGGGTCGCCGGCTTCAAGGGCTGGGAGTAGGGAGCGGGGTCAGGAAACCAGCCGCCCGCCCTCGATCCGCACCACCCGCTGCATCGCCCGGGCCACCGCCGGGCGGTGGGTGATCATCACCACGGTCTTGCCGGCCATCGCCTCCTCCAGCGCCGCCAGCACGGACCGCTCGGTTTCCGCGTCGAGACCCTCGGTCGGCTCGTCCAGCAGCAGGATCGGGGCGTCGCGCAGGACCACCCGGGCAAGCGCCACCCGCCTGCCCTCGCCGCCGGACACCGCCACCCCGGCCTCGCCGAGCCAGGTGTCGAGCCCCTGCGGCAGCTCGTCGACCATCCGCTCCAGCCCGCCGATGCGCAGCGCGCGGGCCAGCGCCGCCGCGTCGGCATCGGGCGAGCCGAGCAGCAGGTTGTCGCGCAGGGTCCCGGCCAGGATCGGCGTGCCCTGGGACAGCACCCCGAGCCGCGCGTGCAGCTCCGCCTGGGCAAGATCGCGCAGATCCGTCCCGCCGAGACGCACCGTCCCCGCATCGGGGTCGTGGAACCGCATCAGCAGCCCGAATAGGGTAGATTTCCCTGATCCGGACGGCCCGACGATCGCCAGCCGCTCGCCGGTCGCGATCTCCAGGTCGATATCGACCACCGCCGGCCGGTCGGCCCCCGGATAGGCGAACCGCACGCCCTCGATCCGGATGTCGGTGCCGTCGGGAACCGCCGCGGGGCGGACCGGGTCGGTCACCGCCGGCAGCAGCTCCGCGATCTCCCGCAGGCGCTGGCTCGCCGAGCGGGTGCGGCCGAGCATCTGATAGGCGAGCGGCAGCGGCGCCACCGCCTCGAAAGCGGCCAGGGTGACGAAGGCGGCGATCGCGAGCAGCGGGCCGACACCCTCCCCCGCCGCATCGGCCGCCACCACGCCGACCAGCAGCACCGCGACCAGGGCCGACTGGGTCAGCATCTGGGTGGCCGCCGCCCCGGCCGCGGCGATGACCGCCTGATGGCGGACCACCGCGCCGTGGCGGGCCGACGCCTGGGCAACCTCGCTCAGAGCGCGCTCGACGGCGCCGTGGGCGATCAGGTCGGTGAGCCCCTGGGAAACGTCGATCGCCTGCTGGTGCAGCTCGGCCGCGCGCCACAACTGCTCCCGTCCGGCGGCCCGGCCGACGCGCTCTGTCAGCGCTGGCACGCCGATGCCCGCCAGCAGCAGGATCAGCAAGACGGCCACCGCTACCGCCGGCGCCACGGCCGACAGGATCGCCGCCAGGGCCAGCGCGGCCAGCAGCGCCACGATACTGGGCGTCACGAGCTGGATGTAGAGTCCGTCCAGCGCATCCACGTCGCCGACCAGCCGCGATAGCAGATCGCCCGCCCGCAGCCCGCCGATCCGGCCGGGCACAAGCGGCGCCAGCCGGTCGAAGAACCACAGGCGGATATCGGCGAGGATTCGGAAGGTGGCCTCGTGGGTCGTCAGCTTCTCCAGATACCGCGCCGCCGAGCGGGCCAGAGCAACCGGCCGCAACAGCCAGGCACCGGCCGCGACCGCCCCCACCGCCACCGCACCAGCCAGACCGAGGAGGGCGAGCCCGAGCCCCACCACCAGCACCGACAGCACCGCGCCGAGCAGCATCCAGCCCGCCCGCGCCCGGGTCAGGCGCAGGAAATACAGGAGGTCAGCCATTCGGGCTCTCCTCCGACGCGCCGGTAGCCCGATCCTCGACCACCCGGCCGCGCTCCAGCCGCACCACCCGGTCGGCCATGGCGACCACCGCCGGGGAATGGGTGGCGACGAGCACCGTCCGGCCCTTGGCCAGGGTCCGGAGCGCCGACAGCACCGCCGCCTCGCTGTCACGGTCCAGGTTCGCCGTCGGTTCGTCCAGCAGGACGAGTGGCGCATCGCGGACCAGGGCGCGGGCCAGGACAAGGCGGCGCGCCTCGCCGGCCGACAGCATCCGCCCGCCTTCCCCGACCCGGGTGTCGAGCCCGTCCGGCAGCCGGCCGATCGCGGGGCCGAGGGACGCGGCACTCACCGCATCGACGAGTTGGCCGTCGCTCGCGCCGGGCCGGCCGAGGGTGAGGTTGTCCCGCAGCGAGGCCGACAGGATCCGCGCCCGCTGACCGGCCCAGGCGATGGCCGGCACCAGCGCGCGTCCCTCAACCGGCACACCGTCGACCAGCACCCGGCCGGAACTCGGCTGGCGCAGCCCGAGCAGGATGGACAGCAGGGTGGACTTGCCGGATCCGCTCTCGCCGACCAGGGCCACGACTTCGCCGGGCGCCACGGTGAAACTGACGTCGTCCAGCGCGACCCGGCGGCCGCCGGGATAGGCCAGGGAGAGATGCTCGAAGACCAGTTGCGGCGCCGCGTGGATCGACACGGACTCCGCCGGCGCCGGCAAGCCGTCCGCGGCGTCGAGGATCTCGAGGATCGCCTCGGCCGCGCCGAACGCCGCGGCCTTGTCGTGATAGTGGATGCCGAGACGGCGCAGCGGCTGGAAGATCTCCGGCACCAGGATCAGGACGAACAGGCCTTCGCTCAGGGCCAGGCCGTCGCCCGATAGCAGAGAGCCGGCCAGATGCACCGCCACCAGGGCCAGCGCCAGGGAAGAGAGCAGCTCCAGGGCGGTGGAGGACAGGAAGGCCAGCCGCAGCACGCCCATGGTCCGCCGCCGCAGGTCGTCGGACACCGCCCGCATCCGGTCGCGCTCACGGCCGATCTCGCCGAACAGCTTGAGGGTGGGGAGGCCCTGGAGGCGGTCGAGGAAATAGCCGTTGGCCCGCTTCATCGCGGTGACCTGAGACCGCGCATGGACCCCCGTCCGCCAGCCGATCAGCCCCATGATCACCGGCGTCAGCGCACCGGCCGCCAGCAGCATCCCGCCGGACGGCAGGTCGATCAGGAAGACCGGAACCAGCAGGCCCAGCGGTACCGCCGCAGCAAGGATCTGGGCCGGATAGAACCGGGCGACGAAGCCGTCTAGGGCCTCCACCTGATCGACGGCGGTCGCGGTCACCGCGCCGCTGGCCCGGTTGTCGAGCCAGGCCGGACCGAGAGCCGCCAGGGCGGCGAGGACGCGGCCGCGCACCGCCTGCTTGATGCGGAACGCGGTGGACGCACCGATGGCGTCGGCCGCCACGGACAGCCCGCCCCGCAGGACGATCAGGGCGAGGGCGAGGATCGCGGGCGGCCAGAGCACATCGATCCCGGCGCCACCGATCGCATCGGCGATCAGGCCGGCGATCACCCAGGCCTGGGCGACCGCCACGCCGGCGCCCAGGAACCCGGCGGCGACCATCATCGAAAGGGCCATGCTCTGGCCGGCGAAGAGACGCTTGAGCCAGGCCATGCGCCGACGCTCCGCGATCCGGTCGCCGGAGGCGGAGGAAGACGGTGCGACGTCGGTCGGCACGGGGGCGGAAGCGGATATCTCGACCATCGGCGTTGCGGTAGCGCGGGGGCCGGAGACTGTCAAACCCGCCGGTCGTCGCGCCGCCGGTTGACATGACACCGGGAGACCATATTTTCCCGCTCTATGTCCGCCTCCCCTCCTTCAGCGCTCGGCCGGAGCGCCGGCCGCAAGGTCGGCGTCGAAATCGAGTTCGGGGGCATCGGCACTCTGGAGACCGCCCGGATCATCGCCGACGAGTTGGGCGGGACCGTCGAGCACTCCAGCCCCTATGCCGCCGTCATCCGCGACACGTCCATCGGCGATCTGTCGGTGGAGCTCGACTGGTCGTGGATCCAGAAGGCTGGCGACGACGGGGGCATTCTCGACCAGACTAAGGAACTGCTGGCGGAACTCGGCCGCGACGTGGTCCCGACCGAGATCGTGGCGCCGCCCCTCGCGGGCGACCGGGTCGGGGAGCTGGACCTGCTCGTGCGCGCCCTGGCGGAAAACGGGGCGAAGGGAACGCGGGCCGGCCTCCTGAACGGCTTCGGCATGCATCTCAACCCGGAGCTCTGGGAGACCGACCTCAACGCCACCACCCTGCGCAAGGTGCTGCAGGCCTATCTTCTGATGTCCGCCGATCTGCGCGAGGCGATCCAGGTGGACTTCACCCGCTCCCTGCTGCCCTTTGTCGCCGCCTTCGGCGACGATTACATGCGGCACGTGCTGCATCCGGAGTACGATCCGGACATGGCGACCCTGATCGACGACTACATCGCCTTCAATCCGACCCGGAACCGCGAACTCGACATGCTGCCGGTCTTCGCCCATATCGACGCGCCGCGCGTCCGCGGCCGGCTGACCGACCAGAAGATCTCGAGCCGGCCGACCTTCCACTGGCGCCTGCCGAACGCGGATCTGGAAAGCCCGTTCTGGTCGATCACCCACGAATGGGAGCGCTGGCTTTCGGTGGAGGAACTCGCCATCGACGAGGTCGAGCTGTCGCGGCGGGTCCGGGGCTGGGCACGCGACCGGGCCCGCTCCTGGCTGGAACGCATCTGATGCGCCCGCGGATCGGCATCACCACCGGCAGGCGGAAGGGCCGGGCGATGCGCCTGGCCAATGCCTTCAACGTGCTGCTGGCGGGCGGCTGGCCGGTCACCATCGGCCCGGGAATCCGGGAGGATTTCGAGGGGCTGGACGGGCTGATCATCGGCGGCGGGGTCGATATCGAGGCGCGGCTCTACGGCGTCGATACCAGCGACGAGTGGCCCTACGACCCGGACCGCGACGCGCTGGAACTGGCGGGGATCGCCTGGGCCGACGCGGTGGGCGCACCGATTCTGGGCATCTGCCGGGGCATGCAGCTTCTGAACGTGCATCGCGGCGGCACCCTGCTGCGCGACATCGTGATCGCCAAACCGGGCTACCGGAACAGACGCTCGCTGTTCCCCTGCAAGACCGTCGAGATCAAGGAACGGACCCTGCTCTCGCGGATCGCCGGCACGGATCCGCTGAAGATCAACGCGCTGCACCATCAGGCGGTCGACGTGGTCGGCGAGGGCCTGGTGGTGGCGGCGCGGGAGGCGGCCGGGTTCATCCAGTCGGTGGAAGCCACGGAAGGCCCGATGCGCCTGGGCGTGCAGTGGCACCCGGAGCTGCTGCCCTGGAGCAGCCGGCATCGCGCGGTGTTCTCTAGCCTGATCGGTGCGGCGCGGCGGCGCGACTACCGGCAGCCGCCCATCCCCTCGACGATCAACGCGTAGCCGAGCACCGGCCCCGGCCTCCCGGTCAGGGGCAGGTCCGCGCTCAGATGTCCGACCACCGCATTCTCCGGCAGCGGGCCGCCGAGTTGCTCGACGGGCCCGGCGCGCAGGGTGGCGAGCGTCTCCGGATACCGGGTCTCGTTCCAGATCACGACGCAGCTCCCCGGCTGCTCCAGCGGCGGCGGTACGGAGAACGGACGCTTGTTGCTCCACACCCGAACCCCTTGGAGATGCCGGCGCAGGTTCGCTCCGGCATCGGTGGAGGGGGAATCCAGGCTGACGATGGTCCCGCCCTCGAAACCGGCGGCACGGAGCTGGCCGGCATATTCAGACCAGGGCATCACCAGGCGGCACTTGGTGCAGTCGAAAGGTTGCGTGACCGCCTGCGCCGCCAGCCCGCCCAGGGCCGCCAAGGCGAGACCGCAAAGAATACCGAGATAGCCGCCCATGAGCCGGCGGCCCGTCGCCACCGGCGGCACCAGGGCGAACAGCATGATCGGCAGCGGGACGAGGACGAACAGGTAGTGCTGGCGCAGCTTGTCCACGCCGGCGACGGCCATCGCCACGCCAAGGGCCAGCAGGACCAGCACCACCCATAGCCCCAACCACTGCACGACCGCGTGCTGCCCCTGCGGCAGCGACGTTTTGCGCAGAGCCCAGAGCGGTCGACCGAACAAGAGCAGGAACAGTGGAAGCAGGGGCAGCGAGAAGTCGAACGCCGCTTTCAGGGCGAGCAGGCCGCGCTCCACCGGCCCGTCGGGCGGCACGTCGGCGATGGCGCCCTCGAGGATCCGCGCCTCGGCGACGGCGAGCCAGGTGTCCATCTGCGCGATCACGTAGACATAGGCGGGGGCGGCCAAAACCACGCCACCGACCACCGCCAGCCAGAACCGGCGGTCGAGCACGACGGCGCGCATCGTCGGAA
Organism: Thalassobaculum sp. OXR-137; assembly: GCF_034377285.1. Classification (NCBI taxonomy): domain Bacteria; kingdom Pseudomonadati; phylum Pseudomonadota; class Alphaproteobacteria; order Rhodospirillales; family Thalassobaculaceae; genus Thalassobaculum; species Thalassobaculum sp. OXR-137. The sequence continues at coordinate 2,308,062 of NZ_CP139715.1, read as the reverse complement.
CCGCGAGGCCGGCCAGGATCAGCAGCAGCAAGGCGGGTCCGTAGCTGAACTTGCCCAGCAGGCCGGCGGCAACGACCGGGACCAGACCGACGAAGCCGGCGGTGGTCGGCAGCCGGACCAGACGCAGCATCAGCCAGACCGTTGCGGCCAGGGCGGCGATCAGGGCCAGGCTGTCCATGTACACCGTCAGCGAGGCCCAGCCGAGGAACCAGAACGCCACCGGCGAGAGGGCGGCGGCGGCGGCCAGACGGCGGTCGGCGATTGCCTCGCGCGCGGCGGCCAGCATGGCGGCGAAGAACAGGGCCAGCAGGCCGTAGCGGATCGCCACGGTGGCACCGAGGGTCGGTCCGACCAGCCTCTCGGCCAGGGCCGACAGCCAGCCGGCGATCGGCGGATTCCCGAAATCGTAGCCCAGCGCGAAGCTCTGGCCGTACAGCATGAGCTGCGCCTCGTCGCCGGACGACCCGGAGAGCAGCACCATCCGGATCAGCCATGCGAGGCAGTAATACACCGCGACCACGGCGAGAAAGACCCGCACGCGGCTGAGCGACAAGGCGGCGTTGCCGAGACGGTCGAGATACGGAAGGAAGCGCTGCATCGGGCCGGCAAGAACCTGAACGGATAATGCGCAGGTTCAACCACGCCGACAGGTCGGGAGCAAGACGAAGGACAATCGTCCCTTGCGGCAGTGGCTGTTTTTCGGAGGCGCTCGTCGGTCGCGGTTTCCGGAAAGCGCGATTCCCGATCCCCGGCGTTCGTTCCCGGCTCACCCCCCAACCCATCCCACACTCCCCGGCCTTGTGCCGGGGCAATCCGGGCAGCCGGGTCGGGCGTTCGGGATTAGGTCACCAGCACAGACGCGTCGGACGGGATTGCCCCGGAACAAGTCCGGGGAGTGATGATGTTTGACTGGATGAGTAATGTGGCCCAGACGGGCACCAGGTCCCGGACGACGCTCTCGCGTGTCCGATCGAGGGAGAGGTGAGGCCATTCCCTCGTCCGACCGGATCCCCCCGAAGGGAGCATCCGGGACCCAGATCTCGGCGGCGAAACCTCAGGCGGCTTCGCGCTTGTTGCGTTCCTCTTCCGGATCGTAGGCGAGCGACGGCGCCATCCAGCGCTCCACCTCCTCGACGGACATGCCCTTGCGGCGGGCATAGTCCTCGACCTGATCCCGCTCGATCCGGCCGAGACCGAAATACCGGGCTTCCGGATGGGAGAAATACCAGCCGGAGACCGACGCCGCCGGCCACATGGCAAAGGACTCGGTCAGCTCGACGCCGGCCTGCTTCTCCGCGTCCAGCAGCTCGAACAGCGTGCCCTTCTCGGTGTGGTCAGGGCAGGCCGGATAGCCGGGGGCCGGGCGGATCCCCTGATAGTCCTCGGCGATCAGCTGCTCGTTCGTCAGCGTCTCGTCGGCGGCATACCCCCAGAATTCGCGACGCACCCGCTCGTGCATCCGCTCGGCGAAGGCTTCGGCGATCCGGTCGGCCAGGGCTTTGACGAGGATCGAGTTGTACATGTCACCCGCCTCCTCGTACTCCTTGGCCTTGTGCTCGATCTCGATGCCGGCGGTCACCGTGAAGCCGCCGAGCCAGTCGCCGCCCCCGGGCGCGATATAGTCGGACAGGGCCAGGTTGGCCTTGTCCTCGCCGCGCGGCATCTGCTGTCGCAGGGTGTGGACGACGGTCTCGCCCTGCTCGGTCTTCAGGCGGATGTCGTCGCCGTCGGCCTTGGCCGGCCAGAAGCCGATCACCGCGCGCGGCTTCGCCCACTCGCCCTCGACGATCTGCTTCAGCATCTCCTGGGCATCGTCCCAGAGCGGCCGCGCCGCCTCGCCGACGACGGGATCGTCCAGGATGTCCGGGAAGCGCCCCCTCAACTCCCAAGTGGAGAAGAACGGCTGCCAGTCGATCCGGTCGACCAGTTCCTGCAGCGGATAGTTCTCGAACGTCTTGATGCCTTCGAAGGCCGGCTTCGGCGGCTGGTAGCCGGCCCAGTCGATCTTCGCCTTGTTGGCGCGGGCATCGGCGATCGAGATCCGTTCGCGGTCGACGCGACCGGTGCGGCGCTTCTCGGCCATCTTCTGATAGTCGGCGCGGATCTTCTCCGCATAGGCCGTCTTGCGGTCGCGGGACAGCAGTTCCTGGACCACGCCGACCGCGCGGCTGGCGTCGATCACATGGACCACCGGACCCTTGTAGGCCGGGTCGATCTTGACCGCGGTGTGCATCTTCGAAGTGGTCGCCCCGCCGATCAGCAGCGGCAGGTCGAGCCCCTCGCGCTGCATCTCGGAGGCGACATAAACCATTTCGTCCAGGCTGGGGGTGATCAGGCCCGACAGGCCGATCGCGTCCACCTTCTCCTCGGCGGCGACCTCCAGGATCCGTGCGCAGGGCACCATCACGCCGAGGTCGATGACCTCGTAGTTGTTACACTGCAGAACCACGCCGACGATGTTCTTGCCGATGTCGTGGACGTCGCCCTTCACCGTCGCCATCAGGATCTTGCCCTTGGCGCTCTGGTTCTCGTCCTTTTCCGCCTCGATATGCGGCAGCAGGACGGCGACGGCCTTCTTCATCACGCGGGCCGACTTCACCACCTGCGGCAGGAACATCTTGCCAGCACCGAACAGGTCGCCGACCACGTTCATGCCGTCCATCAGCGGCCCCTCGATCACATGGATCGGCCGGTCCGCCTTCAGGCGCGCCTCTTCCACATCGGCCTCGACGAAATCGCCGATGCCGTGGACCAGCGCGTGCTCCAGGCGCTTCTCGACCGGCGCCTCGCGCCACTTGTCGTCGACCACCTTGGCCGCCCCGCCGGATCCCCGATACTGCTCGGCGATCTCCAGCATCCGGTCGGTCGCGTCCGCACGGCGGTTCAGCAGCACGTCCTCGATCCGCTCGCGCAGGTCGTCGGGAATGTCCTGGTAGACGGGCAGCGCGCCCGCATTGACGATGGCCATGTCGAGGCCCGCGTCGATGGCGTGGTACAGGAAGCAGGCGTGCATCGCCTCGCGCACCGCGTTGTTGCCGCGGAACGAGAAGGACACGTTCGACACGCCGCCCGACACATGGACGTGGGGCAGGTGCTTCTTGATCAGCCGGGTACCCTCGAAGAAGGCGCGGGCATAGTCGTTATGCTCGTCGATGCCGGTAGCCACCGCGAAAATGTTCGGGTCGAAGATGATGTCCTCGGGCGGGAAATCGACCTTCTCCAGCAGCAGGTCGTAGGCCCGCTTGCAGATCTCGAACTTGCGCTCGGCGGTCTCGGCCTGGCCCTGCTCGTCGAAGGCCATGACCACGACCGCGGCGCCGTAGCGGCGCACGAGACGCGCCTGCTGCAGGAACGGCTCCTCGCCCTCCTTGAGGCTGATCGAATTCACGATGCCCTTGCCCTGAAGGCACTTCAGGCCCGCCTCGATCACGGTCCATTTGGAGCTGTCCACCATGATCGGTACACGGCTGATGTCCGGCTCGCTGGCGATCAGGTTGAGGTAGGTGGTCATCGCCGCTTCGCTGTCGAGCAGGCCCTCGTCCATGTTGACGTCGAGGATCTGGGCGCCGCTCTCCACCTGCTGGCGGGCGACCTCAAGGGCCGTCTCATACTGATTCTCGGCGATCAGCTTGCGGAAGCGGGCGGAGCCGGTGACGTTGGTCCGCTCGCCGATGTTGATGAAGGTGCCTCGGCTTTCGGTCAAAACGCACTCCTGAGATCAAAGGGTTCGAGGCCGGACAGACGCAGGCGGCGCGACAGTTGCGGCACGACGCGCGGCGCGGCGGCCTTCACCTGTCGGGCGATCGCGGCGATATGGGCCGGCGTGGTGCCGCAGCAGCCGCCGACCACATTGACCAGCCCGTCCTGCGCCCAATGGCCCAGATGCTCGGCGGTCTGTTCCGGCTTCTCGTCATAGCCGCCGAATTCGTTCGGCAGGCCGGCATTCGGATAGGCGGAGACGCGGACGTCGGCCACCCGCGACAGCTCGGCCACGTGCGGGCGCAGGTCCTTGGCGCCGAGCGCGCAGTTGAAGCCGACGCTGAACGGGTTGGCGTGGCGCACCGAGTTCCAGAACGCCTCCGGCGTCTGCCCGGACAGGGTGCGGCCGGAGCGGTCGGTGATGGTGCCGCTGATCATGATCGGCAGCTTGGTCCCAGCCTCGTCGAACGCCTGCTCGACGGCGAACAGCGCCGCCTTGGCGTTCAGGGTGTCGAAGATGGTCTCCACCAGAATGATGTCCGCGCCCCCCTCGATCAGACCGAGCGTGGCTTCCAGGTAGGCGGCACGCAGTTCGTCGAAACTGGTGTTGCGCGCCCCCGGATCGGACACGTCCGGCGAGATCGACGCGGTGCGGTTGGTCGGACCGAGAGCGCCGGCCACGAAGGTCGGGCGGCCCTCCTCATCGCGCACCTTGTCGGCGGCGCGGCGGGCGATCCGCGCGCCCTCCACATTGATCTCCCTGGCCAGATGCGACAGGCCGTAATCCGCCTGGCTGATCGACGTGGCGTTGAACGTGTTGGTCTGGGCGATATCGGCACCCGCCTCGAAATACTGGCGGTGGATATCCTCGATCATCTCCGGCTGAGAGAGATTGAGGATGTCGTTGTCGCCCCGAAGGTCGTGATTGGACTCGGTGAAGCGATCCCCGCGGAAATCCTCCTCGGACAGGCTCAGGTTCTGGATCATCGTGCCCATGGCACCGTCCAGGATCACGACCCTCTGTTCCGCGAGGCGCGAGAGTTCTCGTGCCGCTTCAGTCATCGGACTCTCCAATTCGGTCAGTAGCTGCGGGCGACCGGTCTCGGTCCCGCATCGTTCGCGGGCGCCGGACGAACCGGGCCCTCGATGGTCTCGCATGGCTCGACACGCCGGCCCGCGGTGAACGCGATCCGCTGCCTCAGCCCGGTCCTGTCGTCCAGTCCCGCCCAATGGGGGGAGGTCGGAGCCAGATCGACGAACAGCGGCCCCCGATAGGCCTCGGCGGTCGCCCACAGGGTTTCCGCGAAGGGCCGGTCCAGATTGTCCGGCGCCAGGGCGAGGCCGTGGGCGCCGATCCCGGCAACGGCGGCCGCCGCACGGGCCAGACTGTCGGTGATGGCGTCGCGGGCCAGCGCGCCCAGCCGCGTCTCGTAGCGCAGCTTCACCAGCACCGGCACCGACCGGCCGGCATCGGCCATGCCGCGCCGCGTGCCGTCCAGGGCGGCGACGATCCGCGCCGGGCACTGCGCCGTCTCCAGCAGCAGCATGTCGGCCCCACCGCCGACCAGCCCGGAGGCCATGGTACGCGCCGCCGCCTCGACCCGGTCGAGCGGCAGGAAGCCGATCAGCGGGGCCAGGGCTTCCACCCGGGCCACGCCCATCACCCGCCGGCCGCCGCCATGCTCCCGCGCCGCCTTGGAGGCGTGCTCGGCCGCCATGTAGGAGACGATGAACGCCTCGTCATGCATGCGATAGCGGTCCAGCCGCTCCGGCGAAGCGCCGCCGGTATTGGTGCGCAGGATGTCCGCGCCCTCGTCCAGATGCCAGCGGTGCAGCTCGATCACCGCCTTGGGGTCGGTGATGTTCAGCTCCTCCAGGCAGGAGGCGCCGGCACGCGCCGACAGCTTCCCGAACCCGCCGGAGACCAGCGCGGGGCCGGTCCTGGAGCCAGCCATCGGTTCGGTGAAGCCAGTGGTCACGCCGCGGCCTCCATTTCCGGCCGCAGGCCGAGGCGGCGGCAGATCGCGCCGGTGAGCTGGGGGCGGTTGAGGGTGTAGAAGTGGAAGTCCTCCACCCCCTCTTCCATCAGCTTCATGCACAGGTCGCTGGCGGTAGTGGCGGCGACGAGCTGGCGGGTCTCCGGATCCTCGTCCAGGCCGTCGAACAGCTCGGCCATCCAGGCCGGAACCACGGCGCCGCAGGCCTTGGAGAAACGCACCACCGTCTTGAAATTGGTCACCGGCAGGATACCCGGCACCACCGGCACGGTGATCCCCGCCTTGTCGCAGATATCGCGGAACCGCAGGAAGGTGTCGGCCTCGAAGAAGTACTGGGTGATCGCCCGGGTGGCGCCGGCGTCGATCTTACGCTTCAGATTGTCCAGGTCGGCCGCCGGCGTCGCGCTGTCCGGATGAACGTCCGGATAGGCGCCCACGGAAATTTCGAAATCGCCGATCCGGCGCAGGCCTTCGGTGAGCTCCGCCGCGTTGGCGTAGCCGCCCGGATGCGGCTCGTAGCGCTCGGCATCGGCCGGGGCGTCGCCGCGCAGGGCGACGATGTGCTTGATCCCCGCCGCCTGCCAATCGCGGACGATCTCGTCGATCTCCTCGCGGGTGGCGCCGACGCAGGTCAGGTGCGCCGCCGGGGTCAGGCTGCTCTCGCGGGCCAGACGCTTCACGATGCGGCTGGTGCGCTCGCGGGTGCTGCCGCCGGCGCCGTAGGTCACCGAGACGAAGGACGGCCGGTACGGCTCAAGCCGGGACACGGTGTGCCAGAGCTTGGCCTCGCCCTCCTCGTCCTTGGGCGGGAAGAATTCGAAGCTAACGTTTGGAGTGTCGGACATGACGCTCATCCCCTCAAGACGCCGCCCGCAGTTCTGCGGCGCCGGTGTTTCCGGTTGTCAGTTCAGTGCTGCCGGCCTTGCGGGCGCTCCACAGGCAGACCGTCAGCGGGTCGCCGGCGAGACTCACCGCCGGCTCCAGGCCGAGTCCGGCGCTCTTCGCCATGCGGCCGATTTCCTCGCCGGAGAAGCCGAGCCAGCGATGGGTATGCTGCTCGCGCAGTTCCTCGAGCTCATGCGGCGCGAAGTCGACCAGGATCACCCGGCCGCCCGGCTTCAGCACCCGGGCCGCCTCGCGCAGTACCTCGGCCGGCATCTCGGCGTGATGCAGGACCATGTTCAGGGTCACCGCATCGAACCGGTCGGCCGGGAACGGCAGGTGGTACATGTCGGCCAGACGGACCTGGCAGTTGCTCACCCCGGCCCGGTCGAGCTTGTCGCGGGCGATCTCCAGCATCGGCTTGGCGTTGTCGATGCCGACGGCGCTGGTCACGTGATCGGCCAGCTGCTCCAGCACCCGGCCCGTCCCCGTGCCGATATCCAGCAGGCTCTCCACCGGCTCGGCCCGCACCGCCTCCATCAGGCTGGCATCGACCAGCTCGTCATCGACATACAGGCCGCGCAGGTCTTCCCAATGGACCGCGTTCTCCTGGAAATAGGAGATCGCGCGCTCCGAACGACGGGTCCGGATCGTCTCCAGCCGGGCCAGATCCGTCTCCAGCATCGAGTCGTCCACCGGCACCAGCGGCGTCAGGGCCCGGGCGACATCGCCGCCGGCCGTCCGCTCCGCCACCCGGTAATAGGCGCGGGCGCCTTCCCGGTTCCGTTCCAGCACACCGGCCTCGACCATCAGCTTCAGATGGCGGGACACCCGTGGCTGGCTCTGGCCGAGGATATCGACCAGGTCGGTGACCGACAGTTCCGAGCGCGCGCACAGGACGAGAATCCGCAACCGCGTCGGCTCGGCAATCGCCCTCAATCCTGCAAGCATGTCTTCCATGCGGTCACCTCCAATAACGACATAAGGATATCTTTATGTGTTTATCGAAGCAAGACCGAATTCGGTTCTCAATCGACCAAATGTGTTCTGCTCACGACACCGGGGTGTCCGCCGCGATGGCCGTCAGCCCCTCCCGATAGGTCGGATAGGTGAGGTGCACGCCCAGTTCGTCGGACAGCCGCGTGGTGTCGAGCCGCTTGCACTCGCTGTAGAAGCTGCGCGCCATCTCCGACATCTCGGCGCTGTCGAAGGGGATGGCCGGCGGCGGATCGATGCCCAGCAGGCCGGCGGCGAAGACGATGGGATCGCCCGGCGGACAGGCCTCATTGTCGGCCACGTTATAGATCCCGCCGTCGCGCGGCCTGGCCATGGAGGCGAGCAGGATCGAGCCGATATCGTCCACATGGATGCGGTTGAAGACCTGTCCCGGCTTGTCGATGATCCGGGCCTTGCCGGCCTGAAGCTGCTCGATGGCGTTGCGCCCCTCCCCAGGCCCGTAGATGCCGGCGATGCGGAAGACCTGCACCGCCACATCCCGGTCGGGAAAGGCGTCGAGCCAGGCCCGCTCCGCCGCTGCCCGCAATTCGCCGCGCCGGCTGCCGGGGGTCGGTGCCTCGTCCTCCGTCACCACCCCGCCCTGCCGGTCGCCGTAGACCGCGGGAGTGGAGAGAAAACCGATCCAGCGCAGGGTGTCGCAGGCCCGCAGATCGTCGCCATGCCGATCCAGCGCCGGTACCAGGATCTCGCGCGGCGGGACGGTGTCGACCAGATGGGTCACGCCGGCGAAGGGGTCGGCGACGGCGATCGGGGCGGTGCCGTCGAAGGCGTGGACGGTCATGCCCTCTGTCCTGGAGAGCGAGTCGGCCTTCTCCGGCGAGCGGACGGTGCCGGACACGGTCCACCCGGCATCGCGCATCCGGCGGGCGAGGCGCAGGGCGGTATAGCCGAGGCCGAAGAAGAAGACATGGCCGGGAGCGATGGCCGGAGCGGGAAGGTCTGGCATGGCGGCGCCTCTGACGGAAACGGGACGCCTTCAAGATGTCATGCGTTCTGCATATTGCCACCCGCCGCGACCCGGTTATCGTCGGTGCCATGGGACCGACAGGACGGAAACAGGCAGCACCGCCGGTGGCGGCGCGTTCGCGACGCGGCGTGCCCGAGGACATCCCGCGCCTTTACCAGATCGTCGCCGCCGTGCGGGAAAACCGGCAGTTCGAGACGTCCGCCAGCTTCAATGCGGCGGTCTATCCGTTCCTGCAGTCGGGGTTGTGCTGGGTGCTGTCGATCGGGCCGGCCATCGTCGGCTTCGTCGCCGTGGATGCGCGGGCCGGATCGGTGGAGATGCTGTACGTGCATCCCGCCCATGAGGGACGGACCATCGGCCGCGCCCTGATGCGCCGGGCCCTGTCCGATCTGGTCCGCCTCGGCCACCGTATCGCCTGGCTGGTCACCGCCCGGGAAACGCGGGCGGAGCGCTTCTACCGCGCCCAGGGCTGGGTCGAGATGGAAGTGACGGGACGAGGCTCGGTCAAGCTGGCGAGAAAGCTGAGCGGGATGTAGGTGGGCCCTACCCGCCCCACCTTGCCCCGTCATCCCGAACTTGTTTCGGGACCTTGTCCACGCTTGTGCCAAGTGGGGTCCCGAAACAAGTTCGGGATGACGATAGAGGGTGGGGTAGGGCAGACCCAAACCATACTCACTCCCCGGCCTTGTGCCGGAGCCTACCCCGAAGCAGCTCCTTCGCTTGGAAGCTCTTGACCAGACAGACGCGTGGGCCCCGGCACAAGGCCGGGGAGTGCGGTGTGGGCTGGTTGGGAGGCGCCCAACCTACCCCGCCCGTCTGCGCCGCCGCCGGCCGCTCTCGCCGCCGGCCTCGCTCGGATCCGGCCGTGCGGGCAGGGTCACTTCCGCCGACAGGTTCGGGAACGGCGCCGTCCTGTGCGGCAGGGCCATGGCGTCCACGAAATGCTCCTGGAAGCGCGGCTCGACCGCCGTCTCCACCTTCTCCACCCGGCGCACCACCCGCTCGATCTCGCGCCGCGCCTCGGCGTTGAGCAGCGCCATGCGGGCACCGGTGCCGGCCGCGTTGCCGACCGACCAGACCTTGTCCAGCCGGCAGTCCGGGATCATGCCCAGGACCATCGCGTACTTCGTGTCGATATGGCTGCCGAAGGCGCCGGCCAGGATGATCCGGTCGACGCTCTCCACTCCGAGCTTGTCCATCAGCAGCGCCGCGCCGGCATAGAGTGCGGCCTTGGCGAGCTGGATCGCCCGCACGTCGGTCTGGGTGACCACCACCTCCGGCGACAGCCGGTAGGAGAAGGTGCGGCCGTCGCTTTCAATCCGCGGCGTGCGGGCAGCCATGGCGCCATCGATCGTGCCGTCGGTTTTCAGCAGCCCGGTCAGCACCATCTCGGCCAGCACCTCGATGATGCCGGAGCCGCAGATGCCGGTCACGCCGGTGCGTCGGGTCTCGTCCTCGAAGCCCTCCTCGTCGGACCAGAGATCGACGCCGATCACCTTGAACTTCGGCTCCAGGGTCTCCGGATCGATCCGCACCCGCTCGATGGCCCCCTGCGCCGCCCGCTGTCCGCAGGTGATCTGCGCACCTTCGAAGGCCGGGCCGGTGGGCGAGGACGCGGCAAGCAGCCGCTGCCGGTTGCCCAGCACGATCTCGGCATTGGTGCCGACATCGACGATCAGGGTCATCTCGTCTTGCTGGTGCGGTCCTTCCGACAGGATGACGGCGGCGGTATCCGCCCCCACATGGCCGGCGATGCAGGGCAGGCCGTAGGCACGGGCGTCCGGGTGCAGGGTGATGCCGAGCTCGCTGGCATGCACGTTCACCGCCGTGTCGATGGCCAGCGCGAAGGGCGCCCCACCCAGCTCGGTCGGGTCGATGCCCAGCATCAGGTGGTGCATGATCGGGTTGCCGACGAAGACCAGGTCGACGATGTCCTCCACGTCGATCGCGGCCTCCTGGGCGACCTGGGAGGACAGGTGGTTCACCGCCTCGCGCACGACCTTGGTCAGCTCGACCTCGCCGCCCGGGTTCATCATGACGTAGGAGACCCGGCTCATCAGGTCCTCGCCGAAGCGGATCTGCGGGTTCATCACCCCGCTGGAGGCCGCAACCTCGCCGGTCGCCAGATCGCAGAGATGGGCCGACATGGTCGTGGAGCCGATATCGACGGCGAGGCCGTAGATCTTCTCCTTGAAGCCGGGCCACACACCCGTTACCCGCCGCCCCTCGCGCAGGCAGACGGTCACCTTCCAGTCGCCGTCGCGCAACGCCTTCTGCAGGTAGCTCAGCACCGGCAGGTCGCATGTCACGTCGTCGGCGATGCCCCAGTCCGGCCACTGCTCGCGCAGGCTCTCGCAGAGCCGGCGGAAATCGCCGGACGGCTCGTGCATGTCGGGCTGGCGCACCTCCACGTAGTGCAGCTTGTGGATCGGGTTGATCTCGATCGCCCGCACCTCGGCGCGCTTGCGCACGATCTGGCGGTGGACCTGGCTGGTCTCCGGCACGTCGATGACGACATTGCCGAGAAGCTGGGCCGAGCAGGACAGGCGGCGTCCCGGTTCCAGCCCGCGCTTCTCGCGGTAGCGCAGCTCGTTGCGGGCCGGGTCGGACAGGTTGGCGGCACGGCTGTCGACCTGGAACTTGGTGAAGCTGCCTTCGCTCAGGGTTACCTGGCAGCGGCCGCAGATGCCGCGCCCGCCGCAGACGGAGTCGATGTCCACGCCGAGGGCGCGGGCGGCCTGCAGCACGGGGGTGCCGACCGGGAACGTGCCGCGGCGGCCGGACGGCGTGAAGACGACGAAAGCCTCCCCCGCATCGTCGTTCGATGCGGGCCCGATCGGCCCGTCGGTGCTTCCTACGTCATCCATATCCGGTGCGGCGGCTCCTGTGGTCCAGTGCTGGTGTCCGGGATCAGGCCCGGCGTCGGCGGCGCTCCCGCCCGCCGCGCGCGCCCGCAGCCTCCTGGCCCTCGGCCGCCGGCTCGCGGAAGCGCTTGATCCAGCGGCGGCATTCCGGGTCGTGGCCCATCATCACATCCGCGCCCATCACGCCGGCCATCTCTTCGGCATGCAGCGGGTTCATGATCGCCGAGGTCATGCCCGAGCCGATCGCCATGGACAGGAAGGCGGCGTTCAGCGCGTGGCGGTTCGGCAAGCCGAAGGAAATGTTGGAGGCGCCGCAGGTGGTGTTCACGCCCAGCTCGTCGCGCAGCCGGCGGATCAGCCGCATGGCGGAATGCCCGGCCAGGTTCAGTGCGCCCACCGGCATCACCAGCGGATCGACCACCACATCGGCGCGGGGAATGCCGTAATCCGCGGCCCGCTCAACGATCTTCTTCGCCACCTCGTAGCGCACGTCGGGGTCTTCGGAGATGCCGGTCTCGTCGTTGGAGATCGCGACCACGGCGGCGCCGTATTTCTTGATCAGCGGCAGGACGACCTCCAGCCGCTCCTCCTCACCGGTGACCGAGTTGACCAGCGCCTTGCCCTGGTAGACCGCGAGCCCGGCTTCCAACGCCTCGACGATGGAGCTGTCGATGGAGAGCGGCACGTCGGTGATCGACTGCACCAGCTTGATCGACTGCGCCAGGATCGCCGGCTCGTCGGCCAGCGGGATGCCGGCATTGACATCCAGCATGGTGGCCCCGGCCTCGACCTGGGCGCGGGCGTCGGACTCGACCCGGCTGAAGTCGCCGGCGGCCATCTCGGCGGCCAGCAGCTTGCGGCCGGTCGGGTTGATCCGCTCACCGATCACGCAGAACGGCCGCTCGAAGCCGATGGCGATTTCCTTGGTGGCGGAACTGACGATGGTGTCGACCATGGGGCGGGTCTCCGGATGCGGGGTGGCGGGGTCAGGAGGCCGCGCGGGCCGGATCGGAGGCGCCGAGCAGGATCGCCTGCTTGCGCGCATCCACGGTGAAGTCGCCGGCAGCGACCGCGTTGGCCCACTCCGCCGTCTTGGCGAGGCCGCCGAACGGGTAGAAATGCAGCTTCTCGATGCCGCAATCCGGATCGGCAGCCTTATAGGCGGCGAGATCGAGCAGCAGCCGGTCCGGCGCCTGCACCAGCATCAGCTTGGCGAGGTTGCGGGCCTGGCGGGTCAGCACGCGGATGGACGGGCCGATGCCGGACATCTGGGCGAATTTCAGCAGGGTCTTCAGGGTGGCAAGTCCCGGCACGCCGAGATGGATCGGCAGGGTGTTGCCCCAGCTTCGGATCCGCTTGTCCCAGGCGACGATGGCGGCGGCGTCGAAGCAGAACTGGGTCTCGATATACATCTCCAGCCCGCGCTCGGCGGCGAAGCGGTTCTTCCAGAGCAGCGCATCCTTCAGCGCCGTCTCGTCGATGTCCGGGCTGCCCTCGGGATGGCCGGCGACGCCGATCTTGCGAATGCCGTGGGCCTCGAACAGGCCGGTCGCCAGCAGGTCCATGGTGGACGCGAAGGCGCCCAGCGGCCGGTCGAGCCCGCCGGCGACGACCAGCGTCTGGGTCACTCCGGCCTCGTCCTTAAGACGGCCCAGGATGCGGTCCAGCATCGCGATGTCGGTAATCGAGCGGGCGGCGATATGCGGCACCGGCTCGAAGCCCTCGCGGCGCAGGCGAGCGGCGACGGCGATGGTGTCCTCGACCGCACTGCCGGGCAGGAAGGTGACGTTGACCGTGGTGCCGAGGACCAGATGCTCGGCGAAGTCGGCGACCTTGGCCGAGGATGCCGGGGTGGTCTCGACGGAGAAGCCGTCGATCAGGCTGATCACATCACGCGCGGTCGCAAGTGCCATCCCAATCCCCTTTTGCCTGCCGGCCTTTATCCAAGGATCGCGCCGGTCTCCCGCCTTATATGAGGCCAGCCGGACGGGACCGATTGCCGCATCACGCCATCCTCAATCCCAAATCCGACAAACAGCCATGACGAGGATTGGATTGCGCGCCTGCAACGGCTGGGGCAGAGGAGTCGTCGGCGACCTTCAACCTTGCGAGACGAGCCCCCGATGACCGAGCGCAGCCGTACCTATACCTGGGCCGACCCCGCCCCGCTGACCGAGGCCACCCGTGCGCTGGACGGCCTGACCCTGCTGAGCCGGATCAAGGACGGCGACCTTCCTGCGCCGAGCATCGCCGCCACCATGGGCTTCCGCCTCGCCGAGGTGGCCGAGGGCCGAGCGGTGTTCGAGGGCGAATGGCAGGAGTTCCTGTCGAACCCGGCCGGCACGCTGCATGGCGGCTGGTACGGCGCGATCCTGGACAGCGCCATGGGCTGCGCGGTGCATTCGACCCTGGCGGCCGGCACCGGCTACACGACCCTGGAATACAAGGTCCACATCACACGCGGGGCCGGCCCGGAGGCTGGTGTCCTGCGCGCGGAAGGCGTGGTGGTGCACCGCGGACGACGCACTGCAACGGCGGAGGCGAAGCTGGTCGACGCCAAGGGCAAGGTCTACGCCCATGCGACGACGACGTGCCTGATGCTGTAGGGGCGGCATCTCCCGCCGCATTCCCCTCTATCGGTATCCGAGGTTGGATGGGCCCGAGGATATGCCCTTGACCCAAGACATAGAAATTGTCTCATAATCGGGAAAGATTCCTATATATGAGAAATACATGCCCTTCGACGACCTCACGCCCCGCCTTGCCGACCGGCTGAAACGGCTGCGCCAGGAGGCCGGGTGGTCGCTGGAGACGCTGGCGAAACGCAGCGGCCTCAGCCGGGCCACCCTGTCGCGCATGGAAAACGCCGAGGTCAGTCCCTCGGCCGAGGCGCTGGGCAAGCTCTGCGCCGCCTACCGGATGCCCATGTCGCGGCTGATCCAGATGGTGGAGCAGGACTTCGCCGCCCTGGTGCCGGCCGAGGTCCAGACGGTCTGGCGCGACCCGGCCACCGGCTACGCCCGGTGCTCGGTCTCGCCCCCCGCCGAAGCCCTGCGCGGTGAAGTCGTAGCCGGCACCCTGCCCGCCGGGACGCGGATCGCCTACGACACCCCGCCGGTGGAGGGGCTGGAGCACCACCTGGTCATGCAGTCGGGTCGACTGATCCTGACGGTGGAGGGCACCGAGCACGCGCTCGGCCCCGGCGACTGCCTGCGCTACCGGCTCCACGGCCCGACCGTCTTCCAGGCCGGTGAGGACGCACCGGCCCACTACCTGCTGTTCCTGGTGTAGCTCGATGGCCGGATCCGCGATCCTCATCCTGCTGGCCGTGATCGGCGGCGCGCTGATCGCGGCCCAGGGGCCGATCTTCGCCCGGCTGGCCGGCAGCGTCGGCGGCACCCTGCCGGCGGCCCTGCTGTCCTTCACCATCGGCACCTGCGCGCTGATCAGCCTGATCCTGGTCACCGGCGCGCCGTTCCCGAAGCTGGCCGATATGCGCGCCGCGCCGCCCTGGGTCTGGGCCGGTGGGCTGATCGGCGCCTATCAGGTGATGCTGTCGATCACCGCCGTGCCGAAGATCGGGGTGCTGGCGTTCCTTACGGCCGTCATCGCCGGCCAGCTCATGGCCGCCATCGCCTATGACCAACTCGGCGCCTTCGGGCTGGCGGTGCGGGCGCTGACCCTGACGAAGATGGTCGGCATCGCTCTGCTAATCGGTGGGCTGGCGCTGATCGTGTGGGAGCGGTGAGCCGCGTTCTCTCTCCGCACTCCTCGGAATAAATCCGGGAAGTGTGAGGAGTATTCGGCGCTAAGCCAGCACCAGATCCCGCAGCAGACCGCTCAGCACTTCGGGAGCGCCGTCCGTCACCACCACCGTCTCGCCGAGGCCCATGGCGAGGCCGGTGCGGGTGTCGCCCAGCATGACGTGGGGGAAGAACACCATGCCCGGCCGCAGCTCCAGCGGGTTGCCCGCATAGATCATCGGCGGCACGTCCATCCAGCTCGGCCGGTAGGTCGCCCCCAGCGAATAGCCGCAGGCGGCGTAGCGCACATCGGCATAGCCGGCGGCGTCGAGCCGGGCGCGGTGGATCTCGTCGATCCGGCCCAGCGGCTCGCCCGGCCGGAAGGCCTCCAGCATCTCCTCCAGCGTGTCGCGCACCAGCGCGTGCATCGACGCCTGGGCATCCGACACGGCCCCCACGACGACGCAGCGTTCGATGCAGGCGTTGTAGCGGCGGTAGGTGCCGGCCAGTTCCACCATCACCAGGTCGCTGTCGCTCAGCCCCCGCGCGCCGCCGACGCCGCGGCCGTAGACGGCACGGGAGCCGGAATTGACCAGCGGTCCCGCCGGCGGCATGTCGCCGCCGCCTTCCAGCATCGCCGTCATGGCCGCCGCCGTCAGCGTGCTGTCGAGCACCCCCGGCCGGGCCGTCCGGGCGATGGCCGTCACCGCCGCATCGGCCAGCTCCGCCGCCCGGCGCATCAGGTTAAGCTCCGCCGGCGACTTCACCACCCGCAGGCCCCGCACGATCCCGCTGGCCTCCACCAGATCGACCACGCCCTCGGCGGCTTCGTAGACCGCGCGGCAGTTGAACCCGGTCAGGCTGTAGCTGTCGGTCTCGATGCCGACCCGGCTGCCTTCCAGTCCCTCATCCTTCAGGATCGCCAGCAGGTCGCGTGCCGGATTGGCACCCTCGGCGTTGAGCCAGACCCTCACCTCGTCGATCCGGGAAATATCCCGCGCCTGGGCGACATCGGGGCGGCGGCACAGCAGGGTGGTGGGGCGATCCTCGGCATGCAGCACGGCGCATTGGAAGAAGACGTAACCGCCGCCGTCATAGCCGAACAGGTAGTAGAGGCTCTCCTGGGCGAAGACGATCAGGGCGTCGAGCCCGCGCGCCGCCATATCGTGCCGGGCGGCGGCGAGGCGCCGGTCGTATTCGGGATCCTCGAACGGCCGCACGGAAGAGGCGGCAGGCCCGGTGGCGGACACCGCGTTCAGGTCCGTTCGTCGCGCCGGTCCGGAGTGACGTATTCGCCCGTCCGCTCGTCGCGCACCAGGTCGACCACGTCGTCGCGGCCATGGGTTCCCGTGGGCCGGCCGCGGTCGGCGCGGCCGCCGCCGGCTTCAGGGGCGGCCTTGGCCTTGCGCGCGGCATCGAGCCGCCCGATCAGTCGGAAGCCGAACCAGATGACGCCGATGATGACCGCAAGGGCTACGAGTTTGGAGATACTGAACATGAACCTAGAATTGACCCACCGGGATGCGCGGCGCAAGGGCCATGCTTAGGGAATCGAAGGCGGCAGCGCCTCGTAGTGCACCACCGAATAGCCCTCTTTCGGCCGCTCCCACAGAAGGGTGAAGCCGAGGGACTCGAGCAGGGTGCGCGAGATGACGTTGTCGCCGCGGGCGAAGGCCACCAGGCGTTTCTGACCCAGCGGCCCGAATCCGTGGCGCAGGGTCGCCGTCGCTGCCTCCCGCGCATAGCCCTTGCCGCGCGCCGCCGGCAGCAGGCCGTAGCTGATCTCCGGGACGGTCCCGTCCTCCAGGTAGCGCAGCCCGCATTCGCCGAGAAAGGTGCCGGTCGCGCGTTCGATCACGGCGTACATGCCGAAGCCGTACTCCCGCCAATGGTCGATCATGTCGTCCACCACGGCCGAGGCCGCCTGCGGATCGAGCACGCCGAGCTTGCGCACGCTCATCACCGCCGGCTCGCCGAGAAAGGCGACGAGATCGGCACGCCAGGCTTCGCTCACCGGCTCGAGGATCAGCCGATCGGTGACGACCGCGCCGCTCAAAGGCCGAACCGGGACCACATCGCCCGCTCTCCGAGCGCCGACATCGCGCCTTCGCCGATCGCGACCGGATCCATCGAGGCGCCGACGCGCAGGCGCTCCAGCAGGGACCGGCGGCGTTCGATCTGGCGGAACCGGGTCTTGTCGCCGTGCCGCGCCCGCATGACGCTGCGCAACTCGCCCTCGCCGTCGGCCAGCCCGATGGCGATGCCGCGCTGCCCGGTCCAGAACTTGCCCTCGAAGAGCTCCGGCTCCTCCTCGGTCTTCAGCTTCTCGCCGCGCCGCGTGCGGACCCAGTCGATGAAGAGCTGGTGCAGCTCGACCTGGACGGCCTTCAGATAGCTCACGTCCTCCTCGCGCTCCGGGCTGAACGGATCGAGCAGCGCCTTGCGGGAGCCGGCGGTGTGGATGCGGCGCTCCACCCCCAGCTTGTCGATCGCCTCCACGAAGCCGAAGCCGGCGCTGACCACGCCGATGGAGCCGACCAGGGAGGCTGGATTCACCAGGATCTCGTCGGCGGCGCAGGCGATCCAGTAGCCGCCGGAGGCCGCGACATCCTCCACGAAGGCGGTCACCGGCTTCTCGTGCTCGGCCGCCAGATCCCGAATGCGCCGGGCGATAAGATCGGACTGCACCGGCGATCCGCCGGGCGAGTTGATCACCAGCGCGACGGCGGTCGTGTGCTTGTCCTTGAACGCCGCCTCCAGAACCGGGGCGACGGCGTCCAGGGACAGGCCGCGCCGGGTCGGGCCGGAGCCGCCGATGACGCCGCGCAGGGTGACGACGGACACGGTCGGCGGACGCTTGCGGAACCGGTCGAGAACGGGATCATAAAATGCCATGGCGGATAGATAAGGCGGCGGTGGTCAAAGATCGAGAGGCGCGCCGCGCAGGATCGTCTCGGTCACCGCCGTATAGGCGCCGTCGGCTCCGTGCAGGACCAGCCCGGAGGCCAGCCTCAACGGCGCGCGCCCGCCGCGCACGGCGCGCACCAGAACCCGTCCGGCGTCGCGGCCGGCCTTGGGGAAGAGCGGGAAGACGACGACCGACCCGAAGCCTCGCACTAGTGCCGCCAGAATGTCGTCCAGCCGATCCGCCCGGTGCACCAGGGTCAGCGTCCCCTTGTGCCGCAGACAGCGGCGCGCCACCGCCACCCAGTCGGCAAGATCGCCGCCCGTCTCCACCCCCGCCGCCGCGCGGCCGGGATTCGGGGAGGGCCGGCCGCGTTCGGACGGCAGGTAGGGCGGATTGGCGGAGACATGATCGATCAGCCCCGCTTCCCAGGTCGCCGGCAGGGCGGTCAGGTCCGCCGTCTCGATCCGCCCGTCAAATCCGTTTACCGCAAGCGTCCGGCGGGCAAGGCCGGCCATCTCCGGATCGCGCTCGACGCCGATCAGCTCGACCCCCGGCACGCGGGCGCCGATACAGGCGAAGACCGCCCCGGCGCCGCAGCCCAGATCGACCACCCGCTCCCCCGCCCGGGCCGCCACCGAGGCCGCGAGCAGCACCGGATCGATCGCCGCCCGGTAACCGTCCTTCGGCTGGATCAGCCGCACCCGACCGTCGAGCAGCAGGTCCTCGGTGGTTTCCATTGTCTGCAAATCAATCACCTAGAACGACACCTTCCCGCACTCCCCGGCCCTGTGCCGGGGCGAGCCATCAGCAGGCGTAATCTTGAGAAAAATCGGCGGACGCCCGTCCAATCCCCGGCCTTGCCCCGGCCTTGCCCCGGCACAAGGCCGGGGAGTGATAAGAGGGCGTGGGTTGACAGAGACCGAACGGAACTCCCCCCTATTTCGGGTCCAGGGTTTCGCCGGCCTCTTCCAGCAGCGCCTTGGCGGCGGCGAAATCGTCGCCGGCGACCATCAGCCGGCGCGGAATCGCCCCGGCGCTCCCTTCCAACACGCTCATCCCGCCATCCAGGACCAGCGGTTCGATCCCCTCCGAGGCGAGCAGGGCTTGAAGATATGAAAGCCGCACCAGATCGTTGGTGCGCAGAAGTTCCCGCATACGGCACTGGCCTCCAGAACATCGGACGGACGGTCGCGGTGCATGACCGGGGCGAGACGCGGTTGACTTCGCCTCGCGACCGCTCTTTCTATGCTGGCACAGCACACAGAGGCGTCAAGCAACGCCGCAGGAGCGAACCCGTGTCCGTCACCGCATCGGCCTCACAGACCAGCCAAGACAGCGCCGACCGTCGGCCGAGCTTCGACGCCCTGCGCGCCCTGGTCGCCGACGACATGGCCAGGGTCAACGAAACCATCGTCCGCGAGATGCACAGCCCGGTGGCGCTGATCCCGCAGCTCGCCGGCCATATCGTCGCTTCCGGCGGCAAGCGGCTGCGGCCGATGCTGACCTTGGCCGCCGCCGGTCTGGTCGGCTACGAGGGCACCCGGCACATCGACCTGGCCGCCTGCGTGGAGTTCATCCACACCGCCACGCTGCTGCATGACGACGTGGTCGACGAAAGCAACCTGCGCCGGGGCAAGGACACCGCCAACGCGGTCTGGGGCAACCAGGCCAGCGTGCTGGTGGGCGACTTCCTGTTCAGCCGCGCCTTCCAGCTCATGGTCGCCGACGGCTCGCTGAAGGTGCTGAAAATCCTGTCCGACGCCTCCGCCGTCATCGCCGAGGGCGAGGTGCACCAGCTCGTCACCACCAACGACATCGACACCACCGAGGCCGCCTATCTCCAGGTGATCGAGAGCAAGACCGCGGTGCTGTTCGCCGCCGCCTCGCAGATCGGCGCCGTGGTGGCCGAGCGCCCGGAGAGCGAGGAGAAGGCGCTGGAATCGTTCGGGCGCAATCTCGGCGTAGCGTTCCAGCTCGTCGACGACGTGCTCGACTATTCGGCCGAGCAGGAAGCGCTCGGCAAGACCGTCGGCGACGATTTCCGCGAGGGCAAGATGACCCTGCCGGTGATCCTGGCCTATGCCGCCGGCGATTCCGAAGAGCGGGCATTCTGGAGCCGGACGGTCGGCGAGCTGGATCAGAACGAGGGCGACCTTGCCCATGCCCAGGCGCTGATGGCCAAGCACAAGACCCTGGCCAAGACCCTGGCCCGCGCCCGCGACTACGCCGAGGCGGCCCATCGCGACCTCGACCTCTTCGCCCCCACCGCCCACCGCCGGGCGATGGAGGAGGTCATCGATTTCTGCGTCGATCGGGCGTACTAAGGATCCTGTCTTCGACCCCGGCCCTTCGACACGCCCCCCGGATCAAGCCCGGTGGGCTGCTCAGGGCGAGGTCAAATTTACTGCCCAACATTGACCTCACCCTGAGCAGGAGCGGAGCGACGTGTCGAAGGGCCGGAGCGCAAGCACCGTGCACCTCCGGCATGGACCTCATGCGCTGAAGCGCCCTTGTGCCGGCGCCGGATACGGCAGGAGCATGGCCCCGCAACAGAGAGGGGCAAACCCCATGACCATCCGCATTCTCGGACGCGCCAATTCCTTCAACGTGCGCAAGGTGCTCTGGGCCAGCGACGAACTCGGCGTGGCCTATACCCGCGAGGACTGGGGCTGCGGCTTCCGGCCGACCACCGATCCCGAGTTCCAGGCGATCAACCCGATCGGCCTGGTGCCCGCCGTCGTGCTGGAGGACGGCACCGTGCTGCGCGAGAGCAACACGATCATCCGCTACCTCGCCACCGTATCCGGCGACACCGCCCTCTACCCCGCCGACCCGGTCGCCCGCGCCGGGGTCGAGCAGTGGATGGACTGGGCGAATTACGAGACCTCCATCTCCCTGCGCGGCGCCTTCCTCGGCGGCCAGCTCAACGAGCCGCCGTGGAACCACCCCTGGTTCGTCGAACAGGGCCGGGCACATATCACCAAGGAGGTCGGCCAGCTCGACGCCCATCTGGCGGCGACCGGGACGTACATGACCGGGGAGCGCTTCACCCTGGCCGACATCCCGATTGGGCTGGTGGTGAATCGCTGGTTCAACCTGAAGTTCGACGGGAAGCCCGAGTATCCGGGCGTGGCCCGCTACTACGAGACCCTGAGCGAGCGGCCGGCCTACCTGAAGCATGGTCGGAACGGGCTACCGTAAGGGAGCGTCTGGCGCCGTCGCTGGGTCCCGGCCCGTCCCCGGATCAAGTCCGGGGCCGCCCGGGATGACGATCAGAGTTGGATTCCAGAGATACCGTCATCCCGGCGAGCTCCGGGCTTGACCCGGAGGTCGGCCGGGACCGGGCTCCCCTGGGAAGCTCAGATGCCCCACCAAATCCGACTTCCCGGACTTGATCCGGGACCGTAAATCCGACCGTCGAGCCTGGGTCCCGGATCAAGTCCGGGAAGTCGGATTTTGATAGGGATCGTAGCTTTTCTCTACTTACACAACCCCACGATCTCCGCATGCAGCGCCGCCGGGATCGCAGCGCCCTCGGTCGCCGTCTTCGCCCGGTTGGCGTGGCGGCGCCCGGCAGGAAGACGGGTGCCCTCCTCGGCCAGGATCCGGTCGAACAGCAGCTCCGCATGGGCCGCCCAGCCGTTGGTGTCGCCGAGATGCCCCGGATCGATCGCCAGCATGAACTCGCCCCCGTTCGGCGGGCCGCCGTCCTTGGCGTCGCTCTCCCAGGCCTCGAAGCTGAACTTGTCGCCGATCAGCGCGCCGGCCAGCAGCTCCACCATCATCGCGATGGACGCGCCCTTGTAGCCGCCGAAGGGAAGCTGCGCGCCGCCGTCCAGGATCGCGTTCGGATCGGTGGTCTCGTGGCCGTCCTTGTCGATGCCGGTGCCCGGCGGCACGTCGTGGCCATCGCGGGCGGCGATCATAATCTCGCCCCGGGCCAGCGCCGAGGAGGCCTGGTCGAACACCATCGGCGGCTTGCCCGGGCGCGGCCAGCCAAAGGACATGGGGTTGGTGCCGTAGATCGGCGTGCGGCCGCCCGGATGGACCACGTAGGGGAAGGCGGCGGTGAAGGCGAAGGCGCAGAGCCCCGCCTCGGCCAGGGGCTCGACCTCGTACCAGAGCGCCTGGAAGTGATGGATGTCGGTGATCGCCAGCGCCGCGACACCCTGGGAGCGGGCGCGCTCGATCAACGGGTCGCGGCCGAGCTGCTGGGCCAGCGGGGCGAAGCCGCCGTCGCCCTTCACCCGCAGCACCGCCGGGGCGAGGTCCTCCAGCACCGGCACCGCCTGGCCGTTCGCCTTGCCGCTCTTCAGCGACTTGATATAGCCCGGCACCCGGAACAGCCCGTGGCTCTTCGCCCCGTCGCGCTCGGCGTTGTGGATGACGTCGGCGACCGCCTCGGCATTGGCCGCGTCGCAGCCGTTGGCGAGGAAGCAGCGGATGGTGAGGTCGCGCACCTCGTCCAGGGAGAGGGTGACGGTCGCGCTGTCGCCGGCGGACATGGGCGGGCCTCCGTATTGCCGTTGGGACGGGCCGGCACCCTGCCGACCGGCCGCCAGCAAAGCAGAGCCGGCCGGCCGGCGGAACCCCGGAGTTTGGGGCGTCGACGGCGATGCGGAATGCGGCTGCGCAGGAAGTTCGTTTTCAGACGAGTTCCTTCTTGATGCGCCGCATCCGGTCCGCTATATCACGCCCTCGCCTCCCGGCGGGCCATCCTTCGGCCCGTCTCAAGGTCCGGTCGGGGAGTAGCTCAGCCTGGTAGAGCACTGTCTTCGGGAGGCAGGGGCCGGAGGTTCGAATCCTCTCTCCCCGACCATCTAACCTGCGTTTTCACGCCGATCTCACCACAGCGGCTCCAGCCGCGCCTGCAGCCAGATCAGCGACGGGTAGGCGGCGAGCCAGACCCAGACGAAGCGGTTGAAGCCGAACAGCACGAAATTCGCGCCGTGGAAGGCGAACATCGCCGCCAGGGCAGCGATCAGTACCGGCTGGGCGATCAGCGCCAACGGGAACAGCAGCTCCAGCAGAACCACCGCCCAGGACATCGCGCAAAGCAATCGCGGCCGCTCGGCCCAGCGGCGGGTCGCTTCGCTGACCGGATAGACCGAGAACAGGAAGACGTCCCGCAGCGCGCGGCCGCTGCGCCAATCCGCGTGAACGACCTTCGACAGGCCGGACTTGAAGTAGGAAAAGATCACCTGCAGGGCCAGATAGCCGAAGACGTATTCCTGATACCGGGCGCTCGGCATCAAATGCACGGCGAACAGGGCCGTGATCAGCAGCAGGCTCAGCAGGTCGCTGCCGCCGTTATACGGCCCCTGGAACCGCCGCAGGATGACCAGCGCGTTGACGAACAGCGCGGCGCAGATCCAGGGCGGCGAGACGCCCACCATCAGCAGCACGGCAAGGACGAGGCGGATCGCGTAGTGCGGCCGCTCGTCCGGCAGGCCGACCAGATGCTCCAGGCTCTGCTGAATCAGCGCGACGGCGAGCAGGATCTCGGTCAGCCGGATGGCGTCGTCGAGGCTCATCGGTCCGCTGCCTCGGCGGTGGGAAGGGGCGGCGAGACATAGGCCACGTCGCGGCGCAGGCGGTCCCCCTCCCGGCTGACGAAGACCAGGCGGAAGCGGAAGAAGGGCGCCTGAGAGCGCTCCCACGCCAGGTCGCGCCGCAGCCGGCGGACGATCTCCCGCGCGCTGTGCTCGCTCGGCTCCTGCATCAGCCGCTCGGCGCAGGTGGCGAGAAACAGGATCTCGTTCCAGCGCGGGTTCCAGAAGAACGACACGACCCGGTCGCTCGGCCCGATCCGGTCCCGCTTCGGCCGGAGGTCGCGCCAGCCGGCGCCGCCCTCCTCCGGAACCGGTGCGTCGGGATCCGCCACGGCGGCGACCTCGATCCGCGGCGACGGCGCGATCACGTCGAAGAACCGCCAGGACGGGAACAGGGCCGGCAGCAGCAGCTTCAGGACATGCAGCATCGCCGCTCCCCGACCGGTCGTCAGACGGTCCGATAGGACGGGAACGTCACCGTCATCGTGGTGCCCCGCCCGGGTTCGCTGGACACGGACAGCTCGGCGTCATGCGCCTCCACATGGCCGCTGACGATGGCGAGGCCCAGCCCGACCCCGTCGTGGGAGCTCGTCATCGCGTTGGGGTGCTGCCAGAACGGCTGGGTGATCTGGCCGATCAGGTTGGCGGGGATGCCGATGCCCTGATCCGCCACCGTCAGGACGATCCGGCGCTTGTCGTCCAGCGCCGCCGAGATCCGGACTTCCTTGCCCTCGCCCGAGAACTTCACCGCATTGGCCAGCAGATTCTGAATGATCTGGTAGAGCATCTGCGGGTCGGCGCGCAGGGCGGGCAGCGACGGCTGCACCGCGGGAACGATATGCACCCCTCGCTCGCCCGCCGAAAGCGTCAGGTCGGTCACCGCGGCAAGCACGGCGGCGGTCACGTCGATGCCGCTCTCGTCGATGTTGGACTGCAGGCGCTCCAGCCGGGCGAATTCCAGGATCTGCTCGATCATCTTCAGCAGCCGCGATCCGCTGCCGGAGATGTCGTTTGCATAGCCGACATACCGGTCGTTGCCGAGCGGGCCGAACGGTTCGCTGCGCAGCATGTCGGCAAAGCCGATGATCGCGTTCAGCGGGGTGCGCAGCTCGTGGCTCATATTCGCCAGAAACTGGGATTTCGCCTGACTGGCGAGCTCGGCCCGCTCCATCGCCGCCCGCAGCTCGACCTCGCGGCCCTTGATCTCGGTGATGTTGGAATAGACGCAGACCATCCCGCCCTCGACCGTGCGCCGCTCGTCGACCTGGTACCAGCGGCCGTCGACGGTCTCCATCTCGTAGCGCTGGCTGCGGGCGGCGAAGACCGAGAGGCGGGCCTCGATCCACTCTTCCTCCCGACCGGCCGCCTCGGCCGGAGCGTGGCATCCGGATACGAAATCCCGCAGCAAGCCCCCATAGAGAGGGGCATCGGACTGCTCGATCTCGGCGTCCAGCATCTCTTCGTAGGCGGCGTTGCAGCGCAGCAGCCGGCCGTCGGGTGCGAACAGGGCGAAACCGTCAGAGATGGCG
This sequence comes from Thalassobaculum sp. OXR-137, assembly GCF_034377285.1. NCBI lineage: Bacteria > Pseudomonadati > Pseudomonadota > Alphaproteobacteria > Rhodospirillales > Thalassobaculaceae > Thalassobaculum > Thalassobaculum sp. OXR-137. The sequence continues at coordinate 2,282,904 of NZ_CP139715.1, read as the reverse complement.
TCGACCGCATCGTGCAACCGCTGGGTGGAGCGCGCGGCGGATTCCTCCGCCGACTTGCGGGCGCTGATATCCCGCAGCACCAGGATGAAGACCCGACGCGACCCTGCCATGGATTCGGCCAGGGTGATCTCGGTCGGCACGGAAAGGGTGTTGCCGGCGCTCCCGGCTTCCGCTTCGATGGTCTGCGACCGTGCCACCGCACTGGCCAGCGTACCGGCCGGCTCGGCCGCAAGTTCCTGGGCCCAGGCACCGGAGATCCGATGAAAGATCGGCTGACCGATCAGGTCGCCGCCGCCGCTGTCGAGGAGGTCGCAGGCGGCCCGGTTCGCGGTTCGGATCCTCCCGTCGCCGTCGATGGTGACGATGGCGTCGAAGCTGGCGTCTACCACCTCCCGGATATAGGCGTCGTGGCGCTTCAGGGCGGATTCGTTGCGCCGTCTCAGCACACTCTCCGCCCGGTAGTCGCCGATGGCGAAGCTGCCCACGAGCAGGATCGAGGTCAACGAGAAGAAGGTCGGATCGACCAGCGTGCCGAAGCCGATCTGGGCATAGGCGCAGACGCCCACGGCCGCAGCCATCAGACCGATGCCGACCACCGGCTTCAGATGCGGGGCGATGCGGGGCAGAACGGCGATCAGCACGATGCCGGTGAGAGCGGCAGCCAGGATCTCGATCCAGTCGAGGCCGACGTCCCGGCGGGGTGCCCGGCCGGTGAGAATGGTGTCGGTCGCCAGCGCCTGGAACTGCAGACCGGAGACCGAGCCGCCGAAGCCGATGCGGACCCGTTCTCCGACCCCGGCGGCGGAGGAGCCTATCACCACGATGCGGCCGGCGAGGGCAGCGGGCGGAACCCGTCCCGCCATCACATCGACCGCCGAGACCGTGGGCACCCGTTCCGGGTCCGTCGTGTCGATCCAGATCAGCCCGCGGGCGTCCGTCGGCACGAAAACCTGCCCGACCGAGACTCCTGCCATGCCCAGCGGAGACGGTACTTCCACCAGCATGTTGGGCTGGCGCAGCGCCACCCGGACGATGTCGAGCGCCATGCCCGGCTGCATGGTGCCGTCGACCCGGAACACCGCCGGAACCCGGCGGGCGGTGCCGTCCGGTTCGGGCAGCAGGCTGACGATGCCCTGCCCCGCGCTGGCCAGCCGGATCGGCGGAACGCTGTCGGTCACCGCGCCGATCGCGGGCAGGATGTCGATGTCGCCATGCCCGCGCACCGCGATCCGGCTCGGCGCTCCGGAACCGGTGGCGGCGCCATCGGACGGAAGGATGGCCGCCATGGCGGTGACCGTCCGGATCCGTTGCATGGCCTGGGCGAGCGCCTCGTCGTACCCGCCCAGAGCCTGCAAGGCCTGGCGCAGATCGCCGTCCAGGTCCGGCAAGGACCTCGCCAGAACGTCCGGCGACATCCGGTCGGGCTCGGCGAACAGGATGTTGAAGGCGATGGTATCGACCCCGGCATCGGCCAGCCGGTCGACCAGATCGACCAGATACCGTCGAGGCCAGGGCCATTGTCCGACCGCAGCAAGGCTGCGGTCGTCCACGTCGATGGTCACCACCGAGGAGGGTGCGGTGGACTCGGGGCGCATCTGAAGCTGCAGGTCGAAGCCCCACAACCTCAGCACCTGGAGCGGGGCCACATCGAGGATGCGGAGGGCCAGCAGAACACACAGCAGGCCGGCCGCGATCAACCGCCCATGCCTGACCAGCCGGGACAGCCGCCCATCCTCGGGCCCGTCGAGCCAGTGAAGCTCGCTCGTCACCCCAGTCTGCTGGATGCCGGCATTGCCCGGTGTCCTGCTCTCCATCGCTCCCTCAGCCGTTCGACACGATACGCGTTATCCTTATCCCCGGGGTCTCGACCGCCGTCCTACCGGACCACGATCTCGACCCGGCGATTCTGCGCCTCGGAGACGCCGTCGGCCGTCGGCACGACGGGCGCCCGCTCGCCATACGAGACCACCGACACCACCCGCTCCGGCACGCCCAGGCCCAGGATCTCCTGCGCCACGAGCTCCGCCCGGTCGAGCGCGAGCTGATCGTTATAGGCGGCGGAGCCGCTGCGGTCGGTATGGCCGGACACCTCCACCTGCGGCAACTCGCGTTGCCGGACGGCCTCCAGCACCTCGGTCAGTTTCCTGGCGGAGTCCGGGGTGAGCCGGTCGGTGCCCTGCTCGAAATACAGCAGGAAAGCCTGCGGCGGGACCGGACCGGCGGCAAGCGCCCTGCCGAACACCGCCTCCACGTCCGCCACCAGGAAGGTGCCGGTCGATTGCGGCGCCGCCTGCGCATCGGCGGTAACGGCGGTCTCCCGCTCGGTGTCGAGAACGACCGACCCGCGGGCATTGTCGACCTGGATTACCCCGACGACACCGTCGGTATCCGGCAGCAGGACAATCAGCGCCCCGTCGACTGCCGACTCGATCTTCGCCACCGCGGCCAGGAACATCTCCCGGCACTGGGCGATGTCGTCGGGCTGATGTCCCTCCTCCTGCTCCTGCATCCAGCAGTCGAAGCCGGACTGGGCCTGAGCGCTGTCGGGACCGACGATAGACCGTGCGCCGGCGCCGAACAGACCGATCAGGCGGGCCCGGGCGGCGCCGAGTTCCTCGGTGGCTTCCTCTGAGAGCGCGCGGGCGGCGAGCGGTTCCGGCGCCAGGACCTCGCCCTTGGCCGCGCGGATCGCCCGGTCGTAAAAGCGGGCGGTATCGGCCCAGTCGTATTCCGCCCGTTCCATGTCGCCGAGCGCCACATATTCGCGGCTCAGATCCCGCAGGAATTCGGAGTCCTGCTCCGGCAGACCGGAGAGCTCGGTGGTGTCGTACGGGCCGGTCGCGCAGGCGGCGAGACCGAGGAGGATTCCGGCGGCGGCCACGGCGCGGCAGCGTGCGCCAAGGTCGGCCCATTTCCCAAAGCTGGCGGTCATGGCGTCAGTTCCCCCCTTGCGTCGGCACACGGACGGCGAACCGGGTGCCCCGGACGGCGACGACGGTCAGCGGCGTCTTTATCTGGATATTCTCGGGCGCGATTTTGCCGATGCGGCCGGACTGGTAGACCATCGTCCCTTCGAGGATCTGCCCGATGAAGCCGAACGCTTCGCGCTGCGGCGCGAATTCGAAGGACGACAGCTCGAACCGGGAGCTGGGGCCGAGGGAAATCAGCGTCCCGTCGTTCAGCGTCACGCCGACGGCACCTGCCGTGCCGGTCCTCAGCGTGTCGGACCGATGGACGTCCAGTCCCTCGACCGCCGGAATGAGGGCACCGCCGCGTTCCACCGCGACCTCACCGTCGACCACTTTGACCATACCGATAGCCGGCCCTTGATCCTGCGCACCTGTCGGCGTAGCCACCAACAGCGCGAGGAGAAGCCCCAGGAGCAACCCGCGCATTTGACTGTCTCTTGTCTGTTTCTGAGTGCCCCCACCCCCGTGCGGGCAGTACGGGAACTCTACCTTCCACATCCCGCGCGGTCGACAGTCGCTCGAGCATCGATTGTGGCGGGACCCTAATGTCTCCGGGACGAGAGCCGTTACCGGCCAATCGCAAATCTGTCGAAGGCGAAGGGCGCCAGAAGCTCCGGACGCCTGCCCTCCAGCGCCCAGTCGGCCAGAAGCTCCGCGACGGCCGGGGCAATGGCCCAGCCATGGCCGGTCCATCCGGCGGCATAGACCACATGCGGGTTGCCGGGAAGATGGTCGACCATCGGAATGGAGTCGATGGACTCCGCCTCCAGATGGCCGGTGTCGGCCGTCTCGATCTCGATACCCTCCAGCGACGGGTAGACAGCGACGGCATCGGCCACGTTCGCGGCGATCTCCTCGGGGATCGGCGTGCCGCGCCCGGTCGCGTAGTCCCAATGGCCGAGACGACCGCCGGAGATCATCAGCCGCCCGTCCGGCTCCCGCTTCAGCGAGAGCGTCCGGCTGGCATGGCCGACGAGATGCCGCACCGGGTTCTCGGCAAGCGGCTTGGAGACCAGGACCTGCAGCGCGAGGTTCCAGGTCGGCAGGTCGAGCCAGGGGGCGATCAGGGACCGCACGCCGCTGTTGGCGAGCACGAACAGCCGGCCCGGCACCGGGATTTCGTCGCCGTCGGTCGTCGCCACCGCGACCACCTTGCCGTCGCGCGTGACCAGCCGGTCGACCGTCACGCCCTCGCGGATCGTGGCTCCCGCCATCACCGCGTTGTCCGCATAGGCGCGTGTCGTAGCGGCGTGGAACGCCACCCCGTCATCGGGGCAATGCAGCGCCGCCTTCACGAAGGAGGCGACATCGGGTTCCAGCTCCCGCATCGCGCCTTCCGACAGGTACGACGTCGCGATGCCGAAGCGGGACTGCAGAGCGGCCCGGGTTTCCGCGCGCGGCATATCGACCGGCCGCTCGATCAGTTGCAGATGTCCGGTCCGCTCGAACAGCGGATCGGTGCCGAGCTGTTCGTGAAGGGTGGGCCACAGCGCTCGGGCCCGCGCCATCAGCGGCAATTCGCGGTGATCGCGGCAGTTCGCACGCACGCCCCGACGCCCCGGGCCGCCGGACGCGCCGGACGCCACGGTCTTCGCCTCCAGCAGTTCTACGGCCTCGCCCCGCCGGGCAAGATGCCACGCCACGGCAGCGCCATAGACGCCACCACCGATGATCAGGGTCATGCGACCTCCCGCGAACCGAGCCTGTGCGATGGCGACATCTTCAGAGATGCGGGAGGTGGACGCCAGGGGGCGAATGCGCCCGCTGCCCCGCTTTTCTTAAGCCAGCGAGTGGGTGTGACCGTCGACCGAGAAGGACTGGCCGGAGATCTTCGCCCCGGCCGGCGACGCCAGGAACAGGGCGGCTTCGGCGACGTCGTCGGCGCTGACCCAACTGCGCAGGGACACCCCGGCGACATAGCGCGCCCGCAGTTCCGCCTCGGTCAGTCCGGTCGCCTTCGCCTCCTTGGCCAGGACCCGGTCCATGCGGTCGCCCTCGACCGAACCGGGGCAGATCGCGTTGACCCGGACGCCGTGCGGGCCGAGTTCCATGGCCAGGGTCTTCATCAGCCCGATGATCCCCCATTTGGACGTCGCATAGGGACTGCGGTTCGGATAGCCGTGCAACCCGGCCGACGACGACATCAGGATCAGCGAGCCGCCGCCCTGCTTCAGCACCCGGGCCGCCCAGCGGCAGGTCAGGAACGCGCCGTCCAGGTTGACCGCGAGACACGAGCGCCATCCGTCGAGGGTCAGATCCTCGATGAGACCGGCCGGCCCGCCGGTCCCGGCATTGGCGATCACCACGTCGGCCCCGCCCCAGCGCTCCTCGACCTCCAGAAAGAAGCCCGCCATCTGCGCTTCGTCGGTGACGTCGGCCCGGTGCGCGATCGCCCCCTCGAATACTCTGCCGGCGGCGTCCACGGCGGCGGCGTCGACGTCGCAGAGCGCCACTCGAGCGCCGGCGGCCGCGAAGCGGCGGGCGAAGACCAGACCTATTCCGGAGGCGCCGGCGGTGACGACTACGCGGGCGTCGCGAAACGACTCTTGAGCTTGCATCGGGGCCTCGGGGGAAAGGGTGTCTGTCGCGTCCTAATCCACCAGCCTCGGCACTTCAACCGGTGCCGGCACCCGACCGCTCCGCTATCAGCGGGTCCGCCCCTCCAGGCCATCCACAGCCGCGCCGCTCGCCCCGGGGATCCGCATCTCGAACACCTCGGTGACGCTGGTGTAGTCGTAGTAGCCTAGGCGAGCGAGCGGACGGATCCTCGCGATGTCCATCTTGCCGTCCGGCATCACGACCGCATCGTCCACATGAATGCGCATCACCTCCCCATAGACGACATCGACCCAGCCGTGGCTGGAGCGGCCCTGAAGCCGGTGGGTGGAGAGGTACCGGCATTCGAAATGGGCCGGGCTTTCGGCCACCCGCGGCCCCGGCGCGTCGATGCACGGCGCTTTCGTGACCCCGGCGCGCTCGAATTCGTCGACCTCCGAGGGAAGCTCCATCGCGGTGATATTCACCGCCTCGCGCAGGTCGTAGGTCGCCATGTTCCAAACGAACCAACCGGTCTGCTCGGCATTGATCACCGTGTCCTTGCGCCGACCGTCGCTGAGCTGGTTGGCGGCGAACATGACCATCGGCGGATCGAAGGTCAGGTTCTGCCACTGGCTGTAGGGCGCCAGGTTCGGCACACCCTCGGTGGACACCGTCGACAGCCATCCGATCGGACGCGGGACGGTGCAGCTTTTGAACGGAGAGAACGGCAGCGGACAGGGCTCGGTCGCGGGTGCGTAGTGCATGGGGCATCTCCTGATCGCGTACGCCCCACCCTAGACCGCATCGTCGGCGGCCGGAATATTACCGACGCAACCTCCGGGCCGCCGCGATGTCGACACCCCGTATTTGATTGAAAATTCTATTCAATTTCCGTTTAAGAATTTTTATGCTCGAAATGATCCAATGCCTGACAGAAGCCGTAGTCGAAAAGCCGAGTGACAGGCGACGGACCGCGGCCGAGAGAAACGGCTACGCGGTTTCTCCGGAGCCTGGTCTCCACCGCCCTATGTTCAAGATCGACGGATACCCGTAAGGCTCCGCCGCACAGGAGAATAGAATGTTCGACTTGCTTGCCGGCACCCTCGGTTTTGGCGCCAGCTCCGCTACCTTGAAGGCCCTTCAGAAGTCCCAGGCCATCATCGAGTTTTCTCCTACAGGACGGATCCTGCGGGCGAACGACACGTTCCTGAAGGTGATGGGTTACCGGCGGGACGAAGTCGTCGGCCGGCACCATTCCATCTTCGTCTCGAAGGACTATGCGGCCTCGGCCGAATACCGGGAATTCTGGACGGGGCTGGGCCGGGGCGCCTTCGGCCGCGCCGAATACCAGCGGTTCCGCAAGGACGGCTCCGAGATCTGGCTGCAGGCGTCGTACAATCCGGTGATCGGACTCGGCGGGCGGGTCGTGAAGGTCGTGAAACTGGCCACGGACATCACGGCGGAGAAGCTGCGCTCGGTGGAGGTACAGGGAGAGGTCGATGCGATCCGCCGCTCCCAGGCGGTGATCCAGTTCGCCCTGGACGGAACGATCCTGGAAGCGAACGAGACCTTCCTGAAAGCCATGGGCTACACGGCGTCGGAAATCGTCGGCAAGCACCATTCGATGTTCGTCGAGGACAGCGAGAAGCATTCCAAACAGTACACGCAGTTCTGGGCGTCCCTCGGACGCGGCGAGTTCCAGAGCGGACAGTTCCGCCGCCTGGCCAAGGGCGGGCGCGAGATCTGGATCCGCGCCACCTATAACCCGATCCTCGACGCCGCCGGCCGACCGTACAAGGTGGTCAAGTTCGCGTCGGACATCACCGACGTGAAGCTGCGGTTCGCCGATTTCGAGGGGCAGATCGCGGCCATTCACAAGTCGCAGGCCGTGATCGAATTCAAACTCGACGGCACGATCCTGAGCGCGAACGAGAACTTCCTAAAGGCCATGGGCTATTCGGCCGAGGACGTGACCGGGCGCCATCACCGGATGTTCGTCTCCCCCGACGAAGCCCAATCGAACGCCTATCAGCGTTTCTGGGCCGATCTCGCCATGGGCCGTTACCAGTCGGGCCAGTTCAGGCGGATCGGAAAGGGCGGCCGGGAAGTCTGGATCGAAGCGTCCTACAACCCGATCCTCGACATGAGCGGGCGCCCCTTCAAGGTGGTGAAATACGCCACCGACATAACCGAGGACATCCGCCAGAAGGAGCATTTCAACATTCTGTCCCTGGTCGCCAACGAGACCGACAACAGCGTCATCATCACCGACGCGGAGGGGCGGATCGAATACGTCAATGCCGGCTTCACCCGGATGACGGGCTACAGCGCCGAGGAGGCGATGGGGAAGATCCCCGGCCGGCTGCTCCAGGGCGAAAACACCGATCCGGACACGGTGCAGCGGATCCGCCAGAACCTGGCCCGCCACCAACCTTTCGTCGAAGAGATCCTGAACTACGCGAAAAGCGGGGAGCCGCACTGGATCTCCCTGTCGATCAACCCGGTCACCGACCGGATCGGCAAGATCGAGCGCTACGTCTCCGTCCAGGTGAACATCACCGAAACCAAGCTGCGCGCCCTGGAAGCCGGGGCGCGGATCACCGCAATCGAACAATCGAACCTGGTCCTGGAATGGGACAGCGAGGGACGTCTTTCGGCCGCCAACGACCTGGCGCTGAATGCGCTGGGGGTGCGCTCGGTCGACGAGGCCCGGGGAATCTCCGGGGTGGCCTTCGACGCCCTGTTCGAGGCGGAAGTCCGCGACAAGCTCCGTGCCGGCGAGGCCGTGGTCCGCGAGCTTTCGGTGAATGTGGACAATTCCACGCGGCTGTATCTCGCCGCCACCGTCCAGCCCCTGCGCGACGTGCACGGCGCCCTGCAGCGCGTGGTCGTCTATGCCACCGACACCACCGCCAGCCGGACATCCATCGAGAAGACCCGGGAGATCATGGACGAGGTCCTGAACCGGATCCATGTCACGGCCGGCAACATCTCGGACGTGTCGGAACAGACCAACCTGCTGGCGCTCAACGCGACCATCGAGGCGTCGAGGGCCGGAGAGGCTGGCCGCGGGTTCGCCGTGGTGGCGTCGGAGGTCAAGACGCTGGCCTCGCGCTCGGCCGAACTCTCGACCGAGATCGCCAAGCTGATCTCGGAGACCCAGCAGCAGATCGAACAGTTCCGCTCGGGAACGGCCGCCTGATCGGGACGGCCGCCCGCAGAGGCTCAGAGATCGTCGAGAAAGGCCTGGAGCGCCGAGTTATACGCGGCGGTATCCTCCAGATAGGGCGCGTGACCGACGCCCGGGAGTTCCTTGGTCTTCACCTGCGCCGGTCCACCCGCCAACGCGGCCAGCAAGTCGCCGCTGACCTCCTTGGTGACCGTCCGGTCCTCCTGGCCGGTCAGCACGAGAACCGGCAGGATGAGGGAGGCAAGCGCGGCCGAATTGTCCGCCACGGCGATCAGGCGCATCGCCGACTCGAGACCCTCGCGCCGGGTCTCGGCGGCGATGCCCGTCAGGCGTTCCAGGATTTCCGGCGCGCAGCCCGGTGCCGCCATGCTCTTGGCCCGGTTGGCGCCGTATTCGCGCGCCGGCAGCGTCTCGAGTTCCCTCAGCCGCGCCAGATAGGGCTCGCTCAGCGGTGTGCCCGGGGCCTGACGCCGTCCGAGCAGCGTGCAGGACAGGGCCAGCGCGCGCAGCCGCTCGGGATAGGTGCCGGCGAAACGGCCGGCGACCACGCCGCCCATGGAATGGCCGAGCAGGACGAACCGCGGAAGCTCCAATGCGTCGACCAGCGCCGCCAGGGCCGCGGCGTAAGCATCGACCGTCGGCTCGACCGTGTCGCTCTCGCCATATCCCGGCGCATCCCAGGCGGTCACCCGCCAGCGTCCGGAGAACGCGGCGAACTGTTCCTCCCAGGTCCGCGAATTGCCCGCCAGACCATGCAGCAGGACCAGATCGGGGCCCGATCCGGCCTGTCGGTAGGAGACGCGCCCATGGTGGAGATCAAGGGTCTGCCGGTCGGGAAATGCCATGGACGGGTACTCCGAAACTGATCCACCCGATACGCCGGGCGCGCGCAGGGCCTCCGATCATCCCTAGTCCCGAATGCTCCCGCCATCAATGGCTTAACGGCTGGAGGCACGGCCGCAGACCCGCAGACCGGCTCCTCTCGACTACCCAAGGACCGGGCCGGATAGATAGCAATTTAAATTAATTAGTTATTATGATTTCGACCTTAAGCTTCTGCGTGATCAGAACGCAAAGGACGCAAGAGACCATGACTGCTGGGACCAATGCTTTGGAGTGTGCGGATGTTTGTGCCGGCCGCACGCCGAGTCTCGGCGCCTACGAAGCCCCATGTGTCTGCGATCGCGGCGGACAGCCGGCGGCGTATCCGAACTTCGGGGATCAGGATCTGCATGCCCTGCTGCGCTACTGGCTGTCCCTGAAAACGGGTGACCGGATTCCGGAGCGACGCGACTTCGACCCGATCCGGGTTTCGGCGTTGCTCAGCCGGTTCTGGATCATCCGCCGCGAAGCCGATACCGGCCGCTACAAGTTCCTTCTGGCGGGCGAACAGATCCGGTCGCTGTTCGGCCGTCGGGTCGCTGATATCTACGTCGACGACCTGTTCGGGGAGCACGAGACGACGCTCCACGACGCCCTGAGCGAGGTGATCGATACTCCGGCCATCCACTACGCCTCAGGCCCGCTCTACCGCGCGGGCATGTACCCGCTGCACACCGAGCGTCTGGCGCTTCCGATGGCAGAGGACGGGGTGGTGAACACGGTCTACGGGGTGACCCTGTACCGGCGCCCGACGGCCGCGCCGAGCACGTCCGCCGAATACATCGGCATCGCGGATCCCGTCGTCCTGCCGGTCCGCGATCTGCCCTGTCAGGGCTGTCTGCTGTTCTGATCCGACCTCCGGGCGGCCGGGCACCAGGAAAATGGTGGGCCCGGCAGGATTCGAACCTGCGACAACACCGTTATGAGCGGCGCGTTCTGACCGCTGAACTACGGGCCCCCGGCCGCGGCGCGAAGCCGCGACCTCCGTCACCACTTATCGTCGCGCGTTCGTCCAATTGTCAACGCGCGTGACCTGAACCGCCGCAATTCCGGCATTCCTAAGGCGACCTTTCGGTCACACGGCAGGATAGAGCCGCTGCTCGGGGCAGCGGCCGAAGCGGACCGGTTTTCCCCTTCCAAAGCCACCGTCGGAACCTATGGTACGGCCTTCTGGGCGGTTCCGCCGTCGCCGCCTCCCACCAACGCCCCGGACTTCCATGAGCGATCCCGTTGTCGACCACCTCCTCGCCCGCCAGGACGACATCCTGCGCGACCTGAAGACCCTGCTGCGCATGCCCAGCGTCAGCGCCGATCCGGCCTTCGCCCAGGGCATGGCCGACGCACGGGAGTTCCTGGCGGATCGGCTGACGGCGATCGGCATGGAGAACGTGCAGATGCTGGACGGCGGCGGCCAACCGGCCGTCTATGGCGACTGGCTGCACGCGCCGGGCAAGCCGACCCTGCTGGTCTACGGCCATTACGACGTGCAGCCGGCCGACCCGCTCGACCAGTGGACCACCCCACCCTTCGAGCCGACCGAGCGCGACGGCAAGCTCTATGCCCGCGGCGCCTCCGACGTGAAGGGCTCGACCCTGATCGCCATCGAGTCGGCCGCCTCCCTGCTCTCGGTCGAGGGCAAATGCCCGCTCAACGTGAAGTTCTTCCTGGAAGGCGAGGAGGAGACCGGGAGCCCGAGCCTGCGGACCCTGATCGAGCGCTACCGAGACCTGCTTGATGCCGACGCCGTGCTGTCCGCCGATGGCGGCCGGGCGAGCCGGGAGGTGGAGACCATCAACACCGGCGCGCGCGGCACCAACAAGCTGGAATTCACCCTGCGTACCGCCGCCGGCGACCTGCATTCCGGGCGCTATGGCGGGGCCGTGCGCAACGCCCTGCACGAGATGGCCGCGCTGATCGCCACCCTGCATGACAGTCAGGGCCGGGTCGCGGTGGCCGGCTTTGACAGCGATGCCACCCCTCTCACCAACCAGCAGCGGGCCGACACCGCCGCCTTCCCGTTCGATGAGGCGGCCTTCCTGGCCGAGGTCGGCGCGCTGGGACACGGCGACCCGCAGTTCAGCATGCGCGAGCGGATCACCCTGCGGCCATGTCTGGATGTGAACGGCATGTGGGGCGGCTATATCGGTGCCGGCTCCAAGACCGTCATCCCGGCCGAGGCCCATGCCAAGATCAGCATCCGCGTTGCCGCCGGACAGGATCCCAAGCGGGTGCTCGACGCGGTGATCGCCCATTTGAAGAGCCACTGCCCGGACGGCGTCGAACTGACCATCGACCGGGCGGGCGGCGACTCGCCGGCCTCCACCCTCGCCCCGGACCATCCGCTGGTACAGGCGGCCGAGCGGGTGCTGAAGGGCGAGACCGGCCAGCGGCCGATCCACGTGCGGCTCGGCGCCAGCGTGCCGATCACCTCGATCTTCAAGGAGACGATGGGCATGGACACGCTGATGTTCGGCTTCAACCTGCCGGACGAGCCGGTGCATGCGCCCAACGAGTTCTTCCGGCTGGAATCGATCCCCAAGGGCCTGACCGCCTGGCCCAAGATCCTGCGCGAGCTGGCGACCTTCGAGCCGGCAGCGTTCAAGGCCTGATCGCAGACGGGGCGGCCTTACGAAGCCGCCCCTCTTCCTCGCCACTCACCCCGCCATCAGCCGGTCGAAGATCGGATCGGGATCCTCCACCTCCACCAGTTTTCCGCCCTCGATCACCCAGATCCGGGTCGCCACCGCCCGCACGAAGGCACGGTCGTGGCTGACCAGAAGGCAGGCGGCTTCATGACGGATCAACTCCTCCTCCAGCATCTCCTGCCCTTCGATATCGAGATGGTTGGTCGGCTCGTCCAGCAGGAAGAAGTTCGGCTGAACCAGCCGCAGCAGCAGCATGGCCAGCCTCGCCCGCTGCCCACCGGACAACCGGCCGATCGGATGGTGCTGGGCATCGACGCCGATCCCGGCCCCGGCGAGTTGCGAGCGTGCGACGTGATCGTTCAATCCGCTGGACTGCTTCACCGCCTCCCAGGGCGAGGCGAAGCCGTCGAGCTGCGACAGCGCCTGATTGGAATAGCCGAGACGGAGGCTGGCCGCCCCGCGGACCTGCGGGTCGCCACCCGACAAGGCCGCCCGCAGCCGTTCCACCATCCGTGTCTTGCCCGTGCCGTTTGCACCCAGAAGCGCCACTCTGTCCCCGTTCTTGATCAGCGCCTTGGCGATCCTGAACAGCACGCGTCCGTCGGGCGTGGCGATCTGCGCCCCCTCCATCGTCACCAGCGCCTTGGCGTGGGTGTCGCTGCTGGACAGCCGAATATTCCCGGCGGAGCGCTCGGCATGGGCCGGGCGCGCCTGTTCCTCCAGCTTGTCGGCCCGCTCCGACAGCTGCTTGGTCTTCACCACCAGCAGGTCGGAGCCGGAATTGATTCCGATATTCTTCAGCTTCGCCGCCTGCTGGCGCAGGGTCTTCACCTTGCGCATGTCGTTCTCGAACTGGCGGTCGCGGGCGGCATCCCGCTCGGCCAGTGCGGCGAGCGCACGGGTGTAGGGCAGCGCGAACTCCGCACTCTCCTGCGGGCGCAGGAACAGGGTGCGGGTGCTGACGTCGTCGAGGAACGCCCGGTCGTGGCTCGCCGCCACCACCGCGCAGTCCTTCGGCAGGGCGTCGAGAAACCGTTCCAGGACCCCGATGCGGCCGATATCCAGATGGTTGGTCGGCTCGTCCATCAGCAGCAGGTCGGGCTCCACAACGGCGGCGCGCGCCAGCAGCATGGTGCGCTGCCAGCCGCCGGACAGCCGCCCGACCGCCACGTCGCGCAGGTCGGCATCCACCGCCAGATCCTCCAGCAGGATGTCGACCCGCCAGCTCTCGGTTTCCGCCGCCTCGGGGTCGAGCGCATCTCGTATCGCCTCGTAGAGGCTCAGGGACAGCAGCCGCTCGGGCGGATCCTGCGGGGCGAAGGCGACGACCAACCCGCGCGACCGGGTCACGGTTCCGGTCGTCGGCTCGTCCTCCCCGGCCAGGATGCGCAGCAGGGAGGACTTGCCGCGCCCGTTGGCGGCGACGATGCCGAGGCGGTCGCCCTTGGCGAGGGAGAGATCAAGCCCTTCGAACAGGGTCTCGGCACGAATCAGGGAGAGGTCTTTGACGGCGATCAGGGACATAACGGTCTCATCGGAAGTCAGGATGGCGCAGAACGCGCGCCAAGAGAGGCTGACGGATGAGACGGCGATGCGTTCCCGGTCAGCCCCGCGAGATCAGACGCGGGGCGGAGACAGGTCCTCGGGTGCGGTCGTGGAAGCGCTGGTAAAGCACCGGCTTCCCCCTTCTTCTTCGAGATCGCGGACACCGATTGATAGCCATGGCGGCGCGCCATGACAAGCCGGACGTGCGGCCGACACAAAACTGCAAAGTAGGTCTGCAATGTTGACCTTTGCTGCGATGCACAATTGCTCTTGTGCATCGCAGCAAACTGACTATCTTCTGGGTCAGGACGTAAACGCGTGAGCCATCGAGAAACGATGGTCGGGGAGCAATAAGAAGCCTAGGTCCGGGAGGCGGACGTCTGCCAACACACCAAGGTGATCCACATGCATCCCTATACCGCGCAGGAAAACGAGTGGCTGTCCGGCCGCAATGCCAGCGAAGCCTCTGTCCCCCCTCTCACCAAGCCGGTCGCCGTGATCGACGACGCCGTGATCCGCATGCACATGCGGCGCGGCGAACGCATGCGCGCCGAGGAAGTCCGGCGCTGTGTCGCAGCCCTGTTCCGGCTGCCCGTCACCGCGCTTCGCGCCGTCGGCGCCTATCTGAAGCCGGCCGCCGCCAAGCCGCACCACTGAGCGGCCTCACCCGATCGCATCCGCCCCGGCCCGTTGTCGGGGCGGTATGCGGATCGGCGCATGCGGTCATGCGCAGTCGGACACTGTTCGCCCGCCGACCGGTTTGATAGACCGGCGCCATGATCCAGTCCCCCGCCCCCGGGGCCGCCTCCCGCTCGCCGAAGGATGAGCCGGTCGTCGCCCGCACAATTGCCGATCTCCGCTCCCTCGTCGCCGGCTGGCGTCGGGAGGGCCTGTCCGTCGGCCTCGTCCCCACCATGGGTGCCCTGCATGCCGGGCATCTGAGCCTGGTCGCCGCCTCCCAGGCCGCCTGCGACCGCACCATCGTGTCGATCTTCGTCAACCCGAAGCAGTTCGCGCCGGGCGAGGATCTGGATGCCTATCCCCGAACCTGGGACGCCGATCTGGCCGCCCTGCGCGCGGTCGGCGGCCATGCCGTCTTCGCGCCGATTCCGTCCGAGATGTATCCGGCCGGCCATGCCACGACCGTCTCCGTCGCCAACCTGACCGACTGCCTCGACGGCATCGCCCGCCCCGGCTTCTTCGACGGGGTGGCGACCGTGGTCGCCAAGCTGTTCCTGCAGGCGGGCGCCGACATGGCGTTCTTCGGCGAGAAGGACTTCCAGCAGTTCCTGGTGGTGCGCCGCATGGCCGCCGATCTCGACATCCCCACCGCCGTCATCGGCTGCCCGACCGTGCGCGAGGCTGACGGGCTCGCCCTGTCGTCGCGCAACACCTACCTCTCCGCCGCCGAACGCGCCACCGCACCGCGGCTGCATGAGGAGATGGCGAAGGCGGCCCATCGCATCCGCTCAGGCGACGGGGACATCTCCGCCGCCTGCGCCGATGCGATCGCCGCCCTAGCCGCCGAGGGCTTCGGGCCGATCGACTATATCGAGCTGCGCGATGCCGAGACCCTGGCCGCCCTCACCGGCACCGATCCCGTCACCCGCCCGGCCCGGCTCTTCGCCGCCGCCCGGCTCGGCGAAACCCGGCTGATCGACAATATCGGGGTGTGAGTCGCCCCCTTCCGCCATTCCCGCCTGCCCTCTATAACCGCGGACAAGATTCTAAGAGAGCCAATCGACACGCGGGAGGACAGGCGGCATGGCCGAGAAGTTGAAGATCGCGGTGATTCCGGGCGACGGCATCGGCTGGGAAGTCGTGCCCGAGGGCATCAAGGTGCTGGAAGCCGTCGGCGCCAAGCACCGCCTGGAATACGAGTTCACCGAGTTCGACTGGAGCTGCGAGCGCTTCCACAAGACCGGCAAGTTCATGCCGGATGACGGGCTGAAGCAGCTCAAGACCCACGACTCGATCTTCCTCGGCGCCGTCGGCTTCCCCGGCGTGCCGGACCACATCTCGCTGTGGTCCCTGCTGATCCCGATCCGCCGGTCGATGAACCAGTACATCAACCTGCGCCCGGTGCGGATGATGAAGGGCATGAAGTGCCCGCTGGCCGGCCGCGGTCCGGAGGACATCGACTTCTGGGTCGTGCGCGAGAACAACGAGGGCGAATACTCCGAGATCGGCGGCCGCCTGTTCCAGGGCACCGAGAACGAGATGGCGATGCAGGAGACGGTCATGACCCGCAAGGGCTGCGACCGGGTCATGCGCTACGCCTTCGACCTGTGCCAGCGCGTCGGCAAGAAGAAGGTCACCTCGGCCACCAAGTCGAACGGCATCATCCACACCATGCCGTTCTGGGACGAGCGCTTCGAGGCGATCGCCAAGGAATACCCGGACATCGCCACCGACAAGTTCCACATCGACATCCTGACCGCGCAGTTCGTGCTGCATCCGGACTGGTTCGACGTGGTGGTCGGCTCCAACCTGTTCGGCGACATCCTGTCCGATCTCGGCCCGGCGGTGGCCGGCTCCATCGGCATCGCGCCCTCGGCCAACATCAACCCTGAAGGCGACTACCCCTCCATGTTCGAGCCGGTGCACGGGTCCGCCCCGGACATCGCCGGCAAGGGCATCGCCAACCCGATCGGCCAGATCTGGTCCGGCGCCATGATGCTGGAGCATATGGGCCACCAGGCGGCGGCCGACGACATCGTCAAGGCGATCGAGACCGTGCTGTCGGAAGGCGGACCGAAGACCCCGGATCTCGGCGGCCAGGCGGCCACCACCGATCTGGGCGACGCCATCGCGGCGGTGTTGAAGTAAATTGGCCTGAAGTAACCCGGCAGGAGAGAGCCTTGGGCGTGAGCGAGTACGTCACCCGCGACGGCGGGCACCGCTATCCGGTCGACACCCCGATCTGGCGGTGCCCCGAGACCGGGGCGCCGGTCAACCTCACCGAGGGCGAGGGCCTGAGCCGGGGCGATATCGACACGGGAGAACGCTCGCTGTGGCGCTACGCCAAGGCGATCCGGGTCGACAAGAGTGCCCGGGTGCCCCTGGGCGAAGGCTGCACGCCGCTGATCCCGATGGCACTGGACGGCGGCAATGTCCGCCTGAAACTGGAATCCCTGATGCCCAGCGGGTCGTTCAAGGACCGGGGCATGGCGGTGCTGGTCGCCTATCTGAAGGCGCACGGCATCACCGAGGTGATGCTCGACAGTTCCGGCAACGCCGCCGGCTCGCTGGCCTGCTACGCCGGCGCCTCGGGCATCAAATGCACGGTGCTGGTGCCGGCGAAAACCTCCCCCGCCAAGGTGGCGCAGATGCGGGCCTATGGGGCGGTGGTCGACCTGGTGGAAGGGACGCGCCAGGACGTGGCCGCCAAGGCGCTGCACCTTGCCGAGCAGGGCGTGTTCTACGCCTCCCACAACTGGCAGCCCTTCTTCATCGAGGGCACCAAGACCCTGGCCTACGAGATCTGGGAACAGTCGGGCTTCACCGTGCCCGACAACATCGTGATCCCGGTCGGTTACGGCTCCAACCTGCTGGGCTGCCGCATCGGCTTCGACGAGCTGAAGCGGCGCGGCGAGATCGACCGGGTGCCGCGCCTGTTCGCCGCCCAGCCGGCCAATGTCGGCGCGCTGGTCCGCGCCTTCGAAGCGAATGCAGACACGCCGGTGGACTTCACCCCGCAGCCGACCATCGCCGAGGGCGTGGCCGCCGCCAAGCTGGTGCGCACGGCCGAGTGCGTGGCCTCCCTGCGGGAGACCGGTGGCGGGGCGGTCGCGGTCGCCGAGGAGAAGATCCTGCCGGCGGTCCGCATGCTCGCCTCCAAGGGCGCGCTGGTGGAGCCGTCCTGCGCGCTGGCCGCCACCGGGTACGAGCAGCTCGTCGCCGACGGCACGATCTCGGCGGACGACGACACGGTGGTGGTGATGACCGGCAACGGGCTGAAAAGCCTCGATGCCCTGATGGAGTAGGCCGCGTGCGCGAGAAGAAGTATTTCGAGGATTTCCGGGTCGGCGACGTGCTGACCGGCCAGCGGGTGACGGTCACCGAAAGCCAGATCGTCGACTTCGCCTTCAAATGGGACCCGCAGCCGTTCCACGTCTCCAAGCCAGATGCCGAAGAGACGATGTTCGGCGGGCTGATCGCCAGCGGCTTCCACACCCTGGCCCTGACCTTCCGCCTGATCTGGCAGGCCGGCCCGCATCAGGAGACCAATGTCGGCGGCACCGGCATGGACAACCTGCGCTGGCCCCGTCCGGTGCGTCCGGGCGACACCCTGTCGGCGACGGCCGAAGTGATGGAACTGATCCCCTCCTCCTCACGCCCGTTCGGTCGGGTGCGTCTAGCCTATACGACGAAGAACCAGAACGACGAGGTGGTGATGACCTGCGAGATGCATCACCTGGTGGCCAAGCGGCCGGACCAATAACGCCCCTCCATCGTCATCCCGGACAAGACCGGACTAGCTCCGGGCTTGGACCGGGACCCAGCTTTCCCCCACCGGGGTCCCGGCCGAGCTCCGGGCCCCACCCGGAGTTCGCCGGGATGACAAGGTGGAGGATGTTGAAACCGCACCTTACCCCCGCACCCCACTCATGATCACGTGGCCGGCCTTCATCCAGTGCAGGTCCACGCCGTCGAACCCGGCCGCCCGCAGCCAGTCCAGCAGGTCCGTCACGCTCGACGGCTTGTCCAGCGGGTCGGGGCCCGGCAGGCGGTAGTAGTTCCAGTCCTCCGCCACGAACCGTTCGTAGCCCTCCAGCGTGCCGTCGATGTCCAGCGCGCGGCGCCGGGTCTCTTCGTCCCACGCATCCGCCGCCACGGCCCGGCCGACCGCCGTTGCCGGCTCCACCAGGTCGGCCATGACGAAGACCCCGCCCGGCCTCAGCGCGGCATGGATGTCGGCGAAGAGCCGCTGCTTCTGCAGACCGTCCAGGTGATGGATCGCCAGCGACGACACAACCGCATGCAGCGGCTCCGGCGGCCTGCGCCAGCCGGTCTCGGCGATGTCGATGAGCGCGGTGTCCAGCCGTGCCGCATGACCGCCAGCCGCCGCACGCGTCGCCTTCAGCATGCTGGGCGAGCCGTCTAGGGCCAGAACCCGCAGATCCGCTAACCGCTCCAGCATCGCCGCCGTCAAGCCGCCCGCCCCGCAGCAGATCTCCATCGCCAAGGCGGCACCCTCGGGCTGCGGAATGAGCGACAGGATCGTCTCCACCTGCAACTCACGCTCGGGCACGGCGTAATGGGCGAGGTCGCGGAAGGCGGCGCTGGTATCTTCGGTCCAGAGGGGCTCTGCCAAGGCGATCTCCATTGCTAGGGGGCGAGGGGTTCAGCCTCTCGCCTGCAATCGCCATCGACAAGCGCCGCCTGGCGCCATTGCCGTAGCGCCAAACAGTCCGCCGGACGGTCAGATCCGGCCGTCGTAGCTCTTGCGGTCGATCCGGCAGGCGCAGACGGTGAAGGTGTCGGCGCTCAGTCCGTCGCTCACAGCCTTCTCCAGGCTCTCGCGATCCTCGCAGACCACGCCTCGGCCGCCGAGCGCCTTGGCGATGGCGGCGAAGTCGGTCTCCGGGAAATCCACCCCGGCATTGGCGTAGGTCATCGAGCGCTGTTTCAGCTCGATCAGCGCCAGGGACGCGTCCACGAATACCACGACCACCACCGGGATCTTGGCGTCGCGCAGGGTGACCAGCTCGCCCAGGATCATCTCCAGCCCGGCATCGCCGGTGAAGGCCACGACACCGCGCTCGGGGGCCGCCATCTTGGCGCCGATGGCCAGCGGCAGGGCGCAGCCCATGGTGCAGAGCCCCGTAGACTGCAGCACCGCATGGGGCACGAAGCTCTCCCAGACCTGGCTCGCCAGGATGCGGTGAGCGCCGCTGTCCACGGTGATGACGCCGTCGCGCGGCAAGGCCTTGCGCACCGTGGTCACGATCGCCGCCGGTCCCCAGGCCTCGTTCTGGCCATAGGCGCCGGCCAGCACCTGACGCGCCGCCGCCGGCTCGCCGCCGGGCCAGCGGGTGGTCCTGGCTTCAACGCCCTCGCCGATCACCGACAGGGTCTTGCCCACATGGCCGACGAAGGCGAGGGAGGCCTGATGCATATAGGCGGTGTTCGGGGCGGCGGTGATGTCGATCACCCGCTGTTCGGCCGGATCCCAGACGTCGCGCCAGCCGACCCGCATCTCGATCGGGTCGTAGCCCGCCAGCAGGATCAGGTCGGCCTCCTTCAGCAGAGGCAGAATCTGCTTGTCCGCCACCGGAGAGAGCCCAGCGCCGCCCAGCGACAGTGGGCTGTCGTCCGGCACCACGCCCTTGGCCTTGTAGGTCGCGACCGTGGGGATGGCGAAGCGCTCGGCGAAGGCGCGGACCTCCTCGGCGCAATCCTGGGTCACCACATCGAGGCCGACCACCAGGATCGGCTTCTCCGCTTCGGCCAGCCATGTCCGTGCGGTGTCGAGATCGGGGCCTGGCGCGGGCACGGCGGCCATGTCCGGCACCCGGCGGGTCGGGCGGGCCGGCACCGGAACCTCGGCGGCGGCCACCGAGATCGGCAGGTCGAGATGCACCGGGCCGGGGCGCTGATCCAGGGCGATGGACACCGCCTTGTCGGCCAGGGCGTCGACCGCGCCGGCGCTGACACGGAAGCTCGCCTTTACGATCGGGCGGAACACCTGCTGGTGGTCGAAGACCTGGTGGTTGTAGGTCACCGCCTCGTCCTCGTCGACACAGCCGGTGATGACGATCAGCGGCACCCGGTCCTGCTCGGCATTGGCGGCGACGTTGACGGCGTTGGCGGCCCCCGGCCCGACGGTGCAGACCAAAATCCCGGGCGCGCCGGTCATGTGATAGACGCCCTCGGCCATGAAACCGGCGGCATTCTCGTGCTTGGCGAGGCGGAACTCGATCCCGGCCTTCTCCAGCGCATCGACGATCGTCAGCACCTCGCCGCCCGGAATGCCGAAGGCAAGCCGGCATCCGGCCTCGTAGAGACGCCGCGCGAGCAGGTCGGCGGCACGCACCGTCTCGGTCATGGAATCCTCGCTTATGCTGGGCGCTTACTCGGCGGCCTGGGTGGTGCCCGAAGAGCGGGGGAGCTTACCGGCAGCCTCCAGCGCGGCAAAGCCGTCGCGGGTCTGCGGCAGCTTGCGCTCCAGCAGGCGCGAGGCGACGACCGTGCGCAGGATCTGCGCGGTGCCGCCGCCGATGGTGAACATCCGGGCGTCGCGCTGGATGCGCTCCATCGGGTAGTTCCGGGAATAGCCGCGCGCGCCGAACACCTGCAGGGCGTCGGTCGTCACCTTGATCGCCATTTCGGAGGCGAAGATCTTCGACTGTGCCGCCGCCAGGCTGTCCGGGAACGGGCTGCCCTTCGTGCCCTCGGTCGCCGCCGCCCGCCAGATCAGGGCGCGGCCCGCCTCGATCTGCACGCTCATGTCGGCCAGCATCCATTGCAGGCCCTGGAATTCGGCGATCGGACGGCCGAACTGCTCGCGCTCCTTGGAGAAGGCGAGCGCGCGGCGATACGCACCCTCGGCGAGGCCGAGCGCCACCGTTCCCGCCCCGACGCGCTGGGCGTTGTAGGCGTTCATCAGGTCGGCGAAACCGCGCTTCAGCCCGCTCGGCGGCATGACCAGCCGGTCGGCGGAGAGCTCCAGATCCTGGAAGAGCACTTCGGTCTCGGGAATGCCGCGCAGGCCCATGGTCGGCTCGCGGGTGCCGATGACCAGCCCCTTATCCTCGTCGCGAAAGGCGATGAAGCCGCCGATGCCGAGCTCCTCGCCGCTCTCGTCGAACACCCGGGCGAAGATCAGGTGCAGCTTCGACACGCCGCCGCCGGTGATCCAGTGCTTCTTGCCGTTCAGGACGTAAGTGTCGCCCTTCCTGTCGGCGCGGGTCGTCATCTGGGTGGCGGCGGAGCCGGCATCCGGCTCGGTGATGCAGATCGCCAGCTTGTCGCCGGAGAGCACATGCTCGGCGGCGATCTTGCGCTGCCACTCGCTGCCGTATTGCAGCAGGGCCGAGATCGCGCCCATGTTGCCTTCCACCACGATGCGGCCGGTCACGCCGCACTGGGCCGCCATCTCCTCGATGACCAGCACCACGTCGAGGAAGCTGTGGCCCTTGCCGCCCAGCTCCTTCGGCACGGTCATGCCCATGAAGCCCGCCTCGGTCAGCGCCTTCACGTTGTCCCAGGGATATTGCTCGCTGCGGTCGACCTCGGCGGCGCGCGGCGCGATCACGGTCTCGGCCAGATCGCGGGCCTTGGCGCGCAATTCTTCCTGCGCGGCGGTCAGGGCAAAGCTCATCATTTCCTCCCTCACGAAAGCGTGAGCCATCCTCGCGCCGCGCCCGACTTCAAACAAGCGAATAATCTTGATCATCATCTTCAGTTTTTCTTACTTTATGCCATGAACATCCGCCATCTCGAGACCCTGCTCGCCATCGCCGACAGCGGCAGTTTCGCGGCCGCCGCCGAGCGGGTCGGCGTAACCCAGTCGGCCGTGTCCATGCAGATGAAGACCTTGGAGGAGGAGTTGGGGGCCGCCCTGTTCGACCGGGCCCGGCGCCCGCCGGTGCTGAACGATACCGCCGACGGTTTGCTGCCCCGGGTGCGCGAGTTGGTGCGGCTGTCGGAGGATATCCGGGCGGTGGCGGCGGGCACGAGTGCCAGGGGCCGGCTGCGACTGGGGATCATCCCGACATCGGCGACCGGGCTGGTGCCGGCGGCTCTGGCCCGGCTGGCGGTGCGCGCGCCGGAGCTGCGGATCCGGGTAGAGTCCGGCCTGTCCGCCGACCTGCTGCGCCGGGTGGCTCAGGGGGCGCTGGACGCCGCCGTGGTCACCGAGACGCCGCGGCTGGAGCGCGGGCTGGTGCTGAACCCGATCCACGAGGAGCCGCTGGTGGTCGCCGCGCCGATCGGTGCCGCCGGCCGCAGCGACCGTGACCTGCTGCGCACCCTGCCCTTCGTGCGGTTCAATCGGCGCACGGGCGTGGGTCGGGTGATCGACACCGCCCTGCGCCAGCGCCGGATCGTGGTGTCGGAGGCAATGGAGCTGGACTCGATCGAGGCGATCCTGGCGATGGTCTCCCGCGGCCTCGGCGTGGCGGTGGCGCCGGCGGAGTCGGTCACCGAAGAGCTGCGGGCGACGGTGCGCACGGTGCCGTTCGGCAACCCAGCCGTGGTGCGCCGGGTGGCGCTGGTGGAACGCGAACGCGGCGACGTGAAGGCGGCAACGGCCCTGCTGCTGGAGGAGCTGCGGGCGGGGCCTTAACCTCACCCCCTCCCCGACATTCTGATGCCAATCAGGACCTGCGGTGCATCGGCGCCAATACCATGGTCCTGACGTGCGTCAGGACGACGGGGATGGGACGCCGGCGCCGACGCCCGGTCAGAACAGTCCCTCGATCTGCCCCGCCGCGTTCAGGGTGATCTTGTTCGCCGCCGGCACCCGAGGGAGGCCCGGCATGGTCATGATCTCGCCGCAGACCGCGACCACGAACTCCGCCCCGTTGGACAGCCGTACCTCGCGCACCGGCAGGGTGTGGCCGGTCGGCGCCCCCTTGGCGTTCGGGTCGGTGGAGAAGCTGTACTGGGTCTTGGCGATGCAGACCGGATAGGAGCCGCCGCCGTTCTTCTCGATATCGGCGATGGCGGTGGCCGCCTTGCCCTCGAAGACCACGTCGTCGGCCCGGTAGATCTCCTTGGCGATGGTGCGGATCTTATCCTTCAGGCTCAGCTCGTCGGCATAGAGCGGCTTGAACGCCGCCGTGCCGCCTTCCACCAGGCCGACCACGTGATGGGCCAGCGCCTCGGTGCCGGCGGAGCCGTCGGCCCAGTGGGTGCACTCGATGGCCTCCACGCCCAGGCTCGCCAGCTCCTTGCGCACCGCCTCGATCTCGGCGTCGGTATCGGTGATGAAGCGGTTCAGGGCGACCGCCACCGGCACGCCGAACTTCTGGGTGTTCTCCACGTGGCGGGCGATGTTGGACACGCCCTTGCGCACCGCCTCGATGTTCTCGTGGCCGAGATCCTCCTTGGCCACCCCGCCATGCATCTTCAGCGCGCGCACGGTGCCGACCACGACGGCGGCGGCCGGCGACAGCCCGGCCTTGCGGCACTTGATGTCGAAGAACTTCTCCGCCCCCAGATCGGCGCCGAACCCGGCCTCGGTCACCACATAGTCGGCGAGCTTGAGGGCGGTCTGGGTCGCCATCACCGAGTTGCAGCCATGGGCGATGTTGGCGAACGGGCCGCCATGGATGAAGGCCGGGTTGTTCTCCAGGGTCTGCACCAGGTTCGGCGACAGGGCGTCCTTCAGCAGCACGGTCATCGCGCCGTCCGCCTCAAGCTGGCGGGCGAAGATCTGCTCGCGCTCGCGGGTCTGGCCGACCACGATCTGGCCGAGCCGGCGCTTCAGGTCGTCCAGCGAGGTCGACAGGCAGAGGATCGCCATGATCTCCGATGCGACGACGATGTCGAACCCGTCCTCGCGCGGGAAGCCGTTGGCCACCCCGCCGAGCGAGTTGACGATCGAGCGCAGCGCCCGGTCGTTCATGTCCACCGCCCGGCGCCAGCCGATGCGCCGCGGGTCGAGCCCGACCGCGTTGCCCCAGTAGACATGGTTGTCGATCAGCGCCGCCAGCAGGTTGTTGGCCGCCGCGATGGCGTGGAAGTCGCCGGTGAAGTGGAGGTTGATGTCCTCCATCGGCACCACCTGGGCATAGCCGCCGCCGGCCGCCCCGCCCTTGACCCCGAAGCAGGGGCCGAGCGACGGCTCGCGCAGGCACATGGCGGCCTTCTTGCCGATCCGGTTCAGCGCGTCGCCGAGGCCGACCGTGGTGGTGGTCTTGCCTTCACCGGCCGCGGTCGGGTTGATGCCGGTGACCAGGATCAGCTTGCCGTCGGGATTGGAGGCCAGGCTCTCGATATAGCCGAGATCGATCTTCGCCTTGGTATGGCCGTAGGGCATGAGGTGCTCGGGCGCGATGCCGAGCTTTGCGCCGATCTCCATGATCGGCTGCATCTTGGCCTCGCGGGCGATCTCGATATCGGACTTCACCATGGCCGGCCCCTCCCTTCGGGCGTTCCCCATCGGGCTTGTCGATGGGTCGATTGACGCTACGGGCCGGAGACTAGCGGCAACCTGGGCGGATGTGGTTGCCGAATTGCGACACTCACGGGCTTAGGGACGCCGTGTCGCAGAACACGCAACGCGCTACACTCCCGCCCATGCCGCTTGAACATGCCCATGACCCCGCCTCCATCCGCGCCCGCATCGCCGGGCGGCCGGAGGCGATGTATCTGCGGGACTGGATCTATGGCGGCATCGACGGGGCCGTCACCACCTTCGCCATCGTCGCCGGGGTGGCGGGGGCCGAACTCTCGGTGGGCGTGATCCTGATCCTCGGATTCGCCAACCTGATCGCCGACGGGTTCTCCATGGCCGCCGCCAACTATTCCGGCACCAAGGCGGAGAAGGACGACGCCGCCCGGGTGCTCGCCATGGAACACCGGCACATCGCCGCCGAGCCGGACGGCGAGCGCGAGGAGATCCGGCAGATCTTCGCCGCCAAGGGGTTCGAGGGGCGCGCGCTGGAGCGGGCCGTCGACACCATCACCGCCGACGAGGACCGCTGGGCCCAGACCATGCTGGTGGAGGAGCACCACCTCGCCCCGGTCGCCCGCTCGCCCTGGACCGCCGCCATCGTCACCTTCTCCGCCTTCGTGGTCTGCGGGCTGGTGCCGCTGATCCCCTACATGGCCGGCGGCGGGCTGATCGTGTCGACGGCGGTGACGGCCGCCGTATTCTTCGCCATCGGCTCGGTCAAGGCGCGGTGGTCGCTGGCGCCCTGGTGGCGGTCGGGGCTGGAAACGCTGGCCATCGGGCTGGCCGCCGCCGGGCTCGCCTATGCGGTCGGGCATCTTCTGCGCGGGCTGGTCGGGGATGTCGGCCTCTAAGGGAGGAACGCCGCCATGTGGAACGCCTGCTGCGCGTTGCCATAGGCATGGTCCCGGCCGACCGGACAGGCATGACGGGCGAGGCAGCCGCCGTCCCGGCACTCCCCTCCGTAAGGTCCGCCGGCATGGGTGCGACAGGCGGCGACGTCGTAGCGGGTGCCGTCGAACGCCCCGACCGGGCAGGAGGACAGGCACGGACGCTCGGCGCAGCTGTCGCAGGGACTGGCCGCTTCAGCACGATCAGGCAGCTCCATCTGCTCACCGAACAGCAGCGCCGCGCGATAGGCATGCCACAGCCCGTAAAGCGGATGGATCAGCAGCCCCAGCGGCGTCGGACGCACCGCCTCGGCCCGCATGGCCCAGCGCTGGAACGGTCGATAGGGCGGGCCGTCATTCGGCATCGCCACCCGCGCGCCCAGCCGTGCCGCGACCGGCTCCAGCGACCGCCGAACCCAGGCATCCATCGGATCGGGCTCGTCCCGCCGCCCCGCCGAGAAGGCCGGCCACAGGTCCGGGCCCGCATTGCCAACCATCAACACCATCGAAACACCGTCCAACCCGTCCTCCGGCACAACCCGGAACCCGCCGCGCGGGATCAGGCCCAGCGGGGACAGCTCACGGGTAAGGTCGGCATAGGCGGTCATGATCGCTCCTGAACTCCGTCCCAATCGTCAGCGTTCTTGCCCGGACTCGACAGGCAACCCGCCGCTGTCGGCAATCCGTCACGGTCGCCCCCAGGCCCATTGCACGATCCGGCTTGCCGCCTTCCCTGGTAAGTGTATACGCAATTAACCCTTTTTCGGGAGCTGAGACGATTTTGTGAATGCGTGTCATCGGGGAATCGCAGTAGTCTGCGCGCGACACCTGATGCTCACGCACCCGGGCCGTCAAAGCGTCCAATGAGGCTAGCTGGGAGTGCGGTCTCGCGATGTTTGATGATCCAAACGAAATTCCGACGCGCATCGGGTTTCTGCTTGTCCATAATTTCTCGATGATGGCCTTCGCCTCGGCGGTGGAGCCTTTGCGCTCCGCCAACCGCATGGCGAACGAGACCCTGTATGAGTGGCGGGTCTACAGCGTCGACGGCAGCCCGGTCTCGGCCAGCAACGGCATCGAGGTGGTGCCGGACGGGCCGATGTCGCAGCTCGACCGCGAGAAGATCGTCGCCGTGGTCGCCGGCATCGACGTGCAGAAGTTCGAGGACGAGCGGGTGCTGGGCTTCCTGCGCCGCGCCTCGCGCCAGGGCCGGGCCGTCGGCGCGCTGTGCACCGGCAGCCACGTGCTCGCCAAGGCCGGGCTGCTGGACGACCGGCGCTGCACCATCCATTGGGAGAACCTGGGCGGCTTCACCGAGGAATTCCCGGAGATCGAGGTCTCCTCCGACCTGTACGAGATCGACCGCGACCGCTTCACCTGTTCCGGCGGCACCGCCTCGCTGGACATGATGCTGCACCTTATCGGGCGGCAGCACGGTCAGACCCTGGCCAATCAGGTGTCGGAGCAGTTCATCCACGACCGCATCCGCGAGCCGCACGACCATCAGCGCATGGAACTGCGCGCCCGAATCGGCGTCAGCCACCCCAAGCTGATCTCCGTCATCACCGAGATGGAAGCCAACCTGGAAGAGCCGCTAACCCAGACCGACCTGGCCGAGCGGGCTGGCCTGTCGACCCGGCAGTTGGAGCGGCTGTTCCGCAAGTACCTGAACGCCACGCCGACCCGCTACTACCTCACCCTGCGGCTGCAGCGGGCCCGGCAGCTGCTGACCCAGACGTCCATGTCGATCCTGTCGGTCGCCCTGGCCTGCGGCTTCGTCTCGGCCAGCCACTTCTCCAAGTGCTACCGCGAATGCTTCGGCCGAACGCCGCGGGCGGAGCGGGCGATCGGCGGCGTCACCGGCAGCGCACGCATCCAGCTCGTGACCGACGAAACGCCGCTGATGGTGGGACAGGCGTGAGCCGCGACGCTTCCAAGTGACAGCGCGGCGGCAAATCGCTTAGGGTCCGCCTCCATTTTTGGGAACACCACACGGGCCCCTGCCGGCGCAGGGGCCCTTTTATGCGTTGGCGCGGCATCGGGCGGGAGACGGTTTCATGGGGACGCACGCACTGGCGGCGGGACTGGATTTCGGCACCTCGAATTCGGCCATCGGCTTCGTACGCGACGGGGAGCCGGTGCTGCACCGCTTCGAGGACGGCCGCACGGTCGTGCCGAGCGCCCTGTTCTACAGCGAGGACGACCGGGAGCTGCTGTTCGGAACCCAGGCGGAAGCCTGCTTCCTCGCCGAGGATGACGGCCGCTACCTGCGGGCGCTGAAGAGCATCCTGGGGACCAGCCTGACGGAGGAGCGCACGATCCTCGGCGGCCGCCCCTGGCCGTTCCGCGAACTGCTCAAGCGCTTCGTGTCGTTCCTGAAGGACGACCTGGAGACGCGGGAGGGCGTCGCCCTGTCGACCTTGGTCGCCGGCCGGCCGGTCCGGTTCAACGACGACCCCGCGCGCGACGCCGAGGCCGAGGCCTATCTGCACGGCATCTTCCAGGAGGCCGGGTTCGGCCAGGTTCGCTTCGTCTACGAACCGGTGGCCGCGATGATCGACGCCGGCGACCTGATGGAGGATCCGTGGCTGGTCATGGTCGCCGATATCGGCGGCGGCACCTCCGACTTCTCGGTCGCCCGCTGGCATCCCGACGGTTCGGGCAAGGGGGCCGACCGGTTCGAGATCCTGGCGAATTTCGGCGTGCGGATCGGCGGCACGGATCTCGACCGGCGGATCTCGCTGGACACGGCGATGCCGCTGCTCGGCCTCGGCTCGCAGACCCGCAGCCTGACGTCGAAGGAGATCCTGCCGGTGCCGGCGTCGTATTTCGGCGACCTCGCCACCTGGCACAAGATCCACCTGTTCTACTCCGCCAAGAACCGCAGCGAGATCGTCGACATCCAGCGCCTGGCCCTGGAACCGGAGAAAATCGACCGGCTGCTGCATGTGATGGACCACCGCCTCGGCCACCGCCTGGCGGCCCGGGTGGAGGAGCTGAAGATCCGTCTGGGCTCCGGCGGGGAGGCGGCGCTGATTCTGCCGGACCTGGAAGATGTCTCCGCCCCCAGAGTCGACGCGGCCCGTCTGCGTCACGCCATCCGGCACGAGTTGGACAGCCTGCGCCACGCGGTGACGCACACGCTTGAACTGGCCGGCGTGGATGCGCGGGATGTGGATCACATGGTGCTGACCGGCGGCACGACCCTGCTGCCGGTGGTGCGCGAGACCCTCGCCGCCGGCCTGCCCGGGGCGACGCTGGTGTCGTCGGACCCGTTCTGCGGGGTGGTCAACGGGCTGGCCAAGGCGGCGGCCGCCTGATGCCCACCCCCGTCATCCCGGCGAGCGCCGGGCTTGACCCGGTGGTCGGCCGGGACCGAGTTGCAGACAGCAGACGCTGGGTCCCGGCCCACCCCCGGATTAAATCCGGGGCTTTCCGGGATGACGATGAGGGGTGAGTTGGAGCTACCCCCCGAACCCGAACCGCTCGACCTGGATGAAATCCGAGCCCTTGCGGCTCTGCTTGAACAGCGCGAGGGCGTCCACCCGGAACGGCTCGGCGGTCACCGCCTCGGCGCGCGGGGCGAGTGCCGCGACCATCGCGTCGCGCTCCGGCCCATCGGCCAAGCGGGCCGACAGGGTCATGTGGAAGCGGAACTCGCCCATGACATAGGGATAGCCCCACTGCTGCAGCAGGGTCTCCTGCTGGGCCGACAGGCCCGACTCGCGGCGGCGGGCCAGTTCCGCCTCGCTCGGCAGCGCGCGGAACGGGTCGAGGTCGCGCACCGCATCGGCGGCCAGCGCGCTCATCCGGTGATCCGGCGGGGACATCATCAGCGCCAGGAAACCGCCGAGCGAGCGCAGCCCGAGCCGCACCTCGAACGGCTCCCGCCCCTTGGCGAACGCCGCGAAGGCGTCCAGCAACCCGGCCTCGCTGCGCCCCTCGCGCAGATAGAACGGCGGCTTGATCGTGGCGTGGAAGCCGTAGCCCCGCGCGCTCTCGGTCAGCTCGGCCAGCCGCTCGGCGCTCAGCCCGGGCACCGTGGGCTGCTGCCGCACCTCGCCGGTCGCGCAATCGCGCCCCAGCCAGTCCGCCCCGAACTCCGCCAGCGGCGAGCCCGGTTCCGGCGCCACGTACAGCGCGTAGCGCGGCAAGTCCGGGTCCGGTTCGGCGGCGGCGCCGTCGGGAAAGCTGGGAAAATCGACCATTGTGACACTCCGATGAAATTCGCTCGGGGATATGGCGTGAACCGGCTGGAAACGGCTATCTAGAAGCACCTACCTTTCGGCGTGCCGGTTATGGCATGCGCGCCCAAACAGGAGAAGTCGGGGATGAAACGAGGGATCGCGAGCCGGCGTGTGCTTCTGGCCGATGGAACGGTCGCGGATACCGTCGTCACCGTTGAGGACGGGGTGATCTCCGCCATCGGCGCCGAAAGCTCCGGCGAGGTCTGGGACGCGGGCGACGCCTGGGTGCTGCCCGGCGTGATCGACCTGCACGGCGACGCCTTCGAGCGCCAGATCATGCCGCGGCCAGGCGTGCACTTCCCCATGGACCTGGCCCTGCAGGACACCGACGCCCAGTTGCTCGCGAACGGCATCTCCACCGCCTATCACGGCGTCACCTATTCCTGGGAGCCGGGGTTGCGCGGACGGGAGTCGACCCTGAAGGTCAAGGCAGCCATCGAGGCGGCCAAGCCGCGTCTCGGCTGCGACACCCGCTTCCACCTGCGCCACGAGACCCACAACCTGGAGGCCGAGGCCGAAGTGCTCGGCTGGCTCGCCGACGGCACCGTGGACCTGCTGGCCTTCAACGACCACAGCCATGTGAGCCTGCGCGAGATCGAGCAGAACGGGAAGTCGACCGCCACCTATACCGGCCGCACCGGACTCAGCCACGACCAGTTCATGGACCTGATCCGCTCGGTCTGCCGACGCCAGCCGGACGTGCCCGCCTCCATCGAACGGCTGGCCAAGGCCGCCATCGAGCATGGCGTGGCGATGGCCAGCCATGACGACGACGATCCCGACCTGCGGAGCTGGTTCAACGGTCTGGGCTGCCGCATCGCCGAGTTCCCGATGAACACGCCGACGGCGGAGAAGGCGGTGGCGCTGGGCGATCCGGTGATCTGCGGCGCGCCGAACATCATCCGCGGCGGCAGCCACATGGGTACCCGCGGCGTGCGGGCGGCGACCGAGGTCAAGGAAGGCCGCTGCACCATCCTTGTGTCGGACTACTACTACCCGGCCCTGGTGCAGGCGCCGTTCCGGCTTGTGCAGGACGGCGACTGCGATTTCGCCACCGCCTGGGGACTGGTCTCAACCAACCCGGCCAAGGCGGCGGGGCTGGTCGACCGGGGCACGGTGGAAGCCGGCAAGCGGGCCGATCTGGTGGTGCTGGATCAACGCGACGGGACGCCGGCGAAGGTGCTGGCCACGGTGGTCTCCGGCCGGGACGCGTATCGCACGGCAGCGTAGTCGACTTCTCCGAAGATAATCGTCATCCCGGACGCGCCCGTCCCGGATTTAATCCGGGATTGATCCGGGAGCGGGCCGGGACCCCGCAGTAAGAGCCTCGGTCCCGGCCTCACCCCGGGGCAAGCCCGGGGATGATCCGGGATGACGAAAGAATGGAAGCAGAGCTAACTGCGCCTTGTGCCGTCACTCCGCCGCCGTCTGGCGGGGCCGCTCAGTCGGCCGGGACTCGCCGGCGGCCTTGGCCGCTTCCTCTTCCTCCTGCTCGGCCACTTCCTGGTCGTGCTCGAACAGGCTGGCGAGATGGGCGGCGGCTTCCTTCTGGGTGCGGATCATCTCCGCCTCGTCGCGGTGGATGGCGTATTGCTCGCGCAGGAGCTGTTCGTCGTATTCCTTGAAGCGCTTCACCATCTGGTCGGCCTTGCGCCCCGGCACGCCGAGTTCGCGGAACACCCGGCCCGCCATGTCGAGGCTGCTGTCGAAATACTCGCGCACCACCTGATCGACGCCGAGTTCCATCAGCCGGTAGACGTGGAACCGGTCATGAGCCCGGGCGAAGAGCTTAAGGTTGGGGAAATGCATCCCGGCCACCCGGGCGACCGCATCGGCGCGTTCGGGATCGTCCACCGCGATGACCAGCAGCTTGGCCCGGCCGGCCCCCGCCGCTTCCAGAATCTGCAGGCGCGAGGCATCGCCGAAATAGGCGTCGTTGCCGAAGCGCCGGGCAATGGCGATGCGGTCGTGGTCGCTGTCCAGGGCCACGAACTTGATCCGGCGCATGTTCAACATGCGCCCGATCATCTGCCCGAACCGTCCGAACCCGGCGATGATCACCTGGGCGTCGTTGTCCTCCAGCTCCTCGGTGGTCGCGGGCGCGGCGACCCGTCGCGAGAACCGGGTGCGGACCTGGTCGGCGAGTTGCACCGCGAAGGGCGTCATCGCCATAGAGATCGCCACCACCAGGATCAGGAAGTCCGCCGTCGACCGGTCGACCGCCCCCACGTTGATCGCCTCGCCGAACAGCACGAAGGCGAACTCGCCGCCC
This sequence comes from Thalassobaculum sp. OXR-137, assembly GCF_034377285.1. NCBI lineage: Bacteria > Pseudomonadati > Pseudomonadota > Alphaproteobacteria > Rhodospirillales > Thalassobaculaceae > Thalassobaculum > Thalassobaculum sp. OXR-137. The sequence continues at coordinate 2,250,601 of NZ_CP139715.1, read as the reverse complement.
TGGGGCAGCACGGCGGCCAAGGCCAGCGCCGCCTCCCATTTCATCCGCACCGCCCGGGCTATCAGGAAGATCGCCAGCCCCTTCAGCGCCACCAGACCCAATGCCGCGCCGAACGTCTTGAACGGGGCGTTGAAGAAATGGTCGAGGTCGATCGACATGCCGACGGCGATGAAGAACAGGCCGAGCAGCAGGCCCTTGAACGGCTCGATATCCGCTTCCAGCCGGTGCCGGTACTCGCTGTCCGCCAGCAGCACGCCGGCCAGGAAGGCGCCGAGCGCCATGGACAGGCCGATCTGCTCCATCGCCAGCGCCATGCCCAGCACCACCAGCAGGGCGGCGGCGGTGAACAGCTCCTGCACCCCGGTGTTCGACACCACCCGAAGCAGCGGCCGCAGGACCTTGCGGCCGATCACGATGATCAGTGCGACGGTGACGATGGAATAGGCGATGGAGAGATAATCGGTATCCCGCAGCACGGCTTCGGTCGCCCCGTCCTTCACCAGGCTCGGCGCCTGCGCGATCCACGGTAGCACCGCCAGGAGCGGGATCACCGCCAGATCCTGGAACAGCAGGATCGAGAAGGCGGCACGGCCCTGCTGGGTGCGCAGCTCGCCCCGATCGGCAAGGGTCTGCACCGCGAAGGCGGTCGAGGACAGGGCCAGCACCAGCCCGACCACGATGGCCGTCTGCACCCCGTAGCCGAGGGCATAGGACGCGACGCCGATCAGGGCGGCGCTGATCGCCACCTGGGCGGTGCCGAGGCCGAAGATCGGCCGCCGCAGGGCCCAGAGACGGGCCGGCATCAGCTCCAGCCCGATGATGAACAGCAGCAGCACCACCCCGAATTCGGCGAAGTGCAGAATCGCATCGACGTCGTCGATCAGACCGAGAACCGAGGGGCCGATGGCGATGCCGGCGCCCAGATATCCCAGCAGCGCGCCCAGACCGGCCTTGCGGAACACGGGCACGGCGATCACCGCCGCCGTCAGAAAGACCACCGTGTCCTGGATGCCAGCCATGCGCGTTCCCGTTCAATCGTCGATGTCAGGCGAAATTGTTGCCCTGCGGGATCATCTTAACATGGTTGGCGGCAGACACTGTGGGAGACCTCTCACCGGCGCTTGCGGCATTTTCCATGCCTCGCGTATCGTGCGCGCCACACCGAACCAAATCATCAAATCGAAAACGGGGGATGCGTCATGAGCGCCACGATCTTTGGGCCGAGAATCATGCTGATCGGCGGCGGCTCGATCGGCCGGGTCGGCGAGGTGCTGCAGAAATTGCGGGTCAGCCGACCGCTGATCGTCACCGACCCGTACATGGTGTCCTCCGGCATGATCGCCCAGCTTACGGATCCCCTGTCGAAGGCCGGCATCGCCTATGACGTGTTCTCCGACACCGTGCCGGATCCGACCACCACGGTGGTCTCGGCCGGCACCGACCGCCTGCGCTCCGGCGGGTTCGACGGGCTGATCGGCTTCGGCGGCGGCTCTCCGATGGACACCGCCAAGGCGATGAACATCCTGGCCGCCCATGGCGGGCAGATGCGCGACTACAAGGTACCGAACGGCGTCGATACCGCCGCCGTCCCTCTCCTCTGCATCCCGACCACCGCCGGCACCGGCTCGGAGGTCACCCGCGGCACGGTCATCACCGATGTGGAGACCGACGAGAAGATGCTGGTCATGTGCCTGGCCGGCCAGGCGGACGCGGCCATCGTCGACTACGAGCTGACCATGAAGAAGCCGTTCCGCCTGACCGCGGATACCGGCATCGACAGCTTCACCCACGCGCTGGAGGCCTTCGTCAGCCAGAAGCGGAACCCCTATTCCGACAGCATGGCCATCGCCGCGATGCAGCGGATCGGTGCCAACCTGAAGACCGCCTGCTTCGAGCCGGACAACCGCGAGGCGCGCGAGCAGATGATGCTGGGCGCGACCCAGGCCGGCCTCGCCTTCTCCAACGCCTCGGTCGCCCTGGTGCATGGGATGAGCCGGCCGATCGGCGCGCATTTCCACGTGCCGCACGGCCTGTCCAACGCCATGCTGCTGCCGGCGGTGACCAAGTTCTCGCTGACTTCGGCCCTGGACCGTTACGCCCAGGCCGGCCGTCTGATCGGCGCCGCCGACGCCAAGGACAGCGACGAGACTGCCGCCAACAAGCTGCTCGACTGGCTGTACCAGACCAACGAGGAGCTGCAGGTCCCGACCCCGCCGGCCTACGGCATCGAGGAAGCCAAGTGGACCGGGCTGATGGAGACCATGGCCTCCCAGTGCATCGCGTCCGGCTCCCACGCCAACAATCCGCGCATCCCGGAGCACGGCGAGATCGTCGAGCTGTACAAGCAGGTCTGGGCCGCCAACCGCTGAGCGGCTGGAGGGAGGGCGGCTGCCGCCCTCCCCGCGATCAGCTCTTGCGGCGGATCCCTATCTTGCGGCCGATGCCGTCGAGATCGCCCGCCGCCAGATGCTGGGCGTACAGGGCCTCGACCTTGGCCTGGGACTCCGCCGGCATCGGCGCCGAGCGTTTGGTCGTCAGGTCCATATGCATGCACATCAGCTCGTTGGTCGCCGCCAGGAAACCTTCCTCGGCGTGGTACATGTGATGGATCAGATGGAAGCGCTTGGCGTCGTGATCGACGATCCGCGAGCGGAAGGCCAGGGGCGCGCCCTCGACCACCTCGCGGTCATAGGTGACATGCGCCTCCAGAACGAATATCGACGCGTCCTTGGCCCGACGGTAGGCTTCGCCTATCCCCAGGTAAACGCAGACCTCTTCGGTCGCGATGTCGAACGCGACGAGATAGTACCCGACGTTCATGTGGCCATTGTAGTCGATCCAATCCGGGCGCACTTTGGCCGCCCCCGAGTCGAACCATCCCGCGTCATTCATGCCTTGCTCCAATAGTCTCGTTTTGAACCTTCGTGCGTGCGGCCGATCATGACGGCCCTTTCCTGGATGGGCAAACATGCCACGGCGCTGCTCGCCGCCGGCGTGTTCGTCGGCCTCGCCCTGCCGGATCTCGCCGCCCTGGCGCGACCGCTGCTGGTGCCGAGCATCCTGGTCATGCTGGTCTTCTCGCTGCTGCGCCTGAAGCCCGCCGCCATCCTGGCGGCCGCCAAGTCGCCCGGCCTGGTCCTGCCGGTGGTCGGCTTCGTGCTGTTGGTCTCGCCGGCGATCGGCCAGGCCGGGGTGACGCTGTTCGGTGTGGAGGAAATGTTCGGCCCCGGCATCGCGGTCGCCGTCGTGATCTGGACCGCCTCCCCGCCTCTCGTGTCGGTGACGGCAATCGCGGCGATCCTGCGCCTGGACGGAGCGCTGACGCTGATCGTGATGACGCTCGGCGGCCTGCTGATGCCGCTGACCATGCCGCCCCTGATCCTGCTGCTGATCGGCCTCGACCTGGATATCGGCGTGGCGGAGCTGATGCTGCGGCTGGCGGGCCTGGTCGCGCTGGCGGGCGTGCTCGCCGCCGGCATCCGAGCGGTGGCCGGGCCGAGCCGGATCGAGCGCTATTCCGACACGCTGGACGGCGCCTTCGTGCTGGTCATGCTGATCTTCGCGGTGGCGGTCATGGACGGCGTGACCGAGGCGGCGATCGCCGATCCGGTCAAGCTCGCCGGCATGATCGCCCTGGTCTTCGCCGTGAGCCTGATCCTGCAGGCCATCGGCTTCCTACTGTTCCTGCCCGCCGGCCGCGCGACGGCGACGACGGTGGCGCTGATTTCGGGCAACCGGAACATGGCCTTCGTGTTGGGTGCCGCACCGGCCGCATTCCATCCCGACGCCTTCCTGTACCTGGCCATCCTGCAGTTTCCGATCTATCTGCTGCCGGCCCTGCTGCGGCCGGTCTACCGACGCCTGGCGAGCTGAACCAATCGCATCCTCCCCGGCCGGTTGCGGTTGGAGGGGGACCGAGAATCGGCGATACTATCCGGTAGCGGGAAGGATCGGTCTCGACCGTTGTCCTGCACCGCCGGCTCCCCGACACCCGGCCGAGACTCAACGCTCAAACAAAGGGATACCGAACGGTGAGAGCCATCAACAGCGCCCGCAGACGCGGGAACCTGGGAGCTCTCCGTCGCCGTCTGCTGCTGTTCGTGCTGTCGGTGCTGGCCGCGGGGGCGAGCTACGTCTTCACCGCGGACAGCCAGATCAACTTCCAGCACATGGCGGCGGCCACCGTCATGCTGATCGGCCTGTTCGTGATCGCCATCGACTGGTGGATCGGGCGGGACATCCGACGCGCCGGCGGCGTTCAGGCCATGCGCTCCGGCGGGGTCCTGTCGACCGGACCCGGCGCCACCGCCGGAAGGCTCTGGGCCCAGGGCGAAGGCTTTCGGATCAGCGGCCTGACCGACGACGCCCGCAAGAACTTCTCCGAGGCCGGGAACCTGTTCCGGGAGGTCAAGGATCGTGCGGGCGAACTCCTGGTCACGCTCAGCCAGGCCGACCTCGCGCTGGAGCTGGGCGAATACGACGTCGCGGAAAGCCAGTACCGCGCCGCCGAGAACAGCGCGAAGGACAGCAAGGACATCCGCAGCGAAGGCCGGGCGCTGGTCGGCCTGGCGACACTGAACCTGCAGCGCCGCAGCTACGAGGCGGCACGCCAGCAGTTCGAGGACGCCCGGCGGGCCTTCTCCGCCGACATCGACCGGTTCGGCGAGGCCGGCGCGCTGATCGGTCTCGGCGAGGCCTGCCTGCGGCTGTCGAAGAACGAGGAAGGCGGCAGCCATCTCGACCAGGCCCGCTTCCTGTTCAGCCAGGTGGGCGACCGGATCGGCGAGGCCCATGCGCTCTACGCCCGCGGCGAGGTGTTCCGCCTCGACCGCAATCAGCCGGAGGCGCAGAACCGCTTCGAACGCGCGCTGTCGCTCTACCGGCGCACCGGCGACTATGTGGGCGAAGGCATGGTGCGGCTATGCCTGTCGGACGGCTATCGCAAGATGCAGCGGGGCAACGATGCCCGCGAGACCGCCCTGGAGGCCTGTGCCCGCTTCAAGCAGGCGGGACAGCGGGTCGGCAACAGCGAACTGATCGCCGGCCGGGGCGATACCCGCCGGGCCCGCATCCGATTCGAATGGGCCCGCAGCAACGGCACCTCCGCCCGCAACCTGTTCGTGGAAACCGGGGAACGGGACCACGAGAGCCGGGTGATGATCGGCATGGGCGAGCTGGAGCGCATGGCCGGGAACCTGGAAGACGCCCGCAACCTGTTCGACCGGGTCATCGCGCAATCCAAGACCTCGAACGATTTGCTGATCCTGGCCGACGCCCAGAAGGGTCGCGGCCATGTGGACATCGCCCGCGACCAGAAGCGCTCCGCCCGAGAGGTGCTGAAGGAAGCCTATGGGCATTATCAGAATGCCGGCGGCGCCCGCGATGCCGCCCAGGCGCTGATGGATCTCGGCCAGCTCGACATGCTGATGGAGAACTACGACCGCGCCCGAGTCGACTACGCCCAGGTGCGCGGGATGTACCACAAGCTCGGCGACCCGCACGGCGAAGGCACCGCGGTGCGGGCCATCGGCGACCTGGAAGCGGCCCAGGGCCGTCTGCAGCAGGCCCAGGACGCCTATGCGGAGGCCCGTATCCTTTTCCAGAGCGTCGGCGACCGGTTGTCCGAAGCGGATGCCGCCCTGCAGATCGGACTGCTTGCCGTCAACCGCGACAACGCCACCGCCGCGGCACTTCTGGTGCAGGCCGGTCGACTTTATCGAGCGGTGGGTGCAGTGGAATGGCAACGGAAAGCCCACGGCCTTGCCCGCCGCGTGAGGTAAACCACAATTGCCTGCGGAAATAGCGACATTTCTGCAACACCACCGCCCAAGCCACAGCGTCGGCTTGCCTCAGACTGGCCAACGAATTCACCTTGTGATACTCGGATTGAACGTTGCTGGATGCTGTCGGCGTCGAAATCGACGGTAACGGCATTGGTTCGTTTGCAGTTTAAATGAAGCGCGGTTTGCGCCGCGCGGTTGGAAAGGGCCAGGCCTCGATGCGTCGGGTAACGTTTGGAACCTCATTGGCGCTGTTTTTGCTCGCCGGTTGCGCTTCGCAGGGCGACGTCGAGAACGGGGCTGTCTACGACCCGATCGAGCCGGCGAACCGTCTCGTCTTTGCGGTGAACGACGCGGTCGATACCGTCGTCCTTCAGCCGACCGCCTTCGTCTACAAGGAGGTCGTCCCGGCTCCGATCCGCGAGGTCGTGCGCAACTTCCTCGACTGGCTGAGCTCGCCGATCTACATCGCGAACAGCGCCCTGCAGGGCGACCTGGAAGGGCTGGAGCACAACGCCGCCCGTTTCGTGGCCAATTCCCCGATGTTCGGCCTGGTCGACAACGCCACGGGCCTCGGCCTGGAGCGCCGTCCAGAAGATTTCGGCCAGACGCTCGCCGTCTGGGGTGCGGAGGACGGCCCCTATCTGGTGCTGCCGCTGCTCGGCCCGTCGAACCTGCGCGACACCGGCGGCATGGTCGCCGACTATTTCATGGACCCGATCAACTATATCGGCGACGAGGACACGGTCTTCCGTCTGCAGATCGCCCGCCGCGTGGTCGGCGCTGTCGACTTCCGGGCGCAGAACTACCAGCAGATCAACGATCTGAAGGCCACCTCGGTGGATTATTACGCCCGCGTCCGCACGATCTACAAGCAGCGTCGCGAAGCGTTGATCCGCAACAACACGCCCCCGCCGATGGCGGCGACCGGGAGTTCGTCTTCCGGCGAGTTCGAGCAGTTCCAGCCGTCCAACGCGCCGATCGAGCAGAGCGGCAGCCGGGCCAAGGACTGACGGTAACGGGCGACCCGTCCTTCTCGCGACGCGCCTCAGACCTTTGCAGCACTGATGCCGTAACGGTAACTCGATTGACACGCGAGGATCTGTAAATGGGCAGTATTCTTAGGGCTTTTGTCCTTATTCTTCTTATCGCCGGCCCGGTGACCCAGGCACGCGCGGCGTCGGACGCGGGCGCTTTCGTCGGCGAATTCGCCGAGAAGGCGATCGCGCTGGTGTCCGAGTCCAACCTGAGCACGGCCGAGCGCCGTGACGAGTTCGGCGATCTCGTGCGGACCTATTTCGACATGCCGGGCATCGGCCGCTTCCTTCTGGGCCGCTACTGGCGGACCGCGACGGAGGCCGAGCAGGAGGCCTACCTGAAGGCCTTCACCGACAACATGGTCTACACCTACTCGCGCCGGTTCGACGAATACGGCGGCCAGAAGCTGGTGATTGACGGCACCCGCGAGGACGGCCGGTTCGACATCGTCTCCAGCCGGATCGTCTCGCCGAGCAGCAGCGAAGAGTTCCGTCTGGAATGGCGGGTGATCGAGGACGGCAGCAGCTTCAAGATCGTCGACATCGTCATCGAGGGCGTGAGCATGAGCGTGACCCAGCGCCAGGAATACGCCTCGGTGATCCAGAACAACGGCGGCAAGGTCCAGGCGCTGATTGACGCGCTGACCCGCCAGATGGCCGGGGTGAGATCCTCCGGCGGCTGACGCTTTCACCCTGCCCCCACCACGAAAGAGCCGGTCCAGGCGCAAGCCCGGATCGGCTCTTTGCTTTTGACGGCCCTCTCCATCTACCTGAATGCCCCCCGCCCACCTGCACTCCGCCGATTCAGTCCGGGGAGTGAGGTAAGGAGGGTCGGGTAGCATCACCCGCCCCGGAACCCGCCCCAAACGGAAACGGGCGGCCCCGAAGGCCCGCCCGCTCGCGATACGATAGGTCCGATGCCGATCAGGCGCGCACCACCGGCTTGTAGCGGATGCGGTGCGGCTGCAGGGAATCCTCGCCCAGCCGGCGCTTCTTGTCGGCCTCGTAGGCCTCGAAGTTGCCCTCGAACCACTCCACATGGCTGTCGCCCTCGAAGGCGAGGATGTGGGTGGCCACTCGGTCCAGGAACCAGCGATCGTGGCTGATCACCACCGCGCAGCCGGCGAATTCCAGCAGGCCCTCTTCCAGCGCGCGCAGGGTATCGACGTCCAGGTCGTTGGTCGGTTCGTCAAGCATCAGCACGTTGGCACCGGATTTCAGCATCTTGGCGAGGTGCACGCGGTTGCGCTCACCGCCGGAGAGCTGGCCGACCTTCTTCTGCTGGTCGCCGCCGCGGAAGTTGAACTGGCCGCAATAGGCGCGGCTCTGGATCTTGCGCCGGCCGAGATCGATCTCGTCGAGGCCGTCGGAGATCTCCTCCCAGACCGTCTTGTTCGGATCCAGGCTGTCGCGGCTCTGATCGACATAGCCGAGCTTCACCGTGTCGCCGATGCGGATCACGCCGTCATCCGGCGTCTCCTGCTCGGTGATCATCCGGAACAGGGTGGTCTTGCCGGCGCCGTTCGGACCGATCACGCCGACGATGCCGCCCGGGGGCAGCTTGAAGGTCAGGTTCTCGATCAGCAGCCGGTCGCCGAACGCCTTGTCCAGCCCCTCGGCCTCGATCACCACGTCGCCCAGGCGCGGTCCCGCCGGGATGACGATCTGCGCGGTGTCGGGTGCCTTCTCCTTGCTCTGAGCCAGCAGCTCCTCATAGGCCTGCACGCGCGCCTTGGACTTCGCCTGGCGGGCCTTCGCCCCCTGCTGGATCCACTCCAGCTCGTTGCTGAGGGTGCGCATCCGGGCCTCTTCCTGACGGCCCTCCTGCTCCAGGCGCTTCTGCTTCTGCTTCAGCCAGCCGGAATAGTTGCCCTCGTAGGGAATGCCCCGGCCGCGGTCGAGCTCCAGGATCCAGCCCGCCACCTCGTCCAGGAAGTAGCGATCGTGAGTCACGGTGACGACGGTGCCGGCATAGTCGGCAAGCATGCGCTGCAGCCAGGCGACGGACTCGGCGTCCAGGTGGTTGGTCGGCTCGTCGAGCAGCAGAATGTCCGGTTGCGACAGCAGCAGCCGGGCCAGGGCCACGCGGCGGCGCTCACCGCCCGACAGCTTGGTCACGTCGGCGTCGCCCGGCGGGCAGCGCAGCGCGTCCATGGCGATGTTGACCTTGCGCTCCAGATCCCAGGCGTCGGCCGCGTCGATCTGCTCCTGCAGCTCGGCCTGCTCGGCCAGCAGGGCATTCATCTCGTCGTCGGTCATCTCCTCGGCGAAACGGGCGCTGACCTCGTTGAAGCGGTCGACCAGATCCTTGATCGGGCCGAGGCCGCGCATGACGTTGCCTTGGACGTCCGTGTCGGTGTCGAGCTGCGGCTCCTGCGGCAGGTAGCCGACCTTGACGCCGTCGGCGGCCCAGGCCTCGCCATTATACTCGGTGTCCACGCCGGCCATGATCTTCAGCAGGGTCGACTTACCGGCGCCGTTGACGCCGAGCACGCCGATCTTGGCGCCGGGCAGGAAGGACAGACGGATGTCCTTCAGTACCTCGCGCCCTCCCGGATAGACCTTGGAGAGTCCGTTCATGACGTAGATGTACTGGTAGGAGGCCATGCGGCACGATCCTTTGACGGGGCAAGTGTGTGAACCGGGCCGTTTCTAGCCCATCGCCCTGGGGCGCGGCAATGCGGCTGTGTGACGTCGGTTCCCGGACCCACTCAACACCCGCCGATCCCTATCCTGATACTCGACTATGCTGACATCTGCTTGAACAGCTGACATTCTCTCCATACGGTAACTTTGGCGGCGCAGATCGCCCATTGAGCAGGGGACGCAGGAGATAACCACTATGCAATCTAAATCCCGATTTTCCCGATACCTTATGGCCGGTCTCGGGGCCGGCCTGATCATGCTCGGCGCCTCCTTCGCCGAAGCCAAGACGTTCAAATGGGCGTTCCAGGGCGATGCCCAGTCCCTCGACCCCTATTCGCTGAACGAGACCTTCACCCTCGGTCTGCTGGGCAACATCTACGAGGGTCTCATTCGCCGCTCGCCGTCGCTGGAGATCGAGCCGGCGCTGGCCGAGCGCTGGGAGATCCTGGAGCCGACCAAGTGGCGCTTCCACCTGCGCAAGGGTGTGAAGTTTCATAACGGCAACGACTTCACCGCCGACGACGTGCTGTTCTCCGCCGAGCGGGTCCGCAAGGACGGTTCGGACCTGAAGACCCGCCTCGCCGGCGTAGCCGAGGTGATCAAGGTCGACGACTACACGGTCGACTTCGTCACCGAGACGCCGAACCCGATCCTCCATTACGAATGGGCCACCTGGGCCATCATGGACAAGGAGTGGGCCGAGGCGAACGGGGCCGAGGCGCCGACCGACGTCACCGGCGGCAAGGAGAACTTCTCCACCCGGAACGCCAACGGCACCGGGCCGTTCAAGGTCCAGTCTCGCGAGACCGACGTGAAGACGGTTCTGGTCGAGAACGAGAACTGGTGGGACAAGGCCAACAAGACCCACAACCTCACCGAGATCATCTTCACCCCGATCGGCTCCGACTCCACCCGCGTGGCCGCGCTGCTCTCGGGCGAGATCGACATGATGTATCCGGTCCCGGTTCAGGACATGGAGCGCATCGACGGCGATCCGAACGCCGAGGTTCTCGCCGGTCCGGAGCTGCGCACGATCTTCCTGGGCATGGACCAGGAGCGCGACGAGCTCCTGTATTCCAACATCAAGGGCAAGAACCCGTTCAAGGACGTCCGCGTCCGTGAGGCGTTCTACCGCGCGATCGACGTCGAACTGATCCAGAAGAAGGTCATGCGCGGCCTCTCGGCCCCGACGGCCCTGATGATCTCGCCGTTCCTGTTCACCCATTCGGACGAGTTCACCCGACTGGAAACCGACACGGCCATGGCCAAGAAGCTGATGGCCGACGCCGGCTATGCGGACGGTTTCGAGGTCACCATGGACTGCCCGAACAACCGCTACGTCAACGACGAGGCGATCTGTCAGGCGGTCGTGGCGATGCTCGCCCGGATCAACGTCAAGGTGAACCTGCTGGCCCAGCCGAAGGCCCAGTACTTCGCCAAGATCCTGGCGCCGAAGCGGGACACCAGCTTCTATCTGCTGGGCTGGACGCCCGGCTCCTTCGACAGCTGGAACGTGATGTACAACATCATTGCCACGCCGGACGACAGCGGCCGCGGCAAGTTCAACATCGGCGGCTACTCCAACGCGGAATTCGATAGGCTGACCGACGAGGTCCTGTCGGAGACCGATGCGGAGAAGCGCGATGCGATGATCCGCGACGCCTTCACGATCCTGCACAACGAGCGGGGCTACATCCCGCTGCACCAGCAGGGGCTGGCCTGGGGCAAGCGCTCCAACGTCACGCTCGAGCAGCGTGCCGACAACCAGTTCGACATGCGCCACGTGAAGATCGACTGACCGCGGCGGCGTCCGCGCCGCCGTCCGACCGCCTTCCGCACCGACGTCTCTCCCGGGACGTCGGTGCTTTTCTTTTCGGCTTCCTCTGGTCCTGCCGGCCCGCCTTTCGAGAGATTTTCCCCTCTGCGTTATGGGGACGTTAACGTTTGGACCCGTAAACCTTTAATCAAATACCTGCCCCAGACGCGAGCCGCGCCATGCCCGCCGAATTCCGCTTCATCGTCTTCACGCCCCACGAGGCCGCCCAGGCCCTGGTGAAATTCTGCCAGAAGAGCGGCCGGCGTCTCCCGATGGGCACCGTGGTGCGGGCGGAACCCGTGGGCGGCGTGGCCGGCGAACAGCCACCCACCGGGCTGCTGCGTCTGCTCCCCGACAGCGGGGAGGAGGTGAAGGTCAAGTTCGAGCCCCAGGAGGTCGTCAGCGCGCTGCTGTTGTTCGCGCTGGACCGCAAGATCCCGATGCCGCGGGACAGCGAGAAGGTGCTGGAGTCGATCCGCAATCGATTCGCGCTCAGAATAGGGTACTATCCCCTGGAAGACGGTGCCGCCGGGAAGACCGCAATCGCGAAAGCGACCGGCAAATAGCCTGAAAACGGCGGTCTTCCGTAGTGCCATGGCGACGGCCATGAAGATTTGATGAAATCGCCAATCGATCGGACGCCACCGCCGCGTGTCTCGGCTAGTGTGTGCCGTCGATCCCTGGAGACGCGAGAAATGAAGAAGAACCCGCTGCTGTCGGACGCCGTGACCCCTCACCGCCGCTTCACCAAGCGCGGGATCCTGGACCGTGCCTTCATCGTCATGTTCCACGGCCTGGTCTACCCGCAGATCTGGGAAGATCCGGAGGTCGATCTCAAGGCCCTGCGCCTGACCCCGGAGAGCCGGATCCTCACCATCGCCTCGGGCGGCTGCAACGTCCTCAACTACCTGACCGAGAACCCGGAAAACGTCACCGCGGTCGACCTCAACCCGCACCACATCGCGCTCTGCCATCTCAAGGTCGCCGCGCTCAAGCACCTGCCGAGCTACGAGTCCTTCTTCCGCCTGTTCGGCCATGCCGACGAGAAGGGCAACGTCCGCGCCTTCCACAAGCACCTGCGCGACCATCTCGACCCCGAGACCCATGCCTACTGGATGCGCCGCGGCCTGACCGGCCGGCGGATCAACCTGTTCGCCCGCAACATCTACAAGCACGGGGTGCTCGGCCGCTTCATCGGCCTGCTGCATCTGGTCGCCCGGCTGAGCGGCAAGAACCCCAAGCGGCTGCTGACGGCCCGCAATCTGGAAGAGCAGCGCTGGCTGTTCGAGACCCTGATCGAGCCGATCTTCGAGACGGCGGTGATGAAGGCGATCTGCCGTCTGCCGGTGAGCTATTTCGGTCTCGGCATCCCGCCGGCACAGTTCCAGGAGCTGTCGGCCTCCTCGGGCGGCAACATGGCGGGCCTCATGCGCTCCCGGCTGGAGCGGCTGGCCTGCGACTTCCCGTTCGCCGACAACTACTTCGCCTGGCAGGCCTTCGGCCGCGGCTACGACAAGATCGACCGCATCGCCGTGCCCCGCTACCTGCAGGAGCGGTATTACCAGGAACTGCAGACCAAGCTGGACCGGGTGGCGTTCAAGCAGACCTCGGTGACCTCTTACCTGCAGACACAGGCCGACCAGTCGCTGGACCGCTATGTCCTGCTGGACGCCCAGGACTGGATGACCACCGAGCAGCTCACCGAACTGTGGGGCGAGATCCTGCGTACCGCCAAGCCGGGCACGCGGGTGATCTTCCGCACCGCCGGCGAGGACAGCATCCTGCCCGGCCGCATCCCCAACGAGATGCTCGACCGCTTCCAGTACCACGAGGCCGAGAGCAAGCTGCACACCGCCGCCGACCGCTCGTCCATCTATGGCGGCTTCCACCTATACACCCTCAAGGACTGAGCCATGGCGGACGGTGTCCGCGGCCAGGATGACGCGGGCAGCGATACCAGTGTCGTCCATCGCAAGATGGACGACATGTATCGGCTGCAACGGCACATCTACGACCTGAGCCGCGCCTATTACCTGCTGGGCCGCGACCAGCTCATCGCCGAGCTGGATCTGCAGCCGGGCGAGACGGTGTGCGAAATCGGCTGCGGCACCGGCCGCAATCTGGTGCTCATGGCCCGGCGCTACCCCCAGGCCCACCTGATGGGCCTGGACGCCTCCACGGAGATGCTGCGCTCCGCCCAGGCCAAGGTCGACCGCGCGGGCCTGACGGACCGCCTGCCGCTGGTGCACGGCTTCGCCGAGCAGTTCGACCCGGCCTCCGCCTTCGGCCTGTCCGAGCCGCTGGACCGGATCGTGTTCTCCTATTCCCTGTCGATGATCCCGCCCTGGCGGGAATCGATCGAGCATGCCGTCGCCTCGCTGAAGCCCGGCGGCCGCGTGCATATCGTCGATTTCGGCGACCAGGCCGGCCTGCCCGGCTGGTTCCGCGGCATGCTGTTCGGGTGGCTCGACCTGTTCGGCGTGCATGTGCGCCCGGAGCTGATCGGCTACCTGCGCGAGCTGAAGGCCTCCGGCCGGGCCGAGGTCGAGATCCGCCCGATCTTCCGCGGCTACGCCTTCCGCGCGGACCTGCGCCGGCCCTGATCCTCAGCCGTCGCTCCGCCTCTCCAGCACCATGGCCGCCAGCGTCGCCAACAATGCGGCGACGGACACTGCCAGCATCAGGACGAGCAGCAGCAGCGGCGACGGCCGGTCGGCCAGGAGCGCGCCGGTGCCCGAGGTCAGCAGCGCGCCGACAGCGAGGTTGGTGGCGCCGGTGATCCCGGCAGCAGAGCCCGCCAGGCGGGGGACGACCGACATTGCCCCGGCATTGCTGGTCGGCGTGGTCAGTCCGTTGCCGACGCCGACGAGGATCGTGCTCCCGAAATAAAGGACGGGCACGACGAGGCCGCTCTCCAGCACGGCGATCCCCGCCAGCAGCCCGCCGCAGGCCACGATCCGCCCCAGCAGCATCACCCGCGTCGACGCCCAGCTGCGCGACAGCCGACCGGCAAGAAAACTGCCGGTCATGAACCCGCCCGTGATACTGCCGACATAGAGTCCCAGTTCGGCCGTGGTGACGCCGAAGACCGAGGTGGCGATCAACGGAGAGCCCGAGATGAAGATGTAGAACGCGCCGCCGGAGAAGGTCGTGCACAGCGCATAGCTCCAGAACAGCGGGCGTCGAAACAGGGAGGCGGCACCCGGTATCACGGCCCCTGCCATCTCTTCCCGCCCACGAACGGTCTCGCCCAGGTCGGTCCACACAAGACACAGCAGCGCCGCGCCGACGGTGCCGTAGAGCACGAAGATCGCCCGCCATCCGAGGGCCGCGTCCAACAGGCTGCCGACCATCGGGGCCAGCATCGGCGCCAGCGCCATCGACATGGCGATGCGGCTGACCAGCCGGGGCACGTCCGGCCCGTCATGGGTGTCGCGGACGATCGCAAGCGACAGCACATAGCCGGAGATCACGGCGGCCTGGATCATTCGCGCGCCGAGGAACATCCACACATCCTGGGCCGCGGCGCCGATCGCGGACGCGACGGTGAACACCGCCAGGGCGGTCAGCAACACCGGCCGCCGGCCGATCCGGTCGGACAGCGGGCCGACGCCGAGCTGAACCAGGGCCGTCACCGCCAGATAGCCGCCTAGCGCCAGGCTGACCACACCGTAATCGGAGTTGAGGTCGCGGGCGATGTTGGCCAGCGACGGGACGATCAGGTTGAGCGTCATCGTCGAGGTGGCGGCCAGCAGCACGAGAGTGGTGAAGTGGGGCGGCGAACTGGCTCGAAAGGGGATCATAGGAGGCCTCGAAACAGAAAACCCCCGAACGAAGTTCGGGGGCGCATGGCAGGCGGCTCAGGGTTCCGCTAAGGGTCCATGCGCCTCATGCCTACGATGGTAACGGTGGTTCGGGTCATCGATATCTCCTGGCAACAACGTTAGCCGGGAGGGCGCCAGGCGGCAAGCGCCGGCGGCCCTGATCCATCCCCCGCGGTCGGGCGGCCTCATGCAGGTCGCCATCCCTCCCCCACTCGACTTCCTGGACGGCCTGCAGGGCCGATCCAGGACCCTGGGACAGGCGACCGGTCACGGTCCTGGATCGATCCTGCGGATCGTCCAGGAAGTCGGAGATGGGGTTAAGTGTGTGAGCCGGCTCCATGAGCCAACCCCATGCGCCAGCCCCATACCCGGGACCCATGCGCCGGACGCGGAGCGGTATGGCGGTGAAGCCTCTTCCGGCGGGCCGCGGGTCGGAGTAAACGATCCCTCATCTTAGGCTTTTCGGAGGGTCGGGCAGCCCCGGCGCGCTGAGCGCGCTCCAAGGTTCCGTCGCTCATACCATGACATCCAGAGATCCCCGGGCCGACCGCCGCGTCGGCTATGCGTGCGCACTGATCGACCAGGGCGACCTCGTCGGCGCGTTGTCCCTGCTCGACCAGACGCTGGAACTCGCGCCGGACTGGGGCGACCTCCTGGTTCTCACCGGCGAGACCCAGGCCAAGCTCGGCCTGCGCGACGAGGCCGTGGCCAGCTTCCGACGCTATCTCGACCTGCACGACGAGGACCGGCACGGCGCCATGCTGCATCTCGCCCTGCTCGGCGCCGCCCCGCCGCCGGACGCGACCCAGACACCCTATGTCAAAGCGCTGTTCGACGACTTTTCCGACCGGTTCGACCGCTCGCTGCTGCAGGACCTGGAGTATCAGGGGCCCGCGCTGATCGCCGAGCTCGTCGGCACCGGCGGGCCGGACGGGCTGGGCTCGGTACTCGATCTCGGCTGCGGCACTGGCCTGATCGGCGAACGGCTGCGCCGCCACTGCGCCTGGCTCGACGGGGTCGACCTGTCGGACGGCATGCTGGAGAAGGCCAGGGCCAAGAAGATCTACGACGGTCTGCACCAGGGCGATATCGCCGCCTTCCTGTCCACGCCGCCGCGGCTGTACGACCTGATCGTCGCCGGCGACGTGCTGAACTACGTGGGTGCCCTCGACCGGGTCCTGAGCGGAATCGGCCAGGCGCTGCGGCCCGGCGGCCGGGCGGTGTTCACGGTGGAAGCGCTCGATCCGACCGGCGGGGCGGAGAGCGAGGTGATGCGCCTGCTGCCGACCCTGCGCTACGGCCATTCCGCCGACTACGTGCGCGCGGCCTCGGCCGACGCCCGGCTGACGGTGCTCGACCAGCGCACCGAGGTCCTGCGGCGCGAGGCGGGCAAGCCGCTGGCGGGCTATGTCTTCACCGTGCAGCGGCCGGCCGACGGCGCGATCCTGGCGGCCGGGTCGGGCGAGCTGGAGCCGGAACCCCGGATCCGGTCCTGACGGCCCGGGGATCCGCGTCGAAATCGATCGGCGGCGTGGAGTAGACTGCGGGGTCCCATTCGGCCGAAGGCGGCCGCCACGATCCCCGGAGAGCCCGCGTGACCCCGACCATGAGCTATCTGCTGCCGCCGCTGATGCTGGCGGCGTCCAACGTGTTCATGACCTTCGCCTGGTACGGCCACCTGAAGTTCAAGGCGACGCCGCTGATCGTGGTGATCCTGGTGAGCTGGGGCATCGCGCTGGCGGAATACTGCCTAGCGGTGCCGGCCAACCGGATCGGCCACGGCGTCTACAGCGCCGCCCAGCTCAAGACGATCCAGGAAGTGATCACCATCGCGGTCTTCGTGGCCTTCTCGTTCCTGTACCTGAAGGAGAGCATCGCCCCGAGCCAGCTCTTCGGCCTGGGCATGATCGCGGTCGGGGCGGCGCTGGTGTTCTTCAAGCCCTGGGGGTGAAGGGGTAGAGGAAAAGCTCCCCCTTACCCCCTACCCCCTACCGCTTCAGCCGCGAGGCCACCGCCATGACCCGCTCGGCGCGGTCGACGATCGGCTTGTCGATCATCTTGCCCTTATAGGCCACCGCCCCCTTGCCCTGGGCCAGCGCGTCCTTGAACGCGGCGAGCAGGCCTTCGGCATGGGCGATCTCCTCGTCGCTCGGGGTGAAGGCGGCGTTCAGCACCGGAATCTGCGCCGGGTGGATGCCCATCCCGCCTTCCGAGCCGTTGCGCCGCCCCTGCTCCGCGCCGCGGCGGAAGGCGTCGAGATCGGAGAACTCGGCAATCGAGCCGGGATAGCCGAGCGGGATGATCCCCGCCTCCCGCGCCGCCAGCCGCACCAGCGCGTCATAGGGATCGAGCACGGCGGGGTCCGGTTCCGGGAGACCCAGGTCGGCGGCCATGTCCTCGCCGCCCAGGGTGATCGCCGCCACCCGTGGGCTGGCCTTGGCAATGGCCCTTGCCTCGTGCACGCCCTTGGCGGTCTCCACCAGCACGGCGTAACGCACATGGCCGGCCGGCAGGCCGCGCTCGGCTTCCAGCTCGCCCACCACCTCGTCGATGGCGCGGATGTGGTCGGCGCTGTCCACCTTGGGCAGGCAGAGCGCGTCCAGGCCCGGGATCACCGCGGCCTCCAGATCGGCGATGGCGAGGCGCCAGGGCCGGTTGATGCGGACCATGACCTCCACGGTGCCGGCCTTCGCCACGGTCGCGATGGAGCCCGGCAGGGCGGCCCGCGCCTCCTCCTTGCGGTCCGGCGGGATCGAGTCCTCGACGTCGAGGATCACCACGTCAGCGCCGCGCTCGCCTGCCTTGGCCACGAACCGCTCGGCATTGGCCGGGACGTAAAGCAGCGAGCGCCACAGGGGCGCGGGACGGGAGGTATCGAGGGTCATCAGATCAGTCCTTTCGCCCGCAGGGCGTCGGTGTCATGGCCCAGGGCCGGCCAGATCTCCTCGTTGTGCTCGCCCAGCTCGGGGGCGGGCATGCGGAGCTGGGCCGGGCTGCCGGACATGCGCGGGATCACGTTGTGCATCGCCATGCGGCCGATATCGGCGTCGGGCATGGAGACGATGGCCTCGCGATCCAGCGGATAGGGATGCACGGCAAGCTCGCTCACATCGGGTACCGCGCCGACGGTGACGCCCGCCTCCTCGAAGATCGCCAGGTTCTCTTCCTGGGTCCGCTCGGCCATGAAGGCGGCGACGATCGGATCGAGCTCGTGACGGTTGGCGACCCGGTCGGTGTTGGTGCGGAACTTCGGATTGTCCACGAGGTCGCCGCGACCGATGGTGCGCAGCAGCCGGTGCGCCATCGCCTGCATGGACGCGCTGAGCGCCACGTACTTGCCGTCCTTGCACTGGTAGACGTTGCGCGGGGCCGACTGGTTGGACAGGGAGCCGGTGCGCTCCGGCACCGTCTGGGTGAGATCGTAATTGGCGACGATCGGCCCCAGCACCGAGTGGATCGGCTCGAACAGCGACAGGTCGATCACCTGCCCCGGCCCGTTCTTCACCTCGATCTCGCGGATCGCCACCATGGCGGAGAACGCGCCGTAGAGGCCGGCGATCATGTCGGCCAGCGCCAGCGGCGGCAGCACCGGCGGCCGGTCGGCGAAACCGTTCATGGCGGCGAACCCGCTCATCGCCTCCACAAGGCTGCCGAAGCCCGGGCGGTGCGACCACATCCCGTCCTGGCCCCAGCCGGAGATCCGGATGATGATCAGGTTCGGATTGCGCTTCAGCAGCACGTCCGGCCCGATCCCCATCTTCTCCAGCGTGCCCGGCTTGAAGTTCTCCACCAGAACCCGCGCCGAGGCGACCAGGTCCAGCATCAGGTCGATGGCCCCTTCCTGGCGGAAGTTCAGGGTGACGCTCTTCTTGTTGCGGCAGATCACCTTCCAGTGGGTCGTGACCCCTTCCGTGTTCCAGGCGCGCAGGTCGTCGCCGCCGTCCGGCTTCTCGATCTTGATGACCTCGGCCCCGTGATCGGCCAGCAGATGGGTCACCGCGTTGCCGGCGACCAGACGCGACATGTCCAGGACACGCACGCCATGCAGGGCGCCGGGAATGTCTCCGACCCACTCTTTTTCGACGCCACTCATGCGTCCGTTTCCTCCAGATTCCGGATAATCGTGCCGACGGCGACCCCGCCGGCTCAACTCATGTTGATTGGATGCATGTTGTCGAACTCTAGCCCCGGCGGTCTAGTGCATACCGTTCCACCGCGTCCGGATCGAACCGGAAGCCCATGCCGGGAACGTCGGGGATCAGCAGGTCGCCGTCCACCATCTCGATCTGCTCGGCGAACAGCGGGCGGAACCAGGGCATGTGTTCGGCATAGGTGAGGTTGGACACCGCACCGCAGAGCTGCAGGCAGTGCTCGGTGAACAGGTGCGGGCTGACCGGCACATCGTAGGCGGCGGCCATGTTGGCGACCCGCATCCACTCGGTGATGCCGCCGACCCGCTCCAGATCCGGCATCAGTACGTCGGCCGACTTGCGCTCCAGCATGTCGCGGAAGCCGTAGCGGCCGTACTCGGTCTCGCCGCTGGCGATCGGCGTGTCGATCTCCGCGGCCACCCGGGCGGAGCCCTCCAGGTCGTAGGCCTGCACCGGCTCCTCGAACCAGACGAGGTTGAACGCCTCCAGCCGCCGGCCAAGGCGGATCGCGTGCGGGACCGTGAGGCCCTGGTTCGCGTCGGCCATCAGCTCGACCTTCGGGCCGATCGCCTCGCGCACGGCGGCGACCCGCTCGATATCCTCGCCGATATCCGGCTTGCCGATGCGCATCTTCATCGCCTTGAAGCCCTGGCCGAGGAAGTCGCGGGCCTGAGCCTGCAGCTCCTCGACGGTCATGGAGGCCCACAGGCCGCCCGAGGCGTAGGCCCGCACCCGGTCGCGCCGTCGGCCCAGGAGGCGGGAGACGGAGGCGCCCAGGGACTGCCCCAGGATATCCCAGCAGGCCCAGTCGATGGCCGCGATGCCGAACAGCGACACGCCCTTATGGCCGAGGAAGTTGATCTCGCCCCACATCTCGTCGAACCGGGCGGCGGTGTCGCGCGGGTCCCGGCCTATCATCCGCTCGCCCAGCATCCGGGTGATGGCGTCCAGCACCGGCAGGCGGTGAGCGCCGATGGCCCAGAGGTAGCTTTCGCCGGTGATGCCCTCCTCGGTGTCGAGCCAGACCAGCAGCCCGGCCACGCCCTCGATGCGGTGGATGGCGGTGCCGATGGGTTTGTCGAACGGAATCTCGATGGCGCGGGTGCGCAGGCCGGTGATCTTCATGACGGGTTTCCTCAGACGTTCTGGCCGGACGGCAGGACCATGATCCGCGGGATCAGCACGGAAGCCGGCTGCTCAACCGCGAAGACTACCGCCCGGGCGACGTCGGCGGGGGTCAGCGGCTGCGGCACGCTCTGGCTGACTTCAGGCCGCACCTCGTAGTCGCGGTGCAGGTCGGTGCGCACCAGCCCCGGCTCGACCACCGCGACCCGCACGCCGGATCCGGCAAGCTCCATGCGCAGGGATTCCGCCAGCGCCTCGATCGCGTATTTGGTCGCCGCATAGGCGCCGGCATTCGGCCGGGTCTTGGTGCCCAGCACCGAGCCGGTGAACAGCATGTCGCCGCCGCCCGCCTTCTTCATGTGGCGCAGGACCGTGTAGGCGAACCGGAAGGTGGCGTCGATATTGACCCGCAGCATGTCGGACATCGCGTCCAGATCGATATCGTCGACCGGCCCGCTGGCGATCAGGCCGGCATTGGCGAAGGCGATGTCGAGCCGGCCGAAGCTCTTCATCGTCAGATCGACCAGGGCGTCGGGGGTCGCCGGATCGGCGATGTCGCCGGCCAGCACCACGCAGTTGGGCAGCCGGGCGGCGTGCGCCTCCAGGATCTCGCCTCGGCGGCCGTGGAGCACGAGCTTCACCCCGCGCGCCGACAACGCCTCGGCGGCGGCGAGGCCGATGCCGCTGGTGGCGCCGGTGATGACGGCAACCTTGCCTTCAAGACCGCTCATGGTCCCTCCCTGGATTTCGTTTGTTCTTTGAGCGGTGCCAGAATGGCCGAGATCAAGGCCTCGTGCCAACGCATGAACTGCGCGGTGCCGGCATCGATCTCCACCCGGCCGGTCCGGCGGAACGCTTCGGCCACCGGGTCGAGGCGGTTGGCGACCGCGCTTGCCTCCGCCGAGCCCTCCCGGCGCAAGGCCGCGATCAGCATCCGGAGTCGGGCGAGATCGCGGAAGCCGGCAAGATGACCTGCGGCGCCGGCGACCATCTGCGGCGTCCAGGGTCCCCACTCGGACCGCATCCGTGCGCTGACCACCGGGCCGGCCCCGAAACAGTCATAGGCCCGGCAGATGGGAAAGCCGGCCGCCTCCAACGTGTCGAACTGGGTGCAGCGGAAGGTGTCGGAGAGGTGGACGCACGGCGTATCGGGAGCCTTGACGGCCGGAAACCCGGCCGCCGGCTGATGCGCCAGCGCGATGCAGCACAGACCGAAGCACTTGGCGCAGTCGGTCGGCCATCCGCCGTCCTCGGCACCTCTCCCCATGGTGCAATCGTAGGCCGCATCGTCGGAGAGAGGAACCGGTATCGGGCGCCGCGGCGCCGGGCGTCAGCCCAGATGCTGCTTGAAGAACTCCAGGGTGCGCTCGCGGGCGATCTCCGCGCTCTTGGGCTCGTAGCTGCCGCGCTCGTCGCAGTTGAAGCCGTGACCGGCCGGATAGACATGGACCGGCAGGTCCGGATGGGCCTGGCGGATCTTGTCGACCTCGGCCATCGGGATCGCATGATCCTGCTCGCCGAAATGGAAGATCACCGGGCATTTCGGTTGCAGCTCGGCCAGACCGCCGATGCCGCCGCCATAGTAGCTGGAGGCGACGGCGAAGCCCTCGAGCTTGGTGGCCGACAGCCAGGTCAGGGTCCCGCCCCAGCAGTAGCCGACGACGCCGACCTTGCCGGCCGAGCGCACCGCGTCGGCGGCGGCGGCGATGTCCAGCAGCGGATCGTCGTTGCCGACCTTGGCGCGGATCTCGCGGCCCTCGGTCACGTCGTCCTCGTCATAGCCGAGCTCGATGCCCGGCTTGTAGCGGTCGTACAGGGCCGGGCAGATCGCCAGATAGCCGTCCTCGGCATAGGCGTCGGCCACCTTCTTCATGTGGCTGTTCACGCCGAAGATCTCCTGAATGACCACCAGGCCGCCCCGGGGCTTGCCGGAGGGCTGGGCGAGATAGGCGTCGAAGGCGTGCCCGTCGGACGCCTTCAGCTTGAGCGTGTCGGCCATGGTGAGTCCCTCGGCTGTCAGTGATCAGACGTTGAAGCGGAAATGGAAGACGTCGCCATCCTGCACCACGTATTCGGAGCCTTCCACCCGCATCTTGCCGGCGTCCTTGGCCCCCTGCTCGCCGCCGGTGGCGACGTAATCGGTGTAGGAGATGGTCTCCGCCCGGATGAAGCCGCGCTGGAAGTCGGTATGGATCTCGCCGGCGGCCTCCGGCGCCTTCGCACCCCGGCGCACGGTCCAGGCGCGTGCCTCCTTCGGGCCGACGGTGAAGAAGGTCAGCAGGTCGAGCAGCTTGTAGCCGGCGCGGATCAGCTTGGTCAGGCCAGGCTCGTCCAGCTCCAGGCTGTCCAGGAACTCCCGCTTCTCCTCGGGATCGGTGAGCTGGGCAATCTCGGCCTCGATGGCGGCGGAGATCACCACGGCCTCGGCCCCGTCAGCCGCCGCCTTCTCCGCCACCTTGGCGGACAGGGCATTGCCGGAGCCGGCATTCTCTTCCTCGACGTTGCACACGTAGAGGACCGGCTTGGCGGAGAGGAGCTGCATCTGCTTGAACAGCCGGGTCTCCTCGGCATCCAGATCGGCCAGCATGACCCGGGCCGGCTTACCGTCGCGCAGCAGCTCGACCGCCTTCTGCGCCAGCGGCATCAGCGCCTTGGCTTCCTTGTCCTGGCCGCGCACCCGCTTCTCCAGCGCCACGATGCGCTTCTCCAGGCTTTCCAGATCGGCCAGCATCAGCTCGGTCTCGACCGTCTCGGCGTCGCGGATCGGATCGACCGAGCCGTCCACATGGGTCACGTCGCCCTCGAAGCAGCGCAGCACATGGACGATGGCGTGGGTCTCGCGGATGTTGGCGAGGAACTGGTTGCCGAGCCCTTCGCCCTTGCTGGCACCCTTCACCAGGCCGGCGATGTCCACGAACTCGATCTGGGTCGGCAGGATCTTGGCCGACTTGGCGATGCGCGCCAGGTCGTCGAGACGCGGATCCGGTACCGCCACCCTGCCGGTATTCGGCTCGATGGTGCAGAACGGGTAGTTCGCCGCCTCGGCCGCCGCGGTGGCGGTCAGCGCGTTGAAAAGCGTCGACTTGCCGACGTTCGGCAGGCCGACGATGCCGCAGTTGAAGCCCATGGGCTCACGCTCCGTCGCTGGCTGGAGAGTCTTTCGGTGTATCGCTCGTGTTGTCCGGCGCGGGTTTAGCCGGTTTCGGCGGCGGGGGGAACACGGCATGGGCCACGCGGCTCATGAAGCGCGCCTCGTCGCCACGCGCCAGGGCCTCCACCTCGCGGGCCACCGCGTCGATCAGCGGCTCCAGCCAGGCCTTCTGCTCCGCCTTGGAGAAGTCGGAAAGCACGTAGCTGTGGACCTTGTTCTTGTCGCCCGGATGGCCGATTCCGAGCCGGACCCGGCGGTAGTTCTTGTCGATATGCCGGTCGATGTCGCGGATGCCGTTATGGCCGCCGGAGCCGCCGCCCTGCTTCAGCCGCATCTTGCCGGGGGTGAGGTCCAGTTCGTCGTAAAATACCGAGACGGCGTTGACCGGCAGCTTGAAGAACCGGACCGCCTCACCGACCGAGCGGCCACTTTCGTTCATGAAGGTCATCGGCTTCAGCACCATGACCTTCTCGCCGGCGATCACGCCCTCGCTGGCCAGGCCCTGGAATCGCGCGCGCCAGGGACCGAAACTGTAGCGGCGGGCGATCTCCTCGACCGCCATGAAGCCGATATTGTGCCGGTTGCCTTCGTATTTCGGACCTGGATTGCCGAGGCCGACGAACAGCAGCATGGGGGAACCTCGCGCGTCTCAGAAGTCGGGCAGGTGATGCCATCCACAGGCCGAAAATGCCAGCGCCCGCGATCCGGGGTCTGGATCGCGGGCGCCGAAGATCGTGCGAAAGGACGCGGAGATCAGTTCTCCTCGCCGTCCTCCTCGCCTTCGCCCTCGCCCTCGTCCTCGGCTTCTTCTTCAGCCTTGGACTCCTCGGCGGCGGCGGTCTCTTCGGCATCGGCCTCGGCGACGACAGTCGGCGACGCGATCGTGGCGACGGTGAAGTCGCGATCGTCGATGACCGGGGTCGCACCTTCCGGCAGCGTGATGGCGGAGATGTGCACGGAGTCGCCGATGGCGAGCCCGGTCAGATCGACGACCAGCTTTTCCGGAATGTTGTCGGCGCGGCAGTTCATCTCGACGGTGTGGCGCACGACGTTCAGCACGCCGCCACGCTTCAGGCCCGGGGCCTTGTCTTCGTTGATGAACTCGACCGGAACGTCGACGGTCAGCTCGCTGGTGGCCGACACGCGCAGGAAGTCGACATGCCAGGCGAAGTCGCTGACCGGGTGCTGCTGCAGATCGCGCGGCAGGACGCGGTGGCTCTCACCGGCGACCTTCAGGTCGATCAGGTGCGAGAAGAATCCCGGCTTGTTCAGCAGCTTGTCGAGTTCCCGCTTCTCGATCTGAATCGGCAGCGGATCTTTCTTATCGCCGTAGATAACGGCGGGAACGAACCCCTCGCGACGCGCAGCCCGGGCGGACCCCTTACCGACCCGATCGCGCACGCTGGCGTTCAACGTGGCAACGTCAGCCATGCTTATCTCCTGTGAAAAGCCCGGCCTCCAGGGGTGCCGGGCGGATAGGGCGCGGCGTATACCGCGAATCCTGGCGCGGCGCCACCCAAAAGCGGCGCCGCCCTCGTCTCAGCCACTCAGTTGAACAGGCTGGAGACCGAACGCTCTTCGCTGATCCGCTGGATCGCCTCGCCCAGCAGCGGGGCGACGGTCAGCTTGCGGATGTTGTGCGCCACCCGCACCGCCTCGGTCGCCTGGATCGAATCCGTGGTGACCAGGGAGGTCAGCGGCGACGAGGTCACGCGGGCCACGGCGCCGCCGGACAGCACGCCGTGGGTGATATAGGCGTCGGCGGAGATCGCACCGGCCTGGATCAGCGCCTCGGCGGCGTTGCACAGCGTGCCGCCGCTGTCGACGATGTCGTCCACCAGCACGCAGCGCCGGCCGTCCACGTCGCCGATGATGTTCATCACCTCCGACACGCCGGCGCGCTCGCGCCGCTTGTCGATGATGGCGAGGTCGGCATGGATGCGGCTGGCGACCGCGCGGGCACGGACCACGCCGCCGACATCCGGAGAGACCACGACCAGCTTCTCGTCGCCGTAGCGCGCCTTGATGTCGTCGATGAACACCGGGGCGGCGAACAGATTGTCGGTCGGGATGTCGAAGAAGCCCTGGATCTGACCGGCATGCAGGTCGATCGTCAGGACGCGGTCGGCGCCAGCCTTGGTGATCAGGTTGGCGACCAGCTTGGCGGAGATCGGCGTGCGCGGGCCGGACTTACGGTCCTGGCGGGCATAGCCGTAGTACGGGATGACCGCGGTGATGCGGCGGGCCGAGCTGCGGCGCAGGGCGTCCAGCGTGACCAGCAGTTCCATCAGGTTGTCGTTCGCCGGATAGCTCGTTGACTGCACCACGAACACGTCCTCGCCGCGGATGTTCTCCTGGATCTCGACGAAGACCTCCATGTCGGAGAACCGTCGGATATCCGCCTTGGTCAGCGGCAGGTTCAGATAGGCGGAAATGGCCTCGGCCAGGGGCCTGTTGGAATTGCAGGCCAGGATCTTCGGGGCGCGTGTCGACATGAACCAACCGGCGATGTAGCGGGCGGGGCGGAAAGGCTCCCGGGAAAAGAGGCGCGACCTTACCCAGCGTCATCCCGGCCCGCAAGTTAGAAGTCGGTTCGATTACATCGGCTGATCGGCGGCGGCCGGCGCGTTAACCACGCGGGCCCCCGGTATGAAGGTATTTGCCATCTCCTCGGCCCGGGAGAGATAGGTGTCCAGCGCCTTCATCGTCACGGCCATGTCGGGGCTGTCGTCGGTGCGCCAAACGCGCAAAGTCGCCATCCAGACCACGGCGAGACCCTTCACCTTCAGCGGGCCGAAGGGCGGACGAGTGCGTTCGCCGACCGCCTCCAGGGTGCGGGCCATCGACCGGCCGAGGCTCGGCAGGCTGGCAAGAGCGGTGCCCGGATCGCGCGGCAGGCCGTCGAGGATCGACAGGAACGCCTCCCGGTTCGCCGCGACCACGTCGAGCCGCGCCATCAGCGCCTCGAACAGGCGGTCCCGTACGGGAATCGCCGGATCGGTGGCGTCCTCGTCCAGGGCGGCCATCATCCCGGCATCGACCCGGCCGGAGATCGCCGCCAGCAGCCCCGCCTTGCAGCGCAGGGTCCGGCGCGCCGTCAGCGGGTCGAGACCAGCCCGCGCCGCCGCACCGGCCAGAGTCACCGACCGCCAGCTCTCGGTGGCGGCCATCTCAAGGGCCGCGTCGACCAGCAGGTCGGTGGCCGTCGCGGGTTCGCCCGCCATGTCGCTTGCGTCCGTCATACCGATGGATATGCCCCCTCGCGCCCCATCATCAAGACGGCCGCATCAAGAAGCCGGCCGGCGGGATCAGCCGGCGAGCTCCTTCGACCGCGCGGTGGCGGCGGCGATGGCCTTGTCGAAGATCGGCTGGATACCGGTGCCCTCGGCCATCAGCACCTTGAGCGCCTCGGCCGTGGTGCCGCCGGGGCTGGTCACGTTGATCCGGAGCTGGGAGGCCTCCTCCGAGGACCGCCGGGCAAGTTCGCCCGATCCCGACACCGTCGCCCGAGCCAGGCGCATGGCCATCTCTTCGGGCAGGCCCGCCTTCACGCCGGCGGCCGCCAGGGTCTCGATCAGCAGGAAGACATAGGCCGGCCCGCCACCGGACAGGGCGGTCACCGCGTCGATCTGGTCCTCGGTCTCGGCCTCGACCGCCTCGCCGACCGCTTCCAGCAGCCGGTGGGCCTGGGCCTTCTGCGCCTCGCTCACATGGTCGTTGGCAACATAGGCGGTGATGCCCCGCCCGACCGCCGCCGGGGTGTTCGGCATGGCGCGCACGATCGGCGCGGCGGCGCCCAGCTTGTTCTCGAAATAGCCGATTGTCTTGCCCGCGGCGATCGACAGGAAATAGGCGCCCGAGCCGCCGAGTTTCGCCAGCGGCACCAGGGCGTCGTCCATCATCTGCGGCTTCACCGCCAGGATCACCACGCTGGGGGTCAGGTCGCCGGGCAGGTCTTCGGCCGCCGCATAGACGGTCACCCCGTCGCGCTTGGCCAGATCGCCCATGGCCTCGGCATGGGGTTCGACGACATGCACGCCGCCGGCCGCTTCTCCGCTCTCCAGCCAGCCGGCCAGCATCGCTCCGCCCATCTTGCCGCAGCCGATGAGCACCAGGGGTTTGGTCATTTCCTCAGCCTTTTCTTGTCAGCCTCCGCTTCGGAGAGGCTGTCAGGCTTCTCCGGCGACGTCGAGCATGGAGGCGGCGACCGCCTCCTCCGCCGTCTTACCGCCCCAGATCACGAACTGGAAGGCCGGGAAGAACCGCTCGGCCTCGCTGAGGGCGACCTCGACCAGATCCTCCATCTGCTCCACCGACACGCCGCCGGTCCCGCGCACGAGCAGCGTATGCCGGTACATCGGCACGCCGTCGTCGGAGCCGAGGTCGAAATGGCCGAGCCAGAGCTTCTCGTTCAGCAGGGTGAGCAGCACGCAGACCTCGCGCCGCTTCTCCGCCGGGACCTTGCTTTCCAGCAGGCAGGAGAAGTGCAGCGCGCCGAGATCCTCCTGCCACAGGAAGTACAGTCGGTAGTCGCACCAGCGGCCGGAGATCTCCACGGCCATTTCGTCGGAGCCGGCCCGGTCGAAGGCCCATTCGTTGGCCCCGACCAGTTCCTCGAGCAGATCTAGCGGATTTTGATGGACGACGGTGGAATCGACATAGGTGACCGACATGTCGGGATGTTCCCCCTTTGGCGCGCTGACCGGCGCGTCGGGGCGGCCCGGGGTCGGGAGAGATCGACCGACAATCTGCTCAGGTCGGCCACATCATGTGGTGTGGGCCGCCGAATCACCACAAGGAATAGCCTCACAAACTGGTGACGCCCATTCAACACAAGATTTTGCGTCAGCGAGATGCTTCACACGCGATATTCAGCGCCTGTCGGAAGTCATTGAAATCGGGGACTTCCCTGCCGGGAGTTCTGAAACGCCGCACGGGGGCCGGTTTCCCGCAGGTGCGAAAGCCCCGTCGGGAGTTGGCCGAATCACTCGTCTTTGGGCGGTGTCTCGTCGGTCTTTGTCTTCCGCGTCGCCGTGCGCCGGGTGGCCGTGGTGGTGGTCGCCCGCCGGCGGTCGCCGCTCGCCGCCTTGCGCTTCGTGGCGGTCTTCTTGGCCTCGCCGAGCTTGGCTTCGAGGTCGGCGATGCGCGCCTGCAGGTCGGCCTGCTCGCGCCGCGCTTTGAGGGCCATCGCCTCGACCGCCTCGAACTCCTCGCGGGTGACGAGATCGCGGTCGGCCAGGAAGCGCTCGAACTGCTGATGGACGAGCTGCTCGATTTCGGCGCGGACGCCGGCGGCGGCGCTGAGCGCCCCGTTGGCCACACGGGCCAGATCGTCGAACAAACGGCTGCGGGTCTGCATGGCTCACCTCCTGGACCATGTGGATATGTCATCGCTGCGGCGCGGGATCAAGGATGGGGTTGTTCGGTGTCCGCCGTCCTCGCTCTTTCACGTCATCCCGGACGGCCCCGGGCTCGACCCGGGGGCGGGCCGGGACCGTGCCTCGCCCCATGGGTCCCGGCCCGAGCCCGGATCGGGTCCGGTCTCGTCCGGGATGACGGAATAAGAGGGTATAGAGAGGGTGCAAACCGTTGGGTCGCGGGAACGCTTCGTGTAGCTTGGGGCCGATTCAGATCCGTCCGTTCGGGAGCCCATCCAAGCCATGATCATCGTCACCGGCGGCGCCGGTTTCATCGGGTCCAACCTCGTCGCCGGCCTTGAGGAGGCGGTGGGCGGGGACATCGTCGTGGTCGACCGCCTAGGCACCGACGACAAGTGGCGCAACATCGCCAAGCGCGACCTGGCCGCCATCGTGCCGCCGGAAGATTTCTTCGACTTCCTCAACGACCATCGCGGCGACGTGGAGGCGATCTTCCACCTGGGCGCCATCTCGGCGACCACCGAGCGCGACGCCGACCTGATCGTGCGCGAGAACATCACCCTGCCGACCCGGCTCTGGCATTGGTGCGCGGAGACCCGCACCCGGCTGATCTACGCCTCCTCGGCCGCTACCTATGGGGACGGCGCCGCCGGGTTCGAAGATGACGACAGCCCGGAAGGCCTTTCCACCCTGCGGCCGATGAACGCCTATGGCTGGTCCAAGCACGCCTTCGACCGGCAGGCGGTGAAGATGGCGGCGGCCGGGGTGCACCCGCCGCAATGGGTCGGGCTCAAGTTCTTCAACGTCTACGGCCCGAACGAGTACCACAAGGGGACGATGAAGAGCGTGATCGCCCAGATCACCCCGAAGATCGCCGCCGGCGAGAGCGCCAAGCTCTTCACCTCCCACAACCCGGACTATCCCGACGGCGGGCAGCTCCGCGACTTCGTCTATGTGGACGACTGCGTGCGGGTGATGCTGTGGCTGCTGGAGACGCCGCATGTGAATGGCATCTTCAACCTAGGCACCGGCTCGGCCCGCAGCTTCGCCGACCTCGCCCGCGCGGTGTTCTCGGCCCTCGGTCAGGAGGAGCGGATCGAGTTCATCGAGATGCCCGAGGCGATCCGCGACCGCTACCAATACTTCACCCAGGCGCGCATGGACCGGCTGCGCGAGGCCGGCTATCCGGAGCAGTTCACCTCCCTGGAGGAAGGCGTGCGGCGCTACGTGAAGGGCTTCCTCACCTCCGACGACCCGTACCGCTGAGCGCCGGGGAGCGGGCGGATGCGGCTGCTGGCGATCTCCGACCTGCATCTGGCGGGGACGGTCAACCGCGAGGCGCTGGACGCCCTGCCGCCGCATCGCGACGACTGGCTGATCGTCGCCGGCGACGTGGCCGAGCGGATCGACATGGTGGCCGACGCCCTGGCGCTGCTGGCCGACCGGTTCGCCCAGGTGATCTGGGTGCCCGGCAATCACGAGCTGTGGTCGCGGCCGAGCTCCGACGAGCCCGTCGGGGTGGCGCGCTACGAGGCGCTGGTCGCCCGCGCCCGGTCGCTCGGCGTGCTCACCCCGGAGGACCCCTACCCGCTGTGGCCCGGTCCGGTCCCGCGCGGGGTCGGCCGGCTGGCCATCGCGCCGATGTTCCTGCTCTACGACTACAGCTTCCGGCCGGCGGACGTACCGCTCGAGTCGGTGGTCGAATGGGCGGAGGAGACCCACAACGTCTGCAGCGACGAGATCCTGCTGTCGCCGCTCCCCTATGACAGCCGCATCGCCTGGTGCCACGCACGGCTCGCCGAGACCGAGCGGCGCCTGCGGGCGGAAATCCCCGCCGGCACCCGCCCCGTGCTGGTGAACCACTGGCCGCTGCGCCACGACCTGGTGCGCATCCCGCGGGTGCCGCGCTTCACCCCCTGGTGCGGCACTGTCCTGACCGAGGACTGGCACACCCGCTTCGACGCCTATGCGGTCGTCACCGGCCATCTGCACACGAGGCGCACCGACATGCGCGGCGACACCCGCTTCGAGGAGGTGTCGCTCGGCTATCCCCGGCAGTGGGACCACAGCCGCGGCATCGAGCCCTACCTGCGCACGATCGTCGGCTGACACGGGGCCCGGCGTTTCCGTGGCTTGGCGGGACGCAGGTGCCCGCGATAGGCTCGGACACAAACCCACCAAAGATCGACGTCCAATCGAGACGCCCGGAGGAAAAGTCAGATGAAGATGCGTGCCTGCGTCCTGCGCGAGATCGGGGCACCGATGCCCTATGCCAAGAGCGTTCCCCTCGCCATCGAGGAGGTGGAACTGGATCCGCCGGGTTCGGGCGAGCTGCTGGTCAAGATCATCGGCGCCGGTCTCTGCCATTCGGACCTGTCCGTGATGAACGGATCGCGCCCCCGCCCGCTGCCGGTCGTGCTCGGCCACGAGGGCGCCGGCGAAGTGGTCGAAGTCGGCCCGGGCATCCGCGACATCAAGGTCGGCGACCCGGTCGTCTTCCAGTTCTCCGCCTCCTGCGGCCGCTGCATCCGCTGCCAGGAAGGCCGGCCGCAGATCTGCGAGACCCACGCCATCGCCCGCGCCAAGGGCGACCTGATGGGCGGCGGCAAGCGCCTGAAGGATTCCAAGGGCAACCCGATCAATCACCAGACCGGCGTGTCCTGCTTCGCCGAATACGCCGTGGTCGACCGGGGATCGGTGGTGAAGATCGACAGCGACATCCCGCTGGAGACCGCCGCCATCTTCGGCTGCGCGGTGATGACCGGCGTCGGGGCCGCCCTGAACGCCGCCCGCGTCGCACCGGGCGACAAGGTCGCCGTGATCGGCCTCGGCGGTGTCGGCTTCTCCGCCATGCTCGGCGCCATTCTCGGCGGCGCGGCGCAGGTGATCGCGGTGGACATCAACCCGGCCAAGCTCGGCCTCGCCCGCCAGCTCGGCGCCCATCACACCATCGACGCCCGCGAGCCCGACCATGTCCAGCAGATCAAGGACCTGACCGGCGGCGGCGTGGACGTCTCGCTGGAAGGGGCCGGCGTGATTCCGGCGCTGAAGACCGGCTACGACATCCTGAAG
Source organism: Thalassobaculum sp. OXR-137 (assembly GCF_034377285.1). NCBI lineage: Bacteria > Pseudomonadati > Pseudomonadota > Alphaproteobacteria > Rhodospirillales > Thalassobaculaceae > Thalassobaculum > Thalassobaculum sp. OXR-137. Next base: position 2,218,621 of record NZ_CP139715.1, on the reverse strand, counting down.
ACCGGCGGCCAGCTCGTGACGGTTGGCCTGTCGCCCCAGGGCGAGGACTTCCCGATCCCGGCGGCCGATCTGGTCAGCCGCGAGATCGCGGTGCGCGGCAGCTACATGGGCTCCTGCGTGCCGGTGCGCGACATCCCGAAATATCTGGAGGCCTTCCGCCAGGGCCGCCTGCCCGTGGATCAGCTCATCGGCGAGCATGTGGGCTTCGACGGGGTGAATGCCGGCTTCGACAAGCTGGTGTCCGGCGAAGCGGTGCGCCAGATCCTCACACCCCATGCCGGCTGACGGCTGAACTAGGGCCGGGCCGGGTCGGAAGGATCCGGCTCGGCCGTCCCACCGACTGTCAGCGCTGGACGCTCGGCACGTTGCCCACCAGCAGCCGGTCGACCACGCCCTCGTCGTTCACGAAGGGCAGGATCAGCCGTTGCCACTGGGCGTAGAACTGGTCGAGGCGGGCGCGGTGGAACGAAAACAGCGGCTCGCGCCGGATGCAGACCGCCCGATACGTCGCCACGAAATACGCCGCGACCGACGGCGAGGGCACGTCCCAGACCCGCTTCCCGGTCATCTCGAACCGCGAATAGTCGACGATGCGGGAGCCGTAGACCCGGTACAGGAAGTCCGTCTCCCCGTCCTGCGGTTCCATCAGCATGAGGTAGCCGAGCGCCGGCTTCAGATCCAGGGCGTCGATCTCCCGGGAGCGAGGCAGGTCGTCTCCGCGCTTCCGGTCGAGCCAGTATCGCCGGAGGAAGATCAGCACCTCGTCCGCAAGCTGCTCCTCGCTCGGGGACCAGAGCAGGGCCGGCGGTTCGGTATGGATGCCCTCGAACAGCCGCTCGAGCGGCGCGAAGTCGGCCGCCACCAGCCCGTCCGCCACGAGAACGGCTTCGCGGCGCATGTCCAACGCCGGCCGGTCTCCAACGAACGCGCCGGGCCAACTGTCCCGCAACGCCTGGATTGAATTCTGCTCTCGAAACGCCACCGCTCTACCTGCTCAAGCCGCGACACTTGGCGATGCCTGCGCCGTCCCTCTGCGCCAACTCCACCCAATCCCGCTCTCATCGAATGTCTAGAATTTTATGTATGTTGATCTACATTTTTGAAAGTTAATACCGATTGATGAAGAAACCGTTAGCCCCGTCTTCGCGATCGGCCGACGGCGCTGGAAACGCCGCCGGCCGTCCGGATCACCAGGTCAGACGCAGCCCCGCATAGACCGCGCGGCCGACACCCGGCTCGTACAGGGCCGACGTGTCACTGGCCGTCGCCGCCACGCTGGTGGTCGCGATGTATTTCTCATCGGTCAGGTTGCGGGCATCGACGAAGAACGACAGGTGCTCCGAATACGCGTACCCGGCCTTGAAGCCGAGCAGCGCATAGGCCTCGGTATCCCGGGAGTTCTCGTTGTCGACGTAATAGGCCTGCGGCACCCATTCCACGTTCGGGCCGGCATAGAAGCCGTGCGGGCTCTTGTAGAGCAGCTCCGCCCGCAGGAAATGCCGCGGCGCGCCGGGCAGGTCGTTGTCGCCGTAGGTTGGATCACCGTCGAAGCGGAAATCGCTGAACGTGTACGCCGTGTTGATCCACAACCGGTCCGGGTTCGGCCCGTCGGTGAACAGCCCCTTGACCGGGGCCCAACCGACCGCCGCCTCGATGCCCTGGTGGATCGTCTCGTCGGCATTCACCACCCGGTAGTTGCCGCCGCCCAGATCGAAGTACTGGTACTCGTTCTCCAGATGCGAACGGTATACCGCCAGGTCCCAGGTGAAATCCTCCCGCTCACCGCGGGTGCCGATCTCGAAGGTCGTGGCGTATTGCGGCTTGATGTCCAGCAGGGTGGTGCCGGAGGCGAAGCTCACCTCGCTGAAGGTCGGCGCCTCGCCGCTGCGCGACACATTGGTGAAGACCTGCCAGTCCGGATCGACCTGCCACAGCAGGCCGATCTTCGGGTTGAGGAAGGTGTAGTCCGCCTCGCCGGAGGTATCGGTGGCGTCGTCGACCTCGTCGACCCGCTCCCGGTTGGCATGGACGAGCTGGACGCCGGTCACCAGGGTCAGCCCGGTGGTCACCTCGAACCCGTTCTCCGCATAGCCGGTCACGTTCAGCGACCGATCCTCGGAGCCGGAAAGCAGCGCGCCCTTGCTGCCGCGGTTGTTCACATATTGCCGGTTGTCGAGCCAGCCGCCGAACGCGTTCACCCCGAAGGTCAGAGTGTTTCCATGACCGAACAGGGTGTGCTCGTTGGTCGCCCGGGCGAAGGCGCCGACATCGTTATAGGTGTAGTCGAGATACTGGTAGATCGGATGGACGAGCTGCTTGTTGATCGCATAGCCGCCGAACTCGGCCACCACATCGTCAAACTCCACCGTCGTCTTGTTGGCGAAGCGCACCGATTCCATGTTGCGCTGATAATCCAGCCGCAGGTTCCCTGCCGCGGCCGTCTTCGGATCGGTCAGTGCGGCGTGCTTGGTCACCGATCCCGGGATGTCCTGCTGGATATCGGTGACGTTCAGATAGAAGCGCGTCTCCGCACTGTCGCTCAGCCGCCAGCCGAAATTGCCCGACGCCCGCTTCGACTCGCCGCCGCTATGGTCGCGATAGCCGTCCTGGGTCAGGAACCCGCCGCTGACATAGCCGTCCACGTCGCCTTCGGCAGCACCGCTGCTGAGCTGCAGCCGGCGGAAGCCGAAGCTACCCACATCCAGGCGCCCGTCGGCCAAGCTGGCGTCATGGCCGCTGGGCGTGACGAAATTGACGGCCCCGCCCAGGGCATTGGCGCCATAGCGCAGCGCGTTGCCGCCCTTGTAGACCTCGACATAGCGATAGGCGGTCGGGTCGAGTTCCTGGAAGTCGGCGCTGCCGTCGGCGGCGTTCATCGGGATGCCGTCCTGGTAGAGATGGATGCCGCGCATGTGGAAGTTCCGCGACAGGCCGGAGCCGCGGATCGAGAGGCGGGAATCCTCACCCCATTTCGGCTGGATCAGGACGCCGGGCGTATAGTCCAGCATGTCCTTCAGGGTGGTGGCGGCGGTATCGCGCCAGGCGGTGTCTGGCACCACCTCGACGGCTCCCGGGATCTGTTCGATCCGGCGGGTGGCTTCCTTGGTGGAAGGGACGGTCAGGGACGGCTCGGCCGTGCCGGTGACGGTGATCCGCAGCATCTCAACCGGCTGGCTGGACTGCGCGAAAGCGGGGACGGCAACGGTGCACAGCAGGGCAGCGCACAACGCCGTCCGCATGCCCGGACGGGCAAGGGAGTACGACATGAATGTCTCCGAAAGGCTCGGAGCCCGGCGGCCGGGCGACGCGTCGCCGGCATGCCGCTCGGGCATCGGAAGAGAGATCGACCGGGCGTCGCGGAACGGCGCCAAACGGTCGACGGAACAGCCTTACACGGAGCGGGCGGGCGGAGCGCGGGGACCGAGCGGCGGGCCGAGAAGCAGCGCCTCGGGCGCCACACCTGCCCGCGCAACGGCGACGGGCCGCGAGACCGGTATCCAGCGCAGGGGAACCCCGAGCTGGTCCGGCAGCACCATCGCCTTGGCGATGACGGTCTGGAACGGGCAGTCGGGCGCGGTCGGGCCGTCGGCGGCGCCGTCCTCGGTTCCGGCAGGCCCCGCCTTTTCGGGTAGGACCGTGACGGTCTTGAGCCCCGTGGGGGTACAGACGACGATCTCGAACCGGCCGTCCTGCAGGGCCGCCGGGTCCGGCATATAGCCGACGGGGATGATCGCCCGCAGGGCGAACAGCACCAGCAGCAGGTGGGACAATGCCCCACCCGCTCGCAGCCAACCCCTTGAGTTGGCGTGACGACTCTGCCCAAGCCCCCGCTTCATGGGGGATGTACACCACGGGGTCGCCCCGGTGTCCATGGTCACGAACGTCGCGGCCGGCGGTCTGCCTCAGGCAAGACCCCGACGCATCAGGCCGTGCTTGATCGGCGACACCCGCGACAGCACGCCGAGCCCGAGCTGACGGGCCAGCCGGCCCCGCAGGGTGCCGTCCGTCGCCACGCCGGCGAGCAGCCCCACCGCGCCCAGCCGTCCCGGCAGCTCGAAGCGCCGGCGGCGGGTGTAGCGGGACAGGGCCTCGCTGCCGCCGATATCGCCGCCCGTCCGCACGGTCCCCGCCAGCACGTCGGCCAGGGCCATGATGTCGCGCACCGCCAGGTTCCAGCCCTGGGCGCCGATGGGCGGCACCACATGGGCGGCATCTCCGACCGCGACCACCCGCCGGCGCGCCGGCGACGGCGCCCAGCCGATCGACACCGGGAACACCACCGGGGACGCCGTGAGCCGGATCGCGCCATAGGCCGGCTGCCGCCCGCGCGCGGAAGCCTCGATCGCGGCGATCCCGGCACCCGCCAGCCGCTCGACCTCGGCGGTCGGGGCGATGGAGATCAGCGAGCCGTCGCGGCTGCCGACCGGAATGACCGTGATGGAGCCGGTGTCGTCGTAGCGCTCGATGCACAGGCCGTCATGGGGGGCGGCCAGTTCCACCGGCGCGCACAGGGCGCTCAGTCCGAGGGGTTGGCGCCACATACGGATGCGGGCGGCCTCGCGGGTCGGCGAGGCCTTGCCGTCGGCGGCGATCGCCAGCCGGGCTCTCACGCGGGTCCCGCCTTCGGTGACGACGGTGACAAGGCCGGTGCCGTGGACGATGCCGACGACCCTGTCCTCCAACCGGCGCTCCACCGGCATGAGTGCGGAGAGATCGCCGATCGGCAGGTTGAGCGCCAGATAGGGCGCATCGACCTCCGAGGCGCGGAAGCGCTCGGCCGTCAGTCCGAACGGGCCGAGGGTTTCGATCACCATGTCGGGCAGCGCGGTCGCCCTCGGCCGCACGTCGACGCCGAGCCTGTCCAGGTCGTCCACGCTCGACGGCAGCAGCGCCGTGGTCCGCGGATCCGCACCGGGCGGGCTTGCCGGCGCGACGACCACCGTCTCCAGCCCCAGCTGCCTGAGCGCCCGGTCGGCCAGCCGGCCCGTGGGGCCGTCTCCGACGATGACTGCATCGACCTGCATGCTTATGCCCATGTTCCCGCGTTGCACCTACGGCTAGAGGGCGATCGGTTCAGATCGCGCACTAGGCATATGGGTCCGGGAGGCACGGGCGAAAGGGCAGTTGGGAGAATGGGTGGCGGCCGGCCGGCGATGGCGGCCCGGAACCCTGTCGCACATAAAAAAACTGCCGGGAACGCTAGGTTCCCGGCAAGTTGAACAGGGAGGCTTCACGTCTGGGAGACGTGGGATCCCGAAGGACCCCGCTCCGAGCGGGGGGCTCGGAGGCGATGCTGCAACGCAACATCGCGATGACCATGAAATAGGCATTCGCTGCCTCTGAGACCACCTCAAAATGGTCACTTCCGCTATGCGGTTTTTGCATGGCTTGGCTTGCGAATTTTTCAGAATTGCGACTTAGCAACTTCCTGGATGAGGAAATCCCTCAACACCATGATGCGCTTGGAGTGCCTCAGTTCCTCGGGATAGACGAAATAGGTCGGCACCTGGGGACCTTCCAGGTCCGGGATTACCCGGATCATCCCGACATCCTCGCGGGCCATGTAGTCGGGCAATGCTGCAATGCCGAGACCGGTTTGCACCGCACGGTACATTGCAAAATAATTGTTCAGCCGGACCACGTTCACATGCCGTCCGCGATGGCCGACGGCGGTGTCCAGCAGCCAGTTCACGTTCGGGAACGGCGGATGCGAGGTCTCGCCGTAGATCACCAACCGATGCGCCGCCAGATCGGCCGGCGTCTTCGGCAGCCCATGCTTCGTCAGATAGTCCGGCGAGGCGTAGAGGTGGAACTTGATGGTCTTCAGGTGCCGCTGGATCAGGTCGGGCTGGCGCGGCGGCGTCAGGCGGATCGCCACGTCGGCCTGGCGCATCGACAGGTCGAGCTCGCTGTCGTTCAGGATGACCGTCAGCCCGATCTCCGGATACAGCTCCAGGAACCCGGCCAGACGCGGCGCCAGCCAGTTGGAGCCGAGCGCCACCGTGGTGGTCAGGCGCAGCGGCCCCTTGGGGCTGTCCTTGCCCTCCGACAGCAGGGCCTCGGTGGTGGCCAGCTTGGCGAAGACGTCGCGGGCGGTCTGGTACAGCACCTCGCCCTGTTCGGTCAGGATCAGCCCGCGGGCATGGCGGTGGAACAGCGGCAGCTTGAGGCTTTCCTCGAGCGCGCTGATCTGGCGGCTGACCGCCGATTGGCTGAGATTCAGCGCCTCGCCGGCATGCGTGAAGCTGCCCGCTTCGGCGACGGCATGAAATACCCTGAGCTTGTCCCAGTCCATTGCCCGACCGCCATTCGACCCAAATCTCGTTCCTGTCTACACGATCCGACGCGAAGAAGGAACGCGAAGGGGTCTACTCCGCTGCCGCCACATGGGCCGCATCTTCAAGTGCCGCCACATATTTCTCGGATTCCAGGGCCGCCATGCAGCCCATGCCGGCCGCGGTGACCGCCTGACGGTAGACCTTGTCCACGCAGTCGCCGGCGGCGAACACACCGGGAATCGACGTCCGGGTCGAGCCGGGTTCGGTGATCAGATAGCCCTCCTCGTCGAGCGGCAGCGCGCCCTGGAACGGCTTGGTCGCCGGATCATGGCCGATGGCGACGAACAGGCCATGGGCGGCGATGTCGGTGGTTTCGCCGGTCTTCACGTGCTTCACGCGAACCGCCTCGACCCCGTCCATCGGACCGGAGCCGCCCAGCACCTCGTCCACCACGCTGTCCCAGACCATCGTCACCTTGGGATGGCGGAACAGGCGGTCCTGCATGATCTTCTCGGCACGCAGGCTGTCGCGGCGGTGCACCAGGGTGACGGTGCGGCAGATATTCGCCAGGTAAAGCGCCTCCTCCACGGCGGTGTTGCCGCCGCCGACCACGACCACATCCTTGTCGCGGTAGAAGAACCCGTCGCAGGTGGCGCAGGCCGACACGCCGCGGCCGTTGAAATGCTGCTCGCTCGGCAGGCCCAGCCAGCGGGCCTGGGCGCCGGTGGCGATGATCACGCTGTCGGCGAGATAGGTGTCGCCCTGATCGGTCATGCAGCGCAGCGGCCGTGAATTGAAATCGACCGAGGTGACGATGTCGTAGGCGATCTTGGTGCCGACATGCTCGGCCTGCTTCTGCATCTGCTCCATCAGCCAGGGACCCTGGATGACGTCGGCGAAGCCGGGATAGTTCTCCACCTCGGAGGTGATGGTCATCTGGCCGCCCGGCTGCAGCCCGGCGAGCAGCACCGGCGACAGGTTCGCGCGCGCGGTATAGATGCCCGCGGTCAGACCCGCGGCACCCGCGCCCACGATCAGAACCTTCACCCGATGCTCGGCCATGCCATCCTCCTTGTCTCGATGCAGGCAAGATAGGCGGGCCGGCCCCCGGTCTCAACCGGCGTGGCGGTCAATTCGCCGGGACCGGAGGTTACCGGTCCCTGAATCCGGTCCAGCGTCCGGAGATCCGCCCGTGCCGGGGACGCGACTCCGATGCTCAGAAGCCGAACATGTGGTCCAACGAGAAGGACACACCGTCGCGGATCAGGCCGTGATAGCCGAACAGCCGGCAGGTCGTGTCGCGGATCAGCACGTAGCCGCCGTCGCCGGCTTTCTGCAGATCGGCGGCAGAGAACATCTCGCTCGCCCGCCACAGGCGCGAGCCGCCGCAGGGGATCTCCAGCGCGGCGCGGGCAACCTCCGACCCGTCGGCGCCGGTCAGGATCAGCTCGGTGTGCGACGCCGGATGCCAGGGGTTGGAAGCGGCATAGATCAGGTGGCACATCGAGTCCACGCCGCCGCCGGCCATGCAGTTGCCCAGACGCAAAAACAGCCGCGTGGACAGGCCCGGCGGTGGGCCGCCATAGCTCTGCGGCTCCCCTCTGTAGGTCATGACCGTGTTGAACACATGGGCGCCGAAGCTGGTGTCGGCCGCGTGGCCGCTCTCGGTGTCCTCGTAGCGGAACAGCCCGTGCAGCCAGCCGTCGGCCGCGTCCTCGCCGCCCTGGGAGAAGTCGTAGATGAATTCCAGGTGGCCGTAGCCGGTCGGCAGAGTGGCGCCGTTCATCAGGTCGGCCGCCTCCAGCGCCACGCTGTCGGAGCGCTCCAGCACGCCGAGGGAGCGCCGGGCGATCTCGGTACCGTCGGCATCGATCAGCAGGGCGGCGATCGGCTGCTTCTCCTGCCCCCGGGTCATCGGCGTCGGCAGGGCGAAGGTGCGGTAGCGGTCCACCGGCAGGACCGGGGCGGGCAGGATGTAGGCCTTGCCCAGATGCTTCATGGCGCCCGGGATGTTCGGGTCGCCCTTCAGGTCCGTGCGCTCCACGTTCACATGGGCGATGCGGTTGCGGCGGTTACCGGCGACGATCTCGTAACGCGGCCGCACCACGTGCTTGCCCGCCCACAGCTCGAACTGAGCCGGCCAGACGGCATCGGGGAACAGCTCGGCCGGATCGACCGAGATCGTTCCGAAGCCCGGCACCGGCCGGTCGATGGGGCGGACGTCGTCGCGGCCCATCAGGTTCAGGGCCATGGACCCGGCGGGGGCGGTATTCGGATGGGCGTTCTGCAGCCACAGCACGATGCGCTCGCCCGGCTTGGCGGCCGGCAGCCCGGCGTAGTAATCGGCCGGCCAGGCATTGGCGTCATGGGTGCAGGACAACTCCTCCGGCGCGTCGCCATAGGTGTCGACCGCGTATTTCACCACGTCATGGCCGCGCGCGCCGATCGCGTGGATGAACAGAGTGCCGGCGAACTCGCCCAGGCCGAAGCGCGCTCGGATCGCAGCACTGTCGAGGACGATGCCGGCCGGACCGTCTGGCAGGTCCTGTTCCCAGGTGGCCAGCACCGTGCCCTCGACGTCGAACAGGCGCAGCCACAGCCGCATGTCCTTCGCGCCGTAGCCGCTCCAGTAGTTCGCGGTGACAAGCCGGGTGTGCCGCCCGCCGCCGTCGCGCAGAAAGCCGTGGTTTGTCGCGAAGTTCAGCGGGTCCAGATACTTCCGCGGGTTCGACAGCATGGCATCGGGCAGTCGGGCGTCGTCCAGGGTGACGACCCGCATGCCCTGGGGCAGCAGGTGGCGGATGTGATCGACCAGCCGGCGGCTGTCGAAGGCCGGGATCAGGAGGACCGAGGCCGTGCTGGCGCCGATCTCGGCGATCGGCTTGGGCGTGCGGCCGAAGACCTCGGTGCCGAGCCGTTCGATCGCCTGCACGTAGACCGCGTCCACCGTCAGGCCGGAGAGGTCGTGCAGTTCGTCGAAGGTCTCCAGATGACCCAGCGGGTCATAGAGGGCGACCGGTTCGCCGGCGATATCGGCCAGCAGGGCCGTGATCTTCTCTGCGGTGAGAGGATGGCCGACCGCCTTGAAGAAGCTGAACCCGCCGACCTGGTTGGAGAAGGTATCGATCTTGAGCGCCATGGCTCCACGCCGTCGCTGTTTGCAGGGTCCCCGACTGCCCGAGGACATAACCGAACCGCCCCGGCTCGGCAATGCGGCACACTCTATCGGTGCGATAGGCCCGGGGGCGATAGGCCTGGGGCGATTGCCCCGTGCGCCTCACCGGTCGGCCGACCGTGCCGCCAGCCGTTCCGCCAGGAGGGCGCCGACCCGCATCGTCTCGCGCAGCGGCTCGTAGGTCCAGCGCTCCAGCGTACCGTCGAAGGGCCGGGTATAGCCCTCGGCCCGCAGCCGCGCGTGGAAGGCGGCCAGCCGCCCGGTTTCCGGCTCGACGGTGGCGACATGGACCGGCTTGCCGGTGGCCAGCGCCTCCGACGCCATGTTCACCGAGTCGGAGGTGACCACCAGCGCGTCGCAGAGATGCAGAAAGGCGAGATAGGGGTTCTCGCCCAGGCCCGTCCAGACGACGCCCTGAACGTCCGCCAGCCCTTCGGCGAGGGCGGCGCGGGTGGCGTCGTCGGTCCGGCGGGAGCAGGCGACCAGCAGCGAGCCGCCGCTGGTCTGCGACAGCCGCCGCAGGTCGGCGACGAAGCGGGCCACCGCCTCGGGGGAAAACTCGTAACGCTTGTTCGACCCGCCCACATTCACCGCGATCAGCGGCCGCGGCATGTCGGCGACCTCGGTCAGCCAGGGCTTGGCCGCCTCCGCCAGCTTCTCCGGCGCCTGCGGGTTGAGCGCGCCCAGGGTGGTGACGACGTTGGGCCCGCGCGCCGGGTCGTGCTCGGGGACGATCAGCATGTCGAAATGCCGAGGGTCGATCCGCGGATCCTGGATATGCGCCAGGAACGGATGCCCGCCGCCCAGCCGCCGGACCGCGAGCGCCGCTCCGGCCGTCCGCCGTCCGCAGGAGATCACCACGTCGGGCCAGGGCTCCGCGATCGGATCGCCGCCGGCGGTCGCCGGCACGCCCGGCAGCCGTCCGGCCACCGGGAGCGCGCGCAGCAGCCAGCTCGGATGGATCCGCTTGATCACCGGCGTCAGTCCGGCGGCATCGGCCAGACCGAGACACTGGATGCGCATGCCGACGGTGCCGTCGGTTAGGATCCAGCACAGTGTCTGTGTATCGGAACCGACGCTCATGTCGTCAGATATCGAAAGAAAATGTCATAATCACGCAATGATCTTGCTTGCCCTATTCGAATCGGATATAGGCTCGGCAACGTTTCTACGCTGACCGTCACACATTTTAATCGTTCCCCCGGAGCCCACATGCGACGTGTGAAACTTGATCGCATCGACCGCCGTATTCTGCGCGACCTTCAGGACAATGGTCGGATGACCAATGTCGAACTGGCCAATCGCGCCGGCATCTCGGCGCCGCCCTGTCTGCGACGGGTGCGGGCTCTCGAGGAAGCGGGTTTCATCCGGGGATACCATGCCGAGGTGGCGCCTGAACACCTCGGTTTCACGGTGACGATCTACGCCCATGTCGGCCTGACCAGTCAGGCGGAGGCGGATCTGGCCCGGTTCGAGCAGATGGTCGGTCAGTGGCCGGAGGTCCGCGAGTGCCACATGCTGATGGGCGAGGCGGACTTCCTGCTGAAGATCGTGGCCAAGGACTGGGACGCCTTCCAGCGCTTCCTGACCTCCAAGCTGACCCCGGCACCGCTGGTCTCCAACGTCAAGACCGCGCTGGTAATCCGCACCCGCAAGCGCCTCCCCGGCGTGCCGATCGAAGAAATGCCGGAAGACGACGAGGACGAGGGCGACGAGGAGTAGGCAGCCGTCGGCCTGAATTCAATTCAGGACCGACGCACGGCTGCCGGTGCACCGCAGGTCCTGACTTTCGTCAGCGACTGTGATCTTGGTCAAGCGACTTGCCATGGCTTTTGATCTCTGACGATGGCGTTGAGGATGGTAAGCAGCTTTCTGGCGACGGCGATGAGGGCGACCATCTTGGGCTTTCCTGCAGCGATCAGTCTGGCGTGGAAGGCCTTGAGGGTAGGGTTGTAGCGCGCGCCGACCATGGCTGCGACGAACAGGGCGGTGCGTACGCTCGCGCGTCCGCCGCCGATGAAGGCTTTGCCGCGCCAAGTTCCCGATTGGCGCGTCCACGGTGCCAGCCCCGCCAGGGAGGCGATCTGGCGCCGGTCCAGTCGGCCGAGTTCGGGCAGATCGGCGAGCAGGGTGCGGGCGGTGGCCGGACCGATGCCGGGCACGCTGCGCAGCAGATCCTCCTGTGCCTGCCAGACCGGCGAGCCGCGGACCTGGTCGTCGATCTCGCGGTCGACCTCGTTCAGTTCCTTCTCCAGGGCCGTGATCAGACGCAGGATCGAGCGCCGCACCCGCGGTTCCGTGAGGCGGCTCTGACGCTGGCGCTCGGCGGCGATCATCGACACGATCTGCCGTCGCCGGGCCACCAGATCGGCCAGCAGGCGGCCGGACGCATCGGGCAATGCGCGCGGCTCAGGCCGGGTCGCCGCCAGGAACCGGGCGATCATCTCCGCATCGATCGGATCGGTCTTCGCCCGACGTCCCAGCGCCTGGGCGAAGGCCCGGATCTGGCGCGGATTGACCACGACGACCGGCAAGCCCGCCCCGGCCAGACCCGCCGCCACCACCGTCTCGAAGCCGCCCGTCGCCTCGACCCCCACCAGCGTTGCTCCCAGCGCTCCAAGACGCTCGGCCAACGCTGCAATCCCAGCGCCGTCACGCGGCACCGCCTCACATTCGCCCGGCCCTTGCGCGCCGAGCAGGATATGAACATCCAGACGGCTCTTGGAGACGTCGATACCCACGATCACCTGGTCCATCGCTACCCTGCCTTGCCTAAACGGGCTCGCCATATGGCGGCCCCGGCGACTGTTCGGGTTCGAGGGATGAACGGTGGATGGGCAACCTTGCTGACGTTCGGGCTCGCACGCTCCAGGACGACTCGGCGTCCCATCCACCACCGCTTCCGAAACTCTACCAGAAGCGGAAGACGATAAGTTACAAGGATGACGGGTGATGGGTAGGGCAGATCCCCCTCCCTTCCCCCGACCTCGCCCTGAGCAGCCCGTAGGGCATGTCGAAGGGCGGCGCTCCGCACGTGTGCCTTACCGCCCCCGTCATCCTGAACTCGTTTCAGGATCTGTGGTGCACAAACGCCGGATGCTTGGTCCTGACGTGCGGCAGGAGGACGGGGAGATGGGTAGGGCAGATCCCCCTTCCCCCGACCTCGCCCTGAGCAGCCCGTAGGGCGTGTCGAAGGGCGGCGCTCCGCGCCTGCGCCTTACCACCCCCGTCATCCTGAACTCGTTTCAGGATCTGCGGTGCATAAGCGCCGGATGCTTGGTTCTGACGTGCGTCAGGACGACGGGTGAATTGATCGCCCCAACGCAAAATGCCCCAAGCGGAGCCTGGGGCATTGCGTCTGGCCTAAACGGCCGAAATTACTGGATCGCGCCGGTCACTGGATCGCGATGGAGAGGATCTCCAGGCTCTTCGAGCCCTTCGGCGTCGAGACCTCGACGGAATCCCCGACCCGCTTGCCGATCAGGGCGCGGGCGATTGGCGAAGAGGTGGAGATGAAGCCGCGCGAGATGTCGGCCTCGTACGGCCCGACGATCGTGTACGCAGTCTCCTCGTCCGTCTCCTCGTCCGCGACCTCGACGGTCACGCCAAAGGTCACGGTCTCGCCCTTGAGCTTCTTGGGATCGATCACCTCGCAGCGGCTGATCACATCCTCCAGCTCGGCGACCCGGCCCTCTATGAAGCTCTGACGTTCGCGCGCGGCATGGTACTCGGCGTTCTCGGAGAGATCGCCGTGTTCCCGCGCCTCGGCGATCGCCTTGATCACCGCTGGACGCTCCACGGACTTCAAGTTCTTCAGTTCATCCGTCAGACGGGCATGCCCCTCTGCGGTCATCGGCACCTTTTCCATGGGCTCGTCGCCTGCTCAAACCTATCCTATCACCCGTTCCGGACGCCACGCGGGGCTCACTCTGGATCGGAAACCACGACCGGTTCCAGACCCGCCCCGTGGACGTCAGAACGATCCGGTGAGGTAGGTCTGGAGCGGGGTCACTTCAAGGTGTCCGTCCCGCATCGCTGCGATTGCCCGGACAGCGGCACGCGCCCCCTCCACAGTCGTATAGTAGGGAATGTTGTGCGTTAGAGCCGTGTGACGCAAGCTGAAACTGTCCCGAATGGCCTGTGCGCCCTCGGTGGTATTTATCACCAAATCCACATGGCCCGAGAGCATGTTATCGACAATGTGCGGCCGTCCCTCGAGCACTTTCTTTACCCGGTGACTGTCGATCCCGGCGTCTTTCAGTACGTCCGCCGTGCCCGTGGTGGCCATGATACTGAAGCCGAGATCGTTCAGCGCCTTCGAGATCTGGACGATCGCGCCCTTGTCGGCATCCTTGACCGAGATGAAGACGACACCGCCGTCCGGCAGCACCGTGCCGGCGGCGAGCTGCGACTTGGCGAAGGCGCGGGCGAAGCTCTTGTCGATGCCCATGACCTCGCCGGTCGACTTCATCTCCGGACCGAGGATGATGTCGGTGCCCGGGAAACGGGCGAAGGGGAACACCGCCTCCTTCACGGCCACGTGCTCGGGATCCTTGGTCGGCAAGGTGAAGGCGCTCAGCTTCTCGCCGGCCATCACCCGGCTGGCGATTTTGGCGATCGGCACGCCGGTCGCCTTGGCGACGAACGGCACCGTACGCGAGGCGCGCGGGTTGACCTCCAGGATGAACACCTCGCCTTCGCGCACGGCGAACTGGATGTTCATCAGGCCGACCACGTTGAGGCCCTTGGCCAGCATCACCGCCTGGCGCTTGACCTCCTCGATCACCGCCTTGTCGAGGGACACCGGGGGCAGCGAGCAGGCGCTGTCGCCCGAATGGATGCCCGCTTCCTCGATATGCTCCATCACGCCGGCGATGAACACGTCGGTGCCATCGGACACCGCGTCCACGTCGATCTCGGTGGCGTTGCGCAGGAAGCTGTCGATCAGCACCGGGTTCTTGCCCGACACGACCACGGCATTGCGCATGTAGCGGCGCAGGCCTTCCGGCTCGTGCACGATCTCCATGGCCCGGCCGCCCAGGACGTAGGACGGGCGGATGACCACCGGGTAGCCGATCTGGTCGGCGATCTTCTCCGCCTGCTCGGTGGAGGTCGCCGTGCCGTTGGCCGGCTGCTTCAGCTCCAGGCGCTGCAGCAGCTTCTGGAAGCGGTCGCGGTCCTCGGCCAGGTCGATCGCGTCCGGCGAGGTGCCCAGGATCGGGATCTGCGCCTTCTCCAGCGCAGCCGCCAGCTTCAGCGGGGTCTGGCCGCCGAACTGGACGATGCACCCCATGACCTGCCCGTTCGACTGCTCGCCATGGACCAGCTCGATCACGTCCTCGGCGGTCAGCGGCTCGAAATACAGCCGGTCGGAAGTGTCGTAGTCGGTGGAGACGGTCTCCGGGTTGCAGTTGACCATGATGGTCTCGAACCCGGCATCCGACAGGGCGTAGGCCGCGTGGACGCAGCAATAGTCGAACTCGATGCCCTGGCCGATCCGGTTCGGGCCGCCGCCGAGGATGATGATCTTCCTGGCGTCGGTCGGCTCCGCCTCGTTCTCCGGTGCTCCGCCGCCGATGCCGATCTCGTAGGTCGAGTACATGTACGGCGTGGAGGACGGGATCTCGGCCGCGCAGGTGTCGATGCGCTTGAACACCGGCCGCACGCCCATGCCGCGGCGGCGGGCGGCGACGACCTCTTCCTCATGGCCGGAAAGCTGGCCGAGCCGGGCATCGGAGAAGCCCATGGACTTGATCTTCTGCCAGCCGGCCGCGTCGGACGGCAGGCCGTCGGCCTCCACGCCCTTCTCGGCGGCGATGATCTCGGCCATGCGCTCCAGGAACCACGGATCGATGTGGCAGGCGCGGTGCACCTCCTCCACCGACAGGCCGACGCGCAGCGCCTGGGCCACCTTCAGCAGCCGGTCGGCGGTCGCCACGGAAAGTTCCGCGGTGATCGCCTGGCGATCAATGTCGCCGTCCTCGGTGCCCTTGAGCTCGATCGGGTCGAGGCCGACCAGGCCGGTCTCCAGCCCGCGCAGGGCCTTCTGCAGGCTCTCGTGGAAGGTCCGGCCGATGGCCATGACCTCGCCCACCGACTTCATCGAGGTGGTCAGCCGGGCGTCGGCGCCCGGGAACTTCTCGAAGGTGAAGCGCGGAATCTTGGTGACCACGTAGTCGATGGTCGGCTCGAAGCTCGCCGGCGTATTGCCGGTGATGTCGTTGTCCAGCTCGTCCAGGGTGTAGCCGACGGCCAGCTTGGCGGCGATCTTGGCGATCGGGAAGCCGGTGGCCTTCGACGCGAGCGCCGAAGACCGCGACACCCGCGGGTTCATCTCGATGACGATCTGCCGGCCGGTGGCCGGGTCGATGGCGAACTGCACGTTGGAGCCGCCGGTCTCCACCCCGATCTCGCGCAGCACCGCGATGGAGGCGTTGCGCATGCGCTGGTATTCCTTGTCGGTCAGCGTCAGCGCCGGGGCGACGGTGATGCTGTCGCCGGTATGCACGCCCATCGGATCGACGTTCTCGATGGAGCAGATGATGATGCAGTTGTCCGCCTTGTCGCGGACCACCTCCATCTCGAACTCCTTCCAGCCCAGCACGCTCTCCTCGATCAGCACCTCGTTGGAGGGCGAGAGGCGGATGCCGTTGCGGACGATCTGCTCGAATTCCTCGCGGTTATAGGCGATGCCGCCTCCCTGGCCGCCGAGCGTGTAGGACGGGCGGATGATCGCCGGCAGTCCGACATGCTCCAGCGCCTCGTCGGCGTCGTCGAAAGTGTTGATCAGCCGCGAGCGCGGGGTGTCGAGGCCGATGGCGGTCATCGCCTCGCGGAACTGCTGGCGGTCCTCAGCCTTCTCGATGGCGGCGAGGTCGGCGCCGATCAGCTCGACCCCGAATTTTTCCAAAGTGCCGTCATGGGACAGGGCGCGGGCGGTGTTCAGCGCGGTCTGGCCGCCCATGGTCGGCAGCAGGGCGTCGGGACGCTCGCGCTCGATGACCTTGGCGACCATCTCCGGGGTGATCGGCTCGATATAGGTGGCATCGGCCGTGCCCGGATCGGTCATGATCGTGGCCGGGTTCGAGTTCACCAGGATGACCCGGTAGCCCTCGTCCTTCAGCGCCTTGCACGCCTGGGTCCCGGAGTAATCGAACTCGCAGGCCTGACCGATGACGATCGGCCCGGCGCCGATGATGAGAATGGAGGAGATGTCTGTACGTTTGGGCATTAGCCGAGGAGCTCCCGGAACCGGGCGAAGAGGTAATGGCTGTCCATCGGGCCCGGCGAGGCTTCCGGATGGTACTGCACGCTGAAGATCGGCTTGCCGTCGACCTTGATGCCTTCCACCGAGCCGTCGAACAGCGAGCGGTGGGTGACGGTCACGCCGTCCGGCAGGCTGGCCTCCATGACAACGAAGCCGTGGTTCTGGCTGGTGATTTCGACCTTGCCGGTCTCGAGATCCTTGACCGGGTGGTTGGCACCCCGGTGGCCCATATGCATCTTCTCGGTCTTCGCACCGAGCGCCAGGGCCAGCATCTGGTGGCCGAGGCAGATGCCGAAGATCGGCTTGCCGCTGTCGATCAGCTTCTTCAGCTCCGGCACCGCATAGATTCCGGTGGCCGCCGGGTCGCCCGGGCCGTTGGCCAGGAAGATGCCGTCGGGACCGTGGCCGAGGATCTCGTCCGCCGTCGCACTGGCCGGCACCACCGTCACCTTGCAGCCCTGGGCCGCCAGGTTGCGCAGGATGTTGCGCTTGGCCCCGTAATCGACCGCGACCACGTGCTTGGTCGGCTCGGTCATCGTGCCGTAGCCGTCGCTGCGGCCGTCATCGGCGAAGCCCCAGAGCGTGGTGTCCCAGGTATAGGTCTGGGTGCAGGACACCTGCTTGGCGAGGTCCATGCCTTCCAGGCCCGGCCAGTCGGCCGCCAGCTTCTTCAGGGCGTCCAGGTCGAACTTCCCATCGGGGGAGACGCAGAGGGCGCCGTGCGGGGCGCCGATGTCGCGGATCCGCCGGGTCAGCCGCCGTGTGTCGACGCCGGCGATGCCGGGCAGGTCGTGCGACTTCAGCCAGTCGTCGAGGCCGCGCTCGGAGCGGTAGTTCGACGGGTCCGTGATATCGGCGCGCAGGACGCAGCCCAGGGCTGCGGGCGACACCGTCTCGTGGTCATTGACGTTGGCGCCCACGTTGCCCACATGGGGGAACGTGAAAGTGATGATCTGGCCGGCGTAAGACGGATCGGTCAGGATCTCCTGGTACCCGGTCATCGAGGTGTTGAAGACCACCTCGCCGACCTTGGTGACAGCGGCGCCGAAGCCGCGACCGAAGATCGCCGTCCCGTCCGCCAGAACCAGAACCGCCGTTGCGTCTTGAGGGATGGCGGCAGGATCGGTCATGCGGTGTCTCCGGGTCAGGCGGTTACCGGGCGGCGGGCGTCATCCGTCGCGCCGCGGGAGTATATCCCAAACGGCGGGCACGGAGAGGCGGCCAAGCGGTAAATTGGCCGGGTGATACGCGAGGAACGGCGGAAGGTCAAGCTGTAACATATGGAAAACTCCGTTGTTTTTCAATCAGTTAGAAAATCATCTCGGCATTGCAACATGAAACCGGATCGTATATTGTCGCCGCTTCCGTACAGATCGGCCGGCGGGACCCGGCACGCGATGGTGCGGCTAATGGGCGACGACGGCCGGCACGGCCCCCGCCAGTTCCTGGGCCAAAGTGCCGGACTTACTCGGTTTCTGGGGAGAAACTGAATGTTGCGCGAACAGCTTAAGAGTGCCTTGAAGGATGCCATGCTCGCGAAAGATCAGCGGGCTGTTTCCACCGTGCGTCTGATCCTCGCGGCCCTGAAGGACCGCGACATCGCCGCGCGGGAGAAGGGCAACCTCGACGGAATCGACGACGCGGAAGTTCTGGCGATGCTCAGCACGATGGTGAAGCAGCGTCAGGAATCGATCCGGCTCTACGAGGAAGGCGGGCGCTGCGAGCTCGCCACCCAGGAGCAGGAGGAAATCGACGTGATCCGCCGGTTCATGCCCACGCAGTTGGAGGGCAAGGAGCTGGTCTCGACGATCGACAGCACGATCAAGGAGATCGGTGCTGCGGATCTGAAGGACATGGGCCGGATCATGTCCACCCTGAAGCAGCGCTATCCGGGCCGCATGGACTTCTCCAAGGCGTCGGGGCTCGTCCGCCAGCAGCTCGTCTGAGCCTGCGGCCAATCCGATCGGCGGCGGAGCGCCCGCTCCGCCCGCCTACCCGTCGTCCTTGTAACTTATCGTCTTCCGCTTCTGGTAGAGTTTCGGAAGCGGTGGTGGATGGGACGCCGAGTCGTCCTGGAGCGTGCGAGCCCGAACGTCAGCAAGGTTGCCCATCCACCGTTCATCCCTCGAACCCGAACAGTCGCCGGGGCCGCCATATGGCGAGCCCGTTTAGGCAAGGCAGGGTAGCGATGGACCAGGTGATCGTGGGTATCGACGTCTCCAAGAGCCGTCTGGATGTTCATATCCTGCTCGGCGCGCAAGGGCCGGGCGAATGTGAGGCGGTGCCGCGTGACGGCGCTGGGATTGCAGCGTTGGCCGAGCGTCTTGGAGCGCTGGGAGCAACGCTGGTGGGGGTCGAGGCGACGGGCGGCTTCGAGACGGTGGTGGCGGCGGGTCTGGCCGGGGCGGGCTTGCCGGTCGTCGTGGTCAATCCGCGCCAGATCCGGGCCTTCGCCCAGGCGCTGGGACGTCGGGCGAAGACCGATCCGATCGATGCGGAGATGATCGCCCGGTTCCTGGCGGCGACCCGGCCTGAGCCGCGCGCATTGCCCGATGCGTCCGGCCGCCTGCTGGCCGATCTGGTGGCCCGGCGACGGCAGATCGTGTCGATGATCGCCGCCGAGCGCCAGCGTCAGAGCCGCCTCACGGAACCGCGGGTGCGGCGCTCGATCCTGCGTCTGATCACGGCCCTGGAGAAGGAACTGAACGAGGTCGACCGCGAGATCGACGACCAGGTCCGCGGCTCGCCGATCTGGCAGGCACAGGAGGATCTGCTGCGCAGCGTGCCCGGCATCGGTCCGGCCACCGCCCGCACCCTGCTCGCCGATCTGCCCGAACTCGGCCGACTGGACCGGCGCCAGATCGCCTCCCTGGCGGGGCTGGCACCGTGGACGCGCCAATCGGGAACTTGGCGCGGCAAAGCCTTCATCGGCGGCGGACGCGCGAGCGTACGCACCGCCCTGTTCGTCGCAGCCATGGTCGGCGCGCGCTACAACCCTACCCTCAAGGCCTTCCACGCCAGACTGATCGCTGCAGGAAAGCCCAAGATGGTCGCCCTCATCGCCGTCGCCAGAAAGCTGCTTACCATCCTCAACGCCATCGTCAGAGATCAAAAGCCATGGCAAGTCGCTTGACCAAGATCACAGTCGCTGACGCAAGTCAGGACCAGGCCACAGACGCCAGCGCCCTGCAACCGCCGGTGCACCGCAGATCCTGATTTGCATCAGGATGACGGTAACCGTTGGAGCGCGTTCTTTCCTCCTTTGACCTCGCCCTGAGCAGGAGCGGAGCGACGTGTCGAAGGGCCGGATTTAATCCGGGATTGATCCGGAGGCTGCTCCGCCTCCGGCTGCCGGTGCGCCGAAGATCCTGGTTTGCATCAGGATGACCGTGACGGTTGGGGCTCATTCTTTTCCCCTTTGACCTCGCCCTGAGCAGGAGCGGAGCGACGTGTCGAAGGGCCGGATTAAATCCGGGACAGGGGGCTGCTCAGGGCGAGGTCAAAGGGGTGGACGAGAGAGGGGTCCGGTTATCCCTGCCCCAGGCTGAACCCGTAGGGCAGCAGCCGGTCCAGGTCGAACACGTCGCCCAGCGCGCCCTCGCCGCCGCCATCGACGATCACCAGGGTCTCCGGCGCGCGGCTCCCGAACTCGTGGATCACCTGGCGGCAGATGCCGCAGGGCGACCGGTCGGCCACCGGCGCGTCCAGGGTCGCCACGCAGCTCACCACCAGCAGCTCCAGCCTGCGGAACCCGAGCGAGGCCGCCTGGGTCAGGGCCGTGCGCTCGGCGCAGATGGTTCCGCCGTAGCTGGCATTCTCCACATTGGCGCCGGCGATCACCCGGCGCTGCGCATCGTCCGCCATGATCAGCGCCGCGCCGACCCGGAACCGGGAGTACGGCGCATGGGCCCGCGTCGCCACGTCGCGCGCGGCATCGCGCAGCCGGGCGATCTCGTCCGGGTCCACCGACACGGTTTTCTGCGGGATCGCCCGCCCCGGCACGGTGAGCCGGCCGAGCGGGGTCGGCGTGGTCGCGTCGGGCCGGTCCACCGCCGGCAGCACCAACTCGACGCGGCCCACCCTCAGTGCTCCCCGTAGACCGCGTGCGGGTCGTAGGTCTTGTCGCCGGTGACCTCCAGGGCCACCCCGTCGCCGGATTTCACCACCTTGCGGTAGAAGCAGCTCTCGTAGCCCACGTGGCAGGCGCCCGGGCCGACCTGCTCGACCAGCAGCAGCACCGTGTCCTGGTCGCAGTCGAGCCGGATCTCCTTCACCCGCTGGACATGGCCGCTGCTCTCGCCCTTGCGCCACATCTTGGCCCGGGAGCGCGAGTAGTAATGCGCCTCGCCGGTCTCGATGGTGGCGGACAGAGCGGTGGCGTCCATCCAGGCCATCATCAGGACCGTGCCGGTCGCCGCATCGGCGGCGACGGCCGGGATCAGCCCGTCCGCCCCGAATTTCGGGGCGAGCGCGCTGCCTTCCTCGATCGCGTGGCTGTCGCCGCGTTCGGAGAATTCGACCGTCATGTCAGCCCTTCCAGCAGCCGGACCCACATCTTCGCCCGCGGCACGAGCGAGGAGATGTAGACCTGTTCGTGCAGAGTATGCGCCCCCTCCCCGTCGGCGCCCAGGCCGTCCAGGGTCGGCACGCCGAGCGCGGCGGTGAAGTTGCCGTCGGACCCGCCGCCGGTCAGGGCGGTGCTCTCCAGCACCAGGCCGCTCTCGGCCACGACCTCCTTGGCCAGCTCGAACAGACCCCAGTTGGCATCGGTCAGCTCGAACGGCGGCCGGTTCATGCCGCCGGTGATCTCGATGGTGACGTCGGGATCGCGCGGCTTGCGGTCGAGGATCTTGGCGCTGATCTCCTCGCCATCGGCGGCGGTGACCACCCGCAGGTCGATCTCGGCCGTTGCGACCCGCGGCACCACGTTGACGCCGGTGCCGGCACTGACCAGCCCGACATTGGTGGTCACGCCGCGCGCGTAGTCGGTGAGCCCCTCGATCTCCAGGATGTGGTGGGCGAGCTCCTTCACCGCGCTGCGACCGTCCTCGTGCTTGGCGCCGGAATGGGCCGGGCGGCCGGTGATGGTCATGGCGAAGCGGCCCACGCCCTTACGGGCGGTGACCAGCTTGCCGCCGTCGCGGGCCGGCTCGGTAACCAGCACGTATTTCGCCTTCTTCGCCTCGGCCTCGATCACCGCACGGCTGGTCGGGCTGCCGACCTCCTCCTCGGCGACGAACAGGAAGGTCACCGGCATGCCGGTGCCCGCCCCCATGCGGCGCAGGTGGCGGTAGGCGTAGTACGGCAGATAAGCGCCGGCCTTCATGTCGTAAATGCCCGGGCCGTAGAGGCTGTCGCCCTCGCGGCGGATCTTGTTGCTGTCGTCCTTGGTGCCGACCGGGTGGACGGTGTCCATATGGCTCAGCACCAGGATGCTCGGCGCGTCCTCGGTCCAGTCCGGGGTGCGCACGATCAGGTGGTCGCCGAAGCCGTCCTTGCCCGGGACCCGCTCCACGGAGCAGCCGGTGCCTTCCCACTGGGTCTGGATCTTGTCGGCCAGTTTGTTGAGCCGGACCGCATCGTAGGTCGGCGTCTCCATCTCGACCCACTCGAGGATGCCATCGATGATCTCCTCCTGATCGATGACGGGCTCGTTGTCGCGGGGGGAAGCGGTATCCATGGTAGCTCCGAAAGGCAGGTGACTAGAAGCGTCCACATCTGCCGGACCGAGGCTACGAAGGCAATGCGCAAACCGCCCGCGCCGCCTCGGAACGCAAAAGGGCGGCCCGAAGGCCGCCCCGCGTCATGCGATCCGGAAGGTCGCGGATCAGAGATGCTTCAGCACGTTCTCGGCGCTGGAGACTTCATAGGCGCCGGCATCCTCGACGAAGAGCTGGGTCACCGTGCCGTCCTCGACCACCATGGCGTAGCGCTGGGAGCGCACGCCCAGGCCGCGCTCGGTCAGGTCGAGCTCGAGGCCGAGCGCCTTGGTGAACTTGGCGGAGCCGTCGGCCAGCATCATGACCTTTCCGTCGGAGGCCTGGTCCTTGCCCCACACGCCCATGACGAACGGGTCGTTCACGGAGACACAGGCCACGGTGTCCACGCCCTTGGCCTTCAGCGCGTCGATGTTCTGCACGAAACTCGGCACATGCTTGGCCGAGCAGGTCGGGGTGAAGGCGCCCGGCACCGCGAACAGCACCACCTTCTTGCCCGCGAAGAGGGCGGCATTGTCCAGCGTGTCGATACCCTCGGCCGTCTTATGCTGCAGGCCGACCTCGGGAAGCTTGTCACCAACCTTGATGGTCATACCGTCTCTCCCTGTAAGGAACGAGGCCGGTCGAACCCGGCCCCTTTGAAATCATCGCTCCCTACATAGGGCGGTTCGCCGACGAGTCCAAGCGTGCGGTTGAGTCGGCCCCCGCCGCCGTGCCGATCGCCTCGGTCACCGCCTCGGCCGACAGCAGTTCGGGCAGGGCGATGCCGTCAGGCGCTCCCGGCCCGTAGACCGCGTTGAACGGAATGCCGTACCGGCCGAACGAGGCGAGATAGTCGGAGATCGCCGGGTCCGGGTTGGTCCAGTCGGCCTGCATCGGCGTGACCGAGCCGCCGGTCAGCAGAGCGGAGACCGGCTCCACCTCGAGCACGAGCCGCTTATTGACCTTGCAGGTGATGCACCAGTCGGCGCTCACGTCGACGAACACCACCTCCCCGTCGGCCACCCGGCGGTCGATCGCCGCCCGGTCGAAGCCGGTCCAGACGACGGACTGCCCGCCCGCACTCTCGGCCACGTAGCCCGGTCCCTCCGGCGCCGGCATCAGCCCGGCCACGGCGAGCACCGTCACCAGCAGCGCCGCGCCGGTCAGCCCCGCCCCGCCGCGGCCGCGGCGGTGCAGCAGGGCGAGGACGACAGCGCTGGCAAGGAACAACGCGCCGAGGACCAGCGCGCCGGTCTGACCGATCTGCGCCGCCAGCACGGTCAGCAGCCACACGCCGGTGGCGAGCAGGGCCAGGGCGAGAACCCGTTTGAAGGCGATCATCCAGCCGCCAGGCCGCGGCAGGGCGCGGGCGATGGACGGCATGGCCGCCACCGCCAGATACGGCAGGGCAAGGCCGATCCCCATCACCGCGAAGACGGCGACGATCTCCGCCGAGCCCCGCGCCATGGCGAAGCCCACGGCGGTGCCGAGGAAGGGCGCGGAGCACGGAGTCGCCAGCAGGGCGGCGAAGGCGCCGGTCAGGAAGTGCCCCACCAGGCCCCTGCCTCGGGCACCGCCTTCAGCGGGAAGCCGGCCGCCCAGATCGGCCAGGGCGCGCGGCAGCGCGACCTCGAACCAGCCCCACAGGTTGGCGGCGAACAGCAGGACGATGGTCGCCATGGCGGCGAGGAACAGCGGCTGCTGGAACTGGATGCCCCAGCCCACGGCGACCCCGGCGGTTTTCAGTCCGGCCAGAATTCCGGCGAGCAGGAGGAAGGAGGCGACGATGCCCGCCGCCGAGGCCAGAAAGCCGTGCCGGATCGCCCCGCGTTCGGCCCCGCCATACTCCAGCACCGAGACGAGCTTCAGCGACAGGACGGGCAGCACGCAGGGCATCAGGTTGAGGATCAACCCGCCGAGCAGCGCGAAGCCCAGCACCAACCACAGATCGGTCGAGCCCGCCGGCGCGGCACCGGCGGTCACGGTCACCGGCCGCTCCACGAAACGCGCGCCGTCGACCAGGGTCAGCCGCAGGTCGGCGCCGTCGAGCCGGGCGTCGCCCCGCGCGCCCACCGGCACCCGGACGGTCGCCGAGCGGCCGCTGTCGGACAGGGTAATCTCCGGTTTGCCGTAGGACAGTCCCTGCGGCCCTTCCGGGAACACGTCGAGGGCGCCGATCGGGTCGGAGGCGGCGACCGTCAGCACCAGGGTCGGGCTTGCCGGGTCGCCACTGGCCCGGGCGGCGACCACGTCCAGGCCCACCCCGGGCAGGTCGCGCGGCACCTGCGCCGTCCACCGGTTCAGCAACTGGGTATAGGCGGTCGGCTCGGCCGGACCGGCCGGCAGGTCGAGGGACAGGGTGGCGTCGAGGGGCACGCAGATCTCGCTGCAGGCCAGGGCGTTCACCTGGGCGGTGATCCGCAGCGGCTCGCCCGGCCGCGCCAGCCCGGCGGTGATCGGATAGACCACCTGGTCCTTGTAGCCGAAGGTCTCCAGCCCGAAGAGGGAGAAGCGGTGCGGCACCGGATAGAGCGTCTCGGCGCCGGCCAGGTTCTGCGAGCCGTCCCACGTCACCTGCGGCGGATAGCCGGCATCGCCGGCCGACCGCCAGTAGACCTTCCAGCCTTCCGCCAGCCGGAACTCCAGGCCGAGCGGCACGTCCGTGCGTCCCTGGGTCCCGCCGACCGCCGAGACCAGCCGCAGATCGGCGAATTCCGTGCGGGTCCAGTCCGATGCCGGCTTGGCCGCCGCCGGCAGGGCCGACAGGCACACCAGAAGGGCCGCCGCCAGGGCGAGCGCGATGTGCAACTGGCCGATCCGAATTTTCACCACGGGTCTATCCGGCTCACTTTGAAGTCACTGTTGCGCCCCAATATAGTAGGAGACAGCGACGGGGAACGTCACAACCGCGGGACCAATGGTCGCGCGGGCCGTGGAGGATAGGAATGGACCCGGACGATTTCGGCCACTCAGACAGCAGTAAGGGCGGCGGCGAGGGCTACCTCACAGGTCAGCTTCTGATCGCCATGCCGTCCATGCGCGACCCCCGGTTCACGCGCACGGTGATCTATATGTGCGTCCACAACGACCAGGGGGCCATGGGTCTGGTGATCAACCGCTTGGTCGGGTCGATCAAGTTCGCCGACCTGCTGGAGGAACTGGACCTGAAGAGCGAGCCCGTGGCGGCCGACCGGTTCCCGACCATCCATTTCGGCGGCCCGGTGGAAACCGGGCGCGGCTTCGTGCTGCACAGCGACGACTACCTGGGCGGCGACACCATGCCGCTGGAAGACGGCCTCGCCATGACCGCGACCATCGACGTGCTGCGCGACATCGCCCTGGGCTCGGGTCCGGACAAGGCGATCCTGGCGCTCGGCTATGCCGGCTGGGGGCCGGGTCAGCTCGACGGCGAGCTGCAGGAGAATTCCTGGCTGTCGGTGGAGAGCGACCCGGACCTGCTGTTCGGACGCGACCTGGACGACAAGTGGGAGAAGGCACTGGCCAAGCTCGGCATCAGCGCCTCCCTGCTGTCCACCGACGCCGGGCACGCCTGACAAGCAGGCGAGCGCCGTTGCCCAGCTAGGCCGCCTCCTCCTGTTCGAGCAGAGCCTGGATCGAGCCGAAGCTGGCGGCCCAGCCGGAGCCGACCCCCTTGCGGGCGTCCTCCTTGCGGATCCCGGAATGGGTCAGGCGCACGAAGGTCCCCTGCTCCGCCGGCTCGAAAGTCACCGTCACTTCGGAATCCGGGGTGACCTCGACCCGGCCGTCGGCGAATTCGCGCTCGTGGCACCAGGTGAAGACCAGCTTGCGGTCCGGCTCCACCGTCACATAGGTGCCGCGCAGGGCGTCGCGGGAGGTCTCGGTCGGCGGCATGGAGAACTTCCAGGCCCCGCCCTCCCGCAGGTCGATCTCGATCGCCGACATGCTGTGCGGCGCCTGGCCGAACCAGGCCTTCACCTCCGCCGGATCGGTCCAGGCGCGGAACACCCGCGCCGGCGGGGCCTTGAACGTGTTCTCCACGACCACGGGGTCGCTGCCGTGGGGCGATGTCAGGAACGGCAGGTTCATGGATTCTCCTCCAGGTACCGGGCGAGGGCGTCGAACTGGCCTTCCCAGAACTTCTGGTAGGTCTCCAGCCATTCCGCCGCCTGTTTCATGGGCGCCGCCTCCAGGCGGCAGTACCGGGTGCGCCCGCGCTTGCTGACGCGGACCAGGCCGGCCTCCGACAGCACCCGGACATGCTTGGACACCGCGGTCTGCGACATCTCGAAGGGCTCGGCGATCTCGGACAGGGCCGCCTCGCCCTGGGTCAGTCTGGCGAGGATCGCGCGCCTTGTGCCGTCGCCGAGCGCGGCGAAGGTCTGGTCGAGCTGGGTCATCGGGTCGGCCCTTAACAGTCAACTTATTGGTTGACTATAGCCTGAAATCGACAATAGTCAACTGATCAGTTCACTTTACTCATGGAGGCTTCCCATGAAGCTGTACTCGCATCCGATGGCTCCGAACGCGCTGCGTACCCTCGTGTTCCTGGCGGAAAAGGGGATCGAGGTGCCGATCGAGCCGGTGGACATCATGGTGGCGGAGACCCGGACCCCGGCGTTTCTGAAGAAGAACTCTCTGGGCGAGATCCCGGTGCTGGAACTGGATGACGGCACCCTGATCACCGAGAGCGTGGCCATCTGCCGGTATTTCGAGGAGCTCCAGCCGGAACCGTCGCTGATGGGCGCCACGCCGGTGGAAGCGGCCCAGGTGGAGATGTGGAGCCGGCGCATGGAGCAGCAGATCCTCGGCCCTATCGCCCAGTACGGACTGCACACCGAGAAGTTCTTCGTCGACAAGGTCGAACAGGTGCCGGCCTATGCCGAGACCCAGGTCCGGCTGATGCCGAAGCGGTGGGCGTGGCTGGATGCGGAGCTGTCGGACGGCCGCACCTATGTGTGCAACGACCGGTTCTCCATCGCCGACATCACCGGCATGGCGACCCTGCACCTCTGCGACTTCTTCAAGCATCCGGTCCCCGAGGACCTGCCGAATGTGAAGCGCTGGGAAGCGGCCCTGCGCGCCCGGCCGAGCTGGAAGCGCTGATCCATGGCCGTCGATCCCGAACTCAACGGCAGGTTCCGTGCCGCGCTCGACGGCATTCCCTGCATTTCCGAAAAGCCGATGATGGGAGCGACCTGCTTCTTCCATCACGGCAACATGCTGGGCGGCGCCGACCGGGCGAAGACCGGAGAGCGCCGCTTCCTGTTCCGGGTCGGACCGGACGGTGCCGAAGAGGCGCTGTCCCGGCCCGGCGCACGGCCGGCGGAACTCGGCACCCGGACCATGCGCGGTTTGGTCTTCGTCGAGGCGGAGGCCTGCGATGCCGACGCCCTACGGGACTGGGTGGACCTCGCGATGGACTATGTCTGGGCGCTGCCGGCTAAGCGCTAATCGGCGAAGCCGGGGTCCTTGCGCTCCATCATCCGGACCAGGGCCGGCCATTCGATCGGATCGACCGTGCCAATATTGGCCGCCCCCGTCTCCCATTGCCGGGCCGTGTGCTCGGCAACATGGGCCGACGGACGCGCCGGCTTCATGCCGGACGCCATCACCTCCATCTGCAGCCGGCAGGCCCGCTCCAGGTAATAGATTCGCCGGAACGCCTCGGGCACCGTGCGGCCGCAGGTCAGCAGGCCGTGATTGCGCAGGATCATCGCGTTCTTGTCGCCGAGATCGGCGACCAGCCTCTCCCGCTCGTTCAGGTCCGTCGCCATGCCCTCGAGCTCGTGATAGGCGATCCGATCGTGGAACTGCAGCGACTGCTGATCCAGCGGGATCAGGCCCTCCTGGGTGGCCGCCACCGCGCAGCCGGCCCGGCTGTGGGTGTGGATGATGCAGCGCACGTCGGGCCGCGCCCCATGTACGGCCGAATGGATCACATAGCCGGGGCCGTTCACCGGGTACTCGTCCTCGTCCAGGGGCGTGCCGTCGATATCGACCCGCAAGAGGTTGGAGGCGGTGATCTCGGTGTAGTGCCGCCCGAACCCGTTGATCAGGAACACTTCCTTGCCATCGACCTTGTAGGGCAGCTTGGCGGTGATGTGATTGAAGACGAGATCGGCCATGTCGAAATGCTCGACCAGCCGGTAGCAGCAGGCGAGGTCGACCCGCAGCTTCCACTCCTCCTCGGAGACGGCGCCGCGACGGCGGTCGGCTGAAAGAGATTGGGCGGACAGGGCGGTGACGGACATGGCGGGCCTCCCGGATCGGTTCTTGCTGTTCCGCCCAGTCTACCGAGGGGGCTGAGCGCCGTCGATCCGCCACGGCGGCACCCGCCAGACGTCCGCCAGAAAGTCGATGAACACCCGGATCTTGGCCGACACGTGCCGGCTCTGGTGATGCACCGCATGGACGGCGATGTCCGGCGAGCGCCAGTTGGTGAGGAGCGGCACCAGGGAGCCGTCGGCGAAATGCGGAGCGAGGACGAAATCCGGTTGCAGCACGATGCCGGCCCCGGCCACCGCCGCCTCGGTCAGCACATCGCCGTTATTGGCCGACATCGGGCCGCGCGGCCGGACGGTGGCGTCCTCGCCGGCGGGATTGCTGAACCGCCAGGACGCCCCCTCCGCCGAATAGGCGTAGGCCAGGCAGGCATGATCGACCAGGTCGGCGGGATGCCCCGGCACGCCACGCTGCGCCAGATACTCCGGAGATGCGGCCAGATGCAGGCCGACCGGCGCCAGCCGCCGGGCGACCAGGGTGGAATCGGTCAGCCGGCCGATCCGCACGGCGACGTCGTACCCCTCCTCCAACAGGTCCACCACCCGGTCGTTCACCGTCAGGTCCACGGACAGGTCCGGATAGCGCCGCAGGAACGGAGCGATGGTGGCGGCCAGATGGCTGCGGGAGAAGGAGACCGGCCCGTTGATCCGCAGCAGCCCTGCCGGGGCCAGCCGCTCGCCCCGCGCCTCCGTTTCCGCCACTTCGAAATCGTGCAGCAGGCGCCGGGCCCGTTCCAGGTAGCGTCGGCCGGCATCGGTCAGCCGCACCCGCCGGGTGGTACGCTCCAGCAGCTTCACGCCGAGCCTGTCCTCCAGCGCCTGAACGTGCTTGCTGGCCATCGCCCGCGACAGGTCGAGCCTGTCCGCCGCCTCGGAGAAGCTCTCGGCCTCAGCGACGGCAATGAAAGTGGAGAGGAGCGCGAACCGGTCCATTGTCAATTACAGTGAGACAATCATTTTCAAACTGCACCCATTATTTTCGCCGTTAACCATCGTATCTCTGTCGCATGAAACACGGAGGGGGCCCGCCGCCCCACGACCCCAACACCCGGGGCCGATACATCAGCGATGGAGAACACCATGTACGATACGATCGACACCCGCACGGCGCCCTATGCCGCCCTGCTCCTGCGCGTCACTCTCGGCATCGCCTTCCTGGCCCATGCCGGCCTGAAGGTCTTCGTCTTCACCATTCCCGGCACCGTCGGCTATTTCGAGAGCATCGGCTTTCCGGGCTTCTTCGCCTATCTGGTCATCCTGGCCGAGGTCGGCGGCGGTGTCGCCCTGATCGCCGGCGCCTACACCCGGCTGATTTCGCTCCTGCTGGTCCCGGTGATGATCGGCGCCCTGCTGCAGCACACCGGCAACGGCTGGCTGTTCACCGCCGAAGGCGGCGGCTGGGAGTTCCCGGCCATGTGGCTCGCCCTGCTGTTCGTGCAGGCCGGTCTCGGCGACGGCGCCTATGCGGTGAAGCTGCCGCGCCCGGCGATCCTCGGCACCAACGCCGCCTGACCGGTCCCCTCACCGTTTACCCGACAGGGGCTCGGCTGCTCGACGGCCGGGCCCCTTTTGTTTAGGAGAGAACCTCATGTCACCGCTTCCCGCGATCTTCGTCAGCCACGGATCCCCGACCCTCGTCCTGGACGACGTTCCGGCCCGGGACTTCCTGCGCGGCCTCGGCGCCGAGCTGCCGCGCCCGCGCGCCATCGTGGTCGTCAGCGCCCATTACGACGCCCGCGGCGTGCGCGTGAACACCGCCGCCCGGCCGCGGACGATCCACGACTTCTACGGCTTTCCGAAGCCGCTGTACGACATGCGCTACGACGCCCCCGGCGACCCGGCCCTGGCCACCGACATCCTCGCCCGGCTGCACTGGGCCGGATTGGAGGCCGAGGGCGACGAGAGCTGGGGCTTCGACCACGGCACCTGGGTGCCGCTGATCCTGATGTATCCCGACGCCGATATCCCGGTCGTGGCCGTCTCCATCGATTCCGAGGCCGGGCCGGAGCATCACCGCCGCCTCGGCGCCGCCCTGGCGCCCTTGCGGGAGGACGGCGTGCTGATCCTGGGATCCGGCGCCTTCACCCATAACCTGGGCGAGATCCGACGGGGCGGCTGGGCCGAGCTGGACGCCCCCGACTGGGTCACCCGCTTCGTCGACTGGACGGCGGCCGCCATCGCGGAGGGCCGTACCGACGACCTGGTGCATTACCGCGACCGGGCGCCGGACGCCGTGCGCAACCACCCGACGGACGAGCACTTCCTGCCCCTCTTCGCAGCACTCGGTGCGGGTGGTACCGGTAAGGGCCGGCGGCTGCATGCCAGCACCGCCTTCACCGTCCTGGCCATGGATGCCTACGCTTTCGGCTGACGAAAGGAACCGACCCCGATGACCGAGATCACCCGTCGCGTCCTCATCACCGGTGCAGCCTCCGGAATCGGCGCCGCTACCGCGCGGCGGCTGGCCGGCCCGGGAACGGCGCTGCTGCTGCACACCCGCGGCAATGCCGACCGGCTCGAGGCGGTGGCCGGGGAACTTCGGGACAAGGGATCGGTGGTGGAAACCATGCTCGGCGATCTGGCCGACGCAGCGCTTCCCGGGGCGCTGGTCGGCCGGACGGCGGAGGCCTTCGGCGGGCTGGACGCCCTGGTGGCCAATGCCGGCTGGGCCCGCAATGTCCCGCTGCTTGAGTCGACGATGGAGCATCTGGAGGCGCCGGTCGACGCCATCGCCCGCGGCTTCGCCCTGATGGCCCAGGCGGCGGCCCCGCATCTGAAGGCCAGCGCCTGCGGCCGGGTGGTCGCGGTCTCCGCCTTCGGCCCGCATGTCTACCGGCCCGGGGTGATGACCTTCCCGGGGACCGCGGCCGCCAAGGCGGCGCTGGAAACCCATGTCCGCTCCCTCGCCTTCGAGCTGGCGGCGGACGGGGTGACGGCCAACGCCGTCGTGCCGGGTTTCATCCAGAAGGATCCCGGCACCAGCCGGGCGGTCACGGTCGACAAGGCGGCCCAGGTCACCGCCCAGATCCCCATGGGACGGCTCGGGTCGCCCGACGAGGTGGCGGCGGTGATCGTCTTCCTGCTGTCGCCGGAGGCGGGCTACGTCACCGGCCAATGCATCCACGTGAACGGCGGGCTGGTCTGACCTCTATTCGGTCGTGCCGAACAGCCGGTCGCCGGCATCGCCCAGGCCCGGCACGATATAGGCCTTCTCGTTCAGCTTCTCGTCCAGGGCGGCCACATAAATCGGCACATCGGGGTGATCCTGGTGGAACCGGCGCACGCCCTCCGGCGCGGCGACCAGGGCCATGAAGCGGATCCGGCTGTCCGGCACCCCGTGCTTGTTCAGCACGTCGGCAGCGTGGCTCGCGGAATTACCGGTCGCCAGCATCGGGTCGACCAGCACGAAGACCCGCTCCTCGGCCGCCGGCAGCTTCACCAGATATTCCACCGGCTCGTGGGTCTCGTGGTCGCGGTACAGGCCGACATGGCCCTCATAGGCGGTCGGGATCAGTTCACGCAGCCCGTCCACCATGCCGAGGCCGGCGCGCAGCACGCCGACCATCACCAGCCGCGGCTCGGCCAGAGTCGGCGCCTGCATGGTCGCCACCGGCGTCTCGATCTCGCGGGTTGTCGATTCCAGCGTGCGCGTGACCTCGTAGCCGAGGAACAGGGCGATTTCCTTCAGCAGCACCCGGAACTTGGAGGTGGACGTCTCCTTCTCGCGCATGATGGTCAGCTTGTGCTGCACCAGCGGGTGGTCGACGACGAACAGGTTCGGGAAGGCGGGATCGGTCTTCATGGCACGGACTCTCGGCTCGGCAGTTCCATCGGGGCGGTGCATCGGGCGGCGCGGATCGGGAGCATAACTGCCGAGGTCCGATTAGGCGACCGCACACGAAAACGCCCGCCTTTTCAGGCGGGCGCGGTAGGCGACTGGGACACCCCAGAAAAGATCAGGCGGCGGTCTTCGCCTCGGCGGCGAGGATCCGCTTCTTCAGGCGACGCGCCTCCTGCGACAGCTCGGACGCCCGGGCGGTCTTCAGGAAGGCGTCCAGGCCGCCGCGATGCTCGACGGTGCGCAGGGCACCGGTCGACAGGCGCAGGCGGACCATCTGGCCCAGCGCGTCGGACAGCAGCGAGGTGTCCTGAAGGTTCGGCAGAAACCGGCGACGGGTGCGGTTGTTCGCGTGGCTGACATTGTTTCCGGTCAGCACACCCTTGCCAGTAAGATCGCAGCGACGGGCCATGACTCGTTCCTCGACTTCTTTCCTGGCCCCGCCCCGGCATTACCCTGCGGCGATCGGCCTACATAAAACAGCGGCGTCGCCGGACGTAAGGCGACGCGAGGCGCGGGATATACGTGAGGCCGGCAGAGGCGTCAAGCGCCGAGACTCCCCTCCGGCCCGGTTTCAGGCGGTTTCTTCGTAAGCCATCGGCGGCAGCATCGGGCCGGTGCGCACGCTCGGTCCGGCCAGCACCATCTTCGACTTCACCGGCGAAGACAGCACGATGGAGGTCGTGGTCTCGCCGTAGGTCCGAAGCTGGGCGATCACATGCTCCAGGTGGGTCATCGAGGAGACGATGACCTTGATCATGTAACTGTCCTGCCCGGTGATGTGGTGGCACTCCTGCACTTCGGAGAGCGTATGCGCCACCGTGGCGATACGGCCGTGATTCTCGCCGATGGTCTTCAGGTGGACGAAGGCCGTGGTGGGATAGCCGAGCTTGGAGGCGTCGACCATGGCCCGGTAGCCGGTGATGACCCCGGTATCCTCCATCCGCCGAACCCGCTCGGCGATGGCGGGAGACGACAAGCCTACCCGTCGGCCAAGCTCGCTATACGACAGGCGTGCATCCTCCTGCAGAACGCGCAGAAGCTGCCACCCTACCTTGTCCAATTGGGCATCAACGTCACCGGCCATCAGCGTTTCTCACTGTTTTGTCTTGTCGGCGGAGATGTGTCGGCATCCGACACGAGAAATTCAGCAAGTTTTTGATGAATTTCAATTTGTTGCGAAGATACGACAATCTCCGGCACGCGGCAAGCGCGGGCGCCGCCCGCAAACGCCCGTCGGATCGGGGATTTTCGGCAGGAAACCCCCATGGCGCGTATTTCAAAAAGCGTGTTGCACCCCTGGTGGCATCATGCAATCGTGTGCAACTTGCATGCGGTAGTGTGCATATTCGTATGTGTCGTGTCGGTATGACACGGCGTATGCAGTCGATCCGCTGGCGGTCATTTCCGTCTGCCAGCACTTCCCGAGATTAGCAAAGAGACAGCGGACGTGACGAAGGAGTTGAGCCGGAACCGGCAACGCAGAAACGTCACCCTGGGCTCCCGGCGGACGAGCGTCAGCCTGGAAGAGCAGGTGTGGGACGGGCTCACCGAGATTTGCCGACGGGAAGAGGTCGGCCTGGACGAATTGTGCACGGCCGTCGAGATCCGGAGGGTAGATTCCTCCATGTCCTCGGCGCTGCGGGTGTTTCTGCTGACCTATTTCCGCCACGCCGCCGAAAACCTCGAATCGCCGTCCGGCGGCCAGCCGGGTCTGGCCGAGCGTCCCCAGGCGGCCTTCCCCGGCCTGCTGGATGCCGCGATGGAACGCTTCCACGCCGAACAGAAGAGCGCCGCCGGCAAGGCGTGACCGCGGCTGCGCGTCCGGCTCCGTCCTCCCTGGCGGCCCTCGCGCTACCAGGAGAGGCGGGCCGCCACGTGGGTGGGCGCGGCCCCCGGCTCCGCCAGGAACGCCGCCAGCCCGGCGCGGTCCAGATCGCCGTCGCGCAGCAGCCGCTCGTGATGGATGCCGTCGGCCAGCAGCAGCGAGCCCATGCCGGCCGCCTCGGCCCCGGCAATGTCCGTGTTCCGGTTGTCACCGACCATGATCAGCCGGCCGCCCGGCGCGCCCAGCAGCTCGGCGGCGCGCAGGAACACCGGCGCATGCGGCTTTCCGTGGTAGTGGACGCTGCCGCCCAGCGCCTCGTAGCGGGCGGCCATGGAGCCCGCGTGCATCTTCAGCCGGCCCTGGTCGAAGACCGCCAGGTCCGGGTTGGCGCAGATCATCGGCAGGCCGAGCCCGGCCGCCTCCGCCAGACGCTCCTCGTACAGCTCGACCTGATCGAACTCGCCGGCCGGTCCGGCGTTCAGGATCCAGTCCGCGTCGGCCAGCCGCTCCACCAGGGTGAAGCGGGTGCCGGGCAGGATGTCCCCGAACCGCGCTGCCGCGAAGGTGTAGACCCGGTCGCCTAGGCCGGCATGGAAGTCGTCCAGCCCCTCGGTCAGATAGCGCCGGGCCTCGCCGCCGGAGGTGATGACCACCTTGTAGAGGTCCCGCGCCACGCCGAGACCGGTCAGCCGCTCCTCCACCACCGAGGTGAGGCGCGGCGAGTTCGACATCACCGCCACCGGCACGCCGCGCGCCGCCAGATTCTCCAGCACGTCGCGCGCCCCGGGGAACACGGCACCGCCGTCGTAGATCGTTCCCCAAACATCGAAGATCCAGCCGTCATATCGGTCGGCCAGGGCGGACACGCCGTCGACCAGGATCTCGGCCGCGTTCTGGGTCATCGGGGCACTCTCTTGCTTAGGTTCGCTATTGCTTGTCGACGAGCGGGCGGGGCTCGCCGAAGAGGTATCCCTGCCCGAAATCGACTTTCAACTCCAGCAGGTCGAGCAGCATGTCCTCGCTTTCGATCTTCTCCACGATGAGATCCATCGCGTGGCGGTCGAGGGCGCCCTTGAACGAGCGCATGTCAAGCACCGGGTCGTCGCCGCGCGCCATCTCGTGCAGCAGATGGGCGTTTACCTTCACGTAGCGGAAGCCCTGGCGCGACAGCTCCTCGAGGTCGAGGTCCAGATCGTGGACCTGATCGAGGGAGAACCGGTAGCCGACTCCGCGCAGGCGCTGCAGGTTCATCCGGGTGATGTAGTCCCCGGCGGCGATGCTGGCATTGTCGAACTCGAAGACCAGGGTCTCGGCGAGCTGCCGGTTTTCCGCCATGAAGGTGATGAAGTCCTGGAAGAAATCGACGTCGGTCAGCGAGGCGTTGGAGATGTTGCAGAAGAAGCCGACATCCAGGTGATCGCGCCGCGCGCGCCGCACGAGCTGGACACAGCGCACCAGCAGCAGGTTGTCGATCGCCGCCACCAGACCGGCCTGTTCGGCCACCGGGATGTACTGCTCCGGGGTGATGACCGAGCCGTTCGGCAGCACGATGCGCGAGAAGCACTCGTAGAACCGCCGCTTGCGCTGGGGCAGGCTGACCACCGGCTGCAGGTACAGCTCGACCGCCTCGTCCCGCAGCGCCTGTTCGATGGCGCCGAGCAGCTCTTCGCTCTCCATCATGACGACCTGAGCGCCCCGCGGGCCCGTCGGCACGGCGACGACCGTGTCGGCCTTGCCTTTGGCGGCGATGGCGCCGGTGGCATCGGCCGGCTGCTCCTTGCGCGTGGCGAGCTGTTTCAGCAGTCCCTGGAGCACCTTGAGCTCACCGGAAAGCCGCTCGGCGTCCGGCATGTCGTCCAGCCGGTTGCGCAGAGTATCGACCTCGGCGCGGGCGAGTTCCGCCTCCTCCTGGAGGACGGCGACCCGGCGCACCACCTCGCGCAGGCGCCGTTCGGCCCGGCCGGCGGCCCGGCGTCCGGCGATCGCGATGTGCCAGGAAATGAAGATGCCGGCCAGCAGCACGAAGACCACCGGTCCGGACGCGAGCAGATAGGTCTCGGCCGCCCAGGCGGCGGCAACCGCGGCACCGAGATAGACCAGGGCGATCAGGATGTGACCGAAAATGCTCCGCTCCCTCGGCTAGCGCTGCGCGCGTCGTCCTCAGCCCTCGGCCAGAGCGGCCGCATCGACCCCGACCGCCTCGCCGATGGATGCGTATCCCTCGGCCGCCATGCGGACGGCCAGATCGTCCCGGATGCGCCGGAACAACCCCGGACCGTTATACACCAGAGCCGAGTAGAGCTGCACGAGCGAGGCGCCGGCCCGGATCTTGGCATAGGCGGTCTCGCCGCTCTCCACCCCGCCGACGCCGACCAGAACCAGCCGGTCCCCGGCCAGAAGCCGGGCCCGCGCCAGCACCCGGGTCGAGGGGCCGAACAACGGCCGGCCGGACAGCCCGCCGGTCTCGCCCCGCGCCGCCGACCGTAGCGACTCGGGACGGGCGATCGTCGTGTTGGAGATGATCAGGCCGGCCACGCCGGCGCGCACGGCGGTCTCGACGATGGCCTCCAGCTGCCCCTCGGCCAGGTCCGGCGCGATCTTCAGCAGGACCGGCGGGCCGTGCGGACCGCAGGCGGTCGACCGCGCCTCCATCACCGTGTCGAGCAGGCGGCCCAGCGCCCCCTCCCCCTGCAGGTCGCGCAGGCCGGGGGTGTTCGGCGACGAGACGTTGATGGTCAGGTAATCGGCCAGCGGCGCCAGCATCCGCACGCCGTAATCGTAGTCGTCCACCGGATCCGGCGTGTCCTTGTTGGCGCCGACATTGATGCCGAGGATCCCGGCATGGCGGGCATGGCGCGCCAGCCGGCCGGCGGCGGCGTCCAGGCCGTCATTGTTGAAGCCGTTGCGGTTGATCACCGCCGAGTCCTCCGGCAGGCGGAACAGCCGGGGACGCGGATTGCCGGCCTGGGGCCGCGGGGTGATGGTGCCGACCTCCACCGCGCCGACCCCCATGTTGAGCAGGGCGTGCCAGCACTCCGCACTCTTGTCGAAGCCGGCGGCGAGGCAGACCGGATGCGGGAAATCGAGCCCCATCAGCCGCTGGGACAGACCGGCGGGCGGGGCGGAGCGGTCCACGGGGCCGACACCCGCGGCCAGCGCGCGCACGGTGGCACGGTGGGCGGTTTCCGGATCGAGGCGGCGCAGGAACGGAAGGGCGAGATCGAATATCGACATGGCGCGAGACGGTAGTCGGTGCTCCGAGCGCTCACAAGCTTTCGAATACGAAACCGCGCAGATGACGGTGGCGCGTTGGCAAGCCCGCATCCGGCGGGCTAAGGTCGGCTCAATCAAAGACATCATCGACGGAGCTTCCGATGGCCACGCCTCCCAAGGCCTTTACCTACGTGGACCAGGACCAGAGCTGGCACGAGGGCAACCCCATGGTCATGGGTCCGATGACCCAGTCCACCTGGCTCGGCTCGCTGATCTTCGACGGCGCCCGCTGGTTCGAAGGCACCATGCCGGACCTGGACCAGCACTGCGAGCGCGCCTGCCGCAGCGCCCGCAACATGCTGCTGGAGCCGAAGATCCGTCCGGAGGAGATCGTCGAGCTGGTCAAGGAAGGCGTGTCCAAGTTCGACGGCAGCACCGCGCTCTACATCAAGCCTATGTTCTGGGCCGATGGCGGCTGGATCTATCCCGATCCCAACACCACCCGCTTCATGCTGACGATCTACGAGAGCCCGCTGCCGCAGGACACCGGTTTCAGCGTGAACATCTCCGACAAGATCCGGCCGATGCCGACCGCGGCGCCGACCGACGCCAAGGCCGCCTGCCTCTACGCCAATGCCGGCCGCGCCCTGAAGCTCGCCCACGAGGCCGGCTACGACAACTGCGTCGTGCTCGACCCGATCGGCAACGTCGCCGAGCTGGCAACCGCCAACCTGTTCTACGCCAAGGACGGCGAGGTCCACACGCCGATCCCGAACGGAACCTTCCTGAACGGCATCACCCGCCAGCGCGTCATCAAGCTGCTGACCAAGGCAGGCGTGAAGGTCCACGAGCGGGTGGTGACGACCGGCGAACTGATGGAAGCCGACGAGATCTTCTCCTGCGGCAACCACGGCAAGGTGATGTCGATCACCAAGATCGTCGACCGGCAGCTTCAGCCGGGACCGATCACCGCCAAGGCGCGCGAGCTGTACTGGGCCTATGCCCATGGCGACGCCTAACATCGACGCCTAACATCGACGCTGGGGCGTCAGGTCTGATCAGGGAACCACGATGACCTTCACCGTTGGCGGAGTCTGCCGCCGCACCGGACAGTTCGGCACCGCGCTGTCCACCTCCTCCATCGGTGCGGGCGGACGCTGCCCGCACGCCGTTCCGGGCCTCGGCCTCGTGGTCACCCAGGCGCGCACCGATCCGCGCCTGGGGCCGCTCGGCCTCGACCTGCTGCGGGCCGGCCGGACCGCGGAGGAGACGGTGGCGTCCATCGTCGCCTCCACCCCGCACAGCGCCTGGCGCCAGCTCGGCGTGCTGACCGCCGACGGAGACACCGCCGTCTTCACCGGCGAGAGCTGTGCGCGGCCGGCCGACGGTCTGGTGCTCGCCGACGGCTTCGTCATTGGCAACTGGGTGAAGAGCGAGGCGGTGCTGGCCGGCATCGCCGCCGGGTTCGAGACCGACCCCATGGCGGAGCTGGCCGACCGGCTGATCCAGGGGCTGGAAGGCGGCGAGGCGGAAGGCGGCGAGCTCGACCCGCTGCAATCGGCCGCCCTTGTCGTCTGCGATCCCGCCTATACCTTCCCTATCGTCGATCTGCGCATCGACAACTCGCCGACTCCGATCGCCGACCTGCGCCGCACGTGGGAGCGCTGGCGGGAGATCATGGACGGCTATCTGCTGCGCGCCGTGGACCCGGCCGCCGCCCCCGACACCCGCAGCCTGGAAGGCCACGCATGATCCGCCCCCTCATCCTCTCCGTCGCCCTGCTCGCGCTGACCGCCTGCGGCGGCCTCGAGAAGGCCCGCCAGATGCCCCAGGACGAGATCGCGGCGATGACCGACGACGAGGTCTGCGGCTATCTCTCGACCTTCGCCTACAAGGGCCGCCTGCCCGAAGCCTGGGAGAACGAGGCGGTGCGCCGCGGCCTGACCCGCTGCATCGACGAGGGCATCAAGAAGCGCTCGGTCGACAACAAGATCGACCGCAGCAAGCCGATCCTCTGCCCGCAGGGACAGACGACGCAGGATTCGCGCTGCTGGTAGGGTGAGCGTTGAGCCCTTCGACACGCCCCGGCCACGACCGGGTCTGCTCAGGGCGCGGTCGCATTGGGTGAGGTCGCATTTGAAACCCCTCACCTTTCCTGATCCGTCATCCCGAACTTGTTTCGGGACCTCACGGCGGTCGGCCGGATTTAGGTCCCGAAACAAGTTCGGGATGACGATGCTGATATTTACGACCTCGCCCTGAGCAGGAGCCCGCAGGGCGACTTGTCGAAGGGTTGTCCAACTGGGCCGTTCACCCCTCGCCACTCTCCGACCTTGGGCCGGGCCCCTACGTCTCAGGGCGCGCGCCCGCTCCCGGCGTTGCCCCGGAATAAATCCGGGGAGTGCGCGCGGGTGAAGGTGAAGTGCACATGACGACCGACCGCCTTACGCCGCCATGTCCTCGCCCTTCAGCGCCTTGTCGATCAGCGCCACGGTCTCCGCCACGCCGTAGAGCGCGATGAAGGAGCCGAAGCGCGGGCCCTGGGACTGGCCGAGCAGGGTCTCGTACAGCGCCTTGAACCAGTCGCGCAGGTTCTCGAAGGCATGGCGCTTGCCGACCTCGTAGACCTCGGTCTGCAGATCCTCCGCCGATGCTCCGGGCGCCATGCCCTCCAGCACGGACTTCAGATCCTCAAGCGCCGCCCGCTCGACATCGGTCGGGGCCCGGTACTGCTTCTCCGGCCGCACGAAGTCCTGGTAGTAGCGCACGGCATAGCCGACCAGGGTGTCGAGCAGCGGGTTGGCTTCCGGCGAGGCGTCCGGCGCGTAGCGGCTGACATAGCCCCAGACCACGCTCTTCTCCTCGGCGTGACAGACGCTGGCCAGGTTCAGCAGCAGCGAGAAGGACAGGCCCGAGCTCTCCGGCGCCGGCGGCTGGCCGTGATGGATGTGCCAGACCGGGTTTTCCAGACGCTTCTCGGCATCCTCCTCCGGGAACTTGGAGAGGAAGGTGAGATAGTCGTCGACGTTCTTCGGGATCACGTCGAAATACAGACGCTTCGCCCGGCGGGGCTGCTGGTAC
Source organism: Thalassobaculum sp. OXR-137 (assembly GCF_034377285.1). Classification (NCBI taxonomy): domain Bacteria; kingdom Pseudomonadati; phylum Pseudomonadota; class Alphaproteobacteria; order Rhodospirillales; family Thalassobaculaceae; genus Thalassobaculum; species Thalassobaculum sp. OXR-137. Next base: position 2,177,979 of record NZ_CP139715.1, on the reverse strand, counting down.
ATGTACAGAGAGAGGCTGTCCGGCGGACCGTAGGTCAGCCACTCCTCCACCGACAGGCCATTGCCCTTGGACTTGGAGATCTTCTGACCGTCGGCGTCGAGGAACAGCTCGTAGTTGAAGCCCTCCGGCGCGGGGCGGCCGAGGATCTTGGTGATCTGCGAGGACAGCTTGACCGAGTCGATCAGGTCCTTGCCGGCCATCTCGTAATCGACGCCCAGCGCGTACCAGCGCATCGCCCAGTCGCACTTCCACTGCAGCTTGCAGTGTCCGCCCGTGACCGGAACGGTCATCCGCTCGCCGGTCTCCGGGTCGTCGTAGGAGACCGTGCCGGCCTCCACGTCGCGCTCGACGATCGGCACCTGCAGCACATGGCCGGTGCGCGGGCAGACCGGCAGGAACGGCGAATAGGTCGCCCGCCGGTCCGGACCCAGCGTCGGCAGCACCACGTTGGTGACCGCGTCGTAGTTCCGCAGCACCGCCATCAGGGCTTGGTCGAAGCGGCCCGAGGTGTAGCACTCGGTCGCCGAGTAGAACTCGTACTCGAAGCCGAAACTGTCGAGGAAGCCGCGCAGCCGGGCGTTGTTGTGGTGGCCGAAGCTCTCATGGGTCCCGAACGGATCCGGCACCCGGGTAAGCGGCATGTTCAGGAAGGGGACCATCGCCTCCTGATTGGGGATGTTGGTCGGCACCTTGCGCAGGCCGTCCATGTCGTCGGAGAAGGCGACGAGCTTGGTCGGAATGTCGCTCATCATCTCGAAGGCGCGGCGCACCATGGTGGTGCGGGCGACCTCGCCGAAGGTGCCGATATGCGGTAGGCCGGACGGGCCGTAGCCGGTCTCCAGCAGAACGTAGCCTTTTTCCGGCGGGGCGTCCTTGTAGCGCTCGACCAGTTTGCGCGCTTCCTCGAACGGCCAGGCGCGGGCGTTCGTGGCGAGTGTGCGCATCGGGTCGGCGGACATTGGATCGGCTCCTCACGGAAGGATGTGGAAAAAACGCGCGGAAGCTACGGCGCACGGGAGCCGGGGTCAATGAAGAGGTGTCCGGGAAGAGGAGCGGGAAGCAGTGGCTTGCGGCGGGTCAGGAGAGCTTCGCCAGCATCTCCAGGAATTTCCGCCGGTCTTCGGGATCGATCGGCGCCAGCGTCCGCTCGGTCACGCGCGTGCCCAGCGACGTGACCTCGTGCACCAGCGCCTCGCCCTCTTCCGACAGGCGCAGCTTGGTGCGGCGCTTGTCGTCGGGGTCGGGTTCGCGGGTGATCAGGCCGCGCTCCTCCAGGCGGCGGATCACGCCCTGGATGGTGGCCGGGTCCATCGCCGTCATGCGGCCGAGCGCGTTCTGGCTGGCCGCCCCCTCCTCCGCCAGCATGGCCAGCGCCGCCCACTGGGTGGGGGTCAGGCCGGCCTGCTCGAAGGTTTCCAGGAAGATCTGGGTGGCGCGCTGGTGAGCCCGGCGCAGCAGGTGGCCGATCTGGTCCTGCAGGACGTAGGAACGACCGGCCACCGGAAGCTTAGCCCTCGGTCTTCGGCGCCGCCTTGGGCGGCAGGGCGAGCTTGATGTGCAGGTCGCGGAGCTGTTCCGGACGCACGTCGCTCGGCGCGTTCATCATCAGATCCTCGGCCTTCTGGTTCAGCGGGAACAGGATGACCTCGCGGATGTACTGTTCGCCGGCCAGCAGCATGACGATGCGGTCGATGCCGGGGGCCATGCCGCCGTGCGGCGGGGCGCCGAACTTGAAGGCGTTGATCATGCCGGCGAACTTGTCGTCCACGACCTCCGGGCCGTAGCCGGCGATCTCGAACGCCTTGTACATGATCTCCGGGCGATGGTTCCGGATCGCGCCCGAGGACAGTTCCACGCCGTTGCACACGATGTCGTACTGGTAGGCGAGGATATCCAGCGGATCCTTCGTCTCCAGCGCCTCCAGCCCGCCCTGGGGCATGGAGAACGGGTTGTGCGAGAAGTCGATGGCGCCGGTGGTCTCGTCCGCCTCGTACATCGGGAAATCGACGATCCAGCACAGCTTGAAGACGCCCTTCTCGACGATGTCGAGATCGGCGCCCAGCTTCAGGCGGGCCTGGCCGGCGAGCTTGGCGGCCTCCAGCTCCTTGCCGGCGGCGAAGAAGATGGCGTCGCCGTCGCCCATGCCGGTGAGCTGCTTCAGCTCGGCGATCTTCTCGGCCGACAGGCGGTTGGCGATCGGCCCGCGGGCCTCGCCGTCGCCGAAGATCATGTAGCCCATGCCCGGCGCGCCCTGGCCCTGAGCCCAGGAGTTCATGCGGTCGCAGATCGCCCGGCTGCCGCATTTCGGCCCCGGGATCGCGCGGACCACGCCGCCGCCCTCGACCAACTTGGCGAAGATGGCGAAGTCGGAGCCGCGGAAGATCTCGCTGACGTCGCTGATCTCGATCGGGATGCGCAGGTCCGGCTTGTCGGAGCCGTATTTCAGCATCGACTCACGATAGGGGATGCGTGGGAACGGATCCGGCACCGTCCAGTCGGAGAACTCCCGGAAGATGCCCGCCAGCACCGGCTCGGTGGCGGTGAACACGTCTTCCTGCTCGACGAAGCTCATCTCCAGGTCGAGCTGGTAGAATTCGCCCGGCGAGCGGTCGGCGCGGCTGTCCTCGTCGCGGAAGCACGGCGCGATTTGGAAGTAGCGGTCGAAGCCGGCCACCATGATGAGCTGCTTGAACTGCTGCGGCGCCTGGGGTAGCGCGTAGAACTTGCCCGGATGCAGACGCGACGGCACCAGGAAGTCGCGCGCACCTTCCGGCGAGGACGCGGTCAGGATCGGCGTCTGGAACTCCATGAAGCCCTGCTCCACCATCCGGCGGCGGATGGAGGCGATGACCTGGGAGCGCAGGATGATGTTGTTGTGCACCCGCTCGCGACGCAGGTCGAGGTAGCGGTAGCGCAGGCGCATTTCCTCGCCGGCATCCTCATCGGAGTTGACCTGCAGCGGCACCTGATCGGCGGCGGACAGCACCTCGAACTCGTCGATCCGGACCTCGATCTGGCCGGTCGGCAGCTTCGAATTGATCGTCTCGTCGCTGCGCTTCACCACGCGGCCGGTGATGCACACCACGCTTTCCAGCCGGTACTTCTCGACCTGCTGGAAGGCCGGGTCCTCAACGTCGGTGACGCATTGGGTGATGCCGTAATGATCGCGCAGATCCAGGAACACCAACTGTCCATGGTCGCGGCGGCGATGGATCCAGCCCGACAGCCGGACGGTCTCGCCGACATGGGTGTCGCGCAGGTCGGAGCAGGTGTGGGTACGATAGCGGTGCATGGCGTCAACGGTGCGTAGCGGGAAACGGCCGCCACGTTGCACGCACCGTCACCAAGGTCAAGTGAAACGCCGCGTCAGAGCGTGCCGAGGGCCGTCCGAACAAGGCGATCACGGACGCCCCGTCGCGCGCTCGCCGCGGTCCGTCATCCGCCGAGCGGCATCAGCATATCCGTGGCCAGGCGGATGGCGAGGCGGCGACCGTCGCCCTGCCCGTCCGTTGCGAGCACGGACCAACGGGCCGGATTCCCCGACAGGGCCCGCCGGGCGGCGTCGAGCAGGCGCACCGCCGCCAGCGGTGCCGCATCGGCGATGGCGTCGATCGCATCCGCGTCGAGCCGCCGGACGCCCCAGGGATCGATCCAATCGACGTCCACCGTCAGCCACAGGACGCTCCCCTCCAACCGATGGCAAAGCAGCACCTGGCCGGTCTCGGCATGAAACGCGAGCGCCGCCGTCGTCATCGCCGCACAGGCATCGGGCGTCAGGGTGGCCGGGGCCCGAGCCGAAAGGGTCCGGGCGCTGGCGCGCATCGACAGGCGGGCCGCCTCGAGCCGACGGTCGACCAGCACGACCGCCGTCCCGCCGATCACCCGCAGCCTCAGGCCGGCGACGCCCGCCTGCATCCTCAGGGTCGACCAATCCGGCGATCCGACGGTCAGCGTGGCGAACGCCGCCGCCTCGCCGTCCCAGCGGGCCGGCGCTCCGCGCAGCCGTCTTTCGACGTGGCGGCGGGGCGCCGGCGGCAGATGCGCGCACCGCCAGCGGGCGACGGCCCGGAACAGGGCGCCGTCGGCCACCGGATAGATCGGGATCCCGCGGCGCGGAATGGCCGCCCCGCCGAGCCGCTGCGGCGCGCCCATCCCTGCCGAGATCATCCGCAGGAAGAGCCGGGCGAGAACCACCGCCTCCGCCCGATTGTCGCCTCCCGGTCCGACGCTGGTTCGCCGGAGCTGCGATTCCGGGGTCGAGAGTGCCACGACCGACAGTGCCGGAGCGCTATACCCCGTCGCGATTTCCGGACTGTCCGCGGCGCCGGTGAGTTCAGCCAGGAGGCGGGCGATCTCCGGCGCGGTGGCGACCACGGCCTGTACCGCCGCTGGCGGCAGGGCCGCGAGCCGGCAGAGCTGCTCCAGATCCCGCTGCACAGCTGGCCCGCCGAACCGACGGGACTCGCGATCCGGCACCGCCCCGCCAGCGTCGATCGCCTGGAACAACGCCGACACCGACGCCAGCGCTGGCAGGGCCGGCCAGGGTGGGTCCGATCCTTCGGAGACGGGCACCGACAATCCGCACCGCCCCGCCACCACCGCCAGGGCGAGGCCGATGAAGTCCGAGGCGGCCGGACGACCCTCCGCAGTCGTGTCGGCGGCCCGGACGGACTCGTGGCAGATCGACCGCAGCCGCGCGGCGTCCATCAGCGCATCCACCAACCGGCGCCGGGCCCGAGGGACCAAACCAGCTCCGCCGTCGGCACCCGACTCCACCGACAGGTCGCGGGAACAGGGTGTCACGCGCGGTCCGAGGTCGGCGGCGGGGCCGGATTTCAAGGCGGTATCGGACGCTGCGCGTGCTGCCATCTCACCCTCCTGATTTTGCAGGATTGTATGATAAACACGCTTTGATAGTCAATATCGTATTTTTCCAAAGGAACATAGGAGAAACTTGACCCATGCCGCGACGCACAATTATTAGGCAATCCTCTCGACGTCGATTCTAACGAGTCGGCCTGCGAGTCAGGGAAGCGGCTGTTTGAAGCAAAACCTAGGGCTCCCGCCGATTGGCGCGTATGGAAGCACCTCCTGCCCGGCGCACCGGGCGACGCAGCCAGATCGGTGATTTCCAATTCTGGCGCTATTTCAGTCTATGGATCGAGAACCCGAAAACCGACGCATGAGGTCATTCAAACTCGTTATCGCAACCTCTATGGCAATCGTGTTAAGGAGCTTTCCAACAAGAAGCCACGATGCCGGGGGACGCGGCTCGCGTGGACGTTGATCAGGTCATGGCGCAGCGCACACTTGGGCTTTACCAAAGGTGGCCGCCGGGTATGATCGCCCCTGGAAAGCTTAAGTGGGGCAAACGCTTTCAGTTGACGACCAGTCCCAGAAACGACCTTAAGCAGGGAGCAGACAACCATGAAACGTCGTGAATTTATCAAGAACGCAGGCATTGCTGCGGTCGGCGGCGCTGCCGCGACGACCACTCTGGCGGCGCCGGCGATCGCTCAGCAGCGCATCGAGATGGTCATCGTCTCGACTTGGCCGCGCGACTTCCCGGGTCTCGGCACCGGCGCCCAGCGTCTGTCGCAGCGCATCCAGGACGTCTCCGACGGCCGCATCCAGACCCAGTACTTCGCCGCCGGCGAGCGGGTCGGCGCGTTCGACGTGTTCGACGAAGTCGCCTCGGGCAACGCCCAGGCCTACCACGCTGCCGACTACTACTGGAAAGGCAAGCATCCGGGCTTCGCGTACTTCACCTCGGTTCCGTTCGGTCTGACCGAGAACGAGATGGGCGCCTGGATCAACTTCATGGGCGGCCAGGAGCTCTGGGACGAGCTGTCGGCCGAGTTCGGCCTGAAGGCCTATGCCGCCGGCAACACCGGCGTGCAGATGGGCGGCTGGTTCAACAAGGAGATCAACTCCGCCGAAGACTTCAAGGGCCTGAAGATCCGTATGCCGGGTCTGGGCGGCGACGTCATGGCGAAGCTCGGTGCCTCCCCGGTCTCGCTGCCGGGCGGCCAGATCTACGAAAACCTGGTCTCCGGCGCCATCGACGCCACCGAGTGGGTCGGTCCGTGGAACGACTACTTCCTGAAGTTCTACGAGGCCGCGAAGTACTACTACTGGCCGGGCATGCACGAGCCGGGCGGATACGACGCCTTCGGCATGAACAAGACCTGGTTCGACAACCTGACCAAGTCCGACCAGGCTCTGATCCAGGCCTGCTGCCTCATGGAAAACGACATGATGATGGCGGAGTTCAACGCCAACAACGGTCGCTATCTGTCGAAGCTGATCAACGAGCATGGTGTCGCCCTTCGCGAGTTCAACGACGACGTCTACGACGCGTTCGGTGAAGCCGCCGAGGAGGTCTTCTCCGAGGCTCGGGCGCACTCCGATCTGGCCAACCGGATCCACGAGAGCTTCGCCGCCGCGCGGGCCGATGTCGGTGGCTGGATGAAGCTGTCCGAAGGCGCCTACTACCGGCAGCGCAACCGGGTGCTCGGCCTCTAAGGCCGACACACTGGATGTTTCCGGGGCAGACGGAGCGCAAGCTCCGTCTGCTTCCCTGTTTCGGCCGACGGGAATGTCCCGCGGCCTGATCGGACCGGTCCTTCTCAAGGGTTAGACATGAGCACGGCAACTGACGGCGCCTACGCGGACGCCATGGGCGCAGACGTATACCGACCCGGAACCGCGGTGATCCGCACCTTCGGCTGGATATCCGTCGCGATGGCCTTCGCCTACGTCATCAACAACTTCCTGTGCTTCTGGCTCGAATGGCCGGGAGTCTTCGCCCTGATCGCCGAACCGCGGCCGGCCGGAACCGGCATGGTTCTGGCGCTGGTGCAGACCGCCCTGTTCGTGCTGGGCATCCTCCTCGCGATCCTCTTCGTCGCCCGGTCGCCGTCGCGCAACCTGCGCGCCGAGGCCATGGCCATGGCCGCCATCGCCAATTACATCGTGCGCTTCGCCTTCTGGAGCGTGCTGCTGATCGGCCTGATCGACGCGGTGATCTCCTTCCTGCGCGTCGAGGCGCTGGCCGACCAGATCCTCGGCCCGGAGCTGGCCACAGAGCTCGGCCGGTCCCGCTTCCGCGGCCCCTATGTGCACGCGCCGATGCTGGTCATCGCCCTGGTGATCGCCGCCCGCACCCGGTCGCTGGGCTTCCACTGGCTGGCCCTTCTGGTGGTCCTGGCCGAGCTGGGCATCGTGCTCAGCCGCTTCGTCTTCTCCTACGAGCAGGCCTTCCAGGGCGACCTGGTGCGTTTCTGGTACGGCGCGCTGTTCCTGTTCGCCAGCGCCTACACCCTGTTCGAGGACGGGCATGTGCGCGTGGACGTGCTGTATGCCGGGTTCAGCGAGAAGACCAAGGGCCTGATCAATGCCCTGGGCTCCGTGTTCCTCGGCCTGGTCCTGTGCTGGACGATCATGATCCTCGGCATGTGGAACCAGTCGAGCATCATCAACAGCCCGCTGCTCGCCTACGAGGTCTCGCAGTCTGGCTTTGGCATGTACGTGAAGTATTGGATGGCCGGGTTCCTCGCGGTCTTCGCGGTGACCATGAGCATCCAGTTCACCAGTTTCACCCTGGAGAGCATCGCCAACTTCCGTCAGGAACCGGGCGCGCGGGAAACCACGCCCAGCTCCGCAACCTAACCGACCGCTCTCAGCTCGACCGACCGCGGTCTCGACCACGGTTACGGAACGCCCCGGACTCAGGAAAGCCAACGCGTCATGGAAGTCCTTTTCGTCGTCATTCTGGTGCTGCTCATGGCCGGGGCTCTCGCCTCGGGCTTCCCGGTCGCCTTCGCGCTTCCGGGCTCGGCCATCATCAGCATCGTGCTCGCGGCCGCCGCCGGCTTGCTTGCGACCGGAAATCCGGACGCCTTCTTCGCCCAGGGCGGGCCGACCAACTGGCTCAGCGCCGGCGTCACCAACTTCCGAGGAATATACTGGGAGGTTGAACGCGACACGCTCATAGCGATCCCGCTCTTCGTGTTCATGGGGATCATGCTGCAGCGCTCGAAGATCGCCGAAGATCTGCTGGTCTCCATGGCGCAGCTCTTCGGTCCGATCCGCGGCGGCCTCGGCATCTCGGTGGTGTTCGTGGGCGCGCTGCTGGCGGCGACGACCGGCATCCTGGGCGCCACCGTGGTGGCGATGGGCCTGATCTCCCTGCCGGCGATGATGCGGAACAACTACGCCAACTGGCTGTCCACCGGCACCATCGCCGCCTCGGGCACCCTGGGGCAGATCATCCCGCCGTCCATCGTCCTCATCATCCTGGCCGACCAGCTCTCCAACGCCGTCGACCAGGCGAGCAGCCTGCGCACCAACCTCTACAAGGCCGCGACCGGCGAATTCTCGATGCCGAGCGAGTTCGCGGTGACTTCCACCAGCGCCGGCGACATGTTCATGGGCGCGCTGATCCCGGGCCTGGTCCTGGTCGGCCTGTACATGCTGTTCATCTTCGTGGTGGCCTTTATCCGCCGCGACATCGCCCCGCCGGTGCCGTTCGAGGGGTCGTACGACCGTAACTTCGCCATCCGCGTCACCCTCGCCCTGGTGCCGCCGCTGACCCTGATCTTCGTGGTGCTGGGCTCGATCATCACCGGCATCGCGACGGTGAACCAGGCCGGTGCCATCGGTGCCGTCGGCGCCACGGTGATGGCCGGCTACCGTCTGTACGAAGGCAAGTCCCGCGCCTACTGGCCGGCGATCCTGGCCGGCGGTTCGGTGATCGCCATCCTGGTCATCACCAGCGTGTGGGAAGTCAACATCCGCGCGATCCACGGCCCGTCCGAGCAGCTCGCCGTCACCCTGGCGATCGTCGCCACCGTGGTGTTCCTGATCGGCGTGGTCTGGAGCCTGAAGCGGACGTATCAGACCCAGGAGACCCTCCAGGGGGTCATGATGGAGACTGCGAAGACGACCTCGCTGGTGTTCATCATCCTGCTCGGTGCCGCCATGCTGACCTCCGCCTTCCGCGGCTTCGGCGGCGAGGAGCTGGTCAAGGAGTTCCTGCTGGGCATGCCGGGCGGATTCTGGGCCCAGTTCATCATCGTCATGGCGGTGATCTTCGTCCTCGGCTTCTTCCTCGACTTCATCGAGATCGCCGTGGTGGTGGTCCCGATCGTGGCGCCGATCCTCCTGGCCGACCCGTCCGCCAACATCACCGCCGTCTGGCTCGGCGTGATGATCGGGCTGAACATCCAGACCTCGTTCCTCACCCCGCCCTTCGGCTTCGCCCTGTTCTACCTGCGCGGTGTCGCTCCGGCGGCGGTGAAGACCCTCGACATGTACAAGGGCGTGGTGCCGTTCATCACCCTGCAGCTCATCGCGCTGCTGATCGTCGGCGCCAATCCGCCGCTGGTGAACTACCTGCCGACCCGCCTGTCGCTGTTGGGCGAGACGGCGCCGCCGCCGCAGAACCCGCGCCTGCAGGCCTGCATCGAGGACTACATCCACCAGGCGTTCCAGGAGGACGGCAACGAGATCCGCGCCGCGATCCAGACGGCCAAGGGCTGGGATCTCACCGGCGTTCCGAGGCCGATCGCCAGCGAGGTGACAAAGGCGGTCACAACGGCCGAGGGGGCGTTCCAGGCGCTCGACGAGGCCCGCGCAACCACCGCGGCGATCGATGCCGCCGCCGGTGACTACGATCCGATCCGGACCGAGGTGCGCCGGATCGAGGCCGATCTTCGTCGCAATGCTGAGGAACTGGAAGCCACGACGCGGCGTGTCGGCCAGCTTCAGCGCCAGTCGCCCGACGACGTCAAGGTCATCGAGCGTCTGCAGAAGCGGGCCGAGGAGCTGAGCGCGGAGAAAGCGGTCCTGGAGGCCGAAATGCCGGAGGCCTGGGACTCGGCCCATGACGAGTTCAAGAAGCTGCTCGCCGCGGAGAAACGCGCCTATCTGAACTACCGCCGCGTGGTGGACAGCTCCTACGAGCCGATCCTGGTCTTCATGCGGACCCTGCGCGGCGCCGACGACCTCGTTGCCCTGCAGGACGACATCAAGGGCCTCGGCGAGATCATCCGCACCAGCGACCCGGAAAAGGCGATGGAGGAGATCCAGGCCGTCGAGGGTCGGGCCGGCGACATCGAGGGTGCGGGCGATATCCGCTCCGCCCTGTCCAAGGCCCGCCGCGAGCTGCGCAGCACGAATACGCGGCAGCCGGACGTGGCCAAGGCCCTGGAAGAGCATGCCGAGGCGGTCGCCGCCCTGGAGGCCGACATCGCCTGGCGGGTCAAGGCCGCCGACGCGCTGCTGCCCCAGGTCGAGGCCTACGAGGACGCGATCGACGACACCATCGGTCTGCGCCAGCAGCCGAGGCTGCCCCGCGAGGCCGCACTCTTCGTCGCCTCGTGCAGCGCGGCGCACCGCAACATCTCGCTGAACTTCTGACGACGGAGGCCGGGCGGGTCCGTCCCGCCCGAGCCCTCCCAGCCACCAAGACAGATGCCCCGGTCGGATCCGACCGGGGCATTTTGCTGTCCGCCGGCAGCACTCTCGACGTCCCAACTCCTTGGGGGCAGGATAGGCGTAACAAAACGCGCTTCCGGGGAGGAACGATGGCATCGACATTCGTCGAGGTGGACGGCTGTGTCCTGCATGTGCGGGAGGACGGCCCGAAGAACGGCCCGGTTCTGCTGTTCTCGAACTCGCTCGGCACCGACCTGCGGATCTGGGATGCGGTGGTCGATGCCCTGAGCGACCGCTGGCGCTGCATCCGCATGGACAAGCGCGGCCACGGCCTGTCGGCCCTCGGCTCCGCCCCCGTCACCCTCGAGCGCTATGCCGCCGACGCACTGGGCGTGATGGACGCCCTCGGGGTCGACCGCGCCGTGATGGTGGGCGTGTCCATCGGCGGCCTGATCGCCCAGGCCACCTATGCCGCGAGGCCCGACGCCTTCGCCGGCCTGATGCTGTGCGATACCGCGGCGAAGATCGGGGCCGCCGACCTCTGGCAGCAGCGCATCGACATGGTGCGGACCGACGGGCTGGAGGCGATGGCGGACACGGTCCTGCAACGCTGGTTCGCCCCGGCCTTCCACCGCGACCGCGCGGTCGACCTCGGCGGTTATCGCCAGATGCTGACCCGCACCCCGGCCGAGGGCTATGCCGCCGCCTGCGCCGCCCTGCGCGACGCCGACTACACCGCGAAGGCCGCCGCGATCGCCGTGCCCTGCGTCGTGATCTGCGGGGCGGAGGATGGCGCGACCACCCCGGAGGTGGTCTCCGCCTTCGCCGCCACCGTGCCGACCGCCCGATATGTCGAACTGCCGGATGTCGGGCATCTGCCGAGCATCGAGGCGCCCGATACGGTCGTGTCCCATCTCAAAGCCCTGCTGAAGGAGGTGAACCATGGGTGACGCAACGCTCATCACCCCACGCGACTGGACGGCCCATCCGCCGCTGATCCACCCGGACTACAAGTCGACGGTGAAGCGCGGACCGACGAAGCCCCTGGTGCCGATCAAACAGTCCCTGTCGGAGCTGACCGGCCCGGTCTACGGCCATGAGTCCCTGGCGCCGCTGGACAACGACCTGACCAAGAACGGGGCGAAGAACGGCGAGGCGCTGGGGGAGCGGATCGTCGTCACGGGCCGGGTGCTCGACGAGCTCGGCCGTCCCCAGCCCAACGCGCTGATCGAGATCTGGCAGGCCAATGCCGCCGGCCGCTACATCCACAAGGCCGACCAGCACGACGCGCCGATCGACCCGAACTTCTTCGGCGGCGGCCGGACGGTCACCGACGCCGAGGGGCGCTACACCTTCCTCACCATCAAGCCCGGGGCCTATCCCTGGCCGAACCACGCCAACGCCTGGCGGCCGAACCACATCCACCTGTCGCTGTTCGGCCCGACCTTCGCCAGCCGGCTGGTGACCCAGATGTACTTCCCCGGCGACCCGCTGCTGGCGCTCGACCCGATCTTCCTCGGCACGCCGGAGAGCGCGCGCGACCGGCTGGTCGCCGACTTCTCCCTCGACGTGACCCAGGAGGGCTTCGCGCTCGGATACGTCTTCGACATCGTGCTGCGCGGCCCGAAGGAAACGCCGATGGAGGCCGGCCGATGAGCGATCTGAAACAGACCCCGTCCCAGACCGTCGGCCCGTATTTCGCCTACGGCCTGACGGCGCGGCAGTACCACTACCCGCAGACCTCGGTCGCCGACGGGACGATGGCCGGCGAGGATGTGGCGGGGGAGCGCATCCGCGTGGAGGGCCGCGTGTTCGACGGCGACGGCGCGACCGTGCCCGACGCCATGATCGAGATCTGGCAGGCCGACGCCCAGGGCCGCTTCGCCCATCCGGCCGATCCGCGCAACTCCAACACCGGTTTCAGCGGCTTCGGGCGTTTCGGAACCGGAACCGATCCGCAGCATCGTTTCATCTTCGATACGATCAAGCCGGGGGCGGCGGCCGAGGGCGAGGCCCCGCACCTGAACGTCATCGTGTTCATGCGCGGGCTGTTGACCCACGTCTACACGCGGATCTACTTCGCCGACGAGGCCGAGGCGAATGCCGCCGACCCGGTTCTGTCGGCCGTCCCGAAGGATCGCCGCGGGACGCTGATCGCGCAGCGCGAGGGCAATACCTACCGGCTCGACATCCACATGCAGGGCGACCGGGAGACGGTGTTCTTCGAGGTTTGACGGGGCTGTCGGGGTATCCACCCAGCTCCGTCATCCTGACGCCCGTCAGGATCTGCGGTGCACCGGCGCTAGAACCATGATCCTGATTTGCATCAGGATGACGGTAAGAAAGAAGCCCCGCCGGTCTCCCGGCGGGGCTTCGATGTTATGTTCCGAAGCTCTGGAGAGCTTAGGAAGCCGACAGATTGCCGGCGAAGACCTTGTTGCGGCGCGGGTCGGACTGCAGCTCGTACGAGATCTTCTGGCCCTCGTTCAGGCTGTGCATGCCGGACTGCTCAACGGCGCTGATGTGCACGAACACGTCCGCACCGCCATCGTCCGGCTGAATGAACCCATAACCCTTGGTGGTGTTGAACCACTTAACCGTACCGGTGGCCATAACGTCGCTCCTTTCATATTGACGTTGATTGGTATTCCGTCCGCTGGCTCAGGCGCGCACTGGCACCGGAGAGCGGAATTCCTTGTCCTTGCGGACGCGGGGCGTGCCGCCGGCGATCCGGGCGACGCCGGCGTCCAGCGCCTCGCCGCTCGACCGCTTCGGACGGGCGTCGCCGCCGTTCGGCTGCTGCTTGCCGCGCGTATCGCCCTTGGGCGCCTGCTTGGGGCGGTTGTCGGCCTTGGCAGCCTGCTTCGGGCGACCCTCGCCAGCACTCTGGCTCGAGCGGCCATCGCCGTTCGCCTGCTTCGCGCGACCGTCGGCGTTGCTCTGCTTCGGGCGGCCTTCGCCGCCGGACGCCTGCTGCGGACGGCCGGAGCCGGCCGTGCGGGTCGCGCCGCCCCGGCGTCGGCTGCGCTTCGCCTTCGGCTGGCCCGAACCGGCGGAGCGCGGCTTAGGCGCATCCCGGTCGATGGGCTCGCCGGTGGTCAGGGACCGGCCGATCAGCCGCTCGATATCGGTGAGCAGCTCCTGCTCCTCCGCATCGACCAGTGACACGGCCACGCCCTCGGCGCCGGCCCGCGCGGTGCGGCCGATCCGGTGGACGTAGCTTTCCGGCACGTTCGGCAGTTCGTAGTTCACCACATGAGTCACGCCGTCGACATCGATACCGCGGGCGGCGATGTCGGTGGCGACCAGGATGTTCGACTTGCCGGTCTTGAAGGCGTCCAGCGCCCGCTCGCGCTGACCCTGGCTCTTGTCGCCATGGATCGCCTCGCTGGGCAGGCCCGCATTCACCAGATGGCGCGCCACCCGGTCGGCGCCGCGCTTGGTGCGGGTGAAGACGATGGCGCGGCCGACGGCCGCATCGCCCAGGATCTTCGCCAGCGCATTGCGCTTCTCGGATCGCTCGACCCGCACGATGCTCTGCTGGATCCGCTCGATCGGGGTCGAGGCCGGGGTCACCGCGATCTCCACCGGATCGGCGAGGAAGTCTTCGGCCAGGGCCCGGATCTGGGTCGGCATGGTGGCCGAGAACAGAACGGTCTGGCGGGTCTTCGGCGTCATCGCCAGGATGCGGCGCACCGCCGGCATGAAGCCGAGGTCCAGCATCTGGTCGGCCTCGTCCAGCACCACCACGGCGGTGTCGGTCAGCTTGATCGCGCCGGAGGCGATATGGTCGAGCAGACGGCCAGGCGTCGCCACCAGGAAGTCCAGACCCTGCGCACAGGCGCGGATCTGCGGTCCCGGCTTGGCGCCGCCGACGACCACCGTCGAGCGCGGCCGCACGTTCTTGCCGTAAACCCGGACCGCGTCATGGATCTGGGCCGCCAGCTCGCGGGTCGGCGACAGCACCAGGACACGGGTGCCCTTCGGCTTCGCCGTACCGCCGAGAGCCGCCAGGCGGCTCAGCAGCGGCAGCACGAACGCCGCGGTCTTGCCGGTACCCGTCTGGGCGATGCCGACGACGTCGCGGCCTTCGAGAACCAGGGGGATGGCTTTGGCTTGAATGGGAGTGGGAGTGTCGTAGCCTTCGGCCACAACGGCCCGAAGGACGGTCTCGGCAAGGCCGAGGGTCTTGAAGTCTGTCAAAATAAGTCTTTCGTTCTAACCGATCGGACTAAGCCGCTCGGCTATCAATTCCTGTAAGCAAGCATGCGCGGAACAGCCGGCCGATGATGCGCCTTCAGACCGAAGGAGCGAGGTGATGGCCATTCCGCTTAACGTAGTCATAAGGGCGTCCATCCGACTGTGCCAACATTGCGGATTTCCGTCACGTCCACGCTTGGCACCGTCTCTTGCATCGCAACATGGGCATTGCCGTGGGGAATGCAAGAAAATTCTTAAAAGCCGCGGAAATCGGCCGCGCCGCCCTGCGGTGCCGGCCCAAGGCGCCTTGAAATTCGGCGCGAAATCGCTCCAGGCTCGTATAGGCAGAAAATTACTGGGGAAACGCGGAATTGTCGGGCGAGACGGGCGGTCATTATGTTTTCCTGAACGAAGCAAACGATCTCGGGCGGCGCGAGGTGCCGGAGATCTGCCTCGATCCGCCCGACGCAGACCGACGGGCGATCCATGACCGGGCCGCCGGTTTCGCCGATACGCATTTCCGCAGCACCCTGGAGGCAGCCGAATGACCGGCCCCATCCTCGCCCCGATCCTGATAGCCGATCTCGGCGGCACCCATCTCCGCTTCGCCCTCACCGACGGGCAGACCACGCGGGAGGAATCGTCGATGGAGGGCAACCGGTTCGCCACCCTGGAGGATGCCGTCGGCGCCTATCTCGCCAAGATCGGCCCTGGAATCCGACCCGATAGGGCGATCTTCGCCGTGGCCGGACCGTCCGATGCCGAGACCATGGTGTTCACCAACCGCGACTGGACCGTCCCCGTCGCCCCGCTGCGCGACCGGTTCGAGCTGACCCAGCTCGCTGTGGTCAACGACTTCGCCGCTGTCGCCTATGCCCTGCCCCAACTGACGGAAGCCGACTACCGCACGGTCGGCGCCGACCGGCCGGCGCGTCCCGGTCCCATGGTCGCCATCGGTCCTGGCACCGGCCTGGGCGTCGGCCTCGTCGTGCCCGACGGGGCAGGGATCCGGGTGATTCCCGGCGAAGGCGGCCACGCCACCCTGCCGGCACAGAACGGGCTGGAGGAGCGGGTCATCGGCTATCTGCGCAACCTGCACGGCCATGTCTCCGCCGAGCGCGCCCTCTCCGGCGCCGGCCTGGCGGACCTGCATGACGCCGTCTGCGCGGTGGAGGACCTGCCGGCCCGCCGGCTCGACGCCGCCGCCATCGTCGCCGACGGGGCGACCGATCCCGGCTGCCGCGAGGCCATCGGCCTGTTCACCGACTTCCTCGCCACCGTCGCCGGCGACCTGGCCCTGACCGCGGCGGCCAGCGGCGGAGTCTATATCGCCGGCGGCATGGTGCCGAAGCTCGGCGACCTGTTCGACGGCGGTCGCTTCCGGCGCCGCTTCACCGCCAAGGGGCGCCTCGCCGGCTATCTCGACCCGATCCCCGTGCGGCTGATCACCCACCATGAGCCGGCGCTGCTCGGCCTCAGCCGCTCGGCGGAGAGCATCCTGACACGCGATCTGGACACTTCTGTCTAGACACAGATCCGCACGCGCGATTAGCCTTCCCCGGTCCGCTACCAGTCCGGGAGGGTCCGCCCATGAAATCCCAATATCGCGCGGTGATCATCGGCGGGGGCGTGGTCGGCGCCAGCGTGCTCTACCACCTCACCAAATTCGGCTGGACCGACATCGCGCTGATCGAGCGCGCCGAGCTGACCGCCGGCTCCACCTGGCATGCGGCGGCCGGCTTCCACCCGCTGAACGCCGACCCGAACATCGCCGCCCTGCAGGCCTACACGATCAAACTCTACAAAGAGATCGAGGAGGAGAGCGGCCAGGCGGTCGGCGTGCACATGACCGGCGGGGTCAGCATCGCCTCCAAGCCCGAGCGCTGGGAGTGGCTGAAATCGGCCTGGGCGGTGTTCCAGACCATGGGCGTGGACGAGGCCCGGCTGCTGACGCCGGAGGAGATCCGCGAACTAAATCCCATCGCCGACCTCTCCGACGTGATCGGCGGCCTCTACGACCCGCATGAAGGCCATCTCGACCCCTACGGCACCACCCATGCCTATGCCGGGGCGGCGAAGAAGCGCGGTGCCGACGTCATCCTGCGCAACCGGGTGATCGAGCTGAACCCGCGACCTGACGGTAGCTGGGACGTGGTGACCGAGCAGGGCACCATCATCGCCGAGCATGTGGTCAACGCCGCCGGCCTCTGGGCCAAGCAGGTCGGGCTGATGGCCGGGGTCGACCTGCCGGTCACGCCGATGGAGCATCACTACCTGGTCACCGAGCCGATCCCGGAGCTGGAAGGCCGGGACCGCGAGATGTGCATGCTCACCGACCTGGAGGGCTTCACCTATTCGCGCCAGGAGCGCGGCGGGCTGCTGGTCGGGGTCTACGAGCTGACGCCGAAGCACTGGAACATGGAAGGTGCGCCCTGGGATTACGGCATCGAGCTGATCCCGGAGGATATCGACCGCATCGCTCCGGAGCTCGCCAAGGGGTTCGAGCGCTATCCGGTGCTGAACGACACCGGCATCCGCAAGTGGGTGAACGGCGCCTTCACCTTCGCGCCGGACGGCAACCCGCTGGTCGGGCCGGTGCCGGGCGTCCCGAACTACTGGCTCGCCTGCGGGGTGATGGCCGGGTTCAGCCAGGGCGGCGGCGTCGGCAAGTCGCTGGCCGAATGGATGATCCATGGCGAGCCGGAGGCCGACGTCTTCGGCATGGACATCGCCCGCTTCGGCAAATGGGCCTCCAACCGCGAATACCTGCGCCAGACGACGGGCCAGTTCTACTCGCGCCGCTTCGTCATGGCCTACCCCAACGAGCAACTTCCCGCCGGCCGTCCCCTGCGGGTGTCGCCGAGCCACGACGCCCATGTGGCGGCCAACGCCCGGTTCGGCGTGAGCTGGGGATTGGAGGTGCCGCTGTTCTTTGCGCCGTCGACGGAGTTCGAGGAGACGCCGACCCTGAAGCGCTCCAACGCCTTCGACATCGTCGCCGCCGAGACCAGGGTAGTGCGCGAGGGGGTGGGGCTGCTCGATACCTCGGGCTATTCCCGCTACGAGATCAGCGGGCCGGGAGCGGCCACGTGGCTGGACCGGATGCTGGCCTGCCGCCTGCCCGCCATCGGCCGGGCGAAGCTGGCGCCGATGCTGTCGCCCACCGGCCGGCTGATGGGCGACCTCACCGTGTTCAACTGGGACGGCGAGACCTTCTGGCTGATGGGCTCCTACTACCTGCGCCAATGGCACATGCGCTGGTTCGACAGCCATGCGGAAGCGGGGGTCAGCGTCCGCGACATTTCCGACGCCTGGACCGGCTGGCTGGTCTCCGGCCCGAACGCCCGCGCGCTGATGGAACGGGTGGTGGTCAACGACAGCGTCGCCGCCGACGACTTCCGCTTCATGGCCTGCCGCGAGATGGATATCGGCCTGACCCGGGCGAAGGTCGGCCGGCTCTCGGTGCTGGGAGAGCTGGGCTACGAGATCAACGTGCCGGCACCGGAACACCGGATGCTACGCGACACCCTGGTGGTGGCCGGCGAGGGACTGGGCCTGGCGCCAGTCGGCGGATACGCGGCCAACGCCATGCGGCTGGAGAAGAGCTACGGCGTGTGGTCGAGCGAGTTCACCCAGGCCTATACGCCGGGCATGACGGGGCTCGATCGCTGGATCGCCTTCGACAAGCCGGGTTTCGTCGGTCGCGACGCCGCGCTGAGGGAGAACGAGGCGGGGATGCTAGGCCAGCCGCTGGTGACCCTGGCGGTGGAGTCCGACGGCGCCGACGCGCGCGGCTTCGAGCCGGTCTGGACCGATGGCCGGCGGGTCGGGTTCGTGACCTCCGGCGGCTACGGGCATTCGGTGGGCATGAGCCTCGCCATGGCGCTGGTGGACAGCGACGTGGCGGTCGAGGGCGCCGCGGTGGATGTGCACGTCGTCGGCGAGAAGCGCCCGGCCCGGGTCATCGCCGACAGTCCGTACGACCCCAGCGGCGCCAGGCTTCGGGGGTAGCCGGGATGGGCACGGTCACGCCTGCAAGCGGGTCCCGGCCTGACTCCGGGACCTGGGAACCGTCCGCATCCCCCTATCTCACATTCCCCGGACTTGTTCCGGGGCAATCCTTGAGGCGTGACGGAGCGGTGAACACCTCGCCGCGGTCGAGAGGATCCGGTCCTGCTCCACAGGACAAGCGGCATGTGTCCCGTCACGCTGCGCCGATTGCCCCGGAACAGGTCCGGGGAGTGTTTCGGGTTAGCAATCCTCACTCACTCCCTGTCACGGATTTAATCCGGGATTGTGCCACGGCCCATCGTGACCGCCGCCGGAATCTCAAACGAGCCGTACCGATGAAAGGACCGCCCCCATGACCAGAACTGCAGATGCCGTCATCATCGGTGCCGGGGTGATCGGCGCCGCCATTGCCTTCGAACTCGCCAAGAAAGGCTGGAAGACCCTTACCGTCGACCGCAACGCCCAGGCCGGCCACGGCTCTACCAGCGGATCCTGCGCCATCATCCGCACCTACTACTCCACCCTCGACGGCACCGCCTTCGCCTGGGAGGGCTACCACTACTGGCGCGACTGGGCCGACTACCTAGAGGCGGCCCCAAAAGACCTCGCCCGCTTCCGGGAATGCGGCGCGCTGGTCATGAAGACCCAGGGCAACGACTTCATGGCCCGGCATATGGAAAACGCCGACATCCTCGGGGTGCCCTACGAGGACTGGAGCCCGGAGCAGATCCAGGCCCGCCTGCCGGGCACCAGCATGGCGCAGTTTCACCCGGCAAAGGCGGGCACCGATCCCGAGTTCGGCCAGCCCACCGGCAGCGACCTGCGCGGGGCGGTGTTCTGGCCCAAGGCCGGCTATGTCACCGACCCGGCGCTGGCCGCCCAGAACCTCGCCGACGCGGCCAAGGCCAAGGGTGCCGACTTCCTCTACGGCGCCATCGTCACCGAGATCCTGAACCATGAAGGCAAGGTAACCGGCGTCCGGCTCGCCGACGGCTCGGAGATCCACGCCCCCGTCGTGATCAACGTCGCCGGCCCCGCCTCCTCGCGGATCAACGCGCTGGCCGGCGTTACCGGGGAGATGACCATCACCACCCGCGCCCTGCGCCAGGAGGTGGTCCACGTCCCCGCCCCCGCCGGGCTCGATTTCGAGCGCGACGGCATGGTGCTGTCGGACAGCGACATCGCCGTCTACTGCCGGCCGGAACACGGCAACAACATTCTCATCGGCAGCGAGGACCCGCCCTGCGACGCACCTGTCTGGGTCGAGGACGACACCGACTACGACCGCGAGTTCTCGGAGCAGTGGCGGGTGCAGGCCCTGCGCTACGCCCAGCGCCTGCCGAGTCTCGGCATCCCCAGCCGGATGAAGGGCGTGGTCGACCTCTACGACGTCACCGAGGACTGGATCCCGATCTACGACAGGACCTCGCTGGGCGGCTACTACATGGCCTGCGGCACCAGCGGCAATCAGTTCAAGAACGCCCCGGTCGCCGGAAAAATGATGGCGGCCCTTGTCGAATACGGCGCAGCCGGACACGATCACGACACCGCCCCGCTCTCCTTCCGCCTGCCGTATCTCGGCCGCGACATCGATGTCGGCTTCTATTCCCGCAAGCGCAGCATCAACCAGGAGAGCAGCTTCTCGGTCCTGGGATGAGGATTTCGCAGTGAATAACGCCGGCCCGCCCCCGAACCCGCGACTGACCCATACCAAGGCGACGCGGGAGGACTGGATCCGGGCCGCCCTCGACACCCTGATCAGCGACGGGGTGGACAGCGTGAAGGTGCTGACCCTGGCCGACCGGCTGGGTGTGTCGCGCTCCAGCTTCTACTGGTATTTCCGCAACCGCGACCGGCTGCTGGACGCCCTGCTGGCCCATTGGCAGGACACCAATACCCGCGCCGTGGTCGAGCAGGCGGCCCTGCCGTCCACCTCGATCGTCCAGGGGGTGACCCATATCTTCCGCTGTTGGGTGGATGAGAGCCTGTTCGATCCGCGCCTGGATTTCGCGGTGCGAGACTGGGCGCGGCGGTCGGAGGCGGTGCGCGCCGTGCTGGACAAGGCCGACGAGACCCGCGTCGCCGCCATCGCCGGCCTGTTCCGCCGCCACGGCTGGGCGGAAGGCGAGGCCTTCGTGCGCTCCCGCGTGCTGTATTTCATGCAGATCGGCTATTACGCCCTGGACCTCGGCGAGACCCTGGAGCAGCGCAAGGCCGTGACCGCCCACTACCTGAAGGCCTTCACCGGCCAGGACCCGACCCCGGAAGAACTGGACCCGTACCTCGCGTGGATGGACGAGATGGCTGCGCGTTAGGCGCAGAGCTCCAACTCGTAGCGCTCGGCATGTTCCCGAAGCAGACGGCCGATCCGGACCTCTCCCCGCTGCACAGCGATATTCGCCTGCCGGATCAGCTCGGCCTCGATCGCCTCCGCCATCGAGAGCGTTCCCCGCCGAGCGAGCCACCGCGCGACATCCGCCCAGTCCCAGAACGGGCTGTCGGAGGTAATGCGGGCGATCGGTGCCGGAAAGGCCTCGCCCCGCTGGCCCCGGTGGTAGTTGGAGATCGCGGCCCGGGTCATGCCCGCGCGCTTGGCGATATCGGAGATGCTGACGAGCGGGTCCGGTTCGATCCGCTCCACCCGGGCGCCCGTCGACGCCACGCTTTCTACGGCCGAGGCCAGGGCCCGGTCCAAGCTCTCGGCCTCCCGCGTGAAATCGACAACCACATGGCCGTTCTGGAAGGACACCAGCGCATCGTCGCAGCCGCCCTCGTAAAACCGCGCCTCGAATTCCTCCGCCTGCGGGTCGAGGCCGGAGGCAATCACGCTGAACTCAAACGCCGTCATCGGAGCCTCCGTCGGGTCGATGGGGACACCGCGCCACGGCCCGCAGGATCTGCCGGGCATGGACATCGGCACTCCTGGGCGTTCCGTTGACCCCGATCTGGCATCCCCGCTGGTCGTGCAGGGGACAATAGAGCCGCCCCCAATGTCCCTGGCGTCGGCATGTCCACCCGAGGTCTTCGGCATGCCGGATGGCCGCCTCGACTTCCTTGTTCGGATGCCGCGATCGCACCATCACCGGCCACCAGAATGAGCAGATCGTTGACAAATGTCAACACTCGACAACTGGCAGCAATCCGGCATCGCCACCTCCGCAGAACACCCCTGCGGAAGCCATGGAAGGATTAGCGGCGGATCGGCGCGACCCGGACTACCGGATGATTTTCCAGTAGGTGTCCTTCTTGGTCACCTTGCCGCCCTCGAACTCCCAGAGGTCGCAGCCGAGATAGGCGAAGGGCTCGCCGCCTTCGGGCGTGCCCTTGACCACCCATTCGGAGATCGCCTTGCTGTCGTCGACGATCCAGTGGCGGATGTCCTCCCAGCGCATGTCGGGGATCTGCTTGTAGCGCTCGCTCAGCACCTGGCCGATCTCCGCCTTGCCGTGACAGACCCGGCCCTCCGGCGGCGTCGGGCCGCTGGCCATGACCCACACGCAGTCCTCCACGAAATGCGAC
Source organism: Thalassobaculum sp. OXR-137 (assembly GCF_034377285.1). NCBI lineage: Bacteria > Pseudomonadati > Pseudomonadota > Alphaproteobacteria > Rhodospirillales > Thalassobaculaceae > Thalassobaculum > Thalassobaculum sp. OXR-137. Next base: position 2,155,809 of record NZ_CP139715.1, on the reverse strand, counting down.
AGGATCCCGTCGACGTCGTGGCGGTTGAATCCGTCCTGGATCTCGTCCAGCAAGGCGATGGTGATCACTGCGGCCATGGGTCCCTCTCCTTTGGCGTTGAATGCTGCGGGTCAGCGCTGTCCGATATCCTTCAGATCGAAAGGCGTGGTCTGGTAGATCTCGTTGATCCAGTTGCAGAACAGCAGGTAGGCCTGACTGCGCCACCGGTTCTCCGGCGGCAGCGACGGATCGTTGTTCGGGAAGTAGTCGTGCGGCACGTCGATCGGCTTGCCGCTCTCCACGTCTCGGAAATACTCCTCGCCGAGCGACAGCGAGTCGTATTCGATGTGGTTGAACATGTGCAGCGACCGGCATTTCGGGTCGTCCAGCAGGCACAGCCCGGTGTCCTTCGACTCCACCAGCACCTCCATCCCGCTATCGGCCGGAATGTCCTCGGAGCGGACCTCGGTCCAGCGCGACACCGGGATCACGAAATTGTCGGAGAAGCCGCGCAGGTAGCGCGAGGTGCTGTCCAGCGCCTGATGCCGGAACACGCCGAACGCCTTCTTCGGCAGGTCGTATTTCGGCATGCCGTGGAAATGGTGGACGGCGGCCTGGGCCCCCCAGCAGATATTGAGGCAGCCGTGCACGTTGGTCTGGGTCCAGTCGAAGATGCGGCGCAACTCGTCCCAGTAGGTGACCTCCTCGTACTCGAGCTGCTCGATCGGCGCACCGGTGATGATGAACCCGTCGAACCGCTGGTCCCGGATGTCCTCCCAGTTCTGGTAGAACGAGATGATGTGGTCGCTGGAGGTGTTGCGGGCGACGTGATTGGTGATCTTCACCAGCGTCAGCTCGACCTGCAGCGGCGTCGCACCGAGCAGCCGGGCGAACTGGGTTTCCGTGCGGATCTTGTTCGGCATCAGGTTCAGCAGGCCGATCCGCATCGGGCGGATGTCCTGGCGAATGGCGGTGGCCTCGTCCATGACCGCCACCCCCTCAGCCTCGAGCTGGGCGCGGGCGGGGAGATCGTCGGGGATCTTGATCGGCATCAGCGGCCCCCGCTCTCAGCGAGGGCCGACGCAGTCGATGACGATTGGGTCAATTTCTAACTCCGTTCCACATTGCGGCCGCGCGCCGGGACACCGAATTCGCGGTGACAGATCTCGGCGAGCCTGGCCATTCCTTCCTTGATCGTCTCCGCCGAGGGATGGGCGAAGCAGATGCGGATACGTCGCTTACCGGATTCCGGGTCCGCCGACCACTCCGCACCGGGGTTTACCGCAACGCCCTCGGCCGCGGCGACCTGGGCGAGGCGGGTGGTGTCGACCTCCGCCGGCAGGGTGACCCACAGGAAGATACCACCGGTCGGCCGCGTAAACTCGGCCGCCGTGCCGAACTCAGCCTCCAGCGCCTCGACCAGGGCGTCGGCCTTGCCCTTCAGGATCTTGTTCAGCGACCCGACATGGGCGTCGAAATCCTTTGCGAACTCGGCCAGCAGGAGCTGTTCCACCGCCCCGGTGCCGCCATCCGACTTCTGCGCCAGGATGCGGCTCAGCACCGGCCAGTCGGCGACCACATAGCCGACCCGGAGAGCGGGGGCGATCGACTTGGAGAAGGAGCCGCAGTAGACCACCCGCCCGCTGTCATCGAGCGCGCGGATCGCCGGCGGACGCTGGTCCGCATAGGGGCCGTCGAAGATCAGGTCGCAGTAGCAGTCGTCCTCAAAGATGGCGATGCCGTGCTTCTCGGCCAGCTTCAGCATCTCGTGGCGGCGCGGCAGCGACAGGACGGTGCCGGTCGGGTTCTGCACGGTCGGGATCGTGTAGATGAACTTCACCCGCTTGCCCGCCGCCTTCAGGCTGTCGAGCGTCTCGGCCAGCACGTCCATGCGCATGCCGTCGCCGTCGACCGGCACGCCGACCCAGTCGACGCCGAGCTTCTTCAGCTTGGTCATCGCCCCGCCGTAGCAGGCCTCCTCGATGATCACCGTGTCCCCCGGTTCCAGCAGGGCGTTGTTGACCAGGTCCATGGCCTGCAGCGAGCCGCCGGTGATCAGCACCTCGTCCGGATCGGTCTTCATCCCGGCTCGGCGCTCCAGGATCTGCGCCACCGCCTCACGCAGGGGACGATAGCCCTGCGGCCCGCTCTGCATCCCGTAGGTCGCCAGCGCATTGCCCTCCCGCAACAGCGCCCGGCTGACCGCGTCGGCCAGGACCTGCACCGGGATGCTGTCCCCGTCATTGTGGCCGCCGACGAAGTTGTACTTCGGGAACCCGCCGAACTTCCCGGCGGCGGGGGGCAGCTTGGGATTGAGCAGCGGGGCGAAATCGAAAGGCATCGGGTTTCCTCCGGGATGGTCTCGTTCGGACCGTTTCTTGGTTGTGGGTGCCGTTGGTTATTTGTTCGCGAAGCTGCCGCCGCGCGAGCCCATGCCGCCATCGACGGTCACGACCTGGCCGGTGAAGTAACTGGCCCGCTCGCTGACCAAGAAGGCGACGGTGTCGGCGACCTCGGGCACCGTGGCGGCGCGCTGGATCGGCATGCCGGACATGTAGCTCTGCCAGTTGTCCTCGCTGCCGCCGTCCTGCACCGCGCGGGTCTTCAGCAGGCCGATCAGGCGCTCGGTCTGGACCGGGCCGGGGCTGACGGCGAAGACGCGCACGCCGTATTCCAGGCTCACCCCGCCGACCGCCTTGGTGAAGGCGTTCAGCCCCGCGTTGCCGGTGGTGCCGGCCACGTAGTTGAAGTCGGTCTTGTCGGCCGCCAATCCGGTGACGTTGCAGATCACGCCATGGCCGCGCTGCTTCATGGCGGAGAAGAACTTGCGGGTCATGTTGATGTAGCCGAAGACCTTCAGTTCCCAGGCGTCGCGCCAGCGCTCCTCGACCATCGCCTCGATATCGCCAGCCGGGATGGCACCGGCATTGTTCACCAGAATGTCCGGGATTCCGCCGGCGGCCAGCTCGTCGATCACGCCGGGCGCGGTGATGTCGCAGGCATGGACCGCGACCGTGACCCCGTAGGCGTCGCGGAGCTCGGCGGCGGCTTGCTCCAGCATGTCGCCCGACCGCGCGGCCAGGCGCAGGTTGCAGCCCTCGGCCGCCAGGCTGTCGGCCACGCCGCGGCCGATCCCCTTCGACGCGCCGGTGATCAGCGCGGTCTTCCCCTTCACTCCCAGGTCCATGCAGGCCTCCCCGTCGGATTGCTTGTTGATTGGTCGGCAAGAATGGCAAAGCCCGGCGCCGCTGATAAGCGCCTATCCGCGGCGGGGCTTGTGGCGATCCGGCCACGGGTCGAATGGCGACGGTATTGCGGCGGCCGGCGCCATCATGCAGACCTGTTCGCACGCCCTACTGACGACCGGTTCCACCACCCCAAGGAAAGGCCCCCGATGCGTCGACTGCTGCTCTCCCTGCTCTTCGCCCAGATCCTTCTCGCCGGGCCGGCGGCGGCCGAAAGCCGGATCGTCTGCACCCTGATCGAGGAAGTGACCGCTCCCGGCGCCGAAGCGCCCCGAACGCTGGTCTCCGACGGCGACTGCGACACCCGATACTCCCCCGCCTCCACTTTCAAGATCGCGATCGCCCTGATGGGGTTCGACGCCGGCATCCTGACCTCGCCGAGCGAGCCGGAGATGCCGTTCCGCAAGGGCTATGTGGACTGGCGCGAGGCCTGGAAGCAGCCGACCGACCCGACCCGCTGGATGCAGGAATCCGTCGTCTGGTATTCCCAGCAGGTCACCAGCCGCCTCGGGCTGGAGCGGTTCCGGTCCTATGTGGACGGTTTCGACTACGGCAACCAAGACCTGAGCGGAGAACGGGGCGAGGATAACGGGCTGACCGACGCCTGGCTGAGCGCCTCCCTGAAGATCTCGCCGGCCGAGCAGGTGGCCTTCCTGCAGCGGATGCTGGCCGGCGAGCTGCCGGTGTCCCAGGCGGCGGTGGAGAACACGGCGGCGATCACCGATTACGGCGTGCGGCCGGGCGGCTGGCACGTCCACGGCAAGACCGGCTCCGGCCTGCCCCGCGACGACAAGGGAAGCCTGATGTGGGGCGAGCCGTTCGGCTGGTTCGTCGGCTGGGCCGAGCGCGACGGCCGCCGGGTGGTCTTCGCCCGGCTGGTGCAGGAAACCGAGAAGCCGGAGAAACCGGCGGGACCGAAAACCCGGGACGGGCTGTTCGCGGCCTATTTCGACCGGGCCGAGGCGATGCCGAAGTGAGGGGCGCTTCCGCGGAACCGCCCCCTCTCGCACTCCCCGGATTTATTCCGGGGCGAGGCCAGAGCCTGCGCGTCAGAGGTCGATCACATGGAAACCTTGCCCCGGAATAAATCCGGGGAATGCAGATGTACCGGCTTCAGGGTCTCATCTCGCGCTCCCTGGACTGGTTCCGGGAGTGAGAGAGGGAAAAGATCCGGGCGAACCCCTACTCACGCTTCTCCGCATAGCGCCGGGCGAAATTGTCGACCAGTTCCACCGTCAAGGTCCCGATCGCGCGGTCGAGCACGTGGTGGGAGACCAGCAGCCGTTCCTGGTCATACAGGCTGGTCACCCGGAAACTGCGATCCTCCGAAACCTCCAGAGAGCTGACCCGGACCTGAAGCACGCCGACACAGGACAGGTCCTTGCGATACTGTCCCGTCGCCGAGGGGGAGCCGATCGCGAAGAGCACGAGATTGAGCGGTGCCCGGTCGTCGACGGTGATGCCGTAGCCTGTCAGCGTCCCGGCGATGTGGTCGACGGTTCCCTCCCGGTCCGCCCAGCAGCCGCCGCTGACATTGTCCTCCACCGCGATGGAGAGAGACAGTTTGTCCTTGGGACCGCCGAACCACAGGAAGTCGGCGAACGCCGGCCGCGCGCCCAGGCCGACGAGCGCCGCGGCGAGAACCCCTGCGCCGAGAATTACCGCCAGGATGTGAGATATGCGCATGCCGTCAGGTCCTCCCCTGCCGGTTGCCCCGCTTTCCCGTCGTCCGGAGGACAGTGTAGCGGACCCGCCGCCGCCGCTCCAGACGCCGGTATTCCCGGGCTGCGCCTCAGAACTTGCCGAACTTCAGGTAGGCCTGCTCCGGATCCATGCCCTCCAGAATCGCCTTGCGCATGTCGCCCTCGGTGGAGACCACCTTCTCGGTCTCGGCCACCACCTCCTCGGCGATTTCGCCCGGGATGATCACCACCCCGTCCCGGTCGCCGATCAGCCAGTCGCCGGAGCGTACCGTCACCGTCCCGATGGTGATCGGCTCGCCCAGGGCGTCATAGGTCCAGCGCTCCACGATATCGGCCGGGGTGTTGAGTTCGCAGAACACCGGGAAGCCCATGTCGAGGATAAAGTCGGTGTCCCGGCAATGGCCGTCCACCACATAGCCGCGGGTGTCCTTCACCGTCAGCGCCTGGGCCGACAGCTCCCCCATCAGCGCCACCGCCTTGGTGTTGGGCTGGCAGACCAGAACCTTGCCGCCCGGCACCCGCGACAGCACGCGGGACCAGCGCAGCAGCGTCTCGTGCCGGCTCAGAGTCTGATCGATATGACCGGAGATGGTGTAGATCTCGCCCGCCACCCGCTTGGTCGGATCGAGCGCCCTGATGGTCGGCGGCAGAACCTGGTTGCCGTACCCCATCACCCGCAGCACATCGTGCACGGCGCTGGCGTAACAGCCGAGCAGCCGATCGGCGAGATCCGCCATCTTCCTCTCCCTCGCACAGGCGGCTTTCAGTCCGCCATTGGTTGTCTTTAGAGTAGCCGCGTCGAACAACGCGAACAGGAGTGTGGCGCATGGAGCCGAGCGACGTCAAAACCGCAGAGGACGTTCTGGCATTGGTGGACGAACGGGCGCTCACCCATGTGAAGGTCGGCGTTTTCGACATCGACGGGATCTTCCGCGCCAAGTGGATGGCGCGCGACAAATTCGCCAGCGCGTTGAAGGGCGGGTTCGGTTTCTGCGACGTGGTGCTCGGCTGGGACAGCAACGACCAGCTCTACGAGGACCCGGCGGTGGACGTCACGGGCTGGCATACCGGCTATCCGGACGCCGAGGTGCGTCTGCTGCCGGACACCGCCCGCGACGTGGCCTTCGAGCCGGATATGGTCATGGTGCTGGGCGAGTTCGCCGGCAAGTGGGAGGGGGTCTGCCCGCGCGGCACCCTGCGCCGGGTGCTGAAGAAGGCCGACGACATGGGCTTCGCCGTCAAGGCGGCGGCCGAGTACGAGTTCTTCCTGTTCGACGAGACGCCCCATTCGGTGCGTGAGAAGGGCTACCGGGACCTCAAGCCGCTGACCCCCGGCTTCTTCGGCTATTCCGGCATCCGCTCGTCGGTGCATGCCGACCTGCACCTGATGTTCCTGGAGATGTGCGAACTGATGGACTTCCCCGTGGAGGGGCTGCACACGGAGACCGGCCCGGGGGTGATGGAGGCAGCGATCAAGGTGGACGACGCCCTGGTCGCCGCCGACCGGGCCGCCCTGTTCAAGACCTTCACCAAGGTGTTCTTCCAGCGCCACGACATCATGGCCAGCTTCATGGCCAAGTGGTCGATGGACTATCCGGGCCAGTCCGGCCACATCCACACCTCCCTGACGACCAAGGACGGCGCCCCAGTCTTCCACGACCCCAAGAGCACCTACAGCATGTCCGACACCATGCGCTGGTTCGTCGGCGGCCAGCAGGCGCTGATGCCGGAGCTGCTGTCGATGACCGCGTCGACGATCAACTCCTACACCCGGCTGATCCCCGGCTTCTGGGCGCCGACCCATGCCAATTGGGCGGCCGACAACCGCACCACCTCGCTGCGGGTGATCGAGGGCTCGCCCAAGTCGCAGCGGGTGGAGTACCGGGTGGCGGCGGCCGACGCGAACCCGTATCTGGCGATGGCGGCGGCGATCGGCTCCGGCCTGTGGGGCATCGAGAACAAAGTCGAGCCCGGCGAGGGCGTGACCGGCAACGCCTACGCCAAGAAGTTCCCGGCCAAGGCCGCCCTGCCCGGCTCTCTGGGCGAGGCGGCGGCCCGGCTGAAGCGGTCGAAAGCGGCACGGGACCTGTTCGGCGACGCTTTCGTCGACCACTTCTCCGCCAGCCGGATGTGGGAGGAGCGCGAGTACCGCCGGCACGTGACCGACTGGGAGTTGGCGCGGTATTTCGAGATTATCTGAGGCGGGGGCACGCGCCCTCCGGTAATGGCTGGGAACGGCCCTTCGACACAGCCCCCGGACCTTCGTCCGGGGTCCTGCTCAGGGCGAGGTCTTTCTTGCTGGCGGGGTCTTTATTGCTGGCGAGGCCTTTATTGCTAATGAATGACCTCGCCCTGAGCAGCCCCGCCAGGGGCGTGTCGAAGGGCCAGCCGCCGGCTCGACCTCCGTCATCCTGTCACTGATGAAATCCAAGATCGTTTCAGGACCTCATCTCGGCCGATCGCCGCGAGGTCCCGAAACAAGTTCGGGATGACGTCCTTTAAGTGAAGGGCTACCCCAGCGCCTTCATCAGCCGCTTGGCGAAACCATCGAGCGAGGCCTTGTCGATCCAGCGCAGCACGCAGACCAGATCCAGCTCCGGGTCGATCCAGATCACGTTGGAGCCCACGCCCATGGCGAAGTAGCTGGTCCGAGGGGCGCTCGGCACATGGCGGCCGTCGCCGTTCAGCCACCACAGATAGCCGTAGCTCGGGTTGAGCTCGCAGGGCGTCGTGCAGGCGTCGATCCAGTCCGGCGAGAGCAGCGGCACCCCGCCCCACATGCCCCGGCGCTGCATCAGCAGGCCGACCCGGGCGTGGTCGCGGGCGGAGATGAACAACCCGCCGCCCCAATGGGCGCCGCCGGAGACCGACTGCATGGGCTGGCCGTCGACCTCGACCCAGGAGTTAATGTAGCCGTTCCAGCTCCAGGTATCCGACGCACCGATCGGATCCATGATCCGGGTCTTCAGCACCTTGGGCAGCGGCTTCTTGTGGACCTGCAGCAGCGACAGGGACAGCCGGTTCACCCGCACGTCGTTGTATTCCCAGAACGCGCCGGGGGCGGCCAGGTCGCGGTGGGTGCCCTTCTTCGACGGGGTGCCCGGCGGCAGGGACAGGTCGCGGTTGCGGTCCACCAGATCGGGCTTGGAGAACAGGGTGCCCTCCCATTCCGAGGTGTTCTGCAGGAAGTGCTTCCAGGTACAGGTTTTGTTCTGGGCGGCGTCGAAGCCGCCGTCCTCGACCAGCGCGCCGACCGGGTCGTCGACGTCGGGAATCAGTCCGTCATCGACCGCCAGACCGGCAACGATCGAGAGATACGACTTGGTGCAGGAAAAGGTGATGTCGGCGCGGTCGGTGGGGCCCCATTCGGCCAGGATCCTGCCGCCCTTCAGCACCAGGCCGGCGGCCGGGCCGCGCGGGGCGGTGGGGCCGATGATATCGCCCAGGGGAGGCGGCTCGGAGAAGTGACCACCCTCCAGCGCCTTGGCGATGTCGCGGTTCATCTTCGACTCGTGGTCGACGGCGAAGGTCACCGCCTCCTGCAGCGCGGCCGCATCGGCCCCCGCCTCGTCGGCCTCGATCCGGGCCCAGTCGTCGCCGGCACCCGGCACGTAGTCGGTCATGCGATCTCTCCCAATGGGTTCGGCCGCGATGCTACCGATCTTTGGCGCCGCGCCAAGCCATGGAATTGGGTTGGGCGATCGATGGGAACATGAATGATCGTCATCCCGAACCCGTTTCGGGACCTCGCGGCGGGTGGCCGATTTGAGGTCCCGAAACGAGTTCGGGATGACGGGAAAGATGGCGCTAACGCGTCTCCGCCAGATAGGCGACCGCCGCGTCGACGCCGCCCTCGCCATGGGGGATGCCCTGCCGCTTGAGCTGCATCTCCACCGTGGCGAGGCAGCCGAGAATCATCGGCTCGTTCAGGTCGCCCAGGTGGCCGATGCGGAAGACGCTGCCCGACAGCCGCGCCAGCCCGCCGCCCAACGCCACATTGCTCTCCGACAGCACCTTGCCCCGGAACACGTCGGCGTTGAACCCGTCGGGCATGCGCACCGCCGTCACCGAATTGGACAGGGAGGCGTCGTCCCGGCCGTACAGGGTCGGACCGTTGCCGCGCCCCCAGGCCCGCACCGCGCTGCGGGTCGCCTCGGCCAGCCGGGCGTGGCGCGCGAAGACGTTGTCCAGCCCCTCCTCCAGCAGCATCTTCAGACCCTCGCGCATGGCGAAGAACAGGTGGCTCGGCGCGGTGCCGGCAAAGCGCAGACGGCCGTTCTCCAGCGCCTTGATGCCGTCCCAGTCGAAATACTTGCGCGGCAGCTTGGCGCTCTCGCTCGCCGCCATCGCCTTTGCGCTGACCCCGGAAATGCCGAGCCCGACCGGCAGCATCAGCCCCTTCTGCGAGCCGGCCACGGCGACATCCACCCCCCACTCGTCCATGCGGAAATCCATGGAGGCGAGCGAGGAGATGGTGTCGACCATGAACAGGGCCGGATGCCCGGACGCCTTGATGGCCTTGCCGATGGTCTCGACGTCGTGGGCGATGCCGGTGGAGGTCTCGTTATGGACCACGCAGACCGCCTTGATTGCATGGTCCTTGTCGTCGGCCAGCGCCTCCGCCACCCGGTCGGGGTCGAAGGCCCGGTCCCAGTCGTTGGCGAGGGTCACGATCTTCAGCCCCATGGCCTCGGCCATGTCGGCCCAGGATTCCGAGAACCGGCCGGTCTCGCACATCAGGATCGTGTCGCCCGGCGAGCAGGTATTGGTCATCGCCGCTTCCCACGACCCGTGGCCCGAGGCGGCATAGACCATAATCTCGCCCTCGGTCTTCAGGATCTTGGCCAGGTTCTCCTTGCACTCGACCTGGACCTCCCAGAATTCCGGGGTCATGAAATCCAGGGCGGGGCGGTGCATCGCCTGAAGCACCCGGTCCGGAATGTTGGTCGGACCGGGGATGTTCAGAAACTGGCGGCCGGGCTGTCGCGACATGCGTCTACTCCAAGGTTAATCAACGCCTTCCACGAGAATCGCATTGGCCACGCTGCAGGACTGGCGCAGATCCTTGGGGCCTTTGTATTCCTCGCTGTGGTACCAGGCCTTCGCCTGCTCGTAGCTCGGGAACTTCAGGGCGACCATACGGCCGAGGGGCTCCGCCCCTTCCAGCTTCTCGAATTTGCCGCCGCGGACCAGATACTCGCCGCCATACTGCGCAATGGTGGCCGGCACCTGGGCGCGATAGGCCTCGAAGGTCTCCTGATCCTTCACGTCGACCTGCACGATCACGTATCCGAAAGCCATGTCCTGTTCCTCCTCGCTGAGTTTCATGTTGGCGCATTCGCGGACGCCGCGCGCGCAAGACAATCTCATAGACCCATGAGCTGGATTTGTCCGTAGTCCAGCCGCGCATGCTATCGTCGCGGGAGGGAAACCTTATAGCGGCAAGGATGGAGGGAGACGTGACATCCAAGATGGGGGCATCGGAGGTCGGCGCACCCGCCGGCGAGGGGGAGATCCTGCTGACGGTCATGCTGAAGCATCAGAAGGACAAGAACCTGGCCGAGATCAACGCCAAGCTCGACGCCGCCGGGTTCTGGAAGAAGTTCCCGCCCGAGGGGATCGAGGTGGTGTCCTGGTACGTGATGATGGGCATCGGCCAGGTGGTGACCCTCAAGGTCCCCGGCCACCGGCTGCGCGAGGTCAACCTGGCGATCGAGCAGAGCGCCTGGGGCGGCTTCGACACCGAGTTCTACCCGACCTACGACTTCCGCCCCGTGTGGGAGGGGATCAAGGCGAAGCAAAACCTAGGATAAAGCGACAGCCGCCCTCAATACCGTCATCCCGGGAGACCCCGGGCTTGATCCGGGGGCTGCCCGGGACCGCGTCCGAACGCCGCCACTCGGTCCCGGCCGGGTCCCGGATCACGTCCGGTCCCCGCCGGGATGACGACTAGCGCACAATCACTCGCTCACCAGATTCGCCGCCAGGAAGTCTTTGAACGCGTCCCAGGACTGCGTGTCCGCCACTTCGCGGTAGCGGTCGCTGTCGAACACCGTGAAGGCGTGGGGCGCACCCGAATAGACCTGGATCTCGTACATCACGCCGGCCTTCTCCAGCTCCTCCGACAGGGTCGCGACCTGGCTCATCGGGATGGCGGTGTCCGCACCGCCATGGGCGACCAGGATCGGCGAGGTGTCGGCCGGATAGCTCTGCCCCTCCGGCGTGGCCAGCCCGCCATGGAAGGTCGTATAGCCGACGATATTCGCCGCCTTGCCCGAACGGGCCAGCTCCAGCACCGCCGCCCCGCCGAAGCAGTAGCCCATCACCACCGTCTTGCCGTCCCGCTCCTTCCGCGCCTCGGCGAGGCCGCCCAGGATCAGGGTCCGCATCCGCTCGCGGTCCTTATAGAGCTTGCCGGTCTCTTCCTTCTTGGCCCCGGTCTCCACCGGTCGGTTGCCCTTGCCGTAGAGATCGACGGCGAAGGCGTCGTAGCCCAGTTCGGCGAGCATCTCCGCCCGCTTTTCCTCATAGGCGGTCAGCCCGTCCCAATCGTGGATGATCAGCACAAGTCCCTTCGACTCCCCGGCCGCCTCGGCCCGGTAGCCGGTGAAACTCTCGCCGTTCACCGTGTAGTCCACCGGCTCGCCGGCATAGGCGGAGAAGGGCAGCAGGGCGGCAAGCGCCGCAGTGGCCAGAAGTCGCATGGAATAGATCTCCCTGTAGCACAGTCGATTACAGGGAACCCGGATGGTCACATTGAGAACTAAATGAGCGTCCGGTCCGGTTTCTCAAGCAGCCGACGGGCGATTGCCCGAGCGAGACGGAAAAGGCCAGACGGGTAAGAGACTTAGATTGTTCTATCAGCGACGATTATATCTAAGAATGTCGCTTTTGACACATTCAGGGTTTGGTCTGGGACGCGCATCGGTTAAGGTTCTGCTGCGCTGCAACACGCGCATTTCCGAAAGTCCCATCAACGACCCAGGAGGAACATTCCCGTGAAACCGATCGAATCCGCCGAGGACATTTCCGAGCTCGCCTTCGGGTTCATGGCGTCGAAGGCACTGTTCGCGGCCCTGCATGTGGACGTGTTCGGAGCGCTGTCGGACGGCCCGAAATCGATCAAGGATCTGGCGGCGGCGACGAAGGTGCCCGCCCAGCGCATGCAGACGCTGGTGACGGCCCTGGTCTCGGTCGGCCTGCTCACCCGCAATGACGGCAAGATCGCCAACGCACCGGCCAGCGAGGCCTATCTGGTGCGCGACAACACCAACTATTTCGGCGATTACCTGCGCTTCCAGATCGATCGCCAGATGTATCCGTTCATGGAAAACCTGGACAAGGTCCTGCTCGGCGACACCGACGACATCGAATATCCGGACTACGCGTCCTGGATGGCCGACCGGCACCATGCCGAGCTGTTCAGCCGCTCGCAGCATTCCGGCTCGCTCGGCCCGGGCGCGGTGCTGGCCAAGCGCCTGCTCAAGGAAGGTGCCGTCTCCGAAGATGTCGGCTCCATGCTGGATGTCGGCGGCGGTTCCGGCGCCTTCTCCATCATGTTCTGCAAGCGTTTCCCCAAGCTGCACGCCACGGTGCTCGACTTCCCCAATGTGATCGAGGTCGGCAAGACCTTCGTCGCCGAGGAGGAGATGTCGGACCGGATCGACTTCGTCGCCGGCGACGGCACCAACGCGAACTGGCCGAACGACCAGGACATCGTGCTGATGAGCTACCTGTTCTCCGGCGTGCCGGAGGAAGCCATCGACAAGCTCTGCTCCGACGCGTTCCGGGTGCTGAAGCCGGGCGGGCTGATCGCGATCCACGACTTCATGGTGACCGACGACCGCAAGGGCCCGGCGCTGGCCGCGCTCTGGCAGCTCCAGCACATGGTCTACACCCCGGACGGCGTCGGCATGACGCCGGGCTTCGTGGAGAAGCACCTGAAGAAGGCCGGTTTCGAGATCGAGATCGACGACGACCTCATCCCCGGCATGACCCGGGTGATGACCGCCCGCAAGCCGGACTGAGGCGCACCTGCGGCCTTGCCCTTCGACACGCGCCCCGGAGTAGATCCGGGGCGCTGCTCAGGGCGAGGTCATTTTCAGAGCTGATTTTTCGACCTCTTCAAAGCTGATTTTTCGACCTCGCCCTGAGCAGCTCCGCAGGAGCGTGTCGAAGGGCCGGCGCCTTACGGAATCCGTTCCACCCGCAGCACGTTGGTCGATCCCGGCTTGCCCATGGGCACGCCGGCGGTGATGACCACCTTGTCGCCCGTGCCGGCAAAACCCTCGCTTTTCGCCACCTCGGTGGCGCGCTGGACGATGGCGGAGAACCGCTCTTCCTGGGCGATGGCGACCGCGTGCACGCCCCAGGCCATGGCCAGGCGCCGGGCGGTCTTCATCGACGAGGTGATGCACAGGATCGGCACCGTCGGCCGCTCGCGCGAGGCGCGGATCGTGGTCGAGCCCGAGGTGGTGTAGGTGACGATGCAGCCCGCGTCGATCGCCTCGGCCACCTCGCGCGCCGCCAGGGTCATCGCGTCGGACACGGTGCGGTCCGGCACCGGCTGGTCCGCGTGGGCGGCGGCAAGATAGTAGTCGTCGCTCTCCACCGTGCGGATGATCTGGTTCATCATCGTCACGGCCTCGATCGGATATTTGCCCGCCGCCGTCTCGGCCGAGAGCATCACCGCATCCGCATTGTCGTACACCGCCGTCGCCACGTCCGAGGCCTCTGCCCGGGTCGGGGACGGCGCGTTGACCATGCTGTCCAGCATCTGGGTGGCGACGATCACCGGCTTGCCGAGGGAGCGGCACAGCCGGACGATCCGCTTCTGGATCGGCGGCACCTGCTCCGGCGGAAGCTCGACGCCCAGATCGCCGCGCGCGACCATCACCGCATCGGAGATTTCGACGATCTGGTCGAGCTGTTCGATGGCGGCCGGCTTCTCCAGCTTGACCAGCACCGCGGCCCGGCCCGCGATCAGCTTGCGCGCCTCGGCCACGTCCTCCGGACGCTGCACGAAGGACAGGGCGATCCAGTCCGCCCCCATGTCCAGGGCGAAGCGCATGTCGTCCTGGTCCTTCGGCGTCAGCGCCGAGAGCGGCACGACGACGCCGGGCACGTTCACGCCCTTGCGGTCGGACAGCGGACCGCCGGTGATCACCTCGGTATCGGCCGACTTGCCGTCGCATTTCAGCACCCGCAGGCGCACCTTGCCGTCATCCAGCAGCAGGTCGGTTCCCGCCTCCAGGGCGGCGAAGATCTCAGGATGCGGCAAGGTCACCCGCTTCGCGGTCCCCGGCCCCTCCTTCAGCTCCAGGCGGAACTTGTCGCCCGTCTTCAGCTCGATCGGACCGTCGGGGAAGGTGCCGATGCGCAGCTTGGGTCCCTGCAGGTCCGCCATGATGGCGATCGGCCGGCCCGACTCCGCCTCGAGCGCGCGCACCACATCGCAGCGCTTCTGATGGTCCTCGTGGCTACCGTGGGAGAAGTTAAAGCGGAAGACATCCACTCCTGCCTCGAACAGGTGGCGGATCATGTCGGCGTCGGAGCTTGCGGGCCCCAGCGTCGCGACGATCTTGGTGCTTCTGAAGCGTCTCATGGGCAAAGACATCGCATGATTTTATGACGAACGTAAGCATAACGAGCCTGCCACGTCGGCCCAAAGGACTATCAACGCGGGTCTTTCCAGATCGTAGCCCATCCAATAGTCTGCTAGGCAACCAATAAGCCGGAGGAAACGCATGGCCCCGAATGACGGCGCGGCGAACGGAAACCCGGCAGGTGCCGGCCCCGCCCGGTCCCTGGCTCTGCTCGCCTATCTCGCCGCTTTCGCCGGGGTATGCGGTCATGCGTCGAGCGAGTTCGTCGTCAAACTGACCCAGCTCCAGGGGGCCGAGGTCACCGTCTGGCGCTTCATGCTCGGCGGGGCGGCGCTGGTGCTGGTCTCCCTTGCCCGGCCGCAGACCCGAGACCTGATCACGCCGCTGCGGGAAAATTTCGTTCAGGTGGTCGGTCTGTCGATCTTCGGTATGGCCTTCGCGCAGTTCCTGTTCCACTGGGCGCTGGACTACGCCAGCGTCGTGCAGGTGGCGACCATGGTGACCACCATGCCGATCTTCGTGGTCTTCGTGCTGCGGATCGTGGACGGGACCAAGATCACCGCCCCCAAGCTGGTCAGCGGCATCGGCGCCTTCCTGGGATGCCTGTTCCTGCTGACCGACGGCGTGCTCGACCGGCTCGACGGCGGCGAGAGCTCGCTGCCCGGGATCCTGCTGGCCGTCGGCTGCGCCATCGTCGGCGCGATCTATCTCGTGCTGGTCCGGCCGCTGATCAAGCAGTACGGCGCGATCCGGATGACTACCTACACCTTCGCTCTCGGCGCGATTCCCATGTGGTTCGTCGCCGGCTTCCTGTGGGGCGTTTGGGTGGATCCGACCACCCTGTTCGACCGCCCGTCCGATCAGGCGGCGGCGCTGATCACCCTGGGGATGTGGAACACCTGCATCGGCTTCATCCTGTGGCTTTGGGGGCTCGGCAACGTGCCCGACCCGGCACGCGGCAACTATCTGTTCTTCCTCAAGCCGGTGCTGGCGGCCCTGCTCGCCTATTTCATCCTCGGCGACACCATCACCGTGCCGCAGCTCCTGGCGATCCTGGCGATCACCGGCTTCGTCCTGGGCGAAATCTTCTTCGACGACATTCGCGCCGCCCTCGGCCGGGCTCGGGAGGAGAAGGCGCCGTAATCCGGCTCCAGACTGCGCTCCAGGCCGAGGTTCAGCGCTCCGGCAGTGCCGCGAGGATCGCCTCGATCCGGCCGACCAGCTTGGCCGCGGTGAACGGCTTCACCAGATAGCCGTCGATCTGCCGCTGGGCGGCCGCCTTGACGGTCTGCGCATCGGTGTGGGCCGTGGTGATGATGACCGGGATCGAGGCCATCGCCTCGTTCTCGTTGTCCCGCAGCTTCTTCAGAAATTCCAGGCCGTCCATCTGATCCATCTCCACATCGCAGAGGATCAGGTTCGGAAGCTGCTGTTCCGGCACGTCGAGCAGTTCGGAGAACGCATGGCGCCCGTTCACCGCCTCGGTGACGCTGCGGACACCCGCCAGGCGGAGCATTTGGGTCAGCGTCTTTCTGACGAAGGCTTCGTCGTCGACGATCAGCACGTCGACGGCCGACAGGGATGCGACCATCGCCTATCTTTCCTTGTGGTGATGACCGGGTGACCCGGTCGTCCAAGTCGCGGCGAATTCCAATGCGGCTTGTATGGTTTCTTCCGACAACCGGAGGAGTTCATCAACCCCGGAATTCAGAGTGGCTGCGTCATCCGCCCGCGCAGCGTCTCCCAGGCGGCGGGCCAAAGCGCCCAGTTGGGCCGCGCCGGCGGAGCCCGACACCCCCTTCAGGGCGTGCAGGATCGGAAATGCCGCACCGGTGGGAACCGGCCCCGTGATCCTCAAAGCCCGCAGCGTGGCCGTCTTCTCGCGCACCGTGTCGACGAAGTCGCTGATCCAGGCCTTCCCAGCCTCCGGTTCGGCGCCGAACAGCTCCACCGCCGTCGACGGATCGAAAAGGTCGGTCCGGTGGGCCGCCTCCGAGGGCGGGACCGCCACCGGCCTGCCGGCCAGGAGCTGGGCGATGGCGCGGCCGATGGTCGCCTGCTCCACCGGCTTGGTCAGGACCGCGTCCATGCCCGCCGAAAGACAGCGTTGGACGGCGTCCTCGAACGCGTTGGCGGTCAACCCCAGGATCGGCGTGCGCGCCCCGGTCTGGCGGTCGATCTCCCGGATCGCGCGGGTCAGTTCGACCCCGTCCATCTCCGGCATCAGGTAGTCGGTCACCACCACGTCGAACCGGTTCGCCCGGAACGCCGCCAGCGCCTCCGCCCCGTCGTTGCGCATGTCGGCGACGAGGCCGAGCCGGGCAAGTTGCCGGCTGAGCAGCCAGCGGTTGGTGGAATGATCCTCCGCCACCAGCACCCGGCGACCCGTGAATTCGGCGATCGCCGGTTGCTCGGCCGTCGCACCGGCGGCCGGGGCGGGCAGCGCCTCCTCGGCGGCCAGCGGCAGGATCAGGCTGAAGGTGCTGCCTTCGCCGTCGACGCTGCTGGCGGTGATGCTGCCGCCCAGGATCTGGGCCAGTCGGCGGCTGATCGCCAGGCCCAGTCCGGAGCCGCCGAAGCGCCGGGTGGTGGAGGTGTCGGCCTGCACGAAGGGCTGGAACAGAAGCGGCAGGACCGACTGCGGAATGCCGATGCCGGTGTCCTGCACCGCGATCTCCAGCCGGCGCCCGCCGGCCGAGTCTCCGTCTGTGTCCACCGTGCGCAGGATCACGCGGATCCAGCCCCGGTCGGTGAACTTGATGGCGTTGTTGATCAGGTTCACCAGGATCTGGCGCAGCCGCATCCCGTCCGTGTCGATCTGCGCCGGGGTTCCCGGCCGGGTTTCGACGTAGAGCGCCAAGCCCTTGCTCTCCGCCGCCGGCGAGATCTCGGCGATCAGCGCATCCACCAGCGGCAGCAGGGCCACCGGCTCGCGCTCCACCTCCATCCGGCCGGCCTCGATCCGCGACATGTCGAGCACGTCGTTGACGATGGCGAGCAGGGAGCGGGCGGATTCGTTGATGGTCTGGGCGATGCGCCGCTGTTCGGCGTCGAGCCTGGTGTCGAGCAGGAATTCCGAGGTCCCCAGCACACCGTTCATCGGCGTGCGGATCTCGTGGCTGATCGTGGCGAGGAAGCTGGTCTTGGCCTGCGCCGCGTCCTCCGCACGTCCCAGGGCGTCGAGCAGTTCGGCGTTCTTGCGGGCAATCTCCGCCGCCATCGTGTTGAACGCCTCGGCCAGGTCCACGGCTTCGCGCGGCTGCAGGCCGCCCTCCAGGGTCACCCGGGCCTGCAGATCGCCGCCGCTCATCTGTCGGCTGGCGGTCACCACGGCGCTGAGCGGGCGGGTGAAATATCCGGCCAGGAACCAGCTCAGGATTGCCGCCGCCGCCAGCCCCGCCAGCCCGATCATCAGCGCGTAGAACGCGGCCTCATCGGCATGGCGCCTGATCTCGGTCAGCGGCTGGGGGATCATGACGCCCCATCCGGTCGTCGGCACGAAGGAATAGCCGGCCACCATGTCCGCCCCGAGCGCCGGCGAATGGAAGACCGTCGTCCCGGTCTCCCGCCGCAGCATCCGCGCGACCGGCTCAAGCTGGGCGATCTGCCTCATCTCCGCGACCCAAGACGGAAGGGGATGGGCGAGCACGCGGCCGGTCTGATCGACGATGGCGGCATGCCCCTTCTCACCGAAGGCGATCGCCTTACCGCGTTCGATGATGTAGCGGGTCGAGACCGCGCCGACCGCGAGAATGTCGCCGTACCGCCGCAGCACATAGAGGGTCGGCGCTCCGTTCTCCCGCGGCATCACGCCGGAGAAGGTGGCGCCGTCCGATCGGGCGATGTCGAGGAAGACCTGCAGCCGATCCGGCTCGACCGCATCGGGGCACGGATACTCGCTCGATATCAGGCTGCGCGCGACTTGGCCGTCCTCCGCCCGGACCAGGCAGAGATGCAGCAGGTTCAGATCCTGCATCAGATCCGCGACCTTCCCCGACGGGTCTCCGCCGAGGGCCGCCTCCGCGGCGAGGTCGAACACCGAGATCACATCGCGGGCGTACCGCTCCAGCGCGCCGCCCACGTTCCGCGCGAGCAGCAGATGGGTGTCGTCTACGATCTGTATCTCACGGTCATGCGCGCGCAGATACACCCACCCGGCCAGCGCCAGGACAGGCAGAACGGCTACCCCCGATAGGGTCAGGAACAGGAGGTTCCGCAGGCGCATGGGCGAGGATCAGGCTCCGGGGCCGCGACAAGGATCGGTGGACAACCCTTAGGTTATCAACATTTCAGTTAAAATGGAGGCATCTGAGTTCTAACCGGCACCCTTGGAGCAAATCTACCCCCGCCTCCGGGGAGCGTTAACACCGGAGCTGTGCCAAGTTGTGACCGGAACGCGCTCTGGCGGTCGCGCCGGCGCGTTCCTCGGCTTGTTCTCCCGCCCCCGCCGCGCCACTGTTCGCGAAATCGGCTGACGGAGGACACCCATGCCCGCACAAGAAATCGTCATCGCCGGCGGCAAACGCACGCCGTTCGGCGACTTCGGCAAATCGCTGAAGGACATTCCGCTTTCCACCCTTGCCACCCACGCGGCCAAGGCCTGCGTCGAGGCGGCCGAGCTGAACCCGGAGAAGATCGACCACGCGGTCTGGGGCAACGTGCTGCCGGTCGATCCGGACGGGTATTACGTCGGCCGGGTCGCGGCCCTGAACATCGGCATGCCGGACAGCAGCTGCGCCCTGGGCGTGAACCGGGCCTGCGGCTCGGGCACCCAGGCGATCCTGACCGCTGCCCAGCAGATCATGTCGGGCCATTCCTCGATCGCCATCGCCGGCGGCGGCGAGAACTTCTCGCGCGGCTCCTACGCCCAGACCGGCATGCGCTGGGGCGTGACCCGCGGCCAGCAGACCCTGGAGGACACGGTCGAGTGGGCCTATTCAGACCCCTTCGGCCATGGCCTCATGGGGGCGACGGCGGAGAACCTGACGGAAGACTTCCAGTACCGGCGCGAGGACATGGACGCCTGGGGCGTGATGTCCCAGCAGCGGGCCGGGGCGGCGATGGAGAGCGGGTTCCTCGCCAGGCAGATCGCGCCGATCGAGGTGCCGGAGGGCCGCAAGGGCACCCGGCTGATGGAGATGGACGAGTTTCCCCGCCCCTCGGTCACGGTCGAGAAGCTCGGCGCGCTGAAGCCGGTGTTCCGCAAGGGCGGTCAGGTGACGCCGGGCAATTCGTCGGGGGTGACCGACGGCGCCGCCTGGGTTGTGGTCGGTGATCGTGCGAAGCTCGAAGCGGAAGGCGTGAAGCCGCGCGCCCGGCTGGTCGACTGGGCCATCGTCGGCGTGCCGCCGCGGATCATGGGCTGCGGCCCGGTCCCGGCGATCCGCGCCCTGTGGGAGAAGCGGGGACTGAAGGCGTCCGACGTCGACTACTACGAGATCAACGAAGCCTTCGCGGTGGTGAACCTGCATGCCGAGAAGGAGCTCGGCGTGCCGCGCGACGTGACCAATCTCTATGGCGGCGGCATCTCCATCGGCCACCCGCCGGGAGCCACCGGCGTGCGCATGGCGCTGGTGGCGATGCAGCACCTGGAGGATACCGGGCAGCGCTATGCTATCCTGTCCATGTGCATGGGTGCCGGCCAGGGTATGGCGGTTCTGCTGGAGCGGATCTGATCCCAGCGGCTCGGGCGCCCGGCGCCCGAGCCCTATTTCCGGTGCAGGAGGCAGCGATCGCGGGATCCCCGCACCCCCAGGACGCCGAGCCGTCGCGGGTACCGGACACCGATCCGGGTCCGATGTCTTCGGCCGATCTCGGAAGCGATCGCATCGGCCGCTTCGGCCGCTACTGGCTTTCGCTCAGGGACAGCGCGGGCGCCGTGCCGGACCGGGTCGATTTCGATCCCACGGCCCTCGCCGACATGCTGCCCAACCTCATCGTGGTCGAGCATCTGGCCGGCGACGAGTTCCGCTACCGTCTGCTCGGCACCGGCGTCGACGCCTTTACCCGACGCTCCTACACCGGGAAGAAGACCTCGGAGATCGACGGCCACGGTCCGGGCAACCGGATCCACACCCTGTACGTGGAGACCCTGCGACGGGGCGGCATGGTCGGCTGCGCCCTGCCCTATGTGGGCCGCAGCAGCATCTGCAAATCCGTGCGCCAGATCGCCGTACCTTTCCGCACGGCGGAGGGCGGCGGTCAGGTGATCTCGCTGATCGAGTTCGAACTGATGACCGGCGCCGAGGTGAAGAGCCTGCCCCAGTCGAGGCGCTGGGTGCTGTGACCGTTTCACCACGCCCCAACGCCGACTTCCTGGAAGCGCCGTAGGCGCTGTCCAGGATCGTAACTCCGGCCTCGACCACAAGGTCCTGGATAGCGCCGCTGGCGCTTCCAGGAAGTCGGTTGATTTATTGGTTCGTTAAAGAATGAGCACCGCCCTGAAATCGTTCACGTTGGTCAGCGTCGGCCCGGTCACGATCAGCCGGTCCAGGGCGGAGAAGGCACCGTAGCCATCGTTGTTTTCCAGGTGCGCCACCAGATCGATGCCCGTCGCGTCGGCCCGCTCAAGATCGCCCGGCACGAACAGGGCCCCGGCATTGTCTTCCGTGCCGTCGATCCCGTCGGTGTCGCAGGCGAGGGCTGCGATCTGGCCCCCCAGTTCCGGCATCCGCCGCTTCACGGTCACCGCGAAGGCGCAGAGGAACTCGGCATTGCGTCCGCCGCAGCCGTCGCCACGCACGGTCACCGTGGTCTCCCCGCCCGACAGCAGCACGCAGGGGGCCGGTGCCGGCTGACCGTGGCGGGCCACCTGGGCGGCGATGCCGGCCATCACCGTCGCCACGTCGCGGGACTCGCCCTCGATGGCGTCGCCCAGGATCACCGGCGTCACCCCGGCGGCTCGGGCGATCTCCGCCGCCGCCTCCAGCGAGGCCTGCGGGCGGGCGGCCATGACCGTCTCGGCCTTGCCCAGCACCGCATCGCCCGGCTTGGGTGTCTCGTGCGCCGGGTCGTCCAGGGCCTTGGCGACGCTGTCCGGCGGGGTGATGCCGTATTTCCTCAGCACCGCCTTCGCATCCGCCAGGGTGCTGGTATCGGCCACGGTCGGTCCCGAGGCGATCACGTCCGGGTCGTCGCCCGGCACGTCGGAAATCAGAAACGCATGCAGCGAAGCCGGGGCTGCGGCGGCAGCGAGACGACCGCCCTTGATCGCCGACAGGTGCTTCCGCACGGCATTCATCTCGTGGATCGTCGCGCCGGACTTCAGCAGGTCGCGGTTGACCGCCTGCTTGTCCTCCAGGCTCACGCCCTCGGCCGGCAGGGTCAGCAGGGCCGACCCGCCGCCGGAGATCAGTGCGATCACCCGGTCCTCCGCCCCCAGACCCGAGACCAGGTCCAGGATCCGCCTAGCGGCATCGCGGCCGGCGGCGTCGGGCACCGGATGGGACGCCTCCACCACCTCGATCCGTTCGGTCGGGCAGCCATGGCCGTAGCGGGTGACCACCAGCCCCTCCAGCTCACAATCCGGCGCCTCGGCGGCGAACAGGGTCTCCACCGCGGCCGCCATGGAGGCGGCCGCCTTGCCGGCGCCGATCACCAATGTGCGGCCCTTGTGCTCGGCGCGGGCGAGCGGCAGGAGATGCGGCGGCAGGCAATGGGCCGGATCGGCGGCGGCGATCGCCGCGTCCATCATCCGGCGCAGCAGGTCGGTCGGATCGATGCTCATCACTGGCCGCCAGACGCCTTCCAGGCCTCATATTCGGCCTTGGTCTCCGCATTGGGCGGATAGAGGCCGATGGTCGGCCGCCCCTCTTCCACCCGCGCCTGGACCCAGCGCTCGAACCGGTCCTGTTCCACCGCGTCCTCGGCCACCTCGGCGGCGAGCTTGGCCGGGATCACCACCGCCCCGTCGCCGTCGCAGACGATCACGTCGCCCGGAAACACAGTGACGTCGCCGCAGGCGACCGGGATCTCCACGTCGCCGCCGGAGAGCTGGGTGATGCTGGCCGGCGGGGCGGCCCCCAGGCACCAGACGTCGAAGCCGGTCGCCGACACCCCGGCACCGTCGCGTACCGCGCCGTCGACCACCATGCCGGCAACCCCGCGCTTGGCGAGACGGGCGGTGAGAATGTCCCCGATGGTGCCGGTGGTAGCGATGCCGCGCGCCTCCACCACCAGGATCGCACCCTCCGGGCAGGCCTCGATCGCGACCCGCGGGCCGTAGCCGGGCGCGCCGAGCACCGCCGGGTCGGACAGATCCTCGCGCAGGGGCAGGAAGCGCAGGGTATAGGCCGGGCCGACCACGCAGCCCTGATCCGGGCGCAGCGGCTTCACGCCGTTGATCGAGACATGGCGCAGGCCGCGCTTGAGAAGCTGCATGGAGACGGTGGCCGTGCCCACGGCACGCAGCTTGTCGAGCGTGTCCTGTGACGGGGCGGGGATGGAGGACATCGGAGGATCCGCACTGAGGAAGGGGCGCACAGTCTGCCGCGCCCGTCCCGCCGCCGCAATCGGTCAGCCGGCCTCTTTGCCCCCATTGGCGATCAGGCCGCGCAGCCGCTCCGCCGGATAGGCGGCCTCAATCTCCGCCGCCTTGGCATTGGCAGTGGCCTCCATGCCGTCGTCGGACACCTCCACGGGCTCGGAGCGCACCCAGTCGTCCAGATACGCGTCCGCACTCTCGGCCCCGTCCTTCATGGCGGCGGCGTCGATGGCGGCGATGAAGCGCTGAGGCAGTTCGACCTTGGCACTCTCGCGCCGGCGGCCGCGCCCTTTCTCGACAATGACCTGGGCCGGGATGTCGCGCCAGGAGACGATGATCAGATGCGCCATGGCGGCCCTACTCCGCGGCCTGGGCGGGAGCGGCGGCCGCGGCAACGAAATTGCCGATCTCGCCATAGCCCACGTGCCGGTACTCGAAGGCGAGGCCCAGCCGCTCGGCCGCCTTTGCCGCCTTGTCGCGCAGCCGGGAGTCGGCGGTCTGGGCGAGGTAGACCAGGGTCGTGTAGTGCCCGAAATAATCGGGCAGCAGCTGGGGATAGCGATCCAGACCCAGCCCCTTGATGATCAGCCGGTCGAAATGCCGGACCAGATAGTCGGTCAGGTAGAACTGTCCCGGGTCGCGCTCGGCCATCTCGGTGAAGGCGTCGGTGCCGGCGAACATCTGGTAGCAGTGCGGGCCGGGGATCCGCTCGAGCCCCTCGGCCTCCAGCATCCGGTCGAGTTCGCCGCCGGTGCCGCAATCGCCATACAGCACATAGACCCGGTCGTACCGGTTGCCGGCCGCGCGGATCTTGCGCAGCACCGCCGGGGCGATCTTCTGCGGCGTGTTGTGCCAATGGGCCGGCAGGCAGGTGACGGTCAGCTCCGCCCAGCCGGTCATCCGCTTCAGGTCGACCAGCTCGCGGGCCAGCGCCCCGCAGGCGATGAACAGCGCTTGCGGACGAGCCCGGGTCAAGCCGTCGATGGACCAATCCGCCATGGCGTTTCCGCTCCCATGGGTCCGGGCCGCCGTTACTGGCCGGCGGCCTCCGAGTTCGAGCGCCGGCGTTCGGCGATGAGCTGCTTGGCGGTCTCCACCGCCACCGCCGCGTCGCGGCAATAGGCGTCGGCGCCGACATTTTCGGCGAAGGCCTCGTTCAGCGGCGCGCCGCCGACCAACACGATGTAGTCGTCGCGCATTCCCTTCTCCTTCAGGGTGTCGATGACGACCTTCATGTAGGGCATGGTCGTGGTCAGCAGGGCCGACATGCCGAGGATGTCCGGCTGGTGCTCCTCGATGGCGGCGAGGTAGTTCTCCACCGGGTTGTTGATCCCGATATCGATCACCTCGAAGCCGGCGCCCTCCATCATCATGGAGACCAGGTTCTTGCCGATGTCGTGGATGTCGCCCTTGACCGTGCCGATCACCATCTTGCCGACGCGCGGGGCGCCGGTCTCGATCAGCAGCGGACGCAGGATGAACATGCCCGCCTTCATGGCGTTGGCGGCCATCAGCACTTCCGGCACGAACAGGATGCCGTCGCGGAAGTCGATGCCGACGATCCGCATACCCTCCACCAGGGCCTTGGTCAGGACGTCGTACGGGGTCCAGCCGCGTTCGAGCAGGATGTTCACACCCTCCTCGATCTCCTCCTTCATCCCGTCATAGAGATCGTCATGCATCTGCTGGACGAGGTCGTCGTCGTCGAGCTCGGAGAGAACGATATCCTCGCCATCATCTTCGGCCATGGCCGTCTGCCTCCAACACGTTCGCTGTGCAGGCCGATTCCCTCGGCTCCTGACTACGCAAAAGACATGGATCGGCAAGGTCGCGCTGCCATCCCCGCGACCGGTCGTGTCGGATGGGCGACAGGTGGGGCGGTCAGCCGATGGAAACCGGCAGCCGCTTGCGGCCCCACACACCCGGCGGACCGTCGAACACCCCCGGCAGCCGGGTGCCGCAACCGGTGCAGGCGCCGGCCGCGTCCAGCTTCCAGGCGCCGAGTTCGTACCAGTCGCGCTCGATCACCCGGTCGCCGCAGGTATGGCAGTAGCTCGACTGCCGGCTGACGTCGTGGACATTGCCGGTATAGGCGTGCCGCACCCCGTTCTTGCGGGCGATCCGCCGGGCCATGGCCAGGGTCGCGAACGGCGTGCGCTGCTTGTCCAGCATGCGGTAGTCGGGATGGAAGGCGGAGAAATGCATCGGCACGTCCGGGCCGAGCCGGTCGACCACCCACTGGGTCATCGCCTCAAGCTCCGCCTCGCCGTCGTTCTCGCCGGGGATGAGGAGATTGGTGATCTCGACCCAGACATCGGTCTCGTGGACCAGGTACTCGAGCGTCTCCAGGACCACGGCCAACTCGCTCTTGGTGACGTCGCGGTAGAATCGCTCGGTGAAGGCTTTCAGGTCCACATTGGCGGCATCCACGTGGCGGAAGAAATCCGCGCGCGCCCGCTCGGTGATGTAACCGGCCGTCACCGCGACGTTCTTGATTCCGCGTTCGTGGCAGGCCTGGGCTACGTCCTCGGCGTATTCGTGGAAGATGACCGGGTCGTTATAGGTGAAGGCCACCGACCGGCAGCCTAGCCGCGCGGCGGTGGCGGCCAGCGCCTCCGGCTGCGCCTCGGCCTGCATAGCGTCCATCTCCCGGCTCTTGGAGATGTCGTGGTTCTGACAGAAGTTGCAGGCGAGGTTGCAGCCCGCCGTGCCGAAGGACAGCACCGGCGTGCCCGGCAGGAAGTGGTTGAGCGGCTTCTTCTCGATCGGGTCGATGCAGAACCCGCTGGACCGGCCGTAGGTGGTGAGCACGACGGCGTCGCCCTGCCGCGCCCGCACGAAACACAGGCCGCGCGCGCCTTCCTTCAGCTTGCAGTAGCGCGGGCACATCTCGCACTGAACCCGGCCGTCACCGAGCATCCGCCAATGGGTGGTGGGGACGATGGGCCCCTTGCCGCTGAGCGCCGGCGGTCGGGTTTCGGACAGGGTCGGGGTGGTGTGGGTCACGACGGCGAGTCCTCGGAAGTTTCAGGCGGCCATCCTATCGATCGAAGGTCATCATATCACCCGTCGGTGTGGAGACCGTCCTCCCGCTGTGCTACGAATTAACCATGGCTGAACTAGCGAATACGGCGGTAATCCGCGCCCCTGAAGTCGCGGGCATGTTCTATCCAGACGGGCATAACGCGCTGGCCGATACGGTGGAGCGCTGCCTGGCCGCTGCCAGACCCGATGGCGGGGTGAAGCCCAAGGTGCTGGTCGCCCCCCATGCCGGCTACCGGTTCTCCGGAGAGATCGCCGGCACCGCCTATACCGGGCTGCGCAGCCGGGGCGAGGAGATCACCCGGATCGTCCTGCTCGGTCCCGCCCATCGGGTCGCGTTCCAGGGCATCGCCACCACCAGCGCCGACGCCTGGGCCACGCCGCTCGGCACCGTGCCGGTGGACTGGGGGGCGTTGCGCGCCGTCCTGCACCTGCCAGGCGTGATCGTGCGCGATGCCGCCTTCGCCCAGGAACACAGCCTGGAGGTTCATGTCCCCTTCATCCAGCGGGTGTTCGAGCGCGCCGCCATCGTGCCGCTGCTGGTCGGCGACGCGCCCGCATCCCTCGTCTCCCAGGTCGTGGAGGCGCTGTGGGGCGGGCCGGAGACGCTGGTCGTCGTCTCCTCCGACCTGTCGCATTTCCACGACTACGACACCGCCCGGAAGCTCGACGGGGCGACGGCGGCGAATATCGAGTTGCTGCGCCCGGACCGGATCGACGGCCTGCGCGCCTGCGGCCACCGGGCGCTGGCCGGGGTGCTGGATCAGGCCCGCCGGCGCGACCTGCGGGCGACGGCGCTGGACGTGCGCAATTCGGGCGATACTGCCGGCGGCAGGGACCGGGTCGTCGGCTACGGCGCCTTCGGCCTGGAATACGCAGAGTCCGCCCGGATCGGCGAGGCCGACCGCCGCCAGCTCGTGGAGGCCGCGCGGTTCGGCGTGACCTTCGGCCTGCAGCACGGCCGCGCGCCCAGCGTCGGGATCGCCCCCGGCCTGTCCCCCGCCCTCTCGGCCCAGCGCGCGTCCTTCGTGACCCTCATGCTGGACGGCCAGTTGCGGGGCTGCATCGGCTCGGTCATCGCCCACCAGCCGCTGATCGCCGACGTGGCGGCCAACGCCTACAAGGCGGCCTTCGCCGATC
The DNA here is from genome assembly GCF_034377285.1 of Thalassobaculum sp. OXR-137. Classification (NCBI taxonomy): domain Bacteria; kingdom Pseudomonadati; phylum Pseudomonadota; class Alphaproteobacteria; order Rhodospirillales; family Thalassobaculaceae; genus Thalassobaculum; species Thalassobaculum sp. OXR-137. The sequence goes on along the minus strand of NZ_CP139715.1, from coordinate 2,128,613 downwards.
CCCGCTTCCCCCGGCTCACGCAAGAGGAGGCGGAGCGCATGGAGGTGTCCGTGTCGGTCCTCTCCACCCCGCGGCCGATGACCTTCGCCCACGAGGCCGACCTGGTGCGCCAGACCCGGCCGGATACCGACGGTCTGATCCTGAGCGACCGGGTCGACGGCCGCGACCATCGCGGGCTGTTCCTGCCCAGCGTGTGGTCGTCGATTCCCAAGCCCGAGGATTTCGTGCGCCGGCTGAAGAACAAGGCGGGGCTTCCGATGGAGCATTGGTCGGACGGGCTGGCGGTCCAGCGCTATACTACGGAGAGTTTCGGCGGCTCGTTCCGGCAGACCGCCGGCTGAGCAAGAGGCAGGACGGATATGCCCGCATCCCAGACGGCGTTAAGGGCCGACCCGGCGACGGCAGTCGATATCGACATGCCGCGGCCGTACGCGTTCGCGCCCGCGCCGGGACGGCGATGGACTGCGTCCGTTGACCTGGCAGAGGTCAATATCCGCGCGCTGACCGCCCTGTGGGAGAGCCGCCGGCCGTCGCGGCATGGCCTGCCCGCCCTCGCTCAGTTCGATCCGCTGGCGCTGCAGCCCTGGACGGAGCATCTCATCGTGCTGGAGGCCGAGCCGTTGGTCTTCGGCGGCCGCTCCTACCTTTATCGGACGGTCGGCGCCGCCGCCGCCGGTGTGGAAGGCGGCAATTTCCAGGGGTTGTTCCTGAGCGATGCGCTGTCTCCGGCCCAGTCCATTCCGCGCATCCGGCTCTACGACCTCGCGATGGACGCCCGGGCTTCGATGCGGGTTCGTCAGGAGATCGCCCTGGAGCGGGCCGGGAAGCGGGTCGGCCGGGCGCGCTGGGACGCGCTGGCGCTGCCCCTGGCACGGGACGGCCGCCGTCCCGATCACCTGATGATGCTCGCCTATGTGGAGGCGCTGGGCTAGGGCGGTCCCCGACCAACGCCTCCCCCACAGACCTTAGGCCGGCACCGCCGCGTTCAGCGGCCCGAACACATGGGCCGCGGCGATCGGGCCTTCCGGCGTGACCATCACGCCGCAAGGGATCGCCCAGGAGCCCGGGAAGGCGCTGGTGCTGGCCTGTTCCACCGGGACCACGCTCTCCAGCGCCTTGACCACCTCCGGACCCACCCGGTCGTCGGCGACGATCCTGTCCATCAGACTGATGTCGATGCGCGGCTGCATGAAGGCGGCTTCCAGGTCCATCCCGAAATCGTTGATGAACGAAGTGAGCTGGAAGATCGCCGGCATGATCTTGCGCCCGCCCGACGCGCCCAGGCCGAAGGCGGCCTTGCCGTCGCGGGTGGCGAGCATCGGGCACATGTTGGACAGCGCCTTCTGACCCGGCGCCAGCGAGTTCGGCTGGCCGGGGCGCGGATCGAACCAGTTGATGCCGTTGTTCATCAGCACGCCGGTCTTCGGCAGCACCACCCGCGAGCCGAAGCGCGACAGCAGGGTGGTGGTCATCACCACCATGTTGCCCTCGGCGTCGAGCACGGAGAGGTGGGTGGTGCAGCTCCGGTCGCCCACGTCGCCGGCATGGCCCATGGTCGACAGACGGACCTTGTAGGACTCGATCAGCGCCTCGGCATGGGCCTTGTAGGCGGCGGCGTCGATCTTGCCGCTGAACTCCGGCAGGCGCGACAGAGCACCGGCGAAGGTCGGCCCGGCGGTATAGCCCGGCGCCAGATTGTACTCGGTGCCCTTGCGGGTGCGCTTGATCGGCTCCAGCAGTTTGGCCTCGTAGCTGGCCATATCCTCCGCCGTGATCCGCGAGCCGCCGGCCTGCAGGTCGGCGACCAGCGCCTTGGCGATCTCGCCGGTGTAGAAATCCTCCGGCCCGGCATCGCGCAGACGCTTCAGGGTGTCGGCGAAGTTGCCCATGGGCATGCCGCGGTTGGTGTGATCGGAGATCACCGGCGCCTCGCCGCCCGGCAGCCAGACCGAGGCCGAAGTCTCGTACTGCCGCAGCCAGGAGATTTCCGAGGCCACGTTCAGGGTGGTCCACCAGGTCAGCCGGTGGCCGCGCTCGGCCATGGTCACGGCCGGCGAGATCGCGTCGGCCCAGGACCAGGACCCGAACTCCGACAGCAGCTTGGCGTAGCCGGCGCAGGAACCCGGCAGGGCGATGGAGTGGTAGCCCTGGAGGTTGCGGTCCTCCACGACGGCCGGCCAGCCGAACATGTCCGGCGTGCCCTCGGTTTCGCTGACCAGCCCGTAATCGGCCGGGTCGAGCTTGCTGCCGGACTGCATGCCGAAATCGATGCAGCGGGTGGTACCGGACTTGGCGTCGTAGACGATGGCATAGCCGCCGCCGCCCAACCCGCTCATCCACGGCTCGGCCACGGTCAGCGCCAGCGCGGTCGCGACGGCCGCATCGGCGGCATTGCCGCCCGCCGCCAGCACGGCGGCGCCGACTTCGGAGGCCTGGACGTTCTGGGACGCCACGACGCCCTTGGTCCCGCGCACGGGCGGCTTGGACTGGGTCCAGGTCTCGATGGGTGAGGTTTCGGGAAGCGAGATCGCGGGCATGCCGCCCTCCTGATTGTGTGCGGGGTCCACCGTCGCATCCGCTGTCATGGGGGTGCTTGACCGTCGAAGCGGCGCTCAGCACATGGTAAGACGGCGGGCGGGACCGAAAGGAGCGGATACGGTATGGCGGTCGGGAATCTGTTGTCCAGCCTTCGCCTTGCATCGGGTGCCCGGTGGGGTCGATGGCGGGCCGAATGCCTCGTGCGGATCGGAACGGCGCTCGCGGCGGGCCCCTTGCTGATAGGCCTGCTGCTGCCCGAACCCGCCTTCGCCCAGGCACAGGCCCCCGCGCCCGGGGCCGCCGGGGCCAATCGGGGAGCGCCCAAGAACCCCGACTGCGCCAAGCTTCCCGGCGGCAATGCGCCGGTGCAGCGCATGGCCCGGCTTCAGGGCGGCATGTCGGTGCGCAACCTGGAACTGACCTATTTCGGCAAGCCGCTCTACGCCCTGTCGGATGCCGACATCGCCTATCTGAGCACCCTGTGGCCGGAATGCGGAACCTTCGAAGCGCCGGTGGCCGAGGAGATCGCCTCCAAGCTGCGCACCCTGATCAGCGACGCCAAGGGCGCACGGCAGGACTCTCTCGACTGGATCAAGTCGGTGGAGAACGACATCGCCAAGCTGGAGCCGAACGACCAGTCGATCCGCAAGATCCACGACCTCTGGCAGGACATGCTGAACCGGGAATACGAGATGCTGCCGGGCGACCTGCAGTATCTGGCCAAGAAGCTCTCCGAGAAGCGCGACGCGCTCTACACCGGCCAGCAGCAGCGCCAGCGTACCCTGGTCAACCCGTTCGACCCGGGCGCGCCGGACACAAGGAGCATCCGGGAGTAGGGGATCCGGCTTCTCCTCACACACTTCCCGACCCTGTGCCGGGACCCACCCGTCGGGCGCACAGCCGCTTGGGGCCCATCTCCGACCTTGAAGCCGCCCCACCGTGGGCCCCGGCACAAGGCCGGGGAGTTCACGGTGGGGGGAATTGGGTAGCGCCGGAGACTACGCCGCCCGCCGGTCCATCCAGTCGCGGAACTTGTACCAGGCGCCCACCGTCGGCAGGAACCAGGGCACGCCGGTGTAGAACGGTCGGGTCTCGAAGGGCAGGCCGTCGAAGGCGCTCGGCCGGTTGGTCTTGCCCAGGATCTTCAGCGCGGTGCGGTGGCCGAGATGGCTCATCATCACCACGCCGCTGCCGTTGCAGCCCATGGCGTAGTGCACCCCGTTCTCCACCCCCATATGCGGCACCCGGTCGAAGGTGAAGGCGACGTTGCCGTTCCAGGCATGGGTGATTTTCACCCCCGCGAGCTGCGGGAAGATGCCCAGCATGTACTGGTACAGCACCGGCGCGGTCTCCAGCGCGGTGCGGGCCTGGAAGCTCGCCCGGCCGCCGAAGACCACCCGCGTACCGTCCGGCGACGGGCGGAAGTAGTAGAGCACCCGCTTGGTGTCGGCGATCATCCGGCCGTCCGGGAACAGCTCGCTCACCCGCTCCTTGCCGAGCGGCTCGGTGGCGATGATGTAGCTGGCGATCGGGATCACCCGGCGGCGGTGCCAGGGGGTCGCCTTGCCGGTATAGCCGTTGGTGCCGAGCACGACCTCCTTCGCCCGCACCGGTCCGCGGGAGGTGCGCACGGTCAGATCGCCGGCCGTGCCGTCGATGCCTTCCACCCTTGTGTGGGCCGACAGATGGACGCCGGCGGCCCGGCAGGCCTGCCGCAGACCCTTGTGGTAGAGCGAGGGATGCACCCCGCCGGCCCGGTCCACGGTCATGCCGCCGTGATAGTACTGGGTGTTGACGTGATCGACCTGGCGCTCCCTGGACACCAGGGCGGCCCCCGCTTCGGCGTAGGTGTTCAGGTCGTCGGCCTTGGCTTTCATCGCCTTGAAAGCGGCGGGCGTATGGGCGCCGACGAAGCGGCCGGTGCGGGCGTAGAAGCAGTCGATGTTCTCGCGGCGGATCACCTCCTCCACGTGGTCGTAGCTGTCACGCGCCTCCGACAGCATGTCGTCGACCCGCTGACGGCCGAACTGCTTCTCGATATCGCCGCCTTTGCCGACATTCACGCCGCCGGACATCATGCCGCCGCTGCGGGTGCTCGCCCCCTCGCCGAAGCGCTCCGCCTCCAGGATCACCACCTTCACGCCGTTACGCGCCAGTTCCAGCGCCGCCGACATGCCGGTATAGCCGCTGCCGACGATGGCCACGTCGACCTGCTCCGGCGGCGGAGCGTCGCCCTCGTCGTCCGGCGGGGCGGCATCCCACCAGTAGGGATCGGTCTTGAATCCGTCGGCAAAGATATCCATCGGCGTCATCGCCATCTCCGGTGCCAGTTTTAACCGAGCTTAAGCGGTCCGTCGGGCGGCGAGAAGTTGACACTTTCGAGACCGGTTGCCATAAGGCGGAACCGTCTTTTGCGAACGTCTCGCAAATACCCTGACAGGCTTCGGGGTAAAGGACAGTTCCGCGCCACGGGAACCGCATGCCCTTTCGCGACCGCTTCTTTCTGGCCCCCGCGGTGATCTGCGCGCTGGTCGTCACGCCGATCCTGGCGGTGGCCCTGAACGGGCTGGCCCACACGGACCTGATCGACCACCTGGTCCATACGGTGCTGCCGACCTATGTCGCCAATACCGCGCTGCTGGCACTGGGCGTGACAATCGGCACCGGGGTGATCGGCGTCGGTACCGCCTGGCTGGTGACCATGTGCCGGTTCCCGGGCCGTCGGGTGCTGGAATGGGCGCTGGTGCTGCCGCTGGCCGCCCCGGCCTATGTGCTGGCCTACACCTACACCAACTTCCTGGAACATGCCGGACCCGTGCAGGAGTTGCTGCGCCAGACCTTCGACCTCGGGCCGCGGGCGTACTGGTTCCCGGAAGTCCGGTCGCTGGGCGGCGCCATCGTCATGCTGACGGCGACCATGTTCCCTTATGTCTACCTGCTGTCCCGCGCCGCCTTCATCGAGCAGTCGGTCTGCGTGCTCGAGGTCAGCCGGACCCTGGGCCAGTCGCCGGCCCGCGCCTTCCTGCGGGTTGCCCTGCCGCTGGCCCGGCCGGCCATCGTCGCCGGCGTCGCCCTGGCGCTGATGGAGACCCTGGCCGATTACGGAACCGTCTCCTATTTCGGCGTGCAGACCTTCACCACCGGCATCTACAGGGCGATCTTCTCCTTCGGCGACCGGGTGGCCGCCGCCCAGCTTGCCACCGGCCTGCTGGCCTTCGTCATTCTGGTGATCGCGCTGGAGCGGATCTCCCGTGGCCGCCGCCGGTTCGACCACACGACAAACACCCACCGGGCCCTGCCCGGCTTCCGGCTGACCGGCTGGAAGGCGGCCGGCGCGATCCTGGCCTGCGGCCTGCCGGTCTTCGTCGGCTTCCTGCTTCCGGCGATCCTGCTGATCCACATGACGGCGACCGGCGGTCACACGATGTTCGGCGCCCGCTACCTCACCCTGACGCTGAACAGCGTGACCCTGGCCGGGATCACCGCCCTGCTGGCGGTGCTGGTCTCGCTGCTGCTGGCCTATGCCAACCGGCTGTCGAAAGACAGGGCGACCCATATCCTCACCCGTCTCGCGGCGCTCGGCTATGCGGTGCCCGGTTCGGTCATCGCCATCGGTATCCTGATCCCGTTTTCCGTGGTCGACCGCAGCGTCGACGATGCGGCGCGCAGCCTGTTCGGCCTGTCCACCGGGCTGCTGGTGACCGGGACGATCGTGGCGCTGGTCTATGCCTATCTGGTGCGGTTCCTGGCGGTGTCGCTGCAAACGGCGGAAGCCGGGCTGACCAAGATCACCCCCAGCATGGACCAGGCCGCCCGGGTCCTCGGCCATGCGCCGCGGGCGACCCTGAAGCGGGTGCATTTCCCGATGCTGCGCAGCAGCCTGCTGACCGCCGGGCTGATCGTGTTCGTGGACGTGATGAAGGAACTGCCGGCGACGATGATCCTGCGGCCGTTCAATTTCGACACGCTGGCGGTTCAGGCACACAACCTGGCGGCCGACGAGCGGCTGACCCAGGCATCCACCCCGGCGCTGACCATCGTCGCGGTCGGGCTGCTGCCGGTGATCCTGCTCAGCCGGCAGATCGCCAAGTCGCGGGCGGGGCATCGGGGATAGCGGCCTCTCACCCCTCACCGTCATCCCGCCTCCCTGTCATCCCGGACCTGATCCGGGATCGGGTCGGGACCGTGCCCCAACGCCGGCAGCCGGGTCCCGGCCGGCCCCCGGATCAGGTCCGGGGTCCACCGGGATGACGGATTTGGGAGTTGTCGGCTACTCAGATGGACGCCCGGTCAGGCGTCCATCTTCAGGGCGGCGATGAAGGCGGATTGCGGGATTTCGACCTGGCCGAACTGCCGCATCTTCTTCTTGCCTTCCTTCTGCTTCTCCAGAAGCTTCTTCTTACGGGTGATGTCGCCGCCGTAGCATTTCGCGGTGACGTCCTTGCGCATCGCGCTGACGGTCTCGCGGGCGATGACCTTGCCGCCGATCGCCGCCTGGATGGCGATCTTGAAGAGCTGCCGGGGGATCAGTTCCTTCAGCCGCGCGCACATGGCCCGGCCGCGGGGATCCGCCTGGGAGCGGTGCACGATCATCGACAGGGCGTCCACCGGTTCGGCGTTCACCATGATCGACAGCTTCACCAGATCGCTCTCGGAGTAGCTGTCCATCTGGTAGTCGAAGCTGGCATAGCCGCGGCTGATCGATTTCAGGCGGTCGTAGAAGTCGAACACCACCTCGTTCAGCGGCAGGCGGTAGACCACCATCGCCCGGTTGCCGGCATAGGTCAGCTCGATCTGCTCGCCGCGCCGCTCGGTGCACAGCGCCAGGATCGGGCCGAGATAGTCGTCCGGCACGAAGATCGTCGCCTTGATCCACGGCTCTTCGATGTGATCGATCTTCATCACCTCCGGCATGTCGGCCGGATTGTGCAGCTCGATCATCGTGCGATCGGTCTTGTGGATCTTGTAGATCACGCTCGGCGCGGTGGTGATCAGGTCGAGGTCGAACTCGCGCTCCAGCCGCTCCTGGATGATTTCCAGATGCAGCAGGCCGAGGAATCCGCAGCGGAAGCCGAAGCCCAGCGCGGCGGAGGTCTCCGCCTCGAACTGGAAACTGGCGTCGTTCAGCCGGAGCTTCTCCAGGCTGTCGCGCAGATCCTCGAAATCGGCGGCGTCGACCGGATACATGCCGCAGAACACCACCGGCACGCTCGGCTTGAAGCCCGGCAGCGCCTTGGCGGTCGGCCGCTTCTCCTCGGTGATCGTGTCGCCGACATTGGTGTCGGCCACGGTCTTGATCGAGGCGTTGATGAAGCCGACCTCTCCCGGGCCCAGCTCGTCGACGGCGAGACCCTTGGGCGTCAGCACGCCGACCCGCTCGACCATGTGCAGGGCACCGGCCTGCATCATCTTGATGCGCTGGCCCTTCTTCAGGGCGCCGTCATGCACGCGCACCAGACAGGTGACGCCGAGATAGCTGTCGTACCAGCTGTCGACCAGCATCGCCTTCAGCGGCGCCTCGCGGTCGCCCTTGGGCGGCGGCAGGCGCTCGATGATCGCTTCCAGCAGCTCGTCCACGCCGAGGCCGGTCTTGGCCGAGATCATGATCGCGTTGGAGGCGTCCAGCCCGATCACGTCCTCGATCTGCTCCTTCACCCGGTCCGGCTCGGCGGCGGGGAGGTCGACCTTGTTCAGGACGGGGATGATCTCGTGATTGACCTCGATCGCCTGATAGACGTTGGCCAGCGTCTGCGCCTCCACCCCCTGGGCCGCGTCGACCACGAGGATCGAGCCCTCGCAGGCCGCGAGCGACCGGCTGACCTCATACGCGAAGTCGACGTGACCCGGCGTGTCGATCAGGTTCAGGGTGTAGCGCTTGCCGTCCTTGGCATCGTAGATCAGCCGGACCGTCTGCGCCTTGATGGTGATGCCGCGTTCCCGCTCGATATCCATCGAGTCGAGAACCTGCTGCTTCATCTCGCGATCGGTCAGGCCGCCACACATCTGAATCAGCCGATCGGCAAGCGTCGACTTGCCGTGGTCGATATGGGCGATGATCGCAAAGTTGCGGATATGGGAGAGATCACTCGTCATAGCGCGGGGTTATGCCCGAAATCGTGGGGGTTGGGTAGTGGCGTCACCATAGCAAAAATCGCTCTGTTTTGCGGCGCGGCAATAGCGTCACCGCCACGGCACGATTCAAGGCGATGTCGTCAGCCTCTTCACCCGGTCGGGTTGCGGGCCTAGCATGGCAAAAAAAGAGGAAACGCTGCCATGAACGTCCAGGCTTCCGCCTCGCACCTGCTGTCCGACGCCGAGGTCGCGCAGTATCACGACCAGGGCTTCGTCATCCCCAACTGGCGTCTGCCGCCGGCCACCCTGGACCGGATGCGCGCCGATTTCGAGGCGCTGAAGGCCGCGAATCCCGGCGTCGGCTCCGACAACATGATCTGTCCGCATATCCCCTCGGGCGGGGTGCAGGGGCTGAAGGGCTCCGGCGTGTGGCTGGACCATGCCCGCATCCCGGAGGTGCTGGACATGGTCGAGCAGCTCATCGGGCCGGACATCGCCCTGTGGGGCACCACGGTGTTCGGCAAGCCGCCGGGGACCGGCAAGCGGGTGCCGTGGCACCAGGACGGCGAGTACTGGCCGATCCGGCCGCTCGCCACCTGCTCCGCCTGGATCGCGCTGGACGACGCCACGCCGGAGAACGGGTGCCTGCGCGTCATTCCCGGCTCCCACAAGCAGCAGCGTCTGCGTGCACACGCCCAGGACGACAGCGACGAGCTGGCCCTGAACCAGGTCCTCTCGCCCGACGAATACGACGAGGCAGACGCGGTCGATTTCGTGCTGGAGGCCGGTCAGCTGTCCCTGCACGACGTCTATCTGGTGCACGGGTCCGAGCCGAACCGGTCGGACAAGCGCCGCGCCGGCTATGTCTGCCGATACATGCCCACCACCTCCCAATTCGACCGGGAGATCGGACGGGAGCTTCAGGCCAAGGGCAATCTGGTCGATTTCACCACCCGGCCGCTCTGGCTGCTGCGCGGCAAGGACGCCTGTGGCCGGAACGATTTCCGGGTCGGACACGGATAAGGGAGGAAACAAGATGAACGAGATGAGCACACCCGCCTCGTACGCGGACACCGTCCAGCAGCTTCGCGTCGATCTCGCCTGCGCCCTGCGCTGGGCTGCGCGCATGGGCCTGAACGAAGGGGTCGACAACCACTTCTCGGCCGCCGTGCCGGAGCCGGACGGCAGCATCAAGGGCGATAAGTTCCTGATCAACCCGTTCGGCTGGCACTGGTCGGAGATCACCGCCTCGTCCCTGGTCCTGTGCGACGTGGACGGCACGGTGCTGGAGGGCCGCGAGACGGTGGAAGCGACGGCCTTCTGCATCCACTCGCGCATCCACATCAACCACCCGAACGCCGCGGTGGTCCTGCACACCCACCAGCCCTACGCCACGGCGCTGACCCTGCTGGAAGGCGGGCGGCTGGAGATGGTGGAGCAGAACGCGCTGATGTTCGACGACCGCATCGCCTATGACGACGATTACGAAGGTCTGGCGCTGGCGACCGAGGAAGGCGACAGGATGGCCGCGCAGATGGACGGCAAGCCGATCCTGATGCTGGCCTCCCACGGCGTCATGGTCAGCGGGCCGACCGTCGCCGACGCCTTCAACGACCTGTACTACCTGGAGCGCGCCTGCATGTTTCAGGTGCACGCCAAGTCGACCGGCGGCACCCTCCGGAAGATCGGCGACAATGTCAGGGCCCGGGTGATGGGTCAGATGGAGACCGAGCGCAAGGCGGTGGCGGATCGCCACTTCACAGCGCTGCGCCGGATGCTGGACCGCGAGGAGCCCGGCTACAGGGCGTAAGATCGCCCCGTAGCCGGAGGGGGTCAGTTCATCGCGCTGATCTTGCCGACGAAGGCGGACGACTGCTCGGTCAGCGACTTGATGTCGGCCATCAGTCCGTCGGCGGCGCTGGTCACGGAGGCGGCGGCATCCGAGGTGCGGTCGGCGGTGTTCTGGACGTCCTCGGCAAGCCGGGAGACTTCCTGGGTGCCCTGGGTCGCCTGGGCGACGTTCTGGGTGATCTCGCCCGTCGCCGCGTTCTGCTGCTCGACGGCGCCGGCGATGGCCTGGGCCATCTCCTCCATCCGGCCGATGGTCTCGGAGATCGAGGCGACGATCTCGCAGCTCTGGCCGGAGGCCTGCTGGATGCGGTCGACCAGGGAGGTGATCTCCACCGTCGCGTCGCCGGTCTGCTTGGCAAGGCTCTTCACTTCGCCGGCGACCACCGCGAAGCCCTTGCCGGCATCCCCCGCCCGCGCCGCTTCGATCGTCGCGTTCAGCGCCAGCAGATTGGTCTGGTCGGCGATGTCGCGGATCAGGCTCAGGACATTGGAAATCTCGGTGGTGACGGTGGCGAGATCGCCGACGGTTGTCAATGCCGCCCGTAATTTCCCCAGAAGCGCCGAAGTAAATTTCCCCAGTTTCGCCGGTCAGGTTGTCGCGGTGATGTGGTCGTTTTTGGGCGGCCGTCCCCTTGGCCGTCGTAGCGGTGCTGGGGTCGGCGGTGTGATGGTAGCCTTGGAGCGGACGTGCTCGGGCATGAGGTCGGCGTGCTGGCGCAACCGGTAGCTGGAGCCTTCGATCTGGATGACCAGAGCATGATGCAGCAGGCGGTCGAGGAGTGCGGTGGCGACGACCGGGTCTCCGAACACCTCGCCCCATTCGGCAAAGCCGCGGTTGGAGGTCAGGACCATCGCACCACGCTCGTATCGGGCGTTGACCAGCTGGAAGAACAGGTTGCCACCCCCAGGAACGACGGGCAGGTAGCCGATCTCGTCAACGATCAGCAGAGCCGGTCGACAGAAGAAGCGTATGCGTTCCGTCAGCCGTCCCTCGCGCTCGGCGCGGGCGAGTTGCCCGAGCAGGTCGGCGAGTGTGCAAAAGTAGACACTGCGCCCTGCCTTCACCGCCTCGACGCCGAGGGCGATGGCCAGATGGCTCTTGCCGGTGCCGGGCGGGCCGAGGAAGTGGACGACCTCGCAGCGACCGATAAAGCCGAGTTGTGCGAGGGTGAGGATACGATCGCGGTCGAGCGACGGCTGGAAGGAGAAGTCGAACCCTGAGAGCGTCTTGATGGTCGCCAGTCGGCCCATGCGCAGGGCCGTCTTGATGCGGCTGTTCTCGCGCAGGGTCAGTTCCTCGGCGAGCAGCATGTCGATGGCCTCCAGAGCACCGATCTCCCCGTGCTCGAGGCGGCGCACGACCTGATCGAGGGCTTCCAGGGCGCGTGGCATTTTCAGACCGACCAGATCGTGGCGGATCCGCTCCAGGGTCGACGGGGTCAGATCACCTGGAGCGCTCATGACCGGCACTCCCGGGCAAGACGGCGAGCGACAGCGTCGTAGAACTCCAGGGAGCGCTGAGCGACCACGTCGCCGGTTCGGCTGACGACCACATCTCCGTCGGCTCCACGTCTTCGTCCTGTGGAGCCCCCTCCTTTTCGGTGTCCAGGAGCCACCCGGCGCTGGTGGCGGCCTTCCAGGACCGGATGGGTCGCGATCAACGTGCCGTCCTCGAAGATCCTGATCTCCTGGGCGAGCGTGTGCACCTCGACCGTGCGCCGCCGGGTGGCATCCGGAACGCTGTAGAAGTTGCCACCGACGCTTACCATCCCTTCCCGGGAGATCCGTCGCTCCAGACGTAGTACGGAGCGGAACGGCGCCAGAGGCAGAACCAGCAGGTGCGGCTTCTCCTCGGCGAACGCCTCGTTCACGACCCGCCGGGTTGTGGCATGCACCCTGGGATTGGCGACACTGTCCAGCCAGCGCCGCAGCTGCTCGTTCAGATCGTCCAGGTTGCGGAACGAACGGGCCAAGAAGAAGTCCTCGCGGATGTATCGGAACGGCCGCTCGACCTTGCCCTTGGTCTTGGCCCGGTAGGGCTGGCACGCGCGCGGGTGGAAGCCATAGTGGCGGGCCAGATCCACAAGGGCCCTGTTGTAGACGATGCCGCGCGGCTCCCCGTCAGCAGCTTCGCCGATCACCGCCGTCTTCATGCGGTCGTAGAGAAGCTCGCGTGGCACGCCGCCGATCGCGTCGAAGGCGGCGACGTGGCAGCGCAGCACTGTCGCTAGGTCCTGATGGGCGACGAACCGTGCCCAGATCAGGCGGCTATGCCCCAGGACCAGCGAGAACAGCCACACGATCCGCGGCTGTTCCGGCTCATCGGTGAACACCACCTGGAACTGAGCAAAGTCGACCTGTCCTTGCTGACCGGGAGGTGTCTCGAAGCGGATCTCATAACCCGGTGTCGGCGCGGGACGGATATCACGCAGATAATCCGTCACCGCCGTATAGCCGCCGCTATAGCCGAGGTCCCGCAATTCTCGCAGCAGCCGGGCGCCGGTCAGGCCAGGCCACGTCATCACGCGTTCGCGCAGATAGGGGGTGTACGGATCCAGCAGACGTGACCGTGGCCTGCGTGGGCCATAGCTCGGTGGCTCCAGGCCGCGCTCGATGTAGCGACGAACGGTCTTGCGGTCGAACCCGCTCTCCCGTGCGATCGCCGATATAGACAGCCCCTGCCGATGCAGTTCCAAGATCATGAGCATCTCTCCCAGTTTGATCACCGCCGAACTCCTCTCGCCGACCGAGAGGAGCATCGGCAACTCGCCGCCGCCGGTCATCCGGGGCGCGCCCCGGATGACCGGCGACACGCCAACTGGGGAATTTTCAAACGGCGGTTCTGGGGAGATTCACTCCGGTATCAACAGACGGTGTCGGTCGCGTTCGAGGCCAGTTCCGACGCGCCGCGCATTTCCCTTACGGCACCGTTCGCCTGCTGGGAGATTTCGGCGATGGTGGCGCTCATCTCCTCCATGGCACTGGAGATCGTCTGAACGTTGACGCTCATGTCGGAGGCGCGGGAGACGGCCATCGACGATGCGTTGCGGGTGGCATCGGCCTCTCCGGTCAGTCCGGCCGCAGTCCGGCCCATGGCCTCCGCCGCCGAGGACAGCGACTGGGTGAGCTTGCCGATGGAGTCGTCGAACTGGGTGGAGAGCTGGGACAGCCGCTTGCGGTGATCCCGCTCCTTGGCCTCCAGATACACGCCGATCACCAGGTTGATGTCCAGCAGGATCACCTTGTCCAAAGCCGCGACCAGGTTGCCCGCGCGCTCCCCGGCCGCCTTCATGGAGAAGCCGGTCAGGGAATGGGTGATCGCCAGTCGGTGGAGTTCCGCCGTGATACGGGTATACCCGTCGATGTACCAGGAGGTCTCCAGGCCGAGCGTGTTGTGAACCTCGCCGATCCGCTGAACCGAGTCGAAATAGTCCTGGTTGTCGCCGGCGGTGAACATGCGCTTCCAATGCGACGCCTGGGCCGTGGCGGCATGCTTCTGCCGAGCGGCGGAGTCGAACATGGCCGACAGATGGGGAATGCCGCCGAGCTTTTCGTAGAAGCGGGTGAGAATTCCCGGAAGGTGCTGTTCGACCACAGGAAAGAACTCTGCCAGGAGCTTTCTCTCACCAGATGACAGCTCGATAAAGTCAACATGGGCCCGTAGATCAGCGCTCATAGCTTCCCCCATGATCCAAAGCGGTGGTTCCGACGTAGGAGATAATTGGGGGTTACTGATTAAAATACCTTTAATGTTATAATTAATTGCTTGTTAACCATGCTCTCTAGTATCGGATCCGAGAAGTCATCGCGAAAACTCGAGAAATTATCTTTTGTGATAGGGACTTACATCTTTGACCGCGTGTAATTCGTGAGCGTTTCTCCCGCGGAGAAGGGCCAACCGGCGCCTGGAGCAGCCGGTTCTTGCCACTTGCTTCAACGACACATGTTAAGGCGCACCGGGAAATTTTTCGCAAATTCCGTATGACGCCCCGTAGCGCAAGGAGACCGGCCCCCGCTCAACCGGCCGCGCGGTGCCCCAGGAACGCGACCTGCAACCCGGCCACGTCGATCTTGCCCATACCCATCAACGCCTCCATTACGCGGCCCGCCGCCTCGGGGTCTGCGGCATGCATCAGCCGGGGCAGCGCCTTCGGCACGATCTGCCAGTGGATCCCGAACCTATCGACGATCCAGCCACACTGGCCGCCCTCCCCGCCATCCGCCGACAGCGCGGCCCAGAGCCGGTCGGTCTCGGCCTGATCCTCGGTCAGGACGGAGATCGACACCGCATGGGACGGCGTGGTCGCCGGACAGCCGTTCATCGTCATGTAAGGCGTGCCGCCGAGGGTGAACTCGACCACCAGCGGCGGCCCGTTGGGATCGGGCCGATAGACCTGCTCGATCCGGCTGTCCGGCAGCAGGGAGATGTAGAACTCCGCAGCCTCCAACGCGCCTTCGGGCAGAAACAGGCAGGTGCGCGCCTTGGAGGTGAACAGCAGGTCGGCACCGATCGGCACGGGCAGCGATGCGGCCAGCGCCTCGAGCTGGTCGGCTGCCGCGTTCCAGCCCGCCTCGAATCCCATCTCCAGATGCTGCTGCACAGTCTCGACCGAGGAATGGCGGGCGCCCCAGATCATGCGCGTCCGGCCTCCCTCCGCTTCCTCCAGGGTCAGAAAGCCCGTCATGAAATGTTTGCCCGAGGGCACGAAGCCTTCGGTATAGGCGTCGGTGAAGGTGAGATGGCGGCCCGGTTCGACCTTCAGGAACGAGCCCACATTGTCGAACCGCTCGCCGTCCGGTCCTTCCATCACCGTGTTGAACCGGCCGCCCGGGTACAGATCCATCTCGGCGGCGGTGACCTGCCAGGGCTTGGGGCAATACCACTGCATCATCAGGTCCGGCTCGCTCCAGCAACGCCAGACGGCCGAGCGGGGGGCGTCGAGGACGCGGTCGATGACGAGGGTGAGGTCGTCGGGCTTCTGAACAGGCACGGTCATGTCCTCGGTTCCTTGTTCCCGGAGGCTCCGAACAGGAGCGTGATGTAGCGATAGAGGTGGTCGACCTGCTCGACAGCGACGCCGCCGCCGCCGCCGGCCTTGGCCAGGATGAAGGCGCCCTGGAGCACCGCCTGGGTATGCAGGGCGAGGCTTGCGGCGGTCCAATCGGTCCCGGCGACACCCCGGTCGGCCATCGCCGCGGCGATATCGCTCTCCAGGGTGCGGGCGTGAGAGAAGATGCTGCGTCCGCAGGCGGCCGCGATGTCGGGATGAGCGTCGTAGGCTTCCTGCACCATCGTGCCGACAAGGCAGGTGAACTCGCTGACCTCGCCGGCGATCAGCGCCCGGCGGAACCGGAGGTAGCCGAGGACCCGGTCCAGCGGATCCGCATGGTCATGATAGGCGGCGGAGGCGAACAGGTCGCCGGTCACCTCGGACCAGTGCTCGGCCGCGGCGACCGCCAGCCCGTCCTTGCTCTTGAAGTGATGGAAGAAGGCGCCCTTCGTTACGCCGGCCTCGGCGCAGAGTTCGTCGACGCTCGTGGCCGAATAGCCCTTGGCGCGGATCACCGACAGGGCGGCGTCGAGCAGCTTGTCGCGGGCACTCGGCGTTCCGGCGGTGGGCCTGGGCATGCGCGTCTCCTTCGTTGCAATGAAACATACCGACTGGTTGGTATGTTTGTAAAGTGGCAAGAAAGAGCCGGCGATGTGCGAGACACCGCCGGCTTGAGGGAGCCGGGAGGAACCGGCCGTCAGAACACAGGGAGCGGAAGGGTCAACTCATGCGGTCCCAGAAGCGCAGCGCGCCGCAGGTCTCGATGAAGCCGGCCGCGTCGGCCTTGCCGGACAGGACGACCATGCCGTCGTCGCGATCGGTGACCCCCGCCGCGTCCAGCAGATCGGCCGCCTCCTCGCTCATCGCGATGTATTTCGCGTGGGCATAGGCGTCGGCCGCGAAGCTCTTGGCCGGGTGCATGGACTTCAGGCGATCGACGCCGTCCTTCGACACGATGATCGCCACCGCGTCGTAGAGGACGGAGGGGCCGCCGTCGATCTTCTGCTGGGCCTCCAGCGTCTTGCCGTCCGACAGCTTGACGCCATAGACCTGCGGGGCCACGACCTCGACCATGCCGCCGGCCTTCTTCGCGGCGTCCATGAGCCCGTTGACCAGGCCGGCGTCGGCGCCGTCGGTCACCAGCAGCCCCAGCTTGCGGCCCTCGAACCGGCCGGGGCCGTTCTTCAGGATCGACAGCTTGTCGGAGACCGGCAGGTCGATCGGCTCCCGCGCCGGCTCGGCCGCCTTCGGCATCTTCGTCAGGCCGAGGCCTTCGGCCACATCCTGGGCGAGACCGTCGTTGATGTTGAGCAGATGGGAGACGACCCGCTCGCGGATCGCCGGCACCTCGACCTTGGACAGCTCGAACACCAGGGCGTTGGCGATGTGGCCCTGCTCGATCTCGGTCTGGCTCAGATAGAACTGGCGCGCCTGGCTGTAGTGATCGGCAAAGGTTTCCGACCGCACCCGTCGCTTGTCGCCCTGCACCCGATCGGCGATCGACTGGAACCCCTGCTTGGGATGGGCGCGCGGCCCGCCCTGTGCCCAGGAGTTGGGCTCGTAGTTCGCCCGGCCCTTGGGATTGTGCATCGCCATGTGCCCGTCCTGCTGGAAGTGATGGAACGGGCATTTCGGCGCGTTGATCGGGATATGGGTGAAGTTCGGGCCTCCCAGGCGCTTGGTCTGGGTGTCCAAGTAGGAGAAGTTCCGGCCCTGGAGGAGCGGATCGTTGGTGAAATCGATGCCCGGGACGATGTTCTGGGTGCAGAACGCCACCTGCTCCGTCTCGGCGAAGAAGTTGTCGACCACCCGGTCCAGCACCAGCCGGCCGACGATGCGCACCGGCACCTGCTCCTCGGGGATCAGCTTGGTCGCGTCGAGCACGTCGAACTCGAACGAGTCGGCGAAGTCGTCGTCGAACACCTGGACGCCGAGTTCCCATTCCGGGAAATCACCGGCCTGGATCGCGTTCCACAAGTCGCGGCGATGGAAATCCGGGTCGGCGCCGTTGATGGTCACCGCCTCGTCCCAGGCCACCGACTGCATGCCCAGCTTCGGCTTCCAGTGGAACTTGACGAAGGTGCCCTTGCCCTCGGCGTTGACGAACTGGAAGGTGTGGACGCCGAAACCCTCCATGAAGCGCAGGGAGCGTGGAATGGCGCGGTCGGACATGGCCCACATGACCATGTGCATGGATTCCGGCATCAACGAGACGAAGTCCCAGAAATTGTCGTGGGCGGACTGCGCCTGCGGGAAGCCGCGATCCGGTTCCGGCTTCACCGAATGGATCAGGTCGGGGAACTTCATGGCGTCCTGGATGAAGAACACCGGGATATTGTTGCCGACGATGTCCCAGTTGCCCTCCTCGGTGTAGAGCTTCACGGCGAAGCCGCGCACGTCGCGGGCCAGGTCCGGCGAGCCCTTGCTGCCGGCGACGGTGGAGAAGCGGACGAAGGCCGGAACCCGGTTGCCGGCCTTCTGGAACAGGCCGGCCGACGTCAGCTCGGGGATCGCCTCGGTGACCTCCAGATAGCCGTGCGCGCCGTAGCCGCGGGCATGCACCACGCGCTCGGGAATGCGCTCGTGGTCGAAGTGGAACATCTTCTCGCGGAAGTGCAGGTCCTCCATCAGGGTCGGACCGCGCGCGCCGGCCTTCAGGCTGTTCTGGTCGTCGGAAACCGGCGTGCCCTGAGCCGTCGTCATCCGCTGGGTATCGCCCTTGGGAGTCTGGTGCAGTTCACCGCCCTGACCCCGCTCCGCCGGATGGTCCGCGGTCTCGTTGGACATCTGGCAGTCGCTTGTCGGGCGATACAACGGCTCGTCTTGCATGGGGATACCCTCGGGGTTTCTGGATCGGTTCGCAGGGAAGAGCGGCGCTGTCGGAGCGCGCGCGTTCTTCTGTTTTGAACAGTTCCAGAAACGGAAAGTTCCGAGGCTTCGGAGCCATCACTGACACAAGTGACGGTTCCAGGGCGGCGCCCGTCGTTACATCCAGGTCCCGGCCAGGGTCACCGGCATGGCGCCGGTGCCGAGCTTGAAGCGGGACACGCCCGCCATGGAGGCGTCGATTCCGCCCAGGTCGAGCCAGCGCACTCCCTCGGCGGCCAATCGCTGCATGCCCTCCCACACCAGCAGCCGATTGGCATTCGCGGCCCGTCCGGCCTCGCTCGTGTAGGCGATCTGATAGGTGGCGGAGACGCCGTGGCGCAGGAACAGCACGCCCGCCAGCGGTTCCGAGCCGCGCTCCGCCTGGAGCAGCAGCACATCTTTCGGCCGGGGCGCATAGAGGGCCAGCGCGGCGGCAAAGGTGCCGCTGGCCGCCCGGAACCGCTTGCGCTTTCGATCGGCATCGTACCGGGCCAGCAACCAGTTCAGGGCCTGTCCGGAATGGGCGTCGCGGATGCGCAGCTTCTCGCCTTCCGCCGCCACGAGCTGATTGCGCCATTTCTGGTGCAGCCCCGCCCGCAGCCGCTCGGCGCCCAGGGAGAGATCGAGCCAGGCGGTGGAATACCCGGTCACCGTCTGCTTCAGCTTCAGGCCGCCCATCACAGAGCGGGCGAAGTCGCCATCGACCATCTCTGGTGTGAAGAGAAACCAGTTCAGCCGCGGCATCGGCCAGCGTTCGGCGATGAGCTGGTGGACGGCAATGCACTCCTCCTCGGTCACCTCCCCGAGGAACAGCGGGCCGCGCACCACCTTGGCCAGCCTGGCGATGCGGCCGACGGACCATTCCAGCGCCTGCACGATCGCCACCGGCTGGCCGGCGCGGGTGACCACCCCCCGGGTCGGCCGGTAAGGCGACCCGGCGGCGATGGCCTCGCCATACATCCAGGTCTGTTCCAACGGCGCCATGACCACCGCGCCGTGCAGGTCCATCCAGCGACGCTTGTCCACCCCGTCCCATGTCAGCATCAGCCCGGCACGCTCGCCGCCCGCCGTACCGGCCGGAGACGCCGCTCGTCTTTTGCTTCGGGCTACCGCCATGGTGGTTCCGTCTCCGCCGCTCCGAGGCTACTCTTGCGCCCATGGTAGGCATTAAAAACAAGCCCGTAACCGTCCTTGGTCACGAGGTCCAGCGCCGGCACTATACGTGGTGGGCGATCATCTATGTGCTGATCTTCGTCGGCCTGCCGGTCACATTGCTCATGGCCCTGCTCGATCTGGCGGCCTGGGCCCTGACGGTTCACGTCTTCGGCGCCGAGTGCTACGGCATCGCCTGTCTCTTCAAGTGAGATCGCGCCGATCGGCGTCTATGTCCGGGTTGAGGACGTGGACGCCCACCACGCCCGCGCCAAGGCCGCCGGTGCCGACAGCGTCAGCGGACCGGCGGACAAGGAAGACGGCGCGCCCGGCTATTCGGTGCGCAACCTGGAGGGCAGGCTTTGGTCCTTCGGGAACTACGACCCGTTCGCCGAGGAATGAGGGCGGCTCAGCCGTCCTTGGACTCGGGCAGCTCGATCCCGGAGAGCTTCTGGTAGACCTTGATCACCGCGCTGTCGTCCTCGCGGCCGAGGCCGGCAGCGGCGGCGGCCAGGAACTGCTGGTGGGCGGCGGCGGTCAGCGGCAGCGGGAAGGTGTGCCGCTTGCCGGTCTCCAGCACGATGCCGAGATCCTTCACGAAGATGTCGACCGCGCTCTTCGGCGCGTAGTCGCCGTCGAGGATGTGCGGCACCCGGTTGTTGAACATCCAGGAGGCGCCGGCCGAGTTGGAGATCACCTCAAACAGGGTGTGCGGATCGACGCCGGCGCGCACGCCCAGCGCCATGGCTTCGCAGGCGGCGGCGATATGCACCCCGGCGAGAAGCTGGTTGATGGTCTTCACCGAGGAGCCCACGCCATGGGCCGCCCCCAGCCGGTAGACCTTCTTGGCGATCGCCTCGAGCACCGGCTCGGCCAGGTCGAAGGCGATGTCGGGCCCGGAGGCCATGATCGAGAGCTCGCCCGCATTGGCGCCGACCGCGCCGCCGGAGACCGGCCCGTCGATCATATGGATGCCGCGTTCCGCCAGATCCTGGCCGATGGCGACAGCCTCTGACGCCGGGACGGTGGCGCTGGCGATGACGACGGAGTCCGCCGCCATGGCCTCCGCGGCACCGGCATCGGCGAACAGAACGCTGCGGGTCTGCTCGGCGTTGACCACCAGGACGATGGCGACGTCGACATTCTTGCCGAGCTCCCACGGGCTGGACGCCCAGTGGCCGCCGATCTCTTCCAGTTCGGCCCGGCGCGTATCGACCACGTCGCAGCCCCAGGTCTCGATGCCGGCGCGCCGCAGCGACCGCGCCACACCCATGCCCATGGAGCCGAGGCCGATCACCCCCGCACTGATAGTCTCGCTCATGCCATCCTCCCGTTCGCCGGCGTGCGGCGCTTCTGCATTGGAGACGGGAGAGTGTCCAGCGCGCTTATGCGAAGACTTCGTAGAGCCGCAGGAACATCCGCACCGCCGTCACCCCCAAGAATAGCGCGAAGGCGCGCCGGAGCCAGACCCGGTTCAGCTTGTGCGCAATGGCCGCGCCATACGGGGCCATCAGGGACGACAGCGGGAAGATCAGTAGGAAGCCGACGATGTTGATGAAACCGATCGACAGCGGCGGCCGGTTCTCGACGCCCCAGCCGGCGATGGCGAAGCCGATCACGCCGGGAATGGCGATCGGCAGACCAAGGGCGGCGGCGGTGCCGACGGCCCGGTGAATCGGGAAATTGAAGGCCGACAGGGTCGGCACCGACAGGGTCCCGCCGCCGATGCCCATGGTGACGGAGAAGCCGCCGATGAAGAACGACATGATGGCGTTCTTCACCTTGGAGACCGGCAGGGTATCGGCGACCTTCAGCCCGTCGCGGCTGGCCATGTTGATGGCGACCAGGGACGCGACGACGGCGAAGATCGCGGTCAGCATCCAGCTCTTGAACTGGCCGGCGAGGATGGTGCCGATGGTGGCGCCGACGAAGGCCCAGACCGCCCAGACCTTCAGAAGGTCGACATCGACGTTGCCCTTCTTCCAATGCGCCCGCATCGACACGATCGAGGTCGGGATGATCGTCGCCAGCGAGGTGGCCACGGCCACGTGCATCGCCCATTCCGGCGGCAGGTGCAGCACGCCGAACATGTTGAACAGCACCGGCACGATGACGATGCCGCCACCCACGCCGAGCAGGCCGGCGAGCAGCCCCGCGACGGCGCCGGTGAACATCAGGACGAGGATGGACGGAAGGTAGCCGACGAAATCGCCGCCGAATTCTGCCATGAGGGGGTACTCCGGAAAGGAAGGCCGGTGTTCCTACACCGGGACCGGCGGGGAATAAAGACGTCAAGACGAAGCACCCGCCGGCATTGCGAGCGCATTGCGGCCCCGCGCTCCTCACGAAATGGTGTGTTCGCCGGCTTCGCGGCCTCGACTAGGAAAGGTGCATCCGCCCGTGGAGGC
This sequence comes from Thalassobaculum sp. OXR-137, assembly GCF_034377285.1. NCBI lineage: Bacteria > Pseudomonadati > Pseudomonadota > Alphaproteobacteria > Rhodospirillales > Thalassobaculaceae > Thalassobaculum > Thalassobaculum sp. OXR-137. The sequence goes on along the minus strand of NZ_CP139715.1, from coordinate 2,106,673 downwards.
CGTCATGCGTTCCCTGTTCGTCGTCCTTCTCCTCGTCCTTGCGACGCCGGCGCTCGCCGAGTCCCGGGATGACCGTGTCACCCAGCAGACCGGCAAACCCTTCGGCTCGTATGTCGAGGCGCTGACCCGGGCGATCACCGCGAACGGCTTCAACATCGTCGGCATCGCCTGCGCCACCTGCGCCATTCAGAACACGTTCAACGAGACGGTACCCGGGAACCGGGTGTTCCTGTTCTTCCGGCCCGACTATGCCCGCCGCATGCTCCGGGCCGGCACGGAAGCCGGGATCGAGGCGCCGATCCGGCTCTATGTCACCGAAGCCGGAGACGGCACCGCCCATGTTTCCTACCGGCTGCCGAGCGCGATTTTCGGTGCCTACGGCTCCGACGCGCTGAAAGCGCTGGGCACCGAGCTCGATGCCGACGTCTCGCTGATCCTGAGGACAGCCGAAACAGGCGGCTGACCGGCTCCGACGCCCGCGATTCCACAAGCACAAGGTCGGTCCCGGCGGGAGCGCGCCCGTGGCAGTGATTGGCAGAAAATTGCAGCTTGTCGCAGGCGCTTCAACAGGCGGTCGAACACTTCGACCAGGCCAGCAGATTCACAGCTTAATTATAATGTTTCCGGCCATTTTAGGCCTTACGGTTCGGGTTCCGCGTGGCCAGGTCAGGGTACGATTGACTGATGACAAAAGATGGGCGTGAGCCGGACCAGAGCGTTGAGGTTTCCGGCCGCACAAGCAGCGCCCCCGGAGTTCTCACCCTCCCCGATACGGATCCCCGACTGCTACCGTCCCTGCGCTATCTGCTGCGCGAGGGAGCCCGAACCGCTGTGCCGGGCGACGATCTCGGCGACGCGGAACGAGTGCTGGCCTTGCTGTCCGAATTGCCCGCCCTCGCCTCGACCCTGCTGGAGACCGTTCCGTCGACGCTGTCGGAGGACCAACGGCGGTTCGACCTGCTGCCGCCGGATGACGGCCCGCCTCCCTTCGTCATTGCAACGTTCCATTCCGCGAGCCTGGCAAGCGAACTCGAGGATCCGATCCGGCACACGCTGGCGCTGATCCGGGCGTCCCGCCCCCCGGGGCTGGAACCCGTGCCCACGCCGGCGGACCTGCGGGCCTGGCGCAAGGAGCGGGCGCTCGCCCATATGCGCCGGGCGGTGATCATCACCGACCGCGACCAGCGTATCCTGTGGGTCAATCCGGCCTTCGAGCGGATAACCGGCTTCCGGCGGACCGACGCGGTGGGCGCCGTCTGCGACGACCTGCTCAGATACAAGGAGCTGAATCCGGCCGTCGTCTCCCTCCTGGCCTCCCATCAGGTCGAGCGGCAGCCGTTCGACCATGAGATCAGGATCCTCAACGCCTGGGGCGCGCCGCTGACGGTGAACCTGGAGCGGCATCCCGACGTGGACCCGACCGGCAGGCTGGTCTGGCTGTCCTTGCTGACCGAGACGTCGGAAACGGCCGAGCGCGACCGGGCGGATGCGGAGAAGCGCTCGCTGGCAATCGCCGAACTCCACGGCCAGTGGTATTTCGAGACCGATGCCGAGGACCGCTTCGTGCGGGTCTGGGGGGCCCCGGCGGTTGCCCAGGGTCGACGGATCGGCGCCCGGCGGGAAGACGTGTCGGCGGAGGACACCACGACCCAGAAATGGGACCAGTACCGCAAGGCCCTCGAGCGGCGGGAGCCCTATCGCGACTTCATCTACCGGGTGAAGGCGACACCGGTCGACCGCCTCGTCTTGGTCTCCGGCACCCCGCGCTTCGATCCGCAGGGGACCTTTCTCGGGTACGAGGGCGTGTCGCGGGACGTCACCGATATCGAGCGCAACCGGGTCAACTCCATGCTCGTCGGCGCCGCCCTGGAAGGCATCCAGGAGCTGATCGCCCTGTTCGACGACATGGGCACCGTGCTGTTCATGAACCAGGCCTTCCTGCAGACCTTCGGCATCGACCCCAAATCCGTCCACCTGCGCGAGACGACGATCGAGGACCTGACCCGCGAGATCATCCAGCGCGGCGATCCGACCCTCGACGCCGAAACCCGCGAGATGGCCGTGGTCGACCGGCTGCAGCGCTACTGGGCGGCGACCGGCTCCCACGAGTATCGTTTCGGCGACCGCTGGATCCGCATCCACGACCGTCCGACCTCCGACGGCGGGCGTCTGGTCGTCGGCTTCGACAACTCCCAGGCCCGGGCCAGCAACGAGGCCATGACCGTCGCCCTGGAGAAGGCCGAAGCCTCGGCCCGGGCGGCCGACGCCTTTCTGGCGCGCATGAGCCACGAGCTGCGCACACCGCTCAACGCCATCATCGGCCTGTCGGAACTCATGACGGCCGATCAGCTCTCGCTGGCTCCCGACAAGCTCAAGGAATATGCCTGGGACATCAACCGATCGGGCCGCCATCTTCTGGAGCTGATCCAGGACATCCTGGAGTTCTCCTCCATCCGCTCCCGCGACCGCACCCTGGCCGAGGACGCAGTCGACGTCACCGCCGTGGCCGCCGAGGCCGAAGCGATCGTCCGCTCCATCCTGTCCCGCCGGCAGCAGACCCTGAGCGTCGCCAACCGGCTCTCGCCGGAGGACAGGATCAAGGGCGACGCGCGGGCGGTGAAGCAGATCATGATCAATCTGCTGACCAACGCGTCGAAATACGGCAGCAAGAGCGGAGGTATCTGGTTGGAGCTGGAGCGCCGGGACGACCGGATCTCCATCACCGTGATCGACGACGGGCCGGGGATATCGCCGCGCGATCTGCCGCACGTCTTCGATCCGTTCTATCGCGGGATGAATCCGATGAACGCCAGCGTGGATTCAGAGGATGTCGACGGGACCGGCCTCGGACTGGCGATCGTGAAGACCATGGCCGAGCGCATGGACGGCGAGGTGTCGCTGGACAGTTCGGCCAAGACCGGAACCCGGGTGAAGATCGATCTGCCCGCGATCGTCTCTATGGGGCCCGGGTAGGATCGACCGGCCATCCGGTGTCGCGGCAGAACGCGAGCTGCTCCGGCGTGAACACCGACAGATCGCGCTCGCGCCACCGTCCGATCGACGACGGCACGATGACGTGGCCGACCGCCTCGGCGAGGGCGGAAGGCGCCGGGTGCAGCCCCAGCCGCTGCGCCAGCGCCCCCATATGGGCCACCGGATCGAGCGCGAAGGCATCGAAGTTCAGAGGATAGATGCGGCCGGGATACCGCTTGAGCAGGTCGTCGAGGCGGCGCTGGGTGCGGATCCAATACTCGAGCTGCGCGGACTCGGGCGTGTCGTAGGCCGCCGGATCCAGGTCGAACAGCCAACTCCAATTGCCCAACTGCCCCTTGTTGTCGCTATAGGCCATGTCGAGCGGATGGCGCGTGACGTAGACGAACAGGGCATAGGGCCAGCGGTCGAGGATCGTCTCGGCGAACAGATGGCAGTTCGGCTCCTTGGTCATCCAGCCGACGGCCTGTGGCGCGCCGGCAAGCCCGCGTCCCTGCCCGGCCCGGAACTTCAGCAGCCCCGGCCAGCGCAGGCAGGACATCGCCCCCACCCCCTTGCGCATCACCTGCTCGAACAGTGCCAGCCGCCGGTCGATCGCCTTCGGCGTCGCCCCGTCGCGGACCCAGTCGGGGCGCTTGAACAGTTCGGTGAAGATCAGGTTGTCGTTGGCGCCGTTCAGGCAGCCGCCCGCGTAGTAGCCGAGCGCCATCATGGTGCCGGCAACCGCTCGGGTCCCGGAGCCGCCAAGGCCGCCGATGAACAGAATGGGTGCGTCAGAAGTCACGGAGCGCCGGATAGCCGACGGAGCCGGACCCGTCAATGGCGGCAACCGCCGCAGGACGGGCCCGGAGGGTCGGTACCGCGGGGGTCGCGTTACTCCGCACCCTCGACGATCCGCATGTCGCGCTCGGCGCCGTCGCCCAGCGCGTCCAACGCTTCCTTGTAGGCCGGGCTGTCATGGGTGGCGACAGCCGCCTCGACGCTGGGGAACTCGATCAGGACCGTGCGTTCGGCCAGACCGGCCTCGTAGGTCTTGGCCGGCATGCCGCGGGCCAGGAAGGTGCCGCCGCCGGCGGTGATCGCCGGGCCGGCCAGCTTGGCATAGGCGGCGAGCTTGTCGGCGTCCTTCACCTTGCGATACGCGGAAATCCAGTAGGCCTTCGCCATGTCATCCTCCGAAACAGAAAAGAGCCGGGATGAGAGCGGCTCGGGGGTCGGTTTGGCAATGGGATATCTGCCGGAGTCTATCGGCCGGAGGCGATCCCGCGGCGGGTGAACAGCACCCAGAGGACGCCGATGCCCAGGACCACGTAGACGGCGCAAGCCAGGGCGATCGCGTCGATGGCGATCCCCGCATCTAGGCCCCAGCCCATGAGCGCCGGCGACAGGGCGCTGGAGACCACCGAGCAGGCCGTCACCAGCGCGCGGATCGCCCCCAGATGCCGAACGCCGTAGATCTCCGCCCACAAGGTGCCGAGCAGGGTCGAGGACGCACCCGACGTCGCCCCGCACATGGCGAGAAAGATCAGGCCGGACCAGACCGTGTCCGACACGCCGAGCAGCACCAGCCCGATCACCATGGGCGCCAGATAGACCCGGGCCACGCGGCGGGCGCCGATCCGGTCGATGGCCGGACCGGTGACCAGGGCGACGGCGATCTGACAGGCGGCGTAGGCGACGTAGCCGGTCGCGAAGACCGACAGATCCCACCCCTTGGTTTCCGTCAGATGGACCTGGTGGAACAGGATGCCGGTGACGATGAAGGAGGGCGCCAGCACCGCCGTCAGCGACCACAGGAATGTGGGATCGCGCATCACCTCCCCGCGGGTCCATTGACGCAGCCCGCCATCGGTCCCGTCGTCGACCGTCTTCGCCATCAGGTCGGCGTGGCGCCGTCCGTGGGTCGCCAGCAGGACCATGGCGACCGGCAGGAACACCAGCAGCGCCAGAAGCCCGGCCGCGCCATAGGTCCAGCGCCAGCCGATCAGCGCGATCAGCGCGACCGCCGCGGTCGGCCAGATCGCCTCGCCGACCGGAAAGCCGAGCGCGGCGAGGCTGACCGACCGGCCGCGCACCCCGGGCTCCGCATACCGGGCGACGGCTGTGACCGCCGTGTGGCTCGCCAGCCCCTGGCCGAAGAATCGCAGCAGAAAGAGCACGACCACCAGGGTCGCCGGCCCGGCCGTCGCCGAGGCGAAGGCGGAGGCCGCGGCGATGCCGACCAGCACGAAAGCGCCGAACAGCCGCAGGTCGAACCGGTCGATCAGCCCTCCTGCCCAGAGCAGCAGGATCCCGCTGGTCAGCGTCGCCGCCGAATAGAGGCTGCCGAACCCACCATGGGTGAGGTCGAACGCCTCCCGGAATTCGGCGGAGAACAGGGAGATGAAGTAGGTCTGTCCGAAGCTGGAGGAGAACGACATCAGAAAGCCGAACGCCAACAGCCGCCAATCCAGGGCGATCAGGCGCAGGGACGTCATGCGGTCTCCCGGTCGGCCGGAGGCGTCAGGGCGAAGAGCTCCGGCGGCGTCTCGACGCCGGGAAGCGGCACGCACCCGCGGGACGTCCCCGTCACGTCGGGACAGGCCTCCAGCACGGCGCGCGACAGCAGCACCGCATCGCCGGTCTGCTTGCAGGCCTGCTCGATCCGGTTCGTCAGATTGACCACGTCGCCGATCACCGTGAACTCAAGTCGGTCCTCGCTGCCGACATTGCCGACCATCGCCTCGCCGGCGTGCACGCCGATGCGGTGGGTGACCGGCGGCTCGCCGGCGGCGGCGCGGTCGGCGTTCAGGTCGTGCAGCGCCGCCATCATTCCCTGGGCGGTGGCGACTGCGCGCTCGCAGGGCGAGGGCATCGTCCCGGTGGCCCCGAAGGTGGCGAGGATGCCGTCGCCGATGAACTTGTCGACCGAGCCGCCGTTACGGAAGATCACCTCGGTCATCCGCTTCTGGTAGTCGGCCAGAAACCGCATGGTCGCGTCCGGCCCGATTGAGGCGGACAGAGCGGTGAAGCCGCCGATATCGGACACCAGCACCGCGACGAAGCGCAGGCTGCCGCCCGGACGCAGGAAGTCGGGATCGGCCGTCGCCACGCGCTCCGCCACCTCCGGCGAGAAGTACCGGCTGAGTTGCCCCGCCGCCTGTTCCAGACGGGCGGCGGACATGACCGTGCGCCGGGCGATCCAGGTGGAGAAGGTGACGATCGCGCCGGTGGCCAGCAGGAAGGCCATCTCGTTCGCCGTCCGGCCTAGATGCAGGGCCGGTCCCATCACATGCTCCTGCCAGGTGGCGAGAGTCGCAAGCACGGTGCTCGGATCGTCCAGAGCGAGACCGATCAGGAGCCCGTGGAACAGCGCCAGCAGAACCGTGACGATGGCGGGATAGATCGGCTGGAGGGTCGTGGCGGTCAGAACCAGCAGGATCAGGCCCATGGGATAACCGGTCTTCGCCAGATAGGCGGCGGCGGTTCCGGTTCCCTCCCACTCCAGAAACACGAACGGCCCGGTGGCGAGGATCGACACCAGGACGGCCACCAGACCGGCCCGGGTCACCCACCGCCGACGGCGTACCCGAAACAGAAGCCCGGCCAGCACGAGAATGCCCGGCAGCGAGACCGCCAGCACCGACAGCGGCATGGCCCGGGACACGAACAGCAGGATGCCGGCGGTGAGGGCGGCGAGGCCGACGATCTCCAGGGTGATGAACAGGGCGACGCCCTTCGCCTCGCGGTCGCGCAGGACCTCGGCGGTCGTGCTCACGTTCCGGTCAGCTCCGCCAGCGCAGCGTGGTTTCCCGCACCGGGTTCTCGAACGCGCCCTCGGTCCAGCCGGCGTAGGATTTCTTCAGGCGGTAGTACCACTTGGCCTGCATGTCCGCGTCGTTGATGAGCATCAGGTTCGGGTCGTATTTCAGCCCGCGCTGCTGCTTGACCACCACGTCGCGGTCCTGGCCCAGGAACTTGCGGGCGAAGACCCGCAGAATCGGCTTCAGCGCCCCGGCCCAGCCGACGTTCCAGTACATCATGTGATGGATTTCGGTCGTCTGCCGGTCGATCGGGGTGACCGTGGTCAGGTTGCAGACCCGCTTGTCGCCGACCTCGATATCCTCGATCCGGATGCCCGGCAGGCGGAAGCGGATCTCCGTGGTCGGGGTGCCGCCCAGCAGCTTGTAGGCGGCGGAGTTGCTCGACGGCTGGTGGCGCAGCATGGCGAAGCCGTACTCGGCCGGCCCGAAGCGCTTGGCCTTCTCGTGGATCGAGCGCTTGCTGCGCCACCACCAGCTCTGGTGCACGAAGGGTCCGTGCGCCGGGTCCATCAGGCCGATGACCGCATGGTCGATATGGCTGGGGAAGATCATCCGCTCGGTCAGGCCGGGGCCGAGGGCGGTGACCTCCGGCAGATCGGGCGGGGCCACCTTCGGCTCGGTGCGGCCTCGCGGGTCGGAGGACATGTAGACCCAGATCCCGCCGCCGCGTTCCTCAACCGGATAGGGCCGCACGCGGATCGCGTCCACGTCCATCTCCTGGTCGTCGGTCAGCGACGGGATGCAGGTGCAGTGGCCGTTCGGGGCGAAGCGCCAGCCGTGATAGCAGCACTCCACCTCCTTGCCGTCGAACCAGCCGTCCGACAGGGGGATGCCCCGGTGCGGGCAGATGTCGCGCAGGGCGAACACCGCGCCCTCGGACGTCCGCGCGAAGACCAGCGGCTCCTCGAGCAGGGTCTTGTCGCACATCTCACCCGGCTTCAGCGCCGCCGAAGGCATCGCGAAGTACCAGATGTCGCGGAGAAATTCGTTGCCGTCTATCGCCATGACGGGACACTGCCACCGCGGTCGGACAGAGGCAACGCGGTTGATGACCGCAGCGCGGGATCAGCTGTCGGCGCAGTCCATGCAGATCGTGGCGGCGGGATCGCTGCCGAGCCGGGCGGCCTCGATTTCCTCGCCGCAGCGCACGCAACTTCCGTACTCGCCGGCGGCGAGACGCTTGAGGGCCGAGCCGATGCGCTGAAGTTCCAGGGTCCGCCGGCGGTCGGTCTCCAGCGCCATGGCCTGGTCCTGGATCGCGTCCATGCGCGACAGGCGTCCGACCCGGCTCTGATCGAGCTCCACCGCCCCGCGCGCCTCCTTGGATCCGGCCATCAGGGCTTCGATCTCGGCGCGGCGTTCAGTCAGCACGTGACGAACAGCGTCGTCGTCATCCGTGTCGAACTGCAGTTCTTGCATGGGGCTCATGCGGCGATGATGCACCCGATGGCCCGATTGTCCTAACGATTCCCCCGCTTGGACCCAAGCGGATCAGTAGACCAGTTGGTCGTCCCCGCCGGACCCGCCCAGCACGATCTCGCCGCGGTCGGCCAGATCCTTGGCCGACTGCACCATGGCGGTCTGGGCGTCCTCCACGTCCTTGAGCCGGATCGGCCCCATCGCCTGCATGTCCTCGCGCAGCAGCTTGCCGGCGCGTTCCGACATGTTGGAGAAGAACAGGTCGCGCAGCTCCTCCGACGCACCCTTGAGCGCGATCGTCATCTTGTCCTTGTCCACCGCCCGCAGCAGGGTCTGGACGCCCGCCGGGTCGAGGCGGCTCAAATCCTCGAAGGTGAACATCAGCGAGCGGATCTTCTCCGCGCTGTCCTTGTTGCGCTCTTCCAGAGCGGACAGGAACCGGCTCTCGGTGGCGCGGTCCAGGCTGTTGAAGATCTCCGCCATCATCTCGTGGCTGTCGCGCCGGTTGGTGCGCGCCAGGTTGGACATGAACTCGGTGCGCAGCACCCGCTCCACGTCGCGCTCGATTTCCTTGTTCACCGCCTCCATGCGCAGCATGCGCATGACGACTTCCATGGCGAAGTTCTCCGGCAGGGTCGCCAGCACCTTGGCGGCGTGCGCCTGGCTGATCTTGCCGAGAATGACGGCGACGGTCTGCGGGTACTCGTTCTTCAGATAGTTCGCCAGAACGTTCTCGTTCACGTTGGCGAGCTTGTCCCACATGGTGCGACCCGCCGGGCCGCGGATCTCCTCCATGATGTCGGCGACGCGATCCTCGCCGAGTACCTTGGTCAGCAGACGCTCGGTACTGTCCAGCGAGCCGACCAGCGAGCCGGTGGAGGACACCTGCTCGGCGAATTCGACGAACAACCTTTCGACGATATTTGAAGAGACTGTCCCGAGGCCGGCCATCACCTGGGAGATCTCCTTGATCTCCTCGTCGTCCATCTGGGCGAACAGGGCGGCAGCCTGATGCTCGCCGAGTGACATCAGCAGGATGGCGGCCTTTTCCGGGCCGTTGATGCTGCGGTAATCCTCACGAACGCGCATGATCCCTCCGGCCCCTGCCGCGGCTTCCGTTCGAAATCGGGTTCATTTCGATGCTCCTAGAGTAAAACCCTAGTGGCGACGGGTACATATACCAAATTAACCTTGACTGTCGACGCAGGACGCCCGCTAGACTTGAAAATTGTTCAGTCGCCGGTCGTCCATCCAGACCACCTCCGGACGGCGCGCGAGAACGGCTCTCAGGCTGGCCTCCGCATACAGGTCGATGCTGGCGAAGACGGCCTGAAGCGACCCGCCGAAATCCGCCATGTGGCGCCGCCAGAGAGCGTTCAGGCGGACCACCCCGGGGCGATCCGCCGGCACGTCCACCGCCCGCGGGTGCGCGATATAGTCGATGGCCGCATCCTCCAGCCGCCGGTCCACATCGGCGCCGACGAAGGCCCCGCGCTGCAGGCTCGGCGCGCCGAGGGTCCCGTCGCACAGGCCGTAATGCCAGCGCGGGTCGTGAAAGACCGGGGCCAGAACCTCCCGCCGGATCCCCGCGAGCGAGACCTCCCGCCCCTCCACCCGGGTCAGCGGCACATCCCAGGGGCCCCGGCTGAACAGGCCGCCGGTCTCGATCTCGTCCGGACTGCCGACGATCAGATGGTCGAGGACCAGCCGCACCACCAGGGCGTTGTGCATGTTCAGCCAGAACGCAAGCTGCTCGCGCCGGGCGAGCGAGGCCACCGGCAGGGCCGACTGCTCGCGGATATACGCCTCCAGCAGTTCGCGATCGGCGGTCGACACCCGGGCATAGTCGACCCTGGTGATTCCGTCCGGCCAGTCCCGGGTGTTGCGGTCTAGGAAGACCTGCCAGACCCGATGGTCGACCACCCGCAGCGACAGCGGATCGTGACGCCGCCAGATCTCCGGTCCCGGCCCGCCGGCGCAGGCGGCGGGAAGACCGGCTAGGGCGGCAATCAGCGTTCGACGGGTGACGACACTCGGCATGGGCACAGTCTACGCGTTGACGCGCCCGCGCCACCATCGCTAGATGGCGCGTCTTCCCCGGGAGCCGACGCTTGGATGCCATCCTCAACGCCGTCGTCCCTCTGTTCGCCGTGATCTTCGCCGGCTTCATCGCCGGCAAGACCCGCGTGCTTGCGGAGGAATGGGTACGCGGCCTCAACGCCTTCGTCTTCACCTTCGCCATGCCGCCCATGCTGTTCCGGCTGATGGCGAAGACCGATGTCACGTCGATCGGCGAATGGTCCTTCGTGGCCGGCTTCTTCTACAGCGAGGTGCTGGTCTTCACCGCCAGTGCGGTGCTCGGCGGATTGCTGTTCCGCCAGCGCTTCGCCGAGATGACCATGCAGGGCTTCGGGTCCTGCTTCTCGAACGGGGTGCTGCTCGCCCTGCCGCTGTTGTTCGGCCTGTTCGGTGAGAAGGGCGCCACCGCGGCCGTGCTGCTGTTCACTCTCGACGTGCTGCTGTTCAGCATCGTCACCATGATGCTGGAAATCGCCCGAGGCAGCGACCGGCCGGGCGGCGGATGGCGGGCGGTGCGCCTGTCGCTGCGGGCCATGCTGAAGAATCCGATCCTGATGTCGACCCTGATCGGCATCCTGTGGGGCATCGCCGGCCTGCCGGTGCCCGACCTGATCGACAAGAGCTTCGGCTTTATCGGCCAGGCGGGACCGCCCTCCGCCCTGTTCGCGCTGGGCGCCACCCTGGCCTATCGCCGCGTCGCCGGCAGCGTCGGACCGGCGGCGATGATGGTGCTGTTCAAGCTGTTCGTGCACCCGGCGCTCACCTTCGTGATCCTCGCCTATGTGGTCGGCGCCGATCCGTTCTGGGTGCAAGCCGCGGTGATCTTCGCCGCCTGCCCGGTGGGCGCGAACGTCTATGTCTTCGCCCAGCACTACGGCATCTCGGTCACCGCCGCCTCGGCTGCCATCCTGGCCGCGACCGGCCTGTCGCTGCTGACGGTGACCGGGCTGCTGATCCTTTATCCGCCCATCGGGGTCTGAGCATGGCCCGCCGGCAGGCTCGCCCCCACTCCCGCAAGGCCGCCAACCACCAGCGCACCGGCTTCTGGAGACGCCGGACAGGCCGGTGGTCGCGCTGGGCCGTGGTGATCGCCGCCCTGGTCGCCGCCACCGCCGGCCTGCGCCAGTCGGAACTGTTCTATCCGGTGGACGAGCCGTTCGACCGAGAGCTCTACCGGCATTGGAACGATGACGACGGCAATTGCCGGGACACCCGCCAGGAAGTGCTGATCGCCGAAAGCCTCGACCGGCCGACCCTGAGCCCCGACGGCTGCAAGGTCGTCGCAGGCCGCTGGTACGACCCGTTCACCGGCGCGACCTTCACCGATCCGGGCGACCTCGACGTCGATCACCGGGTGCCGCTGTCGGAGGCGCACCGCTCCGGCGCGCACCGCTGGGACGCCGCCCGGCGCGTGGCCTATGCCAACGATCTGTCCCACCCGGACACGCTGATCGCCGTCGACCGGAGCGCCAACCGATCGAAGGGCGACGGCGACCCACTGTCCTGGATGCCCCCCGCCCATGGCTACTGGTGTCCCTATGCCGCCCGCTGGCGCGCCACCAAGCAGCGCTGGGAGCTGGAGGAGGATCTACTGGAGGGCTGGTGGATTGACGCGGTGCTGAACACCTGCAGACTGCTGGGCAAGCCCATCGGTCCGTAAACCGACACATCCGCAGAAATGGGCGCCCCATCAGGGAAGGAACGATCGGACATGGGCGACCTGATCCTCACGACGTTCGACTGGGTTCCCGAGCCGCCGCGCGGCTTCGTGCGGGACCTGCGCGTTCGCTGGGCGCTGGAGGAGGCCGGGCTGTCCTATCGGGTCGCGACCGTGCCGTTCGAGGATCGCCGGCCCGAGCACTTCGCCCATCAGCCCTTCGGACAGGTTCCCTGGCTCACCGACGGCCAGCTCTCGATCTTCGAGACCGGGGCCATCCTGCTGCACCTGGGCGGGTTGAGTGACACGCTCCTGCCGAACGACCCCGACGCCCGCAGCACGACCGTCCAATGGGTGTTCGCCGCCCTCAACTCGGTCGAGGCGGCCGTCCAGCCCTGGATTCTCTACAAGTTCACCGGCGATACGACGCAAACGCCGGGCCGCCAGCTCATGGACACGTTCATCGCCGGGCGCCTGAAGCACATGGAGACCGTGCTGGGCGATCGGGAATGGCTGGGGCGCAGTTTTTCCGTCGCCGATATCCTGATGGCCGATGTGCTGCGTGTGACCGATATGTTCGACGGCTTGGCCGAGCATCCGGTCTGCCGCGCCTACGTCGCCCGGGCCACCACCCGGCCCTCGTTCATCAAGGCCCATGGCGACCAGCTCGCCCATTTCGCCGCCGCCGACGCCGCCCGGGCGCGATAAGCCGTCTCGGTCGCCATTGGTCGCTTCAGTTCGGCGGAGGAGTATGGTCCTCTACCGTCCAGATCCGACCTGCCCCGAGGACGCCCCGCATGCCGTTCGACTTCGACGAGATCATCGACCGCGAGAACACCCATTCGGTCAAATGGGACTACCACAACCACGGCGGCTTCGCGGCCTGGGACAAGACGTACCGGCATCACGGCGACGACCGGGTGCTGCCGATGTGGGTGGCCGACATGGATTTCCGCTGCCCGCCGGCGGTGACCAAGGCGCTGGGCGACCTCGCCGCCCACGGCATCTTCGGCTATTCGGCCAAGACCGACGATTATGTGGACGCGGTCTGCGGCTGGTTCCGCACCCGGCAGGGCTGGGACGCCCAGGGCGACTGGCTGATCACCGCGCCCGGTGTGGTGCCGACCCTGAACGTGGTGGTCCGCGCCTTCACCCAGCCCGGCGACAAGGTCATCGTCCAGCGGCCAGTCTATTATCCGTTCTTCCGGGTGACCACCAACAACGGCTGCGAGGTGGTCTCCAACTCGCTGATCCTGGAGGACGGCGCCTATCGCATGGACCTGGAGGACCTGGAGGCGAAGGCCAAGGACCCGAAGGCGAAGCTGCTGATCCTGTGCTCGCCGCACAACCCGATCGGCCGGGTCTGGACCGCCGAGGAACTCACCGCCGTCGCCGAGATCTGCGCCCGAAACGGCGTGATCGTGGTCGCCGACGAGATTCATGGCGACCTGATGCTGCCGGGCGAGACCTTCACGCCCTTCGCCACCCTGGGCGACGTGGCGGCCCAGAACACCATCGTCTGCACCGCGCCGTCCAAGACCTTCAATCTCGCCGGGCTGCACACCTCCAACATCTTCATTCCCAACCCGGCCCTGCGCGAGACATTCGCCGAGACCTACGCGATCCACACCCTGCCGGGCATGAACCCGTTCGGCATCGCCGCGACCATCGCCGCCTATCGCGGAGCGTCCGACTGGCTCGACGGGGTGATGGCCTATGTCGCCGGCAACGCCGACCGGCTGATCGCCTTCTTCGGTCAGGAAGTGCCGCAGATCCGCGCGATCCGGCCCCAGGGCACCTATCTGCAGTGGTTCGACTGTCGGGCGCTCGGCCTGGACAAGGATGCGCTGGAGGACCTGATGCTGAACGAGGCCAAGGTCTATTTCGACGAGGGCTACATCTTCGGCGCGGAGGGCGAAGGCTTCGAGCGCATCAACCTCGCCTGCCCGCGCAGCACCCTGGACGAGGCCCTCGTCCGCATCCGCGACGCGGTCCGCGCCCGCGGTCTCTGACGCCGGAGCGCACCAGCGCACGACCGTCCGGCGGAGGCCGCCGGACGGTCTGTATCTGAGCGTCGAAACCCTCAGCCGCCGGCGACGTAGGCGGCGAGTTGGCGGACCTCCTCCTCGGTTTCCTCCAGGCGGAACTTGACCACGTCGCCGATCGACACCATTCCGGCCAGCCGTCCGTCCTCCAGCACGGGGACGTGCCGGAACCGGCCCTTGGTCATCATCTCCATGACGTCGGCGATGGTCTGGGTCGGCGCGCAGGTGATCACCTTGGCGGTCATCAGCGCGCTGACCGGCTCATCGAGCACGTCGCCGCCCTGCTGGGCCAGCACCCGCACCACGTCGCGTTCCGACAGGATGCCAGCGAGCGCACCGCCGTCGGTGGTGACGACGATGCAGCCGATCCGCATCTCGGCGAGCGTGGCGACGGCCGCACCCACCGGGGTATCCGGCGCGACCGTGACCACATTGTTGCCCTTGGTCTTCAGGATATCGGAAACAAGCATTTCAACCTCCCGCTTGGCGAAGCGGGCGGGCCGGTCCGGCGGCCTTGCGGAACGTCGGGTCGTCCTGGTCAATGCTCGGCCGCGCCCGTTCCGAGGCGGCTAGAACGGCCCGATCCCGTCGCATGTGCCCTTAGGCCGGGCCTTGATCCCATGATCCGCCCGATTGCCGCCTCTGGCAAGCGCCTCGACGGTGGAACCGCCGGCCGGCCTGGGGTAGAAGAACACCGGCTGTCCTCGTAGCTCAGCTGGATAGAGCACCAGATTCCTAATCTGGGGGTCACAGGTTCGAATCCTGTCGGGGACACCATTCCAACCTCCGCGCACCGTACCGGGCCGAAATGACGGTGTCCGGCCCCATGCGGAGAGCGGTTGGCGACGATCCCATCCTGTTCCAGCCCCCAACCAATGCCTGCCGGCGACGGCAGCGGAGTGGGATTGACATTCGGTTCGTGCTGTCGTTCCGTGTTCTGAATTCAGAACACAATTAATGGCTCCCCCATGGACGCTCTGGCGAGCAAGCCCGATCTCACCGCCCAGGCGCATCACGCCATCCGCGAAGCCATCATGGCGATGGATCTGGCGCCGGGAACGCCGCTGGCCCAGGAGGATCTGGCCGAGCGGCTCGGGGTGAGCCGCCAGCCGGTCAGCCATGCCCTGGTGCTGCTGCGGCGCGAGGGGCTGGTGGTCGACCGCGGCCGCAAGGGCCAGATGGTGGCGCCGATCGATCCGGACCGGCTGCTCGCCCTGTACCAGGTGCGCGGCGCCATCGACCGGCTCGCCGCCCGGCTGGCGACGGCCAGACTAGCGACGGACAGACTGGCGACGGACAGACTGGCGACGGCCGGGCGCGACCCGGTGGAAAATCCCGCCAAGCGTTTCGAGCGGCTGATCGAGGACGGCCGGGAGGCCTGCGCCGGCGGCGAGATCGACGCCCTGGTGAAGGCCGATCTCGCCTTCCACCAGGCGATCCACGCGCTCTCCGGCAACGACGAGATCGAACGCACCGCCGCCGGTTTCTGGCCGCATATGGTCCGTTCCATGCGCGTGGTGCTGGAGGACAGCAAGGGGCGCGACGCGATCTGGGACGAGCACGCGGCGATCGCCGAGGCGATCCTCAGCGGCGATCCGGCCAAGGCCGGCAGCCTCGCCGCCGACCATGCCGAACGCACCGGCGAGCTGACCCATCAACGACTGAGCCGGCCCTAAGACCGGCGAACCGCCAAGAACCAAAAAGCCAGCAAGGAAGGAAACGTCATGAAACTGAGCACCGAAGACCTCAAGACATTCGACGAAGAGGGCTACCTGTTCTTCCCCGGCAAGTTCACGCCGCAGGAAGCCGCGCTGATGAAGCAGGAGGCCGACAAGATCTACGCGATGGACCGCAAGGAGGTCTGGCGCGAGAAATCCGGCGTCGCCCGCACCGCCTTCGCCGCCCATACCTATAACGAGACGTTCCGTCGTCTCGGCTCCCATCCCCGCCTAGTCGAGCCCGTGCAGCAGATCCTCGACGGATCGGTCTACATGCATCAGTTCAAGATCAACGCGAAGGCCGCCTTCGACGGCGATGTCTGGCAATGGCACCAGGATTACGGCACCTGGGCGCGCGACGACGAGATGCCGGAGCCGCGGGCGATGAACATCGCGGTGTTCCTGGACGACGTCACCGCCGCCAACGGCCCGCTGCTGTTCATTCCGGGCAGCCACAAGCAGGGCGTGGTCGAGGCCGGGCACGACCTGGAAACCACCTCCTACCCGCTTTGGACCCTGGACCGCGCCACCGTATCGGCCCTGGCGGAAAAGGGCGGCTGCGTTGCGCCGACCGGTCCCGCCGGCAGCGTGCTGCTGTTCTCCTCGCTGCTGGTGCATGCGAGCCCGCCGAACATCTCGCCGCTCGGCCGCACCATCGTCTACCTGTCGCTGTGCCACGTGGACAACCACATCCGCGCCTTCAAGCGCGACGAGTGGATCGCCCATCGCGACTTCACGCCGATCACCGCGCTGGAGGACGACTGCTTCGACGAGCTGGTCGCCGGCCAGCTCCAGGCGGCGGAATAAGCGACGATGTACATCTATCAGGACCTCCTGGCCCGCGCCCAGGCCGGCACGCCCGTGCGTGTCGGCCTGATCGGTGCCGGCAAGTTCGGCTCCATGTTCCTATCCCAGGTCCCGACCACCCCGGGGCTCGAGGTCGTCTGGATCGCCGACCTGTCGCCCGACCGGGCCCGGGCCGCCTGCCGCGCGGTCGGCTGGCCCGACGATCTCATCGCCAAGACGACCTTCGAGGACGATGCCCGCACGCTGATCGCGTCGGGCACCGCCGAGGTGGTCGTGGAAGCCACCGGCGTGCCGTCGGTCGGCCTGGTCCACGCCCGCGAGGCGATCCGCAACGGTGTCCATATCGTGATGGTCAATGTGGAGGCGGACGTGCTGGCGGGGCCGCTCCTGGCCGAGGAGGCGCGCCAGGCCGGCGTGGTCTATTCCATGGCCTATGGCGACCAGCCTGCCCTCACCTGCGAGATGGTCGAGTGGGCGCGCTCCACCGGCTTCGAGGTGATCGCCGCCGGCAAGGGCACCAAGTTCCTGCCGTCCTACCACGCCTCCACCCCCGACACGGTCTGGGACCATTACGGGCTGACCGGCGAGCAGGCCAAGGCCGCGGGCATGAACAGCCAGATGTTCAACAGCTTCCTCGACGGCACCAAATCGGCGCTGGAGATGGCGGCGATCGCCAATGCGACCGGCCTTACCCCGCCACCGGACGGGCTGATGTTCCCACCGGCCGGGATGGATGACCTCGCTCATGTGCTCCGCCCCATATCTGAGGGCGGCCAGCTCGCCGCCAAGGGGCAGGTGGAGGTGGTCTCCTCCCTGGAGCGGGACGGCCGGCCGGTGTTCAAGGACCTGCGCTGGGGCGTCTACGTGGTGATCGAGGCGCCGAACGACTATGCCGCCGCCTGCTTCCGGCAATACGGCATGAACACCGACGCCAGCGGCCGCTATTCGGCGATGTACAAGCCGTTCCACCTGATCGGGCTGGAGCTCAACGTGTCGATCCTGTCGGCGGCGATCCTGAAGCGGCCGACCGGTGCGACACAAGGGTTCCGCGGCGATGTGGTGGCAACGGCCAAGCGCCCGCTGAAGGCCGGCGAGATGCTGGACGGCGAGGGCGGCTTCACCGTCTGGGGCAAGCTCTATCCGGCGGAGACCTCGCTGAAGATCGGCGGCCTGCCCATCGGCCTCGCCCATAACGTCAGACTGAAGAACGACATCGGTAGCGGCCAGCCCATCCGCTGGTCGGACGTCGAGACGGATGCGGACAGCGACGCGATCCGCATCCGCCGCGACATGGAACGCCGGTTCGGTCTGGAGGGAATGGCGGCATAGGCGCCGCCTGACCCTTCACGCCAGAGCCTGTATCCGCATGAGGGTTGGGGCGAGGCATATCGATATTCCGCCCCAACCCACCAACGGATCCAGGCTCGTGAATTCCATCGTCAACGTCGTCCTCCCGGTCTTCGGACTGATCCTGACCGGCTATCTGGCCGGCTGGCGCAAGCTCCTCGGCCGCGACAGCAGCGAAGCGCTGAACGGCTTCGTGTTCTATTTCGCCCTACCGGTGCTGCTGTTCATCGCCATGGCGAAGATCGATACCGCCACCGTGCTGAACGGCCCGTTCCTGGCGGCCTACCTGCTCGGCCAGATCAGCACCCTTCTCATCGGCTTCGTGGTCGCCAAGACCTTCTTCAAAGTATCGCTCTCCGAGGCGGCGACCCATGGCACGGTCGGGATCTACGGCAATGTCGGCTATATGGGCATCCCGCTGGTGCTCACCGCCTATGGCGAGGCCGCCCTGCCGCCGGCCATCATCGCCACCATCGTCAACGCCGCCCTGAACATCGCCGTGCTGACCGCGGTGATCGAGACCGACCGGCACAGCGGCTCGGGCCTCGCAGCGCTGCGCAAGGTCGCGGGTGCCGTGTGCAAGAGTCCGATCCTGGTCGCCCCGGTCGTCGGGTTCCTATGGGCGCTCGCGGGGCTGCCGGTTCCGACGTCGGTGCAGACCTACGGCAACATCCTCGGCGCGGCGGCGGGACCCTGCGCGCTGTTCGCCATCGGCCTGTCGCTGGTCGGCCTGCCGCTGAGCGAAGGCCGCGCGGAAGTTGCCTCGATGACGGTCCTCAAGCTCCTGGTCCACCCGGCCCTGACCTGGATCTTCGCCACCTGGCTGCTGAGCGACCAGCCGAGGGTCTTCATGATCTGCGTCCTCATGGCCGCCCTGCCGACGGGCGCCAATCTCTTCGTGCTGGTGCAGCGCTACCGGATCTATGTGGCCCGGACCTCGACCGGAATTCTCGTCACGACGACCCTGAGCCTCCTGACGCTCTCCGCCCTGTTCTACATAGCGGGGGATTTGTCCTGATCCTTCCAGACCTCAATGCAACCTCGCTGGATACGTATTTTTAATGGTAATATTTTTTAAAAAACACTTTTTAGTAGTTACGTTGCGTTGAATAACATAATATTCGTCCCGTCACACAGTTCGGGAGATCCCTATGACACTGAAACACTTTTCTGGGCGGATCAGAGAAACCCTGGCCGTCTGCTGCGTTGCCGTAGCAGCGGCGTTCCCCAACGAGGCCAAAGCTTCATGCGGTCCCGGCGACTCGGTCTATATCGGCTCCGTGTGCATAACGGCGGCATCGTTCTGTCCCCGCGGCTATGCGAGCATGGAAGGGCAACTGATCGCGATTTCGGAGAACAGCGCCCTCTTCTCGCTGCTCGGCTGCACTTGGGGTGGTGACTGCCGCACCTCGTTCGCATATCCGGATATGCGGGGCCGTGCGCCGATCGGGGTCGGAACGGGTCCGGGACTAACTTCCATTCAGCTGGGGCAATGGCGTGGGGCTGAAACTCATACGCTGACAGGTGAGGAGCTTGCTCAGCATGATCACGCTGCGGAATTCACCGCCGAGGCAGGAACCGGCGCGACGGGTACCCTCATGGCCTACACCGCCAGAGCCAGCACGGACACTCCGGCGACGGGAAGCTTCATTTCGGGCGGCGGCGGCACCTCGATATTCGGCACCGGCGGCCTGGGCGCGCAACTGGTTGAGCTCGGCGGCCTGACCATTGAGGGCGGCGAAA
Organism: Thalassobaculum sp. OXR-137; assembly: GCF_034377285.1. Lineage (NCBI taxonomy): Bacteria > Pseudomonadati > Pseudomonadota > Alphaproteobacteria > Rhodospirillales > Thalassobaculaceae > Thalassobaculum > Thalassobaculum sp. OXR-137. The sequence goes on along the minus strand of NZ_CP139715.1, from coordinate 2,087,064 downwards.
GCGCTGGGGGAACCGTTGATATAGGCGACACCGGCAGTTCCGAACCGTTCAATATCCAGGGCCCGGTTATGGGGCTGAAATTCTGCATCGCCACGGAAGGAATCTATCCGCCGCGCACCTAAGCCAGGGGGGGGAGAAGGCCGCTTCGTCGAACTGCGAGGCGGCCGCTCCGTCGTCGCGGCCACGGACCTGACTTTTCCAGATCGAGATCAACCATGAAACCAGCGATCAAAGCGGTCAAGCGCACCAATTTGATCGGTGACCCCACTCCAGCATCCGATTGGCATCGGAATATCCAGTTATGATTGCATGATTAACTTTAATTTCTTAAATTATGAACTCCAGATTGCAATTTTTCTTAATTTATTTTGGTAACCAGGTTCATGAAATTGAATGCTTTATAAGAATACAACTATACTCTGCTTAATTGATTGACACGCGCTCGTTAGGTCGCACTATAAACTTTAGATAGCATCCATCTCTTAGCACTTCCCTTGAGCGATCCGGGGTCAGACATTGATTCGCAAGCAGAATACGATCGTGTTCATCGATCGGCGGATAGACCGCGCTGAAATTCTGTTATCCGGCCTGCGTCCAGACGATACATGTCACCTGCTGCGCGGCATCGGCGATCCGCTTTGGGAAATTGCGTCAATCCTCTCGAGCAGACGCAATGTGGAGCGTCTCGTCGTTCTGGCGCACGGTTCGCCGGGAGTCATAGAACTCTCAGGCAAGCGCCTCGACCGCGCCGCCCTGCGCGACAGCGAAGAGGCCCTCGCAAGCATCAGGGCGGCGCTAACACCGGACGCCGACCTCGTTCTGGCCTCGTGTGCGACAGGAGCGGGCCCGGACGGCGCAGAATTCGTGGATACTCTCGAGACGGCTCTGGGCGTGACGGTCTCCGCAGCCTCCGCTGACCTTGGCGGCACCGCGGGGTGGGACGGCCTGCCGGTTCTTGCATCGGTGTTCAGAGCCGAAGCACTCGACTCCTACCCATATCGGCTTGCGGTCTTCGATTTTGAATCGGTAACGGGATCGGGAACCGCGACCCTGACGCAGACGGTCAGCGGCGTCACCCTGACCGCGACCCGCTCGGACGGCGGGAACCTGTCGACAAGCAGCACCGGCGGCGTATCCGGCAATTTCCTGGACAGCACCACCGTCGTGAACGGCACGATGACACTGACCTTCAGTGCACCGGTGACCGTAACGGCTTTGGCCTATTGGGAGGCCAGCAATCCCGCCAACACAGGCGGAAACTATGTCCTCACGCCCTCTGCGGGTACCCCCGCTCAGGTGCTTGAGACAAGCGTTTCAAACTTTCACACGGACCTCAGCCCCGCCGATTGGACCGGCATCACCACGATCACGGTGTCCTATTCCGGGGGCGGGAACTACTTTGCCGGGGTCGATCAGATCACCTTCACCGTCGCCAATGTCAACGCGACGACGAATGCGGCCGGGTTCAACACCACGAACGGCACCAACCTGACACCAGCCTCCACCTTTGGCAGTGCCGACGACACCCTGACGGTTGCCGATGCCAGCCATATCACCAGCACGTCCGTGGCGAACGGCGGCGGCGGCACGGACACGCTCATCCTGGCCAACGGCAGCGACCTCTCCACCGCTGGCTTCACCCTGACCTCGTTCGAAACGCTGACGCTGGCTGCCAACGCCACCGCGACGATGTCGGAGACCCAGTACGAGGCGTTCACGACCGTCAACGGCAATACCGGGACGGAGACGATCGTCCTGTCTTCGGCAAATGGCGACGGGACGGTGATCGGCAGTGCCAATATCGAGTCCTTCACCCTCAACGGGGCGTTCACGTTCTCGATCGGAACGGCCGGCCAGAACGTGACCGGGAGCGATGCTGCCGATCAGACCGTGAGGGTCGGCAGCGGCATCAGCGCTCTGAGCGGCATCTTGAATGGCGGTGCGGGAGGTAGCGACAGACTGCTGCTGAACACCAACGTGAACATCGCCGATGCCACGGTCAGCAATTTCGAGATTCTAAGCCTCACCAACAGCCCCTCCGTCACCATGACGGTGGCCCAGCACGACGGCTTCTCCAGCATGACGGGGGGAGGAGGCGCCGACCAGATCACCTTCTCGGCGACTGGCGGCGACACGAGCACAACCGGCAACGCGGCAGTCGAGACCTACGTCCTCAATGCCGCCGGGATCGCCTTCACCCTGGGCGCCGCCAGCCAGAACGTCACCGGCAGCACCGGGGCCGACACAGTCAATGTCGGAACCCTCACCGCGACCGGTACCCTGAGCGGCGGCACCGGCACCGATATCCTTCAGCTCGGCACCGGTGCCAACATCGCCGGCGCCACCGTGAGCGGTTTCGAGACCCTGACGCTCACCGGCGGTGCGTCGGTGACCATGACGGAAGCGCAGCACGATGCGTTCTCCTCGGTCACCGCGACGGGCAACGATACCATCACGATCTCGGCATACACCAACGGCTTCCAGACGCAGACGGCGGTGGAGAACTATGTCCTGGGAGTCGCCAACGCGGTCACGGTCGCCGGCGGCGCGCAGAACATCACCGGCTCGACCGGCAACGACACCATCACCTTCCAGGGCCTGACCTATACCGGGACGCTCTCGGGCGGTGCCGGCACCGATGTCATCCAGGCGACCACCGGAACCAACTTCTCCGGTGCCGCCATATCGGGGGTCGAGAACCTGACATTGGCCGGCAATGCGTCGGTGACGATGAGCCTGTCGCAGTTCAACACTTTCGCCGCCGGAATAATCACCGCCGGAGGCAGCGAGACGGTGACGCTGTCGGGCGACGGCACTCTCTCCACGGCCAGTGCCATCGAGAACTACACAGTCGGCGACGACAGCACCAACACCCGTACCGTCACGGTGAACAGTGCGGGCCACAGCGTCAGCGCCACCTCGACCAGCGATGCGGTGACATTCGATACCGGAACCCTGACCCTCGCCGGCACGCTGACCGGCGAGGGTACGGTCAACGACATCCTGTCGCTCGGCAGCGGCGCCAATATCTCCGGCGCGACGATCACCAATATCGAGGACCTGACCCTCGCCAGCGGTGCGTCCGTCACCATGACGGCGGGTCAACTGAACGGCTTCAGCGGCACCGTCACCGGCGCCGGCTCCGAGACGGTGATCCTGAGCGCCACCGGAACCATCAGCGGCTCCAACCTCGGCGCCATCGAAACCCTCTCCACCGCCAGCGGTGGGTCGGAGACCATCACGCTCGCCGCCTCGATCGCCGCCGGCAAGACGCTGACCGCGGCGGATACCGGCAACGACCATTTCGTCGTCACCGGCGCGACCGGCGCCCAGAGCGTCACGGGCAGCGCCGGAACCGACACGCTGGACGGCGGCGCCGGTGCGGACACGCTCGGCGGCGGCGCCGGCGCGGACAGACTGACCGGCGGCGACGACGCCGATGTCTTCACCGGCAGCGTCAGCGATCTAAACGGGGACACGGTCACCGACCTGACCACATCGGATTCCATCCTGCTCACCGGCGTCACCGGCCTGTCGACGTCCAATGTCCGGTTCAACGGCACCAATCTGGAAATCGACACCAACGCCACAACCTTCGCCTCGCCGGAGGTCAGCATTGGAACGGTGTCCAATCTGACCAGCACCTTGACGATTTCCTCCGTCGCGGATTCCAACGGCAACACGCTGATCACCTTCGCCAGCCCCAGCGTTTCGGCGACCACGACGGCTGCCGGGTTCAATACGACCAACGGGACCAGTCTCAACCCGGCCTCGACCTTCGGCGCCACCGACGACACGCTGACCATCGCCAGCGCGAGCCACATCAGCAGCACTTCCGTGGCGAATGGCGGGAACGGAACGGACACCGTCATTCTGGCTGACGGCAGCGACCTGACCACGACCGGCTTCACGCTGACCTCGTTCGAGACCGTCACCCTGTCGGCAAACGCGACCGCCACGATGTCGGAGAGCCAGCACGACGGCTTCACGACCATCAACGGCAACAGCGGGACGGAAGGAATTACGCTAAACGCGGCCAACGGCGACGGCACCGTCACCGGCGATGCGGATATCGAGACCTATACCCTCGACGCCGCCTTCACGTTCACACTTGGGGCCGCGGGGCAGAACGTGACCGGCAGTGCCGGCGCGAACCAGACGGTACAGTCGAGCACGTCGATCGACACGCTGACCGGCACGTTGAACGGCGGAGCCGGGGGCTCCGATACACTGATCCTCGATACCGGCGACAACCTCTCCGGCGCGACGGTCAGCAATTTCGAAAACCTGACGCTCGACAACGACGCGTCCGTCACAATGACGGCGGCGCAACTCAACGGCTTCACCGGCACCACGACGGCGGCCGCGACCGAGACGGTGACCCTGTCAGCAACGGGATCGATCACCACCGCAAACATCACCCCCATCGAGACCTTGGCGACCGCGGCGGATGCCGGTGCGCAGACGATCACCCTGACGGCTGCCCAGGCCGCCGGCAAAACCCTGACCGCCGGCGACAGCGGGCAAGATCACTTCGTGGTGACGGGCTCCACCGGCAGTCAGTCTGTCTCCGGAAGTGCCGGGGGCGACACCCTCGACGGCGGTGCCGGCGACGACACGGTGATCGGCGCGGGCGGCGCGGACGCCGTAAGCGGCGGCGCCGGGAACGACATAGTCAGCGGCGGAAGCGGGTTCGACACGCTTGCCGGCGGCGACGGGACCGATACCTTCTCCGGAAGTGCGGCCGATTTCAACGGCGACACGATCTCCGACTTCGCGGCGGGCGACAGCATCGTGGTCACCGGCAAGGATCTGTCGGCTCTGAACGGCACGACCGCAAGCGGCACGATCGACATCAGCGGCAGCGTCGAGACCACGCTCACCGGCATAACGTCGGCGAGCGGCACGTTCAACGCGGTTTTCGCAGCCGGCAATACCACGATCACGCTGATCGCCCCCTCATCTGGTGGCGGTGGAGACACCGGCAGCGGTACGCCGACCATCGTCGTCGCGCCTAGTACGCCCACGGTCCAGCCAGGCGGCGGTGCGACGTCGACAGCCCAAACCATCACGAACAACGGCACAGCCTCGGGCTCGGCCGCGATCGTTCAGAACACCAATAACAACGGCAATGTGGTTACCGCCACCCTGCCGCCGCAGACGACGATCACCTCGGAAGGGCCGACCACCGCCCAGACCCCGCAGAATGCGCTGACGACCCTGGTGACCTCGATCCAGGCCCGCGGATCGACGGCTGAGACGGGGCTGGTATCGGGTGCGCAGACGTTCCTGACCAGGCTGTCAGAGACCACCACCCTGGACGTGCGGACGATCGTGCCGACCACCACATCGTCCTCCCTCAGCAGTCCGATCGTCATCACCGGCACCAGCGGCGGCAGCCAGTCGGAGGCCTTCGTCATCGACCTGCGCTCCCTGCCGTCCGGGTCCACCCTGCAGCTCGACAATATTGAGTTCGCCTCCGTCATGGGCTCGTCCACGGTAACCGGCGGGGCCGGCGACAACTACGTGACCGGCGACGACAACAGTCAGTTCATCTCGCTCGGCGTCGGCGACGACACCCTGTTCGGCGGCGCCGGCGCGGACACGATCGGGTCCGGCAGCGGCCGGGACTTCCTGTACGGCAATGAAGGTAACGACAGGGTTCTCGGCGGAACCGAGAACGACGCGGTCTATGGCGGGCAGAACGACGACGTCGTCTACGGCAACCAGGCCAATGACGTGGTCTACGGCAACCGGGGCGCCGACACCCTGTATGGCGGCCAGGACGCTGACAGCCTCTATGGCGGCCAGCAGGCGGATCTGGTTCACGGCAACCAGGGGGACGATCTGCTCTACGGCAACAAGGGGGCCGACACCCTGATCGGCGGCGACGGCAACGACACGCTGTATGGCGGTCTGTCGAGCGAGCAGGGCGGCGACGGGACGTCGATCGACGTACTCGGCGGCGGCGCCGGCGACGACGCATTCTACGGCGGCGAAGGGGTCGACTGGATCTATACCGGCAGCGGCGCGGACAAGATCTACATCGATAACGGCAACGGCTTCGACGTGGTGGCCGATTTCGACGTGGCGGCCGGCGACATGCTGATGATCCGCACCCATGTCAACGGCCAGGCGATCTCCTCGGCCGCCGATCTAATCGCGCGGGCGACCGACAATGCGGAAGGCGACGCGGTGATCGATCTCGGCGGCCAGCATGTTCGCCTCATCGGCATCCATACCGCCGACCTGACGGAAAACTATTTCGGGTTCTTCTAGACTCCGACCGCGGTCGGCGGCAGGCGCGCCAGGCGGCTGTCTCAGTGGCCGGTGGCCTGATCGCGGAGACGGTTGATGACGTTCTCGTCGGCGATCCGCCGATAGGCCGCTTCAACGAAGCTCGACAGACCGAACAGGACGAAGCCGACCGCCACGACGCCGAGCAGCCAGGGCCCGTAGGGCTGCTGCTGGAGCTCCCGCAGCGCGTCGGCCAGCCCGCCGGCCTTGCTCGCGTCGACGTTCCAGCCGGCGCTCACCAGGAAGACCGCGACCAGGGCGAAAGCGAAAGCCCGGGCCGCCCGCCCGGCGCAACCGACGACCTTCGCCGTCTTTCGCTTATCGCCGGAGATCGAGAGATCGTCCATGAAATCCGCAGACCACGCGGATTTGGCCTGAAACACCGCGACCCCGAATACGATCGCGCCGGCGGCCATCACCATCCAGGGACCGTAGGGTTGCTGCATCAGCCACGCCGTCCAGCCCTTCATGCCACCGCCCGACATGGTCATGCCGATCGCCAGCGCGGCGGCATACCCGGCGAGACCGATATGGATCAGCGCGCTGACGATCCGGCCCAGGCGGGCCAGCATGCCCCGGGCATCGCGGCCATGGTCGTTCAGGTCGAGCAGGGCCTCCACCAGACGGAAGAGCGCATAGCTCAACAGACCGAGCGCCATGGCGCCGAGCATCGCCCAGCCGAAAGGACCGCCGACAAGGCTGTGCAGCGCCCCCTTGGTGTCCGTGGGACTACCGAGCCCCATCGCGGATCGGACTGCAAACCAGCCGACCAGCAGGTACACGATTCCGTGGGCGGCAAATCCTATGCGCCCGAAAGTCTCCAATCGGTAGACCCGGTCCATAGGGTTCTCCATGCCATGGTTCAGCAAGGAGAACGCATGAGCGGCCGTCACGGTTGCCGCTCCCATGCCATTTCGTCCGGCCGGCGAAGCGGCCTGCCCCGCGGGCGGCGGCGCAGGCCCCGTTACCGGCATGTTAAGGATATGTTTACCCTGACACCTTCAGGTTGACAGCATCAGCGGTAACCTGCCGGTCTGCCCCATGGACGCGTTCTCGCCCTCAAACGGTAAGGCTCGGGAAGACTTACTTTCCGCCCGGCCATCCTCTCGGCCGACACTCGGCGCCGATGGCCGGGACCATCAGGCCGCCCATCGCCGGCAGGCATGCTTCGGGGGCCGGCATGGGCGCCCCTGACGGTCCCGACACGGCCGGGCCGGAGGGCCTTTGCGGCCAGATCTTCGAGCACTGGCAGTCCCTCGCACGCGCCGGCGAGGCCTCCCTCGGAATTCCGGTCCGCGACCAGATCGACCTGCTCACCCTGCCCAAGTCCGTCGCCGGAAACTTTTTCCTGATCGAGCGCCGCGGCAACCGCTACTTCGTCCGGCTGGCCGCCACCGCCCTGGTCGACAACATGGGCACTGAAACCACCGGTAAGTATCTCGACCAACTTATGCGTCCGGAGAAATATCCCGCCCGCAAAAAACTGTTTGAATTGTGTACAGACCGAGGATGTCCAGTCTACTATGGCGCGACTCTCGCCGCCGAGCGGCGGGACCACATCGCCTTTCGAAGGATCCTACTTCCCCTGCGCAGCGCGCCCCGTGGCGAAATCGACCTCGTCTGTGGCGCAATGGAATTTATTACCTCCCAGGAATTAAGCGATGGATCGCTCCCTGCCCCTTCATCCGGCATGCAGCCCCCCGATACCGGCAACGGATTGGTGTTCCAGCGCATTTTCGTCTCCGGCCACTGGGACGACTGGACCGGGCAGCCGCTGGCCGTCGCCGCCCCTCCACAATCGCGTTAAGGAGTCGTTAACTTTTCTAGCGAAGGATACCGACGGAGCTGGGGACACCCTGCTCCAACACCTTCCAGTAGACCGAGACGCAGTCTCTCCCATCAGTTGTGATTTCATGGAGCGGGTCGTTGTCAGAAACCGGCTTCCCCGGTGAACTAAAGAGCGCCGGGATCGCACCGGATGGGCTTTGCGCCGATCTGTTCGACCATTGGCTCGAACTTTGCGCCAGTTCCTCGGCCGCCGACCGCATCCCGGTGCGCGCGCAGATCGACATGCTCACCCTGCCGACGCAGGTCCTGCCTTGGTTCTTCCTGCAGGAATGGCGCGACGGCCGCTACAGGAGCGTGATCGCCGGAACCCGGCTCACCGACGAGTTCGGCTTCGAGCCCAAGGGCCGCTTCATGGACGAGCTGCTGTCCAACGCCGTCTATCACGCGCGGCGACGGATGTTCGACACCTGCCTGGAACTCGGCCTGCCGTTCTATTACCGCGGCAGCCTGTCAAAGCCGGCCGACCGCTACGTGGCTTTCCAACGGCTGCTGCTGCCGCTGCGGCCGACCGAGGACGGATCCATCAGCATGCTGTTCGGCGTCCTGCGGTTCTATGAACGGGCGGCGCTGACCGACCGCGAACAGCGTCTGGTCGAACTCGATGCCGGCAGCCTGTTCCACTGCAGCACCTACGAGGACGGCCACTGGGTGAATTGGCCGCCGGCCGACGGCGGACACAGGACACGCTAGGGCGGGAAGACCGCCCCGCCGCCTCCCGCAAACCGCTCAGTCCAAGGCGAAGACCATGGCCTTCAGATAGGCGCTCTCCGGCAGATGGGCATGGACCGGGTGATCCGGTCCGGCACCCGCCGACCGCAGCAGCCGACCCTGGCGCTCCGCATCGCCGAGGCCGCGCGCGTTCTGCTGGGCAAAGGAGACCGGATCCATGTGGTGCGAGCACGAGGCCAGCACGAGAACGCCGCCCGGCGCGGTGATCTGCGCGGTCATGCGGGCGAGCTTGCGGTAGGCCTTGGCGGCCGGTCCCACATCCTTCTTGGAGCGGGCGAAGGCCGGCGGATCGCAGACCACGATGTCATACTGTTCGCCGGTCTTGACCAGATGCTCCAGGGCGGCGAAGGCATCGGCCTTGCGGGTGGTGACTCGGTCGGCCACCCCGCTCAGTTCCGCCGCCTTCTCTGCCTGCGCCAGAGCCGGCCCGGCCCGGTCGATCAGGTCGACGGACGCCGCACCGGCGACCGCCGCCTGGACACCGAACCCGCCGGTATGGGCATAGAGGTCGAGCACCCGCGCCCCACCGGCCAGCCGGGCGACGAAGGCGCGGTTGTCGCGGTGGTCGTAGAACCAGCCGGTCTTCTGGCCGCCCATCGGGTCGAGCGGGAAGAGCGCGCCGCCCTCCGAGACCAGGGCCGGGTCCGGCACCACGCCGTCGACCAGCCGGACCTCCTCGCCCAGCCCCTCTAGCTTGCGAACCGGACTGTCGTTGCGCAGCACGATGGCCGCCGGCGACAGGACCTGCCGCACGGCCTCGGCGACCATCGGCACCATCCGGTCCATCCCGGCGGAGTTCGCCTGGATGACGACGACATCGCCGTAGCGGTCGACGACCAGGCCGGGCAGGCCGTCGGCCTCGGCATGGACGACCCGGTAGAAGGGGGTGTCGAACAGCCGCTCGCGCCAGGCCAAGGCCGATGCCAGGCGCCCGGCGACCCAGGCGGCATCGATCGCCGTGCCGGGGTCGCGGTCCAGCATCCGCAGGGCGATCAGGCTGTGCGGGTTCATATGGGCGGGACCGACCGCGTCGCCGGCATGGGTCTCCACCATGACCACCGTGCCCGGCGGCAGCGCCTTGGCCTCGGCCGTCATCGCGATCTCGTTCGAAAAGCCCCAGGGATGGCCGCGCAACAGGCGCGCGCCTCCGCCCTTGTTGAGTCGAACGATGGGGGTCTTGTCGGACATGGGGGTCTCCGCGACGGACGGCGCGCAGGGGGCGGCACCGATTGTGGGGTGCGGGTTATGGCACGACATGCCGGCCTCGCGGTACCATAAGCTATGATTCGCTCATTTCCCGCTCTCGCCCTGATCGCCGCCCTGGCCGGATGCGCTCTGCCGCAGTCGACGGCGAAGCCTCCCGCGATCCCCGTGCCGCAGCTTACCATCGTAGAAGCCGTACCGCCGGATGCCCGCTGCCGGGCGGTGGGACGGATCGGACGCCGCGACATGCAGGCCGCGCCGATGAGCATCGAACCGCGCAAGCTCGGCTTTCCCGTGGAGGTGACCTGCGAGGCGCCGGGCTATCTGACGACGACGGAGACCCTGTACCCCCGGCCGCTGCCGGATGTTCTGAGCACCGCGAAGGATCGTCTGCCCATTTCCCCCATGGCGGATCTCGCCCCGGCCGCCGGGGCCCCGGCCACCAGCCAGGTTCCCTACCGGCTGATCGTGCCGCTGCGCGGCGCGCTGTTCGCGACCGCCGCCGACCGGACGGCTTTCTACGACGCGCTGATCGGCGACCGTCTGGCCCGGTGGACGGCCCTTCAGCATCAGGCCGAGGCCGAGTGCTCCAACCCGGCCGTGTCGCGGGCGGGCTCCAGTTCCACGTCGCCGCCGGAACTCTGTCGGCGGGCCTATAACTGGCTGCGCGAACTGAGGGACGTGGATCTGCGCAAGCTGGAAATCGACCGACGGCGGGCGACCTTCCGATAGCGGAAGGAGGGGATATCTTTCGGATTCCGACGGATCGGAAGATTTTTAGAATTATCCCATTGCCCATCACGCGCTTGTCGCTGGTACAGTCCGCCACAGTTGTCTACGTGCGGGCACGGCGTGCGCTACCGCCTTGCGCATGCGGCGCCCGGCCCGGCATAACTGATCTACGAAAAAGGGAATCCAGCGGGGACCCAAGATGAAAATCGGCATCGTCAAGGAACGCCGAGAGGGCGAGAAACGCGTCGCAGCCTCTGCGGACACGGTTAAGAAGTATATCCAGCTCGGCGCGGAAGTCGCGATCGAGTCCGGCGCGGGCCTGTCCGCCGCCGTGACCGACGACGCCTATGCCGCCGCGGGCGCGAAGATCGTGAAGACCGCCAAGGAGGCGATCGGCGATGCCGATGTCGTCCTGAAAGTGCGAAAACCGACCCAGGACGAGATCCCGCTGCTCAAGAAGGGCGCGCTGCTGATCTCCCTGATGGAGCCGCACAAGGATAAGGCGATCGTCGAGGCCATCGCCAAGCAGGGCGTGCGCACCTTCGCCCTGGAACTGGTCCCGCGGATCACCCGCGCCCAGTCCATGGACGTGCTGTCGTCGCAGTCGAACCTGGCCGGCTACAAGGCGGTGCTGGATGCCGCCGCCGTCTTCGGCCGGGCCTTCCCGATGATGATGACCGCCGCCGGCACCGTTCCGCCGGCCCGCGTCCTTGTCATGGGCGCCGGTGTCGCCGGTCTGCAGGCCATCGCCACGGCGCGGCGTCTCGGCGCCATCGTGTCCGCCACCGACGTCCGGCCGGCCGCCAAAGAGCAGGTCGAAAGCCTGGGCGGAACCTTCGTCGCCGTCGAGGACGAGGAGTTCAAGCAGGCCGAGACCGCCGGCGGCTACGCCAAGGAAATGAGCGACGAGTACAAGAAGAAGCAGGCGGCCCTGATCGCCGAGACCATCGCCAAGCAGGACATCGTCATCACCACGGCCCTGATCCCCGGCCGTCCGGCCCCGGTGCTGGTCACCGAGGAGATGGTGAAGACCATGAAGCCGGGCTCGGTAATCGTCGATCTGGCGGTCGAGCAGGGCGGCAACTGTCCGCTGTCCAAGCCGGGCGAGGTCGTCGAGGCCCATGGCGTGACCCTGGTCGGCCACATGAACGTGCCGAGCCGGGTGGCGGTCGACGCCAGCGCGCTCTACGCCAAGAACCTGCTGAACTTCCTCACGCCGCTGGTCGACAAGGAGAGCAAATCGATCAAGGTCGACGAGGAAGATGAGATCATCAAGGCGTCGACCATCACCAAGGACGGCGAGATCACGAACGAGCGGATCAAGGAACTGAAGGACGAGCCGGCCGCAGCACCCGCGGCGAAGCCGGCCGCCAAACCGGCGGCCAAGAAGGCTCCGGCCAAGAAACCGGCCGCCTCCAAGTCAGCGGACAAGACGGAAACCAAGCCGGACGCGGCGCCGGAGTCTGACGGCTCCAGCGGCGACGCGAAGGCGTAAGGAGGGACCCCGATGTCGGACAATTCCATCGCAGACAAGCTCAAGGACCTCGCCGAGGAAGCCCGGGAGCTGGCTTCCCAGGCCGCGGACCTCGCCTCGCAGGCCGGCACCTCGGCCCTGGACAGCACGGTCGCGATCACCGCGCCGGGCGCGCCGGCGGCTGCCGTCGTCCATGGCGGGCTCGACCCGACCGTGGTCGGCCTGACCGTCTTCGTGCTCGCCTGCTTCGTCGGCTATTACGTGGTGTGGCGGGTCACCCCCGCGCTGCACTCGCCGCTGATGGCGGTCACCAACGCGATCTCCTCGGTGATCATCGTCGGTGCCCTGATCGCCGCCGGGCCGGACAGCATGAACTTCTCATCGATCATGGGCTTCTTCGCCGTGGTGCTGGCCAGCGTGAACATCGCCGGTGGCTTCCTGGTGACGGAACGCATGCTCGCCATGTTCAAGAAGAAGAAGTGAGGGAAGGACCCGTATCATGAGTGGCACCATCTCTTCGCTTCTGTATCTGGTCTCCGGCGTCTGCTTCATCATGGCGCTGCGCGGCCTGTCGCACCCGTCGACCTCGCGGGCGGGCAACTACTACGGCATGGCCGGCATGGCGCTCGCCATCGGCACCACCCTGACCCTGCCGGTGGTGCAGTCCTACGAGATCATCATCGTCGGCCTGCTGATCGGCGGCGCCATCGGCGCGGTGATCGCCCGCAAGATCCAGATGACCGCCCTGCCCCAGCTCGTGGCGGCGTTCCACAGCCTGGTCGGTCTCGCCGCCTGTTTCGTGGCGGCGGCCGCCTTCTACCGGCCGGACGCCTACGGTATCGGCGAGATCGGCGCGATCAAGGTCGGCTCGCTGATCGAAATGGCGCTGGGCCTGGCCATCGGCGCGATCACCTTCACCGGCTCGATCATCGCCTTCGGCAAGCTCCAGGGCCTGGTCACCGGCAGGCCGCTGGTGTTCAAGGGCCAGCATCCGCTGAACGCCGTCCTCGGCATCGCCCTGGTGGCCCTGATCGTCTGGCTCTGCGCCAGCCAGGACCCGACCGCCTTCTGGCTGATCTTCATCGTCGCCCTCGCGCTGGGCTTCCTGCTGATCCTGCCGATCGGCGGCGCCGACATGCCGGTCGTGGTGTCGATGCTGAACTCGTATTCGGGTTGGGCGGCGGCCGGTATCGGCTTCACGCTCGGCAACCACCTGCTGATCATCACCGGCGCGCTGGTGGGCTCCTCGGGCGCGATCCTGTCCTACATCATGTGCAAGGGCATGAACCGCTCGTTCATCAGCGTCATTCTCGGCGGCTTCGGCGGCGAGAGCGAGGCGGCGGCGGCCGGCGGGCCGGGCGGCGACCGGTCGGTCAAGTCCGGCAGCGCCGAGGATGCGGCCTTCATCATGGAGAGCGCCTCCTCGGTGATCATCGTGCCGGGCTACGGCATGGCGGTGGCCCAGGCCCAGCACGCCCTGCGCGAGATGGCCGACACGCTGAAGGCCAAGGGTGTGAAGGTGCGCTACGCCATCCACCCGGTGGCGGGCCGCATGCCGGGCCACATGAACGTGCTGCTGGCCGAGGCCAATGTGCCCTATGACGAGGTGCTGGAGCTGGAGGAGATCAACCGCGACTTCTCCCAGACCGACGTGGCCTTCGTGATCGGCGCCAACGACGTGACCAACCCGGCGGCCAAGACCGACCCGGCGAGCCCGATCTACGGCATGCCGATCCTGGACGTGGAGAACGCAAAGACGGTGCTGTTCGTGAAGCGCTCCATGGCGTCCGGCTATGCCGGCGTGGAGAACGAGGTGTTCTTCCGCGACAACACCATGATGCTGTTCGGCGACGCCAAGAAGATGTGCGAGGAGATCGTCCAGTCCCTCGACTGAGGATCCGTTTGCTGCGAACGACGAAAGGCGCCGGGGAGCAATCTCCGGCGCCTTTTTTGATGGGTGCGGGCCGCCCTTCGACACGCTCCCTGCGGTCGCTGCTCAGGGCGAGGTCAGGAATTTGAAAACTTAAGACCTCGCCCTGAGCAGGCCCCCGGCCTTCAGCCGGGGGACGTGTCGAAGGGCCGACTCAACTCCCTACCCGATCACCGGTTCCACGGTGTCCTTGACCCAGCGGGCCATGGCGCCGGTGCGCCAGTCCTCGTTGTGGCGGCCGATGACCTGTACCCCGACCGGCATGCCGTCGACCGACAGCATCGGCACGGTCACGCAGGGGCAGCCGATCGCCGAGGTCCAGGCGTTGTAGGCCGGCAGGCCGGTGGTGTGGATCAGCCCCGGCTCGCCCTCCTGAGTGGCGGAATCCACGAATTTCGGCGCCGGTCCGGTGGAGGACAGCGTGATCATCGCATCTGCCGTCGCCGCGACCGCCCGGAACCGGGCCCGCATCGCCTCGCGCTTGACCAGGGCCGCCCGGTAGTCGTCGATCGACATCTCCGAGGCCATGGACAGCCGCTGCCGCATGCTGTCGCTCAGCTTGGTGACGTCCTTTTCCGCCAGGTTGCGCAGGGTCCAGAGCATCTCCCAGCCGCAGATGTCGCGGCACAGCAGCAGGCTCTCGGCGATCTCCACCTCGAACGCGTCGAGATCGCCATGCCCGGCGCGGCGGACAATCTCCACGCCCGAGGCCGCGATCCGGTCGATCAGGGTCTCGAAGGCCGTCTTGGTCGCATCGTCGGTCTGATGCCAACCCTCGCTCTCGACCACGATCAGCCGTTGCGGCTTGCTCGCGACGGGGGTCGCCTGGGAGCCGAACAGGCCCGGGCTGCCCGGATCGCCGCCGACGAAATGGGAGATCGCGTGGGTCACCGCCCACATATCGGCGATCGACCCGGCATGGACGCCGAGATGGCTGTGGCTCATGCCCTGACGCTCGCCGCGATGCAGGGCGCCCAGGGTCGGCTTGATCGCGGTATTCGCGCAGAAGCCGGCCGGCCGGATGATCGACCCGACGACCTGGCTGCCAAGGGCCGCCGGCACCATGCCGGCGCCGATCACGGCGGCGGAACCGGAGGACGAGCCGCCGGGCGTGCGCTCGGGATCGAACGGGTTGGTCGTCGGTCCCGGATGGGAAAAGCCGAGTTCGGTGGTCACCGTCTTGCCGAGCACCACGGCACCCGCCAGCCGCAGGGCCTGGACCGGGGCGGAATCCTCGCCGGTCATGCGTCCGGCATAGAGCGGCGAGCCCATCTGGGTCGGCATGTCCTTGGTCATGTAGAGGTCCTTGACCCCGATCGGCATGCCGTCGATCGGCGACAGCGGGTTGCCCGCCTTCCAGCGCTTGGTGGAGGCGTCGGCCTGCTCCTTCGCTCCGCTCTCGTTCAGGGTGACCCAGGCCTTGACGGTCCCTTCCCGCGCGGAGATCACGTCCAGGCAGCGCTCAAAGTAGGCGCTCGGGCTGTCCTTGCCGCTGGCGAAATCCCCCGTGCCCTCCACATAGGTCAACGGCTCAAAGGTGGACGGATCGTAGGAAACCGCCTTGTCGCCACCCGATAAGTCATTCATCAAAACTCTCCTTTGTCACGCGGGTTGCCCCCCATGCCCTTGTCCACAACGCTGATAATCATGGCTGTCAGTCTGACGTTGGCTGCCCTAGCGTGGCACATGCAGCGCCGGCCGCGCGAGACCCTGGATCCGCCTCTGCCGATCCCGTGGACGTTTTTGCAGATCCTCGGCGTCGTCGTCGCCCTGGCCGCCGCCGCCCACCTGATCTCCCTGGCGACGGGCCATCCGTTCAAAGGACGCTTCGGGTTCTAGAGCACCGCAGGTAGGATCGGGGCGGATCGGGCCCCGACTGCATTCCGGCAGACCAGCGACCTAAAGCCACGCGGGGTTTCGTTCGCCGCTCCCTTTGATAGGATGCGGCCTTGTAAGCGCCGCGCTCGACGGCAGATCGGCGACGAGGGGTTCCATGTCGGACCGGCAGGACATTCACAATTCGGACGTTCCGGTCGTTTGCCGGGCCTGCGAAGCCCGCCACAAGGGCATCTGTGGGGCCCTGTCGGGCGACGAGCTGCAGCGGCTGAGCAAGCACACCACCAAGCGCGTGGCCAACCGCAAGCAGGAGCTGATCCACGAGGAGGATCAGGTCCACACCTATTCGAACATCCTGTCGGGGGCGGTGAAGCTGACCAAGCTCATGCCCGACGGCCGCCAGCAGATCGTCGGCCTCCAGTTCGCGCCCGATTTCCTCGGGCGCCCGTTCATGAGCGAGAGCAATTTCGGGGCGGAAGTCGCCGTCGACGTCCGGCTGTGCACCTTCCCCAAGGACGTGCTGGAATCGATGCTGGGCGAGAACCCGGAGCTGGAGAACCGACTGCTCCGCCAGGTGCTCAAGGAGCTCGACGAGGCGCGGCAGTGGATGCTGGTGCTCGGACGGATGACCGCCAAGGAAAAGGTCGCCAGCTTCCTCAGCCTGATCGCCGACCACATCGATCCGGAGCATGACGGCGACAGGGTGACCTTCGAACTCCCGCTCTCGCGGGCGGAGATCGCCGACTATCTCGGCCTGACGATCGAAACGGTGAGCCGCCAGTTCACCGCCTTGCGCAAGGAAGGTCTGATCGAGATCGAGGGCAACCGGCACATCGTCGTGCCGGACCGCGAGGCCCTGAAGGACGCGACCGGATCAACCTGAGGCCAGACGACGCCCGGCCGGACCGATGAGCTGGTCGCGTTCCCGGGCGGTATGCCGGCGCAGATTGTCGAACAGCCCGCGCAGCATATAGCCCAGCGTGGCGGCGTCGTGATGGCGTTCTCCGGCGGTCCATTCCATCAGGACCTCGGCCACCTCCTCGGCGAACGCCTCGTCTGTCCGGTGTTCCTCGGTCAGGGTCGCGACGCTGTCCTTGACCGCCTCCTCGCCGAGGGCGGCGGCCAGGATCGGCAGAATTTCCTGTTCCTCCAGCGCGTGGGCCTCGCGCAGCAGCCCTCCCACGCGGCGTGCGAGTCGCAGATGGCTCCCGTTGGTCGGCAGGGCCGGCAGACCGTCGGCCAACTGCTCCAGCTCCTCGCAGACGCCGAGGATCCGCGCATGGTTGCCTTCGAACTTGCGGATCGCCTCCTCGAGGCAAGGCCGGCAGGCGTCGCCGATTTTGCCGACCGTCGGTCCGGCGCCCTCACCCCATACCGGTCCCGACCGTGCTCCGTCGCCACCCCGCATCGCCAAGATCCCGTTCGCCGCGACTGCCCGACGGCAGCCCTGAATGGTGTTAGGATGACGCGGGGGCGCGGGGCCGGTCGTTGATCGAGATCAAGGAAACCAAGTCTCGGAAACGACACCTTCCGCGCCGTGTCAATCACACGCTGCGGGAACCCGGATCATGTCTAAAGCGATCGAACTTTCCCTCGCGTCCTTCGCCGGTCTGCTCGCCTTGTTCATGGCGGCCGGAGCGCAGGACGCGGTTTATGAGTTTCACGCCTATCTGTTCTTAATCGTCGCGGTGCTGGTCGTCTTCTGGCTGATCGGCCGCGATTCCACCCCTGCCGACCCTGACAGCTACATGGACGGACCGGTGCGCATCGGCGTGCTGGCGACCGTGTTCTGGGGGGTCGTCGGCTTTCTTGTCGGCGTCGTCGCCGCCTCCCAGCTCGCCTGGCCCGACCTGAACATCGAGCCCTGGTTCAATTTCGGACGTGTCCGCCCGCTGCATACCTCGGCCGTGGTCTTCGCCTTCGGCGGCAACGCGCTGCTGTGCACGAGCTTCTACGTGGTCCAGCGGACCTGCCGCGCCCGCCTGTTCGGCGGCGACCTGGCTTGGTTCGTGTTCTGGGGCTACCAGTTCTTCATCGTGCTGGCCGCCACCGGCTACCTGCTGGGCAACAGCACGTCGAAGGAATACGCCGAGCCCGAGTGGTACATCGACCTGTGGCTGACCATCGTGTGGGTCGCCTATCTGATCGTGTTCCTGGGCACCATCCTGAAGCGCAAAGAGCCGCATATCTACGTGGCGAACTGGTTCTACCTGTCGTTCATCGTCACGGTGGCCATGCTGCACGTGGTGAACGGGCTGGCGATCCCGGTCTCCCTGACCGGCTCGAAGAGCTACTCGCTGTTCTCGGGCGTGCAGGACGCGCTGACCCAGTGGTGGTACGGCCATAACGCGGTCGGCTTCTTCCTGACCGCCGGCTTCCTGGGCATGATGTACTACTTCGTGCCGAAGCAGGCCGAGCGGCCGGTCTACTCCTACCGGCTGTCGATCGTGCACTTCTGGTCGCTGATCTTCCTCTACATCTGGGCCGGTCCGCACCACCTGCACTACACCGCCCTGCCCGACTGGGCGCAGACCCTCGGCATGGTGTTCTCGATCATGCTGTGGATGCCCTCCTGGGGCGGCATGATCAACGGCCTGATGACCCTCTCGGGGGCCTGGGACAAGATCCGCACCGATCCGATCATCCGCATGATGGTCATGGCGCTGGCGTTCTACGGCATGTCGACCTTCGAAGGCCCGATGATGTCGGTGAAGAGCGTGAACGCGCTGAGCCACTATACCGACTGGACCATCGGCCACGTGCATTCCGGTGCGCTCGGCTGGGTCGGGATGATCTCCTTCGGGGCGATCTACTTCCTGACGCCACGTCTGTTCGGCCGCGAGAAGCTGTACTCGCTGCGCATGGTGAACTGGCACTTCTGGCTCGCCACCCTCGGCATCGCCGCCTATGCCGGCGTGATGTGGGTGAGCGGGATCATGCAGGGCCTGATGTGGCGCGAGTACGACGCGGAAGGCTTCCTGGTCTACTCCTTCGCCGAGACCGTCGATGCCATGCATCCGTTCTACGTCGCCCGCGCCTTCGCCGGGGTCCTCTACCTCGCTGGCGGTCTGGTCATGGCCTACAACGTCGCCATGACGATCAAGGGCCGCGAACGCAACGAGCAGCCCATCGTCACCGCCGCGGCACAACCCGCCTGATCGGAGGAAACCATGTCGATCCTCGATAAACACAATCGGATCGAGACCAACGCCACGCTGCTGTTGGTTCTCTCCTTCCTCGTGGTCACCATCGGCGGCATCGTCGAGATCGCGCCCCTGTTCTACCTGCAGAACACCATCGAGAAGGTGGAGGGGATGCGTCCCTACTCGCCGCTCGAGCTCAAGGGGCGCGAGATCTACCAGCGCGAGGGTTGCTACGTCTGCCACAGCCAGATGATCCGACCCTTCCGCGACGAGGTTGAGCGCTACGGCCACTACTCGCTGGCGGCGGAAAGCATGTACGACCACCCGTTCCAGTGGGGCTCCAAGCGCACCGGTCCGGACCTGGCCCGTATCGGCGACCGCTACTCCAACGAGTGGCACGTCCAGCACCTGATCGAGCCGCGCTCGGTCGTGCCGGAATCGGTGATGCCGTCCTACGCGTTCCTGGCGGATACCGATCTCGACACCACCAACATCGCCGGTCACCTGAAGACCAACCGGATGCTCGGCGTCCCCTATGACGACGAAATGATCGGGAACGCCCTGGCCGACATGCGGAACCAGGCGGACCCGGATGCCGATTGGGACGGGCTCCTGGCCCGCTATCCCAAGGCCAAGACCGGCGATTTCGACGGCAACCCGAACCGTCTGACGGAGATGGATGCGGTGATCGCCTACCTGCAGATGCTCGGCACGCTGGTCGACTTCTCGACCTTCGACCCCGAAGCCAATGCCCGCTGAGGAGAGGAGCCATGACCTACGAAAGCCTGAGACAGGCCGCCGACAGTTGGGGGCTGCTCTACATGCTGATCATCTTCCTCGGGGTGATCGCCTACACGTTCAGACCGGGTGGTCGCAAATCGGCCGATGACGCCGCTGCCATCCCGCTTAAGGAGGACTGAGCCATGAGCGAGAAGGAGATCGACAGCGTCACCAATGTCGAGACCACCGGCCACGAGTGGGACGGCATCAAGGAACTGAACAATCCGCTCCCGCGCTGGTGGCTGTACACGTTCTACGCCTGCATCGTCTTCGCGATCGGCTACGCGGTGTACTACCCGGCCATCCCGCTGATCGAGGGAGCCACGCAGGGCATCTCGGGTACGACCACCCGCGGCGAGCTGCACCAGGAGATGGCGGAGGTCGAAGCCGGCCGCGCCGACATGCTGGAGCAGATCCGCGGCATGGACGTGGGCGAGATCCAGGCCAATCCGGAACTGGCGCGCTTCGCGGCGGCCGGCGGGGCGTCGGCCTTCAAGGTCTACTGCTCCCAGTGCCACGGTTCCGGCGCGCAGGGTGCGGCGGGTTACCCGAACCTGAACGACGACGACTGGCTGTGGGGCGGCTCGATCGACCAGATCGCGGCGACCATCCGCCACGGCGTCCGCTACGAGGCCGACGGCGACACCCGGTATTCCGAAATGCCGGCCTTCGGCCGCGACCAGCTCCTCCCCCGCGAGGACATCCTGGCGGTCGCCCATTACGTCCGCTCGCTCTCCGGCCTGGAGCACGACCAGGGGGCGATGGACGTGGGTGCCCGGGTCTTCGCCGAGAACTGCGCCGCCTGTCACGGCGAGCAGGGCCTCGGCAACACCGAGCTGGGGGCCCCGAACCTGGCCGATGCCCTCTGGCTGTATGGCAACACGCAGCAGGAGATCGTGTCCCAGGTCAACAATCCCAAGCACGGCGTCATGCCGGCCTGGGGCGAGCGTCTGGGCGACGCGGTGGTGAAGCAGCTCGCCGTGTATGTGCACGGACTGGGCGGCGGCGAATAAGCGCCGCAACGGCTGAATGCCAGCGGCTGATGAACGGAGACTTCCGATGACGACGGTTGACCAGAACGGTGCGACAGGGAACGGCCTCGAGCAATTCGATGTCGAGCCGGTCAACCGTCGCGACAAGCAGCAGCCGCTTTACGCCGCCCGCAAGAAGATCCACCCGAAGCGCGCGGAAGGTGTCTTCCGCCGCTTCAAGTGGCTGGTGATGCTGATCACCCTCGGCATCTACTACATCACCCCGTGGATCCGCTGGGACCGGGGCGAATTCGCCCCGGACCAGGCGGTCCTCATCGACCTGTACCACCGCCGTTTCTACTTCTTCTGGATCGAGATCTGGCCGCAGGAATTCTACTACGTGGCCGGGCTGCTGCTGATGGCGGCGCTCGGACTGTTCCTGGTCACCTCCTCGGTCGGCCGCGCCTGGTGCGGCTATACCTGCCCGCAGACCGTCTGGGTCGACCTGTTCCTGGTGGTCGAGCGGTTCATAGAGGGCGACCGCAACAAGCGCATCCGTCTCGACAAGGAGCCGATGAGCGCGTCGAAGGCCGCCAAGCGGGTCAGCAAGCACACGATCTGGCTGCTGATCGCCGTGGCCACGGGCGGCGCCTGGATCTTCTATTTCGCCGACGCCCCGACCCTGTTCATGGAGGTGCTGACCGGCACCGCGCCCACGGTGGCCTACGGCACCATCGCGGTGCTGACCTTCACCACCTACGCCCTGGGCGGGCTGATGCGCGAGCAGGTCTGCACCTACATGTGCCCCTGGCCGCGCATCCAGGCGGCGATGCTCGACGAGCATTCGCTGACCGTGACCTACAACGCCTGGCGCGGCGAGCCGCGCTCGCGGCACCGCAAGGTCCAGGAAGCCGCCGGCGCCTCGGTCGGCGACTGCATCGACTGCAACGCCTGCGTCGCGGTCTGCCCCATGGGCATCGACATCCGCGACGGCCAGCAGCTCGAGTGCATCACCTGCGCCCTGTGCATCGACGCCTGCGACGGGGTGATGGACAAGATCGGCAAGCCGAAGGGGCTGATCTCCTACTCCACCCTGGCGACCTACAATCACAACATGTCGCTGGCGCAGCTCGCCGACGGCAAGATCGAGCCGGCCCGGGTGCACACGCCCGACGGCGGCATCGCCCCGGAGGTCGAGCACACCACCCTGCGCTCGATCCTGCGGCCGCGCACGATCGTCTATTTCACCATCTGGGCGCTGATCGGCCTCGGCATGCTCGCCATGCTGACCACGCGCGACCGGCTGGAAATCAACGTTCTGCACGACCGCAACCCGGTCTCCGTGCGGCTGTCCGACGGTACGATCCGCAACGGCTACACCGTGAAGATCCTCAACATGATGCCGGAGAAGCGGACGGTTCTGCTGACCATCGAGGACTTCCCCCAGGGGGCGATGATCATGCCGCTGGAGAAGGACGACCCGCGCCAGGCGATCTTCCTGGACGTCGATCCCGACAGCCTGCGGGCCCAGCGGATCTTCGTGATCGCGGGCCCCGAGGGGCTGGAGGGCCAGCAGACCCAGTTCCGCTTCCGGATCCGCGACAGTGCGGGCTCGGAGCGGGCGGAGTACGATGCGATCTTCGACAATGGAGCGGCACGATGAGCGACACCCCTCGGACCGACGGATCCTTCCGGCTCACCGGCCGGCACGTCTTCCTCATCCTCCTGTCCTTCTTCGGCCTGATCATCGCGGTCAACGTGACCATGGCGACCCTGGCCTCGGGCACCTGGCCGGGCCTCGTCGTCGCCAATTCCTATGTCGAGAGCCAGCGATTCAACGAACGCGTCGCCGCCGCCCGCGAGCAGCAGGCGCTGGGTTACGCGCTCTCCTTCGAGCAGGCCGACGACCGCCTCACCCTGTCGTTGCGCGATGCCGCGGGCCGGGGCGTGGAGATCCTGGGCGGCACGGTCCGCATCGGCCGCCCGGTCACCCGGACCGAGGATCGGCTGATCGACATTCCGGCGGCCGCGAACGGCACCGTCAGCATGCCCGACGTTCTCGCCTCGGGCCTGTGGGTGGCGGACGTCGCCCTCAAGCTGTCGGGCGGGCGCACCTGGCGGTACGAGACCCGGTTCTCCGTGGGCAAGGGCGGTTGACATGTCCTGCTGCGCCGCCTCCGCCTCGCTATCGGTGCCGGGCCAGGCCCAGCGGCCTGACCGGCGCGAGCTGCTCGAGGCGTCCCACGATATCGGCGACGGGCTGGTCGCCACCCGCCTCGCCGTGCCCGACGCCCATTGCGCCGCCTGCATCTCGACCATCGAGAAGGCGGTCGGCGCGGTCGAGGCGGTGACGGATGCCCGGGTCAACCTTGCGGGGCGGTTCGTCACGGTGAAATGGCCGCGCGACGCCGTCGATCCGGAGGCGGTCTTCGCCGCGCTCGATCATGCCGGCTATCGCGCCGGGCTGCTGGACGAGGCGGAGAGCGGACCGGACCCGATCCTGCGCCGGCTTTTCGTCGCTCTCGCCGTCGCCGGCTTCGCCGCCGGCAACGTGATGCTGCTGTCGGTCTCGATCTGGTCGGGGGCCGATGACGCGACCCGGGATCTGTTCCACTGGATCTCCGCCGCCATCGCCATCCCCGCCGTCGCCGTTGCCGGGCGCCCGTTCTTCGCCCCGGCCCTGCATGCCCTGAAGGCCGGCCGGCTGAACATGGACGTGCCGATCTCCCTGGCGGTCCTGCTGGCGGTCGGATTGTCGGTGCACGAGACCCTGACTGGCGGGGCCCATGCCTATTTCGACGCCTCCGTCACCCTGCTGTTCTTCCTGCTGATCGGCCGCACCCTCGACCATGTGATGCGCTCGCGCGCCGGGGCGGCCCTGAAGACCCTAGACCGGACCACGCCGCGCGGCGCCGTGGTCGTCGCCGCCGACGGAACCACCTCCTGGATACCGGTCGGCCAGGTGACGCCGGGCACGACGGTCCTGGTCGCCTCCGGGGACCGGGTGCCCGTCGACGGCACCGTGACCGGCAACGGGGTCCGGGTCGACCTCTCCGTCGTCACCGGCGAGAGCGAGGCGGTCGCGCTGGCCGCGGGCGACACGGTGGTGGCGGGCGCCATGGTCATTGAGGGCCCGCTCACCCTCACCGCCACCCGCATCGGACATGCCTCCTTCCTCGGCGAGATGCGCTCCATGCTGGAAGCGGCGGAAACGGCGCGCCCGGCGCTGAGCCTGCTGGCCGACCGGATGGCCGCGATCTACGCCCCGGCGGTGCATCTCGTCTCAGCGGCCACCTTCCTCGGCTGGTGGGCGGCCGGGGGCGGGCTGCACCATGCCCTGACCACCGCCATCGCCGTACTGATCATCACCTGCCCCTGCGCCCTGGGTCTCGCCGCCCCGATCGTGCAGGTCGTCGCCGCCGGACGGCTGCTGAAGCACCGCATCCTGCTGCGCGACGGGGGCGCGCTGGAGACCCTGGCTACCATCGACCGGGTGGTGCTGGACAAGACCGGCACCCTGACCACCCCGACGGTCGATCCGCGGGCGCTGGACCGCCTGTCCGACGGCACCCTGACGGTCGCCGCCGCCCTGGCCCGGCACAGCCGGCACCCGGTGGCCCAGGCGATCGCGGCGGCGGCCCCCACGGCACCGGTCGCACCGGACCGTGTCGCCGAACATGCGGGCCACGGCATCGAGGGCGTGATCGACGGACGGACCTGGCGCCTGGGCCGGCCGGACTGGGCGCTCTCCGCCGAGTCCTTCGCCGAGCTTTCCCACGACCGCCGCGGCGTCCCGGTGCTGTCCTGCGACGGCACCCTGACGGCGGCCTTCGACCTGCTCGACCGGCCGCGTCCGGGTGCGGACGGCGCGGTCGCGACCCTGATCCGGCTCGGCCTGACTCCGGCCCTGCTGTCGGGCGACGGCGACGGCAAGGTGGCGGAGACCGCCGCCCGGCTCGGCCTGGAGACCTGGACCGCCCGCGCCACCCCGGCCGACAAGATCGCGACCATCCAGGCGCTGCAGGCCGACGGCCACCGGGTGCTGATGATCGGCGACGGGCTGAACGACGCCCCGGCCCTGGCCGCCGCCGACGTCTCCATGGCGCCGAGTGCCGCCTCCGATGTCAGCCGCACCGCCGCCGGCATCGTCTTCCTGAGCGAGGATATGGGGGCGATCCCGACCGCCATCGCCGTCGCCCGAAAGGCGCGGCGGCTGATCCTGCAGAATTTCGGGCTGGCGATCGTCTACAACGCCATCGCCATTCCGCTGGCCATCGCCGGTTACGCGACCCCGCTCTTCGCGGCGATCGCCATGTCGGCCTCTTCCATCGTCGTGGTGGCCAACGCCCTGCGTCTCGCCCTGCCCGACCGACGGTCGGGGGTTGCGTCGACAGTGGCCGGGGACGATGTCAGGACTCCCCTCACCCCGGCGATGGGAGCACGCGCATGACCATCCTGTCGATCCTGATCCCCGCCGCCCTGGCGCTCGGCCTCATCGGCCTCGTCGCCTTTCTCTGGGCGCTGCGGTCGGGGCAGTTCGAGGATCTGGACGGCGCGGCCGAACGGATCCTCATGCCGGAAGACGACAAGCCGAAGAAATCGGCCGGCCCGAAGAAGTAGCGAGGCCTATCCCTGACGGGTCGCCTTCAACCGGGCGAAGCTCTCCTCCGGCCAGTGCTCCCGGTAGGAGTAGAACTCCTCCATCGCCAGCGCGCCGTCCGGTAGCCGCACCCAGGGCAGCTTGGAGCGGGTGAAGATGTGGATGTCAGGCGGGCACTTCGCCGGCTCGTCCAGGGTCCCCACCCGCACGAAGGCCACTTTGGGGCCCGCCCCGGCATAGTGGCTGTACATGGTCGCCCGGCAGGTCGGGCAGCGCATGAAGAGCTGGCCCTTCCCGCTCTCGGTCGGCGTATCGACCGCCTCCAGGGTCCCGGACAGCAGTTCCACCTCCGCCGCCTCGATCAGCGCATTCAAGGCGAAGGCGGTACCACTGTCGCGCTGGCACCAGGTGCAGTGGCAGCAATGCACGAACATCGGCTTGCGCTTGAGCCGGTAGCGCACCGACCGGCAGGTGCAACCGCCCTCGGCGAAAGTTTCGTCGGTCATGCTCATCCCCGCTGCAGGCTCGACCAGAAGCGCACCGGCTCGCCGACCGCCTCGCCGATCAGGTCGTCGTCGCGCATGACCACATTGCCGCGCACCAGGGTGGCGATCGGCCAGCCGGTGACGGTCTTGCCGTCGAACGGGGTCCAGCCGCACTTGCTGGCGATCCACTTGTTGGTGATCTCGCGCTTGGCCTTCAGATCGACCAGGGTCAGGTCGGCGTCCCAGCCCTTGGCGATGCGGCCCTTGCCGGCGATGCCGTAGATCCGGTGCGGGCCGGCCGAGGTCAGGTCGACCAGCCGGGCCAGGGTCAGGCGGCCGGCGTTCATGTGGTCGAGCAGCAGCGGCAGCAGGGTCTGCACGCCGGGCATGCCGGACGGGCTCGAGGGATAGGGACGCTGCTTCTCCTCCAGCGTATGCGGCGCATGGTCGGAGCCGATCACGTCCACGGTGCCGTCGGCGATCGCCCGCCACAGGGCGTCCTGGTGGTGCTGTTCGCGCACCGGCGGGTTCATCTGCGCCAGCGAGCCGAGCCGCTCGTAACACTCGGGCGCCGCCATGGTCAGGTGGTTCAGGGTCGTCTCGACGGTGGCGACGTCCTTGTTCTCGGCCAGGAACGCCATCTCCTCGGCGGAGGTGATGTGCAGCACATGGACCGGGCGACCGGCGGCGCGGCCCAGGCGGACGATCCGCTGGGTCGCCTTCAGGGCGCATTCCGGCGAGCGCCAGACCGGATGGGCGCGCGGGTGGCCCTCCTCCTTGGCGATATGCTGGCGCTCGCGCAGCATGTCCTCGTCCTCGGCATGGACGGCGACCCGGCGGCGGCCGGCGGCCAGGACCTTGGCCAGCAGCTCGTCCTTCTCCACCAGCAGCGAGCCGGTGGACGAGCCCATGAACACTTTCACCCCGGCGCAGCCGGGGGCCAGTTCCAGCTCTTCCAGCAGGTGGACGTTCTCCTCCGCCGCCCCGACGAAATAGGCGTGGTCGCACCAGGCGCGCCCCTTGGACCGGGCGAGCTTGTCGTTCAGCTCGACCTCGGTGAGGGTCAGCGGCGAGGTGTTCGGCATCTCGAAGATTGACGTCACCCCGCCCTTGGCGGCGGCGCGGGTGCCGTGGTGGATGTCTTCCTTATGTTCCAGGCCGGGCTCGCGGAAATGCACCTGGGTGTCGATCACGCCGGGCAGCACGGTCAGACCGGCAGCATCGACCACCTCGCCGGCCTCGGCCGTCGCCAGGTCGCCGATGGCGGTGATCTTTCCGCCGGTAACCCCGAGATCCACCCGTTCAACTCCCGACGGGGTGAACACCTCGCCGCCCCGCACCACCAGATCGTATCGCGCCATGCCTGCCTCCATTCGTGACCGGCGCCAGCATAGCCGCGCCGCGCCGGGCGGCAACCGTCGAACCGGGACGGGCAGCCGTTCCCCTGTGGCAAATCCCACCCTGGAGACACCGGGCGTCGACTGCGATAGTCCCAGCGGGAGAGTCACACCGACACGCAGACCGCCGAACAGGAATCCTTCTGCCCATGTCCCATGCCGACGACGCCTCTATGGCGACCCAGACGCCCGCCGTGTCGCGGATCACCTATACCGAGGGCGGTACGTGGCGCCTGGTGCGCCGCCATCTCCTCAATGTCGGCCTGATGATTCTGACGCTCGGCATCTACCGGTTCTGGGCGATCACCCTCATGCGGCAGATCCTCTGGCGGCGGATCCGGTTCGACGGCCAGCCGCTGGAGTATACCGGCAACGGGCTGGAGATCTTTCTCGGCTTCGTGCGGGTGTTCCTGATCATCCTGCTGCCGCTGGGCATCATCTACACGCTGGTCGAGCTGATTCTGGAGCGCAGCGGACAGGGCGCCGACCTGAATACGATCGAGACCGTGGATTTCATCTATGCGGTCGTCGTCTTCGGTCTGTGGGAGATGGGCCGGTTCCTGAGCTGGCGCTACCGGATCTCGCGCACCCGCTGGCGCGGAATCCGAGGCCGGATCGAACTGGAGGCCACGAAATACCTGCAGGTCGCCGTCGCGTCGGCGCTGATGGTCGTCCTCTCGGGCTGGCTGCTGAAGCCGATCGTCGATCTGTACCGTGCCCGGATGGTGATCAATGCCCTGAATGTCGGCGGCCTGCATGGCCGCTATATCGGCGGCATCTACCGGCTGCTCGGACTCTGGTTGGGGATCTGGCTGGTGTACGGGCTCGTGGGCGTGGGTGCGGTGGCCTATTTCTTCTTCAAGACGGCAACCATCGGCCTGTCGACCGCCTCGGCGCAGATGGCGGAGGCCGAGATCGTCCTGACCGGGATGACGTTCGTCTTCGCGGTCGTCGTGTTCGGGATCTATCTGATGTGCGTCTACCGGGTCGCCTTCTGGCGCTGGATCTGCACGGTATCGAATGTCGGCCCGGTGCGCGCGACGTTCCACGGAACAGCACTGGGCTACACATGGCTTACCCTCGGCAACTGGCTGATCCTGATCTTTTCGATCGGCCTGCTCGCCCCGATCACCTGGGAGCGCAAGATCCGCTACCTTGCCGCCAACGTGACGATGACCGGTGTGCCGGATCCGGCGGGACTGCGCCAGGTCGAGGCGGACGACAATGCATTCGGCGGAGAGGGGCTGGCCGGTGACTTCGACATCGCCTGACATGGCGGGGTCGACGGGCCCGCGCGGCAACGCCCACCTGCTGGACGGCGTCACCGGCGCCGACCATCGGGTGGCGATCGTCCCGGACCGATCCGGCCTGCGCCTGCTGCCGACCGACGAGCGCGCCGCGCAGCCGCAATGCCCGCTGCTGTGGCGGTGGGAGCGGATCTACCGCCCGGAATCGGCGGGAGAGGACGCCGTGTTTTCGCTCCTGGACGCCGAGGACGCCCGTCTGGTGCCCGACGATCCCGCCCTGGCGGCGGCGATCCGGTCCCGCGCCACCGGCGATGCGCGACAGGCGGGCACGCAGGTTCTGGGGCTGAAACGACGCCCGACCGCGGCCATGGCGATCGGCGCCACCGCCATCGCCCTCGTCCTGGTCCTGCTGGCGCTGGCGCCGCTGAGCGGGATGGCGGCCCGTCTGCTGCCTCCGGACACGGGCTCGACCTCGGCGGACAACGCGATACGGTCCCTCACCGCCGCCCATAAGCGATGCACCGGCCCGGACGGCTACACCGCCCTGCAGGCCTTGGCCGGACGGCTGGCGGGGGCTGCCGACATTCCGCCGCCCCAAATCACCGTGCTCAACTGGGATCTGGTCAACGCCTTCGCCCTGCCTGGCGGCCGGATCGTCCTGACCAGCGGGTTGATCAAGGAAAGCCGGGAGGGCTCGGAACTGGCCGCCGTCCTGGCCCATGAGATCGCCCATGTGGTCCATCGCGACCCGATGACGGCCTGGATCCGGCGGGAGGGCGTGAGCCTCGTCCTCGCCCTGCTGTTCGGCCAGGAGGCCGGCGGCTCCGTCGCGTCCACGCTGACCGGCGCGGTGCTGGACGCGAACTACACCCGCGACCAGGAGGAGCGCGCCGACCACACGGCACTGGCGCTGCTCCGGGACAACGATATCTCCTCCGACGGCGGCCGGGCGTTCTTCGAACGGCTGCAGGACGACGAGATCGGCGGCACGCTCGGCTCGCTGCTGACCCTGGTCCAGAGCCACCCCGGATCGGCCGATCGCGCCGCCCTGTTCGCCGCGGCCGAGACCGGCACCCAGCCCGGCATCGACTCCGCGCAGCTCGCCGCGCTCAAACGGATGTGCTCCTAAAACCCGGTCAGATCTTCTCGCCAGCCACCGCCTCGCGCAGGGCCTCGATCTCATGGCGGACCGGCAGGAACGGGTGCAGCTCGAGCGCCGCCTCGAACGCGGCGAGGGCGTCGCTTTTGCGGTCGAGTTTGAGGTTGATCAGGCCGAGGCCGGACAGTGCGCCGAAATGTCGCGGCTCGAGGACCAGCGTCTGCCGCACATCGGCGATCGACGCCGCGTAGTCGCCCATCAGGTAGTAGATCGTCGCCCGCTTGTTCCAGGCCTCGGCGAAGTCCGGTGCGCGTCTGACGGCCTCGTCGAACGCCGTCAAAGCGTCTGCGAGGCGAGATTCGCGCATTGCCTGTAGGCCGTCTTCCATGATTTCCGCGACTTCGGGGATGTCCGGCGGCTGATGCCAGATGATCCAGATCTGCTGTTCCGTTGCATGGGCGATAGAGAAAACCTCGGAAATCCGAAGCTTCTCGAACAAGGCGTCCAGTCTCGGATCGGTCTGATCTGCCTGAGAAGGGACGCCGGAAGCGAGAAGCATCGCCACCACAGCGGCGACCAAACTACATTTCACTAAAATACCATTCATTATTGCACTCCCCTTGCCGCCCCGTAATCCTTTATTAACCCTTCACATCTACGGTCTATCGGTGTTTTGACCCCATCAGGAGTTGATTTATGTCCGTTACGCGAACGGCACAGCTCGGCAGTGAAGATTCCTCCGGGTCCGGGGAGTCGCTGTCGACCGCGACCGGCAAGACCGGAGGCTTCGGCATTGCCGGCCGGTTGGGGACAGCATTCGCCGCGACAACGATGCTTACCGTTCTGACCGCCGGCGTGGCGTGGTTCGCCTTCTCGAACGTCGAGGACACGCTGACCACCGTGACCGACGACGCGATGCCGGCGGTGACCAGCAGCCTGCAGCTTGCCGCGAACAGCTCGGCAGTCGCCGCCGCCGCCCCAAGCCTGGTCTCCGCGAAGTCGGGCGCCGAACGTCAGACGATCCGCGACGAACTCGCCACCAAGCAGGGCGAACTGGCCGAGCGTCTTCAGGAGCTGAAAGCGACGGGAACCGACGTCTCGACGCTGACGGAGCTGGCGGACACCCTGTCCCAGGCCATGGCCGATCTGGATTCCGCGGTCACGCGGCGGGTCGATGCACAGGCCAAGCTTGGTCAGGCGATCCAGGCGGTGTCCGAGGTCAACACCCAGTTCCAGAACGACGTCCAGCCGATGATCGTCGATGCCAGCGAGCGCATGGTGAAGACCGGCGAAGAGGCGATCGAGGCGACCACCTCGACGGTGGGCGAACTGCTCGGCACCCATATGACGGCGTTGAAGGACATCCTGACGCTCGCCGGCAACGGCCAGAAGATGCTTGGCATGCTGGCGCGCGTGGCCGGCACGGTGGACCTTGAGCTGCTGGCCCGCGAAGAGGCCGCGTTCAAGGACATGGCGACCGAGATGCAGTACTCGGTCACCACCGCGCCCGATACCGAGGACGGCAACCGCTTCCGCAACGCCGCCCTGGAGCTGATCCGCCGGGGCACCGGCGAGAATTCGGCCTTCGAGATCCGCCGTAAGGAAATCAACTGGGTCGAGCTGACGCCCGAGCAGTTCGACGCCACCCAGCGCCAGCGCGAGGAACTCGACGCCGCGCTGCCGCAGATCGCCGCGGACTTCGAGAAATCCGTCAATCCGCTGGTGTCGGAAGCGCAGCGGAACATGGCTTTCGCCGGCCGCGATCTGGCCATTGGCGCCCGCAAGACCATCGGCGGCCTCGTGCAGGACGACGTCCGTGAATTCCGGCTGATGCTGGAATCGGCGGCCACCGCCAACCTCATCATCGGCACGCTGAACGCCGCCGCCGGCGCCGAGTCGGAGCGCCATCTGGAGAGCATCGGCCTCGAATTCTCCATGGCCATGTCGATGCTGGAAGACATCCAAAAGCAGGTGTCCGAGATCCCGCGTCTGGCCAGCCTGCTCCCGAGCCTGGGCAACATCCTGGAGCTCGGCTCCGGCGAGGGCGGCGTGTTCGACCGGCGCAAGGCCGTGCTCTCCGCCGAATCCGACGCCGATTCCGCCCTGGCCCGCGCCCGCGACGTGTCCGGCGCCTTCGGCACCGCCGTCGCCGACATGGTCGAGACCGCCACCCAAAGCGCCAACGCCACGGCAGACGCCGCGAAGCAGACCATCGACGAAAGCCGGATGATGATCCTGGGCCTCGCCGTGGCCAGCGTCCTGGCGGCAATCCTGATCGGTCTCCTGGTCGTCTGGCGGGGCGTCGTGCTTCGACTGACGAACCTGGCGGACGTCATGCGCCGGCTGGCCGGCGGGGACCTGAACGTCGAGGTCGACACGTCCGGCTCCGATGAGATCAGCACCATGGCCGGCACGGTCCAGGTGTTCCGCGACAGCGCCCAGGAAGTGGAGCGTCTGCGGTCCGACCAGATCGAGTCGGAGCGCCGGGCTTCGGAGGAGCGTCAGCGTCAGCGCGTGGAGCTGGCCGACGCCTTCGAAAGCCGGGTGAATGGCATCGTCGACCGCCTCGGCACCGCCTCGCGCGGCATGGCCGAGACGGCGAAGAAGATGGCGGCCGGCGCGGGCGATGTGCGCGAGCGCTCGACCGCCGGCGTCGGGGCCGCCCAGCAGACCTCGTCCAACGTGCAGACCGTCGCCGCGGCGGCGGAAGAGCTCTCGGCGTCGATCGTCGAGATCTCCAACAAGGTCAGCGAAAGCTCGGCCCGTGCCCGGGTGGCGGCGGACCAGGCGGATGCGACCAATCGCACGGTGGAGACGCTGGAACAGTCGACCAACCGCATCGGCACCGTCGTCACCCTGATCCAGGACATCGCCGAGCAGACCAACCTTCTGGCCCTGAACGCCACCATCGAGGCGGCGCGGGCCGGCGAGGCCGGCAAGGGCTTCGCCGTGGTGGCGTCGGAGGTGAAGTCGCTGGCCAGCCAGACCGGAAAGGCGACCGAGGAGATCACCATCCAGATCAAGTCGGTGCAGGACGGCGTCGCCGCCGCGGTCACCGCGATCCGGGAGGTGTCCGAGGCGATCCGGGAGATCGACGGCCACGTCACCGCCATCGCCGGGGCGGTCGAGGAGCAGGGCGCCTCCACCCAGGAGATCGCCCGGTCCAGCCAGGAAGCGGCGACCGGCACCGACGACGTGACCCGGACCATCGAGATGGTCTCCACCGTGGCCAACGACACCGGCCACCAGGCGGAGGAGGTCCTGACCTCGGCCAATCTGCTGGCGGAGGATTCCGGCGTCCTCGACCGCGAAGTGGAGGACTTCCTGCGCCAGGTCCGCGGCGGCGGCAACAGCTGACCCGAAGCGTCATATCCGACACGCGAAAGGGCGGGAGAAATCCCGCCCTTTTCTATGATGACACCCCCTTATCCGTCATCCCGGCGAGCTCCGGGTTCGACCCGGAGGTCGGCCGGGACCCAGACGGAGCAGAGACCCCGGGTCCCGGCCCGCCCCCGGATCAGGTCCGGGGAGCGTCCGGGATGACGAGCAGAGCGATATGACTGGCAACTGAGACGCCCCCCTGAGCAGCCCCTCGACTTGATCCAGGGGGTGTGTCTACGGGCCGGGTGCGTTGCACACCCACCGTTACCCCAGCGCCCGCTCCAGTTCCGCGATCAGGTCGTCGCATTCCTCGATACCGACTGACAGCCGGACCAAACCGTCCGAGATCCCGAGCGCCTCGCGGATCTCCTTGGGCACGCTCGCATGGGTCATGATCGCCGGATGCTCGATCAGGCTCTCCACCCCGCCGAGGCTCTCCGCCAGCGCGAACAGCTCGCAGCGCTCCAGGAAGGTGCGGGCGTCGTCCAGCCCGCCCTTCAGCACCGCCGTCACCATGCCACCGAACCGGGTCATCTGGCGCTTGGCGAGCTCGTGCTGCGGATGGCTGGCAAGGCCGGGGTAGTAGACCTTCTCGACCTTGGGATGGGCCTCAAGAAATGCGGCGATCCGCTCGGCATTGTCGCAGTGCCGCTCCATGCGGACCGGCAGGGTCTTCAGCGCGCGCAGCACCAGGAAGCTGTCGAACGGGCTCGCCACCGATCCCACCGCGTTCTGCAGGAAACCGAGCTTGTCGCGCAGGTTCTCGCGACCCTCGGCCACCACGGCAACGCCGCCGACCACGTCGGAATGGCCGTTCAGGTATTTGGTGGTGGAGTGCATGACGATGTCGATGCCGAGATCCAGCGGCCGCTGCACATAGGGCGAGCTGAAGGTGTTGTCGCAGACCGTGATCAGGTCGTGCTTCTTGGCGAACGCCGCGATGGCGGCGAGGTCGACCAGCTTCAGCAGCGGGTTGGTCGGGGTCTCCACCCAGATCATCTTGGTGTTCTCGGTGACCGCCGCCTCCAGCGCCGACAGATCGGAGAGGTCGACGAAACTGAACTCCAGCCCGGCCGAACGCCGGCGTACGTTCTCGAACAGCCGGTAGCTCCCGCCGTACAGGTCGTCCATGGCGATCACATGGTCGCCGCTGTTCAGCAGCTCCAGCAGCGTGCCGATGGTCGCCAGGCCCGAGGCGAAGGCGAAGCCCTTCTCGCCGTTCTCCAGATCGGCGATGCAGGCCTCCAGGGCGAAGCGGGTCGGATTCTGGCTGCGCGAATACTCGAAGCCCTTATGGACGCCGGGACTCTCCTGCACATAAGTGGAGGTCGCGTAGATCGGGGTCATGATCGCGCCGGTCGTCGGGTCCGGGCTCTGCCCCGCATGGATGGCGCGGGTGGCGAAACCCGGGCGGTTGCGGCCCGTCCTGTTGCCGCCGGCTGTCTTGGGATCGGTCATGGAAAGCTCCGTTCGTCAGCCGACGGATCGGCGAATGTGATTGATCAGGTCGACCTTGGTGATCATGCCGAGGAAGGTGTCCCCGTCCATCACCATCGCGACCTCGTTGCGGCGGAACAGGTCGAGCACATCGTCCACCGGCCGGTTGACGGCGATGACGTCGAGCTGACCGGTCATGTGCTTGGAGACCGGTTCCCGGAACACCTCCGGCTTGTCGAAGACGGCGAGCAGGATGTCCTCCTCGTCCAGGATGCCGACGGCGCGGCCGTCCTGCATCACCGGGACCTGACTGACCTCGTTGGCCCGCATGCGGTTATAGGCGGTGTTCACCGTGTCCTGCGGCCCGACGGAGACCACCCGGCCCTGATCCGCCCGGTACATGATCAGGTCGCGCAGGTCCCCGGCGGCCTGGCGCTTCACCAGCCCCTGCTCGACCAGCCAGGCCTGGTCGAAGGCCTTGGACAGATATTTGTTGCCGGTGTCGCAGACGAAGGTGACCACGTTCTTCGGCTCGGTCTGGGCGCGGCACCATTTCAGCGCACCGGCCAGCAGGGTGCCGGTCGAGCTGCCGCCCAGGATGCCCTCGCTGCGCAGCAGGTCGTTCACCGCGGCGAAGGCCTCGGCGTCGCTCACCACCACGCCGTCGTCGATCACCGACAGGTCCAGGTTCGGCGGGATGAAGTCCTCGCCGATACCCTCCACCAGCCAGGACCCGCCGGCGTAGTTCACCTCGCCGGTCTCCACCGCCGGGGCGACGACCGAGCCTTCGGGGTCGGCGACCACGACCGTCAGGGCCGGGTTCTTCGACTTCAGGAACCGGCCGGTGCCGGAGATCGTGCCGCCGGAGCCGACCCCGGCGACCAGCGCGTCCACCTTGCCGTCGAGCTGCGCCCAGATTTCCGGGCCTGTGGTGGTCTCGTGGGCCGCCGGGTTGGCCGGGTTGTCGAACTGGCTCGCCCAGAACGCGCCGGGCGTCTCCTTCACGATCCGCTCGGCCATGTCCTGGTAGTATTCCGGATGGCCCTTCGGTACGTCGGAGCGGGTCAGCCGCACCTCGGCGCCGAGCGCGCGCAGGTGGCGGATCTTGTCGGCGCTCATCTTGTCGGGGATGACCAGGATCAGCCGGTAGCCCTTCTGCGCCGCGACCAGGGCGAGGCCGAGGCCGGTATTGCCCGCCGTCGCCTCGACGATGGTGCCGCCCGGCTTCAGGGAGCCGTCGCGCTCGGCGGCTTCGACGATGGACAGGCCGATCCGGTCCTTGATGGACCCTGCTGGATTCTGGTTCTCCAGCTTGACGAACAGCCGGCAGGGGCCGGTGTCCAGGTGGGTGAGTTCCAGCATCGGGGTGTTGCCGATCATCGACAGCACCGACGTCGCGGGCGCCATTGGGGTCTCCCTAGCCGCGTTTCTCGTAGCGGCCCATATGGGGGTGACCTCTCAACAGCGAAAGCGCCTGCAATGCGCGAGATCCGTTCCCGGGGATCATGAGCGCCCGTTCCTTTCCCAAACAAACCCGACTTCCTGGACGACCGCCAGGTCGATCCAGGATCGTGGCACGGACCCGGGAGCGGCACGGTCCTGGATCGCCCCGGCTCAGCGCCGGCGCGTCCAGGAAGTCGGATGGAGTTGGAAGTCGGATTTGTTGGAGTTCGAAGAGACGCGACTAATCCAAAATCCGGTAGATCAGCGACAGCAGGTCGTGCAGCGGGTCGTATTTCAGCCGGCCGCCGAAATGCCGGTCGGTGATGATCCGCCGCACCTCCGAGGCGTGATCGAGGCGGGACAGCTCGTCGCCCAGCTCGTTGAAGATGTCGGACGCGTGGCCCAGGAAGGCGATGAACGGGCCGGGGCTGCGCTTTTCGACGAACAGGGCGGTATAGGCGTCGTTGTATTCCAGCAGCCGGCTGCGGGCGCGCTGCCAGCGGTCGCGCACCTTGTGACGCACACCGTCGCGGATCTCCTCGAGGATCTTGCGGTTGCCCGAGGGGACCATGTCGGTCGGCGTGGCCGACTGGGTCAGCCAGGTCGCCAGATCGCGGACCCGGCCCTCGAGCTTCGACATGCGGTAGTCGTAGTAGATGACGCCCTTCCAGGCATGCAGCGCCTTGGGCGCTTCCTGGGTGGAGAGTTCCATGGCATCGAGGATCGGCTTCAGCCCCTCCATGTCCTTGGCTTCCCAGATCTTCTGCACCAGCGACCGCAGCCGCGCCTGGGTCTTGGTGGCGTCGGCGCCGCCGAAGGCGAATTCGACGATCGGGCGGAAGCGGCGCATGACGTGCTCGCGGATCTGCCGCCACTCCTCCTCCTCGATCTCGAAATACCCGGGATGGACGCTCATCCCCTCCGCCTCCAGCCGGTCGCGCATCAGGAACGGGTCAAGGGAGGGCAGGCTGTCCAGGATCTGGATGATGTCCCGGTCGCGGATGTAGTCGGCCATCTTGCGGCTGCGGTCGAAGCCGAGCTGGAACGCCATCGCCTCGTCGAACTGCGGATCGCCGGCGAAGATCGACTTGCCGCCCTCGAAGGCGTTGTCCTCGTTGAACGCGAAGTAGAGCTTGGTGCCGATCCGGTTGTGCCGGTCCTTCTGATAGTCCGGATCGATCAGCGCCTGCTTGATGAAGATGATCCGGTGCAGCTCGGGATGGCGGAACAGCTGTTCGTCCCGCGGCGCCCCCTCGGTCATGATCGCACGGTGCAGCCGATCGACGTTGAAGACCCGGGTCGATCCGGAGTTCAGCTCGTTCGCCAGGTAGGAGGCGGCGAGCTTGTCGCTGTCGACGAGTTTGGATGAGTCCAGCATTCACCGATTATCCTTCAACCCCGGGGCCAGGACTATAAGCGCGGTTGGCGGCGTTCCGCCAGTTTGAGCGGATGGTCCGTATCGGGTGCCTTGCCGGACGGTCGCGCGGCGTCGTTAGATGGTCTCCCGCCGCCACGTCCCCGGACCGCACCATGCCGACGCAACCCGCCGCCGATACCGTTTCGGACACCATGAAGGCCGAAATCACCCGGGAGATCGACGCCCGGCGGGACGAGTTCATCGCCCTGCTGCGCGCCTTCCTGCGCATCCGCAGCGTCAACCCGCCGGGCGACATGCGGGAGGCGGCCGATTTCGTGCGCGGTATCCTCGACCGGTTCGGCGTCCCCCACCGCACGCTCGCGGCGCGCGAGGACATGCCGAACATCGTCGGACGCTGGGACGCCGCCTCCGCCGGCCGGCACCTGATCCTGAACGGCCATATGGACGTGTTCCCGGCCAGCGGCGAGACACTGTGGGCGGCCGAAATCGACGGCGACCGGATCGTCGCCCGCGGTGCCTCGGACATGAAGACCGGCACGCTGGCGTCCATCCTGGCCTACGGCCTGCTCCATCCCTATCGCGACAGGCTCCACGGTGCGCTGACCCTCACGGTCGTCTCGGACGAACAGTCGGGCGGCCGCTACGGCACCAAGTACCTGTTCGACGCGCACGAAGACGTGGTGACCGGCGACTGCTGCCTGAACGGCGAGCCGACCGGGCTCGACACGCTGCGCTTCATGGAGAAGGGCACGCTGCGATTCTCACTGGCCGCGACGTCGATCGGCGGCCATGGCGGCTACCCGCACCGCGCGCCCAACCCGATCCAGCAGGTCACCGGCGCGATCCATGAGATCTACCGGCGCTTTCACCGCAAGCTCGCCGACCTGCCGCCGGAGATCGACACCATCCTGACCTCGCCGGAGAGCATCGCCGCCGCGGATCGCAGCCTCGGCAACGGTGCCGCCGACAACGCCCGGCGTATCACGGTGAATGCCGGGATCATCCAGGGCGGCCAGAAGGCGACCCAGATCCCGACCGAGTGCACCGCCCATCTGGACATGCGCTTTCCCGTCGGCGTCGACCGGGACGCGATCCGCTGCGAGCTTGAGGCCCTGGCCGCCGAGTTCCAGGTCACGCTCTCTGTGAATGAGGACCACAGCTACCCGGCCAGCAGCACCGATCCCTATGGCGAGATGGCCACCATCCTGCGGAACAGCCTGAAGGCCCTGACGGGCAACGACGCCCCGCCGGTCTGCAGCCTCGGCGGCACCGACGGCCGCTACTGGCGCTGGCGCGGCATTCCGACGGTGATCTGCGGCCCGTCGAACCTGTCCATGGGCAGCGACAGCGAGCACGTAACCCTGGACGAGGCGATCGCGGTGATGAAGCT
Source organism: Thalassobaculum sp. OXR-137 (assembly GCF_034377285.1). NCBI lineage: Bacteria > Pseudomonadati > Pseudomonadota > Alphaproteobacteria > Rhodospirillales > Thalassobaculaceae > Thalassobaculum > Thalassobaculum sp. OXR-137. The sequence goes on along the minus strand of NZ_CP139715.1, from coordinate 2,048,264 downwards.
CCACGCGCTATGCGCGGCGGAGTATCTCAGCCGGCCGGCCGGGTGAGGGATTATCTCTCTCTCTTACGCCCACGACCTTTCCCGCACTCCCCGGCCTTGTGCCGGGGCAATCGGTTGAGCTGACGTTAACGCCGCCGATTTGATCGACCGCTATCGGGACAGCGGACGCGTTGCCCCGGAATAAATCCGGGGAGTGATCAGAGGGGGCGAGGGGATCCACCACGAACACCAAAACGAAAAAGGGTGAGATCCGACAGGACCTCACCCTCATCCCCGGTCTCAATCCGGGCCGTGTCGACGGGTCGGGCCACCGCCCGACCCGCTCTGTCACATCACCGCTTCGATCAGGTGCGGTCCCGGCTCCGCGATGGCGCGGGCCAGCGCCTTGTTGAAGCCGTCGGCATCGTCGACCCGCACGCCGTTCACGCCCATGCCCTTGGCCAGCGCCACCCAGTCCAGGGCCGGCCGGTCGAGGGTCAGCATGTCGATCGCCTTGCGGCCCGGGTTCAGCGCGCCGACATTCGTCAGCTCGTGCCGCAGGATCGCGTAGGACCGGTTGGCGAAGATCACGTTCACCACGTCGCAGCCCTCGCGCGCCTGGGTCCACAGGGCCTGCAGGGTGTACATGCCGGAGCCGTCGCCCTCGGTGCAGATCACCTTGCGGTCCGGACAGGCGATCGCCGCACCGGTCGCATACGGCATGCCGATGCCGATAGAGCCGCCGGTCAGGGCCAGCCAGTCATGCGGCGGCGCGCCCTCGGTATACGGCATGAAGCCGCGGCCGGAGGTGACGCTCTCGTCGGCGATGATGGCGTTCTCCGGCATGTAGTGGCCGAGCGCAGCGGCCACCGAATCCGGGGTGATGGCGCCGCCGGAGATCAGGCCCGGCTTCTTGGCCGCCTGAATCTTCGGCTCGCAGCCCCAGGCGTCGAGCTCGTCGCACAGGGCGGTCAGCACGGCCTTGTGGTCGGCCGCGATGTCGGCCAGCTCGACCACGTTGCAGCCGTCCGGGATCAGCACGCTCGGCTTGTCCGGATAGGCGAAGAACGCGACCGGCACCTTGGCGCCGAGCAGGACGAGGTTGCTGACGCTCTCGAGCTGCTTCAGGGCGATGTCGACCGGATACTGGATGCGCTCGATCGACACCCGGCCGGCACCGCGCTGCCAGCGGCCGTTGGAGGTCATGCAGGACAGGCGGCAGCCGGTCTTGGCCTGGATCCGGCCGGCGATCTCCAGCAGGTCGGCGCGCAGGGCGTCGCCGGTCATGTGGATCAGCGTCTCCTTGCCGGACATCAGCGCCTCGGCGGCGGCCTTCACCGCCTGCGCGTCGGGGCCGGAGCGGGGGCCGGGCGCCACCGGTGCGGCCGGGCCGTCGGACTCGTCCCAGGCGGTGTTCGCCGGCAGGATCAGCGTGGCGATCTGACCCGGAGGGCCCATGGAGGCGGCGACGGCGGCGGCACCGTCGGCGGCGACGTCCTTGGCCGAGCGCGAGGTCTTCACCCAGCCGGAGACCGGACGGGCGATGCCCTCGATATCGGCGGTCAGCGGCGCGTCGTATTCGATGTGATAGGTGGCGTGCTCACCGACGATGTTGACGATCGGGGTGAACGCCTTCTTGGCGTTGTGCAGGTTGGCGACGCCGTTGCCGAGGCCCGGGCCCAGATGCAGCAGCGTGGAGGCGGGCTTGTCCGCCATGCGTCCGTAGCCGTCGGCCATGCCCGTCACCACGCCTTCGAACAGGCCGAGGACGCAGCGCATGCCCTCCACATGGTCGAGGGCGGCGACGAAGTGCATCTCCGAGGTGCCGGGGTTGGTGAAGCAGACTTCCACGCCGGATGCCACCAGCGTGCGGACAAGCGATTCCGCGCCGTTCATCTTAGGGCCGTTCATTGAATTCCGTCCTCGACGGGTGACGATAAAGAGCGGCGATCATGGCCGTGCAGGGGCAGTGGGGCAAGGGGTCGGACGCATTGCCGCAGCATCCCCGTCACACCGCAGGCCGCCGCGGTCTTGCGGGACGCAACGGGGCGGCGGACGCGTCGAATTCGCCCGCCCGATCAGAAATAAAATTTCTCGTCATAAAAATCGAATATAGTATTTTTTCAATCTCGCCCCATATCTCTGCGGCTGCCCCTTGATTTCCGGATCGGCGCATCTTTCGCTCCGGAAAACTTCCTCCCCCCGGTGCTGTATGGCGCCGGGTCGTTCTTTCGTCTGTTTCGCAGGCAGCCAAACCGGAACCGTGATCAGCCGACGGTTCGACTCCGCAGGTCTTCAAGAAGAGAGGATGTCTCTATGAGCTCCGTTTCCGCCCTCGACGATCAGCTCGACGCGCCCGTTACCGCCCCGCCCAGGACCCGCTCCTGCCTGCGCTGCCAGTCGGATTTCCAGAGCGAGTGGGCCGGCGAGCGAATCTGCAAACGCTGCAAGGGAACGGCGGCGTGGCGCGAAGGCGGCCCGGCCATGACGCCCTCGGGCGCCGCGATCTGATCGCGGCCCCGGCTCCGCCCCTCTCACCTCGCCGGGACTCTATCCGATCGGCGCATCCCCGCGCACCAGGTTGTGAATGAAGCGCAGCTTCCCGATCACATCCGACGCCAGCACGAACGGATAGAGATCCGGCTGCCCCATGCTGGCATTGAGGCTGTTGACGGCCGCCGTCAGCGGAACCCAGGCCTCCACCAGCATGTCGAAATCGGCGACCCGGTAGGGATCGAACTCGATCTCCATGGACAGGATGGGATCGGTCCCGGCCCGGCTGCGGATCGTCAGGCCGAAGGACTGGGCGGTCTCCAGCGTATCGACGATATGCAGGTAGTGGGCCCAGCTCTCGGCGAAATCCTCCCAGGAATGCGAGGCGGCATAGGCGCTGATATAGCTGTTCCGCCAGTCCGGGCTCGGCCCGGTCTCGTAGTGCCGCTTGAGCGCCTCGGCATAGTCCTCTCGGTCGTCGCCAAACAGCTGGCGATACGGCTCCAGCCAGCCCGACGGCGCTACCAGCAGCGCCCAGTAGTAATGGCCGATCTCGTGGCGGAAATGACCGAGGAGCGTCCGGTACGACTCGGTCATGTCGGTGCGCATCCGCTCGCGCGCCACCGGGTCGGCCTCGGCCAGGTCGATGGTGATCACCCCGTCAGCATGGCCGGTCATCACCGGCTCCTCCGAATCCTCCGCCGACAGGAAATCGAAGGCGAGACCCGTGTCGGGATCGTCCTCCTTGCTCTGCACCGGCAGGCCGAGGCGCAGCAGACTGTAGATCAGCCGCCGCTTGGCCGCCTCCAGCGGCCGCCACAGCTCCAACCGCTCCGGATGGCTCAGATTGGGCACCGTCCGGTTCAGCCGGCAGGCCCGGCAATAGGCCTCGTCGCTCTCCGCCGGGACCATCCAGTTGCAGGCCCCATGCTCCGCATTTGCGCAGGCCCGGTACAGGTGATCGGTGTCGCCCAGAGCCTGAAACCGTCCATCGCCGCTCGGCTCCAGGGCGCTGAGCTGGGCCTGGCCGGCCAGGTAGCCGAGCGCGTGGCCGCAGCGCACGCAGACGGTATTCTCAAAATAGAGCAGCTGGCCGCAGCTCTGGCATTCGAACAGTTTCATGCTTTTTCGGTCCCCGGTCAGCGCATGCCGCGCTCACGGCGTGGGCGGACATTGTGTATATGGGGTCTGCCCCCTGCCGGTTCCGCCCTACTCACAAAGAAAGCCCGTCGCATGGCCTCTCCGACCCTCACACCGCGCAGCCTCGGGATCGTGGTCGGCGAGATGCCGGCCGGCCCGGCCAACCGGATCACCGACGTTCCCGGCGTCGCCGTCGGCCATGTCACCCTGTCCGACGGGCCGGTCCAGACCGGCGTGACGGCGGTGCGGTTCCACGACGGCAACGCCTTCCGCGAAAAGCTGCCGGCCGCCGCCCATGTGCTGAACGGGTTCGGCAAGAGCATCGGCCTGGTCCAGGTCGAGGAACTGGGCACCCTGGAGACCGCGGTGGTGCTGACCAACACCCTGTCGGTCGGCACCGCCGCCACCGCTTTGGTGCGCCACATGCTGGAGACCACGCCGGAGATCGGCGACACCACAGGCACCGTGAACCCCGTGGTCATGGAATGCAACGACGGCGCCTGGCTGAACGACATCCGCGGCCTGCACGTGCAGGAGAGCCATGTGCGCGCCGCCCTCGACGCGGTCGCCCCCGCGTTCGAGCAGGGCAATGTGGGCGCCGGGACCGGGATGAGCTGCTACGGCCTGGCCGGCGGGATCGGCAGCGCCTCGCGGATCGTGCGGGTCAGCAAGCGGGATTACACGCTGGGGGTGCTCACCCTGTGCAACATGGGTCGGCTGGAGGATCTGCGGATCGACGGCCGGCCGGTCGGCCCGGCGATTGCCGAGCGGATCGCAGAGGAGAGTGCCGGGGCGGAAAAGGGCTCGATCATCGTCCTGATCGCCACCGACGCGCCGCTCGACGCCCGCCAGCTCCGCCGCGTCGCCACTAGGGCGGGGGCGGGCATCGTGCGCACGGGCTCGCATCTGGGATCGGGCAGCGGCGACATCGCGCTCGCCGTCTCCACCGCAGAGCCGATCCCGCACGCGCCGAAGAACAACAAGGTCATGACCCGCAGCGTGCTGCACGAGGACGCGATCGACCGGTTCTTCCGCGCCGCCATCGAGGCGACGGAGGAGGCGATCCTCAGCGCACTGCTGGCCGCCCAGCCGCGAACGGGCAAGCAGGGTCGGGTCCGGCGGGCGCTGGGAGAGTTTGTGGAGGTGCTGGTCCCGTAATTACGCCCACCCACAGCCGTCATCCTGGACTTGATCCAGGATCATGCCGCGAACCCGTCCGTATATTGATCCTGGATCAAGTCCAGGATGACGGGAGGTGTAGGAGGAACGGAGTCTACGCCGCCGGACCCGCCACGATCCCATCGTCGTGCAGCTTGCCGATGGCGCCGCTGTCCAGGCCCAGGACCTCGGCCAGCACCTGGTCGGTGTGCTGCCCCAGCGCCGGGGCCGGGGCCACGGGAAGGCGCTCCAGGCTGCGGAAATCGATCGGCGAGCCGGGGGTGAGCACCTCGCCCACCTCCGGATGATTGACCGTCTGGAACAGCGGGTTCTTCTCCGAGGCGCGCCAGTCGTCGGCCAGCATCTGCCCCACCGTCTGATACGGCCCCCAGGTCACGCCGGCTTCCGTCAGCGCTGCGCCGACCGCATCCAGGCTGTGCGACCCGCACCACTTCTCGATCAGTGCGAACAGCACCTTGCGCCACTCGAAGCGCTGGCCTTCGTCGCTGAAGTCCGCCGCCAGGGCGGTCTCCAGCCCGGCAACGGTCTGCTCGATCCCGGCGACCCGGCACAGGCCCTTCCACTGCTTGACGGTGATGGCCGAGATCATCACCCGGCGGCCATCGGATGTACCGAAATCCCGGCCGAAGGCGCCGTACAGGTCGTTGCCGATCGGGCCGCGGTCGACGCCGTTACGCTGCACCTCGCCGATCTGGCCCATATTGCCGACCATGGCCATGGCGATGTCGCTCAGCGCCACCTCGGCCCGCCCGCCCTTGCCGGTGCGCTTGCGCCGGTCGACCGAGGCGACGATGGCCAGGGCCGCGTGCAGACCGCAGCCCACGTCCCAGGCCGGCAGCACATTGTTCACCGGCGTGGTGTCCGGCCCGGTCAGGTGCGGGTAGCCGACGGCGCAGTTGATCGTGTAGTCCACGGCGGGGGAGCCGTCCGGGCTGCCCTTGACCGCGACGGAGATGGCGTCGGCCCGCTTCTCCTCCAGCACCTCCTGGGACAGCCAGGGAAGGCCGGCGAAATTGGTCAGCAGGATGCCGGTATCCTCGCCCGGGCGGGTCGCCAGCGTCTGCACCAGCTCGCGGCCACGTGGATCGCGCAGGTTGACCGCCACCGACTTCTTGCCCTTGTTCAGCCCGGCCCAGTACAGGCTGCGGCCGGTCTCCTTCGACAGCGGCCAGCGGTTGTAGTCGAGCCCGCCGCCGATCATGTCGACCCGGATCACCTCCGCTCCGAGCTGTGCCAGGGTCATGGCGGCAAGCGGGGCGGCGACGAAGGCGGATGCCTCGACGATGCTGAGGCGGTCGAGAAGGTCGTACACGGAAGCTCTCCGGGTGGGGGACGGAACGGACGGCCGTGACCTTACGGAAGGACAGGCCGTGGTGTCATCACCCCAACGCCGGTCCGTCGCGCCCGCCCTATCGCGGGGCCACCCGATACAGGGTGATATCGATCTCCTTGCCGCGGGAATAGTTCAGGCCCTGCACCTGCCCCGCCGGCTCGACCTTGAGACCGCGGGCGGCGGCGGTGGCCAGGAACTCGTCCTGCTGACGGCGTTCGACGACCGCCAAGGCGCAGGTCGGCTGATCCTCCAGCACATCGACCGCGCCGACCGCATCGCTCAGCCGGGTCTTGGTGCCGTGAACGAAGACCATACTCGGCTCGGAGAAGCCGGCGGTGACCAGCGGTCCGGTCTCGCAGGTCGCCGCCGTGGCGACCACCGGCTGCAGCGACCGGGCGATCCAGAGCCGGTCGAGGGACGGTGCGACCACCGCGAAGGTCAGGAAGTAGAAGACGCAGACACCGGCGGCGAGCGGCACCAGCCGGGCCAGCGACAGGTCCATCAGGAACCGGACCATGAGGGCGACGACCACGAGGCCGACGCCGCTGGCGGCGATGGCGGCCGGCGTGACCGTGCCGGAAAGATGGATCACCGCGCCCACAGGCACCGCGGCAACCAGCAGGCTCACCAGCACCGCGATGACGCCCAGCACCCGCTGCGCGATCCGGCCCTTGCCGCCGGCGACGAGGTCGGTGCCGGTGGCCAGGAACAGCCCCGCGAGCACGGCCATCGCCGGATAGGTGGGATAGGTGTAGTGCGGCAGCTTGGTCGCCACCGCCTCGAACACGACGACCGTCGGCACGATCCAGCAGATCAGGAAGCGGATGTCGGGGGAGATTCTGCGGGTCCAGGCCAGCATGGCGCCGCCGGCCGCCAGCGCGGTGCCCGGCCAGAACACCAGCAGGAAGAACAGGCTGTGATAGCCCGGCGGGGCGCCGTGGGAATCGTCGCCGCGCGCCACCTTGCCCAGCAGCGCGTGGCCGATGGATTCCTGCAGAAAGCCCGGCCCCACCTTCATGGTGATCGCGATCACCCAGGGGGCGACAACGGCCAGGGTCAGCGCCACGCCCGGCAGCCAGTACAGCCGCCGCAGCAGTTCCCGGTCCCGGTTCCACAGGCACCAGGCGGCGATGGTCGTGCCCGCCACCAGGGTGACGATCGGACCCTTTATCAGCAGCCCGATCCCATGGAACAGCCAGAAGGCGGCCGGCGAGCGCAGGCCGCCGCCGAAGAAGCCGTCGGGCCGGTCCGGGTGTGTGGCGATGCGGTGCAGCGCGATCTGCGCCGCCAGGATCGCGGCGACCAGCAGGGCGTCGGTCTTGGCCGTCCGCGCCTCCACGCCGGTGATCAGCGCCAGGGCCATGACGATCCCCGCCGCCACGCCGGCCGTCGCCCCGCCGAGCCTCGCGGCCAACCAGGCGGTCATGGCGACGATGCCGAGCGCCGCCAGCAGGGATGGCATGCGGTACGCCCAGATCCCTGCCTGCGGTCCGCCGCCAAGAATCTCCGCACTGGCCGCCTGCAGCCAGTAGGTGCCCACCGGCTTCACATGGCGCGGCACGTCCTGAAAGCGGATATCGACCAGATCGCCGCTCTCCAGCATCTGGCGCGACGCCTGGGCATAGCGTGCCTCGTCGCGGTCCATGGCCGGGATCTGGAAGATGCCGGGCATCAGCGCCGCCACGGCGATCACCAGGATCAGAAGCCATTGGCGGGCCGACAGACTGTCCGGCGCCTGAGGCATAACGGGCATCATGGGGTGCGATCCGCTTCCGCAACGGGGTTGGCGCCGACGGTCGTGCGGCGCAGGAGCCAGACCACGCCCAGCAGGTCGACAATGCCGACCAGGGCGCGGCCGATATTGGTGTATTTCGACTGCCCAGCCATGCGCGGCCGGTCGTCGACCGAGACGTGCAGCGTGTCGTAGCCGTAGCGCTTGGTCAGCGCCGGCAGGTAGCGGTGCAGGCTGTCGAAATAGGGGAAGGCCAGGAACAGCGGGCGCGGCAGGACCTTGAGGCCGCAGGCGGTGTCCGGACAGTCGTCGCGCAGCAGGAAGCGGCGCACCCCGTTGCCGATGCGCGAGGCGATCAGCCGCCGGATACCCGCCGTGCGCCGCCGCCGGATGCCGGCGACCAGGCCGACCCGGCCCACGGTGGTGGCGTCGATCTGCGAGGCCATGGCGACCACGTCGGCCGGATCGTTTTCGCCGTCGCCGTCGATCGTCGCCATCCAGAGCGAGGTCGCGGCCATGGCACCGGTGCGCAGCGCGGCACTCTTGCCGGAGCGCGCCGTGTGGCGGATCAGGGTGATGCGGGGATCCTTTGCCGACAGGTCGGCGACGATGCCGTCGGTGCCGTCCCGGCTGCCGTCGTCGACGACGATCACCTCCACCCGATAGGCGATGCCCACCTTGTCGAGGATCTCCTGGAGCAGCGAGGCGATGGCGCCGGCCTCGTCGCAGACCGGGACGATGACGCTGAGCGCGGGCTGGGACGGATTGGCGGGCTGGGTATCGGACATCGGCCGGGCGCAAGGACAGGGTGTGGCGCCTCTCCTAGCAGATCCGCCAGGACAAGGCGATGATGAAGCCCGGCTCCTCAGGCACCCATGCCGCGAAGCCGCCGGAACAGCGCCCTGTAATTGGCGACGCAGGCGGCCTGTGTGAAGTCCGCCGCGTGCCGCGCCGTGCCGGCATCGACAAGTTTCTGTGCCAGCCCCGGCTCCTCCATCACCCGGCGCAGGGCGTCGTGTAGCGGAGCCGCCTCGCCCTTCGGCACGATGAGCCCGTCCTGGCCGTCGCGCACGAACTCGGCCGGGCCGTCCGCGTCGGTGGTGACCAGCGGCTTGCCATAGGCCCAGGCCTCCAGCGTCACCGTGCCGAACGGCTCGTGGCGCGAGGGGAAGGCGACGATGTCGCAGCTCCGGAAGAACGCGCCGGTGTCGCGCCGCCATCCGAGGAACGTCACCCGGTCGGCGATGCCGAGCTCGCCGGCAAGCGCTTTCAGAGCCGCCTCCTCCGGGCCGCTGCCGGCGATCCACAGATGGACGGTCGGAAGGTCTACCGCCGCCTGCATCAGCACGTCGAAGCCCTTCACCTTATGCAGGCGCGACGGGGTGAAGACCACGGTCGCCCCCTGCGGCACGCCCAGGGCGGCGCGGTCGGCGGCCGGGCTGTCGTCGCGCTCGGCGAAGTTGGCGATCACGCTGCAGCGATCCTGGGGCCAGCCGTGCTCGATCACGTGGCGGCGGATGCCCTCGGTGATGCAGGCCAGGTGGTCGCAGTTGCGGAAGTATTTCAGGTCGTAGAAGCCGCCGAGGCGGGCGACCTTGGCGTGGTCGCCGTCGGGCATGAAGGAACTGGCCCGGCTCATGTAGGACAGCACGACCTCGGGCCGGAACTCCGACACCACGCGGCGCAGGGCGGGCTTGGTGCGGAAGTCGAGCCAGGACCCGAACGGCGCTTCGGACACCGGCACGCCGCCCGCCTCCAGATCGGCCCGGCGCGGCGGGTTCGGACGGATGACGGCGCGGGAGTCCTCCCCCGCCTCGGCCAGGGCCTTGGTCAGGGTGACGAAGAAGGTCTCGGCCCCGCCATTGGCGGCACCGGCGAGGATCGAGAGAATGCGCACGGGCCCGGTCCGTGTGGGTGTCGGTCGGGCCGCACTATGGCGTCGGGCGGCGCACCCACACAAGGTCGATCGCCAGGGCCAGGGCCATCAGCCCGGCGGCGAGCGCGAAGATCAGCGGATAGGAGCCGACCCGGTCGTAGAGGGCGGAGAAGCCGTAGGCGCCTGCCGCCTGCCCCACCGCGAAGGCCATGGTCGCCCGCCCCCAGGTGCCGAGCCGGGCCACCGGGTCCTCCACCAGGTCGTGGACGCGGCCGAGCACCAGCGGCACCACGCCGGGAATGGAGGCGCCGCCGACCACGGCGGAGACGAACAGGCCGATCTCGCCGACGCCGACCGCCAACGCGACGATGGCGAGGCCGACGACCACCAGATAGAGCCGCAGCCCGGCGGCGAAACCGATCCGGTCGGCCAGACGCCCGGCCAGGGTCGGCCCGCAGGCGGCACCGATGCCGAGCGCGATCCAGACCGCCGCCCCCAGGGCGAAGGACCGCTCCAGCCCACGCACCACGTAGTCCACCAGCAGCACCATGTGCGGCACCAGACCGGCGGCGATCAGGCCGTAGACCGCCAGCAGCGCGATCACGGCACCGCCGCTCGCCGCCCGCGCTCCCCCGACCTTGCGCGGCACGGCGCCGTCCGGCCACCAGGTCCAGACCAGGGCGGTCAACAGGGCGCAGAGGCCGCCCAGTGCCAGCCAGGTCTGTTCCAGCCCGACCTGCAGCAGGGTCGGCACCAGGGTGCCGGAAATGGCGATGCCGAGCCCGACGCCGGTGAAGATCAGCCCGCCGGCCAGCCCGCGCCGGCCCTGGGGCACCCGGGCCAGCGCCGTCGGCGCCGCCACCACCATCAGCGCGCCGCCGGCGATCCCGGCCACCAGCCGCCACACGAAGACCCACAGGAAGCCCAGCGGCTCGGCGCAGACCAGCAGGGAGACGGCGGACGCCGCCATCGACCAGCGCAGCACGGGCACCGCGCCGAACCGGCCCGACAGCCGGTTGCCGAGCACCGCCCCGGCCAGATAGCCGAGCAAGTTGGCCGCGCCGAGATACAGGGCGGCCGCCGGTTCGAACCAGCCGGCCTCGACCACCGCGGGGATCAGGGGCGTATAGGCGAACCGCGCCAGGCCGATCCCGACCAGCATGGCGGCGCAGGCGGCACTCACCGCCCGCCAGGGCATCTCGCCGGTGCGACCGGCCGCTGTCGTCATCTCGCTCATGCCCCCAAGCTAGGCACAGGGCGATCTCACGAGAAGCGATTTGATCCGATACCGGCGATCGCTTCGTGAGATATCTATTCGGCGGCGGCGACCAGCGCGGGGCGGGCGACGGCCGGATCCGCCACCGTGGCGATCAGGGCGGTCAGCGCGCTGGAGCTGTGGCCGTCGACCCGGCGGATGAACAGCGTCTCCACCAGACCGTCTTCCGGCGGCAGCCGGTGCAGCTCGACCCGGCCCTCGGCCTCGGCTGCCGCCACGATGCCGCGCGGCAGCAGGGTGACACCGAGACCGGCGGCGACGCTGCCGACGATGGCCTCGATGGTGCCGAACTCCAGAATGCGCAGGCCGACGATGCCACGCCGGGCGAGGATCTCCTCCAGCCGCTGGCGGTAGGAGCAGCCAGCCCGCAGCACCACGATCCGCACCTCGCGCCGGGCCGACAGCGCCTCGATGGCGCCCAGCCCCGGCGGCGCCACCAGCACCAGTTCCTCGTGGTAGACGGTCTCCACCTCCAATTCCGGATGGGCGACCGGGCCGCACACGAAGCTGCCCTCCAGTTCGCCGGTCAGCACCCGCTGGATCAGCTCCGCCGTGGTGCCCGTGCGCAGGACCAGATCGACCTCGCGATGGGCGGCCACATAGGCGGCGAGCGGGCGCGACAGGTGCAGCGCGGCCGTCGTCTCCAGCGATCCGACCACCAGCGATCCCGACGGATGGCCGTCGTCGCGGGCGGCGCGGCGGGCATCGGTCATCAGCACCGCGGCCCGCTGGGCATAGGGCAGCAGCCGCTCGCCGGCGGATGTCAGCACGACCCCCCGGCTGTGCCGGTCGAACAGGCGGACCTCCAGATCCTCTTCCAGGGCGCGGATGCGGGCGGTCACGTTGGACTGGACGGTGGCCAGTTCCTCCGCCGCCCGCTTCATGCCGCCATGGCGGGCCACCGCCTCGAATACCTTCAGGTCCTGAACATCCACGGCATCCTCCGACCGACAGGTGAGATCGCTGAGAGCGAATTATATCAGATCCGACGATATCGAAAGCAGGCGGGCGTCACACGAATCGGCTATCGTTGTCCGATCCTCTGCAGCAGGGAGCGCAGCCATGCGCCTGGACGACACGGTCACGGTCGAGTGCACGGACACCGATCAGAAGTTGGACGCCCAGGTGGTGCGGATGCAGGGGGACCGGGTCGACGTGATGGTCTCCGGCCTGATCCTGTCGCTGCGACGGACCAAACCGGGGATCTATGTCGGCACCCGCAGCGGCATGGAGTTCGTGCTGAAGACGAAGTAGGGTGACCTCACTGACCCCTTCCCTCGGAGGAGAAGATAAAACGCCCTACGCCGCCCGGCTTTCCAGCACGTTGCCGCGCAGGACGTCGACGCAGACATCCATCTTCACGAAGGCCTCCGCCGGGCCGAAATAGCTGCCCTGGAGCGGGATCGCCTGGCTCGGGTCGCGGGCCACGCCCACGCGGATCAGGTTCTCGCCGCCGATGATGCCGTTGGTCGGATCGTATTCCACCCAACCCGCTCCGGGCAGATAGACCTGGACCCAGGCATGGGTGGCGCCGGCTCCCTGGATCGGCTGGCCGCCCCGGATCGAGTTGACCACAGGGGCGGCGGACTCCACAGCCGGGTCGAAGACGTAGCCGGTAACGAACCGGGCGGCGAGGCCGAGGGAGCGGACCGCCTCCATCATCAGCAGCGCGAAATCGCGGCACGTCCCCCGCCGGCGCGCCAGGGTGACGGAGGGCGACTGCACCCCCTCCTCCTCGCGCGGCCGATAGGCGAAGTCGGACCGCACGCTCTTCGTCATCCCGCGCAGCAGATCCAGGGTCTCGGTCTTCGCGCCCGTGAAGAACGACCGGGCCCAGGCCTCGATGGCACCGTCGTCGGGGTGGTGACGCACGACGGAACGGCCGAGATCCTGCAGATCGTCCAGGGCATAGGCGAAGGGGAGATAGCGGGCGTGATCGTCGATCTCGAAGACCGGGGCGCGGGCCGGGTAATGCTCGACCACGATCACGCTTTCGAACAGCAGCCGCTCGGCCGGCTCGTCGAACCGGGCCACGGCGACGGAATTGGAAAACACGTCGTGCATCCAGCGCACGCTGGAGGCCGGCAGGATCTTCAGCCGGCTGTCGACCAGGCGCATGTCATGGCTGTCGCGCGGACGGAAGAGCAGGCGATGCTCGCCGAAGCGTACCGGCTCGCGGTACGAGTATTCCGTCCGATGGATGATGCTCAGGACCTGCATGGCAGCGTGCCCACGACATTGATCGCCGCAAAGACTACTCGCCAAACATAAACAAACAGTTTCCGCCTAGTCCGCCGCCTCGACCAGCCCGAAGAACCGTTCGCCGAGCGCCCCGCTGAGTCCCAGCAGACCGTCCTGGATGGCGTCGGCGAACTTGTGCAGCCAGGCGGGTTCGATCCGGTCGGTCGGCGTCTGCCCGGAGATCTCCATCACCCGCCCCAGATTGTCCCGCAAGCGCTCGCCGAGCTCGAGCCCATGCTCGCTCTCCAGACAGGCGAGGTCGTATTTGATCCGGTACAGGCAGAAGCAGATCGAGCGCGGGAACTCACTGTCCGACATCAGGAAGCGGGCCACGTCGCTGGTGCTCATGCTGCCCGGCCGGGTGCGCCGATAGGCCTGGTAGCCGGCGGCGGAGCGCAGCAGGGCGTTCCACTGGCTGATATCGATCGGCGAGCCCGGATCCTCCGCCACGCTCTGCAGCTGGCGGTACTTCACGTCGAGTAGACGGGAGGTCTGGTCGGCGCGCTCCACATGGCGGCCGAGCTGATAGAACCGGTAGGCTTGGTCCCGATACAGGGTGCCCTCGGCGATGCCCGTATGGGTCTGGCAGTTCGTCTTGATGAAGGCGGCCACCTTGGACAGCCGGGCAAGACTGATGTCCCGCCGCTTCAGCTCCTGGACCTCGCCGTAGAAGGTGTTGAGATGGGCCCAGAGCTCGGTGCTGATCAGGTGGCGCACCGTGCGGGCGTTCTCCCGCGCATAGCCGATCGAGTTCAGGACCGAGGTCGGGCTCTTCGGGTCGATCAGGTAGAAATACACGACCGCCGCGGCCGTGGCTTCCTTGTTGCGGCTGAAGAACAGCTCCTCGTCGGCGTTGATCCGGATCACCGCTTCCCAGTCGCCGGTGGCGCGGGGATCGCGGGCGAACGAGCCGTGCGTGTCCAGCAGACGGGCGAGGTTCTCGGCCCGCTCCACATAGCGGCCAAGCCAGTACACGTTCTCTGCGTAGCGTGACAGCATGGCGTTACTCCAGAACCCAGGTGTCTTTGGACCCGCCGCCCTGGGACGAGTTGACCACCAGCGAGCCCTTCTTGAGGGCAACGCGCGTCAGGCCGCCCGGTAACACCCATGTGGATTTTCCGGTGACGCAGAACGGCCGCAGATCCACGTGGCGCGGCTCCACCCGGCCGCTGATCAGGGTCGGCGACACCGACAGTTCGACCATCGGCTGGGAGATGTAGTTCGCCGGATCCTTCTCGATCGCCTTGCGGGTCGCCTCCAGCTCGCGCAGGGACGCACGCGGGCCGATCACCACCCCGTAGCCGCCGGCCTCGCCCACCGGCTTGGTCACCAGCTTGTCGAGATTGTCGAGCGTATACTGCAGCCCGTCCTTCTCGCGGCACAGGTTCGTCGGCACGTTCGGCAGGATGGCGTCCTGGTCGAGGTAGTATTTGATCAGCCGCGGAATGTAGGCATAGACGCCCTTGTCGTCGGCCACGCCGGTGCCGACCGCATTGGCGATCGTGATGTTGCCCTTGGCATAGGCCCGCATCAGACCCGGCACGCCGAGCATGCTGTCCTCGCGGAACACCTCGGGGTCGAGGAAGTCGTCGTTGATGCGGCGGTAGATCACGTGCACCGGCATCAGCCCGCCGGTGGTGCGCATATAGACCTTGTCGTTCTCGACGACCATGTCCTGCCCGGTGACCAGCGGGATGCCCATCTCGCGGGCCAGGAACACGTGCTCGAAATAGGCCGAGTTGAACGGGCCGGGCGACAGCAGGACAACCTGCGGATCGCTCACCCCGGCGGGGGCCGCCTCGCAGAGCGCATGGTGCAGCCGCAGGCCGTAATCCAGCACCGGACGGACGTTCATGCCTTCGAACAGATTGGGCATGGTCCGCCGCATGAGCTGGCGGTTCTCCACGACGTAGGAAACGCCGGACGGGCTGCGGGCGTTGTCCTCCAGCACCACGAACTGCCCGTCGCCGCCGCGCACCACATCGACGCCGCAGACATTGACGTAACAGTTCTCGGGCACCTTCAGCCCGACCATTTCCGGCCGGTAGTTCGGATTCTTGAACACCAGATCGGCGGGCAGGATGCCGTCCTTGATGCACTTCTGCTCGCCGTAGATGTCGGCCAGCAAAAGGTTCAGGGTCTGCACCCGCTGGATCGAGCCGCTTTCGATGATCTCCCAGTCGGCCGGCGTCAGGACCCTGGGGATCAGGTCGAAGGGCAGGACCCGGTCGACGGACGAGCCCTCGTGATAGAGCGTGAAGGTGATGCCCAGGTTGTAAAGTTCCCGGTCGACCGCCTTGGACAGGCGAGTCAGTTCCTTCGGCGTCGTACCGTTAAGCCGTTTCAAGAGGCCGGCGAGCACCTGCTGACGCTGTGCGTCGCCCTGGTATTCGCAGAAGAACCCATCGGGATCATAGTCTTCAAGCAGTCGGTGCCGCGCGCGGATAGCCGCCTCCCGTGCATTAACGAAAACTGGCTTATAGCTTTAACAAGCGGGCGAATGCAGTGCAACGGCTGCTGCTGACGCGTCAGTTGGTAGCCGCCACCGTCGCCTGCACCGTGCGCTCGCCGGTCACCCGCCCGTCACGCGTGAGAACGGCCTGCCCGGTCCACGTGCCGAGCGGCAGGCCGTCGGGGAACTTCGACTGGGAGTTCCGCACGCCGACCGCCCGGAACATCACCGCCTTGGTCTGATCGAAGGTGATCGTATCGCTGGCGACGACCGTTCCGTCGGGCATCCGCAAGGTGAGTTGGCCCGTATCGCCGGGCTGGATCCCCACGGCACGGAACCAGACGACGACGCTTTCCGCGGTCGCCGGCAGGGTGGTCAGCGCGGCGTCGCCGGCCGCCGCGGCATCGCTGTCGGGCACCCGGTCGAAGATCGCCGCGTCCAGCAGCGACGGGGCGGCAAGCGCGGTCAGGGACGTCAGGGCCGCATCGTCCCAAAGGGGCTGGCGGCCCACGCCGCAGGCGTCGCCGCCCTCGACCCCGCGGAACGGGTCGACCACGGTGCCGTTGTGCTCCAGCGACATGTGGACATGGGGGAACTGCGTCATGCCGGACAGGCCGACGGCGCCCAGCACGTCTCCGGCGGCGACCTCCTGGCCCGCATGGGCAACCACGCTGCCCTTGCGCATGTGACAGTACTGGGTGGCCCAGCCGTTGCCGTGATCGATGCGCACGCCGTTGCCGCATTCCTTGCCGGCGGCCTTGGCCGCCGCGATGCCGGCGGTGCCGAGATCCGCCTCGCCGTCCCGCGCGCCCATCACCTTGCCGGGCGCCGCCGCAAGGACCGGGACCGCCCCCTCGATCTTCGCGTCGTTGGCCAGCCCGATATCCGTGCCCTTGTGGCCGTCATAGGACATCTCTCCGCAGCGATAGTCCCTGCGGCCCGGACCGGGATCGAGGTCCACGTAGTTCACCACCCAGCAATCCGTACCCGGCGTGCAGGCGATCGGGAGCGACAGGGTGATCGGCCGATCATCGGCGGCGGGCGGCGGCGCGGGTGCTGGACTCGGAGCCGGTGCGGGATCCGTCGTCGCGACGGCCGGAGGTTGAACCGACGCCGGCGCCTCGGCGGCTGACGACTCGGCGGCTGGCGGCGCAGCGGTGGGCGGCGCGGCATCCGGCGCTGCCGTCGACTGATCCTGCTTGCGGTCGAGATAGCGCTCGACCGGAATGTCGACGCTCCAGTTATGGCCCTCCGGAGCCAGGACGAGCCAGAACGCGTAGGCGAAGGACGCGAGCGCGGCGCAGAAGATCAGGGCGAGTGCGGCACGGAACATAGGCGGGCGGCCTCCGGATCTTCGCGCGCCGCGTCAGTGCCGCGCGCGGACCATTCTCTGCAGGTATTCACCGTACCCGGACTTGGCCAGGGGTGCGGCGAGTTTCAGAACCTGTTCGGCGTCGATATAGTCCATGTAGAAGGCGATCTCCTCCACACAGGCGATCTTCAGCCCCTGACGCTCCTCGACGGTGCGCACGAACTCCGAGGCCTGCAGCAGGCTCGCATGGGTGCCGGTGTCGAGCCAGGCATAGCCGCGGCCCATCCGCTCGACCCGCAGGGTGCCGTTGTCCAGATACACCTTGTTCACGTCGGTGATCTCCAACTCGCCGCGCGGCGACGGCTTGATCGATGCGGCGACGTCCAGAACGGTGTTGTCGTAGAAATACAGCCCGGTCACCGCCCAATTGGAGGCGGGGTTGGCCGGCTTCTCGACGATCGAGGTCGCCCGGCCCTCCTCGTCGAAATCGACGACGCCGTAACGCTCCGGATCGCTGACATAGTACCCGAAGACGGTCGCCCCGCCCTGGCCCGACGCCTCGGCGCGGGCGCGCTGCAGGATGTCGGTCAGGCCGTGGCCGTAGAAGATGTTGTCGCCGAGCACCAGGGCGACCGGGTCGTTGCCGACGAACTCGCGGCCGATGATGAACGCCTCGGCGAGACCGTTCGGCTCCGGCTGGACCGCATAGGTGATCTCGATGCCCCACTTGGTGCCGTCGCCCATCAGGTGCTGGAAGGCGGGCTGGTCCTGCGGGGTGGTGATCACCAGGATCTCGCGGATGCCGGCCAGCATCAGCGTGGTCAGCGGGTAGTAGATCATCGGCTTGTCGTAGACCGGCAGGAGCTGCTTGCTCGCCACCATGGTCAACGGGTAGAGCCGGGTCCCGGACCCGCCCGCCAGAATGATCCCCTTCATCAGACCGTCTCCTCTGCCGCCATGCGGGCGGCGAAAACTTCATCCAGCGCCGTCTGCCACGACCGGTGCGGCAGGGTCGGCAGCGCCTCGATCAGCGCGGTGGTATCGAGCACCGAATAGGCCGGCCGCTTCGCCGGGGTCGGATATTCCGCGGAGGGAATGGCCTGTACCGTCGGCCGCCGGCCCCAGTGCCTCTCGGCCCGCGCGAAGATCGCCTCGGCGAAACCGTGCCAGGTGGTCTCGCCATCGGCGGTGTAGTGGTAGGTGCCGGGCGCCACGGGCGACGCCTCCATGCGGGCGCGGACCAGCGCCAGGATGGCGGCGGCGATATCGACCGCCGCCGTCGGCGTGCCGTGCTGGTCGTCGACCACCCGCAGCTCGTCGCGATCCTTGCCGACCCGCAGCATGGTGTTCATGAAGTTCGCGCCGCGGGCCGCGTAGACCCAGGCGGTGCGCAGGATCAGGTGGTCCTCCAGCGCGTGGCGGATCGCCGTCTCGCCGGCCTCCTTGGAGGCGCCGTAGACGCCCAGCGGGGACACCGGATCGCTCGGCCGGTAGGGCCGCGTTCCCTCGCCGTCGAACACATAGTCCGTCGAGACATGGATCAGACCGATCTTCCGCTCAGCACAGGCCGCCGCCAGGGCGGCCGGGCCGTCACGGTTGATGGTGAAGGCGAGGTCGCGTTCCTGCTCGGCCTTGTCGACGGCGGTATAGGCGGCGGGGTTGACCACCAGGTCCGGTCGCACCGCGTCCAGCGCGCCGTCGACAAGGCCGGGCTGGGCGAGGTCGAGGCGATCCCGACCCACCCCGACGATCTCGATGCCCGCCGCCGCGTCGTCCGCGGCCATCCGGACGAGCGCGCCGCCGACCTGCCCGGTAACGCCGGTAACCAGAACCCGCATG
Organism: Thalassobaculum sp. OXR-137; assembly: GCF_034377285.1. Taxonomy (NCBI): domain Bacteria; kingdom Pseudomonadati; phylum Pseudomonadota; class Alphaproteobacteria; order Rhodospirillales; family Thalassobaculaceae; genus Thalassobaculum; species Thalassobaculum sp. OXR-137. The sequence continues at coordinate 2,029,412 of NZ_CP139715.1, read as the reverse complement.
CTCAGCCTGTCTTTCCGGTGGTGCCGGTGCCCACGCGGGCCAGCACGTTGCGGTCCAGCAGCGGCTGCCACCAGGACTCGTTGGCCAGATACCACTGCACGGTCTTGCCGATGCCGCTTTCGAAGGTCTCGCGCGGGGTCCATCCGAGATCGCGCTCGATCTTGGCGGCGTCGATGGCATAGCGGAAGTCGTGGCCGGGCCGGTCGGTGACGAAGGTGATCAGTTCGCGCCGGGACGTCACGCCGGCCAGCGGCGGCGCGTAGCGGTCCAGCAGGTCGCAGATGGTCTGCACCACCGCGAGGTTCGACATCTCGTTGTGGCCGCCGATGTTGTAGCTCTCGCCGGCAGTGCCCTTCGACAGCACGGTCCACAGGGCGCGGGCGTGGTCCTCCACATAGAGCCAGTCGCGCACGTTCTGACCGTCGCCATAGACCGGCAGCGGCTCGCCGCGCAGGCCCTTGATGATCATCAGCGGGATCAGCTTCTCGGGGAAGTGGAACGGCCCGTAGTTGTTCGAGCAGTTCGACAGGACGATCGGCAGCCCGTAGGTCTCGCCCCAGGCGCGCACCAGATGGTCCGAGGAGGCCTTGGATGCGGAATAGGGCGACCGCGGATCGTAGGCCGTCTCCTCGGTGAACATGCCCTCGTCGCCGAGCGAGCCGAACACCTCGTCGGTTGAGATGTGGTGGAACCGGAAGCCGGCCTTGCGCTCGCCCTCCAGCGTGGCGAAATGCTGGCGCGCCGCCTGCAGCAGGCGGAAAGTGCCGACCACGTTGGTGTGGATGAACGCCTCGGGCCCGTCGATCGAGCGGTCGACATGGGATTCCGCCGCCAGATGCATCACCGCATCGGGATCGTGGGTCTCGAACACCGTCTTCAGCGCCGCCGAGTCGGTGATGTCCACCTGCTCGAAGGCGTAGCGGTTGCTGTCCTCGATCTCCGCCAGGGCGGTGCCGCTGGCCGCGTAGGTCAGCTTGTCGACATTGACCACCCGGACGTCGGTCTCGGCGATCAGCAGGCGGATGACCGCGGAGCCGATGAAGCCGGCGCCGCCCGTGACCAGAACCGTTTTCGGTGTCGCCATGCTCGTCTCCAGCGCCGCGATCAGATCGAGAAATAGGCCGGCAGATCCGCCAGCCCGGGATGCTTGGTGTCCTTGTCGGACAGGGTCGGCGTGACACCGTTCAGCGGCCAGTCGATGCCGATAGCCGGATCGTTCCAGGCCAGACCCTTGTCGTGCTCCGGCGCATAGGGAGCGGTGACCTTGTAGATCACCTCAGTGTCCGGCTCCAATGTGACGAAACCGTGGGCGAAGCCGACCGGCACCAGGATCTGGTTCCAGGCGTCCGCCGAGATCTCCGCGCCGACCCATTTGCCGTAGGTCGGCGAGCCCTGCCGGATGTCCACCGCCACGTCGAAGATCCGCCCCTTCACCACGCGCACCAGCTTGTCCTGGGCGAAGGGCGGGGTCTGGAAATGCAGGCCGCGCAGCACGCCGACCGGCTGCGACATGGAATGGTTGTCCTGGATGAACTCCAGATCGAGCCCGTGTCCGGCCAGAGTGGCCTTGTTGTAGGTCTCGGAGAAGAAGCCGCGGGCGTCTCCGAACCGCTTCGGCGTCAGGATCTTAACGTCCGGGATTGCCAGCGATTCTACCTGCACGTCGTATCCTCCGCATGCGTTGGCCAGCCCAGAGGTAGGGATCGTTCGAGGGCGGGCGAGAAACCGCGGCGGGTGATAGCATGGCGCAACTGACGTCCACAACTCCGCAGGCCGCCGCGCTTATTCGCCGCGGCGCTGTATGCTATCATTTGCGAAAGCAGCATTTTGGCACGATGGTATGCTACCGAACTCCTGATAATAAGGAGGCGGGCGGAATATAATGGCAAGGAAACCGATCGGGACCTGATGAGCCTGACGACAGAACCCTTCGACCGACGGGTCGTTCCCTTGCGACCCCGGACGGTAGCAGCCAGCACCATGCCGGACCCTCCTCGCGAGCCGGTGCGTGCCCATGCCTGTACCGTGGTCGTCGTGTCGTACCGGACCGGTGCCGTCCTGCTAGACAGTGTTTCCGCCGCCCTTGAACAAGACGGGGTGCGATCCGTCGTTCTGGTGGACAACGGCAATTCGGCCGATACCCGTGCCGCGATCGATGCGCTTGCCGCCGAAGACAAACGGCTGATCGTCGTGCGCGGCCAGGGGAATGTCGGCTTCTCCAAGGGCTGCAATCTCGGCGTCCGCTATGCCAAGACCGCCTATATCCTGCTGCTCAATCCGGACTGCGTGCTGCGACCCGGCGTCGTCGGCCGGGTCTTCTCAGTGTTCGACGACGCGCCGAACGCCACCATGGCGACCGTGCGGATCGAGAACCCGGACGGCAGCGAGCAGCGCGGCGGCCGGCGCAACCTGATGACGCCCTGGACCTGTCTGGTGGAACTGTTCCGCCTGGACAAGCTGATGCCGGACCATCCGCATTTCCAGCGTCTGAACCTGAACGAGACCGAGCCGCTGGACAAGGTGACCCCGGTCCAGTGCATCTCCGGCGCGTTCATGATGATGCCGACCGACAGCTACAACGCGCTCGGCGGCATGGACGAGGAGTATTTCCTCCATGTCGAGGACGTCGATCTCTGCATGCGGGTGATCAAGTCGGGCGGCGAGATCCTCTACGTCCCCGATGTCGCCGTCATGCATGTGAAGGGCACCAGCCGGGTCTCGCCCTTCACCGTCGAATGGCACAAGTCGATCAGCGCCACAAAATATTTCCGCAAGCACTTCCGGCCCCAGTATCCGGACCTGATCCTGCGCATCATCGGGGCGGCGATCTTCGCCCGGCTGGCCGTACGGGCGGTGCCGATCACGCTGGCCTGGATCGGCGCTCGGCTGACCGGCGGCGGCAAATAGACCGGGCGGTCAGTCGCGCCATCCCGCGATGAAACCGCCGAAAATGGCGCGGAGTTTTGCGCCCTTGTCGGTCTCGTAGACCGCAGCCTTCCAGACATCGTATAGCGCGGCGGTGGCGTCCCAGGCGACCCAGGCCGGTACCTGGGCGGCGAAGCGCCGCCAGACCCGCACACGGTTGCGGTGGATGAGCCGGCGGCGCCAGGCGGAGTGGGTGTTCAACGCCACCTTGCGGCCCAGCACCTCGGTCTCGTGGAACTCGCCCAGGCGATGGGTCAGCACCGCGTCGCCTATGCCGACAATCTCGAACCCGGCCCGGCGCAGGCGCAGGCTGAACTCGATATCCACATAGTCGATGAAGAACGGCCCGGCCATCGGCCCGACCACCTCCAGCACGTCGCGCCGGATCAGGCTGCCCGAGGCGATGGCAAAGACGCCGTCGCGGACCACAGCCCCTGGCGCCATCCGCGCCCGCCGAAGATCCCACCCAGTGCCGCTGGAGAGCAGATAGGGCTTCAGCGTGCCCTCCGCATCGCTGAGCCGCGGCGACAGCAGGCCGACGCGCCCGCGATCCGCCAGCTCCGTCCAGCCGCCCAGCAGCCGCGCCACCATGTCGGGCGCCGGCACGCTGTCGTCGTCCAGCAGCAGGATCCAGTCGGTCCCGGCTGAGCGGGCGATCTCCAGCCCCTGATTCTGGGCCGCCGCCAGCCCGACATTCGCCTCGTTCTCCACCAGCGTCAGCGCATCCGAGCGATCGGCCCGGCCGCGCAACCGGGCGCGAACCTCGGGCGCGCTGCCGTTGTCCACGAGCACCACCTGGGCGCATTGGGCCAGCGCCGCGTCCAGCACGCCGTCGAGCCGGTCATCGGGCTCGTAGCTGACGATCACCGCCAAAACGCGCGGGTCCTCCGCAACGCCGCCCGAGAGCCGAGCCGGCAGATCGGCCAGCGGCCGGGCGTCGATCCCCCGCCGCAGGAACCGCAGCGGCGACCAGGTCATCGCCGCAAGCGCGCCCGCTTCTGCCGTCTGCGCGATCGCCGCGCGCTCCCGCAGGGTCACCGGGACCGCCCGCAGCGCCTCCAGCAGCGCCCTCGCCCGCGCACCGGCACCGCCGCGCAGGACGCCCGCCAGCACGCCGGCGAGCGCCAGCCCCGCCATCACCGGCGCGAAGGCCAGCCCGGCCAGCGCCGGCATCCCCCGCATGTAGGTCCAGACCCGGTTCCGGGTGGCGTGGCGCAGCACGAAATCCGAGGCGGTGGAGCCCGATCCCACATGGCGCACGATAGCCCAGGGGGTGATCACCGAACGCCAGCCGGCCCGCCGCAGCCGCAGCGCCAGGTCCACGTCCTCGTAGTAGCAGAAGAACCGTTCGCAGAAGCCGCCGACAGCCTCGAACGCTTCGCGCCGGTACAGCGCCGCGGCGGCGCAGGGGCCGAAGACCTCGCTCTCGACGACCGGGACCGCCAGGCCGCCCTTCCCGCCGCGCCAGGCCGCCCCCCAGGGGGCATAGGGATCCCCCATCCCGTCCAGCCGGTCCGGATCGGCATCGAGCAGTTGCACCGAGGCAATGCTGGCGGCCCCGGGGTGGCGCTCGGCGGCGGCGATCAGGGCGGCAAGCCAGCCGGGTTCCGCGAAGGCATCCGGGTTGAGGGTGACCAGATACCGCCCGCGGGCCGAGCGGGCGGCAAGGTTGTTGCCGGCGGCGAAACCGAGATTGTCCGGGGAGCGGACCACGGTCAGCCAGTCGTAGTGCGGGATCGCCTCCACCGACCCGTCCGTGGAGGCGTTGTCGACCAGGATCGCCTCGAAGTCGCGCCGGGTCTGACGGTCCAGCGCCTCCAGGCAGCGAGCGAGGTCGGGGCCGGACTGGTAGGCGACGATGAGGATGGAGGCAACGGGAGGGGCTGCGGGCACGGTCTCAAATCGCTTGCTCGAAAATCGGAGCCTCACCCTACCACGCCGGGAAGCCCGTGCGAGCGTCCTCGGACTTGACAGACCCGCGGTCGGACAGGCCAATGCCTCAACCTTCGAACGAGCCGCCCCATAGGACGCAATGACCCGCATCGTTTCGCGTTTCCCGCTGCCCCCGATGAGCCTCGGCACCGAGCGCTATCTCACCGTCCACACCTACGGCGACCCCGACGCTACGCCGAAGGCGTATATCCAGGCGGCCGTGCACGCGGGCGAGCTTGCCGGGTCGCTGGCGCTGCACCACCTGATCCGCCGGCTCGACGCGGCCGAGCACGAGATCCTCGGCCATATCATGCTGGTCCCGATCGCCAATCCGATCGGCCTGTCCCAGGTGACGCGCGGCAACGTGTCCGGCCGCTTCGCCGAGGCCGACGGCGCCAACTTCAACCGCGGCTATCCGGCCATCGCGGGCGAGGTCGCCAACGCCGTGCGCGGCCGGCTCAGCGGCGATGCCGCCGCCAATGTGGCGCTGGTGCGCGAGGTCATCGCAGACATCCTGGCCGACCGAGCCAGCATGGCGGAAACCGAGATCGACTATCTGCGCATCACCCTGATGCGCCTGGGCTGCGACGCCGACCTCGCCCTAGACCTGCACTGCGAGGAGGAAGGGCTGGTCCACCTCTACCTCGACACCATGCACTGGCCGCAGGCGAGCGACCTGCCGCGCCTGCTGGGCAGCGAGGTCACCCTGCTGACCAACCCGACCGGGGCGATGTCCTACGACGAGGCCTTGACCACCCCGTGGCGGCAACTCGACGAGGAGCTGAGCGCCGCCGGGATGCGCGCGGGCTGCCTGTGCTCGACGGTAGAGCTGCGCGGCGCCGGCGATGTGGGCGATGCGCTCGCCGAGGAGGATGCCGACCGGCTGTACCGGACGCTGCAGCGCTACGGGATCATCGACGGTGGGGCGGAGCTGGACATCGATACCGCCTCCCCCGTCCGCACCGTTCCGGTGGAGGGCATGGAGCGGGTGCAGGCGCCGACCCCGGGCATCATCAGCTTCCGGGTGCCGCTGGGAGCCGAGGTGACGGAAGGGCAGCCGATCGCCGACCTGATCGACCCCACCGCCGACGACCCGGCCGAGGGCCGCACCGAGCTGTTCGCCGAGAGCGACGGCATCGTCTATGCCCGCCGCATCCAGCGCTTCGCCCCGACCGGCGCCACGGTGGCCAAGATCGCCAGCAACCGGCCCGTCACGGTGACGTCGAGCCATCTGACGGACTAGCATCGATAACGCCTTGCATTAACTTTCGAATTAATTTGAAATTCCACCAAAGGCGAAGCGTAAAACATAAATGAATATGCGTACCTTCAAATATTTAGCACAACCTTAGAATAGAAAGGCACAATAATGCTATATCGGAGTTTGACGTCTTGGGAAACGCCCGATTCACGAAATAATCTTGTATTTTTTGCCCAAAGAATGGATGAATTATCATTCGAATATACTTTAGACAGCCACCGTCCCCCAACAGCGACGCCGCCTACCCTTGTTATAGAGTGTCTCGATGCATTAGATTATGCAAAGCATAATATAAAAGCGCTACCGGGCGCACTTCACCTTTTAAAGGAACTTGAAACTAGAACCCGGGGAAACCCCATAATTAAAGAGATGGTGAATATTGATTTAGATAGTTTTTTCCAAGTCGACAAGACTTCTCCAGAAGAAATTTTTAAACGCTTGTCAGTATTATCAGGAGAAATTAAGCAATACCCATATTCAATTAAATGCTTTAAATTAATTCAGCGCATATTGGATGAAGAAAAATTAGACCGCAAGATAGATCTTGATTTTTTGTGCAGAGAGTTAGTTTCTTCTCTTATTAATCTTGGGCTAAGCAGTCAATGGATTCATAATTCCGTTGTTAAGTTCTTTTTTGAGGAAAAAGTACCAAACGATATTGATGTACGAAATTTCTGGAAAATTATATTTCCTCACACTCATTGGTTCAAAGTTGTAACACCCATAGATTCTAAAGTACATTTAGTAGAGGACTCCTATCTAAGTGCGTTTGGCGCTAAGATAATAAACAAAGATGACGTAGATGACTTAAAAGAACATATAGATCCAGTTTGCGGTGAGTATTTTCAACGCGTTGTTGTGAGCGACGATGTTCGGGCAAAAGATCCATACGAGGCAGTCGAAGTCGCCAATCATCGTATTGCTAGACTACATCACGTATATGGGCTTTTTAATCACAAGCACTCCTTGAGTATCGGCGATGGGTCCTACGTCATTCAAAAATGCTGTACTGAAATTAAGGGAATTTATTCAAATTCACTAAACAGAATGCAGTTCGTCCGCGACAAACTACCGGCCCGAGCTGCCAGGGCTATGGAAACTATGATGAAGGAAATACGATTCCCAAACGGACCCGATAAGAAAAAATTTTTTAACGCCGTGAGCTTCCATGGAATGAGCACTAATTCTACCTCCGTAGAAAATCAGCTTGTAAACATTTGGACCGCACTGGAAACAATAACTCCTGAATCATTCTCAGGTAGCACAATATCAAATGTTACCCATGGAGTTTTGCCTTTTATTGGTTTAAATTATATGAGTAGACTCCTACGCTGCTTGCTCGGGGATATTTTACGGTGGAATAGAAAACTGGCATATCGCGCCATTAAATCCGCAAAATGCGGTGAAGATCACAACCTTCTGCAACAACTATATTGCCTTCTATCTCTTAAAGAAAACGAAGATATTCTGTCTGATTTATTTAAGAATATGGGAGATTTTCACCTTCTCAGATATAGAACCTATACCCATCATAAAACCTTAAAATCTCGTCAAGCCACCCACAAGGCAGTAGAAGATCACGAACGCCGAGTGGAATGGCAAATTCACCGTATATACCGAACTAGAAATTTGGTTGTTCATCGAGGTCAACTCCCAAGCTTTGCAAAAACACTAGTAGTGAATGCCCACGATTACTTTGATCAGGTTTTCGAGTTGACTTGCTCCCTAGGAGGAAAAAATCAATATTACAACACTTACAGCAATTGCTTTAATTATATGGAAATGCGCTATAATAAATACAAAAATGACTTATTATCAAAAGATCCGATTTCGACCAATGACGCTGAAGTTGTTCTCTGGTTTCCTCCTGGAGCAGTTGATGACCGGGCCCTTCTGCCCGAATGAATAGCAACGAAGAAAAAGCCCGCCCCGGATGCACCGGAGCGGGCTTTGAAATTCGGGTAATCGAGGACCGACTTACGTCAGCAGGTCCAGGATGAAGCGCGGCAGGCCGAAGCTGCCCTGGTGCACCGCCGGGGTGTAGTAGCGGGTGGTGATGTCCGCCTTGGCGAAACGCTCTTCCAGGACCGACAGCTCGGTCTTGCGCTTGGCCTTGTCGTCCGTCGCCCAGCCGAAGGCCATGAAGCCGCCCTGGTAGGTCGGGACCGGCGCCACGAAGAACCAGACATCGGCGAAGCTCTTGCCGAGACGGTTCCAGGAATTAGTCACCTCGGAGCCCTGCAGGGCCGGCACACCGTTCTGCGTCACCACGATGCCGCCCTCGGTCAGGCAGCGCTTGCAGTTGGCGTAGAACTCGGCGGTGAACAGAACCTCGCCCGGACCGATCGGGTCGGTGCTGTCGACGATGATCACGTCGAACCGGTCGCCGGTTTCGGCCACATAGGCGGCCCCGTCGGTGATGACCAGCTCGAAGCGCGGGTCGTCGAACGCGCCGGCGCTGAGCGACGGCAGGTGCTCGACGCTCATGTCCACGACGGCACGGTCGATCTCGACCATGGTGACGTACTCGACCTCGGGGTGCTTGAGCACCTCGCGGGCCATGCCGCCGTCGCCGCCGCCGATGATCAGCACGCGCTTGGCATTGCCATGGGCCGTCAGCGGCACATGGGTCAGCATCTCGTGATAGACGAACTCATCGCCCTCTGTGGTCTGAACCACGCCGTCGAGAGTGAGCACCCGACCGAACTTCTCGTTCTCGAAGATGATCAGATCCTGGTGCTCGGTCTTCTCGCGATAGAGCACGCGATCCATGCGGAGGCGCTGCGCCAGCCAGGGGTGCAGCGTCTCCGTGAACCATTCCGTCATACCACCATGCCCCGCCGGTGATCGCCGACATTGACGCGCTCGGGCTCGAAGGCCTCCTTCAGCACGTCGATCGCCTTGTGCGGCTGCGCGTCGCCGCACATGAACACGTCGAACGCCGCGTAGTCGCATTCCGGCCAGGTGTGGACGGAGATGTGGGACTCGGCCAGCACGGCCACGCCCGACACGCCGCCATTCGGCGAGAAGTGGTGCAGGTGGATGTGCAGCAAGGTCGCACCGGCTTCGGTCACGCACTTCTTCAGCGCCGTCTCGATATGCTCGATGTCGTCGAGCCGGGAGGCGCCCCAGAGATCGATGATCAGATGCGTGCCGGCGAAGGTCAGACCGTCGCGCTTGACGAAGTGGTCGAAGCGTTCGTCCGAACTACTGAAACCCGTGGAGGGGAGCCGGATAACATTGTCGTCGCTATGACGACGGGCGGATTCGTCCTGGAATTCGCTCGGCTGAGTGGCCGAGTCCATCCCCAATTTGGCGGTGAGTTCCATGTCTCACTCCTCCTAACCAGAAGATTGACCCAGCTACCCTTAGACCCTCCACCCCCATGGACCACGAGGAGCCCTACGGGACGAGCGGAATGGGCAGACAAGAAAACCCACCCCACAGGGGGCGGGCATCACGAATATTCGCCGGTTTGGACCCCACCTTCATGCGAAGGCATGGCGATCATCGTGCAGGCAGTGCGTCGAGTCACCTCCGTAGGGGCTTCGCCCCTGACGCCAACGAGTTGGACCTCCGGTCTCCACCGTCGGCCCAAAAAGAAAGGCCCGGATCCGTGGGGCACCGCCCCGCCGTTTCCCGGCCCGCCTTCTGAAGCGGAACATGGAGACGAATTGCCGATGGGTCAAGGGGATTCGTGTGGGTGTCAACGGTATGTCGGGCTTGACCCTAACGCATGGCTCGGGGCTAGCTTTCAGGGAATAAACCGGCTGTGGAGACGCCGATGCCCATCGATCTGTGGCTAGCCTTCGTCACCGCCTCTGTGGCCATTCTTCTGCTGCCTGGACCGACCACCATGCTTATCGTCGGCTATGCCCTTGGCGACGGCCGGCGGGCGGCCTTCGGTGCCGTCGGCGGCGTGTTGGCGGGCGACCTCGCAGCCCTCGCCATCTCCGCCGTTGGACTGGGCGCGATCCTGGCAAGTTCCGCCGTCGTGTTCACGGTGATGAAGTTCGCCGGGGCCGCCTACCTGATCTGGCTCGGCGTGAAGATGTGGCGCGCGCCCGTCGACCCCCATGCGGTCGACGCGGCCCAGGCGGGCGCCGTCGCGGACCGGTCGAAGGGCCGTCGCCGGGCGCTACACGGCTTCGTGGTCACGGCGCTGAACCCGAAGCTGATCGCCTTCTTCATTGCCTTCCTGCCGCAGTTCATGACGCCGCACGCCCCGGTGCTGCCGCAGCTCCTGGTGCTCGCTCCCACCTTCCTGGGCGTGTCGGTGATCACCAACAGCCTCTATGTCCTGGCCGCGAGCGCCGCCCGCACCCGGCTGCGCTCTCCCGCGGCGCTGCGCACGGTCAACCGGGTCGGGGCCGGCTGCCTGATCGGCGCCGGCGTTCTCACGGCCGCCCTGAGGCGGACGTGAAGGTCGCCGTCCTCGTCCTGCTCGCGGTCCTGCTCGGTGCCTGTCAGACGACCGCGGTGAGAGACGACCGCTTCGTGCGGTTCTTCGACGAGCTGACCTTCGGCAGCGGCGCGGACGGCGCGGCGGACAAACAGCGCACCGCCCGCCGCTGGGAAGGCCCGCTCGAATGGACGGCGGAGGGATCCGAGACGTTCACCCGGATCGCGGCGTCGCGCATGGACCGGATCGCCGGCATCGCCGGCCGCGACTCGGTTCAGGTGCGGGAGAACGGAGTGATCCGCTTCCGCCAGGACCCGATCGGTACCGCCTATCCGGTCCAGGAGAACCTGACCTCGTGTTTCGTGCGGCTGTCCTATGCCGGCGACGAGATCATCCGCGCCAGCATCTGGATCGCCGAGGACACCGAGGAGCGCATCATCCGCTGCATCGACCATGAGATGATGCACGCGCTCGGCTTCCGTTTCCATTCCGCCGCCATCGCCTCGGTGATGAGCCCATTCCACGAACAGATGACCCTGAGCCGGTGGGATATCATGGCGCTGCGGGCGCTGATGTCGGACCGGCTTCAGGCGGGAACGCCGCGGAACGAAGCCCTGGCAGAGGTCGAACGCATGTTTCCCGCCCTCCAAGCCTATGCGGATCGCGAGGCGTCACGTACGGCAACCAACTGAGAGGATCCGATGAGACTTTTTCTCGCTGCCCTCCTTCTCTGCCCCCTCGTCCTTCAGGGCATAAGCGCCGCCGCGGCGCAGGATGCCGGGCTTGACTGGCAATCGGTGCGGTCCAACGACACGAAGATCCTGATCGACCTGCCGGAGGCGACGGGACACGGCATCTTCCTGAAGGCATCCGACGACAGCTTCAGCAGCACCTTCCACGTCGCCCGCTACAAGACCGACAAGTTCAAGCTGGACCGGGCGATGCTGGTCTATATCGAGCTGCAGCCCGGCTACCATTTCCGCATCGCCCGGACGGCCGAGCGGGTCCTGAAATGGCGCTCCCTGCAGGGCGCCGATATCGATCTTGGCCAGCGGCTCCAGCTGACGACCGACCGGGGACTCCTCGACGTTCAGCGCTTCCGTTTCGAAAACAACGTGGAGTGTGCGGCGATCGCGCAGACCTGGGGCGTGTCCGGCGGCGAGCTCTCATCGGCCGGCACCGACCAGCTTCTCGGCTATCTCTGCGAGGCGCCCGACGTCGCGGTGACGACCGACCGTCTGCTCGCCGTGGCGCAGGCCATCCACGTCCGCGACTGACGCCGCGATCCGCGCCGCCCCGGATCGGCCGTGGGTTGCATCGGGGCGCCGGAGAGGTTAAGGCCGAGGGATCCTGGGGGCGGGTATGCGAGGAGCGTCGGCGGCAGGTCCGCGGCGCCGACAACTCAAGAGTGAGGAAGTATGCGCGATTCCCTGAGACGTCTGTTTTTCGCCGTAGCGCTCGTCGCCGCCGGCGGCGCGGTACTGTCCGCCTCTCCGGCCGAAGCCCAATGGGCCAAGGTGCGCAGCGCGGAGTCCAAGATCCGCCTGACCCACCCGATCGTGGAGAACACCCAGGCCACCTACACCACCCGGCAGCAGGGCGGCAGCCCGGCGACCCAGCATGCCGCCATGTATCAGTCCCCTGAGACGCGGCTCGCCCGTGCCCTCGTGGTCTATGAGGAGATCTCCAGCGGCGACCGCCTGCACACGCCGAAGGATCCGGATCAGATCGCCAACCTCATCGGCCAGACACGCGGCGCGAAGCCGGAGTTCAGCGAGTCCTTCGACGTAATCACCGGTACCCGGCAGTTCACCGTGCGTCGGTTCTCCAGCGGCGCGGATCTGTGCTTTGCCTTCACCCGCACCTGGGATCAGGGCAAGACCGAGATCGTGGAAGCCGGCAACCGGGCGACCTGGGGCTTCGCCTGCGCCAATCCGAACGACGCGGTGGCCAACGACACCATCGCCGATGTTCTCTCCGGTCTGGCGATCAACGAGGGCTAACGGCATAAGCGGCCCACCCTTCGACACGCCCCGCCCCGGCTCAAGTCCGGGGCGGGGCTGCTCAGGGCGACGTCTTTCTATTTTTTTGAGATGACCTCGCCCTGAGCAGCGTTCCCGGACCTGATCCGGGAGCGCGTGTCGAAGGGCCCGCCGACGGCTCAGTCCGGCCGCTTGACCACGAAGTCGATCTCCACCAGCGCGCCGCGCGCCAGGCCCGTCACCCCGATACAGGTGCGGGCCGGGCGGCGGTCCTCGGCGAAATACGTGGCATAGACCGCGTTCATGGCGGCGTAGTCGCGCTCGAACTCGGTGATGAACACCCGGGCCTGCACCACATGCTCGAAGCCGAGGCCGAGCCCGGCGAGCACCCGCTTCAGGTTCTCCATGGTCTTGATCGTCTGCGCCTCGACGCCCTCGGGCAGCGGCGCGGAATCGTCGTCCGGGTCGGTGGCGAGCTGGCCGGTGACCAGCACCCAGCCGTCCACCTCCACCGCATGACTATAGGGGGCGACGGGAGCCGGAGCGCCCGCCAGCATGTGAAAGATCGGTGCGCTCACGTTCCCCTCCCCAGAACTCAGCTGGCCCGCCGGCGGCGTCCGCGACGGCGGGCGCCGTCGTCCTCGATGCCCTCCGGCGCATGGGCCGACAGCCGGCCGCCCTTGGACCAGGGCGCGCCCAATTCCTCGGTGATCCGCTCCAACGTCGGCCGGTCGCCCGGCGTGTAGCCCTTCAGCGCCTCGGCGATGGCCCGGACATGGTCCGGCTTGGAGCCGCAGCAGCCGCCGACGATCCGCGCCCCGGCATCACGGACGATCCGGGCATAGAGGGCCATCGCCTCCGGCGTGCCGTCATAGACGATGGCGCCATCGACAAATTGCGGAATGCCGCAATTGCCCTTGGCCACGACCACCGCCAGCGGATCGGCCTCGGTCAGGGCGAGCACGGTCTGCGCCAATTCTGCCGGGCCGACGCCGCAATTGGCGCCGATGGCACTGGGCGGCGTGGCCAGGGTCTTCGCCAGGGCAGCGAAATCCGCCGGCGTCAGCCCCATCATGGTGCGGGCATTGGTGTCGAAGGTCATGGTGGCGACGATCGGCAGGCCGACCCGCGCGGCACCGGCCACGGCGGCGGCCATCTCCTCGGCCGCCGACATGGTCTCGATCCACAGGATGTCGGCCCCGCCCTCGGCCAGCCCTTCCGCCTGGGCGGCGAAGGCCGCCTCGCCCGTCTCCGGCGTCAGTGCGCCGAGCGGCTCGAACAGCTCGCCGGTCGGCCCCATGGACCCGGCCACGAGACAGGTCTTGCCGGTCTCCTGTTTCCAGCGGTCCACTTCGGTGCGGCAGATCCGGGCGGCCGCGGCGTTGAGTTCCTTCACCCGGTCCTGGGCGCCGTGCAGCTTCAGCCGGTGGGCGGTGCCGCCGAAACTGTTGGTCAGCACGATGTCCGATCCGGCCACAAGGAAATCCCGGTGCACGGTGGCGACCTTGGCCGGTTCCTGCACGTTCCAGAGCTCCGGCGAGTCGCCGGTCTCCAGACCCAGGGCGAACAGGTTGGTGCCCATGGCCCCGTCGGCGATCAGATGGCCACGCTCGGCCAGCAGCTCCAGCAACGCATTCGACACGCGGGTGTCCCCTATTCCGTGGAGCCCGCCAGACGGCGGCGCTTGGTCATGCGGCGGCGGTTCTCGCCGGCCTCTGTCTGACGCTGCCGCAGCGCCTCGATCACCTCGAGACGGCGCGCATCGTCGTAGCGCGACCAGTGGGCGATCTCTTCCATCGAGCGATGGCATCCCAGGCAGAACCGGGTCTCGCGGTCGATCGAGCAGACGCCGACGCAGGGACTCGGGATGGTGGCGACAGGGCGGGGCGATTCACTGGTCATGGCGGCACTCTATCGGCTGATCGATGCGGTGCAAAAACGAAAGCGACGCCGATGCATTCACCGACGTCGCTTCCAGACTTTTATGCGGCGCCGGAGGTCCGGCGCCAGATTTCTTCCGAAGCCGGATCAGGCGGCCTTGGCGTCTTCGCCTTCGTAAGCGGCGACGACGGCGACGAACGCGTCCATCGCGTCGCGCACGCCCTCAACGCCATTGGCGGTGACCAGGGCGCCTTCGACCACGAACGGGGTGGCTTCCCAACTCGCGCCGGCGGCCTCGAGCTCGGCCCGGACGTCCTCGGAGGAGGTCACGGTGCGGCCCTTGGCGGTGTCGGTCTGCGCCAGCAGCTTGCCCGCGTCGCCGACGACGGCGACCGGCATGGAAGCGCGCATGAACGCCTTCAGGACGCGCTGGCTGTGGGGATCATCGGCCATCTTGTCGACGGCGCGCATGCCACCCGGAATAACCAGGCCGTCATAGTCGACTGCCAGCGTTTCGGCCAGATCGACGTCGACGGGGAAGAAGTGGCCCCAGGAGCCCTCGTACCAGCCGTTGACCAGACCGTTGGCGCGCGACACCACCTTGGTGGTCGCGCCGGCCTCGATCAGCTTCTTCTGGGGCTCGGTGAACTCGATCTCGTCAAATCCGTTGGCGAGCATAATTGCAATGGTACGTCCGGCGAGCGGCTTATCTGCCATGCGGTCCTCCTCTTTGATGATAACGTGTCAGCCCACCCGGCACCGGTGCAAGCAGAGGCGCTCGGCAGACAAGACGCGCAGGCGCCCGAAAGGTCGGACTGCCTATGGCGCGTTGACGGTGTGGAATCTTGAACGCGTCACTTAGCGCCCTCCGTCGGATAATTCAAGGGCGGTGTGGTGCGACATTGTGCAACGCAGCAGTAACCGAACCGTTAACGCGGTCGAGAAAAGCGACGGGCCGCAAGGCCGGCCAAGGCGAATCCGGCCAGCGGCAAGCAGATCTGGAGAAGACCGTAGGCGGCGATCACGCGCCGGTCTCCCGAGGCCGACCGGGCCACCGCTTCCGTTGTCAGCGTCTCGATTCGCCCTGCTCCGGCGAACAGGGTGGGCAGATAGAGCGCCACCGACACCGCCGCGCCGACCGCCGCCGCGGTGGCCACCGGCCGCGCCAGCATCGGCAAGGTGACCGAGATCAGCACGGCGGTCGCGCTGCGGCCGAGGCTGCGAGCGACGGCGATGTAGCGGGTGTCGAACCGGCGCCACGCCCCGGCCAGGGACAGGAAAACGTAGGGCAGGACGAAGACCAGGTGGCTCCACACGACGGCGAGCCAGCTTCCGTCCAGGCGGGCGACCACGAGCAGGACCTGCACGCCGAACAGGAACGCCACCTGCGGCACGATCAGCGGCGCGTAGAGCAGCCAGTCCACCGCCCGGCCCGGACGGCTTCCGGTGCGCGTCTCCCGCTCCAGGCATCCGACGACCAGCACCAGGGCGATCGCCGTCGCCGCCAGGGCGACCGTCGCCGTCGTTCCGGCCGCCGCCCACAGCGCATCGCCATCCCGCAGCCAGCCCTCGGCCGACAGGGTCGCCGGCAACGCGGCGGGAAAGCGCCACGGCCCGGCCACCGCCCAGACCGCCAGCGCGGCCAGAGCCAGGACTGCCAGCATCCCCAGAGCGGTCATCGCGGCCATCGCCGCCGCCCGCACCGCCGTGTCGCCCCGGCCCCGGCCGCCGCGCCGGATCCAGGCGCCCCCAGCCCAGGCAATCAGCCGCTCGCCGGCGATCCACAGCAGGATGGCGGCAGCGGCGATCCCGGCCTGCAGCACGGCGCCCGCCGAGCCGACGAACCGGCGTGCCAGATCCGGATCGCCCATCCACTGGACCACCCGCACCGCCAGCGGGGCCGGCGTTGAGGGTCCGAGCAGGATCGCCATGTCCACGGTTGAGGTCGCGAACGCGAGCACGGCGAAGATCGGCAGGCGCAGGCGGGGATAGGCCTGCGGCAACACCGCCTTGAGCCATCCGGTCATCGGCCGGTAGCCGAGGGTGCGGGTCGCGGAGAGGATCCGGTCGGTGGGCAGGCCGCCCAGTGCGGCCAACAGCATCAGGAACAGGAACGGCGTCTCCTTCAGCACCAGGCCGAGGGCCAGGGACAGACCGTTCGGGTCCTGGACGATCAGCAGATCCGGCGGCCGCTGCCACCCGGTCGCCCACGGCGACAGCAGCCGCGCCGCCCAGCCGCTCGGCGCGATCAGGAAGGCGAGACCGAGCGCCAGGGTCACGTGCGGCACCGACAGCAGCGGCGAGATCAGCCGTCGCGCCGCCCGAAACAGTCGCGTTCCATGCGCCGCGGCGGTGAAACCGACCGCGAGGCAGAACGCCGCGAGCGTCGATCCAAGCCCGACGGAGAGCGACAGCCAGACGCTGGTCTCCAGGCCGGGTTCGGCCAGCAGGGCGCGGAAGGTATCGAGGGAGACCCTATGGCCGCCGAGCACCGGCAGCCACCCGAGCGCCGGCAGCAGCGTCCCCACCAGGCCGGCCGCGACTGGCCCGATCATCACCAGCACGGCAAGCACCGGGGCGAGACGGATCATCGGCGGCGCCTTTGGGCTGCGACGGTCCCTCTCACCCCCTCCCCCCATTGCACACTCCCCGGCCTCGCGCCGGGGTCTACGGTTGGGTGTGCACGTCGACCTGTAGCGTCGCCCCATCCGTGGGCCCCGGCACGAGGCCGGGGAGTGTAGAGAGAGACGCCAGAAACCACCCTACTTCCCCGCCGCGTAGCGCCGCTCCCACTCGCTTTCCAGCCAGGAAACCCAGCTCGGATGCGGCTCGGGGAGCACCGGGCCCAGTTCTTCCGGCGACAGGGTTGCGACGCCGAGCGGCAGGGCAGCGAAGGCGTCCCGGTCGGCCTTCGGCAGCGCGGCCACGTCGAGCACGGTGAAGTCGCCCCAGACCCTCGGGTCCTGCTTGCGGATCTGCGCCTCGGGCGACATCAGGAAATCGGCGACGACCATCGCCCCTTCCCGCGCCGACGCGTTGAACGGCACGGCGAGGAAATGCGTGTTGCCCAGCGAGCCACGGTCGAACACGTAGGTGCGCACCGTGTCCGGCAGTTCGCCCGCCTCGATCGCCGCGCTGGCACGCGCCGGGTTGAAGTCAAAGGCGAAGCTGATCTCGCCGTCCCCCAGCAACCGCCGCAGAGCCCCGGCATCCTTCGGAAACGCCCGACCGTCGCGCCACAGGTGCGGATGCAGCGTGTCGAGATAGGCCCAGAGCGGCGCCGTCACCGCCTGGGCCGCGGCCTCATCCACCGGCTCGGCGAGAGCCGCCGGGGTGGCGACCCGCAGGACCAGAACCTGCTTCAGGAAGGCGGTGCCGAGGAAATCCGGCGGCTGCGGGTAGGCGACGCGACCCGGGTTCGCCTGCGCCCAGTCCAGCAACGCCGGCGCGGTGCGCGGCGGCGCGTCCACATAGGCGGTGTCGTACATCATCGTGAACTGCGCCATGCCCCAGGGCGCCTCCAACCCGTCGGTCGGCACCGAGAAATCGTTGACCGTTGTCGGCTTTCCGGCAACGTCGACCAACGCGAAATTCGGCGCTTTGTCGACCCAGGGGCCGTGCAGCAGACCGTTGGCCTTCATCGCAGCGAAGTTCTCGCCGTTGATCCAGACCAGGTCGATGGAGCCGCCATCGGTGCGCCCGGCCGCCTTCTCCGCGAGCACCCGACTGACCGCATCGGCGGTGTCGGACAGCTTCACCTGGACCAGATCGATGCCGTGGAGCGCCCGCACCCGCTCCGCCGCCCAGGCGATGTGGCCGTTGATCTGCTCGTCCCCGCCCCAGGCGTTGAAATGGACGGTCTGACCGGACGCCTTGGCGACGATCTCGTCCCAGGTTCGGGTTTCAGCCGCCTCGCCGCGCCCAGCGGGGAAGAGGGTCGCGGCGACGAAGAAAAACAGAACGGCAAGGCGCCTGAGGATCATGATCGGCTCCCGAAAAGCGATCGAGGACGGCGGAACAGCGTAGACAATTCTATCCGCGCCGGCCGGTCGGACGCAGATCACATCTCAATTAGGACGAATCCAAGAGAACTGTTGCGCCTTGGCAACACCCACGATCGGGGAATGTCCCGGCGGCCCGCAAGGGGCATATGGAGCGGGTGATGGGAATCGAACCCACGACATACAGCTTGGGAAGCTGTCGTTCTACCACTGAACTACACCCGCGCCGGGAGCCAGAACATGCGCCAAGACGCGATCGGGTGCAAGGTCCTTCGCGGCATCGGATGACAACGAACGGCGGCTATGATAACCGGTTGTTCGTAAAGACACTTGGCTCGGCAAAACGCCGCTATCTCGCAGAATTGGGAAAGCCATGGCAACGGTGAATACTACGGTTACCGGTCTGAGCGGCGTCGCCGCCGGCGGCGGAACGGATATCCTCAACATCACGTCCGGAACGCTGGTGAGCGCGAGCCTCAACAGCATTGTCGGATACTCGACGATCACGATCACGTCCAACGCGGCGCACGCGATCTCGCTCCCCTCCACGATCCTGTCGAACACCAGCGGCACGGTGACCCTCACCGTCACCAGCACCATCGGCGTGACCTTCAGCGCGGCCGAGTTCACCGGGACCCAGCTCAAGGCCAACGTCACACTGTCGGAAGGCAACGACACGGCGACCGCCGGCCCCGATGACGACACGTTGAGCGGCGGCAATGGCGACGACTCCCTGAACGGCGGCGCCGGCAACGGCGACGACATCCTGATCGGCGGCAACGGCCTGGACACCCTTCGCGGCGGCGATGGCAACGACAGCCTGTCCGGCGGCAACGGCAACGATCTGGTCTACGGCAATGTCGGCGCCGACCTGCTTCTTGGCGGTGCCG
The DNA here is from genome assembly GCF_034377285.1 of Thalassobaculum sp. OXR-137. Lineage (NCBI taxonomy): Bacteria > Pseudomonadati > Pseudomonadota > Alphaproteobacteria > Rhodospirillales > Thalassobaculaceae > Thalassobaculum > Thalassobaculum sp. OXR-137. Next base: position 2,010,138 of record NZ_CP139715.1, on the reverse strand, counting down.
GCAACGATTCCGTATTCGGCGGCCAGGGCGCCGACACCATGAGCGGCGGCGCCGGCAACGACACGCTGCTGGGCAACGGCGAGAACGACACGATCAATGGCGGCGACGGCGACGACTATCTCTACGGCAATACCGGCATCGACCAGCTGTTCGGCAATACCGGGACGGACGTGTTGTACGGCGGTAAGGGCGATGATTCCCTGCACGGCGGCGAGGGCAACGATGTCCTGTACGGCAATATCGGCGCCGACACGCTGGTCGGCGGCAACGGCGCGGACCGCGCCTTCGGCGGCCGCGACGGCGACACGCTGAGCGGCGGAGCCGGCAACGACGTCCTCTACGGCAATGTCAGCGACGACGCGATCTGGGGCGACGCCGATGCCGACAGCCTGTATGGCGGCCAGGGCAACGACACCCTGTCGGGCGGTGCCGGGGCGGACTACATCGCCGGCAACCTGGGCAACGACCTCATGACCGGCGGCACGGGCGGCGACCGCTTCGGCCTGTTCGCGGGCTCGGGCGCGGACACGATCACCGACTTCTCCTTCGCCGACGGCGACCGGATGCACATCGCCACCGCGATCACCTACACCACCTCGGACGTCACCGGCGGGGCGCTGGTCACCCTGTCCACCGGGGCGACCGTCACCCTGAGCGGCGTCGCCAGCGCGTCGATCACCAGCGACTGGTTCACGATTGGCTGAGCCGGGTGTCGACACCGGTGCGCTCCATCTGCTGGACGTGTCCCCGTCGATCGCCGGCCGGCCGCTCTTCGCGCCGCTCAGCCTCACCGTGGCCCCCGGCAGCGTCGCCGCGGTGATGGGGCCGAGCGGGTCGGGCAAGTCATCGCTGCTGTCGCTGATCGCGGGGCTGCTGGATCCCGCCCTGACCGCAGGCGGCGACGTGCGGATCGGCGACCGTTCGCTCCTCGGCCTTCCGCCGGAAGCGCGGGGTGTGGGCCTGCTGTTCCAGGACGACCTGCTGTTTCCCCATCTGTCGGTGCGCGACAACCTGCTGTTCGGCGTGCCGGCAGGACAGTCCATGGCCGAGCGGCTCGAGCAGGTGCGCGAGGCGCTGGAGGAGGCGGAACTCTCCGGGTTCGAGGCGCGCGACCCGGCGACCCTGTCGGGCGGCCAGCGCACACGGGTCGCGCTGATGCGCACCCTGCTGTCGCGCCCGCGCGCTCTGTTGCTGGACGAGCCGTTCAGCCGCCTGGACCACGCCCTGCGCGACCGGATCCGCCGCTTCGTGTTCGACCATGCCACCCGGCGCAGTCTGCCGGTGCTGCTGGTCACCCACGATCCCGACGATGCCGCCGCGGCCGGGGGAAACCGGGTCGATCTGGTCCCCGCCTGAGGCCCGGGACACGGCTCTCCGCTGGAGTGGTTGCTTTCACCCCCTGCCTCGCGGCACCTTAGTGCGCTTGCGAGAGGAGGCGGGCGATGTACAGCGAAACCACGCGCGACATCCAGGTGACGGTGACGCCGATGTATCTGGACGGCCAGTCCAGCCCATCGGAGAACCATTATGTCTGGGCCTATCAGGTGCGGATCGAGAATATCGGCCGGGAGACCGTGCGGCTGCGGACCCGTCACTGGCGGATCACCGACGCGACCGGCCACACCCAGGAAGTGCGGGGACCCGGCGTCGTCGGCGAGCAGCCGCTCCTCGGTCCGGGGGAGCATTTCGAGTATACCAGCGGCTGTCCCCTGGCCACGCCGTCGGGTCTGATGGTCGGCAGCTACTCGATGGAGAATGCCGACGGCGCCCTGTTCGACGTGGCGATCCCGGCCTTTTCCCTGGACAGTCCGCACGAAACCATCCGGCCGAACTGACCGGAACAGACTCGGCACAAGGATCGCCCCGCGATCACGGATGCTTTACCCGATTGATCGAAGGTTGCTTTGATCCGGACGGAAGCTACGTCGTATAAGCAGTACCGTGCGTCGAAAGGCGATATTCGGCAACTGGCTCTGTCCTCGAAGTCCCGGAAAGGTAGGGCAAGGGGGCATCCCCTCCCGAAGCAAAGGATCCCGTATGACCCCCTATGACCAAGCCCTCGCCAACGACGAGGCCGGAACGGTCACGCCCGCCGCCCCCCGCCCGACGCGCGAGCAGGCGGAACGCGCCGTGCGCACGCTGATCGAGTTCGTCGGCGAGAACCCCGACCGCGAAGGACTTCAGGACACGCCCAAGCGTGTCGTGAAATCCTACGAGGAACTGTTTTCCGGGTACCTCTATGACCCGGCGGACATCCTCGCGCGCACCTTCGAGGAGGTCGAGGAGTACGACGAGATCGTGCTGCTGCGGGACGTTCGCTTCGAATCCTTCTGTGAGCACCACATGCTGCCAATCATCGGCACCGCCCATGTGGCCTATTTCCCGAACGACCGGGTGGTCGGAATCTCCAAGCTCGCCCGGGTGATCGACGCCTATGCCAAGCGCATGCAGATCCAGGAGCGGCTGACCGCCCAGATCGCCCATGCCGTGGAATCCGTGCTGCAGCCTCGCGGCGTGGCAGTCGTCATCGAGTCCGAACATCATTGCATGAGCACCCGCGGCGTGCGGAAGTCGGGCGTCAGCATGGTCACCACCCGGATGCTCGGCTGCTTCAAGGAAGACCCGGAGCGGCGACGCGAGTTCTACCAGCTGATCGGCAAGCCTTCCTGACCCTGAGCCCACCGGGCCTGACGCACACGGCCGCCCCTAAGCGGCCGCTTGCCTTCCCACGGCGATCCTCGTATTTTGCAAGATAGTTCTTGTTTAATATGAGGAACCGTCGATGGTCGTGCCGATCAAAAGCCTCTACGAAGCGCATCTGACCGTGCGGGATCTCGACCGCTCCATCGCCTTCTACCGCGATGCCCTGGGGCTGCCACTGGCGACCGTAATCCCGGCGCGCAATGTCGCCTTCTTCTGGGTTCCGAAGCCGGAGACTGCCATGCTCGGCATCTGGGCGGTCGGGACCGCGCCGATGTCGATGAAGCTGCATATCGCCTTCACGGTCGATCTGCCGGACGTGGAGCGGTCGGTCGGCGCCCTGCGCGCCGCCGGTATCACCCCGCATTTCAACGGCACGCCGATCGACGAGCCGATCGTGCTGACGTGGATGCCGGCGGCCAGCGTGTATTTCGACGACCCGGACGGGCACGCGCTGGAATTCATCGCCATGCTGCCGGACAAGCCGCGTCCGGACCAGAAGATCATGTCCCTGTCCGAGTGGCGGAGCCTCAAAGGGTAGCGCGAGCGTCGGCCACTGCCTGCCGGTGGACAGCCCGGCGGCGATGGTCAATCATCCCGCCGGTCTGACCACCCTTCCGGCGGAAACCGCGTGATCGATTTTGGACCGGTCTTCTTCATCGTCGGCATGCTGCTGACCTTTCTGTCGGTGGCGATGTGCGTTCCGGCGGCCGTGGATCTGGCGACCGGCCATCCGGACTGGCAGGTCTTCCTCGGCGCCGGCGGAATCACGCTGTTCATCGGCGTGTCGATGATGCTGGCCACCCGGACGGTACGCGGGGCGAAGCTCGGACTGCGGCAGGCCTTCATCCTCACCACCATGAGCTGGGTCTCCATCGCCGCCTTCGGATCGCTGCCCTTCGCCTTCTCCGAACTCGACATGTCGGCCGCGGATGCCTTCTTCGAGTCCATGTCCGGCGTGACCACGACCGGGGCCACGGTGATCTCGAACCTGGACGGGGCGCCGCCGGGCATCCTGCTGTGGCGCGCCCTGCTGCAGTGGCTCGGCGGCATCGGCATCATCGTCATGGCGCTCGCCGTGCTGCCGATGCTGAGCGTCGGCGGCATGCAGCTCTTCGTCACCGAGGCGTTCGATACGCCGGACAAGGTGCTGCCCCGCGCCGCCCAGCTCGCCGGCGGCATCGGCAGCCTGTATCTCGGCCTGACCTTCGTCTGCGCCGTGGCCCTGTGGCTGGCCGGGATGGAGGGTTTCGACGCCGTCGCCCATGCGATGACCACCATCGCGACGGGCGGCTATTCGACCAAGGACGCCTCGGTCGGCTATTTCAACACCCCGGCGATCGACTGGATCATCACGGTCGGCATGATCGTGGGCAGCCTGCCCTTCGTGCACTATCTGCGCATCGCCCGGGGCGACAGCCGCAGCATCCTGCGGGACAGCCAGGTCCGCTGGTTCCTGAGCATCGTCGTCATCTGCGTGTCGCTGGTCGCCGTCTGGATCCTCTTCCAGATCGGCCTGGGCACCCATGACGCGCTGCGCTACGCCGCCTTCAACGTGGTCTCGGTGATCACCGGCACCGGCTACGCGACAACCGATTTCGGCGCCTGGGGCGGCTTCGTGGCGACCATGATGCTGATCCTGATGTTCGTCGGCGGCTGCGCCGGATCGACCACCTGCGGGATCAAGATCTTCCGCTTCCAGGTGCTCTACGCCACCGCCCGGGTCCAGTTGGCCCGGCTGCTGCGGCCGCACGGCGTGTTCATCCCCTATTACAACCGCAAGCCCATTCCGGAAGCGGTGTCCGAGGCGGTGATGGGGTTCTTCTTCCTGTACATCCTGTGCTTCGGCCTGGTCGCCATGGCGCTGGCGGCGATGGGACTCGACATCGTCACCGCCCTGTCCGGCTCGGCAACGGCGATCAGCAATGTGGGTCCGGGACTGGGGCCGATCATCGGCCCGGCGGGGAACTTCGATCCGCTGCCCGACGGGGCGAAATGGCTGCTCTGCTTCGCCATGCTGCTGGGCCGGCTTGAGCTGTTCACCGTGCTGGTGCTGATAACGCCGACCTTCTGGCGGAAGTAGACGCCATGCTTTCCATTCCCTTACGTCACTCCCCGGATTCATTCCGGGGTCCGCGGGTCAGCCCGCGTTGCGGTCCAGATGGGGCGCCGACCCGTCACCCTGCGACGTAGGCCCCGGCACGAGGCCGGGGAGTGACGCGGACGACGGGGATGCACTGCCGCCCTGGCCAAACTGCAGCTCCGCCAGGCGGCGGTAGAGTGGGCTGGTCCGCATCAGCTCCGCATGCGGGCCGTCGGCAACCAGCCGCCCCGCTTCGATCACGCAGATCCGGTCCGCCTCCACCACCGTGGCCAGCCGGTGGGCGATCACCAAGGTCGTGCGGCCTTGCATCAGCCGGTCGAGCGCGTTCTGCACCAGCCGCTCGTTCTCCGCGTCGAGCGCGCTGGTCGCCTCGTCCAGCAGCAGGATCGCCGGATCCCGCAGCAGGGCGCGGGCGATGGAGATCCGCTGGCGCTCGCCGCCGGACAGGCGCACCCCCTTCTCGCCGAGGAAACTGTCATAGCCGTCCGGCAGCGCGGTGATGAACTCGTGGGCCGCGGCGTCCCGGGCTGCGGCGATCACCTCGTCGTCCGAGGCGTCGGGCCGGCCGTAGCGGATGTTCTCCATCGCGCTGGTGGCGAACACCACCGGGTCCTGGGAAACCAGGGCGATGCGCCGACGCAGGTCGGTCGGCTCGGCGGTGCGGGCATCGACGCCGTCGATCATCACCCGACCCTGCGCCGGGTCGTAGAACCGCAGCAGAAGCTGGAACACGGTCGTCTTGCCGGCCCCGGACGGCCCGACCAGGGCCACCGTCTCGCCCGGTGCCACGGTCAGGGAGAAGTCGTTGAGGGCGGAGGTCTCCGGGCGCGACGGATAGCGGAACACAACGTCCTCGAACGCCACCCGCCCTTCCGCCGGCGACGGCAGGGCGACCGGGTGTTCCGGCGCGCGGATCTCCGGCTCGGCCTCCAGCAGTTCGATCAGACGTTCGGTCGCCCCGGCGGCGCGCAGCAGCTCGCCATAGACCTCGGAGATGATGCCGACCGAGAAGGCGACGGTGACGCCGTAGAACACGAAGGCGGTCAGCTCTCCCGCCGACATCCGCCCGGCCATGACGTCGTTGCCGCCGACCCAGAGCACGAAGCCGACCGAGGCGAAGACCAGCACAATCACCGTGGACGACAGCACGCCGCGCAGGTGGATGCGCCGGATCGCCGTGGTGAAGGCGTTGGCGACCTCGCGCCCGAAGCGGCGGCGGTCCTCCTCCTCGTGGGTAAACGCCTGGACCGTTCGGATCGCGGCGAAACTCTCCTCGGCGAAAGCGCCGACATCGGCCACCCGGTCCTGGGACTCGCGCCCCAGCCGGCGCACCTTGCGACCGATCACCAGGATCGGCACCACGATGACCGGCACCACCAGCATCAGCAGGCCGGCCAGCTTGGCGTTGGTGATGAACAGCATGATCAGCCCGCCGACCAGGGCCAGCAGATTGCGCAGCGCCATCGAGGCGCTGGAGCCGATGATCGACTGCAGCAGGGTGGTGTCGGTGGTCAGCCGCGACAGTACCTCGCCCGTGCGGGTGACCTCGAAGAACCCCGGATGCAGGGCGACCACCCGCTGGAAGATGGCATTGCGCAGGTCGGCGACAATCCGCTCGCCGAGCCAGGAGACCAGGTAGAACCGCGAGTAGGTCCCGACCGACAGGACGACGGCCAGCCCGAGCAGCGCCACCAGCGCCCGGTCGAGCTGCCCGGGGTCGCCGCTGGCGAAGCCCTGGTCCACCAGGATCCGAAGGCCCTGGCCCACGGCCAGCATGGCGCCCGCCGTGACCGCCAGGGCGATCGCCGCCAGCACCACCCGGCCGCGATACGGGGCGACAAAGCCCATGACCCGCTTCAGGATCGCGAGGTCCCGGCCCTTCGGCCGGTCCTGGGGATGGGTCGTGCCGTCGCTCTGGGCCGATCGGGAGCCGGTGTTGTCGCTCAAGGGGAACCTTGGGGGGTTAAGCCATGATTTCCGCAAGATGGGGCTTCGCACCGCCCGGTCAAAGCGAAACTAGCGGGCCTGCTTCTCCACGAAGGCGCGGAATACCGACAGGGTCGCCTCGCTGACATGGTGCTCGATGCCCTCGGCGTCCGCCTCTGCCACATCGCGGTCGACGCCGATCGCGATCAGGAAGTCGCAGACGAGCCGGTGACGCTCCTTGCACATCTCGGCCAGGGCTCGGCCGTCATCGGTCAGGAAGATCGCGCGGTACGGCTTGCTGGTGACGTAGCCGTCGCGCTCGAGCCGCTTGACCGTGTTGTTCACCGTCGCCGGGGTCACCCCGAACCGCTCGGCCAGCGCCACCGCGCGCGCCTCGCCGTCCTGATCGATCAGGTCGGCGATCATTTCCACGTAATCTTCGGTGACCTCGCGGGCATGCTCGTCCCGCAGGCGCTTGAAGGTCTGAGCGTGGTCTTCGATCGACCGCAAGCTGTCTTCGTCCGCCATCCCATCCTCGGCGCCAATCCCGGGTCGGACAGTACGACGGGATGCGCGTTCTGGCAATTTAGGCTTGACTAACATTTGGAGGCACCCCAACTATTGTTGGACAGTGCTGCAATCCCTGGCGGATCGGAGCGTTTCCCGTCTTATGGTCACTCGACGTAACCTGTTGAAATATCTTCATGCTTCCGGCGTGGTTCTGGCGGCGGCCGGCGGTATGACGGCCTGGACGCGCGCCTTGGCGGCGCCGGCCCTATCGGTGGTCGCGACGACCTCGATGATCGCCGACGCGGCCCGTCAGGTCGGCGGCGCGCGAGTCGCCGTTACCGCGCTGATGGGTCCCGGTGTCGACCCCCATGCCTACCGCCAGACCCGCAGCGACATCGCCAACATGCTGCGCGTCGATGCGGTGCTGTGGCACGGCCTGTATCTGGAAGCGCAGCTCGAGGAATTCCTGCTGGATCTGGGCAAGCACAAGCGGGTCTTCGCCGTTGGCGAGGCAGTCCCACGCGACCGGCTGATCGCCCATTCCGACTACGCCAACCGGTTCGACCCGCACATCTGGATGGATCCCGGCCTGTGGCGCTCCGTGGTTCTGGCGGTGCGCGACGCCCTGAGCGAGATCGATCCGGCCGGCGCCGATGCCTATGCCGCCGGGGTCGAGCGGCATCTGGAAGAGGTCGACGCGCTGAACGCCTATGCGGCCGAGCGGCTGGCCACCGTGCCGGCGGAGCGGCGCGTGCTGGTGACGGCGCATGACGCCTTCAACTATTTCGGCCGCGCCTTCGACTTCGAGGTGCTCGGCATCCAGGGCATCTCCACCGAGTCCGAGGCCGGGTTGCGGCGCATCGAGGAGTTGGTGGACACGCTGGTGACCCGCGGAATCACCGCGGTCTTCGTGGAAAGTTCGGTGTCGGCGCGCAACGTCCGCGCCCTGATCGAGGGAGCCGCGGCGCGCGGCCACACCGTGACCATCGGCGGGGAGCTGTTCTCCGACGCCATGGGACCGACCGGCACCTATGAAGGAACCTATACCGGCATGATCGACCACAACGTCACCGGCATCGCCCGGGCCCTGGGCGGCGACGCTCCGGCCCGGGGCATGCAGGGGCGGCTGGCGGCCGGATCGTGACCGCAGGAGGACTGATCGTGACCCCCGATGCGCAGATCGAACTGGTGACATCCGACGGCCGATGGGTCGAGACGGACGGCAAGACCTGTCCGCTGGATGTGCGCGGCCTGACCGTCTCCTACGGCGAGAAGCCGGCGGTGTTCTCGGTCGATGCCCGCTTCCCCTCGGCCAGCATGACCGCCATCGTCGGCCCCAACGGCGCCGGAAAGTCGACCTTCCTGAAGGGTACCCTCGGCATCGTGCCGCGCCTGGCCGGCGAGGTCCGGTTCTTCGGCCAGCCGTTCAAGGCGGTCCGCCGCGACGTCGCCTATGTGCCCCAGCGCGCCTCGGTCGACTGGGACTTTCCCGCCCGGGTGATCGACGTGGTGACGATGGGCCTGTACCGCGAGGTCGGGTTGTTCCGCTTCACCGGCGCGCGCCACCGGGCCCGGGCCATGGCGTGCCTGGAGCGGGTCGGCATGCAGGACTTCGCCGAGCGCCAGATCGGCCAGCTCTCCGGCGGCCAGCAGCAGCGCGTCTTCCTCGCCCGCGCCCTGGCCCAGGATGCCGAGCTCTACCTGCTGGACGAGCCTTTCGCCGGGGTGGATGCCGCCACGGAGCACGCAATCGTCTCGGTGCTGAAGGACCTGAAGGCGGCCGGCAAGACGGTCGTCTGCGTGCATCACGACCTGTCCACGGTGACCGCCTATTTCGACCGGGTCCTGCTGATCAACATGCGCAAGCAGGCGGAAGGCCCGATCGCCGAGGCGTTCACGCCGGAGACCCTGCAGGCGACCTATGGCGGCCGTCTGGCCGACACCCAGATCGCCGAGCTGCATCTGGGAACGGCCTGAGGGCGACGACCGGGACACGCCGAGATGTCTGCCGCTCTCCACTCCCTGTCCTCGATCCCCCTCCCGCACTCCCCGGATTCATTCCGGGGTCCACGCTTCGGCGTGCGCGGGCGTCACGACATCGCCCCCGCAGCCCGGTCCACCCTCACCCGATTGCCCCGGAATAAATCCGGGGAGTGGGTTATGGATGGTCTTGGGAGGAACAGCTCCAGATGACCGCCCTTGAGCACTTCCTGACCGCCCTCACCCTGCAGGCCGGGTACAATTCGGCGCTGGTCGCTGTCGGCGCCGGGCTGCTCGGCATCGCCGGCGGCGGGGCGGGGGCCTTCGTGTTCCTGCGCAAGCGCGCGCTGGTCTCCGACGCCGTCACCCATGCCACCCTGCCGGGCGTCGCCATCGCCTTCATCGTCATGGTGCTGCTCGGCGGCGACGGGCGCTGGCTGCCGGGACTGATCCTGGGATCCGCCGCCTCGGCGGCCATCGGCCTCATGGCGGTGGAATGGATCACCGCCCGCACCCGCCTGGGCGAGGACGCCGCCATCGGTGCCGTGCTCTCGGTGTTCTTCGGTCTGGGCATCGTGCTGCTGACCGTCATCCAGACCATGGAGGGCGGCAAGCAGGCCGGGCTCGACAGCTTCCTGCTCGGCTCCACCGCCGGCATGCTGATCGGCGAGGCGGTGCTGATCGCCGCCGCTGGCGCGGTCGCGGTCGGCCTCGTGGTGTTGCTGCGCCGGCCGATGACCATGGTCGCCTTCGATCCGGACTACGCCGCCACGCTGGGCATCGACGTGCGCCGCACCGACCTGGCGATGATGGGCCTCGCGCTGATCGTCACCGTCATCGGCCTCAAGGTGGTCGGGCTGATCCTGGTGGTCGCCATGCTGATCATCCCGCCGGTCGCCGCCCGGTTCTGGACCGACCGGGTCGACCGGCTGATCCTGATCTCCGCCGCCATCGGCGGGGTCTCGGGCTATCTGGGTGCCGCCTTGTCCGCCGCCGCCGCCGACATGCCGACCGGCCCGATCATCGTGCTGGTCGCCTTCGCCCTGTTCGCCGTCTCCCTCGCCTTCTCTCCCCGCCGCGGCGTGCTCGCCTCGGCCCTGCGGCACCGCCGGTTCCAGCATCGGGTGCACCTGCGCCAGGGTCTGCTGGCGATGGCGAGGGGCGAGGCGATCTACGACCGACTGACCCTCGCCATCCTGCGTCGGCGCGGCCTGATCCGCGGCGACGGGGTGATCACGCAGGAGGGCCGCGGCGCCGCCGGCCGCGCCCAGCTCGACGAGACCCGGTGGTCGACCGCCCGCCGGTTGCGCGCCGACGACCCGGTGCTGGAGCGCTACGACGGGCTGACCCCGATCGACGAGCACCTGACCAGCGATCAGGTCGCGCATCTGGACAGCCTCCTGCCGAAACCGGAATCCACATGAGGGCGCAGCGCTGATGGACATGGGAGCCGAATTCGTCCAGCTCAGCCTGGCGCCGATCCTGATCGGCATCCTGGCCGCCGTCGCCTGCGCGCTGCCTGGCAACTTCCTGCTGCTGCGCCGTCAGGCGCTGATCGGAGACGCGATCAGCCATGTGGCTCTGCCGGGCATCGTCGTCGCCTTCCTGGTCACCGGCACCATCGCCGCCTGGCCGATGATGGTCGGTGCCGCCGGGGCCGCCGTTGTCGCGGTCGGCCTGATCGAGGCGATCAAGCGGCTCGGCCGGGTCGAGCCGGGTGCGGCCATGGGCGTGGTCTTCACCACCCTGTTCGCCGCCGGCGTGCTGCTGCTGGAACAATCGGACACCAGCGGCGTGCATATCGACGTGGAGCACGCGCTCTACGGCAATCTGGAAAGCCTGATCTGGTTCAGCGCCACGGGCTGGTCGTCGCTGCTCGACCTGGACGCCCTGGCCGGCCTGCCGCCGCAGCTCTTCCGCCTGGCCGTCGTCCTGGCGGTCATTGTCCTGTTCATGGTCGCCTTCTGGAAGGAACTGGCGATCTCTACCTTCGATCCGGAATTCGCCCGCAGCATCGGCATCCGCACCGGCAGCGTCGGCTTCGCGCTGGTAGTCGCCGCCGCGATCGCCGCGGTCGCCGCCTTCGACGCGGTCGGCTCGATCATCGTCATCGCCATGTTCGTCTGTCCGCCGGCCACCGCCCGGCTGATGACCGACCGGCTGGGCCGGCAGATCGCCTGGAGCGTGCTTTTCGCCACCACCGCCGCCATCGCCGGCTATGTCTTCGCCGGCTACGGCCCGCTCTGGTTCGGCTCGCCCTACGCGGTCAGCGCGGCCGGAATGATCGCCACCGTCGCCGGCGTGCAACTCGGGCTTGCCTGCCTCATCGGCCCGCGCCGTCGCCGCACCGGCCACGCTGCCGCCGCGCAATGATCCGGCCGTCGTAAAAGGGTCGCCCCGGCCGGCCCATCGCGTATATCTGTGGGGCCACCCAACGCAAGGACCCCGCATGCCGACCTCCTCAGAGCGTCTCGAACGCGCCATCGCCATGACCGAACGCCTGATCGCGTTCGACACCACCTCCCGGAACTCCAATCTGGCGCTGATCGAGGACGTGAAGGCCTATCTGGCGGATCTCGGCATCGCCTCGCGCCTCACCTACGACCATGACGGCGCCAAGGCCAACCTGTGGTGCACCATCGGCCCGCAGGAACGCGGCGGCATCGTGCTGTCCGGCCATACCGACGTCGTCCCGGTCGACGGCCAGGATTGGACCTCCGACCCGTTCACCCTGACCCGTCGGGGCGACAACCTCTATGGGCGCGGCACCGCGGACATGAAGGGCTTCGTCGCCATCGCCCTGTCGCTGGCCCCGGAAATGGCGGCGGCCAAGCTTCAGGTGCCGATCCACTTCGCCTTCTCCTTCGACGAGGAAGTCGGCTGCTTCGGCGTGCAGCACATCATCGCCGACGTGGTCGCCAACCTGCCGCTGCCGCGCGCGGTGATCGTCGGCGAGCCGACCGAGATGAAGCTGATCGGCGGCAACAAGGGCACGCGCATCTACAAGACCCGCGTCACCGGCGTGCCGGGCCATTCCAGCGACCCGCGCAACGGCGCCAACGCCATCATCGCCGCCAGCCGGATGATCGCCTTCATCGACGATCTGGGCCAGGAAATCGCCGCCGGCCCCCATGGCGAGACCGAGTTCGACCCGCCGCATACCACGATGAGCGTCGGCGTAATCGAGGGCGGCACCGCCCACAACATCATCCCGGAATTCTGCGACATCACCTGGGGCATGCGGGTGCTCCCCTCCGACGACGCCGATGTCTACGAGGAGCGGATCCGCACCTATTGCCGCGAGGCGCTGGAGCCGGCGATGAAGGCCGTCGCCCCCCATTGCGGCTTCGAGCACCACAAGCTGGTGGACGTGATCGGCCTGCAGCCCGACGAGCATTCCGCCGCCGAAACCCTGGTGCGCCAGCTCACCGGGCTGAACCAGTCGAGCGTGGTGTCCTTCGGCACCGAGGCCGGCGCCTTCCAGCAGGCGGGGATGCCGGCGGTGATCTTCGGCCCCGGCAGCATCGACGTGGCCCACAAGGCCGACGAGTACATCCCCATCGACCAGATGGCGCAGTGCGTCGATTTCATGGTCGACCTGATCGAGTGGGCCCAAACGGCGGACTAAGATGACGGCAGACTGAGAGGGGAATCCCGATGACCGAGCGCGCGTTCGAGGTTCACGAGAACGAGTGGATCATCCTCAAGGACGGGACCCGGCTGGCCGCCCGGATCTGGATGCCTGAAGACACCGAGGCCGATCCGGTGCCGGCCGTGCTGGAGTATCTGCCCTACCGCAAGCGCAACGGCACGGCGCCGCGCGACGAGTCCACCTATCCGGTCTTCGCCGCCGCCGGGATCGCCGGGGTGCGGGTGGACATTCGGGGCTCGGGCGAATCCGACGGGGTGATCGACGGCGAATACACCGAACGCGAGCTGTCCGACGCCTGCGAGGTGATCGACTGGATCGCGACCCAGCCCTGGTCGAACGGCAGCGTCGGAATGATGGGCATCTCCTGGGGCGGCTTCAACTGCCTGCAGGTCGCGGCCCTCAAACCACCGGCGCTGAAGGCGGTGATCTCCATCGCCTCGTCCGTCGACCGCTATAACGACGACATCCACTACAAGGACGGCTGCCACCTGTCGGCCCAGCTCTCCTGGGCGGCGACCATGCTGGCCTATCAGTCCCGCTCGCCCGACCCGGAGATCGTCGGCGAGGACTGGCGGGCCCTGTGGCTGGAGCGGCTGGAAGGCGAGCCGTTCATGATGGAGGAATGGCTGACCCACCAGCGCCGCGACGCCTTCTGGAAACACGGCTCCATCGGCGAGGATTTCGCCGGCTTCCCGGTTCCGGCCCTGGTGATCTCCGGCTGGGCCGACGGCTACCGCAACACCCCGTTCAAGGCCGTGGAGGGCATGCCCGGCAAAGCCAAGGCCCTGGTCGGCCCCTGGATCCACAAGTATCCGCATTTCGCCTGGCCGAAGCCGCGCGCCGATTTCCACGGCGAGGCGATCCGCTGGTGGAACCGCTGGCTGCGCGGCGAGCCGAACGGCGCGGAGGACACGCCGCAGATGCGCGCCTTCATCCTCGACGGCCCGAAGCCGGCGCGCTGGCGCGACCGCGATCCAGGCTTCTGGGTCGCCAAGCAGGACTGGTCCACGCCCGAGACCCGGGTGCTCGGCATCGACGGGGACGGCCGGCTGAGCGACACGCCCGCCGCGTCTGCACACCCGCTGACCCTGCGCTCGCCGCTGGATACCGGCACCGGCTCGGGCGAGTGGTTCACGCTGAAGCCGGATGCCGAGATGGCCGGCGACCAGCGCGGCGACGACATGGGTTCGCTGGTCTTCGACACGGCGGCGTTGGCGGAGGAGATCCTGCTGCTGGGCCGGGCGTCCGTGTCGCTCACGCTGTCGAGCGACGCGCCGCTGGCCAATCTCTGCGCCCGACTGGTGGACCTGCACCCGGACGGCACGGCGACCCGGATCGCCTTCGGCGTCCTCAATCTCGCCCATCGCGACGGCAACGAGCATCCCACGCCGCTGACGCCGGGAAAGGCGACGGACATCGCCCTGACCCTGGATGCCTGCGGCTATCGGCTGGCGCCGGGGCACCGGCTGCGGCTGTCGCTCTCCAGCGCCTATTGGCCGACGATCCTGCCGCCGCCCTATGACGCCACGCTGACGATCGAGCCCGCCTCCCTGCGCCTGGCCCTGCCGCTGCTCGGCGACCACAAGCGGATCGAGGTGGCCGAGCCGGAGACCGAGAACCCGCTGCCGGTCTACGAGCCACTCGCCCCCGGAAATGCGACCCGGGAGATCCGGCGCAATCTGACCACCGGCACGACCGAGCACCGGATCTCCGAGGATACCGGGCTGACCCGGCATCCCGGCAACGGGCTGGTGGCCGGGGAGACCCAGGAGGAGGTCTGGAGCATCCGCGACGGCGACCCGCTCTCGGCCACCGGCCGGATCGAGCGCACCTGCATCATCCGGCGCGATGACGTGGAGGCGAAGACGGTGAGCACCTGCGCGCTGTCCTGCACGGCGGAGGATTGGATGATCGAGGCCCGGGTCGAGGCGTTCGAGAATGGCGAGCCGATCTTCGACAAAACCTTCGCCCAGACCATCCCGCGGGACATGATGTGACGGAGGAACGATGGACCCGAAGGCGCCCGACTCAGAGGCGATAACGCGGACAGCCGCCTGTTCCTGCGGATCGCTCAGCGTGACCTGCACGGGAGAGCCGGCGTTGGTGGCACTGTGCCACTGCCTGGAATGCCAGAAGCGCACCGGCGCGCCGTTCGGCGTGGCGGCGTTCTTTGCCGAAACGGCCGTGGCTGTCGATGGCGTGTCCTCGGAATACCGGCGCATGGGCGACAGCGGCCACGAGATCGAGTTCCATTTCTGTCCGACCTGCGGCAGCAGCGTCTACTGGCGCCCGCATTTCAGGCCGGGACTGGTGGCCGTCGCGCTCGGCGCCTTCGCCGACCCGGCCTTTCCTGCGCCGAGCAAGGCGGTCTATACCGAGCGGCGGCATCCCTGGGTGGCCGTCGACCTCGGCTCAGAGTGAGCCGACAGGAGAGCGTTCCGAGGGGCGGTCTTCTCTCTCTACCCCGCGTCCCTTACCCGACTTCCTGGACGCTCCACAGGAGCGATCCAGGACCGTGCCCCGCGGTATGCGCGTCCGGTTCAGGGTCCTGGATAGCGCGCCCCGCGCTTCCAGGAAGTCGGTGTGGGGTGAGTTGGGGGACCAAGAAGGGGAACAGCCTGGTGACGCTAGTCTTTTCGCCTCCCCAGTGCTGGCGCTGCACCGACCCCGCTTCCCTAACCCGACTTCCTGGACGCTCCACAGGAGCGATCCAGGATCGTGCCCCTGCTGTATCCGCGTCCGGATCAAGGTCCTGGATAGCGCGTCCCGCGCTTCCCGGAAGTCGGTGTGGGGGAAGTTCGAAGCGATGAAGGGGAAAACGCCTGATGCCGCTATTGCTGGCACTCCACCGTCCCCGCCTCCCTTACCCGACTTCCTGGACGCTCCGCAGGAGCGATCCAGGACCGTGCCCCGCTGTGTCCGCGTCCCGTTCAGGATCCTGGATAGCGCGTCCCGCACTTCCAGGAAGTCGGTTTGGGAGGGAGAAGGGGACAGGAGGGACGGGAAACCCTAACCCGCCCTGATCGCTTCCATCGCCGCCCGGGCCTTCTCCGGGATCGGGGCGGATTTGTTCGTGGCCCGGTCCACATAGACATGGACGAAATGCCCGAAGGCGCAGATCGCCTCCTGGCCCTTCTTGAACAGCCCGACCTCGTAGGTCACCGAGGAGGTGCCGATCCGCGCCACCCGGATCCCGGCCTCGACCACGTCGGGGAAGGCGATCGGGCGCTTGTAGGAACAGCGCGTCTCGACCACGAAGCCGACGGTCTCCCCGTTCAAATAGTCGAGCCCGCCCTGTTCGATCAGGTACTGGTTCACCACCGTGTCGAAATACGAGTAGTACTCGACATTGTTCACATGCCCGTAGACGTCGTTGTCCATCCAGCGGGTCGGGATCTCCAGGAAATGCCGGTAGTCGGCCCGCGTGAGTTCCGGCTCGCCCGCCATCACCCGATCCCCTTGAGGAAGTCGCGCAGGGTGTCCAGCACCTCGTCCGGCCGCTCGATCGACATCATGTGGCCGGTCGCCGGCAGCACCGCGAGGCGGGCATCGGCGAACGATCCGGCCAGGGCCTTCGCGCCCTTCAGCGGGGTCATGCGGTCGTCGTCGCCGGCGACGATCAGGACCGGGCAGGCGACCTTCCCCGCCGCCTCGGTGGCACCTGCATAGCCGTTGGAGGCCTTCAGGTCGACGCCCAGCGGCCCCTTCAGCCCACGCTCCAACGTGCGCAGGCCCGCCCCCGGCATCCAGGCGCCCGGCGCGCGGTTGCCGCCGATCTGCGCCGGACGGCCGAAGCCCCAGCCGATCATCGCTTCCACCGCGCCGTGCTCGCCCTTGTCGGCCGCGCCCTGCAGGGCCGGGTTCACCGGCATCGCCGCGGCAGCCCCCAGCATCATCAGCCCGAGCGCCGCGTCGCCCGCCTGGGACGCCGCCTCCAGCGCGATCAGCGCGCCCAGCGAATGGCCGGCCAGCGCGAATGTCTCGGCACCGGCGGCTTTCACCGCCTTCAGCACCCAGGCGGCCATGGCCGGCACGTCCTCCAGCGCAGGGCCTGCACTGCCGCCATGGCCCGGCAGATCCAACGCCAGCACCGACCAGCCGTGATGGGCGAAGTAGCGGGTCTGCAGAGTCCAGACCGTATGGTCCATCCCGGCGCCATGGACGAAGACCAGGGCGGGGCGTGCGGGATCGAACGGGCGTCCGCCGGTGGCGGCGAAAGCCTCGCTCCCTTCGACAGTCAGCTTCATGCGCCGGCGGCTCCAGCGAGTTTGACGGGGGTTTTCGGCTGGGTGGCGCGGGCAGCCGCGCGCAGGGCCTGTTTCAGGTCGTCCACGATGTCCTTGGGGTCTTCCAGGCCGACCGACAGACGCACCAGATCCTCGCTCAGCCCGGCCGCCTTCATGGTCTCGGCGTCGAGCTGCTGGTGGGTGGTGCTTGCCGGATGCAGGACCAGGGACTTGGCGTCGCCGACATTGGCCAGATGCGACCACAAGCGCAGGGATTCGATGAACACCCGGCCCGCCTCGCGGCCGCCCTTGATGCCGAAGGCGATCATGGAACCGGTGCCCTTGGGCAGCAGCCTGGCGGCGATCGCATGGTCTGGGTGATCCTCCAGCTCCGGATAGGCCACCCACTCCACCTCCTCCGCGCCCTTCAGGAAGGCGACGACGGCGCGGGCATTGGCCACGTGGCGGTCCATGCGCAGCGGCAGGGTCTCGATCCCCTGCAGGATGTGGAAGGCGTTGGCCGGGCTCATGCAGGCGCCGAAATCGCGCAGCCCCTCGGCCCGGGCGCGCATCAGCAGCGCCTGGGGACCGTATTCCTCGGCGAAGTCGAGGCCGTGATAGCCGGCATAGGGCTCGGTTAGCGTCGGGAACTTGCCGGACGCCTCCCAGTCGAAGGTGCCGCCGTCGACCAGCACACCGCCCAGCGCGACGCCATGGCCGCCGAGCCACTTGGTGGCCGAATGCATGATCAGGTCGGCGCCGTGGTCAATCGGCCGGCACAGATGCGGTGTGGCGAAGGTGCTGTCGACCATCAGCGGGATGCCCGCCTTATGGGCGATCTGCGCCAGGGCGGCGATGTCCATCACCTCCAGGCCCGGATTGCCGATGGTCTCGCCGAAGATCAGCCGGGTCTCCGGCCGGATCGCCTTGCGGAAGCCGTCCAGGTCGCGGGGATGGACCTTGGTGGTCTCGATCCCGAAGCGCGGCAGGGTGTGGCTGAACAGGTTGTGGCTGCCGCCATAGAGGGCGGAGGAGGCGACGATATGCCCGCCCTGGCCCATCAGGGTGCTGATCGCCAGGAACAGGGCCGCGTGGCCGCTCGCCGTCGCCACCGCGCCGACGCCGCCCTCCAGGGCCGCCACCCGCTCCTCCAGCACCGCCACGGTGGGGTTGGAGATGCGCGAATAGATGTGACCGGCGCGCTCCAGATTGAACAGCGACGCGGCATGGTCGACGTCTTTGAACACGTAGGAGGTGGTCTGGTAGATCGGCACCGCCCTGGCACCGGTGGTCGGATCCGGCTGCTGGCCCGCGTGCAGGCTCAGCGTGTCGAAGCCGAAGACGTTACCGTCGGAACTCATCGCTATCGTCCCTGATTTGGAATTTTTCCATATCCGACATGGTCGGTAGAAGTGATCGCCGTGCCGGGGCAGTCTAGCCGATGGAAACGGTCGTCGTCCTGCTCGAGTGTCCCGAAATGGGATTCGCGGGATCCAGATACGGTTACGGGGCCGTGCAATTGCACGACCCCGCCCGATTTCTACGCTGTGAGCTCCCTGCCCAACTTGTTCGGTCCAGACGCTATCGAGCGTTGATCTGTCCGTCAAGCATCATGATGTGGCGTAACTCACAACCCTTAGAGCTGTCCTGTATTCGACATTCCGATTACGATTTGAACAACGCATTGGCGGCACTGGCCACGCCCTTTTTCCGGTCGATCATTTCCCGAGCGCGAATGATCTCCGCCTCCATTGCCTGAATGTAATCCTGTAAATCTTCAATATTCCAGGTGGAGAGATCGCGCGGCTTCTTTGGACGTTTGCCGGGTTCCAGCTCATCCAGATCGACCATTACCGCCTCCTTCAAGCGAATAGCTTCACAATGCGTTTGCTTGTCACACGGGGGCCTCTATATAACCTCCCGAATCCGTAACAACCAATTCCATGCAGCCTGCTCACGCGGGAAGAACCCGACGGCAAGGGAGAGACTATCATGACGCAGCCGCTGATGCCCAAGGCGACCGCCGTCTGGCTGATCGACAACACCGCCTTGACCTTCGACCAGATCGCCACCTTCTGCGAGTTGCACGCGCTGGAAGTCCAGGCCATCGCCGATGGCGAGGTGAGCACCGGTATCCAGGGTTTCGATCCGGTTCTGAACGGCCAGCTGACGCGCGCGGAAATCGAACGGTGCGAGAAGGACCCGAAGACCCGCCTGATGATGGCGAAGTCGACGCTGCCGAAGCCGGTGGAGCGCACCAAGGGCCCGAAATACGTGCCGGTCGCCAAGCGCGGCGACAAGCCGGACGCGATCGCCTGGCTCCTGAAGCACCATGAGGAGCTGAAGGATTCCCAGATCGCCAAGCTGGTCGGCACGACCAAGGACACGATCAACAAGGTCCGCGAGCGCACCCACTGGAACTCTCAGAACATCCAGGCGCGTCACCCGGTGTTCCTGGGCCTGTGCAGCCAGCGCGATCTCGACGCCGCCATCGAGAAGGCCGGCGGCACCAGGGTCCCGCCGGAGCAGCAGCTCGAGTCGATCAGCGAGCTGCCGTAAGCGCGGCGCTCCTCGCTGAGAGGTTTGGATCCCGGGCCGGCTTGCGCTGCCCGGGATTTTTCTTTCCACGCTCCGCGCCGTAATGGGCACGACCATCCCGTCATCCCGGGAGACCCCGGACCTGATCCGGGGGCTGCCCGGGACCTAGCCACAGGCGCAAGATACGGGGTCCCGGCCGATCCCCGGGTCGTGCCCGGGGTTCGCCGGGATGACGGGATGGCTTTGCTTATTCCCGCCGTTCCGAGATCAGCGCCGCCAGCCCGCGCTTCTGCTTGCCGTCGGCGTCGAAATTCGCCGGATCCATCCAGGCCTGGAAGCCCGCCTTGATCCCCGGCCACTCGCTGTCGAGGATCGAGAACCACGCCGTGTCGCGGTTGCGGCCCTTGTACATCACCGCCTGGCGGAACAACCCCTCATAGGTGAAACCGAGCCGGGCCGCCGCCGCCTTGGACGGGGCGTTGAGGCTGTCGCATTTCCACTCGTAGCGCCGGTAGCCGAGCTCGTCGAAGACGCGGGCCATCATCAGATACATCGCCTCGGTCGAGCCGGTCGTGCGCTGCATCAGCGGCGAGAAGGTGATGAACCCGACCTCGATCACCCCGTTGTTCGGATCGATCCGCAGATAGGTGCAGAACCCGACCGCCTTGCCCGTGGCGAGGTCGATCACCGTGTGGAACAGCGGGTCCTCGCTCTTGGCGTTGGTCGCCAGCGCGGCATCGAAGGCGCCGCGGTCCGCATAGGGGCCGACCGGCAGGTAGGTCCACATCCGACCGGTCTCGTCCGCCTCGAAGGCCGCCCAGAGTTCGTCGCCGTGTTTCGCCGGGTCGAGCGGCTCCAGCCGGACGGTGCGGCCCTCCATGGGCGTGCGCGGCGGGCGCGGGCAGGGTGTCCAGTCGGCGACGGCCCAGCCGATCGGCTGGCCGAGGTCGTTGATGCGGGTGGTCATGGCGGGGCTCCGGCGGATGACTTGGATCTCCTCCATGCGCCTTTCCCATTGGCCCTCGTAGATCCAACGCCGAACCGCCCGACGGTCCAACCAACGCCGACGGCCGATCTTGGCACCATCAGAATGCCAATATTGACGATACACGAAAGGACATCCATTCCCGAGGAACCGAGATCATGTCCGATACGCTCATCGTCCGCGAAGTGCGCCCCGAGGATTTCGAGCGGTGGCTCCCGCTCTGGGCCGGCTACAACGCGTTCTACGAGCGGGTCGGCCCGACGGCGGTCCCAGAGGCCGTCACCCGGTTGACCTGGTCCCGGTTCTTCGACGCCTACGAGCCGATGCATGCGCTGGTGGCGGAACGGGCGGGCGCGCTGCTGGGCCTCGCCCATATCATCTATCACCGCAACACGACGATGATCGGCCCGACCTGCTACCTGCAGGACCTGTTCACTACGGCCGAGGCGCGCGGCCAGGGGGTCGGGCGCGCTCTGATCGAGGCGGTCTACGCCCATGCGCGGGCCGGCGGCGGCGAGCGGGTCTACTGGCAGACCCATGAGACCAACGCGACGGCGCAACGGCTCTACGACGGCGTCGCCGACCGGCCCGGATTCATCCTCTACCGCAAGACGCTGTAGGCCTATTCCTTCGGCATGCCTTTCGGCCGGGCGAGGCGCTGCTGGGCGGCGATGCGGAACGGCGCATTGGCCGCCCCGTAGCCGCGATAACCGCCGCGCCGCTCCACCACCTCGAAGAAGAACCCGTCGCCGTAGAGCCGGCTGTAGAGCTGGAAGAACTCGCCCTGATCGTCGCGGTCGTAGAGGATGTTGCGCGCCCGCAGGGTGGCCACGAAATCCGGGTCGAGCCCGAACCGCGCCTCCACGTCGCCGTAGTAGTTCGCCGGGATCTCCAGCACCTGGAACCCTTTGACCGCCAACGCCTCCGCCGTGGCCAGCATGTCGCCGGTCTGAAAGGCGATGTGCTGGACCGAAGACCCGAAGCTCTCCGACACGAAGCGGCCAGCGAGCGTGCGCTTGTTCTCCGCCCCGTTCAGGGTCAGGCGCAGGGCGGCGTCCGGGCTCTCGATCGCCTGGCTGCGGACCACGCCGGCCGGGTCGATGACGTCCACCATCGGCATCTTCGCGGTGTCGAAGATCGCCGTGTAGAACAGCATCCAGGTCAGCATCTCCTCGTAGTTCATGGTCTGGGCCAAGTGGTCGATCCGGGTCAGGCCCGCACTGCCGTCCTGCCCGTCGTCCGCCACCGGCGTGAACTCGATCTCCCAGACCCGGGAGAGCTCCGTCTTGTCGTCGATGAAGTGCATGACACCGCCGCCGACGCCGCGGATCGCCGGGATCTTCAGCTCGCCCGGTCCGGTCGGCTGCTCGAAGAGGTCGGCCAGCAGGGCCCGCGCCCGGGTAACGGTGGCCGAGGCGTCCTCCACCTTCAGGCCGATATCGCAGACCGAGGTGCCGTGCATCAGGTAGGCGGAATGGGCGAAGCCCTCCTTCTCGGTGTTGATCACCAGATTGATGTCGCCCTGGCGCCAGACCTCCACATCCTTGGCGACGTGGCGGCCGGCACGGGTGAAGCCGAGGCTGCGGAACAGGCCGGTCAGCTCCGAGGCTTCCCGCTCGTCGGCGGTGAACTCCACGAACTCGATCCCGGAGACGGAAATCGGCGCCGGCATGGCCGGCGGCGTGAGGGCGATCTCCGGCTCGCTGCGCCCGACCGCATCCATCAGGTTCAGCAGGGCGCGCCGCCCGTCGATGGAGATGGACTTGGGCGAGCCGCCGCGGAACTGGTCGTTGAAGATCTCCAGGGACAGCACGCCGTCATAGCCGGTGGCCGCCACCGCCCGCATGAAGCCGACCACGTCCAGGTCGCCCTGCCCCGGCATGGTACGGAAATGCCGGCTCCAGTAGAGCAGGTCCATGTCGATCAGCGGCGCATCGGCGAGCTGGACGATGAAGATCTTGTCCTTCGGGATCGACCGAATGGTGTTCACGTCGGTCTTGCGCGCCAGGGTGTGGAAACTGTCCAGGATCAGCCCGACGTTCGGGTGATCGGCCCGACGCACGATCTCCCAGGCGTCGCGGTGGTCGTTGACGTGGCGACCCCAGGCCAGCGCCTCGTAACCCACCCGCAGGCCGCGCTTGGCCGCCCGCTCGCCCAGCTCGGCCAGATCGTCCGCCGCCCGGTCGATGCCGCCCAGTGCGGCCTGGGAGGTGTTGGAGCAGATCAGCATCAGGTCGGTGCCGAGTTCCTGCATCACGTCGAACTTGCGTTCGGCCCGGTCGAAGGCACGGGCGCGGTGCGGTTCGCCCATCCCCTCGAAGTCGCGGAACGGCTGGAACAGGGTGATCTCCAGCCCGGCATCGCGGATCATCTGCCCGACTTCCTTCGGGCCGCCGTCATAGGCCAGGAAATCGTTCTCGAAGATCTCCAGCCCGTCAAAGCCGGCGGCGGCGATGGAGGTCAGCTTCTCCTGGAAATCGCCGCTGATCGACACGGTCGCGATAGACGTCTTCACCCGAATTCTCCTTATTCCGCACCGAAACTGTCGAAGGTGGCGCGCATGGCCTCCGGGTCCGCCGGCAACCCGGTGAACAGCTCGAACGCCTTCACCGCCTGGAACAGCGCCATCCCGGCCCCGGTGGCGGTCCGGCAGCCGGCCGCCTTGGCGGCGCGCACGAACGCGGTCTCCATCGGGAAATAGATGATATCGATCACCCAGTGCCGCCCGTCCAGAAGCGAGACCGGCAGCGGCATGCCCGGATGGTCGGCCATGCCGATGGGGGTCGCGTTCACGATCCCGTCCGCGTCGGGGGCCGCCGCTTCCGCGCTCGGCGCGACGGCGGCGCGGCCACGGCCGAAACGGCCTTCCAGGGCGGCAACCAATTTCTCGGCACCGGCGCGGTTCGTATCGGCGATCAGCAGGGTCCCGACCCCGCTGTCGAGCAGCGCGTGCGCGACGGCGGACCCGGCGCCACCGGCGCCGATCAGCAGCACCCGTCCCTTCGGCTCCCCGCCCATGCTGCGCCGGAAGCTCTCGGCAAAGCCCGACAGGTCGGTGTTATGGCCGACCCGCCGGCCGTCCTTCAGCACGATCGTGTTGACCGCGCCGACGGCCCGCGCCTCCTCCGACATGTCGTCCAGATAGGAGACGGCCTCCTGTTTGTAGGGATGGGTGACGTTCACGCCGGCATAGCCGCAGATCTCCGCCGCCCGCAGCATCTCCTCGAAACTGGGGGTGGCGGCCATCTCGGCGGGGTCGATGCGGCGATAGACATAGCGCAGACCTTGCCGCGCGCCCTCCGCCTCGTGCATCAGCGGAGTCCGCGACAGCGCCGTGCCCCGGCCTATCAGTCCGACCAGCACCGAACGCCCCAGCGTTGCGGCCATCGCTCCCTCCCCGAACATTCGTCTTCTTTCGGGCAGAGTGTCGGATCGTCGCCCCGCCATCAAGAAAACCGTCCGGACCGCGACCCGGTGCGGGATGGACGCGCATTGCGGACGGCCGGCCTCCTATCGGCCGACCAGGATCTCGCCCAGCACCTCCACCGTCCCGTCCTCGGTCACATCGATGATGACGAACTCGCCGGACGCGGTCCCCCGCCCCGTCAGCGCGCTGATGTTCACCTGGTGGGTGACGAGAACCAGGCGCCGGTCCGCCGGCTGGTCGCGCAGGAAGGCGACGGTCGCCGCGGTCTGCTCGTCGCGTCGTCCGCGCGCGTCGAAGAAGGAGTTCAGGGAAGGCAGCGGTTCGGGCTTGCCGAGGCCCAGCAGTTCCGCCGTCTCCGCCGACCGGCACCACTGGCTCGTCAGGACCCGGTGGATCTCGATTCCGTTCTGCCGGAACGCCTCGCCGATCCGTCGGGCCTGGTCTCTGCCCTCGTCGTTCAGGTTGCGCTGGGTCGAGCAGTCGCCGAGTCGGAACGCGTCCGGATCGCCCGTGCCGGGAGCGTAGGCGTGGCGCATCACGGCGATCGCGCCGGGACGCCGCATCGCCTCCCACGCCTGCGGCGAAGCGGAAGCGGGGGCCGAGAAGCCGAAAATCGTCCCGGCCAGCGCCAGGAAAAGGATCGGGAGCAGGGTGAAAGCGCGTTGGAACATGGAGTCCTCTCTGACAGGATCGACGGTACCCGGCACCGACCTAGGGCGGTCGTCCGACCGGTCCAGTCGTCGCGCGACCGGTAGTGGCGTGCTAAGAACCCGGATGACCCCGATGTTCGAAGAGCTCGACTACCGCGTGACGCCGATCGGCGCGATCAGCCTGCGCCGCCGCCGCGACCTCCGGCTCGGCCAGGACGTGCTCGAGATCAAGCTCGGCGACGAGTTCCTGATGTCGAGCCACTTCACCGCCTCGGAGATCGCCCTGGCCCGCCTCGGGCTGGCCGAGGTGCGGTCGCCGGCGCCGGACGTGGTCGTCGGCGGGCTCGGGCTGGGCTACACCGCCGCAGCCGTGCTCGAAGACCCGCGGGTCGCCTCCCTGCGGGTGGTCGACCTGCTCGACGCGGTAATCGACTGGCACCGCGAAGGCCTGATCCCCCTCGGACCGGTGCTTACGGCCGACCCCCGCTGCCGGCTGCAGCAGGGGGATTTCTTCGCGCTCGCCGCGTCGGAGACCGGGTTCGACCCGGACCGGCCGGGCCGCACGCTGGACGCCATCCTGGTGGATATCGACCACGCGCCCGACTTCCTGCTCGACCAGGGCAGTGCCGGTTTCTACACGGCCGAAGGTCTTGCCGCCCTCACCCGGCATCTGAAGCCCGGCGGCGTCTTCGGCCTCTGGTCCGACGCCCCTCCGGACGCCGCGTTCACCGACCGCCTGGCCGGCGTCTATGCCGAGGCGCGGGCGGAGCCGGTGGTGTTCGACAATCCGTATCTCGGCGACACGGTGACCCAGACGGTCTATCTCGCCCGTGCCGCCGGCTAGGCCACCCTAGTCGCCGGTGAACGCGATCATCCGGCCGGCGATCAGCGCACCGATCCAGCACAGCATCGAGACCGCCCCGACCCGCGCCCGTACGGAGCCGCCGGCACGCTCCAGCCACCGTCCCCACACCGCATGGGCCGACAGGGCGGAGGCCGCGCCGACGGAAATCAGCCCGATCTTCGTCAGAAAGGCCGTATTGCCGGCGTAGTCCAGCGGCCGCACGACGAAGAGCAGGAACCCGGAAATCACGGCCAGCCCCAACCCGGCAGCCGCCATCGGCACCAGCACCCGGACCAGGCCGCCCGCCTCGACCCGTGGCCAGAGCCCGAGCAGGCGCAGGTCGAGCGGCAGGATCCCGCCGACCAGCACGGCGACGCCCAGGACATGGGCCGTGTTCGCCGCCGCGTAGCTCCAGCGCGAAAACCGCAGGGCGGTCGCCGCCTCGCTCGCCGCAAGGGCGCTCAGCAGGCCGTCCACCGGCGCCGCCGGGGCCGCTCAGCTCCGGTCCGGATAGAGCGGGTGCTCCTTACCGTCGAGGATGATCCGCTCGGCCTTCAGCAGTTTCGCAGCCGGATCGGCGGAGGGTTCGCCGATGATGGTGATCTCGGTACCGGCGGCGAAATCGGCGTCGCTCAGCCCCGCCCGCTCGTTGCGCCAGGGCTGGCCGACTTCGACGGTCCAGACCTCGCCGTCCGCATCCACCTTGAGGACCCCGTGGGGATTGCCGAGCTTGGCCTCGCGGATGATGCCGGTCAGCTCGATATTGCCGCCGGTGGTCCAGCTCCATCCGTGATGGGCGATGGCCTGCGGGATCAGGAACGGAGCCGCCAGCAGGGCGGCGGCAAGGGACAGAGCAGCGGCACGCAGGGATCGGGTCATGGCATCTCTCCATGTCGACGATTGGACAGGCTTTCCACCCTAAGTGGTCCCGGCCGCCCGAATGCCCAGGGGTCGGGTGCCAGGTAGCGGGCTCCACCCGGCGCGCTTCGACCCGGACGGTTTGCGCGCAAATGCGCGTCGCTGCGAAAGAAAGCCAATGATTACCCTGCGGTATACGCAGCGTCGGCGCCATAGTCGGCCAGTGAAACGGACTTCGGGTCGCGCGCGGGTCCGCAGGCGACACCAGCCGCTCGAATGCGGGTTCCACCTTGCCGGGAGGGCATCTTGATCAGATCCGTCGCGTTATCCTTGGCCTTGTTCTTGGGCCTGTCCGCGTCCGCCTCCGCCGGAACGGTATTTTTCAAGAACTGCAGCGCGCTGGCCATGGCGGACATCAAGGTCTTCAGTCAGACATCCCCCGCCGGATCGCCGCCGGCCGCGCTGGCCCTGGCCATCCGCCAGGGCACGCAGAAGGCCTTCACCTGCGACACCGATATCTGTCGGATGACCGTCGACTACCGGGTCCGGACCGGCTGGAACCAGAGCGCGATCCGCGGGACCCTGAACACCGAGCTGCGCGACGGCGCCGCCGCCTGCCTGAAGCCGGATCCCAACCGGGACGGCGACCAGCTTCTGGAAAACGCCCCCACCGGCTGCGCCTGCTGAGCGGCGATCAGGTCGGCGCCTTCGTGCGTCGCAGATAGTCGAACACCTCCGCGCTGCGGCTCTCCACCTCTCCGAACAGGCGCGCGACCGAGCCCTCGTCTCCGTCGGTCGCCGCGAGCTGGAGGGCCTCCAGGGCGGCGCGCAGGCGGTTGGCGCACGCATTTGCCGAAGCCCCCTTGGCCGCGTGGGCGGTCTCCCGCAGCAGCCCCATATCGCCGGCCTCGATCGCAGCCCGCATCTCCGCGTTCAGCGACCGGAAGCTCTCCGCGAAGAGGTCGAGCATCGAGGCGGTGAAAGCCGGGTCGGTGCTGCCGAGGATCAGCCTGAGCTGCCCGAAATCGATCGGACTGTCGGCGGCGCCGTCCGCCTCTGCCCCCGCGACAGGCCGGGTCGCGGCATCGAGCCAGCGGTTGAGGGTGGCCCCCATGGTCTCCAGCGTCACCGGTTTGGCCAGGTAATCGTCCATCCCCGCCGCCAGACACCGTTCCGCCTCGCCCACCAGGGCGTTCGCGGTCAGGGCGACGATCGGCACCCGGCGTCCGGTTCCCTTCTCCGCCTCCCGGATCGCCGCCGTCAGCTCGTATCCGTCCATGTTCGGCATGTGGCAGTCGGTGAGCACGAGGCCGTAGGGCTTCTCGCGCCACATCCTCAGCGCCTCCACCCCGTCGACAGCCGTCTCCGCGGCGAGACGCAGGAAGCCGAGCTGGCGCTCGACGACCATGCGGTTGGTGGCGTTGTCCTCGACCACCAGGATCAGCCGCCCCGCGGCGGCGGCCTCCTCGACGGAGGGCGCTTCGGCGACATCCGTCGTCCGGTCCCGCCGCGGAACCGCCTTCGGCGCCTCCGGGAAGGCACGGCCGACGCTCGCCGCCACCGCCTGCAGCAGAGGGGCGCGGCGCACCGGCCGGAGGACGGCGATGGGCATCATGTCCGGGGCTCCGGCGCTGGCGACCCAAAGAGCCCGGGTTTCATGGCCGGAGACATCGTGTCCCCAGGCGCCGGAAGGGATCAGCCGGCGCAACAGGTCCGTCCCCAGCCGGCCGTCGACGATCGCCGCTCCGCCAGGGTCCGGCAGCACCGCATCGGCATCGCCCACGCGGGACACGACCATGCCCCTGTCGGACAGCAGGGCGGCGACCTGATCGCCCAGCGGTCCCGGCCGGATCGCGACCAGTGCCGGAACGCCGCTCAGATCGATGGCGTCGACGTCGGACCTCGCTTCCAGGATCGCCGGTTCCACCGGGATATCGACCCAGAAGGTCGAGCCCGCCCCCGGCTCGCTCTCGACACCGATCAGGCCCTGCATCATGCCGACCAGGCGGCGGCAGATGGAGAGGCCGAGACCGGTTCCGCCGTATCGTCTGGTGGTGGATACCTCCGCCTGGCTGAACGGCTCGAAGAGCTGGTCCAGCCGGTCGGCCTCGATGCCGACCCCGGTATCCCTGATCTCCAGCCGCAGCCGCATCCGCGATGCCAGATCGTCGTCCGGTCGGGCCGAGGCATGGATCGCCACCGAGCCGGTCCGGGTGAACTTCACCGCGTTGCCCGCGAGGTTCATGAGGATCTGCCGCACCCGGGTCGGATCGCCGACGAAGACCGCCGGCGCCGACGGATCGATCTGCAGCACCAGGTCCAGATCCTTCGCCTCCGCGGCGGGCGCCAGCGTGTCGAGCACGGCCTCGCAGACCGCCCGCAGATCGATCTGTTCCACCTCCAGGTCCAGGCGGCCCGCCTCGATCTTGGAGAAGTCGAGGATGTCGTCGATGATCCGCAGCAGCACCTCCCCGGAATCGCGGATCGTGGCCGTGATGGCCCGCTGGTCGTCGTCCAGGCCGGTCTGCTCCAGCACTTCGGCCATGCCGATGACGCCGTTCAGCGGGGTGCGGATCTCGTGGCTCATCGCCGCCAGGAAGGCCGACTTCGCCCGGGTCGCCTCCTCCGCCGTGTCGCGGGCGTCCAGGGCCGTGCGCTCGGCCTGCTTCTGCTGGGAGATGTCGACGATGACATTCACCCGCCCACCGTCCGGCAGGGAGGCGACGATGTACTGGACGTCCAGGCCGGTGCCGTCGAAGAAGAACTCGGTCGTGAAGCGCTCGTCCGAGTCGTAGACCTGCCGGCGGAACGCCATGAACCTGTCCAGGCTCATATGGCGGCGGCGGTCGTGGGCATCGTAGATGTAGCGGGAGTAGTCGCGGAAATGAGGGCGATCCACTAGCGCCTCCGCCGGGATGCCGGTGAAGTTGCAGTACGCGTCGTTCCAGAACGCCACGTGCATGCTGGCGTCGTAGACCAGCACGCCGACCGGGATGGACTGCAGGATGGCGCGGATCCGCTCCCGGGTCTCCTCGGCCTCCTCGCGCGCCGCCACCGCCTCGGCCTCGCCGCGCTTGCGTTGGGTGATGTCGGTCAGGGTACGCACCGTGCCGCCGCCGCTCAGCTTGCGGCCATAGACCAGCATCCAGTTCCCGCGACGGAACTCCCGCTCGTGGATGAAGATGTCGGAGGTGTCGCTGCCGACCCAGTCGTTCCAGTGATCCACATAGGCGGCGATCTGCGGATCGGCGGTGTCGAATTCGCCGAGACGCCGGCGCACCTCCCGCAGTTCCTCGATCGTCGGCTGCCCTTCCATGGCCGAGACCGGCAGGGCCAGGATCTCACGCGCCCGGTCGTTCCACAGGATGATCCGGCCGCGCGCGTCGGCCACCAGGACACCCTGCTCCATCGCGGCCAGTACCGTTTCGAGGAACTCGGTCTTCTCCACCAGGGCCTGCCGGGACCGCCGCGCCTCGGTGATGTCGCTGAAGGTGCGGATCACCCGGCCGTGGGCCAGCGGCTGGAAGACCGCATGTATCCACCGGCCGTTCGGCACCATGCGGTCGTATTCGAGCCGTTCCACCGTCTCGCCGCTCTGATGGCGCGCGAGCCAGTCGTCGATCCGGCGGTTGAGCTCGGCCGGGATCTCGACCTCTGTCTGCGCCAGATGATGGGCGTAGACCACGGAGGACGGCCGGTTCTCCCGGTACAGGTCCAGCGGGACGCCGAGCAGATCCGCCAGCCGGTCGTTGAACACCAGAACGTTGTCGTCCGCGTCGCGCATGATCACGCCCTGGTCGATGCTGGCCAGGGTCGTCTCCAGCAGTTCCCGCCGTTCCGCCGCGGAGATTTCCGCCAGCTTGCGGCTGGTGATGTCGGTGAAGGTGCGGACATGGCCGCCCTCGGGAAGCCGGTTGGCGACGATCAGCAGCCAGTTGCCGTTCGGCTGCCGGCGCTCGTAGATCAGCCTGGGCGACGGGTCTTCGCCGGTCTCCCAGCGATCGATGCAGGCGTTGAGCTCGGGCGAGAGCCCGACCAGTTCTCCGCGCGCCTCCAGATCGTCCAGGACCTGCTGCAGCGGCACCGGGCGGCGGCTGTAGTCCTCCGGCAATCCCAGCAGTTCGCAGTAGCGCCGGTTCGCGAGGACCTGGTCGCCCTCCGCATCGACGATGGACAGACCCTGGTCGATGCTGTCGAGGGTGAGTTGAAGCATGCGGGTCCAGCGCGCCGTCTCGCGTTCGGCCGCGCGTTCGTCGGAGACGTCGGTCCAGGACCGCACCCAGCCGCCGTCGGGCATCGGACGGTTGTCGACGCGCAGAACCCGCCCGTCCGGCAGAAGCCGCTCGTAGCCGAAGGGGCTACCGCCTCCGCTGAGCCGCTCCCAATGGGCGATCTGGGCCTCCATCTGGGCCGGGTCGAGGTGGTCGAAATCGCCCCGTTCGGACCGGAACTCGTTGAACTGGCGGTGGTTCAGTGTCCCGTCGAGGAGATTGTCCGGCAGGTCGAACATCGTCTGGAACCGGTCGTTGGCGTAGACGACACGGCCCTGGGGATCGACAACGGCGATCGCGTTGGGAATCGCCTGGAGGACGGATTGCAGCACGGCGCCCTGTCGTGCGACCCGGTCGGCGAGATCGACATTCTCCAGACGTCCCTTGATCTGGTCGACCAGCGCCCGCTCGAACCGGCGGGAAAACCGCAGAAAGAACCCGCACATGATCGCGCAAAGAACGGCGATGATGAGCAGGTCGAGATTTGCGTCGAGGTACCAGAGCTCCAGCAGCAGCAGCAACAGCGGCGCCATGGAGGCGAACAGGTAGAATCGGAACGCGTTCGCATAGGCCGACAGCGTGCCGAGCGCGCCGCCGGCCATGCCCGACATGATCAGCAGGATCCAGGCGGTGACCTGAAAGTTCTCCGGATCCAGAAACAGCACCGGCAGCAGGCCGAACAGCCCGCCGGAGGCGAAGGAGATAGCTTCGAACCAGCGTCGCCAGCGCCGGGTTTCCTCGGGCGTGAGGTTCTCGCGGGGGAAGCGGCGATAGAGCAGCAGGCGGGACGCGGCCACCGACAGGGCGACGCCGAGCCAGACGATCAGCGCCGTCTGGTCGACCGGCTGGTTGATCAGCAGCAGGAAGACCGCGATGGCCAGGACCGTGTGGCCCGCCACGGCGTCCCGCGTCTGGCCGAAGAAGAACCGGAGCTGCTCTCCGAGGACGCGGAACTCCATCGCCTCCCGGCCCGCGGCACCGGCGGGCCCGCCACCTCCCGTCTCGACATCCCCGACCACCGTCATCGCCACCCTCCATCCGGCTCACGACGCCGGCCGCCTCGAACCCCGAGTCCGAGAATACGCCATTGAAGAGCACACAGTACCGCAGCGCGACTATGGGAAGTTGCACATGCCGGAGCGCTTCCGGCGAGCGTCGACTTGCGCTGCGCAGGCGGCTAGGCTTCGGATGTGAAAAAGGTTTCCAATAAAAAATTCGATCGTGGCGCGCCGCCCCTCACCGGCCCGCCGTCGAAGGGGAGAAAGCGGCCATGACCCCGCTGTCCTGGGGCGCGATCGCGCTGCTGGGTTTGACATCCGCCTGCCTGGGCTGGATCGCCTACCGGCGCTCCCAACGGGTCGCCGCGCTGGAAGCCGAGTTGGAGCGGACCCGGCGACAGGCGCCCGATTCAACCCTGGCGGCCCTTCCCAGCCCGGCCT
Source organism: Thalassobaculum sp. OXR-137 (assembly GCF_034377285.1). Classification (NCBI taxonomy): domain Bacteria; kingdom Pseudomonadati; phylum Pseudomonadota; class Alphaproteobacteria; order Rhodospirillales; family Thalassobaculaceae; genus Thalassobaculum; species Thalassobaculum sp. OXR-137. Next base: position 1,978,028 of record NZ_CP139715.1, on the reverse strand, counting down.
GGCGCCGCGACCCGAGCGGAGCCGTTTCCTTCGTCAATGCCGCCGCGGTCCCGCTGGCCGACGACCTGGACCGCAGCACCGCCCTCGCCGCGCGGGCCCAGGAGACCGGTCGGGCTCAGAGCGAGAGCCGCAACCTGGTGATCGACGGCGACCGGCGGCTGTTCGAGATCTTCGAGACGCCGCTGGCGGCCAGCGCCGGTGCCGGCACGATCGGCCTGGGCCGGGACGTGACCGGCCTGGAGCAGATCCAATCGGACCTCGCCCGCCATGTGGACGCCCATGCGGAGGTGTTGGAGAAACTGAACAGCGCGATCGCCGTCTTCGGCCCCGACCGCCGCGTGGTCTTCGCCAACACCGCCTTCGCCCGGATGTGGCAGATCGAGTCCGCCCGCCTGGAGATCGGCCCGACCCTGTCCGAGGTCCTCGACATGGCGCGGGAAAGCCGACGCCTGCCGGAACAGTCGGATTTCCGGGCCTGGCGGGACGACTTCAACCGGCTCTTCACCACCCTGATCGACGCCCATGAGGAGCTGCTGTTCCTGCCCGACGACAGCACCGTGCGCATGGTGGTCACGCCGCATCCGTTCGGCGGGCTGCTGATGACCTTCGAGGACGTGACCGACCGGCTGACCCTGGAGCGCTCCTACAACACGCTGACCGCCGTGCAGCAGGAGACGCTGGACAATCTGTACGAGGGCATCGTGGTGTTCGGCGTGGACAGCCGCATGAAACTGTCCAACCCGACGTTCCGCGCCCAATGGGGCTTGCGCGGCACGCCGGACGATCCGGTGTTCCTGGAACCCGAACCGCCGGCGGAAGTCGTGTTCCAGGCGATGCGGCCGAAATTCCCGACCGACCGGCCCTGGACCGACATCAAGGCGGAGTGGATGAGCTACCTCGCCGGGCGCGAGGCGACCAGCGGAACGCTTCACCTGACCGACGGCCGCGCGCTCGACTTCGCCATCGTGCCGCTGCCCGACGGCGCGACCCTGCTGAACTTCCGCGACGTCACCGACACCCTGGCCGTCCAGACCGCCCTGCAGGAACGCACCGAGGCGCTGGAGACAGCCGACCGGCTGAAGAGCGAGTTCCTGGCCAACGTCTCCTACGAGCTGCGCACGCCGCTGAACGCCATCATCGGCTTCTCGGAAGTTCTCGAGCAGGAATATGCCGGGCCGATGAACGAGCGGCAGAAGGACTATGCCAACGCCATTCTCGGCTCGTCGAACCGGCTCGTCCGACTGGTGAACGACATCCTCGACCTCGCCTCCATCGAGGCCGGCTATCTGGAGTTGGAACGCGAGAAGATCGCCCCGTCCGCCCTTGTCACCGCCGTGGAGTCCCTGGCGCGCGAGCGCGTTCGGGCACGCGGGGTCGGCCTGTCGGTCAACTGCCCGGCTGATCTGGCGCCGATCGAGGTGGACGAGCGCCGCCTGACCCAGGCGCTGTACAACGTCGTCTCCAACGCCATCGCCTTCACCCCGGAAGGGGGCGACGTGATGATGTCGGTGGAGGACCGGGGCGACACGGTCGCCTTCATCGTCAAGGACACCGGCGTCGGGATCGCGCTCGACGACCAGAGCCGGGTGTTCGAACGGTTCGAGCGCCGCGGCCGCTCCAGCGGCGCCGGTCTCGGCCTGGCCCTGGTGAAATCGCTTATCGAGCTGCATGACGGCACCGTCGCCCTGACCTCCGCGCCGGGCGAAGGCACCGAGGTGATCTGCACGGTCCCGCGCCATCCGCGGAAGATGGAGACCGAAGAAGCCGGAGACGACACCGAGTGACGTTCCTGCCGCCGCCCCTCTCCCTGGACCACCTGGACGCTACCCACCGCCTCGCCGCCTCTCTAGCCGACAGGGCCGAGCCGGGCATGGCCATCCTGCTGACCGGACCGCTGGGCGCCGGCAAGAGCGAGCTCGCCCGCGCCTTCGTTCGCGCCTGGCTGGACGACCCCGAGGCGGAGGTGCCCAGCCCCACCTTCACCCTGGTTCAGCCCTACGAGGGCGAACGCGGCACCGTGTGGCATTGCGACCTGTACAGGCTCGGCGATCCGGACGAAGTGGAAGAGCTCGGACTGCTGGAGGCGTTCTCCGAGGCCGTGGTGCTGGTGGAATGGCCGGACAGGTTGGGGGCACACCTTCCGTCGGATCGGCTCGAACTCGCGCTCGAAATATGCCATGGAAACGACCGGCGGATCGCCCGCCTGACGCCCCATGGGCGCTGGGCCGACCGCCTTGGCGAGATTGAGACGGGAACCCTGCCGGGTGAGTGACCGCGAGACCGAGATCAAGACATTCCTGGAGAATGCGGGCTGGAGCGGGGCCGAGGTCACGCTGCTGGCCAAGGATGCGTCCTACCGGGTCTATCACCGGGTGCTGCGCGACGGCGCCCGAGCCGTGCTGATGGACGCCCCGCCGACCCTGGAGGACGTGCGGCCGTTCCTCGACATCGCCGGCCAGCTGCGCCGATTCGGCTATTCCGCCCCGGCTGTCCTGGCCGAGGACGTGCCCGCCGGCCTGCTGCTGCTGGAGGATTTCGGCGACCGCACCTTCACCCGCATCCTGGCCGATCCGAACGAGCGGGCCTGGAGCGAGGAGGCGCTGTACGCCATCGCCGTCGATCTGCTGGCCGACCTGCACGACCGCGCGCCGGAGATCGGCTTCTCGGCCCCGCCCTATGACGGCGGACGGCTGGTGGAGGAGGCCGACCGGATGTTGCGCTGGTACGCACCGCTGACCCTGGGCGATGTGGTGCCCGACGACGCGGCCGAGTCGTATCGAGCCGCCTGGCAGGACGCCGTGCCGGTGATGACCTTCGGCGACGACACCCTGGTGCTGCGCGATTTCCACGTCGACAACCTGATGATCCTGGAGGGCCGTGAGGGCCTGGCGCGCTGCGGCCTGCTGGACTTCCAGGACGCCCTGTCCGGCAGCCCCGCCTACGATCTGGTCTCGCTGCTGCAGGACGCGCGGCGCGACCTGGCGCCGGGGCTGGAGGCGGCGATGCTGGAGCGCTATCGCGACCGGCGGAACGTCTCGGACTGGGACGCCTTCCTGCGCGCCTATCACGCGCTCGGCGCCCAGCGGGCGATCAAGATCCTGGGGCAGTTCGGCCGCCAGCAGGGCTTCTTCGGACGGACCAGCTACATGGTTCATATCCCGCGCTGCTGGGCCCATATAGAGGCCGATCTGACACGGGCCGGCCTGGACGGCGTGGCCGCGTGGCTCGACCGGGAGATGCCGTCCGCCGTACGCCGCATCCCCGAGCCGGACAGGCGCCTGCCCAGTTCGATCAGCCCCGAGATCAAACGATGAAAGACCGGTGAGGACACACGCATGCTGCTGCCCGGACTGAGCCGCCGGCCCGACTGGCTGCCCGAGACCGCGATGGTGCTCTGCGCCGGCCGCGGAACCCGCCTGGCGCCGATCACCGACAACCTGCCCAAGCCCATGGTCCCGGTCGGCGACGTGCCGATCCTGGAACGCACGCTGGAGCACCTGAAGGACGCCGGGGTGAAGCGGGTGGTGGTCAACACCCACTACCTGTCCGACTACGTCACCCGCTATATCGAGCGCCGCAAGGACCCGGCGATCACCGTCATCCACGAGGACAATGTGCTGGAGACCGGCGGCGGGGTGAAGAACGCCCTGCCCCAGCTCGGCGACGAGCCGTTCTTCGTCATCAACGGCGACAGCGTCTGGCTCGACGGCTTGCGGAACGCCCTGCACCGCTTCGCCGATACCTGGGACGCGGAGAAGATGGATATCCAGTTGCTCCTCTACCCCTTCGCCCGGGTACTCGGCTGGCACGGCTATGGCGACTACACCATGGACGAGATCGGCCGGCTGACCAGCCGCGACGAGGTGCGGGTCGCCCCCTATGCCTATATGGGCGTGTCCATCGTCCACCCGCGGATCTTCGCCGACGCGCCGGAGGGCGCCTTCTCCATGCGCAAGCTGTACGACAAGGCCGAGGAAGAAGGCCGGCTTTTCGGCGCGCTGCATGACGGGCTCTGGTACCATATCTCCACGCCGGCCGACCTGGAGCGCGCCAATCAGCGCTTTGCCGCGGGGCATCTGGCCGACGTGCCCTTCTTCTGAAGCCTGACCGGCGGAGCCGGATGACCGACCGCGTCTACACTATTCCCATCGGCACGCCGTTCCTCGACCGGCTGGCGGCCGGCGTGTGGGAGCGGGTGGCCGGCGATCCGATCGCCCTGACCGACGTCCGCCTGCTGCTGCCGACCCGCCGCGCGGTACGCTCGGCGGCGGATGCCTTCCTGCGCTTCGGCGACGGACGGCCGATGCTGCTGCCCAAGCTCTCCACCGTCTCCGACGTGGACGAGGACCTGCTGGACGTGGAGATGGGCTCGGAGGCCGGTGCCGCCGGCGCCCTGGAGATCCCGCCCGCCATCCCCGACCTGCAGCGCCATCTGGAGCTGATGCGGCTGGTGACGGCCTTCCTGCGGTCCGATCCGGACAGCGCCACGCCGGACGCGCCGGAGCACGCCTACCGTCTGGCCGCGGCCCTGGCGCGGCTGATCGACGAGGTGCAGATGCACGGGCTGGAATTCGCCGGCCTGAAGGATCTCGCCCCGGATGCCTATGCCGCCCATTGGGACAAGACCATCGCCTTCCTGAAGATCGTCACCGAGATCTGGCCGGCCCGGCTGGAGGAGCTGGCGGCGATCGATCCCATGGCCCGGCGCGACGCCCTGATGCGGGCGGAGGCCGCCGCCCTGCGCGCCAGCCGTCCGGCGACGCCGGTCATCGTCGCCGGCTCGACCGGGTCGATTCCGGCCACCGCCGAGCTGATGCGCGCGGTGCTGGAGCTGCCGGCCGGCGCCATCGTGCTGCCGGGACTCGACCGGGACAGCGATACGGCGAGCTGGGCCGCCATCGGCGACGACCCGACTCACCCCCAGCACGGCCTGCACAGCCTGCTGCGCAGCCTCGGCATCGACCGCGAGCAGGTGCGCGACTGGTCCCCCGCCGTGACCGGCGGCCGCGACCGGCTGATCCGCGAGACCATGCGCCCGGCGGCCACGACCGAGGCCTGGCGCGGCCTGTCCACCGCGCCCGACGCCCCCACCCCGGCCGCCTTCGACGGCATCACCCGGATCGACGCCGCCTCGCCGCGCGAGGAGGCCGGGATCATCGCCCTGCTGATGCGCGAGGTGCTGGAGCATCCGGGCAAGACCGCCGCCCTGGTCACCCCCGACCGCCGGCTCGCCCGCCGGGTCGCCGTCGAGCTGCGCCGCTGGCGGATCGAGGCCGGCGACGGCGAGCGGCTGGAGGTGAACGATTCCGGCGGCGCGCCGCTGTCCAACAGCGCGCCGGCGGTGTTCCTGCGTCTGCTGGCCAGGGCTTCGGTCGACTGCGCGCCGGTTGCCCTGCTGTCGCTGCTGAAGCATCCCCTCAGCGGCGCCGGTCTGCCGCCGGAGCGGTTCGAGCGGCTGGTGGAACGGCTGGACCGGGACATCCTGCGCGGCCCCCGCCCCGCCCCCGGTCTTGCCGGGCTGCGCCGGGCGGTGGCGCTCTCCGGCCTGAAGTCGGACCCCATGGCCGCACTGATCGGCTTCTGCGACCGGCTGGCCGACGCGCTGGGTCCGCTGGAGGCGGCGTTGTCCCAACCCTCGGTCGCCGTGCCGGAGATCCTCGACGCCCATCTGCGCGCGGCGGAGATCCTGGCCACCTCCCAGGACACCCATGGCAGTCTGCGCCTGTGGGTCGGCGAGGCGGGCGAGGCCCTGGCCCGGCTGTCCAACGAGTTCGCCGACGGGGCGGCCGGCATGGAGCCGATCGCCGGCCGCGACTGGCCCGGCCTGTTCGACGCCCTGCTGGAAGGCCGGGTCGTGCGCCCGCGCTACGGCAGCCACCCGCGCCTGCACATCCTCGGCGTGCTGGAGGCCCGTCTGTTGGCCTTCGACCGGGTGATTCTGGGCGGGCTGAACGAAGGCACCTGGCCGGCCGAGCCGAAGCCGGACCCATGGATGAGCCGGCCCATGCGCCGGGATTTCGGCCTGCCCTCCATCGATCTCGCCATCGGCAAGGCCGCCCATGACGTCGCCATGGCCATGGGCGGGCGCGAGGTCTTCCTGACCCGCGCCCAGCGGGTCGACGGCAGCCCGACCATTCCCTCGCGCTGGCTGCTGCGGCTCGATACCGTCGCCCGCGCCCTGCACAGCGAGGAGCGGCTGGCTTCCTGGCCCGCACCCGCCCGCTGGCACGCGCTGCTCGACACCCCCGCCGCCCCCGACCCCGGCCGTCCGCCGGAGCCGCGCCCGCGCCTGGATCAGCGGCCCCGCCGGCTGTCCGTCACCCGGATCGACACATGGCTGCGCGACCCCTATTCGATCTACGCCCGCTACATTCTCGATCTGCGCAAACTCGACCCGTTGGACATGGAGGTCGGCGCCATCGAGCGCGGCAACGCCATCCACGAGGCGCTGGACGCCTTCGTGCAGGACTATCCCCGCGACCTGCCGCCCGATCCGGCCGAGGTTCTGATCGAATACGGCAAGCGCAGCTTCGCCGGCCATATGGACCGACCCGGTGTCTGGGCGTTCTGGTGGCCGCGCTTCGAGCGGGTGGCCCGCTGGTTCGTGGAGACCGAGCGGGAGCGCCGCAGGTCGCTCGACTATTCCGCCACCGAGCGGCAGGGCGCGATGACCCTGGCCGGCCCCGGCGGTCCGTTCGAGCTGTTCGGCACCGCCGACCGGATAGATAAGCGCGGCGATGGCACCTACGCGATTGTCGACTACAAGACCGGCTCGAACCCGAGCTTGAGCGACCTGAAGGCCGGCCGCGCGCCGCAGCTTCCGCTGGAGGCGATGATCCTGATGGCCGGCGGCTTCCCGGAGATGGCGGCGGCCGACGTGGCCTCGTTGGAATACTGGCGGGTCGGCGGCGGCACCCCACCGGGCAAGATCGACGCGGTCGATGCGATCGTGCCGGAGCTGGTGCAGGGCGCCCGCGAGGGACTGGAGGCGCTGATCGCCGCCTTCGACGACGAGACCACCCCCTATCACGCCGCCCCGGACCCGCGCCGCAGCCTGCGCTTCAACGACTACGACCACCTGGCGCGCACCGGCGACTGGTCGGCCGGCGAGGAGGGCGAGGGATGAGCGTCATCGACTCGGTCAGTGCAGTCGAGGAAGCCACCCGCAACCAGCGCGAGGCCGCCGATCCGTCGGTCTCCGCCTGGGTCGCAGCCTCCGCCGGCTCCGGCAAGACCAAGGTGCTGACCGACCGGCTGCTGAACCTGCTGCTGGCCGGCACCAAGCCGCAGCGGCTGCTCTGCCTGACCTTCACCAAGGCGGCGGCGGCGGAAATGGCGACCCGCCTGTCGCGCACCCTGGCGAAATGGACCGTGCTCGACGCCGACGCTCTCGGCAAGGAACTGGAAGCCCTGGACGGCCGGGTTGCGAGCCAGGACCGCATGGCCAAGGCGCGCCGCCTGTTCGCCGAGGTGCTGGATGCGCCGGGCGGGCTGAAGATCCAAACCATCCACGCCTTCGCCCAGTCCCTGCTCGGCCGCTTCCCGCTCGAGGCCGGCGTGCCGCCGAACTTCCGTCTGGCCGACGACCGGGCGGCGGCGAGCCTGCTGGAGGATGCCGAGCGCACCGTGCTCGAACGGGCGCGCAGCGGGGCCGACGGCGATCTGGCCGACGCGCTCGCCGTGGTGACCGAGCGGGCGGCGGAGCAGACCGTGCGCGACCTGCTGAAGACCATGCTGGTCCAGCGCACCCGCCTGACCCGCTCGGTGGAGGCCGCCGGCGGAGTCGACGCGATCGCCGCCCGGCTGCACGCCACCTTCGGAACCGACCCGGACCAGACCGACTGGACCCTGCGCCGGGTGGCCAGCGAGGACGGCGCCTTCGACCGGGACGCCCTGCACGACGCGGCGAGCGCGCTGGCGGCCGGCGGCAAGACCGACGCCAAGCGGGCCGACGCCCTGTTCGCCTGGCTCGCCCTGCCCGACGGCGATGCCCGGGCGGTGGCCTGGGACGACTACAAGCGCGCGCTGCTGACCCAGGAGGGCACGGTCCAGGCCCGGCTCGCGACCAAGGGGGTGCAGGAGCGCGCGCCGAGCGTGGTCGACGACCTGACGCGGGAGGCGGAGCGGATCCTGGAGGTGGAGGAGCGGCGCAAGGCCCTGGACACCGCCCTGCGCTCGGCCGCCCTGATCCGGCTGTCCACCGCCATCATCGACGCCTATGCCACCGCCAAGTCCCGCCGTGCCCTGCTCGATTTCGAGGATCTGGTGGAACGGGCCCGCCGGCTGCTAGCCGCCCCCGGCACCGCCGGCTGGGTGCTGTTCAAGCTGGACGAGGGGCTGGAGCACATCCTGATCGACGAGGCCCAGGACACCAGCCCGGCCCAATGGGAGATCGTGCGCGCGCTCGCCGAGGAGTTCTTCTCCGGCATCGGCGCCGCCGCGGAGCGCGCCCCGGACCGGCCCCGCACCATCTTCGCCGTGGGCGACGTCAAGCAGTCGATCTACAGCTTCCAGGGTGCCGACCCGGCCGGCTTCACCCGGGCGCGCCTGCATTTCGCCGCGCGGGTCACCGCCGCCGAGCAGCGCTTCCGCGACGTGCAGATGCAGGTCTCCTTCCGCTCCACCGCGGCGGTGCTGGGGGCGGTGGATGCGGTCTTCGCCCGCGAGGACGCCCGCCAGGGCGTGGCCGAGGTGGTGGCCGGCGTCGCCCGCGAGATCGCGCACCGGGCCAGCCGCACCGGCCAAGCGGGACGGGTCGAGCTCTGGCCGGTGATCGAGCCGATGGACGAGGAGGAGGCCGATTTCTGGTCGCCACCCCTGACCCGCGCCGCCATGGACGCGCCGGTCACCCGCCTGGCCCAGCGTGTCGCCGGCCGCATCGCCGGCTGGATCGCCTCGGGCGAGATCCTGGAAGCGCAGAACCGGCCGATCCGGCCGGGCGACGTCATGGTGCTGGTCCGCCGCCGCGGCGCCTTCGTTGCCGAGCTGGTGCGGGCGCTGAAGGCCGCCGGCGTGCCGGTGGCCGGCGTCGACCGCATGGTGCTGACCGAACAGATGGCGGTGCGCGACCTGATCGCGCTCGGCGAGGCGCTGCTGCTGCCCGATGACGATCTCACCCTCGCCACGGTGCTGAAGAGCCCGCTGGTCGGGCTGAGCGAGGACGACCTGCTGGACCTCGCCCAGGGCCGCCGGGAGCGCCGTCTGTGGGCCGAGCTGTGGCGCCGGGCTGAGGAGCGCGACGTCTTTGCCCGGGCTGCCCGACGGCTCGCCCGCTGGACGACCATGGCCCGTCACCTGCCGCCGCATGCCTTCTACCAGCAGATCCTGTCGGCCGAGCGCGGCCGCGAGCGGCTGGTCGCCCGGCTCGGCCCCGACTGCGAGGACGCGATCGACGAGTTCCTGGCCCAGGCCCTGGACGACGAGCGCGAGAACCCGCCCTCGCTGCAGAGCTTCCTGCACGCGGTCGCCACCAGCGCCCAGGAAGTGAAGCGCGAGCTGGAGGGCGGCGAGGTCGACCAAGTCCGGGTCATGACCGTGCACGGGGCCAAGGGCCTGCAGGCGCCGATCGTCATCCTGCCCGACACCGTGCGCCCGCCGCAGCTTCGCGACGCCGTCGTGTGGCATGCCGACGGCATCGACCTGCCCCTGTGGGCGCCGTCCAGCGCCAGCGCCGATGCCGTGTCCGCCGGTGCGCGGGCGAAGGCGCGCGAGGCGATGGAGGAGGAGTACCGCCGCCTGCTCTATGTCGCCATGACCCGGGCCGAGGACCGGCTGATCGTCTGCGGCTGGAAGGGCAAGCGCGATCCGATCGACAAGGGCTGGTTCGGCCATGCCCGCGCCGGACTGCCGGGTCTCGCCACCGAGGATGCGGACGGCACCCTGGTCCTGGCCACCCCGCAGGAGGCCGCCCTGCCCGCCGCCAAGGCGGAAGCGGCGGCGACCGGTCCGGCTCCCCTGCCCGCCTGGGCCACGGCCGACGCGCCGCGCGAGCCGACCCCGCCGCGCCCGCTTGCCCCGTCCCGCCCGGCCTCGGACGAGCCGCCGGTGCGCTCGCCGCTGCAGCGCGACGGCACCGACCCGTTCAAGCGCGGCGTGCTGCTGCACCGGCTGCTTCAGCTTCTGCCCGACATGGAGCCCGCCCGCCGACGCGAGGCCGGCCGCGCCCTGCTCGCCCGCCCGGTCCATGCCCTGAGTACCGATCAGGTCGAGGCCTGGCTGGAGGAGGTGCTGGCGGTGCTGGACGATCCCGGATTCGCCCCGGTCTTCGCTCCTGGCTCCCGCGCCGAGGTGCCGATCGTCGGTCAGGTCACCGGACCGGACGGGCTGCAGATCGTCTCCGGCCGGATCGACCGGCTTGCCGTCGGCCCGGACGCGGTGCTTATCGTCGATTACAAGACCAATCGGCCACCCCCGTCTTCAATTAACGCCGTGGCCGACACATATATGCGCCAGATGGCCACCTATCGGTCGCTGGTGGCCTCCCTATATCCCGGTCGTGAGGTGCGTTGTGCCCTGCTTTGGACCGACGGACCGACCCTAATGCCGATACCGGACCACTTGCTTCAAGGGTTTGGTGCATAGCCTTGACCACGGCCGGCGGCGTTCCTAATCTCCGCCGGAGGAACCGCGAAAGGATGATTCGATGACGACGAGCCCGGTTTCCGACGCCTCTTTCGACGAGGACGTCCTGAAATCCGACACCCCTGTGGTCGTCGACTTCTGGGCCGAGTGGTGTGGCCCCTGCAAGATGATCGGCCCGTCCCTGGAGAAGATCTCCGATGAACTCGGAACCCAGGTGAAGGTCGTGAAGCTGAACATCGACGACAACCCGAAAACCCCGGCCGCCTATGGCGTACGTGGCATCCCGACCCTGATGGTGTTCAAGGACGGACAGGTCCACGCCCAGAAGATCGGCGCCCTGCCGGAGACCCAGCTCAAGCAATGGATCGAATCCTCGATCTGAGGGCTAGAGCGACACAGTTTGCCTGACAGGACGGCCCCGCTTCGGCGGGGCCGTTCGTGTTTGGACCGTTCACGCCGCGCGCAGACGGGTAATGAGCCGCCGCTCGAATTCGGCCAACGCGCCTTCCACCAGATCGAGAATTGCCGTCACAATGGGGGACGGCTCCCGCCGGGACGGCGACACCGCCATGACCTCCAGCGCGAGCCCCTGCGGATCGAGCGGTCGCACGGTCATCGCCCCGCTGTCGATCTCAGGCGCCACCATCACCGCCGGGACGATCGTGACGAAATTGCTGTTCTGTACGAACTCGAGCGTTCCGAACATGCTGTCCATGTCCATCAGCGCGTCCAGTTCCACCCCTCGGGAGCGGAGATAGGCCAGCACCTGGCGGCGGCGGATGGTACCCTCCGACTGGAGGATCAGTCGCATCGGCGACACGCTCCGGACGTCGACCGGCCGCATATGGAGGCCTTCGTCCGCCGCCCTGCCGATCAGCACCTCTCGTGTGCGACCGAGCAACCGGCAGCGAAGCGATGGCGGGGCGTCGAACACCGGAATGATGGCGGCGTCCAACCGGTCGTCCACCACCTCCTCGATGAGGTCGGCGCTTGCCCGCTCGACGAGATTGACCGTGACGTTCGGGTTCTCAGCCAGGTAACGCCGGAGCACCGGCCCCATCTCCGACCGCGTCAGCGCCGGCATGACGCCAAGGGTGACACTGCCGGTCGCCCCGCGCCCGAGATCGGCGATCCCTCGCTCCACGGTAGAGATCTCCCGGAGAAGTGCGATCGAGCGTGCGTAGAGTTGGCGACCCGCCGGCGTGGCGACAGCACCGCGCGCCCCGCGTACCAGAAGCCGGGTACCGAGGGCGCGTTCCAGACGGGCAACTTGCTGCGATACTCCGGATTGGGTGGCATTCAAGCGCTCGGCCGCCGCCGTAAACGATCCTTCCTCGAAGACGGCGGCGAACACCCGCATCCGGTCGATCGAGAGCATTGTCATCACCTTAGATAATGAGAATATGAAAATAAGATAATTTCACATTCTATCCGAGGGTATTCAGGCTGACTGAAAGAAAACTCATTCAGGGAGAACGCCGCCATGTCCGTCGCCCAAGCCTGTACCGACAGCATCACCGTCGAGAAACGCCACCCGCATATCGGCGCCACCGTACGGGGGGTCGATCTTTCGCTGCCGCTGGACGGTGCGACGGTCGAGGCTGTGCACGCGCTCTGGATGGAGCACCTGCTGCTGGTCTTTCCCGACCAGCGCATCACCGACGAACAGCATATCGCCTTCGGTGAGCGGTTCGGCCGACTTGAGATCCATCCCTCCATCGCTCACCGGTCGTCACGGAACAAGGCGATCTACCGTGTCTCCAACGTGGACGAGAACGGGAACATCGTGCCGCCCACGGATACGGCCTGGCAGTACCTGAACCAGTCCTGGCGCTGGCATACCGATAGCTCGTTCCGGGAGGTGCCGAGCAAGGGGTCGATCCTCCACGGCATCGAGATCACCCGCGAGGGCGGCAGCACCCTATTCGCTAACATGTATGCGGCCTACGAAGCGCTCTCCGACGAGATGAAGGCCAGGGTCGAGGGTCTCTGGGTCATCCATGCCCATGATTACATCCTTCGCACGGCCCCGGAACTGGCCGGCAAGATCGATCAGGGCACCTATGACGACCTGCCGCCGGTCCGCCACCCGCTCGTGAAGCGTCACCCGGTGACCGGGCGCAAGAGCCTCTTCCTCTCCCCGCATACCATGGTGACGATCGAGGGGATGGCGGACGCCGAGGCGCGGGCACTGCTGGACGAGTTGACCGCCCATTCGACCGACGGGCGGTTCGTCTACCGCCATGTCTGGGAGCCGCACGACGTCATCATGTGGGACAATCGCTGCACCATGCATTCGGTCGAGCCGTTCGACAACCGGACCACACGCCGGATCATGCATCGGGTGACCCTGGTCGGAGAGGGCGTCCCGACCCCGGCCTGAGGCGGTCAGGGCCGCGCGCTACCCGTTCTCCGCCAGGATGCGCCCGGCCAGATACAGCGAACCGGCGATCAGGACCCGGCCGCGCTCGCCACCGCCGGCGACGATCCCCTCCAGTGCCGCTGCCACGTCGTCGCGGGCCGCAGCCGCCACGCCGGCGGTGCCGGCCATCGCCGCGAGAGCCTCGGCGGACAGGCTCGCCGTCTCGCCGGGGATGGTCACCGTGGACACGCTCTGCGGCAGGCCGGCGAAGGGGCGCAGGTAGTCGTCCGCCGCCTTGGTGTTCAGCATGCCGACGATCAGGTGCACCGGCTCGTCCGGCCGCTCGCGGCGCCACGACGCCACCTGGGCGGAGACCGCGCGGCCGGCATCGGCATTGTGCCCGCCGTCGAGCCACAGGCTCCAGCCTGCCGGCAGCCTCTCGACCAGGGGGCCGCGGGTCAGCCGCTGCATCCGGGCCGGCCAGGACACGCCGCGCAGGCCCGCGGCACGGTTCTCGCCGGTATTGGAAAGCGAGCCGGCCACCGCACGGGCGACGGCGACCGCGACGGCGGCATTGTCGATCTGATGCGCTCCCGGCAGGGAGGGCAGCGGCAGGACCTCGGGCTCTCCCCCAACCTCGACCACCAGCCCGTCGTCCTGGCGGCGAACCGAATAGTCCCGCGCGAACACGGTCATCGGCGCGCCCAGCTCGGCCGCCCGGTCGGCGATCACCTGGAATGCCCTCGGGTCCTGCGGCCCGACGATCACCGGGACGCCCGGCTTGATGGTTCCGGCCTTCTCGAAGGCGATCTTCTCGATCGTGTCGCCCAGGAAGGCCACATGGTCGATGGACACCGGCGTGATGACGCAGGCCAGGGGCCGGTCGATCACGTTGGTGGCGTCGAACCGCCCGCCCAGGCCCACCTCCAGCAGCAGCACATCGGCCGGCACGCGGGAGAAGGCGAGGAAGGCGGCAGCGGTCGTGATCTCGAACAGGGTGATCGGCTCGCCGCCGTTCGCCGCCTCGCATTCCTCCAGCACGTCGGACAACGCGGCGTCGTCGATCAGCTCGCCGGCGAGCCGGATGCGTTCGTTGAAACGCACCAGATGGGGCGAGGTGTAGGCATGGACCCGGTGTCCGGCCGCCTCCAGGATCGCCCGCAGATAGGCGACCGTGGAGCCCTTGCCATTGGTGCCAGCCACATGGATCACCGGCGGCACGGAATGCTGCGGATTGCCGAGACGCGCCAGCAGCGTCTCCAGGCGGCCCAGCGACAGGTCGATGGCCTTGGGATGCAGGGTCTGCAGCCGCGCAAGGATGGCGTCCGGAGCCTGGATGTCGGCGCTGGCGACGGGCGACGGGGCGGTTATGGCCGTATCCTCCGCAGGAGTGCCGGGACGTTCAGGCGATCAGGGCTTCCGGGGCTCCGCCATCTCGGGATCCTCCGCGTCGTCGTCACGGTCCGGGATGTCGAGATCCGGCTGCGGCAGGGCGACCACCTCGGCCGAGGGCTCGCGGAACATCATCAGCCCGAGCAGCCGGCCCAGCATGGCCTTCAGCTCGCGGCGGTGCACCACCGCATCCACCATGCCGTGGTCGCGCAGGTATTCGGCCTTCTGGAAGCCTTCGGGAAGCTGCTCGCGGATGGTCTCCTGGATCACCCGCTGACCGGCGAAGCCGATGATCGAGCCCGGTTCGGCGATGTGCAGGTCGCCAAGCATGGCGAAGGACGCGGTCACCCCGCCCGTGGTCGGGTCGGTCAGCACGACGATGAAGGGCAGACCCTTCTCCTTCAGCCGTTCGACGGCCGCCACGGTCCGCGGCATCTGCATGAGAGAGAGGATGCCCTCCTGCATGCGCGCGCCGCCCGAGGCCGGGAACACGATCAGACCGGCATCCTGGGTCTCGGCCAGCCGTGCGGCGCGGACCAGGCCGTCGCCGACGCCGGTGCCCATGGAGCCGCCCATGAACGAGAAGTCGAACACCGCGCAGACCGCCGGCGCGGTCTCGATCGTGCCATGGGCGACGATGATCGCGTCGTTGCGCCCGGTCTTCACCTGGGCCTCGCGCATCCGGTCGGTATAGCGCTTGCGGTCGCGGAACTTCAGCGGATCGGCCGCCGTCTTCGGCAGCTCGATGGTCTGGTACTCGCCCTTGTCGAACAGCATCTCCAGCCGGTCGACGGCACTCATCCGCAGGTGATGGTCGCAGGCGGTGCAGACCTGGAAGTTCTCCTCCAGATCCCGGTGGAACAGCATCTGGCCGCAGGACGGGCACTTATGCCACAGGTTGTCGGGCACCTCGCGGGCGCCGACCCAGGCCTTGATCTTCGGCAGGACCGAGCTGGTGAGCCAGTTCATTTCCGCCTCTCTACTCCGCTTCCAGGATCACCGACCGCCGTCAGGCGCGCGCGCCGCGCACGCCGTCGGCCAGTGTCTTCACAAAGTCCAGGGTCGCCGACACCGTCTTGTCGGTCGCCTTGCCCTCCCCGTCGAGGGAGTCCTTGATCGCGTTGACCACCGCGGTGCCGACGATGGCGCCGTCGGCGACCTTCGCCACGTCCGCCGCCTGCTGCGCCGTCTTGATGCCGAAACCGACGCAGACCGGCAGGTCGGTATGTCGCTTCAGCCGCTCGACCGCACTGGTGATCATATCGTTAGACGCCGACGCGGTGCCGGTAATTCCCGCGATGGAGACGTAGTAGACGAAGCCGGCTGTGTTGGTCAGCACCTTGGGCAGCCGCTTGTCGTCGGTCGTCGGGGTGGCGAGGCGGATGAAGGCCATGTCCTTCTTCAGCGCCGGCACGCAGAGCTCGTCATCCTCTTCCGGCGGCAGGTCGACGACGATCAGCCCGTCGGCCCCGGCGTCCAGCGCGTCGGTGAGGAAGGCGTCCACCCCGTAGGCGTAGATCGGGTTGTAGTAGCCCATCAGGATGATCGGCATGTCCTGGTTGTCCTGGCGGAACTCCCGCACCAGGGCGAGGGTGCCCTTCAGGGTCATCCCGCCCTTCAGCGCGCGCTGGCTCGCCTCCTGGATCGCCGGGCCGTCGGCCATCGGATCGGTGAACGGCATGCCGAACTCGACCATGTCGGCGCCCGCCCCCGGCAGGCCCTTCAGGAGTGCCGCACTGGTCTTCGCGTCGGGATCGCCGGCGGTGATGAACACGCCCAGGCCGGCCCGGCCCTGTTCCTTCAGCGACGCGAACTTGGCGTCGATGCGCCCCACACCAGACCCCATCAGACCAGACCCTTCGCCTCGAGCTTCGGAATGACCGCGTCGACATCCTTGTCGCCGCGCCCGCAGAGATTCATGACCACGATATGGTCCTTCGGCAGGTCGCCGATCATCTTGGCCACATGGGCCAGCGCATGGGACGGCTCCAGCGCCGGAATGATGCCTTCCTTGCGGGTGCAGAGCGCAAAGGCTTCCAGCGCCTCGTCGTCGGTCACGGAGACGTAGTTCACCCGACCGAGCTCATGCAGCCAGGAATGCTCCGGCCCGATGCCCGGATAGTCCAGGCCGGCGGAGATCGAGTGCGCCTCGGTGATCTGGCCGTCCTCGTCCTGCAGCAGGTAGGTGCGGTTGCCATGCAGCACGCCCGGGCGCCCGCCGGTGAGCGAGGCCGCATGCTGGCCGGTATCGATGCCGTAGCCGCCCGCCTCGACGCCGACCAGGGCGACGTCGGTGTCATCCAGGAACGGATGGAACAGGCCCATGGCGTTGGAGCCGCCGCCGATCGCGGCCACCAGCGTGTCCGGCAGCCTTCCCTCGGCCTCCAGCATCTGCGCCTTGGCCTCGATGCCGATCACCGACTGGAAATCGCGGACCATGGCCGGATACGGGTGCGGGCCGGCGACGGTGCCGATGATGTAGAAATGGGTGTCCGGCTTGGAGACCCAGTAGCGCAGGGCCTCGTTCATCGCGTCCTTCAGGGTGGACGAGCCGGAGGTGACCGGATGGACCTTGGCGCCGAGCAGGCGCATGCGGTCCACGTTCGGCTTCTGGCGCTCGACATCGACCGCGCCCATGAAAACCTCGCACTCCATCCCGAACAGGGCACAGGCGGTGGCGGTGGCCACGCCGTGCTGGCCGGCACCGGTCTCGGCGATGATCTTGGTCTTGCCCATGCGCTTGGCGAGCAGCGCCTGGCCGATCACGTTGTTGATCTTGTGCGCGCCGGTGTGGTTCAGCTCGTCGCGCTTGAAGTACAGCTTGCCGCCGCCGAAGTGGTCCGTCAGCCGCTCGGCGAAGTAGAGCGGGCTCGGCCGACCGATGTAGTGCTTCTGGTAGTACTCGAACTCGCGCTGAAACTCGGGATCCAGTTTAGCGGCGGTGTAGGCCTCTTCGACCTGGAGGATCAGCGGCATAAGCGTTTCGGCAACGTAACGGCCGCCGAAGATGCCGAAATGCCCGTTCTTGTCCGGACCGGATCGCAGGCTGTTCGCAGGAGCTGGGCTGGCCATGCCGAAACCTCGTGAAAGCGTTGGTGAGGCACGGTCTTAAGGCCGCAGACGGGGGGATGCAAGGGAGGAGCGCGGGCGGCAGTAGTGCCGGGGCGTGCGGTAGGCATCGGGTTACCGCATTCGGGGTTGCGCCGAGTGCTGACGGCGCGTTGTCGCCCGGTCCGGGGCAGCCCCCCGGATCACGTCCGGGTTCTCCCGGGATGACGACCGATTGTTTTCATTCCCCTCCAATCCCGTCATCCCGGGAGACCCCGGGCTCGGCCCGGGGGCTGCCCGGGACCCGGTGGCCACGGAGGGATCACCGAAAATCCATTTCGCGTTGCGCGCATCCGGTCTCGGACGCGCCGACCCTGACAGCAATAAGGGGACGGCCCCGAAGAACCGTCCCCATCTGAATTGAAGTGTGGGACCCGAAGGCCCTGGCGGCCCCTACTCCGCCGCCTCGATCGCCACGTCGCCGTTGGCCGCCGTCTCGCCGTCGATGACGAGCGCACCGTCCACCGCCGAGACGATCACCACGTCGCCGTCCTTGATCCTGCCTTCCAGGATCCGGTTGGCCAGCGGGTTCTGCAGCGAGCGCTGGATCACCCGCTTCAGCGGCCGGGCGCCGTAGACCGGGTCGTAACCGGTCTCCGCCAGCCAGGCCAAAGCCGCGTCGTCCAGGGCCAGCTTGATGTCGCGGTCGGCGAGCATCTTGCGCAGGCGGCCGAGCTGGATGTCGACGATGCCCTTCATGCTCTCCCGCGCCAGGCGGGTGAACAGCAACACCTCGTCGATCCGGTTCAGGAATTCCGGCCGGAACGACGCCCGCACCACCTCCATCACCTGCTCGCGCACCGACTCCACACCCATGCCGTCCGGCATCGCCGCCAGGGCGTCGGCGCCGAGATTGGACGTCATGATGATCATGGTGTTGCGGAAGTCGACCGTGCGGCCCTGACCGTCGGTCAGGCGGCCGTCGTCCAGCACCTGCAGCAGGACGTTGAACACGTCCGGATGCGCCTTCTCGACCTCGTCGAACAGCACGACCTGGTAAGGCCGGCGCCGCACCGCCTCGGTCAGGGTGCCGCCCTCCTCGTAACCGACATAGCCCGGAGGGGCGCCGATCAGACGGGCAACGGCGTGCTTCTCCATGAACTCCGACATGTCGAGCCGCACCATGGCGTGCTCGTCGTCGAACAGGAACTCCGCCAGCGCCTTGGTCAGCTCGGTCTTGCCGACACCGGTCGGGCCCAGGAACAGGAACGAGCCGATCGGCCGGTTCGGATCCTGCAGCCCGGCCCGCGCCCGGCGCACCGCGTTGGCGACCGCCGTGATGGCCTCGTCCTGGCCGACCACCCGCTTGTGCAGGTTGTCTTCCATGGCCAGCAGCTTGTCGCGCTCGCCTTCCAGCATCTTGTCGACCGGAATGCCGGTCCAGCGCGACACCACCGAGGCGATGTCGTTGTCCGACACCTCCTCCTTCAGCATCCGCTTGGACGAGGCGTCCTCGGCCTGGGCCAGGGTCTGTTCCAGTTGCGGAATGACCGAGTAGGTCAGCTCGCCGGCCCGGGTCAGGTCGCCGGCACGCTTGGCCACTTCCAGATCCTGGCGCGCCGCGTCGAGCTTCTCCTTCACCTTCTGGGCGCCGGTTAGCATCTCCTTCTCGCCCTGCCAGCGCGCGGTCAGTTCGCCCGACCGCTCCTCCAGGTCGACCAGTTCCTCCTCCAGCACATCGAGGCGGTCCTTGCTCGCCTTGTCGGCTTCCTTTTTCAGGGCCTCGCGCTCGATCTTGAGCTGGATGATCTTGCGGTCCAGCTCGTCGATCTGCTCGGGCTTGCTGTCGACCTCCATGCGCCGCCGGCTCGCCGCCTCGTCCACCAGGTCGATGGCCTTGTCCGGCAGGAAACGGTCGGTGATGTAGCGGTTGGACAGGTTGGCGGCCGCCACGAGCGCGCTGTCGGTGATCCGCACGCCGTGGTGCAGCTCGTACTTCTCCTTCAGCCCGCGCAGGATCGACACGGTCTCCACCACGCCGGGCTCAGCCACCAGCACCGGCTGGAAGCGACGGGCCAGGGCCGCGTCCTTCTCGATATGCTTGCGGTATTCGTCCAGGGTCGTGGCACCCACGCAATGCAGCTCGCCGCGCGCCAGGGCCGGCTTCAGCATGTTGGAGGCGTCCATCGAGCCTTCGGCGGCGCCGGCACCCACCAGGGTGTGCAGCTCGTCGATGAACAGGATGACCTCGCCGTCGGTGTTGCCGAGCTCGTTCAGAACCGCCTTCAGCCGCTCCTCGAACTCGCCGCGGAACTTAGCACCGGCGATCAGCGCGCCCAGGTCGAGCACCAGCAGCTTGCGGTTCTTCAGCCCCTCCGGCACGTCGCCGTTGACGATGCGCTGGGCCAGGCCCTCGACGATGGCGGTCTTGCCGACGCCGGGCTCGCCGATCAGCACCGGGTTGTTCTTGGTGCGGCGGGACAGGACCTGGATGGTCCGGCGGATCTCCTCGTCGCGGCCGATGACCGGGTCGATCTTGCCGTCGCGCGCCGCCTCGGTGAGGTCGCGGGTGTATTTCTTCAGGGCGTCGAAATTGCCTTCGGCGTTCGCGCTGTCGGCGGTGCGGCCCTTGCGCATGTCCTGGATCGCCTTCTCCAGGTTCTGCGGCGACAGGCCGGTCTCGGTCAGCGCCTTGGACGCGTCGGTTCCGGCGGCCAGGGCGATCGCCAGCAGCAGCCGCTCGACGGTGACGTACTGGTCGCCCGCCTTCTTCGCGACGTCCTCGGCCTGGGTCAGGATCTTCGCCAGTTCCGGCGACATGTAGACCTGACCGGCGCCGCCGCCCTCGACCTGGGGCATCTTGTTCAGGATCTCGTCGACCCGGGCCAGGGCGGCCTTGGAATCGCCGCCGGCGCGCTGGATCAGCGTGGCCGCCAGCCCTTCGGAATCCTCGATGAACACCTTGAGCAGGTGGGCCGGCAACAGCCGCTGGTGGCCGCGGCCGAGCGCCATGGTCTGCGCCGCCTGCAGGAAGCCCTTGCAGCGGTCGGAAAGCTTTTCGAAGTTCATGTATCAATCTCCACGAGTACCGCGTTTCGCCAGTACGACCGCCGACGCCCCATTCAGGCGGCCTCGACGACCTCTTCCAACCAGGAGAAGCGTACTCCCGATCGGTCTTTCAAGGCGGCCCAATGAGGCACCGCCCGTCTCCGGATCAGACATAGGTGTTGCACTGCGGCAACACAAGAGACCGAGCGGCGGATATTGCCCGCACGCCCGCGTTGACAGCGCCCGCGTGCGGGCGTTCTGTCGAGGCATGAACGCGCGCGTCACATCGATCCACCGCTTTCCGGTGAAAGGCCTGTCCGCCCAGACGCTTGACTCGGTCGAGCTGTCCGTCGACCGGCTGATCCCCTTCGACCGCCGCTTCGCCATCGCCCACGGTTCCGCCCCGGTCAATCCGGCCGCCCCGGACTGGCTGTCCAAGGCGCATTTCCTGCAGGTGATGAGCGTGCCCAAGCTGGCGGCGCTTGAGACCCTGTTCGACGACGCCACGGCGACCCTGGAGATCCGGCGCAACGGCCGATCCATCGCCCATGGCGAGCTGACCAGCCGGACCGGCTGCACGGTGATCGAGCAGTTCTTCGCCGCCTATGCGAAGAACGACCTGCGCGGCGCGCCGAAGATCGTGGATCTGGGCGAGCGCGGCTACACCGACGTGGACGCGCCGTTCCTGTCGATCATCAACCTGGCCTCCGTGCGCGATCTGGAGCGGGTGGTCGGCAAGCCGGTCGACCCGATGCGCTTCCGGGGCAATCTTCTGGTCGACGGTCTGGAGCCCTGGGAAGAGATGGGCTGGGTGGGCCGGTCGCTGACCGTCGGCGGGGCCACGGTGCTGGTGGAAGAGATCACCGGACGCTGTGCTGCGACCAATGCCGATCCGGCCACCGGCCAGCGCGACCTGACCATTCCCCACGACCTGCAGCGCGGCTTTGGCCATACCCAGTGCGGGATCTATGTCCGCGTCACCGGTGCCGGCCGGGTGTCGACGGGCGATGCGGTGCGCCTGGGCTGAGGCCCTCCCCTAGCAATCGACAACGGTCGTAACGGACGCTCCCGGACCCGATCCGGTGCTCGATCGACCCAGGCCCGGGCCGGGACTCGGTTGGGGTGCCTGCGGCTTGGCCCTGACTTTCGTCAGGACCAAGCACCCGACGTCAGGGCCCGTCCTGGGCGCTACCGCCAAGCCCGGCCCCGGGCAGGTCCCGGATCAGGTCCGGCGCTCCCTGGGTGACGGGTCAGGGGAACAAGGACATGCGGAAAGGAATAAGGCCCGGTCGCGGGGACCGGGCCTTTCTTGTGCGGTAGGGACGAGGCGATCAGCTCGCCGCGGCGGCGCCGTCGTCGTCGGTATTGGCCGGCTGGTCGGCGCTGGCCGCACGGCGGCGGCGCGGCCGGGCCGGCTTCTCCTCGCCGGAGGCCTCGGACGGAGCCGGAGCGGCCGGCGTCTCGGTGGCAGCGTCCTTGCTGCTGGCGACACGGAGGGTGCGGCGGATGCCGTCCTCCTCGACCGCCGGCGCGGCATCCTCCGTCGCGGCAACACGGCGCGGACGGCCGCGGGGACGGCGCACCGGAGCGGCCTCTTCCTCGGGTTGCGCCTGCGGGGCCGGCTCGGCCGCCGTCACCTCGTCAGTGCGGCTGTCGTTGCGGCCCTCGTTGCGACCTTCATTGCGCGGCTCGGCGCGCTCGGGCCGGTCGCCCCGGTCGGACGGCTGATCGTCGGAGGACCGACGGTCCCGGCGGTGGTCGCGCTGCTGGTCGCCGGAGCGGGCCTCGCGATGATCGCCGGACCGGTTGCCGTCGCGATTCCCCTCGCGGTTGCCACCGCGGTTGCCGTCGGCATCCTGCGAGCGGTTGCCGCCGCCATTGCCGTTGCCGCCATTGTTGCCGCCGGCGCGGTAGTCGTCCCCGTCGCCGTCGTCATCGTCGTCGTTCCAGTCGCGCGGGCCGCCATTCGGCTGACCCTGCCCGCCGCTGCGGTTCTGCCGCTCCGGGTCGTTCTCGGCGAAGGCGCTGACGATCCGGTAGTAGTGATCGGCGTGCTGGAAATAGCTTTCCCCAAGCACCCGGTCGCCCGCCGCCGTGGCGTCGCGGCCGAGAGCCAGATACTTCTCGTAGACCTGATTGGCGTTACCGCGGATGCGGACGTCGGGCCCGTTGCTGTCGAAGGTCTGGTTGCGGTTAGGCGTGTTCGGGCGACGATTGTTACCCCGTCCGCGACCACGCTTCTGGTGTGGGCCTTGTCTCATGCCAACCACATTTCCTGTTGTTTCGAAGCGGACCCCGTGTCCGGTTCGCAGGCCACATTGAAACAGATCGGCCGGCGTCCCCTCGGGCACCGGGCGGACCGCGCTCTGCGATCACCATGTTGAATGTGGCATCGGCCTGGGCCAAATATGCCCCTTGCCTGATCTGCACACTATCTTGCTTCCCCATGTATTCCAAGCGGTTTTCCGACTGCTAGGGGGTGTTCGAACGGGTGTCATTCCATTTGAGAACAAGTGATCTGGGGATGCCGGCGAGATCGGCTTTTCGATCG
This sequence comes from Thalassobaculum sp. OXR-137, assembly GCF_034377285.1. Taxonomy (NCBI): domain Bacteria; kingdom Pseudomonadati; phylum Pseudomonadota; class Alphaproteobacteria; order Rhodospirillales; family Thalassobaculaceae; genus Thalassobaculum; species Thalassobaculum sp. OXR-137. Next base: position 1,955,046 of record NZ_CP139715.1, on the reverse strand, counting down.
ACCTCCAACAATCCGACGGACGCCATCAGCGCGGCGACCGCGTCGCCCTGACCGATCCCCAGTTCCAGGATCGCCACACCGTCCGGCGCCAGCACGCGGGCCAGAATCGGCGCGAGCGCACGATAGGCCTCCAGCCCGTCCGCGCCCGCCACCAGCGCCCCCAGGGGGTCGTGCAGCCGCACGTCCTCCTCCAGGGTGGGGATCTCGGCTTCCGCAATATAGGGCGGGTTCGACAGGACCAGATCGAACCGCTCGTCCGACGCCAGTTCCGACCAGTCCTGGCAACGGATCTCCGCCCGGTCGGCGAGTCCCGTCTCCTCTGCGTTGCGGCGCGCGACCGCGGCGGCGGGCCCGGACCGGTCGATGCCGAGACCGGTCGCCTGCGGAAACTCCGACAGGGCGGCCAGCAGCAGACAGCCTGTCCCCGTGCCGAGATCCAGGATCCGCCGCGGCGGGTCGCGATCGGCAAAGGCCGCCAACGCCGACTCGATCAGAGTCTCGCTGTCCGGACGCGGGTCCAGGGTGTCGGCGGTCACGGCAAGATCGAGCGTCCAGAACGCCCGGCGGCCGACGATCTTGCTCACCGGCTCACGGGCGAGGCGGCGGTCCACCAGCATGCGAAACCGGGCGAGCGCCGCGTCGTCCAGCGGTGCGTCCTCGTGCGGCCAGACCGCGCGGCCCAGCACGTGGCCGAGCAGCAGCCTCGCGTCGAGCCGCCCGCCCTCGATCCCGGCGCGGGCGAGGTCGGCCGCAGCCGTCTTCAGCGCGTCTCGAATACCGGTCACCGTCCCGCCGTCAGGTGAGCGTGGCCAGACGCTCGGCCTCGTCCTCGGAGATCAGCGCGTCCAGCACTTCGTCCAGCGCCTCGCCGGTGATGACGCGGTCGAGCTTGTAGAGGGTGAGGTTGATGCGGTGGTCGGTGACGCGCCCTTGCGGGAAGTTGTAGGTGCGGATGCGCTCCGACCGGTCGCCGGAACCGACCTGATTCTTGCGGTCCGCCGCCCGCGCTTCGTCGGCCGCCTGGCGCTGCAGGTCATAGAGCCGGGCGCGCAGGATGCGCATGGCCTTGGCGCGGTTCTTGTGCTGGGACTTCTCGTCCTGCTGGGTGACGACGACGCCGGTCGGGATATGGGTGATCCGCACCGCGCTGTCGGTGGTGTTGACGTGCTGGCCGCCGGCGCCGCTGGAGCGGTAGACATCGACCCGCAGGTCCTTGTCCTCGATGTGGATGTCCACCTCCTCGGCCTCCGGCAGCACGGCGACCGTGGCGGCGGAGGTGTGGATGCGGCCCTGGCTTTCGGTGACCGGCACCCGCTGCACGCGGTGCACGCCGCTCTCGAACTTCAGCCGGGCGTAGACCCCGCGCCCGGTGATGGAGGCGACCGCCTCCTTGTAGCCGCCGAGCTCGTTCTCGGAGACTTCCATGACCTCGACCCGCCAGCCGCGGTTCTGGGCATAGCGCTGGTACATGGCGAACAGGTCGGCGGCGAACAGGGCCGCCTCGTCGCCGCCGGTGCCGGCGCGCACTTCCAGGATGACGTTCTTCTCGTCCGCCTCGTCCTTCGGCAGCAGCAGGATCTGGACCTCGCGCTCCAGTCCCGGCAGCCGGGACTCGATCTCGTAGACCTCGGCCTCGGCCAGTTCCTTCATCTCGGCATCGCCGCCATCGGCCAGGGCCCGGGCCTCGGCGAGCTCGGCGCGGGTCCGCTTCAGCTCCTCGACCTTCGCCACCACCGGCGCCAGTTCCGACAGCTCGCGCGACATCTTCTGGAACGCGCTGGAGTCCAGCTTGTCCGGGCTGGACATCAGCGCTTCCAGCTCCTTCGCGCGATCGACCACCCGGTCGAGGGTCGCCTCAAGGCTCACGTCTCGTCTCCTCCCTGCGGGTCCGGCATGTCGAACAACCGGAACACCATGTCTTTCGTCTGCCGGTCGAGCCGGCCCCGTTCCGCCAGGTCGCGCAGCATCACCGACGGCGCGTGGGCCAGCCGGGCGGCGATGCGGCGGGCGAGATCGCCGTCCGTCCCCGCCACCTCGGCCACCATCGCCTCCACATGGGCGCGCAGGGCGGCGATGTCCGGCGCGGCGTCACGACCCGACCGGTCGCGGGTGAAGGCCGCCACCGCCTCCTCCACCATCCGCTCGGCACGGGCCGCCTCGCCCGCCCGGTCGGCCATCCCGGCGCGGGTGATCGCCTCCAGATCGCCCACGTCGTAGACGAAGGCCTCGTCGAGACGGTGAACCGCAGGCTCTACATCGCCGGGCACCGACAGGTCGAGAAGGAAGAACGGACGCCGCCGCCGACGGCGGAGCGCTGCCTCGATCATGTCGGCGGTGATCAGATAATGCCCCTCGCCCAGGGTCGTCACCACGACATCCGCCCGGTCCAGCGCCGCCGCCAACCGGTCGAGCCCCGCATGATGGGCCTCCAGCTCGCGGGCCGCCAGGGCGGCCCGGCGGGGAAAGCGGTCGAGCACCTCCAGCCCGTCCATGCCGGCCGACGCCATATGCTCGGCGATCAGCAGACCCAGCTCGCCGGTGCCGACAAGCAGGCCGGCCCGTCCGTCGAGGGCGCCGAACAGGTCGCGCACCCGCGCCACGGCGGCGGCGGCCAGCGAGACCGGCCCCTCGCCGATCTTCGTCTCGCTGCGCACCCGCTTGGCGACCGCGTAGGCCGCCCGCAACGTGTCCTCGACGACCGGTCCGGTGCCGCCCAGATCCCGGCACAGGCGGTGGGCGGCACGGACCTGGCCGAGCACCTGCGGTTCGCCGACCACCTGACTGTCGAGGGAGCAGGCGACCCGGAAGACGTGCCGCACCGCCTCGTCGCTCGCATGGGCGTAGAGCAGCGGCCGCAGCACGGCGCCGTCCAGCTCGACCGGGCGGCCCAGCTCGGCGGCGACGGTTTCGGGCGATATCCGCGGATCCTCGAAGCGGCCGATCACTTCCACGCGGTTGCACGTGGACAGCACCATGGCCTCGCGGGCGCCACGCGCCTTCAGCGCGTCCAGCATGGCCGGCATTTCGGAATCGTCGACGAACAGCTTCTCGCGCACCCCGTCGGGGCAGGATCGGTGATCGACGCCGATCACCTGGAGCGGCGGAGGAACGGCAGGCATGGCTCGGCCCTAAAGCGCCAGGGCCCGCGCCCCCGCGATCCGGTCGAGTCCGCGCTCCCGATGACGTCCTGCCAAATTCCGACTCCTGTGGCGAACGGGCGCCCCGCTCTGTTCCCGGCCCCTACTCGGCGGCGACGCCGGCATCCTGCGCGGCGCGTTCGGCCTCGATTTCGGCCGCCTTCTTCTCGATCAGCTCGACCATGTGGTCGACCACGTCCTTGCTCTTCAGGCGGTGGTCCGGCTGGCCGGCGATATAGACCATGTGGGTCCCGTTGCCACCGCCGGTGATCCCGATATCGGTCTCGCGCGCCTCGCCCGGACCGTTCACCACACAGCCGATCACCGAGACGGTCATCGGCGTGGTGATGTGGGCCAGGCGCTCCTCCAGAACGCGCACGTTCTCGATCACGTCGAACTGCTGGCGGGCGCAGGACGGGCAGGAGATCACGTTGACCCCGCGGTGGCGCAGGTTCAGCGACTTCAGGATATCGAAGCCGACCTTGACCTCCTCCTCCGGGGCGGCGGAGAGGGACACGCGGATCGTGTCGCCGATGCCGCTCCACAGCAGCATGCCGAGGCCGATGGACGACTTCACCGTGCCGACGCGCTGCGCCCCGGCCTCGGTCACGCCGAGATGCAGCGGGTAGTCGCAGGCCTCCGCCAGCCCCTGATAGGCGGCGGTGGCGAGGAACACGTCGGACGCCTTCACGCTGATCTTGAAGTCGCGGAAGTCGTTGTCCTCCAGGATTTTCGCGTGATCCAGGGCACTCTCGACCATCGCCTCCGGGCAGGGCTCGCCGTATTTCTCGAGAAGATGCTTCTCCAGACTGCCGGCATTGACGCCGATCCGCATGGAGCAGCCGTGATCCTTGGCCGCCTGCACCACCTCGCGCACCCGCGCGGCCGAGCCGATATTGCCCGGGTTGATGCGCAGGCAGGCGGCCCCGTTCTCGGCCGCCTCGATGGCCCGTTTGTAGTGGAAATGGATGTCGGCGACGATCGGCACGCTCACCTGCGCGGTGATCTGCTTCAGCGCCTTGGAGGAGTCCTCGTCGGGACAGCTCACCCGCACGATGTCGGCGCCGGCGGCCTCGCAGCGCTGGATCTGCGCCACGGTCGCCTGGACGTCGGCGGTCAGGGTGTTGGTCATGGTCTGGACGGAGATCGGCGCCCCGTCGCCCACCGGTACGGATCCCACATAGACGCGGCGGGACGGACGCCGGTGGATGTCGCGGTACGGTCGGACACTCATGGTGGCCTCGGCTTGTCGGTGCAGGGGTATCTGCTTCGCGCGCCCGTTATAGACGATGAGCGGCCGTCAAGAAAGCCGAGCCGGGGCCGGGCGACGGAAAGCCGCCCGCCCGGTGCGACAGGCGCGGCTAATTGCGGCCGGCGACCGCCGTTCCTTCGGTCAGACGGTCGGGGTCGAGCGCGATGTTACGGACGACTTCCCCGAAGGTACCGAGACTCGGCGTCGGCTTGCCGTCGACCACGATCTCCAGCGCCCCGGCATTGCCGGTCGCCAGGGTCAGGCCGGACCGGTCGGGGACGCGGTAGACGTCACCGTTGCGCAGGACCCGGGTAAACAGGGTCGTGCCGTCCTGGGAGCGGACCTGGACCCAGCTCTCTCCGGTGGCGCGGACCACGACCCGCTCGATGGCGGCGGGCACCGGATTGGCGGCGGTCCCGGGCACGGCGGCTTCGGACGCGCCGATCAGACCGCTCAGACGCGGTGCGGTCGGCACCGCATTGCCGGAGGGCGCGGGAGCCAGCGGCCGGGCCGCGGCCAGCGCCTGGGTCGGGGCCGGGGCGGCGGATGCCAGCGCGGTCGCGCTCGGCTCGGGATCGGCTGCGGGCGTGTCTTCCGCCGTATCGGCGGCCGGAGCGGCGGGGACGACCGTGTCGATGCTCGCGACCGAGCTGTCCGGCGCCGGAGCCGCGGTCACCGTGACCGGCGCGACCGGCGCGGGCTGAGCCGCAGGCGCATCGGTCGTCGGCCGGGTGATGGCGGAGACGGGTGCAGGCGCGGCCGGTTCGGTGGCCGGCGCCGGCTGCAGATCAGAGGTCTGGGTACCGGACGTCGGAGAGACGGAGGCCGTCGCTGCCTCGCCGCTGGTGGAACGCGCGGTCACCGGCACGCTGGTCGGATTGGCCGCCGTATAGGCACTGTCGGTCGCCGAAGCCGGGGCGGTGGACGGCGGCGCCGATGCGACGGACTCCGTCGCCGGGACGGCGGTGGACGGACCGGTCGCGGGCGGAAGCGTGGTCGGCGGGTTCTGGCCTTCGATCAGGGTCGCCAGGCGTTCCGGCACGTCCGGCACCATGTCGTAGACCGACATCCCGCGCTCCGACAGCCAGTACCAGCCGCCATAGGCGAGGCCGGCCAGCAGGACCGAGGCGAACATCAGGCCGACGCCCGGAACGCGCCCTTCCGGGGCCGGCGAGGGGAAGACGAGTTGGGTGCGCTGGTCGAGACCGGCGGCTTCCTGCTTGAAGCGGGTGACCGCCCGCTCGACGTCGAGGCCGAGAAAGGCGGCATATGTCCGCACATATCCGATGGCGTAGGTGGTGCCCGGCAGCACGTCGGGCCGCCCCTCTTCCAGCGCGGCCAGAAATTCCTTGCGGATCCGAAGCTGCGCGGCAACGTCGGCGATCTCGAGACCGGCCGCCTGGCGCGCCTCGGTCAGTTCCTGCCCGATGGTCGGATCCGACCCGGAGTCTCGATATGGCATCGCGTCTCCCTCCTTCGCGGACGACCGTCCCACGGTCCGGCCGGCTGTCGCATCGAAGGCCGAGCGACCCGCCGCGCCGTTGCGGTTCCGCGAACCGGCCTCGTTCGCCGCCTCCCGGGCGCGGGCCCGTCCGGCCTGCGTCAGCGACTCGATATCCGTCAGCCGCAACTTTGTCCGTGCCGTCTTAAGCGTCATCGTCGCCTCGACCAAGTAGCGGTATGGCAACTTTCGGCTCGCGTCTCCGCCCCCGCGCGAACCGCTCTCAATACGCGGCGACGATACTTCAATGTATGATGTAATTCAATTACCTATTCAGGAGAGCCATCTTCGCGTCTTAGAAAGGGCAGCGAAAATCCCGACCAGTAATGCCGGGTTTCAGCGATGGTCGGCCAGATAACTCTTCAAGTGATTTCGGAGGGAACCTGTCTTTTTTTTCATCGAATACAAAATAAACTCGGATAACTGATTGATATCGGCTGAAAGAATGGCTTCCTTGACCGGCCCGATGGAGACCGCCGACATCGACAGGGTCCGATAGCCGAGGGCGGCGAGGGCCAGGGCCTCGATCGGTCGACCAGCCATTTCGCCGCAGACCGAGACCTCGATACCGGCGGCCTTGCCGGCCTCCACGATACGTCGCATGGCATCGAGAAATAACACCGAAAGCGGGTCGTAGCGATTCGCCGTGCGTTCGCCGCCCCGGTCGGCGGCGAACAGGAACTGCAGCAGATCGTTGCTCCCGACCGACAGGAAGTCGGCCGCCTGGGCGAGTTCCTCGATTGCCAGCAGGGCGGAGGGCACCTCGACCATCGCGCCGACCGAAATGGAGCCGGGCATCGCGTCGGGCCGCTTGGCCGCCCGGGCGATCTCCAGATCGACGATCGCACGCGCGGCGCGGAATTCGTCCACGGTCGCGACCATCGGCACCATGATCCGCACCGGCCGCGTACCGGCGGCCTGGATCATCGCGCGGACCTGCTGACGCAGGATCGCCGGCTGGTCGAGGCCGATACGCAACGCCCGCCAGCCCAGGGCCGGGTTCTCCTCCACCTCGTGGACGAAGGAGTGCAGCCGCTTGTCGCCGCCGGCATCGAGGGTGCGGAAGGTCACCGACCGGCCGCCGGCGCTGTCGAGGATGCGGCGATAGAGTTCGGTCTGGGCGTCCACGTCGGGATATTCGCGGCGCACCAGGAACGGGATCTCGGTGCGGTACAGGCCGATCCCTTCCGCGCCGACCGAGTCGAGTTGGGTGACGTCGACCAGCAGGCCCGCATTCATCTGCAGCGACATCCGCACCCCGTCGCGGCTGACCGCCGGGGTGGCGCGCAGGGCCGCATAGCGCGCTCGGGTGGCTTCCCGGGCGGCGAGGCTCTCGCGGAACTGGGCACGGGCGTCGTCACCGGGTCGCACCAGGACCTGGCCGTGATCGCCGTCGACGATCAGCGGATCGCCCGGATCGACCTCCTCGATCAGATGGGCCAGCCGTCCGACCACGGGAATGTCCAGCGCGCGGGCGACGATGCCCACATGGGCGGTGGCCGACGCCTCCTCCAGCACAAGTCCCTTGAGCTGGGCGCCGGCATAGTCCAGCAGTTCCGCCGGCCCCATGGAGCGGGCGACGAGGATGAACGGCTCGTCCGGCCCGGCCGGCTCCTGCTCCGGCTCGCCGCCGGCCAGGCGGCGCAGCAGCCGTAGGGCCACGTCCTCGAAGTCGGCCAACCGTTCGCGCAGGTATTCGTCCTTCACCGCCGCCATGCGCGACCGGGTGTCGTCGCGCACCTTCTGCACGGCGGCGGCGGCGGTCAGGCCGCTGTCGATGGCGTCGCGGATGCGGCCGATCCAGCCGGTGTCGCGGGCGATCAGCCGGTAGGTCTCCAGCACGTCGCGATGCTCGCCCGCCGCGGACAGGGCCTCGGACTCCATCACCCGGTCCAGGGACTCGTGCATGTCGGCCAGCGCGGCCCGCAGCAGCTCGTGCTCCACCGCGGAATCCTCGGCGACCACCCCGCCGATCACCACCCGCGGCTGGTGCAGCCTGGCATTGCCGATCGCCACCCCGTCGTGGATGCGGATGCCGTGGATCACCAGCGGTCCGCGGTCGCGGTTGGGATCGCCGCCGGGCAGGCTCATGGTCGTCAGCACTTCGGCCAGGACCATCGCCAGGGTTTCCAGCGACTCCACCTCCTCCTCGTCCAGCTCGCGCATCGACACGTGCTGCACGACGAGCACGCCGAGCACCCGGTCGGAGCGGCGGATCGGCACGCCGGCGAAGGACTGGAACGCCTCTTCCCCGGTCTCCGGGCGGTAGGCGAATTTCGGATGCTTCTGCGCCTCGGCCAGGGTGAGCGGCAGGCGGGTCTCGGCGATGTGGCCGACAAGGCCTTCGCCCGGCTGGAAGAACAGCCGGTGGACCGCCTGCGGGTTCAGACCCTGGGTAGCGCAGAGTTCCAGCACCCGGCCCGGGCGCTGGACATAGATGGAGCAGACCTCGGCCCCCAATTCGTGGGCGATCACCTGGACGGTGCTGTCGAGGCGCTGCTGCGGCGTGCCGACCCCCGCCATGACGTCGCGCAGACGGCGCAACATCTCACGGGGACCGCCCCCCGGTCCGGTTTCACGGGTTCCGGTGGGGGCGTTCATGACACTTAGCCGTCACCTTCGGCGTCGAGGCCGTAGGCGGTGTGCAGGGCGCGCACGGCGAGCTCCGTGTAGTCGGAGCCGATCAGCACGCTGACCTTGATCTCCGAGGTGGAGATCACCTGAATGTTGATGCCCTTGGCGGCCAGGGTCTGGAACATGGTCTTGGCCACGCCCGGCTGGCTGCGCATGCCGACGCCGACGACCGAGATCTTGCAGACGCTCGCATCGGAGACGATGTCGGAATAGCCGAGCTCGCCCTTCAGGCCGTCGAGCACCTGATGGGCGCGGTCGAGGTCGGTGGCGCCGACCGTGAAGGTCAGGTCGGTGGACTTGCCGTCCTGGCTGACGTTCTGGACGATCATATCGACGTTGACCGCCGCGTCGGCCAGCGACCCGAAGATGGCACCCGCCACGCCCGGACGGTCCGGCACGCCGACCAGCGTGACCTTCGCTTCATCGGGGCTGTAGGCGATACCGGTGACGACTTGCTGCTCCACGATTTCTCCCTCGTCGACGACCATCGTGCCGGGCTTGTCCTCGAAGCTGGAGAGGACCTGCACACGCACGCCATGCTGCATGGCCATGGCGACCGATCGGGTCTGGAGGACCTTGGCCCCCTGGGAGGCCAGTTCCAGCATCTCCTCATAGGTGATGCGGTCGATCTTGCGCGCCTTGGCGGTGATCCGCGGATCGGTCGTGTAGACCCCGTCCACGTCGGTATATATGTCGCACCGGTCGGCATCCAGCGCGGCGGCCAGCGCCACCGCAGAGGTGTCCGACCCGCCACGCCCGAGCGTGGTGATGCGGTTGTCCGGGCCGATGCCCTGGAAGCCGGCGACCACGGCGACCTGCCCCTGCTTGAAGCGCTCGCGCATGACCGTCGTGTCGATCTCGCCGATGCGGGCCTTGCCGTGCATGCCGTCGGTGTGGAACGGGATCTGCCAGCCGAGCCACGAGCGGGCGTTCACGCCGATCTCCTGCAGCGCGAGCGCCAGCAGGCCGACGGTCACCTGCTCGCCGGAGGCGACGACCACGTCGTATTCCCGGGCGTCGTGCAGGCGCGCGATCTCGTTGGTCCAGGCGACGAGCTGGTTGGTCGTGCCGGACATGGCGGAGACCACGACGGCCACCTCGTTGCCGGCATCCACCTCGGTTTTGACGCGGCGCGCCACGTTCTTGATCCGATCCGTATTGCCGACGGAGGTCCCGCCGAACTTCATCACGATGCGCGCCATCGTCTGTCCGCTCCGAGTCTTCTGGATGCCCTGTGTGTTCAGGGTGCCCTGCCCGATGCGCCTTTCGGTCGCAAAGCCTTGCCGGACAAGGGCGGCGCTATCCATAGTATGGGGACTCCGATGGAGCAAGCGGCAGGACCGCTTAATGATGTGAGGATTCTATCATGCTGAGGTCTCTCCTGCGCCGGGCGGCGGACGCACGGACCGAACGGACGCCACGTGCGCCGGTCGATGCGTCGGCGCGCGGGACCGTGGACCGGGCCGATATCGACCGTTTCGCCAAGCTTGCCGAGCGTTGGTGGGATCCGGACGGGCCGCACGGACCGCTACACCGCTTCGTGCCGGTGCGCATGCAAGTGATCCGCGACGCGCTGGCGCCGCTGGCGAAGAAGACCAAGGGACGGCAGGTACTGGCGGGGCTCACGGTACTGGACATCGGCTGCGGCGGCGGCCTGCTGTCGGAACCGATGACCCGACTCGGCGCGCGGGTGACCGGCGTCGATGCCGACGCCGCAGGGATCGCCGCCGCCATCGCCCATGCCGGCGAGATGGGGCTGGAGATCGACTACCGCGCCGGGGCTGCCGAGGATCTGGCGGCGGCGGGGCTGCGGTTCGACGCGGTGGTGGCCAGTGAGGTGATCGAGCATGTGGCCGACAAGCCGGCTTTCGTGGCGGCGCTGGCGTCGCTGCTGAAGCCGGGCGGGGTGCTGGTGCTGACGACCATCAACCGCACCGCCAAGTCCCGCGCCCAGGCGATCGTGGCGGCCGAATACATCCTGCGCTGGGTCCCGCGCGGGACCCACGACTGGAACCAGTTCCCGACTCCGGCCGAACTGACCGGCCTGCTGGAAGGCGCGGGTTTCGAGGTGGACCCCGCACTCGGGATGGTGTTCGACCCGATCGACGGGACGTTCTCGCTGTCGGCCGATGCGCGGGTGAACTACGCGCTGGTGGCGCGGAAGCGTTAGGTGAGCACGCCGCTCTGCCCCCCCCAAAAAAAATCACTCCCCGGACCTGTTCCGGGGCAAGGGGTGGGCTCGCTCGACCGCTAATGATTAATTTGCCGACGACACGCATTGCAGCGGTGTTGCCCCGGAACAGGTCCGGGGAGTGGGAGAGAGCGGAGAGAAAACTCTCTACCGCCCAGACTTCGCAAGCAACGGCGCTGGCGGGGGTGTCGATAGGCAGCACATAGAGCGCGCGCCCGCCACCAACCCCGCTACTCGTAGCTGCGCTGGTCGTCGATCACCTTGCCGTCGTTCGGCAGGCTGCCAGGGGCGACCATCTCCACGCCGCCGCGCATCTTGGTTACCGACTGCAGGCTCTCGGCCACCGCCACCCGCAACGCCTCGCCGCCGCCGGAGACCTCCACCGACAGGGTCATGGCGTCCACGCCCTTCTCCCCCGTGACCGTCAGCCGGGCGCGGGCGACTTCCTTGTGGCGGGCGACGATCGCCGCGATCTGGGACGGATGCACGAACATGCCCTTCACCTTGGTGGTCTGGTCGGCACGGCCCATCCAGCCCTTGATGCGCAGGTTGGTGCGCCCGCACGGGCTCGGCCCCGCGAGAACCGCAGAGAGGTCGCCGGTGGCGAAGCGGACGAGCGGGTAGTCCGGGTTCAGCACCGTCACCACCACCTCGCCGACCTCGCCGTCGGGCACCGGATCGCCGGTGCCGGGGCGCACGATTTCCACGATCGCGCCCTCGTCGGCGAGCATCCCCTCGCGCGCCGGGCTCTCATAGGCGATCAGACCGAGATCGGCGGTGGCATAGGCCTGGGCGCAGCTCACCCCCAGCCCCTCGATCTCCGCCCGCAGGCTCGGCGGCAGCGCCCCGCCGGACACCAGCGCCTTGGACAGGGAGGAGACGTCCTTGCCCGCCTCCGCGCCCTTCTCCAGCAGCGTCTTCAGAAAGGCCGGGGTGCCGAAATAGGCGACCGGCTTCAGGGCGGCGATGGCGTCGAGCTGCTGCTCGGTATTCCCGACTCCGGCCGGGATCACCGGACAGCCCAGCGCCTCGGCCGCCGACTGGCCGATCCATCCGCCCGGCGTCAGGTGATAGGCGAAGGTGTTGATCACCAGATCGCCCCGCCGGAAGCCGGCGGCGAACAGCGCCCGGGCGAAGCGGTAATAGTCGGCCGAATGCCCCTCCGGCTCGAAGATCGGCCCCGGCGAGATCAGCACCCGCGCCAGATCGGACAGCGGCGTGGCGTTCAGCCCGCCGAAGGGCGGCGTCTTCTGCTGCAGGTCGATCAGGTCGGACTTCCGCAACACCGGCAGCTTCGCCAGATCGGCGCGGCTGCGCACTCCGTTCGCATCCACGTCGGCCAGCGAGCGGGCGAAATAGGCGGTGTTGGTCTTGGCATGGGCGATCTGCGCCGGCAGACATTCCGCCAGCGACGCGGCGCGTTCGTCGGCGCTGCGGGTCTCCAACGCGTCGTAATGGTCGGCCATGGGTCCTCCGGAGGTCGGGTTGGGGATCAGCCGATCCAGCGCTTGCGGCGGCGGTAATGCTTCACGTCGCGGAAGCTCTTCCGGCCCTCGCCGCCGAGGCCGAGGTAGAATTCCTTGACGTCCTCGTTGTTGCGAAGCTGCTCGGCCTCGCCCTCCATCACCACCCGGCCGCTTTCCAGGATGTAGCCGAACTTGGCGTAGCGCAGGGCGATGTTGGTATTCTGCTCGGCCAGCAGGATGGTCACCCCCTCCTGCTCGTTGATCTGCTTCACGATCTCGAAGATCTGCTCCACGAGCTGCGGGGCGAGGCCCATGGAGGGCTCATCCAGCAGGATCATCTTCGGCCGGCTCATCAGCGCCCGGCCGATGGCGACCATCTGCTGCTCGCCGCCCGAGGTGTAGCCGGCCTGGCTGGTGCGTCGTTCGCGCAGCCGCGGGAAGTAGTTGTAGACCATCTCCAGGTCGCGCTGGATGCCCTGGCGGTCGTTGCCCCGGGTGAAGGCCCCGGTCAGCAGGTTCTCCTCCACGGTCAGGTGCTCGAAGCAATGGCGGCCTTCCATCACCTGGATGCAGCCGCGCTTGACCAGTTCGTTAGGACTGGAGGCCTGGACGGCCGCGCCGTCGAATTCGATGCTGCCCTTGGTGACCTCGCCGCGCTCGGTGCCGAGCAGGTTGGAGATCGCCTTCAGGGTGGTCGTCTTGCCCGCTCCGTTGGCGCCCAGGATGGCGACGATGCCGCCCTTGGGCACTTCCAGCGAAATGCCGCGAAGCACCAGGATCACGTGGTCGTAGATGACCTCGATGTTGTTGACCTTGAGCAGCGGCTGGGCCGCGCCGGGGGCCTCGGAAACTACGCTCATCGCTTCTCGTCCTGGGTTCGGGCCGGGCTCGGAGGTGGAGAGTGGAGAAGCGCCGGGGGTCCGGCGCCTCTCCGATCGTGTCGGTCGTCGTCGCTCAGGAGCAGCTACGCGGCGTGATGCTGCTTTCCTTGGCGTACTGCTCGGCGTCCTGCTCGATCAGCGGACGGGTCAGGGCGGTGTCGGCCTTGATCCAGTCGGTCTTGATCTCCCATTCCTTGCCGTTCCACTGCTGGATCTTGATCGCCGGATCCTGACCCTCGTGGTTGTCGCAGGTGATGGTCACCGGCGGCATCAGGCCGGTCATGCCGAGCTCCTCGATCCGCGCGTCGGTGACGTCCAGGTTCTCCATGCCCCAGCGCATCTCCTCGCCGGTGATCACCCGGTTGCCGTACTGCGCCTGCGCGGTGCGGATGGCCTCGACCACGTAGGCCGCCGCCGCCATGCCGCGGGAATACAGCACGCCGCCGATCTCCTCGCGGTTCCAGGACCCCTTGCCCGCGTCGTAGAGGGCGTTGATGTCCTTGTAGACCTTGAAGTCGGTGCCGACGCCGTTGAAGGTCGCGCCCTTGTAGCCGACCGCACCCTCACCGGCCGGAATCACGTCCGGCTCGGCCGCGGCCCACCAGTTGCCGATGAACTTCTCCATCGGGTACTTCACGTTCGAGGCCTCGTTGATGGCCGTCGAGTTCATGGCGCCCCAGCCCCACATGATCATGTAGGCCGGGCGGGAGCGGCGAACCTGCAGCCAGATCGACTTCTGCTCGGTCATCGCCGCCGGCGGGACCGGGTACTTCTCGTAGGTGAAGCCGTACTTCTCGGCCAGGATGTCCAGGGTCGGGATCGGCTCCTTGCCGTAGGGATGGTCAAGGTAGATGAAGCCGAGATTCTGGCCCTTCAGCTTGTCGTATCCGCCCTCCTGGTCGGCGATGTACTTGATCACCGCCGTCATCTGGTTCCAGTAGGTCGAGGGGAAGTTGAAAACGTAGGGGAAGACCCGGCCGTCGGCCGCCGAGGTGCGGCCGTAGCCCATGGACAGCAGCGGGATCTTGTCGGCCGTGGCCTTCTCGATCAGCGCGTAGGTGATGCCGGTCGACCACGGGTTGATGACCGTCGCGCCGCCATGCTGGTTCTTCACGCGGTCGTAGCACTCCACGCCGCGGTCCGTCTTATAGCCGGTCTCGCATTCCTCGTAGATGATCTGGACGCCGTTGATGCCCCCGTCGCGGTGGTTGATCATCGCCAGGTAGTCGGCGAAACCGTGGGCGGTCGGCGTGCCGCTCGGCGCGTAGGGGCCGGTCTTGTAGACCAGGTTCGGGATGAACTGGCCCTCGGCCTGCGCGGCGCCGGCCAGCCCGAAAAGGCCGACCGCGGCGGCGGCCATGGTCATGGTCACTGATCGGAAGTTCATCTTCCTATGTCCTCCCTGTTTGCAAAGCGGAGCTTTGCTTCTGTTGGCGGGTGCCGGTGCGGTCGATGCCGCATCGTGTCTCCGCCGAAACGACACGCCTGAGCGTTTTCCCTACCAGTTGGCCTAGTACGGGAACGGCCACAGGCGCAGTTTCTCCTTCGTGATCGCCCAAAGACGGGCGAGGCCGTGCGGCTCGACGATCAGAAAGAAGACGATGAGCGCACCGAACACCATGAACTCCGCATGGCTGATGAGTTCGGTGGGCACTTCCAGGCCGATCCATCCGGGGGCGCTGTTCAGGAAGATCGGCAGCAGGAAAATGAAAAAGGCGCCCAGGAAGCATCCCAGGATGCTGCCCAACCCGCCGATGATCACCATGAACAGCACGGAGAACGACCGGAAGATGTCGAAGGCGGTCGCCTCGACGGTGTTGATGTAGCAGAACGACCAGAGCACGCCGGCGACGCCGCAGTAGAACGAGCTGACGGCGAAGGCCGAGAGCTTGGTCGGCAGCGGCTTGATGCCGATCAGTTCGGCGGCGATGTCCATGTCGCGGATCGCCATCCAGGTCCGTCCGATCCGCCCGCGCACCAGATTGGCGGCGACCAGGGCGAGCACCACGGTGAAGGCGAGGATGAAGAGGTAGCGCGCCTCGACCGACGCCTCGGCCCCGGTGACCAGGTAGCCGAACATCTCCCGCGGCGGCGCCGTCGGCACGCCGGAGATCGAGTCGTTCACGAACCACGGAACTTTCTGGAACAGCCAGAGCAGGAAGAACTGCGCCGCGAGCGTGGTCACCGCCAGATAGAAGCCCTTGATCCGCAGGCTCGGCAGGCCGAACGCGACGCCGATCAGCGCCGCCGACAGGCCGCCGATGATAACCACGGCCCAGATCGGCATCCATGGGAAGGCCGTGGCGACCTTGTAGCCGAGGAAGGCGCCGGCGGCCATGAAGGCGCCGGTCCCGAGGCTTAGCTGGCCGCAATATCCCAGCAGGATGTTCAGGCCGATCGTGGCGATCGCCATGATCAGGGTCGGGATCAGGATCGAGCCGAGCCAGTACTCGTTGCCGATCACCGGGATCACGAAGGTGGCGACGAGCACCACGGCGATCACGAAAATGCGGTCGAGCGGGATCCGGAACAGGGCCTGGTCGGCCGCGTAGCTCGTCTTATAGATGCCGGCTTCGCGATAGAACATCCTCAGACCCTCTCGATGATCTTGTCGCCGAACAGGCCCTGCGGCCGGTACAGCAGGAACAGCATGGCGACGACATAGGCGAACCACTCCTCGATACCGCCGCCGATATACGGGCCGAGATAGATCTCGGCGACTTTCTCGCCGATGCCGATGATCAGGCCGCCGACGATGGCGCCGGGCACCGAGGTGAAGCCGCCGAGGATCAGCACCGGCAGGGCCTTGAGCGCCAGGATCGACAGCGAGAACTGCACGCCGAGGCGCGAGCCCCAGATGATGCCGGCAACCAGCGCCACCAGCCCGGCCACCGCCCAGACGATGATCCAGATCTGGTTCAGCGGGATGCCGACCGACAGGGCGGCCTGGTGGTCGTCGGCCACCGCGCGCAGCGCCCGGCCGATCCGCGTGTAGGTGAAGAACAGAGCGAGGGCGGCGACCAGGCCGCCGGCGATGATCGCGGCGGAGACGTCGAACTGCTGCACCATGATCGCCCCGTCGGGGCCGATGAACCACGCTCCGTCCGGAATGCCCACGTCCAGCGGATGCACGTCGGCACCCCACAGCAACTCGCCGAAGCCTTCCAGGAAGAAGGCGATGCCGATCGTCGCCATGAACAGGATGATCGGCTCCTGGTTCACCAGATGGCGCAGCACCAGCCGCTCCACGGCGAAGGCCCAGGCGACCATGATCGCGCCGGCCAGGATCAGCGCGACGACCATCGGCAGCCCCATTTCGAGGAAACCGACGAAGCACAGGGCGGCGAACAGCACCATGAAGCCCTGGGCGAAGTTGAACACCCCCGACGCCTTGAAGATCAGCACGAAGCCGAGGGCGATGAGCGAATACATCGTGCCGGCGAACATCCCGTTCAGCACGACTTCGATGAAGAACCAGAACTCCATTACGCTGTCTCCGCCCGTCAGTCTTCGTGGGGAACGCCGAGATAGGCGTCGATCACGTTCTGGTTTCTGCGCACCTCGTCCGGCGTGCCGTCGGCGATCTTGCGCCCGTAGTCGAGCACGACCACCCGGTCCGAGATGTCCATGACGACGCCCATGTCGTGCTCGATCAGCACGATGGTGGTCCCGAATTCCTCGTTCACGTCGAGGATGAAGCGAGACATGTCCTGCTTCTCCTCCACGTTCATGCCGGCCATCGGCTCGTCGAGCAGCAGGATGCTCGGCTGCATCGCCAGGGCGCGGCCGAGTTCCACCCGCTTCTGCAGGCCGTAGGGCAGGCGGCCCACCGGCGTGCGGCGGATCGACTGGATCTCCAGGAAGTCGATGACCGTCTCGACGAAGGCGCGGTGCTCGATCTCCTCGCGCTGGGCCGGTCCCCAGCGCAGCGCCTGCCAGAAGAACCCGCGGTTCATCTTCAGCACGCGGCCGGTCATCAGGTTGTCGAGGGTCGACATGCCGCGGAACAGCGCGATGTTCTGGAAGGTGCGGGCGATGCCGTTGGCCGCCGCGTAATGTGGGTCCATGCCGGACATGGTCATGCCGTTGAAGGTGATGGTCCCCTTCTGCGGTTTGTAGAAGCCGTTGATGCAGTTGAGCATCGACGACTTGCCGGCACCGTTCGGCCCGATGATCGCCCGGATCTCGCCCTTGCGGACCTCGAAGCTGACATCGTTGATCGCCTTCACGCCGCCGAAGCCCAGCTCGATATTCTCCAGCTTCAGGACGACCTCGCCCGCCTCCTGACCCGGCAGCTCCATCGCGTCGGAGGCCGTTTCCGGTTCGAACCCTTGCACTGCAGCCACGGTCAGCCCGCCTTTCTGAGGGTGCCGGCCGAGGATCCCGCCTCGACCTGCATGATCTTCATATCCGCCTGGACCCGGGTGCGCCGGCCGTCCTCGAAGGTCACCTCGGTGTCGAGGCGCGCAGTGCCGGCATCGCCGTAGAGCCCGTCGATGATCTGGCCGTAGCGCTCGCCCACCACGCCGCGCCGCACCTTGCGGGTGCGGGTCAGCTCGCCGTCATCGGCGTCCAGTTCCTTGTAGAGGAGTAGGAAGCGGCGGATGCGCTGGTGCTCCGGCAGGCCGGCATTGACCCCCTCGACCTCGCCGCGGATCAGCTCGTAGATCCGCTCGTCCGCCGACAGTCCGGCATAGGAAGTGAAACCCACCCGGTTCTTCTCGGCCCATTTGGAGACGGTGGAGAACCGCACGCAGATGATCGCGGTCAGGAACGGTTTGCCCGACCCCAGGATCACCGCCTCGCCCACATAGGGGGAGAACTTCAGCTTGTTCTCGATGTATTGCGGCGAGAACTTCACCCCCGTGGAGGTCTCCGCCATGTCCTTGAGCCGGTCGATCACGGTGAGCCGGCCCTTGGCGTCGAAATAGCCGGCATCGCCGGTATGCATCCAGCCGTCGCGCAGATCGGCGGCGGTCGATTCAGGGTTCTTGTAGTAGCCGATGAACATGTTCGGGTGGCGGGTCACGATCTCGCCCACGCCCTCGGGATCGGGGTTCTCGATCGTCACCTCGCAGCCCTCGAAGGGGATGCCGACCGTATCGACGTCGAGTTCCTTGCCGTCCTGCAGGGTATAGGCGCCCAGGGTCTCGGTCTGGCCGTAGAGCTGTTTCAGCGGAACGCCCATGGCGAGGAACAGCTTGAAGGTGTCCGGCCCCATCGCCGCACCGCCGGTCGCCGCCGAGGTCACATTGGCGAAGCCCAGCCGGTCGCGCAGCGCGCCCATGACCATCATGTTCGCCAGGCTCGAATGCCGACCCTGCTCGACCGCCTCGACGGCGATCTTCAGGCCCTTGTCGAACAGCCACTGGTTCAGGGACGAGGCGTCCATCATCCGGGCGCGCATGTCGGCGGCGATCTGCTCCAGCACCCGCGGAGCGAGCAGCAGGAAGGTCGGTCCGATCTCCCGCAAATCGGCGAAGCTGGTCTCCTCGCTCTCCGGGAAATTGATCTTCATCCGCGACACCAGACTGAAGCCGAAGACGTAGACCTGCTCCATGATCCAGGGCAGCGGCAGCACCGAGACGTACTCGTCGTGCGGTCCCTTGGGATCGGCGGCCAGATAGGTATGCATGTGCCGCACGAACCGGCCGTGGGGCAGCATCGCCAGCTTCGGGTTGGAGGTCGTGCCGGAGGTGGTGCACAGGATCGCCACGTCCTCGCCCTTGGTGGCGGCGACCATGGCGTCGAACGCGCCCGGCGCTTTGCGGTCGGCCTCGATGCCGGCGGCGATCAGCGTGTCGAGATGGATCAGCCGGGGATCGGAGCGCTTCCGCATCCCTCGGTCGTCGGCATAGACGATGTGGCGCAGGGTCGGTAGCCGGTCGGCGAGCGAGAGGAACTTGTCCACCTGCTCCTGATCCTCGGCATAGACCAGCTTCACCTCGGCATATTCGGCGAGGTAGCCGACCTCCTCCTCCAGCGCGTCGCGGTAGATGCCCATGGTCATCGCGCCCGCGGCATGGCCGGCGATCTCGAAGGCGGTCCAGTCGCTGTCGTTGTCGCCGATCATGGCGACCACGTCGCCCCGGGTCACGCCCAGGTCGCGGATGGCCAGCGCGATATGCTTCACCTTGGCGCCGTACTCGGCCCAGGTGGACTCGTGCCAGATCCCGAGATCCTTCTCGCGGACGGCGATGTCGGAGCCGTGGTGGTCGACATTGTGCTTAAGGAGTTTCGGCAGCGTGTCGTAAACCGCCGGATCGGGATATGCCATCAGCCCATCGTCCTCCACGTCACACGCAGGGACCGAGCGGCATTCCATCCGGCTACACGACGCCCTTCATGGCTGCCGCAAGCGGACATGTTCCCGTTTCCATCCCTGTTTTTGCCCCGCCCCTTGTTCCTCCGCTTGACGCGGATGGCCGGATCGGTGGCTTTATTTTTTTACCCCGCCGCAGCAGGGTCCTGATTTGGATACGCCGATTCCTGTTTCCCCGCAAGACACAAGCCATTGCCGAATTTGCACTAGACAACCCGTGTTGCGCTGCAACATCCAGCCCACCGCCAGGATTGGTAAGCATGAGCGAAGAACATCCCGTCCGGATCCCCGGGCCCTCGCCGGAAATCGTGTTCCTGCATGAGGGATTGGGCGCGGCCACCATGTGGCGAGGCTTTCCCGAGGCTCTCTGCGCCGCGTTGGGGCGGGGCGGATTGGTGCCGGACCGGCGCGGTCACGGAACGGCCGAGCCGTTCGACGATCCGGTGCGCGGCGGCCACGCGCTGGACTATCACGTCCGCGAAGCGGAGGCGCTGATCGACCTGCTGCAGCGCGAGAGCATCGGGCAGGCGATCCTCTTCGGCCATTCCGACGGCGGCACCATCGCCCTGCTTGCCGCCGCGATGGCGCCGGAGCGAATCGCCGCCTGCATCACCGAGGCCGCCCATGTCTTCGTCGAGGAGATCACCCTGGCCGGGATCCGCGAGGCGGTCGGCGCCTACGAGGCGCCGGACAGCCGGCTGAAGGCGGCGCTGCTGCGCCACCACGGGCCGGAACGGGCCGAGAAGGTCTTCTACCGCTGGGCCGATGCCTGGCTGACGCCGCCCTTCGCCGCCTGGAATATCGAACACCGTCTGTCCGACGTGCGCTGCCCGGTGCTGGCGATCCAGGGACTGGACGACGAATACGGCACCCCCGCCCAGGTCCATGCCATCGTCGACCAGGTTTCCGGTCCGTCGGAAGCGCTGCTGATCGAGAACAGCGGCCACGCGCCCCATCTCGACAGCGCCGACCGCGTCATCGAGGCGGTTGGCCGGTTTGTCGGCGACCTCTGACGGGCCGAATCCGGACAACCGTCCGAAGGCGGTGCACGATTTTTTTCCACGGGACGGGATAAGCCTGGAAACCGGCGGCGTATATCTCCTGTAACCCCCGGAGAAGGCCGCCATGGTCACCAGTTCCGAAATCCTCGACCACGTCCATCAGCTTCGCCGCTACGCGCGGATGCTGACCGGCACGCCGGTCGATGCGGACGACCTTGTTCAGTCGACCCTGGAAAAGGCGGTCCGCAGCGCCGGCCAGTTCGTTGACGGCCGCAACCTGCGGGTCTGGCTGTTCTCCATCATGCACAACACCTTCCGGTCGTCGATCCGCGAGAACCGGTCGCGCCGGGATCGCGAGACCTCCTGGTCCGAACACATCGCCCCGACCGTCGCCGGTACCCAGGAGACCAGCGCCGAACTGACGCGGGTGCTCGGCGCGATCGCGAAGCTCCCGCCGCAGCAGCGGGAGGTCCTCCTGCTGGTCTCCGTCGAGGGCTTCGGCACCGACGAAATCGCGGCGGCTATGGACATCCCGGTCGGCACGGTGCGCTCCCGCCTCGCCCGCGGCCGAGAGGCGCTGCGCCAGTTGCTCGAAGACGAAGACGAAGACCGCTCACCTGTCATTCCCCTCACCGTGGTTGGAGGACGCAATGTCCAGTAGGAACGGCAACGGTACCGGCGGCGTCGGCCAGACCGGCGCAGGCTCCATCGAAGCCGGCACCATCGAAGCCGGTACCATCGAAGACTGGGAACTCGGCGCCTATGTGGACGACGAGCTGTCGGCGCAGCGGCGGCGCGAGATCGAGGCGGCGGCCGAGGACTCGCCCGACCTGGCCCGCAAGATCGAGGCCTATAGCCGCCACAAGACCCTGCTCGCGGGTCTCGCCGACCGGTCCGACCACGACGAGATCCCCGAGGAGATGCGGGCGGCGGCGAGCCGTCTGAGCCGGGCGACCACGGTCCATTCCTGGATGCGGCGCGGGCGCGGCGTGCTGATGGCCCAGGCCAGGATCGCCGCGGTCCTGGTGGTGGGTGCCGTGGTCGGCTGGACAGCGCAGGAGATCCTGAGCCCCCGGCCGGGCAACGCCACCGACGGACCGCTCGCTTTCATCGACGAGGCGACCGAGGCGCACCGAACCCTGGCCCTGGCGCCGATGTTCGCCACCGATGTGGCCTCGGTCGACTTCGCCAAGCTGTCGGAGATGTTCTCCGAAGGCCTCGACCCCTCGGCGCTGAAGGCGAAAGGGCTGGTCCTGTCGAAGGTCGACATGGCCTCCACCGACCAGGGACCGGCGGTCCAGTTCCTGTTCTTCGACCGGGAAGCCCGCCCGGTCTCCCTGCTGCTGTCCGTCAACAGTGCCAGCCTGACCTCGGTCGGCGTGCCGGACGGGGAGATGGTGGTCACCAGCTACAACGATTTCGCCGTCGCCTTCGGGCGCCGCGACTCCATCGCCTTCGTCGTCACCGCCGCCC
The DNA here is from genome assembly GCF_034377285.1 of Thalassobaculum sp. OXR-137. Classification (NCBI taxonomy): domain Bacteria; kingdom Pseudomonadati; phylum Pseudomonadota; class Alphaproteobacteria; order Rhodospirillales; family Thalassobaculaceae; genus Thalassobaculum; species Thalassobaculum sp. OXR-137. Next base: position 1,933,188 of record NZ_CP139715.1, on the reverse strand, counting down.
TCCCCGAACGGCGCGTCGGCGAGATCGCCCGCCAGTTCGTCGCCTCTGCCGGATTCTGAGTCATGAGCCCCCACCCGCATCCCACCTTCCGGCCCGGCGACTTCCTGCCGGCCTTCATCGCCGACACGCCGATCAATCCGCGTTTCGAGTTCGACGCGGTGGCCGGCCGCACCGTGCTGCTCTGCTTCGTCGGCAGCGGCACCAAGGGCAACGCCGCCCAGGCCGTCAGTACCCTGCGCTCGGTGGAGAAGACCCTGCATCGGGCCGGCATCCTGGTCTATCTGGTAACCGCCCATCCCGAGGAACGCCAGAACCCGGCGCTGATGTCCGACGACAAGCGCACGATGCCGTTCTACGACATGGACCTGAAGGTCCACCGCGCCTACGGGATGGTCGGGAAGAGCAACGGCTCCGGCCAAAACTACACCGTGCTGCGCAACGGCTGCTTCCTGATCGGCCGCAACCTGCGGCTCGCCGACTATATCGACTTCGGCCCGCTGGACACCTTCACCGCACGGCTCGCAGCGTCGGTGGCCAGACTTCCGGCGGAGCCTTCGGTCGCGCCGGCCGGCGGCCATGCGCCGGTGCTCTACGTGCCCGACGTGTTCGAGCGGGACCTCTGCCGGCAGCTCATCGACGAGTACGAGGCCCATGGCGGCGGCCCCAGCGGGGTCATGCGCGACGTGAACGGCGTCACCACCGGCTTTCTCGACGACTCGGTCAAGCGGCGGCGGGACGCTCCGATCCGCAATCCCGATACCCTCGTCCGGGTGCGCCGCAACCTGATCAACCGCCTCACCGGCGAGATCAAGAAGGTCTACAATTTCGACGCCACCCATATCGAGCGGTTCATGGTCGGCTGCTACGACAGCGGCGACAGCGGCTTCTTCAGCGCCCATCGCGACAACGGCGGCTCCGGCACCGCCCATCGCCGCTTCGCGGTGTCGATCAACCTGAATGCCGAGGAGTTCGAGGGCGGCGAGCTCTGGTTCCCGGAATACGGCCCGCATCTGTACAAGCCGGCGACCGGCGGCGCGGTCGTGTTCTCCTGCTCGATGCTGCATGAGGCCCGCAAGGTTACGGCCGGACGCCGCTATGCTTTCCTGCCGTTCCTGTTCGACGCCAAGGCGGCGGCGATCCGCGACGCCAACCGGGGCTTCCTGAGCAAGGACGCGCCGATCCAGGTGGGAACAACGGCCGCCTGAGCCTGAACGTGCCCACCCTGACCCCGGGTCGTTCCGGGGCTGCCCCGACTGTCCCCCCGGTCCCGGCAGCCCCGACCCGGCTTGCGGCCCTTCCCCAGGTCCCGAGACCGGCGGCGCCGTAGGCAGGGTGAGCCGCAGAGGTGGGGTGGAGAGGCCCGCTCCGCCCCACCTCCATTTCTTGCCGTGAACTGCCTGGGACCTGCCGGGCGGCTCAGTCCTCGGCGGCCGGCAGCCGGATGATGAAACGGGCGCCCAGGGTCTTGCCGTCGGGGCTCTTGCGGTTCTCGGCCCGGACCAGCCCGTCATGGGCCTCGATGATCTGACGCGAGATCGACAGGCCGAGGCCGGAATGGGTGCCGAACTTCTCGCCTTCCGGGCGCTCCGAATAGAACCGGTCGAACACGGCCTCCAGCTTGCCGTCCGGCAGGCCGGGCCCGTCGTCCTCGACCACGATCATCACCTCCCCATTGGCGGGATGCGCCCGCAGGCGCACCGCCCCGTCGGGCGGGGAGAAGCTGATCGCGTTCTCGATGAGGTTCCGCAGCACCTGAACCAGCCGGCCCTCGTGGCCGTTGACGATCAGCTTTTCCGGGTCGGTCAGTTCGGCGCGGACCGGCGGGCCGCCGCGATCCTCGCGGGCAACGCCATAGACCTCCGCCAGCGTACCCAGCAGCCCGCCGACATCGACCCGCTCCTCCTCCTCCCGGCTGATCTCTGCGGCGATGCGCGAGGCCGAGGAGATGTCGGTGATCAGTCGGTTCAGCCGCTCCACATCGTCGACGATGACGGCCAGCAGGCGCCGCTGGCGCTCCGGATCGTCGATCCGGGCCGCCGTCTCCACCGCGCTGCGCAGGGAGGTCAGCGGATTCTTGATCTCGTGGGCCACGTCGGCGGCGAAGCCCTCGATCGCGTCGAGCCGGCGCCACAGCTCCTCGGTCATCGAGCGGATCGAGCGCGACAGGTCGCCGATCTCGTCCTTGCGGCCGCCGAAATCGGGGATCTGGATGCGCCGGTGCCGATTGTTGCGCACCAGCACGGCGGCATGGGCCAGGCGCTGGATCGGCCGGGTGATGGTGCCGGCCAGATACAGCGAGAGCAGGATCGTCACCAGCAGGGTGAAGGCGAAGATCGACAGGATCTCAAAGCGGACCTCGCGCACGGCGGTGTCGATCTCGTCGCCGTCGAGCGACAGCATCAGCGCGCCCAGCACCTGTTTGTAGCGCTGCACCGGGACGGCGGTGGACAGGACCAGTCCGCCCTGCTCGGTCTTCCGCACCGCCCGCTCGGTGGTGCCGGCCAGGGCGGCGGTGACCTCCTTCAGGACCCCGCCGTCGCTCGGCTGCTCGCGCCAGACCGGAAGCTGACCGCGGCGCGGCAGCCAATTGACCATGGCGTTGTAGAGATCGATGGCCAGCCGGGCGAGCGGCTCGTTTTCCATCGGCGGCGGCAGCGGGACGATCCGGACCATGCCCGCCGGTCCGGCGAGCCGGCGGCTGTCCGCCAATAGCAGGCCGGTGGGGTGATAGACCCGGATCCGCGAGGAGGTGACGACCGACAGTCGCCGGACGATGCGCTGGACGCGAACCGGGTCCAGACCCTCGTCCTGGATCACGTTCGGCTCTATGCCGAGTTCGCCGATCGCCCGGGCGATCACCTCCGCCTGACGGGTCAGGGCGTCCAGCTCACCACGGATCAGGGCGTTCTGGTAGCGGTCGAGATACAGCACGCCGACGAACAGGATGGCGATGGACACCAGGTTGATCGCCAGGATGCGGGCGGTGAGCCCGGATACCGACGGCCAGCGCAGGGCGAAGACGCGGCGCCGCTTGGCCGCCGCCCCCCGACGGGTCCTGGCGGCACCCGCGCCGCTCTCCGCCTTGCCCGCGGCAATCCGCTGATCGCTCGGATCGGCCCGCAATCCGTCTCGGCCCGTTACCGCCATTGCCGTCCCCGGTCGCCCGTCATCTCCGGTCCTGGTCCCGGATCACTCGCGGTACCGGTAACCCACCCCGTAGAGGGTTTCTATCTTGGAGAACTGGTCGTCGGCGGATTTGAACTTCTTGCGGATGCGCTTGATGTGGCTGTCGATGGTGCGGTCGTCCACGTAGATGTTGTCGCCATAGGCGGCGTCCATCAGTTGGTCCCGGCTCTTCACATGGCCCGGCCGCACCGCCAGCGCGCGCAGGATGAGAAACTCTGTGACGGTCAGCGGCACCGGCTTGCCGGCCCAGGAGCAGATGTGCCGCGCGCCGTCGAGCACAAGCTCGCCGCGCACCAGCGGCGCCTCCGACTGCGGATTGAACTCGTCCTGCGCCAGATCCTGGCGCCGCAGCAGCGCCCGGATGCGCTCGATCAGCAGGCGCTGGGAGAACGGCTTGCGGATGTAGTCGTCCGCGCCCATCCGCAGGCCGAGCACCTCGTCCACCTCGTCGTCCTTGGAGGTCAGGAAGATCACCGGCAGGGTGGAGGTCTTGCGCAGGCGCTGCAGCAATTCCATCCCGTCGAGCCGTGGCATCTTGATGTCCAGCACCGCCAGGTCGACCGGCCGCTGGTTCAGACCGCGCAGGGCCTCCTCGCCGTCCTTGTAGGTGCGCACCTGGAAGCCTTCCGACTCCAGCGCCATGGAAACAGATGTGAGGATGTTCTGGTCGTCGTCGACCAGCGCGATGGTGTTCGTCATGATCCGCCCCTTTCCCGCAACACGTCGTTGCCAGTCTTCGGGTTTGCCCCCCCATTCCGGCGAGGGCTTGGCCGCAATGGGGCGAAAAATTCGGGCGGCGCCCCGAATGCGCCGCATTTCGATCACCGCCCGTCCCGGTGTATAGCATGGGAATGAGCGATCCAGACGCCAAGTCTTCCTCTCCGGCCCGGCCGGTGCGGGATCTCCTGCGGTCCTGCGACCGGGCGGTGCTGGCGACCCTGCAGCGCGACGGTTCCGACGCGCCGACCGGCTGGCCCTACGCCTCCCTGGTGATGATGGCCGTCGATCAGGACGCCTCCCCGATCCTGCTGATCTCCACCCTGGCCGACCACACCCGCAACCTGCTGGCCGATCCCCGCGCCAGCCTGCTGGTCGACGGCACCGCCGGGCTGGACGAGCCGCTGACTGGCGCGCGGGCGACGGTGATGGGACGGCTGGAGAAGACCGACGATCCCCGCCACCGGGCGCGCTTCCTCGCCCGCCACCCCTCCGCCGAAATGTATGCCGGGTTCGGCGACTTCTCGGTCTGGCGCATGGCGGTGGAGCGCGCCCATATCGTCGCCGGTTTCGGGCGCATCCACTGGGTCGACGGCGCCGCCGTTCTCGGCGACGCGCCGGCGGCGCTGGCGGAGCATGGGGCGGACGTGGTCGGGCACATGAACCAGGATCACGCCGACGCCGTCGCGCTCTACGCCAAGGTGCTGCTCGGCCTGAATGGGGAGGGATGGATCCTGACCGGTGTCGACGCCGAGGGCGCCGACCTGCGCTGCGGCGGCCGCACCGCCCGCCTGCCCTTCGACAAGCCGGTCCACGACGCCGAAACGGCCCGCGTGGAGCTGGTCAGATTGGTTAAGAGGGCGCGCGCCCGGACATCCGACGGGGCCTGAAAACCGCAGGTTTCCGCAGTTCCTTGAATCCGAAGACGTTAAGCTCTATATTTGCGGTTGGAGACTGAAAAATGCTTCAACCCGCTCTCACACCGTCGACATCCACCACGCTGCCCAATGCCGGGCTGGTGGTCCCGCGTCCGGTGCAGCAGGAGCGGTCCTCCACCGCCACCCGAAACCTCACCTCAAATCCGGTCCAGCAGAATTCGGAAGCCGAGCAGGTCGGAGCCGATAACGAGCAGGATCGTCAGCAGCGGGTGGAAGGCGGCCGCGCCGCCTTCGCGTTCAGCCGGGGCAGCGGGCGCGGCGAGAATCTCGATATCTTCGTCTGATCTCGCTGTCCTCTGAGTAGAGGCGACGAATCGACCAAAGCGGCTCAAGGCCGCTTTTTTTGTACCCCGATGTCGGGCTCGCCGGCGGAAAACGTCCGGCGCCAGTTGCGGGCGGCGACGCGGCCCGCCAAACTCTGCGCATGTCAGACACCGCGCCTCCCCCCTCCGGCCCCCAGGGTCCCGTCATCCGCCGCGTCCCCCATGGCGACAACCGGGAGCGGCTGGTTTGCGACGATTGCGGGTTCATCAACTACGTGAACCCGAAGATCGTCGTCGGCTCGGTGGTCACCCTGGGCGACAAGTTCCTGCTCTGCCGCCGCGCCATCGATCCGCGCGACGGCTACTGGACGATCCCGGCCGGCTATATGGAAGAGCGGGAGACCACCGTCGAGGGGGCGATGCGCGAGGCCTGGGAAGAGGCCTATGCCAAGATCGAGATCGACGCCCTGCTCGGCATCTACAACATTCCCCGGATCAGCCAGGTGCAGATGATCTACCGCGCCCGGCTGCTCGACCCGGACGTGAAGGCGGGCGAGGAGACGCGGGAGGTGGGGCTGTTCACCTGGGACGAGATCCCCTGGGACGACCTCGCCTTCCCCAGCGTGCACTGGGCGCTCGACCACTGGCGCCGCACCCAGGGCCAGACCGATTTCGCGGCGTTCCCGGAGCCGGTGCAGGGGCTGTAGGGCTCCAACTTCCTTCTTTCCCCGACTTCCTGGACGGGCTCCGGACTTGATCCGGAGACCGATCCAGGACCCTATGATCGACGGTCGAATAACGGTCCTGGATCAAGTCCAGGAAGTCGGGAAAAGGGAAGTCGGGCAAGAAGCGCTATGGGGACATTATCCCCACCGTCACCCGCAGGTCGGACAGCCCGGCCGCTTCCTGTAGCGGATCTCCTGCACCGACATGTCGAGCGCATCCCACAGCATCAGTCGGCCGCGCAGGGGCTCGCCGAGGCCGAGGATCAGCTTCAGGGTCTCGGTCGCCTGCAGCGTGCCGATCACCCCGGCGACGGCGCCCAGGATCCCGGCCTCCTCGCAGCGCGGCGTGAGCGCCGGATCGGGCGTCTCGGGGAACAGGCAGCGGTAGCAGGGCGCGTCGGCCTCGGGCATCACCGTGGTGAGCTGGCCCTCGAACCGCGACAGGGCACCGGCCACCAGCGGCACGCCCGCCGTCCGGCAGGCGTCGTTCAGGGCATAGCGGGTGGCGAAATTGTCGGAGCCGTCGACCACCACATCGGCGCCGGCCAAGATCCGGCCGGCATTTTCCGGCGTCAGCCGCTCGGCCACCCGCTCCACCGCGATCTCCGGATTGACCCGCGCCAGGGTCTCCGCCGCCGAGTCGACCTTGGGCCGGCCCACCGCGTCGGTCATGTGCACCACCTGACGCTGCAGGTTCGTCAGGTCGACCTCGTCGTCGTCCACCAGTACCAGGGTGCCGACCCCGGCCGCCGCCAGATACAGGGACACCGGCGCGCCCAGGCCGCCGGCGCCGATCACCACGACCCGGGCGTCCAGCAGCCGCGCCTGGCCCTCCTCCCCGACCTCGTCGAGGATGAGGTGGCGGGCGTAACGGTGGAATTCGGCTTCGCTCAGTTCACGCATGGGAAATTTGTAGCCCATCGCGGCCTCGCCGCGCCACACTCACGGACCGCCGGCCGCGCCCTGCCGGATCGGGCGGGCGGAATAACCCTTCAATCCACGCAGTCTTGAGAGAACGTTCCTGTACGCCGTACCCCTCCAGGCCCATTCTGGCGCCCCCGTCAGCCCTCAGCGGCCTTGCCCGCGCCCTGGGAGCGCGCTTTGATCTCCGAAGGGAGGACCCATGCTCGACCCCGCCGCCAGCTATGAGGAGGCGTGCGCCCGCTTCCGATGGCGGGTGCCGGAGCACTACAATATCGGCGTGGATATCTGCGACCGGCACGCCGATGCCGGCGCCGGGACCGCGCTTATCCATGTCCATGCCGACGGCAAGGTCCGCGAGCTCTCGTTCACCGAGCTGAAGCGCGCGTCGAACCGGCTCGCCAACGTGCTGGCGGGCGCCGGGCTGGTCCGCGGCGACCGGGTGGCGATCCTGCTGCCCCAGCGCCCGGAAACCGCCATCGCCCATATCGCCGCCCACAAGGCCGGCATGGTCTCGGTGCCGCTCTTCACCCTGTTCGGCGAGGACGCCCTGCTCTACCGCTTGGCCGACAGCGGGGCCGCCGCCCTGGTTACCGACCGGGAGAGCCTGCCCAAGATCGAGGCGATCCGCGACCGGCTGCCGAACCTGAAGCTGGTCCTGGTGGCCGACGAGAGCCGCGACGGCGCCGGCTGGGAGGCCTTCGCCCCGGCCCTGGCCGCCGCATCGGATCGCTTTGCACCGGTCGACACGTTGGCCGACGATCCGGCGATCATCATCTACACCTCGGGCACCACCGGCCCGCCCAAAGGTGCGCTGCACGCCCACCGGGTGTTGCTCGGCCATCTGCCGGGCGTGGAGTTTCCGCAGGAGTTCTTCCCCAAGCCGGGCGACCGGTTCTGGACGCCGGCCGACTGGGCCTGGATCGGCGGGCTGATCGATGTGCTGCTGCCGTCGCTGCATCACGGCATCCCGGTGGTCGCGTACCGGTTCGCCAAGTTCGAGCCGGAGGCCGCGTTCGACTTCATCGCCCGGCACGGGGTGCGCAACGCCTTCCTGCCGCCGACCGCGCTGAAGATGATGCGCCAGGTACCGGACGCCCGCTGCCCGACCATGCGGTCTATCGGCTCCGGCGGCGAGAGCCTGGGGGCCGAGTTGCTGGACTGGGGACGGCGCACCTTCGGCTTCACCATCAACGAGTTCTACGGCCAGACCGAGTGCAACCTGGTGGTCGGCAACTGCGCGTCGATCATGGAGGTGCGCCCCGGCTCCATGGGCAAGCCGATCCCCGGCCACAAGGTCGCGATCGTCGACGGCGACGGCAATTTCATGCCGCCCGGCGAGCCCGGCGCCATCGCCGTGCGCCGCGGCGACCCGGTGATGTTCCTGAAATACTGGAACAAGCCGGAGGCGACCGAAGAGAAGTACGTCGGCGACTGGATGCTGACCGGCGATCTCGGCCGTGCCGACGAGGACGGCTACCTGCACTATGTCGGCCGCGACGACGACGTCATCACCTCGGCCGGCTACCGCATCGGGCCGGGCGAGATCGAGGACTGCCTGATGACCCATCCAGCGGTGGCGCTGGCGGCGGCCATCGGCGTGCCGGACCCGCTGCGCACCCAGGCGGTGAAGGCCTGCATCGTGCTGGCCGAGGGCCAGGTGCCGAGCGACGATCTGAAGCGCGCGATCCAGAGCCATGTGAAGACCCGGCTCGCCGCCCATGAATATCCGCGCATCGTGGAGTTCGTCGACGAACTGCCGATGACGACAACCGGCAAGATCATGCGGCGCGTGCTGCGCGATCGTCACGCCCACACCGAAGGAGACAGGCCTTGAGCCTCCATATCGACTACTACATCTCCACTTCCAGCCCCTGGAGCTATCTCGGCTCCGGCCGCTTCCTGGACATCGTCAAGCAGGCCGGCGCCACGGTCGGCGTGCATGCGGTCGATTACGGCGCGGTCTTCGCCGTCTCAGGCGGCCTGCCGCTGCCGAAGCGCGCGCCGCAGCGCCAGGCCTACCGGATGATGGAGATGAAGCGCTGGCGCGACTTCCTCGACATTCCCCTGGTGCTGGAGCCGAAGGCCTTCCCGATCACCACGCCGATCTCCTCGCTCGCCATCATCGCCGCGCGCGAGACCGGCGCCGACGCGCTGGCATTGAGCGACGCGTTGCTGACCGCCCTGTGGCGCGACGACCGCGACACCGGCGATACCGATGTGGTGAAGGAGATCGCCGACAGCGTCGGCCTGGACGGGGCGGCCATCGTGGAAGCGGCGCCGAACTACAACGACCAGCTGACCGCCGACACCCAGAAGGCGATCAATGCCGGCGTGTTCGGCGCGCCGAGCTACGTCCTCCCCGACGGCGAGATCTTCTGGGGCCAGGACCGCATCGACCTGCTCCGTTGGCGCCTCGGGCTCTGACATCCATGCCAGCGATCCCCACCGTCGCCCTCATCACCGATGAAGTGAGCCAGAACCTCGACGAGGTTCTGGCCTTCACCGCCGAGCACGCGGTCACCCAGGTCGACATCCGCGCGGTGGACGAGCGGAACGTCATCCTGTTCGACAATGCGGAGTTGGGGGCCCTGGCCGCGCGGCTGGCCGAGGCGGGGCTGACGGTGGGTTGCTACTGCTCGCCGCTGCTGAAATGGACGAAGCCGGGCATGCCGGTACCGGAGGGGACGAACTTCCACGGCTTCGACCCGGACGCCATGAGCCACGAGACCGCGATGGTCCATGCCTTCGAGGTGGCGAACGTGCTGGGCGCGCGGCAGATCCGGATCTTCTCCTATCTGGCCTATCCCGGGTTCACTCCGGCCGATCTGGACGACGACCTGGAGATCCTGCTCGACCTGGCCGAGGCCCATGGGGTGGATCTGGTGCTGGAGAACGAGCATGTCTGCAACGTCGCCACGCTCGCCGGAATCATCGCCGTCGCCGAGCACCATCCGCACCCCCGCCTGAAGGCGGCGATCGACCTCGCCAACCAGATTTCCGCCGGTCATCCGCCGCCAAGCGAGAACGAGCTCGTCCACGCGGCCCGGCTGGGCGGCACCGTGCATGTGAAGGACCTTGCCCCCAATAAGACCTATGTGCCCGTCGGCCAGGGCGTGATCGACCACGCGGGCAGCCTCGCCACGATCCTGAACGCGGCCCCGGGCGGCGAACTGCCGATCGTCATCGAGACCCACATGCCCCATGACGGCCCGAGGGCGACCGCCGCCTCGCTGAAAACGCTGCGCGCGATGCTGGCTGAGATTTGCGACGAAACTTGATCCGGGAACCGGGACGGGGTTGAGTCGTCCTCGGTAGGGGCCCGCCACGTTCGGAGAACGACCATGACGACGACCGCGCTTTCCCTCGCCCGATCCGCCGCCCTGCTGCTGCTCTGCGGCGGCGTTCTGGCGGCCTGTGGATCGTCCAACCGGGAGGAATTGGCCAAGTTCGCCCCCTATGGCGCCGAGCCTCAGGAAAGCTGCGGCGAGACCTCGCGCGGCGTGTCGCTGGAGGATCTGGACGACGACGTGGAGGACTGGGATATCGAGGAGGCCCGCGAGGAGCTCGGCCCGCCCCAGCTTCTGTCGGTGGAGGGCGCCATCCGCCGCGCCGGCTGGTACGACGTGGTGCTGGGGCAGAAGACCTGCGGCACCCTGCTGGAGATCCTGGAGCGCGGCGACCAGCGCATCGTGACGGTCCGCGACCTCAAATCCCATGAGATCTGGGGCGTGCTCGACGGCAAGTTCCCGGAATAGCCTCCGCCCCTCTCCTATCCTGTTCCCTGTCATCCCGGTGAAGCCCGGGCTCGACCCGGGGGTCGGCCGGGACCCAAACGGGAGCGGCTCGGTCCCGGCCGCCCTCCGGATCGGGTCCGGAGGGCACCGGGATGACAATGAGAGAGGGGAAGAGGCGAAGAAGCACACACCCTCGACATTCCCTCGCTTCGGCGTTAGAACCCCGCGCTTTCCGCGCTCTTGAAGTCGAGGTGCCGTCCATGCGCACGCACACCGCCGAACGTTCGGCCCTGATCGCCGCCATGGTGGCCATCGGGCTCGTCGTCCTGGTCTCCAACATCGCCGTGCAGTATCCGATCGGCGACTGGCTCACCTGGGGCGCGTTCACCTATCCGCTGGCCTTCCTGGTCACCGACCTGTCGAACCGGATCCTCGGTGCCGCCTCGGCCCGCCGCGTGGTCTATGCCGGCTTCGCCGTCGGCGTGGTGCTGTCCTTCCTGGCCGCGACCGACGCCTTCGGCCAGCGCATCGCGGTGGCGAGCGGTGCCGCCTTCCTGACCGCCCAGCTCCTGGACGTGTGGATCTTCAACAAGCTGCGCCAGGGCACCTGGTGGCGGGCGCCGCTGGTCTCCTCCCTGGTCGCCTCCGCGCTCGACACGGCGATCTTCTTCGCCGGCGCCTTCGCCATGACCCAGGTGCCGTGGGTCCAGCTCGCGCTGGGCGACTACGCCGCCAAGCTGGCGATGGCGGCCCTGCTGCTGGTGCCGTTCCGCGCCCTGATCCGCCTGCTGCCGGCGGAGTGGCAGGAGGCCCCGGTGCGGCCGATCTGAGGACGGACGCCGGATGCGCGTCGACCTCTTCGACTACACCCTCCCGGAGGAGCGGATCGCCCGCTTCCCGGCCCGTCCCCGGGAATCCGCCCGCCTGCTCGACCTGACCGGCGGTGGGGTAGTCGATCGGACCGTCCGTGACCTGCCCGACCTGCTGCGCCCGGGCGACCTGCTGCTCTCCAACGACACCCGCGTGATCCCGGCCCGCCTGAAGGGCAAGCGGGGCGAGGCCGGGGTGGAAGTCACCCTGCACAAGCGCGACGGCGACGCCGTCTGGCGCACCTTCGCCCGGCCGGCCAAGAAGCTGCGCCCCGGCGACCGGATCGTGTTCGCCCCCGATCTCGCCGCCGACGTCACCGACAAGGGCGAAGCGGGCGAGGTTACCCTCACCTTCTCCTGCGGGGGGCCCGAGCTGATGGCCGCGCTGGAAGCCCACGGCACCATGCCGCTGCCGCCCTACATCAAGCGGGCCGCCGGCGAAGGGGCGGAGGACTCCCAGGACTATCAGACCGTCTTCGCCGCCCGCGACGGGGCCGTAGCCGCCCCGACCGCGGGTCTCCACTTCACCCCGGCGCTGCTGCAGGCGGTGGAGGCGAAGGGCGTGAAGCGGGCGCTGGTCACCCTGCATGTGGGGGCGGGCACCTTCCTGCCGGTCAAGGCGGACGATACCGACGACCACGTCATGCACACCGAATGGGGTGAGATCTCGCCCGAGACCGCCCGCGCCATCGCCGAGACCCGTGCCGCCGGCGGCCGGATCGTCGCCACCGGTACGACGACCCTGCGCGTGCTGGAAGCGGCGGCGCGGGAGGACGGCACGGTGCGGGCCTGGTCCGGCGACACCGATCTGTTCATCACCCCCGGCTACCGGTTCAAGGCGGTGGACCTGCTGCTGACCAACTTCCACCTGCCGAAGTCGACGCTGCTGATGCTGGTCAGCGCCTTCGCCGGTCGGGAGCGGATCCTGGCCGCGTACGACCACGCGATCGCGCAAGGCTACCGTTTCTTCTCGTACGGGGATGCCTGTCTGCTGGAAAGGACCGCGCCATGAGTATCGGCTTCGAGACCTGGGCCAAGGACGGCGCCGCAAGGCGAGGCCGCCTCACGCTGGCCCACGGCACCATCGAGACCCCCGCTTTCATGCCGGTCGGCACGGCGGCGACGGTGAAGGCGATGCGGCCGGAATCGGTGGCGGAGACCGGTGCTGAGATCCTGCTCGGCAACACCTATCACCTGATGCTGCGCCCCACCGCCGAGCGGATCGCCGAGTTGGGCGGCCTGCACAAGTTCATGAACTGGAACAAGCCGATCCTGACCGACAGCGGCGGTTTTCAGGTCATGTCGCTGGCCGGGCGGCGCAAGCTCGACAAGGACGGGGTGACCTTCCAGAGTCATATCGACGGCAGCAGCCACCGGTTGACCCCGGAACGCTCCATCGAGATCCAGCACCTGCTGGGCTCGGACATCACCATGGCCTTCGACGAGTGCACCCCGCACCCGGCGACCCACGAGCAGGCGGCGGAGTCCATGCGCCTGTCGATGAAATGGGCGGCGCGATCGAAGGACGCCTTCACCGACCGGCCGGGGCACACCCTGTTCGGCATCGTCCAGGGCAGCGTCTATGACGACCTGCGGCGGGAGTCGGTGGAGGCGCTGACCGGGATCGGTTTCGAGGGTTATGCCGTCGGTGGGCTGGCGGTCGGCGAGGGGCAGGAGGAGATGTTCCGGGTGCTGGAGGCGACCGTCCCGCACCTGCCAGACGACGCCCCGCGCTACCTAATGGGGGTGGGCAAGCCGGGGGATTTGGTCGGTGCCGTGATGCGCGGGATCGACATGTTCGACTGCGTGCTGCCGAGTCGATCTGGCCGCACCGGCCAGGCCCAGACCCGGCGCGGACCGGTGAACCTGCGCAACGCCCGCCACGCCGCCGACCCGCGACCGCTGGACGCCGACTGCGCCTGCCCGGCCTGCACCGGCTACAGCCGCGCCTATCTGCATCACCTGCAGAAGGCGGACGAGATCCTCGCCCCGATGCTGCTGACCTGGCACAACCTGCACTATTATCAGGAGCTCATGGCCGGCCTGCGCGGCGCGGTGGAGACCGGCACGCTGGCCGATTTCGCCGCCGCCTTCGCCGAGCAGCAGTCGGCCGGAGACATTCCGGCGCTTTGACGCCGCCTTCTTCTTCCTACACCGTCATCCCGGTTCGTCCCCGGGCCCGACCCGGGGCGAGGCCGGGACCTTGACGCCATCGCTGGGTCCCGGCCCGTTCCCGGATCAAGTCCGGGCCCGGCCGGGATGACGAGGTAAGATAAGATTTGGACATGACCAACACCCCCTCCCTCACCGACCGCATCAAGGCCGAGGCCCGAGAGGCCGGGTTCGACGCCGTCGGCATCACCCGGGCGGAGGTGGGCGCGCGGGAGCAGGCGCGGCTGGACGCGTTCGTCGAGGCGGGCCAGTACGGCGAGATGGCCTGGATGGCCGAAACCCTGGAGCGCCGCCGGGACCCGAAGACCCTGTGGCCGGAGGCGCGCAGCGTCGTCGTCTGCGCCATGAACTACGGGCCCGACCACAACCCGCTGGACGAACTGACCCACACCGACCGCGGCGTGATCGCCGCCTACGCGCGCAACCGCGACTACCACGACCTGGTGAAGAAGCGCCTCAAGCGGGTCGCCCGCTGGATGCATGCCGAACTGGACTGCCAGGTGAAGGTCTTCGTCGATACAGCGCCTGTGATGGAGAAGCCGCTGGCCGCAAGCGCGGGGGTCGGCTGGCAGGGCAAGCACTCCAACCTGGTCAGCCGCGAGCACGGATCCTGGCTGTTCCTGGGCGAGATCTTCACCACCCTGGACCTGGCCCCGGACGCGGCGGAGACCGACCATTGCGGTTCCTGCCGGCGCTGCCTGGACGTCTGCCCGACGGATGCGTTCCCCAGCCCCTACACCCTCGATGCGCGACGCTGCATCAGCTACCTGACCATCGAGCACAAGGGGCAGATCCCGCGGGAGTTCCGCGCCGCCATGGGCAACCGGATCTACGGCTGCGACGACTGCATCGCGGTCTGCCCCTGGAACAAGTTCGCCGAGACCGCCCGCGAGGCCGCCTTCGTCGCCCGCGAGGACCTCACACTGCCGCTGCTGAGCGAGTTGGCGGAATTGGACGACGCCGGGTTCCGGGCGCGGTTCTCCGGATCGCCGATCAAACGCACCGGGCGCGACAGGTTCGTGCGCAACGTGCTGATCGCCCTCGGCAATTCCGGAAGCGCCGACGCCCTTGCGTCGGTGGCGGCGCTGCTGGACGACGGCAGTCCCCTGGTACGCGGCGCGGCGGCCTGGGCTTATCTGAGGCTTGGGGGAGAGCCGGGCGACCGGCCGGCACGGGAAACCGACCCGGAGGTCCTGTCGGAATGGAGTTACCCAGCTTCTTCGTAAAAATTCAAAAAATATTTACTTTTTTCTAAGACAGTCAGGCGACCTTACCAGAACGGTAATTTTGGAAAGTCTGTCGCATGCGCGAACGCGCTTCCTACATCCGCGAAGGCCTCTGGCTGCGTCCGCTGGAGGACCCGACCCTGCTGCGCGACAGGCATCAGCGGGCGATGTTCGAGTACTGGCTGGCAGCGCGCGACGGCGCCGATCTGCCGCTGCCGTCCCGGATCGATCCGGTGGAATTGCCCCGCGGATGTCTGCCCTACATCATGGTCAAGGAACACGAGCCCGGCACCGGCCGCTATCGCACCCGCCTTACCGGCACCGCGTTCCGGGACGCGTCGGGTTTCGACGGCACCAACCTCTATTCCGACGAAATCCTCGGCAACGCCGGAACGCTGGAGCGGTTCAACTGGGCGGTCGCCAATCGGCAGCCGTACTGGTATCAGGGCCCGCTGTCGTTCAGCGTGTTCGACTATAAGAAGTTCAGCGCGCTGGTCCTGCCCTTCGCCGACCCAGGCCAGCCCGTCACAAGGCTCGTCGCGGTGTTCGACTTCCAACCTGACCGCGAAACGAAGCCATGAGCGACCAGACGATCTACAGCGGACTGAACCAGCTCGGCGGCGCCACCGCCCTGCCCGCATCGCCGGAGCAGGCGGTGCTGGAGCGGGTGGAGAACCCGCACCGGGGCACCGACTACGTCGTCCGCTTCACCCAGCCGGAATTCACCTCGCTCTGCCCGGTGACCGGCCAGCCCGACTTCGCGTTCCTGATCATCGACTATGTCCCCACCGACTGGCTGGTCGAGAGCAAGTCGCTCAAGCTCTATCTGGGAGCGTTCCGCAATCACGGCGCCTTCCACGAGGGTTGCACCATCGACATCGCCAAGCGACTGGACGGTCTGCTCGCGCCCAAATGGCTGCGCATCGGCGGCTACTGGTATCCACGCGGCGGCATGCCGATCGACGTGTTCTACCAGACGGGCGAGCCGCCCCAAGGATTGTGGATCCCGAGCCAGGACGTCCCGGTCTATCGCGGCCGCCCCTGACCACCGCGCGGCATATCGCCAAAATCCTGCACGAATACCGATCAAACTAGGTTGAAGACCTATATCGGTATGATTGAAATATTTCACTGTCCAAAAATCGTCCCCTGACCCTATATCATTGTCCGATGTGAGTTTCACCGGGGACCGGATGACGAACAAATGCACCAAGACTCTGAAAATACAGAGTCATCTGTTTCGCCCATTCACCGATATAGGCCTCTTGTCCGATTCCAATCAGCGCGATCTTTTCGAGTATTGGCTGAAATTTCAGAGAGAATCCGATCTTCCCTCACCCGACCGGATCGACGCCCTGGCGTTTCCGCGGCGGGCACTGCCGTTTCTGGTGGTTGAGGAGTTCGAGCCGGACACGCGGCGGTTCCGGACCCGGTTGGCGGGCACCGCCTACCGCGATGCGGTGGGATACGAGAGCACGAACCGCCGGACGGACGAAACGCCGGGTGCCGCCGAGGCGAGCGCCCGTCTCGCCTGGACCGTAGAGGCGCGGCAGCCCTATTGGTACCAGGGGCCCTTCACCTTCTCCGCCCGCCCGTGGACGACATTCAGCGTCCTCGGCCTCCCGTTCGCCCATCCCGGCGAGCCGGTGTCGCGCGTGCTCTGCGTGTTCGATCTGAACCCTGCCTGACGCGTATGGCTGGACCCGCGGCCGCGCGGCAGCCAGGATATCGGCACCAATCTGGAAAGCCGCCGACCATGCAGACGCCAGCCATCGTCTTCGCCGACAGCGTAACCAAGCCGACCGAGGCCTGGATCGGCGCGGTGCTCGTCTCCGCCTCCCATGGCGGGGTCTACGCCGCCTACTGCGCCGCCAAGGCGGGGGTGCGGGCGGTGATCCTGAACGATGCGGGGCGGGGGAAGGACGATGCCGGGATCGGCGGGGGGGCCTGGTGCGAGGCGCTGGGGCTGGCCTATGCGGCGATCGACACGATGTCGGCGCGGATCGGCAATGCGGAGGACATGGGCGCGCGCGGCGTGATCTCCACCGTCAACACGGTCGCCCGTTCCCTCGGTGTCGCCCCGGGTCAGTCGGTATCGGAAGCCAGCCAACTGCTGACCGCGGCCCCCATCGTGACCGCCGAGATCCCGGATTACGAGGAGGCGCGCACCGAACTCCCGCCGGGGCCGAGCGGGCGGCACATCGTGCTGGCGGATTCGGCCTCGCTGATCGGACCGCAGGATGTCGGCCAGGTCATCGTCTGCGGCAGCCATGGCGGGATGCTCGGCAGCGACCCGAAGACCGCGCTGAAGGTCGACGGCTTTGCCGCCTTCTATAACGACGCGGGCGGCGGGGCCGACGGGGCCGGCTTCACCCGTCTGCCCGCCCTGGACGAGCGCGGCATCGCCGCCGGCACGGTGGCGGCCATGAGCGCGCGCATCGGCGACGGCCGCTCCACCTACGAAGACGGCGTTCTGAGCCGGGTGAACGAGACGGCCCGTAGGCTCGGCGGGGCTGAGGGAATGATGCTGAAGGCGTTCGCCCAACGGCTGATCGCCTGACCTTCCGCACCGGCGGCATAAGCCGGTATGGCGCGACGATGGAAATATGTGTCGCCAGGACCTAAGAAAGACCCTTGGCAGGGCCGCACCTTACGGGGTGAGATCTGCGCCCGCGCGACCGACGGTGCGCGGGGTCATCCGACGTCCCGCGTTACCGACCACCGATGGAGAGAACGATGCCGCTCTATGGCAAGGGCATGCTGGTCACCTTTACCGAGGTCGCCAGCGAGCACGAGGAAGAGTTCAACGAGTGGTACAACCGCGAGCATGTGGACGAGCGGGTGTTCATGCCGGGCTTCAAGCGGGCGCGCCGCTATCTGGCGGCCGACGACCGCGCCAAGGTGAAGTATTTCGCCACCTATGAGACCGACACCGTGCGCGACCTCTGCGCGCCGGAATACATGAAGCTGCTGGGCGACCAGTCGCCCTGGTCGAAGAAGGTGATGGCGCTGTTCACCCATTTCGACCGGCTGACGGTCGAGTGCACGGTCGATCTGACCCACGGCTTCACCGGAGCCGCCGGCCTCGCCCGGTTCTATCCCGCCGACGGCCAGAAGGCCGATCTGCGCAAGGCGCTGGCCGAACAGATCCTGCCGGAAGTGATCAAGCGTCCAGGCGTGATCGGCGCCTGCGTGCTGGAGAACGATCTCGACGTGGTGGCCGAGGGGCTAAAGGCCCAGGGCAAGCCGGTGCCGGCCGACATGAAGCAGGAATGGCTGGTGATCCTCGACACCGATACCCCGGCGACGGCCACCCTGGCGCTTGAGGCGGCGTTCGGAAACGACGTGCTGCAGCCCTACGATCTGCCGACCTCGGCTGTCGAGGCGTCGTCCTACTATATGACTTTCGGCAATCAGCGCTGACGGAGTTCGCATGTCCTGGTTTATCGGTGTCGACGTTGGCGGCACCTTCACTGATTTCTATGCCGTCGACCGCGACAGCGCCCAGGTCGTCGTGCACAAGACGCCGTCGACTCCGCATAACCCGGCCGAAGCGATCCTGGAGGGGCTCGATGCCCTGTCGAAGGCGAACGGTATCCCGGCCGAGGCGATCACCCGCCTCGCCCATGGGACGACCGTCGCCACCAACGCGCTCATTCAGCGTAAGGGTGCCGCACTGGCACTGATCACCACGGAAGGCTTCCGCGACCTGCTGGAGATCGGCCGTCAGATCCGCCCGAAGATGTACGACCTGAAGGCCGACGCGCCGCCGCCGCTGGTCCCGCGTAAGCACCGCTATGAGGTGCGCGAGCGTATGATGGCCGACGGCACGCCGCGCATCGCTCTGGAGGACGACGCGATCGAAGCGGCGATCGACCAGGTTGAAGGCTCGGGCGCGGAAGCCGTGGCGGTCTGCCTGCTGTTCGCCTTCCTGAACCCGGAACACGAACAGAAGATCGGCAAGCGACTGGCGGAGCGCCTGCCGAACGTGGCGGTGTCGCTGTCGAGCGCGGTGCAGCCGGAGTTTCGGGAATACGAACGGTTCTCGACCGCTGCGCTGAACGCCTATCTGCAGCCGTTGATCGGCCGGTATATGCGGCATCTGGGGAAAGAGCTCGAGGAGAGAGCGCCGAAGGCGCGTCTCGGCATCAACCAGTCGAGCGGCGGGTTGATGTCGGTGGAGCGGGCGGCCGACTTCCCGGTCCGCACCGCCCTGTCGGGCCCGGCGGCCGGTGCCGTGGGTGCGGCCCATGTTGCGCGGCTGGCCGGCAAGCCGAACGTGATCACCCTGGATATGGGCGGTACCAGCGCCGACGTGGCGCTGATCCGCGACTTCGAAGCCGAGATCGGCTTCGGCCGGGAGGTCGCCGGTTTCCCGGTGCGCCTGCCGATCGTCGATGTGGATACGGTGGGTGCCGGCGGCGGCTCGATCGCTTGGTTCGACCGCGACGGGCTGCTGAAGGTGGGACCGGCCTCGGCGGGCGCGGTACCCGGCCCGGCCTGCTACCGCCGCGGCGGCACCGAGGCCACCGTCTCCGACGCCAACCTTGTCCTCGGCCGGCTGTCCGGCAGCCTGATCGGTGGGGCGATGACCCTGGACCTGGATCTGGCGAGACAGGCGATCCAACCGATTGCCGACACGCTCGGTTTCTCCATCGAGAAGACGGCGGAAGGCATCCTGGGCATCGTCACCGCGAACATGGTCCGGGCCATCCGCACCGTGTCGGTGGAGCGCGGTCACGATCCGCGCCACTTCACCCTGATGCCGTTCGGCGGCGCCGGCGCGCTGCATGCGGGCGACGTGGCCCGCGCCCTGGACATGGCCGAGATCGTCGTCCCGCCGGCGCCGGGCATTCTCTGCGCCCAGGGGCTGGTCGTCTCCGACCTGAAGGAGGATTTCGTCGCCACCGCCCGCCTGCCGCTGGCCGAGGCGAGCCGTGCCGATATCGACGCGGCCATCGCGCCTATGGCCGAGGCCGCACGGGCCTGGTTCGAAACCGAAGAGATCGCGCCGTCGCGCCGCCGTCTGCGGCTGGCCATCGACCTGCGCTATGTCGGCCAGAACTTCGAGCTGCTGGTCGCCACGGACGAGACCGACGGCTCTGCACCAAGCCTCCCGGACATGGAGGAGCTGAAGCGCCGGTTCTTCGCCGCCCATGAGAAGACCTACGGCCATTACACGGCCGACGATCCGATCGAGACGGTGAACCTGCGGCTGACCGCTATCGGCGAGGCCGAGCGCATTCCGCCGCCGGCGGTCTCCGGTGACGGCAGCAAACATCCGACCCCGACCGCGCACCGGCCGGTCTGGTTCGACGGCACGGAGCACGACACGCCGGTCTATGACCGCGCCACCCTAGCTCCCGGGCAGCAGTTCAAGGGCCCAGCCATTGTCGATCAGCTCGACGCCACCACCGTGGTCCATCCCGGCGACACCGTGACGGTCGACGCCGCCCTTAACCTGATCATCGAGGTGTCGCGATGAGCACTCCTGATCCGATCACCACCGAGATCGTCTTCAACGCCCTGCAGTCGGTGGCGGACGAGAGCTTCGTCGCCCTGATGAAGAGTGCCTACTCCACGAACATCAAGGAGCGCCACGACCACTCCACCGCGATCGTCGACCGCGACGGACGGCTGGTGGTTCAGGCCTCGGGGTCGATCCCGATCCACCTGGCCTCGATGCTGGGGTTGATGAAGAAGATCCTGGAGAAGTATCCGGTCTCCGAGATCCACGAGGGCGACGTGTTCTGCGCCAACGACCCGCATGTGGGCGGCGGCACGCACCTGCCGGACGTGAACCTCGCGATGCCGGTGTTCTCGGACGGGCAGTTGGTCGGCTTCGTGTGCAACATCGCGCACCATGCCGATGTGGGCGGCATGTCCCCCGGCTCGATGGCCGGCGGCATGACGTCCATTTATCAGGAAGGGCTGCGGATCCCCGTCATCAAGCTGTTCCGACGGGGAGAGCTGGACCGGGATCTGTTCGATCTGATCCTGCTGAACGTCCGTGTCGTGGAGGAGCGGCGGGGAGACTACAACGCCCAGTTCGCCGCCCTGCGGCTGGCGCATCGCCGGCTGCTGGAGATCGTTCAGCGCCACGGTCGGGAGACCGTGGAGGCGGTGTTCGACGGCATCATCAGCCGCACCCACGCCCGCATGAAGGAGAGCATCGCCGCCATTCCGGACGGCATCTACAGCTTCGAAGACTTCATGGACAATGACGGGGCGGGGATCGACGACGTGAAGATCGCCGTGACCATCACGATCAAGGGCGACGACGCGGTCTTCGACTTCACCGGCACCGACGCCCAGGTTCCGGGCAACGTGAACATCCCGCTGAACGGAACGCTGGCGGCCGTCTGCTACGTGCTGAAGGCGATGCTGGACCCGGAAATCCCGAACAATCACGGCGTGATCGACGCGGTCACCGTCACCGCGCCCTCTGGCACGGTGGTGAGCTGCGTGGAGCCGGCCTCGGTCGCCTCTCGGGCACACACCTCGCAGCGCATTGTCGACGTGGTGATCGGCGCGTTGGCCGATGCCCTGCCTGACAAGGCGGTGGGAGCGGCGAACGGCGCCAATTCCATGGCGATCTTCGCCGGGACCGACCCTCGGTCGGGCCGGCCCTACGTTTATCTGGAGACACTCGGGGGAGGGTTCGGCGGCCGGAACGACCGCGACGGGAAGGACGGGGTGCAGGTCCACATCACCAACACCTCCAACCTGCCGGTGGAAGCGATCGAGATGGAGTACCCGCTGCTCGTGGAGGCCTATGGCCTGATCGAGGATTCCGGCGGGGCCGGTACCTGGCGCGGCGGCTCGGGTCTGCGCCGGGTGGTGACGCCGGTGGGCCATGACTGCGTCTTCACCGGCATCGGCGAGCGCTTCCGCCACCAGCCCTGGGGCATCTTCGGCGGCAAGCCGGGCAAGTCCGGCCATTTCGCCGTCCGCACCAGGGAGGGCGACCTCAAGGACATGCCGACCAAGTTCGGCGATGCCCCCCTGCGCCAGGGGGACAGTGCCATCGTCGAGACCCCCGGTTCTGGCGGCTATGGCGCACCGGAGAAGCGGCCGACCGAGACGCTGGCGGAGGACTGGGAGTCCGGCAAGTTCTCGGCCGACTTCATGCGGGAACATTACGGCTGGGAAGCCCCGCCGAGCGACTGAGCGATCCGGCGGACCACCGCATCGCGGACCGCGACGACGATGTCGAAGACCGGCGAGATGACGGCCCCGATCACGGCCGCCACCTCCGCCGGCATCGGCGTCTGCGGATAGGCGGCATTCCAGGCCCACGCCACGAGGACGCCCGAGCCGACGGCGGCTCCCGTGACGGCGCCTTTCATCGGTCGGTCTCCGAAGGAAAGCAGGCGACGACGCGGACACCGGCGGACAGCCGGTCCCGCACCGCCTGCTTACCGGCCTCGGTCGTCGTGCGGCAATACGTATCGACGGCGGTGGCAACCGCCATGCCGGCAACCATCACACCGGCCGGCGTGCAGCTCCCCACACCGAACGCCAGAACGGCACTCGCCAGAACTCTGATCATGACGATACTCCCTAGAGTAGCTTCAAGCAGTCAGGGCCGAGGCAGATTGAGGAGCGCGGCGACCCCTCCGGCCACCGACAGGGCGATGGTGCAGAGTACGCCGAGGAGAAAGGCCTCGATCCGTCCGACCCGCCGTTCCAAGTCGCGCAGTCGGTAGTGCAGAAGCGGCGTCTCGGGACGCGGCCCGGCGACCTGATCCGGCGACGGCTCCACCACACGAAAGTCAGGCATAGCGCCCCTCCTGCGTTGCTGCCGCCCCGAGAGGTGACCCTGCTATAGGGCAGCGCGGCAGCCCGCGACCGGTCGTGGCGGCTTCCCTCCGACCGGCTGCCGCCCACCATTGGACCCACCGGACGGGGTCTGAGGCTCCGCCATCAGTAGTCCGCTCCCATGGCAACGGCGATCACCTGCCCTTCGGCCAGGCTGACGGCGATGGCGAAGCCCAGAACCCCATCTGGCGGCAAATCGAACAGGTCCGCGGGATCCGTCCGATCGATCACGGTGACCCGACTGGCATTGAGGGTGGTCACCGTCAGGGTATGTGCCGGAATCAGCACCTCCAGATGGGGGAGATAGGTCCAGTTGAATCCGCCGTTATGGGACATGAAGAACCGGACGGCGGTCGCAGTGACGCTCGCCGAAGCACCGACATAAAGGCCGGTGATCCGGGACCCGTTCTCCCCGGCGGCCAGAAGGGGAGCGATCGCGCCGGATCCATCCGTCGCCGTATTCGCCGTGGCCACGCTGGCCGTCTGAAACCGTGGCATCTGCGGCCAGGCAGGCGTGTTCGTCAGGGCCATGGACAGGTCCTCCGGATGATCAAGGAGATTGGAAGGATGGGATTGGCTTCTCTCAGCGAGAGAGCGCGTACGCGGCACCCAGGGTCACGGCGTAGCTCTGCATGTTCGAAGTGTTGTTTATGGCAAAGCCACCGGCGTCCAGGTTTGCATTGAGGCTTGGCGCGGGATCCAACAGAAGGCTTCTTACCACCATGAACGGGTGTCCGATGATCCAATCATTGGCGTAACCGCCAGATGACGCGATCGTCACTTCGATATGCAAACTGGTTCCCGCAAATGACGTGACAACACCTATGAGATACACACTCAGATCGCTTGCACTTGCCACCCGAACCAATGTCCCCGTCGGCAGGAAGATCGCGCCGGCGTCCTGGTGCGTCGTCAGGACGACCGAGCCGGTCTCTGCGAAATAGCCGGTAGAGGACGTCGCGTAGATCCCGGCGACTGCGGCGGCGGTTTCCGCCATGGACCGCAGGATCGCCGGCAGGCCATTGTCCTCGTCGGCATAGGCGTTCCCTTCCACATTCGCCTGGGTATAGGTCCGCCCGGCGATGGTCACGCTCCAAGCCATGACTGCTCCTTCCG
The DNA here is from genome assembly GCF_034377285.1 of Thalassobaculum sp. OXR-137. Lineage (NCBI taxonomy): Bacteria > Pseudomonadati > Pseudomonadota > Alphaproteobacteria > Rhodospirillales > Thalassobaculaceae > Thalassobaculum > Thalassobaculum sp. OXR-137. The sequence continues at coordinate 1,909,497 of NZ_CP139715.1, read as the reverse complement.
AATGTTGAAAAAAGGCGTGGTTCAGAGAAGCTCCTCGACCACGAACCGCCTGGAATAGCGCCCGGGCTGGGCGTTGATGATCGGAGCGGATTCCGCCAGCGCCCCATACAGCGTGTGGCGGTGGCCATGGGTGAGATCGTCCGGGTCGGCGATGACCATGATGTCACCGCCCTTGCCCTTGAGCCGCTCCAACTCGTAGGCATGGGCGAACATCTCGTCCTTCTCCAAATGATCGATCGTGAACCGCAGGCGGCGAAACCGGGGACGGGCATTCACGAAAACCTGGCCGCCGCGGGAGCGCTTGATCTCGCTCTCATCGACCTGTTCGATGGACCAGCCATACTGGAAATTGATCGACGGCTGCCAGGCAGGCCCGGCCACCAGCCTGCCCGCTTGCAGGAACCCTGCGGGGTTCGCCTCGTCCGAGAGATCCAGGCGCAGATACCGGGCGCGGACCGGCTCGGCGATGGCGTGGATCGCCTGGGCGCCGTAGGTCTCCACTTCGTCCGGGTCGAACCGGCCACCCCAGTTGAATTCCCCCCAGGCGCCGACGCCGAACGGAAAGGCCGCGGGCCAGATGTCGAAATTGCCGCTGTCATGCAGCAGCTCGGAAAGCCCGGGGTCGTTGCCCAACCGGATCCGCCATCGGCCCGACTGGGTCAGATTGTGATGGATCAGCGCCGCGAAGCGCACGAGCTGCCGCTCTCCGAAATCGACGAGGACGACCGATCCCGCCGGATCGGTCCCGAGCGTTCGGGCGATCTTCGACGGTTGACGGTCGGCCAGGTTGGAGACCGGCAGCGTCTGGCTCCAGGCCCCACCCGAGAGCGTCGCCGCATCGACGTGGTTGCGGTAGGAAATCAGGATGCTCGCCATCGGTTCCTACCCCCAAAGGTCAAGAGTGATCTCGTTTACGGCGGAATCCTCCACCATGCCAACGATCACCAGATTGCGCCCCGCCGTCAGGCCATGGCGCGGATAGGTCAACCGGACGGTCTGGCCGAGCTCCAGGGCGAAAGGCTCGGTTTTCAGCACTACCCGGAACGCCACGCGGCCAGAGCCGAAAAGGGAGAGCAGGCGGCTCGCCTCGGCGGAAGCGGATGCCGCTTCGGTGAGAAGCGTCGTCACCACGGCCTCTTCGCTGAGCGGATGAAGCGTTCGGATGGCCGGATCCGCAGCCGCTTCGACGCGCACCGGCTCCGCAAGGTCGGCTCGGGCCTCGTCGCCGACCGCGCCGGCGACGGAGGCCGCATCCAACGGCTGCCAGTACCGGCGATACTCCACGCTCTGGCGCCACACCGGCCGGGCCACCGCCAGGCGTTCGAGATCCAGCACGTTGGAGACATCGAACCGCGCTACGGGCGTGGCAGCCGGGACCTCCACCCGGCCGATCGTCATCCGGCCCGCGCGGTCGAAACCGAAATGGGCGCCGACACTGTCCGCCAAGGCGTCCAGCACCTCGCCCATGCTTCGTCCCTCGCGGATCCACAGTCCGACCTGATAACTGCAGATGCCGGCAAACGCCGCGAACCCGGCCATATCGAGGGCGATGGGCGCCTGGGTGGATGCCCGCGTCGTCACCAGCCGTTCCATGATGCCGGCGACGGTGTCCACGTAGACTCCGCCGGTCTTGTCGCCGCGGACATGCGCGGTGACGGTTCCCGCCGCCGACGCGCCGAGCCTGAAAGTCCCGGTGGCGGCCTCCACGCTGTACTGCCCGGCAATCGGCACGCCCGCCGCCTTGGTGAGGGCGAGGCCGGAATCGAAGACCGCGTCCACATCCTCGATGGGGCCGTCATGTACCTGATAGGTCAGGGACGCCGGATCCACCAGAATGGCCGGGACATGAAACACCCGCCCGAAGGTGAGCGGCTTCTCGCGGTCCTTCAGGCCGACGCGGCCGACCAGGCCGCCGGTCCCGCCATAGATGCCCCGATCCACCCCCGCCTCGAACCGCGACTGCAGGTCCCGCAGCCGAACCGTGACGGCGATGTCGTCGAACTCGATCCCGTCGGCGGTACCGTCGAAGATCGTCTCGAACTGGGTGTAGAGAAAGCCCTCGCCGCCCAACAGCACCCGCACCCGCCGTCCGTCGAAGGCCATGGCCGTGATCGGATCTAGCGCGCCGTCGGCATTGTTGAGCTGCAATGTGCCCGCCCCCGGCACCGAGCGGCCGGACAACCGCCCGTCGGTGAAGAGCTGACGCTCGAAGTTCAACGCCGTCAGCAGCCGGGGATCGAAATACGTGTCGGCCGGCGTGTCGGTCGGAAGCGTGACGAAGCCGTCATCGCTGAAGTACTGCGGAACAATCCCTTCAACCGCCGGATCGTAGGGCTCCAGGATCACTAGATACCGCCGGCGGGCGAGCGGGTCGGCGATCAGCGCGTCGAAAGCGCTCATGCCGCCCTCCCCGGTCCGCGGGATGCCGCGACCACCCGTTCCAGCCCCCGGCGCAGCGCCGCGTTGTCCGCCCGCATCGCGGTCAGCGCGGAGGTCATGCGGCGCGTTTCGGTGATCAGATCGGCCAGGCCTTCGTCGTGACCCGGGCTGGCCGGCCGGTCATTGGCCGGTTGGGCGATGGTCACCGGGATCGACCGGCCGTCGGGCAGCGGCACGAAAGCCTCCGGCAGTCGGCCTTCCCCGAACAGGGCAAGCTGCGGGCTATCCGCGACCCCGCCAGCGGCATAGCGGGCCAGGGGAAGCGGTCCGCTTTCCGTCATGATGCCGCCCTGGGCGAACGGGATGGTCTGATCGAGCAGGTCGACGATCCGGTTGATCTCCGGGGATAACCCCGCTCGGAAGGCGCCGAACTGCCCGGCTCCGAAATCCCCGGCATAGCCGGTGAGCTGCGCGATGATCCGGTTGCGGGTCGGCGCATTGCCGAAATTCGCATTCGGATTGGGCAGCCCGCCCAGATCTCCCGAAAAGCCGCGGGCGATCGTCCGCAACTCCTCAAGCTGCGCCTGCGCCACACTGAGCTGACGTTCGGCCACGCTTTGGGTGTCGCCCAAGGCGCCGTCGACGGCGGCGAAGATCCGGGCGTAGTCCTCGTTGCTCGCATAGAAGTCGCGGGCGAGTTGTAGGTAATCCTGTGCCGCGCCGCCGAGATCGAGCTGCGCCTCCTGATCGCCTTCCGCCGCACGCGCCGCCAGGCTCTCGAAGAAGCTGCGGGCCTCGTCGAGCTGCTGTTCGGGCGAGAGGATCGACAGGTTCGCGTCGAGGGCGATCCGGCGTCGGGTATCAGAGATGCCCTCGATCACCCGCTCGGCCGTGGTCGCCAGGCGTTCCTGCTCCTCGATCTGCCGAGCCAGCTCCCGGGTCGCCAGACGGGTCGCGTCGGCGACCGAGAACTGGGCGGTCGCGTTGTCGTTCGCTGCCGCGAGCGTGTTCTCCAGGGCGTCGGCCAGCGCTTCCAGGACCAGCGTATTGCCGGCGAAGGCCACGCGGATGGCCTCGATCGCGTCCAGGTCGAGGGCGTCGGCGGTGAAGAGATCGGCGAGCTGATCGCGCAGGATCGTGTCGAGGCCCGACAGGTCGGCCAGCACGAGCGACTCGCCGATGGACTGCTGATCCTCGTACTCCGCCAACCGGTCGGAGATGTCATCGACAATCCCGATACCCGCCGCCGCGCGGGCATTTCGGTCGATCTCCTCGGAGAAGGACCGGCCCAGGTCGGCAAGAACCTCGGGAAGCAGGGCACCGGATTGTTGGAGGTCGGAGAACGCGGCGCCGAGCTGATCGAGTACGCCGGCGAGGTCGTCGCTGTCCTCAAGGAGGCTCAGGATCCGCTCGCGATAGAGCGTCTCCAGATCGGAGAAGTCGGTGATCCCGATCGCCTCGCCGTCGGCGAGTCGATCCCGATACTCGCCCACCAGAGCGGTCACATCGTCGGCCGCGCCCAGCCCGGATTCGTCCCGCAGGTCGCGGGACACCTGATCCGTATAGTTGGATCGAAGCTGGTTGGTCAGAAGGTCGGTCGCCTCCGCCACCTTGGCCGCCACGTCGATGACGGCCACCCCGAGATCCGGGAACACCTCCGTCGCCTCGGCGATATCCTGGTTGATCCTATGGAGTTCGCTCTGCAACTGGCCGATAGCCGCGGTTCCGGCCAGCAGCCGGTCTTCAAACGGGCCGATGGTTTCCGGCTCTAAGCCTCCGGCAATGGTCGCGATCAGGGCATCCACATCGGCCGCGGCGATCGCGAACGCGTCGCGGACCCGCTGCTGGTTGTCGAGATAGGCCTGGCTGCGTTCGGTCGTCCGGTCGACTGCCTGGCCGAGATCGGAAGCGGTGGAGGCCAGGTCGCTGAGCGCATCGTTGGCGATCGTGACAACCCCGCCGACGATCTCGATCATCCCATCGGGCAGGTTTTGGTCGCCATAGGGACGTCCCTCATCGGTCCGCTCGCCGCCGACGAAGGTCAGGGCCCGGCCGGCCACCTCCAGGCCCGTCAGATAGCCTTCGAGGTCGTCGTAGAGCCCCGTGACGCCCGGCTGAAATCGGCCGGTTCCCTCGTCCTGCTCGTAGAGCACCGTTCGGTCCTCGCCGGGAAGCGCCGTGCCGATACCGGACGTGTCAGCGATGGCACCACCTGCGCCTGCGGAGCCCGGGTCGGTCTCGCCCGGAAACAGGGTCATCGCCCGGTCCAGGAAATCGCGGATCGCCTGGACCCCATCGGTCGCCAGGGTGCGGCCGGCTTCCTGGCTCGCCAGGCGCTGGCGCTGCAGGGCCACGGTATAGGCATCGACCCCGTCCCCGGCTTCGGCCAGCGCATCGCGCAGGACGCCGAAGCGTTCGGCGAAGATCAGATCGTCGAACAGATCCTCCAGGCTGTCGGCGACCGAGTGCCTGGCCGCTTCGGCCACCTCGGGCACGTCGATGCCCTCCAGCCCCTCGCGGACGATGAACTTCACCGCCTCGGCGATCAGCTCCGGCTCGCTCAGGCCGCGGAACCGGTCCTCGTCCTCCATCCGGCCGGCGACGATGGCCTTGAAGTTGTAGCCCCCGGTCTGGCCGGAGCCGTCCTCCGGGCTGGGGAAATAGCCGATGTCGAAGCCGTTGCCGTTCAGCAGGCCGCCGAACCGCGACTGGACCCGCTCGATCCCGTGGAAGATGGCGTCGATCGTGTCGACCAGTGCCGCCGGGTCGCCGTCGTTGTCGGTGGAGTAGACCGCCTCGCCGGTTGCGGGAGTAACCCGGGCGACCGTGGTCGGCCCGACGGAGGGCGACGGCGCGAATAGGGTCGGCCCCAGGATCTGCGCCAGGGTCAGCGCGCCGGCGATATAGGGGCTCGCGGCGCCCAGAGCGCCCAGTCCGCTGCCGAACACTCCACCCAGCGGCCCGCCGCCCGTGACCATGCCGAAGATCGAGGATCCGGCGCCGAGAAGTGACCCGATATCGAGCCCCCCCCGGGTACCGCCACCCAGCAGGCCGGCGATATCGAAACCGCCGGTTCCCGCAACCCCGCCCAGCACGCCGCCGAGCTGCCGGATCAGGGTGCCGACCATCGGCAGGATAGAGCGGAACAGCGAGGAGACGCTGATTTCGCCGTCGCGGGCGATCTGGTCGAACAGGTCGCCGAACAGGCTGGCCATGCGGTCGCCGAACCGGTCCCAGACCTCCAGCGACCGGGCGACCGCCCGCGCATTGCTGCGCAGGATGCCGTCGGCCATGCGGTCGCCGGCGAGATCCATCTCGCGGGTCAGGTCGTCGACCAGTCCCTGGAAGCTCCCGCCGGTCTCGGCCAGCGTCTGCGGCGAGGCTGCCTGCGCCGCCAGCCGGGCAAAGGCGCCTTCGGCCCGCAAAGCCGCATCCGCCAGGGCGCGCAGCGAGGCGGTCACCTTGTCCAGATGCTCGCCGCGCACCCAGGCACCGGAACTGTTCGTGACATCCAGCAGCATCGCCGGCTCCAGGCTCAAAGGGTCGGTTGGGTCTTCTCGGCAGCGGCGCGCCGGGCGCGGACCCGCTCCAGATAGGCGGCGTCCATGACCCGGATCAGGCGACTGAATTCAGCCGTGTCGGTGATCCCACACAGACGGCAATAGGCGTCGATTTCGGCCAGCGCGATCGGATTGGCGATCGCCCCGCCGAGCCCCATGGACAGGGTCCGGCCGGCCGACAGGGTGGCGAAGGCCTCCACGACCTCGTAGAGGTCCTCGTACAACTCCGGTCGGTCGGCCAGCGCCGCCGGCTCCTGGCCGGTCTGGGCCGCCAGCGTGGTCAGGAAGTCGAGCCGGTCACCCCAGTCGAACTGCCATCGCACGACGTCCCGAAGTTTTTTTCCGCCTCCTCCAGGTCGCGCTCCCGATACAGGTCGAGCTCGCCCGCCAGTTCCACAACCAGGTCGCGGAAGTCGCGATAGGCCGGGTTCAGCAGCAGGTCGCGGGCGGTCTCCCGGCTGTAGGCCAGCGGCGCGTTACCGTCGGTCAGGCCGCGCCAGTCGAGCAGCACGGTCTCGGCCAGCACCTCGGCGGTGATCCGCTCGGTGACGGACTCGTCCAGGGTGCCGGCCCGCAGCGCCCGGCGATACGGCTTCAGGCGCCGGGCCATCGCCTCGCGATAGCGGCGGTTGCCGATCCGGGCGAGGCGGATCTGCGCGTCGGAGGAAGCGTCGATGGTGGTCCACACGCCCTCGTCCTCGCGCGCGGTGTCGGTCTTGAAGCGGCTCAGGTCCATGGCTGTTCTCCTCGGGGTAAGGGGCGTCAGGCCGCGAACCGGTCGATCTGGATGGTGCAGCCGGTGTCGGGGTCGCGCAGGGCCTGGAAATCGAAATCGGCCATCACGTCGCGGTCGTTGCCGCCGGCCTGGACCCGGCCGCCGGTCAGCTTCACCTTGGGCAGGCTGACCACGTAGGCGTTGCCGTCGCCGTCCTGCACCCGGAAGGAAAGCGAGGTCTGCGTGCCCGCCAGGTACTTCTGGTACCAGGCGCCGTCGGAGAAATAGATCGACACGCTGCCGGTCACCGTGCAGCGGCCGGCGCCGATATCCACATTGCCCAGCGCCCCCACCGCCTGGATCCCGCGCAGGCCGTTGGCCACCCGCACCGACAGCGAGCGCAGCACGGTGCCCGCGAGCACCACGCCGCCCTCGCGCACCTCGCCGATGTTGTTGACGGCGTTCATCACGTCGTTGACCGACGCGGCGGTCGCGGGACCGGTGCCGACCGAGGCATCGCCGATGGCCGCCGCCTTGCCCATGAAGCTGGCCGAGCCGCGCAGCACCTGGCCGGTCTGGATATCCAGGCTCAGGGTGTTGGCGACCATGCCGGTAAAGGCGATGAACTTGCCCACATCGGTGAAGGCCTTCTCCAACGTGAAGGAGCTTTCGGTCACCCCGTTGCGCAGCACCGCGCCGGTCAGATCGACGGTCAATCCGGCCGCCGCCTCGTCCGAGACCGGGGCCGGCGACACGCCGAGGCTGTTCGCCGCGATGCTGGTCACCCGGTAGTAACCGTCATTAGCCCCCGAGGAGGAGGCGAAGCCCGACACCCGCAGCCATTGGCCGACGACGATCCCGGCGGCGGTGAAATCGGTGGACGAGCTGGTGAAGGCGCTGCCGGAGTTCGAGGCGGCGATGTCGGAAGAGACCGAGACCGCCACCGGCGTGCCCCAGTCCGAGAACAGGGCCCCCGCCAGGAAGGCGTCCTGGGCGCCGTAGCTCAGCTCGAAATCGACATTGCCCGAGGCTTCGGCCCCGACCTGGATCAGGTCGACGATCTGGCGGTCGGAGCGGACCTCGTTGCTGGTCACGTTGCTGATGTTGTAGCCCAGGCTCTCCGACGTGTAGCGGAGCTGGGTCATGGCGGCGGCCGGGGTGGTGCCCCAGACCGACTCCTTCAGGCTGTAGAGCTGTGCGCGACTGGTGTCGGCCATCGTGCCGTCTCCTTCGTTGGGCATACGGGAAATGCGGGAGGGATCAGCGCCGGACGTGCAGGCGGAACACCGCCGGCCGGTCGCCGGCATAGGTGGCGGTCACCGAGACCACCCGGTGCGTGTCGCCGCCGACGATCAGGTCGTCGCCCGGCGCGGGATCGATCTGCAGTCGCTCGGCGGCGACGGTGACGATCCGGTCGCCCCGGCGCACGACACCGTCGGCATGGCCGGTCTCCACCTCTTCCAGAACGCCGGCCAGCGCGATGTCGACCGTTGTTTCCGTGACCTCGCCGGTCGCCGGGTCGTAGCTGGGCACGCCGACGCGGCGCAGGGTCATCGGCGCGCCGGCCCGGGCGATCAGTCCGGCGACGACCGGACGGATCGCCTCGCCGAGCCGGGTCATGCGCGGCTCACTTGGTTGGAGGCGGCCGAGCGGACCAGCCCGGTCAGCAGCAGGTCGATATAGGGAAAGGCCCGGCCGACCGGCGCGTCCTGCGCATAGGTCACCTCCACCGAGCCGACCCGTTCCGACAGCACCCGCCCGCCGCGCTCCACCTGGGGGGCGAGGTCGTAGGACAGGGCGACCCAGGCCAACTCGGCGCAGGCGTGCTTCACCGAGGCGGGGATGCCCGTATGGGTGCGGCCTTCCGGATCGGTGGCGCCGAGCCGCGGCCAGGCCAGGGGCTGTTCGCTCTGGGCACGGGTGCCGATCCAGCGATATCGGCCGTCGAGATAGGCGGTGGCGCGCAGCAGCCCGGCCTCGCGCTCGGCCGTCGAGGCATCGAACCAACTGCTCACGGTGCGGGCGGAGAAATAGGCGTCGGCCTCGGCGAGGTCGGCATAGACGTCGGTTCCGGCGGTGACGGTCATCTCGGCCTCCGATCAGCGATGGGCGCGCCGGCGGCGGCGCTTGCGGGATTTCTGCGCGCAGGGCGCGGGTGCCTGAGCGGGCGCAGGCGGCGGCACGGCCGCACATGCCTCCTCGCTCGGCAGCGGCGGCGGGGCGATGAAGTCGCCCTGGCCCATCAGTCGCCAGTCGGCGTAGCGGCTGTCCTTGCGCGCCATGTAGTCGCGCTGGTCGACCACGATGGGCTGGCCGGTGCGGGCATGCTCGAGCACGACCGTCGGCAGAATTTCGACATCGGACACGGGCATCTCCTTCGGTTCGGCCATGACGGAGGCACAAAAAAGCCGGGGCCGATCCGCGCGAACGGACCGGCCCCGGCAGGGTCCCGGCCGGTGGGGAACGGCCGGGCGGGGAGGACTGGAAAGGCGGCTCAGCCGGCGATGCGCACGGCCAGCTCGGGGCGCACCAGCTTCACGCCCCACAGAACGTCGAACTCCCAGACCGTCTGCTTGTACTGGCGGCTGACCTCGAGCCGCAGGGACAGGCCGGTCTGGGCGTCGGTCATCGCCAGGATCTGATTGCCCAGCGACAGGTCGGCGAGCCCGGCGGAGAGCGGCCGCATGGCCAGCGCGAAGGCGTCGCGGTGGAAGGCCAGGTTGACCACATGGCTCTCGCGCACCGTCACCGACGCGCCGGGCGCCACGTCCGATTTCAGCGCCGGAGAGATCGCGACCACGGTGTTGCCCGTGGTCAGCCCGGCGCCGGTGGTCACCACATAGGTCTGGTCGTGGCCGGCGAAGGAGATCACGTCGCCCGTCACCAGGGCCGGGGTGCCGGTGTCGGAGGTCAGGGTGACGGAGGTATCGCCAGTGGTGCCGCCGGCCCCGGTTGTGATGGTGTAGGTGCCGTCGTCGGATGCGGTGCCGGCCGTGTGGGTCGGCACCCCGTCATCGGCGAACCAGTCGATGCCGAACTTGCGCCCGACCTCGCCGTCGATCTTCACCGAGGAGGAACCGACCTTCTCCGCGTCGGAGAACTGGGCGAGCGCCAGGGCGTTGGTCTCGGCGTCGAAATCGAGCACGCCGCGGCGGTCGCTGCGCGGGGCGAGCTGCCGGTTCAGCAGCTTGCGGGCCAGGGTGGCGTCGGTGACGTCGCTGCCGAAGGGGGTAACGCCGGCGGTGCCGACATAGCCGTAGATGCCGACATACTCGCCATGAACGCTGGCGTTGACCGCATTGGCCAACGCCCGGATCGCCTCCGACATCTGCATCGGCACGAAGCTCTCGTCGTGGTCGATCTCCATGACCTCGCGGTCGGTCAGGTGGAAACCGGCGCGCTTCCAGTTGTTGAGCTGGATCTGCACCACATTGGCGGCCAGCGAGGTCGGCACCGGCGGGGTGTTCGAGGGCGTGACGTCGGTCGCGGCGATGGCGCTGGGCAGCGGCACGTCGATCGTGTCGCCCTTCTTCGCCGCGTCGGAGGAATAGTCGGAATTGACCAGGCGGGGCATGACCGCCTGCTCGCGCAGGGCCATCAGACCGCGCGCCAGGATCTTCGGCATGATGTCGGAGAGGCTGTTCGCCATGACGAACTCCTTGTGAACGGATGAGGAAAAGGGGGTCGCTCCGGCATCCCGCCATGGCGCGCATTGCTCAGGGTCCGGCCACCCGGGCCGGCAATACGGGTCAGTTCTTCGGGACCTCGCGGCCGACCGATCGGCCACCGGTCCAGCCGACCCTGATGTCGGCGACGAGAGCGTCGATCGCCCGCCAGATCCGGTACTCGACTTCAGTCCGCTGGTTGATCGAGCAGCGGCCGCGCCAGTCGGTGTGTTTCAGGACACGGGCCATGATGGCTTCCATCTCCGCACTCCTCTCGGAGAGGCGCAACGCCTCGGCCTCGGTGGCGACGGAGAACTCCATCACCGTCGCCTGGGCGACCAGGTCGCCGACCCAGTCGCGCTGGAAGGTGAGGACCGGACCGACTGTGACGGTCACCGGAAGATCGCGGGACGCATCTCGACTCTCGGTCCAGAGGGCGCGGGTGTGCTCGGTCGGCGCCTCGTTGAAACAGGAGACGAACTCACGGTGCTCATATTTGGCTGGTTCAGCGGTGGTCTGGGCTCCCGATACGCTTGAGCCCAATGTCAGGAGAAACACCAGAAGTGTCCGAAGGTAGTCATCCAGAGATCGGCAGCAACTCACACCGGACCTCGCCATTCGCCGCAATGCAGACGGCCTTCCACCCCGGTCCAGCGTATCGCCCGTCGACCTGGGGCAATGGATCTGCATTCCAGTAGACCCTGACTCGGCCATTAATGACCTCGCATCGAACTCCGTCACCGACTACTTCGCAGGAGGCCCATTCGCCCTCAGCCTGCCCATGCGCTTTTGAGCTCTTCGCGTGATCGAACATAGCTCGGCCCTCTATCTTGAGAAGGTTATGGCAGCCCTAGCGTCAGATTTACGCCAGCCGCACCCTGCCGGCGGCGATGTCGGCGATGTGGCGGGCGACCGCGCGGGGGTCGGAGGCAGAGACCGTCACCGGCCCCGCATCGCCGCGCCCCGCCACCGGCGCGCCGCTGCCGCCCTTGCCCGAGGCGTCGAAGGCACGGCCATAGACCGGATCGGCGCGCAGGGTCTCCACTAGCTCGGCGACCGACAGGGTCGTGCCGTCCCCGGTCGCGGCGGCGATGGAGCCGTCCTGCGCGACCGAGAGGCGGGAGACCACAACCGGCAGCAGCAGTTCCGGCACGCCGTGCGCGGCCTGGATCGCGGCGCGGGCCTCGGCTTCCAGGAGCCGGGCTTCCAGCGCGGCGGCGCGGTCTGGTTCCGACGCCGCTGGTACCGGTTCGGGTTCGGGCTCCGGAGCGACTTCAGACTCCGCCGGCGCTTCCTCCACGCCGTCGCGGGCGGCCAGTTCGACCTTCAGCGCCTTACGCTCGGCCCGTTCCTTCTCCAGCGCCGATTTCAGGCCGGAGACGTCCTCCACCCCCTCGGCGTCGAGGCGCCAGCGGCCGTCCTCGGTCTCCACGTAATGGGCCCGCACCGCCTCCGGCAGCGCGTCCAGATTGTCGACGTAAGCGGGAAGCGGCATCGGTCGGTCTCCGTCGGGTGAAAGCTCAGGCGAGGTCGGCGAGAATGCCGCGGCGGCGGATCTCGGCGAGGAAGGTCGGCCGGTCGATCTCGCCGGCGATCCGGGCGCGCAGCAGCAGGTCGACCTCCTGCGCCTCCTGGGCGTCGAGGCCCATGTCGGGGTCGAGGGTGACGCGGCCCGCACTCTGCGGCGGCAGATCCATCCATTCGGCGGCGAGGCCCAGCGCGCGGGTCAGCCCCTCCTCCACCTCTCGGGCGAGCCCGGCCAGCGCGCTGTCGGCGCGGGCGGCGTCGATGGCGCGCTCGGTGGCGGTCGCCCCGCCGGTACGCCCGACCATCAGGTCGAGCCCCATCACCGCCATGCGGTCCTCCAGGTCCACAAGATCCTGGCGGCCGGCGGCGATGGCGGCACCCGAATGCTCCACATAGCGCAGGTCGGCGCTGTCGCCGTCGCCCAGGATCAGGCGGTTCGGACCGATCTCCACCCCGTCCTCGCCGACCTTCAGGTTTCGGGCGAACAGGATGGGCACGCGGGCCACATGCAGGATGTGCCGCTGGTCCGAGCTCGACTGCCAATGGGCGAGGTTCAGCCAGGCCAGGTCCATCAGCGGCGGCCGGGCGGTGAGAAACCCGGTGCGGCCGGCATAGATCGAGACGAAGGGGATGTGGTCGAGGCTGGTCTCGCCGCCCGCGACCTGGCGCCAGGGGGCGTCCTCGGTGGTCTGCGGCTTGCGCCAGACGGCCCAGCGTCCGGGCTCCAGCACCCGGACCTGCGGCACCACCCGCTCGCCCCAGGCGCCGTCGCGTTCGACCACCGTCTCGCGGATGCGCAGCCGTTCCAGCTTCCCGCCGTCGCCGACCCGCCAGCCGATCAGGTCGCGGGCCGGGACATGGACGCAGTACGGCCGTGCCCCCCGGCTGCGTTCGTCATGCAGGGTCTCCACCCCGCCCGCCGCCTCCGGGTAGTCCACCAGCAGGTGGGTGACGCCATCGGTCAGGGCGGCGCGCAGCACGTCGCGGGCGAAGGTGGTCAGGTCGCGGCCGCCGAGATCGATGTCGCGGCACAGCGCCCGGATGCGCGGATCGGCGCCGTCGTCCAGGCTCGCCGGCTTGGCGAAGGGCTTGCCCGACAGGGTCTGGATTGCCCGGGCGAAGCCGTTGAACAGGACGGTCCGAGACAGGCGGATGCGGTAGGCCTCCAGGCTCTCCCGCGGCTCGCGCGGCAGCCAGCGCTCGCCGGCGGCCCGCATCGCCCGGGTGCCGCCCTGCAGGTCGCCGATCAGCTCCCAGTCCGGGGCCATGGCGTGCCAGGCGGAACAGGGGGTGGCGACATCGGCCTCGCCGGTGGCCACGGCAGGGGCGTTCGCGCGCTGTCTCATGGGGGTCTCCAACAGGTCAGCGGAAATCGTCGTGCCAGAACGGGATGGCGACGGTCAGGCGGAAATAGGGGCCGTCCGGCTGGCCGGCCTCCGACGCCGTGGCCGCCGCCTCCAGGGCGAGGCCGGGGATGACGGCCGCGGCGACCAATGCGCCGACCTGGTCGGCCAGGCGATAGGCTCCGGCCGTGCCGGTGCCGCGCGCCACCTGGATCGCGACGCGCAGGGTGCCGGTGCAGCGGAACCGCCGAACGCTGCCGCCGAAGGAGGCCTGCGCCGTCTCCCCGCCCTCTATTGCAAGGCGGATCCACGGGGCGAGGCCGGGCGGCGGGGTGAAGGCGACGTTCTCGTAGGCGATGGGCGTTGCGGTCCAGCCGGCGGCGAACAGACCCTCCAGGGCCGCCCGCGCCTCGTCATGGGTCATGCGGCCCTCCTTGAGGTTTTCTATCCACTCCCCGGATTCATTCCGGGGCGATCCCCTCAGCGTGACGGGTCTTCAGGATGATTTCCCGGCGCCCGCCCGGCCCGACGGATTGCCCCGGAATAAATCCGGGGAGTGTCTGTTTTCAGGGGTGTCGTTGTTTTTCAGGGGTGTCGTTATTTTCTTAGGTTCGAGAGGCCGCCGGACGCCGTTCTCTGCCCCATCACCCTCACCTCACTCCCCGGATTTATTCCGGGGCGATCCCCTCCGTGTGACGGGTCTTCAGAGTGATTTCCCGGCGCCCGCCCGGCCCGACGGATTGCCCCGGAATGAATCCGGGGAGTGTCTGTGTTCAGGGGTGTCGTTGTTTTCGTAAGTTCGGGAGACCGCCGGACGCCGTTCTCTGCCCCATCACCCTCACCTCACTCCCCGGATTCATTCCGGGGCGATCCCCTCCGCGTGACGGGTCTTCAGAGTGATTTCCCGGCGCCCGCCCGGCCCAACGGATTGCCCCGGAATGAATCCGGGGAGTGTCTGTGATTTCGTTATTTTCGTAGGTTCGAGAGGCCGCCGGACGCGGTTCTCTGCCCCATCACCCTCACCTCACTCCCCGGATTCATTCCGGGGCGATCCCCTCCGCGTGACGGGTCTTCACAGTGACTTCCCGGCGCCCACCCGGCCCGACGGATTGCCCCGGAATGAATCCGGGGAGTGCGGAGGAGATGAAGGCGCGTTCAAACCAGAAACTCCCGGCTCTCGGCCGCTCTCGGCGCCGACATCAGGTCGGTCAAGGCCCAGACCAGCGCATCCAGCCGGTCCGGCGAGGCCTCTCCCGATCCACCGGTGAAGCCCGTCATCTGGTCCTCCAACTCCGGGAACGACCCGGCATGGCGCACCTTGCCCTGCTCGTAGAGCGCGGCCACCGGTTCGGCGCGCAGGCGCTTTCCCCGGGTCGCCCGCACCGACCGCACCGGCAAAGACGGATCGACCGTGCGCAGGGTGGCCGCGACCAGGTCGCCGCCCTGGTTGACCTCACAGACCACCGCGTCGGCCCGGTGCCGTCCATAGGCTTCCACCGCGCGGCGCGCCCAGAGGTCCGGGCTCAGCCTTGCGGTCAGATCCTCCAGCACCCAGAAACCGCCGGCACCGTCCCGCCCGGCGACCACCATGCCGGTCTCGTCGGAGTCCGACCCGCTGGTCACCGCCGGATCGACGGCGACGACGATACGGGCCAGGTCCGGCACCGCCCCGCCGTGACGGGCGGCGGCGAGCAGCGCCCGGGTCCACAGGGCGCCCGGCGTATCGACGAGATACTCGCCCTCGATCTCCTGGCGGCCCAGACGGGTGCCGTCATAGCGGGCCAGGATCTGCTGCAGGAAGGCCGGGGCCAAGTTGGCCGCGTTCTCCCGCGTCCCGCCCCGCGTCACCGCCGTGCGCGGATCCGCCATCAGCCGCGACAGCCACGCCCGCGGCTTCGGCGTCGTCGTCGCCACGCAGCGCGGGTCGAGGCCGAGGCGCAGGCCGAGCATCAAATTGTCCCAGGCGGCCTCGTAGCGCCATTTGGCGATCTCGTCGGCCCATGCCGCGTCGAATTGCGGCCCGCGCAACTGGTCCGGATCGTCGGCCGAGAAGCAGGTCGCCATCGCGCCGTTCGGCCAGGTAATCCGCCGCTTCGACGGCTCGTAGAGCGGCCGGGCCCAGGGCGGGCAGCAGGCCAGAAGCCCGCTCTCCCCCTCGACCATCACGTCGCGGGCGTCGCTCGCGGTCTCGCCCACCAGGGCGATGCGGCCGGCCCGATTGCCCTCGGCCAGCGCCCGCACCCACTCCGCCCCGGTGCGGGTCTTGCCGAAGCCGCGCCCGGCCAGGATCAGCCAGACGCGCCAGTCGCCCGGCGGCGGGAGCTGCTTGTCGCGCGCCCAGAGCGGCCAGTCGTGCAGCAGGTGGGCGGCATCGCGATCAGTCAGCCCCTCCAGCAGGGTCCGTGCCGCCGTCGGGCCCGTCCTCCGCATCCGGATCAAGGCGCGCAAGGCGGTCGGCGAGGGCGTCGCGGGCGCCGGCGTAATCTTCGGTGTCGTCATGGCCGTCCTGTCGGCTGCTCGCGGCAGCGGTGCGCTCGCGATAAAGGTCGGGGCGGTGGGCCCGCAGCAGGAACATCAGCAGAGAATCGGAATACTTCTTCACCGTCCCGGCGATCTGGCCCTGGTGGAAGCGCGGCGTGTCCACCCCGTCCATGGCGCGGCGCCGCGCCTCGGCATCCAGCGCGTCGGTCGCCATCTCCAGCGCCTCGCTCCACTCCTCCGCGAAACCGACATCCTCGGCCTTGAGCTGATAGGCGCGGGAGCGCGAGGCCTTGGCCGCGCGGGCCGCCGCCGACACGTTGCCGGTTTCGGCGAGCTTCTTCAGGAACTTGGCGCGGCGCGCGGTCGTCCATATCTGAGCGGGCATGGCGGCCTCCGGTCGCAAACGCAAACGGGCCGACCCCGGAGTGACGGCCCGTCTGACGGATATCGTGATCTGCGGAGCGGCATCGGAGCCGGTGGGCGCTCAACGATGCAGTGCTCCAAGCGTGAGGGAAGTTTTAGCCGCTTTTCTAAACCGTGTAAAGCGGTTTTTTCATATCATTCGTTTTTTTCTTATCGTCCGCAGCCAGCAAAACCCGGATCTGGTCGTGACCGCGGGCGACGATCTTGCGCAGGGTCACATGGCTGCGGCCGTCCATGTCCTCCAGGCGGCGCCAGGAAATCCCGGTCGCCCGCGCCCAGACCAACCGGCGGGCCTCCTCGTCGCAGGACAGCAGCCAGCCCAACGTCCGGTCCATCCGGTCGATCGCCTGGGGCGAGGGCGGCGACGGTCGCCGGCCCGCCCCGTCCGGGGCGGCGAGCAGGGAGACGCTGTCGCGGACCACCTCCGGCCAGCTCGACAGGCGCGGCTTCGCCACGCCGCGGGGCAGGCGGCGCAGGGTATCCGCCGCTTCCCTGAGCAACAGGGGCACGGGATCGGGGGTCGCCTGCGGTCGGGTCCGGGACGCCGGGAAGGACGCAGCACTGGTCATAGGGAAACGCCTCCAGTCGCTATCATTTGCATACAATAGGAACAGATCAACCTATGGCATCACTTCGCGGCATACAATAGGAAAATTATTCTGTACACCTGCGTATAATCGGAATATGATCGAACTCATGAAACTCGACCCTATTCGCCGCCGCGTCCTCGAGCTGATCGCGCACCGCGATCCCCCCACGGACCTCAAGAAGGCGTCGATCGCCTGTGGCAAGAACCATGCGTACCTGCACCAGTTCGTGCACCGGGGCACGCCGCGGAAGCTGCCGGAGGATGTACGGCATCTCCTGGCCGGCCATCTCGGCGTGGACGAGAGCGAGCTGCGCGACGGCGCGCCGCCCAAGGTGATCCCGTCGGGCGCACGGCAGGCGAACGAGATGACGACGCGGCGCGCGGTGACCTACGCGCGGGCGCTGACCATCGACAACGACCCGGCCGTGGCCGCCGTGCCCGAGGTCCACATCATCGCCTCGGCCGGCGGCGGTTCCCTGATGGATCAGGAGCAGCGGGGGGAGAACTGGTATTTCCCGGTCGCCTGGCTGCACCATGAACTGCATGCCGATGCCGACAACCTGCGCATCATCTCCATCGACGGCGACAGCATGGAGCCGATCCTGGAGGCGGGGGACAAGATCCTGGTCGACACCTCCCGCCGCGCCCCCTCCCCGCCCGGCATCTTCGTGCTGTTCGACGGCATGGGGCTGGTCGCCAAGCAGTTGGAGCCGGTGCCGAATACCGAGCCGGCCCGGGTGCTGATCCGCTCGGCCAATCCGCGCTACCAGGACTACGAGCGCACGGTGGACGAGGTCTCCATCATCGGCCGCGTGGTCTGGTTCGCCCGCCGGGTCTGAACCTCAACTCTCCCCTTCCCGCCCTCCGGAGCATTCGTTAGCATACGAACAAGTTTCTCGCAGGGAGGTCGATCGCGGTGAGCGGCAACGGCACACGCCCCACGGCGCCGAGTCCCAGGGCGCGCATCGTCGGCGTCGATGTCGGCGGAACCTTCACCGATCTGGTCTATCTGGACGCCTCGCTGCCCGGCGGGCTGGCGCTCGCCAAGGTCCCGACCACCCTCGACAACCAGGCCGGCGGCGTGATGGCGGCGCTGGAAGCGGCCGGGGTCGACACCGCCGCCCTCGACCAGATCGTCCATGGCACGACCACCACCACCAACGCCCTGCTGGAGCGCAAGGTCGCCCGCACCGGGCTGATCACCACCAGGGGCTTCCGCGACGTGCTGGAGCTGGGGCGACGCACCCGGCCGACCCCCTACGGCCTGACCGGCCATTTCGAGCCGCTGATCCCGCGCGAGCTCCGCCTGGAGGTGGCCGAACGCATGGATGCGGAAGGCGAGGTGCTGACCCCGCTGGACGAGGACGCGGTCGCGGCGGCCGCCGATGCGCTGAAGGCGGCGGGTTGCGAGGCGGTGGTGATCCACTTCCTGCACAGCTATGCGAACCCGTCCCACGAGCGCCGGGCCGAGGAGATCGTGCGCGCCCGCTGGCCCGACGCCGAGGTCACCGCCGGCTCCGCAATCCTGTCGGAATTCCGGGAATACGAGCGCGGCACCACGGCGGCGGTGAACGCCACAGTCCAGCCGGTGCTTCGGCGCTATCTCAAACGCCTGACCGACCGGCTCGAAGACGGCGGCTACACGCGCACCCTGCTGGTGATGCAGGGCAATGGCGGCACCATCTCGGCCGAGCGCGCCGCCGACCAGGCGGTGAACACGGTGATGTCCGGCCCGGCCTCCGGGGTGATGGCCGCAGCCTATACCGCCCGGGCGGCCGGCTTCGCCAATGTGCTGACCTACGACATGGGCGGCACCAGCTCCGATGTCGGGCTGATCATCGACGGCATCCCCAGCATCCACAGCGAGCTGGACCTGGAATACGGCATGCCGATCCACGTCCCCATGGTCGACGTGCACACGATCGGCGCCGGCGGCGGGTCGATCGCCTCCGTCGACGCCTCGGGCCTGCTCAAGGTCGGCCCGGAGAGCGCGGGGGCCATGCCCGGTCCGATCTGTTACGCCCGGGGCGGCACCGAGCCGACGATCACCGACGCCAATCTGGTGCTCGGCCGGCTCGATCCGGCGCGGCTGCTGTCGGTGGACAACCCGGTGTCGCTCGACGACGTGCGCGCCCGGATCGTGGAAGCGGTGGGAGCACCGCTGGGCCTGTCGGCGGACGCGGCGGCGGCGGCGATCCTGCGGGTGGCCAACGACCGCATGGCCGGCGCGATCCGCATGGTCTCGCTCTCCAAAGGCCACGACCCGCGCGACTTCGTGCTCTTCGCCTTCGGCGGCGCCGGGCCGCTACACGCAACGGCGCTGGCCCGCGAGCTGGCGGTGCCGACGGTCGTCGTGCCCGCCCGGCCGGGGATCACCAACGCCATCGGCTGCGCCGTCGCCGACCTGCGCCACGACTTCGTCAACACGCTGAACACCCCCTTGGAGGCGCTCGACATCGCCGTCGTCCACAGCCTCTTCGCCGAGCAGGAGGCCGAGGGCCGAGCCCTACTGGAGGCCGAAGCGGTGGCGCTGGCCGGCGTCGAGATCCGCCGCAGCGTCGACATGCAATTCCTGGGACAGTCCCACATCCTGCAGGTGCCGCTCGACGGCGCCACGCCGAGCCTGGACGACCTCGCCCGGCTGTTCGCCGCCGCCTATTGGGAACGCTTTGCCGTCGAGCTGCCCGAGATCCGCCCGGTTCTGGTGAACCTGCACACCGCCGTGCTGGGCCATCGCCCAGCCGTGCCGCTGGCCCAGCTCGCCGCCTCCGACGACCGCGCCGCGACGGTTGAGGCCGCCCGGGAGAGCACCCGCGACGTCTGGTTCGAGGACGGCGGCTGGCAGGCCACGCCGGTCTTCCGGCGCGAGCGCCTGCCCGAGGGCGCGCGGTTCGACGGCCCGGCCATCGTCGCCCAGTTCGACTCCACCACCGTCATCGAGCCCGGCCAGTCGGCAAAGCTCGACGATTTCGGCAACCTTCTGGTCTCCGTCGCGTTGTTGCGATGAGTATGTCCAAAATGTGAGGCTGCCGTCATGACTTCGCCCCGTCTCTCCAGCGCCCTTTCCGCCCGCGCCCACGCGCACGCTTCGGTCCCCGACCGGTTCCCGACCCTGCTCGTCACCGTGCTGGTCGGCTTCGCCCTACTCTGCATGGCGCTTGGCAGTGCCGGCGCCCGCGCCGCCGCCGAGACCCCGCAGGAAGAGGTCTACCTGAACTACCAGATCGGCCTGCAGGCGGTCGCCAAGTGCCGTGACATCACCCTGAGCCACGACCAGCAGCAGCGGATCGGCCAGCGGATCGACACGCTGACCGGCACCGCGGTCGGCGCCGGCCGCCGCCTGTTCCTCATCGAGGAAGCCAAGGAGATCATCAACGCCGAGGGCTGCGACGATCCCGTGGTGACCAACGGCCTCGCGGCCTACGACGCCAACCTCGCGTCGGCGGCCCAGTAACGACCATGGAGTGCCGATGACCGGACCAGCCGCCCTCTCCCGCGATCCGCATCCCGCGATCGACCCGATCACGCTGACGGTCATCCAGAACGGTCTCCAGCAGGTCTGCAACGAGATGGACCTGGCCTTCTCGCGCGCCGCCTTCTCGCCGGTGATCAGCGAGACCCACGACCGCTCCGACGGCATCTACCACCGCGACGACGGCGCCCTCATCGCTCAGGGAGAGGATGGGCTGCCGGTCTTCGTCGGCACCATGCAGGATTGCTGCGCCACGGTGATCGAGCGCGCCCGCACCCTGCAGCCGGGTGACGTCTACATCGTCAACGACCCGTATCTGGGCGGCACCCACCTGATGGACGTGAAGTTCGTCAAGCCGTTCTTTTACAAGGGCGATCTGTTCTGCTGGCTGGCCAATACCGGCCACTGGCCCGATACCGGCGGTGCGGTGCCCGGCGGCTTCTCCGCCAGCGCCACCGAGGTGGAACAGGAAGGCCTGCGCCTGCCGCCGGTGAAGCTCTACAAGGCCGGGGTGATCGACGAGGAGATCCTGTCGATCATCAACTCCAACATCCGCATCGCCGACCAGCGCATCGGCGACATCAAGGCCCAGGCCGCCGCGCTGACCGTGGGCGAGCGGCGGCTGGCCCTGCTGCTCGACCGCTACGGCGCCGACACCGTCGACCGGGCCATCGCCGAGATGCGGGTCCGCGCCGCCCAGCAGATGCGCGCCAAGATCGCCGCGGTGCCGGACGGGGTCTATGAGAGCACCGCCATCGTGGACAGTGACGGGGTGGTGAACGAACCGCTGACCATCGCGCTAACCCTGACGATCCGGGGCGAGGAGGCGCATTTCGACTTCTCCCGCTCGTCGCCGCCCTGCCAGGGGCCGATGAACAGCGTGATCGCCACGACCCGCTCCTCGGTCTATCTGGCGATGAAGCACATCTATCCCGACGTGGCGATCAACGCCGGCACCTTCGAGCCGCTGCGCATCGCCGACCCGGACGGCACCTTCCTCTACGCCAAGTACCCGCGCCCGGTCTCCGGCTGTGCCGCGGAGGTGAGCCAGCGCATCGCCGAGGCGGTGTTCGCCGCCATGACCCGGGCGGTGCCGGACCATCTGTTCGCCGCCCCCGCCGGGACCAGCGGCAACTTCTCGCTGGGCGGCACCGATCCGAAGACGGGGCGCGGCTATGTCTGCTACCTGATCTCCGGCGGCGGCTATGGCGGCCATGCCGGCGGCGACGGGATCTCCAACGGCTGCTCCACCATCGGCATCTCCAAGACCACGCCCATCGAGGTGGTCGAGCAGCGCTATCCGATCCTGTACGAGGAATACGCGCTGCGCGAAGGCTCCGGCGGGGCGGGCGAGCATCGCGGCGGCTTCGGCGTGCGCTACAAGGTGCGGCTGCGCCGAGGCAACGCGCGGGCCAGCTTCGTGATGGATCACGGCCGGGTCGGCCCCCAGGGCGCGCTGGGCGGCGCCGACGGCGCGCCGAACACGGTGCTGGTGGAGCGCGGCGGCGAGAGCTACACGCCGCTGCACCTGTCGAAGGAACAGGGCATCGCCATCGCGGAAGGCGACGCCATCACCGTGCAGACCCCCGGCGGCGGCGGCTACGGCGACCCCGCAAAGCGCGATCCCGCCCTGGTCGAGCGGGATCGGGTGCGAGGGTATTATCCGAGCTGAGAATGGAGCGGGCGGACGCCCGCCCATATCCTAATCGGTGAAGGTGTATTCGCCCAATTCGCACAGGTCGAGCGCCAGGTCCTCCAGCACGTCGCCGTCTTGGAACACGCCGCGCAGGTCGTAGATGCAGGTGGTCAGGCCGTCGGCGATGGTTACGGTGACCTCATAGCCGCTCGCCAGGATGCGGCCCTCCAGCAGGTTCTCTTCCCAGTGCTCGGAACTGGCCGCCGACGCATAGAAGCCGGTCAGGGTGCTGCTCGAGTTGTTCACCAGAAGGAACTCGAGATCCTCGGCCGCCGCGGGGGCGGCGAACGCACAGGTCATGACAGCCGCGACGGCAAGGTATTTGCGCATGGTCTTATCCTCTCAGCAGCGCCGCCACACGGCGGGCCGATCCCGCGCGACGGTATGACAAGTCCGCGCGGCGGGGTAGCGGATTCCATGGGCGGGTGTGTGCGATGTCGGCACGGCATCGCGATGTGACAGGATGAGCCCGAATCTGGTGTACTGCGTCCCTCACAGCGTCACTGGAGCGGAGCGTGTCATGCAGCAACCGGGGACTCCGCCCACCGAATCGCGGCCGGAGCGACAGGTCACGCAGAAGACGCTGAACCGGCTGCTCTCGCTGGTGATCCCGCACCTCACACCGGGCGAGCCGGTGCTGGTCTACGTGCTGCACCAGTGGCGGCGCTTCGGCCATCTGGTGATCGAGCCGCAGATGCTCGCCACCCTCTATGGCGACCGATACCGCCGGATCGTGATCGTCACCGGCAATCTCGACCTGCCCGGCTCCAACCGGGCGCTGGCGGAGTGCCTGGACGACCGCTTCGTGCTGGTCGAGACCGATTTCCGCGACGTGCTGGCGCTCGGCGCCGTCGATGGCGGGCTGATCGACATGAAGCACCTGCACTGGCTGGCGATGTCGGCGCGCACGCTGATCGTGGAGTGCTGGCGCGCCGTGGTCGCCGGCACCCGGCCTGCCCTCTACACCCTGCCGGACGGGCTGCGCGAGCGCGGCGCCGCACGCCTTGCCGAACGCGGCATTGACCCGGACGCGCCGCTGGCCCTGTTCCACACACGGACCATGGCCTATCTGCCGGACGAGGCCCATCACGGACACCGCACCGCGTCGATCGGCAGCTACGATGCCTCCCTCCGGCGGATTCTGGACGCGGGCTATCAGGTTCTGCGGATCGGCGAGCCCGGGCTGGAGACGTGGGAGACGGCCCCCGACGGCTATCTCAGCCTGCCCGACGCCTTTCCCGGCGAGCGCTGGATCGACCTGTATGCCTGCGCGGTGTGCCGCTTCATGTCGGCGCAGAATTCCGGACCGATCTGGGTGGCGGCGGCGTTCGGCAATCCGTCCCTGCGCACCAACACCCCGTTCGAGCACCTGAATCTGCCCTTTAACGACGACCTTTCCCTGTTCAAACGCTACCGCCGCGTCGGCGAGGATCGGTTTCTCACATACCGAGAAATCCTCGACGCCCGGCTGCCCGGGGTGTTCCGGGATGCCGATTTCGAGGCGCTGGGCGTGGAACTGGTGCAGAACACCCCCGAGGAGGTCGATGCCGCCACCGCTGAGTTCCTCGACAAGCTGAACGGAAAGTGGGTGCCGGACATGGCGACGCACGAGCGGTTCCGCGCGCTGGGTGCCGCCTACGAGGCGGCGATCCGGCAGGAGCCGCGCTTCGTGTCGGAGACCCTGGATTTCTACGGCTACGGCCACCCGTTCGGCTGGGTGGCGCGCGGAACGCTGGATCTGGATGGGTTCCTGGAGTGAGGGGAGAGGGAGGGCGTACTAAGAAGACCCGACACCGACCTTGGCAAGATACGCGGAGCGGCTGAGCCCGTGCATCGCCGCGTTCCGGTCGATTGACGCCAGCACCGAGCGCCGCATGGTCAGGTTGATCCGGATCGTCTCGTCCCGGATGTCGGGAGCCGCCACCAGAACCGGCATTCCGTCGGAGAAGTCCGGATCGGCCATCACGGTGTCGATGGAGGACGGAGACGGGATGCTCGCCCCATCCTCCGCCAGGATCTGGATGTGCCCGGCCAGAGCCTCCTCGGCATTGGCCTTCAACGCCTCGACCGTCTCGCCGGCGGAAACGCAGCCGGGAAAGTCGGGGAAGGAAATGCCGTAATCGGTGCCTTCGTCGCGATGGATGATGCCCACGTAATAGACCATCGTCGTCACCTCAGGCTCACGCCGGCCTGTTTCTCGATACTCCGAAGCGTGCCGACCGGCAGATCGCGTTTCGGATGGGGGACAGTCACGAGGCCCGGCTTCGTGGGATGTTTGAAGTGATGGTGGCTGCCGCTCACCCGGACCTGCCGCCATCCATCCGCTTCAAGTCGCGTGATCACGTCCGCGCTTTTCATGTGTATAAATATACACACGATACATGAAACTCAAGGTTCCTGCGGAACGACGGCTGCCCGGTCCTGGATCGGGCCCGGCGACCCGTCCAGGAAGTCGGCAGGGGGTGGGCCGGATCAAGCCCGCTTCAGGCGGTCCTCCACCAGCTGCGCCCAGAAGCTCGCCCCGTGGGGCAGGCCGGCGTCGTTGAAGTCATAGTCCGGGTGGTGGACGCCGGCGGTGTCGCCGTTGCCCGCCCAGATATAGGCCCCCGGCCGCTGGTTCAGCATGTAGGAGAAATCCTCCGCCCCCATCATCGGCGTCGGGTTGCGGTCGACCCGCTCGTCGCCCGCCACGCGGCCGGCAATCACGGCGGCGATCTCCGCCTGGTCCGGGTCGTTGATGGTGGCCGGATAGCCCTTCATGTAGTTCAACTCGGCGCTCGCCCCGAAGGTGGCGCAGACTCCCTCCATGATCCGGGTGATCCGCTCCGGCAGGCTGTTCTGGACCTCGGGGTCGAACACCCGGCAGGTGCCGCGCAGCACCATGTCGTCGGGCACCACGTTGAAGGCGTGACCCGCATGGAACTGGGTCACCGAGAGGACCAGCGCCTTCTGCGGGCTCAGGTTGCGCGAGGTGATGGACTGCAGCGCCATCACCATATGGGCGCCGACCAGCACCGGGTCGATGCCGTGATGCGGCATCGCGCCATGAGAGCCCTTGCCCTTGATGGTGATCTCGAAATTGTCGCGCGCCGCCATCATCGGCCCCGGCGAGACGGCGAAGCTGCCGACCGGAATGCCGGGGATGTTGTGCATGCCGAAGACGGTCTCGCAGGGGAACTGATCGAACAGCCCCTCCTGCACCATCTTGTCGCCGCCGCCTTTGCCTTCTTCGGCGGGTTGGAAGATGAAATGCACGGTGCCGTCGAAGTTCTTGGTCTCCGCCAGATACTTGGCCGCCCCCAGCAGCATGGTGGTGTGGCCGTCATGGCCGCAGGCATGCATGACGCCGGCATTGACCGAGCGGTGCGGCCGGTCGTCCTCGCCGCGCTCCAGGATCGGCAGGGCGTCCATGTCGGCGCGCAGACCGATGGTGCGCCCCGAGCTGCCGGACTTCAGCACGCCGACCACGCCGGTGCCGGCCAGGCCGCGATGCACCTCGATGCCGAAGGACTCCAGCTTCGCCGCGACCACATCGCTGGTGCGGTGCTCCTCGAAGCCCAGTTCCGGATGGGTGTGGAGGTCCTGCCGCCACGCGGTCATCTCGTCGTGGAATTCGGCGATACGGTTGACGATGGGCATGGTTCTTCCTCCGCTCAGGCCTTGGCGAGCTGCTGTTCGACCAGGGTCGACCAGTAGCTGGCGCCGTGGGTGAGCGCCTCGTCGTTGAAGTCGTATTCCGGGTGATGGACCGAGGCGCCAGGGCCGTTGCCCATGAGGATGTAGGAGCCGGGAACCGCCACCATCATGGCGGCGAAATCCTCCGAGCCCATGAGCGGGGTCATCTCGTCCTTCACCCGGGTCTCGCCGGCGACCGCGCGGGCCGCACTCAGCGCGTGCTGGGTGGCGTCCTCGGCGTTCACCGTCACCGGGAAGATCGCCTTGTAGTCGATCTCCGCCGACGCCCCGTGGGCGGCGCAGATGCCGTCGACCACCCGGCGGAACCGCTCCTCCAGGGCGCCGTGGATCTCCATGTTCAGGGTCCGGCAGGTGCCGCGCAGCACGACGCTGTCCGGGATCACGTTGAACGCCTCGCCGGCATGGAACTCGGTGACCGAGACGACCAGCGCGTCCTGGGCGCTGACGGTACGGCTGACCAGGGTCTGCAGCGCGATGATCAGGTTGGAGCCGACCACCACCGGGTCGATGCCCTGGTGCGGCATGGCGGCATGGGCGCCGCGGCCCTGGATGGTGATCTCGAAGGTGTCGCCGGCGGCCATGATCGGGCCGGTGCGGATCGAGAACTCGCCGACCGGAATGTTCGGCATGTTGTGCATGCCGTAGACCCGGTCGCAGGGAAAGCGCTTGAACAGCCCGTCCTCCAGCATGCCGTAGGCACCGCCAAGACCTTCCTCGGCCGGCTGGAAGATGAAATGCACCGTGCCGTCGAAGTTCCTGGTCTCGGCCAGATACTTGGCGGCACCCAGCAGCATGGTGGTGTGGCCGTCATGGCCGCAGGCATGCATGACGCCGGCGATCTCCGAGGCGTAGTCCTTGCCGGTGCGCTCGGTGATCGGCAGCGCGTCCATGTCGGCGCGCAGGCCGATGCGCCGGTCGCCATTGCCCGCCTTGAGCACGCCCACGACGCCGGTCTTGCCGATCCCCTTGTGCACCTCGATGCCCCACTCGGCCAGCTTGGCGGCCACGATCTCGCTGGTGCGCTGCTCCTGGAACCCGAGTTCCGGATGGGTGTGGAAATCGCGGCGCCACTCGGTCATCTCGCTATGAAAATCCGCGATGCGGTTGATGATCGCCATGTCGGAAAATTGCTCCGGTTGATCGGAAAGAGGTTCGCGAGTATCGAGCCCCATCCCCATGCATGCAAGAGAGGTCGCCCCGATGGCTGCCGCCCTTCGCAGGAATTCCCCCACGCCGGTGCTCGAGACCGGGCGGCTGCGGCTGCGCGGCTTCAGCGACGCCGACCGGCCCGCCTACACGGCGCTGCGCTCCGACCCGGATGTGGTGCGCTATCTGGTGGGCGGCGAGGCGCTGATCCCCTTCGCCGCGCAGATCGCCGAGAGCCGGATCGCCGGGTTCCGCGAGGCCTGGACCGCCGGGTTCGGGGTCTGGGCGGTTGAGGAACGCGCCACCGGCCGCTTCATCGGCCAGGCCGGGCTGACCCGGCTGGGCCGCTCGTCCGACGTGGAGGTGCTCTACGCCTTCGAGCGGCGGGCCTGGGGCCGGGGCTATGCGCGCGAGGCGGTGCGCGCGGTGCTGGGTTTCGCCTTCGAGACCGTGCTGCTGCGGCGGGTCGTCGGCTTCGTCATGCCGCAGAACCGCGCCTCGATCCGGGTGCTGGACGCGACCGGCTTCGCCGCATCGGGCCCGCGGAGCTTCAACGGCTTCTCGGTGCTCGGCTTCGCGATCACCGCCGAGGCCTGGGCCGCCAACCGCGGGGAGCAGTCAGTCGGTCAGGGCGAGCATGTCGGCATGATCGGGCACGATCTTCAGGATCATGGTTCAGGATCGTGGGCGCCAGGATCATAGCGCCCGACAATCGGCGCGATCAGCGCGACCAGGGGCTTATGCCGAGCGCGAGGGGAGAGTGACCCAGGCATCGCGAAAGGCTTTGGCCTTGCGGGAAACGCTCTCCACCGTGTCGCCCGGCCTGTACAGCGCCGATCCCAGCCCGAAGCCGTTGGCCCCCGCCGCGACATAACCGGCCATCGTCTCCGGCGTGATACCGCCGACGGGAAGCACGGCGACCTCCAGGGGCAGGACCGCGCGCATCGCCTTCAGCACGGCCGGCGGTGCGGCCTCTGCCGGAAACAGCTTCAGGGCGTCGGCTCCCGCCCGCAACATGGCGAAGGCCTCGCCGGGCGTGGCGAAACCGGGGATGGCCAGGGCGCCGAGGGACTTGGCTCGCTCGACCACCGCGGCATCGGCATGGGGCATGACGATCAGCCGCCCGCCGGCCGCCACCACACGGTCCACCGCCTCGGGATCGATCACCGTGCCGGCGCCCACCAGCATCCGGTCCCCGACCGTCTCGGCCAGCCGGGCGATGCTCTCCAGCGGGCGCGGAGAGTTGAGCGGCACCTCGACGATGGAGAACCCGTTCTCCTCGAGGGCCAGCGCGATCTCGACGACCTCCACCGGCTCGACGCCGCGCAGGATCGCCACCAGCGGGCACCGCTGGAGGTAGGGGGCGAGGCCGGTCATGGATGTCGTCCTTTCCGCAAGCTGTCGGCGATGAGGAACAGGCCGCAGGCGGCCGCCTGGGCCGCCACCGGCTCGCCGTGATGGCCGAGCGCCTTCAGCCCGGCGATGTAGAGGCGGACCAGTTCCTCCTCCCCGATCAGATGGACGGGTCCGACCGGGGCGGCGGCGCGGATCTCGTGGCCGATGACCAGTCCGGACAGGAACGCCCCGGACCGCTCCGGCGTCAGATCCCCGAACAGGCCGGCGGCCCGCACGCCGAAGAGATGGTGCAGCAGCCCGCCCTCGGCCCCCGATCGCTCGACCCCGGCGAGAAAGGCGTCGTCGTCCCAGGCGGCATGCTCGATGCCGCGCCCCAGGATGCTATGGCGGCGCAGGACGTCGAAGACCTCGCCGGTCATATGGGTGGCGAAGCCGGTGACGCGCCGCCGCTCGACCCGCGCCCATTTCGAGTGGGTACCGGGCAGGCAGACGGTGGCGGCGTCGGCGCCGAGCAGGTCGACCGCGCCGAGAATCTGCACCTCCTCGCCGCGCATGACGTCGGGCACCCCGTCGGCGGCCCGCTGGGACAGGCCCGGCGCCACATGAATCACCCGCCCGCGCGCCAGCGCCAACGGCACCAGGGCGCCGGCGATATCGTCCACCGCGGCGGGACAGGGCAGATAGGGCGTCTCCACCCAACCCTGACGGCTGCCGATCATGCCGGACAGCACCACCGGGACGGTGGGGGCGGCATCGAGCCAATCGCCCACCAGTTCCTCCAGGGCGTCCTCGAACTCCCCGTCGTCGATGGCCAGGATGCCGGCCGGGGCGCGGCGTCCCTCCTCCACCGCGCCGTCGGCGGCAAAGCGGAAGGCACGGAAGGAGGTCGTCCCCCAATCGATCCCGATGGCAACGGTCTCCGCGCTCAAGGGTCGTCTCCCACCCGGACCAGGGCCTTGCCGGTGTTGCGGCCGGCCAGCAGTGCGACCAGAGCGTCCGGCGCGGTGTCGAGACCGACGGTCACGTCCTCGCGGTACTTCAGGTGCCCGTCGCGGTACCAGCCGGACAGCCGCTCGACGATCTCGGCGAAGCGGTCGTAATGGTCGAGGATCAGGAATCCCTCCATCCGCGCCCGCTTGACCAGGAGCTGGCGGTTCGGCCGGGGTCCCACCGGCAACGGGAAGGACGGCATGCCGATGGTGCCGCAGATGGCGATCCGGGCGCCGACATTGATCCGATCCAGCACCGCGTCGAACTGGGCGCCGCCGACATTGTCGAAGAAGCAGTCGATCCCGTCCGGTGTGGCGGCGTCCAGGCCCGGGCCGATATCCTCGGCCGCCTTGTAGTCGATGGCGGCGTCGAAGCCGAACTCCTCCAGGCAGATCCGGCGCTTCTCCGGCCCGCCGGTCACGCCGACCGCCCGCGCGCCCAGCGCCTTGGCGATCTGCCCGACCACCGAGCCGACCGCGCCGGCGGCCGTGGTCACCGCCACCGTGTCGCCCGCCTTGACCCGGCAGACATCGACCAGGCCCACATAGGCGGTGGCACCGTTCATCCCCAGCACGTGCAGGGCGGTGGAGATCGGCGCCAGGGCCGGGTCGACCACCCGGTCGATGTCGCTGCCGTCCGACACCGCGAACCGGCGCCAGCCCTGGCGGCCCTGGACGATGGTGCCCGCCGGGTAGCGCGGATGCCGGCTCTCCACCACCTCGCCCACCGTGAACCCGGTCATCGGCGCGCCGATCGGCACCGGCTGGCTGTAGTTCGGGGCGTCCGCAATCCAGCCGCGCATGGCCGGCTCCAGGGACAGCCAGATCACCCGGATCAGCATCTGCCCATCGGCGATCCGCGGCATCTCCGCATCGACCGTTTCGAACAGGTCGGCGCGCACCGCGGGATCGGGCCGACCGCGCAACACCACATGCCGATTCTCGTCGCTCAAGTCCCTTCCCCCCAGCTTGACACTCTTCAGACCGCTTGCGAGGCTCGCGCTCCACACTTCGATCGCTGCCGGCTCCTTGGCCGAAGCCCTCGATTCAACCACATCGTGAATTCACGAAAAACACCAGGGGGAAACCACCATGAAGCTGCTGCGCTACGGCCCGAGCGGTCAGGAGAAGCCGGGCGTGCTCGACGCCTCGGGCGGCATCCGCGATCTGTCGGGGATCATCGACGACCTGTCCGCCGCCGCCATCGCGGCCGGCGCCCTCGACAAGCTGAAGGGCACCGATATCGAAAGCCTGCCGGCGGTCTCTGGCACCCCGCGCATCGGCGCCTGCGTCGGCGCCCCGGGCAAGGTCGTCTGCATCGGCCTGAACTATTCCGACCATGCCGCCGAGACCGGTGCGGAGCCGCCGAAGGAGCCGATCGTCTTCATGAAGGCGACCAGCGCCGTGCAGGGCCCGAACGACACGGTCCGCATGCCGCGCAACTCCAAGAAGTCCGACTGGGAAGTCGAGCTCGGCGTGATCATCGGCAAGCAGGCGAAGTACGTGAGCGAGGCCGACGCCCTGTCCTACGTCGCCGGCTACTGCGTCGCCAACGACGTCTCGGAACGCGAGTTCCAGGCGGAGCGCGGCGGTCAGTGGACCAAGGGCAAGTCCTGCGACACCTTCGGCCCGATCGGCCCGTGGCTGGTCACCGCCGACGAGGTCGCCGACCCGCAGGCGCTGGACATGTTCCTGGACGTGAACGGCAAGCGGTTCCAGACCGGCAACACCAAGACCATGATCTTCTCGGTGGCGCACATCATCCACTACTGCAGCCAGATGTTCTCGCTGATGCCGGGCGACGTGATCATGACCGGCACCCCGCCGGGCGTCGGCCTGGGCGTGAAGCCGAACCCGGTGTTCCTGAAGGACGGCGACGAGATGCATCTGGGCATCGCCGGTCTCGGCGAGCAGCGCCAGAAAGTCGTGGCCGACTGAACGGGAGCCCGCAGATCATGCCGAACCTCGACCTCACGGTCGACGCCGTGCTGCCCCAGGACCGCGATGCCGCGGTCCTGGTCGGCCGCGTCTGGCGTCCCGACGTGGCCCATGGCGCGGGGGGACCGGCACTGGTCGTCCTGCGCGGCGACGCCGTCATCGACATCACCGCCACGGTTCCGACCTGCTCGGAGCTGATGAACGCCGACAACCCGCTCGCCATCGCCCGGGCGACCGCCGGCGAGAAGGTCGGCACCGTCGCCGAGATCCTGGCCAATACGCCGGTCGACGGCCGCGATCCGGGCAAGCCCTGGTTCCTGAGCCCGATCGACCTGCAGGCGGTCAAGGCCTGCGGCGTCACCTTCGCCGAGAGCATGATCGAGCGGGTGATCGAGGAGAAGGCCAAGGGCGACGCGTCGGCCGCCGACGCCATCCGTCAGGAGATCGCCGAGAAGATCGGCAGCGATCTGTCGAAGATCACCCCGGGCTCCGAAGAGGCCGAGGCGCTCAAGGCCGCGCTGATCGAGCGCGGCATGTGGTCCCAGTATCTCGAGGTCGGCATCGGCCCCTATGCCGAGGTCTTCACCAAGGCGCCGCCGATGTCCTCGGTGGGGGTTGGCGCCGATGTGGGCCTGCACCCGATCTCCACCTGGAACAACCCGGAGCCGGAGATCACCCTGGTGGTGAGCGCCGCCGGCACCATCGTCGGCGCCATGCTCGGCAACGACGTCAACCTGCGCGACGTGGAGGGCCGCAGCGCCCTGCTGCTCGGCAAGGCCAAGGACAACAACGGCTCGGCCGCGGTCGGCCCGTTCGTGCGGCTGTTCGACGACGGCTTCACCCTGGACGACGTGCGCGCCGCCGAGCTCGACCTGCGGGTGGAGGGAGAGGACCAGTTCGTGATGAACGGCCATTCCTCCATGCGCAAGATCAGCCGCGACGTCGCCGACCTGGTGTCCCAGACCATCGGAGCGACCCACCAGTATCCGGACGGGGTGGTGCTGATGACCGGCACGCTGTTCGCCCCGACCCAGGATCGCGGCGCAAAGGGCCAGGGCTTCACCCATGCCGACGGCGACATCGTCTCGATCTCGACGCCGAAACTCGGCGCCCTGATCAACCGGGTCGGCCGGTCCGACAAGATCGCGCCCTGGACCTTCGGGACCGGCGCGCTCATGCGCAACCTCGCCAAGCGCGGACTGATCTGAGGAGGGCGTCCATGGTCAGTTACGACTTCACCGGCCAGAGCGCCATCGTCACCGGCGGGGCGCGGGGGATCGGCCTCGCCGCCGCCAAGCGGCTGTCCGATGCCGGTGCCTCGGTCAGCCTGTGGGACGCCGATGCGGCCAAGCTGGCGGAGGTGGTCGGCTTCTTCCCCGAGGACCGGGTTCACACCGCCACGGTCGACGTGACCGACGACGTCGCCATCGACCGGGCGGCGGCCGAGGTCGAGCGCGAGTTCGGCCGGATCGACGTCCTCGTCGCCTCGGCCGGGATCACCGGACCGAACACCACCACCTGGGAATATCCGGTCCAGGACTGGCGCCGGGTGATCGACATCAACCTGACCGGCGTCTTCCTGTGCGACCGGGCGGTGGTGCCCTACATGCGGGCGAAGAAGAAGGGGCGGATCATCAACATCGCCTCGATCGCCGGCAAGGAGGGCAACCCGAACGCGCCGGCCTATTCCGCGTCGAAGGCCGGCGTCATCGGCCTGACCAAGTCGCTCGGCAAGGAGCTGGCGGCCACGCCGATCACGGTGAACTGCATCACGCCCGCGGCGGTGAAGACCGACATCTTCGACCAGATGACCCCGGAATTCATCGAGTTCATGCTCTCCAAGATCCCGATGGGCCGGTTCGGGCTGGTCGAGGAGATCGCCAATCTGGTCGCCTGGCTGGCCAGCGAGGATGCGTCCTTCTCCACCGGCGCGGTGTTCGACTGCTCCGGTGGGCGCGCCACCTACTGACCGCCGGGCGGGGCATGCGCCAAACTCAGTATCCGGACCTCGCCGGACGGACGGTGTTCGTCACCGGCGGGGCCTCCGGGATCGGTGCGGCGGTGGTGTCCCGGTTCTGCGCCCAGGGGGCCAATGTCGGCTTCATCGACATCGCCGAGCGCGAGGCCAAGGGGCTGATCGCGACGATCAAGGAGGCCGGCAACCCGCCGCCCTTCTTCATCGAGGGCGACGTCCGCGACCTGAGCGAGCTGAAGAAGGCGATCTCCACGGTCCGGCGCAAGTTCGGCATGATCAGCGTGCTGGTGAACAACGCCGCCAAGGACGACCGCCACACCCTGGAGCATGTCACCCCCGACTACTGGGACGACCGTTTCAGCCTGCTGGTCCGCCCGATGTTCTTCGCCGCCCAGGCGGTTGTGGCCGACATGCGCTCGCGCGCCGGCGGGTCGATCGTCAATCTGGGGGCCGCCGACCGCCCCCTGCACAGCAGCCGCAGCGCCTATGACGCCGCCAAGGGCGCGGTGCACGGGCTGACCAAATCTCTCGCCTACGAGCTGGGCCGAGACGCGATCCGGGTGAACACGGTGTCCCCCGGCTGGGTGCTGACCGACCGGCAGCGCGAGCTCTGGCTGACCGAGAACGCGGCGGAGGAGTTGAAGACCCGCCAGTCCATGCGCCGGGAGATAAAGCCCGAGGACGTGGCGGCCGCGGTGGTGTTCCTCGCCTCTTTGGAAGCCGAGATGATCTCCGGCCAGGAGATCGTGGTCGACGGGGCGTACCGGTAGGGAGCGCCTCTTCTCGTTCTCCACACCGTCTTCCACCGGCGCAGAGCCGGGAAGACGTTCAACAGTTTTCTTCTCCCACTCCCCGGACCTGTTCCGGGGCAAGGCCTGGGTCGTCGGATCGTCACCGGTTGGGCCCCGTCACGCGGACCGGCTTGCCCCGGAACGGGTCCGGGGAGTGTGGAAAGGGGGAAGGAATGCCAGCCTCCCACTCCGTCGGCTGGGTCAGCGTCTTCCGCCGGCGCAGAGCCGGGAAGAATTCAAAGGTATCTCACTCCCACTCCCCGGACCTGTTCCGGGGCAAGGCCTGGGTCGTCGGATTGTCACCGCTTGGGCCCCGTCACGCGGACCGGCTTGCCCCGGAACGATCCCGGATTCAATCCGGGACGGGGAGTGTGGAACGGGGGAAGGAATGCCAGCCTCCCACTCCGTCGGCTGGGTCAGCGTCTTACGCCGGCGCAGAGCCGGGAAGAATTCAAAGGTATCTCACTCCCACTCCCCGGACCCGTTCCGGGGCGAGGCCTGGGTCGTCGGATCGTCACCGGGTAGGTCCCGTCACGCGGACCGGCTTGCCCCGGAACGATCCCGGATTCAATCCGGGACGGGGAGTGAGGAGAGGGTAAAACTCCCGCCCCCTACTCCGCCGGCTGCGCCGCCGGTTTCTGGCGGCCGAAGCCGAAGCTCCAGTCCACTTCGTTGCCGATCTCCGGGTGGGAGGGAACCAGGCGGGCCAGGATCAGGCTCACCCCGGCCATTGCCGCGCCAGCCAGGAACACCGCCGCCGGCGACACCAGCCATAGCAGCCCGAAGGTCACCGGAATGAACACCGCGGCGATGTGGTTGATGGTGAACGACACGCCCGCCGTCGGCGCGATCTCCGCCGGGTCGGCGATCTTCTGGAAATAGGTCTTCATGGCGATCGCGATGGCGAAGAACGCATGGTCGATCACGTAGAGCGCGCCCGCCAGCCAGACGTTGGTGACGAAGGCATAGGTCGCGAACACCCCGATCAGCCCGACATACTCGAAGGTCAGGGCGCGGCGCTCGCCGAAGCGCACGATGAGCTGGCCGATCTTCGGGGCGAGCGTCATGTTGATCGCGCCGTTGATGAAGAACAGGGCGGCCACCTCGTGCACCTCGTAGCCGAACCGCTCGACCATCAGGAACCCGGCGAACACAGTGAAGATCTGCCGGCGGGCGCCGCCCATGAAGGTCAGCGCGTAGTACAGCCAGTAGCGCTTGCGCAGGATCAGCTTCTTGTGCTGCGGCACGCCCTCGCGGAACGACGGGTAGGCGACGAACAGGAAGATCAGGACCACCAGGGTCAGGCAGCCGGCGATCAGGAAGACGGTGGTGAAGGACAGGTTGAAGCTGTCCCAGCCGACGAAGATCAGCCCATAGGCCACGAGCTGGGCAAACGCACCGACGGCGATGATCTTGCCCATGCTGGCCGCCGCCGTCGCCTTGGGCAGCCACTGCAGCGACAGGGACTGGGCGGCGGTCTCGTAGTAGTGGAAGCCGACCGACATCACGAAGGTGGTCAGGTAAAAGCCCCAGACCGTCGGGAAATAACCGGTCGCGGCCACGCCGATGCCGAGGCAGAGCAGCGACAGGTAGGCCAGGGTCTGCTCGCGCATGAACAGCAGGAAATACACCGCCAGGAAGGACAGGAAGCCGGGGATCTCCCGGATCGACTGCTGCAGCCCGATCTCCTTGCCGGTGAAGTCCAGCTCATGAACCGCGAAGTTGTTCATCAGGTTCCACCAGGCCGCGAAGGAGAGCTGCATGGCGGCGGCCATGATCATCAGCATCACGGCGGGCGAGCGCCACCCGGTGGCGGCCTTGGGATCGGCGGTGGTGGTCAGGTAGGACATCGCGGCACTCGGGACAGGACAGGAAGCATGGATTTCGTACTACTCCCGCGCGGTCCGTACGTGTTAGCGGTATATCGTCAATGAATGTGGACGACTCGCCAAATGATCCACCCCTCGGTCTATGCCTCCGCCGCCGCCCAGGACGATCACGCCGCCCCGGTCATCGCCTATGCCGCCGAGGCGGAGAAGCACACCCGCGGCGATCCCCACAGCCATAGCCGGCATCAGCTCTTTCACCTGGTCTCCGGATCGGTGACCGTGGAGACGGCGCTGGGCAGCTTCGTGGTGCCGCCGGAGCGCGCCCTGTGGATGCCCGCCGGCACCGTCCACGCCACCACCTACCTGCAGCCGAGTTCGCTGCGCTTCCTGTATTTCCGCCCCGAGGCGGTGCGGGACGTGCCGGCCACGCCCTCGGTCATCCGCATCTCGCCGCTGCTGCGCGAGCTGATCCTGGCCTATATGGCCTATCCGCGCGATCCGGTGGTACCCGACGGCCCCGCCGCCCGGATCGCCGGGGTGATCATCGACCAGATCGCCACCGAGCCGGTCTCGCCGCTGCACCTGCCGATGCCGACCTCCGAGCGGCTGCGCCGGGCGGTGGAAGACCTCGCCGCCGATCCGGCCTGCGCGGTGTCCCTCGCCGACGTCGCCCGGCGCGCCGCCCTGTCCCAGCGCTCCTTCGAGCGGCACTTCCGGGCGGAGACCGGCCTGAGCTACCGCGCCTGGCTGCGGCAGGCCCGGCTGATGAAGGCGGTGGAGTGGCTGTCCTTCGGCGATACGGTCGGCGACATCGCCCACCGGCTCGGCTACGAGGGGGCGAGCGCGTTCGTCGCCAGCTTCCGCAAGGCCTTCGGGGTGACGCCGGGCCGCTACTTCGCCGACGCCGCCTGAGCCCTCGCCGGCGTCTGGCACGCCGGGACGCCCATGCTATAAGAACAACCCAGAGGCGACCGGTCGGCCAACGGCCCAGGCCAGAGGGTGGAAAGTTCGATGAGCCAGGAAGCGGCGGTCCTGTTCGCCAACGAGGCGTTCTATCTGGCCTTCGCCATGCGCGACCTGAAGAGCATGGAGGAGATCTGGTCGCGCGACGCGCCGATCACCTGTGTGCATCCCGGGTGGCGGCCGCTGATGGGCCGCGACGAGGTGATGGAGAGCTGGGTGACGATCCTCGGCAATCCGGGCTCGCCCGCCGTGGAGTTCCGCAACGCCCGGGTCTTTCTCTACGGCGACGTCGCCTGCGTCCTCGGC
This sequence comes from Thalassobaculum sp. OXR-137, assembly GCF_034377285.1. NCBI lineage: Bacteria > Pseudomonadati > Pseudomonadota > Alphaproteobacteria > Rhodospirillales > Thalassobaculaceae > Thalassobaculum > Thalassobaculum sp. OXR-137. Next base: position 1,872,658 of record NZ_CP139715.1, on the reverse strand, counting down.
TACGAGGTGCTGCAGGAGGGCGTGCTGGCCGCGACCAACACTTTCGTGAAGGAAGGCGTGAGCTGGCGCCTGGTGCATCACCATGCCTCGCCGGTCGCCGACAGCCCGCAGTTCAGCGAGGCGCCGCCGAGCCGCGGCCCGTTGATGTAGGCGACGCCGGCGCCCCGACTCCTCGAAGCGCCCGATCCCCAAACGAAAAGAGGCGGACAGTCGCCTGTCCGCCTCCCCGTCTGACGTGCCGGCCGCGTGGACCGGACCAGATCGCGCTTACTTGCGGATCTCGATCTTCACACGGCGGTTCTTCGCTTCCTTCACGCCGTCCGGCGTGATGACCTTGTTGTTCTTCTCGCCGAAGGCCTCGATCGTCATCGCCGGCGCACCGCCGCCCAGCAGACCGCGCAGTTCGTTGGCGACCGCGTTGGCGCGGCGCTCGGACAGAGCCATGTTGTACTGCTCCGAACCCGAGCGGTCCGCATAGCCGGACACCGTCATCGTCGAGGCACCCATGTCGTCGGACGCATCGGCCGCATCGATCAGCGTCGAGAGCGTCTGCGGGGTGATCGCGCTGCTGTCGAAGTCGAAGTACACGGTGAAGTTGGCGAAGGTCACCGGCGCGGCGGCAGCCACCGGCTGCTGGGCGACGGCGGCTTCCATGGCCTCGATCGCCGGCTTGAACCGGTCGCGGCACCAGGCGATGTCAGCCGGCTGGAAGTTCTCTTCGGCTTCCTGCATCCAGCAGTCGAACATGGCCTGACCGCGCGCGGAGGCTTCCGGCACCTTGGTCGCGGCACCGGCGGCCAGCGCGGCCGTCAGACGGCGATGCGCCTCGGACAGGGCACCCTTGTGCTCGGCCGGGATGACCCGCGAGTCCAGCGCTTCCGGCGCCGTCGGCGTGCCGTTCGCAGCGGCGATGGCCGCGGCGGCGAAGACATCGGAATCCTCGTAGTCGCCCTCGGCGAATTCCATCTCGGAAAGCGTCAGGTATTCCTGATACAGCGCCTTGCTGAAGGCATCGCCGCTCGGGGTGAGACCACGGGCGTTGTCCAACTGGAAGCCCGCGCAGGCCGCCAAGCTCATCATCGCCGCGGCGGCGAAGAACGGCTTGGCTCCTCCCAGAATTTTTTGAAGCATATCCATCTCCTTTACGTGTTCCGTCGCGCCTCGTCTAAGGCACCGTCACCGAAAGGGTCCCCGCCCCCGGACAACTGTGTAGACGCGCTTGTGGAGCCGAGCATAGCGGCTCCAACTGCTGGTATTTCAACACGTTCAGGCTGGAACGCAAGGAAAACCCGGAGGCCGCCTGCGGCTCGGACAGGAGTCACGCCGTCCCCTCAGATAAACGCACATCAACGTGCATTCGGGGGTCGGCCGTCTCCTGTCCGAGGACTTTTCGGACCGCCTGCGGCGATCAGGCGAAGCCGGTCGCCATGGCGAACATGGTCACGAAGATCGCCGCCGCCAGGGCGAAGCCGACGATCGTCGGCCAGAGGCCGAAGGCCCGGCTGTCGTCTTCAGTATCGGGAGCCATCACACATTCTCCTTGTCGATGCCGGTCAGGTCAGAACCTGAGGGAGCCATAGGGCGATCTCGGGGAAGATCATCACCAGGATCAGACCGATGATCTGCAGTCCGATGAACGGGATGACCGCGGCGAAGATCTCCTGCAGTTCGATGTCCGGCGGCGCCACCGACTTCAGCCAGAAGCAGGCCGGGCCGAAGGGCGGCGACAGGAAGTAGATCTGCATGTTCATCACGAACAGCACACCGAACCAGACCGCGGCCCATTCCGGATCGAGACCGAGTTCCGGCGCCATGTCGACAACCACCGGGGCGAAGATCGGCACCGTGATGAACACGATCGCGATCCACTCCATGAACGTGCCGAGCACGACCAGGATCGCCATCATCACCAGGATGATGCCGATGGCCGGCAGGTCCAGCCCGGAGAACAGGCTGCGCATGAACTCGCCGCCGCCGACCAGGTTGTAGATGCCGACGAAGCTGACCGCGCCGAGGATCAGCCAGATGATCGTCCCGACCGTGGCCATGGTCTGGGTCAGGGCTTCCTGGAGCATCTTCCAGTTGAAGCGCATGCGCACCGCGGCCACGACGATCGAGCCGAACACGCCGACGCCCGCGGCTTCGGTCACGCTGGCGATACCGCCGTAGATCGAGCCCATGACGCAGGCGATGAGCAGGATCGACAGGCCGACCGCAACCGACCGGTTGGAGGACAGCTTCTGCTCCACATGGCCGCGTGCCGCCACTTCGGAAGCGGTGGGCGCGAGGCTCGGGTTCAGATAGCAGCGGATCAGAACGTAGATGATGTAGAACGTCGCCAGCAGCAGGCCCGGCAGGGCGCCGGCCATGAACAGGTCGCCGATGGAGACCTGGGCCGACAGGCCGTAGACGATCATGATGATCGACGGCGGGATCAGCGTGGCGAGCGAGCCGCCGGCGCAGATCGTGCCGATCGACAGCTTGCGGTCGTAGCCGAGGCGCAGCATCTGCGGCAGGGCCACTAGGCCCAGCATGACGATCTCGCCGCCCATGATGCCGGACATGGCCGCCATGATCACCGCGACGATGACGGTCTGCACCGCCACGCCGCCGCGCAGGTTGCCGGCGAAGATCGACATGGCGTCGAACAGGTCCTCGGCGATGCCGGCCTTCTCCAGGATGGACGCCATCAGCACGAACAGCGGCACCGCGACCAGCGGATAGGATTCCAGCAGGCCGAAGGCGTTGGTCGACACCAGGTAGAGGCCCTTGGGGCCGAAGAACAGCAGGGCGCAGACGATGGAGATGATCAGCGTCACCACGCCGAGCGGCATGCCCGTCATCATCAGCAGCAGCAGCGTGATGACGATGCCGACGCTCACCGTGCCGATGTGGTAGGCGCGGATGTTGATGAGCTGGCGCAGGTCGATGGCCTGGGCGATCGAGGCGACGGCGCTGTCGGCCCATTCCGACAGGATGAAGCCTTCGTAATAATGGCCGATCAGCAGCAGGACGAGCCGGCCGATCAGCAGAACCGAGACCACGACCACCGCGAGGCGCGCGATCGGGTTCGCGAGGTGCCGGTAGAAATTGGCCAGAAGCTGCAGCAGATAGACCGTCGCGCCGAGGAACAGCGCGGTCTTCAGCAACATCGGTTCCGGCGAGTTGAAGGCGCTGCCGGCGCGTTCCACGTTGCTGATCGCCTCGAGGGCGCGGCCCATCGTGTCGTTGGTCAGCAGGAACAGCGCGATGACCCCGACGATCAGCGCGAAGAGGTCGAGCCGCCACTTCGTGCGGTCGCTCGCCATCAGATAGAAAACGGTAATTCCGATATGCCGGTTCTTCAGCGTCACATAGCCGGCGGACAGCATCCAGGCGGTGGCGCAGAACACCATCACCATCTCGAACGCCCACTGGGTGGGCGAGTGGAACGCGTAGCGCGAGATCACCTCGTACAGCGTGATCACGCCGCACAGGAAATACAGTTGCGCGACCGCGAGGCCGGAGAACTGACTGAACTTGTTGATGGCAGAATTCATCGGACCGCTTTCAGGGACACTGAGCGCATGCGCATGAAGGAAAACAGGCGACCGCGCGTCGCCTGAGCGTGATGCGGTCCGGGGGCCACACGAGCCCCCGGACCGTCAGCGTTTCCGATCAGTCGAGCAGACCGACTCGCTTCATGTAGGACAGGTGCGCGTCGAGCGCCTCGCGGGCCAGTTCCGACTTGGACGCAGCCGTCTCCCAAGCCTCGACGGCGATCTCGCGGAACTTCTGACGGTCTTCCTTCGACCAGTCGACGATCGTGAGGTCGCCCTTCGCCTTGTGCTCGGCCACCAGATCGCGGTCCTGCAGGTCGGCCTGACGCAGCATCGTGATGTAAGCGGCTTCGAACCAGACCTCCAGGGTCACCCGCTGGCCTTCGGTCAGGCCGTTCCAGACGTCCTTGTTCATGATGAACTGCAGGACGGCCATGGAGTGGATGCCCGGATAGATCGGGTACTTGCCGACCTTGTGCATGCCGGAGGCTTCGTTGTTCACGAAGGCCGAGGCGTCGGCGGCGTCGACGATGCCCTTATCCAGCGAGGTGTAGACCTCGGAGAACGGGATCGACACCGGCGAGGCGCCGGCCAGACGGAACACGTCGGCCGCAAGGCCTTCCGGCGACCGGATCTTGATGCCCTTCATGTCTTCCACGCCCTTGATCGGCACGGTCGAGACGAGAGCTTCCTTGGTGTAGGGGCCGCAGCCGATCACATGGATCGAGTCGGGCCACAGCTTGTCGTAGATCTTCTGCAGGACTTCCTTGCCGCCGCCTTCCGAGCAGAAGGTGCGGACCTGGTCCGGCGTGTCGTAACCGGCGATCAGATCGCCGATGAGGCCGAAGGCGGGTTCGCGGCCGGCGAAATAGGAAACCGCGTTCAGGTCGCCGTCGAGAATGCCGTTGGCGACCGCATCGACGGTCTCGCGATGCGGGACGACTGCCTTGGTCGGCAGGACCTCGACCTCGATCTCGCCGTTGGTCATCAGGCCGACCTTCTGCTGCCAGCCTTCCGTCATGAAACGGTGCGCCCAGTCGCCCGGGCTCGAACTCGCCTGGAGCTTGAGCGTGCGCGCATCGGCATCCCCGATTGCGAACGCACTAACGGTCAGTGCCGCCATGACGGCGACCATGGTTTTCCGCATCGTTTCCTCCCTCGTGCGGTATGTCAAAATCCCTGTATTCAGGGCTTGGTAGTCTTTTGGTTGAGGCGCGAGTGTCACAACGGGGCGCCTGGAATGTCAACAATGCAAGATACGGCAGGCCCTTGCATAGCCTGTTATTTTTTATCCTGGGCTGCCGCTCTCGGTTGGATCTGTCGCACGGCGAAACCACCGCCGGGTGTCGGCACCAGCGCCTTGATCGGCTTACCGCCGAAGGTCTGATCGACCAGTTCGTTCAGGGCCGCATCGCCGCCGCCATAGGGGGCCACGAGGTCGATCAGCCAGGGGATGGTGCCGCCGTCCCACTCGTTCGGCCGCAGCCGGTTCTGGCCCTGGAGCAGGCGCTTCTCGACCTCCTCGGTGACCATCGCCCAGGAGGCGTAGACCACGGGCGCCACGCCCCGCTCGGTGCGGCGGCGCCAGATCCGGACCTGGCGCTTGGTCAGCGGCGGCAGGACCAGCCATTCCAGGTCGGAGATGAAGATATGCCGGTGGGCCGGCGATTGCCCCATCAGCGAGACGATCTGGCCGAGCAGCCGGGTCATGTCGTCGCGCGGCGCCTCCGCGGCAGGGGCCGACACGGCCGCCGGTGCTTCGGTTTCGGCTGCCGCCGGCTCTGTTCCGGATCCGTCGGTTCCGAACACGGTATGGTCGCTCATCATCCCCCCTTGCGCCCCGTTGCGCCGGGCCTGCGCGGCCCGGCTCGTCCGTTCTGTATTGCTTCGCCCCGCTCTGCGGTCAGTGGGCGAAGATCACCGGCATCGTCGCGTCGGCGATGATGTCGCTGGTCGCGCCACCGAAAATCATCTGCCGCAGCCGGCTCTGGGTGTAGGCCCCCTTCACCAGCAGGTCGACGCCTTCCGCCTCGGCCACCTCGAGCACGTCCATGCCGGGCCCGCGCATGGAGCGCTTGCCGGTGGCGACGGTGGCATCGACGCCGTGCAGCTTAAGATACTCGACCAGGGCGGCGCCGTCCGGGCCGGGAACCGACCAGCCTTCGATCTCGATCACGATGGCCTTGTCCGCCGACTTGATGGCCGGCAGGGCCTGGCCGATGAGGCGGGCGGTTTCGGTGCTGCGGTTCCAGGCGATGGCGACCGTGCTGCCGCATTCCCGGGTCCAGCCGACCGGCACCAGGGTGACGGTGCGCCCGCCCTCGAACAGGGCGGTCTCGAACACCGCGCGCCAGTCGGTCTCCTCGCTCTTGCCGACGACGGTGGTGTCGAACAGCCGGGCCGCCTCGCCGATACCGAACCGGGCCCGCAGGGGCTCGTCGCTCAGATCGACCAGCGCGCCGTCCGGGCCGAGCGCGTCGATTCGGGTTCGCATGGCGGCCAGCGCCTCTTCCGCCTCGCGGGCGAGGTCGGGGCCCTTGTCGGCGTAGTCGATGATGCCGACGCCCATCGGATCGACCAGCGGGCTTTCGACGGGCCGCGGATAGAACGTGGCCCGAACGCGTCCGCCCGAACGCTTGGCAAACAAGACGGCAGCCTCCAGCGGGGCGCGATCGACCCCGTCACGGCCGAACGGCAGAAAAAAGGACTTCATCTGCATTCTCCCTCGATGTGGCCGCGCTTGTCGCCGCCGGTCCCGATGTCATGATAGCGGAAACCCTCCCGTCAAGGCACCGGATTGGATCAATGGCCGATATTCGCATCGACAATGCCCTCGTCGTCACCATGGACGGCGACCGGCGCGTGCTGGAGGGTGCCAGCGTTGCAATTTCCGGCACCCGCATCGTCGCCATCGGCCCGCGCGACGAGATCGCCGCCGGCCATCCGGCCGACACGGTGATCGACGGGACCCGAAAGGCGCTGATGCCGGGCTTCGTCGACGTCCATGCCCATGCCGGCCACGGACTGATCAAGACCCTGGGGCTGGCCGGCGACGGGGACTGGGAACGCGCCTGCCACACCGCCTACACGGTGGCGTCGGACACCGGCTTCTGGGCGGCGGAGGCGGCGCTGTCGGCGGTGGAGCGCATCCGCTGCGGCACGACGACGGGGGTCTCCTATCTCGGCGGCGGCGACGACGTGATGCGGACCGACGAGCCGATCTATGCCGACGCCCATTGCCGCGAGATCGAGCGGCTGGGCACCCGGTCGGTGGTCGCGGTCGGCATCAACCGCCCGCCTTTCCCCAAGACCTACGCCAATATCGAGGGCGGTGCCTATCACGAGCACCCGGTCTCGTTCGACACCCAGCTCTCCGTCTGCGAGGACGTGGCGAAGGCCTGGGACGGCGCCGCCGGCGGCCGGGTGCGGATCGCCGTCAGCTTTCCCGTCCACCATCGCGGCTCCGAGCAGGACGCGCTGCTCTCCGAAGTGCGCGATCAGGCGGCGGCGACCCGCGACCTGACCCGTCGGCTCGGCCTGATCTTCACCCAGGACGGCCACCGCCAGGGCAGCATCCGCCTGGCCCACGAACTCTTCGACCTGCTCGGCCCCGACGCACTGATGAGCCATTCGGTGGATCTCGACGGCGAGGAGATCCGGCTGGTGGCGGAGACCGGCACCAAGATCGCCCACAACCCGTCGGCCAACCGCTCGATCACAGGCCGCTGCCCGGTGCCGGAACTGATCGAGGCGGGGGCGGTGGTCGGCCTCGGCTCCGACGGCACCGCGCCGGACCGCGGCTACGACATGTTCCGCCACATGTTCCAGGCGATGCATTACCACCGCCGCCATTTCCGCGACCCGGCCGTCCTGCCGCCGGGCAAGATGCTGGAGATGGCCACCATTGACGGGGCGGCCGCGCTGGGGATGGAGACGGAGATCGGCTCGGTGGAGGTGGGCAAGCAGGCGGACCTGATCCTGGTCGACCTGTTCAAGCCGCACATGGTGCCGATGACCATGCCGCTCTACCGGCTGGCCTGTTTCGCCAACGGCGCCGACGTGGACACCACCATCGTCGCCGGCCGCATCCTCATGCGGGGGCGCCAACTTGTCGGGATCGACGAGGGAGCGATCCTGGAGGAGGCCGACCGCCAGGCCGCTCTGATGGTCGAGCGGGCGGGCCTGAAGGATCTGGAACGGCTGCCGGACCGGTTCTGGGGCGTCGCGCGCGGGTAGTGGCTTCAGAACCACCAATCGTCTGAGAAATCCGTGCGATTGATGTCCACGACAACGTATCTCGGATAACGGGTGTAGAATTCGGCGGAGTCGAATCGGACTTCTGTGCCGCTCTGGGTCACCGATACCGGCGTGAAGCCAATCTCGATCCGATCCCCTTCTTCCGGGTTGAAGTCAGAGAAGACGATCTTGTGCTCGTACAGCCCTGGGGTCGACGAGAGCGTGTCGGCCCCCTCGCCACCAACGACGGTGACGTTTGACACGGGGTAAACTTGGTCGTCGAACACGAAACGATCATCGCCGCGGTTTCCGAAGAACAAGGCGCTGGTGGGGGAAATGCCGCCCTCGACATCGATCGTGTCGTCGTCCTGACCGCCATAGACCGTACTTGAGCCGCTGCCGACGACGATGTAATCGCCCCCATGGTTCCCGTAGATCAGATCATTGCCGCCGCCGCCGGAGATCGTCTCCACACCCGACCGCAGGACGCCGTCGGCACCCGCCGGTCCGGCGTTCTGGCCGCCGTAGATCGTATCCGAGCCGATACCGCCGTTCAGGAGATCTATACCCTGGTTGCCGTAGATCAGATCGTCGCTGTCACCGCCGGTGAGGGTGTCGTTCCCCTCGTACCCTTTCAATTCGCCCGTATTCCGGGACGAGACCCAGTCGAGGCTCAGGTTGTCGTCCGTCGCCGCCCCCTGGCCATGGTAACTGCCGAACGGAAGCCGCCCCTCGCTCGCGCCGAACAGGATATAGTGCTCCCAACCGGACGCGAAATCGCCCCGTGCCACGGCATCGGCAACATCGGAATGGCTCTGGAGATACACCGCTTCGGTGAACTGGCGCACACTGCGCCCCTCGGAGAGCCCGTTGTTGATCCAGTGGGAATAGGCATCCACCCCGGCCTGGGCGACATCCAGATTGTAGGCGAGATACCATTCTTCGTCGAACTCGTATGGGTTCGCCACGATTAACCCTCCGAATTATGAGCCTTCCCGTTGTAGTTAACGATGCATTAGCGCTTCTTCAATACAGTGCCGCCGACGTGAGTTTGGATTCTTCTCCCCCGGGGTCGATAAGGCTATATGATCGCCGACGGGGTTGTTCCGGAGAGACTGGGAATGTTCGGGAAAGCCAAAGCCAAGTCGGCGGGCACTTCAGGCAAGGGAGTCGTGAAGGCCGATGTGAAGCTGGGATCCGCCATCTTCGGCGAAGAAGAGCTCGAGATCCGCGAGCTGCACATCAAAGGGATCCGCATCCCGAACCCGGGCGAAGGCAACATCATCGCGGGGCAGAAGTTCCATTTCCTGCTCAAGCTGGGCGACGGCGAGGCCGCCCCGGTGATCAAGGTCGAGGCGCATGCGCTCGCCGCCTCCGACAAGGAAGTGATCGGCAAGTTCTCCGGCATGGGCGACGACGAGAAGCGGCTGATCGCGCTGCACATGAAGGCGCTGCGCCAATCCGGCGCCATCGCCTGATGGTCGGCATCGGGCCTTTTTAAAAGACGACTTTCTCGAGATTTAAAACGACTTCCTGGAGACCCCGCAGGGGTCGTCCAGGACCATGTTCCGCCGCCGGCAGCGCGGTCCTGGATCAAGTCCAGGAAGTCGGTTTGGGATGATTGCAGAACCGAGCGCGCCTGCCGGACGCATCAGAAATCCGTCGCCACCCCGCCTTCGGACGTCCGTCGCTCGACGAAGGCGTCCAGTTCCTCGCGGATCGCCGGGTCCATCGGCGGTTCCTCGTATTCCGCCAGCAGGCGCTTCACCAGCGCGTTGGCGCGGGTCAGCGCGTCCGGCGCCCCCGCCTCCTCCCAGCTCTCGAAGTTCCGCCAGTCCGACACCATCGGCGCGAAGAACGCCGTCCGATAGCGGTCCTGAGTGTGGGCGGTCCCGAAGAAATGCCCGCCCGGCCCCACCTCGCGCATCGCGTCCAGGGCCAGGGTGGCGTCGTCCACCGCCAGCGGATCGAGGAACCCGGCGACCATGGCGATCATGTCGGCATCCATCACCATCTTCTCGAAGGACGCGGTCAGCCCGCCCTCCATCCAGCCGCAGCCGTGCATCAGCAGGTTCACCCCGCCGGTGACCGCGCCCCAGAGCGAAAAGGCGCTCTCCCACGCCGCCTGGGCGTCGGGGACGTTGGCCGCGTTCACGTTGGAGGAGCGGTACGGCAGGCCGTAGCGCCGGGCGAGCTGGCCGCCGGCGACCGCGGCCTGCATGTATTCCGGGGTGCCGAAGGCGGGCGCCCCCGACTTCATGTCCACGTTCGAGGTGAAGCCGCCATAGACCACCGGCGCCCCCGGCCGCACCGCCTGGGAGAAGGCGATCCCGGCCAGCGCCTCGGCGTTCTGCTGGGCCAGGGCGCCGGCGATGGTCACCGGCGCCATGGCACCGGCCAAAGTGAAGGGCGTGATGACGGTGACCTGCCCCGACTCCGCCAGAGCGATCACCCCTTCCAGCATCGGCGTGTCGTAGCGCAGCGGCGAACTGGCGTTGATGACCGAGAACAGGCTCGGCTCGCGCTCCAGGGTCGCCCGGTCGACGCCCCGGGCGATGCGGACGATCTCGATGCCGTCCTCGATCCGGTCGCGGCCGAGCGAATAGGCGTGCGGGATGCGGTCGGTCAGCGTGACCATGTCCCGCAATGCCTCCAGATGCCGGGTCGAGGCATGGATATCGACCGGCTCCACCGGATAGCCGCCGAGCGCGTGCATGGCGTTGAGGGATTGGGCCAGCTTCAGGAGGTTGCGGTAGTCCTCCCGGTTGCCGACGCGCCGGCCGCGCTCGAGGTCGCTGACATTCGGCGCGCTGGCGACCGAGCAGATGACGATCTCGTCGCCGCCGAAGGCCACCGACCGTTCCGGCGTCCGGGAATGCACGTCGAACGACGCGGGCGCCTTGGCCACCAGATCCATCACCAGGGCGCGGTCGAACCGGACCCGCTCGCCCCGGACCGTCGCCCCCGCGGCGGCGAGCCGGTCGCGGGCCTCGGCCAGCAGGAAGTCGATCCCGATCTCCTCAAGGATCGTCAGCGAGGCCTCGTGGATCGCCTCCACCGCGTCGTCGGACAGGAGTCTGGCCGGTGCCCCCCGATGGAAGAGGCGGCGCCAGGCCGGCTGCTCCAACCGCAGCGGAGCCGAGCGTCGTCCGGCGCCCCGTCCTGCGCCCCGTCCTCTGCGCCCGCGTTCCGCCTGGTCTACGCCCGCCGTGTCCGCCATGCGACCTCCACCGCCTATGGGTGAAGAGTGCCCGCCCGAAACGCCTCGGTCGAGCAGAAAGCGATGCGGCGATAGGCTCTTGACTTCCACCCCGCCGGACGCCCGAGTCAGGCGGCACGAACAGGAGCCAGACCATGCCGTCCATCGCCCCGACGCCGTCCCCGGACATCGCCGCCCTCGCCACCGATCTGCGGGCCGCGGGCGCCCAGACCGATGCCGCCGGGCTGGCCGAGATCCTGGGCCGGATCGCCGCCGGTCCCCGCACCTATCCGGCCCGCGCCTGGCACCGGCTGATCGCCGCCGACCTGTCCGACGCTTTGGCCGAGCGCCTGGACGCGGCGGTCGAGGCCCTGCGCCCGGGCGAACCCAAAGCCGATCCGACCCGGCTCGACCGGCTGCGCGCGGCCCTCGCCGAGGCCGGGGTCGACGGCTTCATCCTGCCGCGGGCCGACGAGCATATGGGCGAGTACATTCCGGCCCCGGCCGAGCGGCTGTCCTGGCTGACCGGCTTCACCGGATCGGCCGGCGTGGTCCTGGTCCTGCCGGAGGTCGCGGTCATCTTCGTCGACGGACGCTACACCCTGCAGGTGGCGCAGCAGGTCGATACCGGCCGCTGGAGCGTCGAGCACGTGATCCGCACCCCGCCGGCCGACTACGTCCGCAAGCATCTGGCCGGCCGGCGCCTCGGCTTCGATCCGAAACTGCATTCGATCAACGCCGCCAAGCGCCTCGCCGATGCCGCCGGAGAGAGCGGCGGCAGCCTGGTGCCGCTGGAGACGAACCCGATCGACGCCCTGTGGGCCGACCGGCCCGCCGCCCCGCTCGGACCGGTGGAGGTGCTGCCGACCACGCTGACCGGCCTGGACGCGGCGGCGAAGCGGGAACGGATCGCCGCCGACCTCGCCACCCGCGGCATCGACGCCACCGTCCTGAACCAGCCGGAATCCATCGCCTGGCTGCTCAACCTGCGCGGCGCCGACGTGCCCTACACGCCCCTGCCCCTGGCCTATGCCACCATGGACCGGACCGGGATGGTGGAGCTGTTCCTGGACGAGGCGAAGTGCACCGCCGACGTGCGGACCGCACTCGGCAACGGCGTCACCCTGCGGCCGTTCGAGGCGGTGGGCGCCGCCCTCGACGCCCTGGGCGCGGCGGGCAGCACCGTCGCCATCGACCCGGATGCCGCGACCGAGTGGATGCGGGGCCGGCTGGACGCGGCGGGCGCCACGGTCGTGCTGGGGGAAGACCCCTGCATCCTGCCGCGCGCCCGCAAGAACGCGGTCGAGCTGGCCGGCACCCGGGCCGCCCATACCCGCGACGCGGCGGCCATGGCCCGCTTCCTGAAATGGATCGACGATACCGGCACCGGCACCACCGAGCTCGGCGCCAGCGATGCGCTGGAAGGATTCCGGTCGCAGGTCGCCAACTGGCGGGGACCGAGCTTCCCGTCCATCTCCGGCGCCGGATCGGACGGCGCCATCGTGCATTACCGGGTCACGCCGGAGACCGACCGGCCGCTGGAGGACGGCAGCCTCTACCTGATCGACAGCGGCGCCCAGTATCTGGACGGCACCACCGACATCACCCGCACCGTCGCGGTCGGCCGGCCCACCCCGGAAATGCGGGAACGGTTCACGCTGGTGCTCAAGGGCCACATCGCCATCGCCACCGCGCGGTTCCCGACGGGCACCACCGGCGGCCAGCTGGACGCGCTGGCCCGGCAGTTCCTGTGGCGGGCAGGGCTGGATTTCGACCACGGCACCGGGCACGGGGTCGGCGTTTTCCTGGGCGTGCACGAGGGGCCACAGCGCATCTCTAGCGCCAGCCGCGTGCCGATCGAGGCGAGCATGATCCTGTCCAACGAGCCGGGCTACTACAAGCCCGGGGCCTACGGCATCCGGATCGAGAACCTGCTGATCGCGGTGGAGGCGCCGGCCCAGGAGGACAACGGGCGGGCGATGCTCTGCTTCGAGACCATCACCTTCGCGCCGATCGACCGGCGGCTGGTCGATCCGGCGCTGATGACGGAGGAGGAGATCGCCTGGCTGGACCGCTATCACGCCGAGGTCCGGCGCCGGGTCTCACCCGCCCTGGACGCCGCCCACCGGGAATGGCTGGAGGACGCGACCGCTCCGCTCGGCGGAGGGTAGGGGCGGTCAGTCCCGGCGGCGGTCGCGTTTGCCGCCGATCGGCACATCCTGGCGGCGGCGGTCGGGTCCGACATAGGACCGGTTCATGATGAACTCCCGGCGCTCGTTCAGCACCACGTTCATGCGCTTGCGCAGGGCCTCCAGGGTGATCGGCTTGGCCATCAACAGGTTCACCCCGGCATCCCGGGCGATCCGGACCGTGTTGCGGTCGGCCTGGCCGGTCACCAGGATGATCGGGACGTAGGGATTGGCCGAGGAGGTGTCGGTGCGCACCCGCTTCACGAAGGTCACGCCGTCCATCGGCTGCATGACCATGTCGCAGACGATCACGTCGGGGGCGTAGCCGCGCAGGACGCGCAGGCCTTCCTCGCCCTCCGCCGCCACCTTGATCTCCGAGATGCCGAGTTCTTCCAGCAGCGCGACCGTCAGCATACGGCTCGCCCGGTCGTCCTCGACGACGAGCACACGAAGCTCGCCGAACCCGACCTCTAAGGACATGCGTGTCTCCGCTTTCAGTCTTTCGTGGACGCTTCGAACTCGGCGATCACCGCCGGCGCCTGCTCACGGGTCGCGGCGACCGCGCGCCGCAGATCCGCCATACAGCCGACGAGTTTGGCGATCTCGTGGCCGGCGTCGTGAAACCGGGCGGCAGCGCGTTCCATCAGCACCGCACCGAAATTCGCCGCCAGACCCTTCATCGCGTGGGCAAGCTGCCGGACCCGGTCGATATCGCCCGCCTCCACCGCCCGTTCCAGCAGCGTGAGCTGGCGCAGGGCTTCCTGAGGGACCAGGGCGATCATCTCGACCGCCCGCGCCGGCGGCAGAGAGCCGACCGCCGCCCGTACCCGGGCCCGGTCGAAAGCAGGCACTGCAAACATTTCGTTCTCGACTCCCGCGCCGTCCGATACCGCCCCCTGCTCGCGCCGGCGGCGCGATGCCCACGAAATCGTGCGGTTGAGGGCACCCCAATCCACCGGCTTCAGCAGGACGTCGTCCAGACCGGCAGCCAGATAGGTCGTTCGATGCTCCGGAATGGCATCCGCCGTCAAGGCGACGATCGGCATCTGCGCCCGGTCGCCGCCCATGGCCCGGATCTCCCGCGTCGCATCGGGGCCGTCCATCACCGGCATCTGCATGTCCATGAGCACCAGATCGTAGACCCGGCGCCGGACCGCCTGGACCGCCTCCGCCCCATCGGCGGCCTCGTCGATCCTGTGACCCGCCTTAGCCAGCATGCGGGAGACCAGCATGCGGTTCACCTCGTTGTCCTCGGCCAGCAGGATGTGGATCGGCTCGCCATCCTCCTCCATCGGCTGGACCGCCGGCTCGACAACTGGCTGCTCGCTCGGCTGCATCACCACGCAGAAGGAGAAGACCGATCCGGTCCCCTGGGTGCTCTCCAGGGAGATCCAGCCGTCCATGCCCTCCACCAGGCGCTTGCAGATCGACAGGCCCAGGCCGGTGCCGCCGAACTGGCGCGACGTGTTGGCCGCCCCCTGCTCGAACGCGGCGAACAGCTGCCCCTGGACTTCGGACGGGATGCCGATGCCGGTATCCTCGACGGCACCGAGGATCTCCACGCGCCCGTCCCGCTCCCCGCCCAGCATCAGCGAAACCGTCACCGACCCCTCGTTGGTGAATTTCAGCCCGTTGGACACCAGGTTGGAGAGGATCTGCTTGAGGCGCAGCGGATCGCCCAGCAACCAGGGCGGCACATCATCGCCGATACGGCCCTCCACCGCGATGCCCTTGGCGGTCGCCGGAATCTGGAACAGCCGCACCACGTCGTTCAGCACCACGGCCGGGGAGAACGGGATCTCCTCCAACTGGACCTTGCCGGCCTCGAGCTTGGAATAGTCGAGAATGTCGTTCAGCAGCGCCAGAAGGGTGTCGGCGGAGTTCCGCATGATGTCGATGAAGCCGGTCTGGTCACTATCGAGGCTGGTGCGCGACAGCAGCTCGATCATGCCCAGCAGGCCGGTCATCGGCGTGCGCAGCTCGTGGCTCATCATGGCCAGGAACCGCGACTTCGCCGCGTCGGCCTCCTCCGCCCGGCGTCGGGCCTCGTCCAGCTCGTTCGCCAGTTGCCGCAGCGAGCGGGTCTGCCCGGCCAGCGCGTCGCGCGCCCGGCGCAGGGCGGTCTCCACCTCGATCCGGTCGGTGATGTCGGAGCGCATGCCGACGACGCCCCCCTCCTGGGTCCTGTTCTCACTGACCAGGATGGTGCGGCCGTCGGAAATAGGCTGAAGGAAGCCCGTCTTGGGCGGATTGCGATGGCGCTCCAGGCGTTCGGCGACCCACGCCTCCTCGCGGCCCCGCGCCTCGGGATACTGATCGCGGGCCAGCGTGTAGCGGACCAGCCGCTCGAAGGTCCAGGACTCGTCGAACGCCGCCTGCGGGAGTCCGTACATCTCCTTGTACTGGGCATTGGACAGCACCAGGCGATCGTTGCGGTCGAACAGCGCGAAGCCTTCCGACATGGTCTCGATCGCGTCGAGCAGCCGCGCCTGGGTGGCCGTCGCCAGCGCCTCGGCCCGGCGTTCCAGGGTCAGATCCCGCCACATGGAGAGGTATCCGCCGTCGGGCATGGGTCGGCCGATGACCTGATAGATCTCCGAGCCCTCGCGCTCCCATTCGAACTCCACCCCGCCGCGCCGGGCGATGGCCCGGAACATCCGTTTGATGCCGGATTCGGTGGACGGCACACGGCGGATGATGTCCTTGGCCACGCCGACCAGCGGCCTGCCGACGGTCAAGTCGCCGGGCGACAGCTCCACCAGGGCCTCGAAGCCGCGGTTCCAGGCGACCAGATAGTTATCCTTGTCGAAGGCGATCAGCGGGTTCGGCATGGTGTCGAGGATCACCTGCAGCACCGTCGTCGTGGCCGCCAGGGTCAGTTCCGTCTGCTTGCGGGCGGTGATGTCCAGCCGGGTCGTGACGGTGAGGCCGTTGGGGCTGTAGGTCTCCTTCACGAGGTACCAGGTGCCGTCGGGCACCTGCCGTTCGGGAATCGGGGCCCCGTCGCGCCGCGCCGCCAGCCGGCGCTGAACGTAGTGCTCGCGCTCTTCTTCGGTGAGCGAGAGGTCGCGGGCGAGGCTGAACCGCAGCAGTTCCTCGAAACCGTGGCCGACGATATCGCCGCGCTCCCGCAGGAACGGGTACATCCTGAAAAAGCTCTCGTTGCCGAAGACGAAACGGTCGTCGCCGTCATAGATCGACAGGGCATCGTCCATGGTGTTGAGCGCGTCGCTCAGCAGATCCAACCGCCGCCGCACGGCGGCCGCCTCGGTGTCAGCCCCGGGGTCAGCCCCGGTGTCAGGCCCGGCGGCGGACTTACCGGCGACCGGCGGTGCCGCGACCCAATGAACGCCGATCACCGCTCCGGCCGCATCACGGGTCGGCAGGCAGTCGACCGCCCCCCGACCGGAACCGAGCGCTACCCGGCCGGTCCCGCCGCCGAGCGCGGCATCGAAGACTCGCCGGGCTTCGCCCTCATCCCCGGCAAGAGCCTCGACGGTGGGGGCGGCTCCGGGTGCGGCCAGGTCACCGAAGACGGTCTGCGCGGCGTCATTCCATGCAATTGCCGATCCGGTCCGGTCGAATGCGACGACCGCCTGGCTCAACCCCCGGACAATACCGGACAAATGATCGGATGGACCGGACATGTCTCCGCGCAAAAAATTTCCACACTTACCAAAGTGATTTATTGACCCGGCTAGGCGACTGCATTTTTCATTGTTGCCGGGTCTGTGGCAAGGACTCACCCGAGACACCGGCATGCCCGGCGCGGGGGTGCGTTATTCCTAACCTATTTCAAAATATAGAAAAATTGGTTAACGGCGGACCGCTACAGGCTCCAGTAGCGGAGTCCTTCCGGCAGATCGCCGGGTGCCACCACCGACTTGATATCGACCAGCAGCCCCCCCGGCCGCAGCCGGGCGCCCAGGCCCGAGACCCCATCCTTCAGGAAGGCCCGGTGCGGGCTCGCCAGGACCAGGGCGTCCAGATCGACAAGCGTGTCGGCGGCGACGAGGTCGATGCCGAGGGCGCGACGGGCCATCGGCGCGTCGACCAGAGGATCGGCCACCATCACCGTCGCCCCGAGATCGGCGAGGCCTTTGACGATGGGCGGTACCTGGCTGTTCCGCGCATCGGAGACGTTCTCCTTGAACGCCACCCCCATGACCCCGATCCGGGCGCCGGCGATGGCCGTGCCGCCGGTACCGAGCAGGGTGACGGTCTTCTGCACGATCCGCTCCGACATGGTGTCGTTCAGCCGCCGTGCCGAGCGGATCAGTTCCGGGTAGTAGCCGTGGGTCTCGGCCTTGGCGATCAGGTAGTACGGGTCCACGCCGATGCAGTGGCCGCCGACCAGGCCCGGCGTGTAGGGCGCGAAGTTCCACTTGGTCCGCGCGGCGGCCAGCACGTCCTCGGTGCGCAGGCCGAGCCGGTCGTAGACCTGCGCCAGCTCGTTCATCAGGGCGATGTTCACATCACGCTGGATGTTCTCGGTGATCTTGGAGGCCTCGGCCACCTTGATCGACGGCGCTTCGTGCAGCCCCGCAGGGACCACCGGGGCATAGAGCGCCACCACCCGGGCCAGGGTCTCGGCATCCTGGCCGGAGACGACCTTCACCACGTCGCCCAGCCCATGGCTCGTGTCGCCCGGATTGATGCGCTCTGGCGAATAGCCGAGCTTGAAGCCCTCGCCCGCCGTCAGCCCGGAGATTTTGGCGACGATGGGGCCGACCACCTCCTCGGTGGCGCCGGGATGGACGGTGGATTCCACGATCACCAGCCCGCCCGGCCGGATCGCGCCGCCGACAACCCGGGCGGCATCGGCCAGCGGGCCGAGATCCGGTCGGCGGCTGTCGTCGATCGGGGTCGGCACCGCCAGCACGAAGACATCGGCCGAGGCCAGGTCGGCTGGATCGGAGGTGAAGCGCAGGCCCGCCGGCAGAGCGATTGCCACCCCTTCGGGGTCGTTGCGGTCGATCCCCCGGCCCAGATCGGCGGTGCGGGTGCCGTCGATGTCGAAACCGACGACCGTGCGTCCCGCTTCGGCGAAGGCCAGTGCCAGGGGCAGGCCGACATAGCCGAGGCCGAGCACCGCGACTGTCGCGTCGCCGCTCATCGCACTTCCTCCCGGGCGTAATCCCGCAAGGCCATGGCCGTGCTCCGCGGCGCGAAGCCGAGGGCGGCGGCCGGGCCGAGATCGACGGTGAAGGACGGTTTGGGCGCCGGGACGTCTTCGATGGCCGCGGCGACGCCGACCGCCTCCGCCAGGCCCATCACCGCCTTGCGCACCGTGATCGGGTCGCGGCTGGCGACGGGGACCGCCGCGAAAGCCTTTGGCGGGTCGATCAAGGCCTGGGAGACGAAGGCGGCCACGTCCTGAACATGGACCACGTTGTTGAAGGCGGCGTCGCCGTTGAAGATGCGCACAGTCTCTCCGCGTATCAGTCTCGCCAGCACCTGGACCGGCCAGTTCCGGGCGGCCCCTCGGCCGATCACCGCCGGCAGCCGGATCGCCAGGGCCGGCCCGGCCCGCTCGGCCACCGCCCGCTCGCCCAGCAGCTTCGACATACCATAGGCGTCCGGGTTCACCACCGGGGTATCCGGCGTCACCACGGGCTCGGTAATTGTCCCGTGCACCGAGAGACTGGAGAGGTAGACGAACATTCCCACCTCCGCAGCCGCCAGCCGCGCCGTCGCTGCCGCGTTGTCGCGGATCAGCCGGGCGCTCGGCACCGTGTCGGCCGCGCCAGTGGCAGGCGAAGTCGCCGCGGTGTGGACGATGGCGTCCAGCTTCGGGGGCAGCGGGTCGTCGCCGGCCAGATCGGCCCGCCAGGTCTCGCCCTCGGCCAGATCGTCGGGCAGCGGGGTGGTGTGCCAATGGGCGACCACCTCGTGACCTTCGGCCGCCAACCATCGGGCGATCGCCCGACCGCTGAACCCGGCCGCTCCGGTGACGAGAACGCGCATGGGGTTACGGGCGCACCGTGGCGAGGATCCGCTCCACCGACAGGCCGTGGGCCGCCAGGATGTCCTCGTGGCTGCCGTAGCAGTGCACGAACTCGTCCTTCAGGGTGAAGGTGTGCAGCTCGCATTCGGCCCGGATGTCCCAGGCGATCTGCTTGGTCTGGGGCGCGAGCCCGCCCTGGGGCGCATGCTCTTCCACCACGATCACCCGCTTGTGCCGGCGCAGCAGGTCGGCGATGCCGGCGGTGTCGAGCGGCTTCAGGGTGTGGCAGACGGCCAGCGAGACCGAGTTGCCGTCCTCGGTCAGCGCGTCTGCGACCTCGGACGCCATCTTGGTGATGACGCCGTAGGACAGCACCGCCACGTCCTCGCCCCGACGCAGGTAGCGCAGCTTGCCGATTTCCCAGGGGTCGCTGTCCGGGCCGGTCAAGGTCGGCTCGCCCGCCTTGCCGAAGCGGAAATAGACCGGCCCGCCGGCCTCGCGGTTGACCAGCCACTTGGTCGCCTCGGTCGCCTCCACCGGATCGCAGGGGGCGATGATCGACATGTTCGGGATGGCGCCGGCGATGGCGATATCCTCCTGGGCGTAGTGGGTACCGCCCAGCGTGGAATAGATCACCCCGCCGCCGATCCCCACCACCGTCACCGGCAGGTTCTGGTAGCCCAGATCGTCGCGCACCATCTCGAACGGGCGGTACAGGGAGAAGGTGGCGATGGTGTAGGCAAAGGGCCGCATTCCCTTCAACGCCAGCCCGGCGCAGATGCCGATCATCGCCTGCTCGGCCACGCCGACATTGATGAAGCGCTCGGGAAACTCCTCGCGGAACTTGCCCATGGAACCGGCGGGCGAGATGTCGGCGACCACGATGTGGATCCGCGGGTCGTCCTTGGCGAGATCGTAGAGGACTTCGGCGAAGGTGTTCCTCACGACGCGATCTCCTTCAGCTCGGCGAGCGCCTGGGCGTATTCCTCGGGATTGGGCGAGCGGTAATGCCAGATCGGCACGTTCTCCATATAGGACACGCCCTTGCCCTTGGTGGTGCGGCCGATCAGGCAGAACGGCTTGCCGCCCTTGCGGTTGGTGACCGCGTTGTAGACCGCTTCCGCGTCGTGGCCGTTGACGGTCGCGGTCTCCCAGCCGAACGCCTCCAGCTTCTCGTCCAGCGGATAGAAGCTCGGATGGGTCTCCGAGGTGCGGCCCAGCGACTGGAAGTCGTTGTTGTCGATTAGCGCCACTAGGTTGGTGAGGCCCAGGGTCGAGCCCATCATGAAGGCCTCCCAGGTGGAGCCTTCCTGCACCTCGCCGTCGGACAGCACGCAGTAGACCGCCCCGGCATCGGCCGCCCCACCGGCCTTGTTGCGCTCGGCCACCGCCATGCCGACCGCCATGGCCATGCCGTGGCCGAGCGAGCCGGTCGACGCCTCGATCCCCGGATTGCCGTAATCCGGATGGGCGCCGAGGATGCCGTGGGCGGTGCAGTATTCGTCCAGGTGCTTGCGGTCGAGCACGCCCCGGTCCTCCAGGATCACGTACTGCGCCATGCAGCCATGGCCCTTCGACATCAGGAAGGTGTCCTGCCCGTCCGGCCGCATCAGCCCGTGGTAGCAGGTATCCGTCAGCTCCATGCAGGAGAAGGCGCCGGCGGCGTGCAGCGCGCTGACATGCTGGGAGATGTCCAGGATCCGGCGGCGATACCGCATGCAGCGCTGGCGCGAGGCGGCGGGATCGAAACTGTTATGTCCGGGCGTGGCGGTCATGGGGCCGTGTCTCCGGCTGTCAGGAAATGAGCGTCCAGTTGTAGTCGCCGGTATAGCCGGCCTCCTCGAAGATCCTGATCCAGCCCTCCGGGTAGTCGTGGGTATAGGCGGTCAGGACCCAGTCGAGGAACAGCGCCCGCGCCTCCTCGGTGCGATAGCTGTCGACCTGGACATAGGCCTTGCCGTCCCGGGCCACCCGCATGATTTCCTGCAGGGCGGTGATCAGGTCCGGCTTCCTCAGGTTGTGCAGGGTGTTGAGCGAGATCACCGCGTCGAAACTGTCATCCGGGAACGGCAGACTGACCGCCGAGCCCAGGTGCAGCCGCCCGATCGCCTCGGGCTCGCAGTGCTTGAGCGCGTATTCGGAAACGTCCAGGCCGAACGCCTCCAGCCCGGGGCAGGCGATCATGAAGTCCTTCACCAGGAAGCCCTTGGCCGCCCCCACGTCGAGCACCCGCATGCCCGGCTCCAGGCCGAAATGGGCGATCATGTCGCGCGCCACCGGCACCCAGCGGCCGTCGTATCGATAGCCGCCATAGCCGTATTCGCGCGGACCGTCGAAATAGGTCTCGCCGTATTCCCGGCTGATGCGAATGTGCTCGTCGGTCTTGGCGTGCTCGCGCGCCTTCACGTTGCGCTTGGACGTCGGCAGCGCGTCGAGCAGGTTGATCTCGCGCCCCATGGGTCAGCCTCCGGTGACTTGGCGGTGGACCTTGGCCAGGCCCTCGGCCAGCGGGGTATAGCGGAAATCGGGGAAGGCATAAAACGTCGCCGAGGGATTGAACGGCCGGTAGCCGTTATGCGGCATCGGTCCGACCCGATC
Organism: Thalassobaculum sp. OXR-137; assembly: GCF_034377285.1. Lineage (NCBI taxonomy): Bacteria > Pseudomonadati > Pseudomonadota > Alphaproteobacteria > Rhodospirillales > Thalassobaculaceae > Thalassobaculum > Thalassobaculum sp. OXR-137. The sequence goes on along the minus strand of NZ_CP139715.1, from coordinate 1,850,950 downwards.
CGAGCCTTTGATCATGATGCGCAGCCGGATGCGCGAGCGCACCATCTCCGCCACCTCGCGGAAGGAATGGACCTCGCCGGTGGCGGCGTTCAGCACGCCGGTGGAGCGGTGCATGACCATGCGCTTGATCAACTCGCCCACATCCTCGACCAGAACGTGGTCGCGCCGTTCCTCGCCGTCGCCGAACAGGGTGATGTCCTTGCCGTCCAGCGCCAGCCGGCGGAAGCGGTTGGGGCCGTAGCCGTTATGCGGATCCTTGGCGCCGTAGACCAGCGTCGGCCGGATGATACCGACCGGCCGGCCGCTCTCGTCCAGCAGCATCCGCTCGCGCGCCAGATGCATGACCCCGTGCAGGGAGCCCGGCTCAGCGCAATCGGCCTCGGTCAGCGGCTCAGCCTTGTCCTTGTAGACCGCGTCGGAGGAGACGTAGATCACATGGGCGACCGGCTGGCGCTTCAGGGCGGCGACCACCGTGTTCATCATCGCGATGTTGCGCGCCAGCATCTCGCCGTCCTTGCACGGCGCCTCGGCGGCGACGACGACGAGCACGTCGTCGGGCCGGAGCTGCTCGGCCAGGAACTCGTAGGCGCCCTCCGCCAGCAGGTCGATCTGGGTCCGGCCGATGCGCTCGACACGGCCGCCCGCCGTCTCGATCGCATCCGCGGCGGCCCCGCCGACGAACCCGGCGCCGAGCACGACGGTGCAGGGCGGCAGGGCAGGCTTGGTCAGGCGATGGTCCAGCATGGCGTTCCTCCTAGCTCCTGGTGACGCCCAGCGTCACATAGTCCAGGCCGGCGGCGAGGGCCTGTTTCTCGTCCAGCACCCGGTAGGGATCGAGCACGAGCCGGCCACGCATGGCCGCCGCCACGGCCTTCGGGTCGAGTGCCTTGTATGGGCTCCACGGCGTCATGATGCAGAGCGCGTCGGCCCCGGTCACAGCCGCCAGGGGGCCGTCCGCCGCGTCCACCGGGATCGGTGCTGCCGACGCCGGCACCACCGGGTCGTGGACGACGACCTCCCTGCCCTCCAGGTCCGACAGCAGGGCCAGGGACGGCGAGTTCTTGGTGGAGTGGGTGTCCTGCTTGTAGGCGAGGCCGAGCACCGCGATCCGGGCCGAAGGGTTGGCGTTCAACATACGGGCTTTCAGAATCCGCGCCGCCCAGCCCTTGCGCCAGACGGAGTTCTCCATCCAGGCCGTCACGATGCCGGTGTCGGTGCCGTGCTCGGCGCCGAGCCGTATGACGGTCGCCAAGTCGCGCTCCAGGTTGCCGCCGGCGAGCCCCAGCCCAGGGCCGAGATAGCTGTAGGCGCCGATGCGGCGGTCGAGCTTAAGGGCCGGCGCGATCTCCGCCCAGTCGGCGCCGACATGCTCGCACAGCTCGGCCATGGTGTTGGCGACGCCGATCGACGCGACGAGGCACATGTTGATGGAGATCTTGGCCAGCTCGGCACTCTCGTAGCGCATCGGCAGGACCGGGCAGCCGAAGGCGTCCAGATAGGTCTGCAGCGCGGCGGGAAGAGGCGCCTCCGGCTCAGCAGATCCGACGATGAACCGCTCCGGCTCCAGCGCGCGCTGCAGGGCGATGCCGAAGACCAGGGTCTCCACCTGATAGTACAGCGGGCCGCGGATGCTCGGGATGGCGCGGGTGAAGCCCGGCGGCGCCTGGCTCAGGATCACCAGCACCGCATCGTCGCGGATCGCCGGCGCCACGAGGGCCAAAAGACGCTCCACCGCCGACAGGTCGCTGGCGCCGGTATCGTCGGTCGGCACGTCGGGGGCCAGGTACACGAGATCGGCGCGGGCCAGATCGGCCGCATCGGCGGTGACCGCGATGCGGTCCTGGTTGGCGGCATAGGTCTCGGCCAGGTCCGGCTCGGAGACCGGCAGTTCCACCCCCTGCAGCCGCCCGACTAGATCGCGGCCGCGCAGGCGGGCGATCAGATCGGCATCCGGGTCGAACAGGATGGTGTCGAACCCCTTCGCCGCCGCCGCCGTACCGGAGACCAGGCCGAGATGGGTCATGCCGCAATAGGCGATGACGGGCGATCCTCTCATTCCGGCGCCCCGAAGCGGTCATAGGCCTGATGGGCGAGGTCGCGCAGGGTCCGGTTCAGCCACAGATCGTTATCGATCTCGGTATGGCTCCCCACGTCGCAGAGCCGCTTGAAATGGGCGTATTCGGCCTCCCAGGTCGGATCGCCCTGGGGCTCCACAACCACTTCCTCCGGCGGACGGCCGGCGGGCAGCACCCGGGTTCGATGGGTGAAGGTGCTTTCCCCCCATTTGCACAGGGACGCGATATGGGCGCTGCCCTTCTCGGCAAACACGTCGCAGGTGAAGTGGTTGCGCCAGGACAGCAGGCTCATCTCCAGCTCGACACTCGGCTGGTCCTCACCGTCGGAGGCGACGATCACCTGATCGAACGAGCGGTTCTCGTGGCGCCGCGCGACACGGGTCTCGAAGGTCCAGCCGCCCGCCTCGGGCAGCCAGAATTTCAGCGTGTCCAGCAGATGCGAGCCCAGATCCGGCAGCACCCCCGCCCCGCCGTCGCGCCAGGCGCTGTCGCGGACCAATCGGGCGGTGCCGTTGCCGTAGAACAGGCGCAGGCTGTAGATCCGGCCCAGCGCGCCCGACCGGATCAGGTCGTGCATGCGCCTGAAATGCGGCTCGAACCGGTGGTTATAGGCGGTGACGCAGACGGCACCGGTGGAGCGGGCCGCTTCCGACAGCTCCTCCAACACCCAGTCGTCCTCGGCGATCAGCGGCTTCTCGACCAGCACATGCTTGCCGGCCCCCAGCAGGGTCTTCAGCAGTTTCGGCTTGGGCTCGTCGGGGGTGCAGACCAGGGCGGCGTCGAAGTCGTGGAACGGCACCTCGGCCAGGTCGCGGTAGAGCGGCACGTCGGAGCCGGCGAGGTCCGGATGCGCCTCGCGGTCCACCACCGGATCGACGATGGCGACGCAGTCGTCGCCGGCCGCCTTCATCCGCTTGGGTCCTTGGACGCCGAACCCGACGATCGCCACTCTCATCCGCGCATTCCCGTTCCGGCCGGCGTCACTCCTGGAAGCCGGCGCGCCTCTCGTAGGTTTCGATCTTCTTCAGCACCATGTCCGGGGTGACCGGGATGTTGCCGTCGATCTCGCATTCTACCGCCGCCGCCATCGCCCCGAGGACCGACGCCACCACCTCGTCCCCGGTCGCCTTCAGCGCCAGGGTGGCATAGGCCAGCAGCGCGTCTCCCGACCCGACCGCATCGACCACGTGGTCGGCGAAGCTGTCCAGGCCGAAGAAGGTGCGCAGCTCGCCGCCGCCTTCGCGGAAGGTCATCGAGCCGCGGGATCCGAGCTTCAGGATCAGCACCTTGCAGCGCGCCTCCTCGTACAGGCGCGTGCCCAGCGGCCGGATGACCGTGTCCTGGTCGCCCAGCGAGAACCGCGCCTCCTTCTCGTTCGGCGTGATCAGGTCGAAGCCACGGAAGTCCAGGATGTTGCCCCAGCGGCTGGCGACCTGGCTGTCCGCCACCTTGAACACGGCGTCGGGGATCGCGGCCGACAGCATCGGAATGCTCTCGCCGTTGAAGATGCCGTGGCGGAAGTCGCTGAAGACCACGGCATCGACGGCGGTGTTCTTGATGCCCCGCACGATCTTCTTGGCGATCTGCTCGGAGATGCCTCGGTTGTCGAGCGTGTCGATCTTCAGCATCCGGTAGCCGCCGGCGACGATGGCGTTCTTGTTGATGGTCGGCCGGGTCTCGTCGACGATGGCGTTCAGGTGGATGCCCGAGCGGCCGATATCCTCGCGCACGAACTCCGCCAGATCGTCCTTGCCGAGGACCGTGGTGAAGGTGACGTCGGCGCCGGCCGCCTCCAGATGCTTGGCGACGATGCCGGCGCCGCCGACATAGTCGCGTCGCCCCTCGTAGCGCACGCTGAGCGTGGGCGTCTTGCCGCTGGCGCCGATCATCGAGGTGACGGTCAGCGAATCGACGATGGTGTCGCCGACCACATGGACCTTCACCCCCTTCACCGCCTGCAGCGCCGCCTTGAGGTCGGCGAAGCTCCGCTTCTCCCCCTCCAGCAGGTTCATCAGCTTCTCGACCGCGAGATCCGGTGGGCCGGTCTCGATGATCGCCGAAGAGGAGTAGACGATGTCGCCCGGGGTGAAGATCACCTCGCCGCCATAACTCTCGACGGCGTCCTTCTCTTCCGCGGTGCGCGGATGCAGGCCGCCGCGCTGGTACTCGTAGCCCTTCACGAAATAGTCGGGCTTGATGGTCAGGATGTTCTCGATGGGCGTGGCGTTCGGATCGATGGTGACGAAATCCACCGTTTCCAGGGCCGCCAGGTTCATCGCCCGCAGACCGTCCGGCACGAAGGGGCGGTGGTCGGCCTTCTTCACGTGCTCGTCCGCCGTCACCCCGACAACGAGCTTGGCGCCCTTGGAGCGGGCATAGATCAGGTGGCGGATATGGCCCGGATGCACCAGATCGAAGGTGCCGTGGCACATCACGATCTTGCGGCGCCGCGGCGGGTCGCCCAGAAGCTCCGCCAGTTCGGCGGCGGTCTTGACCTTGTGCTTGTACTTGTTCTCGATCACCGCCCCGCTCCCTACGCCGTCCCGCTCTTCCCGGCGCCGCCCTCCCGGCGATCCCCAAGATAGTCGAACCAGGTCTTCGTGGCCCGCGCGATGCTGTCCGGAGTCCAGAGCGGCGCCTCGCGCCAGTAGTCGAGCTGCGCCAGCATCCGGCCCACACCCTCCTCGAAGGAGACCTCCTGCTTCCAGCCCAACTCGCGGGTGATCTTGGAGATGTCGGCGAAGGTGCAGTCCGGCTCCCCCGGCCGTTTGGGGATGTTCACATGCGGGCTGTCCAGCAGGTCCACGAGCCGGTTCACCGGCTGCGGATCGCCCGCCCCCAGGTTCCAGACCTCGCCCACCTTGTCGGTCTCCGCCGCCGCCAGGAACGCGCGGGCGACGTCGGTAACGAACAGGAAGTCCCGGCTCTGGGTGCCGTCGCCGACCACGGTCAACGGCTGGCCGGCGATCTTCTGGCGCAGGAACACGCCGAACACCGCCCCATAGGCGCCCGAGGTGCGCGACCGGGTGCCGTAGGCGTTGAAGATCCGCACCGAATTGACCGGCAGACCGTACACCTTGTGCCAGTGGAACGCCGCCTGCTCGCCCTGATACTTCGACAGGGCGTAGGGGTGCTCCGGCGCGATCGGATGATCCTCGCGGGTCGGCACGTCGGCGAGGCCGTAGCAGGAGGACGAGGCGGCATAGACGAACCGCTTCACCCCGGCGGTGCGGGCGGCATCCAGCACGCAGCAGGTGCCCTGGACGTTGACCGACATGTACTCGAGCGGCCGCTCGATCGACGGCACGATGTCGCCGATCCCGGCGAAATGGATGACGACCGTCGCACCGGCGAAGGCCGCATCGTCCGGCTGGATTCCGCGGATGTCCCGGAAGTCGCGGATCAGGTCGGGGCTGTCGCCATGATGAGCGAGGTTGAGCTCGCGCCCGCCGCTCAGATTGTCGATCGCCCGCACCCGATAGCCGCGCGCCAGCAGCAGGTCGACCATGTGGGAGCCGATGAAACCGGCGCCGCCGGTAACGATGGCGTAGGGCTTGTCGGCCATGACCTCGCTCCTTCCGTCAGGTCGCGATGGTATAGCCGGCGGCGCGGGCGTCGCCTTCGAACATCTTCACCGTCTCCAGGCTGAAGCGGTCGAGGTCCTTGCCGAGTCCGCCGAGCTTGGCCAGCAGGTCGTTGGTGACCGTGATGATGGGACAGCCCATCGCATCGGCCTGGACGATGTTCAGCACCTCGCGCGGGCTGGCCCAGAGCAGCTCGGCCTTCGGGCGGTCCTTCAGGATCTCCAGGCACTCCTGCATCACCGGGACCGGGTCGATACCGGTATCGGCGATCCGCCCGGCGAAGACCGAGACGATGGCCGGGGTCGCCGGATCGAGGGCGTCGGCCACCGCCTTCACCTGGGCCGGCGTCATGATCGCAGTCACGTTCAGCACCACGCCTTCCCGCGACAGGGCGGCGATCGGGTCGCCCATGAAGGTGCCGGCCGTGTTGGTGACCGGGATCTTCACGTTGACGTTGCTCCCCCAGGCGCCGATCACCCGAGCCTGGGCGATCATCGCGTCCGGGTCGTCGGCGAAGACCTCGAAGGAGACCGGCTTGTCGGGGATCGCGGCGAGCACGTCGCGCGCGAAGGCTGCATAGTCGGTCACGCCCGCCTTGCGCATGAGGGTGGGATTGGTGGTCAGCCCCCGGATATAGGGTCTGGCGGCCATCGCCTTCATCCCCTCCAGATCCGCCCCGTCGGCGAAGATCTTGATCCGGAGATCGTCGACAGAGGTGACCATGGCCCCGTCCCTTCCGCGCTACGCCGACGGCCGGCCGGCATGGGCCACAATAACGCCGGCGGCCTCGGCAACATCGCGCACCGTGAAATCGGGAATCTCGCGTTCGGGCTCGTCGTACCCCCGGTCGATCAGGATCGTCCGGCATCCGGCCGCCCGGCCGGCGCCCACATCGCGCCACCGGTCACCGACCATGAAGCTCTGCTCCAGATCGAGACCGAGCGCCTTGGCCGCGTCGAGCAGCATTCCGGGAGCGGGCTTGCGGCAGGCACAGCCCGTGTCCCCGTCATGGGGGCAGATCCGCACGTCGTCGAGCGGCAGCGCGGCGCCCAGGGTGGCGTGCATCGCCTCCATGGTGACCGGATCCAGGTTGCCGCGCGCCAGTTCGGGCTGGTTGGTGACCAGCACGGTGACGAAACCGGCTGCCTTCAGCGCCCGCACCGCGCCGGGCGCTTCCGGCAGGATCTCGAACGCGCTCAGGGTGAGGGCCGCATAGGGCTTGCCGCCGCGCACCTCGCTGCGGACCAGCACGCCGTCCCGATCCAGGAAAACCGCCTTGCGCTTCTCCGTCACGGCACCGCACCCGCAAGCCCCTCCCACTTGTTGGCATGGGCCATCAAGTCCGGGTGGCACACGAGCCCGTGCCAGATCACCGCCTGGAACGCCTCGGAATGGGGGGTGATATGGGCCGGATCGACGACCGGCACCACGATCACATGGTCGCCGACCTGCTTGGTGTAGCCGCCGTCGCGGCCGACCACGCCCAAGACCGTCATCCCCTGGCGCTTGGCGTATTCCAGGGCGAGGACCAGGTTCGGGCTGACATTGCGTTCCCGCGATCCGCCGCCGACGGAGAAGACCAGGACCGCATCGCGGGCGCCGGCGCGCGACACCTGGAGCCAGCCGGCGAACACGCTCTCCCAGCCCTCGTCGTTGGTGCGGGCGGTCAGCTCGGCGACGTTGTCGGTCGGCGCATAGGCCTCGATACCGCAGAGCTTGCGGAAGTCGTTCACCGCATGGCCGCAATTGGCCGCCGAGCCGCCGACGCCGAGGATGAACAGCCGGCCGCCGCGCTCCCGCAGGGCGACCAGGGCGGCGACCATCGCCTCCATCTCCGCCGGATCGAGGCTGCGGCAGATCTCCGCCGCCTGGGCGAGATACGTCTCGGCGTGGGACATCGGGCGGCCCGCCTTCCTGCTTCCGTCGCTCAGGCGGCGGTCAGTTTCTGCATGGTCTTGACGTTGAAATACCGGTCGTCGGTCATCGGGTTCGGAAGCTTGCCGTCGCGGAACGCCTGTACCAGGCCGCGGACGGCATCCTCGACCGAGAGCCGCGGCACGAAGCCCAGCGCGTTGCGGATCTTGTCGGAATTGACGTGGTAGGAGCGCAGATCGTCGCTGGGCGTGGTGACGATATCGATCGGCGCCCGCTCCGGCATCTGCTCCTCCACGACCTTCTTCACCACCTCGGCGATCTCGGAGATCGCCATGTTCTGGTAGCCGGCGTTGAAGGTCTCCCCGTTGATCTTCGCCGCGTCGTGGCTCAGCAGGTCCACATAGAGTCGGCAGACGTCCTCGATATGGATGTTCGGCCGCAGCTGGCTGCCGCCGAAGACGGTGATCTTGCCGTTATTGACCGCATGGTTGGTCAGGATGTTGACCGACAGGTCGAGGCGCATGCGGGGCGCGTAGCCGCAGACCGTCGCCGGGCGGATCGTGACGGCGACGAAATCCTCGTCATTGTGCTTCCACAGCAGCGGCTCGCACATGCCCTTGAACTTGTTGTAGTCGGTCAGCGGAACCAGCGGATGGTCCTCGGTGACGTCGGGCGCCTCGGACACGCCGTAGACCGAACTGGTCGAGGCATAGATGAAGCGCTTCACCCCCGCCGCCTTCGCCGCGACGACCATCGGCTCGAAACAGTCGTAGTTGATCGACTTCGACAGGGTCGGGTCGAGCACGAAGGACGGGTCGTTGGAAATACACGCAAGGTGGATGACCGCATCGCAGCCCGCGACAGCCTCGGCGAAGGCAGGAGTGTCGCGCAGGTCGCCCTTGACCGAGGTCAGCTTCGGATTGGAAAGCGGCAGCGTGTCGTCGCCGAAATACTGGATGTCGAAGACGACGACGTCGTAGCCCGCCTCGAGCAGCTTGGGCGTCAGCACCGAGCCGACATATCCGGCGCCGCCGGTCACGAGGACTCGCTTGATGGTGTGGTCGTTCTGCACCGTGGACCCATCCTTTTGGATAGTCGCATCCGTTTCTCGGACGCCTGCCTTCCCATACCACACGGCAGGGGATTCACTGAAGTGGCAACAATATCAAGCCGACCCCGCTACTGTCCAACAGGACGGCCAAACCGCCGCGCGGGTAGGTCAGGTAAAACTGTCGATTCCGTTCAGCGGCGGAAGAATCGACCGGTCTATCTCCCGCGGTGCCTTGTCGAGCGCGTCGTTCAGAAGGAACAGTTCCTCCAGTTCGGCCACCCCGGTCTCGTCCCGGATCACCAGGGATTCGAACACGCAATGCATCTCGCCGCCGGCGGCGAGCAGCATGTCGAAGACCTCGCGCCGCCGGTCCGCATTGGCCGGCAGCATGAAGAGGCTGCACAGGATGATCCCGTCCATCTGGTCGAGATCCCGCAGCATGGCGAAGAGTTGGACGTAGCAGCCGTCGAAGAAGTACTCGCCGCGGGACAGCCGGAAGGTCTTGTCCCGGCTCCTGGCATAGTCCCGCATCACCAGGTTCTGCACATTCGCGGGGATCCGCAGCCCCTTGAAGCTCTGGTGCGTCACGTAGCCCTGGAGCACGTCCGTCTTGGCCCGGGTCATGGCCGCCTTACCCGTCGAAGCCGGTGGGCGTGCGGAAATTCATGCCGATCCGGCTCATGATCTTCACCGTAGCAGGCGAGTAGAACCTGCCCAGGCATTTCTCGTCGCTGGTATAGGGCGTGAACAGGCCGGTCACCCGCGCGTTCAGCGACCACCGGGTCTCGGGAACCTCGTTCATGACGTTGCCGTGCAGCAGCAGCGGCGAGAATACCAGCACCTGACCGTAGGACACCGGGATCCAGCGGAACTTGTCCTCGTACATATTGAACAGGTCGAGGGATTTGCCGCCGTCCGGCAGGTCGCTCATCGCCTCGCGGACCGTGCGGTTGTGCTCCGGCGGCAGGATGAACATCGCCTTGGTGTCGTAGACATCGACCAGCGGGAGCCACTCCACCACCTCGTAGGGCGTCTCGGCCGACCAGGGGTCGGCATGGACCGGCAGGACCGAGGTCACGTCGTTCGGCATCTGGATCGACAGGTTGACCTTGTTCTGCATGGCCAACTCGTTGCCGACGATGCGGTCGATGGCCGAGCGGGCGAGCGACAGGTAGCTCGGCCGCGCCCAGGCGGTGCGGTTGAGCTGCTCGAAGACGAACAGGCGCAGGGCGTTCACGTCGGCAACCGCGACCTGCCTGTGGATGCCGTTCAGAAAGGCCCCGTCATCGTCCGGAAGAGAACAGTCGAGGTGGCGGCAGACCAAGCTGACGATCTCGCGTCGAAACGCATCCAGCCGCTCCCGGTCGTCGACATCGATGATGACGTAACCGTCGGCCATGAACGCCTCGGCGATCTCGGCCTCCTGGGGGTCGACGAAGCTCTCAATCAGGACCAAGGCTTCACCTCGTCATCTGCCTGCATTCGGGTACCGTATCCCGCCGCCTCGCGGGGGCGGGCGGCATTGACGGCACCACAGGATTAGGTATGTATCAGATCCTCCATAGCCGGAAAACGGCCAGGACCCTTTTCCCTGCGGACCGGCCCGGGCATATCGGGTGAGACACGGGGACGTCTCTTTCCCTCCAAGGGCACCAAGAGGATACCAAGTGGGCGATAGTCCTGCACAAGCCACGACCGGCGCGAGCGACGTTGCCGCTGAGGTTCTGGATCGCATTCTGAGGGGGGGAAAGGCTCGCACCGCCGTCGACAAGCATGTGTCCGACCAGGCGTCCGTGGGCGCGATCCTCTCCGCCGTGGTACAGCGCGGCCGCGCTTCACGGGCCCATAAAGTGCTCAAGCCGCTCGCCGACCGCCTCTTCGCCGCCTATCCGAATTCTCCCGTCGTCATCCAATTGTACTGCGACGTGTTCGCCTCGGAACTGGCGCCAGCGCGGCATCTTGCCCTGCGCACGCGCTGCGTCAATCTGAGCCCGCACGATACCACGGCGATCCGGCAGCTGGCCGACCTGCATTTCCAGATCAACGATATCGACACCGCGATCCGCATCATCGAAGCGGCCGAACAGGCCGGCCTCTACGAGGAATTCCTGGAGTTCAAGCTCGGCTACTACTACGCGCTGAAAGGCCGGCACGAAGCGGCGGTGGCGATGTATTTCAAGGCGCTGCGCAAGCAGGTGACACAGCGCACCTGCATGAACCTCGCCTCCTCACTGCGGCATCTGGGCCGCTACGAGGAAAGCGCCGCGTCCTCCAAACGCGCGCTGCTCATGCAGCCACAGGATTCCGGCGTCTATTACAATTTCGGCAATCTGGAACGCGAACGCGGCGATGCCGCCGGCGCCTCCAGGCTGTTCCGCCGCGGCGAATGCCTGGATCCGAAGAACTACTCCATCACCTGGAACTTCTCCCAGTCGCTGATGGCCCAGGGCGAGTTCGTCTCCGGCTTTCGCAAGTATAAGGACCGCTGGCACTTTCAAGGCTTCCCGACGCGCATCCGCTATCCGGGGATCACCAACGTCACCGACCTGTCCAGCGTGTCGGGCCGGCTGTTCGTGTATAGCGAGCAGGGCCGCGGCGACAACATCCTGTTCGTCCGCTTCCTGAATCGGCTGACCGCCGCGCTGCCGGCCGGAACAGAGGTGACGGTCGAGTGCTTTCCGGACCTGCTGCCCCTATTCGAGCGCAGCTTCCCCTCGGTCCGTTTCGTGCCCTACACCCTGAAACTGCCCGACGGGTACGATTTCTATTTCCCGCTGTTCGACATTGCCCGCGTCCTCGGGGTCTCCGATGTGAGCGACCTGACATTCCCCTATCTGGTCGCCCGACAGGACGAGGCCCTGCGGGTTCCCGATACCGGCCGTCCCAAAGTGGCGCTGACCTGGGCCGGCAATCCCGACTTCGTCCACGATAAGGACCGCTCCGCCCGGATCGGCGATATCGCCCCGCTGTTCGACACCGACGCGGTCAGCTACTTCGGCCTGCAGAAGGGGATCGACGAAGGCGAGATCGAGGCCCGGTATCCGGGTGCGCGGGACCTGTCCGGCGACCTGAAGGATTTCGACGACACCGCCCGGCTGATGAGCCAGATGGATCTGATCGTGTCGTCCTGCACCTCCACGGCCAATCTGGCGGGGGCGCTGGGCAAGCGCGGGCTCGTGGTCGTCGGCCATGTCCGCGACTGGCGCTGGATGACCGGGCCGCACAGCCGCTGGTATCCCTCGCTGCGGATCCTGCAGAAGCCGAGAAACCAGTCCTGGCGCGATTTCTACGCATTGGTGCGTGATGAAATTCGCAAAGAAGCGGAATCCCTCTAATGCCGGTGATCGTCTTCATCCACCAGAACATGCCCGGGCAGTTCAAGAACATCTGTCAGGCGCTCGCGAAGAACGAGAAGAACACGGTCTACTTCATTACAAAGAAGAACACCGTCGACCTTCCGAACGTGCGCCGGATCACCTACGACCTGAGCCGGAAGCCGACCGGCGGGTCGCACCAGTACATTTCCGGCCTCGACTCCCACCTACTCTACGGTCAGGCCGTGGCGCGCAAACTCCTGGCGCTGAAGGAGAACAACGTCCAACCCGACATCATCTTCGCCCATTCCGGCTGGGGCGAGGCATTGTTCGTGAAGGAGATCTTCCCCAAGGCGAAACTCGTCGTCTTCTCCGAGTTCTATTACGAGTCCCGCTACTCCGACACCGCGTTCACCCATAAGGGCGACGTCCCCGTCGACACCGCCTGCAAGCTGGTGGCGCGGAACCTTCACCTGACCCAGTCGATGATGGCGGCCGACATCATCATGACGCCGACCCTATGGCAGAAATTCGTCCATCCCCGGATCGTGTGGCCGCAGATCCTGACGCTGCACGAAGGCATTGCCGTCGGGGACATCCGGGCGAACCGGAAGAATAGCGTCACGCTTCCGAACGGCTGGACCCTGAACAAGGGCGACCGGGTCATCACCTATGTGTCGCGCAATCTGGAGCCCTACCGCGGCTTCGACGTGTTCTTCGAAGCCCTCAAGCTGCTGGCCCGCGCCGCGCCGGACGTCAAAGTGGTGCTCATCGGCGGCGACGACATCAGCTACGGCAAGCGGCCCAAGGGCGGCACCTCCTGGCGCGACTTCTTCCTGCACCAGGAAGGCCCGGTGCTCGAGAACGCGGCCTTCCTCGGCAAGGTCCCCTATCCGATGTTCCTGGACCTGCTGGGCATCGCCAAAGTCCATGCCTACCTGACGGTGCCCTTCGTGCTGTCCTGGTCGATGCTGGAGGCCATGGCCCTGGAAACCCTGGTCGTCGCCTCCGCCACCGATCCGGTGCGCGAAGTGATCGCCGACGGCAAGAACGGGCTGCTCTGCGACTACACGCCTCAGTCGGTCTGCGACAACCTCCTGCGTGGCCTCGCCATGGCTGACGAGGAGCGCGGCAAGATCGGCCGGCTGGCGCGGGCAACCGTCGAGCAGAACTACAGTTTCGATACGGTATACCTGCCCGGGCTGGTCGACGAAGTGCGCGCGCGATGCGGCATCGACCTCATCCCCTGACGGTTGGAAAACGGCAGTTTCCCTGAGAAATCCGGCACCTTCCACTGCCCGGCTCCCGATGCCCGCGCGTGTTGCCCGAGGTGACCTCCTGGTCTACATTCCGCGGCGATCGGCCCCCGTCGACCGGACGGGCGCTCAGTCGAGGATCGACTAACATCAAAAATGGAGCAGTCGATGAACCGCGTATTCGTCGGTTTTGACCCAAATGAAACCGTTGCGTTCCACGTGCTGAACCACAGCATCCAGGCGCGCGCGTCCGCCCCCGTTGCGGTCATTCCGATCATGTTGTCGCAGCTCCACGGCGTGTTCAAACGCGAGCGCAACCCGCTCCAGTCCACCGAGTTCTCGTTCTCCCGGTTCCTCGTGCCCTACATGAGCGGCTACGAGGGCTGGAGCGTCTTCATGGACTGCGACATGCTGGTTCTCGACGACATCTGCAAGCTGTTCGAGCTCAAGGACGACCGCTACGCCGTGCAGGTGATCAAGCACGATCACCGGCCGCAAGAGGACGTGAAGTTCCTCGGCGCCGCCCAGACCAAGTACGAGAAGAAGAACTGGAGCAGCGTGATCCTGTTCAACAACGCCAAGTGCAAGGCGTTGACCCCGGACTACGTCAACACGGCGACCGGGCTCGAGCTGCATCAGTTCAAGTGGCTGGAGTCGGACGACCAGATCGGCGAGCTGCCGGGCGGCTGGAACCATCTTGTCGGATACGACCCGCTGCTGCCGGTGGAGCAGATCCAGAACCTGCATTACACCGAGGGCGGACCGTATTTCGACGATTACATCGACACCGACTACGCCGATGTCTGGTTCAAGGAAAAGGACGCCATGCTGAAAGCCTCTCAGCGCAAGGCTTCCTGACGCTCCGCCGCTCCGAGACGCCCTGTCTCCACTCTGGCCCAAGTGACAGCCCCGGATGACGAACCCTTCAGGAGACACGGCGGCGCAATCGCCCAAGTCCTCGTATTACAGCAACGTAAACCAGGACCTGCTGCAGATTGTGCCCGCCACCGCCGAACGGGTCTATGAATTCGGCTGTGGAGAGGGGCGCCTCGGCTGGGCCTACAAGACCTGGAATCCCGGTGCCGAGTATATCGGCATCGAACTGTTCCCGGACGCGGCGGCCAAGGCGCGCGAAGTGCTGGACGCGGTCCACGAGGGCAGTGCCGAGGATCCGTCGGTCACCACGGCGGCGCTGGAACGGCACGGCCTTGCCGACGCCCTGGTCTATGGCGACGTGCTCGAGCATCTGGTGGACCCCTGGGCCGCCCTGAAGGACCATCTGCGCCTGCTGAAGGATGACGGCGTCGTCTGCATCTGCGTGCCGAACGCCCAGCACTGGATGCTGTCCCTGAACCTGATGGCCGGACATTTCGAATACCAGGATTCCGGCCTGCACGATCGCACCCACCTGCGGTTCTTCACCGGCCGGTCCTTGCGCAGGTTCGTGGAGGGGGCGGGCCTCACCATGAAGAAGCTGCACCGGCGGCGCATCGGCACCAAGCCGCCGGCCGAACTGGAACAGATCTGCCGGACCCTGGCGGATGCCAAGGGCGTGCCGCCCCAGGATCTTCATAACGACCTGCTGACCTTCCAGTATGTCGTCCAGGCCCAACGGCCGACCGCGACACCGCCGATGCAGATCGACTTCAAGAAGCTGGCCGACCGCGGCGGCTTCAACTTCACCCGGGTCGCCGCGCCGGCAAGAGCCTTCAATTCGGTCCCGGGCGTGTCGGTCGCCGTTCACGGCGAGACCGCCTCCATCTCCGCCCATCCCGAAGGCCCCAACATTTTCGTCTGGCAGCGCCCGATCCTGAGGCTGAACCGCGACCCGGCGCAGATCGAGATCCTGCGCCGGCGCCGGAAACTGATCGTCACGGATTTCGACGACGACCCGGATCTTTGGCGGGAGATTCCGGAAAACCGCTATCTGAGCTTTCTCGGCGCCCACGTGGTTCAGGTCAGCACCGAATCCCTGGTGCAGAAGATCAAGCAGTGGAATCCGAACACCTTCCTGGTTCCGAACCGGGTGCCGCAGATCTTCTCCTACGCCGAAGCCCGCGCCCAGTCCGAGCCGAACACGATCTTCATCGGCGGGTTCAACCGCGGCCCGGACTTCGAGGCGTTCGCCGAGACCGTGAACGCTTTCGCCGCGCGCTCGGCCCGGGACTGGCGGTTCCTGGTCGTCGGGGACGAGACGATCTTCTCGGCCCTGACGATGCCGAACAAGGAGTTCTTCCGGATCCTGCCCTACGACCAGTACATGGCGGTGATGCGCCGGGCCGACCTGGCCCTGCTCCCCTGTGCCGATTCGGCGGTGAACGCTCACAAATCGAACCTGAAGTTCATGGAGGCCGCCGCCGGGGCGACGGTCGCCATCGCCAGCCGCAACGTCTATGGCGCCAGCGTCTCCGACGGCGCGACCGGCTTCCTCTTCGACACGCCGGACGATCTGGCGCGGGTGCTCGAGCAGATCGACGGCCATCCGGACCTGGAGCCGATCCGGGCGCGGGCCTACGACCAGGCGCGCCGGGACTTTGCCCTCTCCCCGTCCATCGCCGGCGTCCTCGACCTGTACCGCACGCTGTACGACCAGTACGACGCGTTGGACCGCCAGCTCGCGGAGCGTCTGGCCACGCTGCTGGACCGCCCCGCCGGTGGCGCCAGCGGAGGCGGGACCGCCGGCTGACCCGGCGCCCGCTGCATAAGCCATGGCCCCGACGCGCAATAGCCACTAGAACCTGACTGCTCTGCAAGCCCGAGGACACAATGCACGCTGGTTACTCCCTGGATCGGTTCTACGAAACCATCCGCCTGGAAACCCGAGGCCTCAACGCGATCCTGGAGCTGGACCGGACCATCGTCTCCAAGGCGGTGTCGCTGATCCTCAACACCCGGGGCAAGGTCGTGGTGACCGGCGTCGGCAAGAGCGGGATCGTCGGCGAGAAGATGACCGCGACCTTTGCGTCCACCGGCACCCCCGCCCTCTTCGTTCACTCGTCGGAGGCCAGCCACGGCGACATGGGGATGATCGGGTCGGAGGACGTGATCATCATGCTGTCCAATTCCGGCGAGACGAAGGAGCTGTTCGACGTCATCCAGTTCGCCCAGGCCAAGAAGATCCCGATCATCGGGATGACGCGCAACGCCGACAGCGCGCTGGCCCGCAACTCGACCGTCGCCATTCTGGTGCCGCCGACCGAGGAGGCCTGCCCGCTGCATCTGGCGCCGACCACATCGACGACGCAGATGCTGGCCGTCGGCGACGCCCTGGCGGTCACCGTGATGGAGATCCGCGGCTTCACCCCCGACGATTTCGCCGTGCTGCATCCGGGCGGCAGCCTCGGCCGCCTGCTGGCCACCGCCCAGGAGGTGATGCATACCGGCGACGCCATGCCGATCGTGCGCAACGACGTGTCGATCAAGGATGCGATCTCGGCGATGATGGGCCGCCGGTTCGGCTGTATCGGCGTGGTCGATGAGACGGGCCGCCTGGCCGGCCTCGTCTCCGACGGCGACCTGCGCCGTCACCTGAACGACGACCTGTTCGACCAGGACATCGCCCAGGTGATGACGGCCGATCCCTTCACGGTCGGCCCGGAGATGAAATGCCGGGAACTCATGGAGACCATGAACGATCGCCGGATCACGGTGGTGTTCATCGTGGACCGGGCCCACCAGCCGATCGGGATCGTCGACATGCACGACCTCGTCGCGCTGGGACGGTGAGGCCGGCGCGATGAGCTCGACCGGCACGGCACGCAAAGTCACGCCCGTCATTCTGTCCGGAGGCTCCGGAAGCCGGCTCTGGCCGCTGTCGCGCGCGCTCTACCCCAAGCAGTTCCTGTCGCTGGCCGGCGAGCGCACGATGCTGCAGGAAAGTGCGCACCGGTTCTCCGGTGAGCAGTTCGCCGCACCGATGATGATCTGCAACGAAGAGCACCGGTTCATCGTTGCCGAACAGCTGCGCTCGCAAGGCGTCGAGCCTGCCGAGATTATCCTGGAGCCGATCGGCCGGAACACCGCACCCGCCGTCTGCGTCGCCGCCCTGGCCCTGCTGGCGCAGGATCCGGATGCGCTGATGCTGGTCACCCCCTCCGACCACGTGATCACCGCGCCGGACCGGTTCATCGAGGCCGTCGACAAGGCGACCGCTGCCGCGGCGGACGGTTCCCTGGTCAGCTTCGGTATCCAGCCCTCGCGGCCGGAAACCGGGTACGGCTATATTTCGATCGGCGCGCCGACGGCAACCCATGCCGGTGTGCATGTTGTGGACCGGTTCGTCGAAAAGCCCGACCTGGCGACGGCGGAGACGTTCCTGAGCGCCGGCACCTATCTCTGGAACAGCGGCATATTCCTGTTTTCGGCGGCGGGTTACATCTCCGAGCTGGAGCGGACCGCCCCGGCCATCGTGGACGGCTGCCGCGCCGCCCTGGCCGCCGCGGCCCGCGACCTGAGCTTCTGCAGGCTCGGATCGCAGGAGTTCAGCGCCCTGCCTTCGGTGTCGATCGACTACGCCGTGATGGAAAAGACCGACCGCGCCGTCGTCGTGCCGGTCGAGATGGGATGGAGCGACATCGGTGCCTGGTCCGCTCTCTGGGACATCAGCGACAAGGATGCCGACGGCAATGTGGTGCGGGGCGATGCCATCATCCAGGATTCCCGCAACGTCTACGCCCATTCCGACCATCCGCTGATTGCCATTTCCGGCCTCGACGACATCGTCGTGGTCGCCACCGACGATGCGATCCTGGTCGCCGACCGCAACAAGACCCAAGACATCAAGGAACTCGTCGCGCGTCTCCAGGCCGAGGAACGGAGCGAGTTCAGCCTCCACACCAAGGTACACCGGCCGTGGGGCACCTATCGGTCGATCGATCGCGGCGAACGGTTCCAGGTGAAGCGCATCGTGGTCGCGCCGGGACAACGTCTGTCGCTACAGATGCATCACCATCGGGCCGAGCACTGGGTCGTGGTCGAGGGAACCGCGCTGGTGACGCGCGGGCCGGACACCCTGACGCTGGCGGAGAACGAGTCGATCTACATTTCGGCGGGGACCATTCACCGCCTGGAGAACCCGGGGACGTCCCCCCTGCACCTGATCGAGGTGCAGACCGGCAGCTATCTCGGTGAGGACGATATCGTCCGCTTCGAGGACGGGTACGGGCGTCTCACGAGTTCCTGAAGCCCAACGACTCAGGGGGGCGGAAGAACAGTTTTGATAGGCTTCTCGCCGATGCGCCGTTTGAATATCAATTCAAATATCGATCGAGATTCCTGATTTATTTCTACAATAAAAAATATTAACGAGAAACAGCAATAATATTATTCTATAAAACGCTATCACTCTTCAAATTCATATTTGAAAGCACGAATTTCCTTTTGGCACATCCGATAAATACAGTCCTTTGCTACGTCGCTCATTTCATTGACGTAAGTATTTTTCTTATGTCTTATCTCGACGTGTTTGACGGAAATATCCAGAATATCGGCTACTTTCTCCATATCCGAATTGAACGATTCAAACTTGATAAAATGGGAAAACAGATCCGGCCTAAATACAATCACATCTTTTGAGTGCAAAAATGCCAAATGTATATGCAAAGGCTGAAGATAGTCATTAAACATAAAAAATCTCCCCTTATTTATTATTTCTTGATCCAGAACAAATTCGTCAAATGATTTTCCTTGTATTCTGTATTTTTCAATTAATCTTTGATATTTCAAGAAATGGTGGTATGCACCCCAATATCGACTCCATGGGTTTCGAACAGTTGCAAACCACTTCACAGTCCTCAAAGGAATCTTTAGATGTTGATGTAGAGTCCTTACATTCGGATGCGCCGGATAAGGACGTCCTTTTTTCTCTAACATCAACGACATAGAATGCTCTTTGAAAGAAACCATAGATCTTATTTTTTCTTGATTCTCCTGTGAATCCAAACCATCGAAATAATGCCCCAGCGACTCATGCGTCATCGTGAATCCCGTATAATGCGGGAATATGAAAATTGCGTTCTTTTCCGGAATGAACATAGATATTTACTCTCTTATTCTGTCTTACAGATCATTTACCAAAATACTCAGTCCATCTAATAATGATCATTAAAATCGCTAAGGACCAAAATTCAACATGACTGCTTCCACACCGACACAATTACAATCTCTCACACATAATTTCCGTCCATGTACTCGATAATCAAGCGCATTGTCCCATCGCAAGCATAGCACTGCATACGCTTCGCAGGTCCAAGCGGCAAGATGCTCTGACAGGCGCACCACACCCCCGTCTATCCAATAGCCGGGGTGAAGCGGCTTCGGAATGTACAGAACGACGACGGCGTCTCGCATGTGGTTCGATTTTAAGTCGGTATCCACTCCCGACAATCAACTGCATTTAATTGCGATAGTTATAGTTACTTCTGAGCTATCCACGCCCGCGTTAAATAATGCACCGGCACAGACTCGCGTGTTGCGACCGTTTTCTCTACAAATTCGATGAACTCAGAGAAATTCTCTTCACCAAGCTGAGCTCGGATGTCGTTGACCGACCGCCAGGCGCCCACATAATCCGCCGGCGAACGCTCAACGACATCCGTGGCTTCGACATAGGTGACACTCCCAAAATACGGCGACTCGGACAGGATGTCCGTCATCTTTTCAGCGATACCGCTTCGGCCGGAAGACACCCTGTTTTTCAATCCGAAATGATCAACCAACTCATTCTGGATGATTGTCTCCACCTCGGATTTCTCCGTAATCCGCGGGTTCCAGATAGCAACGAACACTCCGTGCTCGGATAAAATTCGATCAAACTCGGCCAGCGCGACCTCGGTATCGGCCCAGTGAAAGGAAGAGGCCATCGACACCAGATCGACGCTTCGATCGTCTAAGCCGGTCTGTTCGGCACTGCCCTTCATCCACCGGATCTTCCCGAATTCCGGCCCGGTCGACATTTTGGCGCCAGCGGCTCTCATATTGTCGTTCGGCTCAACCGCCGTAACGGTAGCAGCGCCTGCCTTCACCAACAGACGTGTGAAAATACCGGTTCCAGCACCAACGTCGGCAGCCCGCAGCTTATCGGTGCCGACCGGATGGTTCCGCACAATATCGTTCGTCAGAGCCTCGTTATACGAAGGGCGATACGCCGCATAGTCATTGGCAAGAGTCGAAAAATCGCCCTTCTTGATCGATGTCATGATCAGCGTCCTTGCGAGCTGTGATTACCTAATTTGGTCGGTATACCAGTTGTCTGGGATTTTCCGGCCCGTCGATCTCGCTTTCCGACATGCCGATCCGCACCATTGCCAGCATGGTCGTCGGATATCGCCTGCGCTCCCCGGCATTGATCGTCCAATCCCTCTTGAGGCGTCACCCTCGCCAATCGTGCGACCATGTAGTGCCCTTGGCCTCGTTCGCCAGCAACGCCGCTTCATAGGCTTCAAGGTCGACGCGCTGGTCCACTTCCGCCCAACGGCCGTCAACCGGAACGGTGGCGATTTCAACACCCCGGGCGATGAGGCGTGACAGCATCCCCGTCATGTCCAGACGATCGCGGTCGGGGATGTCGTGCAAATCGGCAAGCAGTTCCTCAACTGCCGCCCATCCTTCCGAGCTAAACCGCAGAAGCCCCATATACTGGCCTTCGATCGCCCCGGAGTCTTCCGTCTTGCCCCCGATCTCCAGGAGACGCCCAGAGGCGTCGATCCGGAACGTCTCCGCGTCAGACAAAGGGTCCTCGAACCGCAGAGACCACAGATCCCACCATTTCCGATCGAAAGCGATCGTGATTGGCGCAGGGGGGGCGTCGATCAGGCGGGTGACCCATTCGACCGCATAGGCGATGTCCGAATAAGAAACGATCACATCGGTTGCCGACATCCAGTCTCGGGCAACCGCAAGGCTGGCGACCATGTTTGTTTCAGCCCAGCGTTCGTTAACGAAAGGCACAGGCAGAAACGGTGTCAACAGATCAGATCTGTATCCTCCGACGGCCGCGACTGGGCTGACACCGGCAGCCTGCAACGCGTCGCGCTGCCACTCAATCAGCCGCTTTCCAGCGATGGGGACCAGACATTTCGGCCGCAATTCCGTCAGGCTCTCCATCCGGCTGCCCCGGCCGGCCGCGAGCACGAGACCTCTGCAAGACATCATGGCCTCTCTTCAATGAACAGATACCGGACAAGCTCGACCGACGCGGGGTCGGGATGTTCGTCGCGCTCAGGGTGCCACATCAGCAGCAGCATTCGTGAGGTCGCATCTGAAGCGGCCTCGATCATCCCATCGGACGACACCGCCAGAACAATCCAACCGTCCGGCAGTCCGGTCGCGGCCGGCACCCCTACCGTATGATACGAATTCACCTCGTCCGGAAGCGATGGAAGCCCCTGAGGAGCGGCGAACTTTCGCACACGATGTCGCGACGCGACGTGCAACTCCCGGTCACATGGGTGCAGCACACATCCAGCGCGCATCAACGCGAACTGAAGACCACGGCAGATGCCAAGCACGGGCAGGCTCTCGGTCTCCGCCCAATCGACCAGTGCTGCCTCCGTTGCATCCCTTAACGGCGCGTCGCCAGGCGTTTCACCGCCCGACAGAATGAGGCCATCCAAGCCGACGGCACTCGCCCACCGGACTACGTCAGGTCCGACATTCGGGATAGGCACCCACACCGCCTCGGGGAGAGCAGCAGCCATGAAGCGAGCCCAATCATGGGCAAGGGCATCGCGGGCTTCCACATAGGCGTCGGCCTGGACGATGCGTTGTGTGATGCCTATCCGCATGTCAGACAGCCGGGCGGAGAATCTGGTTTACACAGTCCAACTCGATCCGATGAGCGGCACAGATTTCTTCATATAGAAGCTCGCCGCATCCGATCGCCGCCGGCAGGCCAAATTCAGCACAGCGAATGGCCATATGCGAGTTCGTTCCACCGAATTTCGTGACCAGACCGGCGATCCCGCGAGAAAAGATCCAGTCAAAGCCAGGATCGGCATTCTCGATACAGACGACGACGCCGCGGAGATCCCCCGCGGTCTCCGTAGCCTCTACAACCCGCCCCACACCTGTGATCTGTCCGCGCGTCACGAAACTCGGCAGAGCACGGTGCACGGGCACGACATACAGATCGTCAACAGATCGTACGATGTAGCTGATCCGAACCGGCAGATCGCGTTCCCATTTATCCCTGTTCCGGGCAAGGCGCTCTCTGAGTGCTCCCCGATCCAGCGCGGCCGCCGTTCCAGCGACAATATTCTCCAACCAATCAATGTCGAGATGGGAGAGATCGTCTCTTGTCAGAGAGTGGGTTGTCCCCCAAACGGTCAACCGCTCCAAAGCGTCGGAAATATTCCGGCTGAACACGAATTTGGCAAACTCTCTCTGAGCAATCTCCTTCGTCGCATAATCAAAGAACGCATTTGAATCGATCGGCAATCTGGCTTCGGTCAACAGAGACTGTAGCGCCGCAGCCTCCGACAAGGTCGGCGTAAACGGTGGATACTCGTGGAACTCGGTCTCGACGCAGTCGCTGAAGAGGGCGGGCCGATCGTCGTAGCGCGGCGAGGTGATATCGTAGGTGCCGGGTCTGACGTGGCCGAACCGTGCAAGGAAGGCGGCCTGGTCGGCTCTACCGGCAGCAACTTCCGACATCGAGTGAGTCAAGTCGCCGGCGATGGTGCGGATCGATCTCTTGAACTCCGTTACACGCTCCGCCCTCAGCGCCCCCCGGTCCACCGCACTCCGCAACAGAGCCTCTGCCACGAAACAATGGCGCGCAAGTATAGAAAACGAGAACGTCCCGATCTTCCGACACTCCTCCAACAGAGCCAAGATTCCGTGCAGGTCGGCAATCTCACCACCAGAGTTTTTGCCCAAGATCCGGGTACTTTGGTACGTCGCAAGATCATGAATACGCTCGCTCGCCCAGTCGATGGTACCGTGCGCGCCCCGGGTGAGCGTGCGAGCGGTCAGTGCCCGTAGCCTTTCCACGATATGATGACGATCCGTGGCCGACAGCTCGCTGCCATAGGCCTCAACGAGAAACCGATTGGTGGAGAAGTCGAGAATTGTTGGAGCGATCTCGAACTCGATCCTGTCGTGCCATTCCGGCTTGTCGTTCAGGAGTTCGATTTCTGAATTGACCAATCGGCTCCCAACCGCCTCGTCGAGGTCTGCCGGAAGGAACGAATTGAGGGAGGAGCGGACATCGATGTAGGGCCGCCCGGCAAGACCGACCATGAGCTCTTCGGCGACGGGGTTGCGGTATCCCATCTTGGCGCGCGCCTCTCGCCACACACGCTCTGTGATCAATCGACGATAAAGCGAGAATGCCAGCGTCTTCGGCACGGCGCCGATCATCTCGGCCGGATTCCAGTCCGGCATATTGCCAAGGATACTGCGATCACCCAGCAGACCTTGCCGCGGCCCCAAACGCCCAAGAATGAAGGTCTCGACCCCCTCCAGAGATTCCCGAACACGCGCACTAACGCTGATGTCCCAGGCCTTGGCAGTGGACAGCCGCCGGACCTGAAATAGGCACGGTGTACCATCCGTTCGCAAGGCGAACTCGATATCCATGGGCACGGGCCCGGTGATGCTTTCAATTCGGCGCGCCAGCCACAGCATGGCCCGGACTCGAGGGGAGTGAACCTGGACCTCGCCTGATTCCCGATGAATGACGACTGCCTTATGGGCGCCAATGCCACCGGTAACCGTGTCGGTCCGTCCAGACAGAGAGTCGTAGTTAATGACGTAATAGGGCGCGCCATCGTCGATACAGTGCGTGGTGATCACGCCAGCAGCGTCGATCCCTGTCACCATTGTCTGGACCAAGATCTGGTCACCGGAGCCGGCTGTCGCCCCATAGGAGGCCAGAACCTCCTCCACCGCCGCGCTGACAGTTTCAGGATCATCGGCAGGAACGTTCAAGACCGACGTGTACGCTCCGGCCATCGAACTATGCGCACCATCCTCATCGGCCGCGCTTGATCTGACGGCGACGAGTTGCCCTCCGAATTTCTCCCGAAGCCGCAAAAGCCACGCAGACTTGCCTGCCGCCCAGTCCGAAACGGAAAAAAACTCAAAAACGGGGATGAAGAGCGATGAATCGTATTCGCCGACCCGACGGAGGGTTTCAGCCTTCGTACCAAACTCGAAACGTCGTCTGAGTGTAGACATACTCACCGCCCCCCAATGGGTAGCTTGCATCAATCCGTCAGAGGGCGAAGCGCATATATCTGCTCGGCCATAAAGTCGGGCGCAGAGCCGCCATCGTTTACCAGAACCAGGTTCGGGGCAGTGGGAATCTCGACGGCGGAGTTCACGCCCACCACATTCGTCGCACGGCCCGCGCGAGCGCCGCTATACAGACCCCTTTGATCTCGTTGCTCCAGGACCGACATCGGTACGTCCAAGAAAATCTCCCGATATCTGGGGAACCGGCTTCGGTTGGCGACGTGGATCTCGTGGAACAGTGACATCGTCGAGCAGACAACATCCACACCGCGTTTCGTGACCACCTCGCACAGCCTGGAATACCGATGCGCCAATTCAAGTCGCGCTAAATTGTCGAACGACGATTCTGCATTGAATATAGATCTAAGCTCATCTCCATCGAAATGAACTACAGGAATTTTTTCAATATCTAACTTTTTAACTAGGGCGCGCGCAATAGTGGTTTTTCCAGATCCAGATAATCCGGTAATCCACCAAAGAACACCGTCAACCATTTCCGGCCTCTGATCTGGTCAATTTTAATTTCCCTGTCTAACAATTTCCTTCAGCAGATTTTGGATAGAAAGGAGAGCATATAAATATCTCGTCTATTGTTCTCTATGGCTATATTCCGACTCAACTCCCAGATCGACAACGGGCAAGCCGATAATCGGTTTTGGCCATTCTGTGAATCCATTTTGGCCAAGGATATTCGGTCTGCCATCCGATCCTCATCAATTTTTCTGGCCGCGCAGCAATGCCCTTTTTGGGAATGGCATCTTCCGGATATTCAATCCTCGGCGCCGGAAGCCCCAAGGCACCGAAGGCCTCTTCCGTAAAATCCATCACCGAGCGCGTGATCCCCGTTCCGATGACATAGGTGCCTGGATCCTCTTGATCGCAAATCAAGCTCATCGCGGACACGGCGTCCTCGGCAGCGGTCCAGTCGACCGTGGCCCAAGGGTTTCTCAGCGCCAGCGGAGATGAGTCCCCAAGAGCCGCCCGCGCCGCCGCCTGGGTGATCTTCCGCGTGACAAAGCTGGTCGAGCGCCTGATCGATTCATGATTGAAGAGGATTCCGGTGCTGACATGCAGGTCGCGGTTCTCCCGATAGAAATCAGCAGCCTGCATCGCCGATACCTTCGTGATCCCATAGGGGTTCTTGGGATCAAGGGGCGCGTTCTCGTCAGCGACGGGGACAGAGGGGTGACCGAATACCAACGATGACGAGGCGTAGAACAGCCGCGGTCTCGAGCGCGCGCTGTCGGCCGCGGCAAGCCAGTTCAGCCAACCGAGCAGATTTGTATCGACTGATCGCTTGAACAGTTCGCGCAGATCAGCCGCCTGCTCGCCATTCGGCCGGTCTTCGCTGCTGTGATGATAGGCAGCAAGATAATAGATCGTTTGCGGCCGGTAGCGGTCGATCAGGTCGGGCACAGCAAGCGGGTCGCACAGGTCCAGCGGAGCATGTTGGACGACCGTGCCGTCACTGACCCCGTTGCGGGACAGACCTATGACCCGATCACCCTGCCGTCGGTGGCGTCGGGAAAGGAGTGTCCCGTCCTGCCCGGCCGCACCGACAATCAAGACTGTCTTCGCCATACGGGCCCCTCGACGCCTCCTCAGGAGATGACCCGGCACCCGGACTGGTCGACGATTTCCACCTGCGGCAACGGGAAAATGAAACCGCCGCCATTCGCGATGAAGTCCTTCTCCCGCTCCAGGATCCCGTCGCGGAAATGCCACGGCAGAACCATGTAGTAGTCCGGCGCGTGACGCTTGGACTCTTCCTCGGAGACGATAGGAATGTGCGTGCCCGGGGTCATGAGGCCCCATTTGCGCTCATTCACGTCGGCGATCATCGGCATCCGTGCCGCATCCACCCCATAGAGCTGCAGCAGCGTGTTGCCCTTCGTCGAGGCGCCGTAGCCGTGCACGGTCTTTCCCGTCGCGGCCAGCTCTTCGAAGCAGGTCAGCAGGTTCTTCTTCAGCGCATCCAGGCATTCTCTGAACTCGTCGAAGATCGCGTGGAAGTTCCTGTTGAAGGCGGCGTCTTCCTTGCGAAGCTTTGCCAGGGCGTCGGGCGCGATCTCTGCGATCGGGCCATCGACATGGGTGGCGGTAATCCGGAAGCTTCCGCCGTTGATGTCGTTCAGATCGACGGCGACCACCCGCAACCCCGCCTCGGACAGGATCCGCTCGATCTGCGACAGCGTGTAGTACTCGAGGTGCTCATGGCAGATGGTGTCAAACGAACGACGCTCCAGCATCAGCGGCAGATAACTCTGCTCGAACACCCAGACGCCGTCCGACGCGAGGATGGAGGCGATCTCCTTGGCGAAATCGACCGGCCGCTCGATGTCGTAGAACATCGCGATGGAACTGACGATAGCGGCCTTATGGTCGCCCACGCGCTCCATCCAGTTCTTCGCCGAGAAGAAATCGGCGATCTGGAGGATGTCGTCCGGATAGAACTCGCTGAAGGTGCTGATCGTCGGATCCATCCCCACGCGATTGGCGCTGGCGGGATAAGCTTTCAGCGACGTGCCGTCGTTGGCTCCGATATCCAGGACGTAATCTCCATCGGCCAACGGGCGCACTTCCTGGACGGAGCGCACCACCGAATGCAGGTGATTCACCATCGTCCGGTTGAGGCCGGAGCGGTAGCCGTATCCTGCGCCGAAGAAAACCGGCATGTGATAGGAATAGCCCATCTGAACGAGCCCGCAATCGGCGCACCGCACCAGATTCATCGGGCCGTTCAGATCCTCTTCCTCACGCTTTGGAAAGTTTCCGCAAGACGCCATCACACCGAGGTCGAGCAGAACCTGCAGGTCGCGGCCCTGGCAGAGCCGGCAGTTCTCCAGGGTTTTGCTTTCCAAAGACATATCTGATCCTCTACGACTTAATGGTCTTCAGTTCCGCTTCCATCATGTCTTCGACCAGGCCCTCGAAGCTGGTGGAAGCGACCCAGCCGAGCTTCTCCTTGGCCTTGGTGGCATCGCCGAGGAGCAGATCGACCTCGGACGGCCGGAAAAACTCCGGATCGATGCGGACAACCACCCGGCCGGACCCGGCATCGACACCGACCTCGTCCAGGCCGCTCCCGCTCCACTCGATCTTCATGCCGGCGTATTCGAACGACTTCTCGACGAACTCCTTCACCGAATGGGTCTCGCCGGTGGCCAGGACGTAATCGTCGGGCTCGTCCTGTTGGAGAATGCGCCACATGCCTTCGACGAAATCGCGGGCATGGCCCCAATCGCGCTTCGAATGAATGTTGCCGAGATACAGGCAGTCCTGCGTCCCGTTCTTGATGGCCGCCACGGCTCTGACGATCTTGCGGGTGACGAAGGTTTCGCCGCGGATCGGGGATTCGTGGTTGAACAGAATGCCGTTGGAGGCGTGGAACCCGTAGGCTTCGCGGTAGTTCACGGTGATCCAGAACGCGAACATCTTCGCCACGCCGTAAGGGCTGCGCGGGTAGAACGGGGTCTTCTCGGTCTGCGGAGTCTCCTGCACCAGCCCGTACAACTCGGACGTGGAGGCTTGATAGACGCGGACCCGATCCTCCATCCCGAGCAGCCGCACCGCCTCCAGCAGGCGGAGCGCGCCGAGCCCGTCGACATTGGCGGTGTATTCCGGCGTCTGGAAGCTCACATGGACATGGCTCTGGGCTGCGAGGTTATAGATCTCGTCCGGCTCGATCTTGCGCAGCAAATGCGTCAGCGACAGCGAATCCAGCATATCGCCGTAATGCAGGAACAGCTTGGCGTTCTTGTCGTGCCAGTCCCGATAGAGATGGTCGATCCGCCAGGTGTTGAAGGACGAGGTGCGACGCCGGATGCCGTGAACCTCATACCCCTTGGACAGGAGGAGTTCGGCGAGCAGCGCCCCGTCCTGGCCCGTAATTCCCGTGATCAGTGCGCGCTTCTGGGTCATCGTACCGGATATCTCTCACACGGTTTGGCTTGTCTGACTGGTCGGCTGGTCCGCCGCGCTCACTTCTGGCGCGAATTCGCCCAATACGCCTCGTCCCGTTGGACGATGAGGTCGGACGCGTAGGACTGACCGCCATCCTTCCGGGCACCCTTCAGGTGGTCCATATATCCACCGAGCGGACCGTTGATGAACGGGTGCATGGAATCGGGGATTCCCTCGTTCAGATTATAGAATTTAAGCCGCCGGTCGCGGGTGTACTCCTGAACCAGCCGGTCGAAAATATGACAGTCCGTCCAGCGCGGCAGGGTGAAGATCTTGTCGGTGGTGTAATAGGACGAATGCTCTCTGATGAAGTTCCGCACTTCCGGCCGCTTGATGCGGTACAGAACGAAGCTGCATTCGGAATACATCTTCTTTCGGGGCATGTATCCGATATCGGCCCACGACGGCATCAGGCCGTTCAGGAACGACAGTGGCATGTCCTGAAAACAAACGATGTCGGCATCGACATAGATCAGGATGTCGGCGTCGGAAAACTCCGCCGCAGCCTCGACGGCATAGACCTTGTGGCTCCAGCGAACCGAATCGAGCTGGTAGTCGTAGATCCGACCAAAGCGTCCGCGGGCCCCCGGGTTGGAGGCGTGGCGCTGCTTGAACTCGACGAGGGCCGGGCAGGAGTCCAGCAGGTCGCGGATCTGCACCTTGTCGGTTTGAGGCGGCTGGCAGTTTTCGGCCATCACCCAGAGTTTGGTTCCCTCCGGCCAGTGCCGCTCGAACGACTCGATGAATTCCTTGCCGTGCTTCTCGAACCCTTCGGCATGGAACGTCGTCACCCCGTGGTAGACAGGCGCCTCCAGCGATTCATCGACCAGGGGCGCAGCAGCGGCCGCCGGTCGCTTCGCCGGTGCGGCGGCCTCCGGAGCCGGCTTCGGCTTGGTCGCGATGTAGGCCTTGGCCGCAGCCTCGACATCAAGCGTGCGGACGTCGACGAACTTCAGGTTCGGCCGCGCCAACAGCTCGTCGCGCAGAGCCTCGCCGGACATCTTGTATTTGTTCACGAAGACGGTGGTGTAGGCGAAATCCAGAAACTCGAACCGATCGAGCGTCTCGGCCTCGTAGGCGTCCTCGCGCACGAAGAAGACGTTGCAGCCGTCCTTGTTCACGCCGACGAATTTGTAGCCGTAGGGCTCGACCAAGTGCCGGTAGGCGTTCAGAGAAACGCCGAAATACAGGCCGCGCTGCGGATCGAACTCGTACCGGCGAAAGGCTTCGTTGTACTCGACGGTGATCGGGTCGTCCCCGAGGAACGGGTTGAATTCGGCGCAGATGATCTTGGGCCGAAAACCATCCTCGAGAAACTTGTGCATGACGTAATAGTCGATGCTGTCGATATCCAACGAGAAGATGTCGGGCTCAGCGCTGCCGAAGATCCCCATCACCTTTTCGACCGTGGAGTACGATACGGCGCCGGCCGCCAGTCGGAGCTGTTTGGACCAGCCCATCTCGTTGCCCATCTTGGCAAATTGGGCAATTTTGTCGTCATCCATATCGATGCCGAGACCGCTCCACCCCTTTTTAAGGAGATACGTCGAGTTGTTCTCGCGCCCGTCAGAACAACCGATCTCCAGAAAGGTCTTTTCCGGCTTCTTCAAATGTGAAGAAAGTACTTCCAGAATACCATCTTCGCCATTTTGAGAATTAACGCGAAACTCCGCGCTCTCCAGATTAATCTTCGACATATTTTAACTCGCGGATTTGGAAAAGCCGTGTAAGCGATCAGGGTTCTTGCGGGTACCGCTCATAGCATAGCGCCGGTGGTTTTAGGAGGAGATTATCGCTGGGCACGGCGCGTCGCGCCCACGAAACCCGGCGCTGTTCAGGCAGCAACGACAGGCGGCGGGGGCCGAGCCACCGCCGCCTCTGTCCGAACCGAGCCGTCCCCCGATATCAGGGAACCGCCATGCCCCGCTCGAAGATGAACGACAACGGCGACACCAGGAAGTCGAGGACCGATCGACGGCCGGCCTTGAACAGCAGATCCGCCCCCATCCCAGGAATGACCCGAACACCCTCGAGCTTCTTCCACTCGCCGGGCTCGATCGCCACCTTCACTTCATAATAGTCCAGGCCGCTCTGAGGATCGTTGAGAACGTCTGGGGAAACCTCTTCCACATGGCCGAGCAGCAGCGGGCTGCGGCGGGCCGCCTTCAGGCCGGAGGAGGTCTTCACGCGGACCTCGACCGGCATGTCCTGATAGATACCCTCGATGTCCCCAGAACCGATCTTTGCGCCGATGATCAACTGCTCGTCTTCCGGGACGATATACATGAGCGGCTTCCCGGCGCCCACAATGTGGTCCGAGTGAAACACCGATAGGCCCAGTACGATGCCGTCATGGGGGCTGACGATAACCTTGTTGTCCTGATCCTGCTCAGCCACCGCGATGTTGTACTTGAGCTCGGATTCCTGGCGCTTTAACGCGTCCAGCCGGGTCGAGGCGTTGCGCACCGCTTCAGTCTTGAGCTGGAGAATGGATTTATCGATCTCACCCATCTGGTTCTGGCGCAGGGTGATCTCGGACAGAAGCTGAGCACGTTCCCCGACCAGACCGGCCTCCGCGCGGGCCAAGGCCAGCACGCGGGTTTTCGGCACATAACCCTTCTCGGAGAGATAACGCATCCCGTCCAGCTCCTCGGAAACCAGAGAGAGCTGCGTGCCGACCGCCGTACGGCGCGCCCGGAGCCCCTCGATACCCTCCTCCGTCTGCTGTTTACGGGATTCGAGGATCTCAAGTTGCTGCTCCAGCGACTGCCGGTCGGACTTGAACAGGGCGATCTGGCCGTCGATCAGGGCGGCCAGCTCGGGCGAAGAGGCGCGTTCCGTGGCCCAACGACTCACGTCGATCTGATCCAGATCGCTGATCATGGCCTGATGGCGTGCCTGCTCGAGCTGGTTGGAGAGGAGCTGATAGCGCAGAAGGTTCAATCTCTCCTTCTCCTCCTCCGTCTCCAGGGTCAGAAGAACGGTCCCCGCCGTGACAAACTCGTTCTCCTTGACGAAGACCTCGTTCACGCGGCCGCCGATCAGAGTACTGATGGTCAGACGTTCCGTCTCGATCTGCACCCGACCGGATGTGGTCACACCCCGATCCAGCCAGGTCAGCGCAGCCCAGACCAGAAAGCTCCCGAAGATCGCGAAAATAAGAAAGATCCCCATCCAGAGCGGAACGGTTCGGGGGTCTCTTCGGGTCGATCGATCCTTGGAGCCGAAAGTCGAACGCAATGTCTGAGCCATAGCCATAGTGAGGAACTTTCCAGTCGATGCAGTCGGATCAGGCTTCTGCGGCCTTGTTCGGCGCGCGCACGGGCACGGGCTTCGTGAGACTCTTGATCAGGGAATCCCTGTCTCCATCCCGTTCGATCCGGCCTCCCTTGACCACCAGAATACGGTCAACGATGTTCAAAAGTTGAACATTGTGTGTCGCCAGGATGATGGTGGCGCTCTGCTGCTTCAGTTCGGCCAGCTTCTCCTTCAGCGTCAGAAGTCCGCTGGTATCCAGGCTGGCATCGGGTTCGTCGAGCACGATGATCTTCGGCTCGCCGTAGAGAGCCCGCGCCAGGCCGACCCGCTGCCGCTGGCCGCCAGAAAGACTGGCTCCGTACACCCCAAGGGGCGTTTCGTACCCTGAGGGCAACGACAGGACGAGATCGTGAACGCCGGCCTTTGTCGCAGCCGCGATAATCTGCTCCATCGGAGCGTCGGGCTGGAAGCGGGCAATGTTGTCGGCGACCGTTCCGTCGAACAGCTCCACGTCCTGCGGCAGATAACCAATGTGAAGCCCGCGCTTTGCCGGGTCCCAATCATTGATGTCGAAACCGTCGTACCGGACCTTGCCGCGGTCGGGTAGCCAGGCGCCGACGATGGTCTTCAGCATGGTCGATTTCCCCGCCCCGCTGGGGCCGGTGACGGCGATAACCTCTCCCGCT
Organism: Thalassobaculum sp. OXR-137; assembly: GCF_034377285.1. Lineage (NCBI taxonomy): Bacteria > Pseudomonadati > Pseudomonadota > Alphaproteobacteria > Rhodospirillales > Thalassobaculaceae > Thalassobaculum > Thalassobaculum sp. OXR-137. The sequence continues at coordinate 1,818,653 of NZ_CP139715.1, read as the reverse complement.
TCGATCGACAGATTGACTCGCGCCAGAACCGCATTCTTCGAGCCTGGGGGAATGACCACCAGGTCTTCCAGACGGATCCGACCGGTCGGTGCCGGCAGGTCGCGCGACCCAACCGAGCTGTCCAGTCGGTCGAAGACCTTCCGCAGACGGCCGAACGAGTCGCGGAAGCGGACGATGTTCTGCCAGACACCGATCGCACCTTCGAACGGACCGATCGCCCGCAGGAACAGGATGTTCGCGGCGATCAGCATACCGGGACTGATGTGATCTGTGATCGCGAGATACGCCGCGATACACAGGATCATAATCTGGGCAAGTTGGCGGATGCCGTGCGAGGTCAGCGAAATATTGGCGTGAGTCTTAAGGTTGCCTTGGGAAAGACTGATTGCCTCGGCATGCCGTTTTGCCCAGATATCCTTGAAGTTCGCCATAATGCCCATGGAGATCAGAGCATCGAAATTCCGGATGCTCCGCTCGATGACGATGCTGGCCTTTTTAGATTCTCGGTGCTCGTCGAGAATGGCTTTCTTGGTCCGGAACTCGGAATATAGCCCGACACCGATCATCAGCAGGATGACGCCCACGGCGAACATGCCCAGGGCTTCGTGCAGCATGAACAGAACCGCGACGAAGACGATCGCCCAAGGTGCATCGACCAGAGAGATCAGGGCGCGGCCTGTCAGAAACTGTCTGACCTGATCCAGATCCGATATCGCCCGAGTGACCTGGGGCTCACGGGTCCGCTGATATTCATGACCGACGGCATCGAAGACTCGTCCGCGGAGCTTTTCGTCAGTCACTAAGCTCGTCGCCGCCAGGAAGCGGTCGCGCGCATATTCCAGACTGACATGGATCACCACCATGACCAGGGCGATGATCGTGATCGCGGCGAGGGTATCGCCACTTCGCGTCGATAGCACCCGGTCGTAGATCTGCAACATGTAGAGAGGCACGACCAGAATCAGCAGATTCGTAAAGAAACTGAAGACTCCGACCGAAACGCAGGTCGAATATACGACGCCTTTGATCTCTGCGAGAATGCCGCCCGAGATGTCGCTGTTACCGGCCATGAAAGGATATCCTGTCTACAACGTTCCGTGCCGAGGCAGGGAAGCTAGTCGTCAACCCTATACTCTCGGATAGTCTAGGCTGTCGCTGTGCAGCCATCGGCCAAACTGACCTCATCTACGCTCTCGCCGCCGGATGGGCAACCATGGTGATCGCTTCCGCCCCGTGACGTTTGGAAGCGCCGATCATGGCCTAGCGCGATCGGAAAAGAGTCTCCGGCCCGCAGTACATCGTTCACAGCCGGGGATCGTCACCACCCCCCTATACTATACCCGTTATTCGATCGCCCGGACATACCGCCGCGCACACTCACAACTTATCGGGGGGGGCGGGCCAGATCGCTCATAAAACGCTGCGTTCAGGTCGGGCACCTGACGGCTATAGATCCCCCCGCCAGTCCATATCGGGCGCGGGCTCTGCCTTGAGCCCCTTGCCGTCTGCCAATAATGCAGCGAGATCTCGGCGAATTTGTGTCAGAGGTGCCTCCCAGTCGCCGACCGATTCTTGGCGATACGAGCGCATGCCCGGATACCACGGCACATCGGTGCGGCCCCAGGTCCATCTCCAGTCGCTGATATGCGGCACCAGGATCCAGCAGGGAACTCCCAACGCGCCGGCGCAATGAACGGCGGCGTTGGTAACGGATATCACGACATCCATGGCCGCGATCTGCGCCATCGCCAGATCCATGCTCTCGAGCGGCTCGACGGTGTCGTCATAGAAGAAGCTGCTGCGGGATTCCTTCTGGAACCAAGCCTTCTCCTCTTCCTTGACGCCGTACTGCAACGAGATCGCCTGAACCCCCTCGTGGCTCAGAAGCCCCTCGAAGGAGTCCTGATCGAGCGATCTGGTCCGGGATCGCAGCAGGCCGCTCCCGCCGCGCCAGGAGAAGCCGACAAGCAGCTTTCCCGGGAACATCGTCTTGTATTTGTGACGGAAATGGCGGGCCAGAGAGGCTTTGGGAATGGCGTAGGGCCGCTGCTTACCGAAATCGGCAAGCGACTTCCGAAAATACAGCGGCAAGGATCCCAGCGGCACGGAATAGTCGATCCGACGATCGCCGAGCAGAGGGGACGGGTTCGCCGGGTTGTAGGCGAAGATCGTGGCGCGCGGAAAGGATCGCCGCATGATGGGCGCCAGTCGCGGCGTGCTTTCCAGATACACGTGCTTGGCGCGTCGGATGAGTTCGGGAAGCACGGACGAGAACATGATCTCGTCGCCGACGCCCTGCTCGGCAGTGACCAGGATCGTCTTGCCCGCGAGCGGCTCACCATTCCACCTGGGCTGCCCGACCCGGCGGCGATGACCTCTCTTCGAATCCGCCGACCGGCCGCCGATCCCGTGCTCGTAGAGGGAAAAGCCCTCGTGGTAGCGCCCTGCCAGCAGGTAGTAGAGGGCCAGATTGAAGTAGGCTTCTTCGTAGTTCTGGTCGAGCCGGAGCGCCTCTTCCTGGAGGCGCGTCGCTTCGGAAAGATGCCCGACACTCGCCAGGTAGACGCCGTAGCTGCTCACCGCCGTTGCATAGGTCGGGTTGAGAAGCAGTGTGCGGCGGTAGTACCGACCGGCAGTCGGGTCCGTCATCGTCAAGCGGTTCGCGCCGGACACATTGGCGAGATTGAGCCAGGCTTCAGGGTAGTCCGGTTTCAGGATCAAGGACTTGCGATAGACCTGGACACGCTTCTCCAGTTCCGTATCCGGCATTGACAGGCCGAGGTTGTTCAAGCCTTCCGCGTAGAACGGCGACAGGACGATGCAGCGCTTGTTCTGAGTGGGGGCCTTGTCGCGGTGTCCGTTTTCCCGCAGCAGGTTGCCGAGGTTGTTGTATCCGGCAGCGAGCTTCGGCATGACAAGTACGGAGCGCTGCAGGCAGGCGGCGGCGCGATCGATCTGACCCTTTCGACGCAAAATAATCGCCAGGTTCGAATTGGCGGATGCGTTGATCGGGTCGGCCTTGAGAACCTGCTCGTACAGGGAGAGCGCGGCCTCCTCCTCACCCCGTCTGTGGGCGAGAACGGCCCGATCGAGGATCGCCTTTACGGTCTCGGCTGCCATCGATCAGCTGACTTCGGCTCCGGGCTCCGGGGCCTTGTCCCGACGATCGGGGATCCAGTCCTTTGTCTGCGTGCGGTAGACGAGCTTGAACTCGTTTTTCAGAGGGACCTCATATCCGGAGTCGAGCGCCGTCAGCCCTGCGTCGGCATCGAGCAGGAAATGGCCCGAAGCAATGCGGGAAAAGACCGCTTCCGGAGCTTCTTTCGGGCTGGAGAGCTGCGCGTCGTTAAGGCTGTCGCAAAGAGTCCAGGCCTGCTCCAGTCCCGCAAAGCCACTTCGGGGCTCCTCAGCGCCCTCGGAAGCGGATGTGCTCTTCTTCGTCGAGGCTTCTTCTTCTTCCTCGTCGGCCTCCGACCCCAAAGCCGCCCTCAAGGCTTCCGGGACGGGAGCGATGAGATCGATCGAGGCGGTCCGCATATCGGCGGCCACGGACCAAAGGTAGCGGATATCGAAACGGAGGGTGACTTTCTCGCCGTCCAAGGTGTCGCATTCCACAAGCGCAATGCCGCCGTCTCGCCTGAAAGACCGAACGCTCTTGATCACCGAATTGGGGGTCAGTTGATCCATGGGTACTACCATTCCAAATCGCTAGCCGGCGGGGATCGTAGGCGATCGTGATCGCCGTTGAGAAGCGCGTCGAACTCGGCCTTCACACGCCCGATCACTTCACCCCAGGTTTCATCGATCGTCGTCTGGCGGAAGACGCGCATGCCTGGGTACCAGACGACATCGTCTCGTCCAAGCGTCCAGCGCCAATCACTCTCGAAGGGGACCAATGACCAGCAGGGGACGCCGAGCCCGCCGGCGGTATGCACGCCAGCATTCGTCGCAGAAATCACTAGATCGCATGCCGCAATCTGGCTCGCCGAGGCCACAAGATCCTTCAATGGGTCGACCGTCGAATCGTAGATGAGATCCTGATCGAGTTCATCGTTGACCTCGCGGATTTCCTGCTCGACGTCACCATATTGGACGCAGACGAACGTGACCCCTGGTACTTTCAGGATCGGCAAAAGGTCCCGTGCCTGGAACGACCGGCGAAGGCGCCTCAATGCAGCAGAGCCACCGCGCCAGCCGACGCCGACAATCAGGTTTCCACCGTACGCTGCCTTGTACTTTTGTCGGAGAGCTTGGCTCAGCTCGGGATTGGGCTGCAGAAACGGACGGTTTCTGCCAAACAACGACGTCGAGCGCCTCAGGTACCTTCCAAGACTTCCGATAGGAACGAAGTAGTCGATGTCCTGGTTGTCCTCGTAAGGACGTGATTCACGGTTATGGAATATCTGAGTCCCGGGGAACGCCCTCTTATAGAGGTCGGTCACGCGCTTGGTTCCCTCCAAATAGACCTTATCGGCCCATTTGACGACGTCGGACACCATCGTCGCAAACATGATCTCGTCGCCAACGCCCTGCTCGGAATGGATGGCGATAGATTTACCGGTGAGATCTTCACCTTCCCAACGGGGTTGCTTGAACTTGCGCTTCAAACCGCGGCCACGCTTTATCTGCTCGAATCCCGTCTCGTAAAGGTCAAACCCAGGCCCCCAATGTCCCAGCGCAAGGAGCTGCATTGCCAGGCCGGACTGGTTCTTTGGCTTTTCCGCCTGAAGCCGGCTGCTTCGGGTATAGGTCTTGAGGGCACGGCGATAGTCTCCGGCCCGCATCCACGCGTTCCAGTAGGCTCGCGCCAAGTGGATCGATCGTGGGTATAGGACGATCTTGCTTTCCAGGAACGCTATGGCGTTATCGAATTCGCCGGCCCGCGCCAGCGACGACGCATATCTCGACATGACCGAGATGTTTTTCGGAAACCGCTTGTATTGCGCTTCCGCAACGGCGAGCGCCTCTCGGTGCCGTTCGTTCGCATGGGCTGCCTTCACATAGGCATCGACGGCTTTGTCTTCGAGCGGGTCAAGGTCGAGCGCCTCTTGCGCTCTCTCGAGGGCACCTTCTATGTCACCAGCCTGTAGTGTGAGCCCGGACAGCGCTGCGATCCCCTGCGCGGTCTTTGCACCGAAGCGCAGCCCACGTTCGAAGTATTTTGTGACCAGGTCTTCCTTGCCAATGAGATCGTAGGCGTTCGCCAGGTTCTCGTAGGCCTGCAGGTGAGTGGGCGCCTCGTAGAGGGCACGCTGAAACATCTTCAGCGATTTACCGTATCTTTCCTGCTCTCGGAGCTGTGTTCCATACAGGGACCAGAGCGAATGATCTTTCTTCGTAAATTTTAGCCCGCCCCTCAAGACGCGTTCGGCCGCCGCGTAATGTCCCTGCGTTGCGAGGACATCCGAGTACAGCATCCACGCCTTAGGATCTGTCTTGTCGGAATTCACCAGCTCTCGGGCTAATTTCTCCGCCTCTTTATATCGACCGAAGTTTTTATAGGCCGCGCCGAGGTAAAGTGGGGCAGTCCGGTCGTTCGGGTCGAGAGAAACCAGATAGCGCATCACCCCAAGCGCTTCATCCTGTTTGCCCGCCCCCGCCAGACGTAGGACCAGCTGCCGGCCGCATTGATTCATGTCGAGCCCGAATGGCTTCAACTTCTTCAATTGCTGTAATGGGTTGACACTCGCGTGCTCCCAGACCGAGCTGGCGGTCATGAAGAGATAGCCAACGGCCAATTCCGGATTCGTCAAAATTAACCGGCGGATTTCCTGGAAGAGCTTCTTGGTCCTATTTTTGGTCGCCAGCGTTTCGACGACCATCGCACGGGGTCCGTCGTCGGTCGGCTGGATCGTGACAGCTCGCGCGGCTTCCCTGTAGTAGGGGCGTCCAAAATGCTGCTCCAAGAGGGCCTGAACGTAGTACGGGCGACCAATATTGGGAGCGGTTATGAGCGCCCGTCGGTTAATCGTGTTCGCCTCTTCGAACTTCTCGGTAGCAAAAAGAAGAGCCGCGCGGGATCTCAATGCTTCGTTCGACAACGGCGAGACAAGCTCCGCCTGGCGACTCAATCTTTCTGCGTTGGCGATATTACCCGACGCCCGGCTGTGGGTCGTCGCCGTGGCGTAGGCGCTCACGTATTGAGGATCCAGAACCAACGCCGCCTTGAGGCAGAGAGCCGCCTCCGCATGCTGGCGCGATGAAATCTCTGGAAGGGAGCGGACGCGCCATGCTTCCGCGTTCGCGGGCGCCAATCGGATGGATCTTGTTGCGTAGCTCCGAGCACCGGCCATCTTCCCGCGCATGAACTGAGCTCTGGCGAGAAGTGTATACAAATCGTTTAGTGGTAACTGGTCTGCGGATTGATGGATCAGAGCTTCCGCCTGACCGGGCATGTTCAACGAAAAGAAATGCTCGACCTGTTCTTTGACGGACATTCCAAATCAACTCACGCTCAAAAAGGAATGAGGTAGAGCCGAAGCTCTACCTCACTTAGATATTTTGGAAGTTCGAGACTTCTCGGATGGAGATTATCCGAGGGTTTCGATCTTCAGGATGCCGCCGCCGGAGACCGACACGCTATCCACACCGTTCAGCTTGATGACATCGACGTTGCCGGTGCCGCCGTTGTTACCGATGTAGAGGACGTCGGTCGCGGTGTTGAAGAAGTACACCGCCGTGCTGCTGCCCTGCGCCGAGGCGAAGGCCGAGAAGCTGGCGAGGAACGTCGAGCTGACACCCGTACCGGCGTAGGCGACGAAGGTGCTGATCGTGCCGGCGCTGGCCATGCTGACGCCGGAGAAGTTCAGCAGGTCACCCGTGCCCGCACCGAAGGTGATGACATCGAACGAACCGTTGACGGAACCGTCCGCAGCGACCGAACCCGCGTTACCAGCCACGTTGAAGTAGCTGTTATCGAAGATGTACTGGTCGATATCGGCACCGCCATCGACCGTGTCGGACACGCTGTCATCGGTCATGACGACGACATCGGCACCCGCACCACCGAAGACGTTGTCGGCACCGCCGGCAGCATCGATCGTATCAGCACCCTGACCGCCGAGGATCTGGTCACCGGAGATGGAACCGACGATCCGATCCGCACCGCTGGTCGCAACCAGGACAGCACCGGAGAGGATGTTGATGCCGTCGACACCCTGCAGGGTCGTGGCAGCAAGGCTCGACGAACCGCCACCAGCGATGGACAGTTCGGTCGTGCCCGTCGTGCCGCTGCCGTCGATCGTGGTGATCGTCGCAGCCTGCGCACCCGTCAGGGTCACAGTACCAGCCGAGGTGAAGGCGATCGTCTCGATACCGCTGACGGTGCTGCCGGAGAAGTTACCGCTACCGGCAAGAGAGATCGTGTCGGTGCCGTCTCCACCCGCAATCGTCGCGGCGGTGGCCGGAGCAGCAGACGTGGAACCGAGAACCAGAAGGTCGTTGCCGACGCCGCCGTTAACGATGTCGCCACCGGAGATGATGTCGACCAGGGTGTCGTTACCCTGACCACCGAACAGAGCCGCGGCGCTGCCGGAAGCGGTCAGGCTGTCGTCACCGAGGTTACCGTACACGACGGAGTTGCCGGTCGCGATCGTGACCGTGTCAGCACCCTGACCACCGAAGATGGTCGCGTTGCCGGTCGAAACGGTGACCGTGTCGGTGCCGCCGTTACCGTAGATCACGTCGTTGCCGCCGCCGTTGGCGACCACGTCGTTACCGTCGCCACCACGGATGGTGTCGGCCTGCGCGCTACCGGTGATGCTGTCGTTGCCGGCGTTACCGAACAGGACGGAGGCACCCGAAGCCTGGGCGATGGTGTCGTTGCCCTGGCCACCGTAGACGGTGTCGGAGCCGTCACCGGCGGTGATGGAGTCGTTACCCTGGTTACCATAGACCAGGTCCGCGCCGTCGGCGGTCGCACCGGTCACGGAGTCATTGTCCTGACCACCGTAGATCGTGTCGGCACCGGCACCACCGACCATGCTGTCAGCACCGATGTTGCCGTAGACCAGATCGGCGCCCGAACCGGCATTGACCGTGTCGTTGCCCTGACCGCCGTAGATCTTCGCGGCGCCTTCGCCGTCGGTGATCACGTCGTTGCCGAAGTTACCGTACAGGACGGCCGCGCCGGAAGCGGTCACGATGGTGTCGGCACCCTGGCCGCCGAAGATCGTGTCGGCGCCGTCGGAACCGGAGACGACGTCGTCACCCTGGTTGCCGTACAGGAGGTCCGCAGCGGACAGCGCGGTGATGCTGTCGTTGCCGTCGAAACCGCGGATCTGGGAACCGGCAGTCGCACCAGCGATGGGGTTCGCCAGCGGGTCGCTGATCGTGCCGTTGGTGTTGTCACCGAAGACCAGAGAGGACTGGTCGGTGAACTGAATCTGGGTATTCGTCAGGGTGTTCGACGCGAACGGTACGGTGACCGACTTCGTGCCGACGGTAAGGGTGGTGGAATTCGTCGCTTGACTGACAACCACGCTCCTGGCCGAGCCGGTATCAACCAGCAAGGTATCCGCAGTAGTGAGCGCCGCAGCTTGGGCGTCCGTGATCGTCGAAAAAACGAAGGTTGCCATGATCTCGTTGACTCCTACGTGTTGGTTCTAGCCTTGGCGCTAGACGGCTCCCCGCTCCCCAAGACCACGATATCTTATGCGTGCCCGAGTTTAATGTCTGCACGCTCTCGTTACGAGTTTGTTCCTACCTGCCATGGAATTGATATGCAAGCGCATTGTGGTGCTCGTTCACCCGGTCAAAGTTAGTTGCGCCGTCACGTGTTGCGTTTTGAACACAGGCATTCCCAGCAGGCGATCAATTGGTGCCTCAAACCCATGCAGCCGTCAACTGCCGTTGCTGAGTATGTCGCTCCGAGAGCACCGGATTTCGCGGATCGTGGCCCGGACGCATCAGTGCTCGCTGACCCTGGCCGGGGCGCGGCGACGGCCCGGACGAGCACCCGGGACCGCGAGACTAGGCCGGTACGCGCCATGGAATGGTCTGAATCGGACAACCCCAACGGGAAACCGGGTCCCGTCGGGGCGTCTCGCGGGGAGCATTTGCCCGGCGCCGTCGCGCCCCTTCCGGTTGCCATCGCAGACGGTTTCGGACGATGGTGTCGCCGGCCTCCTGGAGGGTCGGACAGACAGGTGAGTATGGAATGAAACGCGCTCTCGTCATCGGCGGCGGATTTGCCGGTTGTGCCGCAGCCCATCAGCTCTCCCTGCTCGGGGGCTGGGACATCGATCTGGTGGAACGCGCGCCGTTTCTCGGCGGCGGGGTGAAGACCCACTGGCGCGGCGGGCACCCGTTCACCTTCGGGCCGAGGCACTTCCTCACCCCCTCCGACGACCTGTTCGCCTATCTGAACGCCATCGTGCCGATGCGGAAACTCGACCACGAGTTCATTACGTATGTCGAAAAGGACAGGAACTTCTATTCCTTCCCGATCCACGAGGACGACCTGCCGCGCATGCCGGAGCGCGACGACATTCACCGCGAGATCGCCGAAGCCCAGGAGATCCGCGGCTGGAACAACGCCCGTAACTTCGAGGAGTACTGGCGCGCGTCGGTCGGCGACACGCTCTACCGCAAGATGGTCGACGGCTATTCCCGCAAGATGTGGCAGGTGGACAGCAACACCGAGCTCGACGACTTCGGCTGGTCGCCCAAGGGCGTGGCGATCAAGAGCGGCTCGCGGGAGGGCTGGGACACCGCGATCAGCGCCTATCCGCTGGCCGCGGACGGCTACGACCGCTACTTCCAGGTCGCCACCGCCGAGGTGAACGTGAAGACCGGCACCGAGATTGAGCGGTTCGACATCCCCAACAAGCGGGTACAGATCGCCGGCGAGTGGCACGGCTACGACCTGATCGTCAGCACGATCGCGCCGGATACGTTGATGAACAACGCCTTCGGCGAACTGCCGTTCGTCGGGCGCGACTTCATCACCATCATCCTGCCGGTCGAGCACGCCTTCCCCGACAAGACCTACTTCACCTATTACGCCGGCGACGAGCCCTATACCCGGATCGTCGAGTACAAGAAGTTTACCCAGCACAAGGCGCCGTCGACCCTGCTCGGTATCGAGATTCCCAGCTTCTCCAACCGGCTCTACCCGCTGCCGATCAAGAAGCACATCGCCCGCGCCTACCAGTATTTCGACGCGATGCCCGACGGGGTGGTCTCGATGGGGCGGGCCGGGAGCTATAAGTATATCGACATCGACGACCTGATCCTGCAGGCGATGACCTTCGCCCGGGAGCTCGCGGCCGGCGGGCTGTCGCATCCGGTGCCGATCTACGGCGCCGACCAGTCGGCCCCGAACCTGCTGACCAAGACCATGGTGGATGAGGGCATCGTGCCGGGCGGCAGCGGGTCCGACTGACGCCCCCCACCGCGCCGCACCTGCCGAGTAGCTGGTGTTCCCCTCGGTAGGAGGGCCGTCCCCAGCCGAGTTCAGCGGGACAGGGAGACCACCCCGAACTTGGCCAGCCAGATAACCGTCCGGATGAGCCGGGCGCGGTCGTCGGCCGGGACGGGCTCGGCCAGGGCGGACACCGTCGATGCGCCGGCCGCGATCCTGTCGTGGAGCGCCCGGCAGGCGTCAGCCTCGAGAACGAGACCGGGCGTGAAGTTGGTCATGCCGTTGGCCAGCAGTCGATCGATCACGCCGGACTCCTGAACCGCCGTCACACGCGTGCTCCCGGTGACCGGCTGGGATGCAAACCCGGCGAAGACCATGGTCGGGTCCTCCAGGACCGGCGCCGGCTGGGTCGGGCCCTGGGGACACTCCTGCGCGCTGGCGCGGATCTCGGCCAGTTCCGACCAGAGTTCCTGGTACCGCGGAACGATGACCGACCAGTCATAGACCGTCCGCGCCCGGGCCTGCCCCGCCGCCCCCATACGACGGCGCATCTCGGGATTGGTCGCCAGGCGCCAGATCGCCTGGGCAGCCGCCTCCACCTCCACCTCGGTCATCAGACAGACGGTGCCGATGAACCGGTCGTAGGTGGTCTGGTCGTCCGCATAGGATCTGGCGAGACCGCCGCCGAATCCGCCGGGGGCCATGCGGGTGGGAATACGGAATCCCACCTCCCCGTCGGGTACCGTGTCCTTGTACCCGTCCCAGTCGCTGACCACGCAGGGCAAACCGGCGGCCATCGCCTCGATCGGGGTGATGCCGAAGCTCTCCTGGATGTTGTCGGAGAGGGACAGGAAGATATCGGCCGCCGCCCAGCTCGCCCAGGACTCCGGCCCGGGCGTGCCGTCGATGAAATGCACCGGGACGTCCGGGCAGGCCTCCGCCGCCGAGTCGCGGAAGCTCGGCCCCACATGGACGTTTGCAAACTGGCCGGTCATCACGAAGTGAAGTCGGCGACCCTCCTGCCTGAAGCGCTCCTGCGCCCGCTGCATGGCAACATACATGGGATAGGGATGCGCCTTGGCGTGGAAGGCGAGCCGCCCGAGGAACAGCACGACGATATCATCCTCCGCCACCCCGAGACGGGACCGCATCGAGGCCCGTGCCTCAGCGTCGGCGCCGAGCCTTTCGTAGAATGTGGCATCCATGCCCAGGGGAATGGTTTCCAGCCGGGCGTTCATCCGTGGCCTGGTGCCGTGGACCGCCCCCAACCGGTCGGCGTGGCGCCGCTGCAGCCCCTCGGCGACGTCCCGCACGGCCCGCGACGTGCAGATCAGCGCGTCCCAGGGCTGCAGCGGCGCTGTGAGATAACTGGCAAGACCGGTCTGCACGCTCTTGCTGGAGATCGTATGGGTGATCCCGCACAGGGAATAGCGACGGTGCCCCGCCGAGGCGCGCCGCTGGGCGTGGCCGGACAGAATGGGATCGCCGCAGAACAGGATACCGACGTCGCCGAGGCGGGCGTGGTCGGACACCGAGACGGTCTCGGCCTCCGGCACGGGACCGTCGGTTCTGCCGGCGCGGAACTCCGTGACCGACTGCGCGAAGGGCTCGCCGAACGCCATGTCGGAGACGGCGCCGACGATCCGATCGGTGCCGCTGTGGCGCACGAAGCCCTCCAGGAAGCTCGCACTGGCGACATGCCGCCCTTTCAGTTCCTTGCGCTTAATCTGGAAGGATTCCGGATGATACAGCAGCGCCGCGTTGGTCCTGGTCACGTCTCGATCCCTATTGTTGCACGTCGATATATTCGGCAGCGGAGCCGGGGCCGCGCGGGCCCGGACGCGTCGTCGGCGCTCATCCCGGGTTCATCCAGTCGCTCTCGAACACCGCATTGCGCTCCAGCATGGGCTCGCCGAAGAAGCGCCGGTAATCGGCCCGGGCCCGCTCGTAGAGGTCGCCCGAGGCCGACCGCGCCCGCAGCGCCGAGAGGGTGAAGAGCTTGCGCAGGTATCGCCGCAGCGGCGGCTCTCGCCCCGAGCCGCCTTCCGGCCAGCCCCCGGTCTCGACCAGATATTCCAGGCAGACGACCGCGTAATCGGCCATGCCGTTGCGCAGGGCGAAGACGGCGAGCTTCGCCAGGCCCGCGACGGCCGCCTCTCCGCCCCAGCCCGCAACCGTATCGGGCCGCCGGGCGAAGACCGCGTCGCAGCCCGTCAGGACGCCGTAGTTCTCCTCTCCCACAAGATAGCTCAGCGGTTGGCCGCGGCCGGCATAGTCGAATCGCATCAGCCGGAACCGGTGGCCGTCGATCAGGTGCTGAAGGATCTCGGAGGCGGTCTGGCGTTCGAACGACTCGTCGAACTGCACTTCCACCCGCAGAGCCAGAACCCGGTCCAGGGTCCGCGCCCCGCCCTCCAGAACCGCGCGCTCCTCCCCTTCCACGTCGACCTTCAGGAAATCAGCCCTCCGGCCGCGCTCGGCGAAGGCACGGTCCAGCGTGGTGCAGGGCACCTCCAAAGCTCCCTCGACCGCCCCTTCCTCGGGGCGGACCTGGCCGAACCACAGGCTGTCGGGGTTCGGCTTGTGCGCCCCCGCATAGCCGCGATGGGCGGTCAGCCACAGGGTGGCGGTCGTGTCGGGCTGCCCCCCCAGGGCGCAGGGGTGGACTGACACCTCGGGCCGGGAGGCGTATTTGGCGGTGAGACGGGCGGCCTCTTCAGGCTCCGGCTCGTACATGTCGTAGGCAAGCGGCGCCTCGAAACCACGCCAGGACGGATGGATCCCATACCGCGCACCGACATCCACCACCGCGGTGGTCCAGAGGTCGGTCAGCGGCGCGTCGGTCTCCACGGTCATGACAGGCGCTCGATGGTGGGCCGATGGGGATCGATCGACCAAAGCCGGCCGCGGTAACCGTCGGCTGCCAGCTTCTCCGCGATCGAGGCTTCATGGTGATAGGCGCCGATGAAGATATCGTCCAGCCCGTCCAGAAGAACTCGATTTCGGGCCTGGATCGTCACCGGCCCGCCGCGGCCGTAAGCGAGACGGCCGATCGTGTCGGGATTGTCGTCGATAAAGGCGTTGGGCGCGCGATCCGGCGGGAACTGCGCGTAGAAGGTCACCCCCTGGGACGTGGCGGCATAGACCGCGCTGCGCTCGGGCCGGCCGGCGACCTCGGCCAGGGCGCGGCGATGGAGATCGCGCCGCTCCGGCACGAGGCTGAGGTCCGTGCGCGCGAAGCCGCTAAGGGTCCGGGAAGCGCCGGTGGAAGGCACCGCCAGAACGCCGATATCGTGTCCCCCCAGGATCTGGTGGGTCGCCACCACCGCCAGTCCGGCATCGGCCAGCAGCCGCTCCCGCGCGGCGGCGTCGAGGTAGTGGAGATGTTGGACGTGCACATCCATATAGGCGCCGGTCTCGGCGATGAATTCCAGGGTCGGCACTTCCAGATAGACGAACCCTCCCGGCGCCGCCGCGGCCGCCAGCGCCCGCACGAAAGGCCGGATGTCGGCGATATGCTCTACCACCTGCCGGCAGATCACCCCGTCGAACGTCTCGTCCAGAGTATCGGGGCCGAAGAACGCGTTGATCAGCCGGATGCTTTCCTCGCCCTCCGCCAACAGATCGGGCAGCGACTCGTTCGGCTCCACTACCGTAACCTCGCTGCCGAGTCCCGCCAGAAGCAGCGCCAGCGAGCCGGTACCGCCGCCGACCTCGAGAATGCGCCGGCCGACCAGCCGTTCGCTTCCCAGCATCGCGATGAGGGTCTCGTAACGCTGGGCCATGGCTGCCGAGACGGGTCGGTTGGTGAGAGCCTGACGGCGGTAGATCTCGTCGATTGTGTCCGCCCCCAGATCGCTGTGAAAGACGTGGCCGCAGTCCCGGCACTGGCGCAGCGCGATATCCGCGAACCGGTCGGTCAGCGCCGGATCCGAAACGACCCAGAAGAGCTGCGCCTCCGCGCGGTAGACAACCGGCGCGCCTTCCGCCTCGCAAATCGGGCAAACATCCGCCATTCTGGCGCCTCTCTTCGGGACACACGCGTCATTGCTGTAAGATTATCAGTGTGATCGAACAGAGGCGCGATGACCAAGAAGATTGAACGATCGCCAACCGACGGGGCCATCGCCGTTACGGGTGCCGCCGGCTTCGTCGGAGGCGTTGTGCTCCGGATGCTCGCCGCGTCGGGCATTCCGGTCCACGGCATTGCCCGCACGCCGCTCGCCGCCGCGACGGGCGTCACGGCGCATGGCTGGGATCCGCTGCGCGATGCCGGTCCGCCCGCCCCGGGCATCCAAGTCGACGCGGTGATCGACTGCGCTGCCGCCCTGCCCTCCCGGGTCGACGATCCGGCCGAGTTGAAGCGGATCAACGCGCTGCTGGTGGAGGGCGCCATCGACCTCGCCGCGAGGCGCCGCGGCCGGCTGGTCTACATGTCTTCCCAGTCGGTCTACGGGCGCCCCGGCGGAGCGCGGATCGACACGGACACCCCCCTGGCGCCGGTCGCTCCCTATGGCGAAGCCAAGCGGGACGCCGAGGCGGCCATCGCCCGCGCCGTCGCGCAGGGACGTCTGGTCGGGGCCGCCGTCCTGCGCCTGCCGGCAGTGGTCGGGCCCGGCGCCCATGACAACTTCCCCGCAGCGGCCGCGGCCACCCTGATCCGGGCGAAGACGGTGACGGTCTTCAACCCAGATGCCCCATACAATGCGGTAGTCGATGCAGCAGACCTCGCCCGCTTCGCGATCCGTCTTGCCTGCGTTGCGGCGGGTTTCGTCGCCGTCTCGCCGGCAACCGGCCCTGCGACCACGATCCGAGATGGGGTCCAGGCGATCGCCACCGGGCTCGGCCGCACCGCCGATCTCCGGGTCGTACCGGCCCCCTATACCGCGCCGGTCCTCGATCCGGGTCCAGCGATTGCCCTGGGTCTCGCCGCACGGCCGGCCTGGGACGTGCTGTTCCGCTATGGCGAATCACTCTCCGACACGATCCATAAGGAATGAATCGGATCTACCCCGCCTGCCGACAATGTGGCCGGTCAGCGAGGGCGACGACGTGTCGGGCACCATCACGCCAGGGCCGCGGCCAGTCCCTCGGCGGAAACTTCATACCCCATGGCGGCCATCATCCTGCCAGCAGCCCGCTCGGCGGCGCTGACCTCCTCCGGCGTCATCTCGTCCCGCCAGCCGCCGACCTCGCCGCGGCGATAGTGGGAGGCGGGGTCGACCTCGCCCTGTTTGCGGCCGCCGGACAGGCGCTCGAAGCTCGCCGCCTCCGTCGCGGTCGTCACGTCGGACGGATCGTCCGAGGCGCCGATGAAGCGGAAGATCTCCGCCGCCCGGGCCGACGTGTCCGCATGCAAGTCCTCGTAACGGATCTCCATATATGGCCGGTCTTTCGCCAGCCCCCGGGCGGTGGCGATCCGAGAGGCCCAATCCTTGGCATAGGCAGCGACGTATTGCGTCCGGGTGAGATCCTGGGACAGCCGGGCGCGGAACCGGGTGAAGCCCGATATCGCCCCGTCCCGGGGGTCGCGGATGATGTGGACGATCCGGGCATCCGGGAACACCCGCCAGATCCGTTCGGCATGATACAGGTTGTCGGGGTTCTTCTCGCCGATCGCCCGCAGCGCTCCGATGTCGCGTTCCCCCAGATTGGCCGCCGCCAGCGAGGCGAAGGCCATGCGGAGAACCGGAATCATATGGTCGAGCTGCGGTCCCACCACGCCCGGGGCCCAGGTTCTTTCCGGGTTCTTGCGGGACTTCGTGAAGTTCCAGAGCACGTTGTAGAGGCCCGGCACCATGTCGTTGATGAAATGCGACTCGCCGAGGCACAGGAGCTGCGGATGGGCGTTCAGCATCTGCTGCAGCCAGGTGGTGCCGGACCGCGGCAACCCGGCCACGAAGAAGACCGGCATGTCGTAGAGGCGTCGGATCACCGCCTCGATCTCTTCAGACATCCTGAGCGTCCCTGTGCACGATAGATCTCCGTCCCTAGCATAGCGCTCGCGGCGCGCCTACTGCACCGCACCGTCTTGGCCCGGATGCCGCTATCCCTTGCCAGAGCGGGAGGCGACGACCAGAGTCTCCCGGGGCGGATCACTGGACCGGACGTGCGTTTTCCGATGACTTCGCGATTCCTGTTGCTGATGGGACTGCTCGCCGTCGCGCTTGCCGCCCCCGGACCGACCGCCGCCCGGGACGGCCGGGTCACCGTCGCGCCGGACGCCCATCCCTGGGCCTCCATCGGCCGGCTGAACGTGGCCGGCTATCGCATTCGACGCCACTGCACCGCGACCCTGGTGTCGCCGGATCTGGTGCTGACCGCCCATCACTGCCTGAACCCGATCGGAGCGGGGGAACGAGCCGACCCCGCGATGGTGCATTTCCTCGCCGGCTACGATCACGGCCGCTTCAGCGCCCACCGGACAGCTCTGGCCTATATCCCGCTGGGCGCCGACTCGACGCTGGTCCGCCTGTCCGCGCCGATCGACCTGCCCGCGATCCCGATCTACGACGGCGTCCTGCCGCGGGAGGGTGCGGCCCTGGCCCAGGCGGGCTACAGCGGCGACCGCAGCCATGTGCTGACCGTCGACCCGGCCTGCTCGTTCCTGGGCACTCGCCCCGGCGGCCAGTGGCGGCACAATTGCGAGGCGGTGGCCGGCGACTCTGGATCGCCCCTGCTGATCGATCGGCCGGAAGGACTGAGCATCGCCGCGATCCATGTCGGCCGGATCGACGGCACCGGCGACGCCGAGCCGGTAAGCGCGGCGCAGATCGCCAGGCGGATCGCCGCCCTACGCTAGCCGGATTTCCTGCCATGGGCCGGCGCCAACGATTGTTTCCGCCTCTTGATATCGCCGGATCGCGCGACCATCTTTATCGAAAGCCGATGCCGCAAGGATCGGTGCGTCCGGATCGCGCGACAGCGGATCCGGGGTTCGAGCCGGGCCTGTCGCCCGGACCGGATGTCTCGCTCGCTTGAGGGGATTGCCGATGGCACGCATATCCATGTTCAACTCGCCGCTCCTGCTCGGTTTCGATCATTTCGAGCGGGCGCTAGACCGGGTCCAGAAGGCCCAGTCGGACGGGTACCCACCGTACAACATCGAACAGACGTCGGAGTCAGGGCTGCGGATCACCCTCGCGGTCGCCGGCTTCACGATGGACGATCTCGAGATCCATCTCGAGAACAATCAGCTCGTCGTCCGCGGCCGTCAGGCCGAGGAAGACGGCAAGGTCTATCTGCATCGCGGCATCGCCGCCCGTCAGTTCCAGCGGACCTTCGTGCTTGCCGAAGGGATCCAGGTCGACTCGGCCGAACTGGACAACGGCCTGCTGCATATCGACCTGCAGCGACCGCTGCCCGAAACCACGGTGAAGACCATTCCGATCAAGGGAGCCCGCCGCAAGGCCGACACGATCGATGTCGATGCCGAGCCCGCGGAGGCAGGAGAGTAAACATGTCCGATACCAATCACGCGTCGAACCGCCAGGCCCTGGCCGCGATGTCCCCGCAGGATCTGGGCACCCTGGGCCTGAACCAGGTGGCCTTCATCAAGCCGGTGCATGAGGAAGGGGCGGAGCACTATGTGGTGCACGCCGCCGACGGCATGGCCGTCCGGCTGTTCCCGACCCGGGAGCTGGCCGAACTGGCGATCCGCCAGAGCGACCTGCAGGCCGTCAGCCTGCACTGAGGCCCGGCACCCCCGCGGCGCGGTAAAAATCCTTCCCTCTTCCCGACTTCCCGGACGCCCTCGAACCCTGTTCGAGGGTGAGCCGGGATCCTGCGATTGACGCCAGGGCACGGTCCTGGATAGCGGCGGGGCCGCTTCCAGGAAGTCGGTTAAAAATGAACCATGGAAAAAGAGCGCCCGCCGCTCAGGCGGCGTGGCTGGCCGCCGCGGCGCTGAACAGGGCGTAGATCGCGTCGGTGCTCTCGCAGCCGCGCAGCTTGGTGCAGACCGCGCGGTCACGCAGCAGCCGGGAGACGCGGGCAAGCGCCTTGAGATGGTCGGCGCCGGCCGCTTCCGGAGCCAGGAGCAGGACCACAAGATCCACCGGCTCGTCGTCGATCGAGTCGAACTCCACCGGTTTGTCGAGCCGGGCGAACACGGCATAGAGCCGATCGAGCTTGGGCAGCTTGCCGTGCGGGATGGCGATGCCGTGGCCGACCCCGGTCGTGCCCAGCCGCTCGCGCTCCAACAGCACGTCGAAGATCTCTCTGGCCTCGACCCCGGTCAGCGTGGACGCCTTGCGCGCCAGCTCCTGAAGGAGCTGCTTCTTACTGGTGACCCGCAGGTTCGGAAGGATACCGTCCGTCGAGATCAGGTCGGTGATGTCCATGCTCGTGCTCGCTCTTTTGGCCGTCCAGCCCCCTGAACCGCAGTCAGGGGGCCGACGAAGTCGGAATCGTGCTCGACAGTGACCTGCTTCGGACGCGTCCGTCTATTGGAACGCGTTTAGTCTGCGCCGGTTGCGCCGGCAGGATCCACCCAGCCGACATTTCCGTCGGACCGCCGATAGATCATGTTGATTCCCCCATGCCCGCGGTTGCGGAACATCAGCGCCGGGGCGCCGGACAGGTCGAGGCGCATGACCGCCTCCCCCACCGTCAGGGTATCCACCGCCGTCTCCATTTCGGCGACGACGACCGGGGACCAGCCATCGGGCTCCGGCGCCTCTTCGGCCTCCGTCTCAATCTCTGCCGCCAGGATATACTGTTGCGCAGAAATTACATCCTGTGCATGTCCGCGGTGATGGTCGCGCAAGCGACGCTTGTAGCGCCGAAGACGCTTGCTCATGCGTTCCGCCGCCGCGTCGAACGCGGCATGGGCGTCGGAGGCCTTGCCTTCACTCTGGACCGTGATGCCCTTGCCCACATGAACGACGATATCGGCAATGAACTGGCTCGCCGCCTTCGTCATGGTCACCGTGGACTCGATCGGATCGGAGAAATACTTGGTCGCGATCTCCCCGATCTCGGTTTCGATCCGCTCACGCAGCGCGTCACCGACGTCGAGTTGTTTGCCCTGGACAGAAATCTGCATGGTCATTTCCAATCTTGCGTCCGCCCTTCGCATAGGTGGGTACGGACACTGGGTTTCGCACGAGCTAAAGCTGCTCCGCAGCGCGATTTTCTCGCCGCGCCGGCGCCACCCATTCCGGTCCCATCTGAGCGAAGCGCCGGAACCTAAGTGTAGCGCGTTTCAAGGTCAACAATCGAGTCATGCCGCTCCCCTGCCCGCTATCTGCGGCCGGCCATCACCGCCTGTCCGACCTTCTCGCGGCGGCGTTGCACGCTTGAGGGAATGCGCATTGCTTCCCTGTACTTAGCAACCGTTCTCCGGGCGATGTCGACACCGTCTGCCCGCAATAGTTCGACGATCCGGTCGTCGGACAGGATGGCGTTGGCCGGCTCGCCATCGATCAGCCCCTTGATCCGATGCCGCACCGCCTCGGCCGAATGGGCCTCGCCGCCGGCCGCCGAGGCGATGGCGGAGGTGAAGAAGTACTTCAGTTCGAAGATGCCGCGGGGGGTGGCCGCGAACTTGTTGCTGGTCACCCGGCTGACCGTGCTCTCGTGCATGCCGATGGCGTCGGCGATGTCGCGCAGAACCAGCGGCCGCAGATACTGGATGCCGTGTTCGAAGAAGGCGTCCTGCTGCCGCACGATCTCGGTGGAGACCTTGAGGATCGTCGTCGCCCGCTGGTGCAGCGAACGGGTCAGCCAGTTCGCCGACTGCAAACATTCGGACAGGTATTCCTTGGCCTTGCGGTCCTTGGCCGCGACCTTGGACACCTCGGCGTAATAGGCGTTGTTCACCAGAACCCGGGGCAGGGTGTCGGTGTTCAGCTCGACCACCCATTTGCCGTCGGCCCCGCGCCGGATCAGCACGTCGGGCACCACCGGCTGGTCGAGCGGCCGGTCGAACGCCTCGCCCGGCTTCGGGTTCAACGCCTTGATCTCGCCGATCATGTCGGTCAGATCCTCGTCGTCGACGCCGCAGACCTTCTTCAGGGCGGCGACCTCGCGGCGGGCCAGCATGTCGAGATTGTCGAGCAGCGCCTGCATGCAGGGATCGAGGCGGTTCCTGTCGGCGAGCTGCAGCGCCAGACATTCCTTCAGATCGCGGGCCAGCACGCCGGCCGGATCCAGCCCCTGAACCCGCTTCAGCACCCGCTCCACCTCGTCCAGGTCGGTGCCGAGCTGCTGTGCCAGGGACTCGATGTCGCCGGACAGGTAGCCGGCGGCGTCGACCATGTCGATCAGATGGGCGGCGATCAGCCGGTCGCGCGGCTCGTCGAACTCCAGCGACATCTGGTCGAGCAGATGGTCGCGCAGGGTCTTGGAGTCCGCCACCATCTGTTCCAGGCCGAAATCGTCGTCGCCGACGATCCCGCCGCCGCCCCCGCCGGCGGTGCTCCAGCTCGACAGGTCGCCCGAGCCGATCGCGGCGATGCCGTCGGTCTCCTCGATGCCGGCGCTGCCCCAGTTGTTGTCGTAGTCGATGTCGTTGGGATCGTCGCCGGAGGCCGGGATCGCGTCGGTCGTCGTCCGGTCGAGCGTATCGCGGCCACCGTCGTCCACCGCATCGCCGAAACCGTCGCCTTCGGGCGCCGGGGCCGCCGCCTCGCTCTCGTGACGCAGCAGGTTGTCGCCGGCCACCGCGTCGAGCGTCGCCGGGCCGTCGCCCTCGTCCCTGTCGAGCAGCGGATTCTGCGACAGCTCGCCCTCGACATACTCCGCCAGTTCCATGTTGTTGAGCTGCAACAGCTTGATCGCCTGCTGCAGCTGCGGCGTGAGGACAAGAGACTGTCCCTGGCGGAGGTCAAGGCGTTGCGACAGAGCCATGGTCGGACTGCGTCAGAGACTGAAACGTTCCCCGAGGTAGAAGCGCCGGACATCGCGGTTTCCGACGATATCGTCCGGCGATCCTTCCATCAGGACCATGCCATCATGCAGAATGTAGGCGCGATCGACGATCTCAAGCGTCTCGCGGACGTTGTGGTCGGTGATCAGCACGCCTAGTCCGCGATCGGTCAGATGCGAGATCAGATCCCGGATCTCGCCGACGGCGATCGGATCGATGCCGGCGAGCGGCTCGTCCAGCAGGATGAATTGCGGGCTGGAGGCCAGGGCGCGGGCGATCTCGACCCGGCGGCGCTCACCACCGGACAGGGCCAGCGCCGGCGTGCGCCGCAGGTGGCTGATCGAGAATTCGGCCAGAAGATCCTCCAGCATCACCTCGCGGCGGCTGGCATTGGACTCGACCACCTCGAGCACGGCGGCGATGTTCTGTTCGACGCTGAGTCCGCGGAAGATGGACGCTTCCTGCGGCAGATAGCCGATGCCGAGCCGGGCGCGGCGGTACATGGGGAGGTCGGTGATATCCTGGCCGTCCAGGCTCACGGTGCCCGCGTCGGTCGCGATCAGGCCGGTGATGATGTAGAAGCAGGTGGTCTTGCCGGCGCCGTTGGGTCCCAGCAGGCCGACCGCCTCGCCCGGGCGAACGAAAACCGAGACGTCGCGCAGAACCGGCCGCTTCTTGAACCGCTTGCCGATATTATGGGCGGCGAGCCCCCGGCGCGCGGTGTTCTCGTGCACCAGACGCGGCGAGCCGTCGTCAGCGCGTGTCGGTCGGACCCCGTCCATCGGTGACATCCGTTTTCTCGTCCCCTGCCGGCACTGTCTGCCGAACTCTAGTTACGCCCCCACCGTCGAAGTCTAGCACGGTGATCCGGCGAGCGGCGGTTTTCCGCACCGCGTCAGTTCTTCTCCCTTTCCGGCGTGAACAGGCCCTTCACCCGCTCCCCGGATTTCGAGCCGGGCAGCATGCGGCTGACCCCGGTCTTCAAGTTCACCACGGCGCGCTCGCCGTTGAGCTGGTTCTCGCCCCGGGTCACCCGGACATCGCCTTCCAGCGTGGCGACCTCGCGCAGCACATCGTAGACGCCTTCCTTGCCGTGCACGACCTCTTCGGGCGTCGTGATCACCACGTTGCCGAGGGCGTCGACCTGCTCGATCCGGTTCTCGCCGTTCGGACCGTCGCCGAAATGGGCGGTCAGGACATCGGCGTCGATCCGCTGGCCCTCGCGCCAGGCCGAGGCATCGCCCCGGGCCACCGCCAGCCGGCGGGTCTCCCAGTATTCCAGGCTGTCCCGGGCAGTGATGGTGTCGACGCCGCTCTTGAAGCTCAGATTGTCACCGACCAGGACGATGACCTCCTTGTCGATGTCGTAGACCGCATGGTCGCCGACCGCCCGGTCATCGGTCGAGACGATCTGCACGTTGCCGCGCGCCTCCAACTTGTAGACCTCGCTGCCGCCGCTGTCCTTCGCCCGGTAGGCGGCCGTCAGGGTGTCGGCGCTGACGGTCAGGGTGCCCCGCACCGCCTTGGCGTTGCCGCGGGCGATGTAGAGCTTGTCGTCGCGCACCCATTCGATGCCGTCATCGGCCTCGATGGTGACCGGATCGTCGCCCTCCTGCTGCAGGAGCTGCGCCCGAACGGGCGATCCGACAACGCCCAGAACCAGGATCAGGACGGTCGCAAGCAAGGCGGCCAGGCGTGCCATCATCGGTGTGCCATCAATCAACTGTCGTCACTCGCTGGGGCCGGTGCTGTACAGGACGGCCCGCGCCTTCCCGGTGAAGATGATCCGCGCGCCGCGGTCCAGGCTCTGCATGCCCTCGCCCTCGATGGTGCCGCCGGGGCTCTGGCCATGGGTCGGCACTTCGCTGAACACGTTGCCCGGTCCCATGTCGATCATCGCCTCTTCGGTCTGGAGCTGGTGACCGGCGTCGTGGAACAGAGACACGCCGCCGCTCAGGTTCACAACCGAAGCGTCCTTGAACCACACACCCTCGTCGGCGTTCAGCGAGACCCAGGTGCCGTCCTTGTTGACCATGTCCGCCTGGGGGTGGTCGAGCTCGACGGCCTGACCGGTATCGCCGACCTGGGTCGCCGCCCGGGCCACGATCTCGAAGGGCTGGTCGTTCTCGTCCAGGCCGACGAATCGGGGATTGGCCATCCTCAGGGTGTCGACGTCCTCCAGGGTGACCGGAGACTGGTCGACCGGAATGTCCGCGGCATTGCGCGAGAGCTGCGGCCAGATCAGCACCAGGGCGACCAGGGTTATGGCCAGGGCCGGCAGCAGCATCTTCATCGCCGCCACCATCCGGCTGGCACGCGCCACCGGACGCCGGCGGTCTGCCGCGGGCGCTGGTGAATGCTGGCTGGAGTGTTGAGCGACTGCCACTACTGGTCCTGACTCCGCGACTCTTCTCTCGAGTTTTATAACGCGCAGACGGAACCAGGCATAGGCAAAGGCAGCCGAAGTCAAAAGCTCCGGGCGACCGTACTCAGCAACGCTGCGACTCAGTGGGCGAAGATGTCCTCGTCGCCGTACCCGATAAGGTCCAGATGGGCACGGGTGGCCAGGAAGTCAAAGGCGGCCTGCGCCATCTCCATCCGCCCTTCGCGCACCAGCATCTCGTCGAGCCGGGCCTTCAGCTTGTGCAGATGCAGGACGTCGGAGGCGGCATAGGCCACCTGTTCCGGCGTCAGCTCGACGGCACCCCAGTCGGAGGACTGCTGCTGCTTGGACACTTCCACCCCGAGCAGCTCGCGGCAGAGGTCCTTCAGGCCGTGACGGTCGGTATAGGTGCGCACAAGCTTGGAGGCGATCTTGGTGCAGTAGACCGGAGTGGTCACCACGCCGAGATAGGCCTGCATCACCGCCACGTCGAAACGGGCGTAGTGGAAAAGCTTCAGCACGGTGGGATCGGTCAGCAGCCGGGAGAGGTTGGGTGCCTCGTGCTGGCCCTTGGCGAACTGCACCAGATGGGCATCGCCGTCGCCGCTGGAGAGCTGGACCACGCAGAGCCGGTCGCGCTCCGGGCGCAGGCCCATGGTCTCGCTGTCGATGGCAACGACCTTGCCGAGGTCCAGTCCGTCGGGGAGATCGCCCTGGTGCACGGTCGCGGTCATGATGTCGGTCCCGGATCGGCAGCTTGGACGAGAAGCAGTGGTGCCCAGGAGAAGACTCGAACTTCCACGACCTTACGGTCACTAGCACCTGAAGCTAGCGCGTCTACCAATTCCGCCACCTGGGCAAGGTGCGGACGGTCCGTTGCAGGACCGTTCGGAGGGCCGTGTTATAAGCGCCGCGCAGACAATGTCAAACGGGTTTTCGCAGCTTTTTGCGACGGGCCGGAAGATCGGCCTGCGCGATCTGTCGCACGGCATTCATTCTCCCCTCGGCGAGCAGGCTGTACTATAAGACCCCGTATTCTCGAGTGCAGGAGTGGAACCGGCCATGCAAGGCAAGCTCGTCACCGTTTTCGGCGCCTCCGGCTTCATCGGCCGCAACATCGTGCGCGAACTCGCCCAGCGCGGAGTCCGGGTCAACGCGGTGTGCCGCGACGTGGAGAAGGCGAAGTTCCTCAAGCCGATGGGCGTGGTCGGACAGGTCACGCCGATGCGCGCGGACGTCACCGACGCCACCGCCATTGCCCGTGCGGTCAACGGCGCGTCCGCGGTGATCAATCTGGTGGGCATCCTGCACCAGTCCGGCCGCAACACCTTCGACGCCGTCCAGGCGACCGCTCCCGGCGTGATCGCCAAGGCGGCGAAGGACGCGGGCGCGCAGGCCATGGTGCAGATCTCGGCCATCGGCGCCGACGCCAACTCGTCCTCGAAATACGCCCGCAGCAAGGCCCAGGGCGAGGACGCGGTGCGCGCCGCCTTCCCCGAGGCGACGATTCTGCGCCCGTCCATCGTGTTCGGTGCGAATGACAGCTTCTTCAACCGGTTCGCCGCCCTGGCGCAGATCTCGCCGGTGCTGCCGCTGATCGGCGGCGGCGAGACGAAGTTCCAGCCGGTCTATGTGGACAACGTCGCCGACGCGGTCATCGCCGCGCTGGAGAGCCCGGCCGCCCAGGGTCAGACCTACGAGTTGGGCGGGCCGACGGTGTACAGCTTCAAGGCCCTGATGGAGATGGTCCTGCAGGAGACCAACCGGAAAGCTAAGCTGGTGTCCCTGCCGTTCTGGGCCGCGTCGATCCAGGCCGGCGTGATGGAGCTTCTGCCGAGCCCGATGCTGACCCGCGACCAGGTGGAGCTGCTGAAATCCGACAACGTGGTGGCGACGGATGCCAAGACGCTGGCGGATCTGGGCGTGAAGGCGACCCCGGTGGAAGTGATCGTGCCGACCTATCTCGACAAGTTCCGCCCCGGCGGCCGCTACAGCACGGGCCGCCAGCCGGCGTAGGGAGTGCGCGGCTTCACGCGGCCCGGCCCTTCGACACGCTCCCTACGGGAGCTGCTCAGGGCGAGGACAAATTATTATGAAGCCAATTTTATGACCTCGCCCTGAGCAGCCCCCGCATGAGCGGGGGCGTGTCGAAGGGTGGAGCCGGTGCCTGGCAGCCGCCTTACGCGACCACCAGCTCCTTCCAGTCCTCCGCCAGGGTGAGCGGCGGCTCGGTCATCGCCTGGAGCTGTTCCAGGGTCAGGCCCGGCACCATCTCGCGCACCACGAGCCCATTCTCGGTGACGTCGATCACCGCGATGTCGGTGAAGATCCGCTTCACCACGCCCGGCGCCGTCAGCGGCAGGGAGCAGGTGTTGACGATCTTCGGCTCGCCCTTCTTGGTGACGTGATCGGTCAGCACCCAGATCGCCTTGGCGCCGGCGGCGAGGTCCATGGCCCCGCCCACGCCCGGCGGGAAGCGCCGGTCGCCGGTGGTCCAGTTCGCCAGATCGCCGTTGCCGCCCACCTGGAAGGCGCCGAGCAGCGCCAGGTCGAGATGGCCGCCGCGGATCATGGCGAAGGCGTCGCTGTGCACGAAGAACGACCCGCCCGGCCGCAGGGTCACGTATTCCTTCGACGCGTTGATCAGGTCGCGGTCGCGATCCTCCTCGGCCGGCCCAGGCCCGACGCCGAGGATGCCGTTCTCGCTGTGGAGCACGACCTCCTTGCCCTCGGGGATGACGTTGGCGGCCAGGGTCGGGATGCCGATGCCGAGATTGACGTAGCTGCCGTCGGGAATCATCTCCGCCGCGCGGCGGGCGATCTGCAGCCGGGTAAGCTTGGTGAAACCCTCGGTAGAGCCGGCGTTCTGGACGGCGGTGCTCATATGTCCCACTCCCGGTCGTTGTCGATATGGACCACCCGGTCGACGAAGATGCTCGGGGTGACGATGGTCTCGGGATCCATCTCGCCGAGCGGCACGATCTCGCGCGCCTGCACGATCGTCAGGTCGGCCGCCATGGCCATGACCGGGCCGAAATTCCGCGCCGCCTTGCGGTAGGTCAGGTTGCCCCAGCGGTCCGCCTGATAGGCCTGGACCAGGGCGATGTCGGCACGCAGCGGCAGCTCCAGCACATAGTCGCGGCCGTCGAAATTGCGGACTTCCTTGCCCTCGGCGAGATCGGTGCCGACGCCAGTCGGGGTGTAGAAGCCGGCGACCCCGGCGCCCGCGGCGCGCATCCGCTCCGACAGGGTGCCCTGGGGCACCAGCTCCAGCTCGATCTCGCCCGCAGCATAGCGCGCGTCGAACAGGTCGGAGCCCTTGGAACGCGGATAGGAGCAGATGATGCGGGTCACCCGGCCGCTGC
The DNA here is from genome assembly GCF_034377285.1 of Thalassobaculum sp. OXR-137. Classification (NCBI taxonomy): domain Bacteria; kingdom Pseudomonadati; phylum Pseudomonadota; class Alphaproteobacteria; order Rhodospirillales; family Thalassobaculaceae; genus Thalassobaculum; species Thalassobaculum sp. OXR-137. The sequence goes on along the minus strand of NZ_CP139715.1, from coordinate 1,791,672 downwards.
CGATCAGGGCGGCGAGACCCTCGGTCCCGGTGCCGGCGTTGTTGGAGATGATCGTGAGGTCCTTGGCGCCGCTGTCGAGCACGCCGTGGATCAGATCGTTCGGCACGCCGGCGAAGCCGAAGCCGGAAATCATGATGGTGTCGCCGTCCTTCACGCCGGCCACGGCCGCGGCGACGTCAGGGACGATCTTGTCTATGGGCATGGGTCTGGGCGCTCCCCGGATCGGCTGATTTTTGTTCCGCAATTGGTAAGCCGAGCGGGCGGGCGGGTCCAGCCTGAACCCGGCCTTCCCCCTACCCGCGGTCGATCACCGGCACCGCCGGGGCGGCCTCGCCCTCTTCGCCGTCGAACAGGAACTCCGGCAACTGAAAGCTGGTCAGGTTCTCCCAGTGGTCGGCCACATCCTCATGGAACAGGTCGCGGGCGAGGCCGGACGCCATGCGCGGGACGGCGAATTTCATGGCGTTGATGGAGGCGCCCGACGGCCCGAAGCTCATGGTCGCGCCGAAGGTGAAGAGCCGGAGGTGCTTCAGCCAGGGCGCGCTGCCGGGCTCGCGCTCCAGCAATTCATAGGCCGGACCGAGATACGGATAGCGGCCGAGGCGCGGGTTTTCCTCCCCCGGCGGCGGGACGTAGCGGTCGGACCAGCGCGCCACATGTTCCGCCACCCCGTCCAGTTCCGGCTTGAGGGCCAGGTCCATGTCGAAGCCGGTGCCGACGATCAGGTAGTCCGCCTCCAGCGCGCCCGACGGGGTTTCGATCCGCACCGCGTCGCCCACCGCCTCGATCCGATCCCAGGCGGCGTTGGTTCGAAGTTCAAAGGTCTCGTGCCGAGCGACCCGCGCCCAAGTCTCCTTCGGGAAGGCCTCGCGCATGGACAGCAGGTAGTTCATGAAACGCCAGCGCCAGACGTCGTCCAGGCTGTGGAAATGCCCCAGAAAGCCCGGGAAGCTGAGCCAGCGGAACGGCTGGACCCGCTGCAGCTCCGGCCGGCGCACGCAGAGGGTCAGCGACGCCGCCCCCGCCTCCAACGCCGTCGCCGCATTGTCGAAGGCCGAGGCGCCGGCGCCGAGAACGGCCACCCGTTTGCCGGCCAGGGCGGCGAAATCGATCTCCTCGCAGGTATGAGACCAGAATCGCTTGTCGACGCTCTCCATGACCGGCGGTGCCCACCAGCGTCCGGACGACTCGATGCCGGTCGCCAGCACGACCTTGCGGGCGGTCACCCGTTCCAGCCGGTCGGTGGCGAGGTCGCGGATGGTGGCGACGAGATACGGCTCGGCCGGCTCGATCCGCTCCACCCGCTTGCCGTTCTCGACGCTCAGCCCCAGCACCCGGCGCAGCCACAGCAGGTAGGCGACCCAGTCGCCCTTATCGATCTTGTTCAGCTCCTCCCAGGCGAGCGTGCCGTGCTGCGCCTCGAACCAGGACTGGAAGGTCAGCGAGGGGATGTCGAGATCCGGCCCGGTCACCGCCTTCGGCGAGCGCAGGGTCGCCATGCGGGCATAGGTGTTCCAGGGGCCTTCCAGGCCCGGTTCGGAGTCGTCGACGACTCGGAAATTCACGATCCGCTGTCGGGTGAGGGCATGGGCGATGGCGGTGCCGCCCTGGCCGCCGCCGACGATCAGCACGTCGAGGATGCGGGTGCCGTCGGCGGTGTGGTGCGGCGTGACCCAGCGGCCGGAGGGATAGGCGATCTTCGGCAGATCCTCCGCCACCCGCTGTTCCAGCGCCTGCAGGCCCAGGCCCGCCGTGTCGGTCACCGTCATCCCCCACCCTCCCCCGTCCTGTGACGAAACTTCACTCCGTATGGTCGACCGCCGCCGAGATGGCACGTCGCCGCATCCAGATAGCCGCGACGACGACCAGAGCAATGGCACAGCCGACGATCACCGGCGGCTGCAGTCCGACCACGTCGCCCGCCGCCCCCATGGCCAGGGCGCCGATGGCCGGGCCGCCGCGGAAGATCACGCCGTGCAGGCTCAGCACCCGGCCGACCATATCGGAGGGGACGGCGAGCTGGACGATGGTCTGGGTGCCGACGCCGGCCGCCACCATGGACGCGCCATAGATGCCGAGCGCCGGCAGGGCGACCCACAGGCTGCCCGACAGGGCCACCGCGAGGACCGACAGGGCGACCACGATCGAAGCGACCAGCACGATGGGCACCAGCCCGCCCTCCTGGCGCCGTCCGGCCAGCATCCAGCCGCCGACGATGGCGCCGATTCCGGTCACCGAGGTCATCATCGCGAGCGTATCGGCGCCGCCGCCGAAGACGTGGTCGGCGAAGCCCGGCAGCAGTTCGGTGATGGCGCGCACCGAGATCGCCGTCACCAGATGCAGCAGCAGGATCGGGCCGAGCCCCGGATCGTTGGCCCCGTAGCGCATGCCCTCCGCGATATCGCCGAGCAGTCCGCGCCGCGCCCGCGGCACGCCGCCCTCCCGACCGATGGACGGATTGCGCGCGCGGATCACCATCAGCGCCGCCAGGAGGCAGAGATAGCTCAGCCCGTTGACCATGAAGGCCCAGCCGAGATCGGCCCAGACGATCACCAGCCCGGCAATGGCCGGTCCGATGAAGCGGGCCGTGTTGAACACCATGGAGTTGATCGCCACCGCCGTGGTGATGCGCTCGCGCGGCACCAGTCTCGGCACCAGGGCGAGACGGGAGGGCTGGTTGAAGCCGATCACCGTCCCGTTCAGAAAGGTCATCAGGACCACGACCTCGACCGAAATGTTCCCGGTCAGGGTCAGGATACCGAGCACGACGGCCAGGGCCATGGACAAGGCCTGGCAGGCGAAGATCACCAGGGTCCGGTCGAGCCGGTCCGCCGCCACCCCGCCGATCAGCCCGATCAGCACCGAGGGGAAGAGATCGGCGAAGGCCACCGCCCCGAGCCAGGTCGCCGAATGGGTCAGCTCCCAGGTCAGCCAGCCCAGCGCCACCCGCTGCACCCACATGCCGATCAGCGATACGCCGTTGCCCAGCGTATAGAGGCCGTATTCGCGATGCGCCAAGGTGCGCAGAATCGGATGGTCGATCATACTGGGGTCCGGTCTCGCCGTGGGGGATGCCGGCGGCGTCGGCGACGCAGGGGATGGCACACGATCTTAGCGCAGATTGGAACCCCTCCAGCACCGGCGCGTTCGGTCGCAGGGTGCGATGCGTATCCATTGCCTCGCGCCTGAACGGGGAGATCGCGATTCATCTTGCTGATTGAAACGTCAGACCTCATATTCTATATTCATTCAGAAGGCATATAGCGCCTTTTGAGTATGAGAAGGGCAAGTCGGCTATGAGCGCCACGACGGACATGATGATGGAGGACGACGGTCCGGCTCCCATCGTCCGCGTGCCCGCGCCCCGGATGCCGAAACCCATTGCCTCTCCGGCCCTCGGCCAGGTTGTCGACGTTCCCTACACCCTCTGGCTGCTCACGGTCGCGACGGCGCTGATGGCGGCCCTGTCGCTCATCCTCACCCTGACCATCTACATGCTGGACAACGCGCTGACCCTGTCGGGCGGCGCACCGATCTTCGCACCCGGCGACTATCGCAACCTGCTGGAACTGTCGGTGATCTTCGCCCTGCTCTCCATCGCGGCGCATTTCCTGCGGCTGCGGCTTCAGGCGGCGCGGCAGGCGGCAATCGTCATTCCGCTGCCGTTCCGGATCGCGATCGAGCCGCCGATGGGCGACCTGACCTCCCGGTTCGAGGCCTCCTGCAACGTGGCCATCGCCTTCGACCGCGAGGAGCCGATCCGCGTGCTGACCAGCCAGCCGGACGTGCTGAAGCGGGCGCTGGAGAACGCCTTCATCATCGCCGTGACCGATCCGGTGATCCGCTTCTCCAAGCAGAAGATGGAGCAGACCCTGAAGACCGCCGCGATCGGCGTGCTCGGCCAGGGCGTGGCCTTCATCGACATGAGCGAGGTCCGTCAGCGGCGTCTGCCGCCGCGGCCGCCCTCGGTCGATGCCACCGGCCGCGGCGCCGTGCGCTCGGCCCCGGCCTGCTGAGGATCCTCGGCGTTCAGGCCGCCGACCGGACGTACCGGTCCAGGGCGGCGAACAGGATCTCCACCTCCTCCACCCGGTTGAACAGATAAGGCGCCACGCGCACCCGGCCGCTGCGCAGGCTGACATGGACGTTGTCGGCCGCGAGCCGCTCGGCGAGATCGGGCATCGGCGGCTCCGGCAGGGTCAGGCCGATGAAATGCGGCGACCGGTAGGGCTTCGGCGGCACGCCCCAGCCCCTGTTGGCGGCCTCGTCGGCGATCCGGTCGACGATCGGCTCGATCCCGCTGGCGATGGCCTCCACCCCCCATTCGGCGATCTGCTCCATGGCCGTCACGGCCATCGGCAGGTGGATCATGGCATCGGCCGCCCCCTGGTCGAAGCGCTTGGCGCCGGGCTGGAAGGTGCGTCCGTATCCGGGCGAGAGGGTCATCGGCCCGTCGCCGATCCGCGCCGCGTGATTATGCTCCACCGGTTCGCCGTGCTGGCGCCTCGGCGCCACGTAGAGGTATCCGCACTGGTCCGGCGAGAGCAGCCACTTGTAGGCCGAGCACGCCACATAGTCCGGATCGATCCGCGCGACATCCAGCGGCAGCACGCCGATCGACTGGGTCGCGTCGATGAAGATCGCCGCCCCCTGCGCATGGGCCACGTCGGCGATCGGCCCGAGGTCCAGCGTGCCGCCATCCACCCAATGGACGTTGGGCAGCGTGACCAGCCCCGTTTCCGGGCCGATATGCTCGAGAACCGCGCTGGTCCAGTCGCCGTCGGACGGCCAGGGGACGACCGTCATGGTCGCGCCGCTGCGCTCGGCCAGAAGCTGCCAGGCGTAGAGATTGGAGGGGAACTGGGACTCGAGCACGACCACGCTCTGACCCGGCTCCAGGGTGATGTTCCGGGCGGCGACCGCGACGGCATAGCTGGTCGCGGTGCTGAGGGCGATGTCGGTGCCCGAGGCGCCGATGAAGCCGGCGAACAGCTCCCGCGCCCTGGCCATCTCCTGCGAGAGCCCGTTGCGCTCCTGCTCCCACGGCCGGGACTTGCGGGAGACGGCCCGCCGACCTGCCTCCGCGGCCGCCTTCGGGGCGGGGCCCTGGGCGGCACAGTTCATGTACACGACGTCGTCGGTGAGCTCGAAGAGCGGGCGAATGGTGTCGGGGGTCACGATCTCGGCCTCTGCAGCGGCGGAACACGACCAGCCTACGCCCGCGCGGAACCGGCGTTAAGAGTGCAGAGACATAGCGATGGGCGATGGACGACAGATGGCCGGAAGCGGCGCGCGCTACTTGTCGGAGCGCAGCTTCTTCGGCGGCGCGCCCTCCAGGCGGGCTTCGTCGAGTTTCACGCCGTCGAGCACGGCCCCGGTCAGGTTTGCGCCGTTCAGGCGGGTCTCCTGCTTTCGGCCGATATTCTCGCCGTGGCTCGACAGCAGCGGGGCGGCCGTCAGGATCGCGTCGGTGAGGTCCGCCCGGGACAGGTTCGCGCCCGACAGGATCGCACCGGACAGGTTGCAGCGGGCGAGCGAGGCCAGGGACAGGTCCGCCCCCGACAGGTCCGCCAGCACCAGCAGCGCATCGGTCAGCAGCGCGCGATGCATGATCACGCCGCGCAGGTCGGCGCCGGACAGATTCAGGCCGCGCAGATCGGCATCGGTCAGATCCACCCCGTCCAGCGAGGCGCGCGAGCCGCGCTTGCCGTCGCTGCGCACCCAGCGGTCATGCTCGACCAGGGTCCGCTGCACCTCGGCGGCCACGATATCGGCCGGTGGAGCGAGACGGGCGTTGGACGTGTCCACCTTGCTGAGGTCGACATCGCGCAGCCGGGCGCCGATCAGGTTGGCCCGGTCGATGGTCGCGCCGTCGAGCTGGGCGCCGGACAGATCGGCGCCGGTCGCCAGCGAGTCGCTGAGGTCGGCCTCGCTCAGGTCGGCGGATACCAGGTTAGCGTTACGCAGGATCACGCCGGACATGGAGGCCCGGCGCAGGTTTGCCCGCTCCAGATTGGCGCCGGTCAGGTCGGTTTGCGCCATGCGGGCCTGATCGAGCTTCGCGCCCTTCAGGTTGGCGCGGTGCATCCGCGCGCCGGCGAAGTTCACCGAGGCGCCGGCGAAGGCGGCCCGGCTGTCATTCTTCGACGGCAGCCCACTGGCGCCGCGCAGCGACACCCCGCGCAGGTCCGCGCCTTCGAAGATCGTGCCGACGAGCTGGGTGCCCGTCAGATCCGCTTCTTCCAGGGTGGCGCCGCGAAACGACGCACCGCAGAGATCGGCGCCGGCGAAGATCGCCCGGGTCAGGTTGCAGCCGATGAAGCGCACGCCCTGCAGATCGGCGCCGCCGAAATCGACCTCGCGCAGATCCTGACCGGAGAAATCCGAGCCGAAGAGGTTGGTATGGGCAAACGACGCCGGTTGACCCTCGGCGGCGCCCTCCAACCAAAGCCGGTGGCTCGCGAGTTTCCGTTCAACCGCTTCGTGCGCTAAGTGACCCTGGATGCTCATCCGCCCACAGTCGCCGTTACGTGCTTAAAACTTGGTTAATCCCCCGCCACCCGCAGGGAAGAAAATTCGGCTTCTGCCTGTGAGAACGACTTTTCCAGACGGTCGGTTATTTCATCGAGCTCGCTGTCGCTCGTCACCAGCGGCGGAGACACCATCACCCAGTCTCCGTCCCGACCGCCGTTCGTTCGTCGCGTGTACAATATCAAACCGTTTTGCATTGCGATACGGGAGACCGCGGCCGGCACGCCCGCGGGGATCGGGAAGGAGCGCTTGGTCTCCTGGTCGGCGACGAACTCCACCGCCATCAGCAGACCCTTGCCGCGCACGTCGCCGATGATCGGATAGCGGGTCGACATGTCCCACAGACGTTTCTTCAGCTCCGCGCCCAGCAGGGCCGAGCGCTCCACCAGCCCGTGCTCCAGCGTCTCCTCCAGCACGGCCAGCCCGACCGCGCAGGACAGCGGGTTGCCCAGCGCCGTGTGGCCGTGCAGGAAGCCGCCGCCGACCGCCACCTTCTCCACCAGGTCGCGCGGCGCCAGCACCAGGCCGAGCGGCAGATAGCCCGCTCCGATGCCCTTGGCCATGACGATCAGGTCGGCCCGGCAGTCGGGCCAGTGGTCGTGCGACAGGAAGGCGCCGGTGCGCCCGCCGCCGCTCATCACTTCATCGTGAATGAGCAGAATGCCGTAGGTGTCGCAGATCTGACGGACCCGGGTCATGTAGGCCGCCGGGGTCACCAGCGCGCCGGTGGAAACGCCGCCCACCGGCTCCTGGATGAAGGCCAGCACGCTGTCCGGCCCCTCCTCGACGATCCTGTCCTCCAGCTCCTGGGCGCATTTCAGGGCCCAGCTCTCCTCGTCCATCCCGTCGGGAATGCGGTAGGTGACCGGCGCCGGAACCTTCGGCATCTCCTGAAGCATCGGGCCGAACATCGCATGAGCCGAGGGGTCGCCGGTGATCGCCAGCGCCCCCAGGGTGCCGCCGTGATAGGAGGGCAGGCGCGAGATCACCTTCCAGCGCGACGCCTCGCCCCGGGACAAGGCGATCTGCCGGGCGAGCTTCAGGGCCGCCTCGTTGGCCTCCGATCCGCCGGAGACCACGAAGACCCGCTCGTAGCCCGGGCCGGCCGCCTCGGCCAGCCGCTCGGCGAAGTCGCGGTTCGCCTTGCTTTCGAAATGCGAGACGTTGGCAAAGGCCGCCGCCTCCGCCTGGGAGGTCAGGGCGTCCAGCACCCGCCGGTTGCCGTAGCCCAGGTTGCAGGCCACCGGGCCCGAGCTGGCATCCAGATAGCGGTTGCCGGCGGTGTCCCACATCTCGATGCCCATGGCCCGGGCGATCTGCGGCTTGGCGGGGGTGCCCGGCGGGGCGGCAAAGACCTGGATGGGCTCTCCGCGGGCCAGGGTGCCGAGCGGCGGCAGGACGTCGAGATCGTTTCTGAGCAAGCTGGACATGGCGGCCCCCAGGAAGAAGAGGGGATCATAGTGGCCCGCCGCCCTGCCCGCGCCAAGACCTCACCGGTGGACCGGAATATTCGCTCGTCGACCGGCCCTGCATCGTCGCGGACCGGCGCCGAAAAGACGAAAGAGAGCGCGAGACACAATCCTTCGGAGCCACACGGGAAAATCGAATATATATTGTGTTCCGAAGGATTTTTCGGCACTATATATAACGAATCGGAACAGGATTGCGCTGCGATCTCTTTGAAGGAGCGGATCGCCCGGCGCGCAGAGTTCCGTCGCTTCCCCGGCGGCGGAAGCGGGAGAGGCCACGGCTCGTTTCGCGCCCTCTCCCACCACCCTGTGAAGCTCCTAAGGGCGGTTCTCCGTCCAGCCTAGCGGGTGCGCCCGCCTGAGACTTGGCGCACCCGGCTTTTTCAGGTGCCCCGCTGTCCCGCCCGGAGACGGCGCGAGGCAGGGCGGTCGGTTCGATTGCGGCTCTGGCATGTGCGGCGCCGCCCGGCTAGGCTCGGCCTTCGATCCTTTTCCAGCGTCCATCGAAGGAGACTCTGCCATGGCCGGCACCATTGACGCCCGATTGGCCGAACTCGGCATCGACATCCCCACGCCGGCGAGTCCCGCCGCCAACTACGTCCCCTATGTGAAGAGCGGCAAGCTCGTCTTCGTCTCCGGCCAGATCCCCATGGTCGACGGCAAGATCGAAGGCATCGGCGTGGTCGGCAAGGATCTCTCCACCGACGACGCGCGCAAGATCGCCGAGATCTGCGCCAAGAACCTGATCGCCCAGGCCAAGGCCGCCTGCGACGGCGACCTGGACAAGGTCGCCCGCGTGGTGAAGCTCGGCGGCTTCGTGCGCTGCACCCCGGAGTTCACCGAGCAGCCGGAGGTGGTGAACGGCGCCTCCGACCTGATGGTCGCGGTGTTCGGCGACAAGGGCCGCCATTCGCGCTTCGCGGTCGGCACCAATGCCCTGCCGCGCGGCGTCGCGGTCGAAGTGGAAGCGGTGTTCGAACTCGCCTGATCCCGCCGGAAAGCCTTCCGCCGCCGGACGGCGGAGCACATCGATCGGGGGCGGCCTTGCTTCGCGGCACGGCCGCCCCACCTCGATGCCAGTGGAGGACCGCAGCGGATCCCGCCCATGCCCGACGGCACCGATATCCAGACCGACCTGGCCGAAGAGGTCTCCGTCCTGCCCGCGATCTCCGCGGTCGCGGCGGAGGAGTGGGACGCCTGCGCCGGCGCGGCCAATCCGTTTCTCTCCCACGACTTCCTGAACGCCTTGGAGGAAAGCGGGTCGGTGCGGGCACAGACCGGCTGGCTGCCGCGCCACCTGGCGGTCAACGACGCCAACGGCCGCCTCGCCGCCGCCATGCCGCTCTACCTGAAGGGCCATTCCCAGGGCGAATACGTGTTCGACTGGGGCTGGGCCGATGCCTATGAGCGGGCAGGCGGGCGCTATTACCCCAAGCTGCTCTCCGCCGTGCCGTTCACGCCGGTGACCGGCCCGCGCATGCTGATCCGCCCGGACATCGACCGGGGGCGGGCCCAGGAGATCCTGGCCGGCGGCATCGTCGCGCTGATGAACCAGCTCAACGTCACGACCGCCCATGTGAACTTCGTGCCTCAGGGCGAATGGGACCGGCTGGGCGAGTTCGGGTTCCTGCAGCGCAAGGGCCTGCAGTACCACTGGCACAACAACGGCTATGCCAGCTTCGACGACTTCCTCGACGCCCTGTCCTCGCGCAAGCGTAAGGCGATCCGCAAGGAGCGCCGCCAGGTGGCCGAGAGCGACCTCGTCATCCGCCGGCTGGTCGGCAAGGACATCGAGGAGCGCCACTGGGACGCGTTCTTCGCCTTCTACATGGACACCTCGGACCGGAAATGGGGCTCGCCCTACCTGAACCGCACCTTCTTCTCGCTGCTGGGCGAGCGGATGGCGGAGCGGGTGCTTCTGGTGGTCGCCGAGCGCGACGGCCGGCCGGTCGCCGGCGCCCTGAACCTGATCGGCAGCGACACGCTCTACGGCCGCAACTGGGGCTGCACGGAGGAGTACAAGTTCCTGCATTTCGAGGCCTGCTATTATCAGGCCATCGACTTCGCCATCGAGCGCGGCATGGCCAAGGTCGAGGCCGGCGCCCAGGGCCAGCACAAGATCCAGCGCGGCTACCTGCCGGTGGAGACCTACAGCAACCACCTGATCCTGGACGACGGTTTCCGCGATGCTGTGGAGGATTTCCTGGCGCGCGAACGCCGGCAGATTTCCCACGAAAAAGAGCTGCTGTTAGAAGAATCGCCGTTTCGAAAAGACGATTAACAGTTTCTTCGGGAATTGTTGCTTCAATGTCACAGGGAACGCCGTTCGCAAGATTTTCGTCACGAAACCCTTGCGAGCCGGGCAACCGGACATAAAGTGCATAGCAACACCCGGTGAGGCGACCCCGCAACGCGCTCCTGCAGCGCAGTCGCCTACCATGGGCCACAAATGACCCATTGATGATTATCACCATGGAGGTCGCACAATGCGCGATACCTACGTGCTTACGCCGCTCGAAGCGGCCGAGCAGACCGGTCTGGATCTCGACACGATCCTCAACCTGGCCGCCACGACCGATTCGGTCGCCGAGACGAACGGCGAGACCCTGCGGATTGATCCGTGGGCCCTGGCCACTGCGGCTAACGGTGTGAAGCTGGCTGCCTGATCCTGTCCGGATCGACGAAACCTTAATCGCAGGCCCCGCTTCGGCGGGGCTTTCGATTTTCCGGGTGAGGCGTTCCGCTGCTCGAACCGGGGCCTAAAGGTCCGGAAACCGCCGGGATCCGGAGGCCCACCCACTTCCCCTTCCCTCCATCCCCCCGTCGCCTTACATTGCGCTCATCCGCGCAACCGGACGTGTCCCGCTGATGTCGCCGCTCAGAATTTCTCTCCCGCGCCTCGCCGCGATCGCTCTGGTCGCAGCCCTGGCCGCATGCAGTTCCACCGACGACGAGGCCGAGTATGTCGAGCGGCCGGTCGCCGAGCTGTATAACGACGCCTACAACGCCGCGCTCGCGGGCGAATTCAAGGAAGCCGCCCCGCTGTTCGACGAGGTTGAGCGTCAGCATCCCTACTCGGTGTGGGCGACCCAGGCCCAGCTCATGTCGGCCTATGCGCTGTACCAGTCGAACGACTACGACGACGCCGTGGCCGCCCTCGACCGGTTCATCCAGCTCAATCCGGGCAATCCGAACGTCGACTACGCCTATTATCTGAAGGGCCTGTGCTACTACGAGCGGATCGTCGATGTGGGCCGCGACCAGAAGCTGACCCGTGAGGCGCTGTCGTCCTTCGAGGAAGTGGTTCAACGGTTCCCGAACTCGAAATACGCCCGCGACGCCCGGCTGAAGATCGACCTCGCCCGCAATCACCTCGCCGGCAAGGAGATGAGCATCGGTCGCTGGTATATGCGCCAGGGCCAGTATCTCGCCGCGATCAACCGGTTCCAGCGGGTCACCACCGAATTCGACACGACGGAGCAGGTGCCCGAAGCCCTGCTGCGCATGACCGAGTGCTACATGGCGCTCGGCCTGGAGGAGGAGGCGAAGCGGACCGCCTCGGTGCTCGGGTACAACTACCCGGGCACGGACTGGTACGAGGACGCCTACTCGCTGGCGACCAAGGGCCGCGCACGCACCACGGCGGAGTCCGGCGACGACGGCTGGTTCGGCTGGGGCGTCGGTCCGTTCTAACCCCATGCTGGCGTCGCTCTCGATCCGGGATGTGGTGCTGATCGACCGTCTGGACCTCTCGTACGAGCCAGGCCTGTCGGTTCTGACCGGCGAGACCGGCGCCGGAAAATCGATCCTGCTGGATGCCCTGGGCCTGGCCCTGGGAGAACGCGCCGATTCCGGCCTGGTGCGCCACGGCGCCGATCAGGCCACGGTCATCGCCGCCTTCGAGCTCGCGGACCCGTCCGCCGCCGACGCCGTTCTCGGCGAGGCCGATCTGCACCCCTCCGACGGCAGTCTGATCCTGCGCCGGGTGGTCACCGCCGACGGCCGCTCGCGCGCCTATGTGAACGACCAGCCGACCAGCGTCGGGCTGATGCGCCGGCTGGGCGACGTGCTGGTGGAGATCCAGGGCCAGTTCGACCAGCGCGGCCTGATGGATCCCAGTACCCACCGCGATACCCTGGACGCCTTCGCCGGCCTGACCCGCCAGGCGGACGGCGTGGCCAAGGCCTGGAGCGCCTGGCGCACCGCCCTGGTGGCGCTGGAGTCCGCCCGCGCCGATCTGGAGAAGGCCCGCAGCGACGAGGAATACCTGCGCCATTCCGTCGCCGAGCTCGACCAGATCGCGCCGCAGGTGGGGGAAGAGGGCCGGCTGGCCGAAACCCGGTCCATGCTGATGAACGCCGAGGCCGTGGTGGAGGCGTTGAACACCGCCAGCGCGGCGATCGCCGAGGATGGCGGCGCCGACAACGCCGTCGCCCGCGCCCAGCGTGCCCTGGAACGGGTGGCCGACCGGGCCGGCGGACGGCTGGATACCGCCTTGGCCGCTCTGGACCGGGCCGCGGCCGAGCTGGAGGACGCCAGCGCCGAGATCGCCGCGGCGGCCGCCGATATCGAGGCCGATGGCGGGACCCTGACCGAGATCGACGACCGGCTGCACGCTCTGCGCGACCTCGCCCGCAAGCACGGAGTGGAGGTCGACCGGCTGCCGGAAGTGCATCGCCGGTTCGCCGATCACCTGGCCGCCCTGGACGGCAAGGGGGGGGAGATCGGCGCGCTCACCGCCGCCGAGGACAGGGCAAGGCGTACCTATATCGAGACCGCTGAGGTCCTGTCCAAGGCCCGCGCCGCCGCCGCCGCCAAGCTCGACGTGGCGATCGGCAAGGAGCTGCCGCCGCTGAAGCTGGACAAGGCCCGGTTCGAGACGATGGTCAGCCGCCAGGAGGAGAACCGCTGGGGAGCGGCCGGTCTCGACGCCGTCGCCTTCCAGGTGGCCACCAACCCCGGCATGCCGGCGGGGCCGCTGTCGAAGATCGCGTCCGGCGGCGAGTTGTCGCGCTTCCTGCTGGCGCTGAAGGTGGTGCTGGCCGAAGCGAGCCCGATCCCGACCCTGGTGTTCGACGAGGTGGATTCCGGCGTCGGCGGGGCGGTGGCCGCCGCGGTCGGCGACCGGCTGGCGCGGCTGGCGACAAGGCTGCAGGTGCTGGTCGTCACCCACTCGCCCCAGGTGGCCGCCCAGGGCGCCCATCACTGGCACGTGGCCAAGCGGGTGCAGAACCAGGTGACCGCCACGGACGTTGTCCGCCTGAGCGCCGAGCAGCGCCGGGAGGAGATCGCCCGGATGCTGTCCGGTGCGGCGATCACCAGCGAGGCCCGCGCCGCCGCCGACAGCCTGCTGAACCAGTCCCAGCGTTAAGTCCAGAGCACCGACCCGCATGAGCGACATCGAGACCAAGGCCGTCGAAGACCTGACCGAAGCCGAGGCCAAGGCCGAACTGGCCCGCCTGTCCGACGCCATCGCCGAGGCCGACCGTCTCTATCACCAGGAGGACGCGCCGGACCTGACCGACGCGGAATACGACGCCCTGCGCCGGCGCAATCAGGCGATCGAGGAGCGCTTCCCCGACCTGAAGCGGGAGGACAGCCCGAGCGAGCGGGTCGCCCCCGGCCCGGCCGAGGGCTTCGCCAAGGTCCGCCATTCCCGGCCGATGCTGTCGCTGGCCAATGCCTTCGACGAGGAGGACGTCCGCGAGTTCGAGCGCCGGGTGCGCCGCTTCCTGAGCCTCGGCGAGGAGGAGACCGTCGCCCTGATGGCCGAGCCGAAGATCGACGGTCTGTCGGCCTCCCTGCGCTACGAGAAGGGCAAGCTGGTCCAGGGGGCGACCCGCGGCGACGGCACCGAGGGCGAGAACATCACCCGCAATCTGGAAACCGTCGACGACATCCCCAAGACCCTGCCGAAAGGCGTGCCCGACGTGCTGGAGGTGCGCGGCGAGGTCTACATGACCAAGGACGACTTCGTTGCCCTGAACGAGCGCCAGGCCGAGGCCGGATCGAAGATCTTCGCCAATCCGCGCAACGCGGCCGCCGGCTCCCTGCGCCAGCTCGACCCGGAAATCACCCGGTCGCGGCCGCTGCGCTTCTTCGCCTATTCCTGGGGCGAGATCAGCGAGGATTTCGCCGGCACCCACCACGAGTTCCTGGAGAAGCTGGAGGCCTGGGGCTTCACCACCAATCCGCTCTCCGAGCTGTGCGAGACGGCCGACGCGGCCCTGGCGGTCTATGCCCGGATCGGCGAGGGACGACACGACCTGCCCTATGACATCGACGGGGTGGTCTACAAGGTCGACCGGCTCGACTGGCAGCAGCGGCTCGGCATGGTCAGCCGCGCGCCGCGCTGGGCCATCGCCCATAAGTTCAAGGCCGAACAGGCCGAGACGGTGCTGCGCGAGATCGACATCCAGGTTGGCCGCACCGGCGCGCTCACCCCCGTCGCCCGGCTGGAGCCGGTGAAGGTGGGCGGTGTGACCGTCACCAACGCGACCCTGCACAACGAGGACGAGATCCGGCGCAAGGACATCCGGGTCGGCGACACCGTGGTGATCCAGCGTGCCGGCGACGTGATCCCCCAGGTGGTGCGCGTCGTCACCGAGAAGCGGCCCAAGGACTCGCAGGAATACGTCTTCCCCGACCATTGCCCGCGCTGCGGCTCCGAGGCGCCGCGGCCCGAGGGCGAGGCGGTGCGCCGCTGCACCGGCGGCCTGATCTGCCCGGCCCAGGCGGTCGAGCGGCTGAAGCATTTTGTCAGCCGCGACGCCTTCGACATCGAAGGCCTCGGCGCCAAGCAGATCCAGGCCTATTACGAGGACGGACTGATCGACAGTCCGGGCAGCATCTTCCGCCTGAAGGACCACCGCCGCAAACTGATCGGCCGGGAAGGCACGAGGATCGCCTCGACCGACAAGTTGCTGGCGGCGATCGAGGAGCGGCGCACGATCAGCCTGGACCGGTTCGTCTATGCGCTGGGGATCCGTCAGGTCGGCCAGGCCACCGCCCGGCTGCTGGCGACCCATTACGGCACCCTGGACGCCCTGCGTCAGGCCATGGCCGCGGCGGCCGACCCGGAGAGCGAAGCCTATGCCGACCTGATCAACATCGACCAGATCGGCAGTGCGGTGGCCCAGGACCTGACCGACTTCTTCAGCGAGGACCATAACGGCCAGGTGCTGGACGATCTCGACAAAGAACTGACGATCGAGGCGTTCAAGGCGCCGACCGCCGCCGACAGCCCGATCGCCGGCAAGACCGTGGTCTTCACCGGCACCCTGCAGACCGTGGGTCGCAGCGAGGCCAAGGCCAAGGCGGAGTCCCTGGGCGCGAAGGTGGCGGGTTCGGTGTCGAAAAAGACCGATTACGTGGTCGTCGGCGCAGATGCCGGCTCGAAAGCGGCGAAGGCTGAAGCGCTCGGCGTCGCGACGCTCAGCGAAGATGAATGGCTCGCCCTGATCGGCGGGTAACGCCTCAACTCTCCCACGCCATGAGAATTGCTGCGCCGGTTTGCCAATGCGCGCCGCGGCGTAATTTTCTTTCTCGCATGTCTGATGGCTGGTTAACGCATACCTAACACCCATAGGTATGCGTCAAACGCAATGCTGCAGCGCAAAACTTTGCGTGGTGCGCCGCGCGTTTCTGACCAGATTAGGGACAGTAACAGCCGGGCAGTGACCCGGTCTGATGTTCCAAGGAGAAACCCGATGTCCACCCAGAACGATATCCTGCGCGTGTCTTCGGCTCTGCCGGAGGACCCGTCCGCGCTGGTCGCTCGGGCCCGGGCCATGCAGAGCGCCTACATCCGTGGCCTGATCGTCCGCGGCTTCCGCAGCCTCGGCGCCAGCCTGGCCCACCGCCGCACGATGGCGGCGGTCGAGGACCTGAGCCCGCGCATGCTCGCCGATATCGGCATCGACCTGTCCGCCCTGCGGGCCGGCGTTGTCCGCCGCGTCGATGTCGAAGTCGTCGGCACCCCGAGCGAGAGCTATGCCACCGCCGTGGCGCCGAAGACCGCCAATCCGGTCGAGCCGCACCTGCGCGCCACGACCCTCGGCACCGCCGCGAATACCGACGTGCGTCACGCCGCCTGACCCGCTCCCCCTAGAGCGGCCTGATGCAAAACGGCCGGCACCTCGTGTGCCGGCCGTTGCTTTTTGTGCACTGCGGTATGAACGATCAGCTACGGGCGAAGACCAGCGCGCTCCAGCCGTTGCGCCGGTAACGCCGGATCAGCCGCAGCCCCTGGGTCCGGTGCACCGAAATGACCCAACGCTCCTGCTGGTTCAGCAGGCCCGACAGGATGGCGATGCCACCCGGCTCGAGGCCGCGCTTCAGGGACGGCGCCATCTCCGCCAGCGGCCCCGCCAGGATATTCGCCACCACCAGATCGAACGGCGCCTTCGCCCGCACCGCCGGCGAGCGCCAGCCGTTGGAAACCCGGGTCTCGATCCGCCGGGCGACCCGGTTCATCTGCGCGTTCTCCTGCGCGGTCGCCACCGACACCGGATCGAGATCGACCGCCAGGGTCCGGGCCGAGGGCACCAGCTTGGCCAGCGCCATCGCCAGGATGCCGGAGCCGCAGCCGAGGTCCAGCACGTTGCGCGGCGTGCGCCGCTTCACCAGATCCTGAATCGCCCGCAGGCAGAGCGCAGTGGTCGGATGGCTGCCGGAACCGAAGGCGCGGGCGGCGTCGATCAGCAGCTCCACGCTGGAGGCCGGTGCGGCCTCCTCCACATGGGAGCCGCGGATCCACACACGACCCTCTCGGATCGGCGGGAAGGACTGCCGGTTCAGCGCCAGCCAGTCGACGTCCGGCAGCGGCTCGATCACCGTGTCCGGCGGCGGCGTGCCGACCGTCGCGGCGGCCAAAGCCAGGGCGGCGACGATCGCCGGCCGCTCGGGCTCGTCCTCGGAAATCCCTTCGACCGTCCAGGTGCCGCCGGGGGAATCCTCCAGCGCGGTCACGGCGGACACGAAAGGCGACAGGGCATCGGCCACGACTTCTGAAGCCTTGGCCGGCACGGTAAGGGCAATGCGCCAAAGAGAGCTCATGGACGCCGGATTTACGGCTTGGAGACGAAGGTGTCGACCACGTTCTTGTGCCCGGCGTGGTCGAATTCGACTTCCAGCTTGTCGCCGTCGACCTTGGTGACGGTGCCCATGCCGAATTTCTGGTGGAACACCCGCTCGTCCACGGCGTATTTCGCCGGCTTGGATCGGTCGACCGTATAGCCCTCGCCGTCGATCACCGGCGCGCGGGTGCGGATCGATCCGCCGCCGCGCCGCATGTAGCCGGGGCCACGGCCGGCCACCTTGCCGGCGCGTCCGGCGCTGTCCCAGGTGGGAAGCTTGGCGTCGTCGTCGCGGTCGTAGCTCATGCCGTCGCCGCGCCCGTAGCCGGTGCGACCGCCGCCATAACCGTAGCCGCCGGCGCCGTAGCCGCTGCTGCCCGAGCCGTAGAGCCCGGCCTCGCTGATCATCTCAACATGTTCGCTCGGCAGCTCGGAGACGAAGCGCGACGGGATGGCGCTTTGCCACAGTCCGTGCACACGGCGGTTGGCGGCGAAGACGATCTCCACCTTCTTGCGCGCCCGGGTCAGGCCGACATAGGCGAGCCGCCGCTCCTCCTCCAGGCCGGCCGCCCCGTTCTCGTCCAGGGCGCGCTGGTTCGGGAACATCCCCTCCTCCCAGCCCGGCAGGAAGACCACGTCGAACTCCAGGCCCTTGGCCGCGTGCAGGGTCATCAGGCTGACCTGCTCGCCATCGGCGGCCTCGGCATTCTCCATCACCAGGGAGATGTGCTCCAGGAACCCGCCCAGGCTCTCGAACTCCTCCAGGGCGGTGACCAGTTCCTTCAGGTTCTCCAGGCGGCCCGGCGCTTCCGGCGACTTGTCCTTCTGCAGCGCGGCGGTATAGCCGCTCTCGTCCAGCACCATGCGGGCGAGGTCGGAGGGATCCTCGCTCTGCGACGCCTCGCGCCAGCGCGCGAAATCGCCCATCAACCCGCCGACCGCCCGGCGCGCCGCCGGTTTCAGCTCGTCGCTCTGCACAAGCTGTTCAGCGGCGATGGTGAGCGGGATGTTGGTGGAGCGGGCGTGCTGGAACAGCACCTGCTCGGTGGTCTTGCCGATGCCGCGGGCGGGAGTGTTGATAATCCGCTCGAAGGCGAGGTCGTCATCCGGCTGGGCGATCACCCGCAGATAGGCGATGGCGTCGCGGATCTCCTTGCGCTCGTAGAACCGGGCGCCGCCGACCACCCGATAGGGCACGCCCAGCGTGATCAGCCGCTCTTCGAATTCGCGGGTCTGGAAGCCGGCGCGGACCAGCACCGCCATCTCGCGCAGCGGCACCTTGGCGCGCTGATAATCCTCGATCCGGTCGCCGACGACCCTTGCCTCCTCCTCGCCGTCCCATACGCCGCGCACGGTGAGCTGGTCGCCGTCCGCACCCTCGGTCCACAGGGTCTTGCCGAGCCGCCCCTCATTATGGGCGATCAGGTCGGAGGCGGCGGCCAGGATGCGTGAGGTGGAGCGGTAGTTCTGCTCCAGCCGGACGACCTTGGCGCCGGGAAAGTCCTTCTCGAACTTCAGGATGTTGCCGATCTCGGCCCCGCGCCAGCCGTAGATCGACTGGTCGTCATCGCCCACGCAGCAGATGTTCCTGTGGCTCTGGGCCAGCAGCCGCAGCCAGAGATACTGGGCGACGTTGGTGTCCTGATACTCGTCCACCAGGATGTAGCGGAACTGGGTCTGGTACTGCTGCAGCACCTCGGGACGGGTCTGGAACAGGGTCAGGCAGTGCAGCAGCAGGTCGCCGAAATCGGCGGCGTTCAGGGTGGTCAGCCGGTCCTGATACTGCCTGTAGATGTCCTGCAGCTTGCCGCCGGCCATGTCGCCGGCCTCGGCCACGCCGATCTTGTCGGGGGTCAGGCCCCGATCCTTCCACCGTTGCAGCACGCCCATCACCACGCGGGCGGGCCAGCGCTTGTCGTCCACGTTCTCGGCCTGGAGCACCTGCTTCAGCAGCCGGATCTGGTCGTCGGTGTCGAGGATGGTGAAGTTCGACTTCAGCCCCACCAGCTCGGCGTGGCGGCGCAGGATGCGGGCGCAGAGCGCGTGGAAGGTGCCGAGCCAGACCTGCTCCGCCGCCGGGCCGACGATTCGGCCGACCCGCTCCTTCATCTCTCGCGCGGCCTTGTTGGTGAAGGTCACCGCCAGCACGTTCCAGGGCTTGGCCTTGCCCATCGCCATCAGGTGGGACAGCCGTGTCGTCAGCACCCGCGTCTTGCCGGTACCGGCCCCGGCCAGCACCAGCACCGGTCCGTCCAGCGCGTCCACCGCCGCCCTCTGGCCCTCGTTCAACCCGTCGAGATAGCCGCCGCGCGCGCCGATCGCCGGTACATGTCCAGGGCCGGGATAGGCCGGGGCCGGACCGGAAGGACGCCGGTACGCCGCCGGGTCGATCCCGCCGTCATCGTCTTTTGAAAACAGATCCGCCATGACCCCAGCATATAGCATTCCGAGGGGCGATCCGCAGGCCTAAGTCGCACGGCTGGTGCCTCGGCCCGGCCTCGAACCGCCGCCGGATCGTCCCTACAAACAGGATTGCGACATTAATCGAATTTAACCTTTTATTATAACGTTTGCCTTACAAATCCAGATCGCGGGTTACCTCGTAGGGTAAGTTGCAGGCTGGCGGCCCAGGCCGTCCGGCCCATGAGCGGATTCCCCCGGATCGCTCGGTGCAGTCTTGAGCCGGTCCCATGTGCCTGCGGTTCACGGGGAAACGGGGGGTGCTTCGGCACCCCCCGTACTTACATCCACGCAGCCTTACATCGACGCAGCGCTGTCAGATCGTCTCGCCGTGTTCCTCGGCCTGCTGGGTGATGAGCGCCTGGTTGTAGGCCCGCATCACGTCGCGCTCGTGCAGGCAGCCGATCAGCCGCATCCGCTCGGCCGAGTCGACCACCGCCAGCAGCCCTTCCTCGGCTTCCGAGAACCGTCGGATCGCCTTCTCCACATCGTCGCCGATCTCCAGGAAGGGCGGATGCTTGCGCGCCAGGTCGATCGCCGTGTACTCGCGGTCATGGGACAGGTCGAAGGCCACCTCGCCCAGATCCGCCAGGGTGATGGTGCCGACCAGCTTCTCCTCCGAATCGACCACGAACAGCTCGTTCATCGGCGCCAGACGCAGCCGATTGCGCAGGCTGTCGAGCCCGGCATCCTTGTTCACCGAAACGTGATCCTGCTGCATCAGGTCGTGGACCTTCAGGTTGCGCAGGGCGGTGACGTCGTGGCCGCCATGGATATGCACCCCCCGCCGCCGGAGCTGGTCGGTGAAGAAGGACGGGCTGTGCCAGACCCGGGTGATGACCGAGGCGATGACCACCGCGACCATCACGCCGACGGTCAGCTTGTAGTCGCCGGTCATCTCGAAAATCATCAGGATCGTGGAGATCGGCGCCCCGAGCGTGGCCGCCGCCACCGCCCCCATGGCGATCAGCGTGTAGGCGCCGTGGCCCGAGGCCAGGTCCGGGAACGGGATGGCGGCGACGATCCCGTAGGCGCCGCCGATCATCGCGCCGATGAACAGCGACGGCGAGAACACCCCACCGCCGAAACCGGCCCCGAGACAGAGCGCCGTCATCAGGATCTTCAGCACCGCCAGGGTCAGCATCAGCTCGAGGCCGTAGCCCTCGACCTCATTGAGAGCCCCGTCCATCGCCTCGTAGCCGACGCCCAGGATCTCCGGGAACCACAGGGCGACCACGCCGACCACCAACCCGGCCACCGCCGGATGCAGCCAGCGGGGCAGCGGCAGGCGCTGCCCCTGCACCTCGACGAAGGCGGCGACCCGCATCAGCGCCACGGCGGCCACGGCGCAGACCCCGCCGAGGATGACGAAGGCCGGGAATTCCAAGAACGAGGTGATGTGATGGCCCGGCACCTCGAAGGCGGGGAAGTCGCCGAACCAGATTCGCGACAGGATCGTGCCGAAGACCGAGGCGATGACGATCGGCGCGAAGGCCGAGAGCGCATAATGCCCGATCACCACTTCCAGGGCGAAGAACACCCCGGCGATCGGCGCGTTGAACGAGGCCGCCACCGCGCTCGCCACGCCGCAGCCCAGCAGGGTACGCGCCTGGCTGCGGGTCAGGTTGAGCTGGCGGCCAAGGAAACTGGCCAGCGACGCGCCCAGATGCACCGCAGGACCTTCACGCCCGACCGACGCGCCGCAGCCGATCGACGTCGCGCTGATGATTGCGGCCCCAAGCCCCTGACGCATGGACATCCGCCCGGCCCGCAGGGCGCTGGATTCGATGACGTTGGCCACGCCCTGGGGTCGCCCGCCGGGCATCACGAACTTGCAGAACAGACCGACCAGCAACCCGCCGATCGCCGGTGCCAGGATCAGCCGCCACCACTCCGTCTCCGCGGCGTAGGTCGCCACCCGGTCGGATCGGAAGCCGAGGAACAGCAGCTGCAGGAAATCGATGGACTCGCGGAAAACGATGGCGCCGCCGGCCGCAGCCCCGCCGACCGCTACCGCGACGGCAGCCATGACGACCTGGTCGTTGCCGACCAGCCGCTTCAAGTCTTGGATGTACCGGTTCGCCATGAATGCGGGGACCCGCCGGGAAACGCAACAGAGACGGCAGCTTAGCGACGATCCGCGATCCGTCAAAGACCTGACGGCGTCCCAAGGAAAGCGGTTGGCGTCGCGGCCCGCCTGGGCATAGCATCACAGGCATGGACATCACGATCAGACCCGCCCGCTTCCGCGCTCCCGAGGAGACCGGAGACGACGATGCCGAAACCGTCCGCGGCCTGGTGCGCGCGCTGGCCCAGGTGCAGGAGGCCGCCGACTATGTCACCGGCAGCGCCGACGACCTGCGCCGGGACGGCAGCGGCGACCGCCCCTACTTCCGGGCGATGATCGCCGAGCGGGCGGACGGCACGGCGGTCGGCCTCGCGGTCTATTACTTCGTCTACTCGACCTGGGCCGGCCGGCCGAAACTGTATGTCGAGGACCTGTATGTGGACGGCGACCTGCGCGGCACCGGCCTCGGCCGCCGGCTGATGGCCTCGCTCGCCCGGGTCGCGATCGATCACGGCTGCGTCAAGCTCGACCTCTCGGTGAAGACCGACAACAAGGCCCGCGACTTCTACTCGCGCCTCGGCCTGAGCCGGAGCGGTACCTGGCTGCCCTATACGGTGGGCGGCAGCGACCTGGAAACCCTGGCATCCAGCGGCTGACAACCGCCCGTTACGCCTGATCCGCATTGCCCCCGCCCCCTGGGCGCGCTAACTGTTTCGCCATGACAGACACGCTCATCATCACCCTGGCCCAGCTCAACCCGCGCGTCGGCGACGTCGAGGGTAATTTCGCCAAGCTGCGGCGCGTGCGCGCCCAGGCGACGGCCGAGGGTGCGGACGTGATCCTGACCCCGGAACTCTACGCCTGCGGCTATCCGCCGGAGGATCTGGTCCTGAAGCCGATGTTCGTCGCCGAGATCCGCGACGCGGTGGAAGCGCTGGCCGCCGAGACCGCCGATGGCGGCCCGGCGATTCTGCTCGGCGCGCCCTGGGCCGAGGGCGACAAACTGTACAACGCGCTGCTGCTGCTCGACGGCGGCACGGTCCAGGCCGCCCGATACAAGGTCGACCTGCCGAACTACGGCGTGTTCGACGAGAAGCGGGTGTTCGACGCCGGCCCGATGCCGGGTCCGATGGACGTGCGCGGCGTGCGCATCGGCGTACCGATCTGCGAGGATATCTGGACCCCCGACGTGGTCGAATGCGTCAGCGAGACCGGCGGCGAGATGCTGCTGGTGCCGAATGGCTCGCCCTTCGACAGCCAGAAGCTCGACAACCGGCTGCAGCACGCCACCTCCCGCGTGGTCGAGAGCGGGCTGCCGATGGTCTATCTCAACCAGGTGGGCGGCCAGGACGAGCTGGTGTTCGACGGCGCCTCCTTCGTGCTGAATGCCGACCGGACCGTCGCCGCCACCCTGCCGGCCTGGGAAGAGGCGGTCGTCACCACGACCTGGACCCGCGGTCCCGACGGCTGGTCCTGTGCGAAGACGCAGACGGTCGAGCCTAAGACCGGGCTGGAGGCGACCTACCGCGCCATGGTCGTCGGCCTGCGCGATTACGTGACCAAGAACGGCTTCCCCGGCGTCATCCTCGGCATGTCCGGCGGCATCGACAGCGCCCTGTCCGCCGCTGTGGCGGTCGACGCGCTCGGCCCGGACAAAGTCCGCTGCGTGATGATGCCCTCGCCCTATACCAGCGATCACAGCCTGGAGGATGCCGCCGCCGCGGCGAAGCTGCTGGGTGTGGACTACACGACGATCAATATCGGCCCGGCGATGCAGGCCTTCGAGACCATGCTGGCCGACCAGTTCGCCGGCACGTCGCCGGACATCACCGAGGAGAACGTCCAGGCGCGCTCGCGCGGCATCACCCTGATGGCCCTGTCCAACAAGTTCGGCCACATGGTGCTGTCCACCGGCAACAAGTCGGAAATGTCGGTCGGCTACGCCACCCTCTACGGCGACATGTGCGGCGGCTATTCGGTGCTCAAGGACGTCTACAAGACCACCGTGTTCGAGCTCTGCCGCTGGCGCAACGCCAACAAACCGGCCGACTGCCTCGGTCCCGAGGGTGCGGTGATGCCGGAGCGGATCATCACCAAGCCCCCCTCGGCCGAGCTGCGCCCGGACCAGAAGGACGAGGACAGCCTGCCGCCCTATCCGGTGCTGGACGGAATCCTGACCGAGCTGATCGAGAACGAGACGCCGGTCGCCGACATCGTCGCCAAGGGCTACGACAGCGAGACCGTGCTGCGGGTCTGGCGCCTGCTGGACCGCGCGGAGTACAAGCGCCGCCAGGCCCCGCCGGGCGTGAAGCTGACCAGCCGGTCCTTCGGCAAGGAACGGCGCTACCCGATCACCAACGCGTTCGTCGGCGTCTACCGCCCGAAGAAGACGCAGCAGGCGGCCGAATAGGCATATCGCCAAGTAGGCGGCACACCGACCCAACGGGGACCTCATGACCGTACGCGTCCGTTTCGCGCCGAGCCCGACGGGGCTTCTGCACGTCGGCAATACCCGTCAGGCGCTGATCAACTGGTTGTTCGCCCGGGCGAAGGGCGGCGCGTTCATGCTGCGCTCCGACGATACCGACCTCGAGCGCAGCACCGCCGAGTTCGCCGAGAAGATCGAGCGCGACCTGAACTGGCTCGGCCTGACCTGGGATCTGTTCGCCCGCCAGTCCGACCGCCTCGACCGCTACGCCGAAGAGGCCGAGCGGCTAAAGCAGATGGGCCGGCTCTACCCCTGCTACGAGACCGCCGAGGAACTGGCGCTGAAGCGCAAGCAGCAGCTGTCCGCCGGCAAGCCGCCGGTCTACGACCGCGCCGCCCTGTCCCTGACCGACGCCGAGAAGGCCGCCAAGGAAGCGGCGGGCATCCGGCCGCACTGGCGCTTCAGGCTCGACCACGAGGTGGTCACCTGGGACGACCTGGTGCGCGGCGAGAGCCGGCAGGACATGGCCTCCCAGTCCGACCCGGTGCTGATCCGAGCCGATGGCAGCCCGGTCTATTCCATGGCCTCGGTGGTGGACGACATCGAATTCGCGATCACCCACATCATCCGCGGCGAGGACCACGTCACCAACTCGGCCACCCAGATCCAGCTCTTCCGCGCGCTGGGCGCTGAGCCGCCGGTGCTGGGCCACACCTCGCTGATCGTCGGCGCCGACGGCGCCGGCCTGTCCAAGCGCCTGGGCAGCCTCAGCCTGCAGGATCTGCGCGAGACCGACGGGCTCGAGGCGATGGCGGTCAACTCCCTGCTCGCCGGGCTCGGCACCAACGAGGTGGTGGCCGCCACCTCGCTGGATCGGCTGGTGGACGGCTTCGACATCACCCGCTACGGACGCGCCACCCCGCGCTTCGATCCGGCCGAGCTGGCGCAGATGAACGCCAAGATCCTGCACGAGACGGCCTATGCCGATATCGCCGGCCGCCTCGCCGATCTGGGCGTGGAAGGCGGGGAGGCGTTCTGGAACGCGGTGCGCGGCAACATCGCCAAGCTGGCCGAGGCCGGCGAATGGTGGGTGGTGGTGAATACGCCGGTCCCGCCGGTGATCGCCGAGGACGACACGGCGTTCTGCGCCGCCGCCGCCGACCTGCTGCCGGAGGGCGAGCCGACCGCCGAGACCTGGGGGGTGTGGACCGGCACCCTGAAGGCGGAGACCGGCCGCAAGGGCAAGGGCCTGTTCATGCCGCTGCGCAAGGCGCTCACCGGACGTGAGCGTGGACCGGAGCTCGGCGATCTGCTACCTCTCCTCGGTCGCGCGCGGGTCGTCTCCCGCCTGCGCGGCCAGACGGCTTAGACGCCCACCGATTAACCGAGAGGAATCCATGTTCGCGCGCCGCCCGCTCACGTCGATCGGCACAGCGTTCTACACGACGGCCGAGGTCTGTCGCTGATCGCGCCTGCGCTTTCGCGCCCGCCGACAGCCTGAACCAGACCCACCGGAGTCCGAGACATGGATCTCAAGATCACCAATACGCTCCTGCGCGAGAAGCAGGTCTTCACCCCGATCGACCCGTCGAACGTGCGCGTCTATGTCTGCGGCCCGACGGTCTACGACTACGCCCATGTGGGCAACGCCCGGCCCGCCGTGGTCTTCGACGTGCTGATCCGCGTGCTGCGCCATCTCTACGGTGCCGAGCACGTCACCCACGTCGCCAACATCACCGATATCGACGACAAGATCATGACCCGCGCCAAGGAGCGCGGGGTCGAGATCGAGGCGCTGACCGGCGAGACGACGGAGATCTACAACGCCGACATGGCGGCGATCGGGGTCAACCGGCCGGACGTGCAGCCGCGCGCCACCGGCCATGTGGGCCAGATGATCGCGCTGACCGAGCGGCTGATCGAGCGCGGCCACGCCTATGTCGCCGAGGGCCACGTGCTGTTCAACGTGCCGTCGATGGCGGATTACGGCCAGCTCTCCCGCCGCGACCGGGACGACATGATCGCCGGCGCCCGGGTCGACGTCGCCCCCTACAAGCGCGACCCGGCCGATTTCGTTCTGTGGAAGCCGAGTGCCGAGGACCAGCCGGGCTGGGACAGTCCCTGGGGCCGCGGCCGGCCGGGCTGGCACATCGAATGCTCGGCCATGGCGGCGGAGCATCTGGGCGAGGTGTTCGACATCCATGGCGGCGGGCTCGACCTGATCTTCCCGCACCATGAGAACGAGATCGCCCAGACCCGCTGCGCCTTCGGCCACGAGACCATGGCGAATTACTGGATGCACAACGGCTTCGTGACGGTCGAAGGCGAGAAGATGTCGAAGTCGCTGGGCAACTTCTACACCGTCCACGACATGCTGGAGGAATGGCCCGGCGAGGCGATCCGCCTGCTGCTGCTCTCGGCCCATTACCGCCAGCCGCTGGACTTCTCGAAGGCCGGGCTGAAGGAAGCCAAGACCCAGCTCGACAAGCTGTACGGCGCCCTGCACCGGGCGGCCAATGACGGGCACTATCCGGACTGGAACTTCGACCGCACCGACAATCCGGTGCTGGCCGCCCTCTGCGACGACCTGAACACGCCCCTGGCCGTCAGCGCCCTGCATCAGATCGCCCGCGAGCTGAACATCGCGCTGGACAAGGGCCGCAACCGGCAGATCCCGGAACTGATGGGCAAGCTGCTGGACTGGAGCGCGCTGCTCGGTCTGCTCCAGGGCGAGACGGAAGCCTGGTTCAAGGGCGAGGCCGGCGACGACGCCGAGGAGATCGAGGCGCTGATCGCCGCCCGCGTCGCCGCCCGCCAGTCCAGGGATTTTGCGGAAGCCGACCGTATCCGCGACGCGTTGAAGGCCCGCGGCATCGAACTGGAAGACGGCGCCGGCGGCACCACCTGGAAGCGGGCGGGGTAGGGCCCTCACCATTTTACCATTATCGTCATCCCGAACTCGTTTCGGGACCTACTAGGCATCGGTCCGGGATGAGGTCCCGAAACAAGTTCGGGATGACAAACCTGAGAGTTGAGGCCTTCCCGGCCTAGCGCCGGGACCCAGGCTAGGGGCCGCTGGCGAGCTGGAGTTTGTCCCGAAACGCGCCGGCAAGCGTCACTCTCGGCCCCGGCGCGGAAGCGGGGAGACGGATGGGTGAGAGGAGGGCCGAGTCCCCCTACACCCCCACCTCGGCCGCATCGGCCATCGTGTGGATCACCATCGCCTGGTCCCGGCCCTTCGACACGCCCCTCCGGGGCTGCTCAGGACGAGGTCAAAGTTATCCTTCCTAGAGACCTCGCCCTGACCTAAAGACCTCGCCCTGACCTAAAGACCTCGCCCTTAGCAGCACCCGGACTTGATCCGGGAGCGTGTCGAAGGGCCGACCGCCGCGGGCTCAGTGTAAGGGAATGCCCCGCTACACCCCCACCTCGGTGGCATCGGCGATCACCCGGATCGCCATCGCCTGGTCTCGGCCCCTCACCTCGATCTCATGGCTCGGGTAGCGGCTGAAATCAACCCCTGAGGCCCGCGCCAGCGCGTCCGACACGATGAGCTGCGCGCCGAATTCCTTGGTCAGGGACTCCAGCCGGCTGGCGGTGTTCACCGTGTCGCCCACCGCCGTCACCCCGCGCACCCGCCCGTAGCCCATCTCGCCGACGATGGCCGGACCCAGATGCAGGCCGATGCCGATCCGCAGGGGCGCCTCCAGGTCGCCGGCCAGGGACTCGTTCAGGTCCACGAGCCGCCGCGCCATCTCCCGCGCCGCCGCCACCGCCTGGCGCGCGCCCTCCTCCGGGTCGCCGTTCACGCCAAACAGGGCCATGATCCCGTCGCCGATGAATTTGTCGATCCGTCCGCCGGCCCCCTCGATCGCAGCCCCCATCTCGGCGAAGTACCGGTTCAGGATGAACACCACGTCATAGGGCAGCCGCTCCTCCGACAAGGTGGTGAAGCCGCGGATATCGGCGAACAGCACCGCGATCTCCAGCTCGCGCCCCTGCAGATAGCTCGGCCCGCCGCGGGTTTCCGCCATGCCGGTATTGTGCGGCGGAAGCAACGGCGTGATCTCCAGATCCTCGACCACGCGCGTCTGGCAGGCCAGCCGCACGTTCGGCGCCGCCGAGATCCGGTGCAGCACCTTGGCCTCCGCATCGTCGGGCGGGGGCAGATTCTCCAGCCCGCGCGACACCCGCACCCGGCAGGTCGAGCAGCGCCCGCGACCGCCACAGACCGAGGCGTGGGGAATCCCGTGCATCCGGCTGACATCCAGCAGGGTCATGCCCCGGATCGCCTGCACGGAGCGACCGGCGCCGTAGCCTACCCGCACCCCCTGGCTGCGCCGGTGCAACGCCATGCGCATCCAGCGGGCGGCGAAGGCCGCGACCACCACCACCGCATACCCGGCCTTGATCTCGTCGAACCGCTGGATCCACAGGGCGATGGTCTCGTTGTCGGGCAGGTTTGCGGACCGGATCGCCAGCGGCAGCCATCCCGGCGTGGCCGTCAGGTCCGCCACGGTCATCCCGGCCGCGACGAAGCCGGCGAGCGACAGGGCCGGCAGCAGCACCGCGGCCGACAGCAGCCACGGCTTCGCCCGGTCGTACCAGGATGCATAGCGCAGCCACAGGTGCAGGCCGGTGCAGCCATGCCCCCAGGCGACCAGCACGGCCGCCGACTGGTTCAGCGCGCCCACCGGATCGAACACCCAGAGATTCAGCAGCACCCAGGTATGGTCGTCGTCCAGCCCGTAGAGCTCGTGCATCAGCCGGTTGCTCAGCACGTGGCGCAGGATCAGCAGCGGGATCGCCAGGCCCAGCGCGAGCTGAACGACCTCGGGCACCGCCATCGCCTTCAGGGAGTCGCGGTAATAGATCGCCCGCAGGGCGATCAGCATGTGCAGCAGGATGCTGCCGTAGAGCAGGATCGATACGGCCTGGGTGCGCACCACACCCTCGATCAGGGCGAGCCCGGCATCCAGCGCGGCGATCGACCACAATCCCGCCACATGATTAACCAAGTGTGCGCTCACGTAAGTGAACAGCACCAGACCGGTATAAAGACGGAGACGGGAGATGATCGGCGACCAGGAGATCCGCCGTTCCGGGCGGTTCAGCCGCCGCTGCGTGTCGACTGCCGTCATCGCTCTGCTCCCGTCACGCATGGACAATAGCCTAATGTCTTGAATTTCGCTGTAATTTCGATAAATGACGAACCCAACCAACGGTTACGTCACGCACACCAAATGAGCGTCCCATGACGACAGCATTGTCCGTGCGCGGACTGAGTAAGAGTTTCGGACCGGCCAATGCCCGAAAGACCGCGGTCGACGGGCTCAGCTTCGAGTTGGAACAGGGGGAGGTCCTCGGATTTCTCGGCCCGAACGGCGCCGGAAAATCGACGACCATGAAAATGATCTGCGGCTTCCTGGCGCCGGATGCCGGCACCGCGGTCATCTGCGGCCACAACGTTCTGAGCGATCCCATCGCCGCCAAGAGTGCCATCGGCTACCTGCCGGAAGGGGCGCCGGCCTATCCCGACATGACCGTCATCGCATTCCTCGACTTCATCGGCGCCGTCCGCGGCTTCGACGGGGCGGAGCGCCGGGAGCATGTGGAGGCGGCCATGGCCAAGACGCAGCTCCGCGAAGTGGCGCACCAGCCGATCGAGACCCTGTCCAAAGGCTTCAAGCGCCGGGTCGGCCTGGCCCAGGCGCTGCTGCACAACCCGCCGGTGCTGATCCTGGACGAGCCGACCGACGGCCTCGACCCGAACCAGAAGTTCGAGGTCCGCAAGCTGATCCAGGAGATGGCCGCCACCAAGGCGATCGTGATCTCCACCCACATCCTGGAAGAGGTCGACGCGGTGTGTACCCGCGCGGTGATCATCGCCCGCGGGCGGATCGTCGCCGACGGCACCCCCGCCGACCTGCGCGGCCGCTCCGCCAGCGGCAATCTGGACGACGTATTCCGCGAGGTGACGGCCAATGTCTAGGACCGGGCGCAATGTCTGGCTGGTGACGGCGCGAGAGCTGAAGGCCTACTTCGCCACGCCGCTCGCCTATATCTTCATCGTCATCTTCCTGATCCTCGCCGGCGCGATGACCTTCTTCGTCGGCGGCTGGATGGGGCGCGGTCAGGCCGACCTGCAGCCGTTCTTCACCTTCCATCCGTGGCTCTACCTGTTCCTGGTCCCCGCGCTGTCCATGCGGCTGTGGGCGGAGGAGCGGCGGACCGGCACGATCGAGCTGTTCCTGACCCTGCCGGTGACCATGATCGAGGCGGTGGTCGGCAAATACCTGGCCGCCTGGATCTTCACCGGCATCGCCCTGGCGCTCACCTTCCCGCTGTGGATCACGGTCAACGAGCTCGGCAACCCGGATAACGGGGTGATCGCCGCCTCCTATATCGGCAGCCTGCTGATGGCGGGGGCCTTCCTGGCGGTCGGCTCGATGATCTCGGCCACCACCAAGAACCAGGTCATCGCCTTCGTGGTGACGACGGCCGTCCTGTTCGTCTTCACTCTCGCCGGCTCCAACGTCGTGCTGGACGCGATCCGGTCCTTCCTGCCGGACACCGTGGTCGACATCGTCGCCGGCTTCGGCTTCCTGACCCACTTCCAGTCGATCGCCCGCGGCGTCATCGATCTGCGCGATGCGATCTTCTTCGCTTCCGTGATCGTCCTGGCGCTGGCCGCCAATGCGCTGATCGTCGACCTGAAGAAGGCGGAATGACCATGGCAACCGTCGACGCCCCCGCCGGAAAGCACGCCCGCAAGCGCAAGAAGCGGGAGCCCCGACCGGGCTCCCAGGGCCGGCTGACCGCCATCGCCCTGTTCCTGCTGGCCGGCCTGTTCATCTCGATCAACGTGCTGGCCGCCTTCTCGATGACCAGCTTCCGGGTCGACCTGACCCAGGACCAGCTCTACTCCCTGTCGCCCGCCACCCAGCGCGTGCTGAGCGAGGTGGAGGAGCCGATCACCCTGCGGTTCTATTACTCCAAGCGTCTGGGCAGCCAGTACCCGAACTACGGCGTCTATGCCGACCGGGTGCGCGACATGCTGCAGGAATACGCCGACCGCTCGGCCGGCAAGATCGTGCTGGAGATCTACGATCCGGAGCCCTTCACTCCGGTGGAGGACCGTGCGGTGTCCTTCGGTCTTCAGTCCGTCTCGCTGGAAGGCGTGGACGGCAGCGTGTTCTTCGGCCTGGTCGGCACCAACACCACCGACGACGTGGAGCAGGTGCCGTTCTTCCAGCCGGACCGCGAGGCGTTCCTGGAATACGACATCACCAAGATGATCTACGCCCTGTCGAAGGGGACGACCGGCAAGGTCGGCATCCTCGGCAACAAGAAGATCACGATGGACGTGCGCATGGGCCAGAACGGCCGGCCGGAACATCTCCCGCCGGCCCTGGTGACCACGCGGATCGAGGAGGTCCTGGAGGTCGAGGAGCTGGACGAGGAGGTCGAGGTCATCCCCGACGACATCTCGATCCTGATGATCATCCACCCCAAACGGCTGTCCGAGCGCACCCGCTTCGCCATCGACCAGTACATCCTCGGTGGCGGCAAGGCGGTGATCTTCGTCGACCCCTATTCCGAGGCCGACGGCTGGCAGGCCGCGAACGGCCCGGTCAACGGGGCGGCCAGTGCCCTGGACGAGATGTTCGCCGCCTGGGGCCTGGAGATGCCGACCGACAAGGTCGTGGCCGACCGCTTCGCCGGCCGCCGGGTCGGCAACGCGACCGGCACCGGCTACGTCACCTATGTGCCCTGGCTGCTGCTGCGCGGCCCGAACCTGGACAAGGACTCGCCGATCACCGCCCAGGTGGACAGCGTCGCCGTGGCCAGTGCGGGCTACCTGAAGCTCAAGGACGGCTCGCCCCTCACCCTGGAGCCGCTGCTGACCTCGAGCCCCGGCTCGACCCTGTTCGACGTCAAGCAGGTGGCCACCCAGCGCCCGAACCCCCAGGCGCTCCTGAACGATTACCAGGCCGGGCCGGAACGCTTCGTCATCGCCGGAACGCTGACCGGAGAGGCGCCGACCGCCTTCCCGAACGGTCAGCCCGAGGCGATCGAGGGCGGCAATCCGGAGCTGCGCCACGATTTCGACGTGGTCCGCGACAAATCGGACGGACCGATCGACGTGGTCGTGGTCGCCGATACCGACCTGCTGGACGACCGGTACTGGGTGACCTACCAGAACTTCCAGGGCCAGCGGGTGGCGATCCCGGGGGCGGGCAACGGCGATTTCGTCGCCAACGTGCTCGACGCCATGACCGGCTCCTCGGCGCTGCTCGACCTGCGCGGCCAGGGCAGCACCTACCGGCCGTTCGAGGTCATGGAGACGCTGAAGCGCGAGGCCGATCGCACCTACCAGGCGAAGGAGCAGGAACTGCGCCAGACCCTGGACGAGACCCAGAAGAAGCTGCGCAGCCTGCGCGAACGCAACGGCGCCACCGGCGGACCGGTGGTGCTGAGCGAAGAGGAGCAGGCCACCATGCGCCAGCTTCAGGGCGACGTGCTGCGGATCCGCAGCGAGCTGCGCGGGGTGCAGGCGTCCCTGCGCTCCGACGTGGAGCGGCTGGAGCGCGAGCTGCAGTTCGTCAATATCGCGCTGATGCCGATCCTGGTGGCGCTGTTCGCCCTCGTCCTGTCCGTCATCCGCGCACGGCGGCGCCGGCGGCGGATCGAAACCGCCGACGCCGGCGCGTGAGGAGGCTGCGATGATCACCCGACGCACCGTCACCCTGCTGGGATCGCTCACCCTGCTGACCGCCATCGGCGCGTCGGTGGCCATGGTCGACCGGCTGTCCGAGATCCGCACCGAAGTTGCGGCCGAGGTGCTCTATCCCGACTTCGAACGGCGCGCCGGCGAGGTCCGCCAGATCGAGGTCATCCGGTCGGAGGACAACCCGGACGGCATGATCTCCATCGTGCGCACCGGCGACGGCTGGATCCTGCAGCAGCGCGACGGCTACCCGGCCCGCACGGACACGGTCCGCAAGCTGCTGTTCGACATCGGCCAGCTGGAACTCATCGAGCGCAAGACCGCCGATCCGGGCAAGTTCGACCGGTTGGAGCTGCGCGACGTCGCCCAGCCGGAATCCATGGCCTCCCGCCTGGTCATCACCACGGCCGACGGCGAAACCCTGGTCGACCTGCATGTGGGCAAGGGCCGGGACAGCCTGTCCGGCGGCGAGCCGATGGTCTATGTCCGCCGCACCGACGAAACCCAGACCTACCTCGCCGAGGGCGCGCTGGAGCTGAAGGGCAAGGCACCGCTCTGGCTGTTCCGCGAGGTGGTGGACGTGCCCCAGGCCTCGGTGCAGCGGGCGACCATCGTCACCGCCCAGGGCGACCGCATGGAGCTCGAGCGGGCGAGCGCGGACGGGCGCGATTTCGGGATCGCCGACCTGCCGGAAGGCCGCAAGATCGACTCCCAGTACGCGGTGAACAACGCCGCCACCGTGCTCGACAAGCTGATGTTCGACGACGTGCGCACCGCCGACGGGCTGACCTTCGATCCGGCGCTCGGCCATGCCGAGTTCACCACCAAGGACGGGGTGCTCTACACGGTGGAATTCGCCGAGGCGCCGACAGAAGCCGGCGCGGCCGACACCGTCCGCTGGATGCGGGTACGCATCACCGTGCCCTCAGGCGCCCCCGAGGAGGCGCGCGCCCTGGCGGAGAAGCACCGCCAGCAGACCGACACCTGGGCCTTCCGGATCTCCGACTGGGAGATGGAGCGCCTGACGGCCACGGTCGAGAGCCTGACCAAGCCGGCCGAGGCGAGCTGAGGGGCTCGACCTCGCCTTTCCGCGTCCACCTGTTCCTCTCTCTTCCCCATCACCGACTTCCTGGACGGCCCGAAGGGACGATCCAGGAAGTCGGTAAAGAGAAATCGATGAGAGGACGGAGTATCCTACGGCGATTGAGCCCGGGCCTCCCCCGCCCTACGATGGCTGAACCATCGAGGGAGGATTCGACGTGCCACGGTATACGCCCGGCCCCTGGAAGATGCGCCCGAACGGCGAACTCTGGTCCTATCGGCGCGGCGGCAACCCTGCGCAGATCGGGACCGTTTCCTGGACGGGTGCCGCCGACGAGCGCGACGGCAACGCCCGGATCATCGCCGGCTCGGTGGATCTCAGCGAAAGCATGGAAGAGCTGATGCTGATCGTCTGCCAGCCCGAGGTGGTGGCGGCGATCCAGGGCTGCGACCGGATCTCGGCCAAGTCGCGGATGATCATCGAGAACGCCCGCACCACCCTGGAGGAGGTCACCGGCCGCAAGCTGCCGGAATGGCCGAAGCGGGATCCGCACGACACCCGCCTCGAATCGACCTGATCCCGGCGGCCCGAAGCCCATGCAGATCCGGGAGCTCCTCGCGACGATCGCGTCCAGCAAGGTGGCCGACTGGCAGACCATCTTCCGGCCGACCATGCGCCACCGGTTCACCGAAATTCTCGACGAGGCCGGCAAGCGGGAACAGCTGCTCGTAGACGAGCACCGGGTCTCGTTCTGCTACCGGCCGGACATCGCCATCACCATGGCTTACGGCCTGGTGGATCAGGCGGCCGTCCCCCTCCCGGCCGACCATCCCTTCGGTCGGGAAAACGCGCGGTCGATGTATCTGGACATCTTCTACGAAGGCCGGCTGGTGCATCGCGAGACGGTGATCAGCATCGACCGCCACCGGTGTCTGCTTCCCCTGCCGCAGTCCTGGGAGCCGCCGATCGCCGTGCCGACGGCGCAGTTCAGCCTGATCCGGCTGATCCATGCCCTGGCCGGGCCGCCGACGGACTACGACTCGTATTTCAAGGAGTGCGGGATGGTGCGGGCCGACACCGCGGCCTGGCCCTGAGCCGCCGGTCCGCTCAGAATCCCTGGGAGAACAGGGCGCCCGCCTTGTTGATGAGGAACAGCACGCCGAGCCCGCCGATCACGATGACCAGGAGCCATCCCGTCGCCTTGAGCGCCACCGACACGTCCTGATTCTTCGGCTTCTTCTTGGTCCGGGCTGCGGCGGCGGCGGGAGCCGCGGCTGCGGGAGCGTCTGCGGCCTTGGCGGCAGGCGACGGCGGCGTGGGCCGTTCCCTGGCCGTCTTCGACGTATCGAACACCACCAGTTCCTTGCCCTGGCCGGTCTTCGGGTCGAACGTATCCTTGATGACCTTGATGCCTTCGAAGCGCTTTTCGCCATGCAATTGCTTGGCGACCTCGATCGAGGAGTCCTTGTCAGGGTACGTCGAATCGATGACCCACTGGCCACCTTTCAGCGTGTGTACCTCGTACAGTGACTGCGCCATTGCTCCCCTCTCGGCAGGTCTTGCTGAGTACGCGGGATACTAAGCGAAGGTCCCCGGGAAGTCAGCCGAATGGTTCTATCTTAACATCCGGGATCTTAACCAAAACAAAACGGCCCCGCCGAAACCGACGGGGCCGTGCAACCTTTTCCTGAACCGCGGCCGAAGCCGCCGCGAGCGTTACTCGCGGTTGCCGAAGAGCTGCAGCAGGAACATGAACAGGTTGATGAAGTCGAGATACAGGGTCAACGCGCCCATGATCGCCTTCTTGCCGGCGACGTCGGAGGCGTCGATCTCGTTGTACATCTCCTTGATCCGCTGGGTGTCGTAGGCGGTCAGGATCGAGAAGACCAGCACGCCACCGACCGAGATCATGAACTGCAGTGCCGTGGAGGCGAGGAAGATGTTCACGATGCTGGCGATCAGCACGCCGAACACGCCCATGATCGCGAAGGTGCCGAGACCGGACAGGTCCTTCTTCGTGGTGTAGCCGTAGAGGCTCAGCCCGGCGAAGGCGGCGGCGGTGATGAAGAACACCCGCGCGATGCTCTCACCCGTGTAGACGAGGAACACCGACGATAGGGACAGGCCCATCAGCGCCGCGAAGACGTAGAAAGAAATCCGGGCGGCGGAGAGCGACATGCTCGTCACCCGCGCGGAGATCAGGAACACCATGCCGATCGGCGCGAGCATCACGACCCAGCGCAGCGGCGAGGCGTAGAGCGTCTCGCCGAGAGGCGTCAGGTAGCCGTCCTGGACGGCGAGCATGGTGGTGCCGAACGCGATCAGTCCGGTGAACGCGAGCGCCGCCACCATGTGATTGTATACGCCGAGCATGTACTGGCGCAGACCGACGTCGTATTGGGCGACATCGGCCTGTGACCGCGACATCGTCTGACGATCGTAATTCATGAGAACCCTCTTCATCTGCCCCGGCCCCTGCCGGCATACCCTCGTAAGGTAAGGACGAAGAGCCTTTCATTCAACTGCGGCGCAGGGCGATTCTTCCGCCGGACCATACTTTTCCACGGAATTTTTTAATTCGTCCAAAACCGGTTGTCCCAGGACTTTGGACTCTATATCGCCAGGGGTTCTAGACCCGCCGACCGCGCCCCGAAGACGAGAGATCGCGAGAATGGACGAGGAACGCCTGCTGGATGGACTGGTCTCCGGTCCCGACGATGCCGAGTATCAGCTCGACCTGGGCGGGCTCGACATACCTCACGCGACGGAGTCCGTGCGCCAAATGCTTGAGCGTAATAGATTTCGCGCCCCGCGCACGATCCTGGTGACCCTGGGCGATCCGTTCCCGGGCGGCCCAGAAAACCTGTTCCAGCCGATCGGCCGGCAGCTGCTGGAGGCGCGGCGCAGCGGCGTGATCGACTCCATGAAGCCGATCACGACCGATTACGGTCCCGGCTACTGGATCCGGACAGTGGGCAATGAAAAGGCCCCGACGGAGAGCGCCGAGAGCTAGATCACAAGATCGTTATTCGGCGGCCTCGGCCCGCAACTCGCGGCGGGTCTGCTTGCGACTCTCGCTCTTGAGCTGACCGCAGGCCGCCAGGATGTCCCGGCCGCGCGGCCGGCGCACCGGCGAGGCGTAGCCGGCCTTCAGCACCACCTGGGCGAACTGCTCGATCTTCTCGTCGCTCGGGCAGACGTAGTTCGAGCCGGGCCACGGGTTGAACGGGATCAGGTTGATCTTCGCCGGGATGCCGCGGATCAACGACACCAGACGCTTGGCATCCTCGACGCTGTCGTTGATCCCCTCCAGCATCACGTATTCGAAGGTGATGCGCCGGGCGTTGTTGACGCCGGGATAGGCGCGGCAGGCGTCCAGAAGCTCCTGGATCGGCCACTTCTTGTTGATCGGCACCAGGATGTCGCGTGTGTCGTCGGTGGTCGCGTGCAGCGAGATCGCCAGATTGACGCCGATCTCCTCGCCGCAGCGCTCCATCATCGGGACGACGCCCGAGGTCGACAGGGTGATGCGGCGGCGCGACAGGGCCACGCCCTCGTTGTCCATGACGATGCGCAGCGCCTTGGCCACGTTGTCAAAATTGTACAGCGGCTCGCCCATGCCCATGAGGACGATGTTGGTCAGCCGGCGCTCGGTCCCGGCGGTCGGGAACCCGTCCAGTTCGTCCAGCGCCAGCATGACCTGACCGACGATCTCCGCCGCCGTCAGGTTACGCACCAGACGCTGGGTCCCGGTATGGCAGAACGAGCAGGTGAGCGTGCAGCCGACCTGGGAAGAGATGCACAGCGTGCCGCGGTCCTCTTCCGGGATGAACACCATCTCCGCCTCGTTGCCGTCGGCGAAGCGCAGCAGCCACTTGATGGTGCCGTCGATGCTGTCCTGGCGGGTGGCGATGCCCGGTCGCGAGATCCGGAACCGCTGCTCCAGATCGGTGCGCAGCGGCTTGGCCAGGTTGGTCATGCCCTCGAACGCGATCGCACCCTTGTGGTAGATCCACTGCCAGACTTGGTTGGCGCGGAACTTCGGCAGCCCGGCCTCGGCGAACAGGGCTGCGAGTTCGGCGCGGTCGAGGCCGATCAGATCGGCGCGCGAATCGGCCGGCATCGGCCCGCGCGCGGCGAAGGCGCGCAGGTCCGCGGCGGCCTGCTCGGCCGAGACGGTCGTGATGGCAGCTTGCGTCATGCGGCGCAAAATGGCGCCGCGACCGCCGCAACGCAAGTGTCCTGTGCGACGCCCCGCCCGAAATGCCTTACGGACAGGCCTTGTCGATCAGTGCCTTGGTCGCGGTGAAGCCGCTCAGCGAGTAGGTGTCGGTGGTCAGCGTCCCGCGCGACGACACGCCCTTCACCACCATGTCGGCGCCCCGCACCATCGCCTGGACCAGCGGTCCGTCCTCCTCGGGTCCCTGGGTCCAGGCCCGGTCGCCGCTGGTGAACATGTCGAAGGTGGCGCCGCCGATCTGCACGGTCACCTCGCTGTCCTTGCGATAGGTATAGCCGGTGACGATGCTGACCTCGTCGTGAATGCCGGCCTTGGGGTCATGGGTGACCAGGGCGAACACCTCGCCGCGCGCGCTGTAGTCGCCCTCTGCCTTGGTCGGAGAGGACGCCATGTAACAGACCTTGCCGCCGCCCCGAGACAGGGTGAACGCGGTCCAGTCGCCGTTCCGGCCGATCCGCTCCGGCTCGGCCGCCGTCGCCGGCTGCGCCGCCATTGCCCCGATCACCGCCAGGGCCATCATCATCGCTCGGGTAGTCCAGCTCATTGCTCATTTCCCTCCGCGCCCACGTCCGACCCGATCCAGCGCCCACGACGCAGCGGATCGAATGCGGAGCCCGTCTTCGATGCCATCACCGCCCGACGATTTCAATTGCCGAGCACCAGCACGGATCCAAATCGATGGATGTGGCAGATAAATGGCGATGTATCCGAGCCCGGTGATCCGGGCGTCTCGGCGCCGCGTAGAGGGGGCATGGAAGCACGATGCTGGTACGAAGGCGAATCGACACAGCCGGCGGGAGGGGGTCCCGCGGCGATGGTTGCGTTGCGTCGGCGGCTCCCGTTACATGACTGCATGACGTCCGCCCCCGACATCGCCGAAGAGCCGGCGTCCTTCGACTCCCTGATCGAGGCGGTGGCCGTCGACCGCAGCAAGGCGGCATTCGCCGAACTGTTCGAACATTTCGCCCCGCGCCTGAAATCCTATCTGATGCGCCTCGGTACCGACGGTGCTGCGGCCGAGGAGGTGGTGCAGGAGGCGATGGTCATGGTCTGGCGCAAGGCGGACAGCTTCGACCGCCGGCAGGCCAGCGCCAGCACCTGGATCTTCACCATCGCCCGGAACAAGCGGATCGACCGCCTGCGCCGCGAGCGTCGGCCGGAGCTGGATCCGAACGATCCGGCGCTGGTGCCCGATGCGGAACCGCAGGCCGACCGCTCGGTCGAAGCGAACCAGTCGCGGGTGCGCATCCTGACCGCGATAAAAAATTTGCCGGCGGAGCAGTCCGAACTGATCCGGATGGCGTATTTCGATGACAAGTCCCATGCGGAGATCGCCGCTGAGAAGGATCTGCCGCTCGGAACCGTGAAATCCCGTATCCGCCTGGCCCTGGGCCGCATGCGGCGAGAGGTTGACGATCTTGGCTGACATCGGCCCCCATCATCATCCCGAAGCGGACCTGCTGCTGGACTATGCGGCGGGCAAGACCTCGCAGGCGGGATCCGTGCTGGTCGCCACCCACCTCGCCCTGTGCCCGACCTGCCGCCGCGAGGTGCGCGACTACGAGTCGCTCGGCGGTCTGCTGATGGAAACGACGCCCCCGGAAAGCCTGTCCGACGGCGCGCTCTCGGCGGTCCTTGCCCGGCTGGACGACAGTATCGACGAAGCAGAGGATCTGCCCCGGCCGATGCAGCCCCTGGATCCGGAAACCGTCAGGCTGGTGCCTGAGCCCCTGCGCAGCTTCCTGAGCGCCGGAATCGACGCTCTTCCGTGGAAGACCCGCGGAATCGGCGTGCGCGAGGCGATGCTCGATATCGGCGACCCCGCGGTGCGGACCTCGCTCGTGCGGATCGCGCCCGGCGGCCGCGTCCTGTCGCACACCCACGGGGATGTCGAGCACACCCTGGTGCTGAAGGGCGCCTATTCCGACGGCATCGGACGCTATGCCCGGGGCGATGTCTGCGTCGCGACCCCGGAGATCGACCACACGCCGGTCGCGGACATGTCCGAGGAATGCCTCTGCCTGATCGTGGTGGAAGGCGGACTGAAATTCACCGGTCCGTTCTCGCGGCTGCTCAATCCGCTGATGCCGCGCTGACCAGACCGCGCCGGCCAGACTGGGCTGATCTCCCCCGGCAGGCTCAGACTTCGCCCCGATCCGTCTTCGCGTCCTTCAGCCTGGCTTCTTCCGCCTTGCGGTCGCGGCGGCGCTGCTTGCGCACCCACAGCGGCGCCCCGAAGGCGGGCACCGGCGCCGGCTCGGTCGGCGCGCCCGGACGGTGCGGGCGCGGCGCGAACAGGCCCAGGCACAGCATCCGGTCGTACATCACGATGCCGCCCGCCAGGCTGACATTCACCGAGAAGCGCGTCGGGATCTTGATCACATGCTCGCAGCGCTCGACCAGCTCCGGGTCGAGATGGCCGCGCTCCGGCCCCATGATGTAGGCGGCGTTCTTCGGGTGGTGGAAGCTCGGCAGCTCGATCGCGTCGTCGGTGATCTCCACCCCGACCAGCGCGCAGCCTTGGGGCAGCAGCATCTCGTCCGGTGAGCCGAACCGGTAATAGGGCAGGTTGCCGGTCGTCCCCGACGTGTCGGCATGCCGCAGCTCGCGGCTGTTGTAGGTTTCGCCCACGGTGAAGACGAAGCTGGCGCCGAAGGCATGGGCGGTGCGCATGAGCGCGCCCATGTTCTGTGCCTTGTTGATCCGGTCGGCGCCGATGCCGAAATACCCTCTCATGCCGATCCTTCATCTGGACTGTCGCGACGGCGGCGGACCTTGCCCCAGGCCGGGTGTGGAGGCAAGCTGCGTGGCCTTTCAGTCGGAGACCTCAGATGAACGACGTCACCCCCATCGCCCTGCCCGACGACCGCATCCTGCGCGTCCATGCCGGCCACGCCGCCGCCCCCATCGTCGTGGAGGTGACCCGCGGCTCGATGGTGGAGAGCGTCCACCGGGTGATCGCGGCGGTGACCGACGCGGCCGGCAAGCCGGTGATGGCCTGGGGCGATATCGACCGTCTGGTCTACGGCCGCTCGGCGATCAAGCCGATCCAGGCCCTGCCGGTGCTGGAGAGCGGGGCCGCCGACGCCTTCAATCTCGGCGAGGACGAGGTCACCCTGTGCTGCGCCAGCCATTCCGGCGAGGCGATGCATGTGGACCGGGTCAACGCCTGGCTCGGCCGGCTCGGCCTCTCCGCCGAGGACCTGGAATGCGGCCCGCAGATCCCGACCCACGAGGCTTCGGCCCATGCCATGCTGGCCGCGGGCGAGAAGCCGACCCGGGCGCATAACAACTGCTCGGGCAAGCATTCCGGCATGCTGACCACCGCCGTGCATCTGGGCGAGCCCACCAAGGGCTATATCCGCGACGAGCACCCGGTGCAGAAGCGGCTGCGCGCCACCATGCAGGAGATGAGCGGCTGCGACCTGTCCGGCGTGCCGACCGGTTACGACGGCTGCGGTATCCCGGTCTATGGCGTGCCGCTGAAGGGCATGGCGACCGCCATGGCCCAGTTCGCCGATCCCTCGCGTCTTTCCCCCGACCGGGCCGCCGCCACCCGGCGGATCGTCGCCGCCTGTGCGAAGCACCCGCTGCTGATCGCCGGCACCGGCCGGTTCAACAGCGCGATCCTGGGCGAGACCGGCGAGGCCTGCCTGCTGAAGAGCGGGGCGGAGGGCGTGTTCGCCGGCGCCGTGCCGGGTCAGGGCTACGGCATCTGCCTGAAGACCGACGACGGCAACGGCCGCGCCGCCAGCACCGCCATGGGGGCGATCCTGCGCCATCTCGGCGTGATCGACGACGCCATGGCCCAGCGCCTGGCCGACAAGCTGGTGCAGCCGGTGCATAACTGGGAAGGCCGCCTCGTCGGCCATGTCCGCCCGGCCCCCGACCTGGCGTTCTGAGGCAGGGCGTGAGTGAGACCGACCGCAAGGTTCGCGCCCAGTACGAAACCTACCCCTACCCGGCCCGCGACCCGCGCGACGAGGCGAAGCGGCTGATCACCGGCTCGCCCAGCCATCTGGACGAGATACGGCACTACGTCTTCGCCGGCCGCCTCGACCTGTCGACGCCGTTCCGCGCCCTGGTGGCCGGCGGCGGGACGGGGGATGCGGCGATCATGCTGGCCCAACAGCTCGCCGATGCCGGTGCCGCCGATGCGGAGGTCGTGCATCTCGACATCTCCTCCGCCTCGCGCGCCGTCGCGATGAAGCGGGCGGAGGCCCGCGGGCTGACCAACCTGCGTTTCGCCGACGGTCCGATCGAACGTGTGGCCGAGATCGCCCCCGGCCCTTACGACTACATCGACTGCTGCGGCGTGCTGCACCACCTGGACAGCCCCGAGGCCGGGCTGAAGGCGCTGGCCGGCGTGCTGAAGCCCCAGGGCGGCATGGGGCTGATGGTCTACGGCACGCTCGGGCGCACCGGCGTCTATCCGGTGCAGGAGGCGCTGACCCAGCTCAGCGGCGATCTGGGTGAGAGGGATCGTGTGGCGGTGGCCAAGAAGCTGGTCGCCGGCCTGCCCAAGACCCATTGGCTGAAGCGCAACCCCTTCGTCGGCGACCACCTGACCGGCGGCGATGCCGGGCTCTACGACCTGCTGCTGCACCCGCGCGACCGGGCGTATCGGGTGGACGAGTTCGCCGCGTTCGTCGCCTCCGGCGGGCTGTCGATCCGAAGCTGGATCGAACCGGCGCGCTACGACCCGGACACTTATCTGAGCGATCCGGGACTGCGCAAGGTGGCCTCGGGCCTCGACCCGCTGGCCCGCGCCGCCCTGGCGGAACGGTTGTCCGGCGCTATGGCCAAGCATATCGTCTACGCCCTGCCGGCCGCGCGTCCCGATCTGCCGGTGCCCGATCCGGGCGAGGATGGGGCGGTGCTGGTGCTGCGGGACCTGGACCCGGCGGCGGTGGCCAAGGGCCTGCCCGGCGGGGCGCTGAAGGCGGATCTCGGCGGGGCTCCGTGGCAGGCGCCGCTGCCGGCGATCGCGTCTGCGATCATCGCCCGGCTCGACGGCAAGCGGTCGGTGGCGGAGATCCGCGCCGAGCTGAAACCGGCCGACCCGACCCGCTTCGCCGACCATGTCCGCGGCACCTTCGCGGCGTTTCACGCGATCAACCGGATGCTGGTGCGGGAGACCCGGTAGCAGGGGGGAGGTTTACCCTCGCGCCCCCGGCG
Source organism: Thalassobaculum sp. OXR-137 (assembly GCF_034377285.1). NCBI lineage: Bacteria > Pseudomonadati > Pseudomonadota > Alphaproteobacteria > Rhodospirillales > Thalassobaculaceae > Thalassobaculum > Thalassobaculum sp. OXR-137. Next base: position 1,748,448 of record NZ_CP139715.1, on the reverse strand, counting down.
CTTCTACCCCCTCTCCGACTTCCTGGAAGCGCCGCAGGCGCCATCCAGGACCGTGCCGCAGGCGTCCGCATCAAGGTCCTGGATCGCTACGGCATGCCGCCTTCGCGTCCAGGAAGTCGATTGAGGGTTAGAGGCACCCAGACGATGGAAGCGTGAATGAGGTCGATCACACCGTGACCACGATCCCTATTCTCGTCCAAATCCTCCCCCTCTCCGACTTCCTGGAAGCGCCGCAGGCGCTATCCAGGACCTTGGTGCAGGCGTCCGGATCAAGGTCCTGGATCGCGACGGCGTGCCGCCTTCGCGTCCAGGAAGTCGATTGAGAGTTAGGGTCACCCAGAGGGTGGAAGGGTGAATGAGGTGGATCACACCGTGACCAAGATGCCTTTTCCCACCCAAATCCCTCCCCTCCCCGACTTCCTGGAAGCGCCGCAGCGATCCAGGACCGCGCCGCAGGCGTCCGCACCAGGTCCTGGATCGCTGCGGCGTGCCGCCTTCGCGTACAGGAAGTCGATTGAGGGTTAGAGGCACCCAGCGGGTGGAAGCGTGAAGGAGGTAGATCACACCGTGATCAAGATCGCTTTTCCCACCCAAATCCCTCCCCTCTCCGACTTCCTGGAAGCGGCGAAGGCGCTATCCAGGACCGCGCCGCAGGCGTCCGCATCAAGGTCCTGGATCGCTGCGGCCTAACGCCTTCGCGTCCAGGAAGTCGGATAGAGGAACCTATGAGCGACCCGCCGACCCGCCTACACTGCGGCAAACGCCCGGCGGTTCGCCTCCCAGGCCGTTGTGTATTCCAGGATCCGCGCCGTCTCGGCCGCCGCCTCGGCGCCGCATTCCCGGGCGATCAGGTGCAGGGTCATGTCCATGCCCAGCGACACCCCGCCGCCGGTGAGCAGGTCGCCCTCGTCCACCAGCCTGGCCTCAATCGTATCGACCGCCTCGTGGCGCTGCGCCAGCAGGTCCAGCGGCCGCGCCTCACCGGGGACGATCTCGCGCTTGGTGGTCGCCCGCCGGCCGTCGAGCAGTCCCGTCGCCGCCAGGATCATCCCGCCGGTGCAGACCGCCGCCACCGTGCCGCCGCCGGCATGGAACGCGCGGATATGGTCGAGCAGCGCCCGATCGTCGGCCGCTTGGCTCCAGCCCGGCCCACCCAGGACCATCAGGATATCGGCCGGCGGCACGTCGTCGAAGCCGTGATCGGCGATCAGCCGCAGGCCGTTGGCCATGACGATCTCGCCGCCGGCTTTCGAAACCACATGGAACGCCAAGTCCGGCACGATCCGCTTCGCCATGGAGAGCACGCCATAGGTCGCACCGATGTCGATCGGCTCGATCCCGTCATAGGCGAGCAGCGAGAACCGGGTCACCGTCAGTACAGCCCGCGCTCGGCCATGACCTTGCCCTGGCGCTCGGACTCCTCCTCGGTCAGCCCCTCCACATGGTCGATCAGCATCTGCGAGTAGGAGGCGAGCTGTTTGCGGTCGATCCGCTTGTCCGGGTTCCACAGGTCGGAGCGGACCAATGCCTTGGAGCAGTGGACGAAGGCCTCCTCCACGGTGATCAGCACGCCGATCTTCGGCGCCCGGTCGCGGATCGCGCAGGGTTCCAGCAGCCGGGGATCGTCCGTCAGCTTCGCCGTGCCGTTGATCCGCAGGGTCTCGCCCATGCCCGGCACCAGGACCAGCATCGCGATCCGCGGGTTGGCCAGCAGGTTGGCGTAGTTGTCGAGCCGGTTGTTGCCGACCCGGTCGGGCAGCAGGATGTGGGTGTCGTCCAGCACCCGCAGGAAGCCCGGCGGATCGCCGCGCGGCGAGGCGTCGGCCCCACCCGGCCCCTGGGTGGCGATCACGCAGAACGGGGCCAGGGCCAGGATGTCCCGGCAGTGCTTGTCCAGCCGGCGGATGACCTTGTCGCTGGAGCGGCTCATCATCTTGTGATGCATCGCCCGCAGCGCGGCCTCGTCGGTCACGTAGGAGATGTCGTCCGGCAGCATGGTCCCTCCCCTTAAATCTGTTTTATCCGCCCTCTCTCACTCCACCCCGTCATCCTGATGCAAATCAGGATCCTGCATCCGGCCACGCCAGCGGCTTGGTCCTGACGTGCGTCAGGACGACGGGGATGCCCCTCCTACGCCGCGTCCTCCCGGATCATCGCGGCACCCTTCTCGGCGATCATGATGGTCGGCGCGTTGGTGTTGCCGGTGGTGATCTCCGGCATGACCGAGGCGTCGATCACCCGCAGCCCCTCCATTCCGTGCACCCGCAGGCGGCTGTCGACCACGGCCCCCGGATCCTCGCCCATGCGGCAGGTGCCCACCGGGTGGTAGATCGTCGTGCCGTGGTTGCGGGCGAACTCGCGCACCGCATCGCGGTCCAGCGCGCCGCCGTCTCCCGGCACCTTCTCGCCCATGCTGATCTCCGCCAGCGACGGCGAGGCATAGATCGCCCGGGTCTGGCGGATGCCGGCCTCGAGCACACGGACGTCGTCGTCGTCCTCCAGATAGTTCGGCCGGATCGCCGGTTTGGCGAAGGGATCGGCCGAGGTCGCCAGGATCGTGCCGCGCGAGCGCGGGCGCACCGGGCAGACGGCGACCGCCATGCCCGGCTCCTTGTCGAGGAAGCCGACCTTGTCGATGGAGTAGCTGGCCGGGGTGAAGAGCAGTTGGATGTCGGGTGCGGCCAGCCCCTCGCGGCTGTGGCTGAACACCTGGGCGCTGGTGATGCCGAAGGTAAGCGCGCCGTTGCCGGCGGTGGCGTAGCGCACCATCTCGCGGGCCAGACGCCAGCCGCGGGCGAGCTGGTTGATGGAGGTCTCGTTGCGGATCCGGTGGGCGACGCGGACGACATAGTGGTCGTGCAGGTTGCGGCCGACGCCGGGCAACTCGTGGGCCACCTCCACCCCGATCGATTTCAGGTGCTCCGGCGTGCCGATGCCGGAGATCTGCAGGAGCTGGGGCGAGTTCACCGCCCCACCGCAGACGATCACCTCGCGCCGGGCGGAGATCGCGCGATCCACCCCGCCCTGGCGGAACCGCACGCCGGTGCAGCGCTTGCCGTCAAGGATCAGGCCGGTGGCGGTGGCGTCGGTCTCCACCCGCAGATTCTTGCGGTGCCGGGCCTCGGCCAGATAGGTCTGGGCGGTCGACCCGCGCCGGCGGCCGATCCGGGTCATCTGCGAGTAGCCGACACCCTCCTGCTTGGCGCCGTTGAGATCGGGGCTGAACGGATGGCCCGCTTCCTGGGCGGCCTTCACGAAGCGGTGGGTGAGCGGCAGGACGGTGTCGTAGTCGCGCACCTGCAGCGGGCCGTTGGAGCCCCGGAGTTCGGGATCGCCGCCATTGGCGTAGGTCTCCGATCCCTTGAAATACGGCAGCACCTCGGAGAACGACCAGCCGCGGCAGCCGCGCTGGGCCCAGCCATCGAAATCGGCGGGCTGGCCGCGCACGTAGAGCATGCCGTTGATCGAGGACGTGCCGCCCAGCACCTTGCCGCGCGGCCAGTTGATCGGCCGCCCCGCGGTCCCGGTCTCGCCCTCGCTGGCATAGCCCCAGTTCACCCAGCCGTTGCGCATGATGTAGAGCACGCCGGCGGGTATGTGGATGAACGGGTTCCAGTCCTTCGGCCCTGCCTCGAGCAGAACGACGCTGGCTCCGCTCTCGCTCAATCGCGCGGCGACGACGCATCCGGCCGACCCCGCGCCCACGACGACGTAGTCCGCCGCCGGGATGTTTTGTGTTGCCTCCATGCCGTCATTCGACAGCAGCGGCGGGGGGCTGCCAAGAGGGAGAGTTTGGGGTGGGGAGGGAGAAAGAAAAGAAGGTCCCCTACCGCAGGGTCACCGCGCGCAGGATCCAGCTTCGGAAGGCTTGGAACGACGGTTCCGTCTCGCGGCCCGGACGGACCAGCAGGTACCAGCTATGGCCCTTCGGCACCGCCTGCTTGAACGGTGCCACCAGCCGGCCTGCGGCGAGGTCGTCGTCGATATAGGGGCGGATGCCCATGGCGACCCCCGTTCCGTCGGCCGCCGCCTGCAGCGCCTGGCCGTAATAGGCCAGCGTCAGCCCGCTGGCCGGCGGGGTGGCGATGCCGACCGCCTGGAGCCAGCGCGACCATTCCTCCGGCGCGTGGCCCACATGCAGCAGCCGAACCCCCGCCAGGTCCCGGGGATGCAGCAGGTTGCGGGCGAGTTGCGGCGCGCAGACCGGGGTCAGCTCGGCCCGGATCATCTCCTCCGCCTTCAGGTCCGGCCAGCGGCCGTCGCCGAGCGAGATGCCGCAGCTCCAGTCGGCGCCGAACGCCGAGGTTGCCCCGCCGGTGGTCAGCCGCACCTCCACATCCGGGGCGACGGCGGCGAAATCGGACAGCCGGGGGATCAGCCAGCGGATGGCGAAGGTCGGGCCGACGCCCACGGTCAGCACCTTGGGCCGGCCCGCCGCCGTCACCTGTTCGGTCGCCGCGGCGATCTGGTCCAGAGCCGGCGTCAGCCCCGCGCGGTAGCTCTGCCCGGCGCCGGTAAGCGTCAGCCGGTTCGGGGTGCGCTCGAACAGCACCACGCCCAGGCTGTCCTCCAGCAGGCGGACAAGCCTACTGACCGCCGCCGGCGTGACATTCAATTCTTCGGCGGCCTTCGCAAAGCTCTCGAAACGTGCTGCGGATTCAAAGGCCTTAACGCCATTTAAGGATGGCAATTGACGCAAATTAGCCTCAATAAATCTATCGCTAGCATAAGATAACCCAGTTTGCCCCATTCCCGCAATGCGCGCAGAGTGCCGGCATCGTCTGGAGATCCGCCCTTGACCCCGCTCCTGCCATGACCCCGCTTCTCATTGCCGGCATCGCCCTCGTGATGGTCGCCACCTCGTTCCTGTCGGGAATCTTCGGCATGGCCGGCGGGATGGTGCTGGTCGGCGTGTTGCTGGCGATCCTGCCGGTGCCCACGGCGATGGCCCTGCACGCGATCACCCAGATGGCCTCCAACGCCTGGCGCGCGCTGATCTGGCGGGCGCATGTGCGCTGGCGGATCGTCGGCGCCTATGTGGTGGGCTGCGCGATCGCGGTGGGGGTGTGGAGCCTGTGGCTCTACGTGCCGAGCAAGGCGCTCGCCCTGATCGGTCTCGGCGCCCTGCCGCTCGCCACCCGTTTCGTGCCGGCCCATCTGCGGGCGCGGCCGGAGCATTTCGGCCACGGCATCGGCCAGGGGGCAGTGTCGATGATGCTGATGCTGCTGACCGGCGTGGCCGGACCGCAGCTCGACCAGTTCTTCCTCGGCGGCGGCCTCGACCGGCGGCAGATCATCGCGACCAAAGGGGTCTGCCAGGTCTTCGGCCATACCTTCAAGCTGGCCTATTTCGGCCTGCTGATCGACAACTCGGCCAGCGTCGATCCCCTGCTGGCCGCCGTCGCGATCACCGCCTCGATGATCGGCACCGGCCTGTCGAAAAAGGTGCTGGAGGCGATGAGCGATGCGCAGTACCGGCGCTGGGCCGACCGCATCATCGTCGGCATCTCGGTGTATTATGTCGCCCATGGCGGCTACCTGCTGGCGGCACCCCTGGTGACCGCCGGCGCCTGAAGGAGGAACGTGGCATGTCCCAACAGACCGCTGAACAGACCGACTTCACCGTCGAGCGCCTGCTGCTCGACCTCGTCGCCTGGATCGCCGAGGAGCCGCGGCCCTATGCCGACGTGCTCGACGCCTGGCGGACCTCCTGTCCGCGCCTTCCGGTCTGGGAGGAGGCGGTGGATCGCGGCTATGTGCGCCGGGTTGCCGGACGGGAGGGCGGCGCCGTCGTCCATGTCACTGGTTCGGGCAGCGATTTCCTGCGCCGGCATGGACGCCCGGTCCGCCAGCGGGACGCGGCGCGCCACGATCCGTCGGCGCAAAAGAAAACGGCCTGACTCGCGTCAGGCCGCTGACTTGCCTCAAGCGCTTCCCGAGGGGGGAGGGGAAGCGGCTCGAGGCAGGGATCGGGATCGGAGACTGGGTGGCGCCTCCGGTCCCGGATAGAACGCCTCAGGCGGACCAGAACGGCTTGTTGGCCTCGTAGTTCGCCTCATCGCGGGTCACGCCGATATCTGCCAGGAGACGCGAGTCCAGATCGGCGAGGGTCTCGCGATCCTTGATGCGCGAGCTCCACAGCGTCAGCGTGCCGACGACGGTGGCGAAAACGCGATCCGCCATCGAGGTGTGGGCTCCGCGCTCGGCGGAGGCCCCGAACATCGGGCGAGCGGTCTGGGTCAGGGTCCGGCTCATAGGAACCTCCTTCACAAAGAGTTAATATTTTGGGTAACGAGCAAGGGCGCGGCGCCCTCTTAACTCGTTGTCTGGGAGTGTATTTACGGATTGAATTGCCCGTTCACAAACGATACTTTCTCATCATATCTATTAGATAATCTTATCCGTAAAGGGGCTGTTAATGCGTCGTCTCCCGCCGCTGAATGCCCTGCGCGCCTTCGAGGCGGCGGCCCGGCATCTCAGCTTCACCAAGGCCGCCGGCGAGCTCAACGTCACCCAGGCGGCGATCAGCCACCAGATCCGCGCGCTGGAGGACTGGTTGGGCATGCCGTTGTTCCGGCGCCAGAACCGGGCCCTGCTGCTGACCGATGCGGGCCAGTCCTACCTGCCGGCCATGCGCGATGCGTTCGACCTCATGCATCAGGCCACGGCCAAGCTGCACCAGCGCGACCGCAGCGGGGCGCTGAACGTCTCCACCTTCACCAGCTTCGCCGCCAAATGGCTGATGCCCCGGCTCGGCCGCTTCACGTCGAGCCATCCGGAGATCGAGATCCGGCTGGGCATCAACGACACCCTGCTCGACTTCGCTTCCGACGATGTCGATGTCGGCGTGCGCTACGGCCGCGGCGACTGGCGCGGCGTGCACAAGGAACTGCTGATGACCGAGGAGGTCTTCGTGGTGTGCAGTCCGAAGCTTCTGGAGGGCGAGCATCCGCTGCGCGAGCCGTCGGACCTGCGCCACCACACCCTGCTGCACGACGACCTGCCGGAGGACTGGAGCACCTGGCTCGACGCCGCGGGCGTGGACGACGCGGTCAAGGTCCGGGCCCGGGGCGACCTGGTGTTCAACCACTCAGAAATGGTGCTGCAGGCCGCGGCGGACGGCCTCGGCGTGGCCCTGGGCCGGAGTGCGCTGGTGGCGGACGATTTAGCCGCCGGACGGCTGGTGAAGCCGTTCGACCTGCAGCTACCGACCCAGTCCGCGTATTACGTCGTTCATTCCGAAAACGCCGGCGACCGCCCGAAGATCAAGGCATTCAGCGACTGGCTGCACGAGGAGGCCGCCCGCGACCACCGCAGCCCCCAGGCGGAGCAGAGCGCGGATCAGGCGCCGCCGGTCTGACCGGCTCAGTCCTTCGGGGCGAGCCCCATCGGCTCGGCCCCGAACACTTTGCGGAACGCCTCGTTCAGTTTCAGAATGTCGTCGCTGTTCAGCGCCACGCCCTTCTCGATGAAGTCCTCGCCCTGCCGCAGGTTGCGCCCGCACGCGTCGACATAGACGTCCATGAGCTCGCGGAAGGCGGAAAACGCGTGATTGCCCACGGTACCCGATCGGACATCGAAGACCGAAACGATGGCACCCATCCGACGGACCATGCCGTCGAGCTCTTTTATGCGCATCGCATCAACTGTCACAGCCGAACTCCGATGGTGAAGGGCAATCGCCCCGTTTGTTTCCCCAAAGGCGAGATTTAGACAAAAACCGCCTCCGTTCAAAGGGGTTATCGATGCAGCCGGTCATGGCGTGCCACCGTCCGGTGCGGCTTTCTCCGCCCGCCAGACCTCGACCCGGTTCCGCCCCTGCTCCTTCGCCGTGTACAGCGCCTTGTCGGCCCGCTCGACCAGTTCGGGGATCGGGCGGCGCGGATTGAGCAGGGTGACGCCGAAGGATACGGTCAGCGCCACGGTGCGGCCGTCCTCGGTGGCGAACTCCTCCTTGGCGATCCGCGCCCGCACCCGGTCCAGCACCCGGCGCGCCTCCTCCGGCCCTGTATCCGGCAGGCAGAGGAGAAACTCCTCGCCGCCGTAGCGGTAGACGCTGTCATAGGGCCGCAGGTTGTCGATCAGGGCGGTGGAGACGGAGGCCAGCACCTGATCGCCCACCCCATGGCCGAAGGTGTCGTTGATCGCCTTGAAATGATCGATATCGGCCAGCGCGATGCAGGCGGGCGAGCCGGAACGCCGGACCCGGACGATCTCGCGCTTGAGGTCGCGCTGCATCACCTGACGGGTCTGCGCGCCGGTCAGCGGGTCGATATCGCTGATCGCCGCCTGGAACGCCTTGGCCAGCCGCTGGGCGTGGTCGTGGAAGGCCGACACCTTCTCCAGCAGGGCGTCGTATTCCTCGACCGGCACCTTGTCGGACTTCCAGGCCCGCTCGGCCAGAAGTGCGAGATGGTTCAGCAGCGCCTCGTGCAGCGCCACCAGGGTCTCGAAGGCCGGCTGGTCGAGCGGCGGGTTCTGGCGCCGGTCCTCGTACCACCGGCCGAACTCCGACGCCCCGTGCGAGCCCAGTTGCAGCAGATCCTCGTCCGGTCGCACCTTGGAAATGGCGGAGCGGTGGAACCGCTGCAGCCGGTCGTCCACCCCCCGCACCGCCTTCTCGATCGCGTTGACGATCGCCTCATGGCGGCTTCGGTGGGAGGCGGCGTCCGGGATGACCATCGCGCCGTGCGCCCCCTACTCCGCCAGCTCGGCGCGGTCGCGGTACTCCTCCAGCGCCTCCGGATTGGCCAGAGCCTCGACGTTCTTCACCGGCCGGCCATGCACCACGTTGCGCACCGCCAGCTCGACGATCTTGCCCGACTTGGTGCGCGGGATGTCGGTAACGGCCAGCACCTTGGCCGGCACGTGGCGCGGGGTGCAGCCGGTGCGGATCTTGGTCTTGATCGCCTTGATCAGCTCGTCGTCGAGGGTCACGCCCTCGGCGAGGCGGACGAACAGGACCACGCGCACGTCGTTGTCCCAGTCCTGGCCGATGACCAGCGCCTCCATGACCTGCGGCATCTGCTCGACCTGGCGGTAGATCTCCGCCGTGCCGATGCGCACGCCGCCCGGGTTCAGCACCGCGTCGGAGCGGCCGTAGATGATCATGCCGCCATGCTTGGTGAGCTCGACATAGTCGCCGTGGCACCACACGCCCGGCCAGGCCTCGAAATAGGCGGCCTTGAACTTCTCGCCCTCGGGGTCGTTCCAGAAATAGATCGGCATACAGGGGAACGGTTTGGTGCAGACCAGCTCGCCCTTCTCGCCGACCACCGGCTTGCCGTCGTCGTTCCAGACCTCCACGGCCATGCCCAGGCCGCGCTTCTGGATCTCGCCGCGCCAGACCGGGCTGATCGGGCTGCCGAGCACGAAGCAGGAGACGATGTCCGTCCCGCCGGAGATCGAGGCGAGCTGGATGTCCTGCTTGATCTCGGCATAGACGTAGTCGAAGCCCTCGGGCACCAGCGGCGAGCCGGTGGAGGTCATCGCCCGCACGGTGTCGAGCTTATGGGTGCTCTTCGGGCTGCGTTCGATCTTCTTCAGGTGGTCGATGTATTTGGCCGAGGTGCCGAACAGGGTCATGCGCTCGGCATCGGCGTAGTCGAACAGGATGTCCGGGTGCGGATGGAACGGCGAGCCGTCGTAGAGCAGCAGCGTGGCTTCGGCCGCCAGGCCCGAGACCAGCCAGTTCCACATCATCCAGCCGCAGGTGGTGAAGTAGAACACCCGGTCGCCCGGCCGCACGTCGGTCTGCAGCTTATGCTCCTTGAGGTGCTGCAGAAGGGTGCCGCCGATGCCGTGCACGATGCATTTCGGCACGCCGGTCGTGCCCGACGAGAACATGATGTAGAGCGGATCGTTGAACGGCATCCGCGTGAAGCTGAGTTCCGGCGCGGCACCGTCGCCGAGATAGGCGTCCCACATGACCGCGTCCTTGATGCCGGAGATGTCCGGGGCGGCATTGGCATACGGCACGACCAGCACGCGCTTCAGCGTCGGCAACTGGTCGGCCACGGCGGCGACCTTGTCGCGGATATCGATGGTCTTGGTGGCGTAGAAGTAGCCTTCCACCGCGACCAGCACCGTCGGCTCGATCTGGCCGAACCTGTCCATCACGCCCTGGACGCCGAAATCGGGCGAGCAGGAGGACCACACCGCGCCGAGCGACGTGGCGGCCAGCATGGCGATGATCGTCTGCGGCATGTTCGGCATGAAGGCGGCGACCCGGTCGCCCGGCCCGACCCCGTCGGCCTTCAGCGCGGCGGCCAGCTTGGCGACCTGGGCGCGGGTCTCGTCCCAGGAGTAGCGCAGCTTCACCTTGTCCTCGCCCCAGAAGACCAGGGCGTCGCCGTCGCCCGTGCGGCGCAGCAGGTTCTCGGCGAAGTTGACCTTTCCGTTGGGGAAGAATTTGGCGCCCGGCATCGCGGTCGGGTCGGACAGGGTCACATCGCCCTTCTCGCCGATCACCCCGCCGAAATCCCACAGGGCGGCCCAGAAGGCTTCCGGGTTGTCGACCGACCATTGCCACAGGCTGTCGTAGTCGCTCGCCCCTGCACCGCTTTCGGCATTCGCCTTCTGCATGAAAGCGGTGATCTGCGCCGCAGCGGCGCGCTCAGGCGAAGGTTCCCACAGCTTGGTGACCGCGTCGGTCATCACGTCCTCCGGTAGGTGCGTCTCCCGGCCGATCCCGCCGGACTGTTCCGTTCATTCGTATCGCCAGCACCGGACAGGCGCAACGGCGGCATGCGCGCGGGCGCTTGTTATTGCAGTGCAGCAGACTATTGTGAGCCCGACATGCCAGACCCCGCCGCCGCCCCGTCATCGAGCCCCAATCCGACCCTGAAGCCCGAGGCCGACCGCCCGTGGAGCACCCGGTGGCTCGCCCTGCCCGGCAATGTCCGCGGCGCGTTCTGGATCCTGGCAGCGTCGATCCTGTTCTCGATCATGTCGGCAGCGGTGAAGACCGTGGGCGGGAGGCTGGACATCTTCCAGATCGCGTTCTTCCGCTGTCTGGTCGGGCTGCTGGTCATCCTGCCGTTCATGGTCCGGGTCGGCCCGCATGTGTTCAAGACAAAGCGGCCGGTGCTGCATGTCGTGCGCTCGCTGACCGGCCTGATGGCGATGTTCTGCGGCTTCTACGCGATCACCCACCTGCCGCTGGCCGACGCGACGGCGATCACCTTCGCCAAGCCGCTGTTCATGATCGTCCTGGCGGTGCTGTTCCTGGGCGAGGTGGTGCGCTGGCGCCGCTGGTCGGCGACGATCATCGGCTTCCTCGGTGTGCTGATCATGATCAACCCGGGCGAGAACGGGTTGGACCCGGCGATGGCGGCCGCCCTTGCCGGCACGCTCTGCGTCGCCGTGGTGGTGGTGCTGGTCAAGCGGCTGTCGGCGACCGAGGCGCCGCTGACCATCCTGTTCACCTTCGGCGTGGTCTCGACCATCGCCTCGGCCCTGCCGGCGGCCCTGGTCTGGCAGACCCCGACCTGGACCGAGATGGCGCTGATGGTGCTGATCGGTTCGCTGGGCGCGTCCGGCCAGTCCTGCATGATCCGCGGATTCCGCGTCGGCGAGGCGACGGCGGTGGTGCCGTTCGAGTACTCTCAACTGCTGTTCGCGGGGATCTTCGGCTACATGCTGTTCGGGAACGTGCCGACGCTGAACACGCTGGCCGGGGCGGTGCTGATCGTGGCGAGCACCCTGTACATCGCCCTGCGCGAGGCGAAACTGGGCAAGCAGCCGGCCGCCAAGGCCTCGGTGCAGGCCCCGGCGCCGGTGGCGGTGGGTGAACATAGGCCGCCGCCGGGCTCTTGATCCTGATTTGCATCAGGATGACGGCTGGGGTTGGTTTGTGATCCTTCTTTTCCCGTCGTCCTGACGAAAGTTAGGACCAAGCCTCCCCCTATCCCCTCCGTCATCCCGGCTCGCCGACAGGCGAGGCCGGGACCCAACCAATACGTTGACAGCCGGGTCCCGGGCACCCTGAACGCGTTCAGGGCCCCGGGATGACATAGGGTGAGAAGTGGCGCGCCGGCGCTACTCCGCCGCGGCGGCCACCGTGCCGCCGACCGCATCCAGCGCCTGGCCGAGATCGGCGAGGATGTCGTCGATATGCTCGATGCCGACCGACAGGCGCACATAGCCGTCGCTGACGCCGGTGGCGATCTGGTCCTCCGGGCTGAGCTGGCTGTGGGTCGTGCTCGCCGGGTGGATCGCCAGCGAGCGGGCGTCGCCAATATTGGCCACGTGATAGAACAGCTTCAGCTTGTCGATGAAGGCGCGGCCCGCCTCCTTGCCGCCCTTGATCTCGAAGCCGACCAGCCCGCCATAGCCGCCTTTCAGGTAGGTGTCGGCCCGCTTGCGCGCCTCGCCGTCCTGCTGGCTCGGATGGATGACCGTCGCCACGGCCTCATGGCCCTTCAGGAACTCGGCGACCTTGACCGCATTCTCCGCATGGGCGCGGATGCGCAGCGGCAGAGTCTCGAGCCCCTGGATGATCTGGAACGCGTTGAACGGGCTCAGCGCCGCACCCAGGTCGCGCAGCAGGGTCGTGCGGGCCTTGATGATGTAGGCGACCGGGCCGAGCGGCGCCGTCGCCTCGGTCCACACCGCACCGTGGTAGCTCGGGTCCGGCGTGTTCAGGGCCGGCTGGCGCTCCTTGTGGTCGGCCCAGGGGAAGTTGCCGCCATCGACGATCAGGCCGCCGATGGAGGTCCCATGACCGCCGATATACTTGGTGGTCGAATAGACGATGACCGCAGCACCATGGTCGAACGGCCGGCACAGGATCGGGGCGGCCGTGTTGTCGATGATCAGCGGAATGCCGAAGCCACGGCCGATATCGGACACTTCCTTGATCGGGAAGACCTGCAGCTTCGGGTTCGGCAGAGTCTCGGCGTAATAGGCGCGGGTGCGCTTGTCGGTGGCGCGGGCGAAGTTCTCCGGATCGGACGGATCGACGAAGCGGACCTCGACGCCCTGGTCCTTCAGGGTGTTGGCGAACAGGTTCCAGGTCCCGCCGTAGAGATCGGTGGAGCTGACGATGTTGTCGCCGGCCTTGGCCAGGTTCTGGATCGAGAAGGCGCTGGCCGCCTGACCGGAGGCCACGGCGAGGGCGGCAACGCCGCCTTCCAGGGCCGCGACCCGCTGCTCCAGCACGTCGCAGGTCGGGTTCATGATCCGGGTGTAGATGTTCCCCAGCTCCTTCAGCGCGAAGAGGTTCGCCGCATGCTCGGTGTCGCGGAACTGGTAGGAGGTTGTCTGGTAGATCGGCACGGCCACGGACCCGGTGGTCGGGTCGGCGCGGTAGCCGGCATGCAGGGCCAGGGTCTGAGGATTGGTGGTGTTGAGGGACATCGGTCGTCTCCGTTTAGCAGTCGGCGAGCAGCAGCCCGCCTTGGTCAAAGGGACCAAATGCAGCCGGGACGGAGGCGCCGGACGGACCGGTTCGCTATGGCGGAAAAAGAAAAAACCCGCCAAGCGAGCCAGCGGGTCCGTTACGACCGCCGCTTTAGCTGCATTTGTAACGCGCCCGCAAGCTGGAGGCTCAAATCGGCGCAGTGGGGATTCGGTACGCCGAAATCGGAATGGTGTCAACGCGCCTGACGCGGCGTCCATGCGGGTGCCCGGACGTTGCTCTCTGCGTTACCCCTGGGTAGACATGGAGTGCCATCATGACGGATCAACTCGAAACCCTCCTGGCGACCATTCGCGCCTGCCGGTTGTGCGCCGCGCACCTGCCGCTCGGACCCCGGCCCGTGCTGGTGGTCGAGCCGAGCGCCAGGATCCTGATTATCGGCCAGGCGCCCGGAACCAAGGTGCACGAGACCGGCATCCCCTGGAACGACCGCTCCGGCGATACCTTGCGGGGCTGGATGGCGGTCGACCGGGAAACCTTCTACGACCCGGCCCGGATCGCCATCCTGCCCATGGGCCTGTGCTACCCCGGCGTGCTGCCGTCGAAGAACGGCAGGAGCGGCGGCGACGCCCCGCCCAGGCCGGAATGCGCCCCCACCTGGCACGCGCCGGTGCTGGAGCATCTCCCCAATGTCGAGCTGATCATCCTCGCCGGCCAGTACGCCCAGGCCCACTACCTGGGCGCGGCCCGGCATAGGACCCTGACCGAGACAGTGAAGCACTGGCGCGACTACGGTCCGCGCTTCTTCCCGGTGCCGCACCCGTCCTGGCGCTCGGGCAACATCATCCGCAAGAACCCGTGGTTCGAGGCCGATCTGCTGCCGGATCTGCGGGCGCGGGTGGCGGCACTGGTCTAGCCCTACTCTTCCGGTTCGGTCGTGAAACGCAGCGGAAACCCGGCCTGCCTCGCCATGTCGTTGGCCCGGTCGGCCTTCGTCTCGGCGATGTCGCGGGCGTAGACGGCGACCACGCACACACCCTTGCGGTGAGCCGTCAGCATCACCGCATAGGCCCGGTCCTCGCCCATGCCGAACTCGGCCTTCAGCACCTTCACGACGAACTCGCGCGGCGTGAAGTCGTCATTCAGCAGAATGACCTTGTACATCTTCGGCCGCTCGACCTTGGGCTTCACCCGGGTCTTCGAGCGGGTATCGGTGTCGCTCATCGCAGCGTCTCCGGCCCGGGTCCCGGCCCGGGCGAACCTCAGCGCATCAGGTCCTTCAGGACCACATGGGTCTCGAACCGCTTCACGTAGCTCTCATAGAAATGGAGCTTGGTGAACCGCTGGTAATCCTCAAGGTCGGCGACCTCGATGCCGAGCAGGTAATCAGCGGATCCGGTGACATGGTAGCACTGGACCACCTCGGGAGCCTCGCGCATGCGCCGGGTGAACTGATCCTCGCGGTCCGGACGGTCGCGCTCGAAGGTCAGCAGGACGAAGACCGTGACCTTCCGCTCGCGGTATTCCGGCGCCACCAGGGCCACTTCCCGAGCAATCACCCCCTCGTCGCGCAGCCGCTGAAGTCGGCGCAGGCAGGCGGCAGGCGACAATCCGACCGCCGCCGACAGGTCGGCACCGGTGCGTCGGCTGTTCTCCTGCAACAGCGCCAGGATGCGCCGGTCGAAATCATCCAGATCGATCACTGCCAGTCCCCATGCAAAACGCTTCGTGCGAGCCCGAAGCGCTTGGACCCCCGATTTTGCGAAATTCTATCGTCCCGAGCCGGTCTGCGCGAACCGTCCGCATGCGCCCGGCCCAACTCTTAAGGGACAGCGCGGGCTTCCCGCTCCGAAGATGAAAGGAAAGCACCATGACCGCCCACTCCCAGATATCCCGCATCCTCGCGGCCCACCGACCGCCGGCATTCGGCAGGATCCTCCTGGCCCTGGTCGAGCCCCTGCGACGCCGCTGGCAGGCGATCCTGGACGCCGAGCATCTGGCGGACCAGCCGCCGTACCTGCTGGCCGATGTTGGACTCGACCAGAACGATGTCGAACGCATCCGGCGCGGCGAGAGCCCGACACCGCCTCCGGCGCTGCACCGCACCATGACCGTCGACAGAACCGGCCGTCCTGCCTAAGGTCTCAGGATCCCGCATGCGTCCCTCAAGGCCGACTCCGAAGGAATAACCATGCCCGCCGTCCTCTTCCGTACCGACAACGACAGCCCCGACCAGTGGCGCGAGGCGCTGGCCAAGCGAATCCCCGGCCTCGATTTCCGGGTCTGGCCCGATGTCGGCAACAAGGAGGACATCAAGTTCGCCCTGGTGTGGAAGGCGCCGGCCGGGGCGTATGACGGCATGGCCAACCTGAAGGCGATCTGCTCGCTGGGCCAGGGCGTCGACCACATCTTCGCCGAGCCGAACCTGCCCGAGGGCGCGCAGATCCTGCGCATCGTCGATCCCTGGATGGCCCAGGCCATGGCCGAGTGGGTACTGCTGCAGGTGCTGCGCTTCCTCCGCCAGGGCATGGAGTACGAGCAGTTCCAGCGCGAGGGCCGCTGGGTCAAGCTACCGGCACCGGAGACCTCGACCAAGCGGGTCGGCATCCTCGGCATGGGCGCGCTCGGCGCCCAGGCGGCGACCACAATCGCCGCCCTGGGCTTCGACGTCGCCGGCTGGTCGCGCACCCGCAAGGAGATCGCCGGGGTGAAGAGCTTCGCCGGGGAAGACGAATTCGATACCTTCCTGGCGCGCACCGACATCCTGTGCTGCCTGCTGCCGCTGACGCCGGAGACCACGGACATCATCAACGCGGAGACCCTGGCCAAACTGCCGAAGGGCGCCTTCGTGGTGAACTCCGGCCGCGGCGCCCAGCTCGTGGAGGAGGATCTGCTCGCTGCCCTGGAGAGCGGCCATATCGCCGGCGCGTCCCTGGACGTGTTCCGCACCGAACCGCTGCCCCAGGACCATCCGTTCTGGACCCATCCCAAGGTGCAGGTCTGGCCGCATGTCTCGGCCCAGACCAATGCCGAGAGCGGCGCCGACCAGGTGGCGGAGAACATCCGCCGGATCTTCGCCGGCGAGACGCCGATCAACGTGGTCAGCCGCGAGCGGAAATACTGATGGGCACGGTCGACACCCCGATCGTCGCCGTCCACAGCACAGGCGACGGTCCCTCGGCCTGGGTCGCGGCCCTGAAGGCGGAGATGCCGGGCGTGGACGCCCGTCCCGCTCTCGAGATCGCCGGCGACGACCTCGCGCGTGTCGATGTCTCGATCTCCTGGCGCCTGCCGCACGGGGTCATGGCGAGCTTTCCCAACCTCAAGCTGGCCCAGTCGATCGGCGCCGGCGTCGATCATATCCTGGAGGATCCGCAGCGACCGACGCACGTCCCGATCGCCCGGCTGATCGACCCGTTCATGGCCGGCTCGATGACCCACCACATCGTGCTGCAGATCCTGCGCTGGCACCGTCAGGCGGATAAGTACGAGCGGTTCCGGGCCGATCACTTCTGGGCGATGAGCGAGGCTTTCGATCACCGCAAGCTGCATGTCGCCATCCTGGGGCTCGGCACTTTGGGTGAGCATCTGAGCCGGTCGCTCACAGCCTTGGAGATCGCCAATACCGGCTGGACCCGCTCTCCCCGGTCGGTCGAGGGCGTGGCGTCTGTGTCGGGCGCCGAAGCTCTGGACGCGCTGCTGGGCCGCTCCAATGTCGTGGTCTGCCTGCTGCCGCTGACGGCCCAGACCGAGGGCGTGCTCTGCGCCGAGCTGTTCGCCAAGCTCCCCCGAGGGGCGCTGGTGGTGAATGTGGGGCGCGGCGGGCACCTGGTGGAAGAAGACCTGATCCCGGCCCTGGATTCCGGCCAGCTCTCCGC
The DNA here is from genome assembly GCF_034377285.1 of Thalassobaculum sp. OXR-137. Classification (NCBI taxonomy): domain Bacteria; kingdom Pseudomonadati; phylum Pseudomonadota; class Alphaproteobacteria; order Rhodospirillales; family Thalassobaculaceae; genus Thalassobaculum; species Thalassobaculum sp. OXR-137. The sequence goes on along the minus strand of NZ_CP139715.1, from coordinate 1,731,210 downwards.
CGCGGCGCTGGATGTGTTCCGCCAGGAACCGCTGCCGTCCGACCACCCGTTCTGGGCCGACGACCGCATCTACATCACGCCGCATATCGCCGCGGAGGTGAATCCGGCCACGGCCTCCATCGTGTTCGCCAAGAACATCGCCCTGGTCCGCGCCGGCGAGACGCCGACCGGGTTGGTCGATCTGAACCGGGGCTACTGACGGCGGACGCCTCAGTTCGCCTACACCGGTCGCCGGTATTCATCGTATAGTGACTCAACCGTCGCGGTAGATGAGGCCATCCGTGAGTCACACAACCCAGACCGCCTGGAGCGACCCGGGTCCGTATACAGGCAGTCTGGCCGCCCTGCCCGCGGAACCGGTCGCCCTGGCCGATGCGCTCGAGAACGTCCTGATCCATGTTGGCGTCGCCTATGCCGAAGGGCTGGGCGTACCGGAGGCGGCCAAGGCGGATGCCAATGCCCGAACCTTGTCCCGGCTGCTGGAGATCGCCCTGTCGCGCGATCCGCGTCCGCTGACCGAGCGCCGGGAGCCGGCGCATCTGCTGTACGGAACCTGTCACGACTTCGCCCTGTTCGCCGCCGGCGTCCTGCGCAAGGCCGGGGTCGAAACCCGGATCCGCGTCGGGTTCGCCGATTACTTCTCCGACGGCTTCTGGGACGATCATTGGATCTGCGAGTACCGGCGCGGCGGCGACTGGAAACTGTTCGACCCGGAACTCGGCCCCCGGATGCGGCACCGCTTCGGCATTTCCTTCAACCCCACGGACCTTCCGCGCCGACGGTTCATGACCGGGGCTCAGGCCTGGCGGGCCGCCCGCGCGGGGACGCTCGACCCGTCCACCGTCGGAGTTTCGGCGATCGGTATTTCCGGCACGTGGTTCGCCGCCGGCAGCCTGCTGCGCGATGCCGCCGCGGTGGCGGGGCTCGAGCTGCTGCCCTGGGACAGTTGGGGGCCGGCGGCCCAGGCGGTGCGCGACCGGCACGTGGCGGAGGAGAACCTTGCCTGGTTCGACAGCGTCGCCGCCGCCTTCGCTCATCCGCCGTCGACGCGCGCCGCCGCCTATGCCCTGCTATCCGGCTTCCCCGGCGCCCTGCCGGGCGCCACCGTCCTCAGCGTGGTGGACGACAGGCTCGCAGAACAGCCGGTTCTTTAGACCGGCGGGCTGGCCGGCTCCGCCGCCCGTCCGCGCCACAACTTCAGCAGCAGGGGCAGGAACCAGACCGCCAGGGTTATGACCCCCAGAACGGCGGCGATCGGCCGCTCGAAGAAGGCCAGCAGGTTGCCGTCTGCCTTGATCATCGCGGTCATGAAGTTCCCTTCCAGCATGGGGCCGAGCACCAGGCCGAGGATGGCCGGGGCGACCGGGAACCCATTCTCTTCCATGACGAAGGCGAGGATGCCCATGACCAGCATGATCACGACGCCGAACAGGCTGTTGTCGATCGCATAGGCGCCGACGGTGGAGAACAGCAGCACGATCGGCCAGATGATGCCGCGCGGAATGCGCAGGATGTGCCGGGCAAGGCCGATGGCGGCGAAGCCGAACGGGATCAGCACGATATTGGCCAGGAAGAAGGTGATGAAGACGCCGTAGATCAGCTCCGGCGAGTGGATGAACACGGTCGGTCCCGGGTTCATGCCCTTCACGTAGAGCACGCCGATGACGATGGCGGTGATCGAGTCGCCCGGAATGCCGAAGACCAGGGCCGGAACCCAGGCGCCGCTGAGCGCGGCGTTGTTGGCCGAACCGGCATCGACGATGCCTTCCACGTGGCCGGTGCCGAACTTCTCCGGCTCCTTCGACAGTTTCTTGCTCAGCGCGTAGGACACCCAGGCGGCGATGTCGCCGCCAGCCCCCGGCAGGATGCCCACGGCGGTGCCGAGCACGCTGCCCCGCACCACGCCCCTCCAGTAGCGCCGGAACACGCCACCGAGGCCGCTGAAGAGCTGCATAAGCCGGCTCAACTTCGGCGGTGCCTCGCTGGGTCCGGCGACCATGTTGCGCAGGATCTCGGCGATGGCGAACATGCCGATCATCGCCGGGATGAAGGCGACGCCGCCCAGCAGGTCGGGAATGCCCAGCGTGTAGCGCGGATAACCGGCGGTGATGTCGATGCCGACGGTGGCGATGAACAGGCCGATGATCAGCGAGATCGCGCCCTTCAGCGGGCTGGCCGTGGACACGAAGACGGCGCAGGTCAGGCCCAGGCAGGCGAGCCAGAAATATTCGAACTGGGTGAACTGCAGCGCCACCTCGGCGAGCTGCGGCGCCGACAGGACCAGAACGATCGTCCCGAACATGCCGCCGATGGCCGACCCGACCAGGCTGGTGCCGAGCGCCCGCTCCGCCAGTCCCTTGCGGGTCATGGCGAAGGCCTCGTGCGCATAGGCGGCCGAGGCCGGCGTGCCCGGAACGCGCAGCAGGGCGCCAGGAATGTCGCCGGCGAAGATCGCCATGGCGGTTGCCGTCACCATCGAGGCGATGGCCGGCACCGGGTCCATGAAGAAGGTGAGCGGCACCAGCAGGGCGGTGGCCATGGTCGCGGTCAGACCGGGGACCGAGCCGACGACGAGGCCGAAGATCGCGGCGATCGCCATGGTGCTCAGGACTTCGAGATTGAAGACCAGCGGCAGGGCTTGCAGGAAGGGGTCCATCGAAACCTCAGTAGACCACGGACTCGAGCACGCCCCAGGGCAGCGGCACGAGCAGCAGGCCGTAGAAGATCTGGTGAATGGCGGCGGTCACCGCGGCGGCGATCACGAAGGAACTGATCCATCGGCCGCGCAGGCGCACCATCAGCGTGAACACCACCAGGAAGGCGGTGGGAATGAAGCCGAGCCAGTCGGAGACAAGGATGTAGAAGAGGACACCGCCGACCGCGAGCGCCAGGGTCAGGAGATGCCCGGGCGTGCGGGCCCATTCGTCGGTATCCAGCAGCGGCTGGATCGCCCGGTTGCGCCAGCCCGACAGGATCAGGAGCAGGCCGCCGATGGCGAAACCGGCGCAGAGCAGGCGGGGGAAGAGTGCCGAGCCGTAGTCCTGGCCCGGCACCTGTGGGAAATCCAGGGTGCCGACCGCGGCGAGCGCCGCAAAGCCGATCAGGACGATCCCGAGGATCGCGTCGTTGAACCGCATGTCGCCACCCGGATGAGGTTTTGTGGAAGGTGGGCCGGGTCGGGCCTTACTTGGCCAGACCGACCGCCTTCAGAACCTTGCCGTAGTCGGCATCCGAGGTCTCGTAGTGCTTGGCGAGCGCGTCCGGGCCGCCCCAGATCATGCCGAAGCCGCGCCCCGCCATGAAGTCCTTGAACTCCTGGCTGTTGTAGACCTTCTCCACCGTGGCGGCGAGCTTGGCCTGGACGTCCGCCGGCAGGCCCTTCGGGCCGGCCACGGTGCGCCAGGCGGCGGTCTGCCAGTTCGGGCCACCGGCCTCGGTCAGGGTCGGGATGTTCGGGAAGGCGTCCAGGCGCTTGTCGTTCATGACGGCGAGCACCTTGACCTTGCCGGCCTCCATCAGCGCGCGGGCCTCGACCACCGAGGCAGTGACCGTGTCGATGCCGCCGGCGGCGAGATCGGCGAAGGCCGGTGCGGCACCCTGGGACGGGACCCAGCCGATGGCGCTCGACTCCATTCCGGCTTCGACCAGCATCCCGGCCAGCGCCAGGTGCCAGATGCCGCCCTGGCCCGTGCCCGAAGCCTTCATCTTGCCCGGGTTCGCCTTGGCGTCCGCCAGAAGGGCGCCGACGTCGTTGTACTTGGAGTCGATGTTGACGGACACGCCGGCCGGATCGGCGTTGTACAGCGCGATCGGGGTGTAGTCCTTGTAGCTGAGCTCGGTCAGGCCGATCCAATGCATCATCGCGATCTCGACCGTGACGATGCCGATCGTGTAGCCGTCCGGCTTGGCCGAGGCGATGGCCTGGTGGCCGACGACGCCGCCGCCGCCCGTCCGGTTCACCACGTTCACCGGCACGCCGAGCTCGTCCTGCATGATCTTCGCGATCATCCGGCCGGTGGCGTCGGTGCCGCCGCCGGCGGACCAGGGCACGATCACCTGGATCGGGCGTTCGGGATATTCGGCGCGGGCGGGACCGTTGACCAGGGCGACCGTCGCCATGGCAACCATTGCCCAAGCAACCATAAAGGTGCGTTTCATCTGCTGTTTCCTCCGGTATTGGATTTTTTTGGTTATTTGTCGTCTTTGATCCGCCAACGGTAGCATCGGCGGCATGCGCGTCTAGGGGGAAAATCGCGAAATCCGGCTTCCGGCAAGTGCGGTCAGGCCGGCGGCAACGGAACCGGCACGGCGGGACCGACGCCCGGACGCACGCCTACACCGTCTGACCGACGGCGGGCGACCCCGCGACAATCTGTCCCGACTACCGACGGAAGACTATTCCGGTCGCTCGAGCCCCACCGCGGCCAGGGCGGCATCCTGGCGCTCTGTCAGCGTCTCCACGTCGAACTCGCCGATCAGCTCGTGGAACAGGCGGTACCAGTTCACCTCCGCCTTCAGGTGCATGAACACCGAGCCCAGACCGAGGGCGGCGCGGTCCATCAGCACGAACTCGCGCGGCGGGCGCACGCCGCTCAGCCGCTTCAGCTCGCCATGCACCTTCTCGGCGATTTCGCGGCCGTAGAGGCCGGAGCCGCTCTCCTGGATCTTGCGGGTGCGGTCCTCCATCAGCGGGCCGTAGAGGAAGCGCGCCCAGACGTTCAGCACGTCGATGGTCTCGCGGTCGAGATCGGTGAAGCCCCAGCTCGCATAGGCCTGGACCGCCAGTTCCTCGTCGTCGTCGCGCAGCGCGCGGTAGAGGTCGATGACCCCTTTCACGAAGGCCGGCGGGAACACCCGGATGCAGCCGAAATCCAGCAGATTGATCGAGCCGTCGTCGCGGATCGTGTAGTTGCCCAGATGCGGGTCGCCGTGGATCACGCCGTAGAAATAGAACGGCACGTACCAGGTCCGGAACATGTTGTGGGCGACCCGGTTGCGGGTCTCGATGTCCGGGTTCTCCTCCAGGAACTTCATGAACGGCGTACCGTCCAGCCAGGTCATGGTGATCAGCCTGCTGGTGGACAGCTCGTCGACCACCTCGGGAATGTGCACCGCCGGCTCGTCGGCCAGCATGTGGCGGTACAGCGCCATGTGCCGGGCCTCGCGGCCGTAATCCAGCTCCTCACGCAACCGGGCCGAAAGCTCGGTGTGGATCAGCGACGGATCGATGGCGGTGTCGTAGCGCCGGTACAGCTTGAACACCCAGTCGAGCTGGCGCAGGTCGGCCTCCACGGCCGAGGACATGTCCGGGTACTGCAGCTTGACCGCGACCTTGCGGCCGTCATGAAGGACGCCGCGATGGACCTGACCGAGGGAGGCGGCCGAGGCGGCCTCGCGCTCGAACTCGGCGAATTTCTTCTGCCATCCGGCCCCGAGTTCGGTGGTCATCCGCCGTTTCACGAAGGGCCAGCCCATGGCCGGCGCGTTCGACTGAAGGTGGCTCAGCTCGTCGACATATTCCTTCGGCAGGGCGTCGGGCACGGTGGACAGGATCTGCGCCACCTTCATCAGCGGCCCCTTGAGCCCACCCAGCGCCGCCTTCAGGTCGGCCGCGTGCTCCGCCTTGTCCACGCTGAGGCCTAGGTAGCGCTCACCGGCCAGCCGCGCGGCAAGGCCGCCCACGGCGGTGCCGACACGGGCATAGCGGCGCACGCGCCCACCCAACGAATTGCGTTCGGAATCGATGTCGCTCATGCAGGGATAGATAAGCTGTCGGCAGGGAAAGGAAAGGCGAATTCAGCGGGGTGTGGCGCATTCCTCAAACGCGTACCGTCGTCCTGAACTTGTTTCAGGACCAACGCGTGGACGGGTCCGGATCCATAGGCCTCGGAGCGGTCAGAAACTTGATCCTGAAACGAGTTCAGGATGACGAGGGGTGGTTGAGGCAGGGCGTCACGTCCGCCAGGGCGAGGTCTCGCGGTCGTAGTCTCGGCCGACCTCCGCGACCCGGATGCGGTAGCGGGCGAACATAGTGTCCCGGCCCGCCGACTGGGCGGCGTAATGGGCCGAGCGCTCGCGCCAGCGCTGGATCGCCGCCTCGTCCTCCCAGGTGGAGAGCGACAGGATCTTGCCCGGCGTCACCAGGCTCTCGAACCGCTCCACCGAGATGAAGCCCTCCACGGTCTGCAGCTCGGCGCGCAAGGCGGCCGCCATCTCGAAATAGCTGTCGCGGCAACCGTCCTTCGGCTCCACCTCGAAGATCACCACATGCATGCTATCCACCCCGCCTCAGGCGTCGTCGCGCAGCCAGGGAACGGTGCCGACCTCGATCCCCTCATCGGCCAGCGCCTCACGCTCCTGCGGGGTGGTGTCGCCGTAGATCCCGCGGACGTCGCTGTCGCCGTAATGGATCTTGCGCGCCTCCTCGGCGAAACGGTCCCCGACATTGTCGAAATTCTGCTCGATCTTCCGGCGCAGGGTGAGAAGCTGCTGCTTGAGTGCGAGCGCCTGGGCCTGTGACTGGGTGGCGACCTGCTTCTGCTCCGGGCTCTGCGCGGGGACCGGAACCGTCTCCCGGTGGGTGCCCTGGAGGGCCGGGGCCATCAGGGCGCGCGAAACCTCGGACGACCCGCAGTCCGGACAGGACAGCAGGCCCGATTCGGCCTGTTTCTCGAAGGCCGAACTGTTCTGGAACCACGCCTCGAACTCATGCTCGGCGTTGCAGCGCAGGCGGTAATGGATCATCGGTCAACCATTCGCGGACATGTCTGTAATATAGCGAGCATCCGCGGCCGTTCCAGCGACGAAAGCTGCCGCCGCCGCACCAGACAGAGGCCCGTGATGCCCGCGACCCCGTCCGATCTGGCGCGCCTCGACCGCGATCATCACCTGCACCCCTTCACCGATCCCAAGGTGCTGCAGGACGACGCGCCGATCGTCATGGCCGGCGGCAAGGGCAGCACCCTGTGGGACGAGGACGGTAAACTCTATCTCGACGCCCTGGCCGGTCTGTGGTGCGTGAATGTCGGATACGGCCGCAAGGAGCTGGCCGAGGTCGCCGCCGACCAGATGGAGCGGCTGGCCTATTACAACACCTTCTTCAAGACCACGACGGCGCCTGCCGCGGCCCTGTCCGCCAAACTGGCCGAACTGATGCCCGACGGGCTGGACCATGTGGTCTTCGCCAATTCCGGCTCCGAGGCGCTGGACACCATCGTACGGTTCTGCCGGCTGTTCTGGGAGCTCAAGGGCCAGCCGGACAAGAAGATCATGATCGGCCGGGAGGAGGGCTATCACGGCTCCACCCTGGCGACGATCAGCCTGGGCGGCACGCTCGCCATGCAGGCCCAGGGCGGGCTGCCGCTGGCCGGGTTCGAGCATGTGAATACCGCCTACAAATTCCGCCACGGCGCGCCGGGCGAGAGCGACGAGGCCTTCACCGAACGCGCGGCGGGCTGGATCGAGGCGAAGATCCTGGAGCTGGGTGCCGACAGGGTGGCCGGCGTGGTGGTCGAACCGGTGCAAGGGGCGGGCGGCGTCATCATCCCGCCGGCTGGCTATCTGGCCCGGGTGCAGGAGATCTGCCGTCGCCACGACGTGCTGTTCGCCCTGGACGAGGTGGTCAGCGCCTTCGGTCGGCTCGGCGCCTGGTCGGCGGCGGAGAAATTCGGCCTCGCCCCCGACTTCATGGCCCTGGCGAAAGGCCTTTCGTCCGGCTACCAACCGATTTCGGCGGTCATGGTCGGCAGCCGCGTGGCCGAGACCCTGATCGAGAAGAGCGGCGGCATCGCCCATGGCTTCACCTATGCCGGCCACCCGGTGGCCGCCGCCGTGGCGCTGGCCAACCTGGAGATCATCGAGCGCGAGGGCCTGATCGCCCGGGTGCGCGACGACCTGTCCGACTATTTCGCCACGGCCCTGGGCGGGCTCGCCGGCCATCCGATGGTGGGCGAGGTGCGCAGCCTCGGCCTGATCGGCGCGGTGGAACTGGTGCAGCAGCGCGACCCGAAGATCCTCTACGACCCGGAAGGTCTGGTCGGGGCGGTGGTGCGCGATCAGATGCAGAACCGGGGCGTGATCGTCCGCGCCGTGCGCGACGCCCTGGTCATCGCCCCGCCCCTGGTCGTCACCCATCGCGAGATCGACCGGATCGCCGACACCTTGCGCCTCGTCCTGGACGACATCCTGGAGCAGATCGGCGTGGTCGGCGACGACCGGGCGCTCGCCGAGATCACCGCCGGCGGCGGCGCGCTGAAAGGCCTGACGTGCCTCGTCACCGGCGCATCGCGCGGGATCGGTGCCGCTGTCGCCGAGCGCTACGCGGCCGAGGGGGCCCGGGTGGTGCTGGCCGCCCGCTCCCAGGCGGATCTGGACCGCGTGGCCGCCCGCATCCGCAAGGCCGGCGGACAGGTCGCCACGCTCGCCCTCGACCTCGGCGACCCGGCCGCCACCGACGGACTGGCGGCGCGGATCGGCGAGAAATTGGGACGGCTGGACGTGGTGGTGGCCAATCACGGGGTGCTCGGCGAGATCGCGCCGCTGCCTGAGGTATCGGACGCCGTGTTCGACCAGGCCGTCGCGGTGAACCTCACCGCCAGCTTCCGGCTGCTGCGCGAGCTCGACCCGTTGCTGCGCGCCGCTCCCAACGGCAGGGTTCTGCTGGTGACCTCCGGGGCGGCCCAGGGCGCCATGCCCGACTGGGGCGCCTATGCGGCGTCCAAGGCCGGGTTGGAGGCCCTGGCGCGGGCCTATGCGGCGGAGACGCGGTCCAGCCGGGTGCGGGTCAACCTGGTCGATCCAGGCGAGGTGCGTACCGGGATGCGCGCCGCCGCCTTCCCGCAGGAGGATCCCACCCGTCTGCCGGTGCCGGAGGAGATCACCGGCGTCTTCGTGCGCCTCGCCAGCCCCGCCTGCAGCTTCTCGGGCGCGCGGGTGCCGGCCAGTGTGGAGGTGTAGACATGAGCGCCGACGCCGATGCCCGTCCCGACGCCGTCCAGCAGGAGCCGTCCCCCTGGGTCGCACGGTTCGCGCCGATGGTGCCCGAGGGCGGGACGGTGCTCGACGTCGCCTGCGGGTCCGGCCGCCACGCCAGGATGTTCCGCGACCGCGGCCATCCGGTCGTCGTGCTCGACCGCGACGTGGTGCAGGTCAGCGACATGGCGGTCGATCCCGACGTGGAGATCGTCGCCCGCGACCTGGAGAGCGGCCGTCCCTGGCCATTGGAAGGTCGGACCTTTGCCGGGGTGGTGGTGGTGAACTATCTGCACCGGCCGCTGTTTCCGGCCCTGGTGCGCTCGGTCGCCCCCGGCGGGGTGCTGATCTACGAGACCTTCGCGGTCGGCAACGAGCGGTTCGGGAAGCCGAGCAATCCGGACTTCCTGCTGCACCGCAAGGAGCTTCTTATCGCGGTCCGCCCGGAGCTGCAGGTGATGGCCTTCGAGGATCTGGAAGAGCAGGTGCCCCGCCCGGCGGTCAGGCAGCGCGTCGTGGCGGTCCGGGCGGGGTAAATCCCCATTCCAATATAGTTCGACTTCCTTGAAGGCGGCCCAGAGGGCTGTCTATCCAGGACCGTGCCGCCGGCATCAGGGTCCTGGATCGCCCTAGCGGGCGTCCAGGAAGTCGGAGGAATTTATTACTCGCCGGCCTGGCGCAGTTCGCTGCCGTAGATGACCGGGTCGCCGACGACCCGGTCATGGGTGAGCGACGGCACCTTGCCGCGGGCCTCGGCGACCTTGGCGAGGTCGATCTCGGCGGTAATCACGCCGACCTCCTCGCCGGCATCGGCCACGACCGCGCCCCAGGGATCGACGATCACGGAATGGCCGTAGGTCTTGCGACCCTCGGCATGTTCGCCGGTCTGGGCGGCCGAGATCACATAGCAGCCGGTCTCGATCGCCCGGGCGCGCTGCAGCACGTGCCAATGCGCCTCGCCGGTGACCTTGGTGAAGGCGGCGGGCGCGAAGATCACTTCAGCCCCGGCCTGGGCCAACTTGCGGTAGAGGTAGGGGAAGCGGATGTCGTAGCAGATGGTCATGCCCATCCGGCCCCAGGGCGTCTCGGCGATCACCGCCTCGTCCCCGGCCCGATAGGTGTTGCTCTCGCGGTAGGTCTGGCCGTCGCCGACCTGCACGTCGAACATGTGCATCTTGGAATAGCGGGCAACGATCTGGCCGCGGTCGTCCAGCAGGAAGCTGCGGTTGGCCATCTTGTCGTCGGAGACCTTGATCGAGATCGATCCGACCAGCAGCCACACGCCCAGTTCTGCGGCGAGACCGCGGAAGGCGGCGAGGACCTCGTGGGTCTCCTCGGGCTTCGCCTTGACCAGCGCCTGATCGCGCTGGGGCTCGATCATCCCCACCACTTCCGGCGTGGTGATGAGCTGCGCGCCGCGCGCCTTGGCTTCCCGAATCAACGGGCTGACCCGCTCGATATTGTCGAGCGGATCGCGGGTGGTGTTGGTCTGAACGCAGGCGACAGTCAGTCGGGTCATCTCAAGACCTCCGGGCGTCTCGGTCGAACGCTCGGACCCGGGAGGCGGGTGCCTCAGACCAGGGAAACGCCGAGCAGATGGTCCAGCTTACCGGTCCGCTCCAGTTCCGCAAGTTCGTCCGAACCGCCAATGCCTTCGCCGGCGATAAAGATCTGGGGAACGGTCTTCCGACCGTCGGCCCGCTCGCTCATCTTCAGACGAGCGTCGTTCGATCCGCCGACGTCGTATTCCACGTAATCCACACCCTTGTTCGCCAGCAACGACTTCGCGCGATAGCAATACGGACAGAACATGGTCGTGTAGATTTCAACCCTGGCCGCTTTGGCCATCTCGGTCCCCTCCTGTGAAGCACATGCCGCTGCCATGTAGATAAGAAAAGTCCGGTTTTTTGCAAAGCGCTCTCATTTGCGTGAGTTATGTCACGCGGGCCAGAGTCAGCACGTCGACGGCACGTGCGCCGGACCTCCTGAGCACGCGTGTACACGCGGAAACCGTGGCTCCCGTTGTAAAAACATCGTCAACGAGGACGACGCGACGCCCCTTGATCGCTTCCGCCATCCCACCGCAGTTATTCCGTAGCGCGAATGCTCCACGCACGTTTAGCGTTCGTTGCGAGGCCGACTTTCGACCCTGGCTGGGGGTTTGACGCGTCCGCAGCAGTAAACTGTCGACAACATTCACCCCGGATAGACGCCCGAGTGCGTGGGCCAGCACCGCCGCCTGGTTGTAGCGGCGCGACAATAACCGCCATCGGTGGAGCGGCACCGGAACGATGACGTCCGCCTGCTCCAGCAGGTCGGCACCGGCGCCGCGCATCCAGGCGGCGAACAGCGGGGCGAGGGTCAGCCGGTCGGCATGCTTGAAGGCCAGGATCAGCGATCGGGTCGCGTCGTCGTAGACCACCGCCGCCCGTGCCCGGTCGAAGACCGGCGGCCGGGCCAGACAGTCGCCGCACACCGCCCGCCCGAACGGCCGGATCTCGAACGGGATGCCGCAGACCTCGCACAGCGGGTCGGCGATGAAGGTGACGGCGCGCCAACAGTCGAGGCACAGGGCGGCGTCCGTCGGCACATCGACGCCGCAGCGTCCGCAACGCGGCGGCAGCAGCAGGTCGAGCAGGCGATGCGCCAGCACCGCCACGGGAGAGAAAGCCGTCATAGCTCGACCATGGCAGGACGAGACGGGTTTTCCCTTTCCCTGATCCGCCGGGTGCGCCATATGGCGGCCATGACCCCATCATCGCCCCCCGACACGATGCGTATCTTCGACCGTGCCCTGCTGCGCCGCCGACGCGAGCGCGCCCATCCGGGCTACGGGGAGTTCGCCTTCCTGGAGGAGGAGGTCGCCGACCGGCTGGCCGAACGGCTTGAGGACATCCGGCGGCGCTTCCCTGTGGGGCTGGAGATCGGCGCCCGGTCCGGCGCGCTCGGGCGGGCGCTGCGGGCCAGCGGCAAGGTCGACACCCTGATCCAGAGCGACCTGGCCCCGTCCTGGGCGGCGGCGCGGTCGGCCGACGGCCCCGCCCTGGCCCTGGACGAGGAGCTCCTGCCGATCGCCGACGGCTCGCTCGACGCGGTGTTCGGCGCCCTGTCGCTGCATTGGGTCAACGACCTTCCCGGCGCGCTGTCGCAGATCCGCCGAGCGTTGAAGCCGGACGGGCTGCTGCTGGTGGCGCTGCTCGGCGGCGAGACCCTGGTGGAGCTGCGCGACGCCTTCGCCGAGGCCGAGGTGGCCGTCACCGGCGGCCTGAGCCCCCGGGTATCGCCCTTCGCCGACCTGCGCGACGCCGGTGGGCTGCTGCAGCGGGCGGGCTTCGCCCTGCCGGTGGTGGATGCCGACACGATCACGGTGACCTACGACAGCGCCCTCCACCTGATGCGCGACCTGCGCGGCATGGGCGAGACCAATCTGGTGCTGGAGCGCCACCGGGCGCCGATGACAAGGGCCCTGCTGGGCGGCGTGGCCCAGGCCTATGCCGAGCGCTTCGCCGGCGAGGACGGGCGCATCCCGGCGCGGTTCCAGATCCTGTATCTCACCGGCTGGGCCCCGGCGGCGAGCCAGCCCAAGCCACTGCGGCCGGGCTCGGCCACCACCCGGCTGGCCTCGGCCCTGGGCGGCACGGAGACCGGCACCGGCGAGACGCCGGGCTGAGTGAGCTCCTCTTTCCCCTCCACCCCTCTCCGACTTCCTGGAGACGCCCGAAGGGTGTCATCCAGGACCGTGTTCCGGCGCCGATCATAGGGTCCTGGATCGTCCCTCCGGGCCGTCCAGGAAGTCGATTAAAGGAGAGGTAGATCCCCTTTCCACTAATCCGCATCCCGGTCCGAGGTCTGCCAGTCCTGCCAGGTCTCCTCGCCGATCTGTTCCAGGATGAACTCCCGGAAGGCGGCGATGTGCGGCTCGTCGGCCCGGGCCTTGTCGTAGACGAACCAGTAGCCGGCATCCTCGTCCAGATAGGCGTCGTGCAACGGCAGCAGCAGCCCGGCGCTCATCGCCTCGCGCGCCAGGGCGAAGCGCCCCAGCACCGCCCCGTGCCCGGCCAGGGCCAGATCCAGGATCGAGCCGGCGTCGTACAGCACCGCCCCGGAGGACACATCGGCCTCGGGCAGACCGTTGTTCTCGAACCAGCGGCGCCACCACAGCCGGGTCTCCTCGTGATGCAGCGGCAGCGTGGCGATGGTTTCCGCCGACAGCGGCAGGTCGGCCGCCGACAGGCCGTGCTTGGCCAGCAGGCCCGGCGAGGCGATCGGCCGGGCATGGCCGCTGATCAGCCAGTGCTGCTCCAGCCCGTCCCAGCCACCGCGACCGTACCGAAGGCCCACATCGATCGCCCGCTCCCGGCGCAGGTTGACCATCCTCGTGGAATGCTCGATGCGTACGTCGATCTCGGGATGGCGCGCGCTGAAGGCCGGCAGGCGCGGCACGATCCAGCGATAGGCCACCGACGGTGCGGCGGTGATCGTCAGCATGCGTCGGCCGCCTGTCGCGCTGATATCGGCCAGCCGGGCGTCGATCGCGTCGAAGGCCTGCCCCAGCACCGGCAACAGATCCGCACCGGCCTCGGTCAGACGGATGCGGCGATGCTCGCGGCGGAACAGCGGCAGGCCGACCCATTCCTCCAACGCCTTCACCTGGTGGCTGACCGCCGCATGGGTGACAGACAGCTCGTCGGCCGCCCGGCTCATGCTCTCCAGACGGGCGGCCGCCTCGAAGGCGCGCAGGGCATTCAGCGGCGGCAGGCGGCGCGCGGACATATGATACTTTTTCTAACAGTTCAGGTGAGAAAGCATCGTTTGAGATAACCGCAGAACAGGCTCACTTTCAAGTCATCGAACGGGCCCGAAGCCCTCGATTTCCTGAAAGGAGAGATAAAATGACCGGTAATCATCTTCTGCTGCTCGCCCATGCCGCCACCGGCGGTGCCGGAGACCAGATCGAGCGTCTGATCCGGCAGCATCACGAGACGTCGCAGCGTCGCCCGGAGCCGCAGCACCCGGCCGACGGCCGGCGCAACAGCCGCCGGCGCATCCTGGGCCTGTTCTGATCCAGCTCCCCGATGACGGAGTGGAACCGGATCAGCCGATCATGTCCTGGATCATCGCAATCAGAGGGGCGTCGGCCGGCGGCATGGGGTAGTCCCGAAGCCGCACCGGCCGCACCCAGGCGAGGTCGGCGTGTTCGCGCCGGGTCACCTCGCCCTTCCACCGCCGGCACGCATAGAGCGGCATCAGCAGGTGGAAATCGTCATAGGCATGGCTGGCGAAGGTAAGCGGGGCGAGACAGCTCTCGTGGGTGTCGATGCCCAGCTCCTCGCGCAGCTCGCGGATCAGCGCCGCCTCCGGCGTCTCGCCGGGGTCGACCTTGCCGCCGGGGAATTCCCACAGCCCGGCAAGCTTCTTGCCTTCCGGCCGCTTGGCGATCAGCACCCGGCCGTCGGCATCGACCAGGGCGACCGCAACGACCAGAACGATCGGCAGGCTGTTCTCGGCCATAGGAACCGGGGCCATGGCGACGCCTTAGCTGCGGTAGTCGGCGTTGATGTCGATATAGCCGTGGGTCAGGTCGCAGGTCCACACGGTTGCCCGGCCGCGGCCGACGCCGACATCGACCTCGATATCGATCTCCCGGCCTTTCATATGGGCGGCGACCGGCGCCTCGTCGTAGCCGTCGACCCGCACGCCGTTGCGGGCCACATCCACGCCGCCGATGGAGATCGCCAGCTTGTCGCGATCCGCCTTCTGGCCCGACTTGCCCACGGCCATGACGATACGGCCCCAGTTGGCGTCCTCGCCGGCGATGGCCGTCTTCACCAGGGGCGAGTCCGCGATCACCATGGCGATCCGCTTGGCGGCCCGCTCGGAAGCGGCACCGGTCACGGAGATGCGCACCAGCTTGCTCGCCCCCTCGCCGTCGCGCACCACCTGCATGGCGAGGTCGTGCAGCAGGTCCTCCAGCTTGGTACGGAAATCGCGCAGGGCCGGGTCGCCCGGACCGTCGACCGTCACGTGGGTCTCGCCCTTGCCGGTGGCGAAGAGCAGGACCGTGTCGCTGGTCGACTGGTCGCTGTCCACGGTCACCGCGTTGAAGCTCCGGTTCACCCCGCGGGTCAGCAGCGCCTTCAGGACCGGCGCCGGCAGCGTGGCGTCGGTGACGATGAAGGACAGCATGGTCGCCATGTCCGGCGCGATCATGCCGGAGCCCTTGGCGATGCCGTTGATGGTCACCGGCACGCCGCGGATGTTGGCGGTGCGCGAGGCCGTCTTGGCGAAGGTGTCCGTGGTCATGATGGTGGCCGCCGCGGTCTCCCAGGCGTCCTCCGTCAGCTCGGCCTTGGCGGCCGGCAGATGCTCGACGATCCGCTCGTAGCGCATCGGCTCGCCGATCACCCCGGTGGAGGACAGCAGGATCTCCGACGGCTGGCAGCCCAGGGCCGCCGCCGCCGCCTTCGCCGTCTCCGCACAGGCCATCGCCCCATGCGCGCCGGTGAAGACGTTGGCGTTGCCCGCGTTCACCACGAGGCCGCGGGCGGTACCGGCGGGCAGATGCTCCCGGCACCAGTCGATCGGGGCGCCGGGCATCTGGTTGCGGGTCAGCACGCCCGCCACCGTGGTCCCCTCGTCGAACGCCATCAGAAGAACGTCACGACGACCCTTGTAGCGAACGCCGGCCTCCCGTGCCGCCATGCGGCATCCGGCGATCGGCGGGAGGGTTTGTTTCTTGGTCGGCGCCAGGGGCGAAACCGGGAGCGGCTTCATCGTCGTGCTTCCGTGAGGTTGATGGTGGAACGGGTCGGTGGCGAAACGCGGTCAGAAGATCACTGGGCGGCCGGAAGCGGCTTGCCGGTCGGACCGAAGCGCTCGATCTTCGCCGCGCCGCGCAGGTTCGTCAGACGCTCCTGGATCAGGTCCCGGGTCATCTCGGCGGTGAGCTGGTCGCGCACCTGCTCGAAGCTCGGCGCGTCGGCGGTGCGTTTCTCCTCCACCAGGATGACATGCCAGCCGAACTGGCTCTTCACCGGCGTCTTCGTGTAGGTGCCCGCCTCCAGCGCGAAGGCCGCCTCGGAGAATTCCGGCACCATCTGGCCGGCCTGGAACCAGCCGAGATCGCCGCCCTGGGCGGCCGACGGGCCGGTCGACTTCTCGGCCGCGAGCTTGGCGAAATCGGCGCCGCCCTCGAGTTCGGCGATGACCTCCTCGGCCGCCTCCTCGGTTTCGAGCAGGATGTGACGGGCCTTCACCTCTTCATCACCGGTCTGACCGGCGATGGTCTCCTCGTAGCGCTTGCGCAGCGCCTCGTCGGTGACTTCGGCCGCGATCGTCTGGGTCAGGTAGGCCTCGGCGATGACCTGGTCGGCCGCCTCCTCGATCCGCGCCTTCACCTCGTCCTGATCGGCGATACCGCTGGCGCGGGCCGCCTTGGTGATCAGGATCTGGTCGATCGCCCGGTTCAGCATCGGCTCGTAGATCGCTTCCAGCGGGACCTGCTGATACTGCGCCGGGAGCTGGCTGCGCATGGCCATCAGCTCGCCCAGCGTCACTTCCTTGTCGCCGACCCGGGCGACCACGGTCGACAGATCCATGGTCTCGTTGTCGACGGCCGGAGCCGGAGCGGCGGTCTGCGCGACCACCGGGGCGCAAAGTACGAGGCTGAGCGCCACCGAAACGGCGGCGGTCGCGTGGCGCAGGGCAAGCATGGAACGTCCTTTCGAAACTTTCGCTACGGGTCTGGTCGCCCGTCTTGGATGGGCCCGGCTCGGATCAGGCCGGTTCGGCATGGTGGGCGCAGGCCCGTCTTCGGTCTTCGGGAGGGGTATCAGATCGTCCGAGAGGCCACAAGAAAGCCCTGGCGGATGCCCGACGCCGGCACAACGATGGGACGATGGCCGGTCGCAGCCGATGCTCTTCCATCAGCCGCTCCAGGTCGGATCGAACGGCACGTGGACATCCAGGTCCATGACCCAGCCGCCGCCGCGCGCCGGGTCGAAGTCGCTGCCTTCCACCCGGATCAGGACGCAGACACCCTCGGTATCCTTGCTGACGCCGAAACTGGGAAGGTCGCGCCGCGCCTTGGCGACGATGGCATTGGCTGTGGTGGCCTGGGACTCGGTCTCACCGGAATCGACGAAGAAGCCGGGGCTCGGGCTCTGCACGGCGCCGGACGCCCGGATGTCGAACACCACGCCCTTGGTGCGGAAGGCGAAAGCGCGCCGGAAATTCACGCCCCCCACCTCTATGGAGAGCCCGCCGCTGCCCGCATCGACGCTGAGCCTTACATCTTCGAAGGAGATGCCGACCGGCAGCTCCTCATGGTCGGCGGCGTAGGTCCGATACTGGGCGATGGCCACCCGCACCCACTCCAGCGCCTCGCTGGCGAAGGCCTCGGCGAGACCCGCGGTCCGCTCCGGCGACACGCCAAGCAAGGTTTCCGACATTTCTCGGAGCGCTTGGCCGGCACGGCGCAGAATGGCCTGCAGATCGCCTCCTCCGAGGATCGCGGCGGCCCGGGACATGACCACTTCGGCCTCGGCCACCGTGGCCCCGGCACCGCCATAGGCCCGGTTGGCCCGACGCATGGCCGCGCGGCGGGCGGGGGTGAGGGGCTGAGCGGCATCGCCCCCCGCCTTGTCGACAGCCTCGCCCTCATCGGAATCGAGACGATCGGACGGCTCCTGCTGACGCTCGCCGCGCTGTCGTACCCGCACGCCCACGGCACCCGCTGCGTTCTGCACCGCAACAGGAAGCGTCGAGGCCACCGGGATGATCGCGTCCACCATGATACGTTAAGAATGGGTTAACCTTGACCCAAAGGCAACAAATCCGCCTGCTTGCGGCGAATTTTCCTCGCGGGCCGCTTGCGTTGACAGGGCAGGGTTCGCCCCCTAAATCTGCTGCTCGAACCGCCGCGTCGGCTGGCGCGCGCACTTTTCGGGGACCATCCATGTTCGGCGGCATTGCCAGAGCCCTCTTCGGCTCGCAAAACGATCGTATTCTTAAGGGCTTACGCAAACACGTCGAGGCGATCAACGCGCTCGAAGGTGAGATTGCGGCGCTCTCCGACGAGGCGCTGCAAGGTAAAACGGCCGCCTTCCGCGAGCGTCTGGCCGCCGGAGAGACGGTCGACGATCTCATCGACGAAGCCTTCGCGGTGGTCCGCGAGGCAGCCAAGCGGGTTCTCGGGCAGCGGCATTTCGACGTACAGCTCCTCGGCGGTCTCGTCCTGCACCAGGGCAAGATCTCCGAGATGAAGACCGGCGAAGGCAAGACGCTGGTCGCCACCCTGCCGGTCTATCTGAACGCGCTGCCCGGCAAGGGCGTCCACGTGGTCACCGTCAACGACTACCTGGCCAAGCGCGATGCCGGCTGGATGGGCCGGGTCTACAATTTCCTCGGCCTCTCGGTCGGCTGCATCGTCCACGGCCTGGACGACCGCGAGCGCAAGGCGGCCTATGCCTGCGACGTGACCTACGGCACGAACAACGAGTTCGGCTTCGACTATCTGCGCGACAACATGAAGTTCCGGCTGGAGGACATGGCCCAGCGGGAATTCCATTACGCGATCGTCGACGAGGTGGACTCCATCCTGATCGACGAGGCGCGCACGCCGCTGATCATCTCCGGCCCGGCCGACGACAGCTCGCAGCTTTATCGCCAGATCGACGCGCTGATCCCGAGCCTCAAGGAAGAGCATTACGAGAAGGACGAGAAGCAGCGCACGGTCGCCCTGACCGACGAGGGCACCGAGGAGATCGAGCGCCTGCTGGTCGAGGCCGGCATCCTGCAGAACGGCGCGCTCTACGACGTGCACAACGTCAGCCTCGTGCACCACGCCAACCAAGCCCTGCGCGCCCACAAGCTGTTCTCGCTCGACACCGATTACATCGTGAAGGACGACAAGGTCGTCATCATCGACGAGTTCACCGGCCGTGCGATGGAGGGCCGGCGCTATTCCGACGGCCTGCACCAGGCGCTGGAGGCGAAGGAACGGGTCACCGTCCAGAACGAGAACCAGACCCTGGCCTCGATCACGTTCCAGAATTACTTCCGCCTCTATCCCAAGCTCGCCGGCATGACCGGCACGGCCATGACCGAGGCGGCCGAGTTCCAGGAGATCTACGAGCTCGAAGTGGTCGAGATCCCGACCAACGTCCCGGTCTCGCGCAAGGACGAGGACGACGAGGTCTACCGCACCGCCCGCGAGAAATACGAGGCGGTCATCGAGATGATCGAGGACTGCCGGACCCGGGGCCAGCCGGTCCTGGTCGGCACGGTCTCCATCGAGAAATCCGAAGCCGTCGCCGAACTGCTCAAGCAGCGCAAGATCCCGCACGAGGTGCTGAACGCCCGCTTCCACGAGCAGGAGGCCCGTATCATCGCCCAGGCCGGCCGGCCCGGCTCGGTGACGATCGCCACCAACATGGCCGGTCGCGGTACCGACATCCAGCTCGGCGGCAATATCGAGATGCGTCTGTCCCAGGCGCTGGAAGGCGTCGAGGACGAAGCCAGGCGTGCCCAGATCACGGCGGAGATCACCGCCGATGTCGAGGCCGGCAAGAAGAAGGCGCTCGAAGAGGGCGGCCTGTGCGTGATTGCCACCGAGCGTCACGAGAGCCGGCGCATCGACAACCAGCTGCGCGGCCGATCCGGCCGCCAGGGCGATCCAGGCCGCTCGAAGTTCTTCCTGTCCCTGGAAGACGACCTGATGCGGATCTTCGGTTCCGACCGCATGGACGGGATGCTGAAGAAGCTCGGCCTGCAGGAAGGCGAGGCGATCGTCCACTCCTGGATCAACAAGGCCCTGGAGAAGGCGCAGCAGAAGGTCGAGGCGCGCAACTTCGAGATCCGCAAGCAGCTCCTGAAGTTCGACGACGTGATGAACGACCAGCGCAAGGTCGTCTACGAGCAGCGCCGCGAGATCATGCGTCAGCCGGATGTCCACGAGATGGTCACCGACATGCGCCACGAGGTGATCGAGGACATCGTCGCGCGGGCGATCCCGGAAGGCTCGTTCTCCGAACAGTGGGATCTGGACGGGCTGCATGCCGAGGTGCTCCGCCTGCTCGGCCTGACCCTGCCGGTGCAGGACTGGGGCAAGGAAGAGGGTATCGCGGAACGCGAAATCCTGGAGCGCATCCGCGACGCCTCCAACCGGCGCATGGCGGAGAAGACCGTGAATTTCGGCCGCGACCTGATGCGCATGGCCGAGAAGCAGCTCCTGCTCCAGTTGCTGGACCAGCAGTGGAAGGACCACCTGCTGTCGCTCGACCATCTGCGCCAGGGCATCAACCTGCGCGCCTATGCCCAGAAGGACCCGCTGAACGAGTACAAGCGCGAGGCCTTCTCCCTGTTCGAGGCGATGCTGGCCGACCTGCGCGGCCAGGTGACCACGATGCTGTCGCATCTGGAGATCCGCACCCAGTCTCCGGAGGAGATCGAGGCGCGGATGGCGGCCGAGCGGCTCGCCCACGAGATGCACGAGACCCGCGCCGATCCGGCGCTCGCCAGCGACGTCATCGGCACGGTCGAGGACGATCAGGAGATGCGGGCCACCGGCACCGACGGCATGCCGACGCCGCAGCGCGCCGCCGCGACCCGCGTCGCCGCCGATCCCAACGATCCGTCCACCTGGGGCAAGGTCCAGCGCAATGCGCCCTGCCCCTGCGGCTCCGGCAAGAAGTACAAGCACTGCCACGGCGCCCTGAGCTGATCCGCGCCCTGACTTGATCCGAGGCTGAGCCACCGGCTTTCACGGTCGAGCCCGCGTCCGCTTCCCTGGCCACCACCGCTCCCCGCGTGGCCGGATGGCGGACGCGGGCTTGTTCGTTCCGCCCCGCCGCCGCATGATCGCCAAAACAAACAAGACCAGACCCGGAGGAAGCAGATGAACGTCGACGCGCCGTCGTCCGTTCCCGCCAAGGCCATTGCCGCGGCGATCGACCAGATCAAACAGGTTCTCGGCGACAAGGGATGGCTGGAAGAGCCCTCCGACACCCTGAAATACCGCACCGACTGGCGCGGCGGCATGGTCGGCGAGGCGCTGCTGGTGGCGCGCCCCGACAGCACGGAGCAGGTCTCGCAAGTCGTGCGGATCTGCCACGGCGCCGGCATCGCCGTGACCGCCCAGGGCGGCAATACCGGACTGGTCCTCGGCTCGATCCCGACAGAACCGCAGCCGTCCATTGTCGTCTCGCTGGAGCGCATGAACCGCATCCGCGCGCTCGACGCCGACAATTTCGCCGTCGTGGCCGAGGCCG
This sequence comes from Thalassobaculum sp. OXR-137, assembly GCF_034377285.1. NCBI lineage: Bacteria > Pseudomonadati > Pseudomonadota > Alphaproteobacteria > Rhodospirillales > Thalassobaculaceae > Thalassobaculum > Thalassobaculum sp. OXR-137. The sequence continues at coordinate 1,709,971 of NZ_CP139715.1, read as the reverse complement.
GCTGCGTCATTCAGGTCCTGCAGAAGGCCGCGGCCGAGGTGGGCCGACTGTACCCGCTGTCGCTCGCCTCCGAAGGCTCCTCCACCGTCGGCGGCACGCTCTCCACCAATGCCGGCGGCAACAACACCATCAAGTTCGGCAATGCCCGCGAGCAGGTGCTGGGGCTGGAGGTGGTGCTGCCGGACGGCACCGTCTTCGAGGGGCTGAACACCCTGCGCAAGAACAACACCGGCTACGACCTCAAGCAGCTCTTCATCGGGGCGGAGGGCACGCTCGGCATCATCACGGCCGCCGCCATGCGCCTGATGCCGGGGCCGAAGCTGCGCGAAACCGCCATGCTCTGCGTCCCGGACCCGGAAGCGGCACAGACCCTGCTGTCGCGCGCCCGCGAGCTGTCCGGCGACACGGTCATCGCCTTCGAGCTGATGCCCCGGCGCTGCATCGACCTGGCGATGGAGTATATCGACGGCATCGTCGACCCGATCGCCACGCCCTCGCCCTGGTATGTCCTGATGGAGATGGCGACGTCGTCGGAGATCGACGACCTGCGCGGCAAGCTGGAGGCGATCTTCGGCGAGGCGATGGAGAACGGGCTGGTCACCGACGGGGTGATCGCAGAGAGCGAGACCCAGCGCGGCCAGATCTGGCGGATCCGCGAGGAGCAGGCCGAGGCGGGCCGCCGGGCGGGCAACTCGGTCTCCTGCGACGTCTCCGTGCCGGTCAGCCGGGTCGCCGAATTCCTCGCCCGCGCAAAGGAGATGTGCGAGCGCGAGATGGAAGGGGTGACGCTGAACACCTTCGGCCATATGGGCGACGGCAACATCCACTACGGCATCCGCAAGCCGGACAGCATGAGCGTGGACGCCTGGACCCAGCGCAAGGGCGACATCTCCGACCGGATCAGCGCGCTCTGTGCGGAGTTCGGCGGCAGCTTCTCCGCCGAACACGGCATCGGCGGCCTGAAGCGCGAGGACTTCCGCCGCTACACCCCGCAGAGCCGGATCGACCTGATGCAGGCGATCAAGGCGGCGATCGACCCGGACGGCGTGATGAACCCGGGGAAGATCTTCTAGGGGGCGCTGCTACGAGTCCTCCCCAGTCTTCCCGGCCTTGCGCCGGGACCCAGGATCGGGGCCGCTGGGACTCCCGGCAGGACCTGAAGCGCTCCAGCAAGCGGCACCCTCGGTCCCGGCACAGGGCCGGGAAGACAAGAGAGTAGAGAGTTCCCCCCTCACTCCCCCGGCTGCGGGACTGCCAGCGGGCGGGTGCGGGGCAGGAAGGCGACCGCAAGGGTGATCACCGCCGCGCAGCCCGCGCAGATGAGAAACAGCGTCGAGAACCCCGCCCCGAAAGCGTGCAGCGCCGAAATCGCCGGCACCGCAGTCGCCGCGATCACGAAGGACAGGACGTACTTGATCGCATAGACCCGGCCGCGCCAGTGCTCCGGCGTGTTGCGGGCGATCAGGGTGTCGGTGATCGGGATCTGGCCGAAGACCAGCATCATCATCGCCAGCGACACCGCCAGCATCACCGACCCGGTAGCCTGGGCCGCGACCAGGAAGATCAGGACATCCCCGATCGCCAGCAGCAGGAACACCAGCTTGGCCGAATACCGGTCGATCAGGTGTCCGACCGCGATCTGGGTGAAGGCGGCGACCGCATAGACCAGGGCGATCAGCGACCCCGCCTCCGTCCCGCTCACCGCGAGCGACGCCACGTCCTTGTCGTCGAACACCTTGGGCAGCGAGATCGTGGTCGCGTTGAAGATGAAACCGCCGAAGGCGGTGGCCACGAAGACCACGCCCAGCACCATTTTCCAGTCCGCCGCCGGCTGCGCCCCCGACTTGCGGGCCGCCGCACCGGCATGGGTCGCCGCCTGGCCCGCCGCCGAGCGGCAATGCAGCATCCACAGCACGCCGATCGCCACCGCGAGGCAGCCCGGCACGACGAAGGCCGACCGCCAGCCCGCCAGATCGGCCAGCGCGCCCGCGACCAGCGCGGACGCCGCCACCCCCATGTTGCCCCAGACCCCGTTGACCCCGAGCCGCCGGCCCACCTTGCCGCCGGCCGCCGCCGCACCCTGGCTGACCATGGCGATGCCGACCGGATGATAGATCGCCGCGAACATGCCGATCAGGAACAGGCAGACCGCGATCTGCCAGCGCTCCTGGGCGAGGCCGGTCAGCGCCGTGGTGATGCCGATACCGACGAAGAACACCGCCAGCATGGTCTCCCGGCTCCAGCGGTCGGCGAGCCAGCCGGCCGGCAGGGAGAACGCCCCGAAGGCGATGAAGCCGCCGGTGGACAGCACCAGGATCTCGGCGTAGCTCGCTCCCATCTCCGCCGCCATGATCACCGCCACCGCGGGAAACAGCAGCATCATGAGGTGGTCGACGGCGTGGCCGATGTTGAGAAACAGGAACCGAGTGTCGAGACGCATGCAATCCTCCCGCGGGCGATGACACCCTATCCTCCACCTTGTCCGTCTTGCCGTCTTTCGACAGACTGACAATCGATGTTGCAAACAGGACAGCCCTCCACGGACCGCAGCACGCCCGGTGGCGGCAGTCCGGACGTGCGCGACCGGCAGCACTGGCCGAAGGCCATCGTCGGCTACGCGGTCGACTACGTGCCCGGCCACTCCACCGGCTGGCACCACCACGACCGCGATCAGCTGGTCCATGGCGAGCGCGGGGTGATGACCGTGCGCACCGACGACGGCGCCTGGATCGTGCCGCCCGGCTATGCGGTCTGGGTACCGGCCGGCGTGGTGCATGAGGTGCGCGCCGCCTCCGCCGTTGCCATGCGGACGCTGTATCTGAGGCGCGACGCCGGCGTGCCGATCGGGCCGCGCTGCCGGGTGGTCAGCGTGCCTGATCTGGTCCGCGCCCTCATCGCCCGGGTCGTCGCCCTGCCGCGGGAGTATCCTGAGGTCGGCGCGGAGGCTCGGCTGGTCGCCGTCCTGGCCGACGAGCTGACGGATCTGCCCTCGGCCCCGCTCGACCTGCCGCTGCCACGCGACCGCCGCGCAGTGGCCGTGGCCGAGGCGCTGATCGCCGACCCCGCCGACGGCCGCGATCTGGCCGCCTGGGGGCGGGAGTCCGGCGCCAGCCCGCGCACGCTGGCCCGTCAGTTCCAGGCCGAGACGGGCATGTCCTTCGGCCGCTGGCGCCAGCGCCGCCGCCTGCTTGCCGCCCTGGAACGGCTGGCCGCGGGAGAGCCGGTGACGGCGGTGGCCCTCGATCTCGGCTATGCCAGTCCGAGCGCCTTCATCGCCATGTTCCGCCGCACCCTCGGCGCCCCGCCGACCCGCTATCTCACCACATCGACCCCGCGCCAAGGACCCGCCGCATGACCGAGACCCGCTTCCGCAATGCCCGCCTGCCCGACGGCCGCGCCGTCGATATCGTGATCTGCGACGGGCTGTTCGCCGCCTTCGAGGACAGCGGCGGCACAGAGGGCGAGGATCTGGGCGGCAAGCTGGTGCTGCCGGGGCTGATCGACGGGCATATCCACCTGGACAAGACCTTCCTCGGTCTGCCCTGGCGCCCGCATCGGGCAGGGCCGAGCGTGCCGCACCGGATCGCCGCCGAGAAGGAAGGCCGGAGCGACCTCTCCCTGTCGGTGGAGCAGCGCGCGAAGAACTTTCTCGCCCGCGAGGCTGCCAACGGCACGGTCGCCCTGCGCAGCCATGTGGATATCGACCCGGACAGCAGGCTCGACCATCTGCACCAGGTGATGGCGGCGCGCGACGCCTTCGCCGGCATCGTCGACGTGCAACTCGTCGCCTTCCCGCAGTCGGGGGTGCTGATCGCACCGGGCGTGGCGGACCTGCTGGACGCCGCCCTGTCCGAGGGGGTGGAGCTGATCGGCGGCATCGACCCGGTGGGGATCGAGGGCGATATGGAGGGCCATCTCGACCTGATCTTCGGTCTCGCCGACAAGCACGGGGTTGGGGTGGACATCCATCTGCACGATCCGGGGCATCGGGGCGCGCTGGAGCTGCGGGCCATCGCCCAACGGACGGCAGCTCTGGGCCTGCAGGGCAAGGTGACCGTCAGCCACGCCTTCGCGCTGGCGACGGTGGACGACCGCACCCTGGACCTCACCATCGCCGATCTCCGCGACGCCGATGTCGCGATCCTGACCAGCGCGCCGGGAACCGGAAACCTGATCCCCGTGGTCAAACTGCGAGAAGCCGGGATCCGGGTCTTCGCCGGGTCGGACAATGTGCGCGACGCCTGGTCGCCCTTCGGCAACGGCGACATGCTGGAGCGGGCGATGCTGGTGGCCTATCGGGCGGGACTGCGCACCGACGAGGGCATCGCACTCGCCTTCGACCTGTGCACGGGTGCCGCGGCCCAGGCGATCGGATACGGGCCCTACGGGCTGGAACCCGGCGCACGGGCGGATTTCGTGGCGGTCGAGGCCGAGACCCTGGCCGAGGCTGTGGTGGACCGGCCGATGCGCTCGCTCGTGGTCAAGGGCGGGCGCGTGACGGCGCGGGACGGGGCCGTGCTTTAACGCTTCCCAATCGTCATCCCGGGGCCGCCCGGACTTGATCCGGGAGGCGCCCGGGACCCAGGCTCCGTCACTCGAACCGGGTCCCGGCCGATCTCCGGGTCAAGCCCGGAGCTCGCCGGGATGACGATGAGGCGTAGAGCCGCTCAGCGCTTGTACGGGTAGAAACCGACGTCGTTGAACAGGCTGTTCTCCTGCTTCTCCAGCGCGCCCAGCTTGGCGCTTTCCTGGGTGTAGGCGATCCAGTCCGGGTCTTTCCACATGGCCGCACGCTTGGCCTCGCGGTCGCCCGCGCTCTCGTAGGCCCAGATGTGGATGTAGCAGTTCGGGTCGCCGGTCTCGCACTTGGCGTAGAGCACGGGCTCGCCCAGATGCTTCGCCTGGGGCGCCTTGCCCAGCCGCTCGTAGAGCTCGAGATGCTTGCCGATGGTGCCGGGACGGCAGGTGTATTTGCGCACGTCAAACAGCATGATGGTTTCCTCCTGGATCGCGGTCGTGGCGAGTGCCGCGGCGAGAGTAGCGCAGCCGAGAGGCCGCGAAAGCCCCCCGGATCGCGTTCACCTCGCCGACCGGCGATTGTGCAACCGCGAAAAGCGGGTTGCGCCGGGCCGGGCCCATGCCGTCAACTGCCCCCACTGCAACCGGATTCCAGGACCGCCCATGACCTCCTCCGCTCCCGTGCGCCAGCGTGTCGCCGTCATCGGCCTCGGCGGCATCGGCGGTGCGGCCGCCGGCGCGCTGACCCATGCCGGCCGCCACGACGTCATCGCCTGCGGCCGCCGCCCGCTGAAGCGGCTGCGGGTCGATCTGCCGGACGAGACCGTCGAGGTGGATATGAAAGTGCTGACCGACCCGGCGGACGCGGCGCCGGTCGACTGGGTGCTGCTGACCACCAAGGCCCAGGACACCGACAGTGCCGGCGACTGGCTGCGTGCGCTCTGCGGACCGCTGACCATCGTCGCGGTGATGCAGAACGGCATCGACCATGCCGAGCGGATCGCGCCCTATGCCGGCGAGGCCACGGCCCTGCCGGTGATCGTCTATTACAACGGCGAGCGGATCGCCGACGACCATGTCCGCATGCGCCATATCAGCGAGGCGGATCTGGCACTGCCGGATACCGACACCGCCCAGGCCTTCATCGACCTGCTCGACGGCACGCCGATCCAGGCGGTGCGCACGCCCGACTTCACCGCCCGGCAGTGGCAGAAGCTGCTGATCAACATCGTGGTCAACCCGGTCACCGCCCTGACCCGCATGCGCCAGGGCGTGCTGCAGCGCGAGGACATCCAGGTGCTGACGACGGCGCTGCTGGAGGAGGCGGCCGCCGTCGCCGACGCCGAAGGCGCGGGCCTGCCGGCGAGTGCCGCCGCCGATACCCAGCGCCTGGTGCTCACCTTCCCGCACGATGCCGGCTCGTCGATGTATTTCGACGCGCTCGCCGGCCGCCGGCTGGAGGCCGAGGCGCTGACCGGCGCGGTGGTCCGGGCCGGCGCGAGGCACGGCATCCTGACCCCGATGAACAGCGCCATGCTGGCCCTGCTGCGGGCGCTGAGCGACGGGATGGGCCGGTAACGGGCCGACACCGTGAAAGCCCGACCGTCATCCTGATGTAAATCAGGATCCTGCCAACGGCGCCAGGAACGGCTTGGTCCTGACTTTCGTCAGGACGACGGGGTGGGGCTACATCAACCCAATCGCCTTCGCCTCCGCCGCAAGCGAGTCCCGGAAGTCCGGGTGCGCGATACCGATCAGGGCCTGGGCGCGTTCGCTGAGCGAGCGGCCTTTCATGTCCGCCATGCCGTATTCGGTGACGACGAACTGGGTGTCCACCCGCGGGTCGGTAATCGTGGTGTTGGCGAGCTGCGGGACGATCCGGCTGACGGTGCCGCCCTTGGCCGTGGCGTGCAGCGCGATGAAGGACTTGCCGTTCGGGGCCAGATAGGCGCCGCGCACGAAGTCGAGCTGACCGCCGGTGCCGCTGAACTGGTGGCCGTTCAGCGCCTCGGAATTGACCTGTCCGGTCAGGTCGACCTGCAGGGCGGCGTTCACCGAGATCATGTCCCGGTTCTTGCGGATCACCGCCGGGTTGTTCACCCAGGTCGCCGGATAGCCGACGATGGACGGGTTGTCGTCCATGAAGTCGTACATGTCGGCATTGCCCAGCGCGAGGGTGAACACGTGCTTGTAGCGCAGGATCGTCTTCGCCTCGCCGGTCAGCACCCCGCGTCGCATCAGGTCGATCATCGGCGGCGACAGCAGCTCCGAATGCAGGCCGAGCCGCTTGTGTCCGCGCAGCTCCGCCAGCACCGCCTCCGGCACGCCGCCCACGCCCATCTGCAGGGTCGCCTCGTCCGGGATCAGGGCGGCGATCGCCTTGCCGATGACCAGATCCTCCGGTCCGGGCGCATGGGACGGTAGCTCCATCAGCGGCGCGTCATGCTCGATCACCGCATCGACCTGACTGATATGCAGCAGGTTCTCTCCGAAGGTCCGCGGCATGTTGCGGTTGACCTCGACGATCACCCGGCCCGCCTTGCGCACCAGCTCCGCCGCGTAATCCGGGTTGGTCCCCAGGCTGAAATGACCCGAGCGGTCCATGGGCGAGACCGTGGTCACGAAGGTGTCGGGCCGGATCTGCTCGGTCAGCAGCCGGCCGACCTGGTGGAACATGGAGGGCACGAAATGCACCCAGACCGCGCCCCGCTTCAGTCCCTCCTCGGCGAAGGCGCGGTCGTGCCCGCTCATGAACAGGACGTTGAGCTTGAGCACGTCCATCAGCTCCGGCTTCAGGATCGTCTCCGTCGCCGCCTTGCTGCCGTGCATGTAGTACAGGTTCAGCCGGCTCAGGCCCCGCCGCTCCCGCGCCCGCTCGGCCAAGGCCGCCATGAAGGCCGGCGGCATCGCCACCCCCATGCCCAGCACCAGGTTGCTCTTGTCGTCCAGACTGTCCGCCGCCTCGCGGGCGGAGACGGTCTTGGCGGCGAGATCGCTGTCGTATCCCATCTGTCAGCCCACCACGTTGTAGCCGTTGTCCACATAGACCACGTTGCCGGTCATCCCGGCCGCCGCGCCCGAGGCCAGGAAGGCGGCGACGCTGCCGACCTGTTCGATGGTGACCAGCGCATGGTTCGGTGCCCGGGCGGCGGCCTGGTCCATCAGTTCGTCGAACCGGTCGATGCCCGACGCGGCTCGGGTCTTCAGCGGACCCGGCGACACCGCATAGACGCGGATGTTCTGCCGCCCCAGTTCCACCGCGAGATACCGCACGCTGGCCTCCAGCGCCGCCTTCACCGGCCCCATCAGGTTATAGCGGTCGACCACCTTCTCGGCGCCGTAATAGCTCATGGTCATCAGCGCGCCGCCGTCTCTCATCAGCGGCTCGGCATGCCGGGCCATGCGGATGAAGGAATGGCAGGACACGTTCATCGCCATGTCGAACCCCTCGCGCGAACAGTCGGTCACCCGGCCGTGCAGGTCCTCGCGCGGGGCGAAGGCGATGGAATGCAGCAGGAAGTCCAGCTTGCCCCAGCGGTCCGCCACCGCCTCGAACAGGGCTTCCACCTGACCGTCCTCGCGCACGTCGCAGGGCAGGAACAGCTCCGCGCCCAGAGCCTCGCTCAGCGGCTCGGTATAGGGCCGCCCCTTGTCGTTCAGGTAGGTGACGGCCAGATCGGCGCCGGCCTCGCGAAAGGCCTGGGCGCAGCCATAGGCGATGGACTGGTCGTTGGCGATGCCGACGACGAGCCCCTTCTTCCCCTGGAGCGGGAGTTCCATGAGCCGGTCCCGTGTCTGTGAAGGGGCGGCCGTGGGCCGCTCCCGATTGAGCCTCTGTCATTGTGCAATGCAGCAGGCTTGCCGCAACCGTGCAGTGATCCAAATCAAGAAAGCTTCACAATCGGCCCGGCGGCGTGCTCAGTTAGGCGCATGATTTCCATATCCCACGGCGAATGGCTCGAAACGCCGAAGCCCGCCGCCGCAGACCATCTGATCTGCGCCATCGGCGACGTCCATGGACGGGCCGATCTTCTCGAACCGCTGCTGGAAGCCCTGGCCGAGGACGTGTCCGGTCCGGGGGTGGAGCGGGTGACCAACATCTTCCTCGGCGACCTGATCGACCGCGGCCCGTCGGTGAAGGACACCCTGGGCCTGGCGGCCGGCGGACTGGCGATGTTCTGCGACGGGCGGGTGCCGGTGGAGGACGTCCTGCTGCTCGGCAACCACGACGCCTGGCTGAAGGCCGCGCTCGACGAGACCCTGCACGCGGACGAGCTGCATGTCTGGCAGTCGAACGGGGCCGTGGAGACCTGGCACGACTTCGCCGTCGCCGCCTCCGACCGGCCGGACCGGATCGTCGACACCCTGCGCCGGAACATGCCGGAGATCGTCTCCGAGGCGGTGGCCCGGATGGTGCCGATGCATCGGATCGGCGACTGGGTCTTCGTCCATGCCGGGCTCGACCCGCGCCGGCCGCTGACGGATCAGCCGGAGGAGATCGTGACCTGGATCCGCGACGCCTTCCTGGAGCCGGAGGACGGCTGGCCGTTCGAGGTGGTCGTGGTGCACGGCCACACCCCGGAGGAGCCTTTCGAGGAACCGACGATCCGCCGCCACCGGATCAACCTGGACACGGGTGCTGTGTTCACCGGCGTGCTGACGGCGATCCAGATCCGCAACGACCGGATGCGGTTCGTCCAGGCGAGCGGCTGACTGTTTTCTGATGTTAGTTGGCCCTTCGACACACCCTACGGGGTTGCTCAGGGCGAGGTCATTTTAGTTACTTTGACCTCGGCCTGAGCAGCCCCGAACTTGGTTCGGGGCGTGTCGAAGGGCCGCCCGCACCTACTCTCCCGAGCGCTGCTCCTTCGGCACCAGATCGTGCAGGGCAAGCGCCAGTTCGGCGATGGGCTGGGTCTGGATGATGACCGTGCCCGGACCGCTGATGTGGGTGACGAACAGGCCCTCGCCGCCGAACACCAGGTTCTTGATGCCGCGCTGGAAGGCGATGTCGTAGTCGCAGGTCGCCGAAAACCCGACCAGGCAGCCGGTATCCACCGTCAGGGTCTCACCCTTGGCGAGCTGCCGCTCGATCAGGGTTCCGCCGGCGCCGAGGAAGGCCCAGCCGTCGCCCTCCAGCTTCTGCAGGATCAGGCCCTCGCCGCCGAACAGGCCGGAGCTCAGCCGCTTGGTCAGCGCCACGGTGATCTCGATGCCGCGCGCCGAGGCCAGATAGGCCCGGCGCTGGCAGTAGAAGGCGCCACCCTGCTTGGCCAGGTCGAGCGGCCGGATCTGGCCCGGCATGGGCGAGGCGAAGGAGACCCGCCGGCGCTGGCGCCCCTCGTTGGTGAAGAAGGTCATGAAGAAGGTCTCGCCGGAGACCTTGCGCAGGACGCTGCCGAAGAATCCGCCGGGCATCTCGGTCGACATGGTGATGTCCGGCTCCATCATCACCATGGCACCCGCCTCGGCCTGCACCGCCTCGCCCGGATCGAGCGTGATGGTCAGCATCGGCGAGAAGTCGCCCTCGATCTCGTAGTCGATTTCGTCGGCCATCGGCCCGACTCCCTGGGTCACGTTGGGGGGAGCGGAAGGCTACACCACCAGCCGGATCAGGGCGACCGCGGCCAATGCGCCGAACAGCGCGAAGATGGCGGTGACGCCGGCGCGCAGGATGGCGACCGCGACGGCGATGGCCACCGCCGCCGCCCAGCCGCCATCGAGCACGATGGGCGCCAGGATGGACACGACCAGCGCGCCCGGCAGGTGGTTGAGCGATCGGCGCACGAAGCCGCCCTCCGGCACCAGCCCCATGAGCCAGAAGCCGGAGATCCGGGTCACCCATGTGGCCACCGCCATGGCCAGGATCGACAGCCAGACGAGCGCGTCCTCACTCACGGCTCAGCCCTCCGACCGCCGCACCGACGAGACCGCCGGCGACCACGTGCCAGGTGCCGTCGGGCAGAAGCGCGTGAACGATCAATGCGACCACCGCGGCGACGATCCAGGGATGCAGGTGCCGCACCCCCGGCCAGAGCGAGGGCAGGGTCAGGGCGAAGAAGGCCGGCACGATCATATCGACGCCAAAGGTCTTGGGGTCGGCGATCGCCGTGCCCGCCGCCTGCCCGACCCCGGTCCCCGACACCCAGCCGAGCCACATGACCAGCCCGCTGCCGGCCAGGATGGCGGCGTCCAGTTCGCCCTTGCGCCGTTCGGCCATGGCCTGGGCCCAGTTGGCGTCGGTCATCATCAGCAGCGCCGCGTGGGAGCGCAGGATCGGCAGCCCCCTGAGCCACGGGCGCAAGGCGGCGCCCATGACCACGTGGCGGATGTTAATGGCGAAAGCGGCGATGGCGAGGCCGAGCACCGAGGGCGGGAAGGTCCAGACATCCATCGCCACCATCTGCGAGGCACCGGCGAAGACCAGCGCGCTCATCCCCATCGCCTGGAAAAGGCCGAGCCCGGTGTCGCCTGCCAGGATGCCGAAACCGACACCGCCGAAGAACGAGGCGAAGGCCAGAGGCATGCACATCCGCGCGCCGCGGCGGATGCCGTCCCAGGTGAAGATCACGGAGGGGGTGTCGGTTTTCATGGACAACCATCTAACCGGTTATATAGTTAGAGGCAAGATGAAGGTGACGCTGCGATCCACCGACCCTCTGCTTTCCGGGTACTACACCGGCGCCGGGCTGCTGTGTCTGGATTTCGTCAACACAGTGGACTGGCGCACGTCGGACCGGGCGGCCGAGTTTCTGACCGGTGGCGACGCGGTCGACGCCTGGCTCGCCCTGACTCTCGACCGGCCGCCGCTGCATCTGGCCGATTCCGCCGTGGCGGGACTGCGCGATTTGCGCGAGGCGCTGTACCGGCTGATCACCGGCACCGCCCGCAGCGGCGACCTGGAAGCCCTGAACCGGGCGCTGGCCCAGGGCGGCGATCGCGCGCACCTCACCGAAGGTCCGGACGGCTATCGGTGGGCACCGGCGGAAGACGCCGCCGGCCTGGCGGTGCTGAAAGCCGAGTTGGCACGCGATGCCGCCGACCTGCTGGTGGACCCGGCTCGGCTGGCCAAGGTGAAGGAATGCCATGGCGAAGGCTGCGGCTGGCTGTTCCTCGACGAGAGCCGCGGCGGCACCCGGCGCTGGTGCTCCATGCAGAGCTGCGGCAACCGGGCGAAGGCCCGCGCCCATTATCGGCGCGCGAAAGGCACCGCCGTCGACGCGTAGCGGCCGATGCCGAGACCTTGTTTCAGCGCCGGGGCATAATATATCAAGACATATCTTGTTTTAAGGAGAGCGCCATGACCACTCCCCGCAAGGCCCACGCGGTCGGTTTCAACCATGTGGCCCTGGAGGTCGGCGATATCGAAGAGGCCCTGGCCTTCTACGGAAAGCTGTTCGCGTTCAAGCTCCGCAGCAAGTCGGACACCTCCGCCTTCATCGACCTGGGCGACCAGTTCCTCGCCCTGCAACAGGGCCGCCGCCAGTCGCCGGACGACGGCCGACATTTCGGACTGGTGGTCGACGACCGCGAGGCCGTACGCGAGGCGCTGAGCCGCGAAGGCGTCCAGGTGCTGCCCGGACGCTTCCTCGATTTCCTCGACCCCTGGGGCAACCGGATCGAGATCGTGCCCTACGACAACATCCAGTTCTCCAAGACCGACGCCGTCCTGCGCGGGATGGGCATGACGGATCTGGAGAAGAACGAGAGCGCGCAGCGGGAACTGGCCGACAAGGGCATGGGCCCCGCCTGACGCTCCCGCCGCTTAGGCGACCTTGCCGCCGAGTTCGTCCTCGATGAAGGCGCGGATGATGCTCTGCATGTCGGTGTCCCGCTTGAAGCCCATGGCCTCGGCCCGCTTGGTCTCCAGCCGGGCCGGCCAGCCATAGACGATCTTCTCGATCGCCGGGTCCTTCTGCCACTTCACCCGGGCCGCGACCTCGGCACCGGCGACCTCCTCCAGCGCGTCGACCATGCCCTTCACCATGGCGGTGAAGCCCGGCAGCGGCACCGTGCGCCACGGCCCGAAGGCGCCGGCATCCAGGTCATGGGCGTGGCGGGTATTGGCGACGATGGTGCGCGGGCTGGCCAGCCACATCTCGGTTTCCGGGGCGACCGGACAGATCGCCTCGTCGCCCTGCAGCGGCTCGCGGATGATCGAACTGGCGAAGGTGGAGGCCGCCTTGTTCGGCTTGCCCGGCCGCACCACCACCGTCGGGTAGCGCAGGCTGCGGCCGTCCACGAAGCCCTTGCGGGAGTAGTCGTTCACCAGCAGCTCGCCGATCGCCTTCTGCACGCCGTAGGAGTTCTGCGGGGTGATCTGCTGGTTGTCGGTCACCAGATCCGGCAGGTCGCCGCCATAGACCGCGCAGGAGCTGGAGAACACCATCTTCGGCTTGTTGCCGTGCCTGCGGGCGAGTTCCAGGATCGTGCGGGTGGCGTCCAGATTGACCGCCATGCCAAGGTCGAAATCCGCCTCCGCCCCGGCGCTGACCACGGCGGCGAGGTGGAACACGCTGTCGGTATCGGCGCGGATCGCGTCGGCCAGCAGGTCCTCGTCGGTGACGTCGCCGACCACCGAGCGCACCCGGCCGTCCTCGGTCAGCTCGTCCGGGGCGGCGACCATATCGGCCAGCACCACCTCCTCGACCCCGAGTTCGTTGTCGTCCAGCAAGGCGCGGGCGAGTTTCTTGCCGAGGAACCCGGCGCCGCCGGTGATCGCGATCTTCATGGTGTCCGTCCCCTGAGGTGTTCTTGTGGCGATTTCGCCCAAGACTAGAGCGGCGGCGCCTGCTGATCCATGGCTAGCTTAAGGGCCTCATTCTCGACCACCGTCTCATCGCTACCGGGCGCGAAGGCACCGACAACCGGGGCGCCGGGCAGGTCCGGAAAGGCGTAGACCGCGGCGACCGTAAAGCCGACGCCGGAATGGCCGTAGACCCGTCCCGCTTCTCTCCAGGCGCCGATCATCAGTCCGAGGCTGTAGTGCGGTTCCATCCAGGGCCGACCCGGCATATCTCCGCCGACGTGATGGACTGTCAGCATCGCCGCCCACAATTCCTCTCCGAGCAATGCCCCGACGCCATGGACGAACCGCACCGCCTCTTCCGCCGGGCCGGTCAGCAGGCCGTGGTAGACCCAGCCCGGATGGTAACCTGTTGGATTGCCCCAAACCGTCGGCTCCAGATCCTCCGGTGTGGTTACGATACCGGTCGCCGCTAGTCCCAGCGGATCGAGCACCAACGACCGTAGCGCCGGGCCAAGCGCCTCGCCCGTCGCCGCCTCGATCATCCGAGAGACGAAGTAATAGCCGATGTTCGAGTAGGCCCATCCCTCCCCCGGCGGAAAGAGAAGCGTATCCGACCGGACCCATTGCAGCATTTTCTCGCTGGACCAGGGCGGATCGCCGCGCGCGACCGCGTCGTGATACTCCGGCCCTCGGTAAGTCGGTACGCCGGCAGTGTGCTGCAGGAGATGGCGCAGGCTGTAGGGGCGGTTCGCCACCGGTTCGTCGAGGGTCAGTCGGCCCAGATCGACCAGGCGCAGCGCGGCCGCCGCGATCACCGACTTGGTCAGGCTCCACCAGATGACCGGACGAGCGTCGCTCGCCGTCTCCAGCCGACCGTTGCGCAGGACGGCCCGGACGAAATGTCCCTCGGTCACCGAGGCAATCAGCGTGTCAGCGCCTTGAACCAGCCGAGCCCTTCGATGGTACCCGCCTTGGGCCGGTACTCGCAGCCGACCCAGCCGTCATAGCCGAGCCGGTCCATGGTCTCGAACAGGTAGGGATAGTTCACCTCGCCGATATTCGGCTCGTGGCGCTCGGGCACGCCGGCGATCTGCACGTGGCGGATGATGTCCAGGTGCTTCTCGAAGGTCTTGGCGGTGTCGCCTTGCATGATCTGGCAGTGATAGAAATCGAACTGCAGCCCGACATTGTCGGCTCCCACCGCCTCGATGATGGTGCGCGCCTGCTCCTGGTAGTTCAGGAAATACCCGGGGATGTCGCGGGTGTTGATCGGCTCGATGATCAGGGTCTTGCCCTTGGCCGCCGCCTTGGGTGCCGCGCGCTTCAGGTTGGTGACCAGCGTGTCGGTGCAGGCCTCCGGCGTCATGCCGTCGGTCATGATCCCGCTCATCACGTGCAGCAGCTCGTTGCCGATCACCTCGGCATAGGACAGGGCCTTGTCGATGGCGGCGTCGAACTCCGCCTCGCGGCCGGGCATCGCCCCCAGCCCGCGCTCGCCCTTGGTCCAGTCGCCCGGCGGCAGGTTGAACAGCGCCTGGGTCAGGCCGGCGGCCTCCAGCTTGGCGCGGATCTCCACCGCCTCGTGCTCGTAGGGGAACAGGAACTCGACGGCGTCGAAACCGGCCATCTGGGCGGCGTCGAAGCGGTCGAGGAAATCCACCTCGTTGAACATCATCGACAGATTGGCGGCGAATTTGACCATGGCGTCCCGATCCCGTGTCCTTATGATTTGCGCCAACGATACGCGGGCGACCGGGCGCGGCCAAGGCCCCGGAGCCGTCCATCACAAAAGCGACGATCGGGAGGACCGAATGGCACCAATCCTGGGCTGCGTGGCCGACGACTTCACCGGCGCGACCGACCTTGCCAACAACCTGGTGCGCGGCGGAATGCGGACGGTGCAGCTCATCGGCGTGCCGGGGCCGGAGACCGAGGTGCCGGACGTGGATGCCATCGTCGTCGCCCTGAAGTCGCGCACCAACCCGGCCGCCGAGGCGGTGGAGATGTCGGTGGCCGCGCTGGACTGGCTGAAGGCGGCCGGCTGCCGGCGCTTCCTGTTCAAATACTGCTCGACCTTCGACAGCACGGACGACGGCAATATCGGGCCCGTGGCCGACGCGCTGCTCGACCGGCTGGGCGCCGATTTCACCATCGCCTGCCCGGCCTTTCCGGAGACCGGGCGGACGATCTTTAAGGGCCATCTGTTCGTCGGCGACCAGCTTCTCTCCGACACCCACATGCGCCACCACCCGCTGACCCCGATGACCGACAGCAACCTGGTGCAGGTGCTGGGCCGTCAGACCGGGCGCAAGGTCGGACTGATCCAGCACCGCGATATCCAGGGCGGCGTGGAGGCGATCCGGGCCAAGGTGGAGAGCCTGCAGGGCGACGGGTACGGCTACGCCATTCTCGATTCGGTGGACGACGCCCAGCTCCACACCGCCGGCGAGGCGCTGGCCGATCTCGACCTGATCACCGGCGGGTCCGGCATCGCCATCGGCCTGCCCGAAGCCTATCGCAAGCGCGGGATGCTGCAGGCTGCCGCCGGGGCCAACGAGGTGCCCGCCGTGGGCGGCAAGGCGGCGGTGATCGCCGGCTCCTGCTCGGCCGCCACCCTGGGCCAGATCGCGGAATGGGAGAAGGCGCACCCATCCCTCAACATCGACCCGATGAAGCTGGCCAATGGCGAGGACGTGGTCGGCGAGGCGCTCGCCTTCGCGCGGAGCAAGATGGCGGACGGCCCGGTGCTGATCTACGCCTCGGCCCCGCCGGAGACGGTGAAGGCGATCCAGGACAAGCTGGGACGCGCGGAGGCCGGCGAACTGGTCGAAGGAGCGATGGCGAAGATCGCCAAGGCGCTGGTGGACGAGGACGGGGTGCGCCGGCTGGTAGTGGCCGGCGGCGAGACCTCCGGAGCCGTCGTTTCGGCCCTGGGCGTGACCGGCCTGCATATCGGCGCGCAGATCGATCCGGGCGTGCCGGGGACGGTGACCCTGGGCACGGCCGAGCCGATCGCACTGGCGCTCAAGTCGGGGAACTTCGGCGCGCCGGACTTCTTCGACAAGGCGCTGAGGGTGATGCCGTAACACCACCTTTTCGCCGTCATCCCGGACGGCCCCGGACGTGATCCGGGGACGGGCCGGGACCGTGTCGGCGTCCCCGGGTCCCGGCCGAGCCCCGGGGCAGGCCCGGGCCTCACCGGGATGACAGTGGTTTTGGATTGATGGGGCGAGGCCTACAGGCTGCTGCCCTTGATCTTGCCACGCTTGATGCCGCGCACTCGTTCGCGGTGGATGATGTAGAGGCCCGACGCGGCGATCAGGCCGGCGCCGACGAAGACGTTCCAGCCGGGCACCGTGCCGAAGACGAAGAAGCCGAATCCCATCGCCCAGATCATCGCCGTGTAGTCGAACGGCGCCACCACCGAGGGCGGAGCCAGTCGGAAGGCCTCGGTCATGAAGATCTGCGCCACCCCGCCGAGCAGGCCGATCGTCATCAGCAGGACGAGGTCGTCGAAGGTCGGCGTCACCCACTGACCCGGTGCGACGAGGACGATCAGGCTGACCACCCCGCTGCCCAGGGTGAAGTAGAACACCGTCGCCGCCGACTTGTCGGTCGCGCCGAGCTTGCGCATGGAGATCATCGCCACGCCGTAGCCCAGAGCCGAGCCGACCGCGAACAGCGCCACCGGATCGAGCGACCCCGACAGCGGTCCCAGCGTGAACACCGCGCCGGCGAACCCGACCGCCACGGCCCCCAGCCGCCATACGCCGACCCGCTCGCCCAGCAGCGGGATCGACAGCAGGGTGCCGAACAGCGGCGCGGTGAAGGAGATCGCCACGTAGTCCGCCATCGGCATCAGCGTCAGGGCGTAGAAGCCGACGAACATCGACACCAGCCCGGAAACCGTCCGCACCAGGTGCCAACCCGGCCGCCGGGTCTTCAGCGCCGCCAGACCGCCCTGCATCGGCAGATAGAACAGCAGCGGGATCAGCGCCGGCCAGCAGCGGAACAGGATGACTTCGGAGGTCGGGTAGCGCCCGTCCAGCAGCTTGATCAGCATGCCCATCACCGAGAACCCGGCGACGGCGACGATCTGCAGGAGGATGCCGCGCACGGCGGCGCCATCCACGGTAACGGGCTGAACAGGCTTGGGAGGCACGGCGTCAGACGGCATTGGCTCGGTCCGGCAAGGCAGCCGCGACCGGGTGACGCGACAACCCGTGCACCATGCGCCCGGTCACGCCTTTGCGAAAGCGCCAATCGCGGGACCGAGCCATGCGATCCGGGCTGGTCTGGAGCGGTGCGGGTGTGGGGGCGAGCCCGCCGGACCGCCCCCTACACCATCGTCAGTCCATCTTCTCCAGCTCGTCGATCATGCCCTCGATCACGGTCAGACCCTTGGACCAGAAGGCGGGGTCGGAGGCGTCGAGGCCGAACGGGGCAAGCAGCTCCTTGTGTCGCATCGTGCCGCCGGCCTTGAGCATGTCGAGATACTTCTCGGCGAAGCCCTGCTCGGCGTCCTGGTAGACCGCGTAGAGCGAGTTCACCAGACAGTCGCCGAAGGCATAGGCGTAGACGTAGAACGGCGAATGGATGAAGTGCGGGATGTAGGACCAGAACACCCGATAACCGTCCTCGAAATTGAACGCCGGGCCCAGGCTCTCGCGCTGCACGTCCATCCAGATGTCGCCGAGCTGGGTCGGGGTCAGCTCGCCCTCGGCGCGGGCGTCGTGCACCCGCTCCTCGAAGGTGTGGAAGGCGATCTGGCGGACCACCGTGTTCAGCATGTCCTCCACCTTGCCGGCCAGCATCACCTTGCGCTGGGCGGGGTCGGTGCGCTGGGCGAGGAGCGAGCGGAAGGTCAGCATCTCGCCGAACACGCTGGCGGTCTCCGCCAGGGTCAGCGGCGTGTCGGACATCAGGTGGCCCTGCGGTCCGGCCAGCACCTGATGCACGCCGTGGCCGAGCTCATGGGCGAGCGTCATCACGTCCCGGGTCTTGCCCTGGTAGTTCAGCAGCAGATAGGGGTGGGCCGCCGGCACCGTGGGATGGGCGAAGGCGCCCGAGGCCTTGCCCGGCCGCGCCGGGGCGTCGATCCACGGGTTGTCGAAGAATTTCTTGCCGACATCGGCCAGGTCCGGAGAGAAGGCCGCATAGGCGTCCAGCACCGTGTCCCGGGCCTTGTCCCAGGAAATCGACGCGTCGTCGTCATTCGGCAGCGGCGCGTTGCGGTCCCAGGTGTCCAGCTTGTCGCGGCCGAACCACTTGGCCTTGATCGCGTAATAACGGTGCGACAGCTTCGGATAGGACGCGCGCACGGCCTCCACCAGGGCGGAGACGACCTCGTCCTCCACCGCGTTGGACAGATTGCGGGCGGAGATCGGGCGCTTGTAGTGGCGCCACTTGTCGTCGATCGCCTTGTCCTTGGCGAGCGTGTTGGTGATCAGCGCGAACAGGCCGACATTCTCGCCCAGCACCTGGGACAGACTCTCGGCCGCCTTCTTGCGGACCTTGCCGTCGCGGTGGCTCAGCTTGTCGAGGATTTCCGAGGTGGTGAGGGTCTCGCCGTCCAGCGGGAAGCGCAGGCGGGCCATGGTCTCGTCGAACAGCCGGGTCCAGGCGGCGCGACCGGCGACGTATTTCTCGTGCAGCATCTGCTCCAGCTCGTCGGAGAGCTGGTGGTCGCGGAACGCCCGCACCTCGCGCAGCCACGGCGCGTAGTGGGCCAGGGCGGGATCCTGGATCTTGGCGGCGAGATCGGCCTCGGCGATGCGGTTGATCTCCAGGGTGAAGAACAGCAGCTCGGTGCTGATCGCGTTCACCTTCTCCTGCATCGACTGATAGAACTTGCCGATCTCCGGATCCGACATGTCGCCGGCGTAGCGCAGATGGGCGTAGGACATGATCCGGCCCAGCACCTCCTCGATCGCCTCGTATTCGGCGATGGCGGCCCCCAGGTCGGCGCCGCTCAGCCCCGCCACCTTGCCTTCCAGCGAGGCGCGGAAGGATTTCGCCTTCTCCGTCGAGCGCTCAAGATCGCCGGCAAGCTCCGGCCCGTCCGGGCTCGGATAGAGATCGGCGAGGTCCCATTGCGGCAACGGGCCGAGTGATGAGGCGTCCGGCATCGGGCATGTCCTTCGGGTGGGTTTCCGAACCATTGGGGTAACGGCGACTTGGCATCGCCGTCCCTTAACGCGATATAGAGGGTCGAACCGGCGGCGCCAACCGTCCGGCCGAACAGGGAGAGGCATTCTCCACCAAGAGCCGTGGCATTTGCCATATAACGGCCGGAAAAGCCGGAAAGAATGCCGCACCGACTGCCGAACGGGGGAAACGCATGGACTACGCCGCCATCACCAACCTGCCGACGATGTTCTACGGTCAGGCCGCATCCCTGGGCAGCAAGCCCTTCCTGTGGGCCAAGATCGACGGACAGTGGACGTCCTGGAGCTATGGCGAGACCCGCGACCAGGTGATCAAGCTGGCCCGCGGACTGCTGAAGATCGGCATCAAGGCCGGCGACCGGGTCGTCGTCGTGTCGGACAACCGGCCCGAATGGGGCGTGGCGGACCTGGCGATCATGTCGATCGGCGCGATCACCGTCCCGGCCTACACCACCAACACCACCGACGACCATCTCTACATTCTCGACCATTCCGGTGCGAAGGCGGCCATCGTCAGCACCTCGCGGCTGGCCCGCCGGGTGATCCCCGCCGCCCACAGTTCCGAGAACTGCGGCATCGTCATCACCATCGAGGAGCCCAAGGACGCCGCCGCCGGCGGGATCGACCTGCACGGCTGGCAGGAGGTGATGGCGCTGGGCGAGGCCGACGGGACCGACATTCCCGCCATCGCCGCCGGTCTCGCCAAGGACGACACCGCCTGCTTCATCTACACCTCGGGGACCGGCGGCCGGCCGAAGGGGGTGATGCTCACCCACCGCTCGATCCTGGCGAACTGCGACGGCGCCTATCACCTGCTGAAGGAATACGAGCTCGGGGACGAGATCTTCCTGTCGCTGCTGCCGCTGTCGCATTCCTACGAGCACACCTGCGGCCTGTTCTTCCCGATCTCCATCGGCGCGCAGATCTACTACTGCGAGGGCCCGGACCAGCTCGCCGCCAACCTGCAGGAAGTGCGGCCGACCATCATGACCGCCGTGCCCCGGCTCTACGAGGTGCTGCACGACCGCATCCTGCGCGGGGTCGAGCGCCAGGGCGGCAAGTCGGCCAAGCTGTTCCACGACGCCGTCCGCCTCGGCCGCAAGCGATACGAGGACCCGTCCAGCCTTTCCCTGTGGGAGCGGATCTACAACTGGATCCTGTCCAAGCTGGTGCGCAAGAAGGTGTCCCAGCGGTTCGGCGGCCGGCTTAAGGCCTTCGTGTCCGGCGGCGGTCCCTTGAACCCCGATATCGGCAAGTTCTTCCTCGCCCTCCACGTCAACCTGCTCCAGGGCTACGGCCAGACCGAGGCCTCGCCGGTGGTCTCCGCCAACCCGCCGGGCCGGATCAAGATCCACACGGTCGGGCCGCCGCTGAAGGGCGTACAGGTGAAGATCGCCGAGGACGGCGAGATCCTGGTCGACGGGCCGCTGCTGATGAAGGGCTACTGGCACGACCCGGACACCACCGCCGCCACCATAAAGGACGGCTGGCTGCATACCGGCGATATCGGCCATATCGACGAGGACGGCTATCTCGTCATCACCGACCGCAAGAAGGATATCATCGTCAATTCCGGCGGCGACAACATCTCGCCGGCCCGGATCGAGGGCAAGCTGACCATGCAGCCGGAGATCCTCCAGGCCATGGTCTACGGCGACAAGCGGCCGTATCTGGTCGGGCTGATCGTGCCGGATGAGAGTTTCGTGGAGGAATGGGCCTCGGCCAACGGCAAGACCGCGAACCTCTCCGTGCTGGCCGAGGACGAGGGCTTCCGCAAGGCGGTGTCCGCCGCCATCGATCGGGTGAACACCGACCTCGCCCAGATCGAGAAGGTGCGGCGCTTCCAGGTGGCGACCGAGCCGTTCACCACCGAGAACGGCATGATGACCCCGACCCTGAAGATCCGCCGGCACAAGATCCGCGAGAACTACTACGAGCGGCTCGACCGGCTGTACGGCAAGGGGTGAGGACCGGCCTCCGTCAGGAGGCTGCCATCAGGTGATTGTCGAAGGCGGCGACCTGGGCGACGGCCGTCCAGGCCACGTCCACGCCGGCCGGCCGGGCGGTCACCTGGCCGATGCGGCCGCCGGTGCCGGTGGAGATCACGAAGCCACCCGCCCCGCGCCCCGTGGCGATGGCGCAGCCGTCGGGCGCCTCCACGGAGCCGAGGAAACGGCCGTCCTGCACCGACCAGAAGGCGAAGAATCCGCCGCGCGGCAGCCCGGCGCCGACGACGGCCCCGGTCGGATCGAAGGCGACGTCGCCGGTATACTGGCGCGAGCGCATCGCCAGGATGTCCGGCAAATCGAGCAGCCGCGGCACCCCGCCCTCGGTCGTCGTCACGGCGACCAGCGGCACGATATCGCTCTCCGGACCCTCATACTGCATCGCGACGGCGACCGTCTCCCGGTGGGTGGCGA
Source organism: Thalassobaculum sp. OXR-137 (assembly GCF_034377285.1). NCBI lineage: Bacteria > Pseudomonadati > Pseudomonadota > Alphaproteobacteria > Rhodospirillales > Thalassobaculaceae > Thalassobaculum > Thalassobaculum sp. OXR-137. The sequence continues at coordinate 1,688,117 of NZ_CP139715.1, read as the reverse complement.
CGTGGCGCATGCTCAGCTTGTGCAGCTCTGCGGGCAGGACCAGGACCCGCTCGGCCTCGGTGCCGCCGGGCGCCACCCGGGCCAGGGTCGGCTCCATGGTCGGCAGGTTCAGCTTGATCCGGCCGCTGTCCGGATGGGTAAGGATGCCGCCATTGGCGACCCAGAGCGACCCGTCATCGGCGGCGCGGCGGACCTCGTGCGGGCCGATTCCGGCACTGTCGACCTCGCCGACCCGGGCATAGCCGGCGGTCGCGTCCCACACCCCCAGCACGCCGCGGTCCTCGTCGAAGGCGTTCTCCGTCGTGTAGAGCAGGCGGCCGTCGGCGGAGTAAGCGGCATGGCCGTAATAGTGGCGGGTATCCGGCAGATCGAGCTCGGCCCGGACGGCGCCGGTCTCGGCGGCGACCACATAGCCGAAACGCCCCGGGCGCCGGGCGATCACCGCGACATCGTCGCCGCCCGGACGTGGGACCACCCCGTGGCCTCGGTCGGGCAAAGGCTCCACGAAGCTGGCCCGCCCGTCGGCGTCGAGGCCGACGATGGCGAAACCGCCGGCCGCCAGCTTGGCGGTGGTGACGACCGCCGGCCGGGACGCGGCGAGGGCCGGCAAGGCGCTCAGCGCCGGCAGGCTGGCCAGGGCGGCAAGCACCTGGCGGCGGGACGGCACGGCGTCGCGCATGTCAGTCCCCATCGAGGGCGTTGAATCCGCCGGCGATGCCGAGCGCCGGACCCACCTTCTGGATGATCAGCGCCTTCAGCGCCGAGACCTGGGTCACGAGTTCCTCCAGGACGGGTCGCAGCGCCGGATCGACGACGGCCTCGCGCAACGGTCTGTCGATCTTATCGGCGGTGTCCCGGGTAACGCGGAAGGCCTTGGTCATCAGGTCGGCCAGGTCGGTCTCGCCGCTGTCGCGCAGGGCGGCGTCGAGACCGCGCGGCGCCTCGCCCTCTTCAGCACCGCCGTGATAGAAATCGGCGACGGTGGCGAGGTCGGCCCGGATCAGATCCATGGAGAGCCCGCTGCGCCATGCCTCGGCCCGCTCCGGCCGCACGATCCCGCTCTCCTCGCCCAGCGGCCGCTTGAGCCGCAGGCGCAGGATCCCTTCCAGCGACGCGACCGCCCCGGTCATCAGCGCGGTCAGGGATTCCGAATAGCTGAAATAGACCCCCGCGCCACCGCCGGGCGAGACCAGCGCCTTGCGGAACGGGCTGTCCCCTTCGGTCCATTCGATCAGGATCTCGGCCGCCATGCCATGCAGGTTCGCGGCGATCGGTCTGGCGATGAAGCAGTCGTTGGCGCCCTCGCCCTCATAGATCAGGCGCTCGAGTGCGGGAAAGCCCTGCACCCCGACGACGGCGGCGGCGATCTCCGGCTCTCCACCGGCGACGCGCAGGTCGTTCAGCGCCCGTTCGATCCGGTTGCGGCCGTCCGGCCAGAACTCGATGCGGAACTGCCGGTCGAAATAGGTGACCGGCCCCTTCACCACATGCCGTGCCCCGGCCCAGGCGATCCAGGCCTCGGCGAAGACCGCCTTGACCGTTTCGGTCGCCAGCGCGTCCTGCGCACAGGCGGCATCCACCGCCTGGGACAAAGCGGCGGTCTTGGACTCGAAAGCGCGGTAGGCCGGGATCACGTTCCCGTCGACCAGATCCTCCACCAGCACCGCCGACACGTCGGCGCGCGCGCCGGTGGAGGACATGAGGCAGACGGCGGCGAACAGGACGGCGAGGACCCGCATAGCGGCCTCCTAGAGCGAGTTGATGTAGGCGATCAGGGCGTCCCGGTCCGCGGCATCGAGGCCGACGACGTGATCGCGGGCCGCCCGCGCCTCGCCACCATGCCACAGGATGGCCTCCAACAGCGACCGGGCGCGGCCGTCATGCAGGAAATTGGTGTGGCCGTTGACGGTCTCGGTCAACCCGATGCCCCAGAGCGGCGGCGTGCGCCACTCCGACGCCTCGGCATCGCCTTCCGGCAGCCCGTCGGCGAGATCCGGTCCCATGTCATGCAGCAGCATGTCGGTGAAGGCGAAGATCGTGTGTCCGGCCAGCGCCGGGTCCTCGGCATCCGCCGCCGTGGTCAGGCTCGGACGGTGGCAGCTCGCGCAGCCCGCCTCGGCGAACACCGCTTCGCCGCGGGAGACGGCGGGATCGGTCAGGTTGCGCCGCGCCGGCACGGCGAGGTGCCGGGAGTAGAAGACCACCAGCTTCAGCATGGTCTCGCTGACTTCCAGTCCGGTCGCCTCGCTGCCGCCCCCCGGCGCCTCGCGGCAGAGCTTCTGTCCCTCGGTGCAGTCGCCATGGGCGAAGGGGAAGGCGGTGGTAGCCAGGCCCATGTCGCCCAGGAAGGCCGCCTGGGCCTGCATCCGCAGCGTCGGCTGGGAGGCCTTCCAGCCGAACCGGCCGAGCATCGCCTCGCCGGTCTCGGCGTTGGTGACCTCCGCCGCCCGGCCCGAGATTCCGTCGCCATTGGCGTCGTCGGGATCGGCATAGGCGGCGATCTGATCCGCCGGGACCGCTTCCAGCAGACCGAGCCCGATCATCGGCGGCGCGATGCGCACGGAGGTCCGGGTCTCCGGGTCCATGGGGCCGTAGCCCAGGTCCACGACGGTCCAGTCCGGCCGGCGCAGGGAGACCTCGGTCCCGTCAGCCATCGCCACCAGCTCCTCGGTCCAGGTGACGTGGGGCCGGCCCTCGATCGGAATACCGGCGACGGCGAAATCCTGAAGTTGGCCGCCATAGACCGGATCCGGCCGGGTGTCCCGCGGCGAGATCGGAATACCCAGGCGGATCAGCATGGAGACGGCGTTGTCGTCGGGGAAATTGGCGGCGGGCGGATGGCCGCGCCCATCCTTCAGATGGCAGCGCTGGCAGGCGCGCGCGTTGTAGAGGGGCCCAAGCCCGTCGGAGGATTTGGTCGATGCCGGGGAGCTGACCCACAGCTTCTTGAAGATGCCGTTGCCGACCTTGAAGTCGAGCTCCTTCTCGAAGGGCAGGGTCGCCGAGGAGTGGGAGAAGGCGTTCCCGTCGGCGGCATTCAGCGAGGTCGCATCGCCAGCCGGCAGACTACCCGCGGGATCGGCCGCCGTCTCGCAGACCGCTGCGAACCCCATCGAAACGGCGAACCCTGCGAGAAGAAACGCGGTGAACGCGCGCGTCACCTGAATGCGTCGCATGACCTTAAATTACCTGTCGGGTTTCGGCGAAAAGGGGCGGCCCGTTGCCGGACCGCCCAAGTTGCCATGCTTCGACTAGAGAGTGATCGCGTCAATCCCGGTCACTGAAAAACAGCGGCGGGATTGTCCAAACTGTCAGACCCCTCGATCGAGAGATTTTCCAGCCCGAGCGCCGCGACCGCGCGCTCGATCTCACGTGTCTGCACCAGCAGGGCGGTGATGGCGGCATCGACCCGGGCGTTGCCCGCCTCGTTGCCTTCGCCGATCTGCTGATCGTAGGCCTCGCCCGCCTCGGCGGCGTCGGCCATCTTGCCCATCTTCGCCATGGTGTCGTTCAGGGCACCGGTGATGGCCTTGTCCAGGTCGGCATCGGTCGCGGCCACGAGGTCGGAGACGCTCGCGCCCTCCACCACACTGCCGTCGACCCGCTCGTAGCGGCCCTCGTAGACGTTCTTCACACCCTGGGCGTCGTAGTAATGGGACCAGTGGGTGTTGTCGGAGAAGCAGTCATGCTCTTCCTCCGGATCGTGCAGCAGCAGGCCGAGCTTCATGCGCTCACCGGCCAACTCACCGTAGGACAGGCTGCCCATGCCGGTCAGGATCATGGCCAGACCGCCCTTGTCGCCGGCCTCCATGAGCTGCGTCCGGGCGGCACCGCCCTCGTCCCAATTGGCGACCATCTCCTCCAGATCGGCGATCAGGAGATCGGTGGCGACCTCGAGATAGGCCGCACGGCGGTCGCAGTTGCCGTTGGTGCAGTTCTTGGTGTCAAAATCGGTATAGGGGCGGTTGCCGGCACCCGGACCGGTGCCGTTCAGATCCTGGCCCCAGAGCAGGAATTCGATGGCGTGATAGCCGGTGGTGACATTCGCCTCGACCGCGTCGAGCTCATGCAGCTCCTGGATCACGGCCGTGGTGATCTTCGGCGTCTCCAGGGTGCGGCCGCCCAGCTTCAGGGTCGGATTGGCGACGATATTGGCGGTGTAGTACGGGTTGTCGTCGCTCGACTTGCCGTACTTGCCGCTGTCGACATAGTCGATCAGCCCCTCGTCCAGCGGCCAGGCGTTCACCTTGCCTTCCCACTCGTCGACGATCGGGTTGCCGAAGCGGAAGGCCTCGGTCTGCTGATAGGGCACGCGGGCGGCCCTCCAGGCCGACTTCGCGTCGTTCAGCGTCTTCTCCGAGGGCAACGCGATCAGCGCATCGACGGCGGTTTCCAGACGCTTCGCGGTGATCAGCGAGTCCTCGTATCCGGCATGGGCGATGTCGGCATAGGTCTTCAGCACGGCCTCCGCCGACGGAGCCGCCGCCTGAGCCGAAACCGGCGCCACACCGAGGGCCAGCAGGCCCGCCAACATCATACGTCTCATCGAATCTTCCCCTCTGTCGGTCACGCCGCGCGCGGATCGCCCGCCGACGCGTTGTGTCGGATCGACATCCGTCGCCGTTCCGCTAGACTTGTTATTGCAAGCCATTCGCATTTGCAACAGCAAACTGAGAATCATTCGCAGTATGTCGGCTGTGTGACGATCCGCACCCGGGGGAGGTGGATAGGTCCGATTTTCGGTCCTTCTGCGGTCCGAATACGCGGATATCCGATATTTTTAGATTGTGATGTTATATCATAACATTTATAGAGCCAGAGACACTGACCTAAACTGGGTTTAGTATTGCCCCTGCATGTCATTTGCAAAAATGTCTGTAACCCTGCGATCGCATCGCGTCGCACCTGACCTGACCCTCTGGAGGGGGGGACCCATGAACCAACCATTTGGATTGGTACGGTGGCGGCCGGCCGGCCTCGCCGCTTCCCTGTTCGCCACCTTCGCCATCGCGCCGTCTGCGGGCGCGGCGGAAAAGCTCTCCGTCGGTATCGGCGGTGAGTACACGCAGTATTTCGGTTAAGTGGACAATGACACGAATACCGGCGACTTCACCGGCTTCGATGTGAAGACCGACGGCACGCTCGTGTTCGGCGGCGAGCTTATCCTCGACAACGGCCTCGCGGTCGGCATGGAAGTCGGGTTGGACGCGATGTCCTCGGGCTCCGACCAGATCGACGGCTCGATGCTGTATCTGGAAAGCTCGGCCGGCCGGCTCGAAGTCGGTCAGACCGACAGCGTCGCGGCGATCATGCATTACGCCGCTCCGGATGTCGGCTTCGGCATCAACGACAGCGACATCTCCGACTGGGTGGTCAACCTGACCGGCGCGGATGCGGATTCCGCCTTCCAGTCCACCTACCTGTATCTCGGCGAAGACCAGGCGTCGAAGATCAACTACTACACGCCCCGCTTCTCCGGCTTCCAGTTCGGTTTCTCCTACATTCCGGAGTTCGAGCGTGACAGCAACATCCAGCCGTCGGGCGACATCTACCGCGACGGCTTCTCGCTGGGCGCGAACTTCGTTCAGGAGTTCGGCGATGTCGAGGTGGCGCTGGCCGCGGGATACCTGTTCGCCGACAAGCCGGACGGCGTGGGTGCCGCCGGCGACGACGCTCAGGGGTACAGCTTCGGCGCCAACCTTACCTATGCCGGGTTCACCGTCGGCGGATCCTACGCCAACACCCAGGGCAACCCGGGCGGCGGCACCGACACGGCGACCTCGTTCGACGGCGACGGCTTCGACATCGGCGTCGCCTATGCCTTCGGCGACGCCTCGGTCTCCCTGTCCTATTACCAGGGTTCGGTGGAGGACAGCGTCGCCACCGCCGGCGACAGCGACCACAACACGGTCATGCTGTCCGGCGCCTACGACCTCGGCCCGGGCGTGACCGCCCTCGGCTCGATCTTCCGCACCGAGTTCGAGTCCGACAGCGGCGCCGACAACGAGGGCTGGGCCGTCGTCACCGGCATCACCCTGTCCTTCTAAGATCCTTCGGGGCCTAAGATCCTTCGAGGCGGCCGGTCGCAATCGGCCGCCTCTTTTCCGCGCGTCAGATCAGGGCGCGGACCTCCCTGGCGCGGGCCCGCGCCCCGGCCATCAGGAACGCCATGTCGTTTCCGGCCAGCACCATCCGCACGCCCATCGACACATAGCGCTGCATGATCGCCGGATCGTAGACCCCGCCCATGCCCGCGAACTTGCCGTGGGTCCGGCAGGCGTCGAGCATGGTCTCGTAGGCCTTGATCACGTCGGGATGTTCCGGCTGGCCCGGGATGCCCATCTCCATGGTCAGATCGCTGGTGCCGATCAGCAGGGCGTCGACTCCCGGCACGGCGGCGATCTCGTGGGCGTTGGCGATGGCGGTCGGGGTCTCCAGCATCACCACCAGCAGGGTCTCGCGGTTCACCACCTCGGCGGTCTCCGCCACCGGATGGCCCTCGAAGTCGAGCTGCGGCAGCGCGCCGGTCACCGAGCGGTGGCCGAGCGGCGGATAGCGCATGTTCGACACCATCTGCGCCGCCGTCTCCGCGTCGTCCACATGGGGGACAACGATGCCCTGGGCGCCGCCGTCCAGCACCCGGGTCGCATGGAAATGCTGGAAGCCGGGGACGCGGACGATCGGGGTGATGCCGGCATCCTGGGAGGTGACGCAGATCTGCACCGCGGTGTCCACGTCCATGGAGTTGTGCTCCATGTCGATGAACAGCCAGTCGAAGCCGGCGGTCTTCATCGCCTTGCCGATATCGACCGTGCGCGCCTGGCGCAGGCCGACGCCGAGCGACAGCTCCCCGGCGCGCAGTTTGTCCAGGGCGTGGTTCTTCAACTCGATCATGGCCGTTTCCTTCCGTGAGCGCCCGGGTCGGGCGCTCACCGAAAGGTCAGGAGGCGGCCGCCAGGGCTTGGGCCAGATCCTCGGTCAGGTCGTCGGGGTGTTCAAGACCGACAGACAGCCGGATCGCCCCCTCGGTGATGCCGCAGTCAAGCTTCTCCTCCAGCGGAACCTTGGCATGGGTCGTCGTGAACGGATGACAGGCCAGCGACTTGGCGTCGCCCAGGTTGTTCGACAGGTCGATGACCTTCAGGCTGTCCAGCACGGTGAAGGCCGCCTGCTTGCCGCCGGCGACCTCGAACGCCACCAGACTCCCGAAGCCGCGCATCTGCCGCTTGGCGAGGTCGTGCTGGGGATGGTCGGCACGGCCGGGATAGCGGACCCGCACGATCTTTTCCTGAGCGGCCAGCCAGTCGGCGACCTTGGCCGCCGTCGCGCTCATCCGCTCCACACGGAGTTCCAGCGTCTCCAGGGACTTGGCCATGACCCAAGCGTTGAACGGGCTCATGGACGGGCCGGTGTTGCGGTAGAACGGGATGAAATGCTCGTTCATCCAGGCGGCCGAGCCGAGCACCGCGCCGCCCAGGCAGCGGCCATGGCCGTCGATATGCTTGGTCGCCGAATAGACCACCACGTCGGCGCCCAGTTCCAGCGGGCTCTGGAACAGCGGGGTGGCGAAGACGTTGTCGACGATCACCTTGGCGCCGACCGCATGGGCCATCTCCGACACCGCGGCGATATCCACCAGGTCGAGCATCGGGTTGGACGGGCTCTCCAGCAGGACCGCGTTGGTCGGCTTCGACAGGGCCGCCTTCCAGGCCTCCAGATCGGTGCCCTTCACGAACTGGGTCTCGATCCCCCATTTCGGCAAGATCTTGGAGACGATGTGGTGGCAGGCGCCGAACAGTTCGCGGGCGGCGACGACCCGGTCGCCCGCCTTGAGCTGGCAGGCCAGCGCCGAGAAGATCGCCGCCATACCGGTCGCGGTCGCCCGGCACATCTCGGCCCCCTCCAGGGCAGCCAGACGGTCCTCGAAGGTGGTGACCGTCGGGTTGCCGTAGCGCGAGTACATATAGACGTCGTTCTCGCCCTTGAATGCGGCCTCGGCCTCGGCGGCCGAATTGAAGACGAAGCCGGAATTCAGATAGAGCGCTTCGGCGGTCTCATTGTTCGGGCTACGGGCGAGGCCGGTGCGGACCAGCTTGGTCGACCGGCGCCAACCATCGGAGTCGGAAATCACGCGGACGTCTCCTTGGGCAGGGGCGGCAGGTAGTCCGGCAGCACGACCGCCTGGGAGACGATCACGCCCTCGGGGCCATGGGTGATCCCGGGCGAGCCGTAGAGGACATAGCCCTCCTTCAACGCATCGCCGACGCGCACGCAGAACGCGGCGTCGTCGGGACCGGTGAGCAGGCGGTAGATCTTGCGCTCGGCCACGGTATCCCCCTCAGCCCTGCTGCCAGGGCAGGCCGGCGGCGCGCCAGCCCGACACGGTGTTCCGGTGGCCGGCCTCGTCCTTCGGGCCCTCGAAGCCGTCGGAGATGTTGCGGCAGTCGGAATATCCGGCCTCGGTCAGGGCGACGGCGGCACTCTTGGAACGCTGACCGGAGCGGCACATCACCAGAACCGGCACGTCCTTCTTCAGGATCGAGCGTCCGACCGCCGCGACGAAACCGCCGTTCGGCGCCATACCCGGGAAGGTCTGCCAGGCGATCAGCACCGGCTCCCGGCCGAGACTGCTCAGGTCGGGGCGCCCGACGAAGGTCCACTCCGCGTCGGTGCGCACGTCCAGCAGCACCGCGTCCACGTTGTTTCTCAGAATTTCCATCGCTTCGGCGCTGGTTACATCGCCGGCATAGCCGTCGGCTGTCATTGTCCGGTCCTCCCGTGACTGTCGCGTGCCGTTGGGGGCCATTCCCATAGCCCCTGGGGTCTCGCACGACAACGTTTCTCGACGGCCCCACCCGTATTCGGCGTCTTGCCGTCCGGTTCGCGCAGCCCCTACGCTTCGACCAGCATAAAGCACACCGACCGGTCGCCAAGCCGCTTCGCCAGGAAGCAGAACGATAAGACCGGCGGAGCCCCAGGGAGGCTGCCGTGACTGTTCGCATCACGAAGTCCATCGACCGCCGCGATCTGCCGCGTCCGACGACGGACCTGGATCGGGCCCGTGCCGATATCGACCGTTTCGGATACTGCCTGCTGCAGGATGCCGTGCCCGAGCCGCTGCTCGGCCAGGTGCGCGCCCGCACCCAGGCCCAGGCGGATGCCGAGAAGCAGCTCGATCATGCTTTCGAGGATGGCGGTGCCGACCAGCAATGGGGCGCCTTCCGAGACGCCGACGGCCGGATCCGCGCCGACGCCTTCAAGGCCCGCAACGGCGGGGTGAACCAGCGGGTCTGGATGCTGGCCAACAAGGGCCGTGTCTATCACGACGTGCTGGAGCGCGAGCCGGTGCTCGACCTGGTCGGCCATATCCTGGGCGACGCCTTCCAGCTCTCCGCCTACAACGCCAATATCGCCCGGCCGGGCAGCGTGCCGATGAACCTGCACACCGACCAGTGGTGGGCCCCGGTGCCGCACCGGCCGGACCGCCGCCCGCTGCCGATCGGCTCGACCAACCGCACCACCTTCGACCGGGATCCCGACCTCGCCCCGAACGACGTGCCGGCGATGATCGCGCCGGCCGCCTGTGCCCAGGTGATCGTCATGCTGAACGACTTCACCGAGACCAATGGCGGCACCCGGCTGGTGCCCGGCAGCCATCTCTGGGGCCGGCATCCGGACCCCGCTCTCGACGGCGACGTGGAGACAATCGCCGCGGAGGGGCCGGCCGGTACCGCGGTGATCGCCGACGGCCGCATCTGGCACGGTACCGGCGCCAATACCGGCAATACCGACCGCTGGGGCCTGCTGGTCACCTTCTGCGGTCCGCAGTTCCGGCCGCAGGAGAACTACACCGTGGGGCTGAGCGACGCGATGTACGACGCAGCCTCCGACCGGGTCCGCGCCCTGCTCGGCTTCGGGGTGTGGTGGGCCTATGGCCGCACCGGCGATCCGACGGTGGAACAGATCTCGCGCCGACCGGCCCTGGGGGAGCTCGGCTGACATGGATGCTGCCGTCTACCGCACGCCGGAACGCGCCGCCCTGCGCTGGGTCGAGGACTTCAACGCGGCACTGGCCGCCGGCACCGCCGAGGCGGTGGCGGACATGTTCGAGAGCGACAGCCACTGGCGCGACACGCTCGCCCTGACCTGGACGCTGAAGACCACCAGCGGCTGCGACCGCATCGCGGGCGACATCGCCCGGCTGGCGGCCGAGAAGGGTGTGCGCGAGGTGGCGCTCGACCCGGCACGCTGCCCGCCCCGCACAGTGCGCCGGGCCGGGGCGGAGGTGGTGGAGGCGTTCCTCGCCTTCGAGACCGATATCGGACGCGGGGCAGGGCTGCTGCGGATGGCGGTCGGCTCGCAGAAGGCCTGGACCCTGCTGACCACCCTTGAGTCGATCCGCGGCCACGAGGAAGAGACCCTGCGCGCCGGCCGCGACGAGCCGGCGGTATCGCGCGCCTTCCACGGCCCAAACTGGGCCGACAAGCGCCGGGAGAGTGCCGCCTACACCGACCGCGACCCGGCAGTACTGATCGTCGGCGGCGGCCATGGCGGCATCACCGCAGCGGCACGCCTGGGCCAGCTAGGCATCGACACGCTGATCGTCGACAGGATGGCCCGGATCGGCGACAACTGGCGCCTGCGCTATCACGGGCTGAAGCTGCACAACACGCTGCACAGCAACCACCTGCCCTATCTGCCGTTCCCGGAGACCTTCCCGTCCTACATTCCCAAGGACCTGATCGCCAACTGGCTCGAGTTCTATGTCGACGCCCTGGCGATCAATTTCTGGACCCGTACCAGCTTCGACGGCGCAGACTGGGACGAGGCGGCGCAATGCTGGACCGCCCGGCTGACCCTGGCCGACGGCAGCACCCGTCAGATGCGGCCGCGCCACATCGTCATGGCGACCAGCGTCAGCGGCACCCCGCACATTCCCGAGATCCCGACCCTGGAGACCTTCCAGGGAAAGGTCGTGCATTCCAGCCAGTTCGGCGACGGGGCGGAATGGCGCGACCGGCCGGTCATGGTCTTCGGCACCGGCACCAGCGCCCACGACATCGCCCAGGACCTTCAGGGCAACGGCGCGCAGGTCACGATGGTCCAGCGCAGCCCCACCCTCGTGGTCAACATCGAGCCGAGCGCCCAGCTCTATGACGGCGTCTTCCTCGGCCCCGGCCCGTCGCGCGACGACCGCGACCTGACGGTTCTCTCGATCCCGCTCGCCCTGATGAAAGTGGCGCATAAAGAAATCACCGACCGCGTCCGGGCGATCGACAAGCCGCTGCTCGACGGGCTGGAGAAGGCCGGCTTCCGGCTCGATTTCGGCGAGGACGGCACCGGCTGGCCACTGAAGTACCGCACGCGAGGCGGCGGGTATTACTTCAATGTCGGCTGCTCCGAGCTGATCGCTGCGGGGAAAATCGACCTGATCCAGTATGCCGATATCGACCGCTTCACCGCCGGCGGCGTGGCGATGAGGTCAGGCGACGAGCGGTCGGCGGAGCTGGTGGTGCTGGCGACCGGCTACAAGAACCAAGACCATCTGGTGCGCCTGCTGTTCGGCGAGGCGGTGGCCGAGCGGGCGGGGCCGGTGTGGAACTTCAACCCGGACACCCAGGAGCTGCGCAACATGTGGATGGCCACCGGCCAGCCGGGGCTGTGGTTCACCGGCGGGGCGTTCTCCCAGTGCCGGGTGTATTCCAAGTACCTGGCCCTGCAGATCCAGGCGCGGGAGTTGGGGTTGGTGGCTTAGGTCCCACCCCACCACCAACTGCGTCATCCCGGATCGTCCCCGGGCCAGATCCGGGGCGAGGCCGGGACCGTAACTCAGACGTTTGATTGGGCTCGGTCCCGGGCAGCCCCCGGATCAATCCCGGATTAAATCCGGGACGGGGCCTCCCGGGATGACGGCTGAGAAAAGGCTGGCGGGCTACTTCCCCCAGCGCATCGCGATCAGGTCCAGATCTTTCGCCATGGTCAGCAGCGCGTCCCGGGTCGGCGCGGGCAGCGGCTCCAGCGGGTGGCGGACCGCGTCGGACTTGATCACCCCGCCGGCCTGCATCACCGTCTTGCAGGCCCGCAGCCCGCACTGGCGGTTCTCGAAATTGATCAGCGGCAGCATGCGGTTGTACTGCGCCTCGGCCTTGGCGCGGTCGCCGGCCAGGAAGTCCATGACGATCGGCCGGATCTGCTCGCAGGCGAGGCCGCTGGTCATGGTGCCGGTCGCCCCGGCGTCGAGATCGGCCATCAGGGTGATGCCCTCCTCGCCGTCGAACGGCCCGTCGATATGCTCGCCCGCCGCCTCGATCAGCGCCCGCAGCTTGCCCGCCGTGCCCGGCATTTCGATTTTGAAGTAGCTGACGTTGGCCAGCTCCTTCGCGATCCGCGCCAGCAGCGGTACCGACAGGTTGGTCCCGCTCAGCGGCGCGTCCTGGATCATGATCGGGATGTCGATCGCTTCCGACAGGGCGGCGAAATGCTCGAACACGCCCTGGTCGCCGGCCTTCAGCAGCGCGCCGTGATAGGGCGGCATCATCATCACCATGGCCGCGCCCTGCTCCTGCGCCCGCTTGCAGCGCGCAACGGCGACCTGGGTGGAGAAATGGCTGCAGGTGGCGATCACCGGCACCCGGCCCGCCACATGCTCCATGCACAGGGTCTGCAGGGTCTCGCGCTCGGCATCGGAGAGTAGGAACTGCTCGGAATAGTTCGCCAGGATGCACAGCCCGTCGACGCCCTGGTCGATCATGCAGTCGAGCACCCGCTTCTGGCCCTCCAGGTCGAGCGACCCGTCCTCATGGAACGGTGTGGGGACGATGGGGAAGATACCGGTATAGGGCGTGCTCTGGGCGCGATGATCCTGGGCCATGGGGGCTCTCGTTGGTTGGTTCGTATCGGCGCCAGCCTAGCGGCCGCCGCGTCAGGACGCGAGCATCCACACGCCGCCGGCGACCATGAAAATGCCCGCTCCCTGGGCGATCCGATGCCCGCCCGGTACCGCCTTCTCCAGCAGGACGAGGATCGCGAGTGCTGCTATCCACAGCAGGTTCATCACCCCGAAGACGAACAGCAGCGCCATCGCCACCCAGCAGCAGCCCAGGCAGTACAGCCCGTGCTCCACGCCCATGCTCAGGGCACCCGCCGCCCCGTCGCGCCAGCGGTTCAGCACGAAATCGAAGGGCGAGCGGCAGTGGCGCAGGCAGGCGTGCTTGAGCGGCGTAAACTGGTAGATCCCGGCGGCGATCAGCAGCAGCCCGCCGAAGACCGGGCTGGTGGACATCATCATCGGCGACAGCAGGGCCGCCTGCTCCAGTGCCCACTGGGCGGCCACCGCCGCGACGCTGAAACCGCCCCAGGCGATCAGGTAGCCGCCGACGAAGACGGCCGTCGCCACATGGGGCTGGCCCCGGTCGCGCCGCCGCCGGCCGATGGTGGCGAATGTCAGGATCATCGGCATGGCGCTGGGCAACATCATGCCGGCCATCATCACCACCCACATGATCAGCATCATGGCGCCATAGGCCGGGGTCCAGACCGCCGGCCCCATCGCCATCGGCATGGTCATGCCGTTCGCCGTCCCGCCCGGCATCTCTCCGGCCATATCCCCCGACATGTCCCCGGCCATCCAGACCAGATAGGCCCAGCTCAGCGCGGTCAGGCCGAGAATGGCGGACACGACCAGCCGCCGGTCGCGGGCGACGGCGGCCTCCAGGGCGAGCGATCCGGCCATGAACGGTCAGTTGCTCCAGGCGAAGGGCGCGAAATGGCCGTTATTGCCCATGCCGGACATGTCCAGCTTCAGGTCGAACCCGTCCAGGTGCAGCTCGCGGGTCCGGGCCAGGGCCAGGCGGGAATTCGCCGGGTGGGAGACGTTGTCGATGGAGATGACCTCGCCGCTGCCGGTGCGCGAGGCCACGCCGCTGATGGCGAAGGAGAACAGGCCGGCATCGGTCGCCCGGTCCAGACCGTCCATCTCGAAGGAGATCGGCGCAAAGGCGATGCCGCGGAAATCGCCCACCAGATTGTCGTGGATCATCGCCGGACGGCCGCCGGCCCGGCCGGACAGGATCTCGGTCAGGGCGGCCCTTTGAGCGTCGTCGGCGTCCTCGTCGGCGATGCAGGCGAAGATCCAGTCGCCGTCGGCCATCACCTTGTTGGAATGGATCACCAGCGCGAATTTCAGCCCGACGAGCGAGACGTCGCCGTAGCTCCCCTTGTCGATGCGGTAGACCATCAGGGCGATGCAGTGATCGTGCGTCACCTCGCCCTGCGGATTGGTGTAGATGCAGGGGCAGAGATAGTCGCAGTTGCAGCTCTCCATATACTCGCCGCTCACGGACCAGGACGTCATCTCCGCCTCCCTCGGCTCACTTCAGTGGGCATAGTCCGGCTGCTCGGCGTCGACCCAGCGCTTGAACCCCTCCCAATGGGCGAGGTTCTGGCCCTTGCGCGCCAAGTTGCCCATCTCGGCGCAGATATCCTCAGGGATCAGCGCCATTTCGCCGCCGCCGGCCGTCGCCAGGAGCTGGTACATGCAGGCGCGTTCGAGCTGATAGACGTCGAGATAGGCCTTGGCGATGCTGTCGGTGGCGATCAGGGCGCCGTGGTTGCGCAGCATCAGCAGGCGCTTGTCGCCCAGGGCTTCCGCCATGCGCTCGCCCTCGTCCTCGCCGGACAGGACGCCGTCATAGACCTCGTAATAGACCACATCGTCGTGGAACCGCGCCGCCTGCTGGCTGGAGCGCGGCTCGAAGCGCATGTCGCTGCGGATCGACATGGCGGTGATGTAGGGCGAGTGGACGTGGATCACGCATTTCGCATCCGGCCGCGCCTTGTGGACCGGGTAGTGGATGATCCAGCCGGCCCGGATCGGCGCCGGGCCGCCGCCGAGCAGTTCGCCCTTGCTGTTCATCAGCGCGAGGTTGCTGGCGGTCACCTGGGACCAGTGCATATGGCCGGGCGAGATCAGGAAGGCGTCGGGATCGTCCGGCGAGATCAGGCTGATATGGTTCCACACTCCCTCGTTCAGCCCGTGCAGGACGGCGAGGCGGTGGGCGGCGGCCACGTCGCGGCGGGCATCCAATTCGGCGCTGTTCATCTTCATGACCGATCTCCCTGGTTGCCCGGGTAGTGTAGGAGCGCAGCGGCGGCGGCGGAAGCCACGGCCTTGCGTCCGTCGCGATACGGGCCAAGTATCGGGCGTTACCGATCCCAAGGAGCATGTCATGGCCGAAGCGGCCTCCCAGGACGCGACCGGGGGTGCGAGCCTGTTCCCCTTCGACAATACCTATGCCCGCCTGCCGGAGCGGTTCTTCACCAAGCTCGACCCGACACCGGTCCAGGCACCCAACCTGCTGCTGCTGAACGAGGAACTGGCCCGCGAGCTCGGTCTCGACCCGGCTTTCCTGCGCAGCGCGGAAGGGGCACAGGTACTCGGCGGCAACCGGATCCCGGAGGGTGCGGAGCCGCTGGCCATGGCCTATGCCGGCCACCAGTTCGGCGGCTGGGTGCCGCAGCTCGGCGACGGGCGGGCGGTCCTGCTGGGCGAGGTGGTCGACCGAAACGGGGTGCGCCGCGACATCCAGCTCAAGGGCTCCGGTCCGACCCCCTACTCCCGCATGGGCGACGGCCGCGCGGCACTCGGCCCGGTGCTGCGCGAGTACATCGTCAGCGAGGCGATGGCCGCCTTCGGCATCCCCACCACCCGCTCCCTCGCGGTGGTGACCACCGGCGAGGCGGTATTCCGCGAGCGCGCCCTGCCCGGCGGCATCCTGACCCGCATCGCCCGCAGCCACATCCGCGTGGGCACCTTCCAGTTCTTCGCCGCCCGCCGCGACACCGAGGCGCTGCGGCTGCTGGCCGACCATGTGATCGACCGCCACTATCCCGACCTGCGCCAGGCTGGAAACCCGTACAGCGCCCTGCTCGACGCGGTGGCGGGCCGGCAGGCCGAGCTGATCGCCGCCTGGATGTCGGTCGGCTTCATCCACGGGGTGATGAACACCGACAACATGTCGGTGGCCGGCGACACGATCGACTACGGCCCTTGCGCCTTCATGGACACCTATCATCCGGGCACGGTGTACAGCTCGATCGACCATGGCGGCCGTTACGCCTACGGCAACCAGCCGGGCATCGCCCACTGGAACCTCGCCTGCCTCGCCCAATGCCTGCTGCCGCTGATCGACGAGAGCGAGGAGAAGGCCCTGGAGGCCGCCCAGGAGATCATCAACACCTTCCCCGATCGCTTCCGCGCCGCCCACACGAGGCGTTTCGCCGCCAAGCTGGGGCTGGGGACGGTGCGCGACGGCGATGCGGATCTGATCGACGGGCTGCTGAAGGCGATGGAGGAGGGCAAGGCGGATTTCACGCTGACGTTCCGCGGACTGTCGGATCTGTCGGGCGAGGGGACCGCGGACGGCGCGGTGCGGGGGCTGTTCGAGGAGCCGGCGGCGTTCGACGCCTGGGCGCCGGCATGGCGGGCGCGTCTTGCCGAGGCAGGGCGGGACGATACGGCGCGGCAGGCGGCGATGCGGGCCATCAACCCGGTCTACATCCCGCGCAACCACCAGGTCGAAGCCGCCCTGAACGCGGCGGTGGAGAACAACGACCTGGAGCCGCTGCACGACCTGCGCGCGGTGCTGCAGACCCCGTTCGAGGCGCAGGCAGGCCAGGAGCGTTACGAGCTCCCGCCGCGGCCGGAGGAAGAGGTCAAGGCGACGTTCTGCGGGACGTGAGAAAAGACTCTCCGCCCATACATTTCCAAACACTCCCCGGACTTGTTCCGGGGCAAGCCCCACCGGCGCAGGGGCGTCCGGTTATCATCCCCCGACCCCACGCATGCGCCGAGCCTTGGCCCCGGAACAAGTCCGGGGAGTGTCCGGACTGTGGTGTCGGGTACGAGAGAGGAAGAGCCTCGGCCCCACCTCTCCCACCCGGACGCAAGAAGTCGTCGCGTGTCCCTGTCCGCTTCGAAGGCAAGGACACACGCCATCCGCCGGCGAACCGCACTGGCCCGCCGCCGTCTTTCTTTGAGGAACGCCCCTTAGTGGGCCGTCGCCAATTCCAGCTTGATGCCGGTCGGCTGTGGCTCGATCGGCTGCAGGGACTGCTTGTCCTCGCCAGCCCATACCGCCACGAGCATGAATTCCACCGCGTCCTCAGTGGCCTCCGGAGCGGCCGGCTCCGGCGTGGTCTCGGGAACCACCAGGCCCTGCTCGGCGACATAGAACGTGTGTTCGCCGAAGATTTCGCGGAGCTGGCCCATGGTCGGATTGTCTTCCGGCAACGGATCGGCCCCGGTCTGCCGCTGGACGGCAGCCGTCTGATCTGTGGTCAACTTCATAGGGATCCCCTTTCCAGTAGGGGGGTCGGACCAGGCATCGAGCTTACGCTTCGGTTCGGTCCATGGTTTCGGCTCTCGTCGACACCCGCCCCCAGGGTGACAGAGACAGCCGCGGATTTCAAATTGTGCGCCGCAAAAACGGGGAGGCCCTTCGACACGCTCCCTGCGGAAGCTGCTCAGGACGAGATCGATCAATTAAAAAACAGTCGTCATCCCGAACGTGTTTCGGGACCTTGTGCGCCCTCAGGCTGAAGGGAGGTCCCGAACCGAGTTCAGGATGACGATGGTAGGAGAATTGTAGCGAAAGCTTCGTCTCACCCGCCCCGCAGCCGTTTCTCGTGCTCGGCCAGAACCTGGCCCGCCCCCCAACCGGTGCCCCGCAGGGCCTTCAGGATCGCCACCAGATTGTCGTCGCGGATCTTCTCCAGGTCGCGCGGCGAGCGGCCGTCCGCCTGGGCGTCGGACTGTTCGGCGATGCGGTCCACCAGCTCCGGGGTCATCTCCGGGACGTCCATCAGCTTGGTCCAGGGCCAGGCCAGCGCCGGGCCGAACTGCTCCATGAAATGCCGCATGCCCAGCTCGCCGCCGGCGATGTGGAAGGTCTGGAACGTGCCCATCTGCGCCCAGCGCAGCCCGCAGCCGTAGCGGATGGCGTCGTCGATCTCCTCGGTCGTCGCCACCCCGTCCTTCACCAGCCACAGGGCCTCGCGCCACAGCGCCTCCATCAGCCGGTCGGCGACGAAGGCGTCGATCTCGACATTCAGGTGGAGCGGCTTCATACCCAGCTCGGTGTAGAGCGCCATCGCCCGCTCGACCACGGCAGGGTCGGTCTCCTTGCCGCCGACGATCTCGACCAGCGGCAGCAGATAGACCGGGTTGAACGGGTGGGCGACGATCAGCCGGCCGGGATGGGCCATGCCCTCCTGCAGCACCGACGGCCGGAAGCCGCTGGTGGACGAGGCGATGATGCCGTCGGCATTCGCCGCCTCGATCTCCTTGTAGGTCGCGTGCTTCACGTCGAGCCGCTCGGGCACCGCCTCGACGATCAGGTCGGCCCCGGTCACCGCCTCGGCGATCGAGCCGACCAGCGACCAGGCGCCCTTCGCCGGCCGCGGAGCGTCGATCAGGGCCGCCGCCGCGCGCTCCGCATTGTCGAGCACCGGAGCGATCTTCGCCTCGGCATTGGGAGCGGGATCGTAGACGGCGCACTCGACGCCGCTGTCGATCAGCCGGGCGAGCCAGCCGGAACCGATGACCCCGGCGCCGAGAATGGCGGCTTTCTTGGGAAGGGCGCTCACGATTTGGGCGCCCGCTTGGTCAGGCCGAGCTTGGCGCGAACCGCGTCCGGGCCGACGATCTTGGCCCCCATGTTCTCGACCACCGTGACCGCCTTCTCGACGAGCTGGGCGTTGGTCGCCAGCACGCCTCGCTCCAGATACAGGTTGTCCTCCAGTCCGACGCGGACATGGCCGCCGGCCAGGACCGAGGCGGCGGCATAGGGCATCTGATCGCGGCCGAGCGAGAAGGCGGAGAAGCTCCAGCCCTCGGGGATCGCGTTGACCATGGCCAGGAAGGTGTGCAGGTCGTTCGGCGCGCCCCAGGGAACGCCCATGCAGAGCTGCACCAGGGCCGGCCCGGTGATCACGCCCTCGGCCACGAGCTGCTTGGCGAGCCAGAGATGGCCGGTGTCGAAAGCCTCGATCTCCGGCTTCACGCCGAGCTCGGTCATCATGGTGCCCATGGCCCGCAGGGTGCCGGGCGTGTTCATCATGACGTAGTCGGCTTCCGCGAAGTTCATGGTGCCGCAGTCGATCGTGCAGATCTCCGGCAGGCACTCGCGGATATGGGCCATGCGCTCCGACGCGCCGGCGAGGTCCGTGCCCTTCTCGTTCAGCGGCAGCGGGCTTTCCACCGGCCCGTGGGTCAGGTCGCCGCCCATGCCGGTGGTCAGGTTCAGCACCACGTCCACCTCGGCATCCCGGATCCGGTCGGTCAGCTCGCGATACAGCGCCAGCTTGCGGCTCGGCGCACCCGTCTCCGGATCGCGCACGTGGCAGTGGACGACCGCCGCACCGGCCTTGGCCGCGTCGATCGCGCTCTCGGCGATCTGCTGCGGCGAGCGCGGCACGTGCGGGCTCTTGTCCTGGGTCCCGCCGGAGCCGGTGACGGCACAGGTGATGAACACCTCGCGATTCATGGCGAGCGACATGGTTGTCCTTTCTGTTTCCTGCTTGTGCAGCATTTCTCCTCGCCCGGGCGGGCCGATGCCTGCCCGGACAGATGGCGTGGCGCGAGCGCCCGAAACCGCCTCCCGATCCCGGCCGGAAGGCACCCGAAGACAGGCGTCAGCCCAACTCGAACGTGGTCACGCCATAGATTTTGGCGATGTCTAGCGCGGGTGCGGGGCCGGTGTACATCCTGGCGGTCTCGAAACCGGGGGTAAGCCCCAGCGCCTCGGCCAGGGCCACCGCCTGCGGGTTCGGTTCGGGCACGTCGAGATAGATCTCCGCCCCCATCCCGATTGCCGGCAGGAGATCCGCCAGCAGGGCCTCGGCGGTCGCCCGGTCCGGGGCGACCAGCGGGCCGATCTTCCAGCCGGACCGGCAGGGCCGCGCCACCGCGAACCCGACCAGCACGCCGTCGCGATACGCCGCGCGGGCCAGATGGCCGTCGGTGGAGAACCAGTCCTCGAGGAACGCCGGCCGATCGGCCGGAAAGACCGCCCGGTCCAGGGCCGCGACCTCGGCCCCGGCGGAGGAAACGGTGCGGACCTCGATTCCCGGCACGGCAGCCGGCACCGTGGTCACGGCGCCGCCGTAGCGGATGTTGCGATAGGCCAGGACGAAGCCGGAGCGCTTGTAGTTCTCCTGCTCCGCCACGACCCCGTCGAGGCCGACCAGCCGGTCGCCTGCATGGGCGATGCCGGCCTGCCAGAGTTTGTAGCCGTAGCCCTGACCGCGAAACTCGGGATGGGCGATGTAGAAGCCCAGGAAAGAGAAGGCTGGGTCGTAGTTCACCACCGAGATCGACGCGATGAGCCGACCGTCGAGATAACCGCCCAGAAATCCCTGAGGGTCGACCGCGGTGAAGCAGGCGGCGTCGCGGATGCCAGGATTCCAGCCCTCCGCCGCCGCCCAATCCACCGCCGTCGCCACGTCGGCGTCGCCCATCATGTCGATCCTGTAATCCCCCGCCATCAGGCGTCTCCCGGTTTGTGGTGTTCGTGCCAATGCCGGGCGATCTCGTCGCGCCGGCAGATCCAGACCCCGTCATGCTTGGCCACATGGTCGAGGAAGCGTTGCAGGGCCGCGAACCGGCCGGGTCGGCCGACCAGACGGCAATGCAGGCCGACCGACATCATCTTCGGCTGGTCCGCCCCCTCGGCGTAGAGCACGTCGAAGCTGTCGCGCAGATAGGCGAAGAACTGGTCGCCCGAGTTGAAGCCCTGGTTCACCGCGAAGCGCATGTCGTTGGCGTCGAGCGTATAGGGCACGATCAGGTGCGGTTTCCCGAATTCGTGGGTCCAGTACGGCAGCTCGTCGGCATAGCTGTCGCTGTCGTAGAGGAAGCCGCCATGCTCGACCACCAGCCGGCGGGTATTGGCGCTGCCGCGGCCGGTATACCAGCCCACGGGCCGCTGCCCGGTGGCGCGCTCGATGGCGGCGATCGCCAGGGACACGTGCTCGCGCTCGGTCTCCTCCGGCATGTTCAGATAGTCGATCCAGCGATAGCCGTGGCTCGCCACCTCCCAGCCCGCCTCGACCATGGCCGGGCCGACCTCGGTGTTGCGCTCCATCGCCATGCCGACGGCATAGACGGTCAGCGGCAGGTTGCGGCGGGTGAACTCCCGGTGGATCCGCCAGAACCCGGCGCGCGAGCCGAACTCGTAGACCGACTCCATGTTGAGGTTGCGCTGCCCCGGCCAGGGGGCGGCGCCGATCATCTCCGACAGAAAGGCTTCGGAGGCCGGGTCGCCATGCAGGATCGCGTTTTCCCCGCCCTCCTCGTAGTTCAGGACGATCTGCAGGGCGACGCGGGCACCGCCGGGCCATTTCGGATCGACCGGGTCGCGGCCGTAGCCGACCATGTCACGGGGATAGGGTGTGGTCATGCCATCGCCTCCTGCCGGTTCCGTCTGATTCTCGGCGGTGACTATAACCGGATGCCGGGAAGGGTCGCCATGGCGCAAGGCGTCAATAGTCGCCGCGCCCTCTTTAAAACCGTTCTAAACGAAATACCTATCTGCTCTCGCCATGGGTAGGAGCGACCGCAAGGTCATGGGTTCGATGCCGCATTCGACGGGTCAGGTCTCGCAACGGCTGCAGGGCGGCACGTTCGACTTCACCTCCTCCTACCTGAAGCAGCAGGGCGCCGTCTTCGCGCGGCACCAGAACCGGGATCCGGTCCTGCGGGTGGATTTCGGCGGCAACCACGCCACCGTTCCGCTCGCGACCGTGGCCTCCGCCGCCGATCTCGCCGAGGGCCATCCCGACATTGCGCTGCTGCACAAGGTGGGACCGGCCCTGCTGTATCGCGAGGAGATCGTCGCCGGCGACGGCATACCGACCGAGCTCGCCGACGGCCGCCCGTCCTGGCCCGTCTCGCCGAAGATCGCGCGCCGCGTCGAGCAGCGGATCCTCGAGATCCTGTGGGCCCGCAGCACCGGACGGGACACGGTGCCCGCCGAGGATGCGCCGGAGCTGATCGCCCGGCAGCTGATCGGGGTGGATTCTCGGCGCAATTCGCAGATCGTGGACCGCATCCGCGACCACATCGATGCCGCGGCCAGGGCCGTCCAACTCCGCGACGACGTTACCGGCTGCCAGCGCATGGTCGGCGACCTGGCGACCCTGGCGACGCAGCGCGACTCCTTCGCCGAGCAGGACAGGCTGCGGGACACCGCCCTCAAATTGCGCAACGTCATGGTCTGGGCGACGAAACGCACGATGCATCTCGACATGCTGACCAACGACATCAAGGGATCCCTGGTCGAGGAAGACCGGCTGGCGCGGCGGACCTGGCCGGCGATCAACGAATTGCGCGCCTGGACGCTGGATCTGGCCCCCGTGCGGCGCGCCTGGAACGCCACCGGGCGAAGCACCAGGGACATGCGGATCGCCGATATCGAGAAGCTGCACCGGCTGGTCTCGATCCGGTTCGGCGATTTCACCCCGTCAATCTATCGCCCGTCGCTGGACTCTGTCCCCGCCGAGCACAATGCGAAAGGAGGGCTCCGTGGCCATGGCGAATGACCATCAGACGAAGCAGACGGCCACGACCGACCTGGACACAGCCGATGCCGCGCACCCGGCGCAGCACAGTCGGCAGGAAGATCTCAGCCTCGACGCCATCGCCGCCTATCCGCTGCTGGCAAGCTGTCTGAAGGCCTGGGAGGCCGCCCGCGGAGAGGACGCCCTGCCGGCGTCGATGGAGGTGGGCGACGTTCCCGATGCGGTGCTCGACTACACCATGCTGCTGGACTACCTGCCCGCCGAGCGCGACGCCGCCGTGCGGATGGTCGGCAACTACATCGGCGAGAACGCCGCGTTCCAGGCCCATGGCATGACCGTGCGGGCCTTCTTCGAGGAACGGGATGCGGACGTGGTCACCGAAGCCCTGCGCCGCATCGCCGAGAGCCGGGCTCCGAGCCTCGCCCGGCGCAGCTTCGTGCCGATCGCCGGCGCGCCGATGAGCTATGTCCGGCTGATTCTGCCGCTCTCCGCCAACGGACAGGACGTGACGGGATTCTTCAAGACCATCGAACCCTCCACTCTCAAGGATACGGCCCCCTGATCTCGGGCCGATCAGGCCGCGGCGGAAACGGGGCGCCGCTTCAGCATGACCTCCCGCGCGTAGTCGGGATCGACCTCCAGATGAGCGAGCGCGTCGTCAAGCGTCTCGAAGATCGCGAACGTGATGTCGGTGTCGTTGAGATCGCGCAGGGCGTTCCAGAGCGGTATGAGCATGCGGGCCGTTGAAGAGTCGGACAGCAACGTGGCCCCCGCTCGGCGGTGCGATCCGATCGTCTTCAGCTGCTCGCTGCGGCGTCTATAGAGATCCTTGAGCCCCGCCAGGGTGGCGTCGGGTGCCTCGACATCCGATTCGAAGATCGTCAGGGTGACGAACTCGCCGTTCTGCGGGACCACTGAAACGGAGGCGATCTGGCTCTCGATCACCTCGTCCCGGGTCACCTTTCCGGAAAACCAGAACACAAGGAAATCGCCGGACTGGCTCGCCGCCCATGCAATCGGCATATTGAAACCCTTCCGGCGCAACCAGTCGCATATAAGTTTATTTAACTTAGCACATCTCCCTCAAATCAAGCCTGTCGTGCATGGCTTGCCTGTCGCGGTTACTCTTTGATCCGTCAGCACGATGGAGTTGCCAATGCCCGCCGCCGTCGCCTCTCTTCCGGTCGGTCAAAGCGAGAGCGCCCTGGCGATACTGGCCCGCGATGGCGCCGTCGGCTTTCCCGGATTGCTCGGGGCCGACACGGTGGACGCCCTGCGTGCCGGGCTGGCCGCGGCGGTTGAGGACTGCGCCACGATCATGCGGGCCAAAGGCATGGCGCCATCGGACGCCGGCATCGCCCATCATGTTCTCGCCAGCGACGACAGCTTTCCCGATCTGCTGGAGGATCTCCCCGCCGCCGACACGATCGAGACCTTCCTGGGCGGCAATTTCATTCTGAATTCCTTCGGCGGCCTGATGAACCGCCCGGCCGCCGCCGGCGCCTACCTGCACCGCTGGCACCGTGACCTGCGCGCCTTCGCCGCCGGCGACGAGATGCGGCTGATGATCAACATGCTCGTCACCCTGGACCCCTTCACCGCGGAGAACGGCGGCACCCTGCTGGATCTCGGCTCCCACCGGGTGGCCGCACGATCGGAGGGCGAGCGCCGGGTGGCAATCTACGAGGCGCCGGCCGGCAGCGTCCTGCTGTTCGATTCCCGGCTGCTCCATGCCGCCGGAGCCAACCGCTCCGGCGAGATCCGCCGGGCGCTGACGCTCACCTTCACGCCACCCTTCTTCAAACCACAGATGGACCATGTGAAGCAGCTCGGCGCCGACCGTGTCGCGGCGGCCAGCGAGGCCCTGAAACGCCGGCTCGGCTGGTACGCCCGCGTGCCCGAAAGCCTGGACGACTGGTACAATGCGCCGGAACACCGGTTCTACCGGGAAGACCGCTGAGGAACCCACATGACCGATGCCCGCCCGAAAGACATCGAGTTCGCCTACGTCAACGATCTGGTCAAGGACTACGACGAGTCGGAATTCGACGTGCGGATGCGCGGCTGGATGATGCGGGCGATGGAACCCTGGATGCCGTCGACCGGCGCCTGCCTACAGATGGGCTGCTACAAGGGCGACCTCACGGTTCTGCTGGAAGAGCGGTTCGGACAGATCGATGTGGTCGACGCCGCCGAGCGGTTTCTGGATGTCACCAGATC
This sequence comes from Thalassobaculum sp. OXR-137, assembly GCF_034377285.1. NCBI lineage: Bacteria > Pseudomonadati > Pseudomonadota > Alphaproteobacteria > Rhodospirillales > Thalassobaculaceae > Thalassobaculum > Thalassobaculum sp. OXR-137. Next base: position 1,663,319 of record NZ_CP139715.1, on the reverse strand, counting down.
CCGACTGAAGAACCCGGGCACGTTCCACCAGACCCTGTTCGAGGATTTCGTCACCGACAAGCGGTACGATGCCGTTTTCCTGGTCCATGTACTCGAGCACGTGGTCGATCCGGTGGCGACGCTCGCCAGCATCGGCCGTCTTCTCGCCCCCGGCGGGCGGGCCTTCATCGTCGTGCCCAACGGCCACGCCGCCTCGCGCCGGATCGCCGTCGCCATGGGTCTGATCGAGCACTGCACCTCGCTCACCCCCAGCGACGTGAAGCACGGCCACCGGCGCACCTATGTGCTCGACACCCTGGAAAGCGACGCCCGCAAGGCCGGGCTGAAGGTCGCCCATCGCGGCGGAATCTTCTTCAAGCCGCTGGCCAATTTCCAGTTCGACGCGCTGTTCGGCGGCGAGGTGATGAGCGATGCGTATCTGGAGGGCTGCTTCCAGCTCGGCTTCACCTATCCGGACCTGACAGCCTCCATTTTCCTGGTGCTCGAGCGGGAATGAGCGTTTCGCTTCGGCCGCTGGAGGAGCGCGACCTCCGCCGCATCTACGACTGGCAGCGCGATCCCGCCCTCTACGAGCACCTCGTCGGCGACCGCCGCGAGGTCGGCTGGGACGAGGCGCGGGACTGGATGGTGCGGCACTGGCTGTCCCAGAGGATCGATCGACGATACGCGCTCTGCGCCGATGGGGAGATGGTCGGCTGCGTCTACCTGCTGGCGGTTCCGGACGGGGCGGGGGAGCGGGAATTCCACATCTTCATCGGCGATACGAGGCAGCGAGGGCGGGGCGTGGGCAAGCAGGCTCTAGCCGAGGCCCTGCGCATCGCCTTCGACGATCCGGACGTCTCCGCCGTGCGGCTGGAAGTCCTGGAGACCAATACCGCCGCGCGCCGGCTCTATTGCGACGCGGGCTTCGCGGAAACCGGACGCCGGCAAGTAGCCAAGCGCGGCGAAACGGTCGACGCAATCGCCATGGGGCTCAGCGCCGAGGATTACCGCGCGCGGTAGGCGGGGAAGAAACCGGTCGCGGAATCGGCGCCGCTGTCCCGCAACGCCGCCGCATATCCCTCCCGGTCGAGCACAAACCCGCTCAGCCAAGTTGCGCCCTCCGCATTGGCGAAGCCGCGCTTGAACCGGGCCAGCCCATGGTCGGGGTCGTCCGCCAGTCCCGGCGCACCGCCGAAGTCCAGCACTCGGCACTCCTCCAGCGTCTCGACCGCAGCGGCATAGAGCGCGTAGCTGGCGCCGACGGCGTAGCCGGCCTCGCTGGAGGCGCCGAGATGGTTGTGCGCCACCGTGCCGTCGCTCAGCCAGATCGACATCGCCACGACCTCCCCCGCCGCCCGGGCCGCAAGCACCACCGCCGCCGGATCGGCCGCCAGATGGGCGAAATGCCGGGCGCCGAGGCGGGCCCCCGCCTGGATCTCGTGGCGCTCGGCCAGATGGTCGTACAGCGCCGCCCAGGTCGCCATCGCCTGCGACAGTGCCACCCGCTCCACGATCACCTGGCGCCGGGCGCGGCGGATCTCGGCGCGGTGGTGCTTGGACGGTGCGAAGGGACCGATCTCCCGGTCGAGGAGGTAGTGGGTCTTCAGGCGGCGGTGAACATCCGCCGTCCGGGACAGAGCACCGGCATCAGGCGCGTTCAAGGGATCGGCGATCACGGTCAGGCTGATTGCCCCGGCGGCACGCAGGTCGGCAAGCCCGTCGTCCAGATCCGCATCCGCGGCGAACCCTCCCATGGGATAGGCGCTCACCGCGTCGCGCCCGGCACCGGACGGCAGCGGCCGCAGCAGCACGTGACCGCCCCAAAGGGAGACCACCTCGCCGCCCTCCCCCGCCAGGCTGTCCACATAGGACCGGCGGCCGTAGGGCCCGCTCATGCCAGCGCCTGCCGTACCCGGTCGGCCAGCCCGGTCATGTCTTCGGGACCGTAGCGGTGGTCCAGCGGCAGGGTCAGCATCCCGTCGCGCAGACGGGTCGCCACCGGATCGGCGGTCTCCGCCGCCCCAAGCGCGCGCCAATGCACCGCGCAGAACACCCCGTCGGCGGCAAGCCGAGCCGCGACCGCGTCCCGTCCGTCCGCCAGCAGCAGCGGATAGCCGAAGGGGGCCGCGCTGCCGCGAAGCCGCTCGACCACCGGCGCCGCATACCGGTCCAGCCGGGCGTCCAGAATTGCCAGATTCTCCCGCCGGCGCCGGGCCATGTCGTCCGGGGAGGCAGCCGCCAGAATACGACGTGTCCTGCCGCTCATGGCCAGGTCGGCGACGGCATGGTCCCGCTCGATCGCGACGTAGCGGCGGTAGGCCTCGGCGATGTGGTCGCGCGTGGCGGCGGCCGCCCGCGCTTCCGCAGCAGCGTCATGCTCAACGGGCGGCAGTGTCAGCGACGGCATGGGCAGTCCGGAGACCGGGCCCACCAGCAGCCCGCCCTCCGCCGTCCCCAGCAGTTTGCGGGGACTGAACAGGCGCCAAGCGCCGGGGATGTCGTCCTCGATAGGCACCGACAGCGCCTGGGCACGGTCCTCCAGCCAAGTCACGTCGGGTCGTCGGAGGGCGAGGTCGCGGAGCCGGCGGCAGACCGGCGCACCGAAATAGGCCACTGCGACCACCAGATCGCCCGGTGCCAGCGCGGCCTCGAAGGCTGCGTCGTCCAGATCCAGCACGGGGCCGACCCCGTAGCGCCGTATTGCGGGTCCGGCGCCCGCGTCCATATCGGCGCAGAGATAGGACGGCAGCCAGACGGTTCCGGGGGCAAGGCCGCGCACCAGATGGGCGAAGGCGCTGCGGGCGTTGTGGAACCCGAGCCAGTCTTCCCCCTGGGTCCACCGCGCGAGGACGCCGCCGTCGGCGCGCGGCCGGTCGGGCGGCTCCAGGCCGAAGAAGCCGCCGATGGTGGTGGCCTGCGCGGTCATGGCGGAATCAGCGGCCCGCCAGGGTGTCGCGGACGATGCCGGCGATCTCGAGGATCTCGTCGCGCTCCAGCCCCGGATAGCAGGGCAAGCCGATGCAGCGCTCCGCCAGCCAGTCGGTGACCGGCAGGAGATCCGAACTGAACCGGCGATAGGCGACCTGCTTGGCGATCCCCCCGCCCCACCAGCGCCGGGTACCGACGCCGCGCTCGGCGAGCGCCTCGTCAAAACCGGGCGGCAGGGGATCCTCGCGGGCGATCATGATGGTGGAGGATGCATAGTCGTCACCCGCGCCGGGTAGCAGGCGGATCCGGTTATCGGCGGCGAAGCCGTCGCGATAGGCCTTGGCGATGTCGTCGAAGATCCGCCGGGCCTGCGGCCAGGCGTCAAGGGCGGCCAGGGTCACGGCGGCGTGGTACTCGCTCATCTTGCCGTTGATCGCGCGGCTCTGCGCCACCCGATCTCCGAAGAACCCGAAATTGATGCATTTTCGGATTTCGTTGACGAGGTCAACGTCGGTGGACACCGCGAAGCCGCCCTCGCCCGCCGCCAGCACCTTGGTCGCGTGCAGGCTGAACACGGCCGGGCTGGCGCCAACCTCCCCCTTGTCGAATGCGGCGGCGGCGTCGATCACGACCGCAAGCCCGGTGCGGCGGGAGAAGGCGTCCCAAGCCGCCATGTCGTAAGGCCGGCCGAACGGGGAGACCGGCACCACGGCGACCGGCTCCCCCGGGATACGCGCCAGGGCATTTTCGACCGATTGCGGCGTCAGCGACCAGGAGTCCTCGTCGACATCCAGCAGATAGGGCTCCAGCCCCGCGGCCAGCACGGCATGCAGCGTCGCGACGAACGTCCAGGCCGGCAGCAGGCAATAGGCGGCTCCGTCGTTCACGTTGCGCTTGCGTGCCCGCGCCTCGGCCTGCAGGGCCGCAGTGAGTCCGGCGGTTGCGTTCGAGACCGTCGTCACGCAAGCCGGGTCGATGCCGTACCTTTCGGCGAGCCTGGCTTCGACCGTGCCGGCGAGGGGACCGAAATTCGAATAGTACTGGTTCTCGTCGATCTGCCGCAGATAGGGCAGGATCGCATCGGCGGTTGCAAGTCGGGGACGCGCGACGGGAAAACGCAACATCATCATCGTTCTCTTGGAACTTTGTGTCGTGGTAGACACGGTGATCACTCCGGTCGACACCGCTAAATCTAGCCGGTTTCTCGGGCCGCCGCCCCAAGAAGGATCGCTACTTGAAGGAAGATGTCTGGTGAGCGGAACCGCGCTGCCCATCGCCAGTGTCGCCAGACGGCTACAAAGCCGCCTGAATGAGGGCCGCCTGGCCGAGGCCGCCGTCGATCTGCGGCGGCTCGTTCTGGCGATGCCCGACTCCGTCGGCCCTCTTCAACTTCTGGCGGCGATCGAGGGGCGAATCGGCCTCCTTGAAGCGGCCGGACGCCATTTCCGCCAGGTCTTCGCGCTCGATCCGTACACAATGGAGCATGTGCTCCAGGCCATCGCTCTGCCGCCGGAGGCAGGCATTCCGCCGCAGCGCATCCGGCGTGCGCTGGCGGCGCAGCCCGATCTGGCGCGGGCCTACGCCGTCCTGGCGGCGGCGCCGCTCGGCTCGCCCGGGGACAACGGGGTCCGGGCCGCCATCCTGGCGCCGGTGGAACCCGCCTATCTCGTCCTCGCCGGGGTTTGCCGGCTCGCCAGGGACGAGATCGAGCGCGCGGAAGATCTCGCCCGGCGCGCCTCGGTGATCAACCCGATGGCCCATGAGGCGACGCTGGTTCTGGCGGAGGTTCACCGATCTCTCGGCCATCCCGAGCGGGCCCTGGCCCTGGCGCGCCGCGCCCTGGCGACCGCCCCCCACGATCCGAAGGCCTGGGTTACCGGCGCCGTCAGCGCCTACCGGCTGTCGAACTTCGACGAAGCACGGCACATGGCCGAGGCGGCGTCCATCCTGCGGCCGCGCGATGCAGGCCACGCCGCCCGAGCCGCGACCCTGCTGCCGCATATCACCATGTCCGAAGACGAGATGTGGCAGATCCGGGCACGGATCCGCGATCTGTGCACGCGGGAGGGCTTCGCCCCGATCCGGGATCCGATCCAGGAGGTGGGCACGGTCCCTTTCGCGCTCGGCTATCACGGCATCAACGACCGGGATCTGCTCATGGATCTCTGCGCCTTCTACCGGCGCACCTGCCCGATGCTGACGATGACGGCGCCCCATATCGGCCGGCGCCGGCGGCCGGGAAAGCGCCGGGTCGCCTTCGTGTCGGAGTTCTTCCGCGATCACTCGATCTACAACATGACCGAGGGTCATCTGCGGATGATCGACCGGGACGAGATCGACGTGACGGTGGTACAGATCGGGACGCTGCCGCCGCCGATGCATGACAAGATCGCGCGCTTGGTGGACCGAGTCGTCGTCCTCCCATCCGTGCTGGAGACCGTCCGTGCCCGGCTGGCCGAGATGGAACTGGACAGCATCGTCTTCGCCGATATCGGCATGACGGCGATGAGTTACTTCCTGCCCTTCGCCCGGCTGGCTCCTCAGCAGATTGTGCTGCCGGGACATCCGGTGACCACCGGCATCGACACGGTGGACCAGTTCTTCACCTCGGCCTGGATGGAGCCGGACAACTGTCGCGACCACTATTCGGAGACGCCGGTCCTGGTGGACGGTCTGGCCATCGCCTATGCCGAAGAGCGGACCCGGCACACGCCCGTTTCCCGAAGCGAAGTCGGCCTTCCGGAGAGCGGCGCGATCTATCTCTGCGGCCAGACGCCGTTGAAGATGCACCCGGCTTTCGACCGGATGCTGGGGGACATCCTGGAGCAGGATCCGGCCGGCACCCTCGCGCTGTTCGACGCGCCGGGTGTCTACAGCAACATGACCAAGGGGCTACTCGAGAGGCTGGCGCGCGCCAACGCGGACCGGCCGCGGATCATGGATCAGATCCGTCTGCTGCCGCGCCTGCCGCTGGACCGCTATCTCGGGGTGATGCTGCAGGCCGACGTCGTGCTCGATACCCTTCACTTCAACGGCGGCAACACCTCGATGCAGAGTCTGGCGCTCGGCCAGCCGCTGGTGACCTATCCGACAGACATGATGCGGGGGCGCGTGACGCTGTCCCCGCTGATCGCCATGGGGATGCGCTCGGATCTCGAAGCCACCTCCGCAGAGGACTACGTGGCCCGATGCCTGGACATCGCCCGAGACCGGGAGAGGACGGAGGATCTGCGGCGCCAGCTGACCGCCGCGGCGCCGGCGCTGATCGATTCCGACATCGCCCCGCGTGCCCTGTCCCAGCTTATTCTCGACGCCGAGGCCTGAGCCGGAGGCGACCCCGCGCTGCCGATGCCCGTGGCGACGATTCTCAAATTGAATTGCTCCCGGACAAACCTCCGCGCATACTGGTAAAAAGCACCGGATAGCGTCGTGACGGACTGCTCGGCGCGCCAGAACGGCCAGATTTTTGGGGGACATGATGCGGCGATCTCTTTCAGTTTCCAGCTTGGCGCTTGTCGCCCTTCTGAGCGTTGCCCGACCGGCCTCCGCCGACACCACGACCACCCTGGCGCAGACCTTCGCGCTCACCTTGGCCGGCACGATCATCGGCGCCTATGGCCTGCCCTACGTGCTGCCGGCCGTGGCCCCGGCCGTCGGCTCCGCCTATGCCGCCACGGCGGGTGCGGTGAACGGCGCGCTGACCCCGGTCTTCTCCGCACCGGCGACGGTCGCGGCCGGATACACGGCGACGGCGGGCGCCATCGACGGCGCGCTGACCACCGCCGGCACCTACACCGTCTTGCAGCCGCGGCTGGTCGGTGCCGTCACCGGCATGGCCCTCGGCCTGATCAGCGGGCTGTACATCTTCTCCGAGCCGGCTCCCGACAAGGTGGCCACCGGCCCGATGGAAACCACCAACACGGTTGTCATGCTGCAACAGTAGTATCGGCCCATCGGACAGGTTGTCCGATGGGTTCTTTCGTGATTCCCACTCAACTTTGTGGAGTTAAACCCATGCTCCGCATAAGCCTAAACGGTACTATGCGACACGGCCAGGCGGCGGCCGCCGCCCTGTCCTTCTGCGTCTGGTCAATGCCGGCGCTGGCGCTTGAGGTCGGAGAAACGCTGACCGGCTACGCCGAACTGCAGGGACGCCAGGTGCCCCTGCCGGAGGGTGAGTGGGTCGTGGCCGGTCTCGGAAACAACACCATCGTCTCCGGGGTGGCCGGCGCCTATGGCACCATCGAGAACGCGGTTCTGCTGCAGTTCAACGGCGACAAGGCCCGCGGGATCGTCGAGATCAACACCAACACCATTTCCGTGACGGAAGGCTGGGGCACCACGGATGCCTGCCTGCGCGACGGCGTGCTGGCCAAGCTGAACCTGTACCGAACCGCCGTGGACGGCTTCTGCTATTTCGTGACCGAGACCGCCCAGCCCGTCACCGGAGGCACGGACGCCTGGAAGGCGGCGAAAGCCTTCACCGCAGAGCGCGGCTACGCCATGCCGCAGGAGTGGTTGACCGTCGGCTTCCGCCTGTCGAACCGCCACGACATTCTCGACGCCCGGTACCATTTCGACGGGCTGGAGCTCGGCACCCTGGCCCCCTCGATGACCACCTGGTCGCCGGAGACGGTGGTGACGGATCCGGACAAGTACGCGGTCGTGAACGACCTGAACGCCTGGGCGGGCCTCACCTCGGAGCTGTTCGAGAGCGGCCTGCGCGGCCGGCTGGCGGAGAAGCTGCACGGCCGGTCCGTGCCCCAGCCTCTGGCGGTGCTCGAGACCGGCACCATCGACCCGAGCGCCGTCGGCAGGGCCAGCAAGGCCGCCCGCAAGCGGGCACTGCAGGAGCTCGCCGCCGAGGGGGTGATCCGCGAGGACGACCTGGCCAGCTATTTTGCGGCGGTGGACAACACAGCACCGCCGCCGACGCTGGAGAACTATTACCAGACCCTCGTCGCCAAGATGATCTCGTTCAACCTGTTTCGGGTCTCGGTCGACTATCTGCTGGCCTACATCGTGACCGTGAGTGCGGCGGTTTCCGGCTACATCACGGCGTCCATCGTGGTGACCCATTCCATGGCGCAGATCGCCAACGATCTGGCCTGGGATTCCTATATCGCCGGTCAACGCAAGGACGGCTCGGAACTGGTGGAGTTCGACTACATCGAACGTCCGGTGGAGACGAAGTCATGATCGGCCCGACCTTCTCCCGCATTGCCGGCCTGCTGCTCGCCGCCGCGGCGCTGATACCGGCTCCCGCCGCCGCGATCGCCGTCGGCGACACGGTGAACGACGTGCTGCGCATCTCCGGCAAGGACGTCCCGCTGCCCTCCGGACCGCACACGGTGGCCGCGATCGGCTTTGCCCAGATCTCCCAGCCGGCCTACGGCCCCCAGGTCAATCCCGAGGATTACGGTCCGATCCGTCATATCACCCTGGTGCGCGCCGAGGACGGCATCGTCGCCGACACGGTCGAAATCGTGGTCAACACCCTGCCCCATCCCGATGGCTGGGGCATTGCCAGCGACTGCGCGCGTAGTGACGTCTACGCCACCCTGACCCGGTACAAGAGCGGATGGGACGTCTCCTGCATGTGGGTGCAGCCCGCCTCCTCCACCGGATTCGGGGAGAAGACACGGCCGGTGGACGACGCGGTGGTGAGCTACGCGCTCGCCCGGGATCTGGTCGTCCCGCCGCTCTTCGTGGAGGCCGGGTTCCGGGTCGCCAACCGCTACGACGCGGTGAACGTCCGATACCAGTTCGCCGCCATGGACAACGGGGTGGCGATCACCGGATCGGAGATGGACTCCTGGCTGCCCGCCAACATCGCCGACGCGCCCGAGCCGCTGGCCAAGGTCCAGTCGGTCGCCGCCTGGGCCAGTTCGATCTATCCCGCCGTGGAACAGGGGCTGCGCATGCCCCTGGCCAGCGGGTCGAGCTTCGCCAGCCCGTTCGACGATGTGATCTTCACCGGCAAGGTGACCGACCGGGCCCAGCGCCTCGCCCAACTGGAGGTGATGCGGGAATCCGGCACGGTCAGCCTTGAGGAATACGCCCGCCAGAAGGCGATCATCGATGCCGAAATCGAGCCGAAGGTGGAGAACGCCTGGACCCATGCGACGGTGGCTGGGTACAAGGCCTTCACCTATCGGGTGGTGGTGACGACGATCAATGCCGGGATCGACTACATCTTCATCGGCCAACCCTTCGCGGCCGGCGTGCTGGTGATCCTGCAGGTCGTGGTGAACACGACGAAGTTCTTCTTCCACGAGGTGATGTGGCAGGAACTGTTCGGCGTCGGTCCGCTGCAGCGCGAGAACCCGCGGGTGATGGATTTCGTGCCGGCCAGGGCTGTTTAATCGCTCAAGCACTCTCCGGCCCAGTGCCGGGGAGTGGCTGAGAGATACAGAGTCGGACGCGTCTACGCGTCGACCCCGAAGGCCAGAACCCGGCTGATATGGGACAGCGGGCGGCCCGATTGCGCGGCCCAGGCGTTGAACGCCGCCTGCACCGCGGCCACGTCCCTGCGCGAGGTCGGCTCCTTGTCGACCACGCCCTCGCGGATCAATGCCGTCACCACGTCTTCCGACAAGACGTAGCCGTCGCGGCCCATGAACCGCATGGCGATCGCCCCGACCCGGCCGCCGAGGCGCGACCCGCGCTTCTTCAGCATCTCCAGCAGCCCGGCATAATCCTCGGCAGGCCACTCGGCGAAGCACTTCGCGGCCGATCCGTATTCGGCGGCCAGATCCTGCAGGAAGGCGGCGTTCTCGCGGACCGAGCGGATCTTCGCGCCGTTGCGCACGATCCTTGTGTCGGACACCAGGGCGTCCAAATCCTCGTCGCTCATCAAAGCGCAGCGGCCCACGTCGAAGCCCCAGAAGGCAGCCTCAAAGCCGTCCCACTTGGCGTCGATGACCTTCCAGTTGAACCCGGACTGGAAGATCCGCCGGGTCATGTCGGAGAGCCACCGTTCGTCCGGGATGGCCGCCAGCTCGGCCGCGCTCTTCGGCGTCCCCAGCAGCGCCTCGAGCGCCGCGTCGCCGCCCTTGCGGGCGGCGGCACGGGCGTAGAGGTCGTCGAAGGATGCGGTCATCGCACCCGTCTCCCGGTTCCGGCGTCAGGTCGCCGTGAAGTTGGGGGCCCGCTTCTCCATGAAGGCGGTGCGGCCTTCCTTGTAGTCGTTGCTGCCGAAGCACTTGCGCACCGCCTCGTCCGGCTGGGACAGGTCCCAGTCGCCCTGCGGCTTGGCGAGCTCGATCAGCGACGCCTTCACCGCCTGGACGGACAGCGGGGCGTTGCCGGCGATCCGGTCGGCCATCGACCACAGCACGTCGTCGAGCTCTGCCTTCGGCACCACCCGGTTCACCAGGCCCATGATCCGGGCCTCCTCGGCGTCGAACTGGCGGGCGGTGTAGAAGATCTCGGCGACGAACTGCGGGCCGACAATGTCGTACAGTCGGCGCACGCCCTCGAAGGCATAGCCGATGCCGAGCTTGGCGGCCGGCACGGCGAAGCGCGAGTCGTCGGAGCAGACGCGGATATCGGCGTCCAGCGCAATGGCGAGGCCGCCGCCGATGCAGTAGCCGTTGATCCGCGCGATGGTCGGCTTGCGCAGGTTCTGGACGGTGTCGTGGAAGTCGGCAACCGCCTCGTTATAGACCTCGATATGCTCGACCGAGGACCGCTCGTTCTCGAACTTCGAGATGTCGGCGCCGGCCACGAAGGCCTTGTCGCCGGCACCGGTGAGCACGACGCAGCGGATCTCGTCATCCTCGGCGAAGGTGGCGACCGCCTCGCGGCCCTCGCGCCACATGTCGAGCGACATGGCGTTGTGCTTGGCGGGGTTGTTGAAGGTCACCACGCCGACGCGCCCGCGGCGCTCGACGAGAAGACGGTTTTCGGAGGCTTCGGCTGTAGCCATGGTCTGGGGAACTCCTGCGTTCTGTCTGTTCGGATGAAGTTAGATCACGGAGCGGGCGCGCAAGTCCGCGATCTCCGCCTCGCTGTAGCCATGCTCGGCCAGGATCTCATCGGTCTGCTCGCCCGGATCCGGCGGATAGACGACGATCTCGCTCGGCGTGCGCGACATCTTGATCGGCTGGGCCACCAGGTCGATCCGGCGGCCGACATTGGGGGAGTCCACCCCGCGCTGCATGCCGAGATGCTGGATCTGCGGGTCCTGGAAGACCTTGTCGATGGTGTTGATCGGCCCGGCCGGAACGCCGGCCTCGTTGAACAGGTCGACCCACTCCTCCGACGATTTGTTCCGCGTCACCTCGTCGATGATCGCGTTCAGGGCGTGGCGGTTGGCCGAGCGCAGCTCGCCGGTGGAATAGTCCGGATGATCGGTCAGGTCGTCGCGGCCGATGGCCGTGCAGAACCGCTTCCAGATCGCCTGGCCGGCGACGGCGATGTTGATGTGGCCGTCGGTGGTGGTGAACACGCCGGTCGGGATCGAGGTCGGATGATCGTTGCCCGCCTGCTTGGGCACGTTGCCGTCCATGGTCCAGCGCGCGGCCTGGAAGTCGAGCATGAAGGTCATGGCCTGCAGCAGCGAGGTCTGCACCCACTGGCCTTTGCCGCTCTCGCCGCGCTCCAGCAGGGCGATGAAGATGCCGATGGAGGCGAACAGGCCGGCGGTGAGGTCGGCGACCGGGATGCCGGCGCGCACGGGGCCCTGGCCGACAAGGCCGGTGATGCTCATCAGCCCGCCCATGCCCTGGGCGATCTGGTCGAAGCCCGGGCGCTTCTCGTACGGGCCGTCCTGGCCGAAACCGGAGATCGAGGCGTAGACGATGCGGGGATTGATCGCCGACAGCGCCTCGTAATCGATGCCGAGGCGGGTCTTCACGTCGGGGCGGAAGTTCTCCACCACCACGTCGGCGCTCTCCACCAGCTTCTTCAGGACCGCGACACCGTCCGGGTCCTTCAGGTTCAGCGAGATCGCCCGCTTGTTGCGGTGCAGGTTCTGGAAATCCGAGCCATGGCGCTTGCCGCCGAGCTGGTTGCCGCCTTCGAGCGCCTCCGGCAGTTCCACCTTGATGACATTGGCGCCCCAGTCGGCGAGCTGGCGGACGCAGGTCGGCCCGGACCGGACGCGGGTCAGGTCGAGCACCTTGATGTGCTTCAAAGCGTCTGAAGCGGGCGTGAACGGCATTTATTTTCCTCCCTGTGAGCGCGGGCAGACTAGACGACACCGGCAGGTGCGCCAATCCTCGCAATAAACGTCATGCGGCGGAGTGTCGCAGCGCCCATATGGACTCGAAACCGCCGCCCACCGTTCCCATATCCGTTTCAAGGCCAGTCAAAGAGCCATGATCTGGTCGGGAGTTTACTCCCGGACTGCCTCGGAAGCGGCATCGCACCCTCCCCTCCCCCCGCAGATGCGGTGCCGCTTCCACCGGTTTTTTCCCCGCTCCCTGCAATCCGTGAAATCGCCCGCGTCCCGCGCTATAGAGGATCGATGGCCGATTTCTCCACAGCACCCGCCCCCCTGACCGCCTCCGAGCTCGCGGTGATCCGCGGCGGACGCCCGGTATTCGCCGGGCTGTCCCTGGCGCTGGACGTCGGCGGCGCCCTACGGCTGGCCGGTCCGAACGGCGGCGGCAAGAGCACCGTCCTGCGGGTCGTCGCCGGACTGCTGGCGCCGCTGCGGGGTCGGGTGAACTGGAACGGCGCGCCGATCGGCGACGATCCGGCCGCCCACGGCCGTCGCATCGCCTATCTGGGCCATGCGGACGCGCTGAAATCGGCGCTGACGGCGCGCGAGAATGCCGAAACCCTGTTGGCGGTCGCCGGACGGCGCTCCCAGGAAACCCTGGATCGGGCCTTCGCCCTGCTCGACCTGGAGCGGCTGGCCGATCTGCCGGCCGGATGGCTGTCGGCCGGCCAGCGCCGCCGGGTCGCCCTGGCCCGGGTCGTCGCCTCAGGGGCGCCGCTCTGGCTGCTGGACGAACCGACGGTCGGCCTCGATGCCGCCTCGGTCGCCGCGCTCGAGCGGGCCATCGCCGGCCACCGATCCGCCGGCGGCATGGTGATCGCCGCCACCCACATCGCCCTCGACCTCGGACCGGGCGATGCGACCCTGGACCCGGGCGCCTTCGCCTGGAGGCCCGATGCCTTCGACGAGATGTCGCAAGAGGGCCTGGTGTGAGACCGTTTCTCGCCGTCGTCGCCCGCGACCTGCGCCTCGCCCGGCGCCAGGGCACCGATATCGCGATGACCCTCGCCTTCTTTGTGGTCGTGGTCGCCCTGTTCCCGCTCGGCCTCGGCCCGACGCCGGAACTGCTGTCCCGGATCGCGCCGGCGGTGCTCTGGGTCACCGCCCTGCTCGCCGCGATGCTCTCCTTCGACCGGCTGTTCCAGCAGGATTCCGAAGACGGGGGGCTCGAGCAGCTCGCCCTGTCCGGCCTGCCCCTGTCGCTGCTGGCCCTGGCCAAGGCCTGCGCCCATTGGCTGACGACCGGGCTGCCGATGCTGGTGCTGGCGCCGCTGCTGGCCGTGAGCCTGAACCTCGCCGCCGATGCTTACTGGACCCTGGTCGCCACCCTGGCGATCGGCACGCCGGTGGTCAGCCTGTTCGGCACGGTGGGCGCCGCGCTGGTCGTCGGGGCGCGGCGGGCCGGCGTCCTGGTGGCGCTGATCGTCCTGCCCCTGCTGATCCCGGTACTGATCTTCGCGGTGTCCGCGGTGGAAGCGTCCGGCGCCGGGCTGTCGGTTCGGGTGCATCTGCTGTTTCTTGGCGCGATCCTGGCCGCCTCCATCCCGCTGGCGCCGCTTGCCGCGGGTGCCGCCTTGCGCCAGGCGCTCGACTGAGCGATATCCACCCCATGCACCGCTTCGCCAACCCGACCCGGTTCTTCCGCATCGCCAACGCCCTCCTGCCGGTTCTGGGGGCGGTGTCGGCCGGCCTGTTCGCCGCCGGCCTGTATTACGCGCTGTTCGACAGCCCCGCCGATTACCAGCAAGGCGAGACGGTGCGGATCATGTATGTGCACGTGCCGGCGGCCTGGGCGGCCCTGGCCTGCTACGCGACCATGGCGCTGGCCGGCGCGTCCTTCCTGATCTGGAAGCATATCCTGGCGGATCTCGCGGCCCGGGCGGCCGCACCCATCGGCGCGGGCTTCACCCTGATCTCGCTCGCCACGGGGTCGCTCTGGGGTCAGCCGATGTGGGGCACCTGGTGGGTCTGGGACGCCCGGCTGACCTCCGTGCTGATCCTGTTCTTCCTGTATCTGGGCTATATCGCGCTGGTGAACGCCTTCGACGACCAGGACCGGGGCGGACGGGCCGGGGCGGTGCTGGCGCTGGTCGGCGCGGTCAACCTGCCGATCATCAAGTTCTCCGTCGACTGGTGGAACACCCTGCACCAGCCGGCCAGCGTGCTGCGCATGGACGGACCGTCCATCGCCCCGGAAATGCTGCTGCCGCTGATGCTGATGGCGAGCGCGTATTTCTCGCTGTTCGGTGTGATGATGATCCTCCGGCTGCGCAGCCTCTATGCCGGACGCCGCCTGCGCCAGATGCGGCTTGCCGCGGCGGCCCGTTAACCCACATTCCTGTCGCCCCGTGATGCGATTGGCCGCACGGCGCAGGCCGCCGTCACGCTTGGCGTAGCGGGTCTGACGCCTTAGGTTTGACGGACAAGGGTGCGCAGGGACCCGTGAGTGACAGACCGGGGAGAACCGGGCGTGGACTATTTCTCGATGGGTGGATACGCGGCATATGTCTGGCCGTCCTACGGCATCGCCGCGCTCGTGCTGATCGGCCTCCTGATCCATTCCTGGACTGGTGCCCGCCGCCAAGAGGCGGAAGTGGCCCGTCTGCGCGAGCTCGGCGCCGATATCCGTCGACGCGCCGGCGAAGACCGGGCGGAGGACGGACGATGACCCGCAAGAACCAGCGCATCGCCATGATCGTCGGCGGCCTCGCCTTTCTCGGCATCGCCGCCGGGCTGGTGCTGACCGCATTCGAGGACAGCGTCGTCTTCTTCTTCAGTCCGACCGACCTGCAGGCGCAGCCGACCGATCCGGAGCGGCGCATCCGCATCGGCGGCCTCGTGGAAAGCGGCTCGGTCGAGCGCGGGCCCGCCGACGCGGAGATCCGGTTCGTGGTGACCGACGGCAATACCAGCCTGCCGGTGCGCTATGTGGGCATCCTGCCCGACCTGTTCCGCGAGGGTCAGGGCATCGTCGCCCAGGGGCGCCTGCGGGACGCCGTTTTCCAGGCCGACGAAGTCCTGGCCAAGCACGACGAGACCTACATGCCCAAGGAGGTCGCCGACGCGCTGAAGAAACAGGGTCACTGGAAGGAGGGCGATCCGCCGCCCGGCACGGCTGCTCCCGGGACCGCCCCGAACGCCGGAGGCGACTCTTGATCGCCGAGCTCGGCCATCTGGCCCTGGCCGCCGCCCTGGTCGTCGCGGTGTTCCAGACGGTCGTGCCGCTCTACGGCGCAGCGCGGCGTGATTCCACCTTGATGGAGATGGCGCAGCCGGCCGCCCTGGTGCAGTTCGCCGCCCTGATCTTTGCCTTCGGCGCACTGACTCACGCCTTTGTGACCTCCGACTTTTCGGTCTCCAACGTGGCCGAGAACTCCCATTCCCTGAAGCCGATGCTCTACAAGGTCTCGGGCGTGTGGGGGAACCACGAGGGCTCGATGCTGCTCTGGGTGCTGATCCTGTCGCTGTTCGGCGCGGCGGTGGCGGCCTTCGGCGGCAACCTGCCGGAAAGCCTGCGGGCGCGGACCATCGCGATCCAGGGCCTGATCGGCATCGGCTTCCTGGCCTTCATCCTGTTCACCTCCAACCCCTTCGAGCGGGTGATCCCGGCGCCGATCGACGGCCGCGGACTGAACCCCCTGCTGCAGGATATCGGCCTCGCCCTGCATCCGCCGATGCTCTACCTCGGCTATGTCGGGCTCTCGACCACCTTCTCCTTCGCCGTGGCCGCCCTGCTGGAAGGTCGCGTCGATCCGTCCTGGGCGCGCTGGGTGCGGCCCTGGACCCTGGCCGCCTGGGTGGCCCTGACCGCCGGCATCACGCTGGGCTCGGGCTGGGCCTATTACGAACTCGGCTGGGGCGGCTGGTGGTTCTGGGATCCCGTGGAGAACGCCAGCTTCATGCCCTGGCTGGCGGCGACCGCCCTGCTGCACTCCGCCATCGTGGTGGAGAAGCGCGACGCCCTGAAGAGCTGGACCATCCTGCTGGCCCTGATCGCCTTCGCCCTGTCGCTGCTCGGGACCTTCCTGGTCCGCTCCGGCGTGCTGACCAGCGTCCATGCCTTCGCGGTCGATCCGGAGCGCGGCATGTTCATCCTGGTTCTGCTCGCCATCGCCATCGGCGGCTCCTTCGCGCTCTACGCGTGGCGCGCGCCGACGATGGAGGGGGGCGGCGTGTTCCGCCCGATCAGCCGCGAGGGCGGGCTGGTGCTGAACAACCTGCTCAACGCCACCGGCGCCGCCACGGTCCTGATCGGCACCCTCTATCCGCTGGCGCTGGAGACCGTGACCGGCGAGAAGGTTTCCGTCGGCCCGCCGTTCTTCGAGGCGACGTTCGTGCCGCTGATGGTGCCGCTGATCATCGCGCTCGGCATCGGCCCGATGCTGGCCTGGAAGCGCGGCGATCTGGCCGGCGCCCTGCACAATCTCTGGGCCGCGGCCATCATCGCGATCTGCGTCGGCATGGCGCTGGCCTGGCTCCAGGGCGCGCCGGTCGGGGCCGCCCTGGGCATGGCGCTTGCCGCGTGGCTGGCAATCGCCGTGCTCACCGAATGGGCCGACCGGGTCCGCCTGTTCCGGGTGCCGCTGTCCTCCTCCCTGTCCCGCGCCGCCGGTCTGCCGCGCTCCGCATACGGCATGACCCTCGCCCATTTCGGGCTGGCGGTGTTCATCGTCGGCGCGGTCGGTGAGACCTATTTCAGCGCCGAGGTCGTGCGCTACGCGGCACCGGGCGACAAGGTTGAGATCGCCGGCCATACCCTCACCTTCGAGGGGGTCACCGAGCGCGCCGGTCCGAACTTCAACGCCCAGGTCGGCAGTTTCGTTCTGGAAGACGGCCATCGTCTGGAATCCGAACGCCGCTTCTTCCCGGCCGAGGGCCAGCAGACGACGGAGGCCGCGATCCGGGTGCGACCGGCCGGCGACCTCTACACCGTGCTCGGCGAGCCGGCCGACGGGGATCGCTGGACCATCCGCGTCTACTACAAGACCCTGGTGATGTGGATCTGGGTCGGCGGCTTCCTGATGTCGCTGGGCGGGCTGGTGTCGCTGGCCGACCGGCGCCTGCGCGTCGGCGCCCCGGCGCCGCGCCGCGCCCGGATGGATCTCGCCGCAGCCGGCGGAGACGACTGAACCCGTGCGCCGCCTTTTTGCCCTGATCCCGCTGCTGGCCGCCATCGCGCTGGTCGTGGCCCTCGCCTGGCCGATCCTGGAGGGACGCAACCCGCAGGAGCTGCCGTCGGTGCTCCTGGACAAGCCGGTGCCGGCCTTCGACCTGCCGGGGCTGGAGCCAGGCGCCCCCGGTCTTGCCTCGTCGGACCTCGCCGGCAAGCCGGTGCTGGTCAACATCTTCGCCTCCTGGTGCGCGCCGTGCCGGGCCGAGATCCCGCGTCTGCAGGCGCTGGCCGGCGACGGCGTGACGGTCTACGGCCTCGCCTATAAGGACGATCCGGTGGCCACGCGCCGCTTCCTGGCCGATCTCGGCGACCCGTACGAGCGCATCGGCGTCGACCGCGACGGCCGCACCGGCATCGAGTTCGGCGTCTATGGGGTGCCGGAGACCTATGTCATCGACGGCAACGGGGTGATCCGCCATCGCCATGTGGGCGAGGTCACAGAGCGGGTGGCCGAGGCGACGCTGGTGCCGCTGCTGAAGGAACTGGCCAAATGATCCGCGCCCTGCTCTTTGCCCTGCTGCTGCTGGCGAGCGCGCCGGTCCTGGCGGTGCAGCCCGACGAGGTGCTGGACGACGCAGCCCTGGAGGCCCGCGCGCGCACGCTCAGCGCCGAGGTCCGCTGCCTGGTCTGTCAGAACCAGTCGATCGACGACAGCAACGCCGAACTGGCCCGCGACCTGCGCCTGCTGGTCCGCGAACGGCTGCTGGCCGGCGACAGCGATCAGCAGGTCCTAGACTTCCTGGTCGCCCGCTACGGCCCCTTCGTCCTGCTGGAGCCGCCGAAGACGGAGAGCACCCTGATCCTTTGGTACGGCCCGGCCGTCCTGCTCGGTCTCGGGGCGATCGCGGTGATCGTCGCCTTCGCGCGGCGCCGCAGGTCGGCCGGCCCGGCGCCCCTGACGCCGGAGGAGCAGATGCGGCTCGACGCCCTGCTCGACGAGGATGACGACGGAACGGGGAGGCCGGCATGATGTTCTGGATCGTCGCCGGCATTCTGGCACTCGCCGCCGTGCTCGCCCTGATCGCGCCGCTGGTCCGCCGGCAGGCGCCGGGTGCCACACGGGCCGAGCACGGGCTTGCCGTGCTGAAGGACCAGTTGGCCGAGATCGAGCGCGACCGCGCGGCCGGCCGGCTGGCGGACAGCGAGGCCAACGCGGCCCGGATCGAGGTCGAACGCCGGATTCTGGCCGAAGCGGACCGGCACGAGGCGGCACCGGCCGCGAGCGCGGCGGCGTCTCGCTGGCGGCGGTTCACGGTCGCGGGTCTCGTGATCCTCGGCCTGCCGATCGCCACCGGGCTGGTCTACCTCCGGGCGGGGAGCCCGGGCATGCCCGATCTGCCGCTCTCCGCACGGGCGGACGAACGCACCCGCATGGCCGAACTCGCCCAGCGTCAGCGGGGCATCATGGACATGGTGCAGAGCCTCGAGCAGCGTCTGGGCGATCAGCCTGACGACCTGGAGGGCTGGATGCTCCTGGGTCGTTCCCGTCTGGCGCTCGGGGATTTCGAGCCGGCCGCCTTGGCCTTCAAGCGCGCCGCCGAGCTGGGCGGCGGGGCCGATGCGCTCGGCGAAATGGCCGAGGCGCTGGTCCGGCGCGACCGGGGAATCGTCACTTCGGATGCCCGCCGGGCCTTCGAGAACGTTCTGGACATCGCGCCGGCCGATCCGCGCGCCCGCTACTATCTCGCCCTGGGCGCCCTGCAGGCCGGCAATGCCGAGGCGGCGCTGCGGCAATGGCTGACCCTGGCGGCCGACACCCCGCCGGACGCCCCCTGGCGGGCCGGGCTGATGCAGCGGATCGAAGACGTCGCCGCCGAAAACAACCTCGACCTCGCCGCCCTGCGCGATCAGGTCGGCGGCGAACGGCCCGAAACAGGCGGTCCCCGCGGGCCCAGCCAGGAGGATGTCGCCGCCGCCCAGTCCATGTCGGCGGACGACCGGCTGTCGATGATCCGCGGCATGGTGGACGGATTGCAGGCCCGGCTGGAAGCCGATCCCAGCGACATCGACGGCTGGCTGCGGCTCGGCCGGTCCTGGCAGGTGCTGGGCGAGGCGGAAAAGTCTGTCGCTGCCTACAAGGAAGCGGCGGACCGGGCACCCGACCGGGCCGATGTTCAGCTCGACTATGCCCGCGCCCTGTTCCCGCCGGGCACCGCCAACCGGGCGATGCCGCAGGAGTTCATCGACACCGTGGCGCGGGTGCGCGACCTAGAGCCGGAAAATCCCGAAGGACTGTTCTTCGGCGGCATGATCGCGGAGCGCAAGGGCGACACCGATACCGCCCGCGCGCTGTGGAGCCGGCTGCTGGAGAGCCTGCCGGAAGGCTCACCGATCCGCGACGCCATCGAGCAGCGGCTGGCTACCCTCGGCGCGGGCTGAGCCGCCGGTTCACGTGGCCCATCTTGCGGCCGGGGCGGGCCTCCGCCTTGCCGTAGAGATGCACATGGGCGTCCGGATCGCGCAGATAGCCCGCCACCTTCTCCACGTCGTCGCCGATCAGGTTGAGCATCTCGGATTCCACCAGGATGTCGGTCGGCCCGAGCGGTAGACCGACGACGGCGCGCACGAACTGCTCGAACTGCGAGGTGGCGCAGCCATTCTGTGTCCAGTGACCGGAATTGTGCGGCCGGGGTGCCACCTCGTTGATCAGCACCTCGCCCTCCGCCGTCACGAACATCTCCACCGCCAGCAGGCCGACGATGTCGAGCGCGGCGATCAGCGTCTCCGCCGCCTTGCGGGCCGCCTCGGCGATCTCGTCCGACACCCGGGCCGGTACCGCCGAGCGGCGCAGGATGCCGCCCTCGTGGCTGTTCTCCGTCACCGGGAAGCAGGCGATCTCGCCGTCCAGGCCGCGCGCGGCGATCACCGAGACCTCGGTGACGAACGGGACCATGCGCTCCAGGATCGCGTCGTCGCTGCCCAGATCCTCCCAGACCGTGGCCAGGCTCGAATCCATGTCGACCCGGATCTGGCCCTTGCCGTCGTAGCCCAGACGGCAGGTCTTCAGGATCGCCGGCACGCCCACCGCCGACAGGCCGTCGATCAGCTCGTCCAGGGTGGTCACGCCCCAGAACTGCGCCGTCTCCAGTCCCTGGGCGCGGGCGAAGCTCTTCTCCTCGACCCGGTGCTGGGCCACTTCCAGCGCCATGGGGCCGGGCCGCACGGGAACCCGCGACATCAGGTACTCGACCGTGGCCACCGGCACGTTCTCGAATTCGTAGGTGACCACGTCCACCGCCTGGGCGAAGGCGTCCAGGGCCGCCCAGTCGTCCCACGCGGCGGAGGTCGCGGCAAAGGACACCTGGGCCGCCGGT
This sequence comes from Thalassobaculum sp. OXR-137, assembly GCF_034377285.1. Taxonomy (NCBI): domain Bacteria; kingdom Pseudomonadati; phylum Pseudomonadota; class Alphaproteobacteria; order Rhodospirillales; family Thalassobaculaceae; genus Thalassobaculum; species Thalassobaculum sp. OXR-137. Next base: position 1,642,693 of record NZ_CP139715.1, on the reverse strand, counting down.
CCGCCTTCGGCATCCGGGTCGTAGATGTGGCAGCGATAGCCCAGCGGAGCCGCCGCCAGGGCGGTCATGCGGCCGAGCTGACCGCCGCCGAGAATACCGATGATCGCGTTGGCGGGAAGCGGGCCGGGGCGGCGGGATGCCATGCTCAGCCCTCGTCCGAGGGAGCGTCGGCGACCGAGTCCGTCCGGGCCTTGCGCCAGGCGGCCAGCGTCTCGTCCACCTTGGGGTCGGACAGGGCGAGAATCGATCCGGCCATCAGCCCCGCATTGGTCGCCCCGGCCTTACCGATCGCCAGGGTGCCGACCGGAATGCCGCCCGGCATCTGCACGATCGACAGGAGGCTGTCCCAGCCCGACAGCGCCTTGCTCTCGACCGGTACGCCGAGCACCGGCAGGGAGGTCAGGGAGGCGACCATGCCCGGCAGATGCGCCGCACCTCCCGCGCCGGCGACGATCACCTGAAGCCCCCGCCCCTTGGCCGCCTCGGCGTACTCAACCATCCGCTTCGGCGTGCGGTGGGCCGAGATGATGCGCGCTTCATACGCGACCCCGAGGGCGTCCAATACGTCGCAGACGTGTTTCATGGTTGACCAGTCGGACTGGCTGCCCATGATCACGCCGACCTTGGGAGAGGGCATACTCGCCTCCAAGTTGTCGATTGTGCCCGCAGCCGCCTGTGGCCGCGAAGCCGCGGACTATACGAACGGGACCGGTCTCATTCAAGAACAGCCAGCCTTGCTGACATCGCAGGTTGCGACGGTTAGAATAAACTCTTGTGATCAAAGGCGTAGCTGATGTCGATGAAGACGTATGCATTGGACGCGATCTCGGTCCTTGTGGTCGAGGATAACCGATTCATGCGGTCTATATTGGTTAACGTCATCAAAGGACTCGGCGTGACCCATGTGCAGGAGGCCCGCGACGGGCAGGAGGCGCTGGAGGAACTTCGCAACAACGCCGCCGACATCATCGTCATGGATTGGGAGTTGGACGGGATGTCCGGCGCCAAGCTTCTGCAGACGGTCCGCGGGGGCAAACGCGGGCTGAATCCGCTCACGCCGGTGATCGTCGTCTCCGCCAATACCATCGCCCGCAACGTGCTGCAGGCCCGCGACACCGGGATGACCGAGTTCCTGGCCAAGCCGGTCTCGGCCGCCGCGATCTATGCCCGGATCGTCTCCATCATCGAGAATCCGCGCCGGTTCGTGCGCACCGGGTCCTATTTCGGTCCCGACCGGCGGCGGCGCTTCGATCCGATCTACAAGGGCCCGCGGCGACGGGCCGACGACCGGTCGATGGATGCCGGAAAGGATGTCGATGTGAGGAGCCAGGCGTGATACCGGGCCGAGACGCGAGGACGCGGGGATGAGCGACAATCCGAAGGTCGAGTTCATCGAGAACCCGAACCCGATCCGCAAGAAGGTCCGGATCGAGCAGGGGGTCGATCCGGCGAACCTGATCCGGCGCGCGGACAAGCAGGTGCAGAAACTGTCCGGCGAGTTCGAGGAGATCTTCGCCGCCGCGATCCCGGCCCTGGGCCAGGAGATGGAGGCGGTGCGCGCCAGCGACGGCGCCGACAAGGAGGCGCTGGGCCGGGTCCGGCGCATGCTGCACGACCTGCGCGGCCAGGCCGGCACCTTCGGCTACCCGCTGGTCAGCCAGGTCGGCGACAGCGCCTGCAAGTTCATCGACCTGTCGGAACAGATCGGCGCGGCGGAAACCGAAGTGTTGGGCATGCATGTGGACGCCCTGAAGGCGATCAGCCAGGCCAAGATCAAGGGCGACGGCGGCCCGATCGGCGCCGAGCTGCGCGGCGGCCTGCGCAAGGTGATCCTGAAGTATAACGACCGGAAGAGTGGCTGACGCCACACACTCGACTTCGGGATGACGGGGGTGGGAACGGGAAGCTACGCGATGATGTCGGGCAGGAGCTGGCTTTCGATGCGGCTCATCTGGTCCTTCAGGGAGAGCTTGCGCTTCTTCAGCCGCTGAAGCTGGATCTGGTCGAAAGGCGCATGCTCGATCAGACGGGCGATCACGTCGTCCAGATCCCGGTGTTCGGTCTTCAGTTCGGCGAGCCGGCGTTTCAGTTCTTCCAGATCTTCCACAGAGCCCTCGGTCGCGATGCGCACGGCGTCTGTCTGGTAACGTTCCTCAAAAGTCGCCGAGGTTCAAGCTTTCCAAACCGCTTTCGCCGCGGTCACCACCATCACCTGTCCGGACGGGAAGCGGTGGCGGCCGCGCTCGCGGTATCCGGCCTTCTGAAACGCGATGATCGCGCCCCAATGGTCGGGATGCGGATCGGCGACGACCCGGTCGCAGCCGGCTTCGGCGAAGAGCTTTGCGGTCAGGGCGCGGATGGCCGCACGGCCGTGCTTGCGGTTTACGACGTCCTCTTCGCCGATCAGCAGGTCGATCCCCCGCGTCCCCGGCCCGACGCCATTGACCTGCAGCCAGACATCGCCGTCCTGCAGCGCGTCGTAGTCCTGGGCATAGCCGATGGGCCGGCCATCCAGATCGATCCGCCAGGGCCGCAGCCAGTCCGGTACCGGCGTGCCGGCACGGAACGCCTCCACCACCGGCGCGCTCCAGTGCGGCTTCCACCAGCGCTTCACATGCGGCGCGGCGAGCCAGGTCTCCAGCAGGTCCACCTCCGCCGCCGGAAAGGGCAGGAGTTCAATGGACACCGGCGACCTCCTGATCGGGCAGCGTCTTGCCGGTCCGCGCCTCGCGGAGCTCCGGAGAGAGCCGGTACTCCAGCCACATGATCCCCCGCGTCGCCAGGAAGTTGATCGCCAGATAGAACGCCGCAGCGATGAACAACGGCTCCAGGCTGAAGGTGGCCGAGGTCTCCTTGCGGGCGATCAGGGTCATGTCGAGGATGGTGATGGTGCTGGCCAGCGAGGTGGATTTGACCATCAGCACGATCTCGTTGCCGTAGCCCGGCAGGGCCTGGCGGATCGCCTGGGGGAAGATCACCCGGCGGAAGCGCAGCGCCGCGCTCATGCCGCAGGCCTTGGCCGCCTCCACCTGTCCCCAGGGGACCGCCAGCAGGCCGCCGCGGATGATCTCCGACGTATAGGCCGTGGTGTTCAGGGTGAGCGCCAGGATAGCGCACCAATGCGCCTCGCGCAGGAACGGCCACAGGAAGCTCTGCTGCACCGCCTCGAACTGGCCGAGCCCGTAATAGATCAGGAAGATCTGCACCAGCAGCGGGGTGGAACGGAACAGGTAGACATAGGCATAGGCGATCGCCTGCAGCGGCCGGTACGGCGACAGCCGGACCAGCGCCAGCCCGACCGCCAGGAAGAACCCGATCGCCAGGGACGAGCCGGCGAGCGTCAGGGTCCAGGGAAGCCCGTTGGCGATCAGCTCCCAGGTGTTGTCCGGGCGGTCGAACAGGGTGACCATCGCTCAGGCCCTCCGCACGCCGCGATTGGCGACCAGTTCGGCCTCGCGGAACACCTTGTTGGAGAGCGAGGTCAGCGCCAGGTAAAGCACCGCCGCGGAGATGAAGAAGACTATCGGCTGCTTGGTCGAGCCCGAGGCGACGAAGGCCTGGCGCATGATCTCGGTCAGGCCGACGACGGAGATCAGCGAGGTGTCCTTCAGGGTGAGCTGCCAGACATTGCCCAGACCCGGCAGGGCGTAGCGCGCGACCTGGGGCACCAGGATGCGGCGGAACATCACCCAGCGGCTCATGCCGCAGGCCTTGGCCGCCTCGATCTGGCCCTTGGGTACCGCCAGCACGGCGCCGCGGATCACCTCGGTGGCGTAGGCGCCGGAGATGAAGCCCAGCGCCAGGACGCCCGTCGTCAGCGCGTTGAACTCGATATAGCCGTTGTATCCGAACAGCTTAGCGACGGCCATCGCCGCCTGCCCGCCGCCGAAGAAGATGATGTAGATGGTGATCAGGTCCGGCACGCCCCGGACGAGGGTGGTGTAGACGTCGCCGAGCAGCGGGACCAGGGGGACCCGGGACAGCTTCACCGCCGCGCCGCCGATACCGACCGCGATGCCCAGCGCGAAGGCCAGCACCGCCACCAGCAGCGTCCAGCCGGCGCCCCGAACCATCTCGTCGCCCCAGCCCGAGTCTCCCCAGGCCAGCAGGCTCATCCATTCCGGCATGCGCCCGTCATCCCCCGACAGTCGAAAAGCATGCGAGGACGGCCGGTCGGCCGTCCCCGCCCCAAAGGTCTATCCGGCCAGGATCATTCCTTGGCCGAGGCGTCGAAACCGAAATGCTCGATGGAGAGCTTGCTCAGGCTGCCGTCGGCAATGGCCTCGCCGATCGCCTTGGAGAACATGTCGGCCAGGGCCTGGTCCTCCTTGCGGATGCCCGCACCCACGCCGTTGCCGAACGGGCCGCCGGTGAAGCCCGGGCCGACGATCTTCAGGCCCTTGCCCTCGTCCTTCTCCAGCAGCGGCTTCCAGTAGGACAGGGCGGCGAGCGCGGCGTCCACGCGGCCGGCCTGCAGGTCGAGGTCCAGGTTCTCCTGGGTGTCGTAGGTCTTCACCGTCACGTCGCCGGCGATGAACTCGTTCAGGAAGTTCTCGTGCGTGGTGGCGATCTGCACGCCGATGGTCTTGCCGGCGAAGGCTTCCTTCACCTTGGCGATGGCGGCCTTCTCGGCGTCATCCAGATCGGACATCGTGACCGCGTCCACGTCGGTCGTCAGATCGGCGTAGGGGCCGTCGGACTTGACGACGAAGACGCCCGGCGTGGCGGCGTAGGAACGCGAGAAGGTGATGACCTCCATGCGCTTCTCGGTGATCGACATGCCGGCCATGATCGCGTCGTACTTACCCGCCTGCAGCGCCGGGATGATGCCTTCCCAGGCCTGCTGCTGCAGGGTGCACTCGAGCTCCAGGCGCTTGCAGAGATCCTTGTAGAGATCGACCTCGAAGCCCACGAGGTTGCCCGAGGAGTCGGTGTAGTTCCACGGGGCATAGGCGCCCTCGGTGGCGATCCGCACCGTCGAGCCCTTGCCCCAGTCGGCGGCCGAAGCGCCGGTGGCGACGCCGGCGGCCAGTGCGGTGACCGCCAGCAGCGTGGTCAGCTTTTTCATTGTGAAGTCCTCCTGGTTGAACACGTCCCCATCCGGATTTCACCGGTTCTTGGGGGTCTACTGCCCCACGCCCATCCCTTCGGTGGTCGCGAGGAATTGGCGGCAACGCTCCGAGTCGGGATTGCCGAACACCTGGGACGGCGGACCCTGTTCCTCGATCCGGCCCTGGTGCAGGAACACGACCTCGTCCGAGACCTCGCGGGCGAAGCGCATCTCATGGGTCACGATGATCATCGTGCGCCCCTCCTCGGCGAGCTGGCGCATCACCCGCAGCACCTCGCCCACCAGTTCGGGGTCGAGGGCCGAAGTCGGCTCGTCGAACAGCATGACGCGCGGCTCCATCGCCAGCGCGCGGGCGATGGCGCAGCGCTGCTGCTGACCTCCGGACAGATGGGCCGGATACTGGTCGCGCTTGTCGGCGATGCCGACCTTGTCGAGCAGTGCCATCGCCTGGTCGATCGCCTCGCGCTTCGGCACGCCGAGCACATGGACGGGCGCCTCGATCACATTCTCCAGCACGGTCATATGGGTCCAGAGGTTGAAGCTCTGGAACACCATGGCGAGGCGGGAGCGGATGCGGTCGACCTGCTTGGTGTCGGCCGGCTTCAGAACGCCGCCGCGCCCCGGCTCCATCCGGATCAGCTCGCCGTCGACCCGGACTTCCCCGGAATTGGGAATCTCGAGCAGGTTGATGCAGCGCAGAAAGGTCGATTTGCCCGATCCGGAGGCGCCGATCATCGAGATGACGTTGCTGTTGGCTGTCGAGAGCGAGACGCCCTTCAGGACTTCCAGGGACCCGAAGCGCTTGTGGAGGTCGGTGACCTCCAGCATCGGCGGAGAGGCGGTCGAACTGCCCGTGGTCCGGGCCTCGGCGGCGACTTGCAACAAACCCACCTTGCGCTGCAACAAAAAGCTAATGCAGCAGCATAACCGGCTTGAACCGGTCGGCAAGCGCTATCAGTGCATTTCCGTGCACAGACTCTCCCCACGGGGAGAGCGTCGAACCTCTGCTAGACGGACGAGCCCCGGGCCGCCCGCCAGGCGCGGGAGAACCGGCCCGGATTGGGCAGGAAGTTGCCCAGCGATTTCAGCCGGGCCGTGATCTTCGGCACCTTCATCACGTCGCCGATCCGGCGATCGAGAAACGCCCAGGTCTCAGCATGGCCCTCCGACGTGTCGTCGAGCCAGTACAGCAGCGTGGAACTGAACACCGCCGCCAGCAGGCCGCGCTTGGAGTAGAAATTGAAATCGGTCGCGGTGTCGCCGCACTTCCACCAGATCGTGTCGACCGTGCGGTACAGACTGCGCGCCGCCATACCCGTGTTACCCGGCAGCGCCAGGAAGGACAGGGCGCGGCGCACCGCCTCCTTGTGCGGCTCCACCGCCTCCAGGCGCAGGCGCACGCCCAGCGCCACCTTCTCGCGGATCTTCAGCCCCTCGAGGCCATGGGCCTCCATGTCGGCCGCCATCCGGTCGTCCGCCCGCGACAGCCAGTAGCCGACCGCATCGCGCACGCCCCTGGGAAAGGCGATATCCACATCCTCCGGAACGAGGCCGGCGGATCGGGCCCCGTCGGTCAGACTTCGGCGGGTCCAGCCGTCGAACAGCACGTTGGGAAGGGCGGCATCCAGGATCCGGTCCCGCAGCGTGTCCATCGGATTGACGGGCGGCTCTGCCGGGCCGGTCTGCTGCTCCAGGCGGTCAGCGCTCATGTCACCGGTTCCTCTGTGGCGTCAGGCTGGGGCGATGGGGAGGGCCGGTCGCGCATGTCGGCCTCGATCAGTTCCTCGACATAGCCGAAGTGGGTGAAATCGGTCATCCGGTCGAGATACAGGATACCGTTCAGATGATCGACCTCGTGCTGCAGCACGCGGGCGCGCATGCCGGTCATCACCGTGTCGACCGGCTCCCCCTCCGGCGTGGTCGCCGTCAGCCGCACCCGCAGCCAGCGCGGGACCTCGCCGCGCAGTCCCGGAATCGACAGGCAGCCCTCCATGCCCAGCGCCATGTCGTCGCCGACCGGCGTCAGCGCCGGGTTGATCAGGGCGGTCAGCGGCAGCGGACCGTCCTCGGGGTCGTCGGTCTTGCGGGTCGCCGGCACGGAAACCAGGATAACCCGCTCCGATACGCCGATCTGCGGGGCGGCGAGACCGATGCCGCCGGCTTCCGCCAGGCTGGCCTCCATCTCGCGGATCAGCTCGGCGATTTCGGGTGCACGGGGGTCGGCCACCGGGGCCGCCACGCGACGCAGGACCGGATCTCCCGCACGGACTATGGACTTCGCATTCATGATGAGGCATATAGCGCGCCCATCGGGGTCGGTCCAGCGGACGCGGCCCTGGAACGGCACGGCGTTTTGAGGTATACTTACCGTAAGTGCTGGCCGATTGATCCGGTATCGGGTCCATCGTGCTGGCGTTTATTTGTGCCGAGGCAACGAGGAAAGGAGTGCGAAACCCGTGCAAGTATCCGTTCGCGACAACAACGTCGACCAGGCCCTGCGCGCGCTGAAGAAGAAGATGCAGCGCGAAGGTGTCTTCCGCGAGATGAAGCTGCGCCGCAACTACGAGAAGCCGTCTGAGAAGAAGGCTCGTGAGCGCGCTGAGGCGGTCCGTCGCTATCGCAAGCTCATGCGCAAGCGCATGGAGCGCGAGGGCTACTAGTCCCCGGCCGGGCCGTCCGCCAGCGACCGCCCCGACATTGCCGACGCTGAGCCGCCCCGGACCGGGCGGCTTTTTGCGTTGGCCGAATGGGTTCGATTAACGACTTGATCGCTGGACGCTTGCGCCTCAAACCGTCATCCCGAACTTGTTTCGGGACCTCTGCCCGGGCCTGAAGTCAATGAGGTCCCGAAACAAGTTCGGGATGACGGGAGCCTTGAATATCTGGGCGGGCCGGGACCCGGCGCCACGGAGCCGCCAGACGCCACGCACCCCGTTTCCTCTCCCAGCGATCTGCTCTACCCTCCTGCGAAACGCCCGGGAGGATGGCATGAGCGGCCACGATCACGACCACCATCACCACGACCACCACCATGATCATGATCACCACCACGATCATGACCACGACCACGAGCATCCGCGGCTGAGCGAGCTTCAGCTTCGCGTGAAGGCCCTGGAATCGCTGCTGGTTGAAAAGGGGCTGGTCGATCCCGCCGCCCTCGACGTGTTCATCGACACCTACGAGACCAAGGTCGGCCCGCGCAACGGCGCCCTGGTCGTCGCCAAGGCCTGGACCGATCCCGCCTTCAAGAAGAAGCTGCTGGAGGATCCCTCCACCACCATCAAGTCCTTCGGCTTCGAGGGCCGCCAGGGCGAGCACATGGTGGTCGTGGAGAACACCGACAAAACCCACAACATGGTCGTCTGCACCCTGTGCTCCTGCTACCCGTGGCCGGTCCTGGGCCTGCCCCCGGTCTGGTACAAGTCCGCCCCCTACCGCTCGCGCGCGGTCAACGATCCGCGCGGCGTGCTGGCCGATTTCGGCACGACCCTGCCCGACGATGTCGAGATCCGGGTCTGGGATTCAACCGCCGAGATGCGCTACCTGGTCCTGCCCCAGCGCCCCGCCGGCACCGAAGGGCTGAGCGAGGCGGAACTGGCCGATCTCGTCACCCGCAACTCGATGATCGGCGTGGAGACGGTGCAGTACCCCGCCCGTCAGGAGGCGGCCCAATGAACGGCGCGCATGACATGGGCGGGATGCACGGCTTCGGGCCGGTCGAGGACGAGCCCGTCCATCCCCTCTTCCACGGCGACTGGGAGAAGAAGGCCTTCGCCCTGACGCTCGCCTGCGGCGGCCTCGGCCAATGGTCGATCGACGAGGCCCGCTACGCCCGCGAACGCCAGCCCCCGGCCCAGTACCTGGACAACACCTACTACGAGCAGTGGCTGCACGGCGTGGAGACCATGCTGGTCGAGAAGGGCCTGGTCACGCCGGAGGAGCTGGAGAGCGGCAAGGCCTCCGGCCCAGGCAAGATCCCGGCGCTCCCGGCCGAGCGGGTGTTCAAGGCGCTGCAGCAGGGCTCGCCCTATATCCGCGAGGTGCCGAATGCGCCGCTGTTCGCGGTGGGCAGCACGGTGCGGGTGAAGACCTTCCACCCGACCGGCCATACCCGCGCGCCGCGTTACATGCGCGGCCATGTGGGCACGGTAGTGATGCATCACGGCGCCCATGTCTTCGCCGACACCAGCGCCACCGGCGACCACAAGACGGCCCACCACCTCTACAACGTCTCCTTCGCGGCCGACGAGCTGTGGGGACCGCAGAGCCAGGGCGGCAGCGTGCATGCCGATCTCTGGGAACCCTATCTGGAACCGGCATGACCGCGACCGCTTCAGCCCCGTCCCTGGGCACCACCGTCAATCTGGACAGCCTGCCCCGCATCCCCGTCGACCATGACGGGCCGGTGTTCCGCGAGCCGTGGGAGGCGCAGGCCTTCGCCATCGCGGTCAAGCTGCACGAGACCGGGCTCTATACCTGGAACGAATGGGCGACCGCCCTGTCCGACGAGATCAAGGCGGCCCAGGCCGACGGCGATCCGGATCTGGGCGACACCTACTATCAGCACTGGCTGAAGGCGCTGGAGGGTCTGGTCCTGGCCAAGACCGACCTGACCGTCGACCAGCTTCTCAAGCGCAAGAACGCCTGGGACCGGGCCGCCCAGCGAGCACCCCATGGCGAGCCGATCCTGCTGCCGGAAGACGAGGAAGACTAGGCGACGAGGACTTTCGTCGCCCCCCAGATCGGGCCGTGTTCCGCACCCTGTACCAGGATGGCGATGCCGCCCTCGACCTGGGTCCAGGGCTTGGCCGGCACGCTCAGCGTCCGACCCGGACCGTGGAACTCGCCGATCTTGCGGATCGCCCGCACCACGTTGAAATTATCCAAGGTGACGCCGCCGTTCTCGCCCCGTCGGATCTCGGTCCTGTGGTGGGTATCGTAGGCGACCGCCAGCACGTCGGCCGGACCGGGCATGCCGGTGTCGTGGATCTGGGCATGCAATTCGCCCCGCGACAGCGACGCCTCGACCCGGACCACCGGACGCGCATCTCCCGCGGCCTCCAGATGCTCGCGGATCAGGGCATCCACCGCCCGACTGTCGGAGCCGACCGCATCCGCCTCGCCGTCGACGATCATCTGCGGCGTGTAGAGGGTCCGATTGCCCAGCGCATCCCGATAGGCGCGCTGCCGCGTCGTATAGGTCGCGTCGGCGAAGGGATCGGCCCAGCCGATATAGTCCCAGTAGTCGACATGATAGGCGAGCGCGATGACGTCCTCGCGCGCCGCCAGCCGGCCGAGATAGGCATCGGCGGGCGGACAGGAGCTGCAGCCCTGGCTGGTGAACAGCTCGACGACGACCGGCCGCGACGCGGCGGCGGCGCCCGGAATGCCGGGGATCGCGGCCGCGGCGGCACCCGCAACGGCGGCGAGGGTAAAGGATCGACGGGTGATCATGCCGGGAAGACTACCCGTCAGCGGTAGCTCACGGGAATTGAAGACGCCGTGATCGGCGGCTCGGCGGTGCTCCCGACCTCCAGGGGCCGCAAGACGTCCCAGACATACTCGTTGGCGTAGAACACCGCGAGATCGGTGACGAAGACGGTCCCGGCGAGCAGCGCCGCCGCCGGCGCCGACGCCCCCAGCCCGTAGCCGAGCAGGAAGATCCGCCCGCCGTTGACCGACTGGAAGAGCAGCGATTTCTTCAGGATCGTGGTCTCGTCGGTCTCCGCCAGCGTCGGACCTTCGCGCTGCCAAAGATATTCGAAGCCGTAGTACAGCCCGGCCGCGGTCGCGGCATTGGCGACCACGAAACCGCCGAGCAGGACCGCGTGCCCGCCGATCAGGGTGTCGAACAGCAGCAGATCGGTCGCATTCGCCACCGCCTGGAACGTCACGGTCTTGTAGAGGGTGCGCTGCCACGGCGGCAGATCGGCCCGCAGGTCGGGCAGGACGGAGGGCTCGGCCGGCACGGTGTGGACCGGGTTAGGCTGGGCCGGGGCGGGCTGCGCGTCGTGCAGCCACTGGGCCGAGGCAGGAACGGCGGCGAAAAGCATGAGCGCGGCGGCCAGGAAGAACGGCAATCGCAGGAACAGCAGTCCTCGGGTCATGGCGCGCGGCCCTCCAGCATCCGCTCCGATGGCACACCGTACGGTGCGCAGGCATCCCGGGAGGATATCACTTCGCCTCCGCCGCTCCCACCTCTGGCGGGCAGGGCGCACGCAGCCCCTCGCCTTCGATCTCGAAAGCCGGCATCGCCTCGGCGATTCCGGGCATCCGGCCCATGGCGACCTGCTGGCGCCGAAACCGGTTGTTCACCGCGAGCGAGGCATAGCCGTGCACATAGCTCCACACCATGGTTTCGATCACGGCGCGGGGCACCGGAACCCCGTTGATCCGCGATGCCAGCGGAGCGCAGATCTCGCGCAGGATGTCATGGGACTCGTCGCCGGCTTCCCGCAGGTCCGGGTCGTAGGCGGCGGTCCTGGGTTGGGAGAACATCAGCCGGAACAAGTCCGGGTTCTCCAGCGCGAAGGCGAGATACCCCTCCGCCGCCGCCGCGATCCGGGCGCGCGGCTCTGCCGGGGCGCCGCGCAGGCGCTCCCGCATGGTGGCGCTGAGCCGCCGATGCCCCTCGGCACAGATCGCCACCGTCAGCCGTTCCAGATTCTGGAAGTGGTTCTTCGGTGCGGCGTGGGAGACACCGACCCGTGCCGCACAGCCCCGCAGGCTCAGGGCGCCGAGCCCCTCCGTTTCCAGGATGTCGAGCCCGGCCTGGACCAGCGCCTCCCGCAGATTGCCATGGTGATATGCCATTCCGCACCCTATCGGCGGAATGTTTTCGCTGTCAATTTGGCATTGACGCCCGCACGTTAACCGGATATTGACGACGTAAATATCGCCATGGAGAGGTTTCAATGGGTATGACTTCGATTCGGACCGGATATTTCATGGCGGTGGCGCTCGCCGTCGTCTCCCTTCCCTCGGCGGCGCGGGCGGACGACAAGCCCCAGGAGACCGGCCCGGACTCCCCCTGGCAGGTAACGCTCGGGGCTGGCGCGATCTACCACCCCGACTATCTGGGCTCCGACGACTACGAGTTCCAGCCTTTCCCGACGGTAAAGGTCGAGTACGACAATCTGTACGTCGAGACGGACGGGCCGGGCGTGCGCGCCAACCTGATGCCCCACGGCCTGTTCGAATTCGGTCCGATCCTGCGTTACGGCGAAGGCCGCTCCGACGTGGAGGACGACGTGGTCGACCGGCTTCCGGAGATCGACGACGAGCTCTGGGTCGGCCTGTTCGCCGGCTATACCGAGAAGGGCATCTTCGGCGACCGGGACTCCCTCGGCGTCGAGGTCGAGGCGATGTGGGCCGCGACCGACGACAACGGCTCGACGGCGACCCTCGGCCTGACCTAAGGCTATCAGGCCACCCGGCGCCTGCAGCTCTCGATCGGCACCTCGGCGACCTATGCCGACAACGACTACGCCACGACCTACTACACCATCGACGCGGCCGGGGCCTCGGCCAGCGGCCTGTCGCAGTTCTCCGCCGGCGACGGTCTGCGCGACGTCGGCCTGAAGGCCTCCGCCCGCTTTGCCGTCACCCGCGAGATCGGCATCGGCGCCATTGCCGGCGTGTCGCGGCTGATGGGCGATTTCGCCGACAGCCCGATCGTGGACGAGCGCGGCAGCGCCACCCAGATCTTCGGCGGCATGTTCCTGACCTACACGTTCTGAGAGTCACCGCGTCTCGAAACGCGAACGGGCGCTCCGAAGGGAGCGCCCGTTGCTGTTTGGCCCGTTTTAACGTGGCCCAGGCGAAACCGCTTACGCGGCCTGGCTGAGGGTCCGCAGCACGTAGTGCAGGATGCCGCCGTGGCGGTAGTAATCCACCTCGTTGGCGGTATCGATGCGGCACAGCAGCTCGACGGTCTTCTTGGTGCCGTCGGCATAGGTGATCGTCATCGGGACGGCCATCCGCGGCTTGATGCCGTCGGCGATGCCGGTGATGTCGAAGGTCTCGTCACCGGTCAGACCCAGGGTCTTGCGGTCGGTGCCTTCGGGGAACTGCAGCGGCAGCACGCCCATGCCGACCAGGTTCGAGCGGTGGATACGCTCGAAGCTCTCGACCACGACCGCCTTCACGCCCAGCAGACGGGTGCCCTTGGCCGCCCAGTCGCGGGACGAGCCGGTGCCGTACTCCTTGCCGCCGATCACGACGAGCGGGGTGCCGGCTTCGGCGTACTTCATGGCGGCGTCGTAGATCGGCATTTCCTTGCCGGTGGTCACCAGCTTGGTCATGCCGCCGGACACGCCCGGGGTCATCTCGTTCTGCAGACGGATGTTGGCGAAGGTGCCGCGCATCATGACTTCATGGTTGCCGCGACGGGCGCCGTAGGAGTTGAAGTCCGTCGGACGGATCTGACGCTCCAGGAGGTATTCGCCGCCGGGGCTGTCCTTCTTGATCGAACCGGCCGGCGAGATGTGGTCGGTGGTGATCGAGTCGCCCAGCATCGCCAGCGCGCGGGCGCCGGTGATGTCGGTGATCTCGCCCGGCTCCTCCGCCATGCCGACGAAGTACGGCGGGTTCTGCACGTAGGTGGACCCGTCGTCCCAGTCGTAGGTCAGGCCGCCGGAGGTCTTCACCGCCTGCCACTCCTTGCCGCCGTGGAACACGTTGGCGTAGCGCGACCGGTACATCTCCGGGGTGAGCTTCGCCTGGATGGTCGAGGCGATCTCGTGGTTCGACGGCCAGATGTCGCGAAGGTACACCGGGTTGCCGTCCTTGTCCTCGCCGAGCGGGTCGTTGTTGATGTCGACGAACATCGACCCGGCCAGGGCATAGGCGACGACCAGCGGCGGAGAGGCCAGATAGTTGGCCTTCACATGCGGGTTCACGCGGCCTTCGAAGTTACGGTTGCCGGACAGCACCGAGCACACCGCCAGATCGCCGGCCTCCACCGCCGCCGCGATCGGGTCGCTGAGCGGGCCGGAGTTGCCGATGCAGGTGGTGCAGCCGTAGCCGACCAGGTTGAAGCCGAGCTTGTCGAGCGGATCCTGCAGGCCGGCGGCCTCCAGGTAGTCGGTGACGACCTGGGAGCCCGGCGCGAGCGAGGTCTTCACCCACGGCTTCACGGTAAGGCCCTTGGCCACCGCCTTCTGGGCGATCAGGCCGGCGGCGATCAGCACGCTCGGATTGGAGGTGTTGGTGCAGCTCGTGATGGCGGCAATCACCACGTCGCCGTCGCTCAGCTCGTAGTTCGCGTCCTCGACCGGGGCCGAGCGCTTGGTGCCCGTGCCGTCGCCGAGGGTGGACTTCAGGGCCGACTGGAAGTTGCCGGCGGCCTCGGTCAGCAGCACCCGGTCCTGCGGGCGCTTCGGGCCGGCCAGGGACGGCACGACGCTCGACATGTCGAGCTCGAGGGTGTCGGTGAACTCCGGATCCGGCGTGTCCTTCTCGCGCCACATGCCCTGCGCCCTGGCATAGGCCTCCACCAGCTTCACCCGGTCCTCGTCGCGGCCGGTGAAACGCAGGTAGTTGATGGTCTCGGCGTCGATCGGGAAGAAGCCGCAGGTGGCGCCGTATTCCGGTGCCATGTTGGCGATCGTCGCGCGGTCCGCCAGCGGCAGGTCGTCCAGACCCGGGCCGTAGAACTCCACGAACTTTCCGACCACGCCCTTCGCGCGGAGCATCTGGGTGACCGTCAGCACCAGGTCGGTGGCGGTCGCACCTTCCGGCATCTTGCCGGTCAGCTTGAAGCCGATGACTTCCGGCACGAGCATGGAGATCGGCTGGCCGAGCATGGAGGACTCCGCCTCGATGCCGCCCACGCCCCAGCCCAGCACGGCCATGCCGTTGACCATGGTGGTGTGGCTGTCGGTACCGACCAGGGTGTCCGGATAGGCGACGTTCTCGCCGTTCTCGTCCTTGGTCCACACGGTCTGCGCCAGGTATTCCAGGTTCACCTGGTGGCAGATGCCCGTTCCCGGCGGGACGACGCGGAAGTTCGAGAACGCGTCCTGACCCCACTTCAGGAACTCGTAGCGCTCCTTGTTGCGCTCGAATTCCAGTTCGACGTTCTTCTTGAAGCTCTCGGGATTGCCGAAATCGTCGACCATCACGGAGTGGTCGATGACCAGGTCCACCGGAGACAGCGGGTTGATCTTCGTCGGATCGCCGCCGAGCTTCTCCATCGCGTCGCGCATCGCGGCGAGGTCGACCACGGCCGGAACGCCGGTGAAGTCCTGCATCAGCACGCGGGCCGGGCGATAGGCGATCTCGCGCGCCGACTTGCGGGTCTTCGCCCAGTCGGCCATCGCGGTGATGTCTTCCTCGGTGACGGTGACCCCGTCCTCGTAGCGCAGCAGGTTCTCGAGCAGCACCTTCAGCGAGTACGGCAGGCGCGCGACCTCGGGGTGCGCGGCCTCGAGTGAGGTCAGGTCGTAATAGGTGTAGGTCTTGCCGGCGACGTCGAGCGTCGCCTTGGTTTTGAAGCTGTCCAGGCCTGCGGTCATGTAGTGTCTCTCCTCGATGATGATGGCAGCAGCCAGTTGGCGGCGAAGTCTCGCGACTGAAAGTAAGTCTCTCGACCGCGCGGCCGTCCGAGGTGCGCCTCGGCCCGGTCGGCTATATGCGGGCCCATGCCCGTCTTGGTTTGGCGCCGTTATATCTCCGACACCGGCCGACGCAAAGGGATTCAAGTGCGCCGCGACATCCCGCACCCGCGCCGATCGATGCGGATCGGCCATTGCCTAAGCCCCCCGGCGCACCCATTCTCCGCCCATGGAGACGATCTGGGGGAATGTGCTGTCGATCGATGGCCGGGGCGTGCTGCTCCGCGGCCCGTCGGGTATCGGCAAGTCGGATCTGGCGCTTCGGCTGATCGACAGCGGGGCGTCGCTGGTCGCCGATGACCGGGTGGAGCTGGCACGCGAGGGGGACAGCCTGATCGCCCGGGCGCCGGAAGCGCTGTCGGGCCGGATGGAGGTGCGCGGCATCGGCATCGTCTCGGTGCCGGCGGTGCAGCGCGTCTCGCTGGTCCTGGTGATCGATCTCGTCCCCCTGGAGCAGGTTCCGCGAATGCCCGACCCCGGCCGCTGGACCCATCTCGGCGTGTCGGTCCCGGTGATCTCGCTCTTCGCCCTCGAAGCCTCCGCCGCCGCCAAGGTCCGCATGGCCGTCCGTCAGGTGAGTACCCGATGACCGCTCCCCTTTCCGTCGTGCTGGTCACCGGCCTCAGCGGCGCCGGCCGCACGTCGACCCTGAAGGTGCTGGAGGATCTCGGCTACGAGGCGGTCGACAACCTGCCGCTCAGCCTCATGCCGGCCCTGCTGGCGCCACGGGAGGCTCCCGGCCGGATCGCCGTCGGCGTGGACCCGCGCACCCGGGGCTTCGCCACCGATCCGCTCGCTGACGCCATCGCCGAGCTGGAGGCCCGCACGGATGTCGACCTGCGCGTCGTCTTCCTCGACTGCGACGACGACGTTCTGATCCGCCGCTTCACCGAGACCCGGCGGCGCCACCCGCTTGCCACCGACCGGCCGATCGCCGACGGCATCGCCATCGAGCGGCGGATGCTGGACCCGGTGCGCGATCTGGCGACGGCGGTGATCGACACCAGCTCGTCCAATCTCTCGGAGTTTCGGGAAAGCCTGATCTCATCCCTGGCCCTGGATGTCGGCCGGGCGATGACGGTGACCGTCGTGTCCTTCGCCTTCCGCAGCGGCTTGCCGCGCGAGGCGGATCTGGTGTTCGACGTGCGCTTCCTGGCCAATCCGCATTACATGCCGGATCTGCGGCCGCGCGACGGCCGGGACCCGGATGTCGGCGCCTTCGTCGCCGGCGATCCCGGTTTTGCGCCGTTCTTCCAGTCCCTCACCGATCTGATCGGCCCCCTGCTGCCGCGCTACGAACGCGAGGGAAAGAGCTACCTGACGGTCGCCATCGGCTGCACCGGCGGCAAGCACCGTTCGGTTCATGTGGCCGAGCGGCTGGCCGAGTGGTTGAAGAGCGGGGGAACTCCTGTCACGCTCCGCCATCGCGACCTGCCTCGCGAGACGGGCGGCATGCCGTCAACATGAGCAAAACAGCGCGGAAGACATCGTGATCGGCATTGTTCTGGTGACCCACGGTCGCCTCGCGGATGAACTCAAGGCGGTGATGGAACACGTGGTGGGGCCGCAAACCGGTCTGGCAACGGTCTGCATCGGTCCGGAAGACGACATGGAGCAGCGGCGCGGAGAGATCATGGATCGCGCCAAGGAGATGGATGCCGGCGACGGCGTCATCGTGCTGACCGACATGTTCGGCGGCACCCCGTCCAACCTGGCGATCTCGATCATCGACCGCCCGGGGGTCGAGGTCATCGCCGGCGTGAACCTGCCAATGCTGATCAAGCTCGCCAGCGTGCGCGCCAACGCCTCGCTCCACGAGGCCAGCGTGGCGGCGCGCGATGCCGGGCGGAAATACATATCGATCGCCTCCGAAGTGCTGGGGGCGACCGGCTCTTGAGCGGGCAGGCGATGGCGACGGAAGAACGCAAGCTGCTCATCACCAACAAGCGCGGTCTGCACGCCCGCGCGGCGGCTAAATTCGTGAAATGTGCCGGCGCCTACGCCGCCGATATCGAGGTGGAGAAGGACGGACAGTCCGTCTCCGGACGATCCATCATGGGTCTGATGATGCTCGCGGCGGCGCCGGGCTGCTCGATCCTGGTTCGCGCCAAGGGCTCGGATGCGGGGGAGGCGATGAACGCCATCGCCCATCTGGTGGAGTCCAAGTTCGATGAAGACCACTAACAAGGCCAAGCGGGCGCGCCAGGACAAGGGAGGCAAGCGCGGACTGTTGGAGGGAATCGGCGTCTCCGCCGGCATCGCCATCGGTCCGGCCCATGTGCTCGATACGGGGTCGATCCAGGTTCCCGAATACCAGGTGGCCACCAGCCAGCTCGTCACCGAGGTGGAGCGGTTCGAGGCCGCCCGGGCCCGCGCCGACAAGCAGGTCCGCAAGCTGCGCCGCAAGGCCGAGGCCCTGCCGGCCGGCGTGCTGGACGAACTCGGCCCGCTGCTGGAGGCCCATGCCGCGATGCTCGGCTCCACGCGGCTCGCCGGCGGGGTCGCCGCGACGATCCGCGAGCGCCGCATCAATGCCGAGGCCGCCGTTCAGGTCGTGGTCGGCGAAATGGTGCGCGGCCTGTCCGCGGTGAACGACGCCTATCTCGCCGCCCGCGCCCAGGACGTGCGCGAGGTCGGCGACCGCATCCTGCGCCAGCTCACCGAGACCCCCTATCACGCCTTCGCCCATGTCCCCGAGGGCGCCATCATCATCGCCGAGGAGCTGAGCCCGGCCGACACCGCCCTGCTCGACCCGGCGAAGATCGGCGGCTTCGTGACCGCCCTTGGCGGGACCGACAGCCACACCGCCATCATGGCCCGGTCCATGGGCCTGCCGGCGGTGCTGGGCGCCACCGTGGCGCCGAAGGCGATCCGGTCCGGCGAGACCATCATTGTCGACGGGGATACCGGCCGGATCGTGCTCGACCCCGACGAGGACTCCCTGGCCGAGTACCGACGCCGGGCGGCGGCGCGGGAACGGCTGGAACGGGAACTGACCCGCCTGCGCTCGCTGCCGGCGATCACCCAGGACGGCGTGACCATCTCCCTGCTGGCCAATCTGGAGCTGCCGCGCGACCTGGAGATCGCCACGGATCGGGGCGCTGAGGGCGTGGGCCTGTTCCGCACCGAGTTCATGTTCATGAACCGCGACGTGCTGCCCGACGAGGACGAGCAGTACGCCGCCCTGCGCCAGGTGGTGGAGGGCATGGCCGGCAAGCCGGTGACCATCCGCACGCTCGACGTCGGCGGCGAGAAGCTGGCGACGGCGCTGGGCGACCGCATCGCCGACAGCGCGAACCCGGCCCTGGGCCTGCGCGCCATCCGGCTGTCCCTGCGCGAGCCGAAGCTGCTGGAGACCCAGCTTTCCGCCATCCTGCGGGCCGGCGCCCATGGGCCGGTGCGCATCCTGCTGCCGATGATCTCCTCGACCGCCCAGGTGCGCGCGGTGCGCACGATCCTTACCAAGGTCGTGCGCCGTCTGAAACGCCGCAAGGTGACCATCGCCGATCCGGTTCCGCCGCTCGGCGCGATGATCGAGGTGCCGGCCGCCGCCCTCTCCGCCGACGCGCTGGCCATGGAATGCGATTTCCTGGCGCTCGGGACCAACGACCTGACCATGTACACGCTGGCCATCGACCGGGGCGACGAGCAGGTGGCCGACCTCTACAACCCGCTGCACCCGGCCGTGCTCAAGCTGATCCAGTTCTCCGTCGATGCCGCCAACCGCCACGGACTGCCGGTCAGCATCTGCGGCGAGATCGCCGGCGACCCGCGCTACGCCCCGCTGCTGATCGGCATGGGGGTGAAGGAGCTGTCCATGTCCGCCACCGCCCTGCCCCGGGTCAAGCAGCGGATCCGCCGCCTGTCCCTGGCCCCGGCCACCCAGCGCGCCCGCGCGATCATGGACCAGCTCGACGAGGGGCGGATCGCCGTCCTGCTCGACGACTTCAACGACGGTCTCTGAGCGCCATGACCGAGATCGATCCGGCCTATCCGTTCGATCTCGGTACCTGGACGCGCCCGGTCGCCACCGCCCCGCCGGACGCGCAGACCTGGTTCGACCGGGGTCTGAACTGGCTGTTCGCCTATAACCACGAGGAAGCCGTCGCCTGTTTCCACCGTGCGCTGGAGGCCGATCCCGGCTGCGCGATGGCGTGGTGGGGCATCGCCTATGCCAGCGGCCCGTTCTAAAACCGCGCCTGGATCCGCTTCTCCGACGCCGAGATCGCCGCCACCCTGCCGGTGTGCCACGCCGCGGCCCTGAAGGCCGCTGATCTTGCGGCGCCGGGCACCGAGGCGGAACGGGCGCTGATCGCCGCGGTGGCCCTGCGCTACCAGTCGCCGTCGGAACGGGACCGCGCCGTGCTCAACCGCTGGCACCGGGAATTCGCCGATGCGATGCGCTCGGTGCACGCGGCCCATCCGGACGATCTCGACATCGCCGCCCTGTTCGCCGAGGCCGCCGTCACCTGCACCCCGCGGATGCTGTTCGACCTGCGCACCGGCGCGCCCAATCCGGCGAGCCTGACGGTGGAGGCGCTCGACGTACTGGAGACGGCGCTGGCCCGCTGCGCCCGCGACGGCATCGTCCATCCGGGCGTTCTGCACATGCACATCCACGCCCTGGAGATGTCGGCCGAGCCGGAACGCGCCCTGGCCAGTGCCGACAGCCTGCGCGGCTTGGCGCCGGATGCCGGCCATCTGGAGCATATGCCGGCCCATATCTACGTGCTGTGCGGCGGCTACAGCGAGGCGGTGGAGCAGAGCCGGCGGGCAGTGGCCGCCGACGACGCCTATCTGGCCTTCGGCGGCGACACCAACTTCTACACCACGGCCCGCTGCCACGACCTGCATCTCTACATCTACGCCGCCATGCTGCTGGGCCAGTACCGCACCGCCCTGCACGCCGCCGAGAAGATCCGGGCGATCGCCCACCGCGACCTGCTGGCCGCCAGCGCGCCCTTCATGCGCTCGATCCTCGACGGCTATTCCGGGATGCGCAGCCATGTGCAGGTCCGGTTCGGCAAATGGCGGGAGCTGACCCGCGAGGCGCCGCCGCCCGACCCCGACCTGGCGCCGATCCGGACCGCCATGTTCCACTACGCCAAGGGCGTGGCCCATGCCGCCCTGGGCGAGCTCGACGCGGCGGACCGCGAGGCCGACGCCTTTCACGCCGCCCGCGACGGCTTCGCCGAGGACGCGATCTTCCTCAGCAACACGGTGCGCGACACGCTGGGCGTCGGGGCGGCCATGCTGGCCGGCGAGATCGCCTATCGCCGCGGCGCCTTCGAGGAGGCGTTCGACCATCTACGCGCGGCCGTCGAGCGCAACGACGCCCTGAACTACACCGAGCCCTGGGCCTGGATGCATCCGCCACGCCACGCGCTGGGCGCGCTGCTGGCCGAACAGGGTCTCCATGCCGAGGCGGAGGCCGTCTACCGGGCCGATCTGGGGCTCGATCCAACGGTTCCACGCCCCTGCCGCCATCCGGACAATGTCTGGGCGCTGCACGGTCTGCTCGAATGCGTGGAGCGGCGTGGCGGGACCGCGGAGGCGGAGATGCTGCGCCAGCGCCTGACCCTGGCCCAGGCGCGCACCGACTTCCCGGTCACCGCCGCCTGCTGCTGCCGGGGAAAGCCGATCGCCGTGGCGTAGTCGGCGCAGTCCAGTTCCCACCCCTTCCCGACTTCCTGGACGCGCGCAGCGTGATCCAGGACCCTGTTCCGAACCTTGCCATTGGGTCCTGGATCGCCCCGGTGGGGCGTCCGGGAAGTCGGGAAGGGAGGAATGGTCAGATAAAGCCCCGCAGTCGGCCTCTTCGACTGGACCCGCCGCCGTGCTAAAGGGGCGGGATCGCTGTTCCGGACGCCCTGCCATGACCTTCACCGTCAATCCCGACGTCGTCTCCGTCGTCGAGCCGCCGATCGCCGAAGCCCGTGCCTGGGTCGACGGCCGCCCGCCGATCCCCGGCAAGCCGCTGCTCGACTGCTGCCAGGCGGTGCCGAGCTATCCGCCGGACGAGGCCCTGCGCGCCCATCTGGCCGAGCGGGCCCGCACCTTCGAGGCCGCGCAATACGCCCCGATCACCGGCACCCCGGCGCTGAAATCGGCCCTGGCGGAGCATATGAGCGGCTTCTACGGCGGCAGCGTGGCGCCGGCCAACGTGCAGATCACCGCCGGCTGCAACCAGGCCTACTGCCTCGCCATCATGGCCCTGGCCCGGCACGGCGACGAGGTGATCCTGCCCCTGCCCTATTACTTTAACCACCAGATGTGGCTCGACTCCCTCGGTGTCACCGGCGTGCATCTGCCGTTCCGCGCCGATCGCGGCGGCGTGCCGGATCCCGACGAGGCCGCCACCCTGATCACCGAGCGGACCCGCGCCCTGGTGCTGGTGAGCCCGAACAACCCGACCGGCGCCGTGGTGCCGCCGGAGGTCATCGCCCGGTTCCGCGACCTCTGCGCCGAGCGCGGCATCGCCCTGGTGCTGGACGAGACCTACAAGGATTTCCTCGACCCGTCGGAGCCGCGCCACACCCTGTTCAGCGATTCGAAATGGGGCGACACGGTGGTCCAGCTCTACAGTTTCTCCAAGGTGTTCAGCCTGACCGGCTATCGGGTCGGCTCGATCATCGCCGGCCCGCGCTTCATCGAGCAGGTGGCGAAGCTGATGGACACCATGTCGATCTGTGCCGCCCGGATCGGCCAGGACGGCGCCCTCTACGCCCTGCAGCACCTGTGGGGGTGGGCGGCGGAGAAGCGCGAGATGATGGCCGGCCGCCGCCAGGCACTGTTGGACGTGTTCTCGTCTGGCAATCTCGCCTTCGACCTGGTCTCCACCGGCGCCTACTTCGCCTATGTGCGCCACCCCTTCGACGGCGAGACCGCGCATGCGGTCGCCAAGCGGCTGGCGCAGGAACACGGCGTGCTGGCCCTGCCGGGCACGGTGTTCGGCCCCGGCCAGGATCCGTATCTGCGCCTCGCCTTCGCCAATCTGGAAGCCGAGCGCATGGGCGAACTGGGCGACCGCCTGCGGGGGGCGGTCTGAAGCGGCCGAGTAATATTTTATTCTTCCAGTAGAAAGCCTTGACCACCCACAGTTGACAGCACGCGACTGACCTGATGCCATATTTCCCGAAATAAGGGAGGAACGGCGGATGGTTGGCAAATCACGGTTGCTCGGAACGATAACCGGCCTTGTCCTCGGACTGGCGCTCCTGCCGAGCGCCGGCTCGGCCGACCCGCAGCCGCTTCCCGCCCTGCCTAGCACCATGCCGCTGCAGGATTACGAGGTGAACATCCTCTATCCCTGGGTTGTGCAGCGCGCTTACGCGGGCCTCCCCGGCTGGAAGGTCGATACCAAGGTGCGCGACACCGGGCCGTTCATCGCCGGCGACTATTACGGCACCCACCCGGCGGTCCGCATCCACTACTCGCCGGAGGCCGTGACGTGGATCGACGGCGGGCGCGAGGGCCCGGTGCCCCAGGGCGCGATCCTGGTGAAGGAAATGTTCACCCCGCCGGCGGCCCTCTATACCGTCCTCGCCGAGACCCCCTATCTGAAGAGCGATCCGGCCCGCTACGAGGCGCTGCTCGACGATCTGCTGGTCGGCTGGACCCTGATGATCCAGGACACGGGCGGCGACTCCAAGGACGGCTGGTTCTGGTCCGGCCCGTTCAAGGGGTACTCCTTCGACAAGCCGGACGGGGCGTCCAACGTGGACGATGGAAAGGGCGTGCCGGTCTCCGGCTTCGGCGTGGGCACCTGCATCCGCTGCCACGCCTCCGCCGAGAACGCCAACACCTTCGCCTCGCAAAACAATTTCGACCCGGCCGAGATCCCGCTGCAGTTCAAGGTCGACAATTCCTGGCGCTCAAAGGACTACCTGACCCAGGCCAAGGTGGGGGCGGTGACGGATGGCGGTGCCTCCGCACCGGTCTGGGACATCATCGCCAAGCACATGGAGGGCGCGCCGGAGGCCGAACGCACGGCGCTGTTCGCCACCCTCAACCTGCCGCCGCAGCAGCGCCCCTTCTTCACGCCGCGAGCCCCGATCAAGGACGAGCACAAGCCGGACGCCGTCCGCGCCGACGCGCCCCGGCACGACAAGCCCCTGCCGAAGCCGAACCGGGCGTTCATTGCCGCGTTCCAGGATCTGAAGCGGATGAAGGCGGATCCCGACCCGGCGGAGATTCCGCGCTTCTCGCTTCCGTCTGAATATTCGGACAACGTCTATCCGAGCTCCGATCCGCAGCACTATCTGACCTCGTCCAACTGCATGGGCTGCCATGGCGGGCTCGGCGGCGCGCCGTCCGGCGTGTCGATGTTCGTCTCCACCGGGAGCAAGTACGGCGAGGGCTACAACATCTCGCCCTTCGGGGAATGGCGCTGGTCGCCCATGGGGCTGGCCGGCCGCGACCCGATCTTCCACGCCCAGCTCGAGAGCGAGCTGATCATCCTGCTGGAGGAGAACGGCGCCCTGAAGGACGGCAAGCCCGGACCCGCGGCGGTTCAGACGACCCAGCAGGCCCTGACCGACACCTGCCTGCGCTGCCACGGCGCCATGGGCCTGCGCCAGAAGGGGCTCGACCAGAACGCCAAGGCGAAGCACAGCCTGCCCCATGACGGCATCCTGAACCCGCAGTTCAATCCGGAGATCTTCTATCTGACCCGGCCGCTGACCGAGGCGCAGGAGAAGAACCCGCCCTTCACCCCCTTTCCGAACCAGCCGATCCCGCCGACCGCCTATCACCCCATCGGCGACGCCGCCTATGGCGAGCTGGCGCGCGAAGGCATCAGCTGCACGGTCTGCCACCACATCGCGCCGGCCTCGCAGAAGACGGTTCAGGACTGGACGACAAAGACCGAGAAAGACCACCCGGCCTGGCTCGGCAGCCGGACCGACAATCTCTGGTCGGACGCCTTCCTGTACTTCACCGCCAACAACAACACCGGACTTTACGAACGCTCCGAAGCGGACGAGCTGCTGGGCCCGCTGGCCGATATCGTCCCCGAACCGATGCGCAACGCCATGGGGATCACTCCGAAGGTCGCCCCGCCGATGAGGGAGGGCAAACCTCCCTTCACCAAGGATTCGGCGATGTGCGGCACCTGCCACACCATCAACCTGCCGAATATCGGCGCGACAAAGGACGAGTATCCCATCCTGACCGCAATCGAGCCGAACAAACATTTCCAAGGCATCCCGCACAGCATCGAGCAGGCGACCTATCTGGAATGGCTGAACTCGAAATTCGGCCCGGGCAAACACAACAAACCGGGACCGGACTTCGCGAGCTGCCAGGACTGCCATATGCCGAACCGCTTCAGGACGGTGGACGCGGACGGCAACCTGACCGACGAGATCAAGCCGCTGGTCAGCCAGATCGCGACGATCCAGGACGCGGACTATACCGCCGCCGACCACCAGCT
Source organism: Thalassobaculum sp. OXR-137 (assembly GCF_034377285.1). Classification (NCBI taxonomy): domain Bacteria; kingdom Pseudomonadati; phylum Pseudomonadota; class Alphaproteobacteria; order Rhodospirillales; family Thalassobaculaceae; genus Thalassobaculum; species Thalassobaculum sp. OXR-137. The sequence continues at coordinate 1,617,573 of NZ_CP139715.1, read as the reverse complement.
CCCGCCGGAGGACATCACGGTGCCGCACCGCGCGGACTACAGCCGGCACGAACTGGTGGGCCTGAACGGGTTCATGATCGAAATGGTGAAACAGTTCCCGAACGTCCTCGGGGTCGACAGCACGGATTACGAGACCGGAGCCGAAACCGGCGCGGATCTGGCGATCAACGCCATGGCGACCTCGATCCGCGAAGGACGGGTCGGCACCGTCGCCGTGCAGTCGGCCGAGATGAACGCGGACGGCGATCTGGTCGTGGACGTGGAGGTTACGAACACCACCGGCCACCGCCTGCCGAGCGGGGTCGCCTTCCGCCGGGCCTGGGTCGCGCTGGAGGTCTGGGCCGAGGACGGCTCGCTGATCTGGGCCTCCGGCCGGCCGAACGAGGGCGGGCTGATCACCGATACCCACGGCATCGTGCTCGACACCGAGCTTCTGAAAGGCACCGACTACCAGCCGCATTACCAGGAGATCACCGAGGACACCCAGGTGCAGATCTACGAGGAGCTGGTGCGCAACGCCCAGGGCGCCTTCACCACCTCCTTCGTCCACCGGGTCGAGCATGTGAAGGACAACCGGCTGATGCCGGCGGGCTGGGTCACGGCGGCAGAGTTCGCCGGCAAGAGCCCCAATGCCGGCATCGCCGACCAGGGCGACCTGCTGTACCAGTTCATGCAGTCGACCGAACCGACCGGCACCGGCGACGATCCGGACTTCAAGGCCAGCCCCAATGCCGGCACGGACCGCCTGCGCTACCGGATCGCCAAGGCGGCGCTGGAGGGCAAGTCGGTGGAATCCGTCACCGCCCGCTTCTACTACCAATCCTTCCAGCCGGCCTGGTTCTACCAGCGCTTCGAGCTGGCCAATACGGCCAAGCAGAACGGCTACAACACGCCGGAGACCGACCGGCTGTTCTATCTGGCTTCCCACCTGAACCTGAAGGGAACGATGATGGAGGGATGGAAGATCGAGGTCGGCGCGGACGCCCGGCCGCTACGGGTGCAATAGGAGACGGCATGGCGGTACGGGTCGCGGCGGCGGCACCGCGGGATCTGTTCGAGGCGGCTGCGGTGATCCACCGCGCCTTCGCCACCCTGACCGGCCGGATCGACCCGCCTTCGGCTGCGATGAACGAGACGCCCGAAACCCTCGCCGCCCGGTTCGACCGGGGCGGGGCGGTGTTCGTGGCGCGCCTGGACGGGGAGATCGTGGGCGCGGTGTGTGCAGATCCCAAGGCGGACGGATCGCTCTATCTCGACCGGCTGGCCGTCGATCCGGCGCTGACCGGCAAGGGCATCGCCCGGGCCCTGATCGAGGCGGTTGAAGCGTTCGGCCTGGCCCAGGATCACGATCGGGTGACCCTCGGGGTGCGCCTGCTGCTGACCGACAACATCGCCCTGTTCCGCCATCTCGGCTACGCGGAGACCGGCCGCAAGGCGCATCCGGGCTTCAGCGAGCCGACTTCGATGGACATGGCGAAATCGATGCGGCCGGCCTGAGGACCGCCCCCTCTCCTTGCCCATCCCGCCGGGCCTTGTTATACGCAGCGGCGAGGCCGACATCGATGCGAGCGAGACGCTCGGGCGCGGGCACCATAGCCGCCTGAGCACGCTCTGTTAGACAGGAGACGAGGACATTCATGGCCGAGTTCACCGACTATAAGGTCGCCGACATTTCCCTGGCCGGCTGGGGCCGCCGCGAGATCGCGATCGCCGAGACCGAAATGCCGGGCCTGATGGCCATCCGCGAGGAGTACGGGCCGTCGAAGCCGCTCAAGGGCGCGCGGATCACGGGCTGCCTGCACATGACCATCCAGACCGCCGTGCTGATCGAGACGCTGATCGCGCTCGGCGCCGAGATCCGCTGGTCGTCGTGCAACATCTTCTCGACCCAGGATCAGGCCGCCGCGGCCATCGCCGCCGCCGGCATCCCGGTCTTTGCCTGGAAGGGCGAGACGGAAGAGGAATACGAGTGGTGCATCCGCCAGACCATCGAGGGTCCGGACGGCTGGCGCCCGAACATGCTGCTGGATGACGGCGGCGACCTCACGATCATGATGCACGAGGAATTTCCCGAGCTCATGAAGGACGTGAAGGGCGTGTCGGAGGAGACCACCACCGGCGTGCACCGTCTCTACGAGATGGCCAAGAAGGGCAAACTGATGGTTCCGGCCATCAACGTGAACGACAGCGTCACCAAGTCGAAGTTCGACAACCTGTACGGCTGCCGCGAGAGCCTGGCCGACGGCATCCGCCGGGCGACCGACGTGATGTTCTCCGGCAAGGTCGCCTGCGTCGCCGGATACGGCGATGTCGGCAAGGGTTCCGCCCAGTCGCTGCGCAACGCCGGCGCCCGCGTCATCGTGACCGAAATCGACCCGATCTGCGCCCTGCAGGCGGCGATGGAAGGCTACGAGGTCGTGACGATGGAAGAGGCCGCGCCGCGCGCCGACATCTTCGTCACCGCCACGGGCAACAAGGACATCATCACCGTCGACCACATGCGGGCGATGAAGGACCGGGCGATCGTCTGCAACATCGGCCACTTCGACAACGAGATCCAGGTCGGCGGTCTCCGCAACATGAAGTGGGAGAACGTGAAGCCGCAGGTCGACGAGATCGTGTTCCCGGACGACAAGCGCATCATCCTGCTGGCCGAGGGCCGGCTGGTGAACCTGGGCTGCGCCACCGGCCATCCCAGCTTCGTGATGAGCGCCTCGTTCTCGAACCAGACCCTGGCGCAGATCGAGCTGTGGAAGAACCACAGCAAGTACGACAAGCAGGTCTACGTTCTGCCGAAGAAGCTGGACGAGCGGGTTGCGGAACTTCACCTGAAGAAGATCAACGCCAACCTGTCCAAGCTGTCGGAAGAGCAGGCGGCCTATATCGGCGTGACCACCAACGGCCCGTTCAAGACGGAGACCTACCGCTACTAAGCGGATCGCCGAACCATCGGGAGAAGACCGGGCCATCGCGGCCCGGTCTTTTTCTTTGGCTGGACGGTTCCCGGCGGGATCCGCGGCTCGCAGCGACCGATCCCATGGTCACGTTCATTTTTGAAGAATATTTTAAGAACTTTTTTACCAATTAAAATGATTCTTGACTGCACTAACTCGCGTTAAGCTTGCCACAAGCAGGAGACGAACGGTGGACCGCCTGCACTCAGAGCAGATGCCATATGCCTGCTCCCAGGGCTTGAGCGCCTGTCCGCTACCGTTCGCCCCACCGCTGCGCGGATTGTCGCCCGTCTTAGGGACCGGCGTCGGCGCCATGCAGGAGGGATAGGCTCGCATGATCCTCGCGCTCTCGGTGATCAAGAATATCGGGCTTCTCAGCCTCGGCGCGCTCATGCTGATCCTTCTGACCCAATACCGCAGCTTTCCGGAGCAGGGTGTCCGACGGCAGCTGCTGATCGGGCTCCTTCTGGGAAGCATCTCGATCCTCGTCGTCGCCGCCCCCCTCCACGGCCCCTTCGGCGCGACCTTCGACACGCGGGCCGGTCCGCTGGTTCTGGCGGGCTACTTCGCCGGCCCCGTCGGCGGCCTCGTCGCCGCCGCCCTGGCCGCGGCGACCCGGATGGTCGTCGGCGGAGGCGCGGCGATCAGCGGCGTGATCAGCATGGTACTCTTCGCCGTGACGGGCGCCGTCTATGCGGAGATCGCCCGCCGGCGCAACCACACGCGGCAAGGGCTGCTCGGATTTCTCGCCCTGTCCCTGATCGCTACCGCCGCTGCGCTGCCGGCCTTCTTCATCGGCCAGCCGGTCGAAACCGGACTGACGGTGTTGCAGACCTACTGGCCGGTCCTGCTGATCGGCAACACGGTCGGCGTGACCATGCTCGGTCTGATCATCGAGTTCCTTCAGCGGATCTGCGCCGACCGCGACCGCTACGCCCTGACCCTGCGGACATCCGCCCTGGCCCGCCAGGCCGGGGGCATCGGCGTCTGGGTCAGCGAGGTGGACACCGGCAAGCTCACCTGGGATCCCGTTCAACACGACCTGATGGGCGTGACGCCGGATCGTTTCGACCGCACCCGGGACGCGTTCCTGGAGCGGGTGGTCCCGGAAGACCGCGACCGGGTGCAAGCGGAACTGGCTGCCGCCGCCGGGTCGCAGGCCCCGTTCAAGAGCCTGTTCCGCATCCGCACGCCGGACGGCGAGGTGCGGTATATCCGCAGCCACGGACTCTGCGTCAGCAGCGACGGCTACGTCGATTCGAGGCGCCTTATCGGGGTGAACATCGATGTCACCCGAGAGCAGGAACTCCAGAGCCAGGTCGAGCTGAACAGCGCCGCCCTGGATTCGGCCGTGTGCGGCGTTCTGATCGCCGAGGCCGCGGACGACTATCCGACCGTCTATATCAACAGCGCCTTCACTGAGATCACCGGCTATCGGCCCCATGAAGTGCTGGGCCGGAACTGCCGCTTTCTCAACGCGGGTCTGGAAGACCAGCCGGAGCTCGACATCGTTCGACGCGCCCTCGCCACGGGCGAGCCGTGCACGGTGACCCTGCGCAACCGGCGTAAGGACGGCACGATCCTGTGGAACACCCTGAACCTCTCGCCGATCCGCGACCGCAACGGCGACATCACCCATTTCATCGGCGTGCAGGACGACGTCACCGAACAGGTCCTCGCCCGGCAGGTGATCGCCGAGGGCCGCGATCAGATCGAGGCAATCCTGGCGGCCGCACCCGATGCCATCCTATCGGTCGATTCCCGGCAGCGGATCACCAGCTTCAACGACGCCGCCGTCCGCCTCTTCGGCTGGAGCAGCGAGGAGATCCTCGGCCGCTCGATCCACGAACTCGTGCCGGTGAACGCCCGCAAGGCGCATGTGGAACTGGTCCGCAACTACATCGCCGACCCCGATTCCGCGCCGGGGCCGATGTCGGCGCTGCGCATCGTGCGCGCCCGCCGCAAGGACGGTGGCAGCTTCCCGGCCCTGATCTCGCTGGCGCGCTACCAGATCGGCGGCGAGCCCATGGTCACCGCCACGGCCCACGACATGTCGGAGATCGTGCAGGCGAACGAGGAACTGGTCCGGCTGTCCGACCGGCTGCGCGACCAGTTGGAGGAGGCCTATCGGGCGAACGAAGCGAAGGATCATTTCCTGGCCCATATGAGCCATGAACTGCGCACGCCGCTCAACGCGATCATCGGCTTCGCCGACATGCTGACGACCCTCGGGCTGGAGCGGCTCGGGCGCGACCGGTCCAACGAATATGTCCATGACATCAAGCGCAGCGGCGAACACCTGCTCAGCCTGATCAACGAGATCCTCGACCTGTCGAAGCTGAAGGCCGGACAGGTGGAGGCGACCCTCAAGCCGACCGACGCCTATGGGCTGATCGAGGAGGCGGTGACTACGATCGGCCCGGCCTTCACCAAGAAATCGATCGGCCTGGAGACCGATTTCCGCGATGTCGGCACGGTGCTGTGCGACCGCCGGCTGGCGCTGCAATGCCTGCTGAACCTGATGTCCAACGCGGCCAAGTTCTCGCCCGAGGAAAGCCGGGTCGCCATCCGCCTGCACCGGGACAACCAGGGCGTCCGCTTCGTCATCGAGGACGAGGGAGAGGGCGTGCCGGCCAAGATCCTCGACCGTGTCGGTGAGCCGTTCCTGCGGCATGACGATCCGCTCACCTCCAACAGCCAGGAGGGATCGGGCCTCGGTCTGGCGATCACCAAGAGCCTGATCGAGAAGCAGAAGGGCTGGCTGCGGATCGCCAACGGCGCCAAGGGCGGCACCGTCGCCTCGATCTGGCTGCCCTCCGGCAACCGGGTCAAGAGCAACCGGGACAACTCGCTGGAAGTCTGCTGAGGCGTCCCCACGCCGGAGATCAGACCGGCAGGGCCGTGGTCTGCTTGATGGTCTCCATGGAGAACCGGGAGGTCACCTCGGTCAGCGGCGTGGTATCGACCAGCCGCTTGTAGAACGCGTCGAACGCCTTCATGTCCGCCACCACAACCTTCAGCATGTAGTCGATCTCGCCGGCCATCCGGTGGAACTCCTGCACCTCGGGCATGGCGCTGACGAATTCGGCGAACTTGCGCAGCCATTCCCCGGAATGCTCGCCGGTGCTGATGGACATGAACACGGTCAGCCCGAACCCCAGCGCCTCCGGCTCCAGCACCGCGACCTGCTCCCGGATCACGCCCGACTCCTGCAGCCGGTTGATCCGCTTCCAGCAGGGCGAGGCCGACAGGCCGACCTGACGGGCGACCTCCGATACCGGCGCACTGCAGTCGGTCTGGAGGATCCGCAGGATCCGACGGTCTGTATCATCCATTCCGCACTCCACCGCATTTGGGAACGGTTCGTTTCATATCAGAACTCATTAGGACCGTCCCGTTCTATTTAGAGTCCCCCATCTATCCAATAGGGAACGATCTTTTTATCTTCGCCAGGAAGGGGCCGACAAGGCTCCAGCCCGTCCAACGGGCCGCGGCGATTTGAAGGGCAGCTTGCGACCGCGTCACCAACCGCTAAAGCGCCACGGGTGATCGCCCGTGGGCCCAGTCGGACCGAATGGAGATCGCCCGTGAGATATTTCCCCCTCTTTGCCGATCTGGACGGCCGGCGCGTCGTCGTTATCGGCGGCGGCGTCGAGGCCACGCGCAAGATCCGTCTGCTGCGCAAGACCGGCGCCCGGATCCTGGTCGTCGCCCCTCGGGCCGAGACCGAGATCGTCGAAGCCGCCGCCTCCGGCGCGCTGGATCTGGTCAACCGGACCTTCGACCCGGAGGATCTGGACGGCGCCGCCCTGCTCGTCGTCTCCGATGACGGCAGCCAGGAGATCGATCCGATCCTCGCCGCCGCCCGCGCCACCGGCATCCCCATCAACGTGATCGACCGCCCGGCCAGTTCTACCGTCATCGTCCCCGGGATTGTCGACCGCGATCCCATCCTGGTCGCCATCGGCAGCGGCGGGTCCGCCCCCGTCCTGGTCCGCCGGCTGCGCGAGAAGATCGAAGCCCTGCTGCCGTCGCGGCTGGGCGCCCTGGCCAAGTTCGCCGGCCGCTTCCGCGGCGCGGTCACCGCCTCCATCACCGAAGGCGAGGGCCGCCGTCTGTTCTGGGAGAGCGTCTTCGACGGCCCGATCGCGGGCAAGGTGCTGGCCGGCGACGAGGCCGGCGCCAGCGAGGCCATGCTGCGGGCGATCAACGACGACCGCCGCGCCGAGCGCGTCGGCTCCGTCGCCCTGATCGGCGCCGGGCCGGGCGATCCGGACCTGTTGACGGTCAAGGCGCTTCGGATGATGCAGGATGCCGATGTGGTGGTGCATGACGCGCTGCTGGGCGACGGTATCCTCGACTGCGTGCGCCGCGACGCCGACCGGATCGACGTGGGCAAGCGCAAGGGCAAGCACAGCGTCCAGCAGGACGAGATCAACGAGATCCTGCTGACCCACGCCCGCGCCGGCAAACGCGTCGTGAGGCTGAAGGGCGGCGATCCCTTCGTGTTCGGCCGGGGCGGCGAGGAGCTGGCCTATCTGCGCCGGCACGGCATCGCCGTGGAGATCGTGCCCGGCGTCACCGCCGCCCTGGGAGCCGCCGCCAGCTGCGCGATCCCGCTGACCGACCGGCGCCACGCCTCCTCCGTCACCTTCATTACCGGCCACGGCAAGGACGGCGCCCTGGATATCGAGCCGGGACTCCTGGCCGAGGGCCGCAACACCATCGTGGTCTACATGGGCGTGTCGGTCGCCGCCGGCATCGCCGAGCGGGCCATCGCCGCAGGCCGTGCCGCCTCCACCCCGGTCGCCGTCATCGAGCGCGCCACCCAGCCGGATCAGCGCGTGCTGCGCGGCACCCTGGCGGGCCTGGGTGACCTGGTCGAGGCGCAGTCAGTGCGCGGCCCGGCCCTGCTGGTGATCGGCGAGGTGACCGCCGCCGCCAACGCCCTGCCCTTTCCCCTTCCCCGCACGGCACCGACCCCGGTGCCCGAGCGGCTCGCCGTCTGAGACCGGAGCGCCCGATGAGCGATACCCGCGTATCGAAAGTGATGACCGCCAACCGCCTGAGCGACGGCGCGGTGGTCTATCTCACCCTGTCCCACACCTGGTCGGACCGCTTCGCCGATGCCCATGCCAGCGACGTTCCGTCGGAACTGGCCGGGTTCGAGGCGACCACCCTGGAAGCCGTGCGCGGCCGGATCGTCGTCGGCGCCTACCTGTTCGCGGTATCCGTCGGGAGCGACGGCAGCCTCGAGCCGCTCGGCCAGCGCGAACGCATCCGGTCGGCCGGCCCGACCGTCGGCACCGATCTTCCCGCTTCCGTCGAGGTGGCCTGAGCCATGTACCAGTACAACAATTTCGACCACGCCTTCGTGCGGGCCCGCTCGGCGGAGTTCCGCGAACAGGTGGCCCGGCGTCTTGCCGGCGAGCTGACGGAGGACGAGTTCAAGCCGCTGCGGCTGATGAACGGCCTGTACCTGCAGCTCCACGCCTACATGCTGCGGGTCGCCATCCCCTACGGCACCCTGTCGTCGCGGCAGATGCGCAAGCTGGCGGAGATCGCCCGGCGCTGGGACCGCGGCTACGGCCATTTCACCACCCGCCAGAACATCCAGTACAACTGGCCGAAGCTGGAGGACGTGCCCGACATCCTCGACTCGCTCGCCGAGGTCGAGATGCACGCCATCCAGACCTCCGGCAACTGCATCCGCAACGTCACCGCCGACCAGTTCGCCGGGGCGGCCGCCGACGAGATCGAGGATTCCCGGATCTGGGCCGAGATCATGCGCCAGTGGTCGACCCTGCACCCGGAATTCTCGTTCCTGCCGCGCAAGTTCAAGATCGCCATCACCGGGGCGGAGACCGACCGGGCGGCGGTGAAGTTCCACGACATCGGGCTGCGCATGCGGCGCAATGCCGAGGGCGCGGTCGGCTTCGAGGTCATCGTCGGTGGCGGCCAGGGGCGCACCCCGATCGTCGGCGAGACGATCCGTTCGTTCCTGCCCAAGGAGCACCTGCTCTCCTATCTGGAAGCCATCCTGCGGACCTATAACCTGCTGGGCCGGCGCGACAATCTCTACAAGGCGCGGATCAAGATCCTGCTGGCGCAGACCGGGGTGGAGGAGTTCACCCGGCTGGTCGAGGAGGAGTGGGAGCGCATCCGCGACGGGGCGCTGACCCTGACCGAGGCGGAGATCCGCCGGATCGAGCGGCACTTCGCGCCGCCGTCCCTGGAACCGCGCCAGCCGGATGCGGGCTATGCGGCGGCCAAGCTGGAGCATCGCGACTTCGCCCGCTGGTGCCGCACCAACCTGTTCCCGCACAAGGTGCCGGGCCATGTGCTGGTCACAGTGTCCCTGAAGCCGGCGGGCGGCATCCCGGGCGACGCCACGGCGGAGCAGATGGACGCCATCGCCGATCTGGCGGAGCGCTATTCGCTGGGGGACATCCGGGTCGCCCACGAGCAGAACCTGGTCCTGCCCCATGTCCGCGAGGCCGACCTGTTCGAGCTGTGGACCCTGCTGAAGGGCGAGGGTCTGGCCGAGGGCAATATCGGGCTGATCACCGACATCATTGCCTGCCCAGGCCTCGACTACTGCAACCTTGCCAACGCTCGGGCGATCCCGGTGGCTCAGGCCCTCAGCCGACGCTTCGCCGACAGCGAGCTGGCCAACGAGATCGGCCCGCTGACCCTGAACATCTCGGGTTGCATCAACGCCTGCGGCCATCACCACGTCGGCAATATCGGCATCCTCGGCGTCGATAAGAAGGGCGAGGAGTTCTACCAGATCACCCTGGGCGGCTCCGCCGGCGACGACGCGGCGGTCGGCTCCATCGTCGGCCCGGCCGTGCCCTTCGACAAGGTGACCGAGACCGTCGAACGCATCATCGAAACCTACCGGCACGTCCGCACGGCGGGCGAGCCCTTCGTCGCGACCGTGAGGCGCACCGGTCTTACCCCGTTCAAGGAGGCTCTCTATGCCGATCGTCAAGCATGACTGCGTGATCGAGGATGTCTGGCGCCCGCTGAACGGACGCGACCTGACCGAGATCTGTTCCAGCGAGAGCGTTCTCCTCAGCCTTGAGGAATGGCACACGATCGGCCGTGCCGCCGCCGCCCGGTTCGAGCGGGTCGGCATCGCCCTGGCCCCGAACGAGGCGGCGGAATCGATCGTCGAGTTCCTGCCCGACCTGGATCTGGTCGCTTTGTCCTTTCCGAAGTTCAACGACGGCCGCGCCTTCTCCCAGGCCCGGCTGCTGCGCGAGCGCTACGGCTTCATCGGGGAGATCCGCGCCACAGGCCACATCGTGCGCGATCTGTTCCTGTTCATGCAGCGCAGCGGTTTCGACGCCGTCGCCGTGGAGGACACGCGGGCATTGACCCCGTGGCTGGCCGCGCGCCAGCGCTTCAGCGGCTACTACCAGCCGGCGCTCGACGAGGAGGAGGAAGACGCGGCCGAGATCGCGTCCCCCGCCCGCAACGAGCCTGTCGTGCAGGTCGCCCGGACCGACGACAGCGTCGCGGCGCTGTGGGCCTATTGATCCCGTCCCCTCCCCGCAGAGACACCGCAGAGACGCCGCGGGGAGGGGACGGCCTGGCGCACGGGAGAGTAATCCCCCGCAGCACTCAACCATTCATTCCGCACCAGGGCGAAACCGCCTTTCTTCGGGTTGCCGCATGGTGCAGTGCCCACTAACCTCCCCCCTCTGCCGCCGCCTGGCGGTCCTTCAAACGTTTCAGTGACCAGGGGGTTTTCCATGTCCATTCTGACCAGAAGAACGCTTCTTCAGGGGCTTGGCGGCGCGGCCGGTGCCGCAGCGATGACACCGCTTCTCGGCGGCGGCGCCCAGGCCGCCGGCAAGATCTACCAGTGGGGCTCCTCGAGCCTCGGGTCGACGGGCTACCAGATCATCACCGTGCTGTCGGCCGCCGCCTCGAAGTTCTCCGACGGCCGCCACGCCTCCCTGTCGACCGCCGGCGGCGCCGAGAACATGGCCCTGATCGGCGAGGGCATCCTCGATTTCGGCCAGTCCACCACCACCGACTGGTACCCGGCGATCAACGGCCTCGGCCGCTACGAGGGCAAGCCGGTCAACGCCGTGCAGATGTTCTCCTACACGGTGTGGCAGTGCACCCCGATGGTGCGCGCCGATTCCGGTATCGAGACCCTGGAGGATCTGGTCGGCAAGCGGGTGATGCCGGCGGCCGCCGGCGGTGCCACGACCGGCCTGTGGGACACCCTGTTCGAAGCCGCGGGCATCAAGGACAAGGTCGAGTGGACCTACGGCTCCTGGGGCGAGACATACGACGCCCTGGCCTCCGGAGCGGTCGACTGCATCCCCTCGCTGCTGACCGCCGGCAACCCGTCGGGCGTCATGCAGCGCCTGGAGACCACCCACGAGCTCAAGATCCTGCCGATCAGCCAGGAGCTGGTCGACAAGGCCGCCGAGATGAACCCGGGCGTGAAGAGCGCCATGGTGTCGCCGGACACCTGGGCAAGCCTCAAGGAGCCGACCCGCATGGTTTCCTTCGGCGGCGTGCTGGCCGCCAGCCCGGAAATCTCCGAGGAAGTCGGCTACAACGTGACCAAGGCGGTCTATGACAACGCCGAGTTCGTGAAGCAGCGCGGCGGCGTCCAGCTCAAGGACATCAACCCGCAGTTCGCCGTCGAGTTCCTGATGCCCGCCTATCCGGTGAACGCCGGTGCCGCGAAGTACTTCAAGGAACAGGGCGTGTGGAACGACAAGCTCAAGATCCACGGCTGACACCGGCTCTGGCGGGGACGCTTTGACACAAACAGACCAGACGCACCGGCGGTTCGAAGACATCGCCGGTGCCGCCGACACGCGGTCGCGCACGGCCACGGGCCTCCTGCTCGTGGCCGCGCTCGTCATGCTCGGCATTCACTTCATGCAGATGGCGACCTACACGTTGCCGTCGGGCCAGTTCCGAAATTTCCACCTCGGCTTCGCGATGCTGCTGGGCTTCCTCGCCCTGATCGAGCAGACCGCGCCGGAACGGAAGCTCCTGCGGGGACTGTTCTGGGCGCTCTCGGCCCTGACCGTCGCGCTGGTCGCGTATATCCATGTCGAATACGAGGCGCTGACCCAGGTCCGCAGCTTCCTGCCGAACGCGCAGGACGTCGCGGTCGGCGTTCTGCTGCTCGTGGCCGCGCTGATCCTGTCCGGCTTCCAGTGGGGCTGGACGATCCCGGCGCTGGCGCTGATCGGCATCGCCTACGGTCTGTGGGGCTACCTGCTCCCCGGCGAGATCTTCTTCCATGGCGGCATCGCGCCCAAGCGGCTGCTCGGCTACACGTCCATTCCGTATTTCCAGGGGCTGCTCGGCGGCCTGACCAGCCTGTCCGCCGGCACGATCTTCATGTTCATGCTGTTCGGCGGCGCGCTGAAGGCGACGGGTGCCGTCGACTTCATCGTCCAGCTCGGCTTCACCGTCGGCCGCAAGTCGCGGGCCGGACCGGCCCTCGTCGCGGTGATCTCCAGCGGCCTGATGGGCACGGTCTCCGGCTCGACCGTCGCCAACGTCGCCTCCACCGGCGCGCTGACCATCCCGCTGATGAAGCGCTACGGCTTCAAGGGCGAGTTCGCCGGCGCGGTGGAAGCGGTCGCCTCCACCGGCGGCCAGCTCATGCCGCCGGTGATGGGTCTCGCCGCCTTCCTGATCGTCGGCATGACCGGCCTGCCCTACAACTCGATCATGGTCGCCGCCATCGCGCCGGCGCTGATCTACTACGCCTATCTGATGTTCTCGGTGCAGCTCCGCGCCATCAACCTGGACCTGGATGCCCGCGAGTCCGACGTGCTGGACGGCGGCCCGACCCTGGCCCAGGCGGCCAAGCGCCAGTGGCACCTGGCGGTGTCCGTGTTCGTGCTGGTCTGGCTGCTGGTCGGCGGCATGCCGGCCGGAACCGCCGCCCTGATCTCGGTGCTGCTGCTGCTCGGCCTCGACGCGCTGATCACCGTCGTGATCGGCCGCTTCGGCTTCGCCGCCTTCCGCGAGGCGCTCGGCCGGGTGGTCAACGGGCTGGTCGAGGGTGCGCGCGCCGGTGCCGCCGTCGCCACCGTCATCGCGGTGATCGGCGTGCTGATCGAGCTGCTGACGGTCACCGGCTTCGCCCAGAAGCTGTCCTTCGCCATGCTCGACCTGTCGGACGGCTCGCTGTTCACCCTGTCGATCATCGTGGCAGTGTCCTGCCTGGTCTTCGGTCTCGGCCTGCCGACCTCGGCGTCGTACTTCATCGTCGCCCTGTTCGGCGCGCCGGCGCTGGTGGAGACGGGCGTCCCGCTGCTCGCCGCCCACATGTTCGTGTTCTACTTCGCCAACCTGTCGGCGGTCACACCGCCGGTCGCGGTCGCGGCGCTGGTGGGGGCGAACATCGCCAAGGCGAAGTTCTGGGGGACGGCCTTCAACGCCGTCCGCCTCGCCCTGCCCGGCTTCCTGATGCCGTTCCTGTTCCTGTTCGAGCCGGAGATTCTCGGCATCGGCGGCGACCTCGGTGCGCAGCTCGTGGCCGTCGGTCAGGCGCTGATCGCCACCGGTGCGCTGAACTGCGCCCTGGAAGGCCGGATCTTCCAGCGGATCTCGATCCTCGAGCGGGTGATCCTCGCCGTCGCGGCTCTTGGCCTGCTCTACTGGAACGTCCAGATCGAGATGGTCTCGCTCGCCGTGGTGATCGCTCTCGCCGCCTGGAACTGGTGGCGTGCCCGTGCCGCACGGGCTGCCGCCTGACCGCCTGAACCGACCCTCGGAGCCCCCCATGGCCAAGCTCGCCTTCACCACCCGCCCGGAACTCCAGGGCAAGTTCGGCATGGTGACCACCACCCACTGGCTCGCCTCGGCCGCCGGGATGGCGGTCCTGGAGAAGGGCGGCAACGCCTTCGACGCGGCCATCGCCGCCGGTTTCACCCTGCAGGTGGCCGAGCCGCACCTGAACGGTCCGGGCGGCGAACTGCCGGCGGTGTTCTTCGCCAACAAGGACGGCCGTCCCCAGGTTCTCTGCGCCCAGGGGTCGGCTCCCGCCGGTGCCACGATCGAGGCGTTCCAGAAGCTCGGCCTCGACCTGATCCCCGGCTCCGGTCTGCTGCCGGCGGTGGTGCCGGGCGCCTTCGACGGCTGGCTGAAGCTGCTGGCCGATTACGGCACCCTGTCGCTCCGCGACGTTCTTTCCTACGCCATCGAGTATGCCGAGAAGGGCGTGCCGGTCCTGCCGAAGATCGCCGAGTTCGCGCGCCGGGTCGCCCCGCTGTTCCGCGACCACTGGCCGACCTCCGCAGCGGTATACCTGAACGACGGCAATCCGCCGGCCGTCGGCGAGTGGATGACCAACCGCACCCTGGCCGCCACCTACCGCCGCATTCTGGACGAGGCCGAGGCGTCGTCCGGCGACCGGCTGCGGCAGATCGAGACCGCCCGGGACATCTGGTACAAGGGCTGGGTCGCCGACGCGATCGACCGGTTCTACCGCACCGAGACCCTGCTCGATTCCTCCGGCCGCGCCCATAGCGGGCTGATGACCGGCGACGATCTCGCCCGGTGGAGTGCCCGCTACGAGGATCCGGTGACCCTCGATTACGGCCGCTACACCGTGTGCAAATGCGGGTTCTGGAGCCAGGGCCCGGTGCTGCTGCAGCAGCTCGCCCTGCTGCGCGGCATGGGCCTGTCCGAGATGGACGCCACCGGCCCCGAATTCGTGCATACGGTGGTCGAAGCCGCCAAGCTCGCCTTCGCCGACCGCGAGGCCTGGTACGGCGACCCGGACTTCACCGACGTGCCGGCCGACATGCTGCTGTCCGATGCCTACGCCAAGGAGCGGCGCGCGCTGATGGGCGACACCGCGTCGCTCGATCTGCGGCCGGGCAGCCCGCTGGGCCGCAACCCGAACATCGCCGCCGCCCTGGCCGCCGACGGCGATCCGGGCGAGATCGGCCACTACTGGAGCCTGGGCGAGCCGACGGTCACCCCGATGGGCGAGGCACGCGGCGACACGGTCCATATCGACGTGATCGACCGCGACGGCAACATGATCTCCTGCACCCCCTCCGGCGGCTGGCTGCAGAGCGCGCCGGTGGTCCCGGAGCTGGGCTTCTGCATGAGCGTGCGCGGCCAGATGTTCTGGCTCGACGGCGATGCGGCGACCTCGCTGGCGCCGGGCAAGCGCCCGCGCACCACCCTGTCCCCATCGCTGGCCATGCGCGACGGCGACCCCTACATGGTCTGGGGCACCCCCGGCGGCGACCAGCAGGACCAGTGGTCCCTGCTGCTGTTCCTGCACCATGTCGAGCACGGCATGAACCTGCAGGAGGCGATCGACACGCCCGCCTTCCATTCCGAGCACTTCCCGGGATCGTTCTGGCCGCGCGCGCGCAATCCCGGAAAGCTCGCCATCGAAGGCCGGTTCGGTGCCCGCACGATCGACACGCTGAAAGCCCAGGGACACAAGCTCCAGGTCGGCGGCGACTGGAGCGAGGGACGGCTGACCGCCGCGGCCAAGGACGGCGATGTGCTCAAGGCCGCCGCCAACGCCCGCGGCATGCAGGGCTACGCGGCCGGACGCTGAAGCCCGCGATCAGACCATGGTTCCCGTCCAGGTGTTGGGGATGGACACCTTGACCTCCGTCCCCTCGCCGAGCGTGCTGGCGATCTCCAGGGTGCCGCCGTGGAGTTCCACCAGCATCTTCACGATGGACAGGCCGAGCCCGACCCCGCCCTCCGCCAGATAGGGGTTGGACGAGGAGGTGGCGAAGGCGTCGGTCAGGCGCGGCAGCCAGTCAGGTGCGATCCCCTCGCCGGTGTCGCGCACATACAGGATGTGGACGTCGGCGACGATGCTGACCTCGATGGTGATCGATCCGCCGCTCTGCGTGTGCTTGATGGCGTTGGACACCAGATTCAACACGATCTGCCGCATCGCCCGCGGATCGGCCTCCAGAGGCGGGGCGTCGTTGTCGCCGATCACCACCAGCTTCAGGCTCTTCTCCCGTGCCGACTGGCTCGCGACCCGCGCGCTTTCCCGGGCGATCGCCTTCAGGTCGACCAGAGACTTGCTGAGAGTGTAACCGCCGGATTCGATGGTGGAGATGTTCAGGATCTCGTTCACCAGGTCGAGCAGGTGCGTGCTGCTGCGATGGATCTCGCCGGCATAGTCGTCGTATTTCGACGAACCCAGCTCGCCGAAATACTTCTTCGTCATCATCTCCGAGAAGCCGATGATCGCATTGAGCGGCGTGCGCAGCTCGTGGCTCATGGAGGCCAGGAAGCGCGACTTGCTGGCATTGGCCGCCTCCGCCTCCGCCTTGGCGGCGGAAAGCCGCTCCAGCACCAGATTGTACTGCCGGGCGATGTCGCCAACCTCGGAATCCGCCTCGACCTCGATGGGCCGCGTGAAATCCCCGGTGCGCCGGTGGCGGTCCATCCGGCGCAGCAGATCGAGCTGGTCGGTGGACTCGCCGTGCTCCGAGACGTTCAGGCCGATGCGCTCCCAGGCCTCCGGCACCCGCAGATGCACCACCTTGTCGGCCAGCCGCAGCAGGACGTAGCCCAGGCCGAAGGCCCAGACGAAGGCGCTGAAGATGCCCAGGCACTGGACGCCGAACTGCTCCAACCGGTCGAGCCCGGTACCGATCAGCGCCAGATCGCCGAAGATCGCCACCCCCAGGGTGCCCCAGATTCCGGAGACGCCGTGCACCGGGAAGGCGTTGACCGCATCGTCGATCCCCATCTTCCGGATCACCTCGCAGGCGAACAGGCAGAAGACCGCCCCGATGGAGCCCAACAGGGCGGCGCTGGCCACACTGACGCAATGGGCCGCCGGGGTGATCGCCACAAGGCCGGCGAGGCAGCCGTTGATCAGGTCCGCCACCTCGACGCGGCCGCCGCGCCAATAGCCCACGATAATGGCGCCGAGCCCGCCCATGGATCCGGCGACCATGGTGTTGAGGACGACCAGCGGCACCCGTTCGTCGGCGGTCAGCAGGCTGCCGCCGTTGAACCCGATCCAGCCGAACCAGATCAGGAACATACCCAGGGTCGCCAGCGGCAGGCTGTGGCTGCGGAAGGCGACCCGGCTGCGTCCCTCGCGGCCGATCCGGGGGCCGATGATGATGACCGCCGCCAGGCTGACCCAGCCGGCCACCGAATGCACCACGGTTCCCCCGGCGAAATCGACGAAGCCGCGTTCGGCGAGCCAGCCCCGGCCGTCGGAAACCGGACCGGCCCAGGCCCAATGGCCGAAGATCGGGTAGATGATCAGCGACACCAGTGCCGCGACCAGCAGATACGCCTTGAACGGCATCCGCTCGGCGACGGCGCCGGAGATGATCGTCGCCGCCGTCCCACAGAACATGAGCTGGAACATGAAGAACGCGACGAGATCGGCGCTCTGGGCGTTGAAGAACAGAAGGCTTCCGCCGAACAGCCCGTAATGGCTGTCGCCGAACATCAGGCCGAAGCCGATCACCAGATAGAAGAACGTGCAGACGATGAAGTCGGCGACGTTCTTGGTGGCGACGTTGATGCTGTTCTTGGACCGGGCCAGACCGCTTTCCAGACAGGCGAAGCCGGGCTGCATGACGAAGACGAGCCCTGCGCAGAACACCAGCCAGATCACGTCTACATTCATCAACCACCCCGCAGAGACTCTGTCTGGCCCGAGCCGCCGCGCGCCCGGTCCGGCCTGCACGCGTGGATTCCGGCGTTTTGCACTGCAACACCCGGCGATGACCTTATTGGTATTCCGGATTAATCGAAATGGTTTTCGGACACCGCGCTTGCGACTCGCCCTCCTGTAGCGGCCGGGATCCGCGCCCGCATCTCGCCCCGCGAGAAGCCGACGAGATTTCAGGTTTTTTTCGGATCGTTATCAGGACCGGTGGCGTCGATACGCGCAGAGTTTCGGCGACCAGAGGCTCGGCGACAGGCAGGGGGCTGGCGACGGACACACAGAGGGGGAAAGCGCGACATGGCTCTGTCAGAATTCTCGGTGACCGGCGGGCTGTCCGCCGCACTTCCCGCCATGATCCAGAACGTCTGCACCGGCCATCACATCGCCCGGAGCGGCGACTGGTCCTATGATAACGGGCTCTGCGCCTATGCCGGCGACGTGATCGGCGGACCGACACGCTGGTTCTTCCTGCAGTACCAGGAGAACTACTTCAAGATCCGGAACCAGAAGTACGACAACTGGGTCATCGCCAATTCCGGCGGCGAGATCCTCGCCCATAACGGCAGCGATTATCCGGACCAGTACTGGAGCATCGAGCGCGCGCCGGGCCGGCCGGGCGCCGTGCGCCTGCTGAACCGGATGTACGGCGTGTACCTCTACGATCCGAATCCTCCCGGCCGGACCGGCGCCCTGGGTGCCGGCCCCGTGAAGGCAGGAGAGGAAGCCAGGTGGGACTGGCGCCTCCTCGGCTAGAGGGCGACTAGACGGCCGGCGGCGCCCGATCCCTAGGCGCCCGCTCCGTCGACCGGGGGAGGGGGCATATCCCCACGCCGTCCCCTCCCCCGTGTTGACCCCGGGATCCGTCGCCCCGACCGAGCCGTTCTGCCGCATTTTCGAGTAGATGAAGATATCGCGACCGAAAGTTTGTCGGCTTGCGGGGGTTTGTGGTTCGGCTGTACCTTTTTTCCGAGTTTTTCCTCGGAAATCGGGTTGCCGCAATGGGTAGACGGTCGTTCTGGATCGCGCTGAGTCTCGCTGTTGCCGCAGTCGGCGCCGGCACCTTCTGGCTGGTGGAGACCGGCCGGATCGATGTCTCACCCGCCCCCGCCGCCAAGGCGCAGACCGTCACCAAGGACCGGGCGACCGCCGTCGAGGCGGCCGAGGTGTCCGTCGACACGGTCGTCGACTCGATCCACGCCGTCGGCACCCTGCGGGCCAACGAAGCGGTCGTCGTCTCGCCCGAGATCGCCGGCCGGATCGCCAGGATCGGCTTCAACGAAGGCGACCGGGTCGAGCAGGGCGACGTCCTGGTCGAGCTGGATTCCGAGATCCTGCGCGCCGAACTGGCCAAGGCGGAGTCCGACATGACCCTGGCGGACGCCAACCGCGAGCGGGCGATGACCCTGGCCAAGCAGGGCACCGGCACCCTGCGGGCCCGCGACGAGGCGGTCGCCGCCTTCCGGGTCGCCCAGGCGGATCGCGAGCTGGCCCGCGCCCGGCTCGGCAAGGCCACGATCGAAGCGCCCTTCTCCGGTATCCTCGGCTTCCGCACGGTCAGCGTCGGCGCCTATGTCACCCCGGGCGACACGCTGGTGGAACTGGCCGATATCGACCCGATCAAGGTCGACTTCCGGGTGCCGGAACTGGTGCTGTCGGAGATCCGCCGGGGCCAGGCGATCCGCGTGCTGGTCGACGCCGTCCCCGGGACCGAGTTCGACGGCACGGTCTACGCCATCGACCCGGTGGTGGACGAGAACGGCCGCGCCATCCGGATGCGCGCGGAGGTCCCCAATCCCGAGGGCATCCTGTTCCCCGGCCTGTTCGCCCGCGTCCAGATCCTGGCCGCCCAGCGCGAAAACGCGGTGCTGGTGCCGGAATCCTCGGTCTTCGCCCGCGGCGGCGGCCAGTATGTCTTTCGCGTGATCGACGGCAAGGCTGCCCTGACCCAGGTCGAGCTCGGCCAGCGCCGGCCCGGAGAGGTGGAGATCACCCAGGGCCTCGCCGCCGGCGACGTGGTGATCACCGCCGGTCACGAGAAGGTCCGCGACAAGGGCGCGGTCGACGTCCTCGGCGGCGGAGCGAGCTGAGATGGGCGCATTCGAGTTCTTCATCCGCCGCCCGGTCTTCGCGACGGTCGTCAGCCTGATCGTCACCCTGGTCGGGCTGGTCTCCTACAATCAGCTCACCGTGCGCGAATATCCCAATATCGACGAACCCGTGGTCTCCGTGCGGACCGACTATCCGGGGGCGAGTGCGCAGATCATCGAGACCCAGGTCTCCCAGGTGCTGGAAGGCTCGATCGCCGGCATCGAGGGCATCGAGATCCTGACCTCGACCAGCAAGCCGGAGCAGAGCCAGATCACCGTGCGCTTCCGCCTCGGCGTCGATCCGGACGTGGCGGCCAGCGACGTGCGCGACCGGGTCTCCCGCGTCCGCGGGCGGCTGCCGGACGAGGTGGAGGAGCCGGTCATCGCCAAGGTCGAGGCCGACGCCCAGGCGATCATCTACCTCGCCTTCACCAGCGACCGGCACTCGCCGATCCAGATCTCCGACTATGCCGACCGCTACGTCCGCGACCGACTGCAGAACCTGCCCGGCGTGGCCGAGGTGCGGATCTTCGGCGAGCGGCGCTATGCCATGCGCATCTGGGTCGACCGCGCCCGTCTGGCGGCCTACCGGCTGACCACCCAGGACATCGAGGACGCCCTGCGCCAGCA
The DNA here is from genome assembly GCF_034377285.1 of Thalassobaculum sp. OXR-137. NCBI lineage: Bacteria > Pseudomonadati > Pseudomonadota > Alphaproteobacteria > Rhodospirillales > Thalassobaculaceae > Thalassobaculum > Thalassobaculum sp. OXR-137. Next base: position 1,597,219 of record NZ_CP139715.1, on the reverse strand, counting down.
GAACGTGGAGGTGCCCGCCGGCCGGATCGAGAGCATCGACCGGGAGTTCACCGTCCTGTCGGAGACCGGCCTGGTCACCCCGGAACAGTTCGAGCGCATCGTCATCAGCGACGTCGAGGGTTTCCCAGTGCGCATGCGCGACGTCGCCCGGGTCGAGCTCGGCCCGCAGGACGAACGGCGGGTGACCCGGTTCAGCGGCGACAACGCGGTCATCCTCGGCATCGTCAAGCAGGCCACGGCCAATCCGCTCGACGTGTCCAATGCCATGTCCGAGGTGATGCCGGAGCTGACGGACAGCCTGCCCCAGGGCATGGCGGTCAAGATCGCCTACGACAAGTCGGTGTTCATCGACCGCTCCATCGAGGCGGTCTACGAGACCATCCTGGAGGCGATCGGCCTCGTGGTGATCGTGATCTTCTTCTTCCTGCGCTCCTTCCGGGCGACGCTGATCCCGCTGGTGACCATCCCGGTCTCGCTGATCGGCGCCTTCACCCTGATGAGCATCCTCGGCTTCTCCATCAACACCCTGACCCTGCTGGCCATGGTGCTGGCCATCGGCCTGGTGGTGGACGACGCCATCGTCGTGCTGGAGAACATCCACCGCCACGTGGAGAACGGGCTGAAGCCGATCCGCGCGGCCATCGTCGGCATCAAGGAGATCGCCGGCGCGGTCGTGGCCATGACCCTAACCCTGGCCGCGGTGTACATTCCGGTGGCCTTCACCCCCGGTCGCACCGGCACGCTGTTCGCCGAATTCGCCCTCACGCTGGCCGGCTCGGTCCTGGTGTCGGGCTTCGTCGCCCTGACGCTGAGCCCGATGATGTGCTCGCGGCTGCTGAAGAACCACGAGAAGCACGGCACGCTCTACAACGTGCTGGAGCGCGGGCTGAACGGCTTGAACAATGGTTACCGCCGCCTGCTGACCCTGAGCCTGAAGGTGCGGCCCCTGGTGATCCTGCTGGCCGTGGGCGTGGCGGGTTGCAGCTACGTGCTGCTGACCGGGCTGAAGTCGGAGCTGGCGCCGATCGAGGATCGCGGCGTGCTGTTCACCGCCGGCAACGCGCCGGAAGGCTCCACCGTCACCTTCACCAGCCGCTACGCCGAGCAGTTCGAGGCGATGCTCAACAAGATTCCGGAGGTCGAGCATTACTTCGTGATCGTCGGCTCCCGCGCCGTCACCGAGCTGATCTCGTTCTCGCAGCTCACCCCCTGGGAGGAGCGCGAGCGCACCCAGATGGAGATCGTGCGCAGCGTGCAGCCGGACCTGCGCCAGATCGCGGGCGTGCGCGCCTTCGCCAACAATCCGGGCTCCTTCGGCCAGAGTGCCCGAAGCAAGCCGATCGAATTCGTGATCCAGACCTCCGACAGCTATGAAAAGCTCGACGAGTATGTCGGCAAGGTCATCGCCGAGGCGGAGAAGTTCCCCGGCCTGATCAACCTGGACAGCGACCTGCGGCTGAACAAGCCGCAGCTCTCGGTCGAGATGGACCGGGAGCGGGTGGCGGATACGGGTGCGGGCGTGCTGACCGTGGGGCGCACCCTGGAGACCCTGCTGGGCGGCCGTCTGGTGACGCGCTTCAACCAGAACGGCGAGCAGTACGACGTCATCGTCCAGATGGCCCCGGACGACCGGCGCACCGTCAGCGACCTGAACGACATCTACGTCCACGGCCGCGGCGGCACCGACATCCAGCTCTCCAACCTGGTGACCGTGCGCGAGACGGTGGCGCCGAAGGAGCTGAACCGCTTCAACCAGTTCCGGTCGGCCACCATCACCGGCAACCTGGCGCCCGGCTACTCGCTCGGCGAAGGCCTCGAGGTGCTGGAGGCGGCGGCGAAGACTGTGCTGCCGACCACCGTGCGCTACGACTTCGCCGGAGAGTCCCGCGAGTTCAAGCAGACCGGCAGCAACCTGGTCTTCGTCTTCATCCTGGCGGTGTGCTTCATCTTCCTGGTGCTGGCCGCCCAGTTCGAGAGCTTCGTCGATCCGATCATCATCATGGTCACCGTGCCGCTGTCGATGACCGGCGCCCTGCTGGCGCTGCAGCTCAGCGGCGGCACCCTGAACATCTACAGCCAGGTCGGGCTGGTCACGCTGATCGGCCTGATCAGCAAGCACGGCATCCTGATCGTGCAGTTCGCCAACCAGCTTCAGGACGAGGGCAAGTCGCTGCAGGAGGCGGTGGTGGAAGCCGCCGTGCTGCGGCTGCGGCCGATCCTGATGACCACCGGCGCCATGGTCTCCGGCGCGGTGCCGCTGGCCCTGGCGCAGGGGGCCGGGGCGGAGAGCCGCCAGGAGATCGGCTGGGTGATCGTCGGCGGCATGAGCCTGGGCACCATCCTGACCCTGTTCGTGGTCCCGGCGGTCTACACCCTGATGTCGCGCCGCCGCGCGGCCCAGCCGGACGAGGCTCCCGCCCAGTCCGACGGCACGGCGCCGGCCCCGGCGGAGTAGCCCCCCAAGGCCGAGGGGCGGGGCGACTTACTACCCAGAATTTCGGAACCTGTCCGCGGGCTCGCGTGTTCCCAGGGGGAGACACCCTGCTTCCCGCACGGAAGGACCGACGATGAGCCCCCCCATCGCCCCCCGCCGACCCGATGTCCCGTTCGCGCCCGACGGCGCCTCCTCCGGCTCCCGGTCGGCCGGCCGAACGGACCGGACCGCCGCCGGTCCCGACCGCACGCGCATCACCCTGACCGTCAACGGGGAGGAGCGCTCCGTCGATCTCGACAACCGCACCACCCTGCTCGACCTGCTGCGCGAAGGTCTGAAACTGACCGGCACCAAGAAGGGCTGCGACCACGGACAGTGCGGCGCCTGCACCGTCTCGGTGAACGGCGAGCGGGTGAATTCCTGCCTCTGCCTCGCGGTGATGCATGACGGCGACACGGTGGAGACCATCGAGGGGATCGGCACCCCCGACCGGCTCGACCCGATGCAGGCCGCCTTCCTGGCCCATGACGCCTTCCAGTGCGGCTACTGCACGCCGGGGCAGATCGCCTCGGCACGCGCGGTGATCGAGGAGGTCCGCGCCGGCATCCCGTCCCATGTCACCGACGACCTGACCGCCACCATCGCGCTGACCGACGCCGAGATCCGCGAGCGGATGTCGGGGAACATCTGCCGCTGCGGCGCCTATTCCAACATCCTCGCCGCCATCACCGAAGCCGCGGAGCAGGCCGCGGACACCGCGCAGAGCACCGCAGAGGAGACGAAGCGATGAGAGTGTTCTCCTACGAGAAGGCGACGGACCCGGCCGCGGCCGCTGCCCGCGCCGCCGAGATCGAGGGTGCGCGGTTCATCGCCGGCGGCACCAACCTGATCGACCTGATGAAGCTGGAGATCGAGCGCCCCGGCCACCTGATCGACGTGACCGGTCTCGGCCTCGACGAGATCACCGAGACCGGGGACGGCGGGCTGCGGATCGGCGCGCTGGTCAGCAACACCGCGCTTGCCGCCGACAGCCGGGTGCGCCGCGACTACGGCGTCCTGACGCGGGCCATCGTCGCCGGCGCCTCGGGCCAGTTGCGCAACAAGGCGACGACCGGCGGCAACCTGCTGCAGCGCACGCGCTGCCCGTATTTCTACGACACCGCCCAGGCCTGCAACAAACGCGCGCCGGGCAGCGGCTGCGCCGCCCTGAGCAAGGGTGCATTCTCGCGCCAGCTCGGCATCGTCGGCATATCCGACTCCTGCATCGCCACCCACCCGTCGGACATGGCGGTCGCCATGCGGATCCTGGACGCGGAGGTGGAGACGGTGAAACCGTCGGGCGCCACCCGGCGGATTCCCATCGCCGATTTCCATCTGCTGCCGGGCGACACCCCGCACCGGGAGACCGCGCTGGAGCCGGGGGAACTGATCACCGCCGTCACCCTGCCGGCCCCGGTCGGCGGCCGCCACGCCTATCACAAGGCCCGCGACCGGGCGTCGTATGCCTTCGCCCTGGTCTCCGTCGCGCTGATCCGCCAGCCGGACGGCAGCGGCCGGGTCGCGCTCGGCGGCGTGGCGCCGAAGCCCTGGCGGTCGGCCGAGGCCGATGCGGAACTGCCGAACGGCGCCCGCGCGGTGATGGCCAAGCTGCTCGAGGGAGCGCGCCCGACCGACGCCAACGCCTTCAAGATCACGCTCGCGGAGCGAACGCTGGCCGCCCTGCTGGCCGACTCGCCTGTGGCCGAGGAGTAATCCCATGGACTTCACACATCCCGCCGAAGACAACCGGTTCGACCATGCCAACGTGGTCGGCCGACCGATGGAGCGCCGGGACGGCCCGCTGAAGGTCACCGGGACGGCCCCCTACGCCTATGAGCGGCACGACGTCGCCGCCGGACAGCTCCACGGCTATCCGCTGGGTGCCGGCATCGCCAAGGGCCGGATCACCGCCATGGACGCCGAGGCCGCCCGCGCGGCGCCGGGCGTGCGCGCCGTGATCACGACCCTCGACATCGACCCGCTGCCGATCTCCGACGACAACACCGCCCGCCTGTTCGGCGGCGACGCGGTCGAGCACTACCACCAGGCCATCGCCGTGGTGGTCGCCGATACGTTCGAGGAGGCGCGCGCCGCCGCCCACCTGATCGAGGTCAGCTACGCCCCGGATGCGGTGGAAGCGGATCTGGATGCCGCGTTCGAGCGGCTGCAGGGCACAGGCGAGCCGTCGACCGAAATCGGCGACGTGGCGGCCGCCTTCGCCGACGCCGAGGTCACCCTGGACGCCACCTACCGCACCCCATCCCAGAGCCATGCGATGATGGAGCCGCACGCCTCCATCGTCGACTGGTCCGATGGCGGCGACATGACGGTATGGACGTCGAACCAGATGATCGACTGGGCCTGCAGCGCACTGGCCGACACGTTCGAGCTGGACAAGGAGCGCATCCGGGTGGACAGCCCATTCATCGGCGGCGGCTTCGGCGGCAAGCTGTTCCTGCGCGCCGACACGGTGCTGGCGGCCCTCGGATCCCGCGCCGTCGGGGCGCCGGTCAAGCTCGCCCTGCCCCGGCCGATGATTATGAACAACACCACCCACCGCTCGGCCACGATCCAGCGGATCCGCTTGGCCGCCGGACGCGACGGCAGACTGACCGCCATCGAGCACGAGGCGGCGTCCCATGCCCTGCCGGACGGCAAGGGCGAGAGTTCCACGGCTCAGACCCCGTTCTTCTATGCGGGGCCGAACCGCCGGGTGACGGAGCATCTGGCGAAGATGCACCTGCCCGAGGCCAACGCCATGCGCGCGCCGGGCGAGGCGTCGGGCCTGATGGCGCTGGAGATCGCCATGGACGAGATGGCGGAGAAGCTGGGCATGGACCCGGTGCGGTTCCGCATCGTGAACGACACCAAGGTCAACCCGAGCGACCCGGACATGCCGTTCTCCGACCGGAACTTCGTGGAATGCCTGGAGCGCGGCGCCGCCGAGTTCGGATGGGACGAGCGGAACACCGCGCCCGGCGCCACCCGCGACGGCGACTGGCTGGTCGGCCACGGCATGGCCGGCGCCTATCGCGGCGCGCCGACCCTGGATTCCGGGGCACGGGTGCGGCTGGAGAAGGGCAAGCTGGTCGTGGAGACCGACATGACCGATATCGGCACCGGCTCCTACACGATCCTCGCCCAGACCGCGGCGGAGGCCATGGGCCTGGAGATCGACGACGTGGAAGTCCGGCTCGGCGACAGCGCCTTCCCGGTCTCTTCCGGCTCCGGCGGCCAGTTCGGCGCGGTCAGCGCCACGTCGGGCGTCTATGCCGCCTGTCTCGCCCTGCAGGACCGCATCGCCCGCAAGCTCGGCGTGAACGCGGCCGAGTTCCGCGAGGGCAAGGTGATCGCCGGCGACACCGAAACCGCCCTGGCCGATCTCGACACCGTGGAAGCCGAGGACAAGATGTCCTTCGGCGACTTCAAGTCCGACTACAAGGTGGCGACCTTCGGCGCCCATTTCGCCGAGGTCGGCGTGCATCGCGGCACCGGCGAGATCCGGGTGCGGCGCATGCTGGCGGTCTGCGACAGCGGCCGGATCCTGAACCCGCTCACCGCGCGCAGCCAGGTGATCGGCGGCATGACCATGGCCGCCGGCGCCGCCCTGTCGGAGGAACTCGCGACCGATACCGGCCGGGCCTTTTTCGCGAACCACGACCTGGCCGGCTACGAGGTGCCGGTCCATGCCGATATCGGCCGCCAGGAGGTGATCTTCCTCGACACTCTGGACGCCGTCGCCAGCCCGCTGAAGGCCAAGGGCGTGGGCGAGCTCGGCATCTGCGGCGCCGCGGCGGCCATCGCCAACGCGGCCTACAACGCCAGCGGCGTGCGGGTGCGGGACTATCCGCTCACCCTGGACAAGATGATCGCCGGCCTGCCGGCTCTCTGAACGGAGAGCGGCCGCCTGCGACCGCCCGAGGCCCGAATACCGAGCCTTTTTCGGGCCATGGCGTTCACTGTCCATTGACCGCGCATTGATGCTCTTTCTACATAAGCGCGCGGGCCGGTTATCGAACCGGGACCCGAGGGTGCCGCCCTAAGGCACCGAAATAAAAGCGCGGCGCCGCCGCCGAGGGAGAGATACATGATGAGAAGTCTGCTTGGGGCGGGCGCCGCCCTGCTTATGCTGGGCACGGCCGCATCGGCCCAGACCTTTCCGGAGCGCGAACTGCTGGGCGTGGTCATGTGGGGCGCCGGCGGGGCGACCGACACGGTCGCGCGGGCGGTCAATCCGGCCGCCGAGGAGGCGCTGGGCAAGCCGATCGTGGTGCTGAACAAGTCCGGCGGCGCCGGTGCGATCTCCACCGCCTATGTGAACGCGGCCCCGGCCGACGGCTATACCTTCCTGTACGGGGCCGAGAATCCGCAGCTCCATCCGGTGATGGACGTCTCGCCGCTGGACTACTCGCACTTCTATCCGATCAACATCCTGGGCCGCGGCGTCGCGGTCATCGTGGTGCCGGCCGAGTCCAAGTACCAGACGATGCAGGACCTGCTGGCCGACATCAAAGCCAATCCGGGTGCGGTGAAGATGGGCTCGACCGGGCCTGGCGGCCTGCCGAGCACGGTCGGGGCGATCGTCAAGAACGCCGCCGATTTCGACGTCACCGCCATCCCGTTCGACGGCGAGGGTCCGGGCCTGACCGCCATGCTGGGCGGTGAAGTCGACTTCATGCCGTCGGGCATTTCCGCCGCCGCCGAGCAGGTGAAGGCCGGCAAGATGCGCGCCCTGGCCGTGGTCAACACCAGCTCGGTGGACGCCATGCCGAATGTGCCGCCGATCACCGACGCCCTGCCGGACATGGCGAAGTTCCTGCCCTGGGGGCCGTTCTATGGCGTCTTCGTCAAGAAGGACACGCCGGACGACGTGAAGGCCAAGCTGGAAGCCGCCTTCCACACCGCCGCCAAGAGCGAGAACTTCAAGACCCTGATGGCGAACAAGGGCAACGTCATCATGGACATCTCCGGCGAGGAGGCGATCGCCTTCCTGAAGAAGTGGCAGCAGGTCACCGCCTGGGTGCTGCAGGACACCGGAGCGGCCAAGGTCAGCCCCGAGAAGCTCGGCATCGCCCGCCCGTAACACGCGCCGCCGCCGGCCCGTGCGATCCGCGGGCCGGCGGCCCTTCGCCGAGACGGGAGATGCCCCTTGGACACCACGCCCGTGCGCAGGCCCGGCGAGCTCGTGTTCGCCGTTACCGTCCTGCTGTTCAGCCTGGCGGCCTTATGGCAGGCCTATGAGATCTCCGGCTTCACCGGGCTGACCACGCCGGGCGTGTTTCCGATGCTGGCCACGGGGACCATGGTCCTGGCCTCGCTCTTCGTCTTGGCCGATACCGCGCGCCGACCCGCCGAGGCGGAGGGTGCGGCCGTCGCGAAACGGTTCGTCGCCGAGATCCTGCCGGTCCGCCACATGGTGCTTATCGGCCTGGTCCTAGCCTACCTGCTGCTGCTGCCGTCCCTCGGCTTCATCGCCAGCTCGGCGCTGTTCCTGCTCGCGGCGTTCCAGTACCTGTGGCGCCGCCACGTGCTGATCACCCTGCTGCTCTCGGCGGGCGCCCTGGCGGCGGTCTATGTGATCTTCCGGATCGTGTTCCAGGTTGTCCTGCCCGAAGGCAGCCTGATGCGGGGGCTGTTCTGACATGGTCGAGGCGTTTGCAAACTTCTCCACCGTCTGGCTCGATCCGTGGCTGCTGTTCCTGACCGCGGCCGGGACCCTTGCCGGGATCTATGTCGGCGCCATCCCCGGCCTGTCGGTCACCATGGCGACCTCGATCCTGATCTCCTTCACCTTTAAATGGCCGGTCAACGACGCGCTCGCCCTGATCGCCGGGATCTTCATCGGCGGCGTCTATGGCGGGTCGCGTACCGCCATCCTGCTGAACATCCCCGGCGCGCCGAGCGCCATCGCCACCGCCCTGGACGGCTATCCCCTGGCGAAGCGCGGCGAGGCGGGAGAGGCGATCGGCCTGACCACCGTCATGTCGGTGTTCGGCGGCTTCGTCGGCATTCTGGCCCTGGCGATCTTCGCACCGGTGATCTCCGATTTCGCGCTGCTGTTCCAGTCCCGCGACTACCTGCTTCTGGGCATGATCGGCATTCTGCTGGTCGGCACCCTGTCGGGCGAGAGCTTCGCCAAGGGCGCCTTCGCCGGGGCGCTGGGCGTGCTGATCGGCATGGTCGGGCTCGATCCGATGACGGCGGAGGGCCGCTTCACCTTCGGCACGATCACCCTGATGGGCGGCATTCCCTATGTGGCGGCGATGATCGGCTTCTTCGGCGTGGCCGAAGCGCTGGTGCAGCTTCATACCCTGGGCATGCCGGCGATCCGCCAGAAGATCGACCGGATCGTCCCGCGCCTCTCCGACGTGCGGCGCTATTTCGGGCTGGCCATGCGGGCGTCCGGCATCGGCACCATCATCGGCGCGCTGCCCGGAACCGGCGGGGACATCGCCGCCCTGCTGGCCTACGACCACGCAAAGCGCTCGACCAAGAACCCGGAGCGCCCGTTCGGCGAGGGTGCGAAGGAGGGACTGGTGGCGCCGGAAGCGGCGAACAACGCGGCCGTCGGTGGCGCCTTCATCCCGATGCTGACGCTCGGCATTCCCGGCGATGCGGTGACCGCGGTGATCATCGGCGCGCTGTTCATCCACGGGCTGAAGCCCGGCCCGCTGCTGCTGGTCGAAACCCCGCACCTGTTCTGGTTCACCGTGGGCAGCCTGACCCTGGCGAACGTCTTCCTGCTGATCTTCGGGCTGACCGGCATCCGGGTCTTCACCAAGATCGTCGAGTGCCCCAAGGCGGTACTGATCCCGCTGATCATCGTGCTGTCGGCGGTCGGCACCTACGCGATCCAGAACAACCCGGTCGATATCTACTGGATGCTGCTGTTCGGCGTGGTCGGCTATTTCATGAAAACCTACGGCTTCCAGGTCGGGCCGGTGATCCTCGGGGTGATCCTGGGGCCGATGATGGACGCGAACTACCGACGGGCGATGATCGGCGCGCGCCAGGATGTGGGCACGTTCCTGTGGGATTTCGTCTCCCACCCGATCTCGCTGATCCTGACCATCGGCTTCCTGACCATGCTGCTGTCGCAGACGCCGCTATGGACCTGGGCGCGGGCCCGGATCGGTCTGCGCCGCTAGCCGGCCCTCTACGCGAAGCGGGACGGCGACAGGGCGGCGACGATCTCCGGCTTCAGGCTTGTCGGCCCGCCCAGGATCATCTCCGCGGTCAGGGTGGAGAGGGCGGGGGCGGTCTGAACGCCGTAGCCGCCCTGGCCGGCCAGCCAGAAGAACCCGTCGGCGCCCGGGTCCATGCCGACCACCGGGGTGCGATCCGGGGCGAAGGTCCGCAGGCCCGCCCAGCTCGTCTCGACCCGCGACACGGTGTAGTCGACCGCCCGCTCGAACCGGTCCAGACCCTCCGCGAGCACCATGTCGTCGGCCCAGGCGTCATGGGGTTCGACCGGATCCTCGTCGGCCGGGCTGACCAGCAGCTTGCCGGCCTCCGGCTTGGCGTACCAGGCCTCGGTCGCCGGCGCGAAGAGCGGCCAGCGAGAGATGTCGTGCGCCTCCGGCGCCGGCAGGATCGCCGCCGTGCGGCGCAGCGGCGACAGGGCGATGTCGGTGGCGCCGGCCATCCGGCCCACGCCACCCGCCCAGGCGCCGGCGGCGTTGATGACGATGGCGGCGGAATAGGTTTCTCGGTCGGAGGTGATCTTCCAATGGCCGGACTCGCGGCGGATGTCGCGCACCGTCACATCGGTCTCCACCACCCCGCCCCGCCGGCGCAGCAGCCTTGCATAGCCCGACAGCATCCGGTCGACGTCGATGTCCTGGGCGTCCCATTCGATCGCCGCCTTCACGATCGCCTCGGCCCGCAGGATCGGGACCAGTTCCCGGGCCTGGGCGCCGGTCAGGATCTCCATGCCGGTCGCGCCGTCGACATAGGCCTCCAGATCCGGCAGTTCGTCCTCGCCCGCCACCAGCATCTCGCCGCGCGGGCTGAGCAGGCTGTCGTCGCTGACCTCCTGCGGAGCTTCCAGGAACGGTGCGGAGGCCAGGTTCAGCGCCCGCAGGGTGGCGTTGCCGTAGTTGCGGATCAGGATCGCGGCAGAGCGGCCGGTGGCGTGGTAACCGATCCGGGACTCCCCCTCCAGAACCAGGACGGAAAGGTCGCGGGCCAGGCAGGCACCGGCGGTGATGCCGGCGATTCCTCCGCCAATGACGATGACATCGGCCTTGGTCATGATGCGGTCCAATTCGGGTCGGGGTTGTGATCAGCCCGGCAGGGCGGCGCAGTCCTTGGGCCGGAAGGCGATCGTGACGGTGCTGCCTTCGGCGAAGGGGCGCTCGTTGATCATGTTGATCGCCTGGAACGACCGGTCGCCGGCGCGCACGAAATAACGCACGGTCTGACCCTGGTAATCGACGGTCTCCACCGTCGCCTGGGTGGCGATCATCCCTGACGTATCTGCGCGGGGATCCATCAGGGTCAGCTTCTCGGCCCGGATCACCAGCTTGGCGGGCCCGTCGGACACGCCGGCCGCCTTGTCCTGCGGCACTGGCACCGTGCCGAACAGCGGCACCTCCAGGCTGGCCGTATCGCCGCCGCGCGACCGGCACACCCCGTCCAGGATGTTGGAGGCGCCCAGGAAGTTGGCGACGAACTCGCTGCGCGGCCGGTTGTAGACCTCCTCCGGCGTGCCGACCTGCTCGATCCGGCCGCCGCTCATCACCACGATGCGGTCGGACATGGCCAAGGCCTCCGACTGGTCGTGAGTGACGAAGACGGTGGTCACGCCGATCTGGTGCTGGATGCGCTTCAACTCGACCCGCATGTCCTCGCGCAGGTTAGCGTCCAGCGCCGAGAGCGGCTCGTCGAGGAGCAGGACGTCCGGCTCGATGACGATGGCGCGGGCCAGCGCAATGCGCTGCTGCTGGCCGCCGGAGAGTTCCTTGGGATAGCGGCCGCCCACATGGGGGAGCTGCACCAGATTGAGGGCCTGTTCCACCCGGCGGGCGATCTCGTCCTTGGAGACCTTGCGGTATTTCAGGCCGAAGGCGACGTTGTCGGCCACCGTCTTGTGCGGGAACAGGGCGTAGTTCTGGAACACGATGCCCAGATTGCGCTTGTGGATCGGGACGTCGTTGACCCGCCTGCCGCCGATCAGGATCTCGCCCTCGCTCGGGTCGAGCAGGCCGGCGATCATCCGCAGGGTCGTCGTCTTGCCGCAGCCGGACGGGCCCAGCAGGGTGACGAAATCCCCTTCCGCGATCTCCAGATCCGACGGATGGACGGCGGTGAAGCTGCCGAACCGCTTGACGATGTTCTTCAGGACTACCGAGCTCACCTGGACACTCCCGTCCGTTCCCTGGCTGCGTGAGGGCCCCCTCCCGGCGGCTGCCGGAAGGGGGCTGACGTCTTAGTAGCCCTTCTGGACCCGGCCGAAGGTCTTCGACCAGTCGGCCTCGTGGCTGTTCCAGTACTGCGGATCGGCGAAGGTCAGGCCGGCCAGCTTGCCGGTCGGATCGAAGGCCGGCAGGGTCGGGATCTTCTTGCCGAGATCGACCTTCTGCGGGTCCAGCGCCGGCGGGTAGTTCTGCCCTTCCGCCACGGCGATGGAGGTCTCCGGCGCCAGCATGAAGTTCAGCAGCTCCTCGCAGGGCTCCATCGGCGAGCCCTTGATGACGAACAGGCATTCCTGCCAGCCGTAGCCGTTCGGCGGATCCATGTAGCCGATGTCGTGGCCCTGCTCCTGCAGCGCATAGATCCGGCCGGACCAGCCCTCGGTGACGTAGATCTCCTCCTCGGCCAGCAGGCTCATCAGCTCGGCCCCCGAACCCCAGTACTTCAGGGACAGATCGCGGTGCTTGCGGATGGCGTCCCACACCGCGTCCATGTCGGTCGCGTTGTTCGGATCCTGGCCGGTCTGCAGGGCGCCGAACCAGATCCGGGTGCGCCAGTCGCCCCAGCCGGAGATCTTGTCCTTCAGCTTCTCGTCGATGAGGATCTTGGCACCCTTCTCCTTCATCTCGTCGTCGGAGATGTGCTTGCGGTCATAGGCGATGCCGGTGGTGCCGTAGTCGTAGGGTACGCAGGACAGCTTGCCGTCTGTGACCGCGCGGAACACGTCTACCAGCTTGGGGATGACGTATTTCAGGTTCGGGATGTTGGCCTCGTTCAGCTCCGAGGACAGGCCGAGATTGTGGTAGCGGGCATAGTCGAACACGCCGGACAGGTGGGCGATGTTGTACTCGCCGGACTGGCTGGCCTTGACCCGCGACAGGTACTCGTCGCCGCCGCCGAAGGTGCCGTCGACCACCTCGATGCCGGTCTGCTTGGTGTACGGATCGAAGGCGTATTTGCGGAACGCCTCGGAGACCACGCCGCCCCAGCCGTCGAACCGGACCTGGCTGACATTGGCGGCCAGGGCATGACGGGCGAAGGGCGTCTGCACGCCGTAGGCCAGGCCGGCGGCACCGATCAGGCCGAGGAAGCCGCGGCGGTCGAGGTCGCCGTTCATATAGCGTTCGCGCAGCCGCTCCAGGCGGGTGGTGGCGTCCATCTTATCGGTCATGAAGCTCTCCTGTGGGTTCTTATGAGATCGGAAATCGGCATCAGCCCCCGCTGCGTTGGGCGAGGCGGCGGGCCACCGCCACTCCCAGCAGCGGCAGGCCGACGGTCATCACGATCATCACCGTGCCGAGCGCGTTGATCTCCGGAGAGATCGAGTTCCGCAGCATGGCGAAGATCTGGGTGGGGATGGTCTCGACCCCACCGGGCTTCCAGAACAGGGTGCCGGTGATGTCGTCGAAGCTGATGGTGAAGGCGAACAAAGCGCCCGCCAGCACCGCCGGCAGCATCAGCGGCAGGGTGATCTGGAAGAAGGTCTGGACCGGGTTGGCTCCCAGGCTCAGGGCGGCTTCCTCCACCTCGCGCTTGATGCCGACCAGGCGGGCCTGCACCACGAGGATGACGAAGGGCAGGGTGAAGATCACATGCCCGAACAGCAGCAGGGCGAAGCTCTTGTGGATGCCCAGGAAATTGAGGAACAGCAGCAGCGCCACCGCCAGCACCACCTCGGGCACCAGGATCGGCGCGATCAGCAGGGTCGAGATCGCGTTCGCCCCGGGCACCCGGTAGCGGACCAGGGCGAGGCTGGCGAGCACGCCCAGCGTGGTGGAGATGATCGAGGTCAGCAGGCCGAGGACGATCGACGTCTCGAAGGCCCGCAGGATCGCCTCGTTCTCCCACAGCTCGACGAACCAGCGGAAAGACAGGCCGGTCATCGGGAAGCTGCCGAACTGGCTGTCGTTGAAGCTGAGCAGCACCACGACCGCCACCGGCAGGAACATGAAGACATAGACCAGCAGCGCCCAGCCGCGGATCAGGTGCCAGCCCAGGCCGCTCGTGCTCCGCATCACCCGAGCCCCTTCATGAGCTGGGCCATGCCCAGGTAGCGGTTGTAGATCGCCACCAGCAGGCCGAGCACGGCCAGCAGCATGAGGCTCAGCGCCGAGCCGAGCGGCCAGTTGAGCTGGGTGATGATCGCCTCGAACACCAGATTGGCGAACATGGCGTCGCTCGGCCCGCCCAGGACCAGCGGCGTGATGTAGGTGCCGGCCCCCAGCACGAAGCACAGCAGCCCGCCGGCGGCGAGACCGGGCAGGGACAGCGGCAGGGTGACCTGCAGGAACGCCTCCCACCGGTTGGCGCCCAGCGAGGTCGCCGCCTCCTCCAGCGTCCGGTCGATGCCGTCGAGGCTGACATAGACGTTGAGGATCATGAACGGCAGCAGGAAGTGGACGAGGCCGAGGATCACCGTCGGCTCGTTGTAGAGCATCTGGATCGGCTCGGAGATCAGCCCGGTCCACATCAGGAAGGTGTTCAGCGCGCCGGACACCCCGAGGATGTTGATCCAGCTCATCGTGCGGATGATGTAGCTGATCCAGAATGGCAGCATGAGCAGCAGCAGCAGGATCGCCTTGTTGCCGCGGGCCCGGGCTATGAAATACGCCGACGGATAGCCCATCAGCGCGCAGACCACCGTGGTGATCGCGGCGATGCGCAGGGTGGAGATCAGGATGTCGCGGTAGAACCGGTCGGTCAGCGCTTCCTGCCAGTTGTCGAGGAAGAAGCCGACCTGATCGGCGCCGGAGGCGGTGCGCAGCCAGAAGCTGTAGACCACGATGAAGAGCAGCGGCACGAACAGCAGCAGCCCGACCGCCGTCAGGGCCGGCGACAGGAGAATCCAGGGCTGGCGGGCTTCGCGCGCTTCAACCGACATTCATCAGCCTTCATTGCTGTGATCGCCGAAAGCTTGCGAAGTCCTTAACCATAGTTCAAATAGATATGATGTATTCTGAATATCGATGAAAGCTATGACCTCATCCGACCCGTATCTCGACCCCGACCGGATCGCCCGCGAGCTGGACTGGAATCTGCTGCGTACTTTCGTGGTTCTGGCCGAGAGCCGGTCGGTGACCGACGCGGCGCAGCGGCTCAGCCTGAAACAGCCCTCGGTCTCCACCGCCTTGAAGAAGCTGGAGGATCGGCTCGGCCGCCGGCTGATCGACCGGTCGCCCGGGCACTACGCCCTGACCGACGCCGGCGAGTTGCTGTATCAGGCGGCGCTCGAGATCAACGGCTCGGTCCTGCGGCTCTCCACTCTGATGCGGGAGGTGACCGACGAGATCCGCGGCCATGTGACGATCGCGGTGGCGAGCCATGTGGTCTGCCCGCTGTTCGACCGGGTGCTGGCACAGTTCCATCGGGCCAACCCGGGGGTCAGCCTCTCCCTGGACGTGCTGTCCAGCGCCGACGCGGTGGCCGAGGTGATGGCCAAGCGCGCCTCCTTCGCGATCTGTCTGGTGCGCGAGCCGAACCCGCAGCTCGAATACGAACAGCTGTACCGCGAGTTCTTCGGCCTGTTCTGCGGGCCGCATCACAGCCTGTTCGGCCGCACCGACCTGACCCTGGCCGACCTGGCCGGGCACAATTCCGTCAGCTTCGAGACCGACCGGCTGCACGACGCCCTGAAGCCGGTGACGCTCATGCGCGCCCAGGCCGAGCTCGGCCAGAGGATCACCGGCATGTCGAGCAACCTGGAGGAGGTCACGCGGATGATCTACACCGGCATCGGCATCGGCCCGCTGCCGGTGCATGTGGCCGCACGCGACGTGGCCGACGGGCGGCTGTGGCAGGTGCCGCCCTACGAGTCCCTGGCGGCGATCGATGTCTATCTGGTCTGGAACCCGAAGACGGCGAAGAACCGGGCGGAGGAAATGCTGCTGGCGGCCCTGCGCGACGCCATCGCCACCACGCCGGTCGAGGATCGCACCTACCGGTAGGGTCTACGCCGCCAGCGCCGCGTCGAGGATGCCCCGGGCCATGGCCTTGGCGGTCTGCGCGGCGTCGGGCATGCCCCGGACCTGGGCGGTGACGATGGCCCCCTCCTTGAGCAGGGCGAGCTGTTCCGCCAGGCCCTGGGGGTCGGAGGCCCCGGCCTCGGCACAGACCTTCGCCAGGTAATCGACGATCAGCCGCTTGTGCTCGCTGCACGACCGGTGGGCCGGGTGGTCGGCATCGCCGAACTCGCCGGCGGCGTTGATGAAGACGCAGCCGGAAAACCCCATCCCCTTGAAGGCGCGCCCCTCGAACCAGTCTTCCAGCGCGTCGAACATGGCGAGCAGCCGTTCGCGCGGATCGGCCGACGCCCGCTCCATCTCGCCCATCAGCCAGTTGCGGAACTGCTCATCGCGCCGGTGCAGCGCCGCCAGGATCAGCTCGTCCTTCGAGCGGAAGTGCTTGTACAGGGTCATCTTCGCCACCCCGGCCTCGGCCAGGACCTTGTCGATCCCGGTGGCGTGGAAGCCCTGGGCATAGAACAGGCGCAGGGCGGTATCGACGAGTTCGTCGCGGCGGGACTTCACGGCACAGGCTCCTTTTCTTAAGCGTCCGCAAGGGGAGCAGACAGGTCTGTATATAATTCACATCGGCGTGAGTGAAAGGGGTTTCCAGAGAATCTGCGAAAATTCTGGAAAAACCGGCCTTGATAATAGACAGACCTGTCTGTATATTATCGATCACCGAAACGGCGCATCGGCGCCCATCAAGGAGATCCGACATGACCCGCGTTCCGCTTCCCGCCTCGATCGAAGACGCCCCGGCCGCCTCCCAGCCGCTGCTGGAAGGGGTGAAGAAAATGCTCGGCAGCGTTCCGAACCTGTTCCGCCTGACCGCCAACAGCCCAGCCGCGCTGGAGGGCTATCTCGGTCTGAACGGCGCCCTGGCCAAGGGGGCCCTGAAGCCGCAGACCCGGGAGCGGATCGCCCTGGCGGTGGCCCAGATCAACGGCTGCGACTACTGCCTGTCGGCCCACACCTATCTGGGCAAGAACCTGGCCAAGCTGGACGACGCGGAGATCGCCGCGAACCGGGCCGGCGGCTCCAACGATCCGAAGGCCGACGCCGCCGTCCGCTTCGCGGTGAAGCTGGTGCAGCAGCGCGGCAAGGTCAGCGAGGCCGACGTCTCGGCGGTCCGGATGGCAGGCTATGGCGATGCCGAGATCGTGGAGATCGTGGCCCATGTCGCGCTGAACACGCTGACCAACTACGTCAACGAGGCGTTCGGCACCCCGATCGATTTCCCCGCGGTGAGCGCCAGCGCCGCCTGACCCTTCGACGTGCCGCGGGCCGCCCCCCTCGCGCCCGCGGCACGCCGCTCAGCATGAAGAGACAAGGAGACAGGCGATGAGCCGTCCACCCCTCCCGCCCTTCGACGCGGAGAGCGCCGCGCTCAAGGTGCGCAAGGCCGAAGATGCCTGGAACGGGCGGTCGCCCGAACAGGTGTCGCTGGCCTATACGCCCGACAGCCAGTGGCGGAACCGCGCGGAGATCTTTTCCGGGCGCGACCGGATCGTCGCGTTTCTGACCCGCAAATGGGCGCGCGAACACGACTACCGGCTGATCAAGGAACTCTGGGCCTTCACCGATAACCGCATCGCCGTCCGCTTCGCCTACGAGTACCGGGACGACGCCGGGTCCTGGTTCCGGGCCTATGGCAACGAGAACTGGGAGTTCGCGCCCGACGGCCTGATGCAGCGTCGGATCGCCTCGATCAACGATCTGGCGATCACGGCGGACCAACGGCTGTTCCACTGGCCCCAGGGCCCGCGCCCGCAGGATCATGCCGGCCTGTCGGACCTCGGCCTGTAGCGGCCCGATCGCGCTGACCGAGCCTGAAAGGGTATTTTCGCATCCCGCGCGGTCGCGGCCTGCGCGGCAAGCATGGCAAGTTCGGTCCTGGATCTATTCTGCCGCCGGCCCGGCATCCCCACATACGGCGGACCACCAGTGGCGGCTCGTCTGGCGGTCCTTGTCCTGAGCCGTTGAAAGCTCTCCCATGTCTTCCGTCTGGGTCGATTTGCTCGTCGGCACCCTCCTGTTGGGCGCCGGGATTGTCCTGCTCGTGCTGACGCACCGGTTCGTTGCCAAGGCGCCGGCCTCTTCCGACGACTATTTCGTGCCGGCGATGGCCGGCACCCTGATCACCAGCCTCCTGGCCTGTGGCGCCGCCTTCGTGATCGAGGCTGCGCTCATCGGGCACATGGGTCGCGAGATCGCCATCGCCGTGCCGGTCGGTCTTGCGCTCCTGGTTCTGGCCCGGCTTGTCCGGCGGATATCGGGAACCAACAGGCGGCCGGTCCCGCCGGCCCAGGCCCTGGGCGCGTAGACCCTACGCCCGGTGTCCGGCACGATACCCGGGTCCCATCCCGCCCACACGCCGAAGAGCCGTGGAATCGGGTCGATCCGCGACGGGCGCAATTCTCCCTTGCGCCCGCCTCCGGATATGCTCAGATTTTCGGTATGATTGTCGGACAAAAAAATGCCACCGGATCAGGGGCGGAGACGTGGCCGTTCGCGCCCGACCCCCTGGCCGCTTTCCTGGCGCAGGCGGGCCGGAGGCTGGACCTGGATGTCCCGGCCGAGCGTTTCTCGGGCGGGCTGGCGAACCTGAACTACCGCATCTCGGTGGACGGGCAACCAGCCGTGCTGCGCCGCGCACCGTCGGGCCCGCTGCCGCCAGGCGCCCATGACATGGCCCGCGAGCATCGGGTGCTGTCGGCCCTGTCCCCGGCGTTCCCGCTGGCGCCGAACAGCCTGGCGCTGTGCGAGGACCCCGAAGTGCTGGGCGCGCCGTTCCAGATCCTGGAATACCGCCACGGCCGCACGGTGCGGGGCGACGACCTGAGCGTCCTTGCCGCCGGCGAGGATCTGCCGGGCGCTCTCTGCGACCTGCTGGCCCGGCCGCTGGCCGATCTGCACGCCGTCGATCCGGATGACTGCGGCCTCGGCGATCTCGGCCGACCGGAGGGGTTCGTGGCCCGCAACGCCGCGCGCTGGTCGGCCAGGGGTGCCGAACTCGCCGAGGGACGGCCGGAAGCCGCCCTCGCCGCCGAGATCGGCGCCTGGCTGGACAAACGGCTCGCCCATTGGGACCGCGCCGAGGTCTCGCTGCTGCATTGCGACTTCAAGCTCGACAACATGATCCTCGCACCCGACCGCCTGGAACCGGTGGGGATCGTCGACTGGGACATGGCGACACGCGGCGAACCGCTGTTCGACCTCGCCACCCTGCTCAGCTACTGGTCGGAGCCGGGCGACCCGGACTGCCTGCGCGACCTCGGCCAGATGCCGACCGCGCTGCCCGGCTTCCCCTCGCGCCGGGACATGGCGGAGGCGTATGCCAAGGCCAGCGGCCGCAGCCTGGACGGGCTGGCCGACCTCTACGTGCTCTGCCTGTTCAAGCTGTCGGCGATCTTCCTGCAGCTTCACGCCCGCTGGAAATCGGGCGCGATCGGGGACGACCGCTATGCCCGGTTCGAGCGGCTGGGCTTCGATCTGATGACGCACACGTGGGATGTCGCGCGCGGCGCGGCGGACTGACACGGCCGGCAAGGCCGACGACTGAGGGATGGAAACCGATGGACTTCTCGACACCCGACCACATCCAGGACCTGGTGAAACGCACCCGGACCTTCATCGCCGATGAGATCATCCCCTACGAACAGGACCCGCGCTGGGGCGAGCATGGGCCGAGCGAGGACCTGCGCGCCGAGATGAACGCCAAGGCCAAGGCGGCCGGCATCTTCGCGCCGCATGCGCCGAAGGAGTTCGGCGGCCTCGGCCTGTCGCATCTGGAGCGATCCTGGGTGTTCGAGGAGGCGGGGTATTCCCTGCTCGGCCCGTCGGCCATGCATTGCGGCGCCCCGGACGAGGGCAACATCCACCTGCTCAACGAGGTCGCCAGCCCCGAGCAGCGCGAGAAGTACCTGAAGCCGCTCGCCCAGGGCGCCCGCTCCTGCTTCGCCATGACCGAGCCGGACGGCGCCGGTGCCGATCCGACCATGCTGGCCGCGACCGCCCGGGCCGACGGCAACGGCTATGTGATCAACGGCAGGAAGTGGTTCATCACGGGTGCGAAGGACAGCACCTTCGTCATCATCATGGCGAAGATCGAGGGCGGTCCCCATGACGGCGAGGCCACCATGTTCCTCGCCCCGATGGACGATCCGGCGATCGTGCTGGAGAGCCAGATGGACACGCTCGACACCAGCTTCGCCGGCGGCCACTGGAACATGCGGTTCGACGACCTGCGGGTCGATGCCGACGCCGTGCTCGGCGCGCCGGGGGCCGGCTTCCGCTACGCCCAGGTCCGGCTGGCCCCGGCCCGGCTGACTCACTGCATGCGGTGGCTGGGATCGGCCCGCCGCGCCCATGACACCGCCTGCGACTACGCCAATACCCGCATGGCCTTCGGCCAGATCCTCGGCAAGCACGAGGGCGTGGGCTTTATGCTGGCCGACAACGAGATGGACATGCGCACCGCCCGCCTCTCCCTGCAGCAGGCCTCCTGGCTGCTCGACCAGGGCGACCGGGCGGCGGAGGAAAGCTCCATGGCCAAGGTCCAGTGCTCGGAGGCGATCTGGCGGATCGTCGACAACTCGGTCCAGGTGCTCGGCGGGGCCGGCACCAGCGCCCATCTGCCGGTGGAGCGGATCTTCCGCGAGGTCCGCGGCTTCCGGATCTATGACGGCCCGTCCGAGGTGCACCGCTGGTCCCTGGCCCGCAAGGCGCTGAAGCGGGCGGCGGCGCGTCACGCATGACCTAAGACAACCCGGCCAAGAACCGCCGGCAGGGCGGCACGGCAATCCGGGATAGGCAGGAGGAAACGGATGGCACACGCAGCACCGGCCGATCGGGATGCCCAGGCCTTCGACTGGGCGATCCCGGCGACCTTCAATTTCGCCACCGACGTGGTCGACCGCTGGGCAGCCGACGGGGACCCTTTGGCGCTGATCTGGCAGAACGCCGCCGGGGACGAGCGCCGGTTCCGCTTCTCCGACATTTCCCGCCTGACCAAACGGGTGGCCCAGGCAATGCGCGATGCCGGCATCGGCAAGGGCGACCGGGTCCTGATCGTGATGCCGCGCATTCCCGAATGGCAGATCTCCCTGGTCGCCGCCATGCGCATCGGTGCGGTGCCGATCCCCTGCATCGAGATGCTGACCGCCCGCGAGATCGCCTACCGCGCCGAGCATTCCGGTGCCGTCGCCGTGGTCTGCCGGGCGGCGCATGCGGAGAAGATCGAGCCGGGCCTGAACGATGTCGCCATCCGCTTCAGCGTCGGCCCGCGGGCCGGCTGGCGCGACCTGACCGAGGCCTATGAGCGGCCGGACGAGGCGGAGGCCGCCACCGTCGGCGCCGAGGAACCGGCGATGATGTATTACACCTCGGGCTCCACCGGCTATCCCAAGGGCGTGGTCCATGCCGCCCGCGCCGTCTTCGGCTGGCGTTATGCCGCCCGGTTCTGGCTCGACCTGCGGCCGGGGGAGCGGATCTGGTGCGGGGCCGATACCGGCTGGTCGAAGGCCGGCACCAGCGTCCTGATCGGCCCGTGGTCGGAGGGAGCCACGAGCTTTCACTACGACGGCCCGTTCGATCCGGCGGAGCGCCTGCGGCTGCTCTCGGAGCATCGGATCAGCGTCTACTGCGCGCCTGCGACCGAGCTGTACCGGGTGGTGCAGGAGAATATCGCCGCCCATGACCTGTCGGCCCTGCGCCGCACCGTGTCGGCGGGTGAGGCGATGAACCCGGTGGTCGCCGACAAATGGACCAGGGCGACCGGCGTGCCGGTGGCCGAGGCCTATGGCCAGACAGAAACCCTGATGACCGCGCTGACCACCACCGAGGTGACACCGAAGCTCGGCTCCATGGGCATGGCCGCCCCCGGCCTCACCCTGGCGGTGATCGGCGATGACGGGCACCGGCTGCCGGATGGCGAGGTCGGGCATGTCGCCCTCCTAACCCCCTGTCCGACCATGATGCTCGGCTACTGGAACGACCCCGAACGCACGGAGCAGAGCCATGTGGTGGGGCCCGAGGGACGCTGGTTCCTCACCGGCGACCTCGCCTCGCGGGATGCCGACGGTTATTTCTGGTACGAGGGTCGCTCCGACGACGTCATCAATTCCGCCGGCTACCGTATCGGCCCGATCGAGGTGGAGAACGCGGTGCTGGAGCACGAGGCGGTGCAGGAATGCGCCGTGGTCGGCGCTCCGGACGACGAGCGCGGCGAGGTGGTGAAGGCCTATATCGTGCTGAAGCGCGGGGTGACGGCCGACGACGCCCTGGTCGCCGATATCCAGAACCACGTCAAACGGGTCGCCGCGCCCTACAAGTATCCGCGCCGCATCGAGTTCCGCGACGAGCTGCCGAAGGGCCATACCGGTAAGGTGCTTCGCCGCGCCCTGCGCGACGAGGCCCGCGCCCAAGCAAAGACGGCACCCTGAATGGCGGGCTGCTTCACCCTCGACCCGATCCAGACCGAGCCGGCCTACCGGATCGCCGCCCGCGCCCTGCGCGAGAAGATCGTCAGCGGCGAGATCGCGGTCGGCAGTTCCCTGCCCTCGGAGATGGCCATGGCCGCACTGCTGAGCGTCAACCGTTCCACCGTGCGCGAGGCGATCCGTTCCTTGGAGGAGACCGGCGTGGTCGCCCGCCGGCCGGGCGGCAAGAAACTGTTCGTCACCGCCCCGACCGCCGAGACCCTGAGCGATCGGATGACCACCGCCATGGTGCTGCACAAGGTCACGGTGGAGGAACTGTGGCGCTCGATGCTGGTGCTGGAGCCCGGCACGGCGGCCCTGGCGGCGCAGCACGCCAGCGAGGAGCAGCTCGCAGCGCTGGAGGCCAACCTTGCGGCGACGCGAAGCCATGTGACCGACTCGGCCGCCATTCCCGCCCTCGACCTCGCCTTCCACGACCTGATCGCCGAGGCCAGCGGCAACCGGGCGATCCAGCTCGCCCGCCAGCCCCTGGGTGCGCTGTTCTATCCGGCCTTCGAGCAGATCTTCCAGCACCTGGATGCCGGCTCGCGCATGTTCGACGCTCACCGGGCCATCGTCGACGCGCTGAAGGCCCACGACCCGGCCACGGCGGAGGAATGGATGCGCAAGCATATCGTCGATTTCCGCCGCGGGTGGGAACTGGCCGGGCTCGACCTCTCCGCACCGGTGACTGCGGCCTCCTGACCCTTGGAGCGCTGCGCCCGATGCAGTAGGGTCCCGCCATGATCGGACGGACCCGGAAACCCGGCCGCCGCCTCTGGGCGAAGCGGCGCTACGGCTGGCGAGACATCGCCGCCGTGCTCGGGGTCTATGCGATCGTTCTGCAGCTCGGCCTCGGAATCGTCGCGGGCCTGGCCGGCGAGTCCATCGCCCGGGAGCAGCAGGCCGGCGGCGGAGACGTCTCCGCCCTTGCCCTGCAGATCTGTTCCCCCGCCGGATTGATTCAGCTCGCCGTCGATGACGGTCATTCGGACACCGCCTGGCGCGGCGGCCCGATCTGTCCGGGCTGCCTGTTCGCCCATGCCGGACCGATCCCACCGCAGACCGTCGTCGCCAGCCTGCCGGAGCCGGTTTCCGCGCAGCCGATGCGACCGGTGCCGGGCGGCGACGTGCCGGCGCTGCGCGAGCGCATCACCGACCTCAATCCCCGCGCACCGCCCCTGCTCTCCGCCTGACACCCCGATCGCGCGCGGCGTCCCCGCGCGCAAGGTTTCAGCGGCCCGCGACGACGCGCGCCGAATGACGGAAAGCAAATCCGATGACGAGCAAGACCACAATCCTCTCCCTCGCCCTGCTGGGTGCGGCCTTCACCGCCACCCCGGCCCTGGCCCATTCCTCGCTGGAGACCGGGCAGGCCACCGCCGACAGCATGTACAAGGCGGTGATGCGCGTACCGCACGGCTGCAAGGGCCTGCCGACCATCGCCCTGACCGTCGACCTGCCCGAAGGCGTGATCGCCGCCAAGCCGATGCCGAAGCCCGGCTGGAAGGTGGAGACCGTGTGGGGCGCCTACGGCAAGACCTACGACTATTACGGCACGCCGATGAGCGAGGGCGTGAAGCAGATCCGCTGGTCGGGCGGCGAGCTGCCGGACGATTTCTACGACGAGTTCGTGTTCCGCGTCCGCCTCACCGGCGACCTCGCCGGCACCACCGTGGCCTTCCCGACCACCCAGTTCTGCCCGGAAGGCGCGCAGGTGGCCTGGACGGAAATCGCGGCTCCGGGGCAGAACCCGCACGACCTGGCCCATCCGGCCCCGACCCTGACCGTGGTCGCCGCCGCCGAGACGGGCGGCCACGGGCACGGCCATGGCGGCATGCAGATGGCGATGGCGGACGGTGTCGCCGTGGAGGCGCCCTTCGCCCGCGCGACCGCCGGCCCGGCAAAGAACGGGGCGGCCTTCCTGACCGTGAAGAACGCGGGGACCGAGGCCGATCGGCTGATCGGTGCGAAGACCCCGGTCGCCGACAGGGCCGAGCTGCACACCCACCTGCATGAGAACGGCGTGATGAAGATGCGTCAGGTCGAGGCGATCGAGGTGCCGGCCGGCGGCATGGCGACCCTGGCGCCGGGCGGCGACCACGTCATGATGATGGGCCTGAAGGCGCCGCTGAAGGAAGGCGAGAGCTTCCCGCTGACCCTGATCTTCGAGAAGGCCGGCGAGGTGACCATCGACGTCCCCGTCGGCGGCGTCGGCGCCATGCAGGGCAGCGGCGACAGCAGCCACCACGGCACCCATGGTGGCACCCACGGCAGCGGTCACGGCATGAAGAAGAGCGACTGAGCGCACTGCCAAAATAAAAGCCGACTTCCTGGACTTGATCCAGGACCGTGTCCGAGCGCCGGAACATGGTCCTGGATCGCCCCCGGGATCACCCCGGCGCGAGGCCGGGGCCGGGGTCCGTCCGGGAAGTCGGTTTGACTAGAAATTCAGCCCGAGAACACCGCCAACATCGCCTCCAGATCGGCCCACAGATCGTCCGGGTCCTCCAGGCCGATATTGATGCGGATCAGGCCGCTCTCGTGCGGCCAGGGCACCGCCACCCGGTCGCCCGCCACATTGGCCGGCGCGATCAGGCTTCGGGTGCCGCCCCAGGACGCGCCGATCGCGAAGACCTTGAGCGCCGACAGGGCCGGCTCTATCCGCACCTCCAGCCCCGGCTTCAGCACGATGCTGAACACGCTGGCCGAGCCGGCGAAGTCCCGCTTCCAGAATTCGTGGCCGGGGCAGGACGGCAGCGCCGGATGCAGAACGGTCTCCACCGCCGGGTGTTCGGCCAGGCGGCGGGCGAACGCCTCGGATACCCGTCCCATATGGGCCAGCCGCACCGCCATTGTCTCCAGCCCGCGCAGAGCGAGCGAGGCCTCGTCCGGCGACACGCCGATGCCGAGATCGCGCATCACCAGCTTGATCCGGTCGCGCAGGGCCACGTCCGCCACGGTGATCGAACCCATGAGCAGGTCGGAATGCCCGCCCACATATTTCGTCAGCGCCTCCACCGCGACGTCGACCCCATGGGCCAGCGGCTTGAACAGCAGCGGCGTGGCCCAGGTGTTGTCGCAGCCGACCAGCACGCCCCTGGCCTTCGCCACGGCGGCGATGGCGGGGACGTCCTGGACCTCCATGGTGCCGGAGCCGGGGGATTCGACCCAGACCAACCTGGTCTCCGGCCGGATCAGGTCGGCGATGCCGCCGCCGATCATCGGGTCGTAGATCGTATGGTCGACCCCGCGTGGTGCGAGGTAGTTCCGGCACAGGCTGCGCACCGGGCCATAGGCATGGTCGGGGATCAGCACATGGTCGCCCGGCTCGAGCAGGGTCAGCATCACCATGCTGATCGCCGCCTGGCCCGAGGGCACCAGGATCGTCCGCGCGCCGCCATGCAGCTCGGTGAGCTGCGCCTCCAGCACCCGCGTGGTCGGCGTGCCGTGCATGCCGTAGGTGTAGTCGTCGAAGCCGCGCTCGTGCCGGCTCAGGAAAGACTGGCCGTCCGGATAGACGATGGTGGAGGCCCGATATGTGGGCACGGCCAGGCTGGCGTAGCCGTCGAGCTTGGCGGGCGGATGCTGAACGCAGCGGGTCTGGTCGCGCATGGGGATCTCCTCGAAGGGGTCCCCCGTGCTAGCGCGACCGCCTCGTCAGGTACACTGACGCCGGCGCATGAGTTCATGCGCGAAGCTGATGCTCCAGCCGCTACCGGGCCGCCATCAGCGCGTCGATGAAGTCGCGCACGATCTCCGATTTCGGCCGGTCCGACGGCAGAATGAGGAGACTGCGGATCGACACCGCCGGCGCGAACGGCCGCAGCACGACCCGCGACCCGTCAAGACCCTCGGCCGCCGCCGGGCTGATCAGCCCGATCCCCACTGCCTGCGCCACCAGGGCATGGAGGGTAGAGGCATAGATCGTCTCCACCACGATTTCAGGCACCACCGTCTCCGCCTCCAGGAGGGCATCGAGCCGCTGACGGCCCCTGTCCTCCGGCACATAGGCGATGAAAGGCACGCCGTGCAGGTCGGCCGGCGTGATGACCTGTTTGTCCGCCAGCGGGTGGTCGCAGGGTATGGCGCAGAGCGCATCGCGGGTGAGGAAGGTCTGGGAGGTGACGCCGGTAACGTCGATCTCGTCGGCGGCGAGGCCCAGGTCGAACTGGCCGGAGGCAACCAGATCGCGCACCTCCCGCGAGGACAGGACCAGAAGGGTCACCCGCACCGCCGGATGCCGCTTCCGGAAGGCGGCGATGGCGCGCGGCACCAGCGAGCCGCCCAGGGCCGAGAGCGAGGCCACCCGCAGCTCGCCGGAGCCCTGGTCGCGGATACGGGCGGCGGAGGCGCGGATCGTGTCGATGCCCTGGAACGCCGCCTCCACGTCCTGGTACAGCAGCCGCGCCTCCGGGGTCGGCACCAGCCGGTTGCGGATGCGGGCGAACAGGGCGAAGCCGACCGAGCGCTCCAGCTCCGACAGCGTGCGGCTGACGGCCGGCTGGGTCACCCCCAGGGTCTCCGCCGCCCGCGAGGCGGTGCCGCAGCGCATAACGGCGGCGAAGGTCTCGATCTGGCGCAGGTTCATGGCTTCTATATCCCGCCTCGCCGCCGCGCCGTCGAGAGCGGTTTGCAAGGGCATCGGGATTGCTTACTCTGCCCGCAACGATGACCTGCGCCACGGGCATACCCGGCGCAACGAAGGGAAGAGGCGACGATGAGCATGACGGATGTGGCCGCGCGCGGTCTGACCAAATCCCGGCTGATGCCGGCCCTGCTCGTCGCCTTTCTCGGCCTGTCGGTGCTGTTCGTCGCCGGCCATGCGCAGACCCAGACACTGCACAACGCCGCCCACGACAGCCGCCACGCCACCGGCTTTCCCTGTCACTGATCCTCTGCCACTGATCTTCCTCGGGCCATGTTCCAGCGCCTTCTGACCTGCGCCCTGCTGGCCGGCGCGGGAGCCGGTCTCGTTGCGGCCCTTCTCCAGCTCTGGTTCGTGCAGCCGGTTCTGCTGCATGCCGAGCTGTACGAGCAGGGCACCCTCACCCATTTCGGCGCGGTCCCTGTTTCGGCCCATCCGGAGCTCGGCGGGATCGATCCGGTGCGCGACGGTCTCAGCGTGTTCTTCTCCATGCTGATCTATACCGGGTTCGCCCTGCTGCTGGTCGCCGCCATGGCCCTGGCGGAGGAGCGGGGGGCGGCGATCACCGCCCGCACCGGACTGGTCTGGGGCCTCGCCGGCTTCGCCGTGCTGCACCTGGCCCCGGCCTTCTCGCTGGCCCCCGAAGTGCCGGGAGCAGCCGCGGCGGATGTGACCGCGCGGCAGATCTGGTGGTTCGCGACGGTGGCGGCCAGCGCCGTCGGGGCTGGGCTGATCGCCTTCGGGCGGCACTGGATCGCCTGGGCCGCGGCGGTGATCCTGATCCTCGCCCCGCATGCGATCGGCGCGCCGGAACCGGACAGCTTCGCCGGACCGACCCCGCCGGAACTGTCGGCCCTGTTCGCCGCCCGCAGCCTCGGCGTGGCGCTGGCCGGCTGGCTGGTCCTGGGTCTGCTGGCGGGGCATCTCTGGTCCCGCGACACGGCCGACGAGACGGTGTGAACTGGCCATGACCCGCGGCATCGCCCTGTTTCTCATCGGCCTGGTCTTCGGCGGCGGGAGCGGCTTTCTGCTCGCCGCCTCCCAGGGTGTGACCCTGGACGGTCACGACCATGGCGACCCGGCGCAGCATGTCGCCATGCACCAGCACGGTGCCGCAATGGAGGTCGCTTCGGCAGGTCTGAGCATCGACCTGCGACCGGACCCGATGGGCGGCTGGAACTTGCATATCGAGCCCAGCGGCTTCCGCTTCGCCCCGGAGCACGCCAGCGGCCCGCATGTGCCGGGCGAGGGCCATGCCCATGTCTATGTGAACGGAGAGAAGATCGCCCGCGCCTACGGTCCGTGGCTGCACATCGCCAGCCTGCCGCCGGGCCGGGTGGAGGTCATGGTCTCGCTCAACACCAACGACCACCGGCCGATCTCGGTCGACGGCAAGCCGCTGGAAGCCTCGGTCACCGTCCAGAACTGAGGCCTCAGCCGATCAGATAGGCGAGAAACGCCTCCGCCGAGGCCGACAGGGCGGAGCGTTCGCGCACCCCGACCAGGAACGGCCGGCGCGACCATTCCTCCGACAACGGGACGACGGCGATCCCGTCCACCTCGGCATAGGGGGCGGCCACCGCCTGGGGCAGGATGCCGACGCCGAGCCCGGCCGCCGCCATCCGGCGCACCGCCTCGAAGCTGCGCACACGAAAGGCCACGGTCAGCGGATGTCCGGCCTCCTCGGCCCGCTGGCAGACCTGGGCGAACAGGGAACTGCCGTCCTCCAGCCCGATATGCGGCTCGTCGAACAGCTCGCGCAGGGCGAGCGAGCCGCAAGCGGCCAACCGGTGTCCGGTCGGGACGACCACGCAAAGCGAGTCGGTGCGGAACGGGAAGGCCTGGAGCCCTTCATGCGAGACCGAGGCGGCGAAGATGCCGATATCCACATGTCCTTCCAGCACCTCGCGCACGATGTCGGCCGACACGCCCTCGCGCACTTCGAAGCGGATCTGCGGCGCGGCTTCCCGAAAGCGGAAGAACAGGTCGGGCAGGAACTGGTTCACCGCTGAAGGATTGGCGGCCACCCGCACCAGCCCGCGCGCGCCGTCGGAGAACTGAGCCATGTCCTCGCTGACCCGTTCCGCCAGGCGCAGCAGGTTGCGGGCATGGGCGGCGAGCACCTGGCCCGCCGGGGTCGGCTCCACCCCCCGGATGTCGCGGTAGAGCAGGCGGGTGCCGAACTGGTGCTCCAGATCGGCGATCCGCCGGCTGACGGCGGAGATGGCGATATGGGCCTCCGCCGAGGCGGCCGACAGCGAGCCGAGCCGCACCGCCGCTTCGAACAGGCGTAGCGAGGTCAGACCGAGATCGGCCCGCGCCTTCACGGGCAGGTCACGCGGCGGCCAGGGCCCGGCGCCGCGGCACCTTGCGCAGATGACCGCCCGTCTCCCCGCCCGGCACCTCGGCCACGACTTCGGCCGCATCCAGCAGCCGGTCGAGATCGATGCCGGTGGCGATGCCCATGTTCTCGAAGGTGAAGACCAGATCCTCGGTCGCCGTGTTGCCGGTCGCCCCCGGCGCGAAGGGACAGCCCCCCAGACCGGCCGCCGCACTGTCGAACACCCGGATGCCCGCCTGATAGGCGTAGAGCGCATTGGCGACGCCGAGGCCGAAGGTGTCGTGGCCATGATAGGCCCAGCCGATGCCCTCGCCGGAGAAGCGCTTCAGCACGGTGGAGCAGACCTCCGCCACCTGGTCCGGAATCGCCCGGCCGGTGGTGTCGCACAGGCCGAACTCCACCGGCGCGCCGAAGCCCAGCACCGTCTCGATGGCGGCATAAACCGCGTCGGGGTTGGTCGTGCCTTCGAACGGGCAGTCGAACACGGTGGCGAGATTGGCGCGCAGGCGGAAGCCCGGCACGTCGCGGCCGCGGGCGATCACCTCGCCGAGTTGGCCGATGGAGGCCTCAACCGGACGGCGGACATTGGCATTGTTGTGGCTCTCGGAGATCGAGAAGACGTAGACGATGTCGGCGATCCCGGCGGCGAAGGCGTCCTCAGCGCCGCGCAGGTTCGGCACCAGGGTCGACAGCCGCACGCTGTCCCCGACCTTGGCCAGCCGGTGCACCTCGGCGGTATCGGCCATCTGCGGCACATGGACCGGGCTGACGAAGGCACCGGTCTCGATGCGGGTCAGGCCGGCCCGGGCCAGCAGCTCGACCACCTTGACCTTGGTGTCGGTCGGGATCGGCTCCTTGATCACCTGGAACCCGTCGCGCGGGGCGACATCGCAAATCTCAACAGCCTCGCTCACAGCACACCGTCCTTCTTCAACGCATCGATCTCGTCCGGCGCCATGCCCAGCAGCTCGGACAGCACCTCATCGGTATGGGCGCCCACAGTGGGGCCGGCCCAGCGCACACCGCCGGCGGGGCCGCCGGTCATGGCCGGAACCACGCCCGGATGCAGCATCTCGCCCAGGCGCGGATCGGCGACCCTGCGCACCATGCCCCGGTCCAGGAACTGGGGGTCGGCGGCGATATCGGCAATGTCGTAGATCCGCGAACAGGGCACGTCGGCCGCCTCCACCTTGGCCGAGACCGCGTCCAGGGTCAGGCCGGTGGTCCAGTGGGTGATCGCCGCGTCCAGCTCGGCCGCGTGCTTCACCCGGCTCGGATTGTCGGCATAGCGCGGATCGTCAGCCATCTCCGGCCGCCCCATGGCACCGCAGAGCCGGCGGAACAGGGCGTTGGAATTGGCCGCAATCAGGAAGAACCGGCCATCGGCGGTAGGATAGGCATTGGAGGGCGCATTGGTCGGCAGGGTCGAGCCGGTCGGCTGCCGGATCGCGCCGGTGGCACCGTATTCCGGCAGACACCCCTCCAGCAGGCTCAAGATGCTCTCGGTCAGGGCGACGTCGATCCGGCGCCCGGACTTGCCGCGCCCCCCGCCCTTTTCGAACCGGCCCTTCTCGAACAGGGCGGCGAGCAGGCCGATGGCGCCGTAGAGCCCGGCCACGCTGTCGCCGATGGAGATGCCGGTGCGCACCGGCGGCAGGTCGCTGACCTCCTTGGGATAGCCGGTCAGGTGGCGCAGGCCGCCCACCGCCTCGCCGATCACCCCGAAGGCAGCCCGGTTGTGGCCCGGTCCGGTCTGGCCGTAGCCCGAGATCTGCACGACGATCACGTCGGGATTCACCGCCGTCATGTCGTCGGGACCGAGACCCCAGGAGGCGAGCTGACCCGGCTTGAAATTCTCCACCACCGCGTCGACCCGGGCGATCAACCGCTTCACCAGGGCGATGCCTTCCGGCTTCTTCAGATCCGCGGTGATGGAGCGCTTGTTCCGGCCATGGACCGACCACCAGAGCGAGTCGGTCTCGCCCTCCGGGATGATGCCCCAGGAGCGGACCGGATCGCCCTTGCCCGGCGGCTCCACCTTGATCACGTCGGCCCCGAGATCGGCAAGCACCCTCGTGGAGAAGGGGGCGGCGATGAAATGGCCGAGTTCGAGAATGCGCAGCCCGCTCAGCGGCCCGCCGGGAGCCGAGCCCCCAATGTCGCTCTCCGTGGTGGTCATCGTGTGCTTCTGCCCTGTCTCAGTCCTGTGGGGGAGTCCGGTAGGTGGAAATCTCGACCAGGTTGCCGTCGGGATCGCGCAGGTAGATCGAGGCGATCGGGCCGACGGCGCCGGTGCGGGAACTCGGCATCAGCTCGATCTCAAGGCCTTCGGCCTGCAGATGAGCGACGACCTCGTCGAGAGGGGTCTCGGTGATCAGACAGAAATCGCCGCTGCCCGGCATGGGCGACACCGCCTTCGGGTCGAACTCGCGACCCGCTTCGTGCAGGTTGATCTTCTGGCGACCGAAATGCAGCGCCGTACGCCCGGCGCCGAACGTCTCCACGGTCATCCCGAGCCCGCGGCCGTAGAAGTCGCAGGTGGCGGCGATGTCGCGGACCGTCAGGACAAAATGGTCGATGCGCTCGATCTTCATGGCGTCCTCCCGAGACGGGAGAATAGCGCATCGCTAATTTGCCGAAATCGCTATTTTCAGAACGGATCGTTCTCCAATCGGCAAATTCAGTCGCGCCTCAGGGCGCCCCGTCCCGTTCTTCCCGACGCACCCGGTCGACCGCCAGACGCAGCCGTTCGATCAGCATCCCGGTCTCCGCCGAGGTGTCGGTGATGCCTTCCTCCAGCAGCAGGGCCAGGGCCTCCACATGGGTGCGCACCGCCCGCAAGCGTCGGTTGGCGGCGAGCCGCAGGAGCTCCGGCTTCTTCAGGATCGGTTGCAGAAGCCGCTCCAGGCTGTTTCCCACCGCAGCCGCGGCCGGATGTCGGAAGCTGGGCGCCTGACCGGAAATGTCGTGGGCGATCCGGAAGATCCGCCGCCACGTCTCCACCGGCGGCTCGACCGCCGCCTCCAGCTCGGCCAGAAGGCCGCGCAGCTTCTCCAGGTCCCGGCCGAGGACCTCCGCGTAATCGGGCAGCTCTTCGGTGGCCCGACGGATCGCCGCATCTTCCTCGCCCTCGTCCCAGGGCAGGGCGGCCATCTTGTCCTCCAGCCGGCGCCGCGGCCCGGCATAGGCGGGATCCTGCCGCCGCCGGCGGTCGGGGCCGGAATAGGCGTCCGTCATGATCAGGTTGCGCGGACGGGTCAAGGCGGAGACCAGCCGCTGCTCCAGCTTCTGTGCCGAGATCGGCTTCACCAGATACTCGATAACGCCCTGGTCGCGCATCGCGAGCACCTGGGACTTGTTGGCGACCGAGGTCACCATGATCACCGGCAGGCCGAAGCATGCCGGGTCCTGATGCCGCCGCAGCGCGCGCAGGAACCCGAACCCGTCGGTCGGCTCCATCATCCAGTCGCAGATCGCCACGTCGTAGCGGTGCCGCTCGACCTGGCGCAGGGCGGCCGACCCGTCCGCCGCCTCGTCCACCGTGGAGAAGCCGAACTGGCGCAGCAGCGACCGTATGAGCTGCCGCATCAGCGGGCTGTCGTCGATGACGAGGGCGCTGCGTCCCTGGAACCGGGCGTCGTTGGCGGAGGGTGTGCTCATCGCCGGGGTATCCTCAATCATCGTCCAATTGCGCCACCAGCCCCAGCACCGCCGACCTTTGGCGATCGGTCAGGGGAGCGGCGGCGGGAGCGGGCGTCTGGACAGGCGCCCGGCTCGCGGAGTCGGTATCTAGACCGGCAGCGGGGTCACGCCCAAGGGCGCGGAGGATCTCGCGCACCAGATCCGCCTCCCCGATCGGCTTGGTCACGCAGCCGGCCATGCCGGCGGCGGTGAAGCCCTCCACGTCCTCCGGCATCGCGCTGGCGGTCAGGGCGATGACCGGCGGCCGGGCGTCGCCGAGCAGCCGTCCGATTTCGTTGAACGCCGTGACGCCGTCCATTTCGGGCATGTTGATATCCATCAGGATCAGATCGCAAGGCTCGCTGCGCGCCTTGGCGACCGCATCCAGGCCGTCCAAGGCGAAAACGCAGGTCCCGCCCAGGCGTGCGAGCAGAAGCTGGATGACCTGACGGTTGGTGCCGTTATCCTCCGCCACCAGGAATCGCAGGCCGGCCAGCGGCCGGTGCATCACCGGCGCCGGGGCCTCGGGGGCGGCCGCCTCCACCGCGACCTGGACCGGAACTTCGAACCAGAAGATGCTGCCCTGCCCCGGCGTGCTGGTCATCGCCATGCGGCCGCCCAGACGCTCCACGATGTCGCGGCTGATGGACAGCCCGAGACCGATCCCCTCGGCGCTGCCCTCGCCCGTCTGATAGAAGCGCTGGAAGATCCGCTCCTGCTGGTCATGGGCGATCCCGATGCCGGTGTCGCAGACGCTGACCCGCAGGCGGACCTGGCCGCGACCGACGAAGGCGATACGCGCATGCACGTCGACCGAACCGTCGCGAGTGAACTTCACCGCGTTGCCGATGAGATTGACCAGCACCTGCTTGATCCGCGCGCGGTCCGCGCGCACCGTCGATATCGGGACATCGGTCATGTCCAGGGACAGGATGTTGTTGCGGTCCCGTGCCCGTTCCGCCAGCAGGTCGATGGCCTCGCGCAGCAGCGGGCCGACCTCGAAGCTGGTGGCATTGATCTGGAACTTGCCGGACTCGATGCGGACGACGTCGATGACGTCCTCGACCAGGCCGCACAGCATGCCGGCGGAGGATTGCGCCACCTCGACCAGGCGGGCGATCTCCGGATTGCGGGTCATATGGCCGATCTCGCGCAGCAGGCCCGTCATCGCGTTCAGCGGCGTTCGCATTTCGTGGCTCATGCTGGCGACGAAGCGGCTTTTCGCCTGATTGGATTTCTCGGCAAGGGTCAGCGCCTCGGTCAGGCGCCGCCGGCTGCCCGACAACTCTGCAATCTGCTTGATCGTCACGCCGCCGAGCAGTCCGCTGATCACCAGCATGACCGACAGGCAGATCATCAGGGACAGCATCTCGTCATGGATGCGGTTGCGCTCGGCGGCGCGGATGCCGGCGCTGAAGGCGACCACGTCCAGCGCTGCCGCCTGGAGCGGCTCGGCGAAGCGTTCCAGCGTCTCCTCGAGCCGCTTGCCGAGAACGAAGGCCGGCGGATCGTCCTGGACGATCATCGCATCGAGAAGGTCCACGGCCTGAAGGATCGCCGGCAGCAGATCCTTCAATTCCGGGCTCTCGCGCAGGCCCCGATAGGCTTCCCCCTGGTTGACCGTGAGGATGCGGCTGACGAAGATCTCGTAGCGTTCCTGCAACGCCCCGTAGTCGATTTCTCCGGACTTGGCCTCTTGGGCCGCACTCATCAATTTCAGATGTTCGGCCTGAAGCTGATAGACCGCCCATTGCCAGTTCTCGGTCGGTCGATCGATCTGGCGCTCGATCGAGATATAGATGGACACCGCCAGCACCGCCGCGCCGATGGCCGTAAAGATGGCCAGCAGCGCAAGCAGGCTGAGTTGTGTCGGTCTGAACCTCGGAGCGCGGTGAGGCATTTACTGGATCTCGAGCGACTTAAGCTGCCAGATGGACCAGTTCAGGAAGTCGTCCCCCGTCAGCCGCGAATCCGTGTCGTACGGGAAGATGATCCACAGCGGTCCGCGCTCGCGGATCTTCATCGGCTCGCCATTGTGACGGATCGCCACGAACCCTCCGGCGCCGACCAGATCGTCGATCGGCATCGTCACCGCATAGTCGTTGATGGCGGTGGCGCGCACGCTCGTGCCCGTCGCTCCGACGGCGTCGAGCAGAGCCTTGATCGGAAAGCCTTCGAAACGCTGCACGCCTTCGGTCCAGGGCGTCGAGGTCTCGATCACGCCGGGATCCAGCGCCTCGAGCTGGGCGCGGTCGAATTCCGCCTTGTCACCGGCATTCGTGTTCCCGATCTCGCCGGACACGACGAGGATGACGCGCCCGGTCGGCTTGGAAAGGCCGTCGGCTTCCGCGGAAATCGGCAAGCTGACGAAGATCGCCACCGCCGCGCAGACGGCGATCAGCGCAGGGCTGAGAAGTTTCATATCTTTCTCCAGGAATTTATCGGAAATCCCGAACAACGAGCCGTTCCGCGGCTCAACGCCCGGACAATGCCCTCCCTGCAATTGAAAATTCGTTAATCGCTAACCAGTAGTTTTAAGCACGACCCTCTGCAAATGGGGACGGCGCCCACACGGCTTCCGGCGCATACAGCCTCACATCGAACCTCGTCCCAGGACGGCACTCAGAACGGAGGCTCAGAATGGAAGTCGTAGTGGAGACCCGCGCAATCTGCCTGATCGGCTCATCGGCTACCGCAGACCGCCTTGCCCAGGCCCTGACCGACCGCGGCACCAAGGTAAAACGCTTGGCCACCGCCTGCTTTCCGGGCCGACCGCCCCGCCAAAGCGACCTCGACGCCCTGATCCTGGTCAGCGACGATCTGGACGATGTCGCCGCCCTGCGGCGCCGGTGGAAGGAGACGCCGATCATCGCCGTCAGCGACGACACCGAGACCAAGGCCCGAGCCCTGCGGCTCTGCGCCGACGACGCGGTCGGCGGCGACGTGGCGATCGAAGAACTGGAGATGCGGATCGCCGTCGCCATCCGCCGTGCGCTGCCCTCTGCCCAGCGTTTCGAGGATACCCCGAAGACCGTCGGCGCGTTCCTCCTCGACGAGGACCGCCAGGCCCTGGTGGTCCGCGACCAGCGTATCCGGCTCACCCCCCGGCAGGTCAGCATCATGTCCGTGCTGCGCAGCCATGTGGAGCACAACCCGATCTCGCTGAGCCGGATCTACCAGGCCGTCTGCTCGATGGACTCGCGCCTGCCGAACCACGAGACGATCCGGGTTCATATCAGCATGCTCAACAAGAAGCTGGCGGGCGTCTCCGGAGCGGGCGTGCGGATCCGGTGCAGCCAGGACGGCTACTACGTTCAGGCCGCCGCCTGAAGGTGGAAGCCGCCCCCGACGGGCACCATCCTCAAAGCGGCGCGCTCTCCCGGGCCGCCGCGGCCCAGGCCTCAATCGGCCATCGGCCATGGAACTCGGACAGATCGTCCCCCAGCATCAACCGGCCGGCCAGCGCCACGATCTGACCGGCCGTGGCGAGCTCCCCGAACTCTCCGAGCGCCTGCTCTGCCACTCCGCCGGTCAGCGAATCCGGCAGTCCCCAGGTTCCCAGGAGATAGGCGCCGACCAGGGCGTGATCGACCCCGAATGTCGACCGCTCGAACTCGGCGAGCCCCTCCATCTGCAGCACCCCGTCGACGATCCGGGTCGCGAAGCTGGTCGGAAAATTATCGCTCAGCACCAGCAGCCCGACATCGGATAGCAGCCCCACCGTGGCGACCAGTTCGCGCTCGGCCCGGTCCCACCCCAGGTCCTGCGCGATCCGCGACGACAGGGCGGATTTCAGCAGCATGGTCTCCACGATCTGCTGCGCGACCGGGGCGCCGTCGATGCGGTCGTGCACCACCTGGCTCAGCACCCCATAGGTCAGCACCAGGGATTTCAGCGTCTCCATTCCCAGGAACTGCACCGCCCCGCGGACCGTGGCGATTCGTTTCGCCGCTCCGAAATAGCTCGAATTGGCGACCTGGATCAGCCGGGTCGCGATGCCCGGGTCGCGCGCCATCGTCTCGGCGATCGCCTCGGTGTCGAGGGTGTCGTGACGGAGTTGCTCGGTCAGCTCGCGGTAGGAGCCCGGCAGGGCGGGAATCGCGGTGAGGCTGGCGACCAGCCGCACCACCGCCTCGCCGCCCAACCGTTCGCGCAGGACCAGCGCGTCCTCGATGGCGGAGATCAGCGTCGGTCCGTCGGTCGGCTTCGACAGATACTGGTGGGCGATGCCGGCTGCCCGCAATCCGGCCTCCGCCTGGCTCTGGCCCGACAGCACGAATCGGATCGTCTGCGGAAACCGCTCGCGCAGAATGTCGAGCAAGGCCCCGCCGTCGAGGCCGGGCATTCGCATGTCGGACACCACCACCGTCGCCGGTTCGGCACCGCAGGCCAGCAGCGCCCGGCGCGGATCCTCGAAGAACATCATCTCCCACGTATCGCGGCGGCTGCGGAGCATCCGGCGCAGGCCGTTGAGCACATGCGGCTCGTCATCGACGAAAAAGATCCGAGGTCGGTCCATCTCCACCCCCTGACGCAAGAATACATGGGCGAACGCAGCGGCACCCTCCTAAATGGGGATACGAGCCTCCCGACCGTTCAGGCAGTTTCCGGATGCGCGCCGAAAGACGCGTCTTGAACAACCGGACCCCCAGACAGAAGGATGGACTCCGATGGCGACAACAGCCTGCATTGCCCTCGTCGACGGCGACACTCACGCCCGAAACACCCTCGCCGCCCAGCTCCGCGACAACCATTTCTCGGTCGACGCCGTGGCCTCCATGTCGGACCTCGACACCCTCGACGGCCCCAGCCGGCCGGATTGCGTGATCGTCGCACTTTCCCCCGCCGGCCAGAGCGGCTTCGAGGATATCCGTGCATTCCGCAGCCGCGACGACCGCCCGATGATCGCGCTCAGCGCCGCCAACCAGTCGGTAGACCGCATCATTGCCCTCGAGCTCGGCGCCGACGACGTGGTGGAGCGCGACATCTCTCCCCGCGAAGTTTCCGCCCGGGTCCGCGCCATCATGCGCCGCATGCGCGCCGCCGACGGCGCCAGCGGCACGCCGCAGGCCATGACCGTCATGCGCTTCGGCCGCTGGTCCCTCGATGTGGTGCGCCGCCGCGTCTTCAGCGAGACCGAGGGCGAGGTCGACATGACCAGCGGCGAATTCGACATCCTGCGCTGCTTCGTTCAGAACCCGCTGCGGCCGCTGACCCGGCAGCAGATTCTCGACGAGACCCGAGGCGGTCGGTGCGAGGGATACGAACGCTCGATCGACGTGTTGATCGGTCGTATCCGTCGCAAGATCGAAGAGGATCAGTCCAATCCCCGTCTCATCCAGACGGTACGCGGCATCGGGTACGTTTTCGCCGCCGCCGTTAACAGTAAGTAAAAATTACCTCTTTAACCACGCCGATACTTTAAATCTGCGTGGTTTTATTTTGCTTAATTGTGTAAACGATCGTTGATGTACTGAATTCACATTGTTTTTAGTTTATGTTTGTTTCGTTTTTTATCTTGAAAGACTGAAGTACAACTTCCTCATCGCCAGTGAGAACACTGGTCCAAACGAGGAGAACCACGATGCTTTCGATCAACACCAACTCCAGCGCCATGGCCGCTGTCCAGATGTACAACTCCGCCTCCAACGACCTGTCCCAGGTCCAGAAGCGGATTTCCACGGGCCTCAAGGTCGCCGACGGCTTCGACGATGCGTCGACCTTCGCCGTCGCCCAGCGCCTGCGTTCGGACATCAAGGCCTTCGACAAGATCGACCAGTCGCTGAACGGCGTGAAGGGTTCGGTCGAGGTCGCCATGGCGGGTGCCACCGCGGTCAGCGACCTGACCGGATCGATCCGCGAGAAGGTGACCCAGCTCGCCGACGACAGCATCAGTGCCGAGACCCGCGCCAGCTATACCGAAGACCTGAACTCGATGCTGGCCCAGGTGGACTCGTTCATCTCCAACTCGAACTTCGACGGCTCGAACCTGCTGCAGACCGCCTCGACCGACATCAGCTTCGTCGCGGCCGCCGACGGCACGACCATGACGGTCTCCGCCGCCGACATCGAGACCGCCAAGACGACCCTGGATGGCGCGGTCGACGTCTCCGACGCCACCAACGCCCGGGCCACCCTGGCCGCCCTGGATACCTTCGAGAGCGCGGTGAACAGCGCGATCAGCTCGCTGGGCAGCGACGGCAAGGCGCTGGACATGCACAGCGACTTCATCGGCAAGCTGAGCGATGCCACCGAGAAGGGCCTGGGCAACATGGTCGACGCCGACCTGGCCCAGGAAGCCGCCAACCAGAGCGCGCTGCAGGTCAAGCAGCAGCTCGCGGTGCAGGCCCTGAGCTCCGCGGCCAGCGCCCCGATGAACATCCTGTCGCTCTTCCGCTGACCCCTACCGAGAGGGCTGCGCCGGATCCTCCCGGCGCGGCCCCTCCTTGCCGTGACCACCCAGTGAGGGAGTGCCTGTAAAATGCACGCGCACTACAACGCCTACCGCAAAACGCTGAACCACACCGGCGCCTCGCGCCACCGCGATGCCAGCGAGCTGGCCCGGGTGACCGTCGCCCTTCTGCATGCCGAGACCCTGTCCGAACGCCAGCAGGCGATCGAGGAGACCCGGCAGATCTGGACCCGCTGCGGCGTCAACGCCTGCCACGACGAGACCGCCATGCCGGACGAGATCCGCCGCACCATGCGCGACCTGGCCGCCGACATGATCCTGGCCTGCGCCAAGGCCGCGGCCGGCGATATCGGGTCGCTGCGGGCGCTGATCGACGTCAACCAGAGCGTCGTCTCCGGCCTGAACCCGGCGATGCCCCGCAGCTTCGTCGGCAACGCCTTCCACCCGCGCGTCCGCCAGGTGGCCTGATTCGCGCGCCCCGCGAAGGGGCGTTCGCTTGCCTCATTTCAATTATCCCCGTATTGAGCGCGCTTCGGATCAATGTTTCGATGCGCGGATGTCCTCTTCCACACGCCCCCTCGTCGCCTTCGTTGACGACGAACAGATGGTCCTCGATGCCCTGAAGCGGTCCCTGCGATCCCGGGCGCGGGACTGGGACATGATCTTCTTCCCGTCCGCCGAAGCCTTCTGGGACGTGCGCAGCGACGACTGGCCCGACGTGGCCGTTCTCGACCTGACGATGCCCGGCTGGTCCGGCCTGGACCTCGCCACCCGGATGCGCGAGGCTGGGGCGCAGACCCGCTGCATCATGCTGACCGGTAATGCCAGCCTGAAGGACGCCATGGCCTTCATCAACGAGGCGTCCGTGTTCCGCTACTACATGAAGCCCTGCGAGCCGGAGATCCTCGGCGCGGCGGTGGAAGCCGCCCTGGCCGATGCCCGCGAGCGCGATACCGCCGCGACTCCGAGCGACGGCGCGGTGGCCGATGCGGAATCCCTACTCGCCGACAGGCTGTCGATCGGCACGGTGGTGCTCGACGCCAACCAGGCGGTGTCCTTCGTCAACAAGATCGGCTTGAAGATCCTCGGCGGCGGCGGCGCCCTGTCCCAGGACGGCGCCCGCCGCCTGCGCACCAACAATTCCGAAACCGCCCGGGCGCTGGACGCGGCCATCACCGCCGCGGCACAGACCGGGGAGACCGGTTTCGTCGCGCTGTCCGATGCCGAGGGCGGCCGCACGCTGCACGCGACGATCTGCGGCGACCCGGACAGCCCCGGCACCGCCGGCGTGACCCTGTTCATCAGCGACCCCGACCTGACCCGCTATCCCACCGCTGCGACCCTCGCCCAGCTCTTCGGCCTCACCGGATCGGAAAGCCGTCTCGTGGAACAGCTCGTGCGCGGGCTGAGCCTGGAGGAGGCGGCCGAGATCAACGGCCTCAAGATCAGCTCGGCACGGACCTACCTGAAGGCGATCTTCCAGAAGATGGGCGTGGTGCGCCAGGCGGAGCTGGTCCAGAAGGCGTTGACGACCTCGGCCTCGATCGTGCGCGCGGACGAGGAATAGGCGCCCTCCCCTTATGGGGATGGCCCGGTTCGGCGCGGCGCCCTACGCGAAACCCTCGACCCAGAAGGGAGCCGAGACCATGCAGCCGTACAGCCCCCGTCTCGCCACCGTCCTGGTGTGCCTCTTCGTGCTCGCCTCGATCCCCGGGCTCCGGG
The DNA here is from genome assembly GCF_034377285.1 of Thalassobaculum sp. OXR-137. NCBI lineage: Bacteria > Pseudomonadati > Pseudomonadota > Alphaproteobacteria > Rhodospirillales > Thalassobaculaceae > Thalassobaculum > Thalassobaculum sp. OXR-137. The sequence continues at coordinate 1,556,045 of NZ_CP139715.1, read as the reverse complement.
CTCAGACCGACGCTCGAGCCCCGGCGACCCAGCCCTACAGCTTCGGCGTCGTGCCCCAGCAGTCGGCGACCCGGCTGGCGCGCGACTGGCTGCCGTTTCTGGAGGTGCTGTCCGCTCGTTCCGGCATCGCCCTGCGCTTCGCCACGGTCACCGACATCCCGACCTTCGAGGGCTGCCTGAGCGAAGGCGCCTTCGACTTCGCCTATATGAACCCGTACCACTACACCGTCTTCGCCGGCACCCAGGGCTACCGCGCCTTCGCCCATCAGCGCGAGCACCGACTGCGGGGGCTGGTCGTGGTGCGGGCAGATTCCGAGATCCAGAACCTGACACAGCTTGAGGGACGGGAGGTGGCCTTCCCCTCGCCGGCGGCCTTCGGCGCCAGCGCGATCCAACGCGCCGAACTGCGCCAGCTCGGCATCGCCATCACGCCGGTCTATGTGAAGTCCCACGATTCGGTCTACCGCACGGTGCAGAGCGGGCTTTATCCAGCGGGCGGCGGGGTCATCCGGACCCTGGAGGCGGCGGCGCCGGAGATCCGCGACGACCTGCGGATCCTGCATCTGACCCGCGCCTATACGCCCCATGCCTTCGCCGTCCATCCGCGGATCCCGGCGGGCGCCGTCGAGGCCGTCGCCAAGGCGATGGTCGCCCTGGCGGCCGACGATCCGGTTCTGGCGCCCCTCGGGATGGAGGGCTTCACAGCCGCCGTCGACGCGGACTGGGACGATGTCCGCGCCATCGCCCTGACGCCGGAAGAAACCGGCATCCGTCTGACCAGCGAGGGCCCGTGTCCTTCCGGCTGAAGACCATCCTGGGCGTCGCGCTGATCGAGGCGGTCCTGCTCACGGCCCTTGTGGTAAGCGGTGTCTATTACCTGCGCGCCTCCAATCAGTCGCAGCTCGACGAGCGCGCCCGGACCACGGCGAAGCTGATCGCCACCATGACCAGCGACAGCGTGGTCGCCAACGATCTGGCCACCCTGGACGCCCTGGTCGAGCAGGTGCTGATCAACCCGGACATCAGTTACCTGCGGGTCCGCGGGATCAGCGGCAAGGTCCTGGCCGAGGGCGGCGATCCCGAACCCCTGTCGCGACCGTTTCGGCCGGACGAGAGCGCCGCGGATTCCGACGATGACGGCATTCGCGACATCGCCCAGCCGATCGAGATCGCGGGCCATCGCTTCGGCATGATCGAGCTCGGACTCTCCACCACCGCGCTCGACGACCTGCTCGACGACGCCCTGCGCTGGATGGGCACGGTCGCCCTGGTCGAACTCGCCCTGGTGGGCCTGCTCGGCCTGATCCTCGGCCAGTATCTCGTACGCCAGCTCAGCTCCCTGCGCGACGGAGCCAAGCGGGTGGCGAGCGGCGATTTCGGGCATCAGATCGCCATCCGCGGCAGCGACGAGCTGGCCGAAACCGGCCGCAGCTTCAACGCCATGTCCCGCGCGCTTGCCGGGTTCGCCGCCGAACAGCGCGCCGCCCGCGACGCCGCCGAACGCAAGACCTACGAGGCCGAGTCGATCCTGACCGACGCGGTCGCCAGCATGGCAGAGGCAATCCTGATCGCCGACGATCGGGGGCGGGTCTTACGGGTCAACGACGCCTTCCGCCGGTTCTATCCGGCGATCAGCGACGACATCCTCGCCGCCGGCTCCCTGCGCCAGATCCTTGCCGTCACCGAGGAACTGCACGGCGCCCCGCTGAACGACCGGATGCAGGAGCTGGACACCCGGTCCCCCACGGCCCGCCAAGTCGCCCTGTCGGACGGGCGGCGCCTGCTGGTCGATCATCGGCCGACCGGACTCGGCGGCGTCGTCATCGTCGCCAAGGACGTCACCGAGCTCGCGGTCGCCCAGGAGCGGGCCCGCAGCCTGCAGCTCGAACTGCTGCAGAGCCAGAAGATGGAGAGCCTGGGCACGCTCGCCGCCGGGATCGCCCACGAGATCAACACGCCGATGCAGTTCATCGGCGACAATCTGCGGTTCCTGGAGGAGGTGGTCGACGAGGTCCTGGCCCTGAAGACCCCGATAGACACCCTGCCCGGCGACTTCATGGAGGAAGTTCCGCCGGCGATCCGCGACAGTCTGGCGGGGGTGGCGCGGGTCGGCCAGATCGTCGGCTCCATGCGCAGCTTCGCCCATCCCGACCCGCTGGCGCCGGAGCCCAACGACCTGAACGAGTCGGTGCGGGTGACCACCAACGTGTCGCGCAACCTGTGGAAACAGGTGGCGAAGGTGGAGCTGGAACTCGACGAAGAACTACCGCGGGTACCGTGCAAGCCGGGCGAGATCAATCAGGTGCTGCTGAACCTGATCTCGAACGCGGTCGACGCCATCGACGAGGCGCGGGCGCCGGGCGCGGTGGGGACCATCACGATCCGCACCCTGGTGGACGGCGACATGGCCGAGATCCAGGTCGAGGACGACGGCCCCGGGATGGCGCCGGAGGTGCGGGCGCGGATCTTCGACATGTTCTTCACGACGAAGCCGACCGGCAAGGGCACCGGCCAAGGGCTCGCCATCGTCGCCGCGATCGTGGCGGGCCATAAGGGCCGCATCCTGGTCGACAGCACGCCCGGGGAGGGGACGACCTTCCGCGTGCGGTTGCCGCTGAAGGGGAACCGGGAGGGATGACCTCGTACCCCTTTCCCACTCCCCGGATTTATTCCGGGGTGAGGCCTGACGCATCTCGAACGCCGACGCATTGCCTCTTACGCCCGTCCCGGCGGAAGCGTCGCCCCGGAATAAATCCGGGGAGTGTTCTTAAGTGGGAAGGGGTGAAGCCAACGAAAGGCATGCTGGGTTGTTCCCAGTTTCCCGTTTTTCCGCTCTCCCCCTCCCAACCTTACGCTCACTCCCCGGACCTGTTCCGGGGCGATCCGTGCCGCATCTCGAACGCCGACGCATAGCCTCTTACGCCCGTCCCGGCTGCAGCGCTGCCCCGGAATGAATCCGGGGAGTCTAGAAGAGGGAGTTGAGGGGAGCCCCCCTCACCCGTCCAGCTTCACCGACCGCAGCCGGAGCGCATTGCCGATCACCGACACCGAGGACAGGCTCATCGCCGCCGCCGCGAAGATCGGCGACAGCAGCAGCCCCAGCACCGGATACAGCACCCCCGCCGCGATCGGCACGCCGGCCGCGTTGTAGACGAAGGCGAAGAACAGGTTCTGGCGGATGTTCGCCATGGTCGCCTGGGCCAGAGTCCGGGCGCGAACGATGCCGGTCAGGTCGCCCTTCACCAGGGTGATGCCGGCGCTCTCCACCGCCACGTCGGCGCCGGTGCCCATGGCGATGCCGACATCGGCGGCGGCGAGCGCCGGAGCGTCGTTCACCCCGTCCCCCGCCATCGCCACCTTCAGCCCCTGGCCGCGCAGTTCTTCCACCAGCGCGCCCTTGTCCTCGGGGCTCACATCGGCGCGGACCTCGTCGATGCCGAGATCGCGGGCCACCGCCTCGGCCGTGCGGCGGCTGTCGCCGGTCGCCATGACGATGCGCAGCCCGGCGTCGTGTAGCGCGCGGATCGCCGCCGGCGTGGTCTCCTTCACCCGGTCGGCCACCGCGACCAGCCCAGCCGCCTTGCCGTCGAGCGCCACGAACATGGCCGTGCGGCCCTCGCCCTGCAGCCTCTCGGCGGTCTCGGACAGGGTGCCCGGCTCAACGCCGAGATCCGCCATCATCGCCCGGTTGCCGAGCGCCACGCGGCGGCCCTGCACGGTGCCGGACACCCCCTTGCCGGTAACCGCCTCGAAGTCCGAGGCATCCGACAGGGACGCGCCCCGGTCCTGCGCCCCGGCGACGATCGCCTCGGCCAGCGCATGTTCCGAGCCGCGCTCCAGGGAGGCGACCAGGGACAGCAGCTCGGCCTCCTCCATCCCGTCCGACGCGACCACGTCGGTCAGGGACGGCCTGCCCTCGGTCAGGGTGCCGGTCTTGTCGACGATCAGTACATCGACCTTGGCGAAGCGTTCCAGCGCCTCGGCATCGCGGATCAGCACGCCCGCCTGGGCGCCGCGCCCGGTCGCGACCATGATCGACATCGGCGTGGCGAGGCCCAACGCGCAGGGGCAGGCGATGATCAGAACGCTGACGGCGGCCACGACGGCATAGGACAGCGCCGGGCTCGGCCCGAAGACCAACCAGGCGACGAAGGCGAGCAGTGCCGCACCCACCACCGTCGGCACGAAATACCCCGCCACCCGGTCGGCCAGCGCCTGGATCGGCGCGCGGCTGCGCTGGGCCTTGGCGACCATGTCGACGATGCGCGACAGCACCGTGTCGGACCCGACCTTGTCGGCGGTCATGACGAAGCTGCCGGTCTTGTTCAGGGTCCCGCCGGTGACCGTGTCGCCGACCGTCTTCTCCACCGGCACCGGCTCGCCGGTGATCATGCTCTCATCCACCGAGGAGCGGCCCTCGGCGACGGTGCCGTCCACCGGCACGCTTTCGCCCGGCCGCACCCGCAGCCGGTCCCCGGCGCGGACCTCTTCAAGCGGCACGTCCGCCTCGCCCTGGTCGGTGATCCGCCGGGCGGTCTTGGGTGCCAGGTTGAGCAGGGCACGGATGGCGTCGCCCGTGCGCTCGCGGGCCGACAGCTCCATCACCTGGCCGACCAGGACCAGAATCAGGATCACCGCCGCCGCCTCGAAATAGACCGGCGCCTGGCCGTGCTGATCCAGCATGGCCGGCGGGAACACGCCCGGCGCCAGCAATCCGACCAGGCTGAACAGATACGCCGCGCCCGTGCCCAGCGCGATCAGCGTCCACATGTTCGGACTGCGGTTCACGATGGAGGACCAGCCGCGCTTGAAGAACGGCTGCGCCAGCCAGACCACCACCGGGGTGGCCAGAACGAACTGCAGCCAGACATGAAGCTGCGGGCCGAGCCAGTCGTGGAACGGGATGCCCATATGGCTGCCCATCTCCAGGACGAAGACCCCGGCGGCCAGCGGCGCGCCGATCCACAGGCGGCGGCGGAAATCGACCAGCTCCGGGTTCGGCCCGGCATCGGCACTCGGCGTCATCGGCTCCAGCGCCATGCCGCAGATCGGGCAGTCGCCGGGCGCGTCGCGCACGATCTCCGGATCCATCGGGCAGGTGTACTGGGTGCCCGCGGGCATCGGCTCGGGGGCCGGGCGGTCGCCGAGATAGTCGTCGGGGGCGGCCTCGAATTTCTCCTGACAGCGCGCGGAGCAGAAATAGAATCTCGCGCCCGCGTGCTTGGCCATATGGGCGGCGGTGCTGCGGTTGACGCTCATCCCGCAGACCGGGTCCTTCGCCTCCAGATAGCCCTCAGGCGCATCGGCGAACTTGTCCCGGCAGCCGGCGCAGCAGAAGTGATAGGTGTGGCCCGCGTGCGCGTGGGTCGGCTTGCCGGCGGACGGATCGACCGTCATGCCGCAGACGGGGTCGCGGGTGATCTCGGCGCTCGCGTGGGTATGCGCGTTCATCTCTGCCTCGCTGTGCTGGAGGCCGAGAGATGGGCCTTCCGGTCACTGGAAGGTCAAGGGGCTTACAGAAAGAGCGCCTTCGCCCCCATCCACAGGCCCATGGCGATCATCATCAGGTTCTCGGTCAGCGACACGAAGCCGAGCGGCACCGAGCTGTCGCCGCCGACGCAGGCGCATTTCAGCTCCCGTTTGTCGACATAGACCGCCTTGAACACGCTGACCGCGCCGACGGTACCGATGAACAGCGCCACCGGGGCGGAGATCCAGGTCAGCACGCCCGCCAGCATGAGCACGCCGGCGCCGGCTTCCGCATAGGGGTAGATATAGCCGTAAGGCACCCATTTCTGGGCCAGCAGATCGTAGTTCAGGAACATGGTGGAGAAGCCCTCCACATCCTTCAGCTTCTGCAGGCCGAGCAGGATCATCGAGATCGCCACGAACCACTCCACCGTGCGCGGGAGCAGCACCTCCCCCCGCATCAGCCAGGTCAGCGCCACCGCCATGAGCGCGGCGACGGCGAACAGGGCGACGATCGGCCGGTAGGTCGTGTCGCTCTCCGGGTCGTCCAGGCCGAAATGGACGCGCAGGTCGTCATAGCCGCCGATCCGCTCGTCGCCGATGAAGGTCTGGGGCGTGGTCTCCACCCCGTGCTTCTCCATGAAGGCATCGACCTCGTCGCGCGTCATCAGATGGTGGTCCTCGACTGCGTAGCCCTTGCGCTCCAGCAGGAATTTCGACTTCCGGCCAAAGGGGCAGAGGTGATCGGGCATCACCATCCGGTACAGGCGGGCGGATTGCGCAGCCATGGGGCTCTCCATCGGTTGAGGGTGCCTCCCCCGAGCAACGGGCCGGCGGCGGGTCGGGTTCCAAGATCGGCCGCACCGCTTGACCTTCCAGTGACGGGAAGGCCTACCTATCTGTTCCGACACCTGCTGAAGGATGACGGCCATGAACATCGGAGAGGTTGCCGAGCAGAGCGGCCTGCCGGCCAAGACGATCCGCTATTACGAAGATATCGGGCTGGTGCGGCCCGCGCGGGGCGAAAACGGCTACCGCGCGTTCGGGCCGGCGGACGTGCACAAGCTGGTGTTTCTTGCCCGCGCCCGTTCGCTCGGCTTCACCATCGAGGATTGCCGGGCCCTTCTGGGACTCTACGGGGACCGCGGCCGCGCGAGTGCGGACGTGAAGCAGGTGGCGCAGGGCCATCTCGCCAGCATCGAACGCAAGATCGCCGAATTGCAGGCGATGCACGCGACCCTGTCGGACCTGGTGACGCGGTGCCACGGCGATACAAGGCCAGACTGCCCGATCCTGGAGGACCTTGCCGGGCGGGGGTGAGGGAGAGGCTCCCTCATTTCCTCCACTCACTCCCCGGATTTATTCCGGGGCCACACCTCCGCTCGCGTAGACGCGTGAAGCTCTTCCCCGACGCCCGCCCCAGCTCCAGGCGTTGCCCCGGAATAAATCCGGGGAGTGACAAAAAGAGACGGCGGAACGCACAACGCCCGCCCCTCGAAGAAGGGCGGGCGCTGCGGTTGTCGCGGTGGCGTGAGGAGACCCCCCCTCACCCCATCCTCAGCTCGTGGTGGTCCAGCCGGAGACCGCCTTCACTTCCAGGAACTCGGTCAGGCCGTACTGGCCGCCTTCGCGGCCGTTGCCGGACTGCTTGTAGCCGCCGAACGGGCTGCCCGGGGCGCGCGGGGCGCCGTTGGCCACCACCATGCCGGCGCGGAGCTGACGGGCGACGCGCTGGGTGCGCGCGCTGTCGCCGCTCTGCACGTAGTCGGTCAGGCCGTAGCTGGTGTCGTTGGAGATCTTCACCGCCTCGTCCTCGCTCTCGAACGGGATCATCGACAGCACCGGGCCGAAGATCTCTTCCCGCGCGATCCGCATGTCGTTGTTCACGTCGGCGAAGACCGTGGGCCGCACGAAATAGCCGCGGTTGAAGCCCTCCGGACGGCCGGTGCCGCCGGCGACCAGACGCGCGCCCTCGTCGATGCCGGCCTGGATCAGGTCCTGCACCTTGGTGAACTGCAGCTCGGAGACGAGCGGGCCGATATGGTTGCCGTCCTCGCTCGGCTGGCCGACCGCGGTGGCCTCGGCCGTTGCGCGGGCGACTTCCACCGCCTCGTCATAGACCGAGCGCTCGACCAGCATACGGGTCGGGGCGTTGCACGACTGGCCGGTGTTGTTGAAGCAGTGGATGGCGCCACGCTTCACCGCCTTGGCGACGTCGGCATCGGCGAAGACGATGTTCGCCCCCTTGCCGCCGAGCTCCAGGGCCACGCGCTTGACCGTCTCGGCCGAGGCCTGGGTGACGGCGATGCCGGCGCGGGTCGAGCCGGTGAAGCTCATCATGTCGATGTCCGGATGGCGGCTCATCGCCTCGCCGACGGTCGGACCGTCGCCGTTCACCAGGTTGAACACGCCCTTGGGGAAGCCGGCCTCGTCCATGAACTCGGCGAAGAGCAGCGAGGACATCGGCGCGATCTCGGACGGCTTCAGCACGACGGTGCAGCCGACGCCGACCGCCGGGACGACCTTCAGGGTCACCTGGTTCATCGGCCAGTTCCACGGGGTGATCAGGCCGCAGACGCCGATCGCCTCGTGGATGATGAACTCGTCCGGGGTATCGTCGCGGAGCTGGTGCTCGAACTTGAACTCCTTCAGGGCGCGGATGAACGCCTTGATGTGACCAAGGCCGGCGGCGGCCTGGGCCGTCGTCGCCAGCTTCATCGGCGCGCCCATCTCCTTGGAGATCGCCTCGGCCATCTCGCCGGAGCGGCGCTCGTAGATTTCGGCCAGCTTCTCGACCTTGGCGATGCGCTCGGCCAGCGGGGTCTTGCTCCAGCCGTCGAAGGCGGCCTTCGCGGCGGCGACCGCCTTGTCCACATCGGCCTTGGAACCCAGGGAGATCACGCCGAAGGCGGTCTCGTCCGCCGGGTTGATCACGTCGAAGTCCTTGGGCGTGGTGGGCGGAACCCAGGCGCCGTTGATGTAGAAATCGGTCTTACGCAGCATTGTTGTTTTCCTTTGGCGAGAAGTCGCAGTCGGGGCGGGCACGGATGCCCGGCTTCACGGTATGTGGGGTGGTCACGGCCGCAGTTAAACGAGGCTGCGGCAAAGCGTCAATGCGAACGGTTCGCAATAAAGACGGGTCAGGTCGCCTCCGCCCGGATCTGCGCCCAGGTCTCGCGCATCCAGCCGACACAGGCGATCGCCTGCTCGAACAGGGAGTACCTGCAGCCGCCGCCGTAATCCGGGTTCGGGATGAACTCGGTGGAGATCTGGCCGAGCTTGGCCTTGGGATCGCTTGCGTGGTGGCGCATGAGGATGCGCAGCCCCTCCTTCCAGGGCTCCAGCCGGGTCTCGTCCCAGTCGGCATGGTATTCGCCGGGCTTGGGTTGCTTGAACGGATACTGGATGCCCCGGCCGACCGAGCCGTCGGGATGATGGGCCAGGGTGTTCTTCGGGTTGTTGGGGATCGCGGCGCGTGCGTGGCAATGCTTCACCCAGCCGGAGGTCACCCATTCCTCGATCACGTTGCCCGGCGTGTACGGGTCGAGCACCAGCTCGCCGGAGACGATCTTGGCGTCGGTGCCGAAGATCTTCTGTTCGTCCGGATTGTCGATCTTGAAGATCACATGGCTGTGGTCGAGGGTCATGTTGAACTCGACGCCTCGGGCCTCGACCATCCGGGCGACCTTGGCGACCCGGGGGAAGTCCTCCGACCACATGTTCACATGCACCTCGAAGCAGGGCACGCAGCCGTACTTCTCGCCCAGCTCGGCGGCGGCGAGATAGGCCGCCATCACCTCGTCGTCGGTGACCACATGGCCGTCGGCATGGCGCAGCTTGATCTGAGTGTTGTGGACCAGGGAGCCGAGCTCGGCGCCGAGCTTCACGTTGCGCTCCAGCAGCCCCTCGTCGCCGCCCAGCTCGTAGAACCAGCCGCCGGCGCGGATCGGCAGACCGGTCTCCGCCGAGCCGGCCTTGAAGTCCTCGACCTGATCCGGGTCCGGGGTCTTGTCGACGTAGTCGAAGACCCCCGCCTCCTTCACCATGCGGAAGCGGGTGCGCACGTCCGCCATGGGGTCGGCATCGGCATGCTTGATGCCGTTGGTCTGGATGCCGAACAGCAGGTCGTTGGCCATGGGTTCCCTCCGCACCCGTCGCTCCCCGCCCGGCACCAGATGGCCGGGCCGTCGGGGCGGCGTTGCGGGTAGCTTACGGAAGCTTACGGCAGCGGTGGAGCCTCATTCGGCAGATCCGCCCCGCCGGTACCGTCGGCTTCCACGAACCAGTCGCCCATGACCGAGGAGGTGACGAAGACCGTGTCGTTGCGCTTGACCAGCAGGTCGAGGGATTTCTCGAAGAAATGCGCCACGTGCGGCACGCCGATCAGGTGCGGATGCAGGGCGAGGGTGATGACCCGCGGGTTCTCTTCCAGCTCCGGCTCCAGGGTGGCGACGGTCGCCTCCACCCGCTTGTAGAACTCGTCGGTGGAGCCGTTCTGCACCGCATAGATCGGCACGTCGTTCAGCTCCATCGTATAGGGCAGGCCGACCATGGGCCCGTGGATCGTGCGCATCCAGACCGGCAGGTCGTCGACCACCCAGTCGTGCAGGAACTCGATCCCCTCCTCCTTCAGGATGTCGACCGTGTCGAAACTCTCGCCGATGCCCGGACCGAGCCAGGCGCGGACCTTCTTGCCGTCCGCCGCCTTCAGCCGGTCGAGGCTCTTGCGGATCACCGCGCGCTCGTCGTCGGCCTGTTTCAGCGACTGCTGGAACCAGCCATGGCCGACAAGCTCCCACCCGGCCTCCACCACCGCGTCCATCAGGGCGGGATAGGCGTCGGCCACCTGGGCGTTGATCAGGGCGGAGGCGGGCAGGCCGCGCTCGGCCAGCATCCGCATGATCCGCGGCATGCCGACCCGCAGTCCGTACTCAACCCAGGAGAAGTTCGGCACGTCCGGCGGCGCGATCTGGGCGCCGTGGGGCGGCGGGATGATGCCGCGCGGCATGGGCCGGTTGATCGGCCAATACTCGATGTTCATCGCCACATGGACGATCAGCGGTTTGCCGTTCAGCGGCGCCAGCTTCCGGCGCTTGTTCGCCAGCTCGAAGGGGATGCGCGGGTTGGGCCACATGGCGGAGTCCTCCAATCGGCGGTCAGGTCACGTGCAGGCGCAGGGCACCGGGCTTCCAGCGAAGATGGACGGCGGTGCCCGGCGCCGGATCCGGCGCGTCGGACTCGCCGACCACCCGCGAGACGATCTCGCTGCCATCGGCCAGCGCCACACGATGCGACAGGGTCAGGCCGAGATAGACGCTTTCGGCATAGGTCCCGGCGATCGCGCACCCATCGGCCGGCACGCCATCGGCAGGCACCATCTCCACCAGTTCGGAGCGGATCGACAGGGCGACCGTGTCGCCGACGCGCACCGGCAGGTCGCGCCGCTCGACCATCAGAGCCTGGCCGCAGACCTCCACGGTCACGCTCTGCCCCTCGACCGCCGTGACGGTGCCCGACAGCAGGTTGTTCTCGCCCACGAAGCTCGCGGTGAAGCGGCGCTCCGGCGTGCGGTAGATGTCGCGCGCCGCCCCCTGCTCCACCAGTTCGCCATTGGCGATCAGCGCGATGCGGTCGGCAACCGTCATCGCCTCTTCCTGGTTGTGGGTGACGTGGATGAAGGTGATGCCGACCTTCTCCTGCAGGTGCTTCAGCTCCAGGCACATGTCCTTGCGGAGCTGGGCGTCGAGGGCGGCCAGCGGCTCGTCCAGCAGCAGGATGTTGCGGCCCAGCACCAGGGCACGGGCGAGCTGCACCCGCTGCTGCTGGCCGCCGGAAAGCTCGTGCGGCCGCCGGTTCTCGTAGCCCTTGAGGCCGACCATCTCCAGCATGGCCATGGACTTGTCGCGCACCTCCGCCTTCGGCAGCTTGGCCAGGCTGAGGCCGTAGCCGACATTGCCCAGCACCGTCATGTGCGGGAACAGCGCATAGGCCTGGAACACCATGGAGGTGGGGCGCTTGTCCGGCGGCAGGTGGGAGACCTCCTGGCCGTTCAGCCAGACCTGGCCGCTGGACGGCTTGTGGAAGCCGCCGATGGTGCGCAGCAGGGTGGTCTTGCCGCCGCCCGAGGGGCCGAGCAGCACGAAATACTCGCCCGCCGCGATGGTCAGATCGACGCCCTTGAGCGCCTGGACGCTGCCGTAGTTCTTGCAGAGCTGCCGGACCTGGACGGCTGGGGTGGTGTCGTTCATCGGCATACTTTCATCAGGCTGGCTCTCATCAGGCGGGCGCGGTGTTCGGCTCGGCAACGGGCTGCGCCTTGCGGGCGGCCGCCTCCGAGCGCAGCAGGGTGAAGACGATGATGCCGCCGATCAGCGCGATGGCGATGACGCTGACGAAGCTCGACATGGCGTAGGACTGCTCCGACATGCCCTCATTCAGCATCTGGCTGACCAGCACCGTGGTGAAGGTGTCGAACCCACCCTTGAGCAGGCTGGTGCGGGTATACTCGTTGAAGCAGAGGATCACCGTGAAGGCCGAAGCGCTGAACACGCCGGCGCGGATCTGCGGAAACTCGATGTCCCAGAACGCCCGCCAGCCGGTCGCCCCACAGGCGCGGGCCGCTTCGGTCTGCTCCTTGTTGTAGCGCCCCATGGTGATCAGGATCACCACGAAGGCGTAGGGGATCGTGTAGATGATCAGCCCGATCACCGTGGTCCCGAAGCCGAGCCGGAACCAGCTGTCCATGAAGGTCACGCCGGCCGCATCGCCGAGCCACTGGAAGCTGAGGTTGACGTTCTTGAAGAACACCAGCAGGGCGGCACTCAGGATGTCCGGCGCCACGAAGAGCGGCGCCAGCAGCAGAAACACCACCGCCACCTTGGCCCGGGTCGCCTTGTAGAACTTGGCCGCCAGCAGGGCCATCGGGATGGTCAGCAGCGTCGTCGTCACCGCCAGACCCAAGGTCCAGCGCAAGGCGGCCATGAGCTGACCATCGGAGAAGATCAGCCCGTACCAGCGGGTGGTGAACTCGTACTCCGCCGCCCCGAACCCGTTCTCGTTGAACGAGATGTACATGACGTAGAAGACCGGGCTCATCAGGGTCGCCACGATCAGCAGCAGATAGGCCCATTTGGCGCGGTGCAGCCAGATATTCGCGTAATCGTCCATGATCCCGCCCCTCAGTTCATCGGTGCCAGGATCTTGGTCAGGTCGAACAGCTTGTGGCCGACATAGAGCAGCCCCATCAGCGTCGCCATCATGATCGCGCTCACCGCCATGGCCAGCGGGAAGTCGAGCGCGGTGATCGCCTGGGTGGCGATCAGGCCGGCATTCACCGCCCCCGGCCCGCCCATGATGTTGGGGATCAGCGCCACGCCGATGCCGTTGACGAAGATGAACACCGCGCCGGCGAAGATGCCGGGGGCGGCCAGCGGCAGGATCACGTCGGTGAACCGGCGCACCGGCCCGGCGCCCAGGTCGTCGCAGACCTCGAAGATGTATTTCGGCACCGCCTCCATGGCGAGGAAGCCGGAGAACACGATGAACGGCATGAAGGACAGCACCTCGCCGATGATCACGCCGGTATGGGTGTAGAGCAGCGCGGTGATCGGCTCGTCGATCAGGCCGAGGCTCAGCAGCGTCTCGTTCACCAGCCCGTTGCGCTGGAGCACCGGGCGCAGGGCGAAGATGCGGATGATCTCCGACACCATGAACGGCAGGATGAACAACAGCACCACCCGGTGCTGCGCCGCCTGGGGCACCGATTTGCGCACGAAGACCGCGATCGGGAAGCCGAGGCAGAAGGACACCACCACCGAGATCAGCGAATAGCCCATGGAGGCGAGGAAATTCTCCAGCCGGGCGGAGAAGAAGAAGTTCTCATACGCCAGCAGGGTGAAGCCCGGCTCCATCCAGAACATGGTCCGCTCGAACACGCTGAACACGACGGTCAGCGCCATCGGCAGAGCGAAGAACAGCACCATGAAGACGATCGGGATGTAGAACGCCCAGCCCGACACCCGCTCGCGCAGAGTCGGCCGGAAAGGCTCGACGGGGGGAAGCCCGTCGAGCCCGGTATCAGTGGATGCGGTCATCGGGGATCAGGCAGCCTGTACCCGGGACCACCAGTCCTGATAGGCGCGCATGTTCGTCGGGAACACGTTCTGCCAGGAGTTGCCGGGAACCGCGATCCGCTCCTTCTTGCGGGCCAGGCGGTCGTTCATCAGCGCCTTGGTCTCGGCATCGAAGGTGTCCGGATTGGCGTCCACGTATTCCAGCACCCCGGTCATCTGCGGCGTGAAGCCGAGACCCGCCAGGGTGCGCGCGCCGAACCACGGAGACAGGTACAGGTTCGCCAGCTTGTAGAACGTCTCGTCCATGCCGCGCTCAAGGCCGCCGCGGGTCATCATGACGATGTTGTTCCAGGTCTGGTGACCCTCCTTCATCGTGCCGTAGCGGATGTCCTTGCCCGCCTTCTTGGCGGCGACGATCTGCACCGGCTCCCAGCACGAGGCGACCAGCACCTCTTCGGAGGCCAGCAGGTCGACGCCGTTCTGGAACCCGTCCCAGAAGGTGCGGAACTGGCCGGCCTTCTTCTTGTCGATCAGGAACTGACACACGCCCTTCACCTCGTCCTCGGACATGTCGGACGGGTTGTCGATGTCCTGCTTGCCCGACTGCTTGAGGTAGATCGCCGTGTTGGTCAGGGTCGGACCGAAGTCGTTCTGCAGGGCGGCGCGGCCCTTGAACTGCTCGTCGAACAGAACCTCCCAGGAGGTCAGCTCCTGGCCGATGACGTCGTAGTTGAAGGCCAGCGCGTCGGCGTTGGAGATGTAGGGGATGGCGTAGACCTTGCCCTCGTAGCGGATGGTGTCCGCCGCGTCGCCGCCGTCCAGGTAGCGCTTCTCGATGATCGACCAGTTCGGGATCTTCGAGGTGTCGATCTCGGCGATGGCGTTCTGGCTCGCCAGCGCATCCTCCATGCCGCCGCCGTTGTCGGTCATGGCGTCGTAGAGGGCGTTGCCATCACCGACCACCATCTTCTGGATCGACTCGTCGGCGCGGGCACTCTTGGCGACATTGGCCAGCTTGATGCCGGCCTCCTTCTCCATCGAGCTCCAATCCTTCTCGCCGACCCGGGCGATGCCCGGCGCCCAGAATTTCAGCGCCTCGTCGGCGGCACCGGCGACACTCGGCAGCATCGCCGCGGTCGCGGCCGTTCCCATCAACGCCATCATATGGCGGCGGGTGAACTCAACCTGATTCATGATTTTCGTAGCCCCCTAAAAGCCGATCTCGTCCTGTTCAGGCCACCGCTGACGTCGGATTCTTGATCGGACAGCGTCAAAGCACTGCCCAGTGTCCCTGCGGCGCCGGATTAAGACGTAGAGTGCGGGTTCCGGGGATCAATTGGCAAGACGTCAAACTGCAAACTGTCGACAGAATTTCGATCTGTCCGCCTGCCCGCCCATCAGTCGTAGGCGAACAGATCGGCCCGGATGGCGGTGCCGTCCACCAGCCGCGCCGCGCCAGGGCTGTCGAACACCACCATCACTTCGCGCCCGCCGTCGCTCCGTTCGGTGAGGGCGATCCCTTCGGCATGGTCGGTCCCGTAGCCGTAGGGCAGGTCGATCACCCGCTGCAGCTTCTCGTACGGGACGATGGATTGTTTCTGGACCCGGGTCGTCCACGCGCCCGGCCAGCGCATCAGGGCGACCGGGCCGTCCAGGTCCATGGTGGGTCCGGCCAGGATCAGCAGATCGTCGCCATCGGCTTGAAGATCGCGGATGCCGAGCCCTTCCAGATCGAGGAAGTATTTCCGATACCGCTCCCCGTCCGGGCCGATCCGGCGCGGTTTTAGATGGCCCGACTTGGTCAGCTTCATGCGCAGCTCCAGGATCACCGCCCAGCCGCGCAGGACGGGGCCGCGCAGGCCGAGCAGCACCCGGTCGCCGCGTGCCGCGATACCCTCGATGTCGAAGCCGTTCTCCTTGCACGGAATGTCCATGAAGCGGCCGAGATGGATGTCCTTGGCGAGGCTCTTGGTCAGGGGTGTCTTGCCCTTCTTCAGCCGCACGCTTGCAGGCCTGCGCCCGTCCTCCGTCCCCACCAGCGACGGCGACCACATGCCGTCGCCGAGATTGACCAGGGGCAATCGGCCGATCACCCGGCGCGCGACATTGCTCTTCACCTCGGTCAATCGGCTCATCGCCACCGAGGGGTCGTTCTCGTGCCATTTCGGCTTCTTGCGGGTCAGACCGTGAGAGCCGGTGATCCACAGCCAGCCGTCGTCGATCGCCAGGCCCTCGATATCGATCTCGTCGCTTTCGTCGCCATGCAGATCGAAGGCGTCGTGCAGATTGATGGTCCGATGGTCGGACCAGCGCGAGCCGCCGGTGCGGGTGAGCTGTTCGATGGTCGTGGTCTCGTCGCAGGCCAGCCACATGCTGCGCCCCAGCACCGCCAGCGCCGACAGATCCTGGCGCACCGGGTCGAACACGGCGTCCACCTCGGAGTGATGCTGGAAGTCCAGCCGCACCCGGCGCCGGGGCTGGGCGACCGTCGGCCAGGGGGCATCGGCGGGGGTGGCGGCGTCGGACATGCATGGCTCCTGCTGACGGTGATGCAGTTGAGCAAAACGTCTGGGGAACAGCATCGGTTCCCTTGATTCACAGACGACTGTGAATCCCCTGAAAGAACCGCCCAGTCGGACGAAAACAGGGTTGCCAATTCCGCAAAGACTCACACCTGAAGTCGCTGGAACGCGAGAAGGAGAAACTTCCCATGGCACACAGCGTGGCCGTCCTGAACACTGAGAACGTCACCCACAATGTGGTCCGCCTGACGGTCGAAAAGCCGGATGGCTACGACTACACTCCGGGCCAGGCGACCGACGTCGCCCTCGACCGCGACGGCTGGCGCGACGAGCAGCGGCCCTTCACCTTCACCTCCCTGACCGATGCCGACCATCTGGAGTTCACCATCAAGGTCTATCCCGACCATGACGGCGTGACCGAGCAGATCGGCAAGCTGCAGAAGGGCGACCGGCTGCTGATCGACGAGCCCTGGGGCGCGATCCAGTACAAGGGTCCGGGCGCCTTCATCGCCGGCGGGGCGGGCGTGACGCCGTTCATCGCCATCCTGCGCGACCTGGAGCGCAAGGGCGAGTTGGAGGGCCAACGCCTGATCTTCTCCAACAGCACCGAGCGCGACATCATCCTTCGCGGCGAGTTCGAGGGGATGAAGGGGCTGGAATGCCTGTTCACCGTGACCGACCAGAACGACAGCCCGCTGGCGCGGGGGATGATCGACCAGGACTTCCTGAAGGCCCATCTGAATGATTTCGGCCAGGAATTCTACGTCTGCGGCCCGCCGAAGATGATCGACAGCGTGACCGACGACCTCAAGGCGCTGGGCGCCGATCCGGACTCCGTCACCCTCGAGGAATGACCATCCGGAAAAGTATCGGCGAATAAACCGACGGGAACCCCGGTCTGACTCGTTCGTTACCCAGGGATACCAAAAAGGAGGCCCCGTCATGCGACCGCGCTACACAGCTCTCGCCCTGGCCGGAGCGCTCGCGCTGCAGCCCATGGCCGCCGCGCCCGTTCTGGCCCAGGACGCCAGCAACAACAGCACTCTCGGCATTTCCAACAAGAATATCGGCCGCGTGCTGGGCGGCATCGGCGGCGCGCTGCTCGGCTCGCAGATCGGTGGCGGCAGTGGAAAGATGGTTGCCGTGGCCGCCGGCGCCATCGGCGGCCTGTTCCTGGGCGGCGAGGTTGCGGACTATCTGACCGAACGCGACCAGCAGGGCATCGCCGACACGTCTCAGCAGGCGCTGAACACCGGCCAGACCCAGACCTGGACCAATCCGGATACCGGCACCACGACCACCGCCGAGGTGCAGCAGGTGACCTACCGTCCCGCCCCGACCGCCACCGCGACGCAGGACAGCAGCAAGCTGGCCTGGCGCGTGCCCACCATGCAGCTCGTCGGCGCCGACTACGCCGCGACCACCAAGACCAACGTGCGCGGCGGTCCGAGCACCAACTACGCCATCATGGATCAGCTCGAGTCCGGCGAGACCGTCCGCGTCGTGGGCAAGGTCGCCAACGAGAACTGGTACATGATCTCGCGCAACGGCATCGGCAAAGGCTTCGTCTTCGGCGACCTGCTGCGCCGGGTCGATAGCGGCACATATACCGCCGAGCGGCCGCAGTCGAGCGCGACGCAGGTGAACGCCCGCGAATGCTCGATCATCACCCAGCGGGTCGAGACCACGAACGGCCGCACCGAGACCCGCGAGGCTCAGGCCTGCCAGCGCGCCGATGGAAGCTGGGAGCTGGTGTGATGAGTATGATGCCCAAATCTCTCCTCCGCGCAGCCGGCCTGTCCCTGCTGCTGGCCCCCGTCGCCCTGAGCACCGCCACCGCTGCCGAGCGCCTGGTCGTGCAGGAGCCCGACCTGCTGGTCGTGGTCGATCGCGAGGTCGGCTGCGGCGAGATCACCGAGCTGACAATCCGCTCCTCCGACCCGGATCTGTTCCGCAAGGACAGTGCGCGGATGCAGCGGGTGGTCGACGGAACCCGCGCGATCCTCGGCTTCGAATGCGCCCGCACACCGGCCTTCAACATCACCGGCGAGGATAACCGCACAGGCGACGTCGTGTTCCGCGGCACCGCCGGCGATCCGACCCGGTGGCTGGTGCAGTCGAGCCAGGCCCTGGCCGCCGCCCCCTCCGGCAGCGGCTCGACGGTCGGCAGCGGCGCATCCGCCGGAACCTCCGGCTCGGGCAATGCCGGATCGGGTACCGTCTCCCTCGGCGGCGATGCCGTGGGCGGGGTGCGCACCGGCATGACCGTGGCCGAGGCGACCAATGCGGCCGGCGGCGACTTCGCCGGCAAGCCGGTCTACCGCCGCGACCTGCAGGCGCTGGTCGCCGGGGACGACGACTGCGTCGGCCGGCTGCAGAGCAACACCCGCCTGTTCGCGGGTCAGCGCTGCCTGGTCGCCCAGACCGTGGAGACCGATCCGCCGCGCATCTATCAGACCATCCTGCACCAGGCTGTCGACCAGGATCAGCGCGAGCAGATCGTCGCCCAGCTCGAGGACCGTTTCGGCCGCCCGGCCAAGCGCGAACGCGGTGAGCTGCCGGGGTCGAGCTGGAACAATGCCGGGAACAAATACACCCTGTTGTCCTGGCGCGCCCCGCTGGACCGCCCGATCGAGGCCTCGGCCCGGCCGAGCGGCATCGATCCGGTGACCTATGAGCTGGAAGCGCTGGTGGTGAGCTACGGCGAGACCACCGAGGTCACCCTCTGGTCCAGCGACACCGCCCTGCTGAGCCGCAATCCGCAGATCAAGGCGAAGTTCTGAGCTGTCACTCAGCTTTGGATCGACCGTCAGCCCCGGCCCCGCGCCGGGGCTGACCTGTTTCGGGGAGTCGCCGGCATCGTGGCTCGTGAAGGTCCCGAAACGAGTTCGGGATGTCGGGAGAGAGGAGCGGCGGGAACGGCCCTTCGACACGCGCCCTGCGGGCGCTGCTCAGGGTGAGGTCATAGGAGGTTTTCTATAGACCCTCGTCCTGAGCAGCCCCGGACCGCGTCCGGGGCGTGTCGAAGGGCCTGGCGTGTCGAAGGGCGGGCGGAGGCCTCGAAGTGCCGCCTACCCCAGGTCCAGCGTCTTGTGCTCGCCCACCGCCGGCACCGGGCCGTAGCTCCGGGTCCGGCCGTCGACGATGGCGGCCGGGGCGGGATAGGCGACGGGGCCGTTCGGGGTGTCCACCGTCACCCGCCGCACATGCGGATGGGCCGCCAGCGCGGTCATGTCATTGACCCGGGCGAAGGCTACGTCCGCCTTGTCGAGCATCGCCTCCAGCGCGTCCGCCGTGTAGCGGGCGAAGACCTCGGCGACGAGACCGTCGGTCTGCGGCCGGTTGCGTACCCGCAGGACGTTGGTCTTGAACAGCTCGTGCACGGTGAGGCCCTCGTCGCCCAGCACGTGGCGGGCGAGGTTGGCCCATTCCCGTTCGCTCTGGATCGAGATCAGGATCTGGATGCCGTCGGACGACGCGAAGGCGCCGTAGGGCGAGATCGAGGGGTGGGCGAGGCCGATCCGCTTGGGCGACTTGCCGCCCTCGTGGTTCAGCAGCGGCACCGTCTCCCAGTCGGCCATGACGTCGAACATGGAGATCCGGATATCGGCGCCGTCGCCGTGAATCCCGCGGCCGATCAGGGCCTCCAGGATGGCGGCATGCGCGGTCGAGCCTGTCGCGATGTCGACCACCGAGATCCCGACCCGCGACGCCCCTTCGGGGCCGCCGGTGATCGAGCAGAGGCCGGACTCCGCCTGGATCAGCAGGTCGTAGGCCTTGCGCTGGGCCAGCGGGCCGCTGTCGCCGTAGCCGCTGATCGAGCACATGATGAGCTTCGGATGGTCCTTGCGGATCTGCTCCAGCGGGAAGCCGAGACGGCCGATGGCGCCCGGCTTCAGGTTCTGCACCAGCACGTCGGCGCCGGCGATCAGCTTGCCCAGGGTCTCCTTGCCCTCGGCACTCGCCAGATCGACCACCAGGGATTCCTTGCCCCGGTTCAGCCAGACGAAATAGCTGCTCTGCCCCTGGGCCACATCGTCGTAGCCGCGGGCGAAATCGCCCTCCGGCCGTTCGATCTTGATCACCCGCGCGCCGGCATCGGCCAGCCGCGAGGTGCAGAACGGGGCCGCCACCGCCTGTTCCAGGGCGAGGACGGTCAGTCCCTCCAGGGGACGCATCTTGTCCGGCATCAGAATGACCGGGGCAGGCCGAGAACGTGCTCGGCCACGTAGCTGAGGATCAGGTTGGTGGAGATCGGCGCCACCTGATAGAGCCGGGTCTCGCGGAACTTGCGCTCCACGTCGTATTCGGTGGCGAAGCCGAAGCCGCCATGGAACTGGATGCAGGCATTCGCCGCCTCCCAGGACGCCTTGGCCGCCAGGTACTTGGCCATGTTGGCCTGGGCACCGCAGGGCTGGTTTGCGTCGAACAGCCGGCAGGCCTCGAACCGCATCAGGCTGGCGGCCTCGATCTCGATATGGCTCTCGGCGATCGGGAACTGCACGCCCTGGTTCTGGCCGATCGGCCGGCCGAACACGACCCGCTCCTTGGCATAGGCGGTGACCTTGTCGATGAACCAGTGGCCGTCGCCGATGCACTCGGCGGCGATCAGGGCGCGTTCGGCGTTCAGGCCGTCGAGGATGTACTTGAAGCCCATCCCCTCCTCGCCGATCAGGTTCTCGGCCGGGATCTCCAGATTGTCGAAGAACAGCTCGTTGGTCTCGTGGTTGACCATGTTCTGGATCGGCTTGACCTCCATGCCGTTGCCGATCGCGTCCTTCAGGTCGACGATGAAGATCGACATGCCGCGCGACTTCTTCTCGACCTCCTCCAGCGGGGTGGTGCGGGCCAGCAGGATCATCAGGTCGGAATGCTGGATGCGCGAGATCCAGACCTTTTGACCGTTGATGACGTAGCGGTCGCCCTTGCGCTCGGCCTTGGTCTTGATCTTGGTGGTGTCGGTGCCGGTGGTCGGCTCGGTGACGCCCATGGACTGCAGCCGCAGCTCGCCGGACGCGATCTTCGGCAGATAGTGCTTCTTCTGTTCGTCGGAGCCGTGCCGCAGCAGCGTGCCCATGTTGTACATCTGGCCGTGACAGGCGCCGGAGTTGCCGCCCGAGCGGTTGATCTCCTCCATGATCACGGAGGCTTCGGTGAGGCCGAGGCCGGACCCGCCGTATTCCTCAGGGATCAGGGCGGCCAGCCACCCGGCCTTGGTGAGCGCGTCGACGAACTCCGCCGGATAGCCGCGCTTCTCGTCCACGCCGCGGTGATATTCCGGCGGGAACTCGGCGCAGAGTGCGCGCACGGCGTCGCGAATGTCGGTGTAGTCGTCAGCAGGCGTCACCTGATTCCTCCGAAGCTGTCTGTTCTTTTACGGCTGCGGTCAGAGTGTCGGATGACCGAGCGCGTTACGGAAGCGGTTCTTTACATAGACCCCGTCGCGCGGAGGCAAGACGCGATCGACCTCGCCGACATCGATCTTCACCGTGGCGAAGCTGGTTCCGGCCCGGGCATGGATGCGGTCGCGCAGCTCGGCGACGCCGGCCATGTCGTCGACCACCTTGGTCCAGGGAAAGTTCGCCGCCGCCGCCATGCGCGACAGCTCGATGCCCCGGCCGGCATGGCTCTGCTGCATCCCGGTCTCGCCGTAATGACCGTTGTCGAGAACGGCGAAAGTGAGGTTCGGCGGCAGCACCTGGCCGATGGTGGCCAGCGCGCCAAGCCCCATCAGCATCTCGCCGTCGCCGGTCAGCACCAGCACCGGACGGGTCCGCTGGCTCATCGCCAGGCCGAAGCCGACGGTGGCGGCGCTGCCCATGGCGGCCCAGAGGTAGAAGTTCTGGTCGTGGTCGCCGGCGGCCATGGCGTCATAGCTGGGCGAGCCCAGGCCGGTGACGACCAGCAGGTCGCCGCGGTCCTTCAGAAGCTCCGCGGTCACGGCGCGGCGGTCGAGCAATCCGGTCATCTCACTTCACCCACTTCTTTGCGCCGATCAGCCGCTGGCCGAGCAGCACCGCGCAGGCCTCGTTGCCGTTGAACGCCATGCTAGCCGCCCCCTGGATCAGCGGGGCGACCTGATCGGGCGTATCGGCCCGCCAGGTGCGCACGCCCATCAGATTGAGCGAGGCTTCGGTGGCCTGGCCCATCGGGTTCTGCCACGGATTGAACTCCGCCCAGTCGCCGCGCATGGTCACCAGCATCAGCAGCGGAAACTTGGTCATCGCCTGCAGGGCCAGGGTGTTCAGGCAGTTGCCCACACCGCTGGACTGCATGAGCAGCGCACCGCGCTCGCCGCCGAGCCAGGCACCGGCGAGATAGCCGATCCCCTCCTCCTCGGTGGTCAGGGCCAGGGACGTGATCTCGTTATCGGCCTCCGCCCCGCGGATGGCGGCGGCATGGCCGGCATCGGGTACGTAGACGATGTGGCGGACGTCGAAGTTGCGCAGGATCGGCAGAACCTGATCCTGCCAGGTCTCGCCCTGTCGGGGTTGGCCTTTCACGGCCGTCATTGCGGTCATCTCGCCTCCAGAATGCGCGTATCAGCGGCGCATAACGGGGTACCGGGCGGCACAGCGGAATACGAGAAGCATATTTCTTAAACAGATATGCCATGATTAGATACCTCATGGATCTGAAGCAGCTTAAGACCTTCCTCGAGGTGGCCGATCTGGGCAGCCTGAGCCGCGCCGCGGACCGCCTCCACGTCGCCCAGCCGGCGCTGGGCCGCCAGATCCGGATGCTGGAGGAGGAACTGGGTGGTCCCCTGTTCTCGCGCCACGGCCGCGGCATGGTGCTGACGGAGACCGGCTCGCTGCTGGTGGCGCGGGCGACCACCATCCTGCGCATGGTGGAGGATACGCGCGACGAACTGACGGCCTCGCTCGGCGCCAATGGCGGGACGGTCAGCGGCGCGGTCAGCCTGGGCGTCTCGCCGACCGCGGGGGAGGTGATTTCGGGCCGGCTGGCGGAGCGGTTCCTGCGCGACTACCCCCAGGTCGCGCTGCGCATCGTGCCGACCTTCAGCGGCTACCTGTCGGAAATGCTGCAGCGGGGCGAGATCGACCTGGCCGTGATGTACGAGACCTCGGCGGTCCGCCACATTCCGGCCGAGCCGCTGATCCAGGAGACGCTGTTTCTCGTCGGCGCGGCCGGTTCCGGCCTGGACCTGGAAACCCCGCACGACTTCGCCTCCCTCGCCGCGTTGCCGATGGTCCTGCCGGGACCGCGCCACGGCCTGCGCATCCTGCTGGAGAACGCCGCCCGACAGGCGGGGATCGCCCTGCGGGTCACCGTGGAGGCCGACGCGCTGCAGACCCTGAAGGACCTCGCCGCCCGCGGCCTGGCGCATACGGTGCTGCCGCTGCCGGCGATCCATCCGGAGCTGCGCGCCGGCGCCCTGCGCGCCGCGCCGATCGTCAACCCGGCTCTGAACCGCAAACTGGTCCTCGCCCGCTCCATCGTGCGGCCGGCGTCCCGCGCCGTCCGGGTCTTTGCCGATACCCTGCGGGCGGAAACCGCGGATATGGTGCGCGACGGCGTCTGGCAGGGCGAGCTGCTGCTCGTCCGCCCCGAGCAATCCGGGCAGCGATGAGGCGCAGGCACACCGGGCAGGCACACCGGGAGGAACCGGCCATGACCAGCGACATACCCTCGGTCTATCGCGACGGCATCGCCAGCCGTCTGTTCCGGGACGTGCTGAAGATCCGTCACCTGCGGATCCTGGCGGCCCTCGACCAGATGCGGCAGATCACCAAGGTGGCCCGTGCGTTCAACGTCACCCAGCCGGCCATCTCCAAGCAGATCGCGGAGCTGGAGCGCGAACTGGGCACGCCGATCATCGTGCGCCAGGGCAATTCGGTCGCCTTCACCCCCGCCGGGACGGTGCTGGTGCGGCACGCCAAGGACATGCTGACCCGCATCCAGCGCACCGAATTCGACATCGAGGCGCTGCGCAAAGGGCTGGGCGGCAACGTGCGGATCGGCGTCGCGTCCAGCCTGATGCCGACCGTCGTGCCCGAGGCGATCCGTCTGATGATCCAGGCCGCCCCGTCCTGCGTGGTCACCGTCTCCGAAGGGCATTTCGGCCAGATGCTGCCCCAGCTCTATGCCGGCGATCTGGACCTGCTGGTCATGCGGATCTGGAAGCCCTTCACGGTGGAAGGGGTGGACCAGCTCTCCCTGGGCCACGAGCCCCTGGTCGTGGTCGCCGGCGCCGACCACCCGCTCGCCCGCAAGAAGGACATCGGCTGGGAAGAGGCCCTGGAATGGCCCTGGCTCAAGGCAGCCTCCGGATCGCTGGCATCGGACGGCATGAAGGAGTTCCTGGCGGAGAAGGGACTGCCGCCGATGGGCGGTCAGATCGAGGCCGCCTCCATCGTCCTCAGCCTCAGCATGATGCGGCTGATGCCGTGCCTCGCCCTGTTCCCCGAGCGGCTCGCGCGCTACCACTCGGCCCGCGGGGAGCTGTCGATCCTGCCGATCAGTACCGGCGGCTATCTGTCTGAATCCAACTGTTTCTGGCTGTCGAGCCAGACCGACGAGACGGTCACCCTGCTGCGCGAATGCCTGGTTCAGGCGGCCCGGGATCTGTTTCAGGATTGACCAATAACCATAACTGAATTGTTATATTGCATGCGCGAAATGTAATTTGTTGCGGTCATGGACGGCTGTTAGCGTTTCACCTGAGGGGAGAAATACGGTCACATCCATGCCGCGCTTAACCGGTCTCAAGAGCCGGGTCGACATTACCGTTTTCGCGGGTGGAGAATTACCGCTTCTCTCAATCGGGGGCGATACCTGCAGGGCATGACCGCCGCAGCGGGCATCGAAGAGCACCCGCCGGAACCAATGGCGGGCAATGAGCAAACACGGAGGTAGACCGATATGACAAAGAGGACGTCGCGACGCGTCGGCTTGAAGGGGCTGGCTGTTCTGGCAGCGCTCGGCTCGGCCGCGTGGCTGCCGACCCCGGCCCTGGCCGGCAAGGCGAACGACACGATGAACATCGCCTGGGACCGCGAGCTCCCGAACGCCGACTACTATTTCAACAACTCGCGCGAAGGCATCGTCGTCAACCGGATGATCTGGGACAACCTGGTCTACCGCGACCCGGATACCGGCGAGTTCAAGGGCCTGCTGGCCGAGAGCTTCGAGATCGTCGACGACACGACCTTCGAGTTCAAGCTGCGCAAGGGCGTGACCTTCCACAACGGCGAAGAGTTCGATGCCGGCGACGTGGTCGCGACCATCGACTTCCTGCTCAAGCCGGACACCGGCAAGCTGGCGCAGCAGGGTGTGGACTGGATCAAGGGCGCCGAGAAGATCGACGACTACACGGTGCGGATCTACGCGATCGAACCGAACCCGCTCGCGCTGCTGTATCTGGCCGGCGACGTTCCGATCTATCCGGAAAAGTACTACGCCGAGGTCGGCCCGAGCGGGATGGGTCAGGCGCCGGTCGGCACCGGTCCCTATCGGGTCGAGAAGCTGGTCCCCGGCAAGGAGATCGTCTTCAAGGCCTATGAGAACTACTACGAGGGGAGCCCGAAGGGTCAGCCGGCAATCGGGACGATCCATCAGCGCACCATTCCCGACGTGAACACCCAGATCGTCGAGCTGACCTCCGGCAAGCTGGACTGGATCTGGAAGGTTCCGCCGGATCAGGCCGAGAAGCTCGCCACCCTGCCGAGCCTGAACGTCGTCTCGGCCGGCACCATGCGTGTCGGCTACCTGACGTTCGACGTCACCGGCAAGTCCGGGGACAACCCGTTCCAGGACGCCCGCGTCCGTAAGGCGGTGTCCCATGCGATCGACCGTAAGGCGATCGTCGACAACATCGTGCGCGGCGCCTCCGAGGTGATTCACTCGGCCTGCTTCCCGGAGCAGTTCGGCTGCACCCAGGACGTGACCCAGTATGAGTACGACCCGGAGAAGGCGAAGGCCCTGCTGGCCGAAGCCGGCTATCCGGATGGCTTCCGCACGGAGTTCTACGCCTATCGCAACCGCGACTATCTCGAGCCGATGCTGGGCTTCCTGCAGCAGGTCGGTATCGAGACGGACCTGCGGTTCGGCAAGTACGCCGCGACCCGCGACGCCATCCGCTCCGGCAACGTGCCGTTCGCGTTCATGACCTGGGGCTCCGGTTCGGTGCCCGATGTCGACGCGATCGCGCCGGTGTTCTTCGGCGGCGGCCCGGACGATCTGGCCCAGGACCCCGAGGTTCACGAGGCTCTCAAGAAGGGCGGCGGAACCGTCGACACAGAAGTCCGCCTGGCGGCCTACGACAAGGCGCTGAAGAAGATCGCCGCCGAGGCCTATTGGCTGCCTCTGTGGACCTTCAACACCAACTACGCGATGACCCAGGACGTGGACTGGACGCCGACGGCGGACGAGATCCCGCGCTTCTTCCTGGCGAAGTGGAAGTAATCTGACCATCCAGCGGCCGTCCCCGCCCCCGTCGCCGACATCCGCGGCACGGCGGGGGCGGCCGCCCCATTTCCCTTTTGACAATTCATGGCGCCGCGATGCTCATCTACACCGCAAAACGCATCCTGCTAGCCATCCTGGTCAGCCTGACGGTCTCGGCCCTCGTGTTCAGCCTGCTGTATCTCAGCGGCGATCCGGCGACGGCCCTGGCCGGCGAGCGGGCCAACGAGGCCGATATTCAGGCGATCAAGGCGGCCTACGGGTTCGACCAGCCGATCTATATCCAGTATTTCAAATGGCTTGCTGGCGCCGTCCAGGGCGAGTTCGGGAACTCGGTCTATTTCCGCCTGCCGGTGATCGACCTGATCCTGGAACGCCTGCCGGTCACCATGACGCTGGGCGTCTGCGCCATGATCTTCGCGCTGGTCCTGTCGATCCCGCTGGGCGTGCTGGCGGCGATGTATCAGAACAGCCTGATCGACCGGAGCGCGCTGCTGCTGGCGGTCGTCGGACAGGCGATGCCGAGCTTCTGGTTCGCCCTGATGCTGATCGTCCTGTTCGCCTACTGGTTTCCCATTCTGCCGGCCAGCGGCTCGGAGTCCTGGCAGCATTTCATCCTGCCGACGATCGTCCTGGGGTATTACGCGACCCCGGCCTTCATGCGCCTGACCCGCACCGGCCTGCTGGACGTGCTGTCCTCGGACTATGTCCGCACCGCCCGCGCCAAGGGTCTGAGCCCGGCCAAGGTGCTGTTCAAGCACGCCCTGCGCAACGCCATCATCCCGGTGGTGAGCCTGGCCGCCGTGCAGTTCGGCTTCATGCTGACCGGGTCGATCATCATCGAGACCGTCTTCGCGCTTCACGGCGCCGGCTTCCTCGCCTGGGAGTCGATCTCGCGGTCCGATTTCCCCACGGTGCAGGCGGTGCTGCTGCTGTTCTCGTGGTTCTACATCATCCTCACGTTCCTGGCGGATCTGCTGAACGCCTGGCTCAACCCCAGAATCCGGGTGGCTTGAGATGTCGGTCATGAACTCCACCGCCACCCCCACCGCCGAGGTCATCCTGGCGCCGACCCCGGGCCAGATCCTGCGGCGCAGGATCTTCGGCCACCGCGGCATCGTCATCGGCGGCGGGATCTTCTTCTTCATCGTGCTGATGGCGGTGTTCGCGCCGCTGCTCGCCCCCTACGACCCGTACCACCAGGACCTGATCGCCCGCATGGCGCCGCCGGTCTGGCAGGACAAGGGCACCTGGAACCACATCCTGGGCACCGACCAGGTCGGCCGCGACTATCTGAGCCGGCTGATCTATGGCGCCCGGATCTCGCTGATGATCGGCATCATGGCGGCGCTGATCTCCGGCATCATCGGCACCGTCATGGGGGTGGCCGCCGGCTATTTCGGCGGCAAGGTCGACCTGGTCGTCACCTTCCTGATCACCTGCCGGCTCTCCCTGCCGGTGATCCTGGTCAGCCTCGCGGTGGTCGCCATCGTCGGCGGGTCGCTGGAGATGGTGATCCTGGTGCTCGGCCTGCTGCTGTGGGACCGATACGCCGTGGTGATGCGGTCCAGCACCCAGCAGATCCGCTCGCTCGACTACGTGGCGGCGGCCCAGGCGGCGGGATGCTCGACCTGGTACATCCTGGCGCGCGAGATCCTGCCGAACGTGATGAACCAGCTCATCGTGGTCGCCACCCTCGAGTTCGCCCACGCGGTCCTGCTCGAGGCGGCCCTCAGCTTCCTCGGCCTCGGCGTCCAGCCGCCGCTGCCGTCCTGGGGGCTGATGATCTCCGAGGGCCGGAACTACATCCTGTTCGATCCCTGGCTGATCGCCATTCCCGGAAGCGCGCTGTTCCTGCTGCTGCTGGCCGTCAACCTGCTGGGCGACGGCGTGCGCGACGTCACCGTTCCCGAGAACCGGGCCTAGGAGACGCACGATGACGACGACCCTCAGTGTGGAGAACCTCCGCGTCTCCATCCCGCTCTCGGCCGGCGTGCTTCACGCGGTCCGGGGCATCAGCTTCGAGGTGGCCAAGGGTGAGACCCTCTGCATCGTCGGCGAGTCCGGCTGCGGCAAGTCGCTGACCTCCCTGGCGCTGATGAACCTGCTGCCGTCGCGCGCCCGGCGCGATGCCGACCGCATCTCGTTCGACGGCACCGACCTGCTGAAACTCGGCGAACGGGGCATGGCCAAGGTGCGCGGCAACACCATGGCGATGATCTTCCAGGAGCCGATGACCTCGCTGAACCCGGCCTACACGATCGGCAACCAGCTCGAGGAAGGCATCCGGCTGCACAAGGGCGTGTCGCAGAAGGAGGCGCGCGAACGGGCGATCTACCTGCTGGAGAAGGTCGGCATCACCGCCGCCGCCAGCCGGCTCGGCCAATATCCGCACCAGCTTTCCGGCGGCCTGCGCCAACGCGTGATGATCGCCATGGCGCTCATGTGCGGCCCCGACCTGCTGATCTGCGACGAGCCGACCACCGCCCTCGACGTCACGATCCAGGCGCAGATCCTGCACCTGCTGAAGGATCTGCAGCGCGAGTTCGACATGGCGGTGATCCTGATCACCCACGATCTGGGCGTCGTCGCCCGCATCGCCGACCGCGTGGCGGTGATGTATGCCGGCGAGATCATCGAGAGCGGCGTCGTCGGCGAGATCTTCAGCCGGCCGACCCATCCCTACACCCAGGGCCTGATGAACTGCATCCCCGTCCCCGGCAAGACCAAGCAGGGCGAGCGGCTGGGCACCATTCCGGGCATCGTGCCGTCGATGATCGGCGAGATGACCGGCTGCGCCTTCGCCAACCGCTGCGCCTACGCCCAGGACATCTGCCTGCAGCCGCTGACGACCCACGACATCGTGCCCGGACATGCCGTGCGCTGCGCCCGCGCCGAGGAGGTGCAGGCGCTGACGGCAGGCACCGTCCGGACAGGGACCATCCAGTCGGGGAGCCCGGCATGACCACCACACCGATCCTCGAGGCCCGCGACCTGTTCTGCACCTTCAAGGTCCGCCAGGGCATGTTCCAGCCGAAGCGGCCGCTGCACGCGGTCAACGGCGTCTCGCTCAGCATCGAGAAGGGCGGCGTGCTCGGCCTGGTCGGCGAGTCCGGCTGCGGCAAGTCCACCGTCGCCCGCATGCTGCTCGGCCTGCAGGAACCCACCTCCGGCACCCTGGCGATCGACGGCCAGCCGCTGGAGGAGATCGGCCGCAAGGAGCTCGCCAAGCGGGTCCAGCCGATCTTCCAGGACCCCTATTCGTCCCTGAACCCGCGCAAGACGATCGGCAACATCATCACCCTGCCGCTCTACATCCACAGCATCGGCGACAAGACCGAGTGGCGGCGCAAGGTCGAGGACATCATGGACCTCTGCGGCCTGCCGAAGCGGGCCTACGACATGTATCCGAGCCAGCTCTCCGGCGGCCAGCGCCAGCGCGTCGCCATCGCCCGAGCCCTGGTCATGCGCCCGGAGATCGTGATCTGCGACGAGCCGACCTCGGCCCTGGACGTCTCGGTCCAGGCGCAGATCCTGAACCTGCTGCTGGATCTGCAGAAGGAACTCGGGCTGACCTATGTGCTGATCAGCCACAACCTCGCCGTGGTCGAGCTGATCGCCACCAAGGTGGCCGTCATGTATCTCGGCCGCATCGTCGAGGAGGCGGAAGGCCAGGCCTTCTTCGCCAAGCAGCGCCACCCCTATTCCGAAGCCCTGCTCGCCTCGGTGCTGACGCCGGAGGCCGGTCTCGGCGTGCCGGACGCCCAGCTCGGCACCACATTCCCGAACCCGATCGACCCGCCGCCGGGCTGCGTCTTCCATCCGCGCTGCGTCCATGCGGGTGCCGTGTGCAAGACCACCGCACCGAAGACCATCCGCGACGGCAACGGCCTGGTGGAATGCCACCTCTACGACGACGCCGTGACCGTCTGACCCGCCCCGCCTGTCCGCATCTGCATCAAGGAGACCGCCTGTGACCGAGCCGTGTGACCTCTCTTCGGTGGAGGCGCGCCGCCTGATCGGCGCAAAGCAACTCTCCCCGGTGGAGCTTCTGGCGTCGTGCCGGGCGCGGATCGAGGCGGTCAACCCGACCCTGAACGCCATCCCGACCACCTGCTGGGAGCGGGCCGAGGGCGAGGCCAAGGCGGCCGAGGACGCGGTCATGCGCGGCGACGACCTGCCGACCCTGCACGGCCTGCCCATGGGCGTGAAGGAGACCATGGTCAGCGGCGGGGTGCGCACGACCTTCGGCTCGCCGATCTTCGCCGACAACGTGCCGGAGAAGGACGAGCGGCTGGTCGCCGCCGCCCGCAAGGCCGGCGCGGTCGCGGTGGGCAAAACCAACGTCCCGGAATTCGGCCTCGGCGCCAATTCGACCAACCCGGTCTTCGGCGCCACCGGCAACCCGTTCGACCCGACGCGAATCTGCGGCGGCTCGTCGGGCGGCTCCGCCGTGGCGCTGGCGACCAACATGGTGCCGGTGGCGCTCGGCTCCGACACCGGCGGCTCCCTGCGCACGCCGGCCGCCTATTGCGGCGTCGTCGGCTACCGGCCGACCCCCGGCCTGGTGCCGATGTCGAACCGGGCGTCGGGCTGGAGCTGCATCTCGGTGCAGGGTCCCATGGGCCGCGACGTGGCCGACACGGCCATGCTGCTGTCGGTGCTGGCCGACCCCGATCCCGTCGATCCGCTGGCCTGGCCCGTCGACCCGAAGAACTTCCTGAACCTGCCGGACGTGGACCTCTCGACCCTGCGCGTGGCGGTATCGGAGGATCTGGGCTTCGCCCCGGTCGACAACCAGATCCGCGAGACCTTCCGCGCGGCGATCAAGGATCTGAAGGGCGCGTTCGGCGAGGTGGTGGAGGTCGATCCGCCGCTGCAGAATTCCGACGAAGTCTTCGCCATCCTGCGCTCGCTGCAGTTCCTCGACCGGTTCCGGCCGCACTACGAGACCAAGCGCGACCTGCTCGGCCCGAACGCCATCGAGAACTACGAGGAAGCGCTCGGCTACAGCTTCGCCGACGCCGCCTGGGCGCAGAACGAGCAGACCGCCATGTACCGCCGCCACCTGGCCTTCATGCAGGATTACGACGTCCTGCTGTCGCCGATGGCCGCGGTGCCGCCGTTCCCGGTGGAGCAGCTCTTTCCCACCCATATCAACGGCGAGAAGCTGCGCAGCTATTTCCACTGGCTGGGCCTGTCCTACGGCATCACCAACGTCTCCCATCCGGCGATCACCCTGCCCTGCGGGCTGGATCCGACCGGCACGCCATTCGGGTTGCAGGTCGCCGGCAAGCGCTACGGCGATGTGGAGCTGTTCGCGATCTCCGCCGCGCTGGAACGTCACATGGCGACGATCCCGGCCCGCGCCCGCCCGCTGCCGGACATCAAGGCGCTCTCCGCCTGAGTCCATGTTTCCAAGCCGCCATTTCTGAACCTGCGAAGGCACCGATCCCCTGCAGTCGGTGCCTTTACCGCCCCTTTGGCGGCCGATAGCATCTGCCCATAACAAGCAGACAATCGGGTAGGAACATGCCGCAGGAATACGACACGTCGGCCGCGTGGCGGGCCGACGACCTGAACCGCGACCGCCGCTGGATCTTCCCTCTCGCCGATGCCGACCGGGCGCCCATGGCCGCGGCGGTCAAGGCCGCCTACGACCCGGAGCGCGACCTTCTGGACTACCGCCGCGAGGAGTTCGATCTCGGTCCCGGGCTGGAGACGGTCCGGGCGGCCGCGCGGGAAGCCCATTTCGGCCTAGGTATCTCTCTGGTGAAGGGCCTGCCGCGCGAGGGCATGAGCCCGGAGGAGTTCCGCCTGCTGAGCTGGGCCATCGGCCTGCATCTCGGCGTGGCCCGGCCCCAGGGCAAGGCGACCCACTACCTGTCCGAGGTCAAGTCCGCCGGCATGGACTACCGCTCGGCCGGCGGCCGTGGATACAATTCCAACGCCAAACTCGACTTCCACGTGGACAGCTGCGACCTGGTCACGCTCGCCTGCTACAACAAGGCCAAGGCCGGCGGGCAGAGCATGGTCACCAGCAGCATCGCCGCGTGGCAGACGCTGGCCGCAGAGCGCCCTGATCTGGCGGAGGTCGCGCGCCAGCCGTTCTACTTCAGCCGCAACCAGGAAGAGGCACCGGACGAGGGGCCGTTCTATCCCCAGCCGCTGTTCGACTTCGAGGACGGCCGGCTGTTCTGCAAGTGGAACCGCAATCGGGTGCGCACCGCCCAGGACCTGGAGGGCGTGCCGCCGATGAGCGACGCCCAGCGCGAGGCCGCCGATTATCTGGACGCAATCCTGCGCCGGCCGGAGCTGATGTTCACCATGTGGCTGGAGCCGGGCGATCTGCAGATCATGAACAACCACGTCGCCCTGCACTCGCGGACCGAGTTCGAGGATTTCGAGGCGCCGGAACAGAAGCGCCTGCTGCACCGCCTCTGGCTCGCGCCGCCGGACTCGGTCCGGCTGCCGGAGAGCTGGCGGGTGTATTTCCGCGATATCGAGCCGGGAACCGTGCGCGGCGGCTTCCGCGGCCATTGCTACGATGCGACCCGGCATGCCTTCGAACAGCGCCAGGCCGCCAGCCACGGCATGCCAACCACGATCGCCTGAGACGGCCACACAGGGGCGCTGCGGAACGCATCCCAGCGCCCCATCCTCCCGCGCGGCGCGCCCCTGCGGCGCCGGCACCGCAAGCGGCAGTCGGACACTTCTCCTATTGTGCACAATTTCACGCCTTCTGCACATCAGGTGCGCCTTATTTGTAATCACCTTCGTCCAGAGCAAGGTTTCATCGCATTTCGAAGCGTCCATAATACATTGAAAAATATTGCTATTTTAATGACGCCCGATTTCCATGCAGATTCTCCCCAAAACCGTATTGGACGTATTTACCTCCGCTAGGGCCGGCCTTACCCTCCCTATGTGCACAATGTGCAGCCGCCATCGGGGGATGGATACACATGGCCGATACGCCGTCTCTGAACGTCGTTAACCTTAAAACCCACTTCTTCATCCGCGAAGGAGTGGTCCGGGCGGTCGACGGCGTCAGCTTCAGCGTCGATCAGGGCCAGGTTCTCGGCATCGTCGGCGAGTCCGGCTGCGGCAAGAGCATCACCGCCCGCTCGATCCTGCGGCTGGTGCCGAACCCGCCGGGGCGCACCGTCGACGGCAAGATCGAGTTCGAGGGCAAGGACCTGCTCGAACTGCCCGAAAGCGAGATGCGCAAGGTCCGGGGCAACCGGATCTCCATGATCTTCCAGGATCCCATGGTGTCGCTGAACCCGACCATGACCGTCGGCCGGCAGATCACCGAGGTGCTGCGCCTCCACCTGAACATGACCGAGACCGAGGCCCGGGCCCGCGCGCTGGAACTGTTCCGCGACGTGAACATCCCGGAGCCGGAAGGCCGGCTCGACAACTATCCGCACGAGTTCAGCGGCGGCATGCGCCAACGCGTCATGATCGCCATGGCGCTGGCCTGCGAGCCGGCGCTGCTAATCGCCGACGAGCCGACCACCGCCCTCGACGTGACGGTGCAGGCCCAGATCCTCGACCTGCTGCGGCGGATCCGCGACGACCTGAACAGCGCCATCATCCTGATCACCCACGACCTCGGCGTGGTCGCCGAGATCTGCGACAAGGTCGTGGTCATGTATGCCGGCAAGGTCGTCGAGCAGGCCAGCGTCTACGACCTGTTCGACGAGCCGAAGCACCCTTACACCCGCGGCCTGCTCGACTCCCTGCCCACGCCGGAGCATCGGGTCGAGCAGCTCAAGCCGATCCGCGGCCAGCCGCCGGATCTGCTGCGCATCCCCAAGGGCTGCAGCTTCGCGCCGCGCTGCGATTTCTGCATGCAGAAGTGCCTGGATGAGGAGCCGCCGTTCCGGGAGGTGGCGCCCGGCCATATGAGCCGGTGCTGGCTGGACAGCGTCACCCAGACGGCCGCGGCCGCCGAGTGACGGAGACGGGCCGGGCCCGGCGACAGCCGGGGCCGGCGGACCGAGCGCATAACGAAGGGGAGCGTTCTTGGAGAAGTTGCTGGAAGTCGCGGGGCTCAAGAAATACTTCCCCATCCGCAAGGGGTCCCTGTTCTCCCGCGAGACCAAGTATGTCCGCGCCGTCGACGACGTGACCTTCGACATCCACAAGGGCGAGGTCCTGGGGCTGGTCGGGGAGAGCGGGTCGGGCAAGACCACCACCGGCCGCCTGCTGGTCCGTCTGCTGAAGGCCACCGAGGGCGACATCGTCTTCGAGGGCAAGGACACTCAGGCGATGACGGACGCGCAATTCCGGCCGCTGCGCCGCGACATGCAGTTCATCTTCCAGGATCCGTATTCCTCCCTGAACCCGCGCCTGACCGTCGCCCACGCCATCGCCGAGCCGATCCGGCTGCACGGGGTGGCTCAGGGCAAGGAGGCCGAGGAGCGGGTCGGCGACCTGATGAACACGGTCGGCCTGAACCCGCGGATGGCCAGCCGCTACCCGCATGAATTCTCCGGCGGCCAACGGCAGCGCATCGGCATCGCCCGGGCGCTGGCGCTGAATCCCAAGCTGATCATCGCCGACGAGCCGGTCTCCGCCCTGGACGTGTCGATCCAGGCCCAGGTGCTGAACCTGCTGCACAAGCTGCGCGACGATTTCGGCCTGTCCTACCTGTTTATCGCCCACGACCTGAACGTGGTGCAGCACCTGTGCGAGCGCATCGCCGTCATGTACCTCGGCAAGCTGGTCGAGGTCGCCGACCGCGAGAGCCTCTATGCCGAGCCGCTGCACCCCTACACCCAGGCATTGACCTCCGCCATTCCGGTCCCGAACCCGCGCGCCAAGCGCGACCGGGTGCTGCTGAAGGGGGAGATCCCCAGCCCGGTCAATCCGCCCTCGGGCTGTCATTTCCACCCCCGCTGCCAGTTCGCCACCGAACAGTGCCGGCAGGTGGTGCCCAAGCTGAAGAAGGTGAACGCGACCAGATCGGTCGCCTGTCACCTGTACTGAGAGCCCGCGCGCACCAACGACGCGGGATTAACGGAGGTTGCCAGGGTCAGATTCACAGTAAAAGAACGGGAGACTTCTCAATGAAGCGTAGGGATTTTCTGAAGATCGCCGGCGCGGGCGCCGGTGCCTTCATCGCGAGCGACCTGCTCACCGCCAAGATCGCGCATGCCGCCGGCGGCCGGCTGACGGTCGCCATCAGCTCCGACGCCTGGAGCCTGGACGTGCGCACGTCCAGCGACGTGACCAGCCTCAACGTCGACAAGCAGATCTACAACGGCCTCATGAACTATGACGCCGAGTCGAAGATGTTCCCCGATCTGGCCGTTGCCGCGCCGGAGCAGCCGGACGACCTGACCTACATCTTCAAGCTCAAGGAAGGCGTGCAGTTCCACAAGGGCTACGGCGAGATGACCGCCGAGGACGTGGTCTACACCTACGACACCATCCGCGGCGCCATCGAGACCGGTCAGAACTTCTTCCTGTCGCTCTGGCTGAAGCCGCTGGCGAAGGTCGAGGCGGTGGACAAGTACACCGTCAAGTTCACCATGTCGGAGCCGTACCCGGACTTCCTCGACACCTCCACCATGTGCAAGATCGTCAGCAAGAAGGCGGCCGAGGAATTCGGCAAGGACTTCGCGCGCAATCCGGTCGGCACCGGCCCGTTCGAGTTCGTGGAGTGGGTCAAGGACGACCATATCCTGGTGAAGAAGAACGAGAAGTACTTCACCGCCGGCGTGCCCAAGCTGGACGAGATCTACTTCCAGATCATCCCGGACGACACGGTGAAGGTGACCAACCTGATCACCGGCCAGGTCGACATGATGAAGGAGATCCCGCCGCGCAACCTGGAGCAGCTCAAGAGCGCGCCGGGCGTGGTCGTCGGCCAGGTCCCGGGCACCCAGACCGAGCAGTTCTACTTCAACACCAAGGCCGGGCCGTTCCAGGACGTGAACCTGCGCCGGGCCGTGGCCTACGGCATCGACCGCAAGGCGATCGCCGAGAAGGTGTTCTACGGCATGGCCGAGATCGCCTATGCCCCGACCCCGGGCTGGCAGCTCCCGGCCGGCGACTATCCGGCCGACATGACCAAGATCGACTACGATCCGGACATGGCGAAGAAGTTCCTCAAGGAGAGCTCCAAGCCGGATAATTTCGAGTTCACCTGCATGACCACCGCCCAAGGCTGGTTCGTCGAGCAGCTCACGGTGATCCAGGCCAACCTGGCCGATATCGGCATCAAGATGAACATCGAGCCGCTCGAGAAGAGCGTCATGTTCGGCAAGATGCGGGTCTGGGACTACGAGGCGTCCTACGAGGATCTGAACGCCGGCTATTTCGGCTACAGCGCCGCCACCGCCCCGCTGTTCTACACCCCGCCGTCGCGCCAGCTCGGCTGGGAGGACGAACACGGCCTGAAGGCGTTCGACCTGCTCAACAAGTTCCTGGTCACGGTGAACAAGGAAGAGCGTCAGCTCGTCTATGCCGACTTCCTGAAGGTCCTGCACGACCAGGTGCCGTACACCCAGGTGGTCTTTGTCGACAGCACCGACGCCTGGTCGGAGAGCGTGACGAACTACAAGGTCGGCACGCCGAACGACAGCATCTTCTGGGAGACCGACCTCTCCTGAGGCGGTCGCTTTCCGACAGACGGACGGGCACCGGCATCGGGACCGGTGCCCGTCTCCCCCGCGCGGAGCACGGTAAATGAATTTCTGGGCCTATCTCGCGAAACGGCTTCTGCACGCGATCCCGGTCTATATCGGGATCTCCATCGTCATCTTCTCGCTGATCCACCTGATCCCGGGCGACCCGGCCCAGGCGGTGCTGGGCGATGCGGCGACGCCGGAGGCGATCCAGTCCCTGCGCGAGCAGTGGAACCTGAACGAACCGCTCTGGGAGCAGTTCCTGATCTGGTTCTTCAACGTGCTGCAGGGCGATCTCGGCCGCTCGCTGCACACCAACCAGCCGGTCTCCGAGATCATCGCCTCGCGTCTGCCGGTGACCCTCACCCTCACGGTCTCGGCCCTGGTCTTCTCGCTGATCATCGCCCTGCCGGTCGGCATCCTCTCGGCGATCAAGCGCAACACGATCATGGACCACGTCTCGCGGGTGATCGCGCTGCTGGGCATCAGCATCCCGAACTTCTGGCTCGGCCTGGTGTTCATCATCGTCTTCGGCGTTTACCTGCGCTGGCTGCCGCCGGGCGGGTTCCACTTCAACAAGGGCTTCATGCCCGGAGTGTTGAGCCTGATCCTGCCGGCGGTGTCGCTGGGCGCGTTCTTCGCCGCGATCTCCATGCGGATGGTGCGCTCCTCCATGCTGGAGGTGATGCGCAAGGAATACATCGAGACCGCCCGCGCCAAGGGCCTGGCCGAGCAGTGGGTGATCCGGCGCCACGCGATCAAGAACGCCTTCATCCCGGTGATCACCGTCATCGGCCTGCAGACCGGCACCCTGCTCGCCGGCGCGGTGCTGACGGAGACCATCTTCTTCATGCCGGGGATCGGACGCGAGCTGATCACCGCCATGGCCAAGCGCGACTTCCCGATCATCCAGGGCCTGATCCTGTTCTTCGCGACCGTCTATGTCGGGATCAACATCCTGGTGGACCTGAGCTACGCCTTCCTCAACCCCAAGATCGAATACAGCTGAGCCGCGGCCGGGCGCCCGGAGCCGACCCAGGAACCGAGACCCGAATGGCGGGAGGATACGAATGACTACCCAGGAGCACGCAATCGCGGTCGTCGCGGCCGACACCCAGGAGCCGCCCCCGCCACGCGGCCAGCTGAGGCTGTTCGTCGACGCCTTCGCCTCCAACAAGCTGGCGGTGGCCGG
This sequence comes from Thalassobaculum sp. OXR-137, assembly GCF_034377285.1. NCBI lineage: Bacteria > Pseudomonadati > Pseudomonadota > Alphaproteobacteria > Rhodospirillales > Thalassobaculaceae > Thalassobaculum > Thalassobaculum sp. OXR-137. The sequence goes on along the minus strand of NZ_CP139715.1, from coordinate 1,517,722 downwards.
GCTGGTGGTGTTCGTCCTGGCGATCCTGGTCGCCCTGACCGCCGACTTCATCGCCCCCTACGACCCCAACGCCCAGGACCTGGCGGTCCGGCTGACCGGCCCCTCGGCCGTGCACTGGCTCGGCACCGACCAGTATGGCCGCGACCTGCTCAGTCGGGTGATCCACGGCACGCAGATCTCGCTGATGGTCGGCATCGTCAGCATCACCATCGCCACGGTCTGCGGCGTGACGGGCGGCGCGCTGTCGGGCTATCTCGGCGGCTTCGTCGACGACATCATCATGCGCTGCATGGACGTGCTGCTGGCCTTCCCGGCGCTGATCCTGGCCATCGGCATCCTGGCGGTGCTGGGCCCGAGCATCGTCAACGTGGTTATCGTCATCGCCGTGGTCTCGACCCCGCAGATCGCCCGCATCACCCGCAGCGCGGTGCTGACCCAGAAGGAAGAGGAATACGTCCAGGCCGCCATCGTCATCGGCCTGCCGATGCATGTCCGCCTGTTCAAGCACGTGCTGCTGAACTGTCTGGCGCCGATCACCGTGCAGGCCACCCTGCTGGTCGCCAACGCGATCATCGTGGAGACCTCGCTGAGCTTCCTCGGACTCGGGGTGCGGCCGCCGACCCCGACCTGGGGGACCATCCTGTTCGAGGGTAAGGATTACATCCTGCTCGGCATGTGGTGGATGAGTGTCTTCCCCGGGGTTGCTATCATCCTCGCCATGCTCGGCCTGAACCTCCTCGGCGACGGCCTGCGCGACGCTCTCGACCCGAAGATCCGGGGTGCCGACGCCTGAACCCGGGCGCGCGCTCCGGCCCGCCATGAGCCCCGGCGCGTCCTGCGCCGGGACAGTCTGCCGACCGAGATTGCAGAGGGACTGCCATGCTTCCGCTGACCGGCTATCCGGACCGCATGTCCGCCACCCCCGGGGGCCGCATCGAGTTCAAGGTCTCGTCCACCTTCGAGGACGGCTACACCATGGACGTCGTGCGGATCCGCCACGGCGATCCGAACCCGGCCGGTCCCGGCATGAAGCTGATCGACGTGCCGATGGCGTCGGGCACCTACCCCTCCCGCCTGCAGCCGGTGCATCTCGGCTCCTATGTCAGGGTCGACGCCCATCCGCCGGCGGGGGCCATGGCCGGGTCCCTGACCCTGGGCGCCACCGTATGGCCCACCCTGCCGGCCAAGGGCGTGCAGACCGTCATCTCGACCCTCGATGCGGTCGCCGGCGAAGGCTTTTCGCTGGAGTTGGGGCCGAACGGCGTCACCCTGCGGATCGGCCTGGGCGAAGGCGCGGTTGACACCCTGAGCCTCGGCAAGCGTCCGCGGGCCCGCTGCTGGTACCGCGTCTTCGCCAGCTTCGACGGCACCGCCGGCACCCTCTCGGTGTCCCAGACGCCCCTGACCCCACAGGTGATGTCGGACGACACCGGCACCGCCACCCGGCAGACCTCCGGCGCCCCGGTCCTGTCCAGCGGGAAGCCGCTGCTGATCGCTGCCGAGCCGGGCCGGGTCGTCACCCACCATTTCAACGGCAAGATCGAGCGGCCCTTCGTGGCCGACCGGGTCCTGTCCGAAGACGCGGTGACATCGGTGCTCGCCGGCGGCGATGCCGAGGGGCTGGTGGCCGCCTGGGATTTCGGCCAGGAGATCTCCGGCCAGACCATCCGCGACACCGGCCCGCTCGGGCTGCACGGTACGACGGTCAACATGCCGACGCGGGCCATGAAGGGCTCGACCTGGACCGGCGAGGAGATGAGCTGGCGCCACGCACCGGATCAGTACGCCGCCATCCATTTCCACGAGGACGATCTGTACGATTGCGGCTGGGAGACCGATTTCACGATCGAGATCCCGGCGGACGCCAAGAGCGGCCTCTACGGCGCGCGCCTGCGCTGCGGCGAGGCGGAGGACATTATCCCGTTCTACGTCCGCCCGAAGACCGGCACCAAGCAGGCCGATATCTGCTTCCTGGCCTCGACCTTCACCTATCAGGTCTACGGCAACCACGCCCGCGGCAACCTGGATCACGCGTTCCGCACCCGCATGCAGAACTGGGGCGCCTATCCGCACAATGCCGACGACGTGCCGGACTACGCCCACTCCACCTACAACTACCATCCGGACAGCAGCGGCGTGTGCTTCTCCTCTCGCCTGCGTCCGCTGGTGACGATGCGGCCCGGCTACCTGACCTTCAACGACGCCCGCGGTTCCGGCCTGCGGCACTTCCCGGCAGACACCCATCTGATCGACTGGCTGGAGGAGATGGGCCACGACTTCGACATCGTCACCGACGAGGACCTGGACGACGAGGGCGTGGACATCCTGAAGCCGTACAAGCTGGTGATCACCGGCTCGCATCCGGAATACCACACGCCGGGCACCCTGGACGGGCTGCAGGCCTTCGTCGATGGCGGCGGCCGGTTCATGTACATGGGCGGCAACGGCTTCTACTGGCGGGTCGCGCGCCATCCGGACATCCCCGGCATGATCGAGATCCGCCGGGCTGAGGGCGGCATCCGCGCCTGGGCGGCCGAGCCGGGCGAATACTTCAACCAGCTCGACGGCGGCTATGGCGGACTGTGGCGGCGCAACGACCGGCCGCCGCAGAAGCTCGCCGGCGTCGGCTTCTCCAGCCAGGGCGCCTTCGAAAGCTCCTACTTTAGGCGCAAGCCGGGCAGCGACAATCCCCGCGCCGCCTGGATCTTCGAGGGCGTGGACGACGAAGTGCTGGGAAACTTTGGCCTTTCCGGCGGCGGGGCCGCCGGGTTCGAGCTGGACCGCGCCGATATCCGCCTCGGCACGCCGGAGCACGCGATCGTCGTCGCCTCTTCGGAAAACCACCAGGAATCCTTCATCCCGGTCCTGGAGGACCAGCTCTCCCAGCGCAACACCGCCACCGGCGTCACCCATGCGTCGCTGATCCGGGCCGACATGACCTATTTCGAGGCGCCGAACGGTGGGGCAGTATTCTCCACCGGCTCCATCACCTTCTGCGGCAGCCTGTCCCACAACGGCTATCGCAACAACATCTCCAAGATCATCGACAACGTGGTGAAGCGCTTCTCGGCGTAACCCTCCCGACAGAAGAAGAAGGCGGCAAGACCGACATGGCTAACGTGACCTATATCGCGGGGCGCTCCCCTGTTCGCGGCGTGAGCGGCATGGTGGCCGCGGCCCACCCCTCGGCGGCGGCGGCCGGCGCGCAGGTGCTGCGCGAGGGCGGCAACGCCTTCGACGCGATCGTGGCGACGGCGGCGGCGCTGAACGTCTGCGAGCCGTTCATGTCGGGCCTCGCCGGTAACGGGCTGGCCACCATGTACATCGCCAAGGAGAAGCGGGTCCGCTCCCTCGACTTCACCCCGCCGGTGCCGCTCAAGTTCGATCCATCCTCCACCACCAAAGCGGAGATCGCCGCCGGGCCGAAGGCGCCGGGGGTGCCGGGCAACCTCACCGGCTGGAACACCATCAACAAGACCTACGGCACCCGGTCCCTGGACGTGCTGTTCAAGGAAGCTGTCCGCCTCGCCCGGGTCGGCGTGCCGTCCTCCGCCTTCTACGCCCGGCTGATGGACTTCTGTCTGGACCGCAACTATCCCGACCTCTGGCGCGAGACCTATCTCGATCCGCTCGGCGAGAAGGCCGCCGGCCAGGTGCTGCGCCAGCCGCTGCTGGCCGACACCCTGGAGGCGATCGGCGCCGAGGGCATCGGCCATCTCTACGGCGGCCCGCTCGGCAAGACGATGACCGAGCACCTGCAGTCGATCGGCGGCGTGATCTCCATGGAGGACCTGGAGCGGGTCGATCCGCAGTTCATGGAGCCGATGCAGGTCGATTATCGCGGCATGACGATCCACACCGTGCCGCCGCCCGCGGAATCCTTCCAGATGCTGCTCTCCCTGGCGATGCTGTCGGAGAGCAATATCGGCGCCATGGACCATCTGGGGCCGGACCATCTGGACACCGTGTTCCGCTCGATCCGCATCGCCTCGGAAATGCGCCTGCACTACAACAAGCGGCCGCGCGCCGAGGTGGAGGGGCTGTTCGACCCCAATGTCCTGGACCGGCTGCGCTCGCGGCTGACCGACGGCAAGCCGGTGATCGGCCGCACCGAGCAGTGGGGTGCCGGTCCGATGAGCGAGACCGACTGGACCAAGCAGCACACCACCTCCTTCTCCGCCGCCGACGCGGACGGCAATCTGATCTGCGTGACCCAGACCCTGGGCGGCATCTTCGGCTCCGGCGTGGTGATCCCGGGCACCGGCGTGTGCATGTCCAACTACCTGAACTGGGGCGATCTGGAGCCGGACTCCCCGAACTACCTGGAGCCGGGCAAGGCCTGGGCCTCCGTGGTGGCGCCGTCCATCGGCACGGTCGACGGCACCGGCGTCCTGGCCCTCGGCACGCCGGGCAGCTACGGCATCATGCAGACCCAGACCCAGGCCTATGTGCATTACCTCGACTACGGCCTCGACCTGCAGGCCGCCATCGAGGCGCCGCGGGCGCGGCTGTGGGACGGTGCGCGGGTCGAGCTGGAAAGCCGGGTGCCCGAAGCCACGGTGGAGGAGCTGAAGCGGCGCGGCCACGCGGTCGAAATGGCGCCGCCGCTCACCATGAACTGCGGTGGGATGCAGGCGGTCTCCTTCACGCCCGAGACCGGGGCGATGGTCGGCGCGGCCGATCCAAGGCGCGACGGATCGGCGGTCCCCGCATAGGCGGGGCCGCTTGCCGCTGGAGGTCGTAAAGACGGCGCAGAAATATCGCGGCGTATCCTGAAACAGGGATAGGGCGTCGATTGAAGGTGTGGCTTCTCTTCACTGTCGGATGAGAAGAGGCGCCGTGCCGTGAACCTCAAGCCCGTTGAGAGAAGCCTGGGCGTACAGCCCAGATTTACCACCAAGTCGACCATCGGCGAGTTGGCGGGACCCGCCGTGGTCCTGCCAGACGACGTCACCCTGCGCGAGGTGGCCGGTACCTTCTTCGCCCGTCCCGCCCTGACCGCCCTGGTCATCGACGGGTCCGGGGGCCGGGAACCGGCGCTGATCCCGCGAGGCCGCTTCACCGAATTCCAGAGCCGGCCGTTCTTCGACGAGTTGTTTGCCGGCAAGCCGGTCGATGCCTATCTGCACAAGGCCGGCGGCGAAACCCTGGTGTTCGAGGCCGACGCGCCGATCTACGAGGTCGCCGAGATCGCCCTCGACCGCGATGGTGCCGCCGTCTACGACCCGATCGTCGTCACCCCGGACGATGGGCCCCCGACCCTGGCCGATATGCGCGACCTGGTCCGCGCCCAGGCGGAGATCCTGCGCTCCTCCAGCCGCAACGCCAACGAGACGCTCAGCCGGTTCCTGAAGAGCCAGGAGGAACTGCTCCAGGCGCGCAAGATGGAGGCCGTCGGCACCCTGTCCGCCGGTCTCGCCCACGAGCTGAACACCCCGCTGCAGTTCCTCGGCAGCAACGTGACCTTCCTGGAAAGCCTCTACGAGGACTACCACGAGGCCTTCGCCGCCCTCGGACCGAGCTTCCAGGAGGACTGGTGCGAGGAGTACCCCAGCGCCGTCCACGACATGCAGATGGGTCTCGCCCGCATGGCGGAGATCGTCGCCGCGATGAAGACCTTCAGCGACCGCGAGGGCACCAGCTACGCGCAGATCGACGTGAACGAGACGATTCGCACCGCCGTGACCCTGATCCGGGGGCGGATCCGACAGGGCGCCGACCTGCGGCTGGAGCTGGCCGAGAGCCTGCCGGAGGTCCGCGGCGTCGCCAATTCCCTGGCCCAGGCCTGGGTCAACGTCCTGACCAACGCCATTCAGGCCGTGGAATCGAGCGACCCAGAGCGCCCGCGCATCATTTCGATCCGCAGCACAGCGGCCGACGGAACGGTGACCGTGGAGATCGCCGATACCGGTACCGGCATGGCAGAGGACGTGGCCGCGCGCTGCTTCGAGCCGTTCTTCACCACCCGGCCGCCCGGGCACGGCGCCGGCCAGGGCCTGACCACCGTCCACCGCTCCATCACCCTGGAACACCGCGGCCGCATCGAGATCGAGAGCGCGCCGGGGGTAGGGACGACCGTCCACGTCGCCCTGCCGGCGGAATGACGGCGCGGTGCCCGCCTCCCCATCTGCGGACTGCCGGGTCGCGGCGGTGGGCGCATCCTGTTCGAAGACGTCGATCTAGACGCGAAAGGGACGACCGATGAGCATGGCAATCAGCAGTTCGCGCTCCACCTTGCCCCCCGGTGCCGGCATCGACCGGATCCTCATCGTCGACGACATCCAGGAGATGCGTCAGACCCTGCGGCGGATGCTGCGCTGGGCCGGTGTCCGGGAAGTCGACCTGGCCTCGGACATCGGCGAGGCCCGCACCGCCCTTGAGGCGGCTAAAGTCCGCGGCAAACCCTACGACCTGATCTTCGCCGACCAGATGATGCCCGGCGGCAGCGGCGTCGAACTGGTGCAGGAGATCGTCGCGCGCAACCTGATCGAACGTCGGCATACCGGCCTGTTCCTGCTCACCGGCGTGCCCGATCTCGACCTGGAAAGCGAGGCCAAGAAGAGCGGGGCCCTGGCGGTGCTGGAAAAGCCGATCAGCACCGAAAAGCTGCTGGCCGTGATCCAGCGCTGGAGCACCTACCGGGCGAACAGCAAGGCGGGGGCGGCATCATGAACGCCCAGGCCCCGAAACCGAACCTGGTCTTCCTCGACGACGATCAGAACTTCCTCGACGGCCTGCGCCGGGCGCTGAACAAGTACAAGAACGAGTGGAACATTGCCTTCGTCTCCACCGCCGACGAAGCCTTCGCCAAGTTCGGCGATCGGCGGGTCGACATCCTGATCAGCGACCACGACATGCCCGGCATGATGGGCGACACCGTGATGGAGGTGGTGCGCCAGCGCTGGCCCGGCACCGTGCGGGTGATGCTCTCAGGCAGACCGATCCCGGCCATCGCCCCGCTGCTGATGGGCGTCGCCCACCGGACCTTTTCCAAACCCTGCGACCCGGACCAGCTCTCGCTCTACCTCTCGCGGGTGATCGTCGCGATCCGGCTGATGAAGAACCCGCTGGTGCTGGAACTGGTCGGCGGCCTGTCCTCGCCGCCCATGCCGCGCAGCGTCATCGAAGCCGCGCGCGAGAAGCATCTGAAGGCCGATTTCCAGATCGCCGCCGCCCTGTTCCAGCTCGCCACCAGCCATCTCAGCGGCGAGGGCACGTCCCATGCCGGCGACGACAGCAGCATCCGCCTGGCCATCGCCGAGCTGGAGCGTAGCGCCCGCACCGACACCCATATCGTCGGCAACCCGCTCATCGACATGCTGTGGGACGAAGCCTCCGAGATCACCGCCACGGTGCAGCGGATGGCGAAGGCCGCCAATCTCGACCATGCCAAGCAGCGCGAGCTCGGCATCGCCGGCCCCTACTGCAATGTCGGGTCGATCGCCCTGGCTCAGGTGCTGCCGTGGAACTACGCCTCGACGGTGGGCACCTCGGATACACCGTTGCGCTGGGAGCGCGAGAAGACCGCCTTCGGCGCAACCGGGCTGAATGTCGGCGCCTTTCTGCTGACCATCTGGGGCTTCCCGGAGGACATCATCGACGAGGTGCGCTCCCAGGATGTCACCCTGGCCACCATGGGCAACCATCCGCGCGAAGTCCGGGTCCTGGCCGGGGCGCGCGACCGGTCCTGGCCGGAACTGGTCGAGATCGAGAAGAGCCTGGCGGCGGAAGCCTCCGCCGCGTAGGGACCGTTCGGGCCGCGGCGCCGCGCGGCCGGCCCGCTCACCGCACGCGCAGGGCTTCGCACCACCCGGCCAGCGCCTCGGCGACCGCCGGCGCGCCTCGCAGGGATGGCTCGATCAGCCGGCCCTCGACACGACCCTCAGGCCCCACCGCCTCCCCCTCCTCGGCCAGCAGCGCCGCCACATGGACCGCCAGGGCGGGGCTCAGGGCATCGCCGGTCTGGCGCTCGGGACGATGGTGGCCGCTGACCGCCTCCACGATCGCGCCCGGCAGCCCCCAGGCATCGAGCAGATAGCCGGCGACGGCGGCATGGTCGGCACCGAAATCGGCGCGCTCGGCGGCGGCGAGATCGGCCCCGCGCCCGCCATGCCTGGTGACCAGGGCGTCGTAGTCCTCCCCCAGATTCTCCGCCAGGACCAGGATGCCGATATCGTGCATCAGACCCGCGGTATAGGCCTCGTCCATGGCCGCCTGGCTGAGCCCCGCGTCCCGCAGCATGCGCCGGGCGAAGCAGGCGACCTCCAGGTTGTGGTCGACGAAGCGCGCGACCTCGCGGCCGCCGATCCCGGTGCGCCGCATCTGGCCGACGACCCCGAACTGCAGGGCCAGGGCCTTGACCGTGTCGACGCCGAGAAAGCTGACCGCCTGGTGAATCGAGCGGACCGTGGAGGCGAGCCCGAAATAGGAGGAATTGCAGATCTGCAGCAGCTTCGCCGTGAGACCCGGGTCGCGGCCGACGATCTCGTCGATCCGTTCGGCCGAGACCTGGGGCTTCTGGAGCTCCGCCATCAGGTCGAGATACACCGAGGGCGGGCTCGGGATGCAGCTCAGGCTGGACATCAGCCGGCGCAGCGGATCGCTCGCCAGCGCCGCCCGGCCGGCCAGGGCGCGGCCGATCTTCTGCTCCAACTGCTCGGCGTCGCAGGGCTTGGACAGGTACTGGTGGCTGACCACAACCGCCCGCAGGGCCGTCTCCTCGTCGCATTGGCCGGACAGCACGAAGCGCGCGGTGTCGGGATAGCGGTCCTTCACCGCCTCCAGGAGAGTGGCACCGTCCATCTCCGGCATGCGCATGTCGGAGACCACCACGTCGATGGGAGTCTGTGCCATCAGCGCCAGGGCCTCGCGTCCGCCACCGGCGAAATGCATGCTCCAGTCGTGCCGCTTGTGGCGCAGCATGCGCCGGATGCCCTGCAGAACATTGGGTTCGTCGTCGACGAACAGAACGCTGGTCTCAGCCATAAATCTGCTCTCCCTGGGCGGCCCGCTTTCCCTGCGCGGTCGGGGCAGGGTCGAAGGTCAGGGTGAAGACCGTCCCCTCCCCGATGGTGGAGCGCACGGTCATCCGCCCGCCGTGCTTGCGCACGATCGCGTCGGAGATCGCCAGTCCCTGGCCGGTGCCGCGGCCCGGCTCCTTGGTGGTGAAGAAGGGTTCGAAGATCTTGGAGCGGATCTCCTCCGGGATGCCCGGCCCGTCGTCGCCGATCTCCAGCTCGACTCCGGACCCGTGGCGCCGCGAGGCGATGGTGATCCGGCCGAGGGACGAGCGGCCCTGTTCCTCGATCGACTGGGCGGCATTGACCAGGAGATTGACGACCACCTGGGTCAGTTCGCCCGCATTGCCGAGGATGATCGGGGCCTCGCGGGACAGATCCATCTCGACCTCGGCCTGGTATTTCCACTGGTTGCGGGTCACCGTCACCGCGGTCTCGACGATCGCGTTCAGGTCGACCTCGCTCTCCTGGCGGTCGCTGGGATGGGAGAACTCGCGGATCGCCCGCACGATCTGGGCGATGCGCTCGGCCCCGTCGATCGACTGGGCGGCGGCGGCCGGAATCTCCTCCATCAGGAAATCGTAGTCGACGGCCTCGAACCGCTCGCGCAGGGCGGCGAGGGCCTCGCCACGGGCCGCGTCGGCCTCCGCCTCCAGCACCGCCCGGCAGGCCTCCAGCACCGGCCCCATCTCCTCGAAGGACACTTTCAGGAAGCCCAGATTGTCGCTGAGATACTGGACCGGCGTATTGATCTCGTGGGCAATGCCGCCGGCGAGGGTGCCGAGCGCTTCGAACTTTCCCGATTCCATGAGCTGGCACTGCATGCGCTCGCGCTCGCGGATCTCCTCGCGGCGGCGGGTGACGTCGCGCTGGATGCCGACGAAATGGGTGAGTTCGCCCGCGCCGTTGCGCACCGGCACCACCGCCAGCTCGTTCCAGAACGCTGTGCCGTCCTTGCGCCGGTTCAGGAGCTCCACCCGGGTCTGGCGGCCCGCCTGGATGCCCTCGCGCAGAGCGCGGCGCGCCTCGGGATCGGCGTCCTCCCCGGCCAGCAGCCGGCAGTTACGCCCCCGGATCTCCTCGAATGTGTAGCCGGTGATCTGGGTGAAGGCGGGGTTGCAGTAGATCAGCGGATTGTCCGCCGCCCGCGCGTCGGAGATCGTCACCCCGTTCGGGATGGCGGTGACGACGGCGGCCAGCAGCTTGTTCGACTCCACCTCGGCCCGCAGATCCGCGTTCACCCGGTCGAGCTCGGCCACCCGCTCGCGGACCCGTTCCTCCAGGGTCTCGTTGATCGCCCGCAGCTTGTCCTCCGCCTCCTTCAGGTCGGTGACGTCGGTGCGGATGCCGGCGATGCCGCCGTCGGGCGTGCGCCGCTCGGAGATCTGGACCCAGCGTCCGTTGCCGAGCTTCTGCAGCATCGTTCCCTGGGGATTACGGTGCCGGTCCAGGCGCTCGGCAACCACCTCCTCCAGGCTGCGGCCGGTCAGGTCGTATTGGCCGTGTGCCGCGCCGTAGCGGATCACGTCCTCGAACCGGGCCCCTTCGGCGATGGCCGGCGCGCTCTCCTGGTAGAAGTCGCGGTACTGCCGGTTGAAGGTGACCAGCCGATCCTCCGCGTCGTAATAGGCGAAGGCCTCGGTGATGGTGTCGAGGGCGGTCTGAAGCTGCCGCCTCGTGTCCTTGACCGCGCGGCGCAGCCGGCCCGGCTCGGCCTCCAGCCGGCGCAGCAGCGCCACCAGGGCGGCGATCAGCGCCAGCAGCAGGGCACCCTCCAGGGCGAGGGAGCGCTGCATCTCCGCGTCGGAGCCGAGGCTGGCCCATCCGCCGGCGGGCCGGGCCAGGATCTGCCAGCTTCCGCCGTTGAACTGGATCGGCGCGGTTACCGGAGCGTCCTCGATGATCGTCGGGCTCCCATAGAACACGGCCCCCGCGTCCCCGGTCCCGTCGCGTCCGCGCAGGGCGATGTCCAGGCCGCCCCGTGCCCCGACCATACCGGCCCCGCCGATACCGGCATCGACGATACCGGCCTCGGCCAGCAGCGGCTCCAGGTCGATCAGCACCACCGCCAGACCCCAGAACCGGTCCGCTGCCGGACCGACGAAGACCGGCAGGCGGCCGATCACGGCCGTGCCGCCCTGGCGCAGGGAGACCGGGCCCGCCAGCAGCAGGGAGCGGCTGCGGATCGTCTCCTCCACCGCCGCGCGGCGGGCCGGATCGGCGCGCAGGTCGTGGCCGAGGGCGGCCTCGTTGCCCGCCAGCGGATAGACGTCGGAGACCACGGCATCGCGCGCGAGTTGCACGCTGCGCAGGTTGGCGACCCGCGCGGTGACGGCGCGGGCGAAGGTGGCGAACTGGTCGGGGGAGAGATCCGGCTCGAGCGCCACCAGGGCGGCGAGGGCGTTGACCACCTCGAGCCGGGCGGTGAGTGCGTGTTCGAGCCGGGCGCGGATGACGCCGACCTCACGGCTCACCCCGAGCCGCTCCCGGGCGGTGGCGAGGTCGAGCTTGTCGACCGCGTGCCAGGCGAAGACCGCCGTCGCGGCGATACAGGCGGTGACCACGAGGGTCCGGGGCGTCCACCAGGTCCGTTTCATGCTCACCGCCTTCTCGAAGGGTGAGAGGATCAGGCTCGTAGCTATCGCCCGGCGGGGGCTATCGCGGCATTCCCATATGTGGAGGGCGGAACGACCGGATGCTCAGGCGGGCGAGGCGAGCGCCGGGCCGAGCATCCGTTCGGCCGTGTCGAGGGCCGCGTCCACGCCCCAGGGCGCGTTGACGAGGATGAGCCCGCTGCCGCGCATCCCGGGTGTGTCGGCGGCGGTGTGGAAGCGGACCTCGCGCCGGAGCACGGCCGGCAGGTCGGCGGCGAGAAGCCGGGCGGCCATCGGCTCGTGCAGGCCGGCCGCCAGGATCGGGTACCAGATCATGACCGTCGCCTGCGGCCATTTCCGATGCAGGGCGACCGTCACGTCGGCGACCTGGAGATACTCGGTCTTGACCTCGTAGCTGGGGTCGATCAGCACCAGGCCGCGGCGCGGGGTCGGCGGCGAGAGCGCCAGCAGCCCCTCGTAACCGTCGCGGCGGTGGATATGGACGTTGCGCCCCCTCATCGCCCGTTTCAGGGCGGCGTGCTCCTGGGGATGCAGTTCCATCAGGTGCAGCACATCCTCCGGCCCGAGCAGCTGGGCGGCGATCATCGGCGAGCCGGGATAGAAGCCGGTGCCGTAGGCCTGTTCGGTCAGACGGATCGCTGTCGCCAGCGGGTGGTCAGGGGGGACGGCGCCCTCGGCGATCAGCCGCAGGATTCCGGCCTTGGCTTCTCCGGTCTTCTCCGCCTCCGGCGAGGCGAGATCGTAGACGGCCCGTCCGGCGTGGCTTTCCAGGTAGCTCAGCGGCTTCGGCTTTTCCCGCAGCCGCAGGCAGAGCGCGGCGAGCGCCGCATGCTTGTGGACATCGGCGAGGCAGCCCGCGTGGTATCCGTGCTGATAGGACAGCATCCGTCCCGTCTCGGCAGCTTCGTGGCAGGGGCGCCTGCGTAGCACGCGGACGCGTGTCCGTCGCGCCAAACAACAAAAAAGCCGCCCAACGGAGCTCCGGGCGCACTCCACGGCTTACCCGACGAACTTGGGCATGATCCAACGCGGCAACGCCAGGATCGCGTCCGGGAACAGGATCACGAACAGCAGCACGCCGAGCATCGGCAGCAGGATGATCAGGACGTCCTTGAGGGCGTGCACCAGTTTTATGTTGCCGATCGACGCGGCGATCAGCAGGCACAGGCCGTAGGGGGGCGTCACCAGACCGAAAGCGAGCGACACCACGCCGATGATGGCGAAGTGGATCGGGTGCATGCCCGCCGCCTGGGCGACCGGGAACAGGACGGTGCCGAGGATGATGATCGCCGGGATGGCGTCGATGAACATGCCGACGATCAGAAACGCCGCCGCGATCAGCAGCCCGGTCTCCACCGGGCCGCTGCCCCAGGCCGCCATCACGGTCACCAGCGATTTGGGGATCTGGAAGAAGGCGAGGATCCATCCGAAGGCCGACGCGGTGCCGATGCAGAACAGCGAGATCGCTGCGAACCGGGCACTCTCGTACAGCACCCGGGGCAGGGTCTTTACGGTGAAGGTGCGGTACACGAACAGGCCGATGACGAGCGCGTAGAGCACCGCCACCACCGAGGCCTCGGTCGGCGTGAAGAACCCGCCGACGATCCCGCCGACGATGATCAGCGGCGTCATCAGCGGCAGGGCCGCGTTGAGGATCGCGTGTCCGACCTCGGGCAGGGTGGAACGGGCGTAGACCGGGTAGCCGCGCCGGATCGCGTAGATGTAGACCAGCGTCATCATCGACCCGGCGATCAGGATGCCCGGCAGCACGCCGGCCAGAAACAGGCCGCCGATCGACACCGACATCAGCCCGCCCCAGACCACCATCAGGATGCTGGGCGGGATGATCACGCCCATCACCGAGGAGCAGGCGGTGATCGCCACCGAGAAGCTGGAATCGTAACCCTGCTTCTTCATCTGCGGGATCAGCAGCGACCCGATGCCGGCGGCGTCGGCGGTCGAGGATCCGGAGATCCCGGCGAACAGCATCGAGACCGTGACGTTGATATGGCCAAGGCCGCCCGGCAGATGGCCGACCAGCGCCTTCGACAGATCGATCAGCCGCTGGGTGATGCCGGCCGAGTTCATCAGATTGGCGGCCAGCAGGAAGAACGGCACCGCCAGCAGCACGAACGAGTTGTAGGAGCTGAACATCTGGTCGAACAGCAGACTGGGCGACAGCCGGTCCGACAGGAAGAACACCGGAACGCAGGCGAGGCCCAGGGCGAAGGCCACGGGCACCCGCAGGGCGACCAGGACCCCGAAGGTCCCGAACAGAATGGCGGCAACCTCACCCGGCGACATCGACGTCTCCCCCAGGGGCCATGCCGCGGATCATGGCGATGTCCGCGGCGAGTTTTTCGATCAGGAACAGGGTCCAGACGAGTCCGGCCAGGGGCCAGGCGATGAAGATGGCGATCATCGGCAGTTCGGCGATTTCCGAGGACTGAAGCAGCCCCTGCTCGGCGAATTCCTTGCCGTACCACACGAAGCACAGCGCCAGCGCGGCCATGATCGTGTGGACCAGAAGCCTGGCCCAGCCCCGCCCGGCCCGGGTCCTCGGGGTCGGCAGGATGTCGACGTCGAAATGGCTGTCGTCGCGCACGGCGATCATGGCGCCGAGCATGATGATCCACACGAAGCAGAACCGGGCGGCCTCCTCCGTCCAGATGTAGCGCGGGATGAACGGCACATAGCGCGCGAGGATCTGCAGGGTGACCGGCACGATCAGCAGCGTGATCAGGACGGTGATCGCGACCCGCAGGATCCGGTCGATCGCGTCGAGGAACTTGGTCAGTGTCGGAGTCATCAGGAGCAACCCGCCTCGTGGACGAAGGGCACGCAAACCGGCAGCGAACGATCGGGGAGCCGATCGTTCGCCGGGTGGCCGGTTTTGGTCTGCTGCAGGGCTATTGGATGCTGTTGATCTTCTCGAGCACCGCGGTTGCGCCCAGTTCCTCGGCATAGGCCTTCTTCACCGGCTCGGCCAGTTCCAGGAGCTTGGCGCGGTCGGTGAAGGTGTGGGTCTTCAACTTGCCCTCGCTCTCCATCTTGGCGAGCTTCTCGGAGTCCTGGGACGACTCGATATCGCGGCCGTGCTTACCCGCTTCCTTGCCCGCGCTCATGACGCAGGCCTGCAGGTCGGCCGGCAGTCTCTCGAACGTCTTGCCGCTGAAGCCGATCGGCCGGACCGTGATGGCGTGCTGGGTGAGCGAGATGTCCGGACCGACTTCGTAGAACTTCATCTGCTCGATGCCGGCAGCCTCGTTTTCGGCCGCGTCGATCACACCGGTCTGGATGGCGTTGTAGACTTCCGAATAGGCGATCACGGTCGGGGCGGCGGTGATGGCCTGGAAGATCTGGGTCTGGATCGGCGCGCCCATCACACGGATCGGCAGATCCTTTAGGTCTTCCATGTTCTCCACCGGCCGCTTGACGATCAGGTTGCGGGTGCCCCCGCCGGCATAGCCGATCAGGATCACGTCGGCCTTTTTCTTTACGTCCTCGGCGATGGGGGCCAGCCCGTCCTGATCGAGCACCTTGTTCCAGTGGTCGAGGTCGCGGAACAGGAACGGCATGTCCATCAGCGGCGCCATCTTGGAGTAGGTCGACATGTGCGACGGCGACACGATCGCGTAGTCGACGGATACGCCCTTACTCATGTAGTTGAAGTAGTCCTTCTCCAGGCCCAGTTCGCTGTTTCGGTGAAGCACGAACTTGATCGGCTTGTTGTAGCAGGCCGTCGTCAGTTCCTCGAACTTCAGCAGCGCCTTGTTGAAGGCATGGTTGTCGTCGAACTGCACGGCGCCGTGCAGCTCGATCTCCTGCGCGGCGGCCGGCAGGGCGGCCACGGCCAACAGGCAGGCACCGGCGAGAGCGCCGGCCATGCGGGTGCGGTAGGTCATGTTTCACTCCCCTTATGAGCGATTATCTGACCCGCCGATCGTTTGAGGTGCCGACGGGTTTGCGGTCGGCTGTTACCGACACCGGACAGCGTAGGTCCGCCTTGGGGGAGCTGGCAATACGGCGGACCAGGAAAGGGTGTGAAGCTGGGTCCTGAAACACAATGCGTAGGTATTTGGACGGCAACTTTTCTTGGATAGGGGGAAGGCACTCGTCAGAGAAAGCCCCTCCGCGGCGGTCGGTTCCAGGACGCAATCACATCCCCCAATGACCGTACTCGGCCGATAGGATCGTACGTCTCGAACGACCGCTACGGGTCGCTGTCACACGAACTCATGGCTGACGCCGGTCTCGGCCGGTAACCCGACCCCATGAAGCCGATCTCATGCGCCCGCTTGAACGATCCGCCGTCGATCGGTCCTGGCTCTATCCTTCACCCAGCTTCCGCCGTCGACGCTCCGCGTCGTCCCAGGCCGTGAGCGCCTGGTAGTCCGGCACGAAGCCCAGGCCCTTCTGGGCGTCCGAGGAGACCGCCTGCTGCGAGGTGACCACGTCGATCACGGCCGGCGCGTTGGCCAGGGCGCGCTCCAGAGCCGCCGGGAGGTCGGCCGGATCCTCCACCCTTTCGCCATGGGCGCCGAGGCCCCGGGCCATGGCGGCATAGTCGCAATGCTGCAGGGTGGTGCCGACGACCCGGCCGCCGTAATTGATCTCCTGGTCGAACCGCTCGATGTTCCAGGCGGCGTTGTTGGAGACGATGAAGACGGCCTTCGCGCCGTGACGGACCGCGCTGTCGATCTCCATCGCGTTCTGGCCGAAGGCGCCGTCTCCGTTCACCGAGATCACCTGGCGGTGCGGCTCGGCCAGGGCGGCCGCGACCGCGAAGGGCACGCCGACGCCGAGACAGCCGAAGGCGCCGGCGTCCATATAGGTCCGCGCCGTCAGGCCGACCCGCGCGAAGCTCAGCAGGTCGCCGCCGTCGGCCACGGCGATGTAATCGGGATCGGCCACCGACTGGATCGCCTCGAAGATGGCAGTGGGATGGATCTTGCCGTCGGGGCCCGTTACCGGACCCACCTTCTCCGCGCCCTTGGCGATCCGCTCGCGATGCTTGCCGCGCAGGCCGGACAGCCAGTCGCCGTCGCGGTCGCCCACATCGTTGCCCAGCGCGGCGCAGATGGCGTCCAGCGCGAGGCCGACATCGGCCAGGATCTCCGGCGCGCCGCGCCGGTTGTCCACCAGCTCGCCCGCGGTATCGGCGATCCGTAGGAACCTGGCCTCCGGGAACACCGCCGGCGAGCCGAACGCCACCTGGTAGTCCAATTTACGCCCCAGGGTGATCACCAGGTCGGCCTGCCCCATGGCGGCGGCCCGCACCGCGCCGACGACCGAGGGGTGATCGGCCGGCACAAGACCGCGGCTCTCTTGGGTGTCGAGATAGAGCGCGTCGGCGGTGTCGAGAAAACGGACCAGTTCATCGCCGGCCCAGCGCGCGCCCCGGCCGCTGATGACCAGCGGGCGGCGGGCGGCGCGGATGGCGTCGGCCGCCTCCGCCACGCGGTCGGCGGAGGGGGCGGGACGGCGCGACGGCTTCGGCGCCAGCCAGTCCGCCGGGATCAGGGTCTCCGGCAAATGGGTGCGCAGCACGTCGGTCGGCACTTCGATATAGACCGCCCCGGGCTCGCCCAGGTCGCCCATGGCGCGGGCGATGGCCTCGTCGAGCTCGCGGATCACCTGCTCCGGCACGCGGGCGGTGCGGGCATAGCGGGTCACCGGGCGCAGGATGTCCACATGGGGAATGTCCTGCAGCGGGCCCATATTCGCCTGCGGCCGAGAGGTGCAGCCGCCGATCAGCAGCACCGGGACCCGGGCGAGCGACGCATTGGCCATCGCCGTCACCGTGTTGGTCACGCCCGGTCCCGCGGTCACCATGGCGACGCCGAGACCGCCGGTCAGCTCCGCGTGGGCATGGGCCATGTGCACGGCCGCCGCCTCGTGGCGCACGTCGTAGATCTTCAGGCCGCGCCGGGCGGCATGGTCCCAGATCGGCTGGATGTGACCGCCCTGCAGGCCGAAGATCCGGTCGATCCCGCGCATTTCCAGGGCCTTGGCGATCCAGGCCGCCACGCTGAGCTGATCGGTGTTGAGATCTTGGATGTCGGTGGTCACGGAATCCTCCTTCCCGCCTCCCGGGCAGGTTCTTGTGAGTCAGGGTCTGGCGGCGCGGTCCTTGAGCAGGTCGCGCAGGATGGCGTGCTGGATCTTGCCGGTGGCGGTACGCGGCATCTCGTCGGCGGCGAGGAAGGTGATCGCGCGCGGCCGCTTGTATCCGGCCAGCCGATTGCGCGACCACTCGATCAGGTCGTCGCCCGAGACGGTCTCGCCGTCGCGCAGCACCACCGCCGCCTCCACCCGCTCGCCCCACTTGTCGTCCGGGCGACCGACCACGGCCACGTCGCGCACCGCCGGGTGCTGCGCCAGCACCGCTTCCACTTCGGTCGGGTAGATGTTCTCGCCGCCGGAGATGATCATGTTCTTCTTGCGGTCGATCAGCCGGATGAAACCGTCGGCCTCCCGCACCGCCACGTCGCCGACGCTGAGATAGTCGCCGCGGAACGCCTCGGCGGTCTTCTCGGGACGGTTCCAGTAGCCGTCGAACGCATAGGGGCCGCAGCTGTACAGCTCGCCCGGCGTGCCGTCCGGCACTTCGGCGCCGGCGTCGTCCAGCAGGCGGATCGGCAGGGAGCCGACCACCTCGCGGCCGACCGACCCCAGATGGTCGAACTGCTCGCTTGGGTGCAGCATCGTCACCCAACCGGCCTCGGTCGATCCGTAGAGCTCGAACAGCCCGGAATTCGGAAACATCTCCATGACCCGGCGCTTGGTCTCGACCCGCGCGGGTGCGGAGGAGACCATGAGCTTCTCGACCCGACCGAGATCGCCGGCCTTGCCGCGGACCTCCAGCATCATCTCGTAATGGGTCGGCACCAGGGAGGTGAAGGTCGAGCCGGTTTCCGCGAAGGCGCGCAGGCACAGCTCTGGGTCGAAGCTCCGCCGCGAGAATACCGTGGTCGCGGCACCGCAATACAGGAACGAGGTGAAGAAGTTCAGCGAGTTGGCATGGCACATGGGCATGACCAGCAGCGCTGAATCCCGGCGGCCGAGACCGAGTTCGATTTCGGTCATCATCGCCAGGTTGCTCATGCCTTCGTGGCCGCGGATCGCCCCCTTCGGATTGCCGGTCGTCCCGGAGGTGTACATCAGACACCAGGGGTCGCCCGGAGCGACCCGGATCCCGGGTTCCGTCGCGGCCGCCGCTGCGAGGAGCGGCTCGTAGCTCCCCCATCCCGCCGGCCCGCTGTCCTGGCCCAGGGCGATGAAGCGATCGTCGGCGATGTCCAGATCGGCGCGGATTTCCTCGATCGCCGCGGTCAGCCCATGCTCGGCGATGACGGCCTTGGCACCGCAATCCTGGAGAATGAAGCGGATCTCGGGTCCGACCAGACGGAAGTTCACCGGTACCGCGACCAGGCCCGCCTTGGCGACAGCGGCGTAGATCTCCAGCCACTCGATGCGGTTCCAGGCGAGCACGCCGATCCGGTCGCCCTTCTGCAAGCCGAGGCCGAGCAGCCCGTTCGCCAGGCGACAGGCGCGGTCGTTCCAGGTGCGGAAGGTCATGTCCCGCTCCAGGTCGCGGGCGCCGATACGCTCCGGCTGCAGGCGGGCATGGGCGGACAACATCTGCCCGATCGTCGGCATGGGTGTCATCTGCGTGTCCTCAGGATTGCGCCGCTTCCAGGACCTCGGCGAGCCGGTCGGCGGCGTGGGTCACGTGGTCGATGGCGAGCCGTTCGGCCTGCTCCGGGTCGCCGGACGCCACCGCGTCCAGGATCTCGCCATGCTGGCGCCAGATGACGACGGGCTCCTCGGCCCGGCGCAGCACGTCGCCCATGGCCCGGCGCAGAAACCGCCAATGCGGTTCGGCCGCCACCGCGACCATCGGATTGCCGGACGCGGCGTAGATCAGGCTGTGGAACGCATCGTCGGCATGGACCTGGCCCGCGATGTCGCCGGCGGCGACGGCGGCGTTGCCGTCCGCCAGGATCTCCGCGCCGCGCCGCTTCAGCACTGTCGCCCGGGCGCCATCGTCCCGGATCCGCTGGGCCGCGGTCCGCGTCGCCCATCCGTCCAGGGCGGAACGGATCCCGTAGTGATCGCGCATCCGGGTCGGGTCGAGCGGGGCGACGAACAACCCCCGGCGCCCCAGTTCCTCGACCAGACCGTCGGCCTTGAGGCGGTTCATCGCCTGCTGGATCGGCTGGCGGGAGACGTCGAACCTCTCCGCCAGCTTCTCCTGAATCAGATGCATGCCGGGCGCGAGCCTGCCGTTGCAGATCTCGTCGACGATCTGGTCGTAAATCTGGTCCGAGAGGCTGGGGGCGGTCTTCAACATGGTTCCGCTGCTACCGTCGTATTGAACTCTGAATTCAGAGTTCAATATTCGATAACACGGCGAGGGTCAAGCGGGTCGATGGATCGATCGGCGTCGGAAGCCACACCGCGCGGTGCAGACGGCATCGACGCGCCGGCAGGTTTCAGCAAAAAGCCGGCGATCTGATGATCGCCGGCTTATGGGCGTGGCGGCTCCGAGTGGTTCGAGCCGGCAAGACTTAGAGGAAGGGTCGGATGGCCCCGTCGGGATTAAGCGAGCATCTGGACGCGACCAGCGGAGCGACGGTTAGCGAAGATAGACGGTCACCCGGCGGTTCTCCGGCTCCCTCACGTCGTCGGCCGTGGCGACCCGAGAGTTCGCTTCGCCCATGCCGAGCGTGGTGATGTGACCGACGACCACGCCCCGGCCGCCGAGATACGCGCGCACCGCGTCGCCGCGGCGCTCAGACAGCAGCTGGTTGTACGCGATCGACCCCGCCCGATCCGTATAGGCGGTCAGTTCGACCAGCTGGGCTTTCTGCTCCAATGCGGCGATCGCGACGCGATCCAGGATCGCAGCCGCCTGAGGCGTGATGGCCGACCTGTCGAAGTCGAAGAAGACCATGTAGCCGTCCACCGGGAAGGGCGAGACGGGCAACGGCGCGCTGGGCCCTGCGGCGACCTTCGGCGCCATGGCGGCATCGACCTCGCCCATGGCCGCCATATAGGCGTCACGGCATGCGGCGATGTCCCAGGTCTGCCACCCTTCTTCCTGCTGCTCGGCCCAACAGTCGAACTTCGCCTGGGCGCGGGCGATCTGGACGGGCGCCTTCTGGATCGCACCCCCGTTCAGCGCAGCCAGGAGACGGGTGTGCTGGGTGCGCAGGTCGGTCAGCGCATTCGGGTCGGCGATATTACGGTCTTCCAGATCGTCCGGCATGACCCGGGCACCGGCCGCAGCGGCCTGCGCCTTGTCGGCGTAATCCCTGCCATCGAACCAGTCATACATCTCGTCCACTTCGAAGATGACGAGTTCACGGTAGTTGGCGGCGAGGTGCTGATCAAAGCCTTCGCCCGTGAAGGACGAGCTCTTGACCTCATCCACCTGACCGAAAAACGGATCGGCGGCAGCAGGCTGAGAAAGCAGTAATGCCACGCCTATGAGCGGGAATGCATACTTAGAATATATCATTTTCATCTTATAGACTCCTGTATAAAGCCGCTATCTCACGGGAAAACTCTCGTTATGATTGGCTTTATTATTCTATAATTATACACAGAAAGGGAAATTTGTAAATTTATTTCGTATTACAGTTTAGTATTGATTCAGTGCATTCGGTGAATATTTCGATCGATATGTAGTAAATTTAATATTCGTGGAGAGAATGGCGATTTCAAAGAGATTGCCATCACCGTTTCTTTTTATCCTCCGGCGAGACCGATTCCTGGTCCCGCCGGAAGATGATTTTTCTTAGTAGTCGGCCATAGCCATGGTGCCGGAATTTTCAACCTTCTCCGCGACCATTGCTTCGGTGGTGATCAGCAGACCCGCGATCGAGGCCGCACCTTGCAGCGCGAGTCTCACGACCTTTGTCGGGTCGATGATCCCGGCCTTCGCCATATCGACATACTCTCCGGAGCGCGCGTCGAAGCCGAGGCCGATATCGGCCTTGTCCAGGAGCTTACCGACGATGATCGAGGCATCGGCGCCGGCATTGGCGTAAATCTGACGCGCCGGGGCCTGCAGCGCACGACGGACGATGTCGATGCCGACCTTCTGGTCGTCGTTCTCCGGGTTGAGGCCGCCGAGGTTCTGGCTGGCATAGAGCAGGGTCACGCCGCCACCGGCGACGATCCCTTCCTCGACCGCAGCCCGGGTTGCGTGCACCGCATCGTCCACCCGGTCCTTGCGTTCCTTGGCCTCGACCTCGGTGACGCCGCCCACACGGATGACGGCCACGCCGCCGGCCAGCTTGGCCATCCGCTCCTGCAGCTTCTCCTTGTCATAGTCCGACGTCGCCTCGTCGGCCTGCGCGCGAATCTGGGTGCAACGGGCCTCGATCGCCGTCGTCTCGCCGCCGCCGTCGATGATCGTGGTGCTGTCCTTTTCGATCCGGACCCGACGCGCGGTTCCGAGCATCTCGAGGGTCACGCTCTCGAGCTTGATGCCGATGTCCTCGGTAATGACCTGACCGCCGGTCAGGATCGCGAGGTCTTCGAGCATGGCCTTGCGGCGGTCGCCGAAACCGGGCGCCTTGACCGCGGCGACCTTGAGTCCGCCTCGAAGCTTGTTGACGACAAGCGTCGCCAGGGCTTCGCCGTCGACATCCTCGGCCACGATCAGCAGCGGCCGGCCGCTCTGCGCGATGGCCTCGAGAACCGGCAGGATCGCCTGGATGCCAGGCAGTTTCTTGTCGTGCAGGAGGATATAAGGATCCTCCAACTCGCAGATCATCTTCTCCGCGTTCGTCACGAAGTAGGGGGACAGGTACCCGCGGTCGAACTGCATCCCATCGACGATGTCGAGTTCGGTCTCGGCCGATTTCGACTCCTCGATCGTGATCACGCCCGCATTGCCGACCTTGTCCATGGCCTTGGCAATCATCTCGCCAATCTCGCGGTCGTCATTCGCGGAGATCGTCCCGACCTGCGCGATCTCGGCATTGGTCTCGATCTTCCGGGAGACCCGCTCCAACTCGCCCGCGACCGCCGTGACGGCAAGGTCGATGCCGCGCTTCAGGTCCATCGGGTTCATGCCGGCCGCAACGGCCTTCGCCCCTTCGCGCATGATCGCATGGGCCAGGACCGTGGCGGTCGTGGTGCCGTCGCCGGCAAGGTCGCTGGCCCGGTTGGCCACCTCCTTCACCATCTGGGCTCCCATATTCTCGAACCGATCGGACAGCTCGATTTCCCGGGCGACGGTGACGCCGTCCTTGGTGATCCTGGGCGCGCCATAGGCCTTGGCGAGGAGAACGTTTCGGCCTTTCGGACCCAGCGTCACCCGAACGGCGTGTGCAAGAATATCGATGCCGCGCAGCATGCTGTCGCGGGCATCGGTGTTGAATCTGACTTCCTTGGCGGACATGGTCGATCTCCTGACGCGTTAAGTGGCCTGCTGCTCGGCGTGCGCCTGGTCGACGATGCCCAGGATGTCGGTTTCCCGCATGATGACGAGATCCTCGCCGTCGAGTTTGATCTCGTTGCCGCTCCATTTGCCGTACAGAACCCGGTCGCCGGCGGTGAGCTCGGGCCGATGCAGGGCGCCATCGTCTCCCCGGATCCCGGGGCCGACGGCCAGCACCTCTCCCTCGACGGGTTTTTCCTTCGCGGAGTCCGGGATGATGATGCCGCCGGGGGATTTCGCCTCCTGTTCGACGGGGCGGATCAGGACGCGATCCTGCAAGGGGCGCAATGTCATCGAGGGTCTCCTAGACCGGGGTGCGTTGGCACTCTCATGTCTGGAGTGCCAATCTGCTTTCCGTAGGTGGGGACCCGAAGCCTCGGATACGACGTATATATTTTCGCAGCGCGCCGGCGGCACTCGTTTCCGCGCCCGCTCCCGTCTGCCCCATTCGGGCGACGGTCGATAAGGATACGGCGCCGTGGGCCGGCCCCCGACGATCTCCGCATCAGCCCGGCGCTCACTCTCGCGGCTCGCCATCAAGCTTAAGAACTTAAAAAAAGTCGTTTTATGGATTATAAATAAAAATCATGCCGCCATTGTGAGAATACAAAATCGATCCTATATTACAGGTGTTGGTTTTTAAAAAATACACAAAACATGGAAAATAAAATCATGTCTTTCAAAGATTTCGCAAAGAAAACGTCCGGTATGACGAAACCGGATTTGCCGGAGCTGGAAAGCTCGAAGCCGGCTGCCGCTGCCCCCAAGGACAAAGGCATTGCCGGGCCGCCGAACAAGGCTGCGCCCCAGGCCTGACCGGTTCTGCCGGTCTGGAGGCACCGCAAGGGATGGTCACCGCCGGTGTGCCTCCGCTAAACGCCCTCGACCTTGCGGGCTGTTCGAAACATTTGGCCTGACCGGGCTTGGGGGTTCCCACGCCCGGTCAGGTGTCCGCTCCCTTCAGCCGGGAGCGCTGGACGGGTATGGAAGCTTGCGAGCCGCCCACTCCGGAAACACCATGAATGAGGTGTGGCCAGCCCTGCTCGGGTAAGTAAGGCTTGATGGGGCGTCAGCCGGAAGTCCAGACCAAGGGCCAGATACTCCATGGACCGTCTACAAGCGCTTCAGCTCTTCGCCCGTGTTGTCGAGCGGGGAACGATCTCGGCGGCCGGCCGCTCGCTCGGATTGTCGAAGACGGTGGCCTCCAAACGCCTTCAGGATCTGGAGGCCGACCTGAACATCAGTCTGCTCAACCGGACCACGCGCCACGTTTCCGCGACCGAGGCGGGTCAGGCGCTCTATGACCGGATCGTCCCGATGATCCGGGACATGGATGCGATCATCGAGCAGATAACCGAGAATTCGGAGACGCCGTCGGGCGTGCTGCGCATCCTCGCCCGTCGGTCCTTCGGGATGCTGCATGTCGTGCCCACATTGCCTGCCTTCCGCACGGCGTATCCCGAGGTCTCGGTCGACCTGCATCTGACCGAAACCGTGGAGATTGCGCCGTCGCATGGCGTCGATATCGCCATCCGCCTGGGGCAGCCGTCGGAGAAGTCCCTCAGCTGGCAGCGTCTGACGACCGACCGGCGTATGCTCTGCGCCAGCCCGGACTACTTTCGCCAGAATGGGACGCCCGCCAGCCTCGGCGACGTGGATCGCCACAACTGCCTCGCCTATGGCCAGGAGGCGGAACCGGCGGTCTGGGTGTCCGAGCATCTCGGCCAGCGCCAGGACGTCGTCGTCTCAGGGTCTCTGCGCTCCAACAGCGGTGAAGTTCTGCGCCAGGCGGCCCTGGATGGCCTGGGCCTCACGCTCCTGCCAGAATGGATGGTTGCCTGGGACGTGGCCGCCGGGCGCCTGCAGACGTGTCTCGACCAATTGCGGCTGTATCCCGCCGGCTATGGTGCGGAGATCTATGCCGTCTATCGGCGCGACCCCCGGCTGCCGCGGAAGGTCGAGGCTTTTCTCGGCCATCTCCAGCGGCATCTGGGTACCCACCTGGACTGATTTTCCGGAAAATCGGGAAAGTGTTTCCTGCATTCTCCCGCTTTTGCGTGGGGGCGCGATGCTGCACCGTTGTGTCAGCAAAGAAGTCCAACCAAGTGGGGAACGCCATGATCGCCGCCAAACGGTTGCATCCGCTCTTCGCGGCCGAGATCACCGACCTCGCCGTGTCGGCGCCGATCCCGGACGCTGTCTTCAGCGACATCGAGGCCGCCTTCCGCCGCCATTCGGTGCTGGTCTTCCGCGACCAGCCGATCACCGACGACCAGCAGATCGCTTTCAGCGAGCGCTTCGGGGCCTTGGAAACCACGAAGGTCGGCACCGCGGGAGCGGGCGGCAAGCTGATCGTGCTGTCCAACATGGATGAAGGCGGCGCCGTCGTGCCGGCGAGCGACCGGCAGGTTCTGAATAACCGAGCCAACCGTCTTTGGCACGCCGACAGCTCCTTCAAGGCGGTGCCGGCCAAGGCGTCGATGCTGTCCGCCCGGCTGATCCCGTCCAAGGGCGGGGACACCGAGTACATCAGCATGCGGGCGGTCTATGCGGCGCTGCCCGGCCGGTTGAAGCAGGCGGTGGAGAACAAGGTCGTGATCCATGACTACGCCTATTCCCGCTCCAAGATCGACCCGGCCCTGGTGACCGACGCGGAGCGCGCGGCGGTGCCGCCGGTCCGCCAGGCGATGGTGATCGACCACGGAGCCGATCTCGGCAGGTCGCTGTATCTCGGCGCCCATGCGGCGCGGATCGAGGGCATGGCGGAGGATGAGGGGAGGGCGCTGATCGACGAGCTGATGGCGTTCGCCACGCAGGAACGGTTCGTCTATGCGCACAAGTGGCAGCCCCACGACCTGATCCTTTGGGACAACCGGGCCGTCATCCATCGGGCGACACCGTTCGAGAGCGCGACCGAAAAGCGCCTGATGGTGCGAACGACCATCGCCGGGGACGCACCGACGCTGGTCGCCGCCGCATGATCGAGGCCGCCGACTATGTGATCGTGGGGGCCGGAACGGCCGGCTGCGTTCTGGCCAACCGGCTGAGTGCCGATCCGACCGTCCGCGTGCTTCTGCTGGAGGCGGGCGGCAGCGACCGTCATCCCTATGTCCAGGCGCCGGTCGGGTTTCTGAAGACGTTTCAGGATCCGCGGTTCAACTGGTGCTATTCGACGGCGCCCGGACAGGGCGTGGACGGCCGGTCGATCTTCTTTCCGCGCGGCCGCGTTCTCGGCGGGTCGAGCTCGATCAACGGCCATCTATATGTCCGAGGCCAGGCGCGGGACTTCGACACCTGGGCGCAGCTCGGCAATCGAGGCTGGGCCTATGAGGATATTCTGCCCTATTTCCGCCGGGCGGAGGATCGCTCCACCGGCAGCGACTCCTATCATGGCGCCGGCGGCCCGCAGCACGTCTCCGACATCCACGAGCGGCACCCGATCTGCGAGGCCTTCATCGACGGGGCCGAATCCCTCGGGCTGGCGCGTAACCCCGACTATAACGGCGCGCGTCAGGAGGGTGTGGCGTATTACCAGCGCACGATCCGCGACGGCAGGCGCCATAGCGCGGCGAGCGGCTTCCTGCACCCGGTGCGCAACCGGCCGAACCTCGAGGTCGTCACCCAAGCTCACGTGGAGCGCGTGGTCTTCGACGGGCGGCGGGCGGTCGGCGTGCGCTATCGCCGGTATGGGCAATCGCAGACCGCGACGGCGGCGCGGGAGGTCATCCTGGCGGCCGGCGCCATCGGCAGCCCGGTATTGCTGCAGGTCTCCGGCGTCGGCGACCCGGAGCACCTGCGCGGGATCGGCGTCGACGTCGTCCATCCGCTGCCGGCGGTCGGCCAGGGCCTCCAGGATCACTATGCCGTCCGGGTCGTGCACCGGGTCACGCGGCCGATCACGCTGAACGAGCGCGCCCGCGGCCCGCGTCTGCTTTGGGAGATCGGGCGGTGGCTGGCGGCGGGCAAGGGCCTGCTGGCCTTCAGCCCGGCCCATGTGGGCGCCTTCGTGCGATCGTCCGACGACCTTGAAGAACCCGATCTTCAGTTCGTGTTCACCCCGGCGAGCTACTCGGACGGCGTGATCGGGCAGTTGCAGCGCGAACCGGGCATGACCATCGGGGTGTGGCAGATGCGCCCGCACAGCACCGGGCATGTCCGCGCGCTTTCTTCGGACACCGATGACGCGCCGGAAATCCAGCCGAACTATCTGACGGACCCGGCCGATCAACGGGCCGTCGTCCAGGGGCTGCAGTGGTGCCGAAAGCTGCTGTCGAGTGAGGCTCTCGCCCCGTATCGCGGGCCGGAGACCCTTCCCGGACCGGACAGTCGCACCGACGCCGACCTGCTGGCCTATGCCCGGGCGAAGGGGGCGACCGTCTATCACGCCGTCAGCACCTGCCGGATGGGCACCGACGCCGGGGCGGTGGTCGACCCGACCCTGAAGGTCGGCGGCGTCGATAGGCTTCGTGTGGTGGATGCGTCGGTGATGCCGACGATGGTCTCGGCCAACACGAACGCCGCCACGATGATGATCGCCGAGAAGGCGTCCGATCTGATTCTAGGAAAGGCGGCGCCGTAACGGACAACCAGGCCAGGGCGCTCAACGCGTTCAGGGCCGCGGGCGCAGGGCGGTCCGGTCGTTGGCCGGCTCCTGGTCGTTCTGGCCGGCATGCGAGGTGCGATCCGGAATATTGAGCCTCCACCACCCTCAGGTCGCCGACGCGAACACGGTCGCCGATCTGCAGGCCCGCAGGATATACATAAGATTCCGCGGGGATGCTTCGGGTATCGCCCCATTGCGACAATTCGGACGACGAGATCGACCAGTTAGTCGCCGACTTGGTCCGCACCGACCGAGGCTCGGCTTTGGCCGGCACCGCATATCGCGCGATGTGACGAGAACTGGTCTAATCGAGTCGACCTACCGAGGGGGGCCGATCGTTTGAGCGTGCGCAATCTAGAGAAACCGGAAACACCGGAGGACCCCGACTTTGCCCAGCGCCTGCGGCGGCGCCTCGTCGCGGTCGCACCGGGTTGGTGGCTCGTGATCTCGGCACTGACGATCACCACCTTCCTCTGGGCCATGGGCCGGAGTGCCATGGCCATGCCCGGGCCGTTCCGTTCCTGGTTGGATCCGAGTCTCCTGATTTCCGCTTGGTCGATCACTCTTTTCGCTCTTCTTCTCCTCGCAAACACCCGATCACGGAAGATCGAACCGTTTTTCGGCGGGCTGGACCGGGCCGTCCGTCTGCACCGACAACTCGGACCGATCACCGTCGGTTTGGTGCTGGTTCACGTGGTTCTCTATGTTCCACCGCAGTTGGGCTTCGGCGGGTCGCTCGCGGACTTGTTCATTCCCTTCCACTCGCCGCGCGGCGCCGAAGGATTCAATGCTCTCATCCTCTGGCTGGTCATCGGCTGGACGGCCCTCGCCTACACCAAGCGCCTGCGCTACGAGCGCTGGCTCGCCCTGCATGGCCTTTTCGGACCGATCTTCATCCTGACCTCGGCGCATGCTTTGGCGGCAGGCCCGACGATCAACGCCTACGAACCGTTGCGTTTCTGGATGTGGCTTCTGGTGTTGGTCGGGACCGGCGCCTGGCTCTACAGGGTCGTCCTCTATCGCTGGATCGCGCCCCGGTTCAGGTATTCGGTCCAGCGGGTGGAGCGGACATCGGAGACTTCGGTGGATGTGATGATGCGCCCGAAGTCCCGGCGGATGATCTACGAGCCGGGGACCTTCGTCTTCATCAATCGGCCCGATCGGGACCGACGGGAACTGCATCCCTTCTCGATCTCTTCCTCACCCGCGGAGAGGGACCTGCGGGTATCGGTACAGATGGTCGGCGATTTTACCCGTGACCTGCTCAGTCTGAATCCCGGGGATCCGATCGAGGTATTCGGACCTTTTGGCGGGTTCACGCCCCATCGGTATGCCGGCTACCGCCGTCTCCTCTGTGTCGGCTCCGGAATCGGGATCACACCCTTTCTGAGCATGCTCCGCTTTGAAATCGTCAACAACGACTTCCGCCGGATCTGGCTCTATTACATCGTGAAGGACGAGACAAGCGCGCCCTATGACGCCGAAATCCAGGAAGCGGTGCCGAAAGCCGATTCCTATATCGACTACGACCTCTGGCAGACGGCCGAACGCGGCCGTCCGACGGCCAAGGAACTGTTGGAAGCCACACAATCCCTTGACGGGGTCGCCGTGATGCTCTGCGGCCGTCCAGAATTCATTCGCGACATGACCCGGCAATTTCGAGAGGCAGGCATTCCTGCCGAAAGGATTATCGCCGAGGACTTCTACTTCCATTGAGGGGGCCGTACTCTGGATAACAGGGCCCTGCGAGGCTTTCTGTTACCGCAGGATGCGGTCGGACCGGACCGTCCTTTCTACAGCAATAGGAAATCCCCCGCGGTCAGGCCAGCCGGCGCCACGCCGACCAGGGTGACGCTGTTGCCCGACCCGAGATCGAGCACCGCATTTCCGGCGGAGTCGGTGGCGGTGCGCGCCAGCAGATCGTCCGCGGTCGCGATGCCGCTGCCGTTCATATTGGCCGCGACGGCGATCACGTCGCCCTCCGCACCCGGGCCGCCCACGCCAGAGAAGTCGTAGATCGCATCGGCGCCGCTGTCCGCAGTGAAGACGAACCGGTCCGCCCCCAGGTTCCCGAACAGGGCATCGTCGCCCTGTCCGCCGTAGAGCGTGTCGGCCTCCTGCCCGCCGTACAGGGTGTCGACGCCGAGATTGCCGTAGATCAGGTCCGCGCCGCGATTGCCGTAGACGATGTCCGCATCCTGTCCGCCGAACAGGGTGTCCGCGTTCTGGCCGCCGAACAGGGTGTCGCTGCCCTGATTGCCGTACATCAGGTCGTCCGCCTGGTTGCCGTAGATCAGGTCGGCCCCGGCCCCGCCGGACAGCGTATCGTTGCCGGCCCTTCCGCAGAGCGTGTCGTTTCCGGCCAGGGCGGAGATGGTGCCGGCGCCGTTGCCGCCGGTCAGGCTGTCGTCGCCCGACGTTCCGACGAGGCTGTCGCTTCCGCCGCCGCTACCGCTACCGCTGCCGCTGCCGGAGCTTTCCGGGGCGGGTGTGATATCGGTCAGGGTGACATCGTTGCCGTCCCCGGCCGTATAGCTGATCCGGAAGCTGCGCCCGCCCGAGACGAAGCTGCCGCCCTCGGCCAGACCGCTGAAGGTGCCGGTGACCGCATCGGCCCCGTCATTGTCGATCAGGGTGAAGACGTTGCCGTTCGCCGATGTGAAGCCGAAGCTGGTGGACAGCGTAGCGCCGTTGATCGTCACCGTTCCGGTGACGACAACCTGGTCGTACCCGGTTCCGGCCGTCGTGCCGTTGATCTCCATGCTGGCGGTCGAGCCGCTGGCGAGTATCAGGTTGCCGGTGGAGATCGTGCCGGGGCTGTTGCCGGGGGCGATGGTGCCGCCGCTCGCGACCGTGACCGGCGTGTTGTAGGTACTGGTCCCGCCCAGGGTCACGCCGGAGGCGACGGTGAAGGTGCCGGTGCCGTTGATCGTCCCGGAGAAGGCGCTGAGGCCCGCATTGGACAGGGTGATGGCCCCGGCGCCGACATTGACGGTTCCCGAGCCGCTGAGCGAACCGATGGTCTCGGTCGTGCCGTCGAGATCCAGCGTGGCGCCGGAGGCGACGGTCACCGTGCCGGTATCGGACAGGGCGTTGCCGCCGGACAGTTTCAGGGTTCCGGCGGAAACCACGGTCGCGCCGGAATGGGTGTTGGTGCCGGACAGGGTCACGGTATTCGCCCCGGTCTTGGTCAGAGTCCCCGATCCGGACATGACACCTGAGAAGGTGACGTCCGCCGTTGTCGAGATGGTTCCGCTGGAGGAGCCCAGCACGATATCGCGGCTGATCGTCGTGGCCGAGGTGACTTCCAGCGTGCCGCCGTTCAGGGTGACCGTACTGCCCAAGCCAGTATCGGCAGAAACCGAAAGCGTTCCCTCAGTGATTGTGGGGTCCATTTGAGAGCTGTGCCCAGATAAGGTGAGCTTTCCGCTGCCTGTTTTTGAAAAATTCGCAGATCCAATCGATATAGATAAATTTCCCGACAGAGAAATATTATTCGATCCGGTGTCTATAATTGTAGATATGCCATCCTCAATTATAGTATCAAATGAATATGTTTGAGATCCAGAAAATTTAAGCGTAGAATTGCTGCTATCTATATAAAGTCTATCATTCGTACTGAATCCGGTGCCGAGTTGCAGCGTTCCGGTTCCCTGGATAATGGCTGCCCCGGTGACTGTCCCGTTCAACACCAGGGTTCCGGAGCTTACAGTGGCCGAATTTGGTCCAACGATATTGGAGTCGACCGTCAGTACGTTGCCTGCCCCGATATCGGCCTTAAAGCCTGAATCTGTGGTATCGATCGCAGCGCCATCGATGGTCAGGTTCGTGGTCGACCCGCCATAGGTCCAGGTGATGGTTGAACCGGGATTGGGCGGGGTGATCGCGGAGTCCAGGGTGATGGTGCCGGACAGGTCCACGAAAGTGTACGTCGCGTTGGTAGACTGCGCCGCGAGCCCGAGGGTCCCGGTACCGGTGTCGCCTGCGGTGCTGGTGATATCGACCAGCAGTCCCGGCCAGGTGTCGTGTACGCAACCGAAGGCGCTTGCCGTGATGGACGGGCCCGGCCGCGCCGGACCGGCGGCGACGTCGAAGCGCCAGTCGCCGCCCCGCACTGCTGAGCCCGTCGGGGTCGAGGAGGCCAGCACGCGGGCGCCGGTCGCACGCGCCAGGTCCCGGACCAGCGCTCGTCCGGCCGCACCGCGCCCGGCGGAACAGCCGTAGAGCACGATGGTCGCATCCGGCGCCAGGGAGCGGCGCCAGCGCCGCCCCCGCGCGGCCAGCGCCCGGGCGTCCAGTGTCTCCCCGCCGATTGTCAGGCGCCCCGGCGCGCCATGACTGACGATGTGAAGCGCCTTGACCGGCCGATCCGTGCCGGCCAGGGCCGCTGCGATCGGATCCCCCCGGGTTGATGCCGAAAGCCGGACAATGACGGCCTCCGGATCGGCCCCGGCCACCAGGAGGTCCGGCCGTGGCGTCGCCGCGTCGATGACGGCCAGTACACGCTGTGCGGACGAAAGGGAAACCGCAGGAGCGATGGCGCCACAGCTCCGGGAGACGTTGGGGGACATCGCAGATCCTTGTTTGGCTGGATTTTCTTGAGCGGTTGCTCATGTGCCGGCGCCATCCCCGGCCGCTCTGCCGCATCATTCGCTTCGAGCCGGTCCATGGCTGCGCCTGCCGAGGGGCAAGCTGCGGCAGGTGAGGACGCAACGGGTACTTTAAATCAGGAGGTTGCTGCAGGAGGTTGGAATGGTTGGAAGTTCCAAAAATGATAAATACAGCGACGTCGATTTTATTTATAGTTTTATCAAAATATTGAACAAGTTCTGTATAATGATTAGCGGTTATTTAAAGCCCAGGCGTGATGCAGCCATGCGGAACAAGAATGTGATGATTTAATATTGTTTGTTGGCGCCGAAGCCGCCGTTCACGGTATGGTCGGCCGGACATTACCAATACGATTTCCAAATTTTCCAAAGGAAGTTTCTGTTGAGCGGTTCCGACCGTGGCGAAGGCGCTGCGCACAGATTTGCCGACAAGCTCCGTCTGATCATGCGGCTGACCGGTTGCGAGACCCAAAAAGCGCTGTACACGCGATTGAAGGCCTCGAACCCGGATACGAGCTATGATCCTGTACGGGCCTATAAATGGATTCAGGGACGTGCGAGCCCGCGGAACCATTCTGTCTATGACGACCTCGCCAGGCTGCTCGGACCCACTGTCACCGGCGAGGAGCTGCGGACCTGCAGTTATGAGGCTTTCTGCAGCCTGCTCGCCGAGCTTTATGGCGACCAGATGCCGGATCTTCCCCTATCCCCCTCGAGACAACCCGAGGAGAGACCGGTTTATCCGGCCGGTCAGCTTCCGGACTATCTCGCCGGACGGTATCTGTCGATCTCGCGGGCCTGGTCTCCGCACTGGCCCGGAATGATGATCTGTGGCGTGTCCACCCTGTCTCAGGACGGCGGTGCGGGAGAGTGGGGGCTCGAGTATGCCGAACATCTGCCCTGGGATACGTTGACCCTTTCCGGACAGGTACAGAGAGTCGGCCGGAACATGATCGCCCCTCTGGTCGATATGGATGTCGAGATGGCCATCACGTTCACCTACGTGATCCCGCCCGCTCCCGCGGCCGTGCTTGCCGGTATCATGAGCGGGGTCACCCTGAGCGACACCGAAATGCGGCCCATCGCCTGCCGTGTCCTCAGCCTTCGACTGCCGGAGGGCGTCGCATCTCCGGACGGTATGAGCGGCTATTTCGACGCGTCGTCGGACGAGGTTGAGCGTCGCCTGTCGTGTTGCGGGATGACGGCCGAGCAGGCGGCGGGCCTTGCCCCCGACATTCTGGATTTTCTGCTCGCCTCCGGCGACCGCGGTGTGATCGAGGCGTCGATTGCGAGCCTCAACACCATGATCGGGAAGAGTCTCGCCCGCTAGAAGACAGCCTACGGGCATCCTCGCTGGGCATGGCGACGGAGCTCGGACCGGGAATGTTGGATCCCTCTGGCGGTCCCCTCAATGTTCGCGCTCAGGGGCCCGCCCAGGCTCTGACGCCTTCTGCCGTCCATTCGATTGTGATCTGGCGGACGGCAGCAGGCCGGTTCGGCCGCTTGAGCCGATGGTTACGACGGCAGTTCCTGCATGACCATCGGTGCCGGATAGTACTGGAAGCCCTCGCCCCGTTTGGCGATATGGCCGATGCCGGGCCATGGGAAATGGTAGGCGATCATCGGCAACCGGTCGGTGGCCAGCATGTCGAGCACCTTGTATCGGGTCTGGGCCGACTGCTTCGGGTCGGTGTCATAGGCGAATTCCATCAGAGGCTTCTCCAGCAGGAGCACGTGATGGTGCGTGGTGTCGCCGATCGCCGCCATGGTCTCGCCCTCGGAGGTGATCAGGAAGATCATGTGGCCGATGGTGTGGCCCGGTGCGGTCATGGCCTGGATGCCGGGTAGGAACTCCTCGCCATCCTTGATGAAGATGATGCGGTCCCGGTTCGGCAGCAGGTTCTGGCGCGCGCCCTCGACGAACGCCTTCATGTAGCCGGGTTCGGTCATCGACAGCTTGGCTTCGTCGGTCCAGAACTCGAAATCGGCCTGCGAAATGTAGATCTGCGCATTGGGGAAATTGCGCTCGCCGCGGCTGGTCATGATGCCCCAGACATGGTCGCAATGGGCATGGGTGCAGACCACCGCATCGATCGCCGCCGGGTCGATGCCCGCGGCCTTCAGATTGGCCATCATCTTTCCGGGGGTGGGGCCAAAAATCGGAGACTCGCCCATGCCCGTATCGAAGAGCACCAGCTTGGACCCGGTATTCAGCACCAGGATATTCTGTTCGAGCACGACGCTGGTCGGATCCAGGAAGTTGCTGGTGAGCATCGACCCGACCTCTTCCTTGGTCGTCCCCAGGAAGCTGGCGGACGGCTCGCCCAGCGGCAGCACGCCGTCGGAGACGACGGTGCCCTGCATCGAGCCGTGCTTGAAGCGGTAGAAATACGGGGCCTGGTCGGCGGCCATCGGTGCGGCAGCCCGTGCCGGCCTGCTCTTCGCTGCGATAAGGGTCGATCCTGTCAGAGCGGCGGCTCCGACCAAAGCTTGACGGCGGGTGAGTGTAAGATCGCGCATAACGTCTTCTCCCTAATGTCATTCCCAGGGACGGTGGGATCGGCCCTCCGCGGTTGCGGAGAGTGCAGGCCCTCCGTCTCCGGGTGCTTGTTGCTCCAGCTTTCGTGGAGTGACCGCCATGGTATTACGTTTTTCACGGGATGTGAGTGCCTAGAAAGCGTTGCGAAGCCGGCGGTAAACCGGCCCCACTCAAACAGTCAGACCATGCACAACCGACTGAAATATGAAGATTTAATGAGCCCGCCCATGGCGATTGAGCGGGATATCTCAAATTAAGCCTGCGGGATTTTACGGCATGAGTACTGCGCGCACCTTCACTGCATCAGCAACGCAATGGAGGATGACAAGATGCCGGCCGACTACCATCCCCCCCAAATCCTGAACGAATAGAGTGCGTGCGAACTGCTCGGCTACTCCGTCCGCACGCTCCAGAAATGGCGTGCCGTCGGGGGAGGCCCGGAGTTCGCCAAGGCTGCCGTGCACTCGGCCCGCCAGCGGGGTCATGACCTTCTCCACTGCACCGACGAGCGGACCGTCACAATCAATCGATGCCCGGTCTCAACCAAAAGCCGGAGGAAACTCAGGGCTCAGGTCAAAGGCATTCGCCAGAGGAGAGCCGACTTCGCATGTTCATGGTTTGGTCTGTTTAGCGAGGTTTGACGAACCAACCTTGAGGCCCCCCTGGAAGCCCCACTAGGTTAGTTAAATTTTAATCTATTATATTTAATTTTTGATTGGTTATCGTCCAACCGCCGACAAGGAGACGAAGGCTTGATGGATAAGGCCATGCGTTTTCTGATTATCGACGATGAGCCAGATTTTGCCGAGTTCGTCGGCGACGCCCTCGATGCCCTTGGGTACGAGGCCGATATCTGTACCGACGCGACCGATATCGGAAGCGTATACTCGTCCAAGCATGCGCTCATCCTGCTCGATCTGTTCATGCCAGGCCTGGACGGGATCGAGGTTCTGCGGTTCCTGCACGACAACAATTCGCACGTGTCTCTCATCTTCATGAGCGGCAAAGACGCATCGGTTCTATATTCGGCCAAGGAACTGGCAACCGAGTGGAAGTTTCCTGTCCTCGGAACCCTGCAGAAGCCGTTCAGCATCGGCGAGCTCGACGCGGTCCTCAGCCATTTCAAGCCGCCGCAGACCGATAGTGCGCGGGCCGCGGCCCAGGACTTCACGGCGGAGGACATAGACACTGCGATCAGGGAGGAGCAGTTCACGCTCGCCTATCAGCCGCAGATCAGGCTATCGGACCATTCGGTCTGCGGCGTCGAGGCCCTGATCCGCTGGGTACGCCCCGACAAAGGCTTTACCAGCCCCGGCGACTTCATCCCCTTCGCCGAGCAGCATGGCCTGATTGACGGCATCAACTATCTGGTCGCCAGGACTGCCATCGAGCAGTTGGGAAGATGGAACCGGGACGGCCACCGGTTCACCGTTTCGATCAACCTGTCTCCCGCTTCGATCGCAGACCTCGATCTCCCGGAAAAACTGACGGCGCTGACGCGGCACAATGGCGTCGATACGTCCGATGTGATCGTGGAAGTGACGGAAACGGCCGTCATGTCGGATGCCGGCAGATACATGGACATCCTGACCCGACTGCGCATGAAGGGTTTCGGTTTGGCGATCGATGACTTCGGCACCGGCTATTCGTCGCTGCAGCAACTGGTTCGACTTCCTTTCACGGAACTGAAGATCGACCAGACGTTCATCTCTCACATCTGCGAAGATTCGGAATGTGAGACAATTGCAACGATGGCAACCGAACTTGCCCACCGTCTGGGCCTGACGGTCGTGGCTGAGGGTGTCGAGGATCAGGCGTCCATGGATCTGATCAAGGCGATCGGCTGCGATGAACTCCAGGGCTTCCATTGCGCAAGACCGATGCCGCCGGACCAGCTTCAGACATGGTTGGCCGAGAGCGGCTTTGGAACCCGCCACGGCAGCGCGTGAGGTACGGAGGTCGGTCGATTGTCGGGCTATATCCTGATCATTGACGACGATGTCGACTTCGCGGAGTTCGTCGAAGAGGGGGTGACACTGGCCGGTTACACACCGCTGGTCGCCACGTCGGCTGAGCAGGCCCTGACGTTCATAACCAGCAAGCAGATCCACGGCGTCATAACCGACATCGTCATGCCGGACATGGACGGAATCGAGTTTCTTCAGGAAATTGCCGCGCGCAACGCGAACATACCCGTCGTTCTGATGAGCGGCTTCCAGGCAGACTACCTTCGCATTGCCGAGTCGATCGGGCGAGGACGCGGACTGCATGTCGTGGGCATCCTGGTCAAGCCGGCTTCCCTCGATGCCGTCATTTCCAAGACCCGTGCGCTTGCAGAAGCGCGCCCCGCACAATGCTGAACTCCGATCCAATGGCGGCATCCAGATCCCCGGTCACCCTGAACCCTTCGGAAAGTGACCTTAAAGATAGAAGAAGGATCCAATGATGCTGGATCATGAGATATGTACAAATATTCTGCTTTACTCTGACCTTCAGGTCTTCATTGCGAATACACAGGGGAAAATACTGGATGCCAATCCGGCGGCATGCAGAGCTCTAGGATATTCTAATGAAGAAATAAAAAAGCTTTATGTTTACGAAATCGATGCAAATCATTCGGAAGCTCAGTGGCATCATTCTCTAGAGCAGTTACGTGTGCGAAAGACCGCACACTTCATTTCCAAGCATATCGATAAAGACGGAAACATAATTGATGTTGACGTCAATACTACATTGATTATCTCAAATCAGAAAGAGATAATCTGCGGAATCGTTAGTGACATTTCTGAAAAGATGAGACTTGAAGAAGAACTGAATATATCACGGAGAACCTATCAGACCGCCATCAATACGACCGATCTGGGCTTCTGGGTCGTCAATGGTGAGGCCGATATCATCCAGACGAATTCAGCATACTGTAAGTTATCCGGATATTCTTCCGATGAAATGACTTCTATGAAGGTATCTGATCTGGATGACCTTGAAGAGGAGCGTGAAGTTCGCCGTAAAATCGATCTCATAATGAATACCGGATACGCCCGCTTCCGGACGGTTCATCGTAAGAAGGAAGGCGGAAAACTACCCGTTGAGGTCGTGATCTCATATTCAGATCAGTTTCCGGATCGATTTTTCGTTTTCATTCAAGATATTTCGGAAAAAATCGAGCAAGAACACAGGTTGGAGGAAGCAGTTCGGGCAGGAAATTCCTACCGAAAGCAGCTCGATATGGCATTGAATTCCATTAATGAAGGATTTGCCCTGTTCGACAAAGATGACCGACTGGTTCTATGCAACAACGTCTATAGGGATTTTTACAACTCAAGGGGCGAAGTGATCGTAGTGGGGCGCACACTTACGGAGATCAACAGAAGAGCCGTTGAACTGGGTCTCTTTCCCGAAGCCCGAGGCCGCGAAGAAGAATGGCTGGCCGACCGCACGCGCAAGCATCTCGAATGCCAGGTCGTCGAGCAGGAGATCGCCAACGGTCGATGGCTCAAGATCTCGGAGCAGAGAACACAGGACGGAGGGATTGTCGGGGTTCGGACCGACATCACCGACCTCAAGAACCGTGAGAAATCTCTGCGGGAAAGTGAGCAGCGGTTCAAGGACTTCACAGATACCGCCTCCGATTGGATCTGGGAGACCGACGTCGATCACCGCTTCTCATACACGGAGAACGGCCACCGGGCTCCGGAGAATTTCGCGCAGAGCCTCATCTATATGAAGACCCGCGAAGAGGTGGCGGCCGAAGATACGAACTCGCCCAAATGGGTCGAGCATCGGCGGCTTTTGGCCGATCGCAAGCCGTTTCGGGACTTCCGCTACTGGACGATCGCCCCGAACAACACGCAGAGACTGATCGCGGTTTCGGGTAATCCTGTGTTCAACGAGCTTAATGAGTTTCAGGGTTACCGTGGGACCGGCGCCGATGTGACCGACGAGCATCTGACCCTTGAGAAACTGAACGATGCCGAAGCCATGCTCCGGCGGATGTTCGAGAACGTCACCATCGGCCTCATCCATGCCGACGCCACGGGAAAGATTATCGATTTCAACGCGGCCGCTGAGAAGATCTTCGGGTATTCCGCACAGGAGGCGATCGGTTGCAATGTCTCGATGCTGGTAAACGATCACGACCGCGTCCGGCACGATTCATACATGAAACGCTACCTTGATACCGGCGACGCCAAGATCATTGGCATCGGGCGCGAGACCTTCGGCAAGCGCAAGGACGGGACAAGCGTCAGGATAAACCTGGGTATTGCGGAGATCCCCTCCGGTGATGAGCGTCATTTCATCGCGTCGATGCTCGACGTGACCAACGAGAGAGCGCTAGAGGCCAAGCTCCGCCAATCCCAGAAGATGGACGCGATCGGCCAGATGGTCGGAGGGGTTGCGCATGATTTCAACAACCTACTGGGAATCATCAGCGGCAACCTGGAGCTGGTGCAGCGCAAGCTGGAGCCCGAAAGCAAACTGGAACGCCAGATCGGCAAGGCCCTCACCGCCGCGGGCCGCGGGGCCAACCTCACGCGCCGGCTGCTCAATTTCTCCCGACAGATGCCTTCTGAGGCTGCTGCCATCGACGTCAACGAAACGATCACCGAACTGCACGACCTGATCCAGAAGTCGCTCACGGAGACCGTCAAGGTCCATCTGCGCCTTGAAGAAGACCTCCCCGACGCGAACGCCGAAAGGGGGGACTTTGAGGACGCGATCACAAATCTCTGCATCAACGCGCGGGATGCGATGCCGGAGGGTGGCCAGATCATCATCGAGACCGGACTGATCGAGGTTCCCGCACAGCCGTCGCCCCAGTTCAAAGGCCTAAGGCCGGGTCGATACATCGAGATCGATATTTCCGATACCGGGACCGGGATGTCCGCGGATGTCGCTGCCCATATCTTTGAGCCGTTCTTCTCCACCAAGGAGCAAGGGCGGGGAACGGGCCTCGGTCTGTCGATGGTCTACGGATTTGCCAAACGCTCGAATGGCTCGGTCTCCGTCTATTCCGAGCAGGGGATTGGCACCACGTTCAAGCTGTTCCTCCCGGTCGCTACGGCCGACGGCGTTTCGAGCTCGAACAGTGCAGCGGCGCCGGCGGCGGCCGACGAGGACTATTCAGGAAACGAGTCGATCCTGATTGTCGATGACGAGCAGGAACTCGCGGATATCGCGGTCACGATCCTCTCAGAGCTCGGATATCGAACGGCCGTCGCCCACAATGCCGAAGAGGCGCTTGCTATCCTGCGTAGCGACTGGGACATCGACCTTCTATTTACCGATGTCATCATGCCCGGCGGCATCGACGGATTTGCGCTCGCCAAAAGGGCCAGACAGATGCGGCCGGAACTCGAGATCTGCCTCGCATCCGGCTTCACCGGTGCGTCGATCAACACACGCGTTAATAGCGAAGAGGAATATCTGCTCCTCAAGAAGCCCTACACGAACGCTGACCTGGCAACCACGGTCAGACGTCTGCTGGATGCCCGTACTCTGTCGAAGTGAGGATGAAAGTTCAGGGTAGCTCACAGCGATCACTAGCCGCGATACCCCGTCGACCTAGTGTCCAAGGTTGTGCGACTCGCGGCTATAGAAACCGACGCTACCGTCCATGGGAAATGTCGACTGAAATCAAGAACCGATCTGCTAGACGGTACCCACTCCGTCGGGAACGTGGGCGGTGATGTGCTGCCAGCGATGTCATCTGCCCCGAGCGGGGACCGCGGTTCGGTGAGCTGCTCCGAGGCACCAACCACGAGGTTCTCCGAATGAGTACCAGGCCCCCAGGCCCGCCCGCGAACGCCATGGCCGGCATCGAAGTCGAGGACCTTATTGTCAATGCCGCCCGTAATTTCCCCAGAAGCGCCGAAGTAAATTTCCCCAGTTTCGCCGGTCAGGTTGTCGCGGTGATGTGGTCGTTTTTGGGCGGCCG
Organism: Thalassobaculum sp. OXR-137; assembly: GCF_034377285.1. Classification (NCBI taxonomy): domain Bacteria; kingdom Pseudomonadati; phylum Pseudomonadota; class Alphaproteobacteria; order Rhodospirillales; family Thalassobaculaceae; genus Thalassobaculum; species Thalassobaculum sp. OXR-137. The sequence continues at coordinate 1,476,945 of NZ_CP139715.1, read as the reverse complement.
TCCCCTTGGCCGTCGTAGCGGTGCTGGGGTCGGCGGTGTGATGGTAGCCTTGGAGCGGACGTGCTCGGGCATGAGGTCGGCGTGCTGGCGCAACCGGTAGCTGGAGCCTTCGATCTGGATGACCAGAGCATGATGCAGCAGGCGGTCGAGGAGTGCGGTGGCGACGACCGGGTCTCCGAACACCTCGCCCCATTCGGCAAAGCCGCGGTTGGAGGTCAGGACCATCGCACCACGCTCGTATCGGGCGTTGACCAGCTGGAAGAACAGGTTGCCACCCCCAGGAACGACGGGCAGGTAGCCGATCTCGTCAACGATCAGCAGAGCCGGTCGACAGAAGAAGCGTATGCGTTCCGTCAGCCGTCCCTCGCGCTCGGCGCGGGCGAGTTGCCCGAGCAGGTCGGCGAGTGTGCAAAAGTAGACACTGCGCCCTGCCTTCACCGCCTCGACGCCGAGGGCGATGGCCAGATGGCTCTTGCCGGTGCCGGGCGGGCCGAGGAAGTGGACGACCTCGCAGCGACCGATAAAGCCGAGTTGTGCGAGGGTGAGGATACGATCGCGGTCGAGCGACGGCTGGAAGGAGAAGTCGAACCCTGAGAGCGTCTTGATGGTCGCCAGTCGGCCCATGCGCAGGGCCGTCTTGATGCGGCTGTTCTCGCGCAGGGTCAGTTCCTCGGCGAGCAGCATGTCGATGGCCTCCAGAGCACCGATCTCCCCGTGCTCGAGGCGGCGCACGACCTGATCGAGGGCTTCCAGGGCGCGTGGCATTTTCAGACCGACCAGATCGTGGCGGATCCGCTCCAGGGTCGACGGGGTCAGATCACCTGGAGCGCTCATGACCGGCACTCCCGGGCAAGACGGCGAGCGACAGCGTCGTAGAACTCCAGGGAGCGCTGAGCGACCACGTCGCCGGTTCGGCTGACGACCACATCTCCGTCGGCTCCACGTCTTCGTCCTGTGGAGCCCCCTCCTTTTCGGTGTCCAGGAGCCACCCGGCGCTGGTGGCGGCCTTCCAGGACCGGATGGGTCGCGATCAACGTGCCGTCCTCGAAGATCCTGATCTCCTGGGCGAGCGTGTGCACCTCGACCGTGCGCCGCCGGGTGGCATCCGGAACGCTGTAGAAGTTGCCACCGACGCTTACCATCCCTTCCCGGGAGATCCGTCGCTCCAGACGTAGTACGGAGCGGAACGGCGCCAGAGGCAGAACCAGCAGGTGCGGCTTCTCCTCGGCGAACGCCTCGTTCACGACCCGCCGGGTTGTGGCATGCACCCTGGGATTGGCGACACTGTCCAGCCAGCGCCGCAGCTGCTCGTTCAGATCGTCCAGGTTGCGGAACGAACGGGCCAAGAAGAAGTCCTCGCGGATGTATCGGAACGGCCGCTCGACCTTGCCCTTGGTCTTGGCCCGGTAGGGCTGGCACGCGCGCGGGTGGAAGCCATAGTGGCGGGCCAGATCCACAAGGGCCCTGTTGTAGACGATGCCGCGCGGCTCCCCGTCAGCAGCTTCGCCGATCACCGCCGTCTTCATGCGGTCGTAGAGAAGCTCGCGTGGCACGCCGCCGATCGCGTCGAAGGCGGCGACGTGGCAGCGCAGCACTGTCGCTAGGTCCTGATGGGCGACGAACCGTGCCCAGATCAGGCGGCTATGCCCCAGGACCAGCGAGAACAGCCACACGATCCGCGGCTGTTCCGGCTCATCGGTGAACACCACCTGGAACTGAGCAAAGTCGACCTGTCCTTGCTGACCGGGAGGTGTCTCGAAGCGGATCTCATAACCCGGTGTCGGCGCGGGACGGATATCACGCAGATAATCCGTCACCGCCGTATAGCCGCCGCTATAGCCGAGGTCCCGCAATTCTCGCAGCAGCCGGGCGCCGGTCAGGCCAGGCCACGTCATCACGCGTTCGCGCAGATAGGGGGTGTACGGATCCAGCAGACGTGACCGTGGCCTGCGTGGGCCATAGCTCGGTGGCTCCAGGCCGCGCTCGATGTAGCGACGAACGGTCTTGCGGTCGAACCCGCTCTCCCGTGCGATCGCCGATATAGACAGCCCCTGCCGATGCAGTTCCAAGATCATGAGCATCTCTCCCAGTTTGATCACCGCCGAACTCCTCTCGCCGACCGAGAGGAGCATCGGCAACTCGCCGCCGCCGGTCATCCGGGGCGCGCCCCGGATGACCGGCGACACGCCAACTGGGGAATTTTCAAACGGCGGTTCTGGGGAGATTCACTCCGGTATCAACACCTTATTGTCGGGAAGCTCATAAAGCAGTTCGATTCCCGCCTTCGCCTGGACTCAATCGACGACAACGTCCGCACCACGCTCAAGCTCTTCTGCCCGATCATCGATGAGCATATGCCGTCGATGATCGCCGAGTTCTACCAGCACATGACCAGCTTCCCGCAGACCAGCCGGTTCTTCGTCGACCGCGATGTAAACTACCTGAAGGCTCGGCAGAGCGCTCATTGGCGGATGCTCTTCGCCGCCGACTTCTCCCCGGCCTATATCCGTGGTGCGGTGCGGGTAGGCCTAGTGCACCACTACATCGGCCTGCCGCTGTACCTGTATCTCTCCGGCTATAACCGCATCCTCTGCGAACTCGCCTCCCTGGCAATCACCCACCACGCCGGCGCCATGGCGTCGACCAATGTCGTCTCGTCAATTATCAAGGTCGTCTCGCTCGACATGGACATCGCGATATCGTGCTACTTCCTGGCCGATCATCTCGACCTGAAGACTAAGAACGGGACCCGCGGGGTGTTCGACCTCAGTGACTGACCGGGCCGCACTGGCCGCCGGAGGCATTGCTCGCCCGCTCGATATTGGGTTTCCGCGTAGGCGGTCGGCCGCACGATCGAGAATGTCAGGCCGGATCCGGTCAGCTCCGCCTCGAAGGCAAGCTTGGCCTTCTGGAACGCCAACGGTAGTCGCTGTACACAGATTGCCGTCAGCAGGACCATGTGCGTTATGCCTGACCTGCGCGCGACATCGAGCGCCTGGGACTGTGCCGCGTAGTCAATGGCCCAGGCGTCCCCCGGGGCGTTTTCCGACTAAATTTCAGCCGGTATCCAACCAGCTGCGTCGACCACCATCCCTGTGCAAGCCTGAGTGGCGCAGGATTGGCGCGTCACGGGTTTCGGAGGGTGGTGTCGGAACAACAAAAAGCCGCCAAGCGGATGCTTTGGCGGCGATATGTTTGGTTGCGGGGGCAGGATTTGAACCTGCGACCTTCAGGTTATGAGTCACAATAATCACAATATCCTCACTTGCGCTCCACTACGCTCAATTCGCCTTAATATACTGTAATTACTATTTTTTTCAAGATATCTCTTGCCCATCACCTACTCCCGCATTACCCTGAATTTGCTCTCTTCTGTTACCTATATGTTACCTGCGCAAACCCATCAGGTTGGATTCAGGATCGCATCAGGAAGCACCCAGAGACTGAAAGTTTAAGCCTGTTACCTGCGGGGAGGTGTTGCCTATGCCGAAACTGACGAAACGCTTCGTGGATCAGGTCGAGCCAGAAACCAAAGACGTGACCTATTGGGACGACGAGTTGCGCGGCTTCGGCCTGCGCGTCTGGCCATCCGGTCGCAAAGTCTACATCGCCACCACCCGTGTGAAGGGGCGGCTGCGCAAGGTGACCATCGGCCCGCACGGTCCGACGACACCTGAAAAGGCGCGGGTGAAGGCGCATCAGATCATCTCCGAAGCCAAGGCGGGCAACGATCCGGTCAAGGAGATGGATCTGACCCGCAAATCGCCGACCATGAAGGAGTTGGGCGAACGGTTCCTCAAGGACTATGTGGCGGTGCGCTGCAAACCAACGACGCAGTATGAATACCGGCGTTCGGTCGAGTTGTTCATCAACCCCAAGATCGGCACGCGAAAAGCCAGCGACATCGAGCGCAAGGACATCGCCGAGTTGCATCACAATATGCGGGAAGTCCCCTACCAGGCGAACCGAACGCTGGGCGTGCTGTCCAAGATGTTCAATCTCGCCGAGGTCTGGGGGCTACGGCCCGACCACTCCAACCCCTGTCTGCATGTGAAGAAGTTTCCCGAGCAGAAGCGCGAGCGCTTCCTGTCGCCAGAAGAGTATGCAGCGCTGGGTAAAACCTTGAACGAAATTGAAATCGATGGCTCGGAAACCAGATCGGCGATCAACGCCATCCGCTTGCTGATGCTCACCGGCTGCCGCTTGGGCGAGATCATGACGCTGAAATGGGACCACGTGGACATGCGCGCGCGAGAGTTCCGCCTGCCCGATTCCAAAACTGGCGCGAAGATTGTGCATTTTGGCGACGCAGTCGCGAAGATACTCAAGGAGATCGAGCGGATCGAAGGCAATCCCTGGGTGATCACCGGCAAGCTCGAAGGTGCCCGCCTGACAGACCTGCAACACCCCTGGCGGCGCATTCGCGTGCGGGCCGGACTGCCCGACCTTCGCATCCACGACCTACGCCATTCCTACGCCAGTGGCGCACTGGCGCTGGGCGAAGGCCTGCCAATGATCGGCAAACTGCTTGGCCACACCCAGGTCCAGACCACCGCCCGCTACGCCCACCTCGCCAACGATCCGGTCAAAGCCGCCGCTGGCAAGATCTCCGACGCCATCGGCAAGGTAATCATGAGCGCGGGGGCATAGCCCCCCCTTCTATGCGGGAAATACGTGCGTTCCTCACCGCAAAAAGTCGCGACTGAAAAGGGGCATAGCCCCATGGTTATCTAGGGAACAAATATATAGCCATGCTTTATATTTTATTATAATTGTGAAACATGCTTCTTGACTTCGCTCTGCAAAAAGCGCAAATATACAGCATGACTTTAGATCGATACGGACTTCTGAAACAGGTTCTGACGCGCGCCCAACCGGGTCAGCCGCTGACGGCGGCTTGGCTCACTGAACAGGGCGTGTCGGCGCAGTTGGCGTATCATTATGTTCAAGCCGGTTGGCTCACGCGGCTTGGGCATGGCTGGTTCCTGCGCACCGGGGATGAGCCGGAATTGCGGCTTTCGCTCGCGGCCCTGCCCGGCACCTTCCATGTTGGGGGCAAGACTGCGCTCGCCTGGCACGGCTATCAACATAACCTCGCCCATAGGCCGGATACGGAGCTTTTCACGGAAAGCCCGTTGCGCCTGCCGGACTGGATGCAGGCGCGCTTTTCGCTCACCGTGCGGCGGCGGCATCTCTTTGACGATCCGAACCTCGGTATAGCCCCCTGGCACGACCTGCCCGTCCTGTGCGTTGCGGAGCCAGAGCGCGCCGTTCTGGAAATGCTGTGGGGCGTTCCGCAGCATCAATCCGAGGAAGATGCCGCCCATCTCGTCGAAAGCCTCTTCGGCCTCCGCGCCCCGCTGATGCAGCCGTTGCTAGAATCCTGCCGCAGCGTCAAGGCGGTGCGGCTTTTCCTGGCGCTGGCCGGACGGGCCACCCTGCCCGTTCTGGATGAACTCGATCTCACCCACGTCCACACAGGATCGGCAACGCCATACGTGCGACGCCATGCGTCCGGCACGATAAGGATATGAACATGGACCAACGCTATCGGGAGACCGTGCAGCTACTGCTTGATGTCGCGCCCTTCATCTTTCGAGGCACGGAATTCGCGATGAAGGGCGGCACCGCCATCAATCTCTTTCACCGCGACATGCCCCGGCTCTCGGTCGATATCGACGTGGTCTATGTCCACGCCAATCAGCCGCGTGAGGAGGCGCTGAACGCCATATCCAAAGCGCTGAACAGGGCGGCAACCGATCTGGAACAGCGCGGCTTTTCCGTCCGGCGGCAGGCGGCAACCGGCATGGGCGATATCAAGCTCTTCGTGCGCCGCGGCCTTCCCGAGGTCAAAGTCGAAGTCAACCCGGTCGGGCGTGGCACGCTTCACCCCGTGCGCCCAGCCGAACTCTGCGCGCTGGCAGCAGACGAATTCAAACGCGCTATCAAACTACCGATCCTGGCACCAGCGGAACTCTATGGCGGCAAGCTCGTCGCCGCGATGGACCGCCAGCATCCGCGCGATTGGTTCGACTGCCTGCTGCTGCGGCAGAATGAGGGGCTTACCTCGGAAATGCGGCAGGCTTTCGTCGCCTATGTCGCCGGCCATAATCGTCCCATCAACGAAATCCTGACGCCAAACCCGCAACCGCTTGAGACCACCTATCGCAATGATTTCGTCGGCATGACGCGAGAGGACGTCAGCCTTGAGATGTTGGAAGAAACAAGGGACTGGCTGTTCAGGGAGTTGCCGGTAAGCCTGACGAGGGATGAGCGGGATTTCCTTCTCAGCCTGAAAGCGGGCGAACCCGACTGGCAATTGCTGCCATTTCCCACCCTCAAGGACATGCCAGCGGTGAAATGGAAGCTCCAGAACATTCGCAAACTCAAACAATCCAACCCGCGCAAACATGCCACGCTCTTGGCAACACTGGAGGAGAAGTTGAGACGGTGAGGATAGCGCGTGCCAAACGCCCACACGTCGCCGTAGAAGCGATCAGGAAGACAGGCATGCCGAAAGCAAAACCGATTGCGCATGCGTCTCAGGCCGCACCAATGCGGGTATTGCCGACGAGGAAACGGAAGGTCGGAGCGTTATTGCCGTCGCGGTCATCGTTCAGGACAAGGCGGATCTTTGCGTCAATCGTGAGGATGCGGATGGAACCTGTCCAACCAAAGCTATTGGACAAAGTGAAAGTGCCAATTTGCATGGGTCATCCCTCCTGATCGGGTGAACCAGTGGCAGCGCGGGTCGATGCGGGGGCTACATCGCCCCCTTGGGATATACGGCCCCGGCGCGGCGGCTTTTCGACATCAACCTCCGGCAGCCCCTCCTTCCGAGCCTTGACGAAGGCACGGTCGCTGTCGAGGAAGGCTTCGAGCATGAAGGGGATCAGATCGGCGATTTTTTCCGACGCACCGTAGGTGGCGGCATAAAGCTTCTGATAGTCGCAGAGCGCCTGATTGAGATCTGCGCTCACCGTGATGGTGATTTTCGCCGGTGTGCGGTCGGGGAGTTTGGCGAGTTTCAGATTGGTCATGATCGATCCTTTCTGCCCTTGTAGGGCCGCAATACGATGTCCCTTTGGACGACAATGCGCAGCGGCCAGCCGGGGCGGATGGTGATGGTGGGCTGGATATTGAGGTTCTTTTCGGTGAGGCGCTGGCCGGCTTGGGCGGTGTTCTGCTGGGTCGATTCACGGATGGCGCGGAGAAGATCGCTTTCGCCCTCGCCGAAGGTCAGTTCCGTGCCGACGCCGAGCAATGTCGCCATGGCGATGCCCTTGACGAACTGCCAGGTGTGATAGTCCACTTCATCTTCAAGGCCCGCGTAACCAGCGGCGTCGGTAGCGGGGAGATTGTCGATCTGGATCGATGATCCGTCCGGCAGGATGATCCGCTGCCAGACGAGCAGCGCACGGGATTGGCCGAAGGCGACGACGCTGTCATAGGTGCCGATTAGCCGGGAACCTTGCGGGATGAGCAATGTCTGGCCCGTCACGGTGTCGTAGAGATTTTCGGTGACCTGCGCCACGACAAGGCCCGGCAGGTCGGAATTGATCCCGGTGATCAGGCTGGCGGCAATCACGCTGCCCGCCATGACCTGATGCGGTGAGGCCGGGGTTTGCAGGGCATGCGGATTATAGATGCCGCCGGTGTCCTGCTGGTTCAGGAAATCGAGCTTGCGCTGCTGATTATTCTGGTCGCGCTCGGGATCGAGTGTCAGGCGGTCGGTGTCAGGTGAAACGGTTGCCGCCGCCATTTGCGTCGGTTGCGGCGTGGCCGTGGGTGCACTCCGCTGATGCCGATTTTCGATGCGGAAGAAAACACCAGATTCCTTGGCCTGAATGGCCTGCTGGGCGAGGCGCTGCTCGGCGGCGGATAATTCCGCCCCTCCCGGCGCGATGCCAAGTTGGCGCTGGCGTTCGAGGATGGGACGGCCAAGATCGCCGGGCAGCGGCGGCCCCAGTTCAGGTGTTGATGGCTGGATCTGCGAATAATCCCCCGGCAGCGCGGCAAGACCGTCGGGCGTCGGTTTCTTGTCGGTGTTGTAAAGCTCCTCGGCGGGCTGGCCCGTTCGGAAGGATGGCGCTTGCAGCGCCAGCATGGTGACACCAAGAATCCCGGCGGATGCGATAGCTGCGCCGCCGATCACCACGCCCTTCTTGAAGCGCACCAGTTTGCGTCCCGGCGCAGCGCGGAGATCGAGCTTTTCATCCTGTTTTGTTGTCATTTTTGCCCCTCCGCGCTGCCAAAGAGGCTGGTCCGCCGGGGCGTCCCGTCGGTGCGCGTGATGCGCACGACCTGTTGCGGCGTGGCACCCAGCCGCAACTCGGCGGCGGCGAAGAGGCGATCGACGATGTAGTAATTACCGCGCATACGGTAGTTGACGAGTTCGCTGCCGCCGTCCGTGCCCACCACAAACAGCGGCGGGGCCTCGCCTTGATCAATGCGGCGCGGAAACTCGATATAGACCTTGTGGCCGTCATCGAAGGCGCGCACCGGCTTCCAGGGCGGGTTGTCTCCGGTGATAGCGTAGCGGAAGCGGATGTTTTCCAGCGCCAGGTTGGACGCAACCGGCAACGCCGCCTCGGCCACCGCGTTCTGGCGACGCAATGTGGTCAGTTGATCGGACGCATAGGTCCAGGAGATCGCCGCCATCGCCGTTTTCTCGGTGCTGTCCAGTTGCAAATGATAAGAACGCCGGTCAGTGGTGATGACCAGATTGGTGGTGAGGCCCGGCGCGAAGGGTTTGACCAGCACATGGGTGCGCTGATTGTCGCCAGTGCCGCTCAGCGTATCGCCGATCACCCAGCGCACCGTGTCGCCGGCAGACACCGAGGTCAGCTTTTCGCCCGGCTGAAGCGCGATGTCGCTGACCCGTTCCGGCGCAGCATAGAGACGGTAGAGTGCGCCTTCCGCATAGGGATAGACTTGGATGGCGTTGATATAGCCGTGCTTTGTCGGCTCCTGCGTCGCCGCCTTGTTGGCGTCCTCGACGCGCGTGGTCGGCGGGCGTTTATCTTCCTCGACCTTGCCCGGTTCCGGCATGAGTTGGCCGGGCAGCGGCAGCACTTTCGGCACCTCGACGATCTGCACCGGCTTCAATGGTGCTTTCTCGATTGCCGCCGGTTTGAAGTCATCGGCATCATAGGAAATTGTCGGCGGCAATTGCCGTGTGGCGCAGGCCGATAAGGCCAACGCTGATACGGATATTAAAGCCAAGTGTTTCATTTTGCGGGTTCCTTTGGATTGGGGGTGTCAAGCTCGCGCGACCAGTCGATGGCACTGACGAACAGGCCGAGCGGGTTTTTGCGCAATTGCTCGGCGGAACGCGGCGGCTGGATGATGGTGGTCAGGATCGCGGTCCAGCGCTCGGTCTTGGCGAGGCTGCCGCGCTCGAACACCTGCTCGGTCCATTTGACCTGGAAGGAGGTATCGGAGGCCCGCACCACGCTGGTCACCTGCACCGAGACGCTGCGCGTGCCGATCTGACCGAAGGGATCATTGGCCTTGGCGTACTCGTTCAAAAACAGCGCCGCGCGGTCGGTAGCAAAGTCATATGCCGCCAGCCAGTTTTGCCGCACCAGCACCGGATCGGTGGAAACGCCGCGCACATGGGTGACAAACCGGGCGAGGTGCCAGGCGATCTGGGCATCGGCGGGCTGATAATTCTGAATGGCGGGCGCAACAGCGCGGGCTTCGCCGAATTTATCAACCTCGACGACATAGGGCACAACGCGGCTTTGCATCGATTGCCAGACCAGCGCGCCGGAGAGCGCTGCCGACAAAGCAAAACAGCCGAAGGCCATGAGCCGCCAGTTGCGCGCCTGAACGCGGGATGTGCCGATACGCTCGTCCCAGAGCTGCTCGGCTTTTTGGTAAGGGGTAACAGTTTCGGGTGTTTGCCCGTATCGCTGTATGGGTCGTCTAAACATGGATCATTCGTCCTTTTCGTTGATGGTGGGATTGGCCCCTTGGCCGGGGCGGTCACCGTCCTTAATCGCCTGGCCCACCGCATGACGGCTGGCGCGGGCGCTCTGTTCGGAGCGGATGCGTTTTGCCCAATCAGGAGCGGAGTTGGTGGCAGTGCTAACGGATGCACCCTCACTCATCGCGGCGGTTGGTGCGCCGCCGGTGGCCGTCCAAGCTTTATTGCGGCCAGTATTGGCACTTTGTTTAAGCGAACCTGCCGCACGGCCAGCAGCAGAACGCGCGCCTTGTGTGGCGGCTCCGCCAGTAGCACGAGCAACACCGCCCATGCCCGCCGCGGCCCCTGCCATCCCTGAAGCACCAGATGTAGCGCGGCCCAATTGGAATGCAGTCGACGCCGCCGAACCTAGCGCCGTTCCGGCCCGAATGGCGGCAAGCCCACCACCGGCCACCATTCCTGCACCGGCAATAGCGGCACTTCCGGCAAGAACCGCCGCCCCTGCGGCAGCACCCGCTGTGCCAAGGGCAGCCCCTGCCCCAAGCTGCGGTGCGCCAGACACAAGACCCGAGGCGATGCCGGGGCCGAATATGCCGAGGCCCAGAAGGGCCAGCGCCCCCAGCACCTGCGACATGGCGGCGGCAAGATCGGGTTCCTGGCCCTGAAGGCCGGTCGTAAAGGTGGAAAACAGCGTCGAGCCGATGCCGGCGATAACCGCCAGCACCATCACCTTGATGCCGCTTGAGATGACATTGCCAAGCACGCGCTCGGCCAAGAAGGCGGTCTTGTTCCACAGCGCGAAGGGCACGAGCACGAAGCCCGCGAGCGTCGTTAGCTTGAATTCCAATACGGTGATGAAAAGCTGGATCGCCAGAATGAAGAAGGCGATGAGGACCAGAAACCAAGCCAGCAACAGCACAAAGACGGTGAGCGCGTTGCCGAAGATTTCCGGGAAGCCGACGAGATTGCTCACCTGTTCGAGCAGCGGATAGGCAGCCTCATAGCCGGTTGCCGCGATCTTGCCGGGTTTGAGCAGGTCATCGGCGGTCATGCCGCCGGGTGCGGCCTGAATGCCAAGGCCGGAGAATGAGCGGTAAATAATGTCGGCGAGGTTCTGGAAGTTGTTCAAGATGTAGGCGAAGACGCCGACATAGAGCACCTTCTTCAAAAGCCGCCCGATGATATTGTCTTCGCCGCCCAAAGCCCAGAACAGGCCCGCCAGCGTGATATCGATGCCGATCAGGATAGAAGTCAGGAAGGCGACATCACCCGACAGCAACCCGAAGCCAGAATCGATATACTGGCTGAAGGTCTCCATGAAACGATCGATGATGCCTAAATCATTCATGACGCCGCCTTTCCCGGATCAATAGGCTTTGCCGGAACCGAGGAAGCGCTTGGTCGTCTCGCGCGCAGTTTCTTCTCCTTGAGCCTTACGGGCGGCGTCCTCGGCTTGCGAGCGGTAATGCGCCGCCATCAGTGTCTGGATTTGCATCTGCTGCTTGGCGCTGAGCGCGATGAGCTGGTTGGCGGCCTGCTGGGCCTGCAATGCGCCTGCCGCGCCCTGGCTCTGGTTGACGAGATCGGTGAGCAGCCCCTGATCGGCCTGCACATTCTCGACGATCTGCGATTGCACGCGCATGGTCTGGCGGTAGGCGTTCATGCTGTTCTGCCAACGCTCGCGCGCCGCCGTCGCCATATCGCTGACGGTGATGGAAGCGTCGTAGCTGTCGGGATATTGCTGCCGCCACTGGCCTTCGAGCTGCGTCAGGTCGAAACTGAGGCCCTCGGCCTGCATCATCAGCCCGTCGATGCGATTGAGCGCGCCCTGCATCTGGCCAAGCGAGGAAAAATCCAGCCGCTGGAGATTCTTCGCCATGTTCTGCAACATGGTCGCCTGGTTCTGGAGTTGCTGAATCTGATTGTTGATCTGCTCCAATGTGCGCGCGGCGGTGAGCATATTCTGCGTATAGTTCGTAGCATCGAAGACCGGCCAAGCGGCATGAGCCCTCTGCGGCATGGTGATGGCCAAAGGAACGGCCAAGGAGAAGGAAAGGGAAGCGGCGATGAGCGCCGCAAAGGATGCGCGTTTCATGATGGTTCTCCGTGTTGAGGAAATTGCGTGATGAGGTCGGCGGCCCAATCGAGACCGCGCGCGGAAAGGAACCGGGCGGCGAAATCGTCCGGCCCGTGTTCGGCCAGGATGGCGTCGATGAGAGTTTGTGCTGCGGGATCGGATGCGCCGGACAGCGTCAAGGCGATGGGGCCAAGCCCCAGTTCGAACAACCGGTTGCCACGCCGCGATTGCAGGTAATAATGGCGCTTCGGGGTGGCGCGGGCGATCAGTTCGATCTGGCGTTCATTGATGCCAAAGCGTTCATAGGCGGCGCGCGCCTGCGGCTCGACCGCCCGGTCATTGGGCAAAAAGATGCGTTGCGGGCAGCTTTCGATGATGGCCGGCGCAATCGAGGAATCCGCGATGTCCGCAAGCGACTGGGTGGCAAAAATCACCGAGACATTCTTCTTGCGCAGCACTTTTAGCCATTCGCGAATGCGGGCGGCGAAAAGCGGATTGTCGAGAAACACCCAGGCTTCATCGAGGATCAGCAGCGTCGGCCGCCCGTCAAACCGTTCTTCGAGGCGATGGAACAGATAGGTCAGCACCGGCAGCACGACACCTGCCTGGTGCATCAGTTCCTCGGTCTCGAAGCACTGCACGTCCGACAGCGCCAGCCGGTCATCGGCGGCATCGAGAAGACGCCCGAAGGGACCGTCGAGCGTATAAGGTTGCAACGCCGCCTTGATCGGGTTGGATTGCAGCAGCACCGACAAGCCAGTGAGCGTGCGTTCCGCTTCTGGTGCGCTGGCAAGGTTGGTCAAGGCCGACCAGACGGCTTCCTTCACCTCTGGCGTGACAGTGAGTTTCTCATGCGTCAGCAATGCGACGATCCATTCCGCCGCCCAGCTTCGGGTGGCGGGATTGTCAATATCCTTAAGCGGCTGAAAGGCGAGCGAACCATCCGCCCCCAGCGCATGATGTTCGCCGCCCATGGCGAGGGTGGCGGCACGGGCAGAATTGCCCTTGTCGAAGATGTAAACCTGCGATCCGGCATAGCGCCGGAACTGCATGGCGATCAGCGACAGCAGCACCGACTTGCCGGCGCCGGTCGGACCGACCATGAGCATATGGCCGACATCGCCGACATGGGTGGAGAGGCGGAACGGGGTGGAACCGCTGGTCTCCGCGTAAAACAAAGGCGGCGCATCAAGATGGGCATTACGCATCGGCCCGGCCCAGACCGCCGACAGCGGCATCAGATGGGCTAGGTTCAGCGTGTGAACCAGCGGCTGGCGGACATTGGCGTAGACATGACCGGGTAGACTGCCGAGCCAGGCTTCCACCGCATTGACGCTCTCGCGAATGCAGGTGAAGCCGAGACCATTAATAATGCGCTCGACAGCGCGGGCTTTTTCCTCTGCGCCTTGGGCATCCTCATCGAACACCGTGATGGTGGTGGTGAGATAGCCGAAACCGACATGGTCACCGCCCAGCGCCTGGAGCGCCGCATCGGCATCGAGCGCCTTGTTATCGGCGTCGCTATCGACCAATGGCGCCGCCTCGTTGGTCAGCACCTCACGTAAGACTGCGGTGATCGACTTGCGCTTGGCGAACCATTGCCGGCGCAGGCGGGTCAAGACCTTGGTCGCAGCGGTTTTGTCGAGCGGGATAAACCGCGTCACCCAGCGATAGGCGAAATCCTGATGGTTGAGCGCGTCGAGAATGCCGGGGCGGGTGGTGTTCGGGAAACCAAGGATGGTCAGCGTGCGCAGATGCTTCTCGCCCAGCATCGGTTCCAGCCCGCCGGTGAGCGGCGTGTCCACCAGAACGCCGTCGAGATACATCAGCGTTTCGGGAACATTGACGGGATGGCGCTTTGTTGAAATCGTCCCATGCAGGAAGGTCAGGGTCTCAGTATCATCGAGCGCGCGGATCTCGGGCAGGAAACCGCTGAGCAGGTCCAACACCCGCTCGGTCTCTTCCCCAAACCGGGCCAGTTCCTGCCGCCAGTTCCGAATGCCGCCGGCCCCTTCCCCCTTCCGGTCGCGCTCCAGAAGGGCATTTTCTGTGCGCGCCTGCGCGTCCGGCGGCGGCATATATAAAAGTGTGAGGTGATAGCGGCTCTCGAAATGCTGGCCCTGACGACCCTCTTCGAACGCGGCGCGGCGTTCTTCATCAACCAGCCATGAGGCGGCGTCACGAAATTCCGATGACGGATAATGTTGCGCCTCAAGGCGTTCGGCGTCGAAAAACAGCGCCCAGCCAGAACCGAGACGCTTCAGAGCGTTATTGGCGCGGGCGCAGAGACCGACCAGTTCGGCTTCGGTAGCGCTTTCCAAGTCTGGACCGCGAAAACGGAAGGTGCGCTGGAAGCTGCCGTCTTTGTTGAGGACAACACCCTGAGCGATCAATGCCACCCAGGGCAGCAGATCGGCAAGCCGGTCGGCCTTATTGCGATATTCGCCAATGTTCAGCATCGCCACCACCCCCGTTGACGCAGGTGACGGGCGAGCACGGCCATGAAATCCGGATCGCGCTTGGCGGCGAACACGGCGAGCGTATGCCCGGCGACAAACATCACCAGCCCGGCGATCCATTGCTGGAGGCCGAGGCCGATGGCGGCGGCGAGCGTGCCATTCAAGATGGCGACCGCACGCGGCGCGCCGCCGAGCAAGATCGGCTCGGTCAGCGCGCGATGGACAGGGACTTCAAATCCCTCAATGGAGCGTTGCGCGGCCATCAGAGGAGCGCCCCACCGCCGAAGGAGAAGAACGACAAGAAGAACGAACTGGCCGCAAAGGCGATTGAGAGACCGAAGACGATCTGAATCAGCCGCCGGAACCCGCCCGAACTTTCGCCAAAGGCCAGTGTCAGGCCGGTGAGGATGATGATGATCACCGCGACGATCTTGGCGACCGGGCCTTGCACCGATTCCAATATCCGTTGCAGCGGCTCTTCCCACGGCATGCCTGAACCGGCCGCATAGGCCGGGGCCGTAAACGCAAACGCGATGGCGGAAGAGAGAAGAAATCGAAGCTTCTTGCGCATGAGGTGTCCTTTCGAGAGGTCAGAGGGATTGCAGTTGTGGGAGGGAAAGCGGTGTGACGGCGTAGTCGCCTTGGCTGTCGAGACCCGTCACTTCGGCGATGGTCTCGATGCGGCGATCACTGCCGCGCCCGGCGATAAACACCACCATGTCGATGGCATCAGCGATCAGCCGACGTGGAACGATGGTGACGCTTTCCTGCACGAGCTGTTCGATGCGGTAGAGCGCCGAGCGGGCGGAATTGGCGTGCACCGTGGCGATGCCGCCGGGATGGCCGGTGTTCCAGGCTTTGAGCATGTCGAGCGCCTCCGCGCCGCGCACTTCGCCGACGATAATGCGGTCTGGCCTGAGCCGCAGGGTCGAGCGCACCAGGTCACCCATCGACACCGCGCCCGCGCGGGTTCTGAGCGCCACGCAATCCTTCGCCGCACATTGCAGCTCGCGCGTATCCTCGATCAGGATCACCCGCTCGTCGCAATCAGCGATTTCGGCAAGCAGCGCGTTGGTCAGCGTCGTCTTGCCGCTAGACGTGCCACCGGCAACCAGAATGTTCTTCCGCTCCCGAACGGCCTTGCGCAAAGCCTCGGCCTGGATCGGCACCATGATCCGGTCGCGGACATAATCAGCGATGGTCAAAATCTTGGTCGCTGGTTTGCGGATGGCAAAACATGGCCCCAATGCTACCGGCGGCAACAGCCCCTCGAACCGTTCACCAGACGGCAGTTCCGCACTGACGATGGGATTATCTGCATGCACCTCGGCGCGCACATGGCTTGCAACCAGCCGAATGATCCGTTCGGTCTCGGACGGATGGATGCGCACGCCGATATTGCCGCGGCCTGCGCCGAGCCGGTCGATCCACAGCTTGCCATCGGGATTGACCATCACCTCGATGACGGTGGGATCGCCAAGCGCTTGCGCGATCACCGGCCCCATGGCGGTTTTCAGCATGGCGCGGCGGCGCTCTTCGAATGTGTCGCTCATTCGGAATCCTCCTCGGTGTTTTTGAGAGAGCGCTTGCCGCCCGCGATCTGGCGGCCAACCTGCTCGATGAATTTCTGGAAACGGTCGCGCGCCACCGCCTGCGCCGACGCATCAGGCACGGGGGTATGCGCGTTGAAGGTGAGATAGAGCTTGACGAAAAAAGCGAGGCTCTCGGTCAGCACATCGAGGTCGCGGCGAATGAGACCCATGTCGCGCGTCACCCGATCGAGACGGATTTTCAGCGCCTCGTCGATCTGATGCGCGCCGCGATGGCGGATGTAATGACGGATGGCATCCGAGACGATAGCCGACTTCGATGCGCCAGGCTTTGCCGCCAGCGCCTCCAATTCGGCGCTGGTCTCTTCGTCGATGTAAATATTGTGGCGCGGTTTCATGTATTCTTGTCCTGACAAATAGAAAGTCAGAACAAGGATCGTCTAAGCCGCTGAAATCTCTTATATCCGTTATGTACGACGACGCACGATCACTTGCGGAATCTTCCTCAAAACCCGTCGAGCAGATCCCTGTCCGGCCCCATCGCTTCGTTGACGCCATAGGCGCGCGCGGGTGTGGCGGCGCGCTCCATCATGTTCTTATCGGCAGTGCTGTCGGGATCATCATCCAAGAGGTTCGGCAATTCGCCCTGCTCGGGTTCGGCGGTTTTAACAATTTCCTCGCCCAGCCCCGGATGGCGCTGTTGCTGCATCCCGCCTTCGTCAGTGGAAGTCGATTTTGCATCATCTTGGGCGGCAAGCCGCGTGTCAGCCTTGCGCACTTGCTTGCCCCAATCATCTGGCCGCGTTTCAGGCTTGTCAGCATAATCGCTTGTCGCCAGCGCCGGCGCAGGCAGCACCCGCTCGGTGAAATTCTCATCCTCGTAATATCTGAGTTTATTCGCGCGGATCGGCGCAAGGCCGGAGATCAGCACCAACTCATCCGTCGGCGGAAGCTGCATGACCTCACCAGGGGTCAGCAAGGGCCGCGCTGTTTCCTGGCGGCTGACCATGACATGGCTGAGCCAAGGCGCCAGCCGGTGACCGGCATAATTGCGCATCGCGCGCAGTTCGGTGGCCGTGCCGAGCGCATCGGAAATCCGCTTGGCGGTACGCTCGTCATTGCTGCTGAAAGCAATCCGCACATGGCAGTTATCGAGGATGGCGTTATTCTCGCCATAGGCTTTGGAAATCTGGTTCAGACTCTGCGCGATGAGATAAGCGCGGATGCCGTACCCGGCCATGAAGGCCAAGGCCGTCTCGAAGAAATCCAGCCGTCCCAAAGCGGGGAACTCATCCAGCATCATCAAAAGCTGGTGCTTGCGCGACTTCTTGGGGTCGCCCTCCAGCCGCTCGGTCAGCCGCCGCCCGATCTGATTGAGGATCAACCGCACCAGCGGTTTGGTGCGTGAAATATCCGAAGGCGGCACCACCAGATAGAGCGAGACGGGATGTTTGGCATCCATCAGATCGGCGATGCGCCAGTCACAGGCCGCGGTCGCCGCCGCCACGGTCGGATCGCGATACAGCCCAAGGAACGACATGGCAGTGGACAAGACACCTGAACGCTCATTCTCGGATTTGTTCAGCACCTCGCGCGCGGCGGAGGCCACCACCGGATGCACCTCCGGGTTTTCCGCCGTCCCCAGATGATTGGTTTCCATCATCCGCCTCAGCGTTGCTGGAAAAGACCGTGTCGGGTCAGAAAGAAAAGTCGCCACGCGGGCCAGCGTCTTTTCTTCCTCGGCATAAAGCACATGCAGGATCGCCCCGACCAGCAGCGCATGGCTGGTCTTCTCCCAATGGTTCCGGCGTTCGAGCGCCCCTTCGGGATCGACAAGGATATCGGCGATATTCTGGACGTCGCGGACCTCGTCCGCTCCCTTGCGCACTTCCAAGAGCGGATTGTAACGGGCGGAATGTAGGTCGGTCGGGTTGAACAGCAGGCAATGGGAAAACTTGGTGCGCCAACCGGCGGTCAACTGCCAGTTCTCGCCCTTGATGTCGTGGATCACCGCCGATCCGGTCCACGACAAAAGCGTCGGCACAACGAGCCCCACGCCTTTGCCGGAGCGCGTCGGCGCGAAAGCCATGACATGCTCCGGCCCGTCATGACGCAGGTATTTTTCCTGAAACTGACCAATGAACACGCCTGCGGACCGAAACAGCCCGGCCTTCCTCATCTCCCCCTTCAAGGCCCAGCGCGAAGAACCATATGTCGTCACCAGCCGACTCTGCCGCGCCCGCCACAGCGAACCGACCACCGCCGCCGCGCAACCCATGAAACCACTGCCCGCCGCCAACATACCCGCCTTGTCGAACACCTCGGGCGCATAGGCTTCGTAGAAATACCACCATTGAAACAGCTTCCAGGGCTCATAAACCGGCCAGCCGAACAGCACGAACCACGGGTTGCCCAACTGCGCTTGATAGCCCAGCATGTCCGCGCACCACTGCGTCGCCGCCCACACGCCCAGAATGACGATGGCGAACACAACAGTGATCTGGCCGATCAGGAGTTTGGTGGGGGTCATGGCGATGGCTCCGTTCTTCGATAAGACAAACGGAGCAAGTATCGCGTGCATGGCCGAAATCTGTTATAACCCTTATGTACGACGAAATGAGATCATGTCTCTCATTCACAACGATTAAATGAGGGCATACTCGGAATGTACATTTCAGAAATAGTAATTCGTAATTTTCGCCAGTTCGGAGATAATGATTCGGCGCTCAACATTGCATTTAGTAGCGGCGTGACGGCACTGGTCGGTCGGAATGACAGCGGGAAATCGACTATCATTGATGCGATCAGATATGCGTTGCTCACCCGTGACCAAGAATTTATCCGTGTCCAATCTGAGGACTTTCATCTCGATAAAACCGGCAAGCAAGCCACCGACATCTTCATCCGCTGCAAGCTGAGCGGGCTCGACGACGACGAGAAAGGTGCCTTCGCAGAATATCTTTCCTATGAAGGCGCCCAAGTCTCCCTCTTGGTCAACTGGACTGCCAAGAGGCTGAACGAGACCCCGGGTGCTCGTCGATGGGTCGATGTGTCGGTGCGCAGCGGCATTGACGGTGCAGGGCCTCCTATAGAGGCATCAGTTCGTGAATTGCTATCAAGCGCTTATCTACGGCCGCTTCGCGATGCCGAACGTGAGATGTCGCCGGGGCGCGGGTCCCGTCTTTCGCAAATTCTCGCCAATTTTCCTGAAATCGGGCAAGGAGACCCCTTCGATGCGGAGGCATTGCCTGCGGATGCCACTGCCGTCAGCCGGTTGAGCCTCTTGGGACTGTCCGATTACCTGCGTCACAACGTAAAGAAGCACGAAGGGGTCGGCAGCGCCGAGGAAGCGATTAACAAGCAGTATCTCTCCTCGCTTTCGCTCACAGGAGACAGCCTTCGCGGCAAGATTGACATTACAGAAGGCGGGACGGACAAAACACGTCTTCGTCAAATCCTGGAGCGATTGGAACTCGGCCTCCTCGAAGCAACCACTGGGAACCCACGAGGGCGTTACGGACTCGGTTCAAACAACTTACTTTACATGGCCTGCGAACTGCTGCTCCTCGGACGGGAGCCAGAAGGACTTCCGCTACTTTTGATCGAAGAACCGGAAGCTCACCTGCATCCCCAACGTCAGCTTCGGCTGATGGAGTTCCTGACAAAGGCTGCAGCGGTCAAGGTCAAAGACACGAAACGTCCCGTCCAGGTCATCCTCTCAACCCATAGCCCAAACCTGGCGTCAAAGATTCCGCTACAAAACATTATACTTCTGGATGGCAGGCGCACCTTCCCACTTGCCCGGGGCCATACTAGGCTCGAAGAAGGCGACTATCGATTCCTGGAGCGCTTCCTCGACGTTACCAAGGCCAACCTGTTCTTTGCCCACGCTGTCATCGTCGCTGAAGGCGACGCCGAGACCATTCTACTGCCCGTTCTCGCAAGGTTGTTGGGCACCGATCTGACCGAACACGGTGTTTCCATCGTCAATGTCGGTGGCAGGGGACTCAGGCGGTTCAGCAGCATCTTTCAGCGCCGGACGGACGCACCTCCGAAACTGTCTGTTCCCGTCGCCTGCATAGCGGACATGGACGTGATGCCAGATTGCGCCCCAACCATCCTCGGGTTGGTTGCTGGTGACGATGATGAGAAGTGGTCCAGTTCGAAGCGCCGATGGAAAGCGCTCCGCGACTTCGGTGGGAATGGCAAGACCCAGGAACAAGCGCTGGAAGAGTGGCGCGCTCGCCTGCGGTCCGCTGACGGCCAATCGGTGAAGACCTTTGTCGCCGACCATTGGACATTGGAATACGATCTCGCGTTCTGCGGCTTTGCGGAGGACGTCTACGTCGCTGCTTCCCTCGCAATAAACGACGACCCGCTCAACGAGGAGAAGAAACAACGCGCCGATGTCGAAGCTGCTGCACGAACTGCCTTCAAGCCGATTGAAACCGATGCCAATGGGGACCGTGCGGCGCTGTGCACGCGGATCTACCGGCTCTTCCATTCTGGCGGCGCATCTAAGGCCATCGCGGCGCAGTATCTTGCGGAAGCCTTTGCCAAGGCGGGAGAGGTCGCGGAGTTCGACAAAGCTGCATTTGCCGCCAAGTTACCACGCTATATTGTCGACGCAATCACGCACGTGAAGAGTCCATCGTCGACGCTTGCACCGCCGGGTCCTCAAGAGGAAACCGGCAATGCCTGATGTATCTCCGCTCGTCCCGGAGATCACGGACGAGGACATCGAATGGGTCTGCCACTTGATGGGGCTGGACACCCCCGATGAGCCGCGACGGGCATTTCTAACTGCCCGCAACACGCTCGACGTGTCCGCCTGTCCGGGGAGTGGCAAGACAACGCTCGTCGTAGCAAAGCTCGCCATCCTGGCGCGGAAGTGGCCCCATCGGACCAAAGGCATCTGCGTCCTCTCTCACACCAACGTGGCGCGCGAGGAAATTCAGCGGCGGCTCGGCAGCACCGTTGTCGGCCAGCGCTTGCTCGGCTACCCACACTTCATCGACACCATTCATGGTTTTGTGAACCGTTTTCTAGCGCTGCCGTGGCTCAGCTCAAACGGATATCCGTCACCGACTATCGACAATGACGTGACAACAGCCTATCGGCGCGGTGTGCTCACCACGGCTGACTATTGGACGGTACAGAATTTTCTTTCACAGAAGTACAGCGGCTTCGACCGCTTGCGCATTTGCGCCCGCGACCTGAGCTTCGATCTCGGCGGAAAGGCGTTTCCTGCCAACCCGGATGCGAAAAGCTTCAAGCTGGCGAAGCAGGCCATCGAGACCGCAGCCCAGGCGGGGTATTTCTGCTACGATGAGATGTTCATTTGGGCACGCTCCCTTCTGGAAGACACTCCCGATGTTGCGTCTTGGCTGAGGCGCCGGTTTCCGCTCGTTCTTCTCGACGAGATGCAGGACACGTTCGAACTCCAGGGTGCCATGCTGCATGCGGTTTTTCCACGAGAATCCGCTGACATCGTTGTGCAGCGCGTCGGTGATCCCAATCAGGCCATCTTCGATAATGCTGAAGCTGATCCGGACAAGAGTGACCCATTTCCAGACCCCAATCCTGCACGTAAGCTGAGCATCCCGAACAGCTATCGGTTCGGGTCAAAGGTTGCGGTGCTCGCTTCGCCATTCGCCACGACGCCGGTCGGTGCCATCGGGCTCTGCGGCATCGGTCCAAAAGCAATTCCCGGTGCGCCAATCGCATGCGGGCATGCCATCTTCGTCTTTCCCGACAACAGCACTGCAGGTGTGCTCGATGCCTACGGCAAGCATGTCCTGACGATGTTTACCGACGGCGCGTTGACGGAGGGGGCAGTCACTGCGGTGGGAGCGGTTCATCAGGATGCGTCGGATGTTGCGCCAGGACACGCGCATTTTCCGAAATCCGTGCCACACTACTGGAGCGGTTACACTGCGGAAATCTGCCGGAAGGAGCCCCATCCAAGATCCCTTGTTCAATACGTTCGGGCGGCACAAGCTGTTGTACGCGACAATCGTGACCTTGCGCCAGGTGTCGAGAAGATCGCATCAGGTCTTATCCGCCTCGTCGGTCACGTCGGAGATGCTGGACAGCTCAAGCGTAGGGCGCGGACACACCGTGCGATCATTGACGCGCTGGCAACAGATGCGGCGGCACTTGCTGCCTACCGCCAGTTAGTCAAAGCGCTTCTCATCGACTGGATGCCATTGACCCAACCGAACTGGGGAGTGGTGCGGGACGACATCCTCGCTATTAGCCGCGCCCTCTGCGACGGGGCGATCATCGAGGCCAACGCAGATGGCTTTCTCGCGTGGTCGGCAGATGACCCGTCTTTGCATCTTGGTGCCCCAGCTTCACCGAGTGACGCCGGCCCGAATGTTTATCGGGTTGCCGACGCTACCAGACATGTAGACATCCGGCTCGGGTCAATCCATTCGGTTAAAGGCCAAACCCATTTGGCGACGATGATCCTCAGCACCTATTGGCATGATCATTCGTCACAGCGGATGCTGCCTTGGCTCCTCGGCGCAAAGGTTAACGTAGACGGTGCCGGCATCCGAGACCAAAAACGGCTCTTGCAAACCTATGTCGCGATGACGCGACCAAGTCATTTGGTCTGCTTTGCGATACCGCGTTCGGTTTTCGGCGATGACCAAGCGCGCGCAGATTCTGTCGCAAAATTACAGGGAAGAGGCTGGCAGGTTGTGGAGATGTGACGACGAGATGGCATAGCGCGCTCTGTTCGTGGCGCATGAGGGATTTTTTCCGGCATAACGGCCCCAGCCAACTAGAATAGGATATGCCGCTGAAAAGATGCTGCCTGAGAACGCACATTGACGCTTCAGTTGATCTGCCATTCTGGAACGCCAGATCCTGAGAGATCATGAACTGTCACCTCCGGACAAACCTGGCGCGCAATCTCACAAAGATGCTGGTGGTGCGTGAGATAGATGACCTGTCCCGTCGCCGCCATTTCCGCGAATAGGCGGAAGGCTTCTTCGGCACGGAAATCATCGAAGGTTTCCATAATGTCGTCGGCGATAAAGGGAACGGCGTTTCTGGTTTTGGCGAACTCGAAATAACCTGCGACACGCAGGGCGAGATAGAGCTGAAAGCGCGTTCCCCTGGACATTTCCGTCGCCAGTTTGGAACTCTTGTCTGAGCCGATGGCGACCAGAACCTCGCTGTCCTTATCCGGCTGTGTCGTCAGGCTGATATAGCGGCCCCGGCTAATCGTACGTAGGGCCTCGGAAGCACGCGCCATCATGGAACTGCGGTGCTGCTCCCGGTAGAGGCGCAACGCCTGTTCGGTCGCAATGGTACCGGCACGCAGTCGCATGTAACGCCGCACGCCTTCCTCTATTTCCAGCAGGACCGTGCACCGCTGTTCCTCGATTTCGGCGACTTTGGCGTCACCGCCAATGGCCTCGATCTGCTTTTCAGCATCTCTGTAGGCAGCGTAAGAATCGCGCCACTCCTCCTCTTTGACCCCGGCCTGCGTCGTAATCTCAGCGAGTTCTGTTTCCAGCGCGGCTTGATCCAGACGATCGAGGGCAGATTCCGCTGCCTCAAAACTGGTAAGCCGCAACGCATCGAGGATCTCTTGCATCTCCTCCGCAGCTTGCCCGCTCAAATCCTCTCTAATGGCGATCCGATCGAGTGTTGCAGATACCTCGGCAAGCGTAGACACCCCGAAATACTCGGTCATTTCCTGCTTACGGCGATCAAGGGCTAGCTTGTCAGCCGTCAACTTCCGCGCTGTGGCCTGAGCTGTTTCAAGGCGCGGCGTCTCCTTGGCCTTCTCGGTACGGTCGGCTTCGGCCTTGCGAATGCGCTCATCAATTTCCCGGACCAAGTCCATGACGGCGGTGGCCTCCGGCGCAGCAATAACCAGTTCACTCGCCAAGGCTGTCACCGCATCCCGAAACGCGGCCTGATCTTCCTCCATTTTGGCAATACGATCGGCAAATGTCGTCTTTTCCTTCAGGGCGGATGCCAATTCGGCGATCACCGTGAGAATGCTCCGCACTTCGGCAATTACCGATGCTGCGCCACGCTCGCCCAGCCAACAGCTCGCACAGATTTGCTTCCAGTCGGTATCCCACGCAAGTATTTCAGATTCGGCTCGCTCAAACGCGCGTTCGCGGGTGCTGACATCGCGCCCACGCTCTTCCCACGCTGTGCGCAGACGTTTCAATTCCGCCTCATGATCGAGTGCAGTCTGGGCCATTGCCGCAAGGGCTGCTTCCTCGGCGTCGGGTGCGAAGGACAGTTTCAAGGCACTCAGCGCAGCAGTGAGACGCTCCCTGATGGCATCGGCATCATTCTGCGCTGCCTGTAAATCCCGTGTCGCCGTTCGTAGCTCTCCCCTTGCCTCCAGCGCCTTTTCCCGACAGATCAGCCAAGCCTCAAGATGCTGCAATGTCCAATCGGGCGGCAAGTTAGGCGAAAGGGCACTGATCGCTTCCGCAATTTGGCCCATTAACTCTTGGGCATCTGCCAGCGCCTTGGCATGTAGTTCCTCGGCACGGGCGAGGTCAGACTGTACAAGCTTGAGCGCCTTGGCCGTTTCATGAAGCTGGGCCAGTTCCTTCACATGGCCGAAGCGCCGGGCCACAATCCCATCATCACGATGCAACGCATCCTCAAATCGTTCGGCGGAACTGGCATCGAGGCGGTTTCGATGTTCCGCCCATGCGTGATCACGTTCCGCCCTGATCTGCGCCGCGTCCTGGTCGGTGACAATCCCGGTCACGCTGCTCACGGCGTCCTGCTCCGCTGTCAGGCGCGCTTCTTCAGTCCTCAGCCGCTCAATTTCTCCGGATCGCTGATCAATCCGCTTCTCAATGGCGTGCCCAGTCGTCTTCCAGCGCTGGAGAGCGTCCGCGCCAGGAACGGACATGGCAACCAGTTGGTCAGCTTCCCCTCGCCAGGGTGTCAGGGTGGCCAGACAGTCATCAAGCTTCGCCTGAGCATCTTGGCTCGCACGTTCCGCAAGACGTTGCCTGGCGGCATGATCACTCGCCCGCAACGCAGCAAGCGCCTCTTTGAGCGTCGTGACGTACGTTTCGTTCCCCGTACTCCCTGTTTGAGCGCCATCGCCTAACTTGGCTGTGGCCTCATTTAAGCGCTCCTTCGCCTCGAACAATTCTTCGCGCGCCGTGCTCAACTTCGCATCAATGCCTGAATGGGATTCGATCAGTTCACGCAGGCGTGCCACTGTCGATGCCGGCAGGATAAGGCGCGCCGGATTTGTCTCTCCCCCCTGTTCAACCTGATGCAGGTGAAGGGAAATGGCGGTATCGAGATCCCGCAATTTTTGGCGACGATCAGGCAGATCCTTTTCGGCCGTCATATGCCGCGCCCTGAGCGGCGCGATATCTTCCAACTTATCCGTCAGACGCAATGCTGCGTCATCAACGGTGATGGCCTCCAGAGCAGTTTCCAGACGCTTGACCTCGTCCGCATTCGACTGGGATTGCGTCACAAGCTTAATCTCTTGTTCGTGCAAAGCAGGCAGTTCTTCGGCCCAGCCCATCGGCGCATCGGGAATTGCTTCGAGCGGCGATATCTGCTCTCGAAGGGAACGTAATTTTGCAAGGCGGGGGCGCGCGTTCAGCAGACGCTGAATTTCATCCTTGCGCACCTGAAGTTTGCTGCGGCTCCTACTCGTTTCGTCATACAGGGCTTTTGTGCGCTTGACTGTCTCCGCCAGTTCGGCATGTTTCGATGCCTGCGTATCGAATTGGTCTTTTTCCTGTTTCAACTGGTCCAACTCATTCTTTAAGTCGTGCAGTTGCCCGCTACGCGCGTGGAACTTGTAAAACCCATCGGCTTCCGAATGAAACTCTTCGATCTTGCGGCTGAGGTCAGCGAGACCGCTGCTTCCAGAGAACAGGAGTTGCCCGAGTTCTCCTTTGGCTTTCAGGATGCTTTCGCCACCTTGCTTCAGCGTGTCATCATCGAGCGAGAACATGGTGCGATAGGCTTCGCGGTCGATGCCGCCGAACTCGCCAAGGATTGCGCTTTCGGCGATGGGCTGCTCATGCACATCGAGAAGGCTGTTTTGCTGTTTCTTGATGCGCACGAATTCACGCACACTATCGGAGAACTCCAGCGCGCCACTAATCCGCATCGTCGGGTAGGGATGCTGGAAGCCATACGGACTTCGCATCTCGATCCCATAAAGAAGATCCAGCCAAGCCGCGAACAAGGTGGATTTGCCAGCTTCATTGGGGCCGTAGATGATGTGTAAATCAGGTGTTCCGCCCACGCGCTCGCCGAAATCGACGCTATGGTCCGTGAATATGCCGTAGCGAGTCAGGTCAAGGCGGCTCAATCGCATCAGGTTTGATCACCTTTCTCGCCTGCGTGAAGGCGGGCGATCACATCCTCCATGCCCTCCTGCGCCAGAAGCGCCAAGCTGTCTTTGAACGATTCTTCGTCAGAGCCGAATATGTCGCGGCATTCCCCCGGCAGTTTCCTCCGTAATTCATCGGCCATGGTGACCAGTTCCGCTCGGAACGCATCCGAGCCAATGACACCGTCTGTAATCAGCCCCCGCAGTTCCAGGAGTGGATCAGACGATCCTTCATTGGCGGCGCTTGGCGTCTGGCAGGATGTCTCCAGCTTCTCAACCCAGCAGCCGCCGATGACCGAAGCTCGGTCCTGAGCCTCCGCTGTGAGAAGATCAATGTCCCGTCGGATGCGCCAAGCAAGCGGCGTTTCGCCCGTGAAATGCAGCCGCGCCACCAAATGCTCGGAAGCAATCCCGTGCCGGGCTTGTTCCAAAGAGCGGCCAATGAGAGCGGCAAGTTTTCCCCAATCTTCAACCCCTGTTGCATCGACTTCGGCGCGTTCGAACTGCGCCAAGCTGGTGAACCGTTCTTCGATCTGAAGCGTCCGATCATCCTGAATGGTCACCAGTGTTACGGATTTGCCCCCGGACTCGCCCATATCCCGCCCCTGCGGTATGCCCGGCATGACAACCGTGCATGGACCTTCCTCGACCATCCGCTTGTGTACATGGCCGAGCGCCCAATAGTGAAAGCCCGTTCCTTTCAGATCGGCGAGGCTGCATGGGGCATATGGGTCGTGTCCTGGTGCGCCTGCCAAACTGGTGTGCATGAGGCCGATGTTCACCGCATCACCGACCGCCGGTTTGTATTTACCAACCAGGCTTTCGGGGGCATGCGGTTGGGTAAAGCTCAGGCCATGAATCACAACAGGGAAGGTCCCCGCTTCCCGCTCCACGGATACAGCCTCAGCCCGGCCGCCGAAGACCTTCACGGAATCAGGGAAAACCAGCTCCTTGGTTATGCGGGACGAGGCATCGTGATTGCCACGGATGATGAATGCCTGGATGCCTGCCTCGGAAAGCCGCCGGAGTTGCTCGGCCAGAAAACGTGCCGTCTTCATGGACGTCTGATCGCCGTCATAGAGATCGCCAGCCAGAAGAAGGGCGTCTACCCGCTCTTCAAGGCACAGATCAATGATGCGCACAAAAGCGCGCCGCGTGGCGTTGCCGATCAGCGAGGCCAACTCGGGGTCGCGTAAGGCGAGTGAGCGCAACGGCGAATCGAGATGCACATCCGCCGAATGGATGAAGCGATATGCGGCGATAACCCCCTCCAGTATAAAAAAGATTTTTATAATACGAATACAGGAACCGACACGAAAGTTCCAGAATTCTATTTACCGTCGCGTGCATATTTCGAAACGCACTCATGAAATCCCCAGCCCTTTCTGCCTCCCGATGGTCCAGGAGATGCTGTCGGCGCGCATGATGCCTGAGACGTGTTGACCGATATGGCGATCGAGGACGGGGCGCCAGGGGACGAGGGTAAACTCGCGGGATTTTTCGATGACGGCGTATTTGCCGCTGGCGAGTTCGAGCGAGCGGCGTAACGTGCCTTCGACTTGGTCGCCGGGACGGGTTTCGGCATAGGCGAGGCCGAGTTGTTCGGAGAGTTGTCCGGCAACGCGGGTTAGTTCACGGCGGCGCAGGGTGGTGAGCATGTTGGCGCGGTAGATCGTGCTGCCCTGCTCTTCGCGCGCCAGACCTTCCGCGATCAGCCATTGACGACGGCGGGACTGGGCCTCACGCAGGTCGCGGCCAAAGCCGGAATCGCGGGTGGTTTCCGGCTGGCTGGAGACGAGTTCGCGGTCGAGCCATGTTGCGCCGTCTGAACCGATCTGCTGATCAAGGGTGAGGTGCGATAGCTTTTCCACGATGACCGGCGCGGCCTTGGCCCGCCCGCGTTCGTAATCGGCCACGCGGTCAAGATGGTCGGGCGCGATGATCCACGTGCCGTTCGGCTCGCGTTCGATGCTATCCGTGGCGCGGCGGATCGCTTCCAGTCGCCGGACATGGGTTTCGGCAAAATTCTCGGTGGCGCGGGGATCGTGTTTCAGGTGAATGTCGATATTGTAGCGCCCGCCGTTGGCTGCCGCGATTTCGGCGATGGTGCGATCCACCTTGCGCGGCTCTATGCTTTTGGACGCAACGCGGATGATATTGCCTTCGGGCGTCGGCTCGGTCGCCTCACCTTTGCCGATGTCGATATAATGGGCGCGGCCATCCACACCATCGACGATCAGATAATGCCGGTCGTTGATCTCGTCCGACAGGCCACGCTTCATCACGCGACCGGTGACGGATTTGGTATGCGGATCGGCGGGATCATGGATGACGTAATCGGCGGGGCTGCGGGCGATATCCTTGCCCGCCATCTCGCGATGCAGGGTCTTGATGATGTCGCCGCGTTCGCCCATGCGGCGCAGCGTATCCTCCAGCCCCTCTTCCAATCGCCACCCACCGGGGCGAAGTTCTTCGGCGAGGCCAAGGCGTGCCAGCTTCTTCAATCGACCCGCCCGCAATGTCTGCTGGAAAGCGTTGCGGTCAATAGCGGAAACGATGCCGTTCTCGTCCATTTCGCGCATGAGGCGGCGGTCGATGCTGGTCAACCGCTCCTGTTCGACTTCATGGCGCAGCCGGTTCTCGATCTCGCGATCCGTGCGCGGGCCAAGATCGAGGCTGACGATTTCGGCGGCGCGCTCGCGCATGCCGGTGGTGATATAGTCGCGGGCGATGATCAGATCGTGACCATGATCATCCTTGCCGCGCAGCATGATATGCGTGTGCGGATGGCCGGTGTTGAAGTGATCGACCGCCGCCCAGTCGAGCTTCGTGCCGAGATCTTCTTCCATACGCGCCATCAAGCGGCGGGTGAGCGGCTTCAGGTCTTCATAATCCGCGCCATCCTCAGGTGCGACGATGAAACGGAACTGGTGGCGGTCACCGTCAGCCCGATCGAGGAACGACTTGCCATCGGCTTCATTCTCCAGCGCATTGTAAAGCTGGCCCGGCTCGCCGTCGCGGGTGACGCCGTCGCGCTGGATATAACGCAGATGCGCCCGCGCGCCGTTCATGCCCTTGCCGGCCAGCCTGACGATGCGCGATTTGATGATGACCCGGCGCTGACGGAATGCGGCATGACGGTCACGACTGGCGAGCACGCGGCCAACCCCCGCACCACGCCCGATACGGCTGCCGCTGAAGCCCGACTTGCCTGCACTGCCACCCGCAAGGTTCGAGGCAGCTAAAACCTGGTGCAGAAACTTGCGCCCGCTTTTGGAGCCGCGCGAGCGGATTTTGCCGAGCTTTGGTTTGAAGTCGTCATCATCCGACATGGGCGCATTCTCCCTGGTCTAGGGATTGGTGCCAAAGAACATCAGGAATATCAGGGTGTTGCCGATAGGCAGGCACCATGGCAGCGCGCTTGGCACTATCCGCCATCCTGAAAAAACGATGTGCAGACAAAGGCTTACCACCCACGATGCGCGGGGGTAGTGCCGGAGCTTTATCTTGCCTTACGCAGCATTCTTCATCCTCCCTGCGACCATCCGCGATCACCTGCGACCGATCCTCCATCGAGACGGAAATCCCGGCAGCGGCAAGGCCGCGCCGCCAGGCAAAAATCACGCTGAAAACCGCAATGAAAGTCGACATTTTCATCTCATTTCTCGTTCTGTTTTTGGGTGGAAAGCGGCACGAAAAGTTCATCATTTCGTGCGGGATTTTCGCTGTTTTCGCCCGTTGAAATCGGAAAAAACAGCCGCGTATCGAAGGCGATTTTCGGTGAATTTTGTGCGGGCGATGGGCTGGGTTTTGCATTTGTGACGGTGGTTTCTGGCACGTCCGTGAGCGCCTTTTCGATGCCGGCGACATAGGCGCGGGTCTCGGCAGGAAGCGGCTTTTTGGTGCGCAAATGCTCCGCATAACGCCCCGGCCCGGCATTGTACGCGGCGAAGAGACCGGGGGTGCCGAAGCGCTCATACATGGCTTTGAGATAGGCCGTTCCTGCGAGAATATTGGTGCGCGGATGGTAAGCGTCAGCGCCCAAACCATGCTGCTCGCGCAGCTCCTCCCAGGTGCCGGGCATGAGCTGCATCAGGCCCATCGCGCCCTTGGGCGAGATGGCGCGCGGGTCGCCAGCACTCTCGGCCATGATGACGGCGCGGATCCAGTTTTCGGGAACGCCGAAACGCTGTGACGCTTCTTTTATCTGCGCCTGAAACTGGTCGAGAGATGCGGCATAGGCGGGCGCGATGATGGCGGCGGCGGCGATGATGAGAGGCGTTATTCGGTCCATAGCGGTGCGAGCCTCCCGATGATCTGGGCGCGCGGGACCGGCCCGAAATAGCGGCTGTCGAAGGAATCGGCAGGCTTAAGGAGCAGGAAAATCTCATCCGCTTCGAGTGCGCGGCACTCGTTCCAGCGCGGCATGGGGCGGCCTTTGCGGTCGACTTCAAGCCGGGGCGCGGCGATCTCGCCGTTGATGATGATCGCGCCGTCAAAGACGCAAACATCATCGCCGCCCATGGCCGCAATGCGCTTGATCAGCGGCACGCCAGCGGGCAGATAGCGGCGCTCGGCGGCCAGTTTGGCGATGGATTTCGAGGGCTGGACCAGTACTAGGTCTCCACGCTCCGGCGCACCGGATGTGACTCGATAGAGGCCAATTGGCGCACTGGCCGAGGCGTTCCAGACCAACAGAGGCGCGCGGGTAATGGCGGAAATTCCTATCAGCACGACGCCGGAAAGGGCGGCGGCAAGGGGAAGGATGGCGGCTTTTTTCATCACCGCGCCCCGTCCGACGTGGATGATTGCCGCCGCCCTTCCGACCAGGCGTCGAGGTCAGCAATGTGGTAGCGCACATAGCGGCCATGCTTGCGAAAGCGCGGGCCATTGCCGGTGAGGCGCATCTTCTCAAGGGTGCGATAGGAGAGGCTGAGGTAATGCGCGGCCTCTCTCGTGGTGAGAAACGGGCTGCCCTTTTTTGCCGCGCTCGCCCGTGATTGATCGTCTTGCATCGTTAGCTCCTTTCGGCGTGAATGGGCTAAGGATGGCGAGCAAGGGCGCGTCGCGGGACGCTCGAAAAACGGGGGGTATCGAAATCGAGCCCCCTCTTTCGTCGCCCTTTTCGCTCACGCGAAAGCGGCGGCGCGCGACACGGCTTCCGTAGAAGAAAACGCGCGGAAAGAAGGGGCGCTACGCCCCTTCCGCTTCCTTCATCGCATCGAGTTGGGCCTGTAATTCGGCGATCTTGGCGCGGTTCCATGCGCGCTCATCTGCGGGCAAGCCCCCGCGCAATTCGATGTCCAAAAGTTCGATCCAGATGGCGATATCGATGCGTGACATGGTGAAAATCTCCTGATGATTGAGCCGTTCTCCCGTCGAGAACGCGCCCAGCGGTCATCCGGATAGCGGGGGTCAAGGCCGCGAAGCGCCGCCGAAGGCGGGGCGTGGGGGAGCCGAAATGCGAGAGCATTTTGGGGGTACCGCGCAGGCTTGAGGCTCGCGTTGCGCCGGGTGGCATACTGAAGAAATCGAGACGGAAAGCCCGTTGCCGCAGGCAACTCCGCATCAATTCCGGCGGTTCAATGCGCGCGAAAGCATGAGGAAAAGCCCCGCCGTGCGATACCCGGCGGGGCTCTGATGAGGTGGGATTCTAGCGGTCGCGCGGCTCCCAGAGGGCGATATGGGTGGTGCCGTCTTCACCGGGTTGTTCCAGCTTGACTAGGCGGGCGCGCACCCAGTTGGGGCCAAATTCCGGCGCGCCGATCTTGAGATTGAGGTAGGTCTCGCCGCTGGTTTTGGCGACCTGCGACCAGCCTGCGCCGACTTCGTAGCGGTTGCCGTTGCCGGCATAGACGCGATGATCGGGGGCGTTTTCGCTCATCTTGTCCACCGGGACGATGACGAGGCTGGCGGTGACGTTGAGGGTTTTGAGCGTGCCGGTGAAGCTGCCGTCCGCGGATTTGGTGAAACCGCCAAGGGTGATAGCCATGATAAGTCTCCTATGCTGTTAATCGCGGGACCATCCCTGCGATGTCACCAGCGAAAAGACCGCAAAGGCGGGCGGTTCACCTGTAAGGGCGAAGCAAAGCGGAGCACCCGCCGGGCGGGGAAATTTGGAGCGAAGCGAGCGCGAGGAATGCGGCAAGGCCGCAGGGGAAATTTTTCCGACCGAAGGGTTGAACGGTCCGGCGCGGGATTTAAGCGACAAAGACATGCAGGGATTGGTCCTCGATGAATGGCGGGACAGGGAGACGAATGGCCTCATCGCCCGCAACTTTCACCGCTGCATCTGACGGCTTCACCGGTCACTCGAACACCCGTCACCGCCCGCCGGATCGGCGTTCTTCCGTGCAAGGATGAGCCTCAAAACGCCCCTCCCTCGCCCTAAATGCCAGTGGCGCGATACGGAGAATGAAGCCGGATAGACACAAGCAAAACACGCGGCTAAGACCGCCGCAATCCTCATCCGACGCACCATTTCGGCCCAGATGCGCCGCCCAAGCCCAAGCTGGGCACGCCCGCAAGACGACCGTCATGCTGCCAACGGGACCCACCGCACCACCATTCCCATCCCGGTCACGCCTGATCGCATGAGGAATGGGGCTTTTTATGCGGGAAGCGCCAGCCACCAACCGCCCGCGAATGCGGGTAGAAGCGCCATGGGATGGACGCCCGAAGGGCCGAAACCGCGAAGCGGGTTCGGTTCACGACAGCCCGGCGCGCGGGGCTTGTCCCCGCGCGGGCGCCACATCTTAGGGCACCTTTTTCACCCTGTTATGATTTCCGCGAGAAGCGCTTCTCTGATGTCCTCGGCTGGTTTGATCTGCCGCAAAATCTACAAATGATGGTAGATTCGATTTGGAGCTATTGTAGAACGGTCGAACAATTGGGGGGCCTGGGCGTGAGTAAATCGGATAACATCACAAAGAAGGGGAAGATCGCAGCGAAATCGCTGGCGCATCGACTGACGGGATTCTCGCTGCCATTCTTTGGCGTCCAGTGGACGCCATCCGCTGATGAACGAGAGATCATCCGGCGATTGCTGGCTGCGCTTGAAGATCGGCGCGTTCTCTTCGTCCCGTACCATGTCGAAGTCGTTTCACAGGTGACATCTTCGGTGCTGCGGATACGCGAACTGCTGACAGAAACATTGCAAGCTCTGCCTGAGACCGCTCGGGCCGCCGGGTCCGTCCGTGCCATGCGCGCTGCGTGTCGAAGGTTCCTTGAGGAACCGCATCCGGATTTCCGCAACCTGCCGCCCCACTACGGCAGTGGGCGCTTTGGCGACGAAGAAGGCAGCCCACCATTCTTCGTTGCTCTTGGCGAATTGCGGGCGACATTTGGCACCCACGTCGCAGCGCTCGCGTACCAATATGGCGTCGATGTCGAGGGCGAGCTCGCATCGATCCTTCCTCCCACGGACGATGCATCATGAAGGCGCTGCGGCGAGCAAGAAGCGGACATGGCAAAGCGTCGGCCGGAGGCATTTCATGAGCGATGTATTGACCTCCTCTGCGGTCTGGCGAGCTGAAAAGTCGGTCGGCATCACCGGGCACACGCGCCATCTGCACAATCCGAGTCCGATTTCCGTGGGCTTCAATGCCCCCGGCATGTGCAAGACCCTGACGTTCGGCCCGACCGCTCTTGCGGCATCAATCGCGAGGACGGCAACGCTGCGGGATGCGCCGCCAGAGATGTTGGCGCGATGGGGAGACAGCGCCCTGACCGAAGTGGAATGGCTGATTGAAGATGGCTCCACATTCATGCTCACGCAGCACATCAACTCGCTGGCTGACGCGGAACGGACGGCCTTCGCCGGCCGCGTTGGAGCTGGCGTCACAGACCTGCTCATGAACGCGCTCGGCTATACGTGGCGAGACAATGCTGCCTGCCTCTCAAGTTCTCTCGCCCCGCACGCCGACTTCATTTACGGGGACGGTGCGGTTACGGACTACGGCGTAGTGCTGGCGGAGGCGCGTGGATCGTTCGCCGCCAACGTTTCGGCCGCGACCATAAGCGGACAGGCAAAGCGCAAGTACAGCAAGCAGGTGAATCCCCATCTGGCGGCAGAATCGCCCCACGGCAAGATCATTCACGGCTACTCGATCGCGTTCGGCTCAAGACCGGGATCGGCTGGCGCCTTTCTGCATGCTGCCGAGACGCGCATTTCCAAACCTCGCGGCAAGCCGCCGCCTTCGACGGAACCGACACCGAGCTTGAACCCGGAGTCGACGCCGACCTCGCTCGCTCTCGCGACGCATCGCGCGAATTTTTCTCTTATGGACGCGCCGAGCATCGTGACCTGGATCGATTGGGTTCGCGCTGGAGGGGAACACCCCGATGCCCACTCGCCGGTGAGCTTCCTGGAGATTCCATACGCGGGTCGAATTTTCCTCGCCAGCGTGGATTCCCTCTGGCCATTCCACGGTTATTCCGACTGGCTGGATGACCTTTGGCACGATCCCAGGATGTGGCGGCATTTCCCGCGAAGGCGCCCACTGCGACGAAGCAGTGACGGGTTTGCCGGGTGGTTCGTGATGGAAGAAAAGTCCGCTGGACGATTCCTCAATGCCCTGAGCGCCATTATCCGCGACGGGAGAGAGAGTATGCCCGCAACTATCGAACTGCCACGTATCGAACCTGCCGGTTTCGTCGTGGATCGAGGTGAAGGTGGCGCGGTCCTGCCTGACTCTGAATATGCCTACGCGCTGTATAGAGACGGACTGGCGTTGTTAGGCAGCCCTCCGCCCCGGCGAATAGTCGGACATAGAACCTGGTCTCCGCAAGACGGAATGCTGGACAACTAAGCTGGTTTCGGCCCGCAGGAGCAAATGTGCCCGCGCCGGCATTCAGAAGCAAAACTTGCATCAAAATGGGGTGGCGCATTAGGCGCCGCCCTCACCGAATTTCCACACCTTGATGCCCATCTTGCGCGCCTTATCGGCGAGGTTTTGGCTGATACCAGAACCGGGGAAGGCGATGACGCCGATCGGTAGCGCGTCGAGCATCGCGTCGTTGCGCTTGAACGGCGCGGCGTTCTTAAAGCGCGTCCAGTCGGGCTTGAAGACGATCTGCGGAACTTTGCGATTATCGGCCCAACAGGCAACGATTTTCTCGGCGCCCTTCGGCGATCCGCCATGGATCAGCACCATGTCGGAATGCTTTGTATGCGCCTTGTCGAGCGCGTCCCAGATGCGCGCGTGATCGTTACAGTCCATGCCGCCGGTGAAGGCAATGCGCGGGCCGGTGGGCAAGAGCGGTTCGATCTCGGATTTGCGTTTGGCGGCGATAAAATCGCGGCTGTCGATCATACTGGCTGTCATCGTCTTGCGGTTGGCCATCGAGCCGGAGCGCGGTTTCCAGGCGGAGAAGGTGTATTTCTCGAACCACGCGGCGCCGATCTCGCGGAAGGCTTCGAACGCATTGCGGCGCTCGATGATCGAGATGCCCTGCGCGGTCGTTCGTTCCAATTCGACGGATTTGACCTCCGAGCCGTCCTGTTCACGCTGCATTCGGCGCTGCGCCTGCTCATTGTCGTCGAGCGCGCGGTCGAGATTCGCGATCTTGCGGTGGAAGATGTTGACGAGATTCCAGAGCACATCGTCGAGATCGTCTTCGAGCCGCGTGTCGGCCATCAGGGCAGTGAGGGATTCGAAGGCGTTCTCGATCTCCTGTTCGGCGCGGGCGGCTTCAGGCAGCGGGCGCGGATCGGGCTCGTCGCCATGGGGGCGGTAGCCATACATCTGCAACTCATCGAGAAGATGGGCGGTTGGCGATGATGTGTGATGGGGCTCGTCGTCGAAGGGGTCAATGAAGGGGTTATGAAGCGTCATGGCGGGGTCTCCCGTTTTGCGAGGCCGCGCCACCCGCGGCCTTTCCGGGGATCGCCCGCCAGCGCCGCAAAGCGGGTTCGCACCCTTCAGGGCCGCAACGCAGTGGAGGACGGCGCAGCCGTTGCAAAGCCGATTGGCGCTGGCAGATACCCCTTTTGGAAAGGCCGGGGCGCGGCCCCTTTGCGAACGGTTAGACCTGCCGTGTGCGCACCCCTTTCAGCGACCCGATGGCGGGGCCATCATGCGCATTGCCGCCCATCGCGGACGAGGAAGCGATGGATATCATCCGGGGCGAGTTGTTCCCCGATCCAGTCTCGTAGCCGATCCGGGCCGAGCGTGAGGAGATCGGCGTTGAAATCCTCCGCCCGTGGCACCAGTTCGCGGATGTCGATCTCGCCTGCTCGGGATCGAAGCTTTTCCAACGCCAGACGCCCGGCCTCGTCATTATCGCGCGCGACATAGAGGCGGCGCAGCGTTGACGACAGGTTCAGCGCGGCGAGGTGCGCAGCCGAGAGGGCGGCGATGACTGGCATGTCGGGCATGATCATCTTGAACGCCAGGGCGGTCTCTAACCCTTCCGTCGCCACCATGGTGTCGGTGACGGCACCAAAACGCACCCCGTTCCCGGCGAGATGTCCCAGCGCGCGGCGCGGCTGATCGACCGGCGCTTTGCCGCCCGAAGGATCGAGCCAAGTGCGATGCACACCAGTCACGTTGCCTTTGTCATCGGTGACGGCGGCAATGAGCGCGGGCCATTCCTGACGCCCCGACGGCGCTCGGTAGAAACATCGCGGATGAAACCGTAGGGTGGAAATATCAGCAGGCAGAATAATACCGCGCTGGCGCAGATAAACCTCCGCCAACGTGTCCCGGATCGGACCCGACGCAGCAAACAGCCGCCGCGCGGCGTCTGAAGTGCCGGGCGGTGCCGGTTCTGGTTGTTTCACCGGAATGATTGGCAGGCTGAGGAACGCCCGCGCCTCATCACACGCCGCACGAAAGTCGAGGCCACGGTTGGCGGCCATGAGGTCGAGAAGATCGCCGTGCGTGCCATCGGCTCCGTCCGTCCACTTTCCGGCGCGTTCGCCGAAAAGCTGGACATAGAGACTGCGGCCCGGCGTTCCATGCACATCCCCACAGATCCAATAGCGGCCCTGACGGCGGCCTTTGGGCAGATAGGTTCGGCACACGGCCTCGGCATTTTGCCCGAGACCGCGCGCCAGATCGGAAGCGCTGGACATGGCTCACCCCCTCTCCGCGATTTGGGTCAGCGCCCAGCGGTCGAGCAGGCTTTCGAAAATCGATTGCCCCCGATCACCGACGGGCACGAATAGCCGCAATTTCCAATTGATGATTTCCGACATCAGCCCGCGCGCTTTCAGGGCTTCGACCAGGCCAGAGGTGAAGCCGGTCAACTCAACGCGGTTTTCGTTCATAACGCGAACGCGGCGCAGCGACAGGCCATCGGCGAGATGCGCCGTGACCTTGCCGTCCAAGATCATCCCCCAGGCGTCTTCGTTTGAGATTTTCGGCGCGTCGATGCCGAGATTGCGGCAGACGGCCTCCATCTCGATTTGCGACAGCACGCGCCCGATCACCCGCTCGTCATCGTCGGTTTGCAGCCGATAGACGCGGGCGTTGCTTTCCGGTAGGCGCCGCCAGATCGGCAACAGCAGACCGGTGACGAGGTGGAATGTGCTGGTCGAAAAATCCGGCACATTGGCAACTTCAGCACTCCAGACTTCACTGAATTCTGCCTCTTCTGCCTCTTTCCAGTGACTGGAAGCGAAATCTTCGACGCTTATCGTGTCGCGCTGCATGGGCCGAACGAAACGAAAACGCCGCTGCATGCTGCCATCATCGAGCATCAAGCTGGTCGCCGATGTGCGAACCGCCGCGCGGTGCGAGCGGGTATTGATCAGCAATTTGCCGTCACGAATGGCCAACGCGTCATCGACGGACATCGGCCTGTTGCGGTCCTTGCGCTCAATCGTGAAGAGCCGGGTTTCCGCACCGTTGTCATGTTTCCACACGGTACGACGGTCAGTGACGATCAGGCTCTCGGCACGGATCGTCTCCAGCCCGGCGTCATGCGCGCCCGCCGTGATAGCTGCTTCGATCCGGGCGTTGAGCAACTCCTCGAACGCCGTGAACAAATCGTTCTGCATGGCGATGGGCAGCGCCAACAGGCGGTTAAGGAAGGTGGTGATCGGCGGAAGTTCCTCCTTCAGCGTCCCGCCTTCAAAAGTCAGCGACAGGCCGGTGGCTTCCTCAAAGCGTGTGAGCGAACAGCCCTCAATTCCGCCCTGCGCCAGCAGCATATAGAATTGCCGCAAGGCCGCGCGGGCCTGGTCACCTTCGAGATTATCCTCGGCACGAAACAGCCCCTGACCGCCGGTCTGGCGCTGGCCGCGCGTGATGGCGCCGAGCGTATCCAGGCGGCGGGCGATGGTGGACAGAAACCGCTTTTCGGCCTTCACATCCGTGGCGATCGGCCGGAACAGCGGCGGCTGCGCCTGATTGGTGCGGTTAGAGCGCCCAAGCCCCTGAATGGCGGCATCGGCCTTCCATCCCGCTTCCAGGAGATAGTGCACCCGCAGGCGTTGGTTCTTCGCACCCCGGTCAGCATGATAACTGCGCCCGGTGCCACCGGCGTCGGAGAAGACCAGTATGCGTTTATCGTCATCCATGAAGGCTTGGGTTTCGGAGAGGTTCGCCGAGGGCGGACGGTTTTCAACGCAAAGCCGTTCGTCTTTCCTGACAATACGGCGTGACCGCCCCGTCACTTCCGCCACCTGATCCGTCCCGAAATGCTGGATGATCTGGTCGAGGGCACCCGGCACCGGATCGAGCGTCGCGAGTTGCTCGATCATCCGATCACGGGCCGCCAATGCCGCATTGCATTGAATCGGGTTGCCCTCGGCATCGAACGCGGGGCGCGAGCGTAGATTGCCTTCATCGTCCGTATACGGCTCGAACAATTGTGTCGGAAAGGAATGCTGGAGGTAAGAGCCGACGACCTCGCGCGGGCTGAGATCGATAGTCAGGTCATGCCATTCCTCGGCGGGGATATCGGCGAGTTTGCGTTCCATCACTGCCTCGCCGGTCGAAACAAGTTGGATGATCGGGGCATGACCATCGGTGATGTCGCGCTCGACGCTTTTGATCAGCGTCACCACCTTCATACCGGTGATCAGGCCATTGAAAAACCGCTGCTTCGCCCCCTCGAATGCGGATTTGGCCGCCGACTTCGCCTGACCGTTCAATGTCCGGCTTTCGCCGGTGACGTTTGTGGCTTCCAGCGCCTCATTCAGATTGTTATGGATCACCTGAAACGCGGTGGCATAGGCGTCATAGATCGCCACCTGCTCCGGTGTCAGGGCGTGCTCGACGATCTCGACCTCGACACCTTCGTATGACAGCGACCGCGCGGTATAGAGCCCGAGCGCCTTCACGTCGCGGCTCATCACTTCCATCGCCGCAACACCGCCCGCTTCAACGGCCTGAACAAACTCGCCCCTGTTCGCAAAAGGGAAATCCTCGCCACCCCACAGGCCGAGCCGTTCGGCATAGGCCAGATTGCGCACGTCGGTCGCGCCGGTCGCCGACACATATACAATGCGGGCATCGGGCACGGCGCGCTGCAATCGCAGCCCGGCGCGGCCCTGCTGCGAGGGCGCGACATCGCCACGCTCGCCCTTGCCGCCGGCGGCATTGGCCATGGCATGGGCTTCATCGAAGACGATGACGCCATCAAAGTCATGGCCAAGCCAGTCGATAATCTGCTGAAGGCGTGAGGCTTTCCCTTCGCGCTCGGCGGATCGCAAGGTGGCATAGGTGACGAACAGGATGCCTTCCGACAGGCGGATCGGCGTGCCCTGTTTGAAGCGCGACAAGGGCTGGACCAGCAGCTTTTCCATGCCGAGCGCCAACCAGTCACGCTGCGCGTCTTCGAGGAGCTTATCGGACCGGCTGAGCCAGACTGCCTTGCGGCGGCCCCTGATCCAGTTATCGAGGATGATGCCCGCGACTTGCCTTCCCTTGCCGCAACCGGTGCCATCACCAAGAAACCAGCCGCGCCGGAAGCGTACGGCATTCTCGGCATCGTCAGCGGCGGCATGAATATTGTCGAACGTATCGTCGAGCGTCCACGATCCGGCAAGATGCTTGGTGTGCGCCTCACCCGCATAGATGACGCTTTCAAGCTGAGCGTCGGAAAGAACACCGCTCTTTATAATATGCGTGGGGAGATACGGCCGGTAGCTCGGTTGCGGCGGTGCGACCGAGGCCATGGCGGTGGACTGCACCAACTTGGTCGGGTGCGGGTGCGCGTCAGGGATGCGGATCGATTGCAGCGCGTAACCCTCATAGAGCGTGTCGGCAAGATCGGCACCTTGGGCGGCCGTCCATTC
This sequence comes from Thalassobaculum sp. OXR-137, assembly GCF_034377285.1. NCBI lineage: Bacteria > Pseudomonadati > Pseudomonadota > Alphaproteobacteria > Rhodospirillales > Thalassobaculaceae > Thalassobaculum > Thalassobaculum sp. OXR-137. The sequence goes on along the minus strand of NZ_CP139715.1, from coordinate 1,436,317 downwards.
GGTCGGCTCATAGGCAATCTCTGTGGCATCGGGAGCGGAAGAGATCGTCGTCGGCCTGGGTGCAGCCGGAGCGTGGTGGATCGGCATGATCGCCTTCACCGCGCCAAGACCGATCTCGCCCTCCACCTTCATGCGCGGCGGCACATGAAGGGTGACATTGGCCAGCAACTCGGCAGCGCTTTGCACCTTCGGCATGATCGGGGAGACGCCAATATCCGGAACCTTGTCGATCACGGTGAGGCGCGTCTCGAACGTCGTGCCATGCTTGGCATAGGCACTGCCATCGATGACGCAGGAAAAGCGAATTGCGCCGTTCAGTCGCTCATAGGGAAAATTATGGCCGGTGATCGTCACCAGCCTTCCGCCAACGGCCAAGCGGGACAGGGCCGAACGCACATGATGGAAATCGGCGTCGGCTGAACGCCCTTTCACATTCACCGCCGCCGAGAAAGGCGGATTCATGATGACAACCGACGGCGTAACATCGTCCGTCAACCGGTCATCAATGCTGGCCGCGTCATGAGTGGAGGTGACGGCGTCGGGAAATAGCCGCCGCAATAACGCCACGCGCGTTTCGGCGACCTCGTTGAGCGCCAGACGGACGCCCATGATCTCGGCGAAAATGGCCATCAGGCCGGTCCCGGCAGACGGCTCCAGCACCACGTCATCGGGCGTGACTCCGGCAGCGATGGCCGCCACCAGCGCCAGGGGCGCCGGGGTCGAAAACTGTTGCAGAGATTGGGATTCCTCCGAGCGCCGCGTATGGGTAGGGAGCAATCCGGCGATGCGGCCGATCATCGATAGAAGTGCTGCGGGCGATGCCGCCTTCTCCTGCATGGCGCGGCCATATTTGCGCAGAAACAGCACCTGCGCCGCCTCGCAGGCTTCATAGGCGTCTTTCCAGCACCAAAAACCCTCGGCGTCCGAGCCACCGAATGCCTCTTCCATCGCCTGGCGCAGGAAGCGGGTTTCAATGGTGATGCCGCGCTCCAGACCGGCAAGAATGCGGTTGGCGGCGGTGAGGATGCAGGCAGCAGTGTTATCGGGCGTGCGGAATGGCGCGGCGGTACGAACCGCCGCTGCGGATAGAGCATAATTCATGGGATGTCTCCGGGTTGAGGTTTGAAAACCGAACCGGAACAGGCTTTCTCTCACCCATTCCGTTCACCCTTCCCGGAAACTCCTCTCACTCTGGTGGCCTGTAAGCCTCGAACGGGTTTCCCTCCGCCAGATGTCCGAAGGGTGTGGAGTCGCAATCCTTCTTATCGCCACGCTGCACGGCAGCAATGATATAACGCGGCGCTTCGGAATGAATATCGGTGCATTCCATCAAAGCGAGATCACCGTTTTCGGCAGCGCGCAGCAGGGTTTGAAAATTGGCGCTGACGTAATCCGGGATCATGACGACGCCCTCCGCGCAATGAAACTGCTCTGGCCGTCATAGGGCGCATGAAGGGCAGGATTGATGACGAAGCCATGTGATCCGCGTTTGTCATATTCCGCCTTGGGCACCAGATAGCGCCGTTCCTCCGGGTCAGCCTTGCCCCATTCGCCGCCTTTGCCGCCAATCGTAGCGATGCATTCGACTTGTCCCGGATGCTGGTCGGATGAAATCGCCGAAATCACGATCCAATCCTCGGCGTGCTTCTCATGGAAAAGCCGCTGATCCTTGATGTAGGATGCGCCCGGCGCAAGGGTTTCGCCGGTGGCGGCTTCATAGGCGTCGGGGCACCAATCCTTCAGCGTATGGATTGCCGCCTCGCGCTGTTCAGGTGTGAAGCATTCGGGAAAGGCGAAGGCGACTTTGGCCCATTCGGCGTCCTCCTCGAACCAACCGGCAGGCGCGCGCAAGGCGGGGTGCATCGCCGCCAGGCGCTCGGGGCTGAGCTTGAAGCCGCCATGCGACGGCGTGCCGTAGAAGGTGATGCCCTCGGCATATTCTCGGCAATGATCGGCGATGCCCCAGGGGGTGTGGACGCAGAGGGCGTGTCTGGAAATCATGCGTGCGGATTGCATGTCGATGTCTCCTGAAAATCAAAAGGCCCGGCGTGAACCGGGCCATAGTTGATAAATTGGGTTGAGACCGCTTATTCGGCGGCGGTGAGGAATTCCGGAAGCTCGGCGTCGGACGCCACCTCCGGTTCGTCCGTATTCGGCGCGCTCATGGACTCGACACCGGACGTCCTCAGCGGCTCCGGCAGCCAGCCGGTGCCGTCAAGCAGTCGCTCGGCCTGCTCGGCCATGTCGGATTTCTTGAGGTGGTCGATCAGTTCGGCCGCGGCATCGCCCTTGGCCTCGGTCACCGCCTCCAGGATGCGCGCCTTGGGCACCCGGTTCAGGTAATTCTCAGGTGTAGGTTTCCAGCCGGCGGCGGCCATGTCGAGGACAAGCGCGCAGGCGAGCTGGTCGGCATGGTGCCGGCGGCCCTGTGCCCGATTCCACGGCTCATGCAGGGCGTTGACGGTGAGCGAGGCGCAATGGGCGAAGAGCGCCATGCGGCTGTCATGATCGAAGTCGCAGAGGAACTCCCAGAGCAGTTCGGGTTCATCCGGCAACTGCTTTTCCCAATTGGTCTGACGATCCTCAATAGCCTTGGCAGACGGGCATTCCTTCAGATCCGGCCCCTGCACGGAAAAGCCACTGCTCTTCCATGTGACCTCCAGGCAGCTATCGGTGGCGTAGCGATAGAAGGTCTGGAGCGCCAACCCATGCAGCACGGCGATGAAGGCGATGTCCGGGTCGCCCGCCAGCGCATCGCGCAAGGCCAGCGTCCGGTGCGCGGTGAGTTCCATTACCAGCCGGTCCGAAAGTGGCTTGATGCCTTCGTCCTCCTCGTCTGGAGACGCATTACCAGATAGCGCGGCGGGATCGACCTGCCGGGTCTCGCCATCTGCACCGACATGGACGATTTCGACATGATCGCGGACGAAGGCGTCGGCGTCGGCTGCTTCGCCATCGGCCTCATTCTGCGCCTCGTCCTCGGGCCGGACATAGCCGCGTTCGATCTTGAGCCGACCGTCACCGTCGATGCTGACGAACACGCCCGCGCAAGCGATATCGGCGGGATCGTAGATGACGGGCCTATCTTCGAAACCGTCGAGTTCGGTCTCGATCTCGCTAAGCCGCCGGTCGACCTCCTCGGGCAGATCCTCGTCCGTGCCAGAGTAGCGCTCCTCGATCTCTGCCATTTCGTCGCGCAGGGCTTCGCGCTTTGCTTGTTCCTCATCTGTTGATACCGGAGTGAATCTCCCCAGAACCGCCGTTTGAAAATTCCCCAGTTGGCGTGTCGCCGGTCATCCGGGGCGCGCCCCGGATGACCGGCGGCGGCGAGTTGCCGATGCTCCTCTCGGTCGGCGAGAGGAGTTCGGCGGTGATCAAACTGGGAGAGATGCTCATGATCTTGGAACTGCATCGGCAGGGGCTGTCTATATCGGCGATCGCACGGGAGAGCGGGTTCGACCGCAAGACCGTTCGTCGCTACATCGAGCGCGGCCTGGAGCCACCGAGCTATGGCCCACGCAGGCCACGGTCACGTCTGCTGGATCCGTACACCCCCTATCTGCGCGAACGCGTGATGACGTGGCCTGGCCTGACCGGCGCCCGGCTGCTGCGAGAATTGCGGGACCTCGGCTATAGCGGCGGCTATACGGCGGTGACGGATTATCTGCGTGATATCCGTCCCGCGCCGACACCGGGTTATGAGATCCGCTTCGAGACACCTCCCGGTCAGCAAGGACAGGTCGACTTTGCTCAGTTCCAGGTGGTGTTCACCGATGAGCCGGAACAGCCGCGGATCGTGTGGCTGTTCTCGCTGGTCCTGGGGCATAGCCGCCTGATCTGGGCACGGTTCGTCGCCCATCAGGACCTAGCGACAGTGCTGCGCTGCCACGTCGCCGCCTTCGACGCGATCGGCGGCGTGCCACGCGAGCTTCTCTACGACCGCATGAAGACGGCGGTGATCGGCGAAGCTGCTGACGGGGAGCCGCGCGGCATCGTCTACAACAGGGCCCTTGTGGATCTGGCCCGCCACTATGGCTTCCACCCGCGCGCGTGCCAGCCCTACCGGGCCAAGACCAAGGGCAAGGTCGAGCGGCCGTTCCGATACATCCGCGAGGACTTCTTCTTGGCCCGTTCGTTCCGCAACCTGGACGATCTGAACGAGCAGCTGCGGCGCTGGCTGGACAGTGTCGCCAATCCCAGGGTGCATGCCACAACCCGGCGGGTCGTGAACGAGGCGTTCGCCGAGGAGAAGCCGCACCTGCTGGTTCTGCCTCTGGCGCCGTTCCGCTCCGTACTACGTCTGGAGCGACGGATCTCCCGGGAAGGGATGGTAAGCGTCGGTGGCAACTTCTACAGCGTTCCGGATGCCACCCGGCGGCGCACGGTCGAGGTGCACACGCTCGCCCAGGAGATCAGGATCTTCGAGGACGGCACGTTGATCGCGACCCATCCGGTCCTGGAAGGCCGCCACCAGCGCCGGGTGGCTCCTGGACACCGAAAAGGAGGGGGCTCCACAGGACGAAGACGTGGAGCCGACGGAGATGTGGTCGTCAGCCGAACCGGCGACGTGGTCGCTCAGCGCTCCCTGGAGTTCTACGACGCTGTCGCTCGCCGTCTTGCCCGGGAGTGCCGGTCATGAGCGCTCCAGGTGATCTGACCCCGTCGACCCTGGAGCGGATCCGCCACGATCTGGTCGGTCTGAAAATGCCACGCGCCCTGGAAGCCCTCGATCAGGTCGTGCGCCGCCTCGAGCACGGGGAGATCGGTGCTCTGGAGGCCATCGACATGCTGCTCGCCGAGGAACTGACCCTGCGCGAGAACAGCCGCATCAAGACGGCCCTGCGCATGGGCCGACTGGCGACCATCAAGACGCTCTCAGGGTTCGACTTCTCCTTCCAGCCGTCGCTCGACCGCGATCGTATCCTCACCCTCGCACAACTCGGCTTTATCGGTCGCTGCGAGGTCGTCCACTTCCTCGGCCCGCCCGGCACCGGCAAGAGCCATCTGGCCATCGCCCTCGGCGTCGAGGCGGTGAAGGCAGGGCGCAGTGTCTACTTTTGCACACTCGCCGACCTGCTCGGGCAACTCGCCCGCGCCGAGCGCGAGGGACGGCTGACGGAACGCATACGCTTCTTCTGTCGACCGGCTCTGCTGATCGTTGACGAGATCGGCTACCTGCCCGTCGTTCCTGGGGGTGGCAACCTGTTCTTCCAGCTGGTCAACGCCCGATACGAGCGTGGTGCGATGGTCCTGACCTCCAACCGCGGCTTTGCCGAATGGGGCGAGGTGTTCGGAGACCCGGTCGTCGCCACCGCACTCCTCGACCGCCTGCTGCATCATGCTCTGGTCATCCAGATCGAAGGCTCCAGCTACCGGTTGCGCCAGCACGCCGACCTCATGCCCGAGCACGTCCGCTCCAAGGCTACCATCACACCGCCGACCCCAGCACCGCTACGACGGCCAAGGGGACGGCCGCCCAAAAACGACCACATCACCGCGACAACCTGACCGGCGAAACTGGGGAAATTTACTTCGGCGCTTCTGGGGAAATTACGGGCGGCATTGACACTCATCCGACAGAGGCTGCATTTCGCCCATGACACGACGCAAATCGCCAGTATGCCCATAGGGGAAGTCCTGGGCGATCTGGACCCAGCGCCAGCCTTCCGCCTTAATCGTCTCAGCTTCACCGGTCAGCTTCGCGGTGACCAAGCGTTCCAGGAGCGCCACGTCCTGCAACCAGCCATCGTCATTCTGGGAAAACAGATCGCGTAGGACGCTGCCCCCTTCGGCTTCATAGGTATCGAGGCCGACGAAACGAACCCGCTTGTCCGATGCCCGAACAGCGTCTTCCGTCAGCAACTTGCGGATATAGTATGGTTCCTGGTTGTAGCCGCGCTGCACGGCCTCCCACACTTGCTCCTGCCGCTCATGGTTGGCCGCGATGCTGAAGGCCATGAGCTGTTCCAGCGTCATCTCGTCGGCCGCATAGATTTCAAGTAGCTTCGGCGACACTGACGCCAGTTTCAGACGCTGCCTGACGATCTGCGGGGTGACAAAAAACCGCGCCGCGATGTCCTCGTCTCCGAGGCCCTGATCTTTCAGGGACTGGAACGCGCGAAACTGGTCGAGCGGATGGAGCGCTTGCCTCTGGACGTTCTCGGCGAGGCTGTCCTCTTCGAGAATACCGTCCTCGCGAATGACGCAGGGGATCGGCGCGGTCTTATTGAGGCGCTTCTGCTTGACCAGCAGTTCAAGCGCCCGGTAACGCCGCCCGCCGGCTTGCACCTCATATCGGTCCGTGGGCTGGCCATCCTCGCCGAGCACGGGCCGCACGCTCAGGGACTGCAACAGCGTGCGCCGGGCGATATCCTCGGCCAGTTCCTCGATTGACACGCCCGCCTGCACGCGACGGACGTTGCGGTTTGAGAGCACCAGCTTGTTGAACGGAATGTCCCGGGACTGGGACAGGGTGATTTTCTTGGGGGTTGCCATGTCGGTTTCTCCAGAACGGGCGGAGAAAGCCTTCTTTCCCCTTCCAACCCGTTCATGGAAAAACCAAATTCCTCTTACTCTCCAGGCCCTGCGGCCCACCGCTGGTGGTCAAAACCACGCACTTGGCACCAGAGGCGGAATACCGGTTTCGATCCAAGGACGAAGCCGCTCCGCGGCATTGGCGCTTTCGGCTGATGGTGTGAGATGCCTATAACAGTGCGCATTTTACGATCTGGCTAACCTATCTGACTATTGGGGCCTTCTCTATCGACAGACAGGAGGCTTCCATGACAGAGGAGAGAACCACACCGCTGCGCCAGCGGATGATCGAAGACGTGCGCATCCGTGGGATGGGCGACAAGGCGCAAAAGGCCCACATCAGGGCGATCAAGGATTTCGCCGCCTTTCTCGGGCGATCGCCGGATACGGCCACGCCGGAGGACCTGCGGGCGCAAGGAGATGAAACGTTACATGCAGTTCCGCACCCAGCCACGGAAGCTGCCGGTCGTGTTCAGCGTCGAGGAGGTCTCCGACATCCTGATGGCGGCACCCGGGCCCGGCCTGAAGTATCGCGCGGCGCTCAGCATCTCATACGGCGCAGGGCTGCGGGCCGCCGAGGTCTGCAACCTCAACGGCACAGTCCTTCGAAGCAGGCATTCATTTTTGACGCAGCAGCACAGGTCCAATCAAAGTCTGTGATCGGGCGACCTCAGTCCGCTCGCCCATCCGGCCACTCGAAAACCACCAGAATTATGATGTTTACTTTTTCCACAAACGTTTGAGCCAATCCCAGAAGCCGCTTGTCGAATGCGTGCCTTGATTGGGGTTGGGGGCTGCGTTGGGCGTCTCCCCGAACTGGCGTTCTTTCGCGCGGCGATCGCGAGCCCTGCCAGCCTGCACCTGTTCCGGCGTCCAATCATCCGCCCATTTGATCCTGCCGTTTCTGATCCAGTAGTGCGATCGGCAGGGGAAGCTCCAGTTGCCGATAGAAGGATGCATCGAGATGGTCTCGCCGTCATAGGTCAGCTTCCAGTCGATCGGGGTGAGCGGGGTCACGACCTCGCGCGCGCATCCGCAGCAGCAAAGATGGCTGATGGTCGCATATTCGATCGAGACATAAATTTTGCCCGGTTCGAGTTTTTCGGGAATTGCAGTTGTAAATACCGGCTCAAGTCTTGAAATCTTTTTCATTTCTTATCTTCATTAATTATAAGGTTTCCATCCAATGTATAGATGCTGTGATGCTCGCCTTCGAGGTCGAGGAAGAAGGCGCACCATTTCTTCCACCGGATTACGGCAAGCGCCGCATTCATCTGGTTAAGCTCGGCGATCTGAATATTGTGTGAATAGACCCCGTCGGCATCGCCGCCGGTGAGGCCTATCCGCTTCTTCTCGTGGACGTGAGTGCGGCGCGCCGGTGTGCTCATCGTCACGCGTAACTGGCCGTGGAGCTTGCCGTCAGTCAGTTCCAGCCCCATGCCCACGTCGATGAAGGGAATGCCGAGCTCTTCGAGTTTGGCGATGATAGGCCGCTTGGCATCTGCCTTGTCGATGCAGATGAACACAAACCCGAGGTCAAGAGGGTCGAGGCAGCCCGCATTCTGGGCGGTGATGTGAAATCCATGCGCGTGAATGCCTTGGCGCATGGGCGCGTAGCGCGCCGCCCAGTATTCGGCCTTGTTCGGTTTTGCCCTGAGTTCATCGATCGTCGGTGCGCCTGGCGAGCGAAAGGCATTATGCTGAAGAAAGTCATCGCCGTCGAACAGATGGATGTCCGGCACCGGCGTCTTTGCCACCGTGTCCAGAATATAAGAGCCGGTGCCGCCCAGCCCGATGATCCCGACCTTATGTCCCGTGAGCTTGCCGGAAAGGGCGCTTATACCCGCCCGGCTGGATGCCGTGTCGGCATAGTTGAATACTCCGTCATCCTCCGCCTCGACAACGCCGCAGGTACGGGTCGTCGCAGACGGATCGATCGCACGCGCAGGGCCTTCAATGATCGCGATGTAGGTGGTCATCTGGTGATAGTAGTCTTCGTAGCCGTTGCTACCCACCGGCTTGCTCGAAAACGAATGATCGACGTTCAGACCTTCGCTGATCTGCTTTCGCTGGCTTTGGTGCTTGATCTTGTTGAGAGGCTTGCCGGTGGTGTCACAGGGATGCGATCCAGCAAACATCACAACGTGGGTACGCGGGCGCGTCGTCGCGTCACCTGCCAAAGCGAGCTCAGCGACCAGCTTGCCTCGCCTAACCTCAAGGCGTGCGTCCACGTAGGGGACGTTGTGGATGACGAGATGGCCGGCGTCGATTCCGACCTCATACCCGTCATCCACGAGCGCCTGCAGGTCGGCACTACGACTTATCGGTCGCGGTGACATTGAAGATCATCCCTTCCTTGACCTTCACGCTCTCGCCTTCGCTCAGCGTGCCTTCGGGCTTGTTTCCCTGGCCGCGCCGGAAGGTCATTGTGAAGCAGATGTTCTCGCCCGTGGGCGGGGTTTCGAAGGCCAGTTTGACGATCTGATCAAAGCTCAGTTCCTTCTCGCTGACCGTCTTCTCCCTGCCGTTGACGACTATCATCACCTGCTTATCGGCCTTGTCGGGCCGTTCCTTGGCTTCCTTCACTTCACTCATTTTCATCTCCTTGGTTGAGTGGTTTCCTCAGCCCTTCGGCGGATACGGATCGCCGCCGTGGCTGTCGCTCCGGGCGATGCGCCCGTCTTTGTTGTGAATCCGCAGCTCAGTACCCTGATTGCGGCTGACCTCCCGGCCTTGCTGGACAGCATCGGCCTTGGTGTCGTGGTGGCTGCTGGCGCGGTCTGCACCGCCCCGCTTGACGTCCCATCCCCCACCTCGGTTCGGGACAATGTGGTGGCTTTTCGGCCCTTTACTCATCTGTTTTTCCTTTCGTCAACGACGTTACCAAAAGCAGCATAAAAAGTTCTCTACTCCGAACATGATCTCAAATTGCTATTCGGAAATCAAGGTGTTAAAGTAAGTCAATACCGAACAAGCAAGGAGGGAGACACATGCCGAACGCGTTAGGCGAAAAGATTCAAAAGCTTAGGAAGCAGAAGGAGTTGACCCTGGACCAGCTTGCCGCGCTCACCGGCTCCAGCAAGAGTTACATCTGGGAGCTTGAGAACAGGAATCCGCCGCGGCCATCCGCCGAGAAGATCGCGCGCATTGCCGAGTTCTTCGAAGTCGAGATCGACTACCTGCTCGATCAGTCGGGCGAGATCGCGGAAGAGGACGCGGTCGATGCCCGCTTCTATCGCAACTACAGGAAGATGGACCCCGAGACGCGGGAAAAGATTCGAAAGATGGCAAAACTGATCGGGCGAGAGGAATGACGAAGACACCGTCGCCGCGGAGGCAGGCGAACGAAATTTCGATGATGCTGAATGCGGTCTTCGGGCAGGACCGCTTTCCCGTGCGCATCCGGGAACTCGCCATCGAGTATTCCCGCAAGCGGTTCCCCGATGATCCGTTGACCGACGTGCTTGGCGACAAGCTGCCGGGGTTCGAGGGTGCACTTGCGCCCGCGCGGGACGGGAAGAGGGGCTGGGGCATCCTTTATAATTCGGCGATCACATCACCAGGCCGCATCAACTTCACGCTAGCCCATGAGTTCGGCCACTACCTGCTGCATCGGCTTGCACACCCCGAGGGTATCTACTGCACCGAGGAGGATATGCGCTCGTGGGACAGCAAGAACCGAAAGGTCGAAAGCGAAGCCAACGAGTTTGCGGCCAACCTGCTTATGCCGTTCGATGACTTTCGCCGTCAGATCGCTGCACGTGACAAGCCGGACCTTGAAATGTTGAGCGACAGCGCGGCTCGTTATGAAGTTTCAATGCAGGCCGCCGTCCTGCGTTGGTTGCAGTTCACCACCCGCAGATCAGTACTCGTTGTCGCGAGGGAGGGATTCATCCTGTGGGCACGGTCGAGCGAACCGGCGCTCAAGAGCGGCGCGTTCTTCCGGACTGCCAACGTGCCGCCGGTGGAAATTCCCGAACAATCTCTTGCGGCGCGGCGGGCAAGTGTAGATGGCAGTAAGGGCAGCGCAGAGTTCGATGCCGGTGTCTGGTTCCGCGAGCCCTGTGAAGAGATGGTCTTGTTCTCCGACCGTTATGATTTCTCGATGTCCTTGCTCCACCTTGGTCCGGCGTCTTCCCGCTTCGAAGCGCTCGAAGAGGAAGAGCAGGAAGAAACCTTTGATCGCATGATGAATAGGACACCAGGTTCATCTTGGTTGGGCTGACTTTATAAACCCGGCGTGGGTAGACCGCGGAACAGCCGTTGGAAGAGATACTCTGCAGCAAACTTCGGTTACCACCCTTAGTCGATACAGGAGCGGACAACAGCGATGGTCCGATTCCTGACCTGCGCGTTGGACCAAAACGCATAGCGCGAAATTGCCGGTTGAACGTCCGCTTCTGCCGAACCTGCCAGTCCGTTCGCAGCTGCGGAGAATGTCTGGAATCCGCCCTCCCTGTCGGAAAGCGATGTCGTGATGCGCAGATTGCTGCCATTGAGGCCTGCGCAGCGAAAGCATGCTTTGTCCCGCACCTCTGCCATTCATGCCAGGCATATCGAACGGCCACTCCCCAGCAAAGCAACAGTCTAACCGAGGCGAAGAAATGGGACACGGCTACACGCCGCACATGCCGTCGCATTCGTCAGCGAAGAGATCGAGCTGCCCTTTGTCCGCCAGTGTGTCGAGGTCGGCTTCGTCGAGCGGCAGGCAGGAACGGTGCAGGAAGACCTCGCCGCGCAGATTGCGGAAGCCGGTGCGGATCAGCCGGTCGATGGCGACGGCATCGTCCCAGGCATCCGGGTCCTCCTCGTGCATCTGCCGCCATAGACTGTCGCTGTGATAGGGACAACCGATGCAGGAACTCTTCGGCGGTGCGGGATAGCCGTTCCGCTCCAGCCAGCGCAGGCAGTCGCGGCGTGTCATGCCCATCTCAACGAGCGGAAAACGGTTCACCTGCCACGGTTCCATCGACATTTTCATGCGCACGATCTCGTCGAAGGATATGCCGATCCACTGCTCGACGACCGGATGATTTGGTGAACGTTTGCCTGCAATGCCGATAAGTTCGCGCACCTTGCGGCGGATCGGGACGATTTTGAGTTCCTTGGTGCATTGCCGCCGGATCATGCCGACCTTGCCCGACGCGGATCTGGTGAAGGCGGGGATCGAAACCCAGCGGTCGCCCTGCGCGCCCTTCACGAGCCCGTCGCGGATATTGCCGTCCGAGACGATATGCACCGGGAAGGGCAGCACGTTCGGCGACCTGAGCCAGGCGAGATGCTCATAGACCGCCCGCGGCTCCCAACCTGTATCGGCGAAGATGGCGCAATCGGGCATCGGCCCCACCGCGCCATGGGCGGCCATCAGCGCCAGCGTGGTCGACTGCACCCCGGCGCCGAGCGACAGCACGCGCAGCTTGATGGTGGATGTATCGGCCGGCGGCGGGAACAGCGCATTCATGGCCGCTCTCCCGCCTGCTGTCCGCGTCGCCATTCGGCGGGTGGGTCGAATGTGCCATTCCAGATCCCCTTGCGCAGGAACTTCGCCATGCCTTCCTGGCTGGTGTAATTGTAGAGGCGGTTGGCATCGCGGTCGGCAATGGCCCAGCCCTCATTGGCGACCCAGGCCGAAAGATTGTCGATGCCCGCGTAGCAGATCGAGATGAAGCGGCCATAGGCGTCGCGCGTCTTCTTCTGCCAGACATCACAGTTGACCGTGCGACCATCAAGGAACTCGGCGAGCGCGGCGGCGGCTTCTCTGCCGCAGGGCCATACGGCACCGTCGCGGCGATGGCAGATCTGGTCGATCTCCATGGCATCGACGCCGTAAAGCCTGTGGCGCCTGCCGTCCACCTCGATGGTATCCGCATCGATGACGCGGGCCGGGCCTTTATATTCACTATCGAGCGCGGGCCAGAAGGACACCACAGCGAAAAACAGAATGCCGATGACGGCGCTGCCTTTGACAAGTTGAAACATGGGAAGTCTCCTTTTTCGGGTTCCGGGCCGACCGACCCTCTCTCTGGCTGTCAGCCCTTCACCCGCCCGGGACGTCCCTTTTCCTCTGGATCCAGCAGCCGTCGGTAGCCGCCCCGCACCATGGTCCTCGCGCCGGAGAGCAGGCGCTGAACGCGGGTACGCAGGAAACCTGCCTCCCAATCCTCCCGGACCGCCCGATCCCCATACAAAACCGCCGCGATGTCACGCTGGCTGGCCCCGAATTCCGCCCCGTCAAAGGCGCGGAGCATCTCGACCCAGCGGCGGGCGCGGCGTTCGGGTGGGTAAAGGGATTTGAGCAATCGTCCGCTGCGCGCCAGGCGGCACAGGCGCTGTAGGGTCAGCGGCTTGATCTCGAAATCCTTGAGGCCGCAAAGCGTGCAACTCAGCAGTGCCGGGCCGGTGAGCGCATCGCCCTCTGTCACCGCGAGTTGCAGATATCGCGCGCCGTCGCTGAATAAAAAATGCTGGCCGTCATCACCATGCACGACGGCGCGGAACAAAGGGCATTGGCGACAATCGAATGTGTTGCCTGTGTCGACGTGCGGTTTGGCTTCTACCCGCAAGACCAGGGGATTGCATTCCGGTAGCCAGAAGAACACCGCCTCGCCATCGATCTGGCAACAACGCACGCCCCATCGGGCCAATCGGCAATCCTGATCGCAAAGGATGTGTCCGGATTCATCGGGCGGGCTGCATCGGGCTTCCCGCAGGTCGGCAAGGAACACCGGGTTCCTGCGCAGCCACTCGCCCGCCCAGCAATGCCGGTCGCTGTTAAGTAACGGATTATAGTGTTCGGGTTCGCGCCAATCGGCGCTCGGACTTATGCCCGGTTCGGGTTTCTCCTCAGACATGGCAGCATTCCTCCTTGCCGTGATCATCATCAGCAGACGGAAGAATGCTTGTTGGCGATGGGGTGTTTTCCGTCCGCCCTATCGATGATTATCGATAGGAAACGGCGGGCGCGCTTTTGCGAAAGGGTCGCAGCTTTTGAAATTGCGCCACGAATATTCAAAGAATTTTAAGTAAATCCGACAGATTTTGTCAGACATTTCCCCATAATTGCCGTATTCGCGCCATGATTGCATAAATAGACTGCAATCTTGGAAGTCAGGTTGCCTGCCATATTACGGGTGGCCTGCCCCAAGTGGATTTATGCATTCATGGGGGTGGTATGTCAGATGTTATTATGATCGATTTTTCCGCGGACGCGCCATTGCCCTTCGCAGAGCTTCTCGGGCGTTTTGCCAATCCGGCCGCAGTGATCAACCGCTATCTGTTTCATCCCAATCCGCAAGGCGCGCGGCTGGTCTCACCCCAAGTCACCCTGATCATGCATGAGGATGAACCCTTCGAGATCGATTGGCGCGGGCCGTATGAATTGCAACCCGCCCGCCATCGCGTCGAAGCAGGACAGTTTCATATCGTGCCCGCACATACGCCGATGGAAGTGGCGTGGGAAGGGGAGCAGCGGGCGGCGATCATTACGTTCACGCCAGACTTTGTGGATCGCGTCGTTCGCGAGCAGTTCAAAGGCGATGCGCCGCGCCTGCAACCTCAAGCCGCGCTCAGCGATTCGCTCGTGCAAAGTCTCTGCATGGCGCTGTGCGGCAAAATCGGCGCAAAAGGGCATCACCTCCGGGCCTGCGCCGAGGCCATCGCCACTCAGCTTGTCATTCACCTGCTGGCGTGTTTCGGCGCAGGCGGAACGGTGCAGCCTTCGATTTCGGGCGGACTGACCAGTGCCCAGCAGCGCCTCACGCTTGACTATATCGGCACACATGGGCGGCAGGAATTCGATGTCGGCGAACTGGCGGCAGCAGCGGGCCTGTCCAGACGCCACTTCCAGCGCGCTTTCAAAGAGAGCTTTGGCGAGACGCCCTGCCGGTTTGCCCACAATACGGTGATGGCCGCAGCGGTTGAACTGGTGCTGGGCACGCGAAAATCGATCACCGAAATTGCGCTGGATCTCGGCTTCGAGAATTTCGGGAATTTTTCAACGGCGTTCAAAAGACATACCGGCATGAGCCCGGAAGCATTCAGAAGAAGAAATGGATGAAGTTGCACCTTTGACCAAATATTTCCCCGGAAGTTGATAAATCCTTGCACCTCCCGCCCCGCACGTCTAGAAACTAGTCCTGTGCAGTTGATAGGATTTGTGGGGCATGGAGGAGCGGCAGGTGGGCGACGGCCAAAATCCGGGCAAAGAACACGCGTTGCGCTGGGGTGTTGAGCAGCGCTTCGAGTTCATCGAATTTCGCCTCTTTTGGGATGGCCATATCAACCGTGGCGACCTGATCGGCATGTTCGGGGTCTCGGTGCAGCAGTCATCGAATGACCTCAACCGTTATCTTGGTCTGGCCCCCGCCAATATGGTCTACGACAAGAGCGCACGGACATATGCGCGCGGGGTTGATTTCGCACCGCTTTTCCTGAAGCCCGACGCCAGCCGTTACCTCACCCAGCTTCGCTCGGTGGCCGATGGTATCCTTGATAGCAGCGATGCCTGGCTTGACCAGATTCCCGCCTTCGATGCCGCACCGACACCGGTTCGCGGTGTGGATGCAAAGACCTTGCGGGCGGTACTGGCGGCAATCCACCGTGGCGAATCGCTTGAGATCAAATATCAGTCACTGTCCCGACCCGAACCCAAATGGCGCTGGATTGCCCCGCATGCCATCGGCTTCGATGGTTTCCGCTGGCATGCGCGCGCCTTCTGCGAAAATGATCAGACGTTCAAGGATTTCGTGCTGTCGCGGATCATGGATGTTCGGGGAACGCGACAGATAGATTGCGACCCTGCCAATGATGCCGATTGGCATGAACATGTGACACTTGAAATCGGCCCGCACCCGGAGCTATCCGAAACGCAGCAGAAGGTCATCGCCCTCGATTATGGCATGCGTGGCGGCAAGGCGAAGATCAAGGTCAGACATGCTTTCCTTTACTACACGCTGAAACGTCTGGGACTCGATGTCGATCCATCTGCGCGAAAACCGCAGGATCAGCAGATTGTTCTCCTAAATCGTGAGGTCATTGATGAAGATCATTGATAACACCTCGCAGCTATTGGGCGATGACCTCAAAGCCACAATTGGTAGGGGCGCGCGCGTGAAAATCGCGGCATCCTGCTTTTCGATCTATGCGTTCGAAGCCCTAAAGTCTGAACTTTCCAAGGTCGAAAGCCTTCAGTTTATCTTCACAGCCCCGACGTTCGTGCCGACAGAGGTCGCGGATCACCTGCGCAAAGAACGGCGAGAGTTCTTTATCCCGAAAGCGCGGCGGGAGAGCGGCCTTTATGGCACGGAGTTTGAAATCCAGCTCCGCAACAAGCTGACGCAAAGGGCCGTGGCGCGTGAATGCGCCGACTGGATTCGCAAGAAAGCCACGTTCCGGTCGAACACCACGAAAGCCCCAATGCAGCAGTTCCTGCACGTGGCGAGTGGTGACGGCGGAATCGCCTACATGCCGATCAGCGGCTTCACCGCGGTCGATCTCGGCTATCAGAAAGGCGATGCCGTATCGAATTTTGTGACGCGGTTTGACGATCCAAGTCACGCACAGATGTATCTCCAGCTCTTCAACCAGATATGGGCGGACCCGGAAAAAGTCAAAGACGTCACGGAAGCGATCTGCGATCATATTGAGTCCGTTTACCAAGAGAATTCGCCAGAACGCATCTACTTCATGATGCTGTATAATATCTTCCAGGACTTCCTGGAGGATATCGACGAGGACGTTCTTCCGAATGATCTTACTGGCTATCGCGACAGCCTTGTCTGGAACAAGCTGTTCAACTACCAGAAAGACGCCGCAACCGGGATCATCAACAAGCTGGAGACATACAACGGTTGTATTCTGGCTGACAGCGTCGGCCTTGGGAAAACCTTCACCGCACTCGCGGTAGTGAAATACTACGAGCTTCGAAATCGTGCCGTCTTGGTGCTTTGCCCCAAAAAACTGGCCGATAACTGGCAAAACTATAACACCAACCTGACGACCAACATCTTTGCGAAGGACCGGTTCAACTACGATGTCCTCTGCCACACCGACCTCTCGCGGACGTCGGGCGAGTCCTTCGGCATTCCGCTCAACCGTGTGAATTGGGGCAATTACGACCTCGTCGTCATCGACGAGTCCCATAATTTCCGCAACAACGATGTCTTCAAGGACCGGGAGACACGCTACCAGAAGCTGATGAACAAGGTCATCCGCGCAGGCGTGAAGACCAAGGTTCTAATGCTCTCCGCGACGCCGGTGAACAACCGCTTCACCGACCTGCGCAACCAACTTGCGCTCGCCTACGAAGGACAGTCGGAGGCTCTCAGACAGAACCTGAAGACGCAAACCAGCGTCGAGGAAATCTTCCGCCGCGCGCAGAAAGCTTTCAATGCCTGGACGATACTGCCGCCGGACGAGCGAACCGCGGCCTCAATCCTCAAGGCGCTCGAATTCGACTTCTTCGAACTTCTGGACGCCGTGACGATCGCGCGGTCACGCAAGCACATCGAGACCTTCTACGACACCAAGGACATCGGCAAGTTCCCCCAAAGGCGAAAACCCCTGTCGTTCCATTGCCCGATCACACACCGCGACGACGTGATGGGCCTGAACGACATATTTGCGCAGCTCTCGATGCTGAAACTCGCGGTCTATGCACCCATCAGCTACATCCTGTCGAGCCGCCTACGGAAATACGAAGATATCTACGACACCCAGGTCGAGGGCGGCCGGGGCAAGCTGCGCCAGGCAGACCGGGAGCGTAGCCTTCAGGCGCTGATGACGACCAACCTTCTCAAACGCCTGGAGAGCTCGGTCGAGGCATTCCGGCTCACGCTGCGCTCGCTCGCTGGAAATATATCCCGGACGCTGGGCGCGATCAGTGAGTTCGAGCAGTCCGGCGGCACGCAGAGCGTCAGCGACTACCTCGCGGATGCCGAGACGTTGGATGCCGAGGATGAAGATCTTGAGGGTCTCGACGAATTCACAGTTGGCAAGAAGGTCCAGATTAGTCTGGCCGACATGGACCTGCCATCCTGGAAACATGACCTTCAGGCCGATCTCGCCCTGATCGACGACCTGGTCGCGTCCATGGACAAGGTCGAGCCGCAGGACGATGCCAAGCTCCAGCACCTGAAAGACGTCATCAACCGCAAGGTCGGTGAGCCTCTAAATCCCGGCAACAAGAAGGTTCTGATCTTCACGGCGTTCGCCGACACGGCGAACTATCTCTTCGCCAATCTCGCGCCCTTCGCACAACAACTGGGTTTGCACACCGGCAAGGTGACGGGCTCTGATGCGCCAAAAACCACGCTGAAAAAGGGCTACGACTTTCAGGGCGTCCTCACCCTGTTCTCCCCACGCTCGAAGGAGAAGGATGTCGTGATGCCGAACGAGCTTGGCGAAATCGACGTCCTGATCGGCACGGACTGCATTTCCGAAGGCCAGAACCTTCAGGACTGTGACTACCTGATCAACTACGACATCCACTGGAACCCGGTTCGCATCATTCAGCGCTACGGACGCATCGACCGCATTGGCTCGCCGAACTCGCAGATCCAGCTCGTGAATTATTGGCCGGACATTTCGCTCGACGAGTACATCAACCTCAAGGAGCGCGTCGAGAACCGGATGGTGATCGCGGACATGGTCGGAACCGGTGACGACAATGTCCTGACGGCCAAGAGCAGTGACATCGCCTACCGCAAGGAGCAGCTCAAGCGCCTGCAGGAAGAGGTCATCGAGATCGAGGACGTCAAGACAGGCATATCGATCACCGACCTCGGCCTGAACGACTTCCGCATGGACCTGCTCAACTACGTCAAGCAGCACGGCGAACTCGCCAGCCTGCCCAATGGCATGCATGCCGTGGTTCCGTCGCAGCCGGAGCTGGGGCTCCGCCCCGGCGTGATCTTCGCGCTCAAGAACATCCACGACAGCGTGAACATCAACCAGCAGAACCGGCTCCACCCCTACTATCTGGTCTACATCGCCGATGACGGCCAGATCATTGCCGACCATACCGAGGTGAAGCGCCTGCTCGACCTGATCCGAACCAGTTGCAAGGGTCGCGAGGTGCCGGTCCCGGATGTCTGCCGCTCTTTCAACGAGCGCACCGGGGACGGCCGGAAGATGGAGCATTATTCGGAGCTCCTGAGCTCGGCCATCCGCTCCATGATCGAGGTCAAGGAAGAGAAGGACCTCGACAGTCTGTTCAGCGGCGGCCGCACGACGGCACTCACCCACACACTCAAAGGGCTTGATGACTTCGAGCTGATCGGCTTCCTGGTGATCGAGGGAGGTCCCGGATGACGGCGTTCTTCGACTATCCCAAGAGCGCTGCCTTCGGTCGCGTGGTGCCGAAGACCAAGATCTATGAGCACGCCGGCGCGAACACTGCTCTCAAGGACCTGTTCGTGCGCGAGGTCGATCAGATCGTCTGGCGTTTCAAGCTGGCGCCCGAGACGATCAACCTGAGCGCCACCAAATCGGTGACGGAGATTCAGGTCTTCAGCATCTCGCTCAAGACCGGCAAGCTCGACGAGGGTGTCCTGCGCGCGATCGACAAGGCAATCCCGTTCCCCCTGATCTTCGATCTGACCTATGGCGGCAAGCGCAAGGCCATGGCGGCGTTCAAGCGCCCCAGCGAGGCCGACAGCATGAAATGGGTGATCAGTGAGTATTTCGCGACCGATTGGGCGCCAGAGGATACAGCCCGGGCGCCATTGCCGGTCGCGCTTAATCTCGGGGCGTTATACGAAGGGATACTTGGGGCGATTCTGTCCGCACAGGCCGGTCAACAGGACGACGTGGCCGCGACCGGCTTTGGAGAAATGCCGCAAGCGGCGTTCACGCACGCGCCGGACGTCCCGCGCAACTCCTTGGTAGATTGGCCCATCGCGGACCGGATCGCGCGGATAGAGGCGATCCGCGCCAAGACGCGGGAGGTCGAGCGCATCAAGGCGCGGCTGGCGCGAGAGAAGCAATTCAACAAGCGCGTGGCGATCAATGCCGAGCTGCGCGCGGCAAAACTGGAACTGGAACGGCTCACCGGGGCGACCGCCCAACCGGCCGCTACGAGCGAGTGAGAGGACGACGAGCATGGACAAACTGAAACTGCACAGCCCGAACCTGACAGAAGAGAATATCGCGAAGATCTGTGAGCTGTTTCCCGGCTGCGTGACCGAGGCGGCGGACGAGACGGGAAAGCTGCGGCAGGTAGTGGACTTCGATCAGCTTCGGCAGGAGTTGAGCGACCATATCGTCGAGGGGCCGCAGGAGCGATTTCACCTGAATTGGCCAGGGAAGCGCGAATCTCTGGCAATCGCCAACTCACCAATCGCAAAAACACTGCGTCCTTTGGCGGTCGAAAGCGTCGAATTTGAGTCCACAAAGAACATTCTTATCGAAGGTGACAACCTAGACGCCTTGAAGTTGATACAAGAAACATACCTAGGCGAAATAAAGATGATCTACATTGATCCGCCCTACAATACCGGGAACGATTTTGTCTATGATGACAATTTCGTGGAAGGATCAAAGGAATTTCTCGCTCGCTCGAATCAGCATGACGATACTGGCAATCGCCTTGTTGCCAATCCAAGCTCGAACGGTCGCTTCCACTCAGATTGGTTGAGCATGATGTATCCGCGGTTGCGCTTGGCGCGCAACCTTCTTAGTGATGATGGTGCAATTTTCATTAGTATCGACGACGGTGAGCTCCAGAACCTAAAGAAGATTTGTGACGAGATTTTCGGATCAGATAGGTTTATTGCATGTTTTGTATGGAAAAGTCGTCAAAACATCGACAATCGGACAGTCACGGGCGCGTCTGTCGATCACGAGTATATATTGTGCTACGGGAAAGCGATCAGAGGCTCCGAGAGAAACAAAGAACAATATTCCAACCCGGACAATGACCCACGAGGTGATTGGGCAAGTGCAAACATGGTTGGCATTGCCACCGCTGATCGGCGCCCAAACCTTCACTATGATCTCGTCCATCCAGAGACAGGAATTAACTACGGCTGCCCACAAATGGGTTGGCGATATGACCGCAACACGATGGCACGCCTCATTCGAGAGGATCGCATACTGTGGCCTGCCTCTTCTGACGGGCGTCCCCGAAGGAAAGCCTTTCTGAGTGAGTTGGATTCCGACTTCACGGGATTTTCAACCATTATTGGTGATGGAATTTACACCCGTGACGGCACATCCGACATGGTAAGTCTTTTCGGTGATCGAGTTTTCAGCTTTCCTAAGCCTGTATCTCTGATGAAGGTAATTGTTGAACAAGCGACGAAAGAAAATGACATTGTTCTTGATTTCTTTGCTGGTTCCGGTGCCACAGCTCACGCAGTGATGAATCAAAATGTGTTGGACGGCGGCAAGCGGCGGTTCATTCTTGTGCAGATTCCTGAAGCTCTGGATCCCAATAACAGGGAGCAAAAAACTGCAGCGGATTACTGCGATAAGCTAGGAAAGCCGCGGAACATCGCGGAGCTTACGAAGGAAAGGCTTCGACGGGCAGGCAATAAAGCTGGGGAGGGGAGCCGGACTGACCATCTGGTCGATGTCGGCTTCCGCGTCCTGAAGATCGACACCTCGAACATGCAGGACGTGTACTACCGCCCAGACGAAGTCAAGCAGGCCGATCTTCTCTCTGCGGTCGACAACATCAAACCCGACCGCACGCCCGAGGACTTGCTCTTCCAGGTGCTAGTCGATTGGGGTGTGGATCTGACGCTGCCCATCCAACGCGAAACGGTGCAGGGCAAAACGGTGTTCTTCGTGGATGAAAACGCCCTTGTCGCCTGTTTCGACACCGGCATCACCGAGGAATTGGTCAAGGAGCTGGCGGGGCACGAGCCGCTGCGCGTCGTTTTCCGCGACAACGGCTTCGTGTCGGACGCGGTGAAGATCAACGTCGAACAGATCTTCCGCCAGCTTTCCCCCACCACCGACGTCAAGTCGATCTGAGGGGGCGAGGCATGTCAGGCGCAATGAAACTCAAGTTCAAGGTCCAGCCCTATCAGACCAATGCCGTCGATTCCGTCGTGGATTGTTTCGCCGGTCAACCGATGGTGAGCGGCATCACCTACCGGATCGATCCCGGCCGCAAGGCCCAGGCCAGCGCTTTCGAGGAAGGCTTCAAGAACGCCGACATTGCGTTAACCGAGGCGCAGGTTCTCGCGAACATGCAGGACGTGCAACGCCGTCAGAATCTGCCGTTCAGCCAAAGTCTGACCGACTTCACCGTCGTAAACGCCCGCGGAGAGCGGGCACCGGCGCCAGCGACCTACACGCGCGATGCGCTGACTGCGAGCCGATATCACCTCGACATCGAGATGGAGACCGGCACAGGCAAGACCTATTGCTATATCAAGACCATCTTCGAGATGAACAAGCGTTACGGCTGGTCGAAATTCATCATCATGGTGCCCAGCATCGCGATCCGTGAGGGCGTCTATAAATCGCTGCAGATCACCGCAGAGCATTTCACCGAAAGCTACGGCAAGAAGGCGCGTTTCTTCATCTACAACTCCAAACGCCTGCACGAGTTGGAGAGCTTCTCGTCCGACGCCGGCATCAACGTCATGGTCATCAACATTCAGGCGTTTGCCGCCCGCGGTGCCGACAATCGGCGCATCTATGACGAACTGGACGACTTCCAGTCCCGACGCCCCATCGACGTGATCGCCAGCAACCGGCCAATCTTGATCCTGGATGAACCGCAGAAGATGCAGGGCAATGCCACGATGGAGGCATTGCCGAAGTTCAAACCGCTGATGATCCTGCGCTATTCGGCGACCCACAAGACGCAGCACAATCGGGTGCACCGCCTCGACGCACTGGATGCCTATAACCAGAAACTGGTGAAGAAGATCGCCGTGCGCGGTATCCAGACGCGCGGCCTCGCTGGCACGAACGCCTATCTCTACCTTGAAGGGATCGACATCTCGAAGAAAGCGCCCGTCGCCCGCATCGAGATCGAGGTGAAGCTGAAGTCGGGCGAGATCAAGCGCCAGCTTCGGCGGCTGGAGTTCCGCGACGATCTGTTCACGATCTCTGGGGAGCTCGATCAATACCGTGGCTTCACCATTTCGCAGATCGACTACAACCATGACACTGTCGAGTTTACCAACGGTGTGGTCCTGACGGCTGGCGAGGCCACGGGCGACGTGTCCGAGCGCGACATTCGGCGCATCCAGATCCGCGAGACGATCAAGGCGCATCTCGACAAGGAAAAGCAGCTCTTCGCTCAAGGAATCAAGGTGTTGTCCCTGTTCTTCATCGACGAGGTGGTGAAGTACCGCGACTATAGTCAGGCCGACGAGAAAGGCGAATACGCCCGCGTCTTCGAGGAAGAGTACGAGCTTCTGAAGGCCGAGTATCTCTCGGAGTTGGTGATCGACAACGAGGTGTACCGGAAGCATCTGGCCGCAATCGACGTGGGCAACACTCACAACGGCTACTTCTCGATCGACAAGAAAACCAAGCACCTGAAAGATCCCGCCGTCGGGGCGCGGGCTGTCGATTCCGATGACGTGGATGCCTACGACCTAATCCTGAAGGACAAAGAAAGCCTTTTGACCCTTCCGGGGCCATCGGACAGTGCCGAGCAGCGGGCAAAGAGAGAGGTACGGTTCATCTTCTCGCACTCCGCACTTCGCGAAGGCTGGGACAACCCGAACGTCTTCGTCATGTGCATGTTGAAGCACAGCGACAATACGATTTCGCGCCGCCAGGAGGTTGGCCGTGGGCTTCGCTTGTCAGTAGACCAGCATGGGGACCGCATGGATCACCCGGCGGTCGTTCACGACATCAACGTTCTCACCGTGGTCGCCAGCGAAAGCTACAAGGATTTTGTCGGCGGCCTTCAGAAAGAGATCGCTGATACGTTGTCGTCGCGCCCGCGGCAGGCGACCGAGGCGTATTTCACAGGCAAGATCATGACAACCGAGGCGGGGCCGGTCGAGATCACGCCGGCCATGGCGAAGCAAATATACAGATACCTCGTCAAGAACGACTACACGGACGATGCTGACCAGATCTCCGGCGACTACCACACCGCGAAGGAAGCGGGGGCGCTCGCTGCTTTGCCGGACGAACTGAAACCCCATGCGGATCAGATATTCCAGCTTATCGACAGTGTGTTCAGCGACGCGCAGTTGCCCAAAGTCGACGATGGCAGGAAGCCAAAGACGAATCCGCTCAATGCCAATTTCGAGAAGAAGGAATTCCAGGAACTCTGGGCCCGGATCAATCGAAAGGCGGTCTACCGCGTGGAGTTCGACTCCGCCGAACTCATTCGGAAATGTGTGAGCGCGCTCGACAGCCAGCTCAGGGTGACACCGCTGCAATACACCGTGCAGGTCGGTGTTCAGAACGACGGGATCACCGACGATCAACTGAAGACTGGCGACGGCTTCAAGGTTACCAGCACAAGCACGGAGCAAGGGGGCTCTATTCACTCGCTGGTGAAATACGACCTTATTGGGAAGATCGCGGAGAACGCCCAGCTTACCCGACAATCGACGGCATCTATCCTCTCGGGCATCGAGGCCAGTGTATTCGCTCAGTTCCATCAGAACCCGGAACACTTCATCGCAGAGGCTTCCCGGATCATATCGGAGCAGAAGGCGACAATGATCATCGAGCGCCTCACTTACGATGAAGTCGAGGACCGCTACGACGTCGGTATTTTCACGGCCAGCCAGACTGGACAGGATTTTTCCCGGGCAAGCGCCAAGCTGAAAAACCACGTCTACGACTACGTGGTGACCGATTCTGACATTGAGCGGCAGTTTGTTGAGGAGTTAGACACGAGCACAGAGGTGGTCGTCTACGCCAAGCTGCCGCGCGGTTTCCTCATTCCGACGCCAGTCGGTGACTACAACCCTGACTGGGCTATTTCCTTCAAGGAAGGTGGGGTCAAGCACATCTATTTTGTTGCTGAAACCAAGGGCACAATGTCCTCAATGAAGCTCCGCGAAATCGAAAAAACGAAGATCGAGTGCGCCAGAAAGTTTTTCGTTGAGATCGCCCACAAAGTCACCGATGACCAGGTCAAATATGACGTGGTCACCGATTACGCAAAGCTGATGGATATTGTCGGGCGGGCAGCATGAGAATAACGGATGTCCCCTATTCCATTGTTACAGGGGATGATTTTGCACGCCGGTTTTCAATGCGCCCGGGTGGTCTGATGTGGCTGCTCGGGGCTGGAGCCTCTGCCTCAGCCGGCATTCCCACGGCATGGGACATGATCTGGGAATTCAAGCAGCAGCTATATGTGAGTCAACGACATGTCTCGCCAAAGACCGTTGCCGACCTGGCAAATCCGGCGGTTCGCCGATCACTCCAAGGTTTCATCGACGGCCTCGATCAGTTTCCCCCAACAGGCGCCCCCGATGAATATGCCGCGCTGTTCGAAGCAGCTTATCCAAGCGAAAACGACCGCAGGACGTACATCGCCGCCAAGCTAAGCGGCGCTAAACCGTCCTACGGCCACATGGCGCTGGCCACATTCATGAAGGCGAGCCGCACCAAAATCGTGTGGACCACAAACTTCGATCCGCTCGTGGCTGATGCATGTGCCAAGATTTATGATGGGACAGGTCACCTGACCACTGTCGCGCTTGACGCTCCTGATCTCGCCCGAGACGCACTCAATGGCGAGCGCTGGCCTGCAGAGATCAAGCTGCACGGCGATTTCCGGTCTCGTCGTCTCAAGAACACGGGAGATGAACTGAGGCGTCAGGATGCCACCCTGCGGGATCTTTTTGTGGGCACCTGTGGAAGCTCCGGCTTGGTCGTTGCTGGTTATAGCGGACGCGACAATTCGGTCATGAGTGCTTTAGAGGAGGTCCTAGAGAAAACTTCACCTTTCCCCGGCGGCCTGTTTTGGCTCCATCGAGGTGAAGATCCGCCGCTTCAACGGGTATCGGAATTTCTGGGCAATGCGGCTTCGAAGGGTGTCGATGGCGGCCTCGTCACAATTGAGAACTTCGACGAAACATTGCGCGACCTGGTCCGTCTGCTCGACGATCTGGATACCACAATGCTCGACACATTCGCGTCCGAGCGAGCCATCTGCTCACCAGCCACAAAACCTAGTGGTAATCGTGGCTTTCCTGTTGTGAGATTCAACGCTTTAGAACTGAAGTCTATGCCGTCTGTCTGTCGGCGCGTAACCTGCAATATTGGCGGACACGCCGAAGTCAGGTCCGCCATTGAGGCGACAGATGTAGCGGTCTTGGGAACGCGTACACGGGCAGGCGTTCTCGCATTTGGAGCCGACAACGACGTGCGTACAGCCTTTTCTGATAATATGATCGAGGAGTTCGATCTCCATACCATTGAAGTGCGCCGCCTACGCTATGACAGCCAGGAGCGCGGACTCGTTAGACAGGCCCTCTCCCATGCGCTCGCGCGCAAACATGATCTGACACTCATCCGCCGCCGAAATACCGATCTTCTCTTTCCGAGTGATCCTGCTGATCAGCGCTGGGCACCACTGCGAAAGTTGGTCGGAAATCTCTCCGGAAGTGTTCAAAATCAACCAGATCTACTTTGGCACGAAGGCATCGGCACCCGCCTAGATTGGGCAGACGATAGGCTGTGGCTTCTTTTCGAGCCTCGAACGGTAATGGCAGGCGTGACGGAAGATAACCGAGGCGCCTCAACCGATTTCTCCCGCGAACGAACTGTCCGCCGGTACAACAAGCCTTTGAACGAGTTGATCTCGTTTTGGGCGAACTTTCTCGCCGCGGATGGTGTTGAA